>NZ_JAFMST010000003.1 GCF_017916275.1 Rubellimicrobium arenae
ACGCCCCAGATGCTCGAGGAACCCCGAGTAGATGCGGTCGTCGATCCGCGCGACCGTGTAGTCGCGATGGGCCGTGACACGCGCCGTCAATGCCTGGCCTTCCCCTGCACCCCTGCTACGACCGGCTCCGACTTCCCCATCCATCATGGCTTCCTCCCGCCGTGCGTCAGCGCGCACTGTTCGTATCTCATTGACTGATATTTATCAGCAGGAGTGTTGCAGTGGTCAAGCGTCGTCTTGCTCAACGGCGGCGGGTCAGCCTCAGCAGGATATCCTGATCATAGTTTCCGAAGCCCCGGCCGAAGATGTTGATGCCGCCGGGATGCTGGGCATCCTCTCTCACCGCGACCGTGAGCCTGATCGAGCGGTGGTCCGATAGGCTCAGGTCCTTGATGCTGACCGGTGAGATCTTCACGCCGTCGACGTAGGAGCCTTCGGGCGTCACCCGGAAGCTCTTGAGCATGCCGTATTGGCTTCCCTTCAGCTTCCACCAGTCGGGCGTGTAGACCCCACGTTTGTCACCGAAATCTCCAGGCGAGGTCCAGGTGCCGATCTCGACTCCGTTGATCGAGACCGTGATGTCCGATGGCCAGTTCGGCGAGGTCCCCGGGACCTCCGAGGAGAGCTCCATCGACACTTCCAGGGCCGCGACCTCGCCACCCAGGATCTTGGCGTTGTTCGGGAACTGGTAATCGACGTGCCCGCGCATGAACCAGATGAGGGCGGCGCCCATCCGACCAGGATCAAGGAAGCTGTCCGGTACATCCAGCAGCCCAACCACGCCATGAGGCGAGCAGAGGCCGCAAGGCGCGCTGACCTGATAGCTCGTGTACAGACCCAAGGGCATCGCGGTTTCGATCGTGTCGGAATTCGTCGGCTGGGCCGCCTCCTTGAACGTGACCAGAACCTCGTCGAAAAGCGTGTGGCAGAGCTTCTGCGTCCCCTTGCGGGCGCGCTGGTTCTCTGAACGGATTAGTCCGGCCTCTTCGAGGATTTGGACATTGGCCGAAACGCTCGACTGCGGGAGGCCTGTGGCGGCCGCAATCTCGTTGACGTTCAAGGGACCGGAGCGCAGCAGTTTCAGGATACGCGCGCGTGTCGGAGAGGCGAAGGCTTTCAGGACCAGCTGATCCTCTTCCGGGTCCACGATGAGGAAATCGCGGGCCATGCCTTTGTCCTTCGCGCTGGGTGGTTCACTTGTTATCACTAGCAGCTTTTCCGATACGATCAACGTGCCACACCGATCCATGGCCATCAAACTGCGTTTCCGTCCTTTCATGGGACAGCGGTATAGCCTCAGGTCAATGAAAACCAGCTGCAGAGGTACGTAGCAAGAAAACTGTTGAGAATGGTTCCCGACAGATTACAGTGCTGCCAACAAGGTGGCGAAGCGCCGCGACTTCGGGAGGAAAACATGAACGCAGTGTCGAGACTCGGCGCGGCCGCGATGGCTGCGCTTGTGGCGGCTGGACCGGCCGCTGCTCAAGAGACGGTGGTCTGGTGGGACTTCCTGAGCGGCGGCGACGGCGTTCGCATGAAGCAGCTGATCGAGGACTTCAACGCCGCGCACGAGGGCCAGATCGCCATCGACGCTACCACGCTCGAATGGGGCACGCCGTTCTATTCCAAGGTCCAGACCTCTGCGGCCGTCGGCGAGGCGCCGGACATCATGACCTACCACGCAAGTCGCATCCCGCTTGCCGTGCAGCAGGGCGTCCTTCAGCCGATCACGGAGGCCGACTGGCAGGCCATGGGTCTATCTGCCTCGGACTACGATCCTGCGACCCTTGAGGCCGTGACGGTCGACGGGCAAGTCTACGCCGTTCCCTTCGATACCCACCCGATCGTGCTGTATTACAACAAGGATATTCTGGCGGAGGCGGGCCTGCTCACGGAGGATGGCCTGCCCATGGGCCTCGACTCGCGTGAAGGGTTCACGGCGACGCTGCAGGCGCTCAAGGACCATGGCGTCCAATTCCCCATGGCCAGCGTGACCGCTGACGGGAACTTCATGTTCCGCACGATCTACTCCCTGATGGGGCAGCAGGACGGCGAGCTGATGACTGATGGCGAGTTCCTCGCCGGGGACAATGCCGAGAAACTGCAGAACGCCCTGTCCGTGCTCGCCGAATGGACCGAGGCTGGGCTTCAGTCCACCTACACCGACTATCCCGCCACGGTCGCGCTCTTCACCTCGGGCGAGGCGGCAATGATGATCAACGGCGTGTGGGAAGTGCCGACGATGATGGATGCCCAGGCGGCCGGCACCCTGTTTGAGTGGGGCGCCGTGGAGCTGCCGGTGATCTTCGATCATCCCTCGACTTACGCGGACAGCCACAGCTTCGCCATCCCGGCCAACCAAGGCGTGGAGATGTCGCCCGAGAAGCGGGCGGCCGTGCTCGAGGTGATTGGCTGGATGGCCAGGAATTCGCTGTTCTGGGCGACCGCAGGCCACATCCCCGCCTACGGCCCGGTCACGCAGTCTGAGGAGTACAAGGCCATGCAGCCCAACGCGACCTACTCCTCGCTGACGGCGAACATGATCTTCGATCCCAAGACGCCGCTTGCCGGGGTTGCGGGCCCGATCTTCGATGTCATGTCCACGTATTTCGTGCCGACGCTCAACGGGGAGATGGACCCGGCCGAGGCGGTTGAGGAGATCCGCGCCGAGCTCAACGACATGTAGAGCGAGGCTCCGGGGCGCGGCCAAGGCGCCCCGGAGTCCGACTCGCCGACAGGAGGGCTGCACATGCTTCGGAATACGAAGAGGGAGACGCTCGTCGCTCTGATCCTGGTGGCACCCTTCGTGGCCATCTACGGGCTGGCCTTCATCTACCCGACGGTTCAGATGTTCCTGCTGAGCTTCACGGACGCACCTCTGATCGGGCAGGGGGAGTACGTGGGCGTCGAGAACTACACCCGGCTTCCGGACGATCGCCGCTTCCAGACGGCTCTCTGGAACACGGGCTACTTCGTGGTCCTGAGCGTCATCCCGGGAACCCTTGTCGCGATGGCGATCGCCCTTGCCGTCGACCGGCTGAAGGGTCGCCTCCAGTCGCTCGTGCTCGCGCTCTTCTTCCTGCCCTACATCCTTCCGGTGTCGGTGGTCTACCTGATCTGGGACTGGACGCTGAACTTCCAGTTTGGGATTGCCATGCACCTGTTCGATGCCTTGGGCATCCAACGCGTGCCGATCTTCAAGTCGACGGCCTGGTTCATGCCGGCGGTTGCCCTCGTCACCGTGTGGTGGACCTGCGGCTTCTCGATCCTCCTCTTCCTGGCCGGACTGCGCGCCATCCCGGCCGAAATCTACGAGGCCGCCGCCCTCGACAACGCGGGGCGGTGGACGACCTTCCGGCGGGTGACATGGCCGCTGATCTGGCCCATCACCGCCTTGGTCCTGACCATTCAGCTGATCCTGCAGCTGAAGATCTTCGACCAGGTGTACCTTTTCTCGACCGGGGGGCGTCCGAACGACAACCTCGTTCTCGTCTACTACATCTTCCAGAGGGCCTTCCAAAGCGACCAGGGCGGTCGTGCGGCCGCTATCGCGGTGGTCCTGTTTGCGGTCGTGGTGATCGTGTCCGTGTTCAATTTCCAGCTCGTGCGGATGAGCCGTGGGAGGGCGCAATGACGGCACTGCCGGCCCAGGGCCTGGCGCCCGTGCAACGGCTCCAGCGGATCAACGTCGCCGGTGCCATCCTTTCCATCGTCACGGTCGTGGTTGCGGTCATCTGGGCCTTCCCGATCTACTGGGCTGTCGTGACCTCGCTGAAGCCCGAGAACGAGACGGTGCGCGCAACCGTGGAGATATGGCCCGATACCTTCACCTTCGAGCATTACCGGTTCGCCCTGTTCGAGACCCAGATCGGGAGCTGGTATCTGAACTCGGTGGGCACCGCGCTTGGAACGATGGTGCTTACGGTGAGCGCCTCGCTGCTGTGCGGCTATGCCATTTCCCAGCTCCGCTTCCCGCTGCGCCAACCCCTGTGGTGGCTCATCCTGGCGAGCTTCATGGTTCCAACCCAGGTTCTCATCATCAACCATTTCGAGCTGGTCGCGAACCTCGGCCTTCTCAACACCTGGGCAGGGATCATCCTTCCGCAGCTGATCCATCCCGTGGTGATCATCGTCTACAAGCAGTTCTTCGATGGCGTCCCGCGGGAGTTCCGCGAGGCTGCCGTCATGGACAACGCTTCGGAGTGGCGGATCCTGACTCGCGTCTACATTCCCATGAACTGGGGGGTCACGACAGCTTTGTGCATCGTGACGTTCATCTGGTCGTGGAATGCATTCCTGTGGCCTTTCCTCGCGGTGACCCGGACCGAGGAAATGACGATCACGGTGGGCATCACGCAGGTCAACGACGCCTTCGGCGTCTATTACGCCCGCCAGCTATCGGCGGCCGTGCTGGCCGGCCTGCCCGTCGCTCTTGCTTATCTGCTCTTCCAGCGCCGCGTCACTCAGGCGATCACCCTGTCGGCTGGGATCAAGGGCTAGGGAGAGAGGGGACACTGACGCTGCGTCCCCCCCGATTCAAGCCGTAGCCAGGGCCACCGCTGCAGGCTCCGCGTGCGAGGCGCGGCCGTCCTCGTCGAAGAGATGGATTTCCCTCCGCTCAATCCCCAAGCTCACCTGGGCACCCGGCACCAAGGCCGAGCGGCCCGTATCCTGGGCAGTCACGGTAGCGCCGTCCGGCAGGCGCACATGGACCAGGGTGCGGTCGCCAAGACGCTCGATCACCGTGGCCTCGCCGTGGAGATCGCCGCCTGAAGGAAGAACGCGCAGGTTCTCGGGGCGGATGCCGAGCTGGTATCGTCCCGCCTCCGCACCTCCGATTGCGAGGGGCAACCGCATGCCGGAGGCGAGAACGGCCGCACGCTCCGCCCCGCGGCCTTCCAGCACCACGTCAAGAAAGTTCATGGCAGGGCTCCCCACGAAGCCCGCGACGAAGCGCGAGGCGGGGCGCGAGTAGACCTCCATCGGGGTGCCGATCTGTTCGATCCGGCGGTCGTTGAGCACGACGATCCGGTCGGCGAGCGTCATGGCCTCGGTCTGGTCATGAGTCACGTAGATCATGGTGGACCTGATCCGCTGGTGCAGTTCCGCCAACTCCACTCGCGTTCGAACGCGCAGCGCCGCATCCAAGTTCGACAAAGGCTCATCGAAGAGGAAAGCCCTGGGCTCCTTGACGATGGCGCGCCCGATCGCCACCCGCTGCCTTTGGCCGCCTGAAAGCTGGGCTGGACGGCGATCCAAGAGCATCCCGATCTCCAGGATCCGCGCCGCCTCGGCCACTCGCCGGGTGATCACGTCCGAGGTCATCCCGACATTGCGCAACCCGAAGGCAAGGTTCTCACGCACCGTCATATGGGGATAGAGCGCGTAGTTCTGGAAGACCATGGCGACGCCCCGCTGGCCCGGCGGCAGGTGCTCGCAGCGGGCTCCGCCGATGGTCAGGGTGCCGGAATCGATGGTCTCGAGCCCGGCGATCATGCGCAAGAGGGTGGACTTGCCCGATCCCGACGGCCCGAGGAACACCACAAGCTCGCCCGACGGAATGGCCAGCGATACGTTGTCGATCACAGGCACGGCGCCATAGCTTTTCGAAACATTGGACAGCACGATCTCGGCCATGTCTTGATCCTCCCCGCTTTTCATCCATCCTTGTGGATATAGACCACTAGTCAAGGATCAAATAGTTGCCTGGTCGGGGTTGATGCGCCCTAGGTTCGCTACGGCTTCGATCGGCCAAGACGGGCTCCTGAACCCAGCTGGGGGGCGTCCATGGGCGACGTCGGCACGATAGGGCTGGATTTGGCAAAGCGTCTGTTTCTGGTTCGCGTGGCGGATGCAGAGGGGCGGGTCGTGCTCCGCAGCGGCCCTGTCAGAGAGATGAGACTTGCGCGGGGCAGGGGGCCAGCTACCCTGGCCGGCATGAGTCAACGCAGCCCGTTTGGCTCCTTCCGCACCAGCCCCGAGATCATCCGTCTTGCCGTGATGATGTATGAGCGCTTCCCCCTCTCTTTGCGAAACGTGGAGGATCCGCTGCACGAACGCGGCATCGAGGTCAGCCACGAGACGGTGCAGTTCTGGTGGCAGCGGTTTGGGCCGAGGTTTGCGGCCGAGATCAGGCGGACGCGGGTAAACGGCATGCGAGGCTCTCGGTGGCGATAACACCTGGACGAGGTGTTCGTGCGGGTCAGCGGGGTGCAGCGCTCCCTCTGGCGTGTGGTGGGCCATGAAGGCGAGGTGCTGGAGGCGTTCCTGTCCAACACAGGGGACAAGCAGGTGGCTCTGACGTTCCTGCGCAAGCTGATGAAGCGGCACGGAAGATCTGAGGCACTCGTGACCGGTAAGCTGCGCTCGCACGGGGCGGCACTGAAGGAGCTCGGGGCCGGGGGATGTCAGGCGACACGGCAAACTGACCCCTTGACGACACGAGGAACTGACCCCTCCTGCTGAGAGGAGGTTTCATGACGAGAGCGATGGACGAGGCTCTTCTGCCGACGGGGATGTCGGGGAGGGTCGAGATGCGGACGCCGGATGAGGTGTCGGCGATGCTGGCGTTGAGGTCCTGCGGCTGGGGCACGAAGCGGATCGCGGCCGAGCTGGGCTGTTCGCGGAACACGGTGCGCCGTTGGCTGGCCGAGGGCGGATGGCGGTCGGCCCGTCCGGCGGCCCGAAACAAGGCACTGGACGGGCTGGAGAGCTGGCTTGCGGAGCGGTTCCGCCGCCATGCCGGGAACGCCGACGTGGTGCGCCAGGAGCTGGCGGCCGAGCACGGCATCGAGGTGAGCCTGCGCACGGTGGAGCGGGCGGTGGCGCATCTGCGGCGGGAGCTGCGGGCCGAGGCGCGGGCGACGGTGCGGTTCGAGACGCGTCCCGGCCAGCAGCTCCAAATTGACTTCGGCGAGCGCCGGGTCCGGATCGGCGAGCAGATGGAGAAGGTGTTCTTCTTCGTGGCGACCTTGGGCTACTCGCGGCGGCTCCACGTCAGGGCCTTTGCCGCCGAGCGGCAGGAGCACTGGTTTGAGGGCCTGGAGAGCACGTTCCGCACCTTCGGCGGCGTGCCCGAGGAGGTGCTGCTCGACAACGCTCGGGCGCTGATCCAGCACCACGACCCGGTGTCGCGCGAGGTGGTGGTGAACCCCAAGCTGCACGCCTTCGCCCGGCACTGGGGCTTCCAGGTGAAGGCCTGCGCCCCCTACCGGGCCCGGACCAAGGGCAAGGACGAGCGCGGGGTTGGCTACGTGAAGGCGAACGCCATCGCCGGACGCAGCTTCGAGAGCTTCGCAGCACTCGAGGCGCATCTTGAGGCTTGGACGCGCGATGTGGCGGATGTGCGGGTGCATGGCACGACCGGCGAGGCGCCGCGGCGGCGCTTCGAGCGGGACGAGGCGGCCCGGCTGCGGCCTGCTGCGGGCATCCCGCCGTTCCTGAGCGGCCGCGACCTGCTGCGGAGGGTCACCTCCGACTGCTCCGTGGAGGTGGACGGCAACGCCTACTCGGTCCCCTGGCGCCTCATCGGCGAGCGGGTCACGGTGACGGTCACGGGGCCGGAGCTGCGGGTGCTGCATGCCGGGCGGGAGGTGGCGCGTCATGCGTTGCGGGCGGGGCGGAAGGGGCGCGTGACCGATCCGGCCCACTTCGCCGGGATCGGCCGACGGCCGCGCCAGCCGATTGCCGAGGAGCCGCCGCCGCTCCTGCGTCCGCTGAGCGAGTATGACGCCGTAGCGGGAGGAGCCTGGTGATGCCGCTGGACCTGCCTGACCACCTGGAGCGCATGCTGAGCCGGCTCAAGCTGACGGCCATCCGCGACCAGCTCGACAGCCTCATCGACGAGGCCGGGCGGCGGGAGCTCACCATCCGCGAGGCGCTGACGCTGTTCTGCGAGCGCGAGATCGCCCGCAAGGACCAGCGGCGGATCGAGATGAGCTTTGGCCTGGCGCGCTTCCCCTTCACCCGGGATCTCGCGGGCTTCGACTTCGCCGCGCAGCCCTCGATCGACCGTGGCCAGATCCGTGACCTGGCGACGGGCCGCTTCATCGCCAACGGCGAAGCCGTCCTGCTCCTGGGGCCGCCGGGGGTCGGCAAGACGCATCTGGCCGTCGCCATCGGCCGGGAGGCGATCGTCGCCGGCTACACGGTCCTGTTCGTGCCGGCGACCACGCTGGTGGCCACGCTGGTCAAGGCTCACGCCGAGGGGCGGCTCGAGGAGAAGCTGGCCCACTTCGCCAAGCCCAAGCTCCTGATCGTCGACGAGCTGGGCTACTTGCCCTTCGAGCCCGATGCCGCCCATCTCTTCTTCCAGCTTGTCAGCCGCCGCTACGAGCGCGGCGCGATGCTGGTAACCTCGAACCGGACCGTCGGGGAGTGGGGCACGGTGTTCGGTGACCCGGTGGTCGCCACGGCCATCCTCGACCGCATGCTCCACCACAGTCACGTCGTGACCATCCGCGGCGAGAGCTACCGCCTGCGCGAAAAGCGTCGGAGCGGCCTTTTGCAAAAGGCCGCTCCGACGCTCGACGCACCCACCCCGTGACCAACAACGACGGGGGTCAGTTCACCATGACGCCAGGGGGTCAGTTCCCGATGTCGTTTGACAGGGGAAGAGGGTCACCGAGCGCTGGACCAACAGCTGGGCGGAGAACTCGCGCCAGCCGTTTCGAAGGCAGGAGCGGGCCATGCTGCGGTTCCGGCGCCTGCGAAGTTTGTAGACCTTCGCCGCCGTCCACTCTTCAGTGCACAACCTCTTCGACACCGAACGGAGCCTCACCAGCCGGGACACCTACAAACTGAACTGGGCCGCTCCTCTCGCTGAGTGGCGGGCACTTTGTGCCGACTGACATCCGAAGCGCCCGCCAGAACTGGGACGAGCTCGCATCCGTCTGACAGCACCCTTGGTGGTGATCTCTTGCAACAGGCCTTTAAGGGCACCGGGACGGACCGTTCGGTCGGCACGCGTCATGGCTCGGGCCCGAGGCCCGACCTCCGCTAAGACTAAGCCAAGTTGTCGGCAGGGCTGCCGTCCTGAAGGCATTCACGGCCTTCTCCCAGCTCGTGAACTCTTCCTCGATCAGCCCATTGGTCGTGAGGGCTGTCACGCGCGACATGAGGCCCTCCTGAACGGCCCGCAGGACGCGGGCCTTCCGGGATGCCACCTAGCACTTCGCGTCGGCTGGAGGCAGATCATCCGGCGTCGGGCGCGGCTCTTCTCGGACGGCTCCCGAGGCAGTCCTCGTTCACCAGGGCCTGTCCCACGTCCCTGTCCCTCCTTGTCCAACCCGCCCCTGCTCTGGCCCGTGGTTCCCAGAGGACATACGAAGGCGGAGGTGAACCCGATCGGAGCGGAACGTCCGGGAATGGTCGATCGCGGCTTCAGCGCCACCCGCCCCGAGGGGGGCGTCCGTGGAGCGAGCGACGCCATGGTTCCCCGGTCAGAGTTCGATCTGGGCCTGCGCGACCGAAGCGGCGCCCACGAAGGTGATGCGGAACTCGATGGCGGCATCGGTGTCGAGGTTCACCCTCAACTCGACGTCCGGGCCGGTGTCCACCAGCCGCGCCTGGTTCGCGCCCAGAGGTCCGCTGTTGTCCCAGGATAAATCGGGGCCGCCGAAGGGCAGCTGAAACTCCACGCGGTCCTCGGCCGTCATGTCGAGGATGCGGTCGCCCCCATCCTTGAGGCCAAAGTACAGGAATTCGTCCTGTCCCGCGCCCCCTCGGAGAATGTCGGCGCCTGTCTGGCCCGCGATATCGTCGTCGCCAGACCCGCCCGAGACACTGTCGGAGCCGTCGTTGGCAAAGATCAGGTCGTTGCCGGCTTCGCCGTGAAGGGTGTCGCCGCCATCGCCCCCGTAGACGAGGTCGCGTTGATCTCCACCGGTGATGGTGTCGGCTCCGCCCTCGCCCGACATGTAGTTGAAGCCGTGCCCGCCCCAGATCCGGTCAGGCCCCGCGCCGCCCAACATCGTATCGCTGCCGTCGCCGCCGTAGAGTCGGTCGCGGCCGGCCTCACCATACAGGCTGTCGCTGCCGTCGCCGCCGTAACCCCGGTCGTTCCCGCCACCCAGCCAGAGCGCGTCGTTGCCTCCCCGGCCCTCGAAAAGGTTCGCGTTGTATCCGAAGGCGATCGTGCCCTTGACGGTGTCCTCCAGGACATCGCCGCTGGCCGAGCCCAGGATGTTGTCGAAGCCCCGGATGCGGTCGCCCTCCGCATCGCCGCCGCGCCCCAAGGTGGTGTCCCCGTAGGTCAGCTTCACCCTCACGCCGGCGGCGGAGCCCAGATAGCTCAACGTGTCCCCGTCGTCCGAGCCGCCCGTCAGGTCGTCCGCGCCGGCGCCGCCTTCCAGGGTGTCGCGACCTCCATCGCCGTCGAGCGTGTCCGCGCCGAGCCCCCCGAAGATCCGGTCGTCGTCGCCGGCGCCTCCGACCTGGTCCGCGCCCGCGCCCCCGAAGATCAGGTCGTTGCCCGCCCCGCCGAAGAGGCTGTCGGCCCCGC
This sequence comes from Rubellimicrobium arenae, assembly GCF_017916275.1. Lineage (GTDB taxonomy): Bacteria > Pseudomonadota > Alphaproteobacteria > Rhodobacterales > Rhodobacteraceae > Rubellimicrobium > Rubellimicrobium arenae. Next base: position 10,502 of record NZ_JAFMST010000003.1, read on the forward strand.
CCGGACCGTCCTCCGTCGGGTCGCCATAAAGGATGTTCGCCAGGATATTGCCCGCGATGGTGTCCGCCCCGACCGAGCCTTGCGCATTCTCGATGGCCCCGGTCACGATCAGCCGGTTGCCCCGCGTCACCTCCGGTTCGCTGCTGACGACATCGAGGTAGAAGCCCGCGGCCTGGACCGGAGTGCCCTCCGTCCCCGAGGTGGAATAGGCCAGGTTGATGTCCGAGGCCCTGTCGTGCTCGGCGGTCAGGATCAGCCAGTCGAGGCCGCTGCCGTCATCGATCACGACCACCGTTGGCCCAAGGGGAGGAGCCAGGGCTTCGATCCTATACCTGTTGTTGGTCATGGAGGTTCCCCCGTTGTGTTGCCGGGGAGCTTACAAGGCATCCCGCCCTTGCGTCATCCTGACCGATGGGAGGGGGATCTTGGTCCGGCTGGACCCGGTTCGGGCCCGAGGTGGACCAGACTTGGGCTTGTCGCTGACGACAAGAGCTCGAAGTCACGCGTTTGTCGCGGCCACACCCAGATCATGGCCTGCATCCGTAGGGTCGCTCGGCCTGGATCCGGCCATGGCCCCGCCCACCCCCGAAGGCTTTGTTGCGCAAGAACCACCAAGTCCCGCCCAGGTTTCGGCTGGCCTCTTCGCTTCCAATCTTTTCAGGAAACGGAGTCCGGTGCACTCCGAAGGAGCGCGCCGGATCCGACCGGACCTGCAGGTCGGGGCGGCACTGGGCCGCCCCTTGGTCTCAGCGGTCCAGGTCGCCGCGCCGGTCACGCGACTCTGCGCGATCGGCATCGGCGGCCACATCGCGAGCGGCGTCCTTCAGCCCTCCGAAGGCATTCTGCGCCTTGCCCGTCAGTTGCTCGGCCTGCCCTTCGGCCTGAAGCTTGGTGTCGCCGGTGATCTTCCCCGCGGCTTCCTTCAGAGTGCCTTTGACCTGCTGGGCGGCCCCCTTGATGCGGTCTGAGTCCATAACGTTTCCTTTCATGATCCGGCTTCCGACTTGCGGACGCGTCGGGCCTTCAAAGGTCCCAACCGAGACGAGCCATGTGAGGTTCCACGGGACCTTCCATGGGCTGCCGGCACGGTCGTTGCCTGAACCAAGATTCGCCGCTGCTCCTAAGACAGGATTAACGAGCTGGGGATTAGAAACGGTCAGAGGTCACGACCGAGCGAATTGGGAATGCCGATTGAAGCCACCGACCTGACGGAAGAGGATCGCCTGTCTCCCGGCGCAAGATCCGTCGCCCGCAGTCTGCGCAGCCCGGTCCTGTCGCCCTCCTCCGTGGCCTTCGTCGCCGCATGTCTGGACGCTGCAGCCCTCAGCCTCAGCTCGTGGTTCGCGGCGTTCGTGAACGCCGATCCGGGGTTTGATCCGGCCCAGGCCCTCGTTGCGGCCATGGCCTCCGCGACAGCGGCAGTCCTGATCCTGAAACGTCTGGGCTTCTATCGCCTGAAGACGCTCAGGCGAACGGTCCGGGGAACGGCGGTGGCCTGGTCCATGGGCGCCCTCATCAGCCTGGCCGGCACCGGGACGCTCTGGTCGGTCCCGATCGCCGCCGTCTTTGTGATCCCCGCCCGCCTGCTCGGCTCGGCCATCGCGGCCGCAGTTCTGGATTATGGCCTGACGGAGCGTCGTGCCGTCCTCTTTGGCGGTGGCGAGCCTGCGCTGCGCGTCATGACGGCCCTCACTGAGGCCAAGGACAGTGACATCCGCGTGGTGGGGATCTTCGATGACCGGGACGATGTCCGGTCTCCCATCGCTGTGGCTGGGGTTCCAAAGCTCGGGGGCATCGAGGCTCTCGTGAGCTTCGTGCGGGCGACCGAGGTCGACATGCTGATCATCACGATCCCCCTCTCGGCCGAGGAGCGCATCCGCTCGATCATGAAGGTGATCGAGGTTCTGCCGGTCGATGTTCGGATCGCTGACGTGAGCGCCGACCCCACCTTCCGGCGGCACGCGCGCATGTCCTCGGGCCAGGGCCTGATCGCCCTGAAGTCACGACCGATCGTGGGGGGCAAGCTGCTTGTGAAGCGAACCTTCGACCTTGTGGGCGCGCTCTTGGCCATCGTCCTGTTGGCCCCGGTCATGGCGATGACCGCCGTTGCCATCCTTTGCGACAGCCCCGGCCCGATCCTGTTCCGACAGGTCCGGCACGGCTACAACAACCGTCCGATCACCATCTGGAAGTTCCGGTCGATGTATGTGGCCGATTGCGATCCGGAGGCTCGGACGATCGTGACCCAAGGAGATCCGCGCGTCACCCGGGTCGGCCGGTTCATCCGAAAGACATCCATTGACGAGTTGCCTCAACTTTTCAACGTCCTGCGGGGCGATCTGTCGCTGGTGGGACCTCGGCCCCATGCGTTGAAGGCGCATTCGAGCCGGCAGGAGCCGTTCGAGGCCATCGTCGAGGGGTATGCCGCCCGGCATCGGGTGCGACCGGGGATCACGGGCTGGGCGCAGATCAGCGGCTGGCGGGGAGAGATCGACGATCCTGAGGCGCTGCGGCGCCGTGTGGAGCATGACCTTTACTACATCGAGAACTGGTCGCTTCGGATGGATTTCTATGTGCTCCTGATGACGCCGATCCGGATCATGAATACAAGCAAAGCCTACTGAGGGAGGAGTTTCCGGGCTCTGCCCCTCCGATCATGCCGACGCGTCAAATTTCTGAGTCTCCAGAAGGAAAAAGGAGGGCTGGGCGGGATCGTTGCGCGCGCCGTCCTGCTCGAGGACCTCCTGGATCGTGCGCACCTCGGCCGTGCGGAACGTATACGTCCGGCTCGGGCGACGCTCGGAGTAACGTTCGCGCGGGTCGATGTGGACCATCGGAACGACCCGGTCTTGACCTTAGATCTCCTGCCGCAGGAAACACGTTTCCTCGTCGAGGGCCTCGGGCGCGCCCGACAGCGTCCGATGCCAGCACTTGGGATAGCGCCGGCTTACACGCCGCTCTTCGAGAACACGTCTCCGCGCTTCTTGAGCTTTTGTTGTTCTGCTCGCTGTAGGCCATGTTGGTGGCGACGATCTGCACGAAATCCTCGCGACCGCGGCGCAGCGTCTCGCTGAAGGATGCTGTCGGAAGAACTTCGCTTGAGCCGGGCAGATTCAGATTTCCCGGGCCAGGCCAGAATGCCCGGCCTGGAACGCCTGATCTCTCCTTCAGTGGAGGACTGTACGGATGTCCTGCAAGGCACGGGTCTGCCCACCGAGGCCTGCAGCCGGCCCCTTCCGCCGCGGCTGACGGCTTCGCCCGCACTCGAGCCTTCCCTGCCCCCCGTGCCGTATCAAGCCGACCAGCCAGTCGACACCGCAGCCCAAGGGCAGAGGCCAAGTACGACGAGTCAACTGTGGATCCAGGGTGGATTTCAGATGCGCTATGACGCTGGCCTCACTCTGACCCGAGATCAAGCGTCAGGGCGGCATGACTGGTGAGTCCGTGACGTGGCGCCTGATCGTACTCTGCTGCCACAACGCGCCCGGCGAGGTCGGACGAGACAAAGGCATGATCGATGCGGAAGCCGTTGCCCATGTTCGAGTGCCACGAGAAGGCCCGCTCGTCGCCGTGTCGCAGCCGCCAGGCATCCACCCAGCCTTGATCGGAAAGGCGGCCGAACTCGGCTGCGCAATGAAACGTCGCCCCCGCCTCGTCCACATGGTGCAGGCCGGTGTTGAAGTCGCCCATCAGAGTGGCCGTGCCTTCCAGTTCCTTGGGACGCGAGAGAAGGTAGCGGAACAGGGGCAGCTTGGCTTTCAGTTGCGAGAAGTAGGTGCCAGCCAAGGTCAGCCCGTCCAGCCGGACCACGACAAGCCGGTGTTGCTCCTCGGGAGGTAGGGTGGTCGGGAGGATCTGTGCTGGTTGACGGGAGAAGATGCAAACGGTGTTCAAGGCCCGGGCTCGGCTGGCCGAGAACTGGTGAACATAGCCCGCCCGGCCCAGGCGCTTGGCCAGCTGGTCTCCCGAAGCTCCGTTGCGGAATTCCGTGCAGACGATCGCGTCGCTCTGCGTGCCCTCCAGCCAATCGCCCAATGCGCTGATCCGGCTTGCCCCACCGTGTCTGAGATTGAGGGTCGTGATCTTCATGGCGCCTCCGGAGGTGAGATGTGAGAGGGCTTGCCCCTGCCCGTCGAGACTAGGTTCAGGCTTGTGGGGTTTAGCTTTTCAGTCGGGCGGGATTGGGGCGTGCGGGGCGGACTTTGCGCAAGCTCGGCCGGGCACAGCAGCTCGCCCCTGTGGGGACGCGCCGTTGTCCTCCAAGCCGCAAGCGAGCTCGTCGCCAGATCATCGAGGTCCGCGACGATGCGCCGGCGCTCATCCTCCTGCCAGTCGATCAGTGAGGGCCAAGCGCTCGGATCAATGAGGCCGCCGAGCTGGTTTCGCTCGAGCTGGCCCTTGGGGCCAAGAGTGACGCCCAAGCGCCTTTCCAGCCATGCGGCGTGTCGCGACAGGAAGTCCAAGGCGATCTTGCGGTCCTCGCCGTAACGCCCGCGCACGAACACACCGCTGTCCTTTTGGCCAATCCAGGTGCAGACCGTGATCTCCGGCATGCGCTCGGGCGCGGTGCCGAAGTAGCTCAGGCGGGACACGAGGTCTGGCGTGTCTGGGTGCCGCGCTTTGTAGGTGGTCCAATAGGCCACCCGCTGGTCGCCTAGGGTACGATCGCCAGTGGTCTTGGCCTGACTTTGAGCCGCCGCCACGCGCCGCTCCCAGCCATTGGGCTTTTCCACCACTTCGAAGATGGGTGCAAACGGGCTGTCGCCGATGCGCACCACCCGCAGGCGCACGGCAAAGAACGAGAAGTCCTCGGCCGTGTGCTCGTTGAGCCACCGGATGGCGGACAGGTGCGGCTCGCGGAACTGCGGCGCCACCCAGATCACCGTCTGTGCCTTGAGGCCGGCCAGATAGGTCATGATCTGGCCCAAGTGGGTGTGATCGGTGACTTCCAACTGGTTCTCGATCAGCACGACGCTGTCGTCCTGCGGGTTCCTTGCCAGAATGTCGGCCCAGAAGCCCTCGACCGGCACCTCGCGCCCGGTGAATTCCAAGGGGATGCCGATCGCGGCCGAAAGGTGGTCCAGATTATCGGCCAGCCAGGGGGTGAACACATGCTCCTCGTGCGACTAGGCCTCCCGCGGGGACAGGTCCTAAAGGCGGCCAAAGGTGATAGCGGTCATGGTCATCCGTGAGTTCGCATGGAAGGTAGCGCTGAAGGGCCAGCCGTATTCCGAAGATTGTTGTGACAATGTCTTTGCGGGCCGCGAGCCTAACAGATCGACATCTGAGCGGGATCAAAGGTCAGCTCTTGCATCCGCCACTGTTCGTACTTCTCGGCCGGGAGAGGGAAGCCCTCGCCCTGGCAGCGCAGGATAGCACGGCGCGCAGCCTCGTAAGCGCTGTTCGTCTGCCCGTCGCCGGCGCTGAACAGCCAGGCCGCGAGCATCTGCCTTTAGCAGGAGTCTGGATATGTTGCGGTTCTTGGGGCGCAGGAGGGCGCTTTTCAGCCGTTCGCATCCCGCAATTTAGGATAGCGGGCGGCCGAACCTGAACACCGCGGCCTCAGGCATCCGCCGTAGGCGACGCGCTTGCTTGGTTCTTGGGGGGCTTTGCGCGGTCAGTCCCGCAGGCGCGTTTCCCCGCAGGAAGTTCGTGCGCGCCTTGTGCCCGTTGGCGACCGGCGCCTCGCCCGGGTCCCAGAGCGCGGACCGTCCCGCGCATGAGGCACCGAGGCTTGGTCCTGCACCGTTCGACTGAATTCATATCGTTCCGAGGCGACCAAGCATGGCCCCACCGTGTTGCGGTTCGTGTCCAAGGCGTCGGCCGGCTCCTGGTGGCTCAAGACGATGCTGCCGTTGTCGTGCTGCTCGAGTCCGGTGTGGAGCGCCCGGGGCCGGGCTCGAGGCCGGCTCAGGTCGGGCAGAACCGGAGCCGTTCGGTCAGCAGAAACGGGGCGATGCTGCTTCAGCCGGGCAGAGGACCGGCCACCCTGTACAGGGGCACGCACGTCGTTTGGCGGGAGATGGACCAAGAGGGCGAGGTGCTGGAGGCTGCCCACCGGGTCAGCTGGCATCTTGCGTTGCCCATTCTCCGCCATAGGTTCTCGCATCCCTTCGCCTCAGCCTGAGGATCCACCGAATGCAGCGTATCGTGCTCGGGGCCCGTCCCGGCTGGCGGGAGAAGGCCAAGGCCGCCGGTTTCGGCTTCGCCGAGATGTACGGCGAGATCTACTGGGAGGAGGCGGAGGCCTACGAGTTCTCACTCCAGCAGATCGACGGCGATATTCTGGCCCCCGCGACCGAGCTCCACGCGATGTGCCGCGAGGCCGTCGACCGGATCGTCCGCTCCGAGGAGCTGATGACGCGCCTGGCCATCCCGCGCGAGCATTGGGATCTGGTCGCAGGTTCCTGGCATGGGCGCGAGCCGGAGCTCTACGGCCGCTTCGACCTTGCCTATGACGGCCGGAGCCCGGCGAAGATGCTCGAATACAACGCCGACACGCCGACGGCGCTTTATGAGACGGCTGCGTTCCAGTGGGAGTGGTTCGAGGACCAGATCGCCCGTGGCGTGCTTCCACCCGACGCCGACCAGTTCAACCGCGTCCATGAAGCACTCGTCGAACGGTTCCAGCAGATCCTGCCGCCAGGCACGGACATCCATTTCGGCGCCTGGATGGAGCACGTCGAGGACCATGCCACCGTGGAGCAACTGGCCTACGCCGCGCGCGAGGCGGGCCACGTCGCCTGGCCGGTCCATACGGGCAAGATCGGGCTCAGCGACCGAGGCCAGTTCGTCGACGAGGAGGGCCGGATCATCGGCACGCTCTTCCTGCTCTATCCTTGGGAGGACATGCTGCGCGACGACTTCGGGGATGCCATCGCGTCTTCGGGATGCCGCATGATCGAACCAGCCTGGAAGGCCGTCGTGTCCAACAAGGGGCTGCTCCCTGTGCTCTGGCGACTGTTCGAGGGCCACCCGAACCTCTTGCCCGCCTTCTTCGAGGACGAAGTCGAGTCGGGCGATGCTCTTGTCGCCCGTTCGTCCGAACTGCTGGCCCGCGCCCATGTCCGAAAGCCCCTCTTTTCGCGCGAGGGCTCCAGCGTGCGTATCGTCGAGGATGGAAAGGTCACGGAGGCTGCCCAGGACAGGCGATATGACGAGAACCCAGTGATCGTGCAGGCCTACCACCCGCTCCCTGTCTTCGAGGGCAACAGACCGGTTCTCGGGGCCTGGATGGTCGGGGAGACCTGCGAAGGTCTCTGCATCCGAGAGGACACCACGCGCATTTCCTCCGATATGAGCCGGTTCAAGCCGCATTACATCGCCAGCTGAAGGACGCTTTATGCCCGACACACCTCTCCGCCGCCGGCGACTTCGCTCGCGCACGGTTCCCACTGTACTGATGGGCATGGCAGCTCTGACGCTCGCGGCATGCGAGGAGGATCCCGTCGTCCAGGCGCAGGCCTTCCCCGACCTGGCCTCCTGCATCGACGAGGCTGACGAGGCCGATGCGGCCTTCACGGCCCAAGACTGCGAGACCGCCTTCCTGGCCGCTCAGGCGGCTCATCTGGAGAGCGCGCCGCGCTATGAGGATGAGGCGCTCTGCGAGGAGCAGCATGGGGGCGAGTGCATTGTCGAGGCCCGTCCGGGTGGATCGGTCTTCATGCCGATCCTGACGGGCTACCTGCTGGGTCGCGCGCTCTCGGGCGGCAGTGGTCTCCTGTCCCAACCTTTGGTGAGCCGCCCGGGCGGCTTTGCGACGGTCTCGGGCGACACACGGCTCAGCTCGAACGCCGGAGGGGCCGAGATGCGGGCGTCCGCGTTCCGCGCGGCCCCTTCGACCCGGCTTGCTCCTCCCATGTCGCGGGCGACGGTGGCGCGGACAGGAGGCTTCGGACAGACCCGCACCGCCATCGGCGGCCGCAGCGTGGGTGGCTGAGGCGCCACTTCGGGCCGGACGACCCTCGGAGCGTCAGGCCACGATCAATGGCTCAGGCCGTGCCTGGCGGTGTCCAGAACTGACCTCCTTTCCTACCGCCGGGTTCAGGAACACTGGCACCGCGAGAGGAGAGCCGATCACCCAGAGGTCCACCGTTCCAACGACACGCCTTTATTGACCACCCTGATCGGAACGGCTTGGAAGCCCCACCGCGGCATGGATCAGTTCTTTGGGGCACATATCGGAGCAGTTGCGCTCCCAGGCCTCTGACCGGCGGCCTTCTTGCCCTCCCTCCAACTCCTGCCGCTTCGACCTGCCTCTGTGCGGGAGCGTCGAGCCGACTACCGAGTCGGGTGAGAACGGGGCCATGATTTGACCCTGGGGCGCGGCCATGGAGGGCGCCCGGCACCCGGCGGACAACCTGGGCCAGGTCTTCGTGGTCCAGGCCAGTCAGATCGGCGATGGTTGCGGAAGCGAGATCTCCCTGCATTCAGGACTGCAGGCCCAGCCAAGCCGCAGCATCTGTCGAAAAGCCCTTGGTGGCTATGCCTTCGGGCCAACACGTACCCTTTAAGGCGGCAACCACCGATCCTGTGCCCAGGTCGAAGCAGGGCAGGGTGAGAAGGGGAGGCCGCGACGCCTCCATGGCAGTGCCCCTTTGCGGGGCCCCCGACATCGTCGCGCCCCTGCACGAGGAGCAGACGGGGCGGATCGACGGCGGACCTGGCCTGCCCCTATCCGGACTACGCACTAGTCTACTGGTCCTCAGAAAGGCACGAGGAGGAACCATGGCCACGCGGGCTGGCGATGTACGACAGTGGGACGCCTACTCCCTGGAGCCTCGGATTCGGCTCGGGACGTCGCACCAGCCACTGGCCGTAGGGCTTTTCCAGGAGGTCGAGTACGGGCCCGAAGGGTCATGGGATGTCGAGACCCGCTGCCTTCATTTCGCCGCTCTCCTCACACCGGCACGTCACAGGCACGGTCCTCGACGCGCCGACCTGGTCAAGGTCGTTCCCAGCACGGCAGTCGCCAGGCCCGGCTAGGAGCTTCGGGGAGGCTGGGAGGGGCGGATGGTCGGCCGTCATCTCTTCGTGTCGATCGATGATGTCGCATGTCTCCTGGATGAGCCGATCGACAACTTCGGCGCGTTCGCCATCCATGAATTCACGCGGGAGCGGGAGACCGGCCAAAGCGATGCCGTGGTCGAGCATCTCCTGCATCTGATCTCGCAAGACCTGAGTGAAGGCTCGCCGACAGGTTACACCTTCATCGAGCACATCGTCGGCGCCTTGGTCGCGCATGTGCGTGGACCCCGTCCCACGATCTACGGGAGTTCCTCGCGGCGGGGTTCGTCCGGTCAGGTCCTGGCGCACCGAGCCGCATCCCTGATCGCTTCGAAGCTGGAAACCAAGCTGCTGCTGGGCGACATTGCCAAGGAACTTGGTGTCAGCGTTCCTTACCTGTGCCGGACCTTCAAGCAGTCTGAGGGCTGCTCGCTTCATCACTATATCGTCCGCCAACGGATCGAGCGCGCGAAATGGCTGCTCCGGCACTCGCGCCGGCCCCTCTCGGAGGTGGGTTATGCGTCCGGGTTCAGCGACCAGAGTCAGTTCTCGAAAACGTTCCTCAAGATCGCCGGAACGACGCCCTCGAAGTTCCGGGACGGCTGAGGCCCGCCAGTCATCTCGAAGAAGCGGCAAGTTGCCAAAGGGGAGCTCCGCGCGGGCCTGGGCAAATTTCGCCAAGCGATCGTGCAAGAAACGCCAATACAGGCTCGCAATCACCGCTCTCTAATCGCTGGTGTGGCTGGCCACCTCCGTCGCGCCGCTCGTCCGGGCCTGACGCGCTTCAACAGGATGGGGTCACGGACCACGCCAAGCTGCAACGGGAGGATCATCCATGACCAGACGGGCTCTCTCACCTGCCATATTGGCCGTCGCGCTGGCGCCCCTGGCGGCGCCGCAAGCCTCGGCTGCGACATTCGACACGGTCTATATCTTCGGGGACAGCTTCTCCGACACGGGCGCCGGATTTCCACTGACGAACGGAGACACGGCGGCGTCGTATCTGGCAGAGCGGATCGGCAGTGAACTGTCGCTGCCCGATGATCCCAATCCGGGCACCAACTCGATCAACTTCGCCGAAAGCGGAGCGCGCGTGGGAGTGGAAACCGCAGGCGGTCCCAAGAGCCTGACGAACCAGGTCAGGAACCTTGTCCAACTGGTGTCGGAGGGAGCAGCAAGCTTCGACCCCTCCGATACCCTGTTCTTCCTGTCCGGCGGTCTCAACGATCACGAGCTTTCGCCGGCCGAGGACGTTGTGGCGGCCTATGCCGCCCAGGTGCAGGACCTCGTCGCCGTCGGGGCGAAGTACATCCAGATCGCGCTCCTGCCGCGCGAGGTGCCAGCCTTCACCGACAGCGCGGACTTCCTGAACCCCGCCTACCGCGACCTCGTCCCCAAGCTCGCCGCCCTGTATCCCGACGTGAACATCGGTCTGAGCGATTGGGGCACCTATTACGACGACATTCTTCTGAACCCGGACAGGTACGGCATCACGAACACCACCGATCCTTGCCTGCCTTGGATGGACCCCGACGGAGTCGTCTGCGAGAACCCGGAAGAGTACTTCTACTACTGGATCGTGCATCCCTCGGACGCGGCGCACCGGATCGTGGGCGAGCAGCTTTACCGGGACACGCTGGCGATCGAGCCGTCACCGATACCCCTTCCTGCATCCCTGTCCCTGCTTGGCATGGGGGTGCTGGCGCTGGGAGGAGTGCGGCGGGCCAAGGCGAAACGGCAAGGGCGCTATGACCTGCAGCTTCCCACAGAGGGGGAGGGCGCCTGCCGCTCTCCAGGGGACGCTGAGTGACTGCGGGCCGCGGCAGCGGCTCGGATCCTGAACTGCGAAGGCAGGGCCGCTTTCATTTTGAGCCCGCCCTTGGCCCCGCTACGTTCCAGGCCCTTTCCCGGCACAACCTGCTTGGCGGTGCCGGGGTCTCGCCCCAGATGATCCATTGTGCCGTGACGTCATACGAGCGCGTCCCGTTCTTGCTCCGGAACCTGGACGACCTCCTGGGCGAGCGGGCAGCAAGGTGAGAGCCACGCACAACACGGTGAGCATGTCCCGCTTGGCCCTACGGGCTTGTGTCCATCGAAGATGGCCAGCCGCATCGATCCGGGATGGGGCTGGCCTTCCGTTGTCCGGCACGACGCCCTACGCGTGGCGCGTAAAGGCGTGTCGCAGGATCGTCTCCTCGCTCATCTCGTCGCGATCCAGGATCGCCACCTGCTCGCCGGCCGACATGACAAGGCATCGGTCGGCGATGGCCAGGATCTCGGTCAGTTCGGATGAGGCCACGATCAGCGAGAGGCCCTCTCGGGCAAGCTGGTGGATGATGTCGTAGATGTCCGCCTTGGCGCCGACATCGACGCCATGGGTCGGCTCGTCGAGCAGGAGCAGCCTCGGCTTGGCCTCCATCGCCCGCGCGAAGATGGCCTTCTGCTGGTTGCCCCCCGAAAGCGTGGTGATCGCCTGCTGAGCGGAATGCATCCGGATGCCTAGATCTGAAGAAAGGCGGTCCGTCTCCTCGCGCTCCTGACCCGCACGCACGAAGCCCATCGGCGAAAGCCGCGCCAGGGATGATGCGCTGATGTTGCGGCGAACCGAGTGGGTCGGGAAGATGCCTCGGGTCTTGCGGCCTTCCGGGACCAGCGTGATGCCCGCCGCCACGGCCGCCGCGACCGATCCCAGAACGATGGGGGTTCCGTCGATCTCGACCGAGCCGCCCTTGTGGGGCCTAAAGCCGTAAAGGGTCTCCAGGAACTCGGTCCGGCCCGAGCCGAGGAGACCGAAGAGACCCACGACCTCGCCAGGGGCGACATCGAGGCTGATCGGAGCCAGATGCGTTCCATCCGTGAGGCCCTGGATGCGAGCGCGTGGCTGTGCCCCGGCGCCCGGTCGTCCGCCGCCGCGATAGGCGAACAGGGCCTCCCGCCCGACCATGTGCCGGATCAGTTCGTCCCGCGAGGTCTCCCGGGCCGATTGATCGCTCACGAGACGGCCGTCGCGCAGGACGACGATGCGGTCGCAGTTCGCCAGCGCTTCTTCGATGCGGTGCGTGATGAAGATGACGGAGGTCCCCGCGCGCGCGAGGTCGCGCACCAGCGCGAAGAGGCGTCCCGCCTCGGCCGGGGTGAGGGAGGAGGTGGGCTCGTCGAGGATGAGGAGGCGCGGCCGGGTGACCATGGCCTTGGCGATCTCGACGAGTTGCTGCTCCCCGGCTCGAAGATGACTGACCGCGAGGCCGGGGTCCACGTCGCCCAGGCCAACGGCCTCGAGGAGGGTGCGGGCGCGGCTCCGCATGGCCTTGCGGTCCACGAAGCCCGAGCGCCGGGACAGGTAGTTCCCCAGGAACAGGTTCTCGGCAACGCTGAGCGAAGGCGCCAGCGAAAGCTCCTGATGAACGAAGCGGATCCCGGAGGCGATGCCCTGGGCGACACTCCCCGGAGCGAAGGCCGCCCCGTCGAGCTCCATCCGGCCGCCGTCGGGCCGGTGGCGGCCCGAAACGACGTTCATGAGGGTCGATTTCCCGGCCCCGTTCTCGCCCAGCAGGCCGACGACCTGACCGGGCTCGATGACGAGGTCGATGCCCGTCAGAACCTGAACGGGTCCGAAGGACTTGCTGATGCCGGACAGCGCGATGAGTGGGGTCATGGGTGGGATGGCCCGGCCTGTGCCCTCGAGGGCCTAGGCCGGGCGCTGCGTCCTCAGTTCGTGGAGGTGAGGAGGTTGCCCTCGACGGGGCGGACCTTCTCGGACGGAGCTTCGCCGGTCACGAGATAATTGTAGAGCGTCACGGTCCCGTCGAAGGCCTGCGTGAAGGGCGCCTGGTCGAGGAGGCCCACCATCTCGCCGGATTCCAGGTAGGCCATGTTGTCAGGGGTGTGGTCGAAGCCCACCACGCCGACCTTGCCGGTCAGTCCGAGGTCCTGCACCGCGCGCGCTGCGCCGAAGGGTCCGCCTGCGGTCACGTAGACCATCTTCAGGTCCGGGTTGGCGGTCATCATGTCCTGCACCTGGGAATAGGCCAGCTCGGCCTTGTCCTGGTTCTCGAAGGGGCCGACGATCTCGATGTTCGGGCAGGCCTCGGCCAGGTATTCGGTCGCGCCGGTCATCCGGTCGTTGTGCTGAACCGCGCCGAAATAGCCGGTGATGACGCCCAGCTTGCCCTCGCAGCCCATCCTCTCGCCGATGAACTCGCCGATCTGGCGGCCAGCGGCCTTGGCGTTCTGGCCGATGAACTGGATCCGGTCGGATTCGACGTTGCCTTCGGCGATGATGTTGAGGACGGGGACGCCCGCCGCGACCGCTTCGTTGATCGCGCGCTCGGTGCCGTCGAAGATCGGGACCGTGACGATCCCGTTGTAGCCCTGGGCCACCGCGCTCTCGATGCCGGCCACGACGGCTTCCGGCGTCAGCGCGTCGCCGAGGTCGATGTAGTCGACCGTCACGTCGCGACCGCCAAGGTAGTCCTTGGCGGCGTTCGCGCCTTCGGTCACCGGGATCCAGAAGGGGTTGTTCTGGAAGGCCATGAAGGCGATGCGAAGGGGGCCCTTGGTGTTCTCCACCGCCTGCACGGTCGCACCTTCGGGCAGGTCCTGCGCAAAGGCCGCCGGAGCCGCGGCCCCGAGCGCGGCCAGCACCGCCAGCCCCGAGGCCACGTTGCGCCGAGTCCAGTTCATCATGGTCGTTCTCCTCCCTGATTGGAGGCGAGGTTCAATCCTCGCGTCCGCGTCTGACGCCGTCGATGCCGACGGCGAGAATTATGACGAGCCCCTTGGTCACCACCTGCCAGTGGGAGGAAACACCCAGAAGCACGAAGGCATTCCCGAGGAGCGCCATGAGAAGCGCCCCAAGCAGGACGCCGGGGATCGAGCCGCGCCCGCCCGAGAGGGCTGTGCCCCCCAGGATCACGGCGGCGATCACGTCAAGCTCGTAGCCGCGCCCCAGGTCCGGCCCGGCGCTGCCCAGCGTTCCCGCCAGGATCAGGCCGCCAAGGCCGGCGACGACCCCGGACAGGACGAACACGAGAAGCCGCGTCCCGTCCACGTCGATGCCGGCCAAGCGGGCCGCGGTCGGGTTGTCTCCGGTGGCGAAGATGTTCCGGCCCCAACGGGTGCGCGTGGCGAAAACGAAGAACACCACCGCCAGGAGCAACATCAGGATCAGCTGCACCGGAACCGATCCGACGCGCGCTGCCCCGAACCACGACGCCCATCCGGTGAAGCTGATGGGGATGCCACCCGTGATGAGGAGCGCGATGCCCCGTGCGACCGAAAGGGTGCCCAGGGTGACGATGAACGGATTGATGTGGAGCCGGGTGTAAAGGAGTCCGTTGACGAGCCCTACGGCCAAGCCGGTCCCTATGGCCGCGCCGATGCCGAAGGCTTGCAGGCCGGTGGCTTGGGCGGTGGCTGCCGCGGCCACCGCCGAAAGGCCGATCACCGACCCCACCGACAGGTCGATTCCGCGCGCGATGATGACCAATGCCTGCCCGAGCGCGACGATCGCCACCACCGAGGCCTGGCGTCCGACGTTCAGGAGGTTGCGGCTCGTCAGGAAGTTCTCGTTGGCGAAGGTCATGAACACGACCACCACAAGCAGGAGCAGCGCGACCGAGGTCTCGCGCTGGCCTGCGAGGCGACGCAGGGCTGATGATCCCGCGGAGGTGGCCGAGGGTCGAGTCCCTGGGGTCGGCTTAGCGTGCGGCATCTGCATGGGCAGTTCGTTCCTCAAGTCCATTCATGAAGATCCCCAGCTCGCCCTGTGGTGCCCGCACGTGGTGCCTACCCTCGCGACAGGCTGTCGGCTGTTCCGCCAGGATCATGGCGCCGCCGCCAAGGCCGCTTGTCCGGCCCCTTCGATCCGGAGCCGAACCCCTCTCGTATGTCATGCCTGTCCCCCCCTCCCGTTCGTGAACGGCCGCTAGTTCCGTTCTGCCGAAGGCCGCGGTACTTGGCCGTCCATGCCTCCGTCGATGATCCTTGGCCGTGCGCGGCGACGGGGGACCCTTGCGAACAGGACCGTGCGATCCTGCAGCCACGTCCCGCAGCCGACCGTCGAGATGCCTCCTCACCTCCGATGAGGTTTTCTGATGAGTTATTGGCGTTGTCAATCAATTCATGAGGGGCCACCGTGACATCATCCCTTAAGGACAGCAATGGGAGCGGACCGCCAATCTGGTCGCCGACTGCAGGATGTGTGGACATCAAGGGTTGCGCGGTCGTGATATGCCAGGCCCTGATCCGCCAGAACGCAGGCAATCAAAAAACATCATGTCGCATCACATAGGGCGCTCTTGTCGCTGGTGGCCGGGCGGCTTGGCCCGCCGTCTTGGCCTGGGCGGTCGCCTCCAACGAAGACCGGGCTTGTGGGCGCGGCGCTTGAGCCGTTCGTGCTTGCGGCCCCGACAGGACCGTAGCCCTGACGTTCCTGAGGACGTTGACAATGCGGCAGGGGTGACCTGGAGAATCCGTGATCGACCACCGCTCCTGCGGCGCGGCCCTGACCGACCTCGGTGTCCACAGGAAAAGCAGATCACCGAGCGATGGGCCAGCAACCGAGCCGGAACTCGTGCCAGCGGCTCCGACGGCAGCAGCCGATCATGCTCGGGCTCTGGCGAAGGTGACGTCTGCGGACGTCCGCCGCCAGAGGATCGCCACCACGATGCCGAGCTGGTCCCCGACCAAACGGGATGCCGATAGAAAGGTCTGAACCGCCACCCTCGCCAGTTGGCGGAAGCCAGGCCCGGCTCGGGATCGGGTTGCGCCAGCGAAACCAGGACGAGGCCGCCTTGGTCCGACGGGACCCTGCCGACCACTCAACGTGGGCGCAGGCGAGATCCATGGTGCTCCGGCCTGCCTCGCGGACCCCGAGATGGGTGCGGGACAAGCCAAGAGGTCCGGCTCCCTCGCATCCGGTGTCCGACCTCGTCAGCTTCACGGAACGCTTTCCAAGGCTCGCTTGACCGAACGGCCGGGCGATGATCCCCAAACGACCGACAGGCGGCTGTTCGTGACCGGCTGCTTGCCCGCGCGACCTTGGAGCCGGCAGCCCTGGGCCGCTGCCCCGATCCGGGAGGCGCACGGCAGGTGGCGTCATGACGATACCACCAGGTCGCCACGCAAAAACCGCACTTCCTAAAGATCAGCCTTATTGCTCGTCCGTCCCGGCGGCAACCGCCTCATTATGACGGTTGTTTCTTAATTTGGAGATAATTAGTTCACCCTGAATAACCCGATTGGGCGATGGCGTAGCCGTATGGGCGATCCTGCACGGCCCGGATGAGGGCGAGGATCGCGGCCATGATCTGGGCAAGCCAAGCCCGGAGGTGGGCGAGGATCTTGCGGAGGTTGTGGCCGCAGCCGCAGAGGACGGCGAAGAGGGCATCGCCGAGGGTGCCCTTTAGGCCGCAGCGGGCAAGGCGGCCGTCGGTCTTCATGTGGCCGATCTCCGGCTCGATGCTGCTGCGGCGCCGGAGCGCCTTCGCCAAGGTTGGCGTCAGGCCGCCCCGCGATCCGCTGATCAGGACCTGCGTGCCCTCAACGCTGTGGCCGCGGTATCCGCGGTCGACGACGGCTAGGCGCGGTCTTTGGTCGGTGAGGATCTCGACCTGCTCCAGCGCCTCGGTCAGGGTGTGGCCGTCATAGAGGTTGCCCGGCAGCGACCGCATGCCGACCACGAAGCCCTCGGCCAACGTGGTGGCCACGCTGACCTTGCAGCCGAACTCGTACCGCACCCGGGCCTTGCCTTTGGAGATGCAGTCCACCTCCGGCTCGTGCAGGGCGTAGATCTTGCCGGTGCTCTTCGCGCCCTGGTTCAGCAGCCTCGAGACGAGGACCAGCTTGTCGAGCACCCGCTCCCGCAACGGCCCTGCGGGGATCTCATCGAGTTGGCGGCGCAGGTCCCGCAGGACACGCCCGGTGTAGCCCTTGAGTTTGCGCAGAGCCTTGCGCATGCGCTTGAACTGCTTCGCGTGGGCGTAACGGCCGATTTGCACGGCCAACCGCGGGGCCAGGCGCGCATAGCTCTGCCGCAGCTCGATCCTTGCCTCCCGCGCGAGATCGACCAGCTGCGCCCGGGCCCGCTCCAGCAGCCGGGAGTCCGTGGGGTGGGCAATGGCCTTCTCCATCACCGTGGTGTCGACCGCGACCTGTTCCAGGCTCCGCTCCGCCACCGCGCCCGAGGCGCGGCCGGCCTCGATGGTCTTCGTCAGCAGCCACTCGACACCCTCTTCGCCGATGCGCTTGCGCCAGCGGGTGAGCGAGGTGGGATCGATGGGCGGGTGGTGCTGAAAGAACACCTCCCCGGTGAAGTGCTGATAGTACGGGTTCTCCACCCATCGTGCGACCACGGCCTCGTCCGAGAGCCGGAAGGCGTGCTGGAGGTAGAGCAGGCCCGCCACCAGCCGCGGCGAGGTCGCCGGCCGGCCGGTGGTGGACGGGAAGAACCCCGCCCACTCCCGCTCGAAGAACTCCCAGTCGATGAGGGCTGCGAGCTTCACCAGCTCATGGCGCATGTCGATCAGGTCGACGAGCCGCGGACGGAGAAGATCATCCTGCTCGGGAGGACACGGGCGGTGCTTCATGCGGCAGACCGAAATTGCAGGGTTCTGGCCGGAATCCTATGGAATCCTGCAAGCCAAATCGACCGAAACCTCAGCTTTCCACCACTCTACCAAAGGCTTCGTCGTTGTTCAGGTCGAACTAATTAGGTGCTCGACGACTCGGCGTCGCAACGACACGCCATCGAACAAGAAGACAAAAATAACACAGTTCTGACGCACGGCCCCAAGCAGCACCCGATCATCGTCGACCTGGATGGCACCCTCATCAAAGGCGACCTGCTGGTTGAGAGCCTCTGCCAGTTGGGCTCCCGGTCTCTGCCTCGGGCACTGAGGCTCCTCATGGCACATGCGAAAAGGCCCGAGAGACTCAAGGACGAGGTCAGCAAGCACGTCACGATCGACGCGGCAACGCTTCCGTACAATGAAAAGCTGGTGACATGGCTAGGTGAGCGCGCCGTGGACGGGCATCCCCTTTATCTTGCGACTGCCTCCCACCGTTCCATTGCCGAGCCGGTCGCAGATCACCTGGGATTGTTCCAGGGCGTCATGGCGAGCGATGCGCAACGCAACCTCAAGGGCGCAACGAAGCTGAAGGCGATCGAAGGAGAGATCGGCCAGCAGTCCTTTGCCTATATCGGCGACGACAGGAGTGACCTGGCCATCTGGTCGGCAGCCTCCGAGATCGGAACGGTCAACCTTCGACCCTCGGTCATTTCGGCCGTCAATGAACTCAGGAAGCCGCGCCAGACCTTCGATTTCACGCAGGACAGCTACCGGAACCTGCTCGCCGCGATGCGGCCGCACCAGTGGGTGAAGAACCTGCTCGTCTTCCTCCCGGTCCTCGCGGCACACAGCTGGGGGAATATGGGGCTATTGGCGCTCTCGCTGCTGTCCTTCGTCTGCTTCTCCATGTCCGCCTCTGGCATCTATCTGGTCAACGACCTGGCCGATATCGAGGATGACCGGCATCATCCCAAGAAGCAGCACCGCCCGATTGCGGCAGGGCTCATTCGCCCTCAGACCGCCCTCGCTGCGACGGTCGTCCTGAATCTGGCATCCATCCTGATCGCCTTGGCCGTCGCACCCAGCTTGGCGCTTGTGGTCGCGATTTATATCGCTGCGACGTCGATCTATTCCTTCTACGTCAAGACCAAGCCTGGGATCGATATCCTTTGGCTGGCCAGCCTCTACGCTCTCAGGGTGGTCGGCGGCGCGGCGGCGACGGGAATCGAGATCTCGAGTTGGCTCCTGTCCTTCTGCGTGTTCTTCTTTCTATCGCTCGCCGCCGCAAAGCGATGCTCTGAACTCGTGATGTATGCCGAGAAAGGCCGCAGCGTGAGTGGCCGGAGAGGCTACCAGATCGGTGACCTTGAGGTGATGACGATGATCGGCGTCATCTCGGCCTATTCCGCCGTGATCGTGCTGATGATCTACACTCAGGATCCGCTGATCCGGCAGATGTACCCTCATCCGGACTTCCTGATGATTTCCGGGATCGTGCTCCTCTACTGGCTGAACCGGGTCTGGCTCAAGGTGAGGCGAGGCGAGATGCATCACGATCCCATCGTATTCGCCCTTCGGGATCGCAAGAGCCACTATGCCCTGGGCCTCATGTTCCTTGCCTTTGCCGCGTCCACAGCATCATGACACAGTTTGCAGGCTACTTCGCGGCGACGCTCAGCATAGTTCTAGGGGCGTTCGGGCAGCTCTTGCTCAAGATGGGTGCAACCCGCCTATCAGGTGCTGGGCAGAGCACTGGATTTATGGGGCAGGTCGGGAACCTGTTATGGAATTGGCCGCTCCTGCTCGGCTTCGGTCTCTACGCGGCGTCTGCCATAATCTGGGTCTATGTGCTGTCGCGCATCGAACTTTCCGTAGCTTACCCCATGGTAGGCTTGGGCTTCGCCGTGGTCCTCATGTTGAGTGTGACCGTTCTGGGCGAGACCGTGTCCTTGTCCCAATTGGCGGGCTGCGCGCTTATTGTTCTTGGCATTTTGTTTGTCACCAAAGGATAGAACGGGTTTCCGATCATGACAGTTTACAGCGCGGGGAATCCCGTTCGCGTGCAACGTAGCCCCCGAGTTTTCCAGATGCGGGAACTGGCTTTCGATGGGGCGGCAATCCTGGGGCTGGCTGCCATTGCTGTTGCGGCGACCTATGTCATTCATGGGGCGGGCGGCGGCCTGATCCCAAGGCACAACGTCTATTATGGTTCGGACACCGATCGTGTGCTGACCAATCTCTTCGACCCGAACTCGAGGTTCGATCGCCTGTCGGTGCACCCCCTGTTCGGCGCATTGGGTGTCCTGGTTCGTGCTGTTGCCGGACGCGATACGAGCTTGGACGTCGCCGTCCTGGCGTATTATAGCCTGATCGCAGTCACCATTGCTTCGCTGACCTATATCGCAACCCGAGTATGGGGCGGTGGAAGGTTGGCAGCGACGGCGGCCACAGTGCTGACGCTCGGATCGGGCAGTTTCGTTTTCTGGATCGCGGTGCCCGAGACGCATGTTCTCGGCGGAGCTTCGGTGCTCCTCCTGACCATCCTGCTCCGCGCTCTGCCCGATGATCCGGCATGGCGGCGCCTGGCCGTCGCCGGTGCCTTTGTGGTTGCCATCTCGATGGTGCTGACGAACGTGCTGTCCTGGGGTCTTGGAATGCTTGCGCTCGCGGGCTGGAGCGTCAGATCGCGGCCGATCCGGCATCTGGTGACCGTCGGTCCTCAACTGGCGAGCGATACGCTCGCTGGAATCGGTCTGCTGGCCTTGGCTTGGCTTGTTCAATATTACGCATTGCGCAACGATTCGATCCCTCAGCTGTTGCAGATCCTTTCTGAAACCAGATACGTCGGCGCCTTTCCGGCCCCGATCCTGGGTGGAGCCTACGCGGTATCCCCGCTCTCGCCCGAAAGCCCAGTCGCCATCGCGGCTGGCCTGGGAATGTTGGCGGTGCTCGGTTTCTGCCTGAGATCGCTGGGTCCCGTGCCTCTTGCGCTTGCTCTCTTCCCGCTGGCAGGTTTCATCCTGCATACGTTCTATGATCGCCGTCATGCATTTCTGTTTGCGCCCAACTACGTGCCGATTGCTGCGACATTCATCGCCTTAGGCCTTTCGCAGATGAGAGCGCGCTGGCCGCTTCTTGTCATGGCCGCCGTCGGAGTTCTTCTGGGAGCCGCCAACCTCCATGACTACTCGAAGGTCCGCTCCGATATTGCTGTCCAAAGCGATCCCGCGGCTGCTTACGAAATATTCCGGCGTCCGCACCCGATCCCGGAGAAACTCGATCCCATGCCAGCGGATCCGCCACTTGGCCCTGAGGCCTAGAGTGGTTCAGCTGGCGAACATATCCAAAGTTCTCATGTCATAAATCCAAGGGCCAGCCCGCCGCACGACATCAGTTGGCGGGCAAGATCCAGACATTACGGCAGCAGGTTTCAACGAAACCTGCTGCACTCAGTGAGCATTTCCGTCCAGCAGATCTTGGAGGTCCATGGAGACAGGAAATGCACCAAAGCGGTGGCGGCCTTGCGGTTTTGTCAACTGCCTTGATTGTTTCTGCGAAAATCGACCAAGCCTGACCGGCGTATACATGGAGTTCCAATAAGCTGATGCGCTTTCACTCCCTAGATGGGCTGCGTGGAATCTTTCTGATTCTGATGATGCACTCGCACATGCAGGCAGTGGTTAATTCTTGGCTCGGCAAAATAAGCCACCACGATATTAGCTTGGCTGATGCTTCAAACGGATTCGTCTTTCTGTCGGGCTTGATGGCCGGGTTCATTTACACTGGCCGGATGATCCGGGTAGGTACTGACGGGATGACGCGCATCGTCCTCACCCGTGTCAGGACTCTGTATCTTTATCACGCAACTCTGATCTTTGTTCTCCTTCTGATGTCAGGGATAGCGCTTGGGCTGAGTTTGGAGGTCCGCCAGCTTCATCCATTCATGAGCGATCCATTGCGGAGCAAGTTGGTTGCGCTAAGCCTTTCAGCCGATCTGAGCTATATGGACATCCTTCCGATGTACATGATGTTCCTTGCGGGGACGCCACTCGTGTTACGGCTGTTCCGTCGCGGCTACGTGGTTCAGGTCATGGTAGCAAGCATACTGCTATGGCTGCTGGCTCAGACGGGTCTCTCTGAGTTCCTGACCAGTCGAGCAGAGCGCTTCCTTGGGCTCAAAAAAGTGAGGTGGTCTTTGGCATCTACTTCGACCTGATGGGCTGGCAACTGCTGTTTTCTGTTGGCCTCTTGATCGGATACTTATAGCGACTGGTAGGAATCCGGTCCGATCCGTTGCAAGATCGGGTTGGGAAATCATCGTCTACCTGGCTATGGCTCTCTTTATCTTTTTGGCCCCGGTGTTTCTGCGTGTCATTGATATCATTTATGGTGGAGATCTCCATGGCTCGCGATTTGGTCTGATGAGCAAAAATGATGTCGGTCCGATCTATCTTGCGTCCTTCCTGGTGGATGCCTTTCTCCTGACTTGGTTGCTGGTCGCTGGCCCGTCGTCTAAAAGTGGAGTCCTGCGAATTGTTTCGCATGGCTTTGCGGCAGTAGTCACTTGGAAACCTTTCGTTTTCTTGGGACAGCATTCGCTGCAGGTCTTCTCGGTTCACATATTTTACATCTATATCGTGGCGCTGATGATCGGGAAAGGTAACGTCAGTGAAGGATACTTGGCGGCGTTTCTGCTCAGTAGTCCGGTGCCAATGTTCTTGGGGGCTTGGCTGGACGGCAGGTGGAAGAACCGCAATCTTGGCTCGGCTTCGAGTGGGTTGAGAACTTAGTTCGCCTCCGGGCCTGTCGCTCGGTGGTCGTGGCGAAGCTGGAGGGAGTGCGCCGTCGGACGATATGGCCCGATGTGGTCGATGGAAGTCGCGCAGTAGGCGGGAGGATGGGGGCACGGAAGTGCGCCCCTCGTCGTGCACTTGGAATAGGCAGGCGGCATCTGGATCGGCTCTGACCGATCAGACGCCGACGGGAGAAAGGTCGACCTGACTTCCAGTCGCGGCGCGCGGGCGCCGAGTCGGTTTGATGAGGAAGGGCCAACGTGGTGCGTGGGCCAAGGCTCGGGACCGTGCGTGGGTCGGTCCCGGTCCAGCGCGCGCCTGCGCAGCGCAAGGACTTGAGGCCGGAGGGTCGACGCGCAGATGCGCCGGGGCGGTCGGCCACTCTGCGCAGGAAGGCCGGTCGACATGTTCGCTGCCGACTACGTTAAGGCTCCCGCGACTGGAACCAGTGTCGCGCGCCCACCTCGCTTCTCAAGCTGCGCATCCGGGGGCTCAGCTTGGGCGAGGCACGGGCCGGGCATCACCTTGATGCCCGGTCGCCCAAGGCGGGGCGGGCTTTGAGACAGGGGGCCGATCGCTCGGCTTTTGCTTGGGCGAGCGGACTTGCCTGACGTTGGGCCCAAGCCTGAGTGCGCCCGCTCTCAGCGCCGGCAGGTCCTGAAGCGGGCGCGGTCCGAAGTCAGGTCGAGTTGTGCGAGGACGTCAGCATGACGCGCCGGCGTCGAATCCATCAAGCGCACGGAGCGATGCGCTGCAATAAGGACCACAGGCGCACCAGGCGCTTGGCCCCAGGACTCACGGGTCAGCCCGGCAGGCCCAAGGTATCCTTCACGCTGTAGTCCCATGAGGTGGCCTCGAGAGTCCGGAGTGCTTAACCGGCCCGGAATGCCTGCCACCGCAAGGCGGTTCGCAAGTCGTCGGGTGATCGCGACCTTGCCGGTCTCAGCGCCAAGCTCACTCACGCAGGTCCTGCCGGACCAGATCCCAGGAGGGATGGCCAGCGATGGCCTTCAGCCCACCAGCAGGGCCGTCTCCCGGAGCTCCTTCGTGTAGGGGTGGGCGACGCGGCCGGCGATCAGCGCCTCGCGCGTGAGTTCTTCGATAATCTGGCCGTCGCGCATGACGCCGATGCGGTCGCACATGTGACCCACCACACCCATGTCATGCGTGACCATCAGGTAGGTCAGCCCGCGTTCGGAACGCAGATCCTGAAGAAGGTTCAACACCTCCGCCTGCACGCTGACATCCAGCGCCGATGTCGGCTCGTCGAGGAGCAGGATGGGGGAGTCGAGGGCAAGGGCCCGGGCGATGGAAACGCGCTGCCGCTGGCCTCCCGAGATCTGGTGGGGATAGCGCCAGCGGAAGCGCGGCGGAAGACAGACCTGCGCGAGCAGCCGCTCGACTGTCGCCCCCGGATCGGGGAGCCCATGGATCTCGAGCGGCTCCGCTATGGTGGAGCCTACGGTGTGCCGGGGGTGGATGGCTCCGTAGGGGTCCTGGAACACGATCTGGATCTTGCGGCGGTCAACGGTTGTCCGTCGCATGGGATCGACGGAGGTCCCATCCAGCCGGACGGACCCCGTCCAGTCGGTGTGCCGTCCCGCGATGGCGTTCAGCACCGACGACTTGCCCGACCCGCTCTCGCCCACGAGGCCGTAGGTCTCGCCCCGGGCGACGCGGAAGCTGACCCCGCGCACGGCATGGAATCGTTGGGCGCCGCGCCCGTAGAAGACGTTGAGGTTCTCCACGTCGATCATGGGGCGACCTCCTCGGTCCAAGTTGGA
Source organism: Rubellimicrobium arenae (assembly GCF_017916275.1). GTDB lineage: Bacteria > Pseudomonadota > Alphaproteobacteria > Rhodobacterales > Rhodobacteraceae > Rubellimicrobium > Rubellimicrobium arenae. Next base: position 34,655 of record NZ_JAFMST010000003.1, read on the forward strand.
TCCCGCCGGAGCACGGCGAGCCGGTCGACCGGGCGGTCGAGCCGGGGCAGGGCCGCGAGAAGGCCCTGGGTGTAGGGATGCTCGGCCTCGTGGAGGCGTGCTGCGGGGAGAGTTTCCACGATCCGCCCAGCGTACATGATGATGACCCGGTCGCAGAAGCGCCGCACCAGATTGAGGTCGTGCGAGATGAAGAGCAGCCCGGTCGCCGTCTCGGACCGCAACTCGTCCAGGAGCCGCAGGACCTGGGCGCGCACGCTGACATCGAGGGCCGACGTCGGCTCGTCCGCGATGATGAGGGATGGCCGGGCGACCACCATCATCGCGATCATGATGCGCTGGCCCATCCCGCCCGACACCTCGTGCGGGTAAAGGGGATAGACGCGTTCGGGGTCGCGGATATGCACCTTCTCGAGCAGCTCCATGGCCCGCAGGCGCGCGTCCTGGCGCCCGAGCTTCAGGTGGATGCGGCAGGTCTCGGCGATCTGGTCGCCCACGCACATCACCGGGTTCAACGAGAACTTCGGGTCCTGGAGGATCATCGCGATCCGGTGCCCCCGGAGGTGACGCATCTCGGCCTCGGGCAGATCCAGGATTTCCCGGCCGTCGAAGCGCAGGCGGTCCGCCCGCGGGATCGCCGCCTTGGGCAGGAGCCGCATGATCGACCGGCCGGTCAGGGACTTGCCCGAGCCGCTTTCGCCGATCAGCCCCACCTTCTCGTTCCCGATGTCGAAGGACACGCCGCGGACCGCGTGCGTGACGCGGCCCAGGCCCGGGAAGGTGACATTGAGGTTCCGGACCGACAGGATGGGTTCGTTCATGATGTCACTCTCAGCCGTTGCGGGGATCGAGCACGTCGCGCAGCCCGTCGCCCAGCAGGTTGAAGGCCATCGAGACGGTGAGGATGGCGAGCCCCGGGAAGGTCGTGAGCCACCAGGCGTCGATCAGGTATTCGCGCCCCGACGCCGCCATGGCGCCCCATTCCGCGATCGGCGGCTGGGCGCCGAGGCCAAGGAAGCCAAGCCCTGCTGCCGTCAGGATGACGCTCGCCATGTTCAGCGTGAGCCGCACGATGATCGAGGGCAGGCAGATCGGCAGGATGTGCCGGCGGATGATCCGTCCCATCGACGCTCCCTGGAGGCGGGCCGCGGCCACATAGTCGGAGTTGCGCACCGTCAGGGTCTCGGCCCGGGCGAGCCGCGCCACGGGGGGCCAGATGGTCAGCGCGATGGCAAGGACCGCATTGCCGATGCCCGGCCCCAGCGAGGCCGAGAACGCCAGCGCCAGAACGAGGCTGGGAAAGGCGAGCAGGATGTCGGTCACGCGCATCAGGATCACGTCGACCCAGCCCCCCGCGTAGCCCGCGACCGCCCCGATCAGGAAGCCGATCGGGCCGACGATCACCGTGACCAGGATGGTGATGTAGAGCGTGGTCCGGGCGCCGTAGACGAGACGCGACCAGACATCGCGGCCAAGCTCGTCCGTGCCCATCCAGTGCTCGGCCGAGGGCCGGAGCAGCGTCAGGGTCAGATCCTGGCGATAGGGGTCATGCGTGGCGAGCCACGGCGCGAACAGGGCCGCGAGGATCAGCGCCGCCACGATCAGCAGCCCCAGGACCGCGACGGGACTGGACGTGAGCGATCGGAAGCCCCGGTACCATTGCTGCGCCCGCGCCTGGCGGCCGGAGGTGACTTCTTCGTCGACCAGCCAGGCGTGGAGGCGATGGCGGCGGGATGGAACGGCCATGTCGGTCATCGCGTCCTCGGATCCAGCATGCGGTAGACGATGTCGCACAGAAGGTTCACCCCGATGGAGATCAGGCCGATCAGGAGAACCGCCCCGAGCACGGCATTCATGTCGGCAAAGAACAGGGCGGTCGTGAGATACTGGCCCAAGCCCGGCCAGCCGAAGACCGTCTCGACCAGCACCGTGCCGTCCAGCAGGCCGCAATAGGCCAAGGCGATCACGGTGAGAAGCTGGACGCGCATGTTGCCGAAGGCGTGCTTCCAGATCACGGCGTGGCGGCTCGCGCCCTTGGCCTGCGCGGTCAGGATGTACTCCTGATGGAGCTGCTCCAGCATGAAGCTGCGGCTCATCCGGCTGATATAGGCGGTCGTCGCATAGCCGAGGATGAGCGCCGGCATCAGCATGTGCATGAGCGCGCTGCGCATCACCTCCCACTCTCCGGCGAGGATGGCGTCGAGGACGAGAAAGCCCGTCGGCCCTTCGACGATCCCCTCGTAGTAGAGCTCGACCCGTCCGCCCGCCGGAACCCAGTCGAGGCGGGCGTAGAAGATGAGGATCGCCATCATCCCGAACCAGAACACCGGCGTCGAGTAGCCCAGGAGCCCGACCACGCGGGCGATGTGGTCGATCCAGCGTCCGCGATGCACGGCGGCCAGGACGCCCAGCGGAACCCCCAGGAGCGTGCCGATGATCAGCGCGGCCGTGGCGAGCTCCAGGGTGGCCGGAAAGACCCGGGCAAGGTCGAGCGCGACCGGGTTCTTGGTGATGTGCGAGACGCCGAAGTCCAAGCGCAGGACGTCGCCCAGGTAGCGCGCGAACTGCACGGGCAACGGCTGGTCGAGACCGAGCTCCTCGTAGACGCGGTCGTAGGCCGCCTGATCGGCCTGGTCGCCGACGATGGCCAGAACCGGGTCGGCCGGGACCATCCGCCCGACCACGAAGGTGATGACCAGAAGGCCGAGGAGCGTGGTCGAGATCACCGCCAGGGACGTGCCCAGCTTCCGGAGGACTGGAAGCCAGGCACGCCGGACGGGACCGGCACGGGAAAGGGTGGCGGTCATGCGGGATTACTCGGCCTTGGTCACGTCGTGCCAGCTCGTGATCCAGGTCGTGTGGCCCTGGTAGCCGTCCACGGCGCCACGAAGGGCCCGGGCGTCCAAACGCTGGAACGAGGTGATGAGCGGCGACGAGCTTTCGAGGTACATCCGGTTGATCGTTGTGTAGAGCTCGGTCCGCCGGGCGGGGTCGGTCTCGTGCGCGGCCTGGGTCACCAGATCCTGAAGCTCGGCCGGAACGTCCCAGGCTGCGCGCCAGGCCATCAGGCCGGCAAGGTTCGCCTCGCGGCTGTTGTCCGGGTTCTGGGCATAGGACTGGAGCACAGCGTGCGGGTCCGGCAGGCGCTCGCCGGTCCGGGCCGAGAAGACCTCGTAGTTCCGTTCGCGGAAGTCGCCGATGTGATCGCCGGCCTGGAGGTCGAGGGTGATGCCCGCATCGGCCGCGTTGGCCTGGATGGACTGCGCGATCTCGTACTCCGGCGTCACCGGCGTGGCGTAGTAGGTCAGGGTGAAGCCGTCCGGGTAGCCCGCCTCGGCGATCAGTTCCTTGGCTCGCGCGGGATCGAAGCTGTAGGGGTTCTCCTCCAGCGCCCCGGGCATCCCGGCCGGCACGATGGTCTGCTGCATCCGGCCGTAGTAGCGCATCACCGAGTTCGCCAGGCCGTCGTAATCGATGAGGTAGCGGAAGGCTTCGCGCACCTTGGGGTTGGCCAGGATCTCGTTCTCCTGGTTCAGCGCGATGTAGTAGAAGCCGACCCCGGGCGTGGTCTGGATCTCGATCTCGGGGTTGCCGGACAGGGCGTCGAGATCGGAGGAGGACAGGCGCGTCGCGATGTCGATGTCGCCGGCCTCGAGCTGCAGCCGCTGCGCGGTGCTTTCGGGCATGTGGCGGAGAAGGACCCGGGTCATCGCCGGCGCGCCGCCCCAGTAATCCTCGAAGGCTTCCGCGATCAGCAGGTCGTTCGCGCGCCAGGTGCGCAGCGTGTAGGGGCCCGATCCGGCGTCCGCCGTCTGCAGGAACGCGCGACCGGAATCGCCGTCCTGGATGTTCTCCTCGACCAGCGCGCTGTCGACCACCGAGGTCGAGAACGACGCCAACGAATACAGGACGAGGTCGCTGTTCCAGACCTCGGGCAATTCCACCACGAGCGTATGGTCGTCCGTGGCGCGGATCATCTGGTCGACGTTCTCGGCCGTCAGCCCCCACTGCGTGAGGTCGCGCGCCGGAGCGAGGCCCAGCTTCACGAGACGGCGCAGGCTGTACTCGGCGTCGCGCGCGGTGAGCGGGTTGCCCGAATGGAAGACCACGTCGTCGCGCAGCGTGAAGGTGAAGCTCTTGCCGTCCTCCGACACCGTCCAGGACGTCGCCAGCATCGGCTCGACCCTGGTGATGTCGTCGGCCGGGAGGGTGACGAGCCTGTCATAAAGGTTGGCGACGATCTCGGCCGCCTCGAACTGGTTCAGCTCCTGCGGATCGAGGCCCCGCATGGAGGACATGTCCATGCCGATGACGAGCTGATCCGAGGGAGTCTTGGCCAAGGCGGGCAGGGCCTGAGCGGCCATGAGGGCGGCCATTGCCGCCCCGATCAGCGTCGTCGTTCGAATCATGGTATCCTCCCGGTTTTCCTCGCCGACCGTCCAGAAGGACTCGACGCTCCCTGAAACTTGATATATCAGATTTCAAAACGCCGCAACAGCCGAGGTCGATGGGATGGAAGAGGCAACTGGCCAAGAGCCGCGATCGTCCCTCGCGATCGCTCCGGAGGCGCGGCAGTCGCTGCGCGGGCATGTTCATCAGCAGCTCCGGATGGCGATCATCTCGGGGCGGCTCCCGTCGGGACAGCGCCTGAACGAACGGCTGCTGGCCGAGGAGATGGAGATCTCGACGACGCCCCTGAAGGAGGCGCTGCGCCAGCTCGAGGCGGAGGGCCTCGTGGAAGTGCTGCCACGGCGCGGCGTCGTGGTCCGCTTCGACGCGAGCTTTGCCGAAGAGATGATCCTGGCCCGTGCCGCCCTCGAGAGCCCGATCGCGGCCCTCGCCGCGGAGCGGGTGGACGACGATGGCCGCGCGCGCCTCGGGGCGACGGTCCAGCTGATGCGCGAGGCGACCGAGGCCGCGGACATCGCGCGCCTGATCCTTCTCAACGAAACCTTCCACGGCGCGATCCACGCCGCGTCGGGCAGCCGCCACCTGACGCGCATGGTGGCGCAGCAGCAGTTCTACGACGGCAGCGCCCGACGGGTCATCCACCGGGATGCCGGCGAGAGCCGCCTCGCCTTCGAGGAACACAAGGGCATCGCCGAAGCCATCATCGCGGGACAGCCGCAGGAGGCCAGCGCTCGGATGAGCGCCCATGTCCTCCGGTCGGGCCGTCTCTACCTCACAGCAGTTTTTGGCAGATAAGGACACAACCTTGCCCAGCATCAGCCCCCAGGTCACCGCCGCCCTCAGCCAGATCTCCGGCGTCCCCATCACCGTCTACGACTCGGAGGGGGCCGTGGATGCCGCGCGCTCGGCCGGGATCGCGGCCCGCATCGCGTCCGCCGGGGTGCGCAACGTCATCGCGGCCGGAAACACGGGCGAGTTCTTTTCGTTGGCCTTCGACGAGGTCCGGCGGCTCCAGGCGGCCGTGATCGAGGGAGTGGGCGGCAGCGCCCTGGTGACGGCGGCGGTCGGGCGGTCGCTGACCGAGGCCAAGGCCCTGACCTCGGCGGCGACCGCCGACGGCGCGGGCGCGGTGATGGTGCACTGGCCCGCCGATCCCTTTGCCGGGCCTGCCCAGAAGATCGACTATTTCCTGCGGATCGCGGACCATGCGCAGATCCCGGTGGTGGCCTACCTGCGTTCGGACGAGGCCGCGGTCGCGGATCTGGTCCGGCTGGCAGGCCATCCCAACCTCGTCGCGATCAAGTACGCCACCACCAACATGATGCAGTTCGCCGAAGCGATCCGCGCCACGCGCCACTGCGACGCCATCTGGGTCTGCGGGCTGGCCGAGGGCTGGGCGCCGCCCTTCTATGCGCTGGGCGCCCGTGGCTTCACCTCCGGGCTCGTCAATGTGTTCCCCGAGATCTCGCTGGCCGTCTATGCGGCGCTCGAGGCAGGCGACTATCCCAAGGCGCGCGCGGAGATCGACCGCATCGTGGGCTTCGAGCAGATGCGGACCCTTTACAACAACGGCGCGAACGTCACCGTCGTGAAGGAAGCCCTGGCCCTCCTGGGCGAGGCGACGGGTCCGGTCCGCCTGCCCGGGGTGCCGCGCCTGACCACCGACGAACGGGCGCGGCTGGCGCAGATCGTGGGGAACGTCTCGGCCAAGGCGCTCGCCTCATGAGGATCACCGGCCTTCGGACCTTCATGACGAGGGTCGACGAGCGGCCCCGGCTCCTGGTCGCCATCGACACGGACGCAGGCATCACCGGATGGGGCGAGGCCTACAACCACGGTCCGGACCGGGCCTTGGCCCCGCTGCTCGACTGGCTGTTCCTCCAGATCCAGGGGGAGGATCCGCGGCGCGTGACCTTCCTGAACCAGAAGCTGATCCAGCAGTCCCGTTTCCCGCCCGGGGCTCTGGGTCTGGCCGCCATCGCGGCGATCGACCACGCGCTTTGGGATGTCGCGGGCCAGGCGGCACAGCTGCCCGTGTACATGCTCCTGGGCGGCAACGTCCGCGACCGCGTGCAGGTCTACTGCGGCGTCTACAGCGCGCCCGACGTGGACGCCGCCGTGGCCGAGATCATGCGGCATCACGCGGAGGGCGGATACACCGCCTTCAAGCTCTCGCCCTATCGGTCCAGTCCGTTCCAGGGCCGCTGGGGCGAGCTTTGCGCGACGGCAGGCGCCTGGTTCGGCGAGATGCGGCGGCGCCTGCCGTCACATTTCGAACTGGCCTTCGACGCCCATGCCAAGATCACCGAGCCGATCCGGGCGTTGCAACTGGCCGAGGCCCTCGCCCCCCACGACCCGCTCTTCCTCGAGGAGCCCCTGCGCCCCGAGCACATCCCGGCCTGGGGCAGGCTGAAGTCGCGCATGTCGGTCCCGCTGGCCACCGGGGAGTCGCTCTACAACCGCTTCGAGTTCCTGGCGCTGCTGGCTGCGGGCGGGGCGGACATCATCCAGCCCGACATCGCGGTGGTGGGGGGGCTGACAGAGATGCGCCGGATCGCCGACATCGCGGATGCACACTTCGTCACCGTGATGCCCCACAATCCCATGGGTCCGCTGGCCACGGCGCATAACGTCCACTTCGCGGCCGCGCAGCCCAACTTCCGGATGCTCGAGTACAAGCCGCCCATCCACGCGCCCTGGGTGCGGGATCCCTACAGGCCGGTCGGTGGGTTCCTGGAACTGCGCCCGGACCGGCCCGGCTGGGGGGTGACGATCAACGAGGGGGCCCTCAAGGTCGATGACTACGTGCACTGGGAACGACGCATCGAGCTGAGGCCCGACGGGTCCACGGCCTATCCCTAGAGCAGGAAGGCTCGGTCTCGGCCGTGGCGGTCTGAAGATCTGTGGCGTCCCGAACTGCTGTGGGCCGGGTGGGTCGCAAGGTGGAGGTGCGCGTGGCCTCCTGACCGGCATCCCGGCAGGCCGGGAGCGGAATGAGCGACAAGGCCGACAACTGGTGTCGGCCTTGTCTGGGGCATCAACACGCCATGCACTCGTAACAGCATCACACGCGGGTCCGGTGGCAACCGGGTCGATGACGTCCGGGCCTTGCGGCCGCTTCACGCGGGTCGGCTCGCCTGGGCCTGCGGCTGGAGCTTCGCCCCCGCCCGCGGACCCCCGGCCTGGGCCGATGGCCCGGACGGAGGTGGTTCACATCCGGCTGACAGCGACCGGCCGTCGCTCGGCGCGATGGCTGCGGGCCACCAGGGTCAGGAGGGTGAGGGCTGCGGCAAGGAGCGGCAGGCCGGCAGGCAGCGGAACCGCGGCCGGCGGAGCCTCTCCGGCGAATGGCTGCAGATGCACCTGACCCCGGAGGGTCGCAGACTGCGCGAAGATGGAACCTTCGATCGCCGTGCTGTTGGTGAGGTGCGCCTTCGGAGCCAGGATCGAGCCGATGATCTTCCGTTGAAGATCCAGCCGGCTGGCTTCATAGAAATTCCAGATGATCCGCTGCCCGTCGCTGTCCTGGAGCCCCAGGATATTGTCCAGGATCGTGACATCGGTTCCCGCCACGTTGACGACCAGCGTATCCGCTGCGCCAAGCGCGATGCTGATCTGGCCCACGTTGCCGCCCAGGTCCGCGATGTCGAGATTGGCCACCGTGATCCCGCCACCCGTGGCGGAGATCGTCAGGGTGTTGCCGCCTCCGGTCACCTGGGCGGTCGTGGTCCCGCCCATGCCGCTCAGCTGCCGCGACGCGGCCTCCAGCACGCCCCCGACGTCGTCGGGAAAAAGCGCATCGAAGTCCGCCATGCCGGTCAGGTGCTGCTGCACCCGGATGCCGTCGAAATCCGCGCGTTCGCGGTTGTTGATCAGGGTGCTGGCCGAAAGGGACCCGCCGATCAGGACGTCGCCGTTCTGGACATTGCCGAACTGGAGCTCGGACGAGGTCACGTTGCCACGGACGGCCATTGCGGTGCCGCCATTGCCGACCCGGACCGCCCCACCGGTCATGTTGCCCTCCACGATCAGATCGGGATGGTGCGACGGCGGCAGGGGGCGATTGGCGAAATCGGCCTTGCCCTGCGTTACGTTCAGGTCGCCTCCGACATAGGCCCGCCCGTAGTTGTCCTGGTTCGTATCGAGATTGCCGGTCGTGATGATGCTGAATTGGTTGAGCAGCTCGGTCGCGCTCAATGTCCCGGCGAAACTTGGAAATGCAAAGCCGGTCGCCGCGGCGCCCGCGACGAAAAACAGGTGTTTCATTTGATCTCCGAAATGTGGCGCGGATTCTCGAACCCGACAGACATGCCATAACAGTGCTATTTCTGTGCCGCAAGATCGCCATATTAATGGCGCGTTTAGGTGAACAATAGATTGCAAGAGAGTGAATTGTTGCAGCCGGAGCGGATTTACGGGGGAATGAAGGCCTTATTGGGTCGTCAGCTACGTTGAACGAAATCGGGCTGGCATTCGCCAGGTTCTCAATTCGGCCTTAGTTGTGACTTAATTGGCGCTGGCTGTCCCGCTGGTTGTTGCGGGTCTGCTTTAGGTTGAAAATAAACGCGAAGGGTGATTCGCACTCGGGTGACGTTTCACCAACCGGATCGGTCTGGGTGGCCTGCCACGGCGAGCCTGCGGAGCAGTCCTGCAGAAGGACTGAGGTCATCCGATGTTTCGGGTTCGGCCCAGGGCGCCCCCTCCGGACCCGTGACGCCAGCGAGCCAAGCCATCGGGGATCGATCCGTCCTGCCATCGGGAGGCCGGCTTCGGCTCTGGCCAACGCCTGGTGGTCGCGCCGCATGAGGTCGGCGGCACCTTGCGCATATGCCAAGCGTCCCAGCTGGCCTGGGCCTCCCGCGTCGCGGCGACCCGGCCAGCATTCCTTTGCTTGGCTGGTCCCGAACGCGACGTCATCGGAGGGCAAGGACGAAGGGGTGTGACGCGGGCAGGGCCACCGCGGTGCCGGAAGCCCCGGCCTAGCCCATTTTTCGTGTTTGTGGCCGGATGTTGCTGGCCCAATTCGACCGTGACTGCAGGGTCAGTGAAGCTCTATCAGCCCGATCCCCGCAGGCTGGCCCTCGTGCGTCGCTCCTTGAGCGCCCGCCCAGCCGGCGAGGACTGGGGGCGATTCACCGATGTCAGGCCGGGGCATGGGACCGGAGATCAGGACAGGGCCGGGGTTCCGAATTCGCGCTGACGACGGCATCCGGTTCAGGGTTCGGCCGTGCGTCACCACCCTTCCTTGCGCCGCTTTACCTTCACGAAATCCACGAAAGCCCGCAGGGCCGAGGGGGGTTGTCGGCGGCTCGGGTAGTAGAGGAACGGTCCCGGAAAGGTCTCGCACCAGTCGTCGAGCACGCTGACAAGCCGCCCCGACGCGAGATGTTCGTCGACGTACCCGTCGAACGCTGCCACGAACCCGACCCCGTCCAGGGCCGCCTGCGTCAGAAGGGCGACGTTGGTGGAGACCAGCCGCGCTGGCGGTGAGATGCGTACCACCTTGCCCTCCCGCTCAAACTCCCACGCGGGTTCGGCGCCGCTCGCAAAGCGGATCTGGAGGCAGGGAAGGTTCAGGAGGTCCGCCGGATCCTGCGGCTCGCCAACGCGGTCGACCAGCGCCGGCGCGGCGGCCACGACATATCGCTGCGGCGGTCCGAGCGGCACCGCGACCATGTCCTGCGCCAGGTGCTCGCCCCACCGCACGCCGGCGTCGAAGCCTTTGGCGACGATGTCGATGAGCGAGGTCTCCGCCGCCACCTCGAGGCGCACGGCCGGGTGCAGCGCCAGGAAGTCCGCCACCATCGGCGCGAGCACGAGCTCGATGGCGGGCGTGGGTGCGTTGATCCGCAGGGCGCCTGCGGGCTCGGCCTGGGCGGAACGGGTGTCGTCCAGGGCGGCCGCGATCTCGCCCAGGGCTGGCTGCAGCCGCGCGAGGAGCGCCGCGCCGGCCTCGGTCAGGGCGACGCTGCGCGTGGTCCGGTGCAGCAGGCGCACGCCAAGCCGTGCCTCCAAGTCCCGCAGGCTGTCGCTGAGGGTGGACGCGGAAACCCCGCGGGCCGTCGCCGCGCCCCGAAAGCTTCCATGACGAACGATGGCGGCAAAGGCGTCCAGGGCGTCCAGGTGCAATCGTTCCATTGTTCGCTCTGCCGTACACCCCATTCTTCATTGCCCAGCTTATCCGAGGGCTGTTGTGCGCGTAAATCCATCCCAGCCCCGGCGCGAGGCCGGTCATGGGAGTTGAACGATGCAGATGCGCACACTTGGAACTACCGGCCCCCAGGTTTCGGCTCTTGGCCTCGGCTGCATGGGCATGTCGGACATGTATGGCCCGGCGGATCGCTCGGAGAGTCTGGCCACGATCCATGCGGCTCTCGAGGCGGGGATCACCCTGATCGACACGGGCGACTTCTACGGCATGGGCCACAACGAGATGCTGATCGGCGAGGCGCTGCGGGGTCGTCCCCGTGACGAGGTGGTCCTCAGCGTCAAGTTCGGCGCCCAGCGCGGGCCCGATGGCGGCTGGCTCGGCTACGACGCGCGGCCCTCGGCCGTGAAGACGGCGCTGGCCTACACGCTGCGGCGCCTGGGCGTGGATCACGTGGACATCTATCGCCCCTCCCGTCTCGATCCCAACGTGCCCATCGAGGACACGATCGGCGCCGTCGCCGAGATGGTGCAGGCCGGGTACGTGCGCCATGTCGGTCTTTCGGAGGTCGGGGCCGCGACGATCCGGCGAGCGGCGGACGTCCATCCGATCGCGGACCTGCAGATCGAGTATTCGCTGATCTCGCGTGGGATCGAGGACGAGATCCTGGATGTGACGCGGGAGCTGGGGATCGGCATCACCGCCTATGGCGTCCTGTCACGGGGCCTGATGAGCGGTCATGCGCCCCGGATCGCGACAAAGGGGGACTTCCGGGCCCACAGCCCGCGGTTCCAGGGCGAGAACCTCGAGGCGAACCTCGGCCTCGCGGAGCGGCTGGGCGAGGTTGCGCAAGCCTTTGGCCTCAGCCCCGCGCAGGCGGCGATCGCCTGGGCACTGGGCAAGGGGGAGGACATCGTGCCCCTGGTCGGGGCAAGGACCCGGGCGCGCCTGGGCGAGGCGCTGGGCGCACTCCAGGTCGATCCCGCCGCAGGGCTGGTCGCGGCGGTCGAGGCGGCCATCCCGAAGGACGCGGCACGCGGCGAACGCTACCCGGCGGCCCAGATGGCCATGCTCGACAGCGAACGGCGACGCATGTGACGGCACGGGGGCGTGGCCAGGGCCCGCCCCCTTGACCGGGCCTAGAACCGGGCGGTGGCACCCAGCCAGAGGCTCCGGCCTTCGCGGGTCGTGCCGAACTCCGTCTCCTCGATGGTTTCATCGAGGACGTTGTAAACGGCGGCGTTCAAGGTCACGGCCTCGCTGACGGCGTAGGTCGCGCCGAGGTCGACGGTGGTGTAGGCGCCGTACTTCCGTCCGACGATCCGGCCATCCGCATCGGTCACGGGGTCGCCGTTCTCGCCCACCCGCAGACCGGCATTGATCTCCTCGCCGTGATAGGAGGCCAAGCCCCAGAGATCGAGCCCCTCGACCGGCGTCCTGTAATCGAGCCGCAAGCTGGCCAGATGCTCCGGAGTCCGCGCGAGGGGAAAGCCCGCATAGTCGCCGTTGAGCTGCTCGCTGTTGGTGTAGGTGTAGGTCGCGCGCAGGCTCAGCCGGTCGGTGGCCTGCCAGTCGGCGGTCATCTCCGCGCCGCGGATGCGCGCCTCACCGATGTTGTAGTGGTAGAAGAGTGTGTAGCGCGGGTCGTCCGGGTACACGGCAAAGCTGCCGTCGGGGTTGTAGACGCGGGCGTTGGCGATCTTGTCCCGGATCTCGTTCTGGAACCAGGTCGCGCCAAGGGACAGCCGGCCCGTGCCATAAAGCACCCCCAGCTCGTAGTTGGTGGATGTCTCGGCGACGAGGTCCGGGTCGCCGACGATGACGCCGCAGGGCTGCGGGGCGGTCGGGTCGAGAACGCAACCCTGCCCGCCGGTCGTGTAAAGGTAGCCGGGCGCGATCTCGCGGATGTCGGGCGCCTTGAAGCCCGTCGAGACGCCGCCCTTGATCGTCAGGTTGGGCGTGGCGCTCCAGACCCCGTAAAGCCGTGGGGTCAGGTTGTCGTCGTACTCCTCGTGCCGGTTCAGCCGCACCCCGGCCGTGAGCGAGAAGCTCGGCGCGATCTGCCATTCGTCCTCGACGAAAAGCGCGTCCTGGCTGATCGAGAACTCCTGGTCGTCCTCGATCCCGGTCCCGGGATTCTGGTCGGTCAGGACGGAGTCGATGCGTTGCGCGCCGACCGTCATCCTATGCAGGCCGCCAAAGCCGAGGCTGCGCGTGGCCCTGACATCGAGGACGGTATTCTCGATCTCGGGCGAACGCAGGCTTTCGGTGTAGGCCAGGTCCGAGGACAGGCGGTCGAAGCTGGTGCGCTCGCCTCTCTCGCGCTGAAGATCGGCGTCGAAGGTCCAGCCGCCCAGGGTCCCGTCATAGCCCAGGGCGACGTGGTCGCGGTCGTTCTCGCGCCGGCTCAGGGCGTCGGGCGACTGGTCCTCGACCGAGGTGCGGCCGGCTTCGGCGTAGAGCGTATGGTCCGGCGCGGCGCGCCACGTGAGGCGGCCGGTGAGGTCGGCCTCGTCCGCCTCGTTCTCGGCGCCGGTGACCGAGCTGCCGTCGCGGTCCAGCCTGCGCCCCCAGACCTGGAGACCGAGGCGGTCGGCCAGGAGCGGACCGCCGGCATAGAAGCCCAACTGCTGCTCGTCGCCGAACTCGTCGGCCTCGGGCAGGTCGACCGAGGCCGACACCTCTCCACCCCAGGTTTCCGGCACCGGCTTGGTGATGATGTTGATGACGCCACCGATGGCATCCGAGCCATAGAGGGATGACATGGGCCCGCGCACGACCTCGATCCGCTCGATGGCCCCGGCGGGCGGGATGAAGCTTTGCTCGTAGCCCGAGGACCCGTTGGTCCTGCTCTCGCGCGTGCCTTGCCGGCGGCCATCGACCAGGATCAGCGTGTATTCGCCCGGCAGGCCACGGATGTAGATGTCGTCCTCGTTGGCGACGCCTGTCGTCACGACCCCCTGTACGCCACGAAGCGCATCCGTCAGGTCATTGAACTGCTCGTTGGCGATCGCCTCGTTCGGCACCACCGACACGCTGGCCGGCGCTTCGGCCACGTTCTGCTCGAAGCCCGAGGCGGTCACGACGATGGAGCCAAGGAAGGTCGGAGACTCTCCCGAGAGGTCCACCACAGGAACTTCCTGGGCCAAGGCGAGGCTGGGCGCCAGCAAGGCTGCCAGCGCGGCGGCGTGGTGGAAGCAGGGCAAGCCGGATCGTGTCATCGTTCGTGCCTTTCGGTGTCGCGCCTGGACGGAGTCGACGCCGTCGTGGGCTGCACAAGAACGGGCCAGCGGATCCGGAGAAGGATCGGCAAGGCAGCGCATTCGAAAGGCGGTCCAGCGGCGACGGTCCAGGGTTCCGGCCCGCAGGGCGGCCGGACGGTTGAGGATGCGGCGCGATGACTGGCAGAGCGGCGGGCTGGCGCGCGTTTGGCTCGGAGACGACCCCGAGCGTGGTTAGCGGGCTAAATCGGATGACTAAAACAGTCAACTATCTGTGAGGGCGCGCCCGGAGGCCGCAGGCCCGGGTATCGCAGGGCCGGACCGGCAAGGGCGCACTGGGCTTTGGCTGCGGAGGTGGACGGTGAGACCTGGGACTTTGGCCCCGAAGCCGGACAGCGACGCAGCAGGCGAACAAGAAGGGCAAAAAGCTTTGGCAACCTCTCCTTGGTCCAAACGCGCCGCGCTGGTCGGCACGGGGCGCGGCCCCGCAATGCCCGCCGAACCTTGCCCCGGATGCCTGCCCTGCGACGGATCGGCCTGCATCCGACGGCACCGCTCCGGGAGGTAAGCCGAGTTCCGCCGGCTGATCATCTGATCGCCCACAGCGCGAGAAAACGGCGGAAACGAATGTAGACACGTCCGGAGCACCGCCTAGATCTCGGCAGAGGTTGAAAGTTCCTGAAGCAAAACACGCGATGCGAGTGGATGGGCCGCGGCGCTGAGAGCACGCTGCCCTGACCGTCCAAGTCGTCGCGCAGGGGGTGCCAGAGATGCCGATTCCAATGCAAGCCAGCGACCAGTGGTGGGTGAACGACCAGACCCCGGACAACCCCTTTGGCAAGAGCGAGGACTACGACGCCTTCCTCGACTACCTCGGCGCGCTGAACCGCAGCCTCACGCCGGAGATCGCGGCGGAGCCGCTCAGGATCAATGTCCAGGAGCTGAACGACCATCCGGAGTACAAGGCGGCGGCGGTCGGCGCCTTGCAGATCTGGTCGACCGTGACCCCCCTCCAGTTCGAGATCGTCGACGATGCCGCGTTCGATGAGGAAATGGACTGGATGGAGGTGGTCAGCCCCGAGCTGGGCGAAGATGACGACGGGAGCGCCTATTCCAGCGACCGTTACGTCAGCATCGGCCAGCGATTCCACGACACCGAGCCCAACAAGACGGATATCGGCGGGTATGTCTTCGACTCGTACATCCACGAATTCGGGCATGAGTTCGGCCTGAACCACCCCGGCCTGTACAATTACAGCGGCCCCGGTGGCGTCCAGATCAACTACCTGAACAACGCGACCTGGATCTACGACCGTCAGCAATACACCGTCATGTCCTATTTCGACGGAATCGATGTCGGCGAAACCAGCCGCTGGTCGGCCTCGACCCCGCTCATGGCGGACATCGAGGCGGTCATCCGGCGCTTCTTCTCGACCGTCGACGAGGAGGGCGTGCGGACCTACCAGACGATCGACCTGAACACGGGCGACGATGTCTACGGGTTCAACAGCACCGTTTACGGCTACGGGCTCAGCGCCTCGGGCATGCAGCACGACATCGGCTTCGTCATCCATGACACCGGCGGGACCGACACGGTCGACTTCTCCGGGTCGACGGCCGGCACGATCCTCGATCTGCGCGCCGGGCAGTTCTCGAGCGTCAACGGCCACAGCAACAACGTCGCGATCTTCGCCGGGCACAATGCCGACCAGACCGCGTATTACATCGAGCATGGCATCGGCAGCAGCTACAGCGACATCCTGATCGGCAACGACGGGAACAACGTCCTGGACGGCCGTGGCGGCGGCGACCGGATGGCGGGCTACGGCGGCGACGATACCTACCTCGTCGACTCCCTCGACGACATCGTCCGCGAGGAGGCGGAAGGCGGAACGGACACCGTCATCGTGGTCGCCGAAGGGCTGGACATCGGCGAGATCGCGAATGTCGAGCGGATCATCTACGCTGGCGGATCGCCCGCCCAGCCGTCGGACAGTGGCGCCCAGGCCCCGCTCAGCGTCGCAGCCCCGCCCGCGAGCATCATCATCGGCGAGGACGGGAGCGATCGGCTCGACGGCGGTGCCGGCGGCAACACGATCTTCGGCCTGGACGGCGACGACCTCATCGTCGGCGGCCGCGACTCCCTGGCCAGCCGCGACATCAACAACACGATCGACGTCGAGGATCTCGAGGATCAGACGGAAAGCGATGACGGCCACGATGCGCTCTACGGCGGTCGGGGCAACGACACCCTCCTTGGCGGCGCCGGGAACGACACCCTGGACGGCGGGCAGGGCGACGATCTCCTGAGGGGCCAGGACGGCGTCGACGTCTTCCGGGGCGGCACCGGCCGCGACACGGTCGACTACAGCCTCGAAAGCCCGTTCCAGTTGCTCGTCAACCTGCAGACGAACGTCGCCAGCGGCGGCACGGGATCGGGGGACACCTTCTACAGCATCGAGAACCTCATCGGGTCCGATGACCGCACCGACCGCTTCATCGGCACCTCGGCCGCAAACCACTTCTGGGGCCAGGGCGGCGGAGACTACTTCAGCGGCCAAGGCGGGAGCGACATCCTGGACGGCGGCAACGATGGTGACATCCTGTACGGCGAGGGCGGCAACGACACCCTCATCGGCGGCGCGGGACAGGATTACCTGAACGGCGGCACCGGAACCGATACGGTCGTGTATGCGGGCAGCTCGGCCGGCGTGACCATCGACATCGGCGAGGGAACCGCGAGGGGCGGCGATGCCGACGGCCCGGCGCAGATCGTGGGACGCGGCACGGTCATCCGGCACGACATCCTTGTCGGCTTCGAGAACGCGGTCGGGTCGTCCCACGGCGACCATCTGATCGGGACCGCGGGGGCCAACTGGCTCTCCGGAGGCCGGGGCGACGACACGCTGACCGGCGGGAACGGGGCCGACACCCTGAATGGCGGGGCAGGCTCCGACACGGCGGATTACTCCGACGCGGCCAGCGGGGTCAGCCTCGACATGGCCCGGGGCCAGCTTGCGGGCGACACCTATGTCTCGATCGAGAACCTCGCCGGCTCAGGTTTCGACGACCAGCTGCAAGGCAACGATGCCGCGAACGTCCTGACGGGACAGGGCGGGGCCGATACGCTCGTGGGCAATCGCGGGGATGACACCCTGCTCGGGGATTTCGCCTATGCGGGTGACGCCCCGCCGCGCCCAGGCATGGGCAGCGGCTACACCACCCTTGGCCCGGATGCGACGAACAACTCGATGTCGACCGCCCTGGACATCTCGGACAACTTCTCGCTGGCCGAGGACCCGGACATCTTCGACTCGACGACGATGCTCCATACGACCGTCAACGCCACCGGCACGGGGGAGGGTGGGTTCTATCGCATCGATCTGGCCGCTGGCACGGTCATCACGATCGACATCGACGGGATCGCCGATCCCGACGTCCATGACAGCTGGGTCAGGCTGCTGGACAGCGACGGCAACATCGTCACCCAGAACGACGATGGCGGGGGCGACCCCGGCTCGACGACCACCCGGGACTCGAGCACGGTGTTCGTGGTTCAGGAAACCGGGACCTACTTCATCGTGGAAGGCAGCTGGTCCGAGACGGCGCCGGGCGATGGCTGGTCCGAATCCGTGCCGGAAGGCTCGACCTACGAGCTGAACGTCTCCGTCGAGTTGCCGCCTGCGCCCGCCCAGCCGGGCGACGCGGGGGCCGATCACCTGTTCGGAGGGCGCGGCAGCGACCTTCTGGACGGCGGTCTGGCGGCCGACACGCTCAGCGGCGGACGGGGCGACGACTCGTTCCGCTTCTCCACGGCGCTGGGAGACGGCAACATCGACCGGATCAGCGATTTCAATGTCGCCGATGACCTGATCCTTCTGGACAGCCGGATCTTCGGGGAAGTGGGCGACGAGGGCACCCTTGCCTTCGGTGCCTTCCACAAGAGCTCGATGGGCATGGCCCAGGACGCGAACGACCGCATCATCTACGATACGGACGACGGGTTCCTGTCCTACGACTCCGACGGATCCGGCGAGGCGGACGCGATCCGGTTCGCTCGGCTGAATGCCGGCTTGGCCCTGTCGGCCGACGACTTCTACATCATCTGACGCAATCCGGGGGGTTCGATCAGGCGCCCTCCCGTTTCACCGATGGGATCGCCCGGTCATGGAAGGGTCGGGCGGTGCAAGGGCAGGGGGAACTCCGATGAGCTGTCTGGCCAGGCTTGGCATCACCGCCTTGGCCGCCGGAGCGGCCGTCATGATCTCGATCTCGAGTCAGGTGTCCGCGCAATCCGCCGAGATCCGTGGAACGGTCGCTTTCGAGGATGGGACCGCCATTCCGAAGGGTGAGATCAGGATCTACATCGATCAACCCGCCGATCAGGGATCAGCCCAGGATCGCACCGTGGAAACGGAGGTCGGGAGCGACGGCGGATCCAGGGCGATCGCCTTCGCCCTCCCGCCACCGACAGGCTCGACCGCTTTGCCGGGCACGCGGATCGTGGCGCGCCTGGAACGTGCCGACGGCTGGCTGCTGGCGCGGGGCAGCGCAGAACTGACGGCCAACGCCCCCGTGTCCATCACACTCCACCCGGCGATCCACTGACGGGCTCCGCTGCCCCTGGGGTCGAAGGAGCAGGCCGCGCAAGCCGGCTTGGGACGGGGAGGGGCGTCACCCCTAGCCTGGAACGCTCCGTGGCAACGGTCGAGCACGTCCCCGCCGACGGCCATCGCCGGTGGATGGAAGTCATGGCCGCGATGCGGGGCACGCGACGGCCTGGCGACGCGGACCGGGCTCCGGACCCAGGTCCGGCCAAGATCCAGGGGGGCAGCCCGGGCCACCGCCCCGGGGGGCCTCGCTGCTGGTGCGGCATGGCCGATGCCGCAGGACGTCAGGGCGCTGGAGAGCGGTCTCCTCTGACCCCCCCGACTCCTGCCGGAGTGTGCCTTATGCCCTGGGTCGCGATTTGCTCCTTCCCGCCAGCGTGGCCGCTGGCTCGCCATGCGCCCGTTCGGCGGACCGCCAAGGCTCGGCATCGGAGTCGGCTTGACCCGAGGTGGGCGTTCGGTGACGGTCCCGGAATCACTGGATCGGCCGTTCTCGACGCAGGTCCGTCCGGCTGCTAGGCGGCCTTGGTGTTCTTGCCGGAGGTGCCAGCTTCTCTGACTGCCCACGTCATCACTGCGCCGGACCCGAGGTGGGTCCATCAGACCGCCTGGCCGTCGTGACCTGGGAGTCCGCCCTCCAAGTTCCCACGGCCTGCGCGCCGCGCGCCCTCCACCCCGCATCGCCAGGTCACGGCCGGGAAGGGCTCGGCCCGTGCTCCACGGGGCGAGACGAAACTTGCCAGCACTGACGGCACGGACTAGTCGCTAGCTGTCCTGCCACCCCGCCGCCCCGGAACGTTTCCGTGCCCTCACGTCGATCCTCACTCGAACGACCGCAGACCCGACGCCACGAACAAAGGATGACCAATTGCCCGTGACGTCGCGATCGTGGTCAGGGATCGGCCGATCCGACCGGAAGACAGGCGGAATGCCTGCTTCCGCTTGTCTTCCCGCCTGAACGGATTTCCTCAATGAGCAAGATCATTCTGCACATCGGCACGCACAAGACGGCCACCACTTCGATCCAGCGGTTCCTGAGGCGGCATGACTGGGAACTGCGGAAGCGGGGATATTTCTACCCGGACTACACTCTCATCGGCAAGCCGGGCCATTACGCGCATTTCGGCATCGTCAACGCTCTCTCGGGGGGGCACCCGAAGCTTTCGCCCGACGATGCCATGGCGTTCTTCAAGGAGGTCGTGAACGCCTCCCGGGATTACGACAAGACCATCATCAGCGCCGAGTCCTTCTACCGGCATGGCTGGCCGAAGAGTGCGAGGACGCCCGAAAAGTACTGGCGCGCCCGGAAGGACTATATCAGCCGCATCCAGGATCTCTTCGGAGACGCCGAGGTCGTCGTGGTCTTCCGCGCCCAGGCCGAATACGCGGAATCCCTTTACCAGGAGACCGTCAAGGCGACAAAGCTCAAGGAGGGCTTCGATCGCTTCCTGACCACCCATTGGCCGCATTTCGCCTTTGCCGAACAGGCGGACGCCTGGAACGAGACCTTCCCCGGGCTGGTGGCGCTAAGCTACCACAAGCTCGTGGAGAGCGGCGATGCCGTGAAGGAATTCTGCCGGCTCCTGTCGATCCCCATCGAGGGATTTCCGCCGGCCGAACGCTTCAATGAACGCATGCCCCATGACCTTCTGGCTCTCAAGCGTCTGGTGAATGGAACGGCGTCCGCGGACAAGGAAGCCCTGCTCAAGATGATCGTGGAACTCGGCGAGATCATGGGCAAGGGCAAGTCGAGCGGAAAGGAAAAGCGGAGCTTCTTCGCCAGCGAAGCGGCCCGCGGCGCGTTCCAGGACAGCTTCACGCAATCGAACGAGCAACTGCGGCGCTTCATGCCTCATGTGTTCGCCCCCGACGAGCGTGTCCTGCCGACCACCTTCGCCGCCGTGGACGCCTTTGGCGACCAGCCTTCGGCCGACTTCATGTTCGACCTCGTCCGGAGAACGATCGAGCAGCACGACAAGGCCCAGTTGCAGGTGACCTGACCTCGTCCCCTCATGGGTCAGGGGCGGCGCACCCGGGGTCACGTCGACTCTGGATGGGGGCGGTGCGCCACGGGCGCGACGCGGAACGGGCCGGGCCGCACGTCGGTCCGGGCCTGAGCAGGGGCGCGGTTGGAGCGGTCCGCCTGCAGGCCGGTCCCTTCGGGACAGGTCGAGCCACGCATCGCCCAGCCACACGTCTGGCTGGCTCGTTCACCTCGAGACGGTGGCTGCCCCCGTCTCTGGGACGTCGACCTTGGCGGCAGGGACGGGTCGCGATCTCGATTCACTGCGGACGACCACAGGCTGCCCGCCATCGCCCCGCCGGTTCTGCACCGACGACGTTGCCTTCGTGGCTCCGCCCATGCTGGGGCGGCCAGTTGGCCGGAGAAGCTGAACTCTGCGTGATACCTTTGTGCCTTTTCCGTGATCGATGCGGGATGAAGCAGGCGAACTGTTGATTTGCTGGCGGAGGCAGGTTAACGCTCCACAAGTCAGGGTTGTGTCGCCTTCGTTTTCTTCTCCGTCGCTTCCTCATCTCCTGTTTGCTTATGCGTTCCTTGTCCTGGACTGGCTTGCCCGCCCTTGTCGGGATCATGCTGCTGGTCGCCGCCCTGCTCTTTGCCGTCCTGAACGGCGGATCGTCCCGCCTCGACGCGGAGCGCGATCGCCTGCGCGGCGTCGCGGTCCTGATCGAAGCGCAACGGATGCTGTCGGCCTACCAGGATGCTGACGCAGGCCAGCGAGGTTACCTCCTGACCGGGAGCGCGGAGGACCTGAGGAACTATCGGCAGGGCCGGGCCAGGGTCGACAGCCACCTGGGGCGGATGTGGTCGCTCACGCGGGGGGATCCCGTCCGGCGCGCCAGCATCGCGGACCTGCGGGTCACCGTCGCCCGCGGCCTCGGGCCGTTGAGCCAGGCCGATGTCCTGGATCAGCAGGGTCGGCACGAGGAGGCGCTTGCCCTGCGCCGCACCGACGAGAGCCGGCGCGCCATGGACGGGGTGCGGGCCACCGTGGACCGGCTCGTCCAGGACGAGGAGCGCCTGATCGAGGAGCGGAGCTTGCGGCCGGCCGGAGCGGACGGGCGCTGGCAGCCGCTGCTCCAGGCCAGCGTTCCGACCGGGCTCGCGCTTCTGGGCGTCGCCGTCGCTCTGGCCATGACGCGCGGACGTGCGCGGCGACGGAATGACGATCAGGCCGAGGCGCTGAAGCAGAGCGAGGAGTTCAGCCGCCGGATCCTGGCCGCGTCGCCCGATGCGATCGGGGTCATGGCTCTCGATGGGCGGCTCGAGTTCCTGTCCGACAGCGGTCGGATCCGGCTGGCCCGGGGCGATCACGCGAACCCGCTGCACGGCGCGGACTGGCAGTCCTTCCTGAGCGAAGAGGATCGTTCCAGGGCGCATCAGGCCATGGCGGACGCCCAGGCGGGCCGGGTCGGCCGGTTCGTGATGGCTGCGCCGGGCCGGAGCGGCAGCCCCGGGCGCTGGCTGGACGTCACTCTGAATGCCGTCCCCGGGCCCGATGGTCGGCCCGAGAAGATCCTGTCCGTCGCGCGCGACATCACCGCCCAGGTCCAGGGCGACCTGCAGCGGCAGGTCGTGGAAACCCGGATGCGGGCCATCCTCGACACCGCCGTGGACGCGATCGTCGTCATCGACGACCGGGGCTGCATCCAGTCCATCAACCCGGCCGCGGAACGGATCTTCGGCTATCGGGCGCACGAGGCCATCGGCCAGAACGTCCGCCTTCTCATGCCGCCCAGCCAGGCGGCGCAGCATGACGGCTTCCTCCAGGCCTATCTCCGGACCGGGGATCGCAAGATCATCGGCATCGGGCGCACCGTGGAAGGGCGACGTCGCGATGGGAGCACCTTCCCGCTCGACCTGTCCATCGCCGAATGGCGGGACGTCGACGGGCAGCGCTTCTTCACGGGCATCATGCGCGACGTCTCGGCCCGCCAGGAGGCGGAGCGCCGGCTCCAGGCCAGCGAGATGCGGTTTCGGCAACTGGCCGAGACGATCCATGACGTGTTCTACGTCCTGGAGATCGACGAGCTGCGCCTCAGCTACATCAGTCCCGCCTTCGAGACGGTCCATGGCCGTCCGCGCGAGGACGTTCTCGCCGATCCGCTCACCTACCGGTCGGTCATCCACCCCGACGACCGCGCAAAAACGCAGGACGCGCTGGCGCGGCAGCGGCAGGGCGAGAACACGGTCACCGAATACCGCATCCTGCGCCCCGACGGCGAACTGCGCCACATCGTGGACCGGGCCTTCGTGACCCGGGAGCCCTCGACCGGCGCAAGCCGCGTGGTCGGGGTCGCGGAGGACGTCACCGAGCGCAAGAGGGTCGAGGAAGAGCTGCGCCATCTCAACGAGACCCTGGAGGAGCAGGTGACCCGCGCGGTCGCGGAACGGGCCAGGGCCGCCGCCCAGCTCCACGAGATGCAGAAGCTCGACACCATCGGTCATCTCACGGGCGGCGTGGCTCATGACTTCAACAACCTCCTCACCCCCATCGTCGGATCGCTGGAACGGGCGCATCGCAAGCTCGTCGGCGACGAGCGGGCGCAGCGGCTGGTGGCCGGGGGACTGGAAGCGGCAGAGCGGGCGCGGCTCCTGGTCAGCCGGCTCCTGGCCTTTGCCCGGCGCACGCATCTCGAGGCCCGGCCCGTGGATGTCGCGGTCCTGCTCGACGGCATGGCCGACCTGATCCGCCGCACGATCGGGCCCCAGATCGCCGTCATGGTGAACGCGGAGCAGGATCTCCCGCCCGCCCGCGTCGACCCGAACCAGCTCGAGCTCGCGCTCCTCAACCTGTCCGTCAATGCGCGGGACGCGATGCCGGGGGGCGGGCAGCTCAGGATCACCGTGTCCCTGGGCGAGGTGGAGGCCGGACAGGGCTCCGGCCTCGCGCCGGGCCGCTACGTCCGGCTGGCCGTGATCGACACCGGGACGGGCATGGACGCCGAAACGCTCCAGCGCTGCATCGAGCCCTTCTTCTCGACCAAGGGGGTGGGAAAGGGGACAGGGCTGGGCCTGTCGATGGTGCATGGGCTGGCGGCGCAGTCGGGCGGCCAGCTCGTCATCCAGTCCGAGCCCGGCCAGGGCACCCGGGCCGAGATCTGGCTGCCCGAGGCCGAACGGGAGGCCGCGACGCCCGTCCTGACACCGACCGCCGAGGTCGTCCGTGCGCCCTGGGCGGCGCGGGTCCTCCTTGTCGACGACGAGGAGGTCGTGCGGACCAGCGTGGCCGAGATGCTGCGCGACCTCGGCTACGAGGTGCACGAGGCCACCAGCGGACGGCACGCCCTGGACCTGCTCGCCGACGGGCTCCGGGTGGACATGGTCGTGACCGATTACCTCATGCCGGGGATCACCGGCACGGACCTCGTGGCGGGCCTGCGGCGGGAAAGGCCGGACCTCCCGGCGCTGCTGATCACCGGCTATGCGGACGCGGAGGCCATCTCCCGCGTGGCCAAGGGGGTCGCCCGGATCGCCAAGCCCTTCAGCCAGGCCCAGCTCGGCGCCCGGGTGGACCAGGTGCTGCGCGGCCAGGGCGGCCCGGATCGGAGCCGAAGCCGGCCCCTCAGGATCGTCGAAGGCGGCTGAAGCCCGGCCTTGGTGCGGATCGGCCCCGGTCGCGCCCCGGCGCGAAGCTTCGGCTTGTGTCTGGTCACAGGTTTATGTCTGACTTCGGTCATCGGGACGCGCATCTGCATCGCAGGGCCGTCCAGCCGCCGGATCGTCGAGGGAAGCCGTCGTGACCATCGTCGAAACTGACGCCTTTCGCCACGCCCTGCTGGGTCTGGACAGCCCGGCGGCCCGTGTCGTGGCCGAACGCGACTGGTCGGCGACGGGCTTCGGCCCGATCGACGGCTGGCCGGCAAGCCTCCGGACGCTGGTGGGCCTCATGCTCGGCTCGAGGATGATGATGGGGCTGATGTGGGGGCGCTCCGGCCTCCTCCTGTGCAACGACGCCTTTGCCGAGGCCCTTGGCTGGCCGGCGTCCGCCGCCATGGGCCTGCCGCTGGCCGAGATGCGGGACGGGGCGCTCCTCCCCTTCGCCGAACTCTTCGGGCCGGCCTGGTCCGGGCAGGCCAGCATCGCACGCAACCTGCGGCTGGCTCCCGGCCCCGCCGGCCGGGAGGCCTGGTTCGACGTCGCCTGCACGCCCCTGCGCGACGAATCCGGTCGGATCGCCGGGGTGCAGGCCATCCTGACCGAATCGGCCGCCGCGCGTCCGGCCTTCGGGTTCGATCCGGAGGCCCAGCGGGTGGACGGCGCCATCGGGTGGACGGGATCGCGGTCGGTTCCGCTTCCCGACGGGAGGGGCACCGGCCTGGGCTGGCCCCCCGGCTCCGACGGCCGTCCAACGGGCCGGGCGGCCTGGACCGACGAGACCACCGGGGAGCACGACCTCCAGGCGCTCGCCGATGCCTTGCCGGCCCTGATCGCCTATGTCGATGCCGGCCACCGGTACAGGTTCGTCAACAAGGCCTACGAGGACTGGTTTCCCCGCAAGAGAGAGGACTTCCTCGGCCGCCACGTCCGCGAGATCCTGGGCGAGGCGGCCTATGCCGGGGTCAGGCCCCGCATCGAGGCCGCGCTGCGCGGCGAACGCGTCCGGTTCGAGCAGGTCATGCCTTATTCGACCGCGACGGCGCGGCGCATCCAGGTGGAGTACGTGCCGCACCGGGGGCCGGACGGCAAGGTCGAGGGGTTCTACGGGCTCGTGCAGGACGTCTCCGCCCAGGGCGAGATGGAAGCCGCCCGGCGCGAGAGCGAGGCGCATCTGGCCGCCATCTTCGACCAGGCCACGGTCGGCATCTCGGAAACCGATGCCACCGGCCGTTTCCGGCGCGTCAACGCCCGCTTCTGCGAGATCGTGGGCCGCCCGCGCGAGGAGTTGCTCGGGATGCGGATGCACGAGATCACGCATCCCGAGGATCTGGCTGGCAACGCCCCGATGTTCCGTCAGGTGACCGAGACGGGGCAGCCCTTCGAGATCGTCAAGCGCTACGTGCGCCCCGACGGCTCCTCGGTCTGGGTCCACAACAACGTCACGGCGATCCGCCGCGGCGACGGGCCGGTCAGCGACGTTCTCTGCGTCACCGTGGACCTCACCGAGCAGCGGCAGGTCGAGGCCGCGCTGCGCGAGTTCAACGAAACGCTGGAACAGCGGGTCGCCGCCGCCCTGGCCGAGCGCAAGCTGCTCGCCGATGTCTTCGAGAATACGGATGCGATGATGGCGGTGGCCGACGCCGACCTCAGGCTGCTGGCCGTCAACCGGGCCTATGCCGACGAGGTGGAGCGGCTGTGCGGACGCAGGCCCCGCGTCGGCGACCGCATCACGGACGTCTATGCCGACTACCCCGAGATGGCCGCGGCCGCCGACGGCAACTGGACCCGCGCCGTCGCGGGGGAGGTCTATTCGGTCACCCAGACGCTGGGCGACCCCGAACGGTACCGCAGGTGCTACGAGCGGCGCTTCGAGCCGCTTTACGATCGCGACGGCCATCGGGTCGGCGCCTATCAGTATGCCATCGACGTGACCGAACGCCTGCGCGACCAGCTCCGGATCGCCCAGGCCGAATCCGCCCAGCGCGAGGCGGACGCGCTCTACCGCGCCTACTTCCAGAACTCGGCCGAAGGGCTCTTCGTGGTGGCGGTCCTGCCGGACGGCGGCTTTTCCATCGAAGAGGTCAATCCGGCGCACCGGGCCGCCCTGGGCATCGATATCGCGGCGGTCCGAGGCCGGCGGCTCGAGGAGCAGCTCCCGCCCGAGATCGCCCGGGCCGTGGCGGCGAACTACCGCCGCGTGGTCGAGACCGGGCAGGTTCAGCGCTACCGCGAGACGGCCGAGTTCGAGGGCCGGGTCATCCATGCCGAGACGGTGCTCGTGCCGGTGCGCGACGAGATGGGGCGGATCACGCGGATCGTCGGCTCCGGCCGCGACATGACCGCCCAGGTCCAGTCCGACGAGGCCCTGCGCCAGTCGCAGAAGATGGAAGCGGTGGGGCAGCTCACCGGCGGCATCGCGCATGACTTCAACAACCTGCTGACCCCGATCCTGGGCGGGCTCGACATCCTCCAGCGCCGCGTGGCGGACGAGCGGTCCGAGCAGCTCGTGGCCGGGGCGCTCCAGGCCGCCGAACGGGCCAAGACCCTGACCCAGAGGCTGTTGGCCTTCGCCCGCCGCCAGACGCTCCAGCCGCAGGCGGTCAGTCCGGCCAAGCTCATCGAGGGGATGCGGGACCTGATCGTCCGCAGCCTCGGGCCGAACATCGAGGTCGCGCTGAACGTGGCGGAGGATCTGCCCTCGATCCACGTGGACCCGAACCAGTTGGAGCTGGCGCTGCTGAATCTCAGCGTGAACGCCCGCGATGCCATGCCCGACGGCGGGCGGCTCACCATGACCGCCGAGGCGCGGGACTGGACGGAATGCCCGGTGCCGGGGCTCTCTCCCGGGCGCTACCTTCGGCTCGAGGTCGCGGACACCGGCGCGGGCATGGACGAGGCGACGCTCGCCCGTGCGGTCGAGCCCTTCTTCTCGACCAAGGGGCTGGGCAAGGGGACAGGCCTCGGCCTTTCGATGGTGCATGGGCTGGCCGCCCAGTCCGGCGGGCTGTTCAAGCTGGCCAGCAAGGTGGGGCAGGGCACGAGCGCCGTCCTCTGGCTCCCGGTGACGGACCAGGCGCCGGCGATGGACGCCCCGGCCGAGGTGGCCGCGCCCAGGGCGGCCCGGCCGGCCACCGTTCTCCTGGTCGACGACGAGCCGCTGGTCCGCGGATCGACCGCCGAGGCGCTGCGCGAGCTGGGCTACGAGGTGGAGGAGGCGGGAACGGCCACCGAGGCGCTCGAGACGCTCCGGACCGGCCGGACGCCCGACATCGTCGTGACCGACCACATGATGCCGGGCATGACCGGTGCGCAGCTCGCCGCGGCGCTGCGGGACCGGTCGCCCGGCCTTCCCGTGCTGATGATCACGGGCTACGCCCACCTGTCTCCGGACCGGACCCGCGACCTGGCCGTCCTGGCCAAGCCCTTCCGGCCCGCCGAGCTGGCGCGACTGGTCGCCGAACTGCTGCAACAGGCCGAACGGGCGCGTCCGCCATGCGCGTCGGTGGTGCAGGCGGCCCCGGGCTGATGCCCCCGGGCAGGGCCGCCTGCGTGCCGTCCGACGCCGGGACCTCCCGGGCCGGACGGCGGGAGCAGGCTCAGCCCACCTGCACGAGGACGCGGCCGCCTTCGGCCTTGGCGGGGTAGGTGGCGAGGTTCACGCAAACGGGGGCGCGCTTGGCCTGGCCGGTGCGGTAGTCGAACTGGCCGTTGTGCTTGGGGCACTCGATCACGTAGTCCATCACGAGCCCGCCCGCGAGGTGGACGTTCTCGTGGGTGCACATGCCGTCGGTGCAGAAGAACTCGCCGTCCGGGCTGTGGTAGATGGCGTAGGTCCGCCCGCCGTGGTCCCAGCGCATCACGTCCTCCTCGTCGATCTCGTCCACCGCGCAGGCGTCCACCCATTGGGGCATGTCTCGATCCTTCCCTTGTCTCTCTCGTGGTTCGGCCGGACCCTTGGCGGGGCCCGGCCGGGCTGATGTCGAAGTCCTGGTCCCCGGCGGGACGGCGTCACTCGGCCGGGGTCTGCGCGCCCCGCTTGCGGTTCATGCGCTCGACCTTGCGGCGGAACCGCTCCTCCATCCGGGCCTCGGCTTCGGCCGAGCCGTCGTGCCATGTGCCGAAGAGCTTGTCCAAGGGCACGAGGCCGTCGCCGTAGTTCACCTCGAAGAACTTGTGGTGGAGATAGTGGGCATAGGCGTGGCTGTCGAAGCCGGAACCTTCGGACACTTCGATCTTGTCGAAGCCGATATGGCCCACGACCGCGCCAAAGCCCGAATAGTGCAGCTGGTAGATCGCCAGAATCGGGTTCGACGGGATCACGAGATGGATCAGCGAGGACGAGAAGTAGAGCAGATGCTCGATCGGGTGCATCGACAGCGACGACCAGGGGCTCGGGTTGACCGAATTATGGTGGACCGAGTGGATCCACTTGTAGAGCGGCCCCCAGTGGATCAGCCGGTGGATGCAGAAGAAATGCGCCTCGTGCCAGATCGGCAGGACCAGGAAGAGCGCGAACAGATAGAGCGGATGCTCCGCGAAGCTCATCCACGGCACATAGCCGTTGGCATAGGCCCAAAGGATCAGCACCTCGAAGGCGGTCCAGATCGGAACGCCGGTGCCGAAGCCCCGGATGATCCCGTCCGCGTTCTGGCTCGAGAACAGGAACGCATCGTTCTTCTGGTCCGAGGGGAACTTGCCGTTGTACTTGAACCGGTTGCCCTGGGCCCGCTGCATGTACAGCCGGAGCTCGATGGCGCCGTAGAACAGGAAGACCAGGGCGCAGTTGACCGCGAACAGCCGCAGGATCCAGCCCCAGTGGAAGCTCTGCATCGCCTCGGGGGCGGGAACCACGAGGTGCCAATAGGCCACGGCCGAGGCCGCCCAGACCAGGTTCCAGGGCAGGAAGTAGCCGGGCAGCCACCTGAGGATGGCCATCGGCCTGGGCGGCAGCCGGTAGAAGGGGGCGATCTCGAGCCTTTGGAAGGGCGCCCAGTCGCCCCGCTTGTTGCGCTTGCCGAACTTCAGATCATCCATCGGGATCTCCGTCAGATGGTTTGGGCGAGGGAAAGGAAACGGTCGTAGGTGGCATCGTCCATGTCCACCTGGTGCCGGGGTTCGGGGTAGGCGCCGGTCGCCACGTCCTGGGCGAAGGCCCGGAAGGCCGTCACGCGCCGGGCCTGCACCTCGGCCATGAGGCCGACGAAGTCGTCGTAGCGCTTGGCGTGGCGCGGGTAGTGGCCGGTGTGGGTCCCCAGCACGTCCGACGAGAACAGGTACTGCGTGTCGCAGGCCGACCCGCACCCCATGCCCATCGTGATCAGCGGCGTGCTGCGGGTGATGTGCTCGGCGAGCCGGACGGGGACGACCTCGACCTCCACGCAGGCCGCGCCGGCGTTCTCCAGGTCCCGCACCTGCCGCAGCACGCGCAACGCTTCGTCGGGCGTCTTGCCCACGGCGCGGAAGTTCGTCCAGGTCGCGCGGTTGGGCACGAGGCCGACATGCCCGGTGACCGGGATGCCCTCCCGCGCCATGGCCTCGATGAAGACCGGGGAATGCGAGCAGTAGACCGAATCCGCCCCGCGCCCGAGCATCTGGAACCCCAGCCGCACCGCCTCCTCGGGCGAGGCGACGGCCCCGTGCGGCATCCCGACGGACAGGAAACCCGTGGGGGCGGCGGCGCGGATGCCCTCCAGGTGGTGGTCGGGCTCGCAGGACAGGATGATGATCCCGGCCTCTATAGCGGCGGCGGCCTCCTCGGCGTTGTCCACGTGCAGCTGGAGCCACCTGGTGTGGCCCTTCTGGCGTTGCAGGTCATAGACGGTCGTGCGTCGTGTCATCTCGCTCCCCCTTGGACCGTTCGATACGGCCAAGGGCGGGATCGCGCCCGATCTATCTTGATCGGATCAGATCAGATGTTCTCGGGGGTGACGGTGACGAAGCGGATCGGGGGATTCTCGATCCCGCCCTCGATGAAGCCCAGCCGGGCCAGCATCAGGTCCATCGCCCGGCGGGCCTGCGCCTCGGGCGCCTGGTCGAGGACGACGGACATCACGCCGTCCCTCAGCGCCGCGCCGCTCCGCTCGGTCAACTCATGGCCGACGAAGAAGACGTCGCGCCCCCGGGGATGGGCGCGGAGCACCGCGCAGAGCGAGGCGTTCGCCCCCCCGGCGTTGTAGAGGCCCGCAAGGTCCGGCCAGGTCCGCAGGGCCTCCAGGAGGAGGTCGCCGCTGCGCTGCCCCTCGTCATGGCCGAACAGGACCCGGACGAAGCGGAGGTCGTCGCGCCCGTGCTCCCGCAGGTAGTCGCCGAAGCCGCGGATGCGGTCGCGCTGCACCTGGTAAAGCCCGCTGTGGCACAGGGCCACGACCGACCCGCCCCGCCCCTGCATCCGGGACAGGAGGAGCCCCGCCGTGCGTCCGGCCGAATGGTTGTCGATCCCGACATAAGGCGCATCGAGGCCCGTGGCGCGCGTCACGACCTGGACGACGGGCAATCCTTCGGCCTGCTGCCGGGCCAGCGCCGTTCGGATCAGCGGGTGGTCCGGCACCGCCAGGATCAACCCGGCGCGCCGCAGCCCCGGCCGGGCGATGTGGTCGGCGATGGCGACGGGATCGAGCTCGGGCAGGAAGGTCCGGTGCACCGAGAGCGAGGCATCGAGCGCAGCCGCGACCCGCTCGAAGGCCTGCGAGAGCCGCGCGAAGAAGGTCGTCTCGGGCCGAACGAGGATGACCTCCACCCGTAGCAGCCCCCGGTGCGTTTCGGGCAGGCGCCGCGGGTAATCGAGCGCCCGCGCCGCCGCGAGCACCTTCTCGACGGTAGGAGGGCGGACCCCGCCGCGCCCGTTGAGCACCCGTTCCACGGTGGCGGTGCCCACTCCGGCAAGTCGGGCGATGTCGAGGAAGGTGGGCTTGGCGATGGCGGGGCTCCCGGCTGGCGCGACGCACGAAACCACGGTGCGCTGCGGGGCGCAACGCAAGCGGGCCGATCACAAGTCCGGAACCCCGCCGTGGCCCCGAGGAACCGCGCGGTCCCTTGTGCGTTCGGAGCATCAGGGACCCGGTCGACCGTGTCGTCCGGGGGGAGGATGACGACGACATGGCACGATGCTGCCGCCCGACGCGGGTCGCGGCGCCCCGGTGGCGCGCATGACCGTCGCGGTATCGCTGGATGACAAGTACGTGGCCGAGGCGGGACGGGTGTTCCTGACGGGCACCCAGGCTCTGGTCCGGCTTCCCATGACCCAGATGCGCCGCGACCGCGCCGCGGGGCTGAACACGGCGGCCTTCATCTCGGGCTACCGTGGCTCGCCTTTGGGCGGCTACGACCAGCAGCTCCTGGCGGCGCGACGCTTTCTCGATCCCCTGGACATCGCCTTCCAGCCCGGCCTCAACGAGGACCTCGCCGCCACCGCCGTCTGGGGCAGCCAGCAGGTTCCGCTCTCGCGGGGGGCCCGCAAGCAGGGCGTGGTCGGCCTCTGGTACGGCAAGGGGCCGGGCGTGGACCGGTCGGGCGACGTGTTCAAGCACGCCAACGCCGCCGGGACCTCGGCGCTCGGCGGCGTCCTCGCCATCGCGGGGGACGACCACACGGCCAAGTCGTCCTCGATCCCGCACCAGTCCGACCACGCCTTCATCTCGGCGATCATGCCGGTGCTCTACCCGTCCTCGGTCCACGAGTTCCTGGGCCTGGGCCTCCTCGGCATCGCCATGTCGCGCTATTCGGGCTGCTGGGTGGGCTTCAAGGTCATCTCCGAGACCGTGGAGACCACCGCCGTCGTGGACCTCGCGCAGGAGCGGCGCGACTTCGTCATCCCCGACGTCGACCTCCCGCCCGGCGGGCTCAACATCCGCTGGCCCGACCCGCCCCTCGTGCAGGACGAGCGGCTCCAGGAGCACAAGGGCTACGCCGCCCGCGCCTTCGCCCGCGCCAACCGGGTGGACGAGGTGACCTTCGACACGCCCGGCGCGCGGTTCGGCATCGTGGCGTCCGGCAAGGCCTACGAGGATGTCCACCAGGCCCTGCGCGAGCTGGGCCTGGGCGACCCCGAGCTGCACCGGATCGGCGTCCGCATCTACAAGGTGCGGATGCCCTGGCCGCTCGAGCCCGAGGGCATCCGCGACTTCTCCATGGGCCTCGAGGAGGTGCTGGTCGTCGAGGAGCGGCGCGAGATCATCGAGCACCAGATCAAGCAGCAGCTCTTCAATTGGCGCGCCGACGTGCGCCCCCGCATCGTGGGCAAGTTCGACCACATGGACCGGCCCTTCCTGCACCTGTCCGCCGGGCTGACGGTGGGCGAGGTCGCCCGCGCCATCGTGGACCGGCTGGTGGCCAACGGCCTCCCCGACGACCTGAGGTCGCGCATCTCGGAACGGGTCGAGCGCATGGAGCGGCTGGAGCGCGCCATGACCTCGCACCAGCCCCCGGTGATCCGGCGGCCCTGGTACTGCGCGGGCTGCCCGCACAACACCTCGACCCGCGTGCCCGAAGGGTCGGTCGCGATGGCGGGGATCGGATGCCACTACATGGTCCAGTGGATGGACCGCAGCACCGAGACCTTCACCCAGATGGGGGGCGAGGGCGTCCCCTGGACCGCGCTGTCCCGCTACACCGACGAGCCGCACCGCTTCGTCAACCTGGGCGACGGCACCTTCTTCCATTCCGGGCACCTCGCCATCCGCCAGTCGGTCGCGACAGGCGCGAACATGACCTACAAGCTGCTCTACAACGACGCCGTCGCCATGACGGGCGGGCAGAAGGTCGATGGCCGCCTCACGCCCGAGCTCATCACCTGGATGCTCTTCGACGAGGGCATCCGCGGCATCCGCCTCCTGTCGGATCTGCCCGAGGCCTACGAAACCCAGGATCTCGCCCCCGGCACGCTGGTGCGGCACCGGGACGCCATGGACGACACCATGCGCGAGCTGCGGGACACCCCCGGCGTTACCGCCATCGTCTATGTCCAGACCTGCGCCGCCGAAAAGCGCCGCCGCCGCAAGCGCGGGACGCTCGACGATCCCGACATGCGGCTCTGGATCGCGCCCTCGGTCTGCGAAGGCTGCGGTGACTGCTCGGTCCAGTCCAACTGCGTCGCGGTCGAGCCCCTGGACACCGAGATGGGCCGCAAGCGGCGCATCAACCAGTCCTCGTGCAACAAGGATTATTCCTGCCTCAAGGGCTTCTGCCCGTCCTTCGTGACCGTCCGTGGCGGGGCGCCCCGCAAGCTCGCCGCCGCGCGGCGCCCCGACACCGCGTACCTGCCCGATCCCGCGCGTCCGGTGCTCGACCGGCCCTGGAATATCGCCGTCGCGGGGGTGGGCGGCACCGGGGTCCTGACCATCGGCGCGATCCTTGGCATGGCCGCCCACCTGGAGGGCCTGAGCCCGATGGTGCTCGACATGGCCGGTCTCGCGCAGAAGGGCGGCGCCGTGCTGAGCCATATCCGCATCGGGCCCGCCGCCGACCCGCCGACCGAGCCGCGCATCGTGACCGGCGGCGCGGACCTGCTGCTGGCCGCCGACGCCGTGGTCGCCGTTTCCAGGGAGGCCGCCGTCCTGTGCGACCCGGATCGGACCGCCGGCGTCGTGAACACGCATCAAACCCCCGTATCCGACTTCGTCCAGCACCGGGACTTCGATTTCCGCACCCGCGAGGTCAACGAGATGCTGGCCAGCCATCTGCGGACCCCCGAGCATTTCCACGACTTCACGGCGGCAGGCCTCGGCGTCGCGGGCGACGAGATCGCGTCGAACATCCTGATGCTGGGCTATGCCGCGCAGATGGGGTTCCTGCCGGTCTCCCATGCTTGCATCGAAACGGCGATCCGGCTGAACGGCGTGGCGGTGCAGGCGAACCTCGATGCCTTCGCCTGGGGCCGCGTGATGGCGGTCGATCCCGCGCGGCTGCCCCGCCCCGAGCCGTCCGGGCGGTCGATGGAGGAGATGAGCCTGCCGGAGCTCATCGCGCACCGCCGGGCGCACCTGACGGCCTATGGGGGCCGGGCGCTTGCCGATCGCCACGCGGCCTTGATGGCCCGGGTCGAGGCGGCGGCGCGCCGACTGGCCGACCGCGCCATGGCTGACAGGATCCTGCGCGCCGCCGTCACCGGCCATGCGCGCCTCCTGTCCCCGAAGGACGAATACGAGGTCGCCCGCCTGCTCACCTCGCCCGAGTTCCGCAAGGGGCTGGCCGAGGCATTCGAGGGCGACTACCGGATCGCCCTCAACCTCGCGCCGCCCGTCCTGGGCCGGCAGGAAACCGGGACCCGCCCGCCCAAGCGCGAGTTCGGGCCACGGATCTTTCCGGCGCTTCGGATCCTGGCCCGGATGCGGCGCCTGCGCGGCACGCCGCTCGACCCCTTCGCCCGGAACCCGGAACGCAAGGCGGAACGGGCGCTCCTGCGCGACTACGAACGCGACCTGGACCGGATCCTGACCGCCTTGGACGACCGCACCGCCCCGACGGTGCTGGCGCTGCTGGACCTGGCGAACGACATCCGGGGCTTTGGTCCGGTCAAGGCCGCCGCCATGGCCGAGGCCGCGCGGCGCCGCACCCGGCTGCTGGCCGACCTCGACCGCCCGCAGGAGCCCCCGACCACCACCACCCAGGCCATGGCGGCGGAATGACCCGATGAACGCACCCGCGCTCCAGTTCGATCCGGGCTCCGACCTCGCCGCCCTGCGCGACCTGGTGCATCGCTGGGCGCAGGACCGTCTTCGGCCCATGGCCGCCGAGATCGACCGCCGCAACGCCTTTCCGCCCGAGCTTTGGCCCGAGATGGGGGACCTGGGTCTCCTGGGCCTGACGGTCCCCGAGGAGTTCGGCGGCACGGACCTGGGCTACCTCGCGCACGTGGTCGCGGTGGAGGAGATCGCGCGGGCCAGCGCCTCCGTGTCGCTGTCCTACGGCGCGCATTCCAACCTGTGCGTGAACCAGATCGTCCTGAACGGCACCGGGCCTCAGAAGGCGCGGTTCCTTCCCGACCTCGTGGCCGGCCGCAAGGTCGGCGCGTTGGCCATGTCGGAAACCGGCGCGGGCTCGGACGTGGTCGGGATGACGACCCGGGCCGAGCGGCGGGGCGACGCCTTCGTCCTGAACGGCGCCAAGTACTGGATCACCAACGGCCCCGATGCCGACCTCGTGGTGGTCTACGCCAAGACCGACCCCGAGGCGGGGTCCAAGGGCATCACCGCCTTCCTGGTGGAGCGGGGCACCCCGGGCCTCGTTCAGTCGCCCCATCTCGACAAGCTCGGCATGCGCGGCTCCAACACCGGGGAGCTGGTCTTCACCGACTGCGCCGTCTCCGCCGCGAACGTGCTGGGCGAGGTGAACCGTGGCGTTCGCGTCCTCATGTCCGGGCTCGACTACGAGCGCGTCGTTCTGGCCGGGATCGGCCTTGGGATCATGCAGGCCTGCCTGGACGAGGTGATCCCCTACGTCCGCGAACGCCGCCAGTTCGGACAGCCCGTCGGGTCGTTCCAACTGATGCAGGCCAAGGTCGCGGACATGCACGTGGCGCTGGGCACCGCGCGGGCCTACGCCTACGAGGTCGCCCGCGCCTGCGACCGGGGCACCGTCACCCGCGCCGACGCCGCCGCCTGCGTCCTCTACGCGAGCGAGCAGGCCATGGTGCAGGCGCATCAGGCCGTGCAGGCGCTGGGCGGGGCGGGGTTCCTGAACGACTCGGTCGTCAGCCGCCTCTTTCGCGACGCCAAGCTGATGGAGATCGGCGCCGGCACCAGCGAGATCCGGCGCATGCTGATCGGACGCGAGCTGATCGGGACCTGAATGCGCCTCAAGACCCACGCCCAGCCGCAATCCGAGACGTTCAAGGCCAACCGCGCCGCCCATCTCGCCCTTCTGGCCCAGGCCCGCGAGGCCGCCGAAGCGGCCGCGCAGGGGGGTGGCCCTGCCGCCCGCGACCGCCACGCCGCGCGCGGCAAGCTCCTCCCCCGCGACCGGGTGGCGAACCTCCTCGACCCCGGGAGCCCGTTCCTTGAGGTGGGCGCGACCGCCGCGCACGGGATGTACGGTGACGCGGCCCCCGGCGCCGGGCTGATCGCCGGGGTGGGGCGGGTCCACGGGCAGGACGTCATGGTGGTCGCCAACGACGCCACCGTGAAGGGCGGCACCTACTATCCGATGACGGTCAAGAAGCACCTCCGCGCGCAGGAGATCGCGGAGGAGTGCCACCTGCCGTGCGTCTACCTCGTGGATTCGGGCGGCGCGAACCTGCCCAACCAGGACGAGGTGTTCCCCGACCGCGACCACTTCGGCCGCATCTTCTTCAACCAGGCCCGGATGAGCGCCAAGGGCATCGCGCAGATCGCCGTCGTCATGGGCTCCTGCACCGCCGGGGGCGCCTATGTCCCGGCGATGGCCGACGTGTCGATCATCGTGCGCAACCAGGGCACCATCTTCCTGGCCGGGCCGCCGCTGGTGAAGGCCGCCACCGGCGAGGTCGTCAGCGCCGAGGACCTGGGCGGCGCCGATGTCCACACCCGCCTGTCCGGCGTCGCCGACACCTTGGCCGAGGACGACGCGCACGCCCTCGCGCTGACCCGCCGCGCGGTCCTGAGCCTGAACCGGCCCGCCCGCCCGCTGCCGCTGGGCGAGGCCCCGGCCCTGGACCCGGAGGACCTGCTTGGTGTCGTGCCCGCCGACCTGCGCACCCCCTACGACATCCGCGAGGTCATCGCCCGCGTGGTGGACGGCTCGGAGTTCGACGAGTTCAAGGCCCGCTTCGGCGAGACGCTGGTGACGGGCTTCGCGCAGGTCATGGGCCAGCCCCTGGGCATCGTCGCCAACAACGGCGTCCTCTTCTCGGAATCCGCGCAGAAGGGGGCGCATTTCATCGAACTGTGCAGCCAGCGGGCCATCCCGCTCGTGTTCCTGCAGAACATCACCGGCTTCATGGTCGGCCGCCGCTACGAGAACGAGGGCATCGCCCGCCATGGCGCCAAGATGGTCACCGCCGTCGCCACCACCGGCGTTCCCAAGGTGACGGTGATCGTCGGCGGCTCCTTCGGGGCGGGCAACTACGGGATGGCGGGGCGGGCCTATTCGCCGCGCTTCCTCTGGACCTGGCCCAACAGCCGCATCGGCGTCATGGGCGGAGAGCAGGCTGCCAACGTGCTGGCCACCGTCCGCCGCGACGGCATCGAACGGACCGGGGCCCAGTGGTCCGCCGAGGAGGAGGCCGCCTTCAAGCGCCCCACGCAGGAGATGTTCGACCGCCAGAGCCACCCGCTCTACGCCTCGGCCCGCCTGTGGGACGATGGCATCATCGATCCGCGCCGGACGCGCGAGGTGCTGGCGCTGTCGCTCCACGCCGCGCTGAACGCGCCGCCCGGGCCCACGCGCTTCGGCGTGTTCCGGATGTGAGGGGCCGCATGTTCCGCCGCATCCTGATCGCCAACCGGGGGGAGATCGCCTGCCGGATCATCGACACGGCCCGGCGGCTGGGCGTGGAGACGGTCGCCGTCTTCTCGGATGCCGACGCCGGGGCCCGCCACGTCGCGATGGCCGACCACACCGTCCGCATCGGCCCGCCGCCTGCGTCCGACAGCTACCTGAACGCCGCCGCGATCCTCGACGCCGCGCGGACGACGGGCGCGGAGGCGATCCATCCCGGCTACGGCTTCCTGTCCGAGAACCCCGACTTTGCCGAGGCGGTGGCGCAGGCGGGCCTGACCTTCATCGGGCCCTCAGCCTCCGCGATCCGCGCCATGGGCCTCAAGGACGCGGCCAAGGCGCTGATGGAGCGGGCGGGCGTCCCCGTCGTCCCCGGCTACCACGGCGCGGATCAGGACGCGCAGCACCTCGCCAGAGAGGCCGCGCGCATCGGCTACCCGGTCCTCATCAAAGCCGTCGCGGGCGGCGGCGGCAAGGGCATGCGCCGCGTCGAGGACCCGTCGCAGTTCGCCGACGCCCTGACGAGCGCCCGTCGCGAGGCGCGGAACGCCTTCGGCAACGACGCCGTCCTGATCGAGAACTACGTCGCCACCCCCCGCCACATCGAGGTGCAGGTCTTCGGCGACGGCACCCGCGCCGTCCATCTGTTCGAGAGGGACTGCTCGCTCCAGCGCCGCCACCAGAAGGTCGTCGAGGAGGCCCCGGCGCCCGGCATGCCCGACGCGATGCGACAGGCCATGGGGCAGGCCGCCGTCCGCGCGGCCGAGGCCATCGGCTATTCCGGCGCGGGGACCGTGGAGTTCATCGTCGACGCCTCGGACGGCCTGCGCCCCGACCGCTTCTGGTTCATGGAGATGAACACCCGCCTCCAGGTCGAGCATCCGGTGACCGAGGCGATCACCGGCCTCGACCTCGTGGAATGGCAACTCCGCGTCGCCTCGGGCGAGCCGTTGCCTCTCCGGCAGGAGGATCTCCGCATCCAAGGCCACGCCGTGGAGGCGCGCCTTTACGCCGAGGACGTGCCCGCAGGATTCCTGCCCGCCACCGGCCGCCTGTCCCGGCGGCGGTTCTCGGATGGAGTCCGCGTCGAGACCGGCGTGCGCGAGGGTGACGCGATCACCCCCTGGTACGATCCGATGATCGCCAAGCTGGTCGCCCATGGCCCGACGCGCGAGTTGGCGCTCGACCGTCTGGCCCAGGCGCTCGCCCGGACCCAGGTCGCCGGCTGCACGACGAACCTCGCCTTCCTGTCCGCCCTCGTCGCGCATGAGGGCTTCCGTGCGGGTCATCCCGATACCGGCCTGATCGAGCGCGACCTCCACCGTCTGACCGAGGCTGCGACACCTCCCCCCGAGGTCGTGGCCCTCGCGGCGCTCGCGGCGGCGAACCCGTCCGCGCACCCTCTGGCCGGGTTCCACCTTTGGCAGCCCCTGTCGCGGCGCATCGACCTGGTCTGGGACGGCAGGCCCCTGGTTGTCACCCTGGCGCTGGACGGCCCGGACCGGGCCCGGGTCGCCGTCGAGGGGCCGACCATCCGGGCCAGCCGGTGCGGCGGCTCGTGGCGCATCGACGGCGCCCCCGCCCATGATGTCCTGCCGGAGTCGGACCGCATCACCGTCTTCGCCAGCCCGCTTGGCACCTTCGCCTTCGGCGTCCCGGACCCCCTCGACCGCGAGGCGGCGGACACCGGCACCGACGCCACCTTGTCCCCCATGCCGGGCCTCGTCCGCGCCGTCCTCGTCACGCCCGGGCAGGCGGTCCTCCGTGGCGCGACCCTCGCCATCGTCGAGGCCATGAAGATGGAGCACGTTCTGACTGCCCCTCGCGATGGCCGCGTGGCCGAGGTCCTGGCCGCCGAGGGCCAGCAGGTCGAGGCGGGAACCCCCCTGATCCGGCTGGAGCCCTCCGATGGCTGAGCGGGTCGAGATCGTCGAGGTCGGCCCGCGCGACGGCCTCCAGAACGAGGCGCGCCCGATCCCGACGGCCCGCAAGGTCGCGCTCGTGGACGCGCTCTCGTCCGTCGGGTTCCGCCGCATCGAGGCCGCGAGCTTCGTCAGCCCCGCGCGCGTCCCCCAGATGGCCGATAGCGCCGGGGTCATGGCCGCGATCCGCCGCGCGCCCGGGGTCCGCTACATGGCGCTCGTTCCCAACCTCAAGGGTCAGGAGGCGGCGCGCGCCGCCCGCGCGGACCAGATCGCCGTGGTCACGGCGGCCACCGACGGCTTCGCCCGCGCCAACCTCAACGCATCGGTGGCCGACAGCCTTGCCCGGATCGAGCCGATCCTGCGCGAGGCCGGGCGGGACGGAATCCCCGTCCGCGGCTATGTCTCGGTGGTGACCGACTGCCCCTATGACGGCCCCGTGCCGCCGTCGCGGGTCGCCCGGGTCGCGGCGGCGCTCCGCGACCTCGGCTGCGCGGAGGTGAGCCTGGGCGAGACGCTGGGCCGCGCCACTCCCGAACAGGTGGAGGCCATGCTCCGCGCCGTCCTCGACGAGCTTCCGCCCGACCGGCTGGCCGGGCACTTCCACGATACGGCGGGCCGCGCGGTGGAGAACGTGGAGGTGGCGCTCGGGCTCGGGCTGCGCGTCTTCGATGCCTCGGTCGCGGGGCTGGGCGGCTGTCCCTTCGCGCCGGGCGCCGCGGGCAACGTCGCGACCGAGGCGCTGGCCCGCCGCCTGTCCGCGCTGGGCTTCGACACCGGGCTGGACCCGGTGGCCCTGGCGCAGGCGGCCGACCTGGCCCGGGCGATGCGCGAAGGGTGATCCCGATGTTCCAGACCATCGCCCTGTCCATCGACCCGCGCGGCGTGGCGCGCCTGACGCTGGACCGGCCCGACCGCCACAACGCGCTCGACGCCGCCATGATCGCGGAGCTCACCGAGGCCGCCGATCGGCTGGCCCGGGACCCCGCCGTGCGGGTGGTGGTGCTTGCCGCCCGGGGCCGGACCTTCTGCGCCGGCGCCGACCTGGGCTGGATGCGCGAGCAGATCGAGGCCGACCGGCCGGCCCGCGCCGACCAGGCCCGGCGTCTCGCCATGATGCTGCGGGCGCTCGACCTCCTGCCCAAGCCGCTCCTGGCCGAGGTGCAGGGCGCGGCCTACGGGGGCGGGGTCGGGCTCCTGTCGGTCTGCGACATCGCCGTCGCCGTGGACACCGCCGTCTTTGCCATGACCGAGACGCGGCTCGGCCTGATCCCCGCAACCATCGGCCCCTATGTGCTGGCCCGGATCGGCGAGCCCGCCGCCCGCCGCCTCATGCTCTCCGCCCGCCGCTTCGACGCGGCCGAGGCCGTCGCGCTCGGGCTGCTGGCCCGTGCCGTCCCGGCGGATCGGTTGGGGGCGTCCATCGACCAGGAGGTCGCCCTCCTGCTGGACTGCGCGCCCGGCGCGGTGGCCGAGGCCAAGGCGCTCCTCCGCGCGCTTCGCAGCCCCGCGCCCGAGGCGATCGAGCTCTCGATCCAGGCGCTCGTGACGCGATGGGACAGCGACGAAGCCCGCGCGGGCGTCCGGGCCTTCCTCGACCGTTGCGATCCGCCCTGGCGCAAGGCGCCGGACTGACCCCTGGACCGTCGGCGCCCGTCATGCGACCCAAGTCCCCGAACCGGGCCGCGCCGCCCAAAGCAGGGAGTGACACGCATGATCCTCGAAACCGCCGAACTGACCATCGCGCCCGGCCAGGAGGGGGCCTTCGAGGCCGCCGTGCGGCAGGCGGTGCCGCTGTTCCTGGGGTCGCGCGGCTGCAAGGGCGTCCGCCTCCACCGCGTCGTGGAAACCCCCGGCCTTTATCGCCTGCTGGTCGACTGGGACACGCTGGAGGACCACACCGTCCATTTCCGCGGGTCGGAGGCCTTTGCCCAGTGGCGCGCGCTGGTGTCGCCGCACTTCGCCGCCGCGCCCGCCGTGACCCATTCCGAAGAAGCGATGTCCGCCTGAGAGGGCCGAACCGGACCGGGCCGGGCCGGGCGGTTGACACGGCCCCGCCCCCGCCGGAAGGTCGCCCGGACAGGCAGGGAACAGGGGGGCCATGGCATGGCGGTGGAGGAGTTCGGGCGGATCGGCAGCGATCCCGTGCAGGCGGTGACGCTGGATGACGGGAACGGCCTTCGCGCCAGGGTCATCACCTACGGCGCGCGCCTGACCGAGCTTCACGTCCCCGACCGCGAGGGACGGCAGGACGACATCGTGCTCGGCTTCGACCGGCTCGACGACTACCTGTCCACCACGACCTACTTCGGCGCGACCTGCGGGCGCTATGCCAACCGCATCGCCCGGGGACGCTTCGCCCTCGACGGCGAGGCCTTCCAGCTCGACGTCAACGAAGGCGCGAACCACCTCCACGGTGGGCGCGACGGCTTCGACCGGCGCAACTGGACGCTGGCCGAGGCCGACGACCGCCGCGTCGTGTTCCGCCTGACCTCGCCGGACGGGGACATGGGGTATCCCGGCGAATGCGACCTCGTGACCACCTACGATCTGGCCGGGGACGGCCGCCTCCTCATCACCATGGCCGCCACGACGACCCGGGCCACCCCGATCAACGTCGTCCACCATTCCTACTTCAACCTGGCGGGGCAGGGCTCGGGCGATGTCCTGCGGCAGGAGATGCGCCTTGCCGCGCCCTTCTACACCCCGGTCGACGGAGAGCTCCTCGCCACCGGCGAGATCCGGTCGGTCGCCGGCACCGCCTTCGACTTCACGACGCCCAAGCCCATCGGCCGCGACTTCGCCGCGCTGGGCTCGGTCGGCGCGGGCGTGTTCCAGGCAGGCGGCGGCTATGACCACAACTGGGTCCTGGGCGGCGACGGCGGCGGCAGCGACGTCGGCTCCGGGCTCCACGACTGCGCCGAGATCCGGGACCCCGCCTCGGGCCGCCGCATGACCCTGCGGACCAACGAGCCGGGCGTCCAGGTCTACACCGGCGGCTACCTGGACGACTCCATCGTCGGCAAGGGCGGGCGACGCCTGTGCCAGTTCGCGGGCTTCACCCTCGAGACGCAGAAGTTCCCCGGGTCCCCGAACCACCCGCATTTCCCGAACGCGGTGCTGCGGCCCGGCGAATCCTACAGCCACCGGATGGAGTTCGGCTTCTCCGCGGACGCGTGACGGCCCCCGGGGCGTTGCGTCCGCGCGGCAGGGACCGTTCGGTGCTGTAAGGGACTGGCCATGACTTGCCCCTAGCCTGTGTGCATTCACAGGAGGGTAACCATGTCCGACAACTTCTCGCACCACCAGCGCGGGCTCGAAAGCCCGGGCGACCGTCATCAGCCGATCACGCCGTCCGACACGCTGGCCGTGTCGCCGCGGCCCCGGGCGCTCTGGTGCCAGACCTCGGGGGATCTCGTGATCGAGGACTGCGACGGCACCCAGCTCAGCTATGCCGTCACGGCGGGGCAGATCCTGCCGTTCCGCGCGGCCCGGATCCTGGCCACCGGCACCACCGCCACCGTCTACGGGTGGGAATGATGATCTCGCTCGGGCTCGGGGCCGCGCCCGTCGGGATCGCCCAGTCGCCTCCGGCGCGGATGGTGGCCGTCATCGCGCCGTCCACGCTGATCCGCCCGGCCTCCGTCATCAAGACGGGCTGAGATGCCGCGCCTCGTCCGCGCCGTCCTGGTCCTGGTCCCGGCGGGCCCAGGCCAGCTCGGGCCCCTTCGGCACCAGGCCGAGGGGGTTCAGCGCCTTTACCGAATAATAGCCGCGCTTGATATGGTCGAGGCTGACCGTGCCCCGCACGCCCGGCAGCGCCAGGACCCGGAGCATGTGGGCCTGCAGCGCCGGATAGTCCGCGATCCGGCGCAGGTTGCACTTGAACAGCCCGTGATAGGCCGCATCGAACCGCACCAGCGTCACGAACAGCCGCACATCCGTTTCGGTCAGGCGGTCGCCGAACAGCCACGCCCGTCCGTCCGACAGCCGCGCCTCCAGCGCGTCGAGCTCCGCGAACACGTCGTCGAACGCCGCCTCGTAGGCGACCTGCGTCGTGGCGAACCCGGCGCGGTAGACGCCATTGTTCAGCCGCGGATAGATCCGGTCGTTGAGCGCGTCGATCCCGGCGCGCAGATCCTCGGGATAAAGGTCCGGGCCATGGGCGATCGTCCCGAAGCCCGAGTTCAGCATCCGGAGGATGTCCGCCGATTCGTTCGACACGATCCGGTCCGTCGCCTTATCGTAAAGGATGGGCACGGTGGCGCGGCCGGTGAAGGCCGGGTCGGCCGCGCTGTAGATCTCGTGCATGTAGGTGGCGCCGGTCACCGGGTCGGGGGCGGCAAAGCGCCAGCCCTGCGGGCTGAGCTCCGGCTCGACTACCGACACCGAGATCGCGTCGTCCAGCCCCTTCAGGGCCCGCCCGATCAGGGTCCGCGAGGCCCAGGGGCAGATCAGGGCGACATGGAGGTGGTAGCGCCCGGCCTCGGCCCGGAAGCCGTCGTCGCCGGTCGGGCCGGGGCGGCCGTCCGGCGTCACCCAGTTGCGGAACGAGGAGATCTGGCGGACGAAGCCCCCCGTCTCGTCCTTGGCCTGCACGGGCTGCCAGTCCTCGGTCCACCTGCCGTTGACGAGCATTCAGGCCTCCTTCCGCGTGAGGGTGATGGAGGTTCCCCAAGGGTCGGCCACATGCCGCGTCCCCCCGGTGCGGAGCAGGATGGCCTCGAGGGCAGGCCCCTCGGCCAGGATCTCGAGATCGGCAAGACCGGTGGACGGGTAGGTCCGGCGGGCCGCGCCCCGGCTGTTCCAGGTGTTGGCCCCCAGGTGATGGTGGTA
Organism: Rubellimicrobium arenae; assembly: GCF_017916275.1. Taxonomy (GTDB): domain Bacteria; phylum Pseudomonadota; class Alphaproteobacteria; order Rhodobacterales; family Rhodobacteraceae; genus Rubellimicrobium; species Rubellimicrobium arenae. Next base: position 78,832 of record NZ_JAFMST010000003.1, read on the forward strand.
CCCGCCCGAGCCCAGGAAGCTCGCCCCCGGGTAGTGGGTCACGATGTCGAAGCCCAGGGTGTCGTGGTAGAAGGCCTCGGCCTCGGGCACGGCCCCGACCTGGAGATGCACATGGCCGACGACCGTCCCCTCGGGCGCGCCGGTCCAGGGGCCGTCCGCGGCCTCGGCCAGGTTCTGCAGATCCAGGGGGTCGGTGGACATGCGGATGCTGTTCCCCTCGCGCGGCCAGGCGTCGCGGGGGCGGTCGGCGTAGATCTCGATGCCGTTCCCTTCCGGGTCGGACAGGTAGATCGCCTCGCTCACTAGGTGGTCCGAGGCGCCCTGCACCGGAACCTTCGTCCCCGCCGCATGGAGCAGCCAGCGGCCCAGCGCCTTGCGGGAGGGGAGCAGGAAGGCCGTGTGGAACAGGCCGGCCTCGCGCGGGGACCGGCGGCGGGCCGAGCGGTCCTCGCGCAGTTCGAGGAGGCGCCGGTCGCCCGCGCCGTAGAGCGCGACGCCACCGTCTCCGCCCAACCGCTCGAGCCCAAGGGCGCGCTGGTAGAAGGACCCCGTTCCGGCGAGGTCGTTGACCGTAAGCGCGACCCGGCCGATCTCGAGGGGGGCAGAGGCAGTGGACATGATCCTGACTTTCCTGCGGTGGGCGGTCCCTCAGCGGGCCACGCGGTTGCCGTAAGCGTAGGCGCCGTCGCCCAGAAGGGCCTGGACGAGGAGCGCGACGGTCCAGAAGGCGGGGTATTCCCAGCCGCCGTTGGCGTTCGAGAAGAAGAACCCGTTCGCGCCGTGACCGAACCAGCCCGCGCCGATCATGACGGGCACCAGGGCCAGCGACACCCAGCGCGTCGCGATCCCGGCGATCAGCGCAAGGCCGCCCAGCAGCTCCACGATGATGGTGACATAGGCCAGGAAGGCCGGCAGCCCGATCGAGACAAAGTACCCGGCGGTGCCGGAGGGCGTGAAGATGGCGATCTTCATCCAGGCGTGCAGGACGAACAGGACGCCCATGGTGATCCGCAGCAGGGCGGCGGCGAGCTCGGCCTGCGAGGCCTGGGTGCGGGCGGAGGAGGCGGTGGCATAGGTCATGGTGGCACAATCCGTTGGATATGGCCCTGGCGGGCCGGCTCCACCCATATGCGGCACATCCTGTCCGGCGATAATCCGGGCGTTCGGAAGAACATTCCATCCATGGCGGAAGGAAACGGGTCAGCCCTGCCGCAGCCCGCGGGCAAGCGCCTCGACCAGCACGCGCACCTTGGCCGCCGGGTGGCGTCCCGACGGGGTCATGGCGAAGATGCCCATCGGGCTGTCCTCGTGACCGGCCAGAACCGGGACGACCCGGCCTGCACGCAGGGATTGGGCCGCCACGAAGTCGGGCAGGTTGGCGATCCCCAGGCCCGCTTCGGCGGCGGCCAGGCAGACGGCGGCGTCCGAGAAGGTGAGGCGTCCGTTCACCGCGACCTGCACCCCCCCGGCAAAGGTCCAGCGGTGCGGATCGCGGAAGTTCGTGTCGAGGATGCAGTCGTGATGGCTCAGGTCCGCCGGCACCAGCGGCGCCCCATGGACCGCGAGATAGCCTGGCGCGGCCACGGCCACGATCTTGGCCTGAGCCAGCTTGCGGGCCACCAGCGAGGAATCGCCCGGGCGCCCGACCCGGACGGCGAGGTCGAATCCTTCATCGACCAGGCGGACCACCCGATCGCTGGAATGCACCTCCAGCGCGACGTCGGGATAGGTCCGGGCGAAATCGGCGAAGATCGGAGCCAGGCGCAGCGTGCCCAGGGTCAGCGGCACGGTGACACGCACCTTGCCGCGCGGGGTCGTGCCCACGCTCTTCACCTCGGCATCGAGGGCGTCGAGCTCTTCGAGAAGGGTCCTGAGCCGGTCGTAATAGGTCTGGCCGGCCTCGGTCGGCTGGAGCGCCCGCGTCGTGCGGTGGAGAAGGCGCACGCCGAGCTCGGCTTCGAGACGGGCCACCAGCTTGCTGGCCTGGCCCGAGCTGGTTCCCAGCCGCTGCGCCGCCGCCGCGAAGGAGCCGCCCTCGACCACGGCGAGGAACATCCGGTCCGAGGCGAGACGGTCCATGAGAAAGGCTCCGGGGCTGCAGCGCCCGGAGCCTACGACGAGTCGTGGGGGGCCAAAAGGCCCCGGTCAGGCGGCCTCGGCCTGTTCGGCGGCGGCGTTGATCACCGACTCGGCCAGGTCGGTCAGGAGCTTGTCGGTCTTCTCCTCCTCGGCGAGCGTCTCGCGCAGGAGCTGCTCCGCCTCGCCCTGGCCCAGCTGCTTGGCCCAGGAGGCCAGCGTGCCGTAGCGGCAGATCTCGTAATGCTCGATGGCCTGCGCGGCGGCCAGAAGGCCGGCGTCCGAGGCGGGGGAGTCCTTGTACTCCTCCATGATCTCCTCGCCTTCCTCGACAAGGCCGTCCATCGCGGCGCAGGTCTTGCCCGAGGCACGCTTGCCGATGATCTCGAAGACGCGCTGGAGGCGTTCGACCTGGCCTTCGGTCTCTTCGCGGTGCAGCTCGAACGACTGCTTCAGCTCGGGGTTCTTGGCGGCGCGGGCGTGCTTCTTGAGAGCCTGCAGCGCCTTGCGTTCGGCGTAAAGGGCGTCGCGCAGGCCGTCGTGGAACAGCTTTTCCAGGTTCGCGGCGGGCATCGGTGTCTCCATCCGTGTATCGTGAGCCTGTCGAACGCGGCGACCTGCCGCCTGTTCCCGTTTTTCCGCGCCCGGTCGGTTTGCCGCCGACCCGCGCACCCGCGGCAAGTTTCGCCGGAACCCCGCACCGTTCGCCCCGTTGCATCCGCGCCATCAGCTAGGAGGGCCCCCGAATGTTTCTTCGCGTCGACAAGCTCCAGGTCGAGTTGCCACCCCCCAAGAAACAGGACCCGAACGCCGGCGCGGCTCTCCAGGAACTCCTGGGTGGCAAGTACGGTGAGATGTCCACCCTCGGGAACTACATGTTCCAGAGCTTCAACTTCCGATCCAAATCCAAGCTCAAGCCCTTCTACGAGCTGGTCGCGGCCATCACGGCCGAGGAACTGGGGCATGTGGAGCTCGTCTCGAACGGCGTGGCGATGCTGAACAACGGCCCCGATTCGGCGGCGGACGATTCCGGCAACGGCGGCGACATCTCGATGTCGCCCTTCGAGGCCATGCAGGAGATCCGCTCGGCCGCCAGCTTCTTCTCGCATGGCGGCGGCGCGGTGCCGGTGAACTCGAACTCGATGTCCTGGAACGTGGACATGGTGACCACCACCGGGAACGTGGTGTTCGACCTCCTGCACAACTTCCACCTGGAATGCGGGGCGCGGCTCCACAAGCTGCGGGTCTACGAAACCCTGTCGGACCCGACGGGGCGCGAGGTCTGCGGCTACCTGCTCGTGCGAGGCAGCGTCCACGCCCACGCCTATGCGCTGGCCCTCAAGAAGCTGACCGGCGTCGCCATCGAGCAGATGCTGCCCACGCCGAACATCCCGCTCGACAAGATCCCGGAATGCCAGAAGTACCTGGCCGAAGGATCGCACCGGCGGCTTTATACCTTCTCCCCATCGGACTACGGATCCATCCGGGGGATCTGGGAAGGGGAGATGGCGCTCCCGACCGACCCCCCCGGAGAGCTGGCGGTGGTGGAAGGCATGCCGGATGGCGGGCGGATCCACGACCTCGTGGGGCAGCCCTCGGCCTTCACCCCCGATTACGCGCCCGAGGAGTTCTACGAGATCGCGCAACGGCTGACCAAGGCGGCGCATCAGGGCGCCGGCTCGCTCTAGGCCCCCTCGCAGCGCCACGGCGCGGTGCTAAGGTCCCTCCGTCACGACGGAGGGACCATGTCGATCTACGAAATCCACGACCCGCGCTTCCGGCCCCTGATCCAGCCCTCGGCGCATCTCGACCACCTAGGCAGCGGCTTCCGATGGGCCGAAGGGCCGGTCTGGTTTCCGGCGCATCAGGCGCTCTATGTGAGCGATATCCCCAACGACCGCATCATGCGCTGGACCGAAGGCACGGGCCTGTCGGTCTTCCGCTCGCCCGCCGGCCACACCAACGGCCACACGCGCGACCGGGAGGGGCGGCTGGTCAGCTGCTCGCACGGGACCCGGTCGGTGATCCGGACCGAGCACGACGGCACGATCACCACGCTGGCCGAAAGCTACGGCGGCCGATGGCTGAATTCGCCCAACGACGTGGTCGTGGCGCGGGACGGCGCGGTCTGGTTTAGCGATCCCACCTACGGCATCCTGTCCGACTATGAGGGCTACGAATCCGTGCCCGAGCAGGACACGAACGCCGTCTACCGCCTTCCACCCGGGGGCGGGGACCCCGAGCGCATGATCACCGGATTCGTCCAGCCCAACGGGCTTGCCTTCTCGCCTGATGAACAAAGGCTTTATGTCGCCGAGAGCGGATCGAGCCATGACCCCGACGTGCCGTCCATGCTGAAGGTCTTCGAGATCCAGGGCAGCCAGGTGGGGGAGGGCCGCGTCTTCGCCCATGTCGAGCCGGGGCCGCCCGACGGGCTGCGCGTGGACGCCCGCGGGAACGTCTGGTGCTCGGCCGAGGACGGAGTGCAGGTCTTCGATCCCGATGGGACGCTGATCGGCAAGATCCGCGTGCCGGAACGGGTGGCGAACCTGTGCTTTGGCGGTCCGCGGGGCAATCGCCTGTTCATGGCGGCCACGACGTCGATCTACGCCATCCACGTCAACGCCCGCGCGGCGGCCTGAGACCCTGAAAACGAGAAGGGCGGCCGAGGCCGCCCTTGTCACGCTGGAAACTGGAGCGGGCGATGAGATTCGAACTCACGACCCTAACCTTGGCAAGGTTATGCTCTACCCCTGAGCTACGCCCGCCCGCTCCGTGCCGGGTACCTACATGCCCCCGTCAGGCGCCGCAAGGGGGGACGCGCAAGCTTTGTAGCGGGCCGAGGTGGCGCATGAGCGAACGACAAAAAGGGGCCGCAGCAGCAGCCCCAGATCGTCGTCATCCTGGAAATTGGAGCGGGCGATGAGATTCGAACTCACGACCCTAACCTTGGCAAGGTTATGCTCTACCCCTGAGCTACGCCCGCCCGCTCCGTGGAGGGCTATCTACCCAGCGCCGCCGGGTCCTGCAAGAGGGAAAACGCAGGCTTCCGCAGCGTCCTCATGAGGTCGGCTGGCCCTTGTCGGCCCGCTCGACCTGACGCCTGTGCCGCTGCTGCTTCCAGAGGTTCAGCATCTCGACCGCACCGGCAAAGACCATGGCCGCGTAGATGAAGCCCCGCTCGACATGGTAGTGGAAGCCGTCCGCGACGAGCGCCATCCCCACCATCACGAGGAACGCCAGCGCCAGCATCTTGGTCGAGGGATGCGCTTCGACGAAGTTCGCGATGGGATTCGCGGCCACCATCATGACGAGGATGGCGACCATGATGGCTGCAACCATGACCGGGATGTGGTCGGCGATGCCCACGGCGGTGATCACGCTGTCCAGCGAGAACACGAGGTCCAGGATCACGATCTGCACGATGACGGCGCCGAAGCCCGCGTACATGGTGGCCTCGGCCCCGTGGTGCCCGGTGCCTTCCACGTCCTGGAAGATCTCGTTGGCGCCCTTGTAGATCAGGAACAGGCCGCCCCCGATGAGGATCAGGTCGCGCCAGGACAGTCCGAAGCCGCCGATGGTCACGAAGGGCTCGGTCAGTCCGATGATCCAGGCGATCGTGAGAAGCAGGAACACCCGCATGATGAGAGCGAGCGCAAGGCCGATGAAGCGCGCCCGTGGCCGCTGGGCGTGCGGCAGGCGGGATGTGACGATGGAGATGAAGATCACGTTGTCCACGCCCAGCACGATCTCGAGAATCGTGAGGGTGAGGAACGACGCCCATATGGCGGGGTCCGAGAGGAGTTCGATCATGAGGCTGTCCCTGTTGGTCGCTCGCTTGGTTTACAATGGGGGTGCGACCCTATGTTTCCTAGTGAGCAGAGCCGGAGAACAGGTGGTGCAAGCCCGAAGTCGCCCGGGACCTTGCCGGATGGCATCACTGGAGATCCGCTGGTCAGGTCGGCATCGCCGCGCGCCGACGCCCGTCGGCGCAATCCTGAAGGCTTGGGGGGCAAGGCGCACCGCCTTCGGGGATGGATCGACGGCGTCAACCTGCCGCCCCGTGGGGTGCGTCACGCCCGGCACATGCGGCCGGGCAGTGGACCATCGCCGACCGCGGAGAAGCAAGCGGTGCTACAACCGGGATGCGGGTCTGGCAGGGTGCGCGGACCTGCCGGCCCGGCGGATGTTTCATCTCCCGGTCTCCACGCGCTTGCCGGTCGCGGATCATCCGCCTCGACACGGCGCGGGGCCGCACTCTGGTGAGGATCGCTGCCTGCCCCAAGTTGACAGGCAGCGCGTCCCTCTCAGGACAGCTCCACCAGCAGGTCCTTGGCGTCGATCTGCGCGCCTGGCTGGACGTGGACGGCCTTGATGGTGCCGTCGCGGTCGGCGTGGATACCCGTCTCCATCTTCATCGCCTCGATGGTGAGGAGAAGGTCCCCGGCATGCACCGGCTTGCCCGCCTGCGCGGCGACCGTGGCCACCACGCCCGGCATCGGCGCGCCGATGTGGAGGGGGTTGCCCGCCTCGGCCTTGGGCCGGCGGCTCGCGGTCGCGGCGGCGGAGCGGTTCGGCACCCGGATCGTGCGCGGCTGGCCGTTCAGCTCGAAGAAGACGCGGACGTCGCCTTCGTCCGTGGTGTCGCCCACGGCCTGCAGGCGGATCTCAAGGGTCTTGCCGGGGTCGATCTCGGCGCTGATCTCCTCGCCGGGCTCCATCCCGTAGAAGAAGGTCCGCGTCGGCAGCACGCGCACGGGGCCATAGGTCTTGTGGCGGCCCAGGTAGTCCGAGAACACCTTGGGATACATGAGGTAGCCGTTGAGGTCCTCGTCATCCAGCGGCGGCACGGCGAGGTCCTTGGAGGCTTTCTCGCGCACGGCCTCGATGTCCACCGGCGCCATGTGCGCGCCGGGACGGTCGGTGGTGGCGGGCTCGCCCTTGAGGACCTTGGCCTGGATGCCTTCGGGCCAGCCGCCCGGGGGCTGGCCGAGGTTGCCCTTGAGCATGTCGACGACCGACTCGGGGAAGGCCACCTCGACGGCCGGGTCCTCGACTTGGCTCCGCGTCAGCCCCTGCGCCACCATCATCAGGGCCATGTCGCCCACGACCTTGGACGAGGGCGTGACCTTGACGATGTCGCCGAACATCATGTTGGCGTCGGCATAGGCTTGGGCCACCTCGTGCCAGCGCTCCTCCAGCCCCAGGCTGCGGGCCTGCGCCTTGAGGTTGGTGAACTGCCCGCCCGGCATCTCGTGAAGATAGACCTCGGAGGCGGGGGCCTGCAACCCGGCCTCGAAGGCGCAGTACTGCTGGCGCACGGCCTCCCAGTAGTTGCTGATCGTGCGGATCGCGCCGACATCGAGGCCGGTGTCGCGGTCGGTGTGGCGCAGCGCCTCGACGATGCTGCCCAGGCAGGCCTGCGAGGTGCCGCCCGAGAAGGCGTCCATGGCGGCGTCCACCGCGTCCACCCCGGCGTCCGAGGCGGCGAGGATCGTCGCCGCCGCCGCGCCCGAGGTGTCGTGCGTGTGGAAATGGATCGGCAGGCCGACCTCCTCCTTGAGGGCCTTGATCAGCACCCGCGCCGCCGGGGCCTTGAGGAGCCCCGCCATGTCCTTGAGGCCCAGGACGTGCGCGCCTGCGGCCTCCAGCTCCTTGGCCATCGCGACGTAGTACTTCAGGTCGTACTTCGCGCGGTCCGGGTCGAGGATGTCGCCCGTGTAGCAGATCGCCGCTTCGCAGACCTTGTTCGCCTCGACCACGGCGTCCATCGCGACGCGCATGTTCTCGACCCAGTTGAGCGAGTCGAAGACCCGGAACACGTCCACGCCCGATTTGGCCGCCTGCGCGACGAAGGCCTGCACGACGTTATCGGGATAGTTGGTGTAGCCCACGCCGTTCGACGCCCGCAGCAGCATCTGCGTCATGATGTTGGGCATCCGGGCGCGGATGTCGCGGAGCCGCTGCCAGGGGCATTCCTGCAGGAAGCGGTAGGCCACGTCGAAGGTGGCCCCGCCCCAGCATTCGACGCTGAACAGCCCCGGCATCATCTGGGCATAAGCGGGCGCGGCGTTGATCATGTCGATCGACCGCATCCGGGTCGCCAGCAGGGACTGGTGCCCGTCCCGCATCGTCGTGTCGGTGACGAGGAGCCGCGTCTGCGCCTTCATCCAGTCCGCGACGGCCTGCGGGCCTTTCTCGTCCAGAAGCTGCCGCGTCCCGGCCTGCCAGGTGCCCAGCGCCTGCACCGGCGGGCGGGCCTTGCGGGCGTCGGCCTGGGGCTTGGCGCGGCCTGCCGTCTCCGGGTGGCCGTTCACCGTGATGTCGGCGATGTAGGTCAGGATCTTGGTCGCGCGATCCTGCCGCTTGGCGAACTCGAAGAGGTCCGGCGTCGTGTCGATGAACTTGGTGGTGTACTGGTTCGACAGGAAGGTCGGGTGCTTGAGGAGGTTGATGACGAAGTCGATGTTCGTCGACACCCCCCGGATGCGGAACTCGCGCAGCGCACGGTCCATGCGGGCGATCGCCATCTCGGGCGTGGGGGCCCGTGCCGTCACCTTGGTCAGCAGGGAATCGTAGTAGCGCGTGATCACCGCGCCGGAATAGGCCGTGCCGCCGTCCAGCCGGATGCCCGGGCCGGTGGCGCTCCGGTACATCTGGATGCGGCCGTAGTCGGGGATGAAGTTGTTGAGCGGGTCCTCGGTGGTCACCCGGCACTGGAGCGCGTGGCCGTCGAGCTTCACGTCCTCCTGCCGCGCGACGCCCGTGGCCTCGGCCAGCGACTTGCCTTCCTCGATCAGGATCTGGGCGCGCACGATGTCGATGCCGGTGACCTCTTCGGTCACGGTGTGCTCGACCTGCACGCGGGGGTTCACCTCGATGAAGTAGAACTTTCCCGAGTCCATATCCATCAGGAACTCGACGGTGCCGGCGCATTCGTAGTCGACCGCCTTGGTCAGGCGGACGGCCATTTCGCAGACCTCCTCGCGCTGCTCCTGCGTGAGGTAGGGGGCAGGGGCCCGCTCCACGACCTTCTGGTTGCGCCGCTGCACGGAGCAGTCCCGCTCCCAGAGGTGGTAGATGTTGCCCTGCTTGTCGCCGAGGATCTGCACCTCCACGTGGCGGGCGCGCAGGATCATCTTTTCGAGGTAGCCCTCGCCGTTGCCGAAGGCGGCCTCGGCCTCGCGGCGGCCCTCCAGGACCTTGGACTCCAGCTCGTCCTCGGAGAGGATCGGGCGCATGCCGCGACCGCCGCCGCCCCAGGAGGCCTTGAGCATCAGCGGATAGCCGATCTCGGCCGCCTCGCGCTTGATGGCGGCCATGTCGTCGCCCAGCACCTCGGTCGCCGGGATGACGGGAACGCCCGCCTGGATGGCGACCTTGCGGGCCGAGGCCTTGTCGCCCAGCGCCCGCATGGTGGCGGCGGTCGGGCCGATGAAGATGATGCCCTCGGCCTCGCAGGCGTCCACGAGGTCGGGGTTTTCGGACAAAAGCCCATAGCCCGGATGGATCGCGTCCGCGCCCGACATCTTGGCCACGCGGATGATCTCGGGGATCGACAGGTAGGCCTGCACGGGGCCCAGACCCTCGCCGATGCGGTAGGCCTCGTCCGCCTTGAAGCGGTGGAGGCCCAGCTTGTCCTCCTCCGCGTAGACCGCGACGGTGCGCTTGCCCATCTCGTTGGCCGCGCGCATGACGCGGATGGCGATCTCGCCCCGGTTGGCGATCAGGATCTTCTTGAATTCGGGCATGGACGGGCTCCGCTACAGGCGTGCGAACTTTAGGGGTGCCGCGCTGCGGCGCAAGGCCCCAAGCGGCGGATCGTGGAGCCGATGCCGATCCGCCGCGGTCCGGTTCACGCGGCCTGCTTTTCCTCGATCGCCTCGTGGATCACAGGCTTGAGCGGCGTCAGGCTTTCGTTGTCCGAGAAGACCTTTCTCCGAAGGTCGGCATAGGTCCCGTCCAGCTCCGCGGGCAGGGCGTCGAACAGGGCAGGGACCATCCGGAACGCCGCCCAGGCCCCGGCCAACCGCTCGCGCCCGAATGCGCTCCGGGTGCCGAGCAGGTATTGGGCCATCCTGAACAGGGCCAGGCGCGTCATCTCGGAGCGGATCCGCGCGTCCGTCTGCCCCAGCCGGGCCAGGATGTAAGCCCGGTTCAGGATCTGCATCCCGCCCAGGGCGCGTCCGTTGCCGCGGCGCTGGGGCACCTTGTAATGGTGGATCTTCGCGTTTCGCGCACCGATCAGGTAATGTGTCCCCTGTGTCGTGAGAGAGGCTTCGATATCCTCGCCCAGCGCATAATGTCCCAGGTTCTCGTTGAAGCCGATCCGCCGGATGACATGGGTGCGGAACGACATGCGGAACCCGGTCATCCAGTACACGGGCTTGGCGTTCTCGGCTTCCAGCCATTCGGGCAGGGGCGGCAGGCGGGCCTGCCGGCGCTCGGCCGCGGTCTCGAAGGGGTCGCGGGCCAGCCGCTGCTCCAGCCGGGCTCGCTGCACCGCGAACTTCGCCTTGAGCCGATCCCCCAGGGTCATCCGGTACTGGCCGACGGTCGAGGTCCCGCCGACCTGCGGCGCGGTCTTGGCCTCGGCGGTGCAGACGCCTCCGACGATGCCGTCACGGTCCAGATCGTAGATGCGCATCATCGCATCCAAGGCGCCGGGATACACGAGGCTGTCGTCGTCCGGGAAGAAGACCACCTCCGTCCGGACCCGGGCCAGGCCGACGTTGCGCTGGTAGGCCGATCCGCGTTCGCTGAGGATGTGATGGATCGGGATGCGGGTCCTTCGGGACAGGTCGTCGATCAGGCGGCGGGTCGGGCCCGGCTCCTCGGAGCTGTCCACCACGAGGATCTCGCGCGGGGCGGGGCTCTGGGCAAGGAGCAGCGGCAGCGACAGCGCGAGCGCCGCCGTCCGGTTCCGCGTGGCAATGACAACAGTGTACTCGGTTCTCGACACGGCGGCCCCCAAATTTCGTTAACCTTCTCATCGCTTTGGATTGCGTCCATTTGTTGGCGCCTCTGTGTTGAGGCTGGCAAATCGACACCGCTGCGAGGGGCTGAGGTACAAAGCTTCATGTTCGATCGCCCTGCCGTTGTGCGTTCGGGAGTCGATGAACGCCTTTCCGTGTAACGGCGGATCACGCGGCGATCACGGAACATAAAGCGAACGAGAGCTTCCATCGAATCGCAGGCGGCACTATGTTGCCGCGTCATGAGCCTGAGCCCCGATCCCGACCTGCCCCTCTCGCGCCGTGCCATGGCCGGCCCCGTCCCCCGCGCGCCCTATCTGGACGACCTCAACCCGGCCCAGCGGGCCGCGGTCGAGGCGCTGGACGGACCGGTGCTGATGCTGGCCGGGGCCGGGACCGGCAAGACCAAGGCGCTGACGGCGCGGATCGCCCATCTCCTGACCACGGGCCGGGCCCGCCCGAACGAGATCCTCTCGGTGACCTTCACCAACAAGGCCGCCCGTGAGATGCGGGACCGCGTCGGCCGCATGGTCGGCGACGCGGTGGAAGGCATGCCCTGGCTCGGCACCTTCCACGCCATCTGCGTGAAGCTCCTGCGCCGGCACGCCGAACTGGTGGGGCTCAGGTCGAACTTCACGATCCTCGACACCGACGACCAGGTGCGCCTCCTCAAGCAGCTCATCCTTGCGGCCGACATCGACGAGAAGCGTTGGCCGGCGCGCCAGCTCGCGCATATCATCGACGGCTGGAAGAACCGGGCGGTGGGGCCGGGCAACATCCCCGGCGCGGACGTCTCGGCCTTCGACCACAAGGGCGTCGACCTTTACGCGGCCTACCAGCAGCGCCTGCGGGACCTGAACGCCGTCGATTTCGGCGACCTGCTCCTGCACATGATCACGATCTTCAAGACCCATGAGGACGTGCTGTCGCAGTATCAGCGCTGGTTCCGCTACATCCTCGTGGACGAATACCAAGACACCAACATCGCGCAGTACCTCTGGCTGCGGCTTCTGGCGCAGGGACACCGGAACATCTGCTGCGTGGGCGACGACGACCAGTCGATCTACGGCTGGCGCGGGGCCGAGGTGGGCAACATCCTGCGGTTCGAGACCGACTTCCCCGGAGCGGTGGTCGTCCGGCTGGAGCAGAACTACCGCTCCACGCCGCATATCCTGGCCGCCGCCTCCGCCGTGATCGCGGGGAACAAGGGGCGGCTCGGCAAGACGCTCTGGACCGCGCTGGGCGAAGGGGAAAAGGTCCGCCTGATCGGCCATTGGGACGGCGAGGAGGAGGCCCGCTGGATCGGCGAGGAGATCGAGGCGATGCAGCGCGGGACGCGCGGCATGGACCCGATCGGCCTCGATGGGATCGCCATCCTCGTGCGGGCCTCGCATCAGATGCGGAGCTTCGAGGACCGTTTCCTGACGATCGGCCTGCCCTACCGCGTGGTCGGCGGCCCCCGATTCTACGAACGTCAGGAAATCCGGGACGCCATGGCCTATTTCCGGCTGGCCGTGTCCCCCGACGACGACCTCGCCTTCGAGCGGATCGTGAACACGCCCAAGCGGGGCCTGGGCGACAAGGCGATCCAGACGATCCAGGTGGTGGCGCGGCAGAACCGCGTGTCCCTGCTCGATGGCGCGCGGATCGCGGCGGACTCCAAGCTCATCGCGGGCAAGGGCGGCAACGAGCTGCGCATCTTCGTCCAGGCCATGGAGCGGTGGCACGACCAGGTGGTCCGCGAGGGCGACACGCATGTCGAGCTCGCCCAGATGATCCTGGACGAGTCGGGCTACACGGCGATGTGGCAGAACGACAAGTCGCCCGAGGCGGCCGGGCGGCTCGAGAACCTCAAGGAGCTCGTCAAGGCGCTGGAGCAGTTCGACTCGCTGCAGGGCTTCCTCGAACATGTGGCGCTGGTCATGGACAACGCGTCCGAGGACGGGGAGGAAAAGGTCTCGATCATGACGCTCCACGCCGCCAAGGGGCTGGAGTTTCCGGCCGTGTTCCTGCCCGGCTGGGAGGATGGGCTGTTCCCGTCGCAGCGCAGCCTGGACGAGGGCGGGCTCAAGGGCCTCGAGGAGGAGCGGCGGCTCGCTTATGTCGGCATCACGCGGGCCGAGCAGGTCGCGATCATCTCCTTTGCCGGCAATCGCCGGGTGCATGGGCAGTGGCAGAGTTCGCTGCCCTCCCGCTTCATCGACGAGCTTCCGGCGGACCATGTCGAGGTGCTGACCCCGCCCGGCCTTTATGGTGGCGGTTACGGAGCCGCCGGCATGGCGATGGGCGCGAGCCCCGTGCTCCAGGCGGGGGCGGAATCGCAACTCGCCGACCGGGCCGCGCGGGCGGATGTCTATGCCTCGCCGGGCTGGCGCCGGCTTCAGGCCCGTTCCCAGGTGCGCCCCCTGCGCGAGCCGCAGGAGTCCCGGACCATCACCATCGACGCGACCGCCGATTCCTCGTTCGTGGTGGGGGACCGGGTCTTCCACCAGAAGTTCGGCTATGGCCGGATCATCGGCGCCGAGGGGGACAAGCTCGACATCGACTTCGAGAAGGCGGGGGAGAAGAAGGTCGTCGCCAAGTTCGTGGTGCCCGCTCCGGGGGGCAGGGACGACGTTCCCTTCTGATCCGGGCTGCGAGGGTCCGGCCCTCGATCTCAGGGATCGGGCCGGTCCCCTGTCGGGGTGCTGACGGGCGTCCTGATGGCCGGAGCCCCCGCGGGATCTCCGATCGTCGGCCCTTATCGGATCAGAGCGCCTGGACGATTGGCCAAAGGGTCGCGATCAGAAGCACCGCCATGACGAGATTGAACGCCCTGAGCCGGGCGCGCGAGGTCAGGATCCGCCGCATCTCCTGGCCCAGCACCGTCCAGACCGAGATGCAGGGCAGGTTCACCGCGCCGAAGACCGCCGCCACGACCAGCACCGTGCCCAGCGACTCGTCCGCCGCATAGAAGGTCAGCGCAGAGATCACCATCATCCAGGCCTTGGGGTTCACCCATTGAAAGGCGGCCGCCTGCAGGAAGGTGATGGGACGGGCGGCCTCGGGCGCATCGGGGGTCACCGGAGCCGCGGTCGCGATCTTCCAGGCGAGCCAGAGGAGATAAAGGACGGCAAAGACCTCCAGCGCGGTATGGGTCCAGGGGACGGCCTCGAAGATGCCGTTCAGCCCCAGCCCCACGGCGACGATCATGGCCGTGAACCCGATTCCCACGCCCAGCATGTGCGGCAACGACCGGCGCAGGCCGAAATTCGCGCCCGACGCCATCAGCATCAGGTTGTTCGGGCCCGGGGTGATCGAGGACACGAAGGCGAAGCCAAGGAGAGAGGGAAGGAGGTCGATCGACGTCATGGCGACGGTCCCTGTTCGGACGGAAACATGGAAGGCGCGGGTTCAGGCCGCACGCAGCTTTCCAGCGGCTTGGTCTAGCCCGTGCAGGGCCAGGCCCGCCACCAGCCCCCAGAAGGCCGCGCCGATCCCGAAGGCCGCCACGCCCGACGCGGTGACAGCCAGGGTGACGACCGCCGGAAGCCGCGTGGCCGAGTGGGACACGGCTCCGGTCAGGGCTCCGGTCAGGGGGCCCAGCAGGGCGATGCCGACGATGCCGGCCACCAGCGAAGGCGGGAGGGCGGCGATGGCGGCGATCACCACGGGCGAGGCCAGGCCGAGAGCCACCCACATCCCCGCATAGGCGAGCCCGACCTTCCACCTTTGCGCTCGGTCGGGATGAACGTCATCCCCCAGGCAGATCGCCGCGGTGATCGCGGCCATGCTGATCGGATGCGCCCCGAAGAGTCCGGCCACGGCCGAGAGCAACCCCGTCGAGGCGAGCGCCGGTCCGACCGGCGGCTCGTAGCCCGCCGCCCGCACCGTGGCAAAGCCCGGAAGGTTCTGGGAGGCCATGGTCACCAGGGCGAGGGGCAGGGCCAGTCCCACCGCCACGCCGGGATCGAACTGGGGGCGGACGAAGACGAGTTGCGGGAGGGAGGCGCCGCCCGGAAGATGGGCGGCCCCCGTGAGGACGGCGAGGCCCAGTCCGACGGCCAAGGCGGCCAGCACCGCCCACGCAGGATTCCGAAGCCGCACCAGCGCGAAGGCCAGGATCATCGGACCAAGGAGCGCCGGGGCCTCGGCCGCCGCGGGCGCGAGCTTCAGGCAGAAGGGGAGCAGCACCCCGGCCAGCATGCCCGCCGCGATCGCGTCCGGGATGCGGGCCACGAGACGGCCAAGGGGCCGGATGAGCCCCAGGGCCGCGATCATCAGGCCGGACAGGACAAAGGCTCCGGCAGCCTGTTCCATGGTCAGGCCATGGGTGGCGGCCACGAGGGCCGCGCCCGGCGTCGACCAGGCCAGCACCATGGGAACCCGCGCCCAGCTGCTGAGCGCCGCGCTGCCCAGGGCCTTGGCCAAGGCGATGGCCAGCACCCAGGAGGCGGTCTGCGCCGGAGTCGCCCCGACCGCCGCCGCCGCCGCGAGCACGAGCGCGATGGTCGAGCCGAAGCCGACGAGCGCCGCCACCAGCGCCGCTGAGAAGAGGGATGCCCGCATGAACCTGTCCCGTCGTTGCGGCGGTCAGGATGACGATGCGGGGCGTTGAACGGAAGGGGCCTTGGCGACGCTCCGTGGGAAGGTGCGGCTCCCCAGCGCTGTCACTTCGGGTGCGCGGGCAAAAAAAGGGCGGCAGCCCAGGGAGGAGAAAGGGCGCCGCCACTTCGGTAGGGGCGGCCCAGGGAGGAGGAGAGGGCAGCCGTTCCGATCATGTTGCGGCGGGACCAGGGAGGAGGAAAGGTCCCGCCGCGTTTCCGCGAGACGCCCAGGGAGGAGGAGAGGGCGCCAGCGAACTCGTCAAACCCGTGCGGCGGAGCCGGGAGGAGGTGGCCCCGCCGCGAGACACCGGCACCCAGGGAGGAGGAGAGGGCACCAGCGTAACCTGTGCGGCGGGACCAGGGAGGAGGAGGGGTCCCGCCGCGTCCTGCGCGGGGCGCCCCGGGGCGTTGGGGCGCGTCCGCGAAGGTGATCCGACCCCAAGAGGAGGAAGGGTCGGACCGAAATTCTCTTAGGCCCGGTCGGCCGCCTGCCGGGCGATGTTCCGGATGTCGCAGCGGCCCATGCCCAGGTCGCTCAGCTCGCGGTCGCTGAGGAGCGAAAGCTCGTTCAGCGTCTCACGGTAAAGGCGGTACCGAGCCACGCGATCGGCCATCTGCGCGCGCAGACCCGCGAACCGGTGGGCCAGCGTCACGCCCGAAACCGCGTTGTGGATGTCGTTTGCGAAGGCCATCGTCATGTCTCTTTCTTCAGTCGATCCGCAGGCCACCGGGCCGTGCATCCGCGCCGTTAGCGCTGTCACGAGCAGAAATAACCCTTTGCTGCGCCTGCACAATGTCGGAAAGTCGCAATGCTGCTATGCAGCAACTGCATAAGCAAGGCTGACGTATTTCGGGCGTTTCTGCCCGGTTGGGAGGCATGCCCGGAACCGGTCCAAAGGTCCCCCATGGGAAGGGCTAGCCGATTGGGCGCCATTCGGGAGGCAATGCCCAGGAGTCGGGCGGATCGTGAACCCCCGAGCCCTTGACCTGTCAAGACCCCGGCCTCAGACCGACGCTCCAGGATAGGGTGGATGCGCGACAGGAGTATGACAGATGGCCCCGACCAAGGATGAGGTGATGGCGGCGCTTGCCCGGGTGGCGGTGCCGGGGGGTGGTCACCTGGCCCAGAGCGGCCTGGTCCAGGCCCTTGCGGTGGCCGAGGGAACGGTGCGCTTCGTGCTCGAGGCGTCGAGCGTCGAGCAGGCGCGCGATCTCGAGCCCGTTCGGGCCGCGGCCGAGCGGGCCGTCCGCGCCATTCCGGGCGTGACCGGCGTGTCCATCGTCGTCACTGCGCACGGCCCCTCGGCGCCGTCCCGGCCTGCGGCCCCGCCCCAGGCTCCGTCGCTCACGATCGGCCGTCATCCGACGCCGCAGGCCGGTCCTCAGTCCGTGAGCGGCGTGGACCGTATCCTGGCGGTCGGCTCGGGCAAGGGCGGGGTCGGCAAGTCGACCGTCAGCGCCAACCTTGCCGTCGCGCTCGCCCGCGAGGGGCGGCGCGTCGGCCTGCTGGACGCCGACATCTACGGGCCGTCGCAGCCGCGCATGATGGGCGTGTCCCGGCGGCCGTCCTCTCCGGACGGCAAGACCATCGAGCCGCTGCACGCCCATGGCGTCACCATGATGTCGATTGGACTCATGGTCGATCCGGACAAGGCCATCGTCTGGCGCGGGCCGATGCTGATGGGGGCGCTTCAGCAGCTGCTCACGCAGGTGAACTGGGGCCAGCTCGACGTGCTGATCGTGGACCTGCCACCCGGGACGGGCGACGTGCAGTTGACGCTCTGCCAGCGGACGCACCTGACGGGGGCCATCGTCGTGTCCACGCCGCAGGACGTGGCGCTGATCGACGCGCGCAAGGCCATCGACATGTTCCGCACGCTCAAGACCCCGATCCTGGGCCTGATCGAGAACATGAGCACCTTCGTCTGCCCCAACTGCGGCCACGAGAGCCATGTCTTCGGCCATGGCGGGGTGGAGGCCGAGGCGCGCAAGGACGGCATCCCGTTCTTGGGGCGCCTGCCCATCGACCTCCAGACCCGCATCTCGGGCGATGAGGGTGTGCCGGTGGCCGCCGGGGAGGGAGAGATGGCCGAGGCCTGGCGTGGAATCGCCCGCCGCCTCGTCGCGGGCGGGATGGCCTGAGGACCGGATTCCAGGAAATCTCGAGGCAGCCGCCCTGACGGATCGGGTGGCTGCCGTGCCCCGCGGGAATCATGAGCCTGGGCCCCTTGGGCCGCGCGTCCGATTCGTTCTCGCCTCACGGCAGAGGTTCTGCGGCTAAGTAGCTGATGGGACTGGAACACCCAGAAATTCCGCGGGAACAGTCCAGTCAGCCTTGGAACACCGTTTCTTCTTAAGAACTGGTTACCGGCGACTCTCTGCCGGTTACTTTTTTTCGTGCCAAGCGGGTCCTGTTCAAGCGCCCGGACGCGAACTTAAGAAGAAATCAGGGTTTTCCCCAGGACTATCCACAAGCAGATCTTCCGCGGGCTGTGGCTTTCCGGCCCAGGGGGTCCCGGTCGGTAACATTCCCCTTGAGTGCCATGAATTCCCATGGCATCCCTGAACCCGTCGGAAGCGATGCGGGATACCAGGGGCGACAAAGAACCCCAAAAGAGACGCAGTCATACAGGCAAACCCATTCCGGTTGCTTCCGATATCGAGAGAGCAGGACAGCGAACGCCAAAGGCAACAAAATCCGGCGCGCGAGCGAGCAGCATCCCCCCAGGTGCGCGCGCAGTCGGACTTCCCGCAAGGGACGGACACGGCGGATCAGGTGTGGCAGCCCTTGATCCGCCGTTTTCGTTTGCGGGCACGTGGGCACCATCGGGGGTAGGGACAAAGCGGGATCCGTGATCACGGCGAGCTTCACAGGCGAGTATCCCCAGAGGATCGACGGCAAGGGCCGGATGTCGATCCCGTCGGATTTCCGCCGCGTGCTCGAGGCGAACGACCCCGATTGGACCGAGGGCCTGAACCCGTCCCTCTACCTTCTCTATGGCGAGCATCTGAAGGATCACCTGCAGGCCTACACGGTCGCGGCCTTCAACGAGGTCGCCCAGGGGATCATGGCCATCAAACCCCGCACCCCCGAGGAGAACCTCCGCAAGACCATGTCCCAGCGGTTGATCCTGGGTCAGTCGGTGCGGCTCGAGGTGGATAAGGACGGCCGCGTCGTGATGCCGATCCGGCAGCGCCAGAAGCTGGGCCTGACCGAGGGCGAGGTCGTCTTCTCGGGCGCGGGCGACCATTTCGAGATCTGGGCCGCCGCCACCTACGACGAGAAGGTCGGGGCCGAGATGCGCGCCTTCCTGGAGGCCCAGCCCGAGGGCTTCGATCCCATGACCCTGGTCTGGAGCGCCTGATGTCGGCCGAGCCGCACATCCCGGTCCTGCTCCGGCCGCTCCTGGCCGCCTGCGCCCCCGTGCAGGGCGTCTGGGTGGATGGAACCTTCGGGGCGGGCGGCTATGCCCGCGGGCTGATCGGGGCCGGAGCCGCCAAGGTCATCGGCATCGACCGGGATCCCCTGGCGCACGAGATGGCCCGGGACTGGCTTCCGGGATTTCATGGAACCATCGTCCTGCGGGAGGGCACCTTCTCGGAGCTCGACCTCATCGCCGCCGAGGAGGGCGATGCGCGCGTGGACGGCGTCGTGCTCGACCTCGGCATCTCGTCCATGCAGATCGACACGGCCGAGCGCGGGTTCTCCTTCCAGAAGGACGCCCCCCTCGACATGCGGATGTCCCAGAGCGGCGAGAGCGCCCGGGACATCGTCAATGGCGCGGACGAAGGCACGCTGGCCGACATTCTTTATCTCTACGGCGAGGAAAGGGCCTCGCGCCGGATCGCCCGCGCCATCGTGGCGGCCCGGCCCGTGGAGACGACCCTCGCGCTGGCCGAGATCGTCGCCCGTTGCCTGCCGCGCCCCAAGCCCGGCGAGAAGCATCCCGCGACGCGCACCTTCCAGGCCCTGCGGATCGCCGTGAACGACGAATACGGGGAACTGGCCCGCGGCCTGGAGGCGGCCGAGCGCGCGCTCGCGCCCGGCGGCCTTCTGGCGGTTGTCAGCTTCCACTCCGTCGAGGATCGGATGGTGAAGCGCTTCCTGCAGCTTCGCGCCGGACGCATGGGGCAGGGCAGCCGCTATGCGCCGGAGGCCGAGGCCGAGGCGCCCGCCTTCGAGATGGTGACCCGCAAGGCCATCGACCCTGACGAGGATGAACTGGCCGCCAACCCTCGCGCCCGGTCGGCGCGGCTGCGGGTGGCGCGTCGGACCGCGGCCCCGGCGGGGCGCGTCGGCGGGCACGAGATCGGCATGCCGATCCTGGACACAAGCCGGACCACCGGCGGCAAGCGACCGAGGCGATGAGGGGGCAGCGGCAATGAAGGGACTGATCTACGCAGGCATGGCCCTGGTGGTCATGGGCCTGGGCTTCTGGGCCTACCGCGAGAACTACGCCACCCAGGCGAGCCTGAGGGAAGTGGGCCAGCTGCGGCACGAGATCGCGACGACGCAGGCCCGGCTCGATCGGCTTGCGGCCGAATGGGCCTACCTGAACCGGCCCGACCGCCTGCGGGACCTGGCCGAGCTGAACTTCCAGCGCCTGGAACTGCTGCCGCTGACGCCTGGCGCCTTTGCCGACGTGAACCAGGTCGCCATGCCGCCCGCGGCCGGGTCGGTCGCCAACTCACCGATGATCGTGTCCTCGGGCGGGACCATCGAAACGGAGGAGCCGCTGTGACCCGACAGGACTGGGAGGCCCTCGCCCTCGATCTGGGGCGACGCGCGGCGGACGGAATCTCACGCGTGAAGGTGCCGAAGATCCTTCTGCGCCGCCGGGGCGACGCCCGCGAGAACGCCGAGCGCGCAAGGAGCCGTGCGGAAAAGCGGCTCTGGGTCCTTGGGGCGGCCTTCGCGGCGGCCTACCTCACCGTGGGCGGCCGCATGGCCGTCCTGGCGTCCTCGGACGCCGAGGAGCCGCAACCGACGGCGGTTCTGGACGCCCCGATCCTGAGCACGCGCGCCGACATCACCGACCGCGAAGGCCGGATCCTGGCGACCAATCTGGCGACCGACGCCCTTTACGCGCAGCCGCGCGAGATGGTGGACCCGGCCCATGCCGCCCACGAGCTCGCGAAGATCTTTCCCGACCTCGACGAGCAGAAGCTCCTGAGCGATTTCACCGGGGCGCGCCGGTTCCTCTGGATCCGCCGTCAGATCAGCCCCGAGCAGGCCCAGGCCGTCCATGACATCGGGGAGCCCGGACTGCTCTTCGGCCCGCGCGAGATGCGGCTCTATCCCAACGGTCCCATTGCCGCCCATATCCTCGGGGGGGCCGGCTACGGCCGCGAAGGCGTCGACTCGGCCGAGGTGATCGGCGTCGCCGGCGTGGAACGCTACTTCGACGACCGGCTGCGCGACCCCGCCCAGCAGGATCAGCCGCTTGCCCTGTCGCTCGACCTTACCGTGCAGGCCGCCATGGAAGAGGTTCTCCAGGGCGGGATGACGCTGATGAACGCCAAGGGGGCCTGCGGCATCCTCATGGACGTCCATACGGGCGAGATCATCGCCATGGCCTCTCTGCCGGACTTCGACCCGAACACGCGGCCTCCGGTCGCGACAAGCGGCGATCAGTCGGACAGCCCGCTCTTCAACCGGGCGATCCAGGGCGTCTACGAGCTCGGCTCGGTGTTCAAGATCTTTGCGGTGAGCCAGGCCATGGAGCTTGGCCTGGTGAACCCGGACACCATCATCGACACCAAGGGGCCCCTGACCTGGGGCCGGTTCCGGATCAACGACTTCCACAACTACGGCGACCAGAACACGGTCACGGACGTCATCGTGAAGTCGTCGAACGTCGGCACGGCGCATATCGCCCTGATGATCGGGGCGGAGCGGCAGCAGGCGTTCCTGCGCAGCCTCGGCCTTCTCGAGCCGACGCATGTCGAGATGACCGAGGCCCGGACCGGGCGCCCGCTCCTGCCGCGCCAGTGGTCCGAGATCAGCCTCATGACGATCTCGTACGGCCACGGGGTCTCGACCTCGCCGTTGCACCTCGCGGCGGCCTATTCGACGCTGGCCAACGGCGGCCTTGCAGTGACGCCGACGCTTCTGCGCCAGGATCATCCGGTCCAGGGCCCCCGGGTCCTGAGCGAGCAGACGTCCCGGGCCGCCGTGTCGATGCTCCGGCAGGTGGTGGCGCGGGGGACAGCCTCGCTGGCGAACGTCCCGGGCTACGAGGTGGCCGGCAAGACCGGCACCGCGGACAAGCCGCGTCCCAGCGGCGGCTACTACGACGACAAGGTGATCGCCACGTTCTCGGGCCTGTTTCCGGCCAGCGATCCCAAGTACGTCCTTGTGGTCAGCCTTGACGAGCCGGTGGAAACGTCGGGCACCGAGCCGCGCCGCACGGCCGGCTGGACCGCCGTGCCGGTCGCGGCCGAGATGATCCGCCGGGCGGCCCCGCTCCTGGGTCTCCGCCCCACGGTTGAAGTCGCGACGGCGGACGGTGTAACGCCTGCCGCGAACTGACGCGGAGGGCCAGGATGGCCGAGACCATGACCTTGGCCGAACTTGGCCTGACCGTTCCCGCCGGACGCGATCTGAAGGTGACGGGCCTGTCGGTGGACAGCCGGACCGTGGTCCCCGGCCATCTGTTCGCGGCCCTGCCCGGGTCGGCCATCCACGGCGCGGCCTATGTCGAAGCGGCCGTCCAGCGCGGCGCCGCCGCGATCCTGACCGATGCCGAAGGGGCGCGGATCGCCCAGGGCAAGCTGGGCGATGCCGTCCTGGTCTTGGCCGAGGATCCCCGGCAGACCTTGGCCCGTACGGCCGCGCTCTGGTTCGGACCCCATCCCGAGACTGTGGTCGCCGTCACCGGCACCAACGGCAAGACCAGCGTGGCGAGCTTTGCGCGCCAGATCTGGATGGCGCTGGGGCACAAGGCGGTGAACCTCGGGACGGTGGGCGTCGAGGGCGCCTGGAGCCACCCGCTGCGCCACACCACCCCGGACCCGCTGACGCTCCATCGCGTGCTGGCCGAGGCCCGGCGGCAGGGCGTGACCCATGTGGCCATGGAGGCCTCGTCCCATGGGCTCGATCAGCGGCGGCTGGACGGGGTCTCGCTGGCGGCGGCCGGCTTCACGAACTTCACGCAGGACCATCTCGACTATCACAAGACCTTCGAGGCCTACTTCGAGGCCAAGATGCGCCTCTTCCGGGCCGTCATGACCGAGGACGGCGTGGCGGTGGTCAATCTCGACGACCCCAAGGGGCCAGCCGTCGCCACCATCGCGACATCGCGCGGCCAGGAGGTCATCGGGACCGGCCACTCCGAGAGGGCGCGCCTGCGCCTTCTGGCGCAGCGGTTCGACGCGACGGGGCAGGACATCCGCTTTGCCTGGCAGGGCGAGCCGCGTCAGGCGCGGCTGGACCTGATCGGGGGCTTTCAGGCCTCGAACGTGATGGTGGCCGCGGGCCTCGTCATCGGGGCCGGGGAGGACCCCGAGGCGGTGTTCCGCGTCCTGCCCGAGCTTCGGACCGTGCGGGGCCGGATGCAGCTGGCCGCGCGGCGCGGCAACGGGGCATCGGTCTTCGTGGATTATGCCCACACGCCCGATGCGGTCGAAACCGCGCTGCGGGCGCTGCGGCCCCATGTGATGGGACGGATCGTGGCCATCGTCGGGGCCGGCGGAGATCGCGACCGGACCAAGCGGCCCCTGATGGGCGCCGCCGCGGCGCTGCACGCGGACCAGGTGATCGTGACCGACGACAACCCGCGCAGCGAGGACCCGTCGAGCATCCGCGCCGCCGTGCTGGACGGGGTGCGCGAAGCCGGGGGCGAGGTCTGCGAGGTGGGGGACCGGGCCGAGGCCATCCTGCGCGGCGTCGATGCTCTGGGACCGGGCGACGCGCTGCTCATCTGCGGCAAGGGCCATGAGACGGGTCAGATCGTCGGCACCGACATCTTTCCCTTCGACGACGTGGAGCAGGCCAGCGTGTCCGTGGCCGTCCTGGAGGGCCGGGCATGAGCCTTTGGACGTCAGGCGACGCCGTGGCCGCGACGGGTGGCACCACGACGCTGGACTGGGTCGCGGGCGGCGTGTCCATCGACACGCGAACGCTCCGGCCCGGCGACCTGTTCGTGGCGCTGACCGCCCAGCGGGACGGCCATGACTTCGTCGCTCAGGCCTTGGCAAAGGGCGCCTCGGCGGCCTTGGTCACCCATCGGCCCGACGGCGTCGCCGAGGATGCGCCGCTCCTTGTGGTGCCGGACGTGCTGAGGGGGCTGGAGGATCTGGGCCGTGCGGCCCGCGCCCGAAGCCGGGCGCGCGTGGTCGCCGTGACGGGATCTGTGGGCAAGACCTCCACCAAGGAGATGCTGCGCGCCGCCCTGACCCCGCAGGGCTCCGTCCATGCGGCCGAGGCGTCCTACAACAATCACTGGGGCGTGCCGCTGACTCTGGCCAGGCTGCCCGCCGATACCGATTACGCCGTGATCGAGATCGGGATGAACCATCCGGGCGAGATCGCCCCCCTGGCGCGGCAGGCGCGGCCCCATGTGGCGCTCGTGACGACCGTCGGGGCCGCCCATCTGGAAGCCTTCGGGAGCCTGGACGGCATCGCCGAGGAGAAGGCCACCATCTGCGAAGGGCTTGAGCCCGGAGGCGTCGCGGTGCTGCCCGGCGACGTCCCGCAGCTTCCGATCCTGGTCGCCGCCGCCCAACGGGCCGGAGCGGCAATCGTGATCTTCGGCGCCCCGGAGGACAGCCAGTATCGCCTGATCGACGTCCGGGTTTCCGGCGGGGCGACCGTCGCCCGGGCGCAGGCCGGGGCCACGCCGATCCATCTCAAGGTCGGGACCGAAGGCCGCCACTTCGCGCTCAACGCTCTGGGCGCGCTGGCCGCCGCCGAGGCGCTCGGGGCCGACCGGGGGCTGGCGCTCAACGGGCTCGCGGCCTGGACGGCGCCCAAGGGCCGCGGCGGCCGCGAGGAACTCGATTGGGGCGATGGCCGGATCACCCTGATCGACGACGCGTTCAATGCGAACCCGACCTCCATGGCGGCGGGCCTGGCGGTCCTGGCCGGGCTCTTTCCGGAAGACGGGGCAGGGCGGGTCCAGAAGGGGCGCCGCATCGCGGTGCTGGGCGACATGCTGGAACTGGGCGGCGACGAGATCGCGCTTCACGCCAGTCTCGCCCAGGACCCGGCCATGGAGGCGGTGCAGGTCGTTCATTGCGTGGGGCCCAGGATGCGCGCCCTGCACGACGCCCTGCCGGTGGATCGCAGGGGACAGTGGGTCGAGGCGCCCGAGGCCCTGGTCCCGCAGCTTCGCCGGCTCGTTGACGCCGGGGACATCGTGCTGGTCAAGGGGTCCAAGGGAAGCCGGGTGTCCCTGGTCGTTGACGCCATTCGCCGGATGGGGCAAGGCGCGCCGTCCATCGAGGGAGGCTGAGGAATGCTCTACTGGCTGGCAGCGTTGTCGGACGGGGGCGATGCGTTCAACCTCTTCCGCTACATCACGTTCCGCGCCGGCGGGGCGTTCCTGACGGCGCTGGTCTTCGGATTCGCCTTCGGGCCCAGGCTGATCGGCTGGCTGCGCGTCAAGCAGGGCAAGGGGCAGCCCATCCGGGTGGACGGGCCGCAGGGGCATTTCGTCAAGGCGGGCACTCCGACGATGGGGGGCCTCCTGATCGTGGGGGCGCTCCTCACCTCGACCCTGCTCTGGGCGCGGTGGGACAATCCGTTCATCTGGATGGTCCTTTTCGTCACGCTGAGCTTCGCCCTTCTGGGCTTTGCCGACGATTACGCCAAGGTGACCAAGCAGACCTCGGACGGCGTGTCGGGGCGCGTGCGGCTGGCCATCGGCTTTCTCGTGGCGGCGATCGCGGGGATCTGGGCCGCCGCCTATCACCCCGCCGGGCTGTCGAACGAGCTCGCCTTGCCCTTCTTCAAGAACGCGTTGGTCCACCTGGGCCTGTTCTTCGTGCCCTTCGCCATGCTGGTGATCGTGGGCGCGGCCAATGCGGTGAACCTGACGGACGGGCTCGACGGCCTGGCCATCATGCCGGTGATGATCGCGGCCGCGACCTTCGGGACCATCGCCTACGCCGTCGGCCGGACCGACTTTTCCGAATACCTGGGCGTCCACTTCGTTCCCGGATCGGGCGAGATCGCGATCTTCTGCGCCGGCCTGATCGGCGGGGGCCTGGGCTTCCTGTGGTACAACGCGCCCCCGGCGGCCGTCTTCATGGGCGACACCGGAAGCCTTGCCCTGGGCGGTGCGCTGGGCGCGATCGCCGTCGCCACCAAGCACGAGATCGTCCTCGCCATCGTGGGGGGACTTTTCGTGGTCGAGGCGCTGTCGGTCATCATCCAGGTCTTCGTCTACAAGCGCACCGGCAAGCGGGTCTTCCTGATGGCGCCCATCCACCACCATTTCGAGAAGATGGGCTGGGCCGAGCCGCAGATCGTGATCCGGTTCTGGATCATCTCGCTCATCCTGGCGATGATCGGGCTCGCCACGCTCAAGGTGCGCTGAACGGTGGCCCTGCACGGCCTCGAAGCGCTGCTCACGGCCTGGGGCCTGCCGCTCGTCACGGCGTCCTGCTTCATCGAAGGCGATGCCGCGGCCATGGTGGGCGGAGCGCTCGCGCACCGGGGCACGTTCGGCTTTGGCGAAGCGGTCTTCGCGGCCGCCCTCGGGGCGTTCCTTTCGGACCAGTTCTGGTTCCATGTGGGACGCCGGATCGGCGCGACCGGGATGGTGCGGCACCATCTCGACAGGCCGGTGCTGGCCCGGCTGGGCGACTGGCTGCGGCGGCGGCCGAACCTGGCCATCATCGGCGTCCGATTCGTCTGGGGCATCCGCATCGCCGGACCAACCGCCATCGGGGCCGCCGGGGTATCCCCCTGGCGGTTCCTTGCGCTCGACCTCCCGGCGACGATCGTCTGGGCCACGCTCCTGACCGGCATGGGCTACGGCGTGGGCGCCACGATCGAGCGTGCGGTCGGCAGCCTCCATCTCCTCGACCACCTGGGTCTGGTGGCGGTCGGCGTGGGCGTGCTCAGCATCCTGCTTTGGCTCCTGCACCGCCGCGCCCGGCGACGGGCCGCGCGCCCGTCCTGACGCGGAACGACCGGGCGAGGGATCAGCCGACATGAACCAGACCACCATCCGCATCCGCCGGCCCGGGGAGGCCGACCGCCCGGCCTGGGATCGCCTCTACCAGGGCTACGCCGAGTTCTACGGCGTGGCGCAAACGCCCGAGATGCGGGACCGGGTCTGGTCCTGGATCCACGATCCGTCCCATGAGACCGAAGCGTTCGTGGCCGAGGGGAACGACGGCCTTGTCGGACTGGCGCATTTCCGGGCCTTCGCCCGTCCGCTGTCGGCAACGACGGGTGGGTATCTCGATGACCTCTTCGTGGCCCCGGAGGCGCGAGGCTCGGGAGCGGCCGAGGCCCTGATCCAGGCCATTGCCGGCGAGGGGCGCGCGCGGGGTTGGTCGGTCATCCGCTGGATCACGGCCCAGGACAATGATCGGGCGCGCAGGCTTTACGACCGGACCGCCCAGGCGACGCGCTGGGTGACCTACGACCTCAGGCCCTGACCTGACACTGCAGTCGGCTTGCGGGCCGGCCCCGGCCCGGGGATAAGGCGCGGGAACGGCAAGGGGCAGGACAACATGATCGCGGTTCAGAACGTCGCGGGAACCAAGGTGGCGGTGCTGGGGCTCGGGCGATCCGGACGCGCGACGGCGCGGGCGCTGGAGCAGGGCGGGGCGACGGTGGTGGTCTGGGACGACGGCGCCCCCGCGCGCGCTCAGGCCGAAGCCGACGGCTTCGAGGTCCGCGACCTGACCCGCTCCAGGTCGTGGGAGGGGGTGTCGATGCTGATCACCTCGCCAGGCATCCCGCACCTTTATCCGCAGCCGCATCCCGCCATCGCCGCGGCCTGGGCGGCCGGCGTGCCCGTCGACAACGACATCGGCCTGTTCTTCCGATCCTTTGCGACCCCCGAATGGGACAACTTCGACACCCGGCCCAAGGTGGTGACGGTCACCGGCTCCAACGGCAAGAGCACGACCTCGGCGCTGATTCACCACATCCTGGCCGAGTCCGGCCGGCCCGCGCAGCTCGCCGGAAACATCGGGCGCGGCGTCCTCGACATCGAGCCCGCCCGTGACGGCGAGGTGGTGGTGCTGGAACTGTCGAGCTACCAGACCGACCTCGCCCGCGCGCTGACGCCCGACATCGCGGTTTTCACGAACCTCAGCCCTGACCACCTCGACCGGCACGCGGGCCTCGGAGGCTACTTCGCGGCCAAGCGGCGGCTGTTCGCGGAAGGCGGTCCCGACCGCGCCGTGATCGGGGTCGACGAGAACGAGGGACGCTACCTCGCAAACCAACTGTCCGAGGGGGCAGGGGACGACCGGGTGATCCAGGTGTCGTCGGGCACCAGGCTCGAGGGCGCCGCCTGGGCGGTCTTTGCCCGCAAGGGGTTCCTAGCCGAATGGCGCAAGGGGCGGCAGGTGGCCTCCGTGGACCTGCGGGAGATCAAGGGCCTGCCCGGCGCGCACAACCACCAGAACGCCTGCGCCGCCTGGGCGGTGGCACGGTCCCTGGGCCTGGGCCCCCGCGCCATCGAGGCCGCGATGCGGTCCTATCCGGGCCTGCCGCACCGCAGCCAACGCATCGCCGAGGCGAACGGCGTGGCCTTCGTCAACGACTCCAAGGCAACGAATGTGGATTCGGCGGCCAAGGCGCTGCAGGCCTTCCAGAAGATCCGCTGGATCTGCGGCGGCCTGGAGAAGGAGGGGGGGCTCGGGCCGCTGGTGCCCTACCTGGGCTCCGTGCTGAAAGCCTATGTCATCGGGCGCGAGGCGGCGGCTTTTGCGCGCCAGCTGCCGGGAATCGAGAGCGAGATCTGCACGACCATGGATCGTGCCGTGGCGCGGGCGATGGACGAAGCGCAACCCGGCGAAACGGTGCTGCTGGCCCCCGCCGCGGCCAGCTTCGACCAGTACGACAACTTCGAAAAGCGCGGCGACGACTTCGTGGCCCAGGTGCGGGCCCGGCTGGCCTGACCCGAGGTCGGGCCGCCCCGGACGGACAAGCCCGGCTTGACCCCGCCCCCCCGGGCAGGTTACGCGCGCCGTCTTTCCAAGCGGAGGGCAGGACCATGGCGCGCTGGCTGGGCGTGGACTTCGGCACGTCGAACACTTCGGCCGCGGTCCTGGATGAGGGCCGCCCCCACCTGATCGAGCTGGAGCCGGGGCGCAGCTCGGTCCCCACGGCGATCTTCCTGGATTTCGGGACCAAGCGCATGCTGTTCGGGACCGAGGCGGTCGAGGCGCTCGTGGCGGGGCGCGATGGGCGGTTCCTGCGCGCCATCAAGCGCGTCCTGGGAACGCCGCTCATGCGCGAGCAGCGCCAACTCCTGAACCGCCGCATGACTCTGGTCGAGCTGGTGGCCGAGGTCCTGGCCCGCCTGCGGAGCCGGGCCGAGGCCGAGGTGGGCGAGCCGCTGACCCATGTGGTCGCCGGGCGACCCGTCATCTTCCATGCCGAAGTCGAACGCGACGCGCAGGCCGCGGTGGACCTGGAGGAGGCCTACCGCCTTGCCGGCTTTGAGGAGGTCGCCTGGCTCACCGAGCCCGAGGCCGCCGCGCGGGCCTGCGGCGTGAGGGACGGACTGGGCATCGTCGTGGATATCGGCGGCGGCACCTCGGACTTCACCGTGTTTCGCGCCGAAGGCGGCCGCTTGGCCGTGCTGGCCAATGAAGGCGTCCGCGTGGGCGGCACGGACGCGGACAAGGCGCTGAGCCTGGCCCATGCCATGCCGCTCCTGGGCCTGGGAAGCCGCATCAAGGCCGAGATCGGGACGGCCCTCCACGAGGTGCCGGTCGCGCCCTACCACGACCTCGCCACCTGGGAACGGATCGGCTTTCTCCAGACGCCCGAGATGGCCCGGGAGGCGGCGCGCATGCGCAAGCTGGCCGAACGGCCCGAGCGGCTGAAGCGGCTTCATTCGGTGCTGGAGTCGGGCCTGGGCTTCGACGTGGCCTTTGCCGTGGAGGCCGGGAAGATTGAGGCGAACAGCGGGTCGGGACGCATCGACCTGGGCGTGATCGAGCCGCGTCTGGCCGCCCCCCTGTCCGCGGATCGGCTCGAGATGGACCTTGGCCCTCTTGCCGAGGCCGTGGCCCAGGGGGCGCGGCGCGCGGTGGAGCGGGCCGGCCTCGGTCCCGAGGCGATCACCCATGTCGTGCATGTCGGCGGATCGAGCCTCCTCGGCCCGGTGCGCCGGGCCATGGCCGCCCTGTTCCCCCAAGCCCGTCCGGTCGAGACGGCGGCCTTCACCGCCGTCGCCGAGGGGCTCGCCATCGCCGCAGGCGAGCGGCACTAGGCCTGGTCACTCCGCGTCGGCGTAACCGCGTTCGCGCAGGGCCTGATCCTTGTGACGAACGACGAAGCCCGACTGCTTGGGCCAAGCGGCATAGGCCTGTTCGGTCCGGTCGAGCTCGTGCCGGGCGTGGACCGGCCAGTTCGGGTCATCCAGAGCCATGCGGCCCAGCGCCACGAGATCGGCATCGCCGTCCTCGATCACCTCCTCGGCCTCCCGGGCCCGGGTGATCAGGCCCACGGCCATGGTGGGGATGCCGGCTTCGTGCTTCACGCGCCGGGCGAGGGGCACCTGGTAGCCGGGCCCGACCGGAATGCGGCCGCCCGCAAAGCCCCCAGAGGACACGTCGATGAGGTCGGCGCCGAGATCCCTGAGCGCCTGGGCGTAGACGACGCTGTCCTCGACCGTCCAGCCGCCATCGATCCCGTCCTGGGCCGAGATGCGGACGAACATCGGCTTGTCCGCGGGCCAGGCCTCGCGCACGGCGCGGGCCACCGACAGGGGGAACCGCATCCGGTTCTCGCGCGAGCCGCCGAACTCATCCTCGCGCTTGTTGGCGACCGGCGACAGGAACTGATGCAGCAGGTAGCCGTGGGCCGAGTGGACCTCGACGAAATCGAACCCGGCCGCCTGCGACCGCCGTGCGGCGGCGACGAAGGCGTCGCGGATCGCGTCCATCTCTGCGACCGTCAGGGCGTGCGGCACCTTGTATTCGGGGGAGTTGGGGACCTGCGGGATCGCGCTCGGCCCGACGACCTGCCAGTCCTCGAAGCCCACTTCGCGCTTCTCCTCGTCGCTCTCGTTGAAATGACCGCGCCACCAGATGGGCGAGGACCCCTTGCGCCCCGCATGGGCCAGCTGGATCCCCGACGCGGTGCCCTGCGACCTCAGGACGGCCGCGATCCGGGCGAGCGGGGCGACCTGCTCGTCGCTCCAAAGGCCAAGGTCGCCGTAGGAAATCCGCCCCTCGGGGGTGACGGCGGTGGCCTCGACGATGACCGCACCGAAGCCGCCAAGCGCGAAACGGGCGAGGTGGGCGAAATGGTAGTCGTTCGCGATGCCGCCCTTGGCCGAATACTGGCACATCGGCGCGACGACGAGCCGGTTCTTGAGCGTCAGGCTGCGGAACGACGCAGGAGAGAAGAGAAGGCTCACGGAGCAGATTCCTTGCTGGTCCCGGATGGTCCGGGACGATCGGGCTTGGGGAGGTATGCAACCGTGCGGGGAGGTCAAGGCCTCTTCAGGCGATGAGCCATGCGTTCGGGACATGGCGGCCAAGACAGCCGCAGTCCGGCATGGGTCAGGCCCTGCGGGACCGGATGGCGCGCCCGGCCGCCGCTGCAGACGCCCAGGCCCATTGGAAGTTGTAGCCCCCGAGCCAGCCGGTGACGTCCACGCATTCGCCGACGAAGAACAGGCCGGGGACGGACGTGGCTTCCATGGTCCGCGAATTCAGGTCCGCCGTGTCCACCCCGCCCAAGGTGACTTCGGCCGTCCGATAGCCCTCGGTGCCGGTCGGCTTCAGCCGCCAGTCGGCCAGCGCGCGCGCCAGCGACTCGATCCGGGCCTCCGACAGGCCGGCCAGGTTGCCGTGCAACTCCATCTCGTTGGCGAGGTGGTCGGTCAGGCGGGCCGGAAGGTGCTGGGCCAGGAAGGTCCTGAGCGCCTGCCGCGGCGAGGCCCTGCGCCCCTGCCGGAGAGCGGCGGCCCAGTCCGTCCCGGGCATCAGGCCGATGGTGACCTCCTCGCCCTCGCGCCATGTGCTCGAGGCCTGCAGCATCGCGGGACCGGACAACCCCCGGTGGGTGAAGAGCATGGCTTCCTCGAAGGCCGGGCCCTTAGCGCGGGCGCGTACGGGCACCGACACTCCGGCCAGCTCGGCAAAGCGCCCCTCGCCGAAGGTGAACGGGACGAGCGCCGGGCGGGTTTCGGTCACGGCGAGGCCGAAGTGTTCCGCGACGCGGTACGCGATCCCGGTCGCGCCCATCTTGGGGATGGACTTGCCGCCGGTCGCGACCACCAGGTTTCGGGCGCGCCAGGTCTCGCGCCGGCCCCCATGGTCGGATTCGACGGTGAAGCGGTCGCCGTCATGGCCGATCTCGCCCAGGCTGGTGTCCAGCCGGACCCGGGCGTCGGCGCGCTCCGCCTCGGCCAGAAGCAGGTTCACGATGTCCTTCGAGCTCCGGTCGCAGAAGAGCTGCCCGAGCGTCTTCTCGTGCCACGGGATCCGGTGCGCCTCGACAAGGGCCAGGAAGTCCTGCGCCGTGTAGGAGGCCAGCGCCGACTTGGCAAAGTGCGGGTTCCTCGACAGGAAGGCCTCGGGCCGGGTGCCCAGGTTCGTGAAGTTGCAGCGCCCGCCGCCGGAGATGCGGACCTTTTCGGCCGGACGCGCGGCATGGTCCAGCACGACCGCGCCCTGGCCCGTTTGGGCGGCGCAGAACAGCCCGGCGGCGCCGGCCCCAAGGATGAGCGTCTCGATCTCCATGCCAGGGAGATGCGCGAGCCCTTTGTCCGGCGCAAGCGGATGCGGCATCGCGGCGCGTGGCGAGGGACCATGTTTCAGGGCGAAACGCCCCCGCGCCGTTTTCCGCCTAGCGTCAAAGCGGCGTCTCGGCTATCCTGACCCCTAGACCTGGGCGAACCGGGCCACACGAGGCAGTTGGCGGTGATCCATGACGGAAATGGTCCATGGGCTGGTCCCGGTACGATCCGGGGACCCGCTCCTCCCGCGTTGGTGGCGGACGATCGATAAATGGACGATGTCCTGCATCCTGGCCCTGTTCGGGATCGGGCTGCTGCTGGGCCTTGCCGCCTCGCCGCCGCTGGCCGCGCGGAACGGGCTGCCGCCCTTCCACTATGTCGAGCGTCAGGCGATGTTCGGCGGCATGGCGATGGTCGTCATGCTGCTCGTGTCGATGCTGTCCCCGGTGCAGGTGCGGCGGATCGCCGTCATCGGCTTCGCGCTGAGCTTCGTCGCCCTCGCCGCGCTGCCCTTTGCCGGAACGGACTTCGGCAAGGGCGCGATCCGCTGGTATTCGCTGGGCTTCATCAGCTTTCAGCCGTCCGAGTTCCTCAAGCCCGGCTTCGTGGTTCTGGCGGCCTGGTTCATGGCCGCCGCGCAGGACCGCGACGGGCCGCCCGGACGGCTCTGGTCCTTCGGGCTGATGGTGCTGATCGTGACCATGCTCGCGCTGCAGCCCGACTTCGGGCAGGCGGCGCTCATCCTCTTCTCCTGGGGGGTCATGTATTTCGTCGCCGGCGCGCCGATGACGCTGCTCCTCGTGCTGGCGGGGCTCGTGACCTTCTCCGGCACCGTGGCCTATGAGCATTCGGAGCACTTCGCCCGCCGGATCAACGGCTTCCTCAGCCCCGAGGTCGATCCGAGAACCCAGCTGGGCTATGCGACGAACGCGATCCGTGAAGGCGGCTTCTTCGGCGTGGGCGTGGGCGAGGGCGAGGTGAAATGGTCGCTCCCCGACGCGCACACCGACTTCATCATCGCCGTCGCCGCCGAGGAGTACGGGCTGATCCTCGTGCTCGCGATCATCACGCTTTACACCTTCATCGTCGTGGGCTCGCTCGTGCGGCTGACGCGCGAACGGGACATGTTCATCCGCCTCGCCGGAACGGGGCTCGCGTGCTCCTTCGGGGTGCAGGCGATGATCAACATGGGCGTGGCCGTGCGCCTGCTGCCCGCCAAGGGCATGACGCTGCCTTTCGTGAGCTACGGGGGCTCCTCGCTCATCGCGGGCGGGATCGCGGTCGGGATGCTCCTGGCCATGACGCGGTCGCGGCCCCAGGGCACCATGGGCGACATCCTGAGGAGCCGTCGGTGAGCCGTCATCTCGTCATCGCGGCGGGTGGAACGGGGGGGCACATGTTCCCCGCCCAGGCCTTGGCCGAGACGATGCTGTCGCGCGGATGGCGGGTCACGCTGTCCACGGACGCGCGCGGCGCCCGCTACGCCAAGGGCTTCCCGCCCGAGGTCGCGCGCGAGGTCGTCTCGAGCGCGACGACCGCGCGGGGCGGCGCGGCGGCGAAGGCGCTCGTGCCCCTGAGGGTCGGCGGCGGCATCGCAGGCTCGGTGCTGCGGATGGCGGCAGCGCGGCCCGCCGCCGTGGTGGGCTTTGGCGGCTATCCTTCGATCCCGGCGCTGGCGGCAGCGACGGCCCTGCGGATCCCGCGCATGATCCATGAGCAGAACGGCGTGCTGGGGCGGGTGAACCGCCTGTTCGCGCCGCGGGTGAACCTCGTGGCCTGCGGCACATGGCCCGCGGCGCTGCCGAAGGGGGTTCAGGGGATCCATGTCGGCAACCCGGTCCGTCGGGCCGTGCTGGACAAGGCCGGCGCCAGCTACATCGCCCCGGGCGACTACCCTATGGAGATCCTCGTCATCGGCGGCAGCCAGGGCGCGCGCATCCTGTCGGATGTCGTGCCGCCGGCGATCGCCGCCCTTCCCATGGAACTTCGCGCCCGGCTCAGGGTGAGCCAGCAGGCCCGCGACGAGGACCTGGAGCGGGTGGCCAGGTTCTACCGCGACGAGGCCATCGAGGCCGACATCCGCCCCTTCTTCGACGACGTGCCGGTGCGGATGTCGCTGGCCCAGCTCGTGGTCGCCCGGGCAGGGGCCTCGACCATCGCGGACCTGTCGGTGATCGGCCGTCCTGCCATTCTGATCCCCTATGCCGCCGCGACCGAGGACCACCAGACCGCCAACGCCCGCGGTCTCGAGGCCGTGGGGGCCGCCGAAACGGTTCCCGAGGTCCGGCTGACGCCGGAGGCGCTGTCGCAGCGCATCCTCGCGATTCTGACCAACCCCGGCCGCGCGCTCGCCATGTCCCGCGCCGCGCTGGCCTATGCGAAGCCTGACGCGGCGGAACGCCTTGCAGAGCTTGTCGAGGGACTCGTGGACGGCAACAAGGGGGGCCGCAAATGATGGACGGAGGATTTTCCATGCAGCGGCCGACCAAGCTGCCCCAGGACGTGGGTCCGATCCACTTCGTCGGCATCGGCGGGATCGGCATGTCCGGCATCGCCGAGGTGCTGCTGACCATGGGCTACACCGTCCAGGGCTCGGATTCGCGGGACAGCGACATCACCGGCCGTCTCGCCAAGCTTGGCGCGACGATCCAGATCGGCCAGCGGGCCGAGAACCTGGAGGGCGCCGAGGTCGTCGTCATCTCCTCCGCCATCAAGCCGGGCAACCCGGAACTCGACGAGGCGCGCCGCAAGGGCCTGCCCGTGGTGCGCCGCGCCGAGATGCTGGCCGAACTCATGCGGCTCAGGTCCAACGTCGCCATCGCCGGGACGCACGGCAAGACGACCACGACGACCATGGTGGCCACGCTGCTCGATGCCGGGAACTTCGATCCGACGGTCGTGAACGGCGGCATCATCCACCGCTACAACTCCAACGCCCGCATCGGGCAGGGGGAGTGGATGGTGGTCGAGGCCGACGAAAGCGACGGCACCTTCAACCGCCTGCCCGCCACCATCGCCATCGTGACCAACATCGACCCCGAGCACATGGAGCACTGGGGCACCATCGAGGCGCTGCGGAAGGGCTTCTACGACTTCGTGTCGAACATCCCCTTCTACGGCCTCGCGGTCTGCTGCACCGACCACCCCGAGGTGCAGGCGCTGGTGGGCCGCGTCACCGACCGCCGCGTGCGCACCTTCGGCTTCAACGCGCAGGCCGACGTGCGCGCCACCCGCCCGACCTACGAGAACGGCGTCGCGCATTTCGACGTCATCCTGCAAAGCGAGGACGACCGCATCGACGGCATGACCCTGCCGATGCCGGGCGACCACAACGTGTCGAACGCGCTGGCCGCCATCGCCGTCGCCCGCCACCTCGGCATGAGCAAGGACGAGATCCGCACGGCCCTCGCGGGCTTCGGCGGCGTGAACCGGCGCTTCACCAAGGTGGACGAGGTCGATGGCGTCACCATCATCGACGACTACGGCCACCACCCCGTGGAGATCGCCGCCGTTCTCAAGGCCGCGCGGCAGGCCTCCAAGGGGCGGGTCATCGCCGTGCACCAGCCGCACCGCTATTCACGGCTCCATCACCTCTTCGAGGAGTTCTGCACCTGCTTCAACGAGGCCGACGTCGTGGGCATCGCCGAGGTCTATGCGGCGGGCGAACAGCCCATCCCCGGCGTGTCGCGCGATGACCTCGTGTCGGGCCTGATCCGCCACGGCCACCGCCACGCCCGCGCCGTCACCGGCGAGGAGGATCTCGCGCGGCTGGTGCGGGAACAGGCACGTCCCGGCGACATCGTGGTGTGCCTGGGGGCCGGCAATATCAGCGCCTGGGCGCATGGCCTTCCCGCGCGCCTGCGCGAGAGTGCCTCGGCCTGAAACGCAAGGGAGGTGGCATGATGTCGGTGGGTGCGAGCCGTCCAGGGCGATGCGACGCTTCGGGAATCCCACAGCCGATGATCCGTGCCTGCGGCCTGCAGCCAAGGAGGTTATCGTGAGCGGTGCCCTGATCCTGGCGGCCTTCTGGTTCCTGGCGGCCAATCTGGCGGTCATGATGCCCACGCGTCCCGCCCAGTGGAAGGCCGATGCGCTGCTGGTGGCCTGCGGCGTACCGCTTCTGGGATGGCTCACCGTGGAGCATGGGCCTGTGCTGGGGATGATGACCTTGGCCGCCGGAGCGGCGATCCTGCGCTGGCCCTTCCTTGGCCTGATGCTGCGGTCGCGTCATCCTGGTCACGCGCTGCACCGGGACCCTGCCGAATGAGGCACTGGCCCGGTTTGCGCGGCACCCTGACCGAGGATCGGCCTCTGGCTGACCTCACCTGGCTGCGCGTCGGTGGCCCGGCAGACGCCCTCGTGCAGCCGGCCGATGTCGCTGACCTGAGCACGTTCCTGGCGGCTCTCCCGGTCGAAGTGCCGGTCTTCCCGATGGGCGTGGGTTCGAACCTGATCGTCCGGGACGGCGGGGTGCGTGGCGTGGTGATCCGGCTGGGCCGGGGGTTCAACGCCATCTCCGTCGAAGGCGGACGGATCAGGGCAGGGGCGGCAGCCCTGGACGCCCACGTCGCCCGCAAGGCGGCAGAGGGCGGCCGCGATCTGACCTTCCTGCGGACCATCCCGGGCACGGTGGGCGGGGCCGTGCGGATGAATGCCGGCTGCTACGGAGCCTATGTCGCCGACGTGCTTGTCGAGGTGACGGCCGTTCTGCGGAGCGGGGAAGTTGTGACCCTGCCCGCCGCCGCGCTTGGTCTGGCCTACAGGTCCAGCCAGCTTCCCGAAGGCGCCGTGATCGTCGAAGCCCTGTTCGAGGCTGGGGTGGGCGATCCGGCGATGCTGGCCGCCCGCATGGAGGACCAGATCGGCAAGAGGGACGCGACGCAGCCCACGCGGGACCGGACCGCAGGCTCCACGTTCCGGAATCCGGCCGGATATTCCAGCACCGGCCGCGCCGACGACAGGCACGACCTGAAGGCCTGGAAGCTGATCGACGACGCCGGGATGCGGGGCGCGCGGCGGGGCGGGGCCATCATGAACCCGATGCACGCCAACTTTCTCACCAACGCCGGCGGCGCGACCGCCGCCGAGCTCGAAGCCTTGGGCGAGGATGTGCGGAAAGCGGTTTACGATCACGCCGGAGTGAGGCTAGAGTGGGAAATCATGCGGGTCGGCGAGCCCGCGTGACACGTGTTTGGACGGCAAGGCGGTGCGGCTCCGGATAGGGGCCAAAGTGTAACAAGACGGACCGAAGAGTCCGCGAATGGGGCAGAAGCGGGCATGTCGGGCAGGACAGGTCCCAGAGTCGCCGTCCTTATGGGCGGCCCATCGGCCGAGCGCGAAGTTTCGCTCTCGTCCGGGCGGCAATGCGCCGCGGCGCTGCGGGACGCAGGATACGATGCCGTCGAGGTGGACGCCGGGCTCGACCTGGCGCGGCAGCTCATGGAGCTGCGGCCGGAGGTCGCGTTCAACGCGCTTCACGGCCGCTGGGGCGAGGATGGCTGCGTCCAGGGCCTGCTGGAATGGCTCCGCATTCCCTACACCCACTCGGGCGTGCTGGCCTCGGCCCTTGCCATGGACAAGCAGCGCGCCAAGGATGCGTTCCGCGCGGCCGGGCTGCCGGTCGTGGAAAGCAGGCTCGCCCCCCGGGACGAGGCGGCGTCGCGTCACCTCATGCCGCCGCCCTACGTGGTGAAACCCAACAACGAGGGCTCGTCGGTCGGCGTCTATATCGTGCCGGAAGGGGCGAACTCTCCTCCACGGCTGTCCACGTCGATGCCGGACACCGTCATGGTCGAGGCATTCGCCCCCGGGCGCGAGTTGACGACCGCCGTCCTTGGCGACCGGGCCCTGACCGTGACCGACATCCTGACGGACGGCTGGTACGACTACGACGCCAAGTATGCGCCGGGCGGCTCCCGCCATGTGGTGCCGGCCGAGGTGCCTCGGGACATCTTCGACGCCTGTCTGGACGTTGCCTTGCGGGCCCATCGCGCGCTGGGCTGCCGGGGCCTGTCCCGCACCGACTTCCGCTGGGATGAGCGCAAGGGCCGGGACGGGCTCGTCGTCCTGGAGTTGAACACCCAGCCCGGCATGACGCCCACGTCGCTGGCGCCCGAGCAGGCCCAGGCGATCGGCATGAGCTTCCCGGATCTGTGCCGCTGGCTGGTGGAGGATGCGTCATGCGGACGCTGATCCTGCTCTGGCGTCTGACGCTTCCATCGCTCCTGCGGGTGCCCATGGTGCCCCCGTCGGGCGGACGCCGCGATCCCGCCCCCTCGGTCTGGTCCTACCGTTACCAGCGGCTGATGCTCACGCCGTTCTACCGGCGCCTGTTCCATGTGGGGCTGCCCGCCGGCCTCGTGACGCTGATCGCACTTCTGTGGCTCGCCTCGGCTGACAATCGGGCTGCGCTCTCGGCGCGGTTCGAGGCCTGGAAGGACGCCGTCCAAGACCGCCCCGAGTTCATGGTCACGAAGATCGAGGTGACCGGCGCGGACCGTGCGCTCATGGCCGCCATCCGGGAGGTGGCCCGGCTCGACCTGCCGCTGTCCTCCTTCGATCTGGACGTGGATGCTCTGCGGCTGCGGATCACCGACCTGACCGCCGTGCGATCGGCCCAGGTCCGCGTGAATCCCGGCGGCACCCTCGAGATCGCGGTGGCGCAGCGCAACCCCGTCGCGGTCTGGCGCTATGCCGACGGCCTTCGCCTGATCGACGCCGAGGGCGTCATGACCGGCATGATCGCCGAGCGGGCCGACCGGTCCGACCTGCCGCTGATCGCCGGGGACGGGGCCAAGGACGCCATCGACGAGGCGCTGGCGCTCTTTGCCGCCGCCGCCCCGATCGCGCCGAGGGTCCGGGGGCTCGTCCGCATGGGCGAACGGCGCTGGGACATGGTGCTCGACAACGATCTCCGGATCCTCCTCCCGACCGAGCAGCCCGTCCAGGCACTCGAGCGGGTGATCGCGCTGCACCAGGCGCAGGAACTGCTCGACCGCGACGTCGCGGTCGTGGACATGCGGCTGGGCGACCGCCCGACCGTCCGCCTGAACCCCCCTGCCTTGGCGACGCTCCGCGCCGCTGCGGCAGCCGTCGCAACCACCGCCGCCGCCGCGCCCGTCTTCGAGGATCACTGATGCGCCCCCTTTACGAAACCCAGCGACTCATGCGCGGCATTCGGCGGGCCGCGCTCCAGCGGGGCGTCATCGCCATCCTTGACCTTGGAACTTCCAAGACGGCGTGCCTGGTGCTTCGGTTCGACGGGCCGCAGCGGTCGCAGCCCGTCGACGGGGTCGGGCCGATGGCCGGGCAATCGCAGTTCAAGGTGATCGGCCACGCCGTGACCCGGTCCCGCGGCGTGCGCTATGGCGAAGTCGACTCGATGGGCGAGACCGAGCGGGCGATCCGCACCGCCGTGCAGGCCGCGCAGAAGGACGCGCAGGTGCGGGTGGACCATGTCATCGTCTGCTTCTCCGGCGCGCGGCCCGAAAGCTTTGGCCTCTTCGGCGAGGCCGAGGTCGAAGGGGCGACGGTGGACGGCTGGGACATCGGGCGTGTCCTCGCATCCTGCGACGCGCCGGACATCGGCCATGGCCGCGAGGTGCTGCACGCGCAACCCGTGAACTGGTCGCTGGATCACCGGTCCGGCTTGGCCGATCCGCGCGGGCAGGTCGGGCAGCGACTGTCCTCGGATCTCCATCTGCTCGCCGTCGACGGCGCCGCGATCGAGACGCTGCTCCTCTGCCTCAAGCGGTGCGACCTGGAATGCGCGGGGATCGCCTCGTCCGCCTACGTGTCCGGCATCGCGAGCCTTGTCGAGGACGAGCAGGAGCTGGGCGCGGTCTGCATCGACATGGGCGGCGGGACGACCGGGCTGTCGGTCTTCATGCGCAAGCACATGGTCTACGCCGACTCGGTCCGCATGGGCGGGGAGCATGTCACGGCGGACATCTCCATGGGTCTCCAGATCCCCATGGCGATGGCGGAGCGGATCAAGACCCTCTACGGCGGGGTCGTGGCCACCGGCAAGGACGACCGGGAGCTCATCCCCATCGGCGGCGACACCGGCGACTGGGAGCATGACCGCCGCGTGGTCTCGCGCACCGAGCTGATCGGCATCATGCGCCCGCGCGTCGAGGAGATCCTGGAGGAAGTCCGGGCGCGGCTCGACGTGGCGGGCTTCGACAAGCTTCCGTCGCAGAGCATCGTCCTCACGGGGGGCGGCAGCCTCATTCCGGGGCTGGACGGGCTCGCCGCGCGGATCCTGGGCCGCAAGGTCAGGCTGGGGCGGCCGCTGCGCGTGCAGGGCCTTCCGCAGGCCGCAACCGGGGCGGCCTTTTCCGCGTCCGTCGGGCTCACGCTGTTCGCGGCGAATCCACAGGACGAATGGTGGGACTTCGAGATCCCGCCCGACCGCCAGTCCGCCCGATCCTTCCGCCGTGCCGTGAAGTGGTTCAAGGATAACTGGTGACGGGCAAGTTCCCGCCGATGCGCCAGCGACACGCGGGATGCGTATGATTATCCCCATGGAGATTGTACGGCGAGTGTGTTTTTGGCGTGACGGCGCGAGAGGGCCCCAGTAGGATGGTGGGCACCGTCAGCGAAGTCCGGAACGGGACCGGATCGGAACAGGGCGGCGGCCGTTCGGACAGCGGCTCGATAACACGAATCAAACAGGCGGACAGCGCGATGGCACTCAACCTCTCCCTGCCAGGGCAGGAAGACCTCAAGCCCCGGATCACCGTGTTCGGCGTGGGCGGCGCCGGCGGAAACGCGGTGAACAACATGATCGACAAGCAGCTCGAAGGGGTCGAGTTCGTCGTCGCCAACACGGATGCGCAGGCGCTCAAGCAGTCCAACGCGCCCGCCAAGATCCAGATGGGCGTGAAGGTCACCGAGGGCTTGGGCGCGGGCGCGCGTCCCTCCGTCGGCGCCGCCGCCGCCGAGGAATCGATCCAGCAGATCGTGGACCACCTCGCCGGGGCGCATATGTGCTTCATCACCGCCGGCATGGGCGGCGGCACCGGCACCGGCGCCGCGCCGATCATCGCGCAGGCCGCCCGCGAGATGGGCGTGCTGACCGTCGGCGTCGTGACCAAGCCCTTCCAGTTCGAGGGCGCCAAGCGGATGCGCCAGGCCGAGGACGGGCTCGAAGCCCTCCAGAAGGTCGTGGATACGCTGATCATCATCCCGAACCAGAACCTGTTCCGCCTCGCCACCGAGAACACGACCTTCACCGAGGCCTTCGCGCTGGCCGACGACGTCCTGTACCAGGGCGTGAAGGGCGTGACCGACCTGATGGTCCGTCCGGGTCTCATCAACCTCGACTTCGCGGATGTCCGCGCCGTGATGGACGAGATGGGCAAGGCGATGATGGGCACCGGCGAGGCCGAGGGGCCGGACCGCGCCACCCATGCCGCCGAAAAGGCCATCGCGAACCCGCTCCTCGACGAGATCAGCCTCAAGGGCGCCAAGGGCGTGCTGATCAACATCACCGGCGGCTACGACATGACCCTCTTCGAGCTCGACGAGGCCGCGAACAAGATCCGCGAGATGGTCGACGAAGACGCCAACATCATCGTGGGCTCCACGCTCGATACCGACATGGGCGGCAAGATGCGCGTGTCCGTCGTGGCGACCGGGATCGACGCCTCGGCCAGCCGTCTCGAGCCGCCGATGCCCCGTCGTTCGATGAAGGAACCGCTGCGGAGCGAAGCGCCCGCCGCGGCCCCGCCCGCCGCCCGGCCTGCGCCCCAGCCGCAGCCGGTCGTTGCCCGGACGGCGCCGGCCCCCACGGCCCGGCCGATCCCCGCGCCGGTGCAGCCCGTCGCCGAGGAACCGGACTACGAGGCGCGTTCCTTCGTCCAGCCGACCCCGGCTGTCGAGCAGTACGACGCGCCCGAAGCCGACGATCTTCCGCCCCCGGCCTACCGGCCGCGCCCGGAACCCGCGGCTCAGGCCCCGCTGCCCCAGGCCACATCCCGCGCTCCGGCCGGGACGCCGACGCCCGAGGCGCTTGCCCGTCTGCGCAACATGGCGACGCGCGCCGCCGAGGCCCGCGCCGCCGATCCGCGTCAGTCCGACTCCCGTGCCGCGCCCAGCGCGCCGCAGGCCGACAAGGCGCGTTTCGGGATCAACTCCCTCATCAACCGCATGACGGGGCAGCCCGCGGCCGAAGGCAACGGCGGATCCGCCGTCCAGCGTGCGCCGCGCCCGTCCTACGAGGCGCAGCCCGAGGCCGAGCAGGAGCGGGCCGACATTCCCGCCTTCCTTCGTCGCCAGGCGAACTGAGCCTTTGGCCCAGCAAGATCTGAAGGGCCGTCCGCAAGGGCGGCCCTTTGGGATTCCGGGCCAGCGGACTGTTTCAAAGAGTCAGAATACGTGAATTGGCGACTCGGGGCCGGGTTCTTATCTCATGGATCCGAGCAGAACGAAGGCCAAGGCCGTGCAGACGACTCTCCTCCAGCCCGTCACCGTTGCGGGAATCGGGCTTCATTCCGGCGCGCCGGTGCGCGTCACACTCCGGGCGGCAACGCCCGGGACCGGCATCACGTTCCGTCGCGTGGACATCACGGACAGGGTCGCGGTGATCCCGGCCAGCTGGGATCGTGTGCAGGTCTCTCCTCTCAACACGCGGATCATCAACGCCGACGGCGTCAGCATCTCGACCATCGAGCATCTGATGGCGGCCTTCGCGGGGACGGGGGTGACGAATGCCTTGGTCGAGATCGATGCGCCCGAGGTGCCGATCCTCGATGGATCCGCGGCGCCTTGGGTCCAGGCGATTCTCCGGGCAGGCCTCATCGCGTCGAGTGAGCCGCTGGAACTGATCGAGGTTCTGGAGCCGGTCGAGGTGCGGGACGGAGCCGCGATGGCCCGGCTGGAGCCCTCGGACCACCAGAGCATGGCCTTCGTCATCGATTTCCCGGACGCCGCCATCGGCCATCAGGAACGGACACTCGACCTGATCGGCAACGCCTTCCTGCGCGAACTGTCCGACAGCCGGACCTTCTGCAGGGCCTCGGACGTGGAAGCTATGCGCAAGCAGGGTCTGGCGCTGGGCGGCACCTTCCTCAATGCGGTCGTCGTCGACGGAGCTCGGGTCCTGACGCCAGGGGGGCTGCGCCACCCGGACGAAGCCGTGCGGCACAAGATGCTGGATGCCGTGGGGGACCTTTACACGGCCGGGTCTCCGATCCTGGGACGCTATGTCGGCGTGCGGGCTGGTCATGCGATCACCAACCGTCTTCTGCGGGCTCTGTTCTCCAGGCCCGAGGCTTGGCGGCGGGTCCCCTGCGACGAGGCTACGCGCAGCCGGATTCTGGGCGCGGGCGTCGTCGATGCGGGACTGGCCGACTTGCAAGCCGTGGCGTGAGTCGCACGGTCGTGGGCGAATGTGGATTTTGCCCCCTCTGAAAGCGTGCTAATCGAGCCGGGACGGGGACTCTGGCGGTCCTCCAATCACAAACTGCGGCGAGGCGCGGGATGGCGAGAGGGTGGGGACGGGCAGCATTGTGGATCGCGATGGCGGTCGGCCTGTCGGCGTGCGGCAAGACGGCAGGTGATGGCTTTCGTGAATCTGGCGCGCTCGACTCGCTGACTCCCGAGCAGATCTACCTGCGCGGGGAATCGATGCTCGAGGACGGGCGCGAGGATGATGCGGCGTTCTATTTCTCGGAGATCGAACGCCTTTATCCGTACT
Source organism: Rubellimicrobium arenae (assembly GCF_017916275.1). Lineage (GTDB taxonomy): Bacteria > Pseudomonadota > Alphaproteobacteria > Rhodobacterales > Rhodobacteraceae > Rubellimicrobium > Rubellimicrobium arenae. The sequence goes on from NZ_JAFMST010000003.1 coordinate 123,059, forward strand.
CTGAATGGGCCAAACGCGGGCTCATCATGGCGGCGTTCTCCTTTCACCGCGACCGCGACTACGAGGAGGCGAGGGCCGCCGCGCAACGATACCTCGACTTCTATCCGGCCGAGGAGGACGCGGCTTATGCGCAGTATCTCCTCGCGCTCAGCTACTATGACCAGATCGATGACGTGGGTCGTGACCAAGGCCTGACATTCCAGGCGCTTCAGGCGCTCCGCACCCTGATCGAGGTCTATCCGGACAGCCCTTATGCCGCGGATGCGATGGTCAAGTTCGACCTGGCGTTCGACCACTTGGCGGCCAAGGAGATGGAGATCGGCCGCTACTACCTTGGCCGCGAACATTATACGGCGGCCATCAACCGGTTCCGTGTCGTCGTTGAGGATTATCAGACGACCCGCCACACGCCCGAAGCGTTGCACCGCCTGGTCGAGGCCTATCTGGCCCTTGGCCTGACGGACGAGGCACAGTCGGCCGGGGCAATCCTGGGCTACAACTATCAGGATACGGACTGGTATCGTGACAGCTATGCCCTGTTGACCGGGCGCGGCCTGCGCCCCGAAGCCGCTGGCGACAACTGGCTGTCAGCCATCTACCGGCAGGTCGTCCAAGGCAACTGGATCTGAGATGCGAACCGGATCGGGCGACAGGAGCACCTGTCGTCCGGGCGGACGGGACGGCGAACGTTCCGGCATCAGCAGAAATTGGGCCGTCATGGCTCCGGCGTCATAGGACGGCCCGGAGATTACGAGCAGCCGCGCCGAACACCCGGACCGCCTTGGGGACGGAGGTCGGTCGTGATGGAACAAAGGTCCGGGCCAATATGGCTCGGACCTCCTGGACCTTTCGGTTCGACCGCTCCAGCCTGCGCTACATTACGGCGCCCATCTGCCACGGCACGAACTCGGCTCCGCCAAAGCCCAGCTCCTCGGACTTGGTGTGCTGGCCGCTGGCCGTCGCGATGAACTTTTCGAAGATCTCGCGGCCCTTCTCCTCCAGCGACACGCCTTCAGAGACGATGTCGCCGCAGTTGACGTCCATGTCCTCGCTCATCCGGCCGTACATCTCGCTGTTGGTGGCGAGCTTGATGCAGGGCACCGGTTTGTAGCCCGACACCGAGCCGCGTCCTGTCGTGAACACGATCAGGTTCGCGCCCGAGGCGATCTGCCCGGTGACCGAGCAAGGGTCGTAGCCGGGCGAATCCATGTAGACGAAGCCGCGCTTGGTGATGGGCTCGCCGAACTTGTAGACCTCGGTCAGCGGGGCCGTGCCGCCCTTGGCGACGGCGCCCAGCGATTTTTCAAGGATCGTGGTCAGGCCGCCCTTCTTGTTGCCGGGGGAGGGGTTGTTGTCCATCTCGCCGCCGTTGCGGGCGGTGTAGTCCTCCCACCACTTGATGCGTTCGACGATCTTCTCGCCCACCTCGCGGGAGACGGCGCGGCGGGTCAGCAGGTGCTCGGCCCCGTAGATCTCGGGCGTCTCGCTCAGGATCGTGGTGCCGCCATGGGCCACCAGCAGGTCCGAGGCCGCGCCCAGCGCCGGGTTCGCGGTGATGCCGGAATAGCCGTCCGATCCGCCGCACTGCATCCCGATCACGAGGTGCTCCAGCCCCGCGGGCTCGCGCACGGCCTTGGCCGCCGACTCGGCCATCTCGCGCAGGATCGCCACGCCCTTCTCGACGGTGCGGCGGGTGCCGCCGGTCTGCTGGATCGTCATATAGCGGAAGGCCCCATCGCCCCGCATCCGGCCCTTGCCGATGAGGTCCGGCACCTGCATCACCTCGCAGCCCAGGCCGACCAGGAGGATGCCCGCGAAGTTCGGGTTCCTCGAATAGCCCTGCAGCGTGCGGAACAGCGTCTCGTAACCTTCGTCCTTGCCGCTCATCCCGCAGCCGGTGCCGTGGACGATCGGCACGACGCCGTCGATGGCCGGGTTGTCGCGCAGCCACGGCTCCCGCTCGCAGGCTTCGGCGATGAAGCGGGCGACCGAGCCAGAGCAGTTCACAGAGGTGATGACGCCCAGGTAGTTCCGCGTGCCCACCTGCCCGTCGGCGCGATGATAGCCGTCGAAGGTCCGTGTTTCGGTCACAAGGGGGAGGGGGCGGATGTCGGTGCCAAAGGCGTAATCGGTGTCGTGCGCCCCCATGCCGAGGTTGTGGCTATGCACATGCTCGCCGGGATGGATGGGCTGCGTGGCCGCGCCGATGATCTGGCCGTAGCGGATCACATTGCCCCCGGGCGCGATAGGCGCGACCGCGATCTTGTGGCCGCGCGGCACCGGGCCGGGGAGGGGCAGGCCCAGTTCGGGCAGGACCGTTCCGGCTGCGAGGTCGGCAAGCGCGATCACCACGTTGTCGGCCGGATGAAGGCGGATCGTGGCGGATGTCATCTGGTCGAGCATGGGTCCTCCCCCTCTGGAGCCGGAACGTTGACTTGATTCGGCCTGTAGCTAACATGCTAGCATGCCGCAAGTCGTCCTTGAAACGCCGCTTCGCAAGGAAGCCCCGCTCCTTCGTCCCCTGGATGCCTTTCCAGGGTCGTTGTCACAGAAGGTCTACGCCTCGCTCAAGGAGGCGATCCTCGATCTCTCGCTGCGTCCGGGCGCGATCCTGCGGAAGGGAGAGGTCTGCGACGTGCTGGGCGTGTCGCGCAGCCCGGTTTCCGAGGCCGTGGCCCGCCTGGCGACCGAGGCGCTTGTGGATGTCGTGCCGCAGGCGGGGACCTTCGTGGCGAAGCTGTCCATGGAGGAGGTGCGCGAGGGAGCCTTCCTCCGCGAAGCCTTTGAACTGGCCGCCATCGAACTGGTGGCCCGCACCGCGACCGAGGAGCAACTCATCCTGCTCCGTCGGAACCTGCGTCTTCAGGAGGGCGCCGTCGAGGACGGCGACTTCAAGGGATTCTACGTTGCAGACGCGCAGTTCCATGAACTGATCCTGTCCTTCACCGGACATCGGAGGTTGCCGGCGCTGTCCCGGACGGCCTGGGTTCACGTGGACCGCGCGCGTCGGCTCCTGCTGCCGACGCCCGGGCGTGTCCAGGAGACCCTCGAGGAGCACCGCGCCATCGTCGCGGCCCTCGAGGCGCGCGATCCGGTGGCCGCGCGCGAGGCCACGCGCGTGCACCTGAACCAGCTCGTCACACGGTTGGAATCACTCGTGTCGGAGCGGTCGGACCTGTTCGCCTGAGCCCGGGCGGATCCGGCCCTGCGGAGTTCGCCCGTCCTCTCGGGGGACGGGTCGCTGCGGGAGCCATTCTCCGCAAGGCAGGCGAACAGGTGCGTGCCGGTTCCCGCATCCGCCAGCGCCCCCGCCCTTTGGGCAGCTGACGTCTGCGGGGCTGACGTCTTGGGGTGTGCGACCTGCCGGAGTCAGGCGCTGAGGTCCCTCATGATGTCCTTGGTCTGGTCGTAAAGGCGACGGAACAGCGGATAGAGCCTCGCGTACTCCGGAAGATCGCGCGGCTGCACCACGCGCTCGGCCGGATTCCAGAGGTCGATGTCCGCCGGCTCGGCCGCGCCGATGGCCAGGGCAGCCAGGAACGCATCGCCATAAGCCGCCCCGGTGGTCACGGCGCGAAGGTCCTGCGGAAGGCCGGTCAGGTCCGAGGTCGCCTGGAGCCAGACGCCCGTCCTGGTGCCGCCACCCACGGCCATGACGCGCGACGGGGCGGCTCCGGCCTCGCGATAGGTGTCCACGATATGCCGGGTCGCCGCAGCGATCCCCTCGAGGCAGGCGCGGTACAAATCGCCGCGCGTATGCGTCAGGTCCATCCCGAAGAACACGCCACGCGCCCTTGGGTCATGGATCGGAGTCCGCTCGCCCGAGAAGTAGGGCAGGCAGATGAGCCCCCGCGCGCCGGGCGGCGAGGCTTCGGCCTCCGCCGCCAGGGTGGTGAAGGCTTCGTCGCGGGGAAGGCCGGGTGCGATGACCTCGCGAAACCATTGGGTCAGGGTGCCGGAGGTGGCCAATCCGGCCTGAGCGGCCCACGGGCCCGGGAACAGCCAGGGCGACGTCCAGAGCCGGGCGTCCCGGACCCGTTCCGCCGTGATCTCGATGACATAGACGGTCGAGCCGTACATCAGCATCAGGTCGCCCGGACGGGTCACCCCGACCGAAACGGCCTCGGCGGCGGCATCGATGGTTCCCACGGTGACCGGAGTGCCTTCGGGAAGTCCCGTGGCTTCGGCCGCGTCGCGCCTCACGCCGCCCGCGATCTCGGTCGTCCAGAGAAGCCGCGGCAACTGTCTTCGGTGGCAGATGCCGAACAGGTCCTCGCCCCAGTCGCCAGCCTCCATGTCGTAAAGAGGCGCCCAACTGGCCGCCGAATAGCGATCCATGGCATGGACGCCGGTCAGGCGCTCCAAGATGAACGAGGTCGAGGTGTGGAGGCGCGCGGTGCGGACCCAGGTTTCGGGCTCGTTCCTTTGAAGCCACAGGACTTTGGGGCCGACCGCCTGCGACGTGAGGGAGGTTCCCGCGCGGGACAGGATGGCCTCGGCCCCGATCCGAGCGGTCAGTTCGTCGATCTCGGCGCTGGCTCGTGTGTCGACACCATAAAGGATGCCGTTGCGGAGCGGGACGCCCCCCGCATCCACGGGCAGGCAGCAGGGGCCGATGGCGCTGATCGCCAGAGCCGCCACCCGCGCGTCCGGAGCCTGGGCAAGAAGCGCGCGCGACAGGGCCACCGTATCGCCCCACCAATCCTCCTCGGCCCGATGCTCGGCCCACCCCGGGCGGGGAACCAGCATGTCGTGAGGGCGCCGGGCCTGGGCAAGGATGCGCCCGTCCTCGACCAGCACGCCCTTCGATTCGAAGGTGCCGATATCGATGCCCATGGTGACGGTCATGCGTCGCGCTCCAGCCTGAGGTCGGGATCGATGCGGCCCAGCGCCGCCACGATCAGCCGGGCCAGCGCGTCGAGATCGCGCAGGTCGCAGACCTCCAGCGCCGAATGGGAATGCCGCATGGGAAAGCCCAAGTCGATCGACGCCACGCCCCCGCCGACGGTCTGGACGTAGCTCAGGTCCGTCAGCACCCCGACCTGCGCCGACCGCTGGAGAGGCATCCCCTCGGCCTCGGCCGTCCGCTCCATCAGCCGCACCAGCGCCGGGTGCGGGATGACTCCGTTCAGCGTCCCGCGCCCATGGAAGGAATAGAGCGACATGCCCGGGCCGCCGCCCAGCGCCATCTCGCCCCGGTCGGCCATGTCGGGGGTGTCGGTGGCGAGCATGAGGTCGATCTGGATGGCGATATCGGGCTGAAGGACCTGCGCCGCGACCACGGCGCCGCGGAGGTTGAACTCCTCCTGCACGGACCAGACCAGATGGACGGTGGGACCGCCCCGCCGATCCTTCAGGACCCGCGTCACATCGAGGAGGACGGCGCAGCCGGCGCGGTCGTCCACCGCCGTCCCGGCGAGGCGATCGTTGGCCAGCGGCAGGACGCGCGGCAGGTAGACCACTGGGGTGCCGATGCGGATGCCCGCGGCCTCGACCGCCGCCTTGGACCCGTGCCCGGTGTCGATGCGGATCTCGGGCGTCGTGGGGACGGCGTACTTTTCGCCGGGCGGGGTGGCGTGGTGGGATTTGACCGTGATGACCCCCGGCACGTCCGGGTGGCCGGCAGGACAAAGAAGGACGGCCTGCGCCAGCATGGCCTTCTCGGCGACGCCGCCCATCCGCTCCACCCGGATCATCCCGTCGGGTTCGACCTTGCGAACGAAGAACCCGAGCTGATCCATGTGGGTGAAGACCATGACCGACGGCAGCGTCGGGTCCCCCTCCAGCGTGACGATGAGGTTGCCCAGGCGGTCGGTGTGCGACGCCATGTGCAGCGCCCCGAGCCGTTCCCGCAGCCAGGCCGCCACCCGCTCTTCATGCCCTGACAGGCCAGGCAGGAGGCAGAGCGCCGTCACGTCCTCGCGCAGGGTCGAGGGCGCCGGGCTCATCGGGCGGCCCGGGCACGGTCCATGAAGGCCCGGGCGCGGTCGGGATCCACCGCGTTCCAGGTGTGCCCGTCCACCTTGAGCGCGGAGCCCACGACGCAGCCGTCGGCGATCCGCAGCACCTCGGCCACGGTGTCGTGCCTGACGCCCGTGTTGGCCAGGACGGGGGTGGTCGGCAGCACGCGCTTCACGCCCTCGAGGTCCTCCATCCGCGCGGCCTCGCCGGTGATCTGGCCGGACACGAGCACCGCGTCGGGGATGGAGGAGAACACCGCGGACCGCGCCCGGTCGGGCAGGGGACGGCGGTCCTGGCTGTCGGCGAACTCGGCGCTGACGTTGTAGAGCATGGCGCAGTCAGGCCGGCCCAGGCGGTTGCGGTAGCGCATGGCTTGGCCGGCGTCGGGCGCCCAGACGCCCATGTCCGAGGCATAGGTGCCGGTGAAGATCTCGCGCACGAAGGAGGCCCCCGTCGCGGCGGCGAGCGCGACCGTCGACATCGGATCCCAGAGCACGTTCACGCCGAAAGGCACCGTGATCTCGGGCCTCAGGCGGCCGATGACATAGGCCATGGTGGCGGTCGATGCGGTGTCCACCTTGAACTCGTAGGGGCGGTCGTTCTCGTTGCCGAACATCACCGCGTCCACGCCTGCCGCCTGCAGGGCCTGAAGGTCGGCCCGGGCATCCTCGATCAGGCCCTCGACCCCGCGCGATTCATCGTGGAGGGGAGCGCCCGGCAACGCGCCCAGATGCACCATGGCGATCACCGGCTTGCCCGGACCAAAGACCCGGCGGAACGTTTCGGTCATATGCTTTACTCGCCTCCCCTGCGGTGACTAGCATGTCAGCATGAGGGGGGACGGGATGCAACTGACCACGCGACACCACGCCAAGAGCGGACTGACCTTCACCGAACTGGGGCTGGGCACCGCGCCCCTTGCCAACCTGTACCGCGCCATCCCCGACGAGGATGCGCGCGCCGTCATGGAGACCGCCTGGGCCGGTGGCGTGCGCCACTTCGACACGGCGCCGCTCTACGGGCCCGGTCTGGCCGAAACCCGTCTCAATCCATTCCTCCGGGGCAAGCCGCGCGAGGAGTTCGTCCTGGCCAGCAAGGTCGGGCGCTGGCTGCGCCCCACGACCTACGACCAGCGCGAAGGCCACGGCAGATGGTTCGAGGTTCCGTCCCGGACGGGCGTCTACGACTACTCCTATGATGGCGTGAGGCGCTCGGTGGAGTTCTCGCTCGAGCGGTTGGGCGTGGACCGGATCGACATCCTGCACGCCCATGATCTCGATGTGTGGACCCACGGCTCGCAGGAGGCGCTGGATGGCTGGCTCGACCAGTTCATCTCGGGCGGGCATCGGGCGCTGCACGAGATGCGCGCCCAAGGGATGATCCGCGCCATCGGCTTGGGCGTCAACGACTGGCGCATCGCCCAATGGCTGGCCGAGCGCGCGGACCTGGACGTCATCCTCCTGGCGGGGCGCTACACGCTGCTGGAACAGGAGGCGGCCGCATCGTTCCTGCCGCTCTGCGTCCAGAAGGGGATCGGCGTCATCATCGGCGGCCCCTACAATTCCGGGGTCCTCGCCGGGCAGGAGCACTACGACTACGACCGGGTCCCTCCCGAGGTGGCCGACCGCGCGCGACGGCTCCGGGCCGTCTGCGACAGCCACGGCGTGCGGCTTGTCCATGCCGCGTTCCGCTATCCCCTGCGCCACCCGGCCGTGCTGTCGGTGATCCCGGGAAGCCAGACGGTCGAGGAGATGGAGGACAACCTGCAGGCGGCCCGTGCGACCCTCCCCGAGGCGCTCTGGTCCGACCTTGCGTCGCAGGGCCTCATCCCTCCGGAGGAGGGTTGACCCCTTCCGGAACAGGAGCCACATCCTGAGCGGGACAGGCGGGAGACGGGGATGCTGCGCGCGCTCGAGATACGCGACATGCTGATCATTGAGCGACTTGATCTCGCCTTCCGGCCCGGGCTGAACGTCCTGACCGGAGAGACGGGGGCGGGCAAGTCGATCCTGCTCGACTCATTGGGCTTCGTGCTGGGCTGGCGGGGCCGGGCCGAGCTGGTGCGCACGGGGGCCGACCGGGGCGAGGTCACGGCTGTCTTCGAGCTGCCCCCCGGCCATCCGGCCCATGCCGTCCTGGCCGAAGCCGGCATCGAGCCCAACGAGGACGATCCGTCCGAACTGATCCTGCGCCGGGTGAACTACACCGACGGCCGCAAGACCGCCTGGATCAACGACCGCCGCGCCTCGGGCGAGACGCTGCGGGCGCTGTCCGACACGCTCGTGGAGCTTCACGGACAGCAGGACGACAAGGGCCTGCTGAACCCCCGCGTGCACCGGTCGCTGCTTGACGATTTCGCCGGGGCCGAGCCGCTGCTGGTCCGCGTGAGGGAGGCCTGGACCGCCCGGCGCGAGGCCCGCCGCGCTTTGGCCGAGGCGGACGCGGCCCGCGAGAAGCTGAAGACCGAAGAGGACTTCCTCCGCCACGCCGTGGAGGAGATGTCCAAGCTTGATCCCCAGCCGGGGGAGGAAGCGCAGCTCGACGCCCAGCGCCGTCTGATGCAGGCGGGCGAGAAGATCCGCGAGGGGATCGCCAAGGCCCTCAATGCCATTTCGTCCCAAGGGGCCGAAGGCCTGATCTCCGAGGCGATGCGCCGCCTGGATGCCGCCGTCGATCAGGCCGAGGGTCGCCTGGACGAGCCGCTGGCCGCGCTCGAACGCTCGCAGGAGGCGCTTTCCGAGGCCGAAGCCGGGGTGCGGGACTTCCTGGATGCGCTGACGTTCGATCCCCGCGCGCTGGAAGAGACCGAGGAACGCCTTTTTGCCATCCGGGCGCTGGCCCGCAAGCACAACGTCCTGCCCGACGACCTTCCGGCGCTGGCCGAGGACATGGGCCGGCGGCTTGCGACGCTCGACGCTTCCGAAGCGGACCAGGGCCGCCTGCAGTCGGCCGTCCGCGCCGCGGACGCGACCTACCAGGAGGCAGCGGACGAGCTGTCGGCCTTCCGGCAAAGCGCGGCGGGGCGCCTCTCCGCGGCCATGGCGGCCGAGCTTCCTCCGCTTCGGATGGAGCGGGCGGTCTTCTCGGTCGAGGTCACGTCCGGCGACCCCGGTCCCGAGGGCCAGGACGAGGTGCGCTTCGTGGCGGCCACCAACCCGGGGGCGCCGGCCGGTCCTCTCGACCGCATCGCGTCGGGCGGGGAGCTGTCGCGCTTCCTTCTCGCTCTCAAGGTCTGCCTCGTGCGCGAGGGCGACGCCAAGACCATGATCTTCGACGAGATCGACCGCGGCGTCGGTGGGGCCACCGCGGCGGCCGTGGGGCGGCGTCTGGCCGACCTCGCGCATGGGGGGCAGGTGCTGGTCGTCACCCATTCGCCGCAGGTGGCGGCGCTGGGCTCGCATCACTGGCGGGTGGAGAAGGCGGTCCGCGACGGCACGACGACGTCGCGTGTGGTTCCGCTCGGTCCCTCGGATCGGGTCGACGAGATCGCCCGGATGCTGGCGGGCGAGACCGTGACCGAGGCAGCCCGGGGCGCGGCCCGGGTCCTCCTGGAGGGTGCGGACGCGGCCTGACGCAGGTCCGCTGCGCCGCCTTCCAGGAGCCCCGGGAGGCTGTCGCTCAGACGTGCTCCAGCGTCACCTTGGTCAGGTAGAAGGCGAGGTGGCCGGCGATCGGCGTCACGTCGGCCTTGGGCGTCTCATAGATCCAGGCCGCGTCCTTTACCGTTCCGCTCTTGCCGACGAAGGAAAAGTAGCTGGCCTCCCCCTTGTGGGGGCAGACCGAGCGCGTGGCCGACGGTTCGAAGAAGGCCATCGCGACATCCTCGCGCGGGATGTAGATGACGGGAGGGTAGCCTCCCTCCCGGAGCTCCAGCGCCCGGCCGGTCTCGGCCAGCACCGCCCCTCCTGCGCGGACGACCCAGGTGCCGCCGGACGGACGGATCGTGATGTGCTCTGACATGGCGTGTTCCCTTGCGTGTCCCAGCTGGATCATGGCCGCGCCAAGGGATGCCAGGCAAGCCCGTCAGAGCGGCGCGCAGGCTGACCGAAGCCAGGCGAGCGTTTCGCCCTCGGTTCGGGGACCGATCCGGTCCAGCACGCCCGCATGATAGGCGTCGATCCAGGCGCGTTCATCCTGGGACAGCATTGTCCCGACGATCAGCCGCCGGTCGAACGGGACCCAGGTCAGGGTCCGGAAGGACAGCATCGCCCGGCTGTCGCCGCCCGGAACCGGCGGCGCGTCCTCGACGAGGATCAGGTTCTCGATCCGGATGCCGAACGCCCCTTCGCGGTAGTAGCCGGGCTCGTTGGACAGGATCATGCCGGGCTCGAGCGGCACGTCCGACAGGCGCGACAGCCGCTGCGGTCCCTCATGAACGCTGAGATAGACGCCCACGCCGTGACCGGTGCCATGATCGTAGTCCTGCCCCGCGAGCCACAGCGGATAACGCGCGAGCGCATCGAGATGCTGGCCCGCGACCCCCCTGGGAAAGCGCGCCCGGCTGATCGCGATCATGCCCTGGAGGACCCGGGTGTAGGCCTCGGCGGCCCCGTCGGGGGCCGGACCGATCGCGACCGTTCGGGTGATGTCGGTCGTCCCATCGAGGTACTGCCCGCCCGAATCCACGAGCAGCAGCTCCCCTGGCCGCACGGGCGCATCGGTGGCCTCGGTCACGCGGTAATGGACGATGGCGCCATGCGCCCCCGCGCCGCAGATCGTGTCGAAGCTGATGTCACGCAGCGCGTTGGTGGCCCGCCGGAAGCCTTCGAGGGCCTTCACCACGGCGATCTCGGTCAGGCCGCCCTGGGGCGCCTCCCGGTCCAGCCAGGCCAGGAAGTTCGCCATTGCCGCGCCGTCGCGCAGATGGGCCTCGACCGTGGCGGCGATCTCGGCCGCGGTCTTGCGGGCCTTGGGCAGGATGCAAGGATCCACCCCCCGCGAGACGGTGATCCCTCGGGCTACCAGGAACGCGTGCACCGCCTCCGGACAGCTCTTGGGGTCGATCCGGGTCGGTGAAGGCAGAAAGTCGAGGCCGGGCACGAACGAGGTCTCGGGGTGGACGCGGACGTCCTGGCCCAGGTCATCCCGGACCGACTCGGCCTTGCCGGGCGGGCAGTAAAGGTCGCAGGTTCCATCCTCGTGCAGGACGGCATAGGCCTGGGGGACGGGGTTGCACGCCACGTCGCCGCCCCGGATGTTGAGGAGCCAGGCGATGGAGTCGGGAAGGGTCAGGACGCAGGCCCGTTCCCCCGCCTCGCGAAGAGCGGCGGCGATGCGGCCACGCTTGCTGGCATGGCTCTCGCCCGCGATCTCCTCGGGGAAGGTCGTGAAGGGCACCGTCGGTGATGCGGGACGATCGGCCCAGAGCCGGTCGATGGGATTGTCGATGGGCACGAGTCCCACGCCCTTGGGGCCAAGCCTTTCGCGAAGTTTCTCGATCTCCTCGACGGTATGGAGCCAGGGATCGAAACCGACGGCCTGCCCGGTTCCGAGGCGATCCAGCAGCCAGTCGGCCAGCTTGGTCTCGGGCCAGGGGACCGGGGTGAAGACGGGCGCGACCTGCGACCGGACCTGGACCCGGTAGCGTCCGTCGATGAAGACCCCCGCCTCGTCGCGGGTGACGGCGCAGAAGCCCGCCGATCCGGTGAATCCGGTGAGCCAGGCCAGACGCTCATCGCTCGGGGCGACATACTCGCCCTGGAACCGGTCCGAACGCGGCACCAGCACGGCATCCACTCCTTCGCGGCTCATCAATTCGCGCAGGGCGGCCAGACGGGCGGGACCGTGCGACGGATCGGCTGTCACATCGAAGCTTTGGAACATCAGGCCCGTCTCCGCTCGATCCGCGCGCGCTTCCGGGGGTCGGGCTCGAAGAGGCTCGCGAGTTGCTCTGTGATGGCGCCGGCCAGCTGCTCCACGTCGGTGATCGTGACGGCGCGCTGGTAGTAGCGCGTGACGTCGTGGCCGATGCCAATGGCAATGAGCTCCACTGCCTTGCGCCGCTCCACCATGGCGATCACGTCGCGCAGGTGCTTCTCCAGCGTATTCGCCGGGTTCACGGAGAGCGTCGAGTCGTCCACCGGCGCGCCGTCCGAGATGACCATGAGGATCTTGCGCGCCTCGGGGCGGCCCACCATCCGGCGGTGCGCCCATTCCAGCGCCTCGCCGTCGATGTTCTCCTTCAGGAGGCCCTCCTTCATCATCAGCCCGAGGTTCGGCCGCACCCGCCGCCAAGGGGCGTCGGCGGACTTGTAGACGATGTGGCGCAGGTCGTTCAGGCGGCCGGGCATCGGCGGGCGCCCCTCGGCCAGCCATTTCTCCCGGCTCTGCCCGCCCTTCCAGGCGCGGGTGGTAAAGCCCAGGATCTCCACCTTGACCTGGCAGCGCTCCAGCGTCCGGGCCAGCACGTCGGCGCAGATGGCGGCGATGGAAATGGGCCGCCCGCGCATGGATCCGGAGTTGTCGAGGAGAAGCGTCACCACGGTGTCGCGGAATTCGGTGTCCTTCTCGACCTTGAACGACAGCGGCGTCGTCGGGTTCGCGACCACCCGGGCAAGGCGTCCGGCGTCGAGGATGCCCTCCTCGCGGTCGAACTCCCAGCTCCGGTTCTGCTGGGCCTGAAGGCGGCGCTGCAGCTTGTTGGCGAGCCGCGACACCGCGCCCTTCAGAGGTTCGAGCTGCTGGTCGAGGTAGGCCCGCAGGCGGTCGAGCTCGGCAGGCTCGGCCAGCTCCTCGGCGCCGATGATCTCGTCGAACTGGGTGATGAAGACCTTGTAGGTCGGGTCGGCGTCGCTGTAGGGCGCGGGGGGCGGCGGCTCATGCGGCGCTTCGCCTTCGGGCAGCTCCTCGGCGTCCATCTCCTCGGCGTCGGAGTCGGCCTCCATCGAGACCTGGGCCTGAGAGGCGTCCTGCTCCTGCTCCTGGGAGCGCTCCGGCGAGGCCTCGGCCTCCTCGCTCTCGCTCTCCTGCTCGCCGCCCGCGTCCTCCTGATCCTCGTCCGGGTCCTGCTGGGCGTCCTCCTCGGACTGGTCCTCCATGTCGTCGGGGTCGTCGCCCAACTGGTCGCCGTAACCCAGGTCACGGATCACGTCGCGGGCAAAGCGGGCAAAGGCCTTCTGGTCCGACAGGAGGTCGGGGATGTCGTTCAGGCGCTCGCCGGCCATGTTCTCGATGAAGCCGCGCCAAAGCCCCATGACATTGTCGGCCCCCGGCGGCAGCGGCCGCCCGGTGGCAAGGTGACGGATGAGGTAGCCGGCCGCGATGGCCAGAGGCGCGTCCTGGGGCTGCCGGATCTGGTCGTAACCCTTGCGCCGGGCCTCGCTCGCGATGCGGGCGTCGATGTTCCCGGCCGTGCCGGGCATGTGCTCGGCCCCGAGCGCCTCGACGCGGGCGGTTTCCATGGCGTCCATCAGGTCGCGAGCCATCTGGCCCTGCGGCCGATAGCGGTCCGCCACCGTGGGATCGTGAAGCCTCCGCCTCAGCGCGAGGCTGTCCGCCGTGCCGCGGGCCAGCAGGATCTCGTCCTTGGTAAGGCGGCGCGACACCTGCGGCAGGCGCATCGTATCCGCCGAAAGCCCCGGCGGATCGACGGAATAGCTGACCGTCAGCTCCGGATCGTCGGCCATGACCTTGGTGGCCTCCGCCAGGGCCTTCTTGAACGGGTCGGCGGGGTTGTCGGTGGGTTTGGACATGGACGTCACCAGGCGCTGATCTGGACGTCGCCACGCATGGCGCCGACCTGGGAGAGGGGAGGCGGCCCCGAGAAGCGGCCCCAAGGGCCGCAGCCTGCCGCCGAACGATGCCCGTCCTGGCTGGACGCTTGACCGGGCGTGCCATGCCGGTCGGAGACCCGGGGCGTTGCGGCGAGCGCCGGGCAGCGGGATCTGGGGGTCGGCTGGGGCATGAGCCTGATAAAGCACCGAGAGGGGGGCACGGCAAGGGCAGGGGCCATTCCCGTGCTGCCCTTGCCCCATCGCGCAGGCCCTGTGCAGCGGCGCGCGACGCCCTGGCTTGCTCTTGGCGCGGGTTGGCCCCAGGTTCCGCGCGATTGCCAACTCCGGAGAGCCCGCCATGGCCGACAAGCCCAAGATCGCCCTCATCATCGGTTCGACCCGCCAGGCCCGCTGGGCCGACAAGCCCGCGCAGTGGGCGCTCAAGAAGATGCAGGAACGGGGCGACATCGATGTCGAGCTCGTGGACCTGCGCGACTTCGACCTCCCCTTCTTCAACGAGGTTGCCTCGAACGCCTATGTCCCGTCGCAGGACCCCCACGCCGTCCGCTGGCAGGAAACGGTCGCAGGCTTCGACGGCTATGTCTTCCTGGTGGCCGAATACAACCGCTCGATCACCGGGGCGCTCAAGAACGCGCTCGACCAGGACTATGTGAACTGGGGCCGCAAGCCGATGGGCGTGGTCGCCTACGGTTCGGTCGGCGGCGCGCGCGCCGTCGAGCATCTCCGCCTGATCGCGGTCGAACTGCAGATGGTTCCGGTTCGCGCCGGCGTGCATATCGGCGGCTCGGACTTCTACCGGGTCAGCGCCTACAACCCGAATGCCGAACCCATGGAAGCGCTGGAGCCGGTCATCGGCGGCTCGCTCAACGACATGCTGGATCAGGTGACCTGGTACGCCAAGGTTCTCAAGACCGCGCGCGCCGAGGCCTGAGCCCTCTCTCGGCTATCCGGCCCAGGTCGGAGGGCTGACAGGCCGCCCGGGTCCATTCCGGGCGGCCTGGCTCTGGGGCCAGTCCGCAGTTGAACCTATGGGTCGGCGGAACTCGGCCGAGGTTGCCGTTCTACATCGTAACCGTTGCGTCAGCGTCCCGGTCGCCCGAGCATCAGCCATGCTCACGCGCAGGAGGATGCCATGGCCTGGACGGTCACGCTTCTCGCCGCGATGCTGCTGGGGCCAGGTCTGGCCCAGGCCGCCACCGTGACGATCAACTTCGACGATCTGCTCGATCCGGACAGCTTCGGCTACGGACAGGTGGGCAATATCGCCTACCAGGATCGGAACTGGGGCCTCTATGGCCTGATCCGGCCCTACCTCACGCTGGACAACTGGGACTTTGTTCCCGAAACCACCTTCACCGCGGACCCCGGCACCTATTTCACGCCATTGGCGTTCGAGCTTTCGGCCAGCCGGAGCGTGGTCAGGGCACCTTGTCCCGCTTGCACGTCCGACGAGGTCGAGGCGCTGGTCACGGCGGCTGCCAGAGGACAGGACGTCGGCTTCGAACCTTTCGCCTACAACCATGTCCGCATTACGGGATACCGCGACGGCGCCCTTGTCGCCCAGGCGCTGTTCGGGGCCGATACGCCCTCCTTCTCGGGCGTATACGAGGTCTCGTCCGACTTCGCCGGGATCTCGAGCCTCAACATCCTGCTTCTGGGGGAGGAGTTCGAATTTCCGGCTCTGCGCGAGGATGGGTTCGTCTACGCCTGTGGCTACGAGCTGTTCGAGTCCTCCAGCTGCATCGACGGCAGGATCGACAACTTTCAGGCCATTCCCGACGCGCCCAGAGGGGACGATGTCGCGCCCGTGCCGCTCCCGGCAGGATTGCCGCTCTATGGCGGCGTGCTGATCCTGGGCGGACTGGTCGCTGGATGGCGGCGTCAGGGGCCGAGGTAGGGCAGGTCGGCTTCGAGCCGTCCGCAGCCCGTGACGAGCCGTTCGAAGAGGTCCCGGCTCTGGTCATCCTGATCATAGACGTAAGCGGCCAGCAGATCGCGCATCCACGGCCTACGTTCGTCGATCAGGGCATCGGTTTCGGTCGCGCCGATCAGCTTGACCGATGCGGCCCTGAACCGCGCGGCCAGGGCGCGTTCTCCCTCGTCGCCCAGCACGTCGGCATAGCCCTCCCACAGTGCCGCGCAGGTCGAGGGAGGGTAGGGCGGGATGGTGTCCGCGCGTCCGTCGCCAGCAGCAAGGAGGCCGACCATCAGGCCGGCCAGGGGCGCCCCGCAGAGGGACGCCCGAGGGGTCACCGCATCGCCATGGCGACGGCGCTTTCGGGAAGCTCCTCGGCAAAGCAGCGCTGGTAGAACTCGGCCACCGTCTGGCGTTCGAGTTCGTCGCATTTGTTGAGGAACGAGAGCCGGAACGCGTAGCCCACGTTGCGGAAGATCTCGGCGTTCTGGGCCCAGTTGATCACGGTCCGGGGGGACATCACGGTGGACAGGTCGCCGTTCATGAAGGCCGTCCGGGTCAGGTCCGCGACGGTCACCATCTGGTTGATGACCTTGCGGCCCTTGTCGGTGTTGTAATGCGGGTTCTTGGCCAGCACGATCGCGGCTTCTGCGTCATGGCTGAGGTAGTTGAGCGTGGCGACCAGGGACCAGCGGTCCATCTGCGCCTGGTTGATCTGCTGCGTACCGTGGTAAAGGCCCGTCGTGTCGCCCAGGCCGACCGTGTTCGCGGTCGCGAACAGGCGGAAGGACGGGTGCGGGTTCAGGATCTGGTTCTGGTCCATGAGCGTGAGCTTGCCGTCGGTTTCCAGCACGCGCTGGATCACGAACATCACGTCGGGGCGGCCGGCGTCGTATTCGTCAAAGACGATGGCGCAGGGGTTCCGCAGCGCCCAGGGCAGGATGCCTTCCTGGAACTCGGTGACCTGCTTGCCGTCATGCAGTCGGATCGCGTCCTTGCCGATCAGGTCGATCCGGCTGATGTGGCTGTCGAGGTTCACGCGCACCGTGGGCCAGTTGAGCCGTGCGGCCACCTGTTCGATATGCGTGGACTTCCCGGTGCCGTGGTAGCCCTGGATCATGACGCGCCGGTTGTAGGCAAACCCCGCCAGGATGGCGAGCGTCGTGTCAGGGTCGAACTTGTAGGTCGGGTCGATCTCGGGAACGCGGTCGGTCCGTTCCGCAAAGCCCTTGGCCTTCATGTCGGTTTCGATGCCGAAGACCTCCCGGACGGAGATTTCCTCGGTGGGCCTGGCGTTCGGATCGGTCATCGTTTCCCATCTCCTCAGTCGTCTGCCGACATAGCGCGGCGACGTTGCGGGTCAGGGCTTTCTTATTCTGTTCCTCCCCCGCCGCAAGGGGGCGGGGAACCTGGGACTGTTCATGGGCGACCCAGCCGATCCCCTCAGGGCGATGGCCGGATGCCCGGGCTCAGATGGTCCTGCGTTGGACGGCATCGTTCGTCAGGCCAGCGTGGATGTCACCCCATCGGGCGGCCTGAACGCCGCATCCTGTCCGCTTCGCTCAGGAGATGATTGCCTTGCGCGGCGTCATGGGCAATGTGGCGCGGGGAGGCGACATGAACAGCCTGACGGAGATCGAGAACATGATCGCCCGCATGGCGATCGGCGACCGGCGGGCGCTGACGGCGCTCTATGAAGCCACGTCCGCGAAACTCTTCGGAGTGGTCCTGCGTGTCTTGGATGATCGGGCAGAGGCCGAGGACGCACTCCAGGAGATCTTCGTGAAGCTTTGGCACAACGCGGACCGCTACAGGTCGAATGGGCTGAGCCCCATGACCTGGCTGATCACGGTCGCGCGGAACCATGCCATCGACCGCCTGCGGGCCCGGCGCAGTCAGCGGGCCGCCCCCATCGACGAGGTGATCGAGGTTGCGGACGGCGCGCCGAACCCCGAGGAGGCCGTGGTCGCCGCTTCGGTCCGCGGACGGATCGGAGATTGCCTTCGGACGTTGCCACCAGACCGGGCGGACGCCATCCGCCGCTGCTATCTGGGGGGCGAAGCCTATGTCGACCTCGCCCATCGGTACGACGTGCCGTTGAACACCATCCGCACCTGGCTCCGGCGCGGTCTCCTGAAGCTTCGGGAGTGTCTGGCGTCATGAGCGGATGGGATGCGGAACGGGAGGACGACGTCGGTCTGGCTGCCGAATACGTCCTGGGCCTCCTCGATCCCGCGGAGCGGTCCGCGGCCGAGGACCGGCTTGTCGAGGATCCTGCCTTCCGGGAGATGGTGCGGGACTGGACCGAGCACTTCGCGGCCCTGGCCGAGGACATCGCGCCCGTGACGCCCCCCAGGGACCTGCAGGAACGCGTCACCCGAAGGCTGTTCCCGGACGAAAGACCGGCTGGCCTGCTGCAGCGCCTTGGCGTTTGGCCCTGGCTGCTGGGCGGGCTCGCCGCGGCCGGGCTGGCCATCCTGGCCCTCGGGCCCAACCTGTGGACGGCACAGGGGACCCCCGACCTGACCGCCCGGATCGCGGCCGAGGATGACTCCTTGGTCGTGCAGGCCGCCTTCGACCGCGAGACCGGTCGCCTCGAGGTCGAGCGCACGGCAGGAACCGTGCCCGAAGGACGGGATCTCGAACTCTGGCTGGTTCATGTCGACGACAACTCGACCACCTCCTTGGGCGTCCTGCCGCGCGACGCGGCGGGCGTCATCGAAGTGCGTGCCGATCTGATCCCGCAGTTCGAGGACAATGCCCTCGCGGTCTCGATCGAGCCGCTCGGAGGCTCTCCGACCGGGCAGGCCACCGGACCCGTCGTTGCGATCGGACCGATCACAGGCCTGTGACGGACCGGCGCGGGACTCCAGCTCGCTTCGCCTTATCCTTGGCTGGGCGGCCCCGGTCGGACGGGGCGGCCTGCGGTCGGGAAGGAGGCTTGAGCCCTACGGCTCGCACCTCTCCCGGCCGCCTCCTGACGGGCGTCAGTCCTTGAAGTTGCGGCTTTCCTTGATCTGATCCCAGGCCCAGACCACTTCGGAGAGCTGCTCCTCCTGGCTTCGGTCCCCGCCGTTCATGTCGGGGTGCAGGACCTTCACCAGGGCTTTGTAAGCCTTGCGGATCTCGGTCTTGGTCGCGGTGTCTCGCACGTCGAGAATCTCGCAGGCGCGGCGCTCGGTCGGAGGAAGGCGGCGGCTGCCGGCCGTGGCCGCCCGACCGGCGTTGCGGGTCGCGTTCTCCCCCAGGACCTGATGGGGGTCGTCGATGCCGAGCCGGGCCCAGGCGCGCTGCTCCTCGCTCTTCTTGCCGAAGGGCTTGGTTTCCCGGCCCCAGACGCGGTCGCTCTGGACCTGGTCGATGAACTCCTGCTCGGTAGCACCCTGGAAGAAGTTCCACTTGAGATTGTACTCGCGGACGTGGTCCTTGCAGAACCACCAGAAGTCGTCGAGTGAATCCGGTGACTTGGGTGCGCGGAATGCACCGCGCTCCTGGCAGCCGGCGTGGTCGCAGACCCGGGTCGACGTCTCCGACGCCCCGGTCATGCCGCGACGGCCCCGCGGGTTCTTCTTCTTGGAGGCCGACACTGACATGTCGAAGCCGAAGGGATCGTTCTTTGCCATGCTCACGTAACGCTCGCTCGCTGTCCTGCTCTTTCCGTCCCGGACGCGCGAGTTTAGTCATCGGGACGGCGGATAGAAGGGGGCTTGAGGAAAAAGATGCGGATCGGAGACGAAATGCGCCAACGATTGGTGGACGCCTTCCAGCCCACCCGGCTCGATGTTCTCGACGAGAGCGAGGGACATAGGGGGCATGGCGGCTGGCGGGAAGGGGGCGAGACTCATTGGCGCATCCGCATCGGCGCACCTGCCTTCGCCTCCATGAGCCGGGTCCAGCGCCACCGCGCGATCCACGCCGCGCTGGGGTCCGAGGTGATGGACCGGATCCATGCCCTCGCGATCGAGGTGGAGGCCTGACGGCTACTCGGCCGCGAGGCGGGAGTCGCGCACCGATTCGGACAGGGCCGGCTCGGCCCCAAGGGGCGAGGCCACGACAGCTTCGCGCACCAAGGGCGGCGTCCGTTGCGCCACCATGGGCGAGACTGGAGCCGTGGGGACGGAGTGCACCAGCGCAGGCAACGGAACCGGCTGCCCCGCGCCAAGGCGGTCCGCCTCGTGCGCCACGCGGCGGAACACCAGCATGGTCTGGAACACCGTCACGCGACCTCCGAACCAGCCCTGACGCTGTTCGCAGGGAAGGGTGTCCGAACGGACGAACTCCCATCCGTCCTGCGCCATGCGGTTCATCTCGGCCTCGACCGCGCGGGCGAACCGGTCCTCGGGCGTCCTTGCGCCCTTGACCTTCACGCCGCGGCGCGGAGCCGGGATGACACGGTATTCATGGCTCTGCATCGGTCGCACCCCCTGGACCCGCCAAAGGATAGCGGGCCGTCGGGGTTCGTCCAACGAGATCAGCAGTTCAGAGGCCGAGCCTTGCGTTGACCAGCGCGTTGACGGCCGCCGGATTGGCCTTGCCGCCGGTCACCTTCATGACCTGGCCTACGAACCATCCGGCCAGCTTGGGATTGGCCTTGGCCTTCTCGACCTGCGCGGGATTGGCCGCGATGACCTCGTCGACGGCCTTCTCGATGGCGCCGGCGTCGGTGACCTGCCGCATGCCGCGCGACTCGACGATCTCCCGCGGGTCGCCACCTTCGGTGTAGATGATCTCGAAGAGGTCCTTGGCGATCTTGCCCGAGATGTCGCCGCTGGCGATCAGGTCGATGATGCCGCCGAGCTGCGCGGGCGAGACCGGGCTGTCGGACAGTTCGTGCCCTTCCTTCTTGAGGCGGCCGAAGAGGTCGTTGATGACCCAGTTCGCGGCCATCTTGCCGTCGCGCCCTTGCGCCACCGCCTCGAAGAAGGCGGCGTCGGAGGTGTCGGCGGTCAGGACCGAGGCGTCGTAGTCCGACAGCCCGAAGTCGCGGATGAAGCGGGCCTTCTTCTCGTCGGGAAGTTCCGGCAGGTTGGCCGCGAGATCGTCCACCCAGGCCTGCTCGATCTCGAGCGGCAGGAGGTCGGGGTCCGGGAAGTAGCGGTAGTCATGCGCCTCTTCCTTGGAGCGCATCGAGCGGGTCTCGCCCCTGTCGGGATCGTAAAGTCGCGTTTCCTGCACGACGGACCCGCCATCCTCGAGGATCGCGATCTGGCGACGCGCCTCGTGGTCGATGGCGGCCTGGATGAAGCGGAGCGAGTTCATGTTCTTGATCTCGCAACGGGTGCCGAGGCCCGAGGGGTCGCCGGCCATGAACGCCTCCCAGGCGCCGGGGCGGCAGACGGACACGTTCACGTCGGCCCGCAGGTTGCCGTGCTGCATGTCGCCGTCGCAGGTGCCGAGGTACCGCATGATCTGCCGCAGCTTGGAGACGTAGGCGGCGGCCTCCTCAGGGCCCCGGATGTCGGGGCGCGAGACGATCTCCATGAGGGCGACGCCCGTCCGGTTGAGGTCCACGAAGGACATGGTCGGGTCCATGTCGTGGATCGACTTGCCCGCATCCTGTTCGAGATGGATGCGCTCGATCCGGACACGGCGGGCCGTGCCGCCCGGCATCTCGACGATCACCTCGCCCTCTCCGACCAGCGGGTGGTACAGTTGGCTGATCTGGTAGCCCTGCGGCAGGTCCGGATAGAAGTAGTTCTTCCGGTCGAAGGCCGAGACCAGGTTGATCTGAGCCCTGAGGCCCAGCCCGGTGCGGACGGCCTGCGCCACGCAGCCTTCGTTGATGACGGGCAGCATCCCGGGCATCCCAGCGTCGATGAACGACACCTGGGAGTTCGGTTCGGCCCCCACCGCGGTCGACGCGCCCGAGAACAACTTGGCGGCCGTCGCAACCTGAGCGTGCACCTCAAGGCCGATCACGATTTCCCACGGGCCTGTCACGCCTTCGATGACTTTGGCCTTGGGCGCCGGAACGGACGACAGATCAAGCATCGGGAGCCTCCCTCCGAGAATCGTCAAGCGTCGTAGGAGGATGGCCGGGAATCTGCAAGCAGGACCGGTTTTCGGCCTCGACCGGCGACAGTCCGCTTATCACGACCCCGCGACTCTGGCCGGAATCTGCCGAGAGTCGGGGTCTGGCGTCAGCATGGGTTTACCCCGGCCACGCACAGGGTTCGTCATGCAGCCATGCAAGACGAAGAAAACACACCACGTGTCAGATGTGCAACGCTTGGCGTTGCGGTTCCGTTCCTTGCCCTTTCACTTCTGGGGGCCTGTGCGTCGCAACCGGTAGTTGCGCCAGCGCCCGAGGTCCTTCCGGCGATGGCCTGGGACCAGCAGGGGCCGCAAACGGACCAATGGACCGAGGCCACGCTGGACGCGATCCATACAAAGGGCGTGGCTCTGCTGTCCGAGGTTCCAGGGGACATCGGAACCTGGTGCCCGGGCTATGCGGAGGCCGCTCCGCAGGAGCGCGCGGCCTTCTGGGCGGGGCTCCTCTCGGCGCTGGCCCGCTTCGAAAGCACCTGGAACCCCCATGCGGTCGGCGGGGGAGGGCAATGGTTCGGTCTCGTGCAGATCGCGCCCGGAACCGCCCGGAGCTACGGCTGCGATGCCGACTCGGGGTCCGAACTGACGGATGGCGCGGCAAACTTGGAATGCGCGGTGCAGATCGCCGCGCGGACGGTGACGCGCGATGGCGTGGTGGCTGCCGGAGGCGGGGGATTCGCCGCCGACTGGGGGCCGTTCGCCTCGGCCGACAAGCGCCAGCAGATGGCCGGATGGGTGTCAAGCCAGAGCTACTGCCGCGGATGACTTTCCAATCCAGGTGAGGCTTGGCATCCAAGTCTCTGTAAATGCTAAACAAATATCGGTTTGGCGAATCGGGAGGTGTTTGACATGTTGAGTGCGCTGCACGTGGCACGTTGGACCCTGGGGGGGACCTTCGCCGTGATCGCGGGGCTGGCGGCTTCTGCCGAGCCGCTGGCCCCGACAGGACCCGGCCTGCAACCCGTCTCGTTCCAGGCGGACCTTACCGGGCCTGTTCACGCGGATCTGGAACGGACGACGGCACCGGCCGCCCAGGTGCCCGAACGGCCGCCGGTTCGTGCGCTGGGCAGCATCCCGGTCGAGATCACCGTCCAGAGCGGCGCCAAGATCCGTCCCGAGCCCCGGCCCGTGTTCACGGCAGCCGCACGATGGGATGGTCATGGTGAGGCCGACGCCTGGAGCGAGGCGGCCATGAAGGCCATCGACTCGGCCCCGCACAACCTGACCGACCTGGTGCCTGCCGACATCGAGAGCTGGTGCCCGGGTTACGAACGGAACCCGGCTCATCTGCGGGCGGCCTTCTGGGTGGGCACGGTCTCCGCGCTGGCCCGCTACGAAAGCAACTTCAACCCTCGCGCCCAGGGCGGCGGCGGAGCCTGGCAGGGACTGCTCCAGATCTCGCCGGCGACAGCGCGGCATTACGGCTGCGACGCCACCTCGGCTGAGGCCTTGCGGGATGGCGAGGCCAACCTCCAGTGCGCCATCCGGATCATGTCCCGCACCGTGAGCCGCGATGGCGTCGTCGCCGCGAACGATCGGGGCATCGCCGCCGACTGGGGACCCATGTCCAACCCGGAACTGCGTGAGAACATCCGTGAATGGGTGCAGGACCAGAGCTACTGCAAGCCTGTGCTGGCCGTCATGGCTTCGTTGATCCCGCCGGTTCGGCCGGGCACGCTGCCCCCCGAGCAGTCCTATGCCGTGGCGTCTCTGGCGCTCGATCCCCGATTGGAAAGCTCGCCGGTTCGCTGACCCGCCAGAAGCCCGGGCCGACCCGGACGTTGTGGCAGGCCTGACAAGCGACCCTACCGGACTGACAGAGGGGCGGCGCAGCAGCGCCGCCCCCCGATCATTCTGGATGGGCGTTCCTGTCGCCTGATCCACAAGAAAGGTTTGCGGACCAAGGCCAGTGCATTCAGGTGGATCGAGCGGATTCCGACGAGGTCGGGCCATCCGTGCGATCAACCGCCGTAAGATGCTCTGGGCAGGTCCGGGCTGGGGCTCTGGCGACCGCCGGTCTATTCGGGACGTGGGCCAGTTCGGCGGACCGCTTGGCCATCCTCCTTGCGGACATCTCCGATGTCGATGTTGGGCAGGATCTCCAACACGACCTCCGACGGGCGGGCGAGGCGCACGCCCTTGGGCGTCTCGACGAAGGGTCGATTGATCAGGATGGGATGTGCCATCATGGCGTCGAGGAGCTGCTCATCGCCAAGGCCCGGGTCGTCCAGGCCCAGCTCTGCGTAGGGCGTCCCGCTCTGCCGCATGGCCTCGCGCACGCTCAGGCCGGCGGCCGCGATGAGCGATCGTAAGCGCTCCCGGTCAGGCGGATCCTTCAGATATTCGACGATCCGCGGCTCCTCGCCGCTGGCACGGATGATGGCCAGCACGTTGCGGGAGGTGCTGCATGCGGGATTGTGGTAGATGGTGATGGTCATGACGTCCTCCCCCGATGCGGATGTCACCGGCACGGCCTTCCTACCAGCCCCGGACCCCGGGCGCGATCCCGGCTGCCGAAGACGCCTGCCGGGACTTCGTCCCAGCGTTTCGCCGATCGAACGGCAGGCCGCGGTCCGGCCAAGGCGAGCCAATCGCAGGGCCGAGACAGGAAGGAACCGAACGCCACGAGCTTGTTCTGCCGGGCAAGCCTGGGCAAGACGCCTGCCGTCATCCCGATTGAGGCCGGGGGTCGCAAGAGAAATGAGCTTCGGCGCGCTGGGCCCGCCCAACGCGCCGACGTCCCCCTATCACTCCCGGGGCTCTGCCGCGGCTGGGCCGTCCGGAGGTGTCAGAACCGTAGAGCGGGCTTTCGCGTCGCCGACAGCATGCTGACCGTCTGATCCTCGCGGCCCCCGAGCGCGAGCGTGGCGCGGCGCAGCATCTCGATGCCCTCCTCGGACGAGGCGGGGATGGCGGCAGGGGAGATTTCCTCGCCCACGGTGACGACATAGGGCTGCTTGGCCTTGTTCAGCATCTCGTGGAACAGGGTGATGTCGCGCAGCGTCGGGTGGATCAGGTCGAACAGGTAGAACAGCACCGAATTGCGCGCCCGGATGTTCACCGGGATCACCGGCAGGTCGAACTTGCGCGCGAGCATCGCCGCCGAGGCCATCCAGGGCCGTTCGTGCAGGCGCAGTCCCTCGCGCTTGGCGAGGCGGCCCGAGGGGAAGATGATGCCGAGGCGCCCTTCCTCGACGGCCTTCTTGGTGTAGGCCATCGTCTCGCGCGTCTTGGCGTGGCTGCGCTTCTCCAGCCGCCATTCCACCGGCGCGATCGAGTCCTCCATCTGCGGGAGGACGCGGAGGATGTCCCGGTTGGCGAACACGTACAGGTCGGGCCGGATCGGGTGCAGCAGATGCCAGAGCACGATGCCGTCGGCGATGCCGGTCGGGTGGTTGGCCACGATCATCGCCGGGCCGTGGCGCGGGATGTTGTGGAGCCCCGAGACCGTCACCTCGCGCGCGAGCATGCGGCCGAGCTCACCCATCAGCTCGGCGGTCGTCTTGTCCTCGAACTTCTCGCCGATGGCGATGGTCTTGTCGTAGGACAGCGCCTTGTCGAGCAGGAACCTGGCCGGCTTGACCAGGGGACTCCCTTTGGCGAGCCACGGCGCGCGTTCCTCGATGAGGGGGTCGATGCGGTCTCTCATGCCTTGTCACCGAGTGATGAAGTGGCTCACCCGTGACAGGGCCGGCCCACGTATCTGTGATTGCACAGGTATTCTGGCCGGCGAACTTCGGCAAGCCCTGCCCGGAAATGAGGCAGGAGCTTGCCGAGTTCCGTCAGGCGATCATGCGGCCGACCATCTCGGACAGGTCCCGCGACAGGCCGGGGGTGGCCTGAATTCGCTGGAGTTCCGCGGCGATAAGGCCCTGACGGGCTGCGTCAAGCCGACGCCAGGTGCTGAAGGCCGAGGACATCCGCGCGGCGGACAGCGGGTTGGCTCCGTCCAGCCGGATCAGCCAGTCGGCCAGAAGCCGGTAGCCCGCGCCCGTGGGATCGTGGAACCCGGCGGGGTTCCCGGACAGCGCGCCAAAGACCGAACGGAAGCGGTTCGGGTTCTTCCAGTCGAAGGCCGGGTGCCGGGTCAGCCGCTCTGCCGTCGCGACCGCCACCTCGGGCCGGGCCTGGCCCACCTGCAGCGCGAACCACTTGTCCATGACCAGCCGGTCATGACCCCAGCGGTCGTGGAAGATCCGAAGCTCCTCCGCTCCCTTGCCGATGGCCAGAAGCGAAGCGAGCGCGGCCACGCTCTGGGTCATGTTGTCGGCCGCCGCGAACTGCGCGCGGGCGCGGGCGCCGTCGTCCACGCGGGACAAGAGCGCCAGGGCGGCGTTGGCCAGCGACCGCCGGCCGACCGCGTCCGGGTCCGGCGAATAGGGGCCCGGGACCTGCCCTTCCTCGAAGAGCGCGGGCAGCAGATCGGGCAGGGACCGCGCGAGATGCAGGTCGACCGCCTCGTGGGCGTGGAAGATGGCGACAGGGTCGGGGGTCTGACCCTCATCGAAGAGGGCTTGGGCCGTTTCCTCCTGGGAGGGCCGGGCCAGGATGGTCGCCCGATAGGCTGGGGAGAGAGTCGTGTCCCGCAGGACGGCACGGAGCGACTCGGCCCAGGCCGCATCGATGCTCCGCCCGTCTAGCGCCGCCCGGATCGCCCGGCGGGCAAGGGTCTGGCCCGCCTCCCAGCGATTGAACTCGTCGGTGTCGTGGGCGAGGAGGAAGGCGGCTTCCCCCTCGGACGCCTGTCGGTCGAGCATGACCGGAGCCGAGAAATCGCGCAGGATCGACAGCACGGGCCGAGCCGCCAGGCCTTTGAAGGTAAAGCTCTGCCGGGGCTCGGTCAGCTCGAGGACCGTGGTGGGCACGACCTCGTCGCCGTTCGGGTTCAGCAGCCCGACGGCGACCGGGATCACCATCGGCTGCTTGCCGGGCTGGCCCGGGCTCGGAGGAAGGGTCTGCGTCAGATCGAGCCGGTAGGTGCCGTTCTCGTAGGACTCCTCGACCCTGACGCGCGGCGTGCCGGCCTGGGAGTACCAGAGCTTGAACTGCGCAAGGTCGCGGCCCGTGGCGTCCTCGAACACCCTGAGCCAGTCCTCGATGGTGGCGGCCTGGCCGTCGTGCCGCTCGAAGTAGAGGTCCAGCGCCTTGCGGTAGCCGTCCTCGCCCACGAGGCGCCTGAGCATCCCGATGACCTCGGCGCCCTTCTCATAGACGGTCAGGGTATAGAAGTTGTTGATCTCGACGAAGCTCTCGGGCCGGACGGGATGGGCGAGGGGGCCGTTGTCCTCGCGGAACTGGGCGGACCGGAGGAAGGCCGCGTCGTGGATCCGCTTCACGCCACGGCCGCGCAGGTCTCCGGTGAACTGCGCGTCCCGGAAGACGGTCAGCCCTTCCTTCAGCGACAGCTGGAACCAGTCGCGGCAGGTGATCCGGTTGCCCGTCCAGTTGTGGAAGTACTCGTGGGCGACGATCGCCTCGATCCGTTCGTAATTGGCGTCGGTCGCGGTATCGGGGGAGGCCAGGACGGCGGAGCTGTTGAAGATGTTCAGCCCCTTGTTCTCCATGGCGCCCATGTTGAAGTCGTCCACGGCCACGATGTTGAAGACATCGAGGTCGTACTCCCGCCCATAGGCCGTCTCGTCCCAGCGCATCGAGGTCTTGAGCGACTCCATGGCCCAGGCGCACTTGCCCTCGTCGCCGGGGCGAACCCAGATGGCGAGGTCCACGGGGCGGCCGGACATGGTGGTGAAGCTGTCGCGATGGGCCAGAAGCTCCCCGGCCACCAGGGCGAACAGGTAGGACGGCTTGGGCCAGGGGTCGTGCCATTCGGCGAAGCCCGGGCCGGAGGGGCCTGGGTTGCCGTTCGACAGCAGCACCGGCAGGTCGCTCTCGATCCGGACGGTGAAGACGGCCATCACGTCGGGGCGGTCGGGATAGTAGGTGATGCGGCGAAAGCCCTCGGCCTCGCATTGCGTGCAGTACATGCCCCTGGACAGATAAAGCCCTTCCAGGCGTGTGTTGTCCTCGGGGTCGATCTCGACCACCGCCTCCCAGGTGAAGGCCCCGGCGGGGACCTCGCAGGTCAGGCCCTCGGGGGTGACGGCCGGCGTCACGGCGCGGCCGTCGATCCGGGCCTCGACCAGTCGAAGATCCTCGCCGTGCAGGAAGAAGGGCGCGGGCTGGGCACCTTCGTTCGGACGAAATCGGATGCGCGAGGTGACGCGCGTTCCCCGTGGGGCCAGCGCAAAGGTCAGTTCTACGCCGTCTATGCTCCAGGGGAACGGAGTGTAGTCCTTCAGGTGGATCGTGCGTGGATCCGCCGTGCCGTCCGCCATGCTGCGCTCCCTTCCGGGTGAACAAATCCGAGGGCTCGGACGTTAGGGGGCTTGAAACCGGCCCGCAAGGCGGGCTCGCGAAGGAGGATTCAAGGATGTCCGCACCCGACGGAGATCTCGAGAAACAAGCCCGGCATCACCGGGGGCCGCTCCAGGGGATGTTCGCCGTGGTGCTGTTCGCCCTGATCCTGCTGGCCCTTTTGGCCTTCTGGGCCTTCGGGCGCGGGGGCGATCCCGAGGGGCCCGAGGCGCAGGTGAACGACACGACCGGAACCGTGGCGCCGGCCGGGGCCGATACGGCGGGACCCAGCGCGAACGATTTCGCCAATGACGACGCCAATGCCGGCACGGCGACGACGCAGCCCGACCCCTCGGCCGTGACGGTCGCCCCCGAGACCGTGACCTCGCCCGACACCGGGGCCGGCAACCCGGCCGACACCGATCCGGGCGAAAGCCAGGCGGCCGAGCCCACGAACCCCGTGGATGCCCAGGGCGGCGCCGCGAGCGAAGAAGAGTCGCAGAACCAATAAGGCAATCGTAAGAGACGATCCTGAAGGGGCGGCGCCGTGCCGCCCCTTTCCGCATGGGGACATGATGCCGAAGATGCGCAGGAAATCCGACCTTCCCAGCAAGGTCTGCCCGGTCTGCGGACGGCCCTTCACCTGGCGCAAGGCGTGGGAAAAGGTCTGGGAGGAGGTCGTCTATTGCTCGGACCGATGCCGGTCGCGGCGGTCGAAGGTCACTCGCCCAAGCTAGCGGCAAGCTTGGCCAAGGTTTCCTGGCCCCGGTCCTCGAACTGATAGCTGCGGGCCTCCGCGAGACGTTCCGGCGAGGGGAACCGCATGGTCTGCCGAAGACGCGTGCCGTCCCCTTCGGGATCCAGCGTGACCACCACCTCCAGAGGATCGCCAGAGCCTTCGCCGGCATCCATCAGGAAGGCGATCCGGGAATGGGGGCGAAGCTCGGTCCAGCGATGGCGGTTGGCAAAGGTCATCCCGTGGCCGATCATGTCGAACAGCCATTCGCCTCCCTCGCGCACGTCGATGGAATGGGTCCGGCAGGAGTAGCCCTCGGGGCCGAACCAGCGGGGGAGCGCGTCGGGATTCGTCCAGGCCTCATAGACCTGGACAGGACCGGCGCGGAAATGACGGGTGAGCGTGACGCTCAGGTCCTCGGCCGTCATCAGAGCGTCTCTGCAAGCCGGCCGAGCTGGTCGGCGGCGGTTCCCCAGCCCTGGGAGAAGCCCATTTCCTCGTGCCGGCGGGCGATCTCCTCGTTCGGGTGGCGGGCCACGACGTGATACTCCGTGCCGTCCGGGTGATCGCGCAGGGTGATCGTCGCGGTGAAGGGCAGGTCCACGTCGGTGGCGGGCCGCCAGCCCTCCATCAGGAGGTTGGTGAAGGCCAGGCGTTCGCCCGGCACGGCCTCGAGGATGACGCCGTCCCCGGGCATGTCCTGGCCCATGTACCGGATCACGGTGAAGAAGCGTCCGCCGGGGCGGGGATCGATGATCGCCTCGACCGTCTCGGCCGGGGGCGGGGTGAACCACTTCTTGAGATGCTCGGCTTGGGTCCAGCACTCCCATACCTTGGCGCGTGGAGCCTTGAAGATGCGGGTGAGGGTCAGGTCAGCCATGGTCGTCAGGTCCTTTGGTGAGGGTGGCCAGGTAGTCTTCGAGCCGGTCGTGCCGGCCCTCCCAGAGGAGCCGCTGCTCCTCCATCCAGGTGCGTGCCGGGGCCAGTGCCCCGACCCTGAGCGTGCAGGTCCGGATCCGGCCCTGCTTGGTCGTCTCGATCAGGCCGCCATCCTCCAGCTTGCGAAGATGCTGAAGGAAGGAGGGCAGCGCCATGTCGAACGGAGCTGCCAGGTCGGTCACCGTCGCCGGCCCATGGGCCAGCCGGGCCAGGATCGCCCGCCGGGTGGGATCGGCGAGGTTCTGGAAAAGGGCGTCGAGCTCCTGATTGTTAGCCATGAGACTAACTATCATGCCGGCCAAAAGCGATCAAGCCGAAACTGAGGTGTATGCCTAAGTTTCGACGCGAGGTTGCCTGACCGCCCGTCCTGATCTACCCATTCGGCGGGAATTGGCTCAGGGGGAAGCGATGGGGCAGCGTGTCGAACGGTCCGGTCTTCGCGTGGACGAGGTGCTGGCGCGCTTCATCGAGGAGCGTGCTCTGCCCGGGACAGAGGTTTCGCCTGATGCGTTCTGGGCCGGCCTGTCAGGGCTGATTCACGAACTCGGGCCGCGAAACCGGGCTCTGCTGGCCCGCCGGGAGCAGCTTCAGTCGCAGATCGACGACTGGCACATCGCCCAGGGCGGCGCCGAGCACGACCCTGTGGACTACGAAACCTTCCTCCGCGAGATCGGCTACTTGGTGCCCGAGGGACCGGACTTCACGATCGAGACCCCGCCGACCGATCCCGAGATCGCCCGCGTCGCGGGCCCGCAACTCGTGGTGCCGGTGACCAACGCGCGGTTCGCCCTGAACGCCGCCAATGCGCGCTGGGGCTCGCTCTATGATGCGCTCTACGGGACCGACGCTCTTGGGGATCTGCCCGCCAAGGGGGCCTATGACCCGGAACGCGGCGCGCGGGTGATGGCCTGGGCCAAGGACCACCTCGACCGTGTCGTGCCGCTGGCCGGCGCATCGTGGCGCGACGTCGTCCACCTCGGCGTGGATCCGCAGGGCCTGCGGATCGAGGTGGCCGGCGACGGCGGGCAGCGCCGCCCGGTGGGCCTGTCCGATCCGGGCCAGTTCGCGGGCTGGTCCGGGGATCAGGGCGCGGTTCGGGTGGTCCTGCGGGCCAACGGCCTCCTGATCGAGCTGGTCGTCGACCCCGCGACCCCGATCGGGGCTTCGGACCCGGCGGGCCTGTCCGACGTCGTGCTCGAATCCGCGCTGTCCACCATCATGGACTGCGAGGACTCGGTCGCCTGCGTGGACGCCGAGGACAAGGTCCTGGCCTATGGCAACTGGTTGGGCCTGATGCGCGGTGACCTCGAGGAAACCTTCGAGAAGGGCGGGCGCATGATGACCCGCCGGATGAACCCCGATCGCCACTGGACCGGCGCGGACGGACAGCCGCTTCGGGCCAAGGGGCGTTCGCTGCTTTTGGTGCGGAACGTGGGCCACCTCATGACCACGCCCGCGATCCTGGACCGCGACGGGCAGGAGGCCCACGAGGGTCTCATGGATGCGATGGTGACGGTGCTTTGCGCGCTGCACGACCTCCGCCGCGAGGGTGGGCCCCGCAACACGTCGACGGGCTCGGTCTACGTGGTGAAGCCCAAGATGCACGGGCCCGAGGAGGTCGCCTTCGCCTGCGAGATCTTCGACCGGGTCGAGTCCACGCTGGACCTGCCGCGGCTGACCGTGAAGCTCGGCATCATGGACGAGGAGCGCCGCACCTCGGCCAACCTCAAGGAGTGCATCCGCGCCGCGAAGGAGCGCGTGGCCTTCATCAACACGGGCTTCCTCGATCGCACCGGGGACGAGATCCACACCTCCATGGAAGCCGGCCCGATGGTGCCCAAGGGGGACATGAAGGCCCAGCCCTGGATCCGGTCCTACGAGGAGCGGAACGTCGATATCGGGCTGGCCTGCGGCTTGCGCGGCAAGGCGCAGATCGGCAAGGGCATGTGGGCGGCGCCCGATCTCATGGCCGCGATGCTCCGGGACAAGATCGCGCATCCGAAGGCCGGGGCGAATTGCGCCTGGGTGCCGTCGCCCACGGCCGCGACGCTGCACGCGACCCACTATCACATCGTGGATGTCGCCGCCCGTCAGGAGGAGATCGCAGCAGGCGGCGCGCGGGGCACGCTGCGCGATCTGCTGACGATCCCCGTCCTGGGCGGCCGCAACCTGTCCGAGGCCGAGGTCGACTCCGAGGTCGACAACAACGTCCAAGGGATCCTGGGCTATGTGGTGCGCTGGATCGACCAGGGCATCGGTTGCTCCAAGGTGCCGGACATCCATGACATCGGCCTGATGGAGGACCGCGCAACCTGCCGCATCTCCTCGCAGGCCCTGGCGAACTGGCTTCACCATGGCCTCGTGGACGAGCCGCGTGTCATGGTGGCGCTGCGCCGAATGGCGGTGGTGGTGGACCGGCAGAACGAGGGTGATCCGCTGTATCGGCCCATGTCGCCGAATTTCGACGGCGTGGCGTTCCAGGCAGCCTGCGACCTGATCTTCAAGGGCCGGATCCAGCCTTCGGGTTATACGGAACCGGTGCTGCATCGGCGCCGCGCAGAACGGAAACTCGCCGGGTCATAACCCGGGCGACTCCTGCCTTGGAATAATCCGCAGTTCGGCCTTCCAGAGCCCTCGGGGGGCGAACTGCAACAGTGATTCCAGAAACGGTGAGTCGCGTTTTCGACCGACGTGCTATCCTGGACAAAAGATATAGGCTTGAACCCGCTCCAAATTATCTGGGCGTCAGTTCAAAAGTACTAGGAACATGTTTGGTCAACTCCCGTCGATCCAGACTTTCTGGCACGGCCCGCGTCTGAGTGCCTGGGCCGCTGCCTGTCTCAAGTCATTCGTCAATCAACGCCATGATGTCGTCGTGTTCTCCTACGATCGGGATCTGGAAGTTCCGGACGGCATTCGCGTCGAGCCTGCAGATGCCATTCTCCCGAAGTCCGAACTCTTCATCTACAACCGGGGATTGGGGAAAGGCAGCGTGGCTGTCTTCTCCGACTGGTTCCGATACCGGATGCTCCATGAGAGGGGCGGCTACTGGGTCGATACCGACGTCCTTTGCCTGCAGCCCTTCCCGGCCTTCGATACGGTCACGGTCGGGCGGGAAGATGCGATCCGGCTCAATAATGCGGTGATCTATGCGCCTGCCGGCGACCCCATGTTCCTGCACGCCTACGAACGGGCCCGGGACATGGGCCCCGACGCGCCGTGGGGACTGGCCGGGCCGGTTCTGCTCACCAGCCTCGCGACGTCGGGGAAGTTCGATGTGCGCGTCATGGACCCCAGCGCCTTCTATCCGGTTCACTGGAGCCGGGTGGTCACCGATCTCCTCCTGCCGTCGCGCCTTCGCCAGGCCGAGGCCCAATGCGCCGGCAGCCTGGGGGTCCACCTGTACAACGAGCTGTTCCGGCGGGCGCGTGTCGACGTGAATCGCATGCCTCCGCGGGGCAGCTACTTGGATCGTCAGTTCCAGCAGATCCTTGGCCCTGACGAGGTCAGCCCCCGGCTCAACCCTCTCGACGTCCGCCGGCGGAACGCCTTGGCGGTGCTGAACCGAAAGGCTCATGGGGCCATGCGGCGCTTCCGCGCGCTGGTGCCGGGCTAGGACGCCTATCGGCGCGGCATCCTGCCCTGGCTCTGGTCAAAGGGGTGCCGCACGCGCCGGGGCGCGACAAAGATGGCACCATGGTCTTCCTAACGGCTGGCCGGGCGCTTACCTTCCCGGAGGATAGCAGGATGCATGCCATGCCACGTCACAGGTCCGTTGTCGGGATCATCTCCAACAGCCACCTCATCAACGACGAATACCCGGCGCACGCCGGAGGGGCGATGAACTCGTCGGCGGTGGCCCATGTCTCCGACTGCCTGCCGCTCCTCATCCCGGCCGATCCATCCCTGGTCACGGTCGAGGAACTGCTCGACGTCTGCGACGGCTTCCTCCTGACGGGCGGGCGTCCCAACGTCCACCCGGAGGAGTATGGCGAGGAGGAGACCCCGGCCCACGGCAGCTTCGACCGGTCCCGCGATGCCGTCACCTTGCCGCTGATCCGCGCCTGCGTGGAGCGGGGGCAGCCCTTCCTGGGCGTGTGCCGCGGCTTCCAGGAGGTCAACGTCGCGCTCGGCGGCACGCTCTATGCCGAGATCCGCGACCTCCCGGGCCGCGACAATCACAGGATGCCCCCGAACGGCACCCTCGAGGAGAAGTTCGCGCTTCGTCACAAGGTGTCCTTCACCGAGGGGGGGCCCTTTCACCGGCTCATGGGCGCGCGGGAGGTGATGACGAATACGCTTCATGGCCAGGGCATCAAGAACCCCGGGCCGCGCATCGTCGTCGACGGCGTCGCGCCCGATGGCACGCCCGAGGCGATCTATGTCCGGGGCGCGCCAGGCTTCACGCTGGCCGTGCAATGGCACCCCGAGTGGAATGCCGCGAACGACCCGGTCTCGCGCCCCTTGTTCCAGGCCTTCGGAGCCGCGGTGCACGACTGGGCGGCGGGGCGGCAGAGGACGCTCAGACGAGCCTGATCGAGCTTAATCTAACGTTAGGCGAATCGCCCGATTCGTGTTAACCTACTCTCGTTCATGTGCGGGACAGGTTACCGAGTTGGGCGGCCGGGCCTTGGTTTCCAAGTTGAATGGCAGCGCCGGTTTGGCGGTGCCGGTTGTGGTTGGCCTGGCCGCTATCAGCCCGTTGGCGTGATCGAAAGGCTGATGCCAAGGCCTGAAACGGCATCGCCTGCGTGATCGTGGCCGATCGTTGGCCCTTCGCCCAGGATCCCAAAGACCGGTCTGTTCGACACTGGGCTCCTGGTGAGCCGGCGCAGCCGCCCGTCTCTTCAGTCCGGGGGCTGATCACCTTCACGGCGGCTTGCGTCGAAGCCTTGGTTGCAGCGGGTAGCGCGTCGAGGCCTTCGCGCAGCCGGGCCTTGGGAGCTGACTCTTCAATGGCCCGGGGGCAGACCGGCGCGCGGGCCGGGCGGGAGCAGGTCCGCCCTCCATGGACTTGGTCCGGCAACTCACCGGCAGCGGCCAGCCACGGACGAGCTTCCGGCCGAGCGGATCGGCCACGCGGCCGGCGGCCGGCTCCAGGCGCTTCCGAGGCCGAGCCTGCCCGGGCGATCCGGTCTCCGGTTCGGAGGCGCCGCGCGACCGCGCGTCCCTCCGTCTCGTTCTTTCCGATTCCGGAAGCGCATGGGCTTGAGGGGGGCTGCGCTGGCGATATAGTCGGGCTCCAAACCAAGGGGGGAGCCATGAAGCGCAGCCGCATCAACGAGATCATCCGTGAGTCGGAGGCGTTCATCCGCTCCCATGGCTTCGTCCTCCCGCCCTTCGCCAACTGGACGCCCGAGGAGTTCAAGGCCCGCAAGGACGAGGCGAAGGCCATCATCGATGCCCGCTGCGGGTGGGACATCACGGATTACGGGCGCGGCGAATACGACCGGATGGGCCTGTTCCTGTTCACGCTGCGGAATGGTCGCCTGGCCGACCTCCAGCAGGGCCGGGGCATGTGCTACGCCGAGAAACTGCTCATCTCCCACGAGGATCAGCTGTCTCCTCACCACACCCATGTCATCAAGGCCGAGGACATCATCAATCGCGGTGGCGCGACGCTGGTGATCGAGCTCTTCGGCTCGGACGAGGAAGGGCGGTTCAGCGAGAATCACGGCGGCACCGTCTACACCGATGGCCTTCCGCGCCCCTACGGGCCGGGGGAGCGGATCCTGCTCGCTCCGGGCGAGAGCATCACCCTCCTGCCGGGGGACTGGCACGCCTTCTGGGGCCAGGGCGGGACGGTGCTGATCGGCGAGGTCTCCACCGTGAACGACGACGAGACGGACAACGTCTTCCGTGAGCCGATCGGCCGCTTTGCCGACATCGAGGAAGACGAAGCGCCCCTGCGGCTCCTGGTGAGCGACTACCGGCAGTGGCTCATGTAATATGGCAGGGCGGGCCTTGGCCCGCCCGCGTCAGGTCACCGCGGCGCGTTGGCGGTAGGCCGCATCGTCGTAATGGCGGCCATTCATGACCTCCGCGATGATCTCGATCGCGCGATCCACCTCGGCCGACCCGATATAGAGCGGGGCAAAGCCAAAGCGCATGATGTCGGGGGCCCGGAAGTCCCCGACGACCCCTCGGGCGATCAGTGCCTGCATCGCGGCATAGCCGTCGGGATGGCGGAAGCTGACCTGACTGCCGCGCCGTTCGTGGTCGCGCGGGGTGGCAAGGACGAGGTCGGGGCAGGCGGCCTCCACCCCGTCGATGAACCGGTCGGTCAGCGCCAGAGAGGCGCGCCGAAGGTCGTCCATCTCGACCGCGTCCCAGATGTCGAGCGCGGCCTCGAGCGAGGCCATCGCGAGAACCGGCGGCGTGCCGACCCTCATCCGGTCGATGCCGTCACCCGCCGTATAGGAAAGCTCGAAGGCGAAGGGCGCGCGATGCCCGAGCCAGCCCGAGAGGGCCGGGGGGGCGTCATGGGCATGGCGCGGCGCCACGTAGATGAAGGCGGGCGCGCCGGGGCCGCCATTGAGATACTTGTAGGTGCAGCCGACGGCGAAATCGGCCCCGCCCCCGGCCACATCGACGGGCAGCGCCCCCGCCGAATGGGCCAGGTCCCAGACGACGAGCGCCCCCATCGCATGAGCCCGGGCCGTCAGCCGAGCCATGTCGTGGCGTCGCCCGGTGCGGTAGTCCACCTCGGTCACGAGGAGGACGGCGACCTCCTCGGTGATCGCGTCTTCGAGGTCCTCCGGCTCCGCGAGCCGCAGTTCGTGCCGGCCGCCGAGCATCCGGACGAGCCCCTCGGCCATGTAAAGGTCCGATGGAAAGTTGCCGGTGTCCGACAGGATCACGAGGCGGTCGGGCCGCAGGGCCAGGCATGCCGACAGGGCCTGGAACACCTTGATCGACAGGGTGTCGCCGATCACCGTATGGCCGGGCTCGGCCCCGATCAGGCGGCCGATGCGGTCCCCCAGGCGCCGGGGCTGCGCCATCCAGTTGGCCTGGTTCCATCCGCCGATCAGCATCGTGCCCCATTCCGCGCGCATCGCCTGCTCCATCCGGGCGGGAGCGGCCTTGGGCAGCGGGCCCAGCGAATTGCCGTCGAGATATACAAGTCCCGCGGGCAGGTCGAAGAGTGCCTTGGTGGCGGCGAAGTCGGTCATCATGCGTCTCCCTCGGGCGCAGCATAGGCCAGCCCGCGGGCGAGGGCGAGGGATGGACAGGTTCCGGAAGCCGGGGCAGGCTGGGCTCATGCGTCGTCTCGACCTTCCTCCGCTCTGGCTCGTGCTGTTCGGCGCCGTGGCCTGGGTGATCGCTCGCGGCGATCCCTGGAACCTGAGCTTCAGCTGCCCGGAGACCGACCTGCTCGCGGGGCTCCTGGTCGGCGGCGGAGTCTTGGTCGGACTGCTGGCCGTCCTGCAACTGCGCCGCGCCCGCACCGCCGTCATGCCGCGCCGGGAGGCCAGCCAGCTCGTCACCTCGGGCCTCTTCGCGCTGTCGCGCAATCCGATCTACCTCGGCTTCGTCCTGGTGCTCCTGGGCTGGGCGCTCCGGTTGGGGTCGCCCTCCGCGCTGCCGCTGGTTCCGATCTACGCCTGGTGGATCGAGCGCCGCTACATCGTTCCGGAGGAAGCGGCCCTGGCCCGACGGTTCCCGGCGGCCTTCGTGCGGTACTGCCGGGACACCCGCCGCTGGATCTGAGCGGAAAGGCTTAGGTCCCTTGCGCTTGTGAAGGCGCAGATGTCCGGGTTATGCCTCTCTGCAGCCGCAAAAAGGGGAGGGGACAGCCCATGAGGATCGGCGCTCTGCGCGAGGTGCAGCCGGGCGAGGCACGGGTGGCGATGACCCCGGCCTCGGCGCAGGACATTCACAAACTGGGGCACACCTGCCTGGTCGAGGCCGGCGCGGGCGAGGCGTCGGGCTTTTCGGACGACATGTACCGCGCGGCGGGGGTCGAGGTCGTCCCGGATGCGCGGGCGCTGGTCGAGGGCGCCGATGTGGTCGCCAAGGTTCGCCCGCCCGAGCCGGGCGAGGTCGCGCTCCTGCGCGAGGGGCAGACGCTCATCTCCTTCTTCTACCCCGGCCAGAACGCCGACCTGCTCGAGCAGGCGCGGGCGACGGGGGCCTCGGTGATCGCGATGGACATGGTGCCCCGCATCAGCCGCGCGCAGAAGATGGATGCGCTGTCGTCCATGGCCAACATCGCGGGCTACCGCGCGGTGATCGAGGCGGGCGCGAACTTCGGCCGCTTCTTTACGGGCCAGGTCACGGCGGCGGGCAAGGTGCCCCCGGCGCAGGTGCTCGTGGTCGGCGCGGGCGTCGCGGGACTTGCCGCCATCGGCACGGCGGTGAGCCTCGGCGCCGTGGTCCACGCCTTCGACGTGCGGCCCGAGGTGGCCGAGCAGATCGAATCCATGGGCGCGTCCTTCGTGTTCCTGGAGTTCGAGGCGGGCCAGGACGGCGCCGCGACCGGCGGCTACGCCGCGCCCTCCTCGCCGGAGTTCCGCGAGAAGCAGCTGGCCAAGTTCCGCGAACTGGCTCCGCAGATGGACATCGTCATCACCACCGCGCTGATCCCGGGCCGGCCCGCGCCGGTGCTCTGGACGCGCGACATGGTCGAGATGATGAAGCCCGGCTCGGTCATCGTGGACCTCGCGGCGGAACGGGGCGGCAACTGCGAGCTGACGGTGCCCGACCAGAAGGTCACGACGCCCAACGGCGTCACGGTGGTGGGCTACACCGACTTCCCCTCGCGCATGGCGGCGCAGGCGTCCACGCTGTATTCAACCAACATCCGGCACATGCTGACGGACCTGACGCCCGGCAAGGACGGCGTGCTGGTCCACAACATGGAGGACGACGTGATCCGGGGGGCGACCGTGGTCCATGCGGGCGCCGTCACCTGGCCGCCGCCACCGCCCAAGATCCAGGCCATCGCGAGCGTCGCGGCCAAGCCCAAGCCCCGGGAGCTCACGCCCGCCGAGAAGCGGGAACAGGAGGTTCTGGCCTTCAAGGGCGAGACGCGCCGGCATGTCGCCCTGCTGGTGGCCGGGACGGTGCTGCTGGGCCTGATCGGCCTTTACGCGCCCGCCTCATTCATGAGCCACTTCATCGTCTTCGCGCTGGCCTGCTTCGTGGGCTTCCAGGTGATCTGGAGCGTGTCGCATTCGCTGCACACGCCGCTGATGGCCGTGACGAACGCGATCTCGGGGATCATCATCCTCGGCGCGCTGCTGCAGGTCGGGTCGGGCCACTGGCTGATCGTGATCCTGGCGGCGCTGTCCATCCTGATCGCCACCATCAACATCGTGGGCGGCTTCCTGGTCACGCGCCGGATGCTCGCCATGTTCCAGAGGTCCTGAGCCATGGCCATCGGACTCGTCGGCGCGGCCTATGTCGCGGCTGCCATTCTCTTCATCCTGTCGCTGGGCGGCCTTTCGGGGCAGGAAAGCGCCAAGCGCGCCGTTTGGTACGGCATCGCGGGCATGGCCCTGGCCGTGCTGGCCACGGTCTTCGGGCCGGACGTGCAGCACCTGTGGGTGGTGATCCTGATGGTCGCCATCGGCTCGGTCGCGGGCGCCATGGTTGCCAAGCGCGTCCAGATGACCGAGATGCCGCAGTTGGTCGCGGCGCTCCACAGCTTCGTGGGCCTGGCCGCCGTGTTCATCGGCTTCAACGGCCATATCGAACTGGGCCGCGTGCAGGCCATGGACGAAACAGCGCGCGCCGGCCTGACCGGCTTTGCCGCCGTGCTGGCGCACAAGACGCCCGTGGAGGTGAACATCTTCCTCGTGGAGCTGTTCCTGGGCGTGTTCATCGGCGCGGTGACCTTCACCGGCTCGGTGGTGGCCTTCGGCAAGCTGGCGGGCCGCATCACCGGCAAGGCCGAGAAGCTGCCCGGCGGGCACATGCTGAACGCGGGGGCGGCGGTCTTTTCGCTGCTGATGCTGGTGCTCTACGTCTCCACCGGCTGGTTCATCTGGCTGCTGCTGATGACGGCGGCGGCGCTGTTCATCGGCTACCACCTCGTCATGGGGATCGGCGGCGCCGACATGCCGGTGGTGGTGTCGATGCTCAACAGCTATTCGGGCTGGGCGGCGGCGGCGATCGGCTTCACGCTGTCGAACGACCTGCTGATCGTGACGGGCGCGCTCGTGGGCTCCTCGGGGGCGATCCTGAGCTACATCATGTGCAAGGCGATGAACCGCAGCTTCGTCAGCGTGATCCTGGGCGGCTTCGGCACCACGACCGGTCCGGCCATGGAGATCACGGGCGAGCAGGTGGCCATAGACTCGGACGGGGTGGCGGCCCTGCTGGACGATGCGCAGAACATCGTCATCATCCCCGGCTACGGCATGGCCGTCGCGCAGGCGCAGCAATCCGTGTCGGAACTGACCAAGCGGCTCCGCGCCCGGGGCAAGAACGTCCGCTTCGCGATCCACCCCGTCGCGGGGCGGCTGCCGGGCCACATGAACGTGCTCCTCGCCGAGGCGAAGGTCCCCTATGACATCGTGATGGAGATGGACGAGATCAACGACGACTTCCCCGAGACGGACGTCGCCATCGTCATCGGGTCCAACGACATCGTGAACCCGGCCGCGCAGGAGGACCCGAACTCCCCCATCGCCGGGATGCCGGTGCTCGAGGTCTGGAAGGCCAAGCACGTCATCGTCTCCAAGCGCGGGCAGGGCACCGGCTATTCGGGGATCGAGAACCCGCTCTTCTACAAGGACAACACGCGGATGTTCTACGGCGACGCCAAGAAGTCGCTGGACGACCTGCTGCCCAAGCTGGCGGCATAAGGGGCGGGGGGCTTCGGCCCCCCTACCGTATCCGTGGATCGGGCACCGGAACCTCCCGCCACTGCCCGGGAGCAAGATCCCCGACGGTCCACGGGCCGATTCTCCATCGCACCAGCCGCAGCGTCGGCAGGCCCACGGCAGCCGTCATGCGGCGCACCTGCCGGTTGCGCCCTTCCGTGATCGTGATCTCCAGCCAGGTGTCCGGCACGCTCTGCCGCACCCGGATTGGCGGATCCCGGGGCCAGAGATCGGGCGGGTCGACCCGGCGCACCGTGGCGGGCCGGGTGGGGCCGTCGTTGAGCGTGACGCCACGGCGGAGCGTCTCGAGGTCCGCCTCGGTGGGATCACCCTCGACCTGGGCCAGGTAGGTCTTCTCCATCTTGTGACGCGGATCCGCGATGCGCGCCTGCAGGCGGCCGTCATCCGTGAGAAGGAGCAGGCCTTCGCTGTCACGGTCCAGTCGCCCGGCCGGATACACGCCCGGCCGATCGACGAGACCGGACAGGGTCGGACGGGGCGACGGGCTCCTGGCGTCGGTGAATTGTGACAGAACGCCGTAAGGTTTGTTGAGAAGGATCAGACGGGCCATGTGCCCCAGGCTCCCACGCCCAAGGTCCGGCGTCAAAGGGGAACGATCCACTGAGTCCGGGAACAAACCTCAGACTTGCCAAGAACTTAGGTCTGCTGGCCCGCTCTGTAAAAAACCGTCGGCTCAGCCGAAAAAGGGTCTTGATCCGAATCCGCAAATGCCCCACATGGGGGCCATAGACGCCAACGCACGCGCCTCTGGCCGGACAGCTTCGCGCCCACGTGTTTACGTAGCGACGGTAACGTCTCCCTTGGAATCGCCTGGCCCCGAAAGGGGCCTCTTTGTTCTGTCGGAGATGACCGATGACTGTCCAATTCGCGGGGGCGATGGCCCCGTCGCAATCTCTTGCCGTCCGCGCTTTCGACGAGAACCGCCTCGAGGCGTTCTGCGCCACGGCGGAGTTCGACCGCCCGACGCTGGTCATCGACGTGGACCGCATGGAAGCGCAATACCATGCGCTCAAGGCGGGCCTGGGCCATGCCGACATCCACTATGCCGTGAAGGCGAACCCCCATCCGGCCATCCTGGGCCGTCTCGTCCGGCTTGGCGCGCATTTCGACGCCGCCTCGCGTGGGGAGATCGAGATGTGCTTTGCCCAGGGCGCGCAGCCGCACCAGATCTCGTACGGCAACACCATCAAGCGCGTGGGCGACATTGCCTGGGCGCATCAGGCCGGCATCACCCTGTTCGCGGCCGATGCCGACGAGGAGCTGGAGAAGATCGCCGAACACGCCCCCGGCGCGCAGGTCTACATCCGCGTGATCGTCGAGGTGTCGATGGCCGATTGGCCGCTCACCCGCAAGTTCGGCTGCGACCGCGATACCGCGCTTCGCCTGCTGGACCGCGCCAAGGAGCTGGGTCTCGACCCGGTGGGCTTCTCGTTCCACGTGGGTTCGCAGACCCGCAAGGCCGAGATGTGGCGCCCCACGCTGGACGCCGTGGCGCAGCTTTGGGCGGATGCCAAGGTTGCCGGGCATGAGCTGACGCTTCTCAACATCGGCGGCGGCTTCCCGGCCTTCTACGGCGAGGCCATCGAAGCTCCGACCGATTACGCGGCCGGCGTCATGGCGATGGTGACCGAGCGCTTTGGCAATGTGCCCCGCCTGATGGCGGAGCCGGGCCGTGGCCTGGTCGCCGAGGCTGGCATGATCGTGGCCGAGGTGGTGCTGACCTCCCGCAAGAGCGAGCGCGACCTGCACCGCTGGGTCTACCTGTCGATCGGCCGCTTCTCCGGTCTGGCCGAGACCGAAGGCGAGGCGATCCGTTACCAGTTCGTGACTCCCCACGACGGTGACGCCACGGGGCCCTGCATCGTTGCCGGCCCGTCCTGCGACTCGGCCGACGTGCTCTACGAAAAGCGTCCGATGCAGCTTCCGCTGGCTCTCAAGGCCGGGGACCGGGTGCTGATCCGCAACACGGGCGCCTACACCTCGACCTATTCGTCGGTCTGCTTCAACGGCTTTCCTCCACTGGACGTCGTGGCGATCTGACGACCGGAGGGCCCGCTTCACGGCGGGCCTTTTCGTTTCCGGGGCTCGAAGGCGACAGACGGAACAAGCGTCGCGTTCACCCAAGAGAGGTAGTGACGTCACCGGAGCCAAGGCCGGGCATCCGCCCTGCAAGGTTTGTGGGCGATCCATCGGGCTGGCCTCAGACGCACGACATCGGCCAATCGCCCCCTTAAGGTCCGGCAGGCGTCCTCCATCGTGCTCGGGATCGGGTCGCCGCATCTTTGGTCGGGCCGACGGCAAAATGATGCGACGCGCCAGACCACGAAGGAACACGATTGCGAAGTGGCGCCATCCCGATGCCTGAGTGCCCGGATCCGGCACGCGCCACGACGGCTGGCCAGCTTCGGGTTGGATCTGCGGTGGGGGTTCGGGGGGCGAGTCCTCAGTGCAACCGAACAGGGCCGGGCATCGGCTTCGGCCTCGTCGAAGCCGGGGTTGCCCCGGCTCCGGCTTGGGGCAACAATCGGTCATCCAGCGAGAGTGTCCTCCATGCCGCCCAAGAACCGTTTCGCAGAGCTTCTGCCCGAGATCGCCGCCTGGCGCCGCGACATCCACGAACACCCTGAGATCCTGTTCGAAACCCACCGGACCTCGGCCCTGGTGGCCGACCGCCTGCGCGAGTTCGGCTGCGACGAGGTGGTCACCGGCATCGGCCGCACCGGCGTCGTGGGGGTCATCAGGGGCAGGGCGACGACCTCCGGCAAGGTGATCGGCCTGCGCGCCGACATGGACGCGTTGCCCATCCACGAGGCCACCGGCGTCGCCTACGCCTCCAAGACTCCGGGCGCGATGCACGCCTGCGGCCACGACGGCCACACCGCGATGCTGCTCGGCACCGCCAAATATCTCTGCGAGACGCGCAACTTCGACGGCACCGTGATCGTCATCTTCCAGCCCGCGGAGGAGGGCGGCGGCGGCGGACGCGAGATGTGCGCCGACGGACTCATGGACCGCTGGCGCGTGACCGAGGTCTACGGGCTCCACAACTGGCCCGGGCGGCCTTTGGGCAGCTTCTCGATCCGGGCGGGAACCTTCTTCGCCGCCACGGACCAGTTCGAGATCGTGGTGGAAGGTAAGGGCGGCCACGCCGCCAAGCCGCAGGAGGTCGTGGACCCGACCCTGGCCGCGAGCCATACGGTCGTCGCCCTCCAGAGCATCGTGAGCCGCAACTCGGACCCCGTGTCGCAGGTGGTGGTCTCGGTCACCTCCATCGAATCCTCGTCCAAGGCCTTCAACGTCATCCCCAGCCGCGTCACCCTGCGGGGCACCATCCGCACCATGTCCCGCGAAAACCGCGACATGGCCGAGGCACGGCTCAAGGCCATCTCCGAGGCGACGGCGCTGGCCTACGGCGCCTCGGCCAGGGTCAACTACATGCGCGGCTATCCGGTGATGGCGAACCACGAGGCGCAGACCGAGTTCGCCCGCGAGGTGGCCCGCATGGTCTCGGGCTCCTGCGACGAAGCCCCCCTGGTCATGGGCGGCGAGGACTTCGCCTACATGCTCGAGGAGCGGCCGGGGGCCTATATCCTGTTGGGCAATGGCGCGACCGCGCCGGTCCACCACCCGGAATACGACTTCAACGACGAAGCGATCCCGGCCGGATGCTCCTGGCTCGCGGGCGTGGCCGAGACGCGGATGCCGATCAGCGCCTGAGGAGGTCTCGGTAGAGCGCGTTCAGCGCCGCGGCCTCGTCCTCGATGCGGAATCGGCCCAGGACATGCGCGCGCGCGGCCTCGCCCCACCGGGCGAGCCGCGGCCGGTCCGACAGGGCGTCGCGGATTGCCTGGGCCATGGCCGGCAGGTCGTCGGCAGGGATCAGCCGCCCCGTAACGCCGTCCGCCACCTGATCCTCGAAGGCGCCGACGCGCGTGGCGATGACAGGCACGCCGCAGGCCATGGCCTCGATGGGGGTGACGCCGAACCCCTCCCAGCGCTGCGGCGCGACGAATAGGTCCAGTGCCTGGTACCAGCGGGCCATGTCGCCCACCGGCACCTCGCCCAGGAAGCGGATCCGGTCCGA
The DNA here is from genome assembly GCF_017916275.1 of Rubellimicrobium arenae. Classification (GTDB taxonomy): domain Bacteria; phylum Pseudomonadota; class Alphaproteobacteria; order Rhodobacterales; family Rhodobacteraceae; genus Rubellimicrobium; species Rubellimicrobium arenae. The sequence goes on from NZ_JAFMST010000003.1 coordinate 167,679, forward strand.
CAGCCCGGCTGCGGCAATCCGGGTCTCAAGGCCTTGCTGGAAGCTTCGATGCTCGGACGTGGCGCGGCCAAGCAGGATCGCTCCGCCGTCCGGCCGCTCCGACAGGACCCCGATCATGGCGTCGACGAACAGGTCCGTCCCTTTCTGGGCGCGGATGCGGCCAAAGCACCCCACGATCGGTCCTTCGGGCATGCCCAACTCGGACCGCAGCGCGGCACGGTCGGCCGGGGGCTGGAACGTCGCCGTATCGATCCCATGATGCACGACCACGGAAGGCCGCTCCAGATAGGCGGCGGTCCGGGCCGAGGTCGAGACCACCTCATCCATCCGCCGGATCAGCCATTTCGTGAACCCGGTGTGCCGCCTCTGCGACGCCGAGGTGAACAGCAGCCGCAGGTCCTTGCCCAGGGCGCGAAGGGCAAGCCCGCCCAGCATCTCGACATTGCGCCGGGCGTGCCAGACACGCGGGCCGTCGGGGCCGTGGCGCGGCATCAGGACGAGGTCGCGCAACCGGATCTGCGGGATGCCCTCGGGCACGACCGGTCCGGCCACCACCACGTTCAGGTCGCGGGCCTGGAACGGCACCAGCCGGAACACCGTCGAGGTGACTCCCGACAGGCGGCGCTTGAAGTTCGGGGCAATGACCTGGACCGTCGCCGGGTCCTTGGCGTCACGCATCGGCCAGCATCCCAAGGAGGTCGCGCGCGATCGCCTCGGTCCGCCCGATCTGCGCCGATGCGAGGCCGAGTCCCGCGGCCCGCATCGCGTCCAGACGGTCGGCCCGCCCGAGGAGGTCCATCGCGACCGGGCCCAGATCCTCGGGCCGCTGCACGGTCATCGCCGCCCCCACCGCCTCGAGCGCTGCCACGTCGCCGGCCACCGTGTCCCGCAAGGGGCCTATCAGCAGCGCCGCGCCGCACTGCGCGGCCTCCCATGGGTTGTGACCGCCGACGGGCACGAAGGACCCGCCCAGGAATACCAATGGCGCGAGCCGGAACCAGAGGCCCGTCTCGCCCAGCGTATCCGCGAGATGGACCGCGGTGGCCGGCGATTCGCCGGCACTGCGCCGGGTCCAGGCCAGTCCTGTCCGGTCGATCAGCGCTCCGATCTCCGCGGCCCGCTCCGGATGGCGCGGCACGAGGATCAGCCGCGTCCCGGGAAGCCGTTCGCGCAGATGCAGGTGCGCGGCCAGGACGGCTTCCTCCTCGCCCGGATGGGTGGAGACGGCGGCCCATACCGGAGCGTCCTGCAGAAGGCCCGCAATGCGCGCCCGCTCCTCGGGGTTGTCGGGCGGGGGCGGGGCCGAGGCCTTCATGTTGCCGCCGACGACCGTACGGGTGGGGTCGGCGCCCAGGCTGACCAACGCCTCGCGCATTCCCTCGGTCTGGGTCACAATGCGCGCGAACAGGCCCAGCACCGCCCGCGCGCTCCGGGGCGCCCGGGCCCAGTTCCGGAGCGAGCGGGGCGAGAAGCGCGCGTTCATCAGGACGAGCGGCACGCCCCGGTGCGCCGACATCCGAAGCATCTGCGGCCAGATCTCGCTTTCGACGACGACCGCCAGGTCGGGCTGCCAGTGATCGAGGAACCGCCGCACCGCCGGTCCCGAATCAATCGGGGCGAACTGGTGCAGCACGCCTGCGGGAAGTCGCCGCGCCATGATCCCGGCCGAGCTTGCGGTCACGGTGGTCACGAGCACCTGGACCCGGGGGGCGAGCAGCCGCACGAGGGGCAGGATCGACAGGCTTTCCCCCACGCTGGCCGCATGGAACCAGACCAGCCGCCCGGGCGGGCGGACCAGCGTCGGATGGCCCAGGCGTTCGCGCTGGCGCACCGGCTCCACCCCTTGCGAGCCAAGCCGCTCCGACACGCGACGGAAGGCTTGGCCCTGCAGCAGGTTGGCGGCCCAGCCGTAGAGCCGCAAGGGGGCGGGCCAGGGCCGTGATCCGGACAAGGTCAGCCGCCCGTATGGCTCATGTGGCGCGAGATGCGGCCGCCGACCCCGCGCGAATAGTCGAAGTCATGCCCCTTGGGCTTGAGCCGGATCGCAGCCCGGATCGCGTCGTCCAGAAGATCCTCGTTCCCGGATTCGCGCAGCGCCGCCCGGAGGTCCGACGCGCCTTCCTGGCCTAGGCAGGTATGGAGCTGCCCCGTGCAGGTCAGCCGGACGCGATTGCAGGATTCGCAGAAGTTATGGGACAGCGGCGTGATGAAGCCGATCTTCTGCCCTGTTTCCTCCAGCCGGACGTAACGGGCCGGACCGCCGGTCCGCTCGGCAAGGTCGGTCAGGGTGTAGCGTTCCGCCAGCCGGGCGCGCAGGTCGCGCAGGGACCAGAACTGGTCGAGGCGCATTTCGTTGCCGATGTCGCCCATCGGCATCACCTCGATGAAGGTCAGGTCGTGCCCCTCGCGCGCGCACCACTGGACGAGGTCGAACATCTCCTCTTCGGTGTCGCCCTTCAGGGCCACGGCGTTGATCTTGACCCGCAGGCCTGCCTCGCGTGCGGCCTCGATGCCGCGAAGGACCTGCTCCAGCCGTCCCCAGCGGGTGAGCCTGCGGAACCGCTCGGGATCAAGGGTGTCGAGCGAGACGTTCACCCGCCGCACGCCCACGCGGGCAAGGTCGGCCGCATGGCGCTCCAGCTGGCTGCCATTGGTCGTCAGGGTCAGCTCGCGAAGCGCGCCGCTCCGGAGATGCCGCCCCATCGCCTCGAAGAAGCTCAGGATGTTGCGCCGGACCAAAGGCTCGCCCCCGGTGATGCGCAGCTTCTCGACGCCATGGCGCACGAAGGCGGAGCACAGGCGGTCGAGTTCCTCGAGGGTGAGGATCTCCGACTTCGGCAGGAAGGTCATGTCCTCGGACATGCAGTAGACGCAACGGAAGTCGCAACGATCCGTGACCGACACCCGCAGGTATCGGATCGTCCGGCCGAAGGGATCGACGAGAGCGTCCATGATCTCTCAAGTAGGCCTGGGACCATTCCGCCGCAAGCGATGATCGGGGCTTTCGCGGACGTTGCGCCGGCAAGGGGGCATGGGCTAGCGTCCGGGCATGAGCACCCGCATCCTCCCCCTTTTCGCCCTTCTCCCCATCGCGGCCTGCGCCGACCTCGAGTCCGGCCCCGGAGTCCCCACCGCGCCGGCCGTGACCCAGGTCACGTCCCCGGCCGTGCGGCCCGCGGATCTCACCGCGCCGACGCCCGCTGCCTTTCCGGCCCCCGTGACGGTCGAAACGCAGCCGCTCGACCCGCTGGCTCCGCCGCCTGCCGTCGAAGGCATCGCCGTGGGCGAGCCCGCCCCGACGGCGGTCTCCGCCACCCCCCGGCCGGCCGGGCAGCTGGGCACGACCGTGGCGTCCCTGGGATCCCCGGCGAATCCGGGCCTTTGGCTCGAGACGCCCTTGGTCAGCGAACCGACGCAGGGCCGCGTCGAATACAACGGCCAGTCCGTCGCCCTGGAGCTCCGGCCTTCGGGCGGAGAGCCGGGCTCGGGCAGCCAGATCAGCCTGGAGGCCATGCGCGCCCTGGGGGCGCCCCTCACCGGCCTGCCGGAACTCACCGTCTTCGGAGGCTGACAACGCAACGGCCCGGGGTCGCCCCCGGGCCGCTTGGCATCCTTGGATGGCCGGGCGCCGCTGCCGGGCCGGTTTCGCGTCAGGCGTGAAGCGTCTCGGTCGACGAGAAGAACATCGCCTGGCTGATGGCGGACCTCACCTGATCCTCGCGGTAGGGCTTGGAGATCAGGAAGGCGGGCTCGGGCCGCTCCCCGGTCAGGAGCCGTTCCGGGAAGGCGGTGATGAAGATCACCGGGATGTTGCCGCCCGCCCTGAGGATGTCGTTGACCGCATCGATCCCCGACGACTTGTCGGCCAGCTGGATGTCCGCGAGGATGAGGTCAGGCCGTTCGATCCCGGCCAGGGCCACGGCCGCGTCGCGGGTCCGCGCCACGCCGGTGATGGCATGACCCATGTCCGCCACGATGCTCTGGAGGTCGAGCGCGATGATCGCCTCGTCCTCGATGATCATGACGCGGCCCGACACGCTGTCCTCCATGTCGGCGCGGGCGCGGTTGATGAGGTGCATGACCTCGTCCACGTCCGTCCGCATGATGGTGGCGATCTCCTCGGGCTTGAAATCCTCGATGGTCGCCAGGAGCAGAGCCTCGCGGGTGTTGGGCGTGAGCCGGGCGAGGTGCTGCTGCGCCGCAAGGGCGAGGCCCGTTTCCCCTTCCGAAACCGGCGCGCCCGAGCTTTGCCAGATGGTGTGGAAGACCGTGAACAGCGCCACCCGCGGGTTGACGCCGACCTCGAACAGTTCGGGCTCCTCCAGGATCGCCTCGAGCGTGGCGAGCGCATAGGCGTCCCCGCTGGACTGGCTCCCGGTCAGGGCTCGGGCATAGCGGCGAAGATAGGGTAGCTCCGACCCGATCAGCGCGGACAGGTCGGGTGCGGCATTCGTGCTCATGTGATGAAGCGTCCCTGCATTGCGGTGGAACCAAACATTAGGCCCGAGATTTAGGTTCGGAAAGGGAAGAGGGAAAGGTTTCTGCCCGATATGGACGAGCTTTCGACCTTTGAGCTGCGCGGAGCGGCCTTCGCCGGCAATCTGCGCCGCGCCTTCGGGGCGCCGGTCGAAGGCCAGCTGCCGACCGAATTCTCGCACCTTCTTAAGCGCCTGAGCGAGGTTGCCCCTCCTCCCGCTCCGGAACGTCGCGACTCGCCGCGACTGGGCGCGTGATGCCGCGGGTGTCCGGTCGGAGCAGCCGGCCCCCGATCCGTTCCGCCGAAGGGACGGAGCGCGCGGCCCAGCGCAGGGCGCCCGACGTCTCCACGACGCCGCCGAACCCCCGCGACGAGCTGGTGACCCACCTGCCGGCGATGCGGGCCTTCGCGCTTAGCCTGACGCGGAACGCGTCGCAGGCGGACGATCTCGTGCAGGACACGGTGGTCAAGGCCTGGTCGCATTTCGACCGCTTTGCCCCCGGCACGAACCTGCGCGCCTGGCTGTTCACCATCCTGCGCAACACCTTCTATTCGACCCGCCGGCGTACCGTGCGGGAGGTGAGCGACAGCGACGGCGCGCTGGTGGCGACCCTGGCCGAAAAGCCGGCCCATGACGGGCGGCTGCAGATGGCCGACTTCATCCGCGCCTTCCAACAGCTTCCCGACGAGCAGCGCGAGGCCCTGGCCCTCGTGGGCGCGTCGGGCTTTTCCTACGAGGAGGCGGCCGAGATGACGGGCGTCGCGGTGGGGACGGTGAAAAGCCGCGCCAACCGGGCGCGGGCGCGTCTCGCCCAGCTCCTGCAACTCAATGACGCCGACAGCCTCGAGCTCACCGACGGAGCGACCCTGGCGGTGATCGCCTCCCAGGGCGGGCCACATCTGTGACGGGGGCGCCCCGGCCCTGGTACCGCCCACGGCTGGATGGGCTGGCCCCGCGCGTGGCGGCGTTCCTCACGATCGCGCTCCTGCCGCTTGGCCTGATTGCGCTGTGGCAGACGCGTGAGTTCCAGCGCGAAACACTGCGGCGGACCGAGCTGTCCCTTCTGGCCCTGACCGAGCAGGGCGCCGCCGGGGTCGGGCAGGCCGTCGAGCAGGCGCTGGGGGCCGGCGAGGCGCTGGGCGTCGTCGCGGATCTCCTCGACGATCCCGAGACCTGCTCGGGCTACCTGAACCGCTTCGTGCAGGACCGGGAGCTTTACAGCTTCATCGGCCTGTTCCCGGCCGAAGGCCCGGTCACCTGTTCCTCGGCGGGGCGCAGCTTCGAGGTCGCGGACACCATCGACATGCCGGAGCTCATGGCGAACCCGCGCGTCACCGTGCGGACGCGGGCGGGCGGCGGGCTTTCGGGCCAGGATGTCATGATCGTCATGCTGCCCATCATGCCCGAGCCGGGCGAGGAGGGCGGCTTTCCGGGCTACCTGGCCATCTCCATCCCCCGGGACCGGATCATGACCGCCCCGTTCGGCGTCTCGGCCCTTCGGCCCCTTCGTCTCATCACCTACAACGCCAGGGGCGAGGTGCTGACCACGCAGGTCGCGGGCCAGGAGGACGTGCCGCTGGCGGACCTTCTCGCGCAGGGGCGGGCGCTATCGGCGGAAACGGTGCAGCGGCCCCAGGTCTTCCAGGGGCAGAACGCCCGCGGCGAGGACCGCGTCTATACCGTCACGCCGCTGATCCCGAACGTGGCCTACGCCATGGCGATCTGGTCGCCCGAGCAGGCCGGGCAGGGGATCGGGCGTGCGATCGACTCGCCGCTCCTGTTCCCGCTGCTGATGTGGGCGACCAGCCTCATCGTGGCGTTCTGGGCGATCCACCGGCTCGTGATCCGGCGGGTCACCGACCTCGGCGCCCGGATGCGTCGGTTCGGGCGCGACCGCAGCCTGCCCGGCCGTCCGCCGTCGCCCTCGGCGCCCTTCGAGCTGCGGGAGATCGAGGGCGCCTTCCGCCAGATGGCCCAGTCGATCCTCCAGGACGAGGCCCGCATGGAGAATGCGTTCCGCGAACGGGGCGTCCTCCTTCGCGAGGTCCACCACCGCGTGAAGAACAACCTCCAGCTCATCTCGTCCATCGTGTCCATGCAGATGCGCCGGATGCCCGATCCGCGCGTGCGCGGCATCCTCCGCCGTCTTCAGGACCGTGTCCTCACGCTCGCCTCCATCTACCGCAGCCTGTACACGAGCCCGGACATGGGGGACGTGAACGCCGCGCCGGTGCTCCGCGCCATCGTGGAGCAGGAGCTGCGGTCGTCCCCCGATCGCATCGAAGCCGTCCTCGACATCGAGGACATGGCGCTCGATCCCGACAAGGTCGTTCCGCTGGCCTTCCTTGCGGCCGAGGCCGTGTCCAACGCCCTCGCGCGGGCCGTCGCGCCCGAGGGGCGGCCCAGCCTGTCGGTCACGCTCCACCGGGAGGGCGAGCGGGCCACGCTGCGGATCGCCAACAGCTACATCGCCCAGCCCACGCCGGAGGAAAGCGCGGGGCGCGGGCTGGGCCATCACCTCATCCAGGCCTTCGCCGCACAGATCGGCGGACCCGTGGAAACCGAAGTGCGCGACGGGGTGTACCGCCTGTCCGTGACCTTCCCCGTCGATCCCCAGCCCGTGGACGAGCCCGCCGCGGCCTGAGCGCTCGACTGGGGCGGCGCGGGGGCGGGGTCTTCACGCAATCGCCAACCCGACCCGCCCTTGCGGCCCCCCGGTGCGGGCCGTAGATATGGAACGTCCCCAGCAGAGGTTCGTCCATGCAAGATCCCGTTTCCCATTACATGAACCTCGTCCCCATGGTCGTCGAGCAGACGAGCCGGGGGGAACGGGCCTACGACATCTTCTCCCGCCTGCTGAAGGAGCGGGTGATCTTCGTCTCCGGTCCCGTCCACGACGTGATGGCGCAGCTCATCGTGGCCCAGCTCCTCCACCTCGAGGCCGAGAACCCCAAGAAGGAGATCTCGATGTACATCAACTCCCCCGGCGGGGTGGTGACGTCGGGCCTCTCGATCTACGACACCATGCAGTACATCCGTCCCAAGGTGTCGACGCTGGTCGTCGGACAGGCCGCGTCCATGGGCTCGCTCCTGCTCACCGCGGGCGAGAAGGGGATGCGCTTCTCGCTGCCCAACAGCGAGATCATGGTCCACCAGCCGTCGGGCGGCTACCAGGGCCAGGCGACGGACATCCTGATCCATGCCCGCCGGACCGAGGCTCTCAAGAAGCGCCTCAACGAGATCTACGTGAAGCACACCGGCCGCACGATGGAAGAGGTCGAGGCCGCGCTGGAGCGCGACAACTTCATGGATCCCGAGGAAGCCAAGGCCTGGGGCCTGATCGACGACATCCTGACCTCGCGCGATCCGGCGCAGGGCGCGGATGCCGCGGCCGCCTGAGGCAACACGCCGCCGCGAGGTGGACCTCGGGGCGGGATTTTGGCGTTGTGGACCCAGGGCACCTGCCCTAGTCTGCACGATGGGCGGCGCCTGAGCCGGGCGCCGCTCCCGACGAGCCCCACGGGGGCAAGCTGAGGCCCGTGGGCCAGAGGAGTCACATGGCGAACGCATCCGGCAGCGACGGCAAGAACACGCTCTACTGCTCCTTCTGCGGAAAGAGCCAGCACGAGGTGCGCAAGCTCATCGCAGGCCCGACCGTGTTCATCTGCGATGAATGTGTCGAGCTCTGCATGGACATTATCCGGGAGGAGACCAAGAGCTCCGGCCTGAAGTCCACCGACGGCGTGCCCACCCCGCGCGAGATCTGCGACGTTCTCGACGATTATGTCATCGGGCAGATCCACGCCAAGCGCGTGCTGTCCGTGGCCGTCCACAACCACTACAAGCGCCTGTCCCACGCCCAGAAGGCGTCCGACATCGAGCTGGCCAAATCCAACATCCTGCTGATCGGCCCGACCGGCTGCGGCAAGACGCTGCTCGCGCAGACGCTGGCCCGCATCCTCGACGTGCCCTTCACGATGGCCGACGCGACCACCCTGACCGAGGCCGGCTACGTCGGCGAGGATGTCGAGAACATCATCCTCAAGCTGCTCCAGGCCTCGGAATACAACGTGGAGCGGGCGCAGCGCGGCATCGTCTACATCGACGAAGTCGACAAGATCACCCGCAAGTCCGACAACCCCAGCATCACGCGGGACGTGTCGGGCGAGGGGGTGCAGCAGGCCCTTCTCAAGATCATGGAGGGCACCGTCGCGTCCGTGCCGCCGCAGGGCGGGCGCAAGCATCCGCAGCAGGAGTTCCTGCAGGTGGATACCACGAACATCCTGTTCATCTGCGGCGGGGCCTTCGCGGGACTGGAAAAGATCATAGGTCAGCGGGCCAAGGGCCAAGGCATGGGCTTCAATGCGAAGGTCCGTGACGTGGACGAGCGTGGCGTCGGCGAGATCTTCAAGGATCTGGAGCCCGAGGACCTGCTCAAGTTCGGTCTGATCCCCGAGTTTGTCGGCCGTCTTCCGGTCATCGCCACGCTGACCGACCTCGACGAGGCGGCTCTCGTGAAGATCCTGACCGAGCCCAAGAACGCTCTGGTCAAGCAGTACCAGCGCCTGTTCGAGCTTGAGGACACCAAGCTGACCTTCACGGATGACGCGCTCAAGGCCATCGCCAAGCGTGCGATCGAACGGAAGACCGGCGCGCGCGGCCTTCGGTCCATCATGGAGGACATCCTCCTCGACACGATGTTCGATCTGCCCGGTCTGACATCGGTTCGCGAGGTGGTCGTGAACGAAGAGGCTGTTCAGCCGAACGGGAAGCCGCTGATGATCCACACGGACCCCGCGGCCAAGAAGGAAGTCGCTGCAGCCCGCTGATCGGCGGCACGGCAAGGTTGTTGGGGCGGCAGGGCAATGTCCTGCCGCCTTTTTCGTGATGGGTCGGCCAACTTGGTCATCGGAAGATCTTTGTCCGATCCGGGTGCTGGAGCCCTGAAACCAAGCTCGTGTCGTCGTCGGCATCCGGCTGCGCTGTTCCCTTGGCGGGGTCGTGCGCTTGCCCAACCGGCTTTGCCCTTCACGCGCACTCAAGCGGGGCTCTTGGGGCCTCCAATCCAGCCGCTGTGAACGGCGGCGGTACTCCCTTCGTGCAAAATCATCGCCCTAAAGCGATTGTTTACCAAACTGCTGTATCCCGGTGAGGCAGAAGACCTGCGGCTCACGGCTGACCAGAACCAGTTATCGCGCCCCATCCCAAAGTCGGAGCGCGCCCGGTTCGGTGCGGCCTGGCCATAACTGAACAACGGGATGTAACCCTATGACAATCGAAAGCGTCTCTTCGTGAGGCGGCTGCATTCGGCTTGCCTTGCCGCTGCACTGGCCCTCATGCCGCTGGCTGCCAAAGCCGTCACGCTTGGCGCCACCAATACGATCAGGTCCGGGCAGAGCGTCACTCTTCTGGAGGGAAAGGCTTGGAACTTCGTGGCGACGTTCAGCCCGGCCGATGCCGACAACAGGTCCGGAACTTACAGCTTCGTGTTCCGAAACGCGTCCGACACCAGGAAGACGTTGAGCTTCGGGGCAACCGTGAACCAGGTGGCCGCCCGATTCGCCGGAGGCGTCAAGATCAAGCTGGGCGGGTATCTGCTTGATACGACCAAGCATCCGGACTGGACCACCTCCCAAGGGACGGACCTGACCCTGGCTGCCCGGGAAAGCCAGACTTTGACGATCAGCTTCGGGAGGGTTCGGGCCGTACAGCCCTCTGGCCAAGCCACGATCACCTTCGCGGCATCCGTGGTTCCGGCCCCGCTCCCCGCGACCGGAGGCCTGCTTCTCTCTGCCATCGCGGGATGTGGCCTTCTGCGGCGACGCTCCCGCTCAGCAGGGCCGCCGCCAAACCTGGCCCTGTCCTGACGAGGGTGGCCGGGCTTCGCAACGGCCCAAGGAGCCCGGCCCGCAGGTCGGGTCACCGCCCGCAGTGGCCCCCGGGGGCGCTCGTCTCGAATCCCTGTGAGGGGCCAGGGATACGGAAGCTGGGGCACCCGTGATCGCTTTCGACCACGCCGGCCTACATTGACCCTTCCGGTCATCCGGGGCATTGAGGCGCAGAGCGGCGGAGTCATCTCATGGCACTTTCTGACATTCTGAAGCGCACCTTTACGTGGTGGAACAGCCAGACCTTCGGCACGCAGCTCTGGACTGCGCGCCACGGGCAGAAGGTCGGGGAGGATGCTCTGGGGAACGTGTATTACCGGACTGCTGACGACTCGAGCCGCTGGGTCATCTACAACGGCGAAGCCGAAGCGTCCCGTGTCCCGACTGAGTGGTTCGGCTGGCTGCACCGCACCTGGGACGAGCCTCCCACGGTCCGCCCGCCGGTCCGCAAGTTCTGGGAGAAGCCGTCCCTGCCCAACCTGACGGGCACGCCATACGCCTATGCTCCATCGGGTTCGCTTCTGCGAGCCGAACCCGTGAAGCGCGAGGATTACGAAGCCTGGTCCCCTGAGTGATGCGGGAATCCCCGGTCGAGATCGTAACCGGAGCTGCCGTGGTGCTCATCGCGGGCGGTTTTCTCCTGTATTCGGCACAGGTGACGGGGTACGGCGGACCGTCCGACGGCCTTGAACTGAGCGCGAGCTTTCGATCCATCGAAGGCGTGTCGCTGGGCACGGATGTACGACTGGCTGGCGTAAAGATCGGGACGGTCACCGACATGGCCCTGGACCCCGAGACTTATCGGGCCACGACCGAACTCACGCTCGACGCGCAGGTCCCGATCCCCGACGACTCCTCTGCAGTCGTCGCCAGCGAGGGCCTGCTTGGCGGCAACTACATCGAGATCGTGCCGGGTGCTTCTCTCACGACCCTCGCCGACGGCGGCGAGATCGTGGACACCCAAGGCGCGGTCAGCCTGCTGCAACTTCTGCTTCAGTACATCTCCGGCGGCAACGATCAGGGATCATGAAGCGGAGCGTGCTCGCGGCTGTGCTCTTTGCAGCGCCCGTGGCGGCGCAGGACAGCCTGTCCATTGTTCCGCCCTCCCGGGGGCAGGAGCCTTCTGAACGGATCCAGGCGCCCTCTGGGGCTGCGGCGTCGGCTGTGGGCGGGATTGTCCGGGTGTTGGACAAGATCAACGGAACGACCTCGGACCTCCAACTCCGAAACGGTGAGACCGCTGACATCGGGGCCTTGACCGTGACGATGGGCGATTGCCGGTACCCGACCGACAACCCCGCAGGTGACGCTTACATCCTTCTCAGCATCCGGACCAAGCAGGACGATGCCGCTGTGTTCGAAGGCTGGATGGTGGCCTCGGCCCCGGCGTTGAGCGCGCTCGATCACCCCCGATACGATGTCTGGGCGTTGCGCTGCATCGGTGTGGATTGAGGCGACCCCGCCACGCGGACGGAGGTATGAAGATAGTATCGTTGCCCTGTGTCGTCCTGCGGCCCCACTCTGGGTATGACACTCCGCGCCGCAGGTCAGCCGGCCGAAGGCACGGTCAGACATTTAGGCTTTGCTTCTCCGGCGCGACTTGCCGTGGAGGGTGCGCCGAGTCCTATGACACCGGAAAGGTCGCCTGCTGCCTCAGCGCCTCGGCCAGCAGGGCGCGGTAAGTTCCCCGACTGACTTCGATGGCCCCCAGGCTTGCGAGATGAGGGGTCAGGAACTGGGTATCGAAAAGCTTGAACCCACCCGCACGCAGATGCTCGATCAGGTGAAACAGCGCGACCTTCGAGGCGTCGGTCCTTCGGGAAAACATGCTTTCCCCGAAGAAGGCCGCGCCGATGGCGACGCCGTAGACACCACCAACGAGGTCACGCTCCTGCCAGACTTCGGCGGAGTGAGCACGACCATGGGCGAACAGCGCCGAGTAAAGGGCAGCGATAGTCCCACTGATCCAGGTTTCCGCCCGGTCGGCGCAGCCTTGCACGACAGCGTCGAAGGCCGTGTCGAAGCTGACGCGATATGTCCCTCGCTTCAGCGTCCGCGCGAGGCTGCGGGAGACTCGAAACCCATCCAAGGGAAAAATCCCGCGCTGCCTCGGATCGACCCAGAACACGTCTGGGTCGCTCCGACTCTCGGCCATGGGAAAGATGCCCTGGCGGTAGGCCGAGAGAAGCAGTTCTGGCGTCAGATCGTCTCCTCTCACGCCGGAGCTGCCATGTTCTCCTTGAGCCAACGCTCGAGCCAATGGATGTCGTAGTCCCCCGCCTGAATCGAGGGATCCTGGGTGAGCTCGTGGAACAGGGGAATCGTCGTGTCCACTCCATCCACGATCAGTTCGCCAAGAGCCCGGCTCAGACGGGCCAAGGCCTCAGACCGGTCCCGCCCATGCACGATGAGCTTGGCGATCAGCGAATCGTAGTAGGGCGGAATGCGGTAGCCATCATACAGCGCCGAATCCATTCGCACGCCCAGGCCTCCGGGCGCATGATACTGGGTGATCTTCCCAGGGGATGGCGAAAAGTTCGGTAGACGCTCCGCGTTGATCCGCACCTCGATCGCGTGGCCGTCGATCCGGAGGTCGTCCTGGGTGAACGACATGGGGAGCCCGCAAGCCACCCGGATCTGCTCGCGCACGAGGTCCACGCCGAAGATCGCCTCGGTCACCGGATGCTCCACCTGCAGGCGGGTGTTCATCTCGATGAAGTAGAACTCGCCGTTCTCGAACAGGAACTCGATGGTGCCGGCGCCGATGTAGTTGATCTTGGCCACGGCGTCGGCGCAGATCTTGCCGATGCGGGCACGCTGCTCGGGCGTGATGATGGGGCCGGGCGCTTCCTCCAGGACCTTCTGGTGGCGACGCTGGAGCGAGCAGTCCCGCTCGCCCAGGTGAACAGCGTTTCCCTTGCCGTCACCGAAAACCTGGATCTCGATATGACGCGGGGTGGTGAGGTACTTCTCCATGTAGACCTCGTCGTTCCCGAAGGCCGCCTTGGCCTCGGAACGCGCCGTCTGGAATGCGACCTCCAGCTCCCCTTCGTCGCGGGCGACCTTCATGCCGCGCCCGCCGCCACCTGCCGTGGCCTTGATGATGACGGGATAGCCGATGCTCTCGGCGACCCGCTTGGCGTCCGCGATGGTCGCCACGCCACCGTCCGAGCCCGGGACGACCGGGATGCCCAGGGCCTTCGCCGTCTCCTTGGCGGTGATCTTGTCGCCCATGATGCGGATATGCTCGGCCGTGGGGCCGATGAAGGTGATGCCGTGATCCTCGACGGCCTGCACGAAGGCGGCGTTCTCGCTCAAAAAGCCGTAGCCCGGGTGGATGGCCTGCGCGCCCGTGATCTCGCAGGCCGAGATGATGGACGGAAAGCTCAGGTAGCTCTGCGAGGACGGGGGCGGGCCGATGCAGATGGCCTCATCCGCCATGCGCACATGCATGGCATCGGCGTCGGCGGTGGAATGCACCGCAACCGACTGGATTCCCATCTCGCGGCAGGCGCGCACGACCCGGAGCGCGATCTCGCCCCGGTTGGCGATCAGGATCTTGTCGAACATCGCGCTTACTCGATGATCACGAGGGGTGCGCCGTATTCCACGGGCGCCCCATCCTCGACGAGGATGCGCTTCACGACCCCGGCATGCGGCGCCGGGATCTGGTTCATGGTCTTCATGGCTTCGATGATGAGCAGGGTATCGCCCACCTTGACGGCCTGACCGACCGAGACGAAGGGCGTCGAGCCGGGTTCCGCCTGGAGGTAGACCGTCCCGACCATCGGCGAGGTCACCGCACCGGGATGCGCCGCCGGGTCGCCCGACATGGCCGGAGCCTCGGACGCGATGGGCGCCGACGGGGAAGCCGCCTGGATCGCCGCCGGCATCGCAGCGGGCGCGGCCGGAGCCGCCGGGGCTGCGACCACGAGGCTGCCCCGCGCGACGCGGACGTTCAGGCGATCATTGTCACCATATTCGCGTTTGACCTCGAGTTCGGTCAGGTCGTTGGCCCGAAGAAGTTCGGCCAAGGCCCGGATGAAGCTCACATCGCCGTCATGGGTGGTCTTGTCGCTCATGAAGTGCCTTTCGCCTCATCCTTGCTCGTCGGCCGTCGTCCGGTCCATTCTCGCCCCAGGTGGTCCGGGCAGGCCGGATGGCCAGGGGCCGGTTGTCCGCGGCTTATACGGCAAGCGATCCTGTGTGGAAAGTCGCGACGACACGGCCTTTTCGACCCGTGGAGAAGCCTTGCGGCCGGTGCCGTCCTGCAGGGCTGACCTGTCAGGCCACGCCTGATCTGGCTGCGGGGGAGGGCGCGTCCCCGCCATCGAGTGCCGCCGTCGAACTGGTCGGCGTTTCGGGGTTCACCCCGGCCGCGTCCCGGCCGGCGGTCCGATCCGCCTGTGCATCGGGCTCGTCGGAGGGCAGCATCCGCACGCCCCACGGCTTGAGCACCCGCTGGGGTCCGAACTCCGGCGACGTGCCGTCCAAGCTCCCTGGTGGCTGGATGCCCGCGAGCGTGATGAGCCCCTTCACCACGAGGCCGCCTTGGCTCCGGGATGCCGGAGCCACCACCGGCCCTTGGGCCGTGGCAAGGGGCGGCACGGCGATCCGGGTGGTCGCAGCCGCATCCGCCGAGGGCCGGGCGTCCATCACGACGCGCGGAACGGGCGAGATCGTTGTGATGTCCATGATTGATCCCCCACTCAGGATTAGCTCTCCCCATGCGCGCGATACCATGATTGTCCTAACACCTGGTAAACGCCGGCCGGGGCTGCCCGACCGCGGTGGCTCGAGCCCACATGTTGCCAAGGCGGACCGCCGGTCCTAGCCTCTGGCCAGGAGGACCCATGGCCGAGCGACAGCCCACCGGCACGCGCATCCGCGAGCGACGCCAGGAGCGGGGCCTGCGCCAGGCGGAGCTGGCCCAGAGCGTCGGCATCTCGCCGTCCTACCTGAACCTGATCGAACATGGCCACCGCCGCATCGGCGGCAAGCTGCTGGCGGACATCGCCCGGGCCCTGGATCTCGATCCGGTCGCCTTGGGCGAGGGACCTGACGGTGGTCGCGTCCAGGCGCTTCGTGTGGCGGCGGCCGGGGCCGTCGAGCCGCTGCGCCCCGCTCCGGAGCTGGCGCGGGCCCAGGAGCTGGCCGACCGCTTTCCGGGCTGGGCCGCGCTCCTGGCGCGCCAGGGGGCGCGCATCGAGGTGCTCGAGCGGCGGGTGGCCGAGCTTGCGGGCCGGCTCACGCATGACCACGACCTTGCGCAGGCGCTTCATCAGGTCATCTCGGGCGTGACGGCCATTCGGGCCGCGTCGGACATCCTGGCCGAGAACCCGGATCTCGATCGGGACTGGCAGGGCCGGTTCCTCCAGAACATCCGCACCGACAGCGAGACTTTGGCCGAGGCCAGCCGTGCCCTAGTCCGCTTCCTCGAGGCGCCGGAGCGCGCGACGGCCGCGAGCCGCTCGCCCCAGGAGGAGGCCGAGCGCTGGCTGGACGCCCGCGACCATCACCTGCCCGAGGTGGAGGTCGGCGGCTGGCCATCCGGGCTTCCGGACGGGCCGGCGGGCTCTGCGGTCCTGGCCTGGTCTCGCCGTTACGCCGCGGATGCGGCACGCCTGCCCCTGGAGCCCTTCGCCGCCGCAGCGCGGGAGGCCGGCTATGATCCCGCGATCCTGGCCCGGGCCCTCGACGAGCCCTTCGCCCGTGTCCTGCGCCGTTTGGCTTCGATGCCAGGGGGGGAGGGCTGGCCCGCCATGGGGCTCGTGATCTGCGATTCCAGCGGGACGGTGACGCACCTGCGGGCTTTCGATGGGCTTGACCTGCCACGGTCGGGCGGTTGCCCGCTCTGGCCGCTGCACGAGGCCTTCGCCCAGCCGGGACGGGCCGTGCGAGCCTTCGCGGCGCTGCCGGGCCAGGGGGCGCCCCGGCTGATCTGCCATGCCGTCGCCGTCCCGCGCGAGGAGCCGGACCCTGACATGCCGCCGTTGATGGAAGGGACAATGCTGGTCATGTCGGCCCCGCCCGGACCTTCGGTAGGGGACCGGCTGGTGGGGCCGACCTGCCGGATCTGCCCGCGTCAGGCGTGCCCGGCCCGGCGGGAGCCCTCGATCCTCGGGTAGGTTCAGACTCTTTGACAGCGCTGCCGCCGACCGTGATAGTCGGGTCACCCGGGCCTGGGGAGGAACCTGTGGGACGCCGCCTGCTGCTCATCGAGGATGAGCCCAACATCATCGAGGCGCTGAGCTTCATCCTCACGCGCGATGGCTGGACCGTGCACACGCACGCCGACGGGGCCACGGCGGCCGCGCGGGTCAAATCCGGCGCGCCGGAGGTGGTGGTGCTGGACGCGATGCTGCCGGGGCGGTCGGGCTTCGACATCCTGCGCGACCTGCGGGCGGATCCGGCAACGGCGCAGGTTCCGGTCCTGATGCTGACGGCGCGGGGACAGGACAAGGACCGCGACCTGGCCCTGCGGCTGGGCGCCACGCAGTACATGACGAAACCCTTCGCCAACGCCGAGGTCGTGGCCGAGGTGCGCCGCCTCGCCGGGGGCTGACGTGAAGCGCCCGCCACGTCCGGTCTTCCTGGCGCCCGCCGGCTACCGGCGCAAGAGGCTGCGCGATGCCGCCTACCTGCTGCCGCTCCTTGGGGTGGTCCTGCTCCTGATCCCGCTGCTCTGGACCCCGTCGGACGATGTCGGAGGCGTCGGGAACGCGGCATCGCTGCTGTTCGTCTTCGGCGTCTGGGCCGGCCTGATCGCACTGGCCTTCGTGCTGTCGCTCGTGCTCGGGCCAAATGCGGAAGGGGCGGAGACCAGGGACGACCTTCCGTGATCCTGACCTTCAACGTCCTGATCGGAGTGTCGCTGGGCTATGTCGCGATGCTCTTCGCCGTGGCCTTCGCCGCCGACCGCCGGGCCAGGACGGGCCAGGAGCGATGGCTGCGCTCCCCGCTCGTGTACACGCTGTCGCTGTCCATCTATTGCACGGCCTGGACGTTCTACGGCGCGGTGGGCTACGCGGCCCGGTCCGGGCTGGAGTACCTGACGATCTACCTGGGGCCGAGCCTCGTGGTCGTGGGCTGGTGGTGGATCCTTCGCAAGCTCGTCCGGATCGGGCGCACGCAGCGGATCACCTCCATCGCCGACCTCGTGTCGTCCCGCTTCGGGAAGTCCTCGGTCATCGGCGCGATCGTCACCCTGATCGCGGTGGCGGGGGTCACGCCCTACATCGCGCTCCAGCTCCAGTCCATCGCACTGACCTTCGCCGCCTTCACCGAAGGGCTGGGCGGCGGGCCAGCGGATGTGGATTACGTGGCGCTCTGGACGGCCCTGGGGCTGGCCGTCTTCACCATCGTCTTCGGCACACGCAACCTCGACCCGTCCGAACGTCACCACGGCATCGTCATGGCCATCGCCGTCGAGGCGGTCGTCAAGCTCGTCGCGCTGCTTGCCGTCGGGGTCTTCGTCGTCTGGGGGCTGGGGGGAGGGGTGCCGGGCATCCTTCGCCGGATCGACGCGGCCCCGATCCCGATGTGGTCGGGCGACGGAGGGCGCTGGGTCGGCCTCCTGTTCCTTTCGGCGGCCGCGTTCCTCACCCTGCCGCGGATGTTCCACGTGCTCGTCGTCGAGAACGACGACGACCGCCATCTTGCCGTCGCAAGCTGGGCCTTCCCTCTCTACGTGCTGGTCATCAGCCTCTTCGTCGTGCCCATCGCGGTGGTCGGGCTCGAGCGGCTCCCCGGGGGGTCGAACCCGGACCTGTTCGTCCTGGCGCTGCCGATCTCGGAAGGGCACGGCGGCCTGGCCTTGCTGGCGTTCCTGGGGGGGTTCTCGTCCGCCACCTCCATGGTGATGGTGGCGACCATCGCCCTCGCCACGATGGTCTCCAACCACATCGTCGCGCCGCTCTGGCTGTCGGTCCGGGGGCCGGTCGAGGTGGCGCGCGACCTTCGCGGGACGATCCTGCTCGCGCGCCGGGCCTCGGTGGTGGGTGTGCTCGGCCTGGGCTACGTGTACTTCCAGCTCACCGGGGCGGGGGTGGCGCTGTCGGCCATCGGGCTCATCGCCTTCGCCGGGGTGGCGCAGATCCTCCCCGCTATGCTGGGCGGCATCTTCTGGCGCGGAGGCACGGCGATCGGGGCGGGGACGGGCCTTCTCCTTGGCGCGGCGGTCTGGATCTGGACGCTGTTCCTGCCGTCGTTCGGAACCGCCGTGATCCCGGCCGAGGTCATGGCCCGGGGACCGTTCGGGATCGGATGGCTCCGACCCGACGCGCTGTTCGGCATCGAAGGGGTCGACCCCCTCCTGCACGCGGTCATCTGGTCGCTGCTGCTCAATGCGGGGTCCTTCACGCTGGTGTCGCTGCTCACCTTTCCCAAGCCCCTCGAACGGCTTCAGGGGGTGCAGTTCGTCAACGTCTTCGAGCAGTCCGGCCCGGCGCGGACCTGGTCGCGCAGCGGCGCCGAGGTCGAGGACCTGCTCGTGCTCGCGCAGCGGGTCCTTGGGGGCGAAGCGGCGCTCGGCCTTTTCCAGAGCGAGGCCGAGGGGCAGGGCAAGTCCGGCCACCTTCCGGACCCGACGCCGGCCTTTCTCCAGCGCCTGGAACGCGAACTCGCCGGTTCGGTCGGCGCGGCGGCGGCTCATGCCCTGGTCGGACAGCTCGTGCAGGGACCGGGGGTGTCGGTCGAGGACCTGATGGCGGTGGCCGACGAGGCGGCGCAGATCCTCGAATACAGCGCAAGGCTCGAGGCCAAGTCCGCCGAGCAGGACCGCACCGCCCGGGCGCTGCGGGAAGCCAACGACAAGCTGACCCAGCTGGCCCGGCAAAAGGACGCCTTCCTGAGCCGCATCAGCCATGAACTGCGCACGCCGATGACATCCATCCGGTCCTTCTCCTCGCTCTTGGGCGAGGAAGGTCTGGGCGAGGATGACGCGCGCCGGTTCGCCCGCATCGTCGAGGCCGAGGCGCAGCGCATGACCCGGCTGCTCGACGACCTGCTCGACCTGTCGGTGTTGCGGGACGGGCAGGTGTCGCTCAAGCGGCGGGAAGGACTGCTGTCCGAGGTCATCGATCGGGCGATCCTGTCCGCCGGTGCCATGCATGGGAGCCTGCGGATCGTCAGGGAGCCCGCATCCGAGGCGGTGCCGGTGGTGACCGATCTGGACCGGCTGGCCCAGGTCTTCATCAATCTCGTGTCGAACGCCCGCAAGTACTGCGATGCGGAACGGCCCGAGTTGCGCATCTCGGTCCGGCGCCGGCGAGGTCAGGTGATCGTGGATTTCGCCGACAACGGCAGCGGCATCCCGGCCCCCGAACGCGAGGTCATCTTCGAGTCCTTCGCCCGGCTGTCCGGCCGCCGCGCCGGCCAGTCGGAGCCGACCGGGGCCGGGCTTGGCCTGGCGATCTGCCGGGAGGTCATGGCCCGGCTGGGCGGATCGATCGCCTACCTGCCGGGGCAGGGAGGGGCCGCGTTCCGGGTCGCCTTCCCGCAGGGCCATGCCGCCGCCGCCGAGTGAACGGGTTCATCGGTGCTGCCGTTTACCAAGTCTCAATGACTCGGCCGGTATGCTGGTCCGGTCTTAGAAGGGACCTGACCCCGTGGAGCCGACGACCACGAGCCTTATGCGTCGCATGGTGCGGCGCCCCCCGCCACCTTCGGCCCTGACCCCGGCCCGCGCCTTGCGGCTGGCGATGACCCGCGCGGCCGAGGAGTCGGTTGGCCTGCATGTCGCCGTGCTGGGCGTCAGCGTCGATGAGGGGCCCTTGGACGACCTCCTGTCGCGGCTGGAGGACGGACTGATGCTGGTCGCCCTTTACGAGGGGGATGATCCGGTCGGCCTTGTCGCTCTGGACGCCGAGGCCCGCTCGGCCGTCATCGAGGTCCAGACGCTGGGGCGCGTTCCCCCCGTCCCGCCCGAGCCGCGGGAGGTGACGGCCGCCGACGTCGCGCTGGCTCGGCCTCTCCTGACCGCCTTCCTTCGGGAGGTGGAGGACGCGACGGCGGGTACGGTCCTGGCCGGATGGGTGCGTGGGCCCCGCGCGACGGCACGGATTCCCGGTCCCCGGGAAGCGATGATGATCCTGGCCGATACGGCGTACCGGGTCGTCCGTCTGACACTGGATCTTGGCGCGGGAGAGCGACAGGGCCTGATCCTGCTCCTGATCCGGCAGGAGGCTCCCAAGCCCGCCGCGGCGGACCCTCGGACCGCCGATCCGCCGACCGTGGCGCCGCAGGTGCTTGGCGCTCAGGCAACCCTCGTGGCCGTGCTTCACCGGCTGCAGCTTTCTCTGGCCGACGCCGAGGGGTTGCAGGTTGGGCAGATCGTGCCCCTCCCAGGCGTCACCGTGGCGTCCGTGCGGGTCGAAGGCGGCGGAATCGACCTGGGACCCGCGCGCTTGGGTCAGGTCGCGGGCATGCGCGCGATCCGGATCGAGGAGCCGCTGACTCCGTGCCTACAGGACATCCCCGTCGCCCAGGAGCCTTCCGTCGAGCCGCCGCTCCTGGGGCCGGAGGAGGACTGGAACCTCTGATGCGGCAACGGGGCCCCATCTGGGACCCCGTGCCGAAGACGCCGTTACGACAGAGTCGCCGGTCAGCGCTTGGACGTCTCGCCAGAGGCGGAAAGCGCCATGAACTTGGTGGTCAGCTGATCCGTCATGCCCAGCAGGGTAGCGAAGGTCTTTTCCTCCTCCCGCAGGGTCGCTTCGTAGATCGCGATATGGTGCTGGTGGCCGGTGGCCTGCGCCATGGCGATCAGCGACCGGTAGGTGGCCTGCTCGAAGGCTTCGAAGGCCACGTTCGCGAAGTGGTTCTTCATGATCTCGTCCGACATCGCCGTATGGGCGATGGCCGCCATGTTCCCCGAGAACATGGTCGCGAGATCCTTGACCGTGGATGGGCTGGTCCCGAACTCCTGCAGGATTCCGTCGAGCCGCTGGATCTGGGCTTCGGTCTCGGCCCCGTGCTGGCGCAGCACCGCCGCGACCTCGGGATAGTTCTCGATCCTCTCGAGCTGCCTGTTGATGAGCTGGGTAGCCTGCTTCTCGAGGGCATGGGCGCTCTGGATGCCCATGATGTAGTCCTGCTTGGCCTGGTCCGAGTTCATCAGCGACCCGGAGGACGCGCCTTGATCGTATGCCATGAACCGTCTCCTGCGGTTTGGTTTCGAGGACCAAACGCCGGGATCGGAAAGGGGTTCAGGGAAACATTGCCGCAGGGGCGATCAACCTCGCGCGAGGTCGAGCCGCTGGCGCAGGGCCGAAAGGTCGTAGCCCGCCCGCCCAGTGGCCGAAAGGATTTCGTCCGTCGGCATGCGGCCCGCCTGCGCAAGGGACCAGAGGATCGACGACCGGGTGCCCGACGCGCAATAGGCCAGCGTCGGCCCGCTGGCCATCGCGTCGGATTGGGCGGCGATCCGATTCGGCGTCATCGTCGGATGGGTCACCGGGTTCTCGACGAAGTTCAGGCCCGCCGCCTCGGCGGCGATGCGCAGGACGTCGGCGGAGAGTTCGACAGGAACCTCGACATCCGGACGGTTGCAGATGATCGTCCTGAACCCTTGCGCGGCAATCTCCGGCACGTCCTCGGGCGCGATCTGCGGCGATACGGCGTAGTCGGGGGTGATGCGGCGGATGTCCATGGGATCATCCTTAGGCCCAGCCCCGGTGCGCGTCCAGCGCCCTACGCGAACACGACCCCAAGGATCACCAAAAGGCAACCCAGGATGGAAAGGAGCAGCGCCCCCAGGTTGATCGG
Source organism: Rubellimicrobium arenae (assembly GCF_017916275.1). Taxonomy (GTDB): domain Bacteria; phylum Pseudomonadota; class Alphaproteobacteria; order Rhodobacterales; family Rhodobacteraceae; genus Rubellimicrobium; species Rubellimicrobium arenae. The sequence continues at coordinate 189,811 of NZ_JAFMST010000003.1, forward strand.
CAGCGCCTTCTGGAGCCGTGCCCGCAGCGCCGCGTCGTCCAGCCGGGCACGCCGGGCCTGGAGCGCGATGATCCCGCTCCAGACGATCCCCACGAGACCGAGAAGCGCGACCGCAACGCCGATCCAGATCAGGATGTCCATGCGCGATCCTCCGCCGCTGTGCCCTCCGCGCCTACCCCGCGCAGGGGGGCCGTGCAAGCGTGCTTGCGGCGTGCGGGCTCCCGGGGCTACCCCATCCACACGAGCAGTCCCAAAAGAAGGAATCGTGCAATGCCGCCTCACCTGTCCGTGGTCGAGACGAACCCCCTTCCGGGCGAGGAAATCCGCGCCTTCATCGAACGGTACGAGTCGCTCGAGGCCCAGAAGAAGGACCTTGCGGAAGAGATGAAGGAAGTGATGGCCGAGGCCAAGGGGCGCGGCTACGACACGAAGATCCTCAAGAAGATCATTGCGATCCGCAAGCGCGACAAGGACGACATCGCCGAAGAGGAAGCGATCCTCGAACTCTACAAGGAAGCTCTCGGCATGTGAGCCGAAGGACGGGAGCCCATGGCCTGGATCATCCTTCTCATCGCCGGCCTCTTCGAGGTGGGTTGGGCCGTGGGCCTCAAGTACACGGAAGGTTTCACCCGGTTGTGGCCGACCTTGGGGACCGCCGCCGCCATGGCCCTGAGCCTCGTGCTCCTGGGCCTCGCGCTGCGGACCCTGCCGCTCGGGACGGCCTACGCCGTCTGGACCGGCGTCGGCACGGTCGGCACCGCCATCCTGGGCATCTGGCTGTTTGGGGAATCGGCGGACGTGCTCCGGCTCGTCTGCATCGGCCTGATCGTCGCGGGCATCGTGGGGCTGAAGCTGGTGGCGCCGCATTGATCCGGCTGGCCGGGCCGATCGGGCCCTGCGCTGCCGGGAACGCCTGCCAAGGTCTTGAGACGGCCCGAGTCGACAAGATCGGTCGGCTGAAGTACGGCTCCGCGCATGATTGAGCAGATCGGTCAGGATGCACCCGCCCGGGCCCTGTCACGGCTTCGCCTGGACGGCTGGTCGATTATGGCCGTGCTTATCGCCGGCGTGGTGCTGCTGCCCGTGGCCGCCGTGCTGTGGATCGCGCTGCAGGGCGGCTGGGAGATCTGGCCCCATCTGCTGTCCACCACGCTTCCCCGCTACGTGAGCAATACCGTGGTCCTGATGGCGGGCGTGGGGCTTCTGACCGCGGCGGTGGGGACGGGGGCGGCCTGGCTCGTGACCCTTTACAGGTTTCCGGGCCGCAACTGGCTGCAATGGGCCCTGCTCCTGCCCTTGGCCGTCCCGGCCTATGTCGGCGCCTATGCGCTGGTGGACTTCCTGGAATACGCGGGTCCGGTCCAGCGCGCCCTGCGGGCCCTGTTCGGCTGGGAAACCGCCCGCGACTACTGGTTCCCCGAGATCCGGACCCGCGGGGCCGCCATCCTGGTGCTGTCCGGCTCGTTCTATCCTTACGTTTACCTGCTGGCCTGCGCCGCGTTCCGCGAACAGTCCGGCGCCGTCTTCGAGGTCGCGCGCGCTCTTGGCGCCGGGGCCTGGTCCCGGTTCTTCCGGGTCGGGATCCCGCTGGCGCGCCCGGCCATCGCGGCGGGTGCGGCCGTCGTGATGATGGAAACCGTGAACGATTTCGGCGCGGTGGACTATTTTGCGGTGCAGACGCTGACGACGGGCATCTTCTCGGTCTGGCTCCAGGCCGGGAACCTGGCCGGCGCCGCCCAATTGTCGGCCTGCGTGCTGGTCATCATCGTCCTCCTCGTGACCCTGGAGAAGGCGAGCCGCCGCCGCGCCAGGACCCATGCGTCCGCCCGGGCGATGCGGCCGATCGCACCCCAGGATCTGCAGGGAGTCAAAGGCTGGGCGGCGTCGCTGGCCTGCCTCCTGCCCTTCCTGGGCGGCTTTGTCCTGCCCGTCGCGGTGCTGGCCTCGCATTCCCTGAACGCCGCGCAGTGGGTCGAGCCCGGTCTGGCGCGGGCTCTCGTCCATTCGCTCGCGACGGGGGGAGCGGCGGCCTTCCTTTGCGTCTCGCTCGGCCTCGTGATGGTGTACGGAGCGCGTCTGTCCCGCCGCAGGCTCCCGGTGCTCCTGCTGCCCATCACGGCGATCGGCTATGCAGTCCCCGGAGCTGTGCTCGGCATCGGCACGTTGATCCCGCTGGCCGCGTTCGACAATTCCTTGGCCGATCTGGTACTGCGGCTGACCGGGGTGGATCCTGGCCTGATCCTCACGGGGACCGCCGGGGCGCTCACGCTCGCTTATGTCGTCAGGTTCTTTGCCGTGGCGCAGGGTTCGGCGGATGCGGCGCTGGCGCGGATCTCGCCGTCACTCCCGATGGCGGCACGCTCGCTCGGCCGATCGGCCGGGCAGACCCTGACCGCGGTCCACCTGCCCCTGGCGCGCGCCTCGCTCGGGTCTGCGCTACTGCTGGTCTTCGTCGACTGCGTGAAGGAGCTGCCGGCCACGCTGCTGCTGCGCCCCTTCAGCTTCGACACCTTGGCCACACGGGTCCAGGCCAAGGCCAGCCTCGAGAACCTGTCCGAGGCGGCGCCAGCCGCGCTGACCATCACGCTCGTGGGCCTGATCGCGACGGCCCTGCTGGCACGGGCAAGCCGCTGACCTTCGGCCCCGGCAGGACCCCATGCGCCCGCCGGGTCAGCGGCGGTCCCTGGCCGCAGGATGAAACCGCGCCTCCCCAGACCGCGCGCTGGGCCGATCCGATCCGAATTATCGAGAGGGTTGCAAGGCTTGCCCGGTCCGCGTAATGCCGAGCCGTGCCCCCATAGCTCAGCTGGTAGAGCAGCTGATTTGTAATCAGAAGGTCGGCGGTTCAAGTCCGTCTGGGGGCACCATTCCTCTGCTCGGGATTCTCGCCATTCAGTGGACCTGTGCTCGCCGTGGACGTCCGGATCTTGGCCCTGGAGGCGCGCCGGGCGGGGCAGTCTGCGCAAAGGCCGGTGATCGTCAGCCGTGGGGCATCACAGGCCGTAGCGTCATCCCCATCCGGACGCGGCGCAGGTCCGCCGGCCCAGGGAGCGGCAAGACCGTCCCACCACAGCAGCGATCTGGGGCTGGATGCCCGTGGCACGAGGTGGGCCGCGGCGCAGTTTGCCGACGTCGGGTCGGACGCTGTCCCACCTTCCGCCGACGCCGCCATGCCGTCCGGGACTTGTCGCGGGCCTTCGGCTCCTGCTGACGCCTCGCAGGAACGGGAGGACCAACAGGGGCGGTGCCCGTGGCCTCGTCAAACGAGCCGTTGCATTTCCCGAACCTGCTGACAAACTGGCCTCAAAACATGTACGGGTGCGCAAAGCTCCCGTCCGCCGATCGCCAGGGGAGGAACCATGACAACGACGACCAGACTGATGGCAGCTACCGCCGTGCTCGCACTCGCGGCGCCAGCCTTCGCGGACACTTCAGAGCGCCGCATCGCGCTGTCCAACAACTACGCCGGCAACTCGTGGCGGCAGGCCATGCTCGAAAGCTGGACCAAGGTGACCGGACAGGCGGTGACGGACGGAGTCGTCGCCGCTGCCGATGCCTTCACCACGGCCGAGAACCAGGCCACCGAACAGGCGGCCCAGATCCAGAACATGATCCTGGAAGGCTATGACGCCATCGTGCTGAACGCGGCCTCGCCCACGGCGCTCAATGGCGCGGTCCGGGAAGCCTGCGATGCCGGGATCGTGGTCGTGTCCTTCGACGGCATCGTGACCGAGCCCTGCGCCTACCGGATCGCCGTGGACTTCAAGGAGATGGGCCGCAAGCAGGTGGAGTACCTTTCGGGCCGGATGCCTGAGGGCGGCAACCTGCTCGAGATCCGCGGCCTTGCGGGGGTCTTCGTGGACGACGAGATCAGCGCCGGGATTCACGCGGGCGTGGAGCAGTTCCCGCAGTTCAGCATCGCGGGTTCGGTTCATGGGGACTGGGCGCAGGACGTGGCCCAGAGGGCTGTCGCGGGCATCCTGCCAAGCCTGCCTGACGACATCGTGGGCGTCGTGACCCAGGGCGGCGACGGCTATGGCGCCGCGCAGGCCTTCGCCGCCGCAGGACGAACGATGCCCGTCATCATCATGGGCAACCGCCAGGACGAGCTCCAGTGGTGGAAGGAGCAGCGGGACGCGAACGGCTACGAAACCATGTCTGTGTCGATCGCGCCGGGTGTCTCGACGTTGGCGTTCTGGGTGGCGCAGCAGGTGCTCGACGGGCAGCAGGTGCCCCAGGACCTGATCGTTCCGTTCCTGGAGATCAATCAGGACGGTCTCGACGCCGCGCTCGAGACGACGCCCGCCGGAGGAGTGGCCAACGTGGAGTACACCTTGGACGATGCCAAGGCCGTGATCGCCAAGGGCGGAAGCGCGAACTGAACCGAAGGCAGGGGGCGACCCGCATGGATATGAGGGCCGTCCCCGGTGCCTCCGGCCCGATCGTGGAGCTTACCGGCGCTGGCCGCTCCTTCGGAGCCGTCCGGGCGCTGTCGGAGGTAAACCTTTCGATCGGCGCGGGCGAATGCGTCAGCCTCGTGGGCCACAACGGGGCCGGCAAGTCCACGCTCGTGAACCTCATCACCGGCGCACTTGGCCCGAGCGACGGCGCAGTGCGCCGGATCGGGGGCGATGCGCGCTCCAGCGGCATCCGGTCCGTGGCCCAGGAGCTGTCGCTGGCCCCCAACCTCACGGTGGCCGAAAATTTGCGGATCCCTCAGCGGGACCTTCGGGGCCTGTTCTGGCGGGGGCGGGCGGGGCTCCGCATCCGGACCGCCTTGGACGAGGTCTTCCCGGGCCACGGCATCGACGCCGCGGCCACCGTGGCCGACCTGACCTTGGCCGAACGGCAGATGGTCGAGATCGCCATGGCTTTCGCCGAAGGGGAGGTTCCGGCGCGGCTGGTGATCCTGGATGAGCCGACCTCGTCCCTGGACGCAAGCCGGGCCGAGCAGCTCATCGCCTATGTCCGGCGGTTCCGGGCGGCTGGCGGCGCGGTGGTCTTCATCTCGCACATCCTGGGAGAGGTCTTCGCCGTCGCGACCCGGATCGTCGTCATGCGCGACGGGCAGATCGTGGAGGACCGTCCGAATGGGAGCTTCACGCGCGCCGGTCTGGTCGAGGCCATGGGCCATGTGGCCCGTGCCGCCACCGCGCGGACGATGCTCGGGCCTTCGGGGGCGCCCGAGATCGTTGCCACCCCAGAGGGGCTGCGCGCCAGGGCCGGTGAGATCCTGGGACTCGCCGGGTTGGCGGGGCACGGGCAGGCCGAGGCACTGGCCCGGCTATATCTGTCGCGGACCTCGAACTGGCGCGGGCGTGGCCCGGTGCCCGCGGCCTTCGTCGCGGGAGACCGGGCGAGGGACGGCGTGATGCCGCTCTGGTCCATCGCCCGGAACCTGTCGGTGGCCGGGCTGTCCCATCTCACCCGCGCGGGTCTCGTGGACCGCCGGGCCGAGGCCGGACTCGCCCAAGGCTGGCGCGAGCGGATCGGCATCAGGACCGATGATGTGGCGAACCCCATCCTGTCCCTGTCGGGCGGCAACCAGCAGAAGGTCCTTTTTGCCCGCGCCCTGGCCACCGGCGCTCCTCTTGTCGTCATGGACGACCCCATGCGCGGCGTGGATATCGGCACGAAATCGGACGTCTACGACATGATCCGGGCCGAGGCGGCACAGGGGCGCACCTTCCTGTGGTATTCGACGGAGACCGAAGAGATGACGCTCTGCGATCGGGTCTATGTCTTTCGCAACGGCCGCATCGCGGCCGAACTCGGGCGGGAGCAGATCACCGAGGAGCGCATTCTCGCCGCCTCGTTCGAGATGGGAGAGGGCGAGGCATGAAGGGAATCGACCTCCGGCTGGCCTTGCCGGTGCTGTCCCTTGCCGTCCTGCTCGGGGCGGTGTTCTGGATGCAGCCGCGTGCCATGAGCTACACGGGGCTGAACCTCCTGTTCAATCTGGCGGTCCCGATCGCGCTGGCGACGATCGCACAGATGCTGGTCATCATGGTGGACGACATCGACCTGTCGATCGGGACCTACGTCAGCTTCTGCGCCTGCGTGACGGCGACCCTCCTGCATGACACGCCCGTGGTGGGGATCCTGGTGCTGGCCGCCGGGGTGGGCGTCTACGCGGCCCTGGGCGCCCTGATCGAGCTGCAGAAGCTGCCGGCGATCGTGGTCACGCTTGGGATGTCCTTTGTGTGGGGGGGGCTTGCGGTGCTGCTCCTGCCCGCGCCCGGCGGTGCTTCGCCCGACTGGATCACCACGATCATGAAGGCGCGTCCGCCGCTCATGCCCATGGCCATCGTCGCCTGCATCCTCCTGGCGCTGGCGTCGCACCTGCTGGTGACCCGTTCCGCGATGGGAACGCTGTTGCGCGGCGTCGGAGGCAACGCCCGCTCGGTCGCGCGGGCGGGCTGGTCGGTCGTGCGTCTCAGGGCACTGGCCTATGGCCTGGCCGGCGTGTTCGGCGTGCTGTCCGGGATGGCGCTGGTCGGGCTCGCCACCTCGGCGGACGCCAACATCGCGCTGCGCTACACGCTTCTGTCCATCGCCGGCGTCATCCTTGGAGGTGGCGAGTTCACGGGGGGCCGGGTCTCGCCCGTCGGCGCGGTGATCGGGGCGCTCACCCTGACCTTGGCAGGAAGCTTCCTCACCTTCATCCGGCTGTCGCCCGACTGGCAGATCGGGGCCCAAGGGGTGATCCTCATCCTGGTGCTGGCGGCCCGGCTCTTGGTGCGGCGGAGGCGGACGGCATGATCGGCCCGACGGTGACCCGGCCCTGGTTCTGGGCGTTCGCCGCGGCGGCCGTGACCTTTGCCGCGACCGTGGCGCTGACAGGAAGCCAGGGGGGCGTGGAGCTCCTCATGGCAACCCTGACCTTTGCCTCCTTCTCGGTGCTCGTGGGACTGGGCCAGATGGCGGTCATCACCATGGGGCCGGGCAACGTCGACCTGTCCATCCCGGCGGTGATGACGCTGGCGGGGACTCTGTCGCTCAAGCTCATGAACGGCGCGGCAGGCATGGAGATCTGGGGCCTTCTGGCCGCTCTGGCCATCGGGGTGGCGGCTGGGGCGGGCAATTACGCGCTCATCTTCCTCCTCCGCATCCCGCCGATCATCGCCACGCTGTCCGCGTCCTTCGTGTTCCAGTCGCTGGCGATCTGGTCGAACCGGGGCCTGCGAATCAAGCCGCCCGACTCCCTCGCCGGCTTTTCGACCGGCGCGAGCCTGGGCCTGCCCAATCTCGCCTGGATCGCTCTCGTGGCGGCCATGGCGTTCTGGCTCCTGATCGAGAGGTCGGCCTATGGGCGGCGGCTTTCGGCCATCGGTCAGAATCTTCGTGCCGCGCGGCTGGCCGGGATCCCGGTGGAAGGGGTCCGGGCTGGAACCTACGTCCTTTCGGCGGCAATGGCGGCGCTGGCCGGATTCCTGCTGTCCTGCTTTTCGGGCGGGGCGGCGCTCAACATGGGAGCGGAATACCTCCTGATGTCCATCGCGGTGGTGGTCATCGGAGGCTCCTCGATCGCTGGGGGCAACTCCAACGTCCCGGGCATCTGGGGCGCAGCGATGTTCATGTTCCTGATCGTGTCGATGCTCAACTCCTATGGCCTGGGGGCGGGCGTTCGCCTCGTCCTCACGGGGGTCATCATCATCGGCATCGTCACGGCCGCCAGTGGTCGCCGGCTGCCCGGGTGACGTCCCGTCCCGCACGAAGCTTCCTCCGCTTCCGTTGCGGGATCCAGCCGGGCCGGGCCACGGCAGGACCGCGCGGCGACACGATCCCAGTGGTTCAACGCTGAGCCCATGATCCTTCGGGAAAGGGTCTTCCGCAGGTCCTTGCCGAGGTGATCCATCGTACCTCCTCGGACGGGGAGTTCTATTGTAGGCTTCGCTCGACAGCGATGCTGGCTTGTTGGTTGGAGTTATCGATGGCTGGTCCCTCCCTTGGCACGAACCTCTCCGGCATCGTCGACTGGTCCACCGCATTTCCGTTCGTGGATCTCTTCAGGATGTCCCGGCCCTGGTACACGCAGAGCGACGACGTGTTCGATACCGGGCAGGCCGGGATGCTTGATCTCGACGCGAAGGGCTGGGTTCGCGGATTCACCCGCGACGGATCGGCGGCGCCCTTCGACCGTGTGTCCACGATCCTGAACACGGCCGGGGATTACCTTCGCGAGGGCCATTACGTCATCGACTGGAAAGGGCAGGGCCGGATCGAGATCGGCGGCGATGTCCAGATCGTCAGCCGCTCCGCCAATCGCATCGTCATCGATCCCGGAAGTTCGGCCGTCGAGATCCAGATCCATGCCACCGATCCGGCCGGAACGGGAAACTACATCCGCGATCTGAGGATGTATCATGAGAAGGATGCGCCGCTGCTCGAGGCGGGGGTGGTGTTCAATCCCGACTTCCTGCATCGCATCGAGGATTTCCGCGTGCTCCGGTTCATGGACTGGATGGGGACCAACAACTCCGACATCAGCACATGGGCGCAGGCGCCGGTGCTCGGCTCGCCACGGCAGAGCCTGTTGGAGGGTACAGGAGGCGCCTCCATCGACGTGATGGTGCAGCTCGCCAACGAGGTGCGTGCGGATCCATGGTTCAACATCCCGCACGCTGCGACGGACGGGTACGTCCGGGCTCTTGCCACCTATGCGCGGGATCATCTGGCCCCAGGTCTGCACGCGCGGTTCGAGTATTCGAACGAGGTCTGGAACTGGGGCTTCGACCAGGCCGACTACGCCCAGGCGCAGGGCCGCGCGCTCTGGGGCGACGTCGATGGCGCGTGGATGCAGTGGTACGGCAAGCGTTCGGCCGAGGTGGCGCGGATCGTGGCCCAGGTGTTCGGGGACGAGACGGGCACCCGCGCCTTGAACGTCTTCTCCACGCAGGCCGGGTGGCAGGGACTTGAGAGCTACGCTCTGGATGCGCCCGATTTCGTGGCCCATGGGGGACGGCCGCCCCGGGACGCGCCGTTCCATGTCTATGCCATCGCGCCATATTTCGGCGGCTCCCTCGGGAGCGAGGAGATGGCCGCGCAGGTCGACACCTGGATCGCGCAGGGCAAGGCCGGCATCCGCGCCGCTCTCGACTACATCGAATCCGGGCCGGCCGGCGACAGCCTCGCGAATATCGGGGCGACCATCGCCTACCATGCCGGGGTAGCCCAGTCGCTTGGATGGCAGCTCGAGGGCTACGAGGGGGGGCAGCACATCGTCGATCTCGCGGGGCTGTTCGGCGGAGAGGAAGACCCGGCGCGAACGGCCTTTTTCCTGAAGCTGGTCGCCCATCCGCGGATGCAGGACTTCTACCAGGACTACTTCGAGACGTGGCGCGATTCAGGCGGTGGGCTGCTCGCGCAATTCTCGGATTTCGGGCCGGCGGACCGCTACGGAAGCTGGGGGTTGTGGGACAGCGTCGACGGCCCGGACACGCCCCGCTCCATCGCCGTCGAACAGTTCCGGGACACGGTCGACGCATGGTGGCAAGACGCGCGTCCAGCCTCGACCTTCGACGGGGTCCGAACGCTCGTGGACCGGGCCGGGGTCGGATCGCTTCTGGGCGGCGCCGGGACCGATCGGCTGTTCGGCCTCGAAGGCCGGGATCACCTCAAGGGACTGGGCGGGTCGGACGCCCTCTATGGCGGGTCCGCAGCCGACCGGCTCTTTGGCGAGGACGGGGCGGATCGGCTGTTCGGAGGTTCGGACCGGGACCTCCTGCGGGGCGGCACCGGGCGCGATGTCCTGACCGGCGGCGCGGCGGACGACCAGTTCGTCTTCGCCACTCTGGCCGAAGCCGGGGACAGGATCACCGATTTCCACAATGTGCCCGGCGACAACGACCTGATCCGGATCGACGCGTCGAATTTCGGCGGGCGGCTCCCTGAGGGGACCACGCTGGCGGCGTCGCAGTTCCGGGTGCGCGCGGACAACCAGGCCCAGGACAGCAACGACCGCTTCATCTTCCGCACCACGGACCGGACGCTCTGGTTCGACAGCAACGGTCACGCGACGGGCGGGCTCAGCCTCGTGGCTGACCTGCAGGCCGGGGCTCATCTGACCAGCAGCGACATCCTCCTCGTCTGAGGAAGGATTTCGGCCACGGACCATCCTGTCGGTATCTGACCTGGACGGCCGATGGAACGTCCAGTCGCCTCAGCCGCAGCTTGGCCGGGGCCGCCGTTCGGGTCAGGCGGCGTCGTCGTAGACGGCTTCAAGGTAGACGCCCTCGTCGACCATGTCGACGAGCCAGCGGCCGAAGCTGAAGCCCGGGATGGCGGCCTGTCCGAAGGCCTCCAGCGCCTGCCCCGAGGTGATGGCGCCTTCATCCATGGCACGAACTACCTCGATCAATCGCTCGATCCGGGTCTGGTCGCGACCGGACAGCCCGTGGGGACCTGTCAGCTGCGCCGTCATGCGGCTGCGCAGATCCTCGAGGTGGGCCGGGTTCGCGGGGTTGTGCAGAAACAGTGTCATGGGAAACAGCCACGAATTGGAAACAATGCCTTGGCCGATCCCTTATTCGGCCAAGGCTGCTCTAGGCCAGAGGGCATTGTGACGCAACGTCGCTTGAAGGGACGACACGCCATCCGTGCCGGCGATCCGGCTTCTGGAACATGGGCTCCAGTCGGTTGACGGGTCAGGGCAGGCCGCCTGACCCCGGGCGCGCCGAGGCCACCATGGGAACGGCCCCGGATCTAGCCGATCTCCCTTGGGCAGCGACGTTCCACCGCATCCCAAGATGGGCCTCGCACGGGGGGTCGAAGAACCTCGCTGTTGGACCTTCGTTCGGCCAAGCCTTATGGACAGTCGATGCTCCGCCTGTCGCGCCTGTCCCTTGCCGTTGCCACGGCCCTGTCCCTTGTGGGGGCCGGGCTCACGTGGTCTGTTTACAGGACCGAACTGGCGGGACAGCAATCGGCCTTCGACGTGCTGGTTCAGCGGGCCGCGACCCGCGTCGAGACCCGCATCGAGCAGCATATCGCGCTCCTTGCCGCCACCCGCGCCTTCCTTGAGGTCCACCACGATCCGGGCGACCGGGACGTCTTTGCCGCGTTCGTGCAAAGCCTGGGGCTCGAGGGCCGCTATTCCGGAATCCAGGGCATCGGCCTGGCCCGGGTGGTCGGTCCCCAGGACGAAGCCGAAGTCCAAGCCCACCTGCTTCGCGACTATGGCGTCGGGGCCCGGATCTGGCCCGAGCCGCTCCCTGGCCTTCGAACCGCCATCGTCCTCCTGGAACCGGATAATGACCGGAACCGTGCCGCTATCGGGTTCGACATGGCCACCGAGGAACGCCGCCGGGCGGCGATGATCGAGGCGCTCCAGGGCGGCGAGGCGGCGGCCACCGCCCCCTTGCGGCTCGTGCAGGAGATCAGCGGGGACGTTCAGGCCGGGATCCTGATCTATCTGCCCCTGCGCCGTTCCGCCGCCCCCGGCATGGAGGGTTTCGCCTACGCCCCGGTGCGCATCGGCGACCTGTTCACCGCCGCGCTCACCGGGGACGAGCTTCCGGTCGAGATCAGGGCGGCGGACGCGGATGCGCCGGACCTGCCTCTCTTCGTGACGTCGGGCTACGAGTCGGCGGACGTCCGAGGCGGCCTGTCCAGCCACGCCCGCCTGACCGTCGGAGGGCGCGAGTGGGACCTGGCCGCCCGGCCCACGCCGCGCTTCGACACGGGCGAGCCCCTCCGGCACACGCTCCTGAGCGGGATCGCCTTTGCCCTTCTGGTCCTGAGCACCAGCTACGCCGTCCATTGGCAGGGCATGGCCATCCGACGGGCCCGCACGCTCGGCGAGACCGTGCAGCGCAACGCCGAGCAGAAGGACCTGCTCCTGCGAGAGATGGCCCACCGCCTGAAGAACGCGCTGACCCGGGTCAGCGCCATCGCGCGGGCGACCGCCCGGGAGACGACGAGCAAAGAGGACCTTGTCGCGCGTCTCAACGCCCGTTTGCAGGCCATGTCGGCGGCCCAGGACCTGTTGATGCTCTCGGGCACCGACAGTGCCGACCTCGAGGAGTTGCTGCGATCGGAGATCGACCAGATCTCGGGCGCGGCGGCGAACCAGGGACATCTCGCGGGGCCTGCGGTGCGCCTGGACGAGCGGCAGACCCATGCCTTGGCCTTGGTGTTCCATGAGCTCGGGACCAACAGCCTGAAGTACGGGGCAGGGGCACAGGCCGGCGGCGAGCTTCGCGTCGACTGGTCGGTCGAACCGCAGGCGTCAGGCGACGAACTCCGGCTGACCTGGGAGGAGCGGACCAGGCAGCCGGTCCCGGCCGCATCAGGTCCCGGGTCCGGGTTCGGGACGCGGCTCCTTGAAACCCTGGTAGTCGGGGAGTTGGGTGGGCGGTTCGCCCGACGGCCACAGCCGGACGGGGTGATCATCGAGATCCACTTTCCGCTCGCCTCCGCCGTTCAGGTCCTGGAGCCCTGAGCGCGGGCGATCGAAGCACTTGGGACTGCGGCGCGCATGGACGGCCCGTCCGGGCAACACCGGCAGCCGGGCACGTGCCACGCCCGGCGGTCCACGGACGGCCTGTGGCCGACTTGGCCCATGTCGAAGGGCGTCCCCGGGCCGCAGGGAGATTGATCCCCCAGCCTGTCGAGGCCGCCCCTTGGCGCAGGGCAGATGCAGGCGGGCTACTCGAACCGGGACCGGCCCGGCGCCGACCTGGAGCCGGCCAGGGCCTCCAGCACGAGTTGGAATCTGGCGTCGCCCGGGTCCCTCGGCAGGGGGAACGCCTGGAGCAGGCAAGGCCGGACACTCTCGGTCGTGGAGGCACTGCCTTCGCTGGAGCCATTCGGCACGAAGGCGTGAGGGTGGTCGTAGGATGGAGGGGGCATGATGGCTCATGGGCAGCGGCGGCTACTGACTCAACCCCTGCCGCTCGTCTTGGTTCTATGTGCCTCGAAACTCCTGTCCGCTTCCGGGCCGGACGAGGGCCATGCCCCCGGCTCGACAGGTTCGGGGGCCCGATGCCGAGCTAATCCCGCGGTGCGAGGCATGATCATCGGGCGGGCGAACGGCCCCTGTGCCACAGATGTCGCAGCGTTCACGAAGGTCGCTTGACTTGCCGCTGTCACGAACCGCCATGCTCGTGCATTCGACGACAAGGATGAGGGAGGTTGGCGTGTGAGCAGCTCGGCAGGTCATCCGATCCCGTCCTCCCCGGCCGGAGCGATGGGGAATCGCAGGGTGTTGGCCTATGGGGCTGCGGTTGCGCTCCCGATCGGCACCCTGTTCCTGCGCCTGCTGTTCTGGGAATACATCCCGGGCCTGCCGTTCGTCTTCTTCATTCCAACCGTGGCCCTTCTTGCGGTCGTCGGAGGAACCGGGGTCGCGCTGCTGGCCTCGATCGTGTCCGGCGTCCTTGGCCTTGGCTACCTCTCGGTGCCGTCGCCCTTCGGGCCGGGCAGCCAGGGGATCTGGGTGGGGTTCGCCACCTATGCCACCGTTTGCGCCATCCTCATCTCGGCCGCCCACCGGGCCTCGAAGTTGGCTGCCAAGGCCGTCGACGCCGCGGAGGCCAATGCCGCCGCCCGCGAAAGCGTGCTGCGGGCCAAGCTGGAGATGGCCGAGCTGGCGGTCGCACGCGGCGCGGCGGAGAGGCGGCTCGAACAGGTCACGGACGCCCTGCCGGTGTTCATCTCGCAGGTGGGCCGGGACGCCCGGTTCCAGTTCGTGAACCGGGCCTACGAGGAATGGTTCGGGGTGAGCCGCCACGCGATCAACGGACAACGCGTCGAGGACGTCATCGGCCCCGACGCCTACGCCCAGGCAAGAACGCATTTCGACCTCGTCCTTTCGGGCCAGAGCACGTCCTTCGAGGCAAAGGTGCCCAACGCCAGCGGAGAGCTGCACGACGTGCGGGCCACCTACGTGCCGAACCTGGGGGCGGACGGTCAGGTCGAGGGCTATTTCGGCTTCGTCCAGGACATCACCGAAGCCAAGAGCCAGGCCGAGCTCCTGGCCCAGCGGGAACGTCACCTGCGCGCCGTCCTGGACAGCGTGACCGACTGCTTCTACGCCGTGGACCGGGATTGGCGCATCACCGTCTTCAATCGCGCGGCCGAGCGTTACTACGGGCTCGATCAGGACGCCGTGCTCGGGCGGAAGCTCTGGGAGGTCTTTCCCGCCCACTTGGGCTCGGTCTTCGAGAAGCAGCTCCAGCAGGTCATGCAGAGCGCCGTTCCCGTGACCTTCGAGGCGCCATCGGTGGTTTTTCCCGACCGCTACATCGAGATGCGCGTCTCGCCCAAGGAAGGGGGCGGACTTGCCGTCGCCTTCTCGGACGTCACCCTTCGCAAGGTGCAGGAGCGCCAGCGCGAGCTGCTGATTCACGAACTGAACCACCGGGTCAAGAACACGCTGGCCGTAGTCCAGTCCATCGCCGCCCGCTCGCTGCGCGATTCCCGCGTGCCCCCGGATGCACGGGAAGCGTTCGAGGGGCGCCTCATGGCACTCGCGGGGGCGCACGACCTCCTGACCCAGGAAAGCTGGGAGGCCGCGCAGCTCAGGTCCGTGGTCGAGGCAACCCTCCGGCCCTTCGATCTGGAGCATCGCATCGAGGTTTCGGGACCTGATCTACGACTCCGACCTCAGGCGGCGGTGAGCCTCACGCTGGCACTGCACGAGCTTGCGACCAACGCCGCCAAATATGGGGCCCTGTCCAACAAGACGGGGGTCGTGGGCCTGTCCTGGACCATATCCGGGCCGGATCGTCCGATGTTCCGCCTCGTCTGGCAGGAGCGCGGCGGCCCGGAGGTGACGCTTCCGAAACGCTCCGGCTTCGGGTCGCGCCTGATCCGGGAGGGTCTGGTCCGAGAGCTGGGCGGTCCGGTCAGCCAGGACTTCCTCCCCGAGGGCCTTGTCTGCACGATCGAAGCCCCGGTCGAGAACCTTCAGGCCACCGTCAGCTAGGCCGCGCGATCCACCGGCGTGAGGCCCCTGCCTGCGGCCGGCGCGGTCCGGGCGCGACGCTCCGGGTAGCTGCCGGCGATGGAGCAGGCGGACCGGACCTCAATCCCGCCGATCTGCGCCATGGGACGCCCCGGCGATGAGGATACCGGCCAGCGACACGGCCAGCCCGACCACCATGGCCCAGGACAGAGGCTCGCCGAACATGACCCACGCCCAGATCATCGTGACCGGCGGGCTCAGGTAGAGAACGGCGGTGACCCTCGCGGGCGAGGATCTCCGGAGCGCAAGGTAGTACAGGCTCCAGGCCCCGAATGTGGCGATCACCACGAGCCAGAGAATGCCGCCGATGAACCCGGCATCCAGCACCGGAGCGACGCCCCCCTCGATCCAGGCCGGTCCGGCCAGGAGGGCCGCCGCCGACAGGCATTGAAGGCAAAGGCTCTGGTGCACGGGCAGCGCGCCTGCGGCGCTGCGCTTCTGGAGGAGCGTGGCGAGCGCGAAGGACAGCGTCCCAAGGACCGGCAGGCCATAGGCCCAGAGCGCCACGTCCCCCAAGCTGAGGGATCGGCCGGAGGCGATGAGAACGCCCGCTAAGCCGATGATCGACCCCAGCCATTGGCGTCGCGTCAGCGCCTGACCCAGGATGGGCCAGGACAGCAGGGCCACCATGAGCGGCAGCAGATCCGCGATTAGGGCCACAAGGCCGGTCGGCACCCCCTGTCCGATGGCGAGGGCAAAGCCGGACAGGTAGCCGGCCATGGCCAAGGCCCCGAACAGCATCTGAGGAGGAACATCGCGCCACCGCAGCCGCGGGCCGACCAGAAGGGCGAAGGGCAACAGGAGCAGCCCCGAAACGAGGCTGCGCCATAGCAGGATCAGGAAGATGGGGGCATGGTCGCTCGCGAAGCGGATGCCCACGAAGCCGGCACTCCAGGAGACGACCAGGGCAGCCTCGAGCACGACAAGCGTGGCCGCGACCGCGAGCCTGCTCCTCGGTCGAACGAGTGAAGAGGCGTGCGTCATCGCGGATCGCTTTCGACTGGGCCGGGATCGGCGGAACTTGGAAGGCGGGCCGCCCATCCTGTGGCCGTTACTGTCGGTAGGGTCGCGCTATCGTCAAGCGGCGGGATGAACGGCCTGCCTCCCATGGCGATCGTCGGACGCCCGTGGACCACGCGGCGCCGGAAGCAGCGTGATGACCGCCAGACCCCCGAGCACGAGCAGGGCGCCAAGGATCTTCTGCCCCGTCACGACCTCGCCCACCACCGCGCTGGCCAGGAGCCACGCCGTAACGGGCTCGGCCAGGGCCAGTGTGACCGCCGTCGAAGCCGCCACGCGGGTCAGCCCCCAGGTATAGAGCGCATAGGACAGGCCCGTGACGCCCACGCCCAGGAAGCCGATCCAGAACCAGCTTCGCGGAGCGGCCATCCAGTCCAGAGGGGTCACGAACAGGACCGGAAAGGTCAGGAGGGTGGCAACGCCGAAGGTCGCCGCTGCGATCGTGACGGGCGGCGCCCGATGTCCGACCCGGCTCGTGATCATGGAATAGGTCGCGTAGCAGGCCGCCGCTCCGGCCGCGAGCGCCGCGCCAAGGATCGAGCCGCCCTGATGTCCTCCGGCCAGGGCCAGGAGACCCACGCCCAGGATCGACACGGCCTGCCCCAGGAGCCGGAGCGCGGCGGGCCGTTGCCGGTCCACGGCGATCTCGAAGGCCGTCGCCCAGAGTGGAGCGCTTCCGATGGCAATGGCCGTGCCGATGCCGACCCCCGTCTCGGTCACCGCGCGGAAGAACAGCAGGTTGTAGCCGCCAATGGCCAGTCCTGCGGGGATGATGCCGCCCCAGGGCAGACGGGCAAAGCCGCTGCGGCTTTCGGTGCGGGCCATGGCCAGTAAACCGAGCGTCGCAGCCCCGACCAATAGTCGAAGAGCACCCACGGCCAAGGGATCGCGTCCTTCAGGGAGGAAGGTCTGGACCGTGCCCGTGGTCCCCCAAAGCAGCGCCGCCGCCAGGATGGCCCCTACGCCCAGCAATCGGGAAGTTGCCCGCATCTCATGCCTCGTACGGATTAGCGTCCCGCCCGACCTATCGTGCACCGGAGCCCTGATCTTGCCCGATCGTTCCATTTCGTGGGCCGTGCGTGCCAGCCAGGCGGCGCCATGCCCCGGGCGTGCGACCAGTCTGGCGTCGCATGGCCCGGGTCAGGGCAGCCTGATCGGAAAAGCCGCAGGTCAGCGCGATGTCCGCCAGCGAAAGGCAGCGGTCCGCCAAGAGGCGGCGGGCCATGTCCAGCCGGACGCGCGTGATGAAGCGGCCGGGGCTTTGCTCATCCTGATCGGCCAGGACACGATACAGCCCCGACCGGCTGAGTCCGGCTTCCCGTGCGAGGCGCGACACGGACCAGTCCGCGGCTGGCTCGGATCGAACGGCATCCCGCAGCACTTCGAGCGTCCTGCGCGTCGGATCTGGCTCGCCCAGTGCCGAGGTCAGGAGATGCGCCAACGCCGCGCGGTCACCCTCCGCGAGGTGGGCGGAGGCCATGCGCAGCGAAGCGAAGTCCATCAGCCCCCGGACCGAGCGGGGCGGAGCGAAGTAACGCTGACGCTGCATCCTGTCCTGCAAGGTCCCCGACATGCCGGCGTCCGACAGATCCAGCACCAGCGACAGATTCTCGCCGTGGCCAGCTTGGGTATGGGCCTCGCCCGGAGCGACGAAGGCCGACAGAGTGGATGACAGCCGCGCCCCCTGTCCGGCGATCTCGATCTCCAGTTCCCCCTGCAAAGGGATCACGACCTGCACGAAGTCATGCGAATGGAGCACGCCGGTTCCGTCATAGCTGCGTACATGAAGAGCGGCGGACATGGGGCGACCTCTGGAGAGCGCGGCGGGCGTCACATAGCAAGGAGCGGCGCGCGCCCCTTCGGATGGCCGCCGTATACCCGATCCCACGCCCGCGCGCACGGGGCGCCGTGCGAGGTGGGCCACACCACCGGCCCCCTTCAGCGCCGGCCGTCGCCCCGGGTTGCGATCCATCCGCAGCGTTCCTTACGGGTCAGCCGTTTGGGGCCGCGGACTGCATCCCGGTAATCCTCGTAAGGGGGTCACATGGTCGGGATGCGTCTCGTCAGAATGCATCCTGAGTGCGGAAGGGTTCACCGCCATGCCGGAACGCGGACGTAGGGCTGGTGGTATCCCACGGCGCAACTGAGTTCGATCACGGACGCCAGCGCCAGCGACCGCACGAGCGAAAGCGCACGGGACAGGGTCGGTCAGTCAGCTTCAGCCGATCGTTCAGCCATGCGCGATCCCGGGTATCAGAGGTCAGGGACTCACTGCGGTCTGAAGGAGCGGAGGGCGCGACGGGGCCAAGGTAGAACGGTCCAACGTCTCGGTTGCGAGACCACAGAGACACGATGGCACGTCGCCCGGCGGTTAGACGAGTTCCACGTTTTCGACGAGCCGCTCAGATCCAGTAACGATAGCTCC
The DNA here is from genome assembly GCF_017916275.1 of Rubellimicrobium arenae. Taxonomy (GTDB): domain Bacteria; phylum Pseudomonadota; class Alphaproteobacteria; order Rhodobacterales; family Rhodobacteraceae; genus Rubellimicrobium; species Rubellimicrobium arenae. Next base: position 208,224 of record NZ_JAFMST010000003.1, read on the forward strand.
GTGACACTGCCTTGCGTCAGCCCGAAGTCTGCACTGGCCTCCGCCAGTCCCGTCTTGGTAGGCTCGTCGCTCTGCATAGCCCCGACCTCGGCCATGCGTTCCTGTGTCGCCGGACCGAAGGTCGGTGCCGATGAGGTCCATTTCAGGTCATGTGCAGACGCGTCCGATTCGGCACCCTGACCCGCCGCAGCGGCCCAACTCCCAAGTAAGCTTTCCGGGTGCTTCAACTTGCATCAGTCCTCAAAAATCCCACAAGGTCGTTCTTTGGACTGCTCGCGGCGGCGACTAAAAAGCCTCAAAATAAATCAAGTGAACTGCATTTTCGAGACGACAGGAACATATTGTTGCAATCCGATGCCGCATAATGAAGAGATTGCTGGGCCGAAGATGTCTACCGGGCCACTATCGCGCGCGCCCAATGGACGGACAGACGGCTGCCTCGACATTCGGCACGACTTGACGCCGAGCCCTAAAGTTCCGGCTGACAAGAGCACGGGCGAGCCGGCGTCCATCAGGGAGGAACATTCATGAAAACAAGCCTTCTCGCCACGACCATGCTGGTCCTCGCCAGCGGAGCCTCGGCCGAGTCCATCGGCGTTAGCATCGTCAACTTCGACAACAACTTCCAAACCCTGCTGCGGAATGGCATCTCGGAATATGCCGACACCCTCGATGGGGTCGACGTGCAGGTCGAGGACGCGCAGAACGACGTGGCCCGGCAGCTCGATCAGGTGAACAACTTCATCGCCTCCGGAGTGGATGCCATCATCGTGACGCTGGTGGACAGCGCCGCCGCGCCAGCCATTTCGCAGGCGGCAACCTCGGCCGGGATCCCGCTCGTCTTTGTCAATCTCGAGCCGGCTGATCTGTCTTCAATGCCGGACAATCAGGCCTACGTCGGCTCCAACGAGATCGAGTCCGGCACCCTGGGCGCATTCGAAGCCTGCAAGATGTTGCGCGCGGCAGGAAAGGCGGCCGGAGCGATGGGCTACATGCTTATGGGCGACCTCGCCCATCAGGCCGCCGTGCAGCGGACCAAGGACGTTCATGACGTCATCGGCACCGACATGTGCAAGTTCATATCGCTGAACGACGAGCAAAGCGCGGGCTGGTCGCGGGATCAGGCGCAGAACCTCATGACCAACTGGCTGTCGACCGGCGACATTCCGGACGTCGTGTTCGCAAACAATGACGAGATGGCGATCGGTGCGATCCAAGCGATGAAGGCGTCCGGGATCGACATGGCCGACGTGGTGGTGGTTGGCGTCGATGCCACGCAGGATGCGCTTCAGGCGATGCAGGCCGGCGAACTGGACGTCACCGTTTTCCAGAACGCCAAGGGGCAGGGGCAGGGCGGGCTGGATGCTGCCTTGGCGCTGGCGCGCGGCGAGCCTGTCGAGCAGGTCATCTACATCCCCTTCGAGGCTGTCACGCCCGACAACATGTCCAGCTTCATCGGCATGAACTGAGCGACCGGGCGGTAAGCCCAGCGAGATGAACCGGCCAGGATGGACGGGGGGGAGCCTGAAGTCCTCCCCAAGATAACCGGCAAGGTGGATGAGCCCAGCTTATCACGCCTCAGATGAACCCCAGAAACCTTCCGGACCGTCCGATCTGGCAGCGGCGGCACTCCGTCCAGCCGTCAAGGAACGATCAAAGACCTAAACATCCAGATAAACTGGCATGCTCTGACGCCGTTGTGGGTGCGCCGCCCACGGCGGCGGCCCATGCCTCGGGCAGCCTCGTTCCGCTGGGCTACTCCGCCGCCCAAGCTGTCGGTTCAAAGACGAAATCATCGGAGCGGCGCGCTTCGGCCTGCTGCTTCTCGGCCAAGGTGACCCACTGAGACGTAAGGGCACCAATCGAACGCCAAGCCGTCCGGCCCTCGTCCTGTTCCTCGTGCTCCATGTGCAGTGAAAACTTGGAGTTCGCCATTTGTTCCATCCCTTTCCCTTCTGGGAAGCTCTTGGACAAAGGGCAGGGCCCGTAGGCCCTGACCGCGACTCAATACGTCCGGATCAGGCCGACCAGCCGACCTTGGACCTTTACCCGGCTTTCCGTGTAGATCCGGGTCTCATAGGCCGGGTTTGCCGCTTCGAGAGCGATCATTCCCTTTTCCCGACGGAAGCGCTTCAGGGTAGCTTCTTGCCCGTCGACCAGAGCCACCACGATATCGCCGGTATCGGCGGTCGTGGTTTCCCGGATGACGACGACGTCACCGTCGTTGATTCCCGCATCCCGCATCGAGTCCCCACGGACTTCAAGGGCGTAATGCTCTCCATGGGCCAGCATGGCCTGGGGCACAGCGACATGGCGGGCCACTTCGCTGATCGCAGCGATCGGCACACCGGCTGCGATGCGACCCATCAGCGGGATGTCCTGGGCCCCGCCGCTTTCGACGGCGATGGCCCCACGTGGCTGCGCGGCCGGCTTGTCGCCCGCGATGACCCGCGGCGTGAAGCCGGTCGACCGGCCGCCCCGATCGGACAGGGCGTCTGGCATCCTCACGATCTCGAGTGCCCGGGCGCGGTGGGGAAGCCGGCGAATGAAGCCACGCTCCTCCAAGGCGGTGATGAGGCGGTGAATGCCGGATTTCGACCGAAGATCCAAGGCTTCCTTCATCTCATCGAATGAGGGCGGCACGCCATCGCGCTGGAGGCGCCGGTCGATGAACTCCAGCAGGTCGAGCTGTTTCTTGGTCAACATGGCCGCAACCCCGCGCATGATTTCTCTATGTTCTGGGGCCGTTCTCGTTTTGTGTCAAGACGTTCTATGAAAAAGGGACGATCTCGACCATTTCCCCCGCATTCTTGGCTCCGGAACCGGGGGGTTGCACGATCAGGCAGTCCGCTTGGGCGAGCACGGACAACAGCGAGGAATCCTGATGGTCGAAGGCGCGTACATGACCGTCGGGCTCGCGCATGGCGCGAAGGTAATGCTCGCGCGGCCCTCCGGCGCCCAATGGGGCAGCGAGGGGGGCGAGCATTCGAGGGGCCGGGGCCCGTTCGAGGCCCAGCATGGCCCGCACCACAGGTCGCAGGAAGATCTGGCCGCACACCATGGCGGACACCGGGTTTCCCGGGAGACCCAGAAGCATGGTCCCGTCGGGGAACCGGCCGGCCAGCAGCGGCTTGCCGGGGCGCATCGCAACCTTGTGGAAATCAATCTCGGCGCCCGCCGCGCGGGCTGCAGGGGCCACGAGGTCATGGTCCCCGACCGAGGCACCGCCGATCGTGACGATCAGGTCCGCTCCGCGAGCCGTATCGAACGCGAAGGCGAGGGCGTCGGGCGTGTCTGCCGCGATGGGGAGGAGCCGCGGCCGGGCACCGTCTCCGACCAGCATCGCGTGCAGCCCGAAGGCGTTGGCGGCAAAGACCTGATCGGACCGGGGTGTCCCGCCGGGCATCACCAATTCATCGCCGGTGGACAGGATCGCGACGGTGGGACGACGCGCGACGGGCACGGTGGGCCGCCCGAAAGACGCCAGCAGCGCGATGTCGGCAGGCGTTAACCGTCGGGGGGCGGCCAACTCGGCGCCCGCAGGGAAATCGTTTCCTTCGGGGCGGGTGTGCGCGGCCACTGCGCCGTCCGACAGGACGATGCTCGACCCGTCAGCCGTGACCTCCTCCTGGATGACCACGGCGTCCGCGCCATCGGGCAGGGGCGCGCCTGTCAGGATGCGAACGGCCTCCCCCGGGCCGACGCGACCAGCATAGTGATGGCCCGCTGCCGACTCGCCGACGAGACGGAAGCGACGGCCCGGCTGTGCCTCGTCCGACCGCAGCGCGTAGCCGTCCATGGCCGACGCGGTGAACGGCGGTTGCGGGCGCAGGGCCCGGACCGGGCGCAGGAGCACGCGACCAGCGGCCTCGATCAGGGCGACGTCTTCGAGCGCGGGAGGCGGCGCGAGATCGAAGAGGCGCTCCAACGCCTCCGCCACGGAGATCATGGAGCCTCGTGGCGGCCCGATTTGCCACCATCCTTGAGCCGGACCCGGATCGCGCCGATCACCATGCCTTTGTCGGCGGCCTTGAGCATGTCGTAGAGGGTCAGGGCCGCCACCGAGACCGCAGTGAGCGCCTCCATCTCGACGCCCGTGCGCCCGGTGGTCCGAACCGTCGCCGTGATGCGGACGCCCGGAAGATCCTCCTCGCATTCGAGGTCGAGCGCGACCTGCGACAGGGGCAGGGGATGGCAGAGCGGGATCAGGTCCGAGGTGCGCTTGGCCCCCATGATGCCGGCGATCCGGGCCACGCCCAGCGCGTCCCCCTTGCCGACCCGTCCTTCCTGCACGAGCGACAGCGTCGCTGGTGCCATGGTCAGCGTCCCCTCGGCGACGGCGACGCGCGCAGTCTCGGGCTTGGCCGAGACATCGACCATGCGCGCCTGCCCATCCTCGCCGAAATGGGTGAGGGTCACAGCCCGCCCGCCGCCGACATCGGTGTCGCCAGGAGGCGCCGGGTCGCTGCGGCCACGTCCTCCTCGCGCATGAGGCTTTCGCCGACGAGGAAGGCCCTGGCCCCGTACCGAGCGAGATCCGCCAGGTCCGCCGAGGTGGAAAGGCCGCTTTCCGCCACGATCAGGCGGTCGGCGGGCACCCTGCGCGCAAGCTTCCGCGTCACGTCGAGCGACACCTCGAAGGTCTTGAGATCGCGGTTGTTGATGCCGATCAGGGGGGACTTGAGATGCGAGGCGCGTTCGAGCTCGGCCTCGTCATGAACCTCGATCAGGACGTCCATGCCCCAGTCCCGGGCGGCGGCTTCGAGCTCGGCGGCCTGGCTGTCCGACAGGCTGGCCAGGATCAGCAGGACGCAGTCGGCGCCCAGGCTCCGGGACTCGGTCACTTGCCAGGGGTCGTAGAGGAAATCCTTGCGGAGGACCGGCAAGGACACGGCGGCGCGGGCGGCGATCAGATAGGCGTCGGCCCCCTGGAACGACGGCGCGTCGGTCAGGACGGACAGGCAGGTCGCGCCCCCCTCGGCATAGGCCCGGGCCAGGGCCGGCGGATCGAAGTCCGCCCGGATGAGCCCCTTGGACGGCGAGGCCTTCTTGATCTCCGCGATCAGGCCATATCCCTTGCGGGCTGCTTCCTGGAGAGCCTTGGCAAAGCCCCGGGGAGCAGAGGCGGCGCGCGCTTCGGCTTCGAGGTCCGGGAGCGGGATCGCAGCCTTGCGTGCGGCGATCTCCTCGAGCTTGTAAGCCTTGATGCGATCGAGTGTGTCCATGCCGCAGAGATAGCGGCGACGGCAAGGCTTGGGAAGGATTGGGGGCCAGTTCGTCCGGAATGCGGTCGTGGGGCCACAAGCTGGGGCAGGCCGCGGGCGGCTTGCCGTTCTTTGCGGCAGGCGTCGGCCGCTGGGGTGGAGCATCCGTCCCGGGTCTTTCCCTGCTCCTTCCGGCCCGTCAGGTCGCGCCCCAGTCCACGGCGGCCTGGCCCTGCTCCGCCAGCCAGGCATTCACGCGGCTGAATGGCCGCGAGCCGAAAAAGCCCCGGCTGGCCGACAAGGGCGAGGGATGGGCGCTTGCGAGCACGAGGTGATCGCCCGCCCGGATATGCTTGGCCTGGGCCTGAGCGGGCTTGCCCCAAAGGACGAACGCCGTTGGCCGTTGTGAGATGCGGGCCAGGACTTGGCCTGTCAAGGCCTCCCAGCCAAGCTTGGCATGGCCGCCGATGACGCCGGCGGGCACGGACAGGTGCGTGTTGAGCAGGAGGACCCCCTGCCGGGCCCAGGGCGTGAGGTCGCCGTCGGGACGCGTGTCGCCGGTGTCCTCCTTGAGTTCGCGGAAGATGTTGGCCAGCGACTTGGGCAGGGGACGCACATCCGGGTTCACCGAGAAGGCAAGGCCCATCGCATGGCCGGGCGTCGGATAGGGGTCCTGGCCCAGGATGACGACCTTGACCGCGTCGGGCGGAGTCAGCGCGAGGGCATGGAAGCGCCGTTCATGCGACGGCAGGATCGGACGCGGGTCGCGGGCCAGGGCCTCGGCGATGCGGGGCCAGTCCTCCGAAAAGAAGGGCAGGTTGGCCCATGCGTCGGGAATCGGGCTGAGGTTCGGCGTCGCGGAGGATGCGAAGAGATCGGGCTGGCTGGCCATGGCGGGCTCCGCTACGGAATGCGGGGCCAACGCGCGACGGGGCGGAAAGGCTCCGTCAGGGCAGCGGGCTCACGCTGGCCAGGATCTCCACCCGGCGCCGGGCCGCGCCGCTGTCGAGGCTGTCGCGTGCAAGGTCGACACCTTCCCGCAGGCTTGCCGCATGGCCGGCCACGACCAGCGCCGCGGCGGCGTTGAGCAGGACCGCGTCCCTGTACGCCCCCGGCGCGCCGTCGAGGAGGGCGCGGAAGGCTCCGGCGTTATGCTCGGGCGAGCCGCCGAGAATGGCCTCGAAGGGATGGGGGGAGAGCCCCGCGTCCTCCGGGTGGACCTCGTGCTCCGTCACCTCGCCATGGTTCAGCTCGGCCACGAAGGAGGGGCCGGCGATGGACAGCTCATCGGTCCCGTCCGAGCCGTGGACGAGCCAGGCGCGGGTGCTCCCGAGTTGTCCCAGGGTCTCGGCCATGGGGCGGAGCAGGTGGGGGGCGTAGGCTCCGGTCAGCTGCCGGTCCACCCCCGCCGGGTTGGTGAGCGGTCCCAGAATGTTGAAGATGGTGCGGGTGCCCAGCTCGGCGCGGGACGGCATGACGTGCTTCATGGCCGGATGATGCATGGGGGCCATCATGAAGCCGATCCCGGCCTCCTGAAGGGCCAGCTCCACCGTGGCGGGGCCGACCATGACGTTGATGCCCAGCTGGGTGAGCGCGTCGGCCGCGCCGGACTTGGAGGACAGGTTCCGGTTGCCATGCTTGGCGACGGGGACGCCCGCGCCGGCGACCACGAAGGCCGTCGCGGTCGAGATGTTCAGCGTACCCTTGCCGTCGCCCCCGGTGCCCACGATGTCGATCGCGCCTTCGGGGGCGCGGACCCGGTGGCAGCGCGCGCGCATCTGCGCGGCGGCGGCGGCGATCTCCTCGACCGTTTCGCCGCGGGTGCGCAGGGTCATCAAAAAGCCGCCGACCTGGCTGGGCGTCGCGTCGCCTTCGAACAGGATGGAAAAGGCCCGCTCGGCCTCGGCGCGGGTGAGGGGACGTTCCACGGCCGTGGCGATCAGGGGCTTGAGCGCCTCGCTCATGCAGTCACCGGGAGCGTGTCGAGGAAGTTCCGCAGCAGCGCATGGCCATGTTCGGAGGCGATGCTCTCGGGGTGGAACTGCACGCCTTCGAGGGGCAGGGACCTGTGACGGAGGCCCATGATGGTGCCGTCCTCGAGCCAGGCTGTGACCTCGAGGCAGTCGGGCAGGGTCTCCCGTTCCACGATCAGGGAATGGTAGCGGGTCGCCTGGAAGGGCGAGGGCAAGCCGCGGAAGACGCCCGTGCCGTTGTGATGGATGGTGCCCATCTTGCCGTGCACGATCTCGTGGCAGCGGACCACGCGACCGCCCATCGCCTCGCCGATCGCCTGATGGCCGAGGCAGACGCCAAGCAGCGGCGTCCTCGTCTCGGCGGCGGCCTGGATGAGCGGAAGGCAGATGCCCGCCTGGGCGGGGTCGCAGGGCCCTGGGGACAGGACGATCCCATCGGGCCTCAGCCCCATCGCCTCCTGCACGTTCAGGGCGTCGTTGCGGCGGACGACGATCTCGGCCCCAAGTTCGCCGAAGTAGTGGACCAGGTTGTAGGTGAAGCTGTCGTAGTTGTCGATCAGCAGGAGCATGGCCGCACCTCCCGGCGTCCAAGGGGGTTTCAGAGGTCGCGTAGCCTGCGCTAAGGACGGACGCAACCCTGCGGCCGGGGACCGGGCCGCGTCAAGCAAGGGGGATGGGCTGTGCGAGGATTTGTAGGCGGCGCGCTGTCGGGTCTGCTGGTCGGGGCCGTGATCCTGGCGGTCCTGTCGGTCCTGGACTCCCAGCGGCCCGGCGATCCCCAATCCGGGGCTGTCCCCTCCGCGTCACCGGCCAACGTGCCGCAGGGCGACCCGTCCCGGCCCGACGCCCCCGGCCTCTCCGCCAACGATGCCCAGGCTGTTGCCCCAGCCGCGTCAGCCGATCCCGGGACGGAGGCGGACCCTGCCGCCGATCCCGGGGCCTCGATGGCGCGGGTGCCGGAGGCTGGCGCGGGCCGGAACTGACCGTCCCCTCCCGATCCCGGGCCGTCGCTAGGACCCGAGCCGGGCCGCCCGCCCGCCGCGCCGCCGGGTGAGCTGGCCCTGGCGGGCCGGAAGCTCCTCCATCAGCTGCCGCCGCGTTTCGGCCGTCATGGTCGGCCAGGCGGCGATCTCCGCCGCCGTGCGCAGGCAGCCGACGCAAAGGCCGGCCTCGGGGTGGATCACGCAGATCTTCCGGCACGGGCTCTGCGGCTCGGGGCGTTGCCACACCTCGTCAGTCATCGTGATCCTCCAGATAGCCCAGCCGGTCCAGCAGCCCCTGGAGAATGAACCCGGCCGCGACGCTGTCGATGATCTCGGCGCGACGCCTTCGGGACGTATCCGCCTCGAGCAGCGCCCGCTCGGCGGCGACCGTGCTCAGCCGTTCGTCCCAGAACATGATCGGGAGGTCGGTGAGCCGTTCGAGGTTGCGCGCGAAGGCGCGTGTGCTCTGGGCCCGCGGCCCCTCGCTGCCGTCCATGTTGATCGGAAGCCCGAGGACGAACCCCTTGAGGTCGCGGGACGCCGCAATCTCCAGAAGCCGCGCGGCATCGAGCGTGAACTTCTTCCGCCGCAGGGTTTCCAGCGGGGTCGCCACCCGACGCCGCAGGTCGGACAGCGCCACGCCGATCGTCACCGTCCCGAGGTCGAGGCCCGCCACCGCTCCGTCGCGCGGGAGGGCGGCGCGGAAGCTTGCGGCGTCCGGGCAGATCACGGCGTCAGTCCCGCAGAGCGTCCGGCGTCGTCCAGGACCGCCTGAGCCGCCGCATCGCCCTGGTGGGCTGCCTTGGCCTGGACGAGCGCATCCCGGGCGCCGTCCGTGTCGCCCAGCACCACGAGCGAGGTCACGAGCCGCGCCCAGTCCTCGGCCGGGCCGCCTTCGGAGTCGAGGCGCTGGCGCAGACCGTCCACCATGCCCTGGATCATCTCCTGGCGCTGCTCCGGCGTCATGTCCTGTGCCGCCGCGACCTCGGCCCCGGACGGGACGGGCTGCGCGGCCGGCACCTCGTAGTCGACCCCGGCCAGCCAGGCGACCTGCTCGATGTCGCCCTCGGCGAGGCGGCGATGCAGGTTGTCGGCGGGCGCGTCCTCCACGAGCTTGCGCCAGACCGGAAAGGCGCGATCCGGGCGGCCGGTCTGCGCCTCGAGGAGGCCAAGGTAGTAAAGGACGCCGAAGTTGTCCGGGTCGCCGTAATTGATCTTGGCCAGCACGGCTTCGGCCTCGGGGGTGACGACGCCGCCGGCGGCGGCGACCATCCGGTCCACCAGCGCCACGTAATCGTCCGGCGTCACGCTGTCGCCCTTGAGGGTGACGACGTGCTGCTGCGCTTCCTTTGCCTCCTTGTAGCGGCCCAGGCGCGCCTCGTGCAGCGACAGGAGCTCCCAGCCCTGGAGGTCGTCGGGGCGGGTCGGCACGACCCGGCGCAGCTCGTCCACCATCTCGAGGTAGTCCGCAGGCACGTCGGGGGGCGGCGTGGCCAGAAGGCTCGCCGCCTGCGCCTCGGCGTCAGCCTGGGACGGACGGTCGTCGCGCAGCCGCTGGGCGTCGGCCAGGCGGGCGGCGCGGGGGTCGTCCGGCGACCCGGGGTGGCCGATGCTGGCGTACAGCACGAGGCTGCCCATCACCACGAGGACAGCGGCGAGCACCGCGGCCGCCAGGCTCGCCAGGCGGGGCGCGGCCCGCAGCGCCAGCGGGCCAGCCCGGTCGGCGGCCAGGAGGCGGCGGGCGATCTCGGTCCGGGCGCGCTCGGCCTCGGCCGGGGCCAGGACGCCGCGGGCGAGGTCGCGGTCCACCTCGGCCAGCTGGTCGCGGTAGATGTCCTGGTCGGGCGAGGTCTCGCTTTCTCCCGGAACCGGAGCGAGCAGGGGCCGCGCCACCATCACCGCGACCAGGGCCGACAGCGTTCCCGCGACGATCCAGAAGAGCATCTCAATTCCCCCGCGCCCCCGGGCGCGCCGCCTATCTAGCCGCGTGGCGATTGTCGCGAAAGGTCGCAATCGCGAGGCGTTGCGCCGCAGGCCGCACCGCTTTTCAGCGCGCGAGCGCTCTAGTAGGACACGGCCCGCGGGCCGCCCAGGCTCCCAAGGGATGAGTCTCTCGAAATGCGTCGCTATTCCGTCTTTGCCCTCGCACGTGAAGGGTTCCGGCAGCACTCGGGCTGGGACCGCGCGTGGTCCTCGCCCGCCCCGAAGTCGCGCTATGACGTGGTCGTCGTCGGGGCCGGAGGGCACGGCCTCGCCACAGCCTACTATCTTGGCAAGAACTTCGGCATCACCAACGTCGCGGTGATCGAGAAAGGATGGCTGGGCGGTGGCAACACCGGGCGGAACACGACCATCATACGGTCGAATTACCTCCAGGACCCCTCGGCCGCGATCTACGAGAAGGCGCGCAGCCTGTACGAGGACCTGAGCCAGGACCTGAACTACAACGTGATGTTCAGCCCCCGCGGCGTCATGATGCTGGCCCAGACCCCGCACGAGGTCCGCGGCTACAAGCGCACCGCCGAGGCGAACGCGCTCCAGGGCGTCGAGACCGAGTTCATCGGGCCCGAGCGCGTCAAGGAGTTGTGCCCCATCATCCACATCGAGGGACCCCGGTATCCGGTGCTGGGCGCGCTCTGGCAGCCGCGCGGCGGCACGGCGCGGCACGACGCCGTGGCCTGGGGCTATGCCCGCGCCTGCACCGCCATGGGCATGGACATCATCGAGCAGTGCGAGGTGAAGGGCGTCCATTCGGCCAACGGCCACGTCACCGGCGTCGAGACCACCAAGGGCACGATCGGCTGCGACAAGCTCGCCATCGTCGTGGCGGGGCATTCCTCGGTGCTGGCGCAGATGGCCGGCTTCCGCCTCCCCATTGAGTCCATGCCGCTCCAGGCGCTGGTGTCCGAACCGATCAAGCCCTGCATGGACGTGGTGGTGATGGCCAACACCGTCCACGGCTACATGAGCCAGTCCGACAAGGGCGAGATGGTGATCGGCGGCGGCACCGACAGCTACAACGCCTACACCCAGCGCGGCTCCTTCCACCATATCGAGGAAACGGTTCGCGCCCTGATCGAAACCTTCCCGATCATCTCGCGGCTCAAGATGCTGCGGCAGTGGGGCGGGATCGTGGACATGACCGGGGACCGCTCGCCCATCCTGTCCAAGACCCCGCTTGGCAACTGCTTCGTCAACTGCGGCTGGGGCACCGGCGGGTTCAAGGCCATTCCGGGCTCGGGCTGGGCCATGGCCGAGCTGGTCGCCAAGGGCGAGCCCGGACCGCTTGCCGCGGCCTTCGGTCTGGATCGCTTCCGCGAGGGACGCTTCATCGACGAAAGCGTCGCTGCAGGGGTGGCGCATTGACGCTTATTGTTCACGAAGAAGGGAACCCGCCGGAAACGGGTCTCGTTGCCGTGTCGCACGACACAGCCACGGAGCTTTCTTCATGTCCGACCCAAATTTCTCCTCTCCGCCGCCCCCGCGGAGCTCGGGCAGCACGATCGCCTTCATCATCGGCGCCATCGTGGTGGTGCTGCTCCTGCTGTGGTGGTTCATGTCGGCCGGCGACAACACCGTCGCGACGACCGGCACCGAGGACGCCAACGTCACCGCAACCGAGTCGACCACCGAGGGCACGGCGGCTGAGGGCACGACCGACACCGCTGGCGGCGCGGCCAGCGACGCCGCGACCGGCGATACGGCCGCCACGACCGGAGGCGCCACGACTGGCGGAACCGACGCGACCGGCACGACGGGTGCGACGGGAACGGCGGGCGCCACTGGCGGCACCGATGCGACGGGCACCGGTGCGACGGGCACCTCGGGCACTGACGCGACCGGCACCGGCGCGACGGGCACGACGGGCGGCACCACGGGCGATGCGGCCACTGGCGCGGCTGGCGGCGCTGCGACCGATGCGGCCGATGCCGCGGCCGACACCGCAGCCGACGCGGCGACCGGCTCCGATGAGACGTCCGACACGGGCGGCATCACCGAAACTCCGGCGACCGAGGCCTCTCCCACCGAGGGTGACGCCGCTCCGGCCCAAGGCGGCACCGAGCCGGCCGACCAGTAAGGTCACGTTCGACGCTCCGACCCGGGGCGGCGCTTTGCGCCGCCTCTTCATCATTCCGTCCCCCGGGGGACGGGCGGGCTGCTTCCCGGACGGGGGGCAGCCTTTCTTCGTTTCCGATCACTCCGAGGAAATGCCGTGCTGACCCTCACCTGCCCCCATTGCGGGGTCCAAGCCGACGAGACCGAACTTTCGGCCGGTGGCGAGGCGCATCTCAAGCGCTTCGGCCCTGGCTCCTCCGAGGAGGAGCTGGAGGGCTATCTCTTTGCCCGCGAGAACCCCAAAGGCCCTCACTTCGAGCGGTGGCGACATGCCTATGGCTGCGGCAAGTGGTTCCTCGCCGCCCGCGACACCGCGACGAACCAGGTGTTCGGCACCTACCCGGCGTCCGAGGCCCAGCCGGCGGACACCCTGCGCGACCTCGTGACCGCCTCGCGGCCGGGCTGGATGTGGCGCGACTTCGGAGGTGAGGCATGAGCACGCGTCTGAGCCGCGGCGGCCGGCTGATCGACCGCACCCGTCCCCTGCGCTTCACCTTCGACGGCCACCGCTACCAGGGCTTCGCCGGCGACACCCTGGCGTCGGCGCTCCTGGCCAATGGCCAGATGCTCGTCGGGCGGAGCTTCAAGTATCACCGACCGCGCGGACTGGTGGCCTCGGGCCACGAGGAGCCCAACGGGCTCGTCAACCTCGGCGCCGGCGAGCGGATGGAGCCCAACCACCGCGCGACCGTGACGCCCCTGCGCGACGGGCTCACGGCGCTCAGCCAGAACCGCTTCCCCAACCTCGACCTCGATGTCGGGGCCGTGAACGACACCTTGCTGGCGCGGTTCATTCCGGCGGGCTTCTACTACAAGACGTTCATGTGGCCGCGTGCCTTCTGGAAGCACGTCTACGAGCCGTTCATCCGCCGGTCCGCTGGCCTGGGCCGCGTGCCGGAAGGGCGTGACCCCGACACCTACGAGCACTTCAACGTGCACGTGGACGTGCTGATCGCCGGGGGCGGCGTGGCGGGGCTGGCTGCGGCCCTTGCGGCGGCGCGGTCCGGCAAGCGGGTGCTCGTGCTCGAGCAGAACGGCTGGTGGGGCGGTCGCGCGGTCATCGACGACCCCGAGATCGACGGCACCCCGGCGGGCTACTGGATCGACCAGGCCGTCCGGACGCTGGAAGCCCTCCCGAACGTGCGCCTGCGCCTGAACACCCAGGTGAGCGGCGTCCACGACCACGGCTACGTCCTCGCCTGCGAGCATCTGGCCGAGAACGGCGGACCGCGGCAGCGGCTCTGGCGCATCCGGGCCGGTCGGGTGGTGGCCGCGAACGGCGCGATCGAGCGTCCCATCGCCTTTGCCGGAAACGACGTTCCGGGGGTGATGCTGGCCTCGGCCATGCGCGACTACCTCGTCAACTGGGGGGTGAGCGTCGGCGATCGCGTCGTGGTCGTGACCAACAACGACGATGCCTATCGCACGGCGCTCGCGCTGCATCGCGCGGGGCTGATCGTCCCGGTGATCGTCGATGCGCGATCCCGGCCGGACGGAGAGCTCGTGCGGCAGGCCCGCGATCTCGGCCTCCGGATCGAGGCCGGGCGGGGGATCGCCAAGGTCACGGGCCGGCGGAGCGTGACCGGCGTGAAGCTTTGCGCCCTCGCCGGCGAAGGCGCCGCGATCGAGGAGATCCCGTGCGATGCGGTCGCGATGTCCGGTGGCTGGACCCCCTCGGTCCACCTGTGGTCGCATTGCGGCGGCGGCCTCACCTGGGACGACGCGCGGGCGATGTTCCTGCCCGATCCCCGCCGTGCTCCGCGCGGGCCGGACGGTCAGGCGTTCGTCCACCCGGCCGGCTCGGTCGAGGGCGAGCTTCGCACCGGCGCCGTCATCGCCTCCGGCGCGCGGGCCGGGGCCGCTGCGCTGGGCGAAGAGGCCCCCGCCACCGTATCGGCCCACGACGCCGAGGAGGGACCGCTGCTGCCCGTCTGGGTCATGCCGCAAGGCGCCAAGACGGCGCTCAAGCGGAAGATGTGGCTCGACTTCCAGAACGACGTGAAGGTGTCCGACGTGGAACTGGCGGCCCGTGAGGGCTTCCAGTCGGTCGAACACACCAAGCGCTACACGACGCTCGGCATGGCCACGGACCAGGGAAAGACCTCGAACCTGAACGGCCTCGCCGTCCTGTCCTCGGCGCTTCACGTGCCGATCCCGCAGGTGGGCACCACGACCTTCCGTCCGCCCTACACGCCGATCACCTTCGGCACCCTCGCGGGCGTCGCCCGGGAGTCGCTGTTCCAGCCGGTCCGGCGGACCGCCATCCATGAATGGCACCAGCGTCATGGCGCGACCTGGGAGCCGGTGGGCCTCTGGCGTCGGCCCTTCGCCTATCTCCGGCCGGGCGAGGACGTCCATGCCGCCGTGACCCGCGAGGTTCTCGCGGTCCGGAACGGCGTGGGGCTCCTGGATGCCTCCACGCTCGGCAAGATCGTCGTGAAGGGGCCGGACGCGGGCCGCTTCCTCGACATGATGTACACCGGCGTGATGAGCACGCTTCCCATCGGCAAGTGCCGCTACGGGATCATGTGCAGCGAGAACGGGTTCCTGATCGACGACGGCGTCGTGATCCGGCTGTCCGAGGATACCTGGCTCTGCCACACCACCACCGGCGGCGCCGACCGCATCCACGCCCATATGGAGGACTGGCTCCAGACCGAGTGGCACCAGTGGAAGGTCTACACCGCCAATCTCACCGAGGAATGGACGCAGATCGCCGTGGCCGGTCCCCGCGCCCGCGAGGTCCTGGCCAAGCTGGGCGGCATCGACCTGTCCAGGGAGGCTCTGCCGTTCATGACCTTCGTGGAAGGCCAGCTTGGCGGCTTCGACGCCCGCGTGCACCGGATCAGCTTCTCGGGCGAGCTGTCCTACGAGGTTGCGGTGCCCGCGAACCAGGGCCTCGCGCTCTGGGAGGCGCTAATGCAGGCGGGGGCCGAATGGGGCATCACGCCCTATGGCACCGAGGCGATGCACGTCCTGCGGGCCGAGAAGGGCTACATCATGATCGGCGAGGAAACCGACGGGACGGTCATTCCGCAGGACCTCGGCCTGGGCTGGGCCATCTCGAAGAAGAAGGCCGACTACCTGGGCAAGCGCGCCCAGGAGCGGTCCTTCATGTCCTCCCCGGACCGCTGGAAGCTCGTCGGGCTGGAAAGCCTCGACAAGTCGGTGCTGCCCGAGGGGGCCTATGTGATCGGGCAGGGCCGGAATGCGAACGGCCAGCGCAACACCGAAGGACGGGTCACCTCGACCTACTTCTCCCCCACCTTCGACCGCGGGATCGCCATGGCGATCATCGAGAAGGGGCCCGAGCGGATGGGGCAGGTCGTCCAGGTATCGAACAGGGCCGGGCAGCCCATCGCGGCGCGGATCGTCGATCCGGTGCTCTATGACAAGTCGGGGGAGAAGCTGAATGGCTGATGTCGTGACCATGGCCGAGCCGCTGGGCATGATAAGCCTGCGCGGCGACCACGACGGGGAACGGCTGCGATCGGCCGTGACCTCGCTCACAGGGACCGCCTTCCCCGAGCGGCTGCGGATCGAGGGCACCTCCGAACGCGGCCTGGCCTGGATGTCCCCGGACGAGCTCCTGATCTTCGTCCCGCGCCAGGAGGCCGGGGCCGCGGTCGCGCGCCTTTCCGGGGACCTGGAGGGGGTTCATCACCTCGTGGCGGACGTGTCGGACATGCGGGTGTGCCTTCGCATCGATGGCCCCGGCGCGCGTGAGGTGCTGGCCAAGCTCACTCCCGCCGACCTGCATCCCGAGGCCTTCGGTCCCGGCGTGTTCCGCCGCAGCCGCCTGGGTCAGTTCGCAGCTGGCTTCTGGCTCGAAGGCCAGGGCGCCCGGGTGATCTGCTTCCGGTCCGTCGCGGATTACGCCCTGGCGCTCCTCAGGCAGTCGGCGGCGGACGGGGCGGTCGGCTACTTCTGAGTAGGCCAGAGTAGGTCCGGATCGGCCATTTTTGGCCGAGTCCCCGAGGTGTCCAGTTGTCTGATTCGGGTGCTTCTGCTATCTATAGGAGCACTCGCAAAGCATCGAACCCGGCCGGTGGCGAACCGGCCCTACAGGCCCGGCGCGGACCGGGCCGGCCCTCGCCGTCCGTCTCCATGCGGCCGCGAGGGCCACTTCGTTTGCGAGGATCGGTCGTCATCCGCGCACAGGACCCCGTGCGCCCGACCGGCCACCTGGGCCTTGACCTCACGGCGTCGTGGGCCTTGTTATGTCGCGCGCCGTACCGGCGCCCGAACAACAAGGAGCCGCGCCATGGCCTTCAGCCTTCCCGATCTGCCCTATCCGCACGATGCGCTTGAATCGAAGGGCATGTCCCGCGAAACCCTCGAGTTCCACCACGACCTTCACCACAAGGCCTATGTGGACAACGGCAACAAGCTGATCGCCGGCACCGAGTGGGAGAACAAGTCGCTCGAGGAGATCGTCGCCGGCACCTACCAGCCCGGCGCCGTCGCGCAGAACGGCATCTTCAACAACGCGTCCCAGCACTGGAACCACAACCAGTTCTGGCAGTGGATGACCCCCGGCGAATCGCGCATCCCCGGCGAGCTTGAGCGCGCCATCACCGAGTCCTTCGGCTCGGTCGAGGACTTCAAGACCCAGTTCAACGCCGCGGGCGTGGGCCAGTTCGGCTCGGGCTGGGTGTGGCTGGTCAAGGACAAGGACGGCAGCCTCAAGATCACCAAGACCGAGAACGGGGTGAACCCGCTCTGCTTCGGGCAGACGGCGCTGCTGGGCTGCGACGTATGGGAACACTCCTACTACATCGACTTCCGCAACAAGCGCCCGGTCTACCTCACCAACTTCCTCGACAAGCTGGTGAACTGGGAAAACGTCGCCTCGCGCATGTAGGAGCCTCTGGCCTTGCAGGTCCGACGGCCCGGTGGGGAACCGCCGGGCCGTTCGCCGTTCGGAACCCAGCGCTTTCGGGGCCAGTTTTGCTTCCGTCTAACGGAGGAAGCGAGATGCAGCTTGAGAACGGCACCTGGGTCCTGGTCCTGGACGGGACGAAGGCCCTGATCTTCGAGAACATCACCGACGGGCAGGACCCGAACCTCCGGATCGTCCGCAAGGAGGAGAACGCCGAGACCCCCGACGAGGATGTGGCCCGCGGGGTGAAGCGGACCGAGCCCGCAACGGGATCGACGTCGGACACCCATCGGTCGGACGAGCATCGGTTCGTCGAGGATCTGGCCGCGCAGCTCTACAAGTCCGCCCATCAGGGCAAGTTCGACAAGCTCGTGCTCGTCGCCGGGCCGAACCATATCGGCACCCTGCGCGCCAAGCTCCACAAGGAGGTCACCGACCGCGTGGTCGGCGAGATCCACAAGACGCTGACCGGACATCCCGTGGACCAGATCGAGCGGATCGTCTCCCAGGAGCTGACCAGCGCCTGATCAGGATAGGCTGGTCCGCAGGGCGGCGCCCAGGGCCTCCACGTCCGGGACGAAGGTCACGAAACTGTTCAGCGACGGCTCCGCGAACGACTCGGCCACCACATGGTCGAGGAGGGCGCGGAGCGGCTCCCAGTAGCCACCCACATTCAGGAGGTAGATGGGCTTGGCGTGCAGCCCGATCTGGCGCCAGGTGAGCACCTCGAAGAATTCGTCCAGCGACCCGGCCCCGCCCGGGAGCACGACGATCGCGTCGGCGTTCATGAACATGACCTTCTTGCGCTCGTGCATCGTCTCGGTGACGACGAGCCGATCCAGGTCCTGCCGGGCCACCTCGCGCGGAAAAAGGTGGCCAGGGATCACGCCCAGCGCCCGGCCCCCGGCGGCCTGGTGCGCGCGCGCCACCCGGCCCATGAGACCGACGTCGCCCGCCCCGTAGACCAGGCCCCAGCCATGGGTGGCGAGCATCCGGCCCGTCGCTTCGGCAGCATGGGCGTAGACCGGATCGCGCCCGTCGCGCGAGCCGCAATAGACACAGACGGAAGCGGGCAAGTCCGGACTCCTGCACAGAAATTTTGACCGTATGTAGCCGAGTGCTATGGTCCCGTCCAATCGGGGCGTTCCCGTGAGGTCAGGAGGACGGCGCCGTGGTGGACGGCAGCGGGCTGCGAGTCGGGCTTGCGACCCTGGGGGGCGCCTGCCTCCTCTCGGTCGCGGTCATTTTCGGGCTGCCTCGATTGCTCCCCCATGAGGAAGCCATGAACGCCGCCATGCCCGGCCTCGGGGAAGGCCGCGCCGCCGTTCCGGAAATCGATCCCGTCCCTGCGACCCTGGGGCCAAGCTTCGACACCGTACGGGTCGATCCGGATGGACGCGGCCTTGTCGCCGGGCAGGCCGAGCCTGGGGGTCGGATCGTCATTCTGTCCGATGACGATGTTGCCGCCGAGGCGACGGCCGACCAGGACGGGCGGTTCGTCGCTTTCGTGGACCTCGCCCCGTCGGACCTTCCCCGCACCCTCTCGCTCCGCGACGAGGCGGGCCAAGACTCCGAGCAGACGGTGATCGTCGCGCCGACGCCGCGCAACGCCGCGCCCGGCCCGACCGCCGGGCCCATGGTCGGGATGGAGGCCACCGCAAGAACAGCGGCACCTCTTACGACGGACGGACAGGCGCCACCTTCTGCAGAGCCCGAGCCTCCCCCGGATGTCGACGGAGAGACCGGGAACGCTGCGACGGAACGCGCGCTTGATGCGGGCCGCGCACAGGCCCCCGCGATCGCGTCCAGCGATGGCGCCGATGCCTTCGGCCCGACGGGGGCGATGGCTCCGCCGCCCGCCGTTGATCCCGGGCTCGCGGCTCCTTCGGTGGAGGCCGCGGCGCAGCCTCCGGTGCTCCTTTCGGACGAGGACGGCGTACGCGTCCTTCAGCCTGCCCTCGCGCCCGGTGCGGGGGCCGAGCTTCTGGCGACGGTGGCGCTCGATGCCATCACCTACGACGGCTCCGGCGAAGTGACCGTCGCCGGGCGGGGGGCTGGCGCGGCGGATGGGGCTGTGCGGCTCTATCTCGACAACCGGCCTGTGGCCGAGGCGCCCATCGGCTCCGACGGGGGATGGCAACTGGGACTCCCCGGCACGGCGCCGGGCGTCTACACCCTGCGCGTCGACCAGCTCAACCCCGCAGGGCAGGTCGTAAGCCGGATCGAGACCCCTTTCCAGCGCGAGGAGCGGGCCGACATCGCCGCCGTCATGGCCGAGGCCGAGGTGGTCGGCTCCTCGGTGGCCATGCGGACCGTCCAGCCGGGCAACACGCTATGGGCCATCGCCCGTGAACGGTATGGCGAGCCCCTGATGTACGTGCGCGTCTTCGAAGCGAACCGCGACCGCATCCGCGATCCCGACCTGATCTACCCGGGCCAGGTCTTCGTCCTTCCGACGACGAACGAACGCTAGGGGACCTGCCCGGATGGGCAGGCCGCGACCGCCCCCCTCGCCATTGCCGCACTCGCGCGCTAGGGTCCACCGCTGCAAAGCCAGGACCCAGCCATGCGCCGCCTTTCCGTGACCGACGAAGCCCTCCGCGCCGACCGCGCCACCAACTGGCGCACGGTGAAGCGGACGGCCCCGTATCTCTGGCCCGAGGGGCACCCCTGGGTGAAGCGCCGCGTCACCGTGGCCGTCGCCCTTCTCGTGCTGGCCAAGATCATCACGGTGCTCACGCCCGTGGTCTATGGCTGGGCGGTCGATTCGCTGTCCGAGGCGGGAACCGTGCCGGGCGGCGCGCTCGCGCTCGGCGCGATCGGGCTCACGCTCGCTTATGGCATGGCGCGGGTCCTGACCGTGGCGTTCCAGCAGTTCCGTGACGTGGTCTTTGCCCGGGTCGGGCAGCGGGCCCTGCGCCTCATCGCGCTGGAAACCTTCCGGCACATCCACGCGCTCTCGCTTCGTTACCACATCACCCGCAAGACCGGCGGGCTGAGCCGGATCATCGAACGGGGCGTGAAGGGCGTGGACTTCGTGCTGCGCCTGCTCGTCTTCTCCCTTGGGCCGCTGGTGCTGGAACTGGCGCTCACGGCCGGGATGCTCTGGTTCCTGTTCGATGCCTGGTACCTGTTCATCGTGGCGGTCACCATCGTCGCCTACGTCTGGTTCACCTTTGCGGTGACCGAATGGCGCGTGAAGATCCGCAAGGAGATGAACGAACAGGACACCCGCGCCAACCAGCGGGCCATTGACTCGCTCCTCAACTACGAGACGGTGAAGTACTTCTCGGCCGAGGACCGGGAGGCGCGGCGCTACGATGTCGCGATGGCCGCCTATGCCGAGGCTGCGGTCAAGACCAGCAACTCGCTGGCTTACCTGAACCTGGGGCAGGGGCTGCTCATCAACCTCGGGCTGATCGCGGTCATGGTGCTCGCGGCGCGCGGGGTGCAGGCCGGCACGCTGTCCGTCGGCGACTTCGTCATGGTCAACACCTACATGATCCAGATCACGACGCCCCTGAACTTCCTCGGGTCGATGTACCGCGACATCCGGCAGGCTCTCGTGGACATGGACGAGATGTTCAACCTTCTCGAGCAGCCGGCCGAAGTGACGGACCGCCCAAACGCCCAGGTGCTTCAGGTCACGGCCGGAGAGATCGTCTTCGACCGCGTCGAGTTCGGCTACGACCCCGAGCGTCCGATCCTCAGGGGGCTGAACCTCCGCGTGCCGCCGGGCCACAAGGTCGCGGTGGTCGGATCGTCCGGCGCGGGCAAGAGCACCATCGGCCGCCTGCTGTTCCGGTTCTATGACGTGACGGGCGGCGCCATCCGCATCGACGGCCAGGACCTGCGGGACGTGACGCAGGACTCGCTGCACGCCAGCATCGGCGTCGTGCCGCAGGACACGGTGCTGTTCAACGACACGATCGGCTATAACATCGGCTATGGCAAGGACGGCGCCACCCAGGCCGAGATTGAGGCCGCGGCAAGGGCTGCCCGCATCCACGACTTCATCCAGCGCCTGCCGCAGGGCTATCAGACCCAGGTGGGCGAACGCGGCCTCAAGCTCTCGGGCGGCGAGAAGCAGCGCGTCGGCATCGCGCGCACGCTCCTCAAGGACCCGCCCATCCTGATCCTCGACGAGGCGACCTCCGCGCTCGACACCGCGACCGAGGCCGACATCCAGGAGGAACTGCGCGCCATGGGCCGCGGCCGCAGCGTCATTGTCATCGCCCACCGCCTGTCCACGATCGCCGACGCCGACCGCATCGTCGTGCTCGAGGAGGGGCGGGTGATCGAGGAAGGCAGCCACGAGGCGCTCCTCGCGCGAGGGGGCCGCTATGCGGAACTCTGGTCGCGGCAGAGCCTTGACGAGGACATTGCCGCCTGAGTCCACCAACAAGGACCTGCACCGTGGACGACCGCCCCCGGGTCCAAGTGGAAATCAGGTTGCCAACGAAGTCGTGAGCGGTTACTCAGCGCTCATCCGTTCACATTCTGTTCACGACTTTTTCAGGGGAGCACCCCATGCATTCCTCGTTGTTCCGCACGGCGCTCGTGCTTGGACTTCTTTCGGCCATCGGGCCGTTCTCGATCGACATGTACCTGCCCGCGATGCCCGAGATCGGGGCTGGCCTTGGCGCCGCCGAGACCGAGGTGCAGATGACGATCACCCTTTATTTCCTGGCTTTCGGAATCAGCCAGTTCGTCTGGGGGCCGATGGCTGACGCCTATGGCCGCAAGCTCCCGCTCATCTTGGGGATCTCGCTCTTCGCGATCGGATCCATCGGCTGCGCGCTGGCCCCGACGGTGGAGTGGCTCGTCGCGGCACGGTTCATCCAAGGGGTGGGCGGCGCCTCGGTCGGGGTGGTCCCGCGCGCCGTGGTCCGCGACCGCTACACGGGGATCGAGGCGACGCGCCTGATGGCTCTGGTCATGCTCGTCATCTCGGTGTCTCCCATGCTCGCCCCGCTGGCCGGATCCCTGGTGCTCCAGTTCGGCGGCTGGCGCCTGATCTTCGGGGTGCTGGTCCTTGTGGCCGCGATGAGCCTCCTCGTGACGGTGTTCGGCCTGCCCGAAACCCTCCCGCGCGAGCATCGCGTCCCGGTCAACCTTCGTTCCATGGTGTCCGGCTGCCGCCGCCTTCTCGGGTCGGCCAGCTTCATGGGGCTGACGCTGGTGGGGGCCTTCGGCTTCGGGAGCTTCTTCGTCTTCATCGCCTCGGCCTCCTTCGTCTATACCGAGACCTTCGGCCTGACGCCGACGCAATTCTCCTTTGCCTTCGCGCTGAACGCCCTGGGCTTCTTCGCTGCGTCGCAGGTGGCAGCACCCTTGGGCCAGCGGTTCGGGATGATGCCGGTGATGAGGGCGGCGCTGTGGGGCTTCGCGGCGGCGAACCTCGTGCTGCTCAGCCTCACCCTGGCCGGGATGGGAACGCTGGCGACGCTGATGGCCTGCCTGTTCGTCGGGAACGCCTTCATGGGGCTCGTGATGCCGGTGACCTTCGTCATGGCCCTCGAGGAGCACGGCGACATCGCGGGCCTCGCATCCTCGCTGGGGGGAACGTTCCAGATGGTCACGGGCGCGCTGCTCGTGGCGCTGACCGGGCCATTCTTCGACGGCACCCCGCTTCCGATGGTGGCGACCATCGCGTTCTGCGCGGTGATGGCGCTGGTGATCGGGCTGGCCGTCCTGCGACGCGTGCCGGCCCTGGCCCTGCCCGCCGAGGGGTGATCCAGGGGCCCGGGGGGCTTGGCAGCCCCGACATTGCCGGGCTATGACGGGCGGGACTTCGGGCCCGCCCACGGTGCCCCTAGACCATGGGCCAAGGGGAGGTCCGCAGTGGCGAACACCAACGAAAGCTTTATCGACGAGGTCTCCGAGGCCGTACGTCGCGACCGGATCAATCTGTGGTTCCGGCGCTGGGGCTGGCTCGCGGCGCTGCTCGTCCTGGCGATCGTCGGGGGGGCCGGCTGGATGGAATGGCAGCGGTCCCGGACCGAAGCCGCCGCGCAGTTCCGTGGCGACGCGATCCTGACGGCCCTCGAGACCAGCGAGCCTGGGGATCGCCTGGCCGCGTTGTCCGAACTTCCTCATCAGGGCGACCAGGGTGTCGTGACCGCCCTGCTTCTCGCCTCCGAGCAGCAGGCGGCTGGCGACGCCGAGGCTGCGGCTGCCACGTTGAACGCCGTGGCCGCCGATGGGACCGTGCCCCCGCTCTACCGGGATCTCGCATCGCTCAAGGCGCTGATCGCCCAAGGCGACTCGGCGGATCCCGCCGCCCTGGAGGCGCTGGCCGCGCCGGGCGCGCCGTTCCGCCTGCTGGCGCTGGAACAGCTCGCCCTGGTCCAGCTCGACCAGGATCAGCGGGACGCCGCCATCGCCAACCTGCAGACGATCCGCGAGGATGCGGGCGTCACCTCGACGCAACTCGGGCGGGTCGAAGCCCTTCTGACCGCTCTGGGTGTCCCACCGGAGGATGCCGCGCCCGCGGCTGAGCTTCCGGCGCCGACCGGAGAATAAGACATGCGGAACAAGGGCCTGGGTGCCACCCTTCTTGGCGCGCTTTTGCTGTCGGCCTGCGGCGCGCCCGATGAGATCCTGCCGGGCGAACGTCTGCCGCTGCGGGCTGGAACGTTCTCGAACGCGGTGCCGGTCGCAGGGCCGCGCGGGCTCGCATTACCACCTGCTACGGCGAACGCGGACTGGACGCACCGGAACGGCGGGCCGGCGCATGTCGGCGGCCACCCGGCCCTGCCGGCTACGCTGGCGCTGGCCTTCTCGGTCCCGGTCGGAGAAGGCGACACCCGCCGCTCCCGCATCACCGCCGAGCCGGTCGTTGCAGGTGGCCGCATCTTCACGCTCGACGCGCGCTCGGTCGTGAGCGCCTTCTCGACGTCCGGCGCCCTGCTTTGGACGCGCGACGTCCGTCCGCCATCGGACGAGCGGGCCGACGCGTCGGGCGGCGGTCTCGCGACCGATGGGGCCACCATCTACGCCAGCACGGGCTACGGTCGTCTGAGCGCCATCGACGCATCCACGGGGGCCGTCCGCTGGACCCAGGATCTCGACGCGCCGGGATCCTCGGCCCCCACGGTCCTTGGTGACCTGGTCCTCATGGTGGCACGCGACAGCCGCGCCTGGGCGCTCGAGACCTCGACCGGCCGGATCCGCTGGCAGGTGCAGGGCCTCCCGTCCACGGCGACCTGGGCTGGCGGCGCCGGGGTCGCGGCACGCGGCGACATCGTCGTGCTGCCGCATCCGTCGGGCGAGGTCCGAGGGGTCTTCCCGGAGGGTGGTCTTGTCCGGTGGACAAGCCTCGTGTCCGGCACGCGGCCCGGCTCGGCGGCCGGCTACGCGGCCACCGAGATCGGCGGCGACCCGGTGCTCGCGGGGTCCACCGTTTACGTCGGCAACTACTCGGGCCGTCTCGCCGCGCTGGACACGGCCACCGGCGAGACCTTCTGGTCCATCCCGGAAGGCGCGCAGTCCCCGGTCTGGCCCGCCGGCGACTCGGTGTTCTTGGTCAACGACTTGGGCGAGCTTCTTCGCGTGGAGGCTTCGACCGGCGGCGTGATCTGGCGCGTGCCCCTGCCGCGTGCGGAGCATCGTCGGGGCGTGACCGCCTTCTTTGGCCCCGTCCTCGCGGGCGGACGGCTCATCGTCGCCAGCACGGACGGCGCGCTCCGCCAGTTCGATCCGACCACCGGCTCGGCCTTGGGCGATGTTGCGTTGCCCTCTGGCGCGGCTTCGGCCCCTGTCGTCGCGGGATCCACGCTCTACATCGTCACCGAGGACGGGCGCCTCAACGCCTTCCGCTAAGGACCTCGCATGAGTTTCACGCTCGCCATCGTCGGGCGCCCCAACGTGGGCAAGTCCACCCTGTTCAACCGCCTCGTGGGCAAGAAGCTTGCGCTGGTGGACGACCAGCCGGGGGTCACGCGCGACCTGCGGGAAGGGCAGGCCCGGCTGGGGCCGCTGCGCTTCACCGTCATCGACAGCGCCGGGCTGGAACAGGCCACCGACGACTCCCTCCAGGGGCGCATGCGCCGCCTGACGGAGCGCGCCGTGGAAGAGGCCGACGTCTGCCTGTTCCTGATCGACGCGCGCCAGGGCGTCACCCCGACCGATGAGGTGTTCGCCGATATCCTGCGCCGCAAGAACGCGCATGTGATTCTCGCCGCCAACAAGGCGGAAGGACGGGCCGGCGAAGGGGGCTACCTCGAAGCCTTCTCCTTGGGCCTGGGCGAGCCGATCCGCCTGTCCGGCGAACATGGCGAAGGCATGGAAGACCTTCTTTCAGCCCTGATGCCGATCGCCGACGAATTCGAGGCGCGCGAGGCCGAAGCCGCCGAGCTGGCCCCCGAGACGGATGTCGACCTGGGCTGGTCCGGTGAGGAGACCGACGAGGACGAGGGTGCGCCTTCCGAGGACTGGCGGCCGACCGAGAAGCGGCCCCTCCAGATCGCCGTGGTCGGCCGGCCCAACGCGGGCAAGAGCACCCTGATCAACCAGATCCTCGGCGAGGAGCGGCTCCTGACGGGACCCGAGGCCGGAATCACCCGCGACGCGATTTCGATCCCGACCACCTGGGAGGGAACCCCGGTCCGCATCTTCGACACCGCCGGCATGCGCAAGCGGGCGAAGGTGCAGGACAAGCTGGAGAAGCTCTCCGTATCGGACGGCCTCCGCGCCGTGCGCTTTGCCGAGGTCGTCGTGGTCCTCCTGGACGTCGATACCCCGTTCGAGCAGCAGGATCTCCGCATTGCCGACCTCGCCGAACGGGAGGGTCGGGCGGTCGTCATCGCGGTGAACAAATGGGATCTCGCATCCGACCGCGAAGCCCGGCTCCAGGCGCTCAAGGAGGCGTTCGAGCGGTTGCTGCCCCAGCTCCGGGGGGCGCCTCTCGTCACCGTCTCGGCCCGGACCGGACGTGGGCTCGACCGTCTGCACGCGGCGATCCTCCGCGCCCATGAAGTATGGAACCGTCGCATCTCGACCGCGCAGCTGAACCGCTGGCTCATGGGCATGACCGAAGCGCACCCGCCGCCAGCCCCTGGCGGGCGCCGGATCCGGATGCGCTACATGACACAGGTGAAGACCCGGCCGCCGGCCTTCGTGATCATGTCCACCCATCCAGACGAGGTTCCGGCGAGCTACGAACGCTATTTGGTCAACGGGTTGCGGGGCGCCTTCGACCTGGACGGAACGCCGATCCGCCTGTTGCTGCGGGACCGGTCCGAAAAGAACCCGTTCAAGGGCCGAAAGGCGCCGCGGGTGACGGCCCTGACCAAGCACCTGAAGAACGAACGGCCCTGATCGGGCCTCGGCCGTCGGCGGCGACAGGATGGGTCTGGGGCACAGGTTCGTCTCAGCCGGCCCCGACGTCGCATCAGCAACGCCGTTCCGGCGGGGTCTGCCCGTGGGTGTCGGGAGATACCCCGATCCGTTAGGGAGTCGGCCAATCCCGCGGCCCGGGGCAAGACCGCCAAGGATCTGGCGCCCCGCGCCGCCATCCGGGCGCATCGCCGCAGTCAAGGACCACGCCCCGGCCAGCATCGCCCGCGAGCCGGGCGCCCGAGCCTCACCCGCGGACCGCCGCCTTGGGCCGAAGACCCGCCCTCAGGCCAGCGTGCCGGTTGCCGTGATCCGGGTTGCACCCCGCAGATAGGGCCACAGCGCCTCGGGAAGGGACACGGACCCATCCTCGTCCTGCCCGTTCTCGAGCACGGCGATCAGCGTGCGCCCGACCGCAAGGCCCGAGCCGTTCAGGGTATGCACGAACTGCGGCTTGCCCCCGTCCTGCGGGCGGTAGCGGGCGTTCATGCGACGGGCCTGGTAGTCCCCGCAGGTCGAAACCGAACTGATTTCGCGATACTTGTTCTGCCCCGGTAGCCAGACTTCCAGATCATGCGTGCGGCGCGCGCCCGCGCCCATGTCGCCGGCGCAAAGGACGACGGTGCGATAGGGCAGCCCAAGTCGCTCCAGCACCGTTTCCGCGCACCGGGTCATGCGGGCGTGCTCGGCGTCCGATTCCTCGGGCCGGGTCACCGAGACCATCTCCACCTTCTCGAACTGGTGCTGGCGGAGCATGCCCGATGTGTCCCGACCGGCGCTGCCGGCCTCGGATCGGAAACACTGCGTATGCGCGACGTAGCGGCGGGGCAGGTCGCCTTCGTCGAGGATGCAATCGTTCACGATGTTGGTCAGCGTCACCTCGGCCGTGGGAACCAGCCACCAGCCGTTGGTGGTCTGGTAGGAATCCTCGCCGAACTTCGGAAGCTGACCGGTCCCGACCATCATCTCGGGCTTCACGAGCACCGGTGTCCAGGTCTCGGCCAGCCCATGCTCCTCGACATGGAGGTCGAGCATGAACTGCGCGAGCGCCCGCTGGAGCCGCGCCATTGCGCCCGACAGCAGGACGAATCGGGTGCCCGAAAGCTTGGCCGCGGTCTCGAAGTCCATGCCGGGCTTCGCAGCGGGAAGATCGAAGTGCTCCCGCGGGGCGAAGGAGAACGCGCGCGGCGTGCCCCAGCGGCGGATCTCGACGTTGTCGGATTCGTCGGCGCCATCGGGCACGTCGGGGTAGGGCAGGTTGGGCACGAGCAGGAGCATGTCCTCCAGCTCGCGGTCCTTCTGCTTGGCGTCCTCCGTCAGACGCGCGACCTCGGCCTTCTTCTCGGCCACGAGGGCGCGAAGCCGCTCGAACTCGGCTTGGTCACCCCGGGCCTTGGCGGCTCCGACCTCCTTGGAGGCGCGGTTCTGGTCGGCCTGCGCTGTCTCGGCCTCCAGGATCCGGGCGCGGCGGGCCTCGTCCAGGGCCAGGATCGCCGGAGATACCGGGGACAGGCCGCGACGCGACAGGGCCGCATCAAAGGCGGCCGGATTCTCACGGATGGCGCGGATGTCGTGCATGGGCCTCGTCCCCTCGGATGGTCCGCCTCCCTATGCCGGATCGGGGAGATGGGGGGAAGGGGAGGCGCGGCGGACCGCCCCCCGCGTCCCATCGGCGCACCACCCGGCCCCTCACGCCTTGGTGCGGTGGACAAGCGGGGGGTCCGCCCCTATGTTGCCGCGACTTTTCAGGGGGGCCCTTCCCCCGTCCGCAATCCAAAGGACCGCCATGGAAGGCATCGCATCCCTCGTTCCGCTGATCCTCGTCTTCCTTATCATGTATTTCCTGCTGATCCGCCCGCAGCAGAAGAAGCTGAAGGATCACCAGGCCATGGTCGCGGCCCTGCGCCGGGGCGACCAGATCGTGACCTCGGGCGGGCTGATCGGCCGCGTCACCAAGGTCAAGGACACCGAGAACGAGATCGAGGTCGAGATCGCCCCCGGCGTGAACGTCCGCGTCGTCCGCAACACCATCCAAAGCGTGCTCAGCAAGACCGAGCCGGCGAAAGCCTGACATGATCTTCATCCCCCTTTGGCAGCGGCTGCTCGTAGCCCTGGCCACGGTGGCGGCGATCCTCCTGGCGCTGCCCAACATGTTCTATGGCCGTGTCGAGGTGGCGAACGACGCCAGGGCCTCGATCGCGCAAGGGCTGACGAGCCCCGAACTCGAAGCCGACGCTGGGCTCTGGCCGTCCTGGCTGCCCTCCGGCCTCATCAACCTGGGCCTCGACCTGCGTGGCGGGGCGCACCTTCTCGCCGAGGTGCAGGTGTCCGACGTCTACGCCTCGCGCATGGATTCGCTCTGGCCCGTGATCCGCGACGCCCTTGCGGCCGATCGTGACACCGTGGGCTTCGTGACCCGCGAGGATGGCCCCCCCTCCGAGCTTCACGTCCGCATCTCCAAGCCCGAGGGCGCCGCCCGCGCGCTCGAGATCGTGCGCGGGCTCGCCCGACCGGTGGCCAGCCTGTCGGGCGGCGGCAGCTCCGACATCGAGGTGCGGGCGCAGAACGATCTGCTGATCGTGAACCTGTCCGAGGCCGAACGCGCCGCGACGGACGACCGGACGGTGCAGCAGGCACTCGAGATCGTGCGCCGCCGGATCGACGAGGTCGGCACCCGCGAGCCCACGATCCTGCGCCAGGGGGCCGACCGCATCCTGGTCCAGGTTCCGGGCGTCGGCTCGGCGCAGGAGGTCAAGGACATCATCGGCACCACGGCGCAGCTGACCTTCCAGCCCGTGGTGCAGCGCACGTCGAACAAGGATGCCGACCCCGGCGCGGGGAACATCCTCGTGCCCTCGGTAGACGAGCCCGGGGTCTACTACATCCTCGACCGCGCCGCCGTCGTCACGGGCGAGGATCTGACCGACGCCCAGCCGACCTTTGACCAGAATGGCCGTCCGGCCGTGAGCTTCCGCTTCGATCCCCAGGGCGCGCGGGCCTTCGGCGAATACACCGGCGCCCATATCGGCGAGCCCTTCGCCATCGTGCTCGACAACGAGGTCATCTCGGCCCCGGTCATCCAGAGCGCCATTCCCGGCGGGTCCGGCATCATCACCGGCCAGTTCACGCCCGAGGAATCGACCGATCTGGCCGTTCTCCTGCGGGCCGGCGCCCTTCCGGCCGAGCTGACCTTCCTCGAGGAACGGACCATCGGTCCCGAGCTGGGCGCCGACTCGATCCAGGCCGGCAAGAACGCGGCCTATGCCGCGGCCGTGATGGTGGTCCTGTTCATGATCGCCTCCTATGGCGTCTTTGGCGCGATCGCCTGCGTGGCGCTGGCCATCAACATCGTGATGATCTTCGCCTCGCTGTCGCTTTTGGGCGCGACGCTCACGCTGCCCGGCATCGCGGGGATCGTGCTGACGATGGGGCAGGCGGTGGACGCCAACGTCCTGATCTACGAACGGATGCGGGAAGAACTGCGTCGCGGCGCCTCGCCGGTCAAGGCGGTCCAGGAAGGCTTCGACAAGGCGTTCTCCGCGATTCTGGACGCCAACGTCACCACCTTCATCATCGCCGCCATCATGTTCTTCGTCGGCACTGGTACGGTGCGCGGCTTTGCGGTGACGCTTGCCATGGGCGTGGTGACGACCATGATCACCGGCGTCTACGTGTCGCGCGTCCTGATCGCCCTCTGGTTCGCCCGGACCAGACCCAAGACCATCGTCGTGTAAGGAGGCCCTGTCATGGCATGGCGACTGCGGCTCGCGCCGGAAAAGACCAATATCGACTTCTTCCGCCTCCAGTGGATCACCTTCGGGCTGTCCGCGGTCATGATGGTGGCCTCGATCGTGCTGATCGCCACGATGGGGTTCAACTTCGGGATCGACTTCAAGGGCGGGACCACCATCCGCACCGAATCGACGGCTCCGGTGGACGTGGCCGCCTATCGCGACGCCCTCGATGGTCTCGGTCTGGGCGACGTCACTATCACCGAAGTGTTCGACCCGACCTTCCGCGCCGACCAGCACGTGGCGCAGGTGCGGATCGCCGCCCAGGAGGGGGTCGAGGCCGTGACGCCCGAAACGATCGCTACGGTCGAGAACGCCCTCAAGGCCATCGATCCGGCGATCACCTTCCCTTCGGTCGAATCCGTCGGGCCGAAGGTCTCGGGCGAACTGGTCCGCACCGCCTTCCTGTCGGTTGCGGGGGCCTGCTTCGGGATCGGACTGTACATCTGGATGCGGTTCGAATGGCAGTACTCGCTGGGGACCGTGGTCGCGCTGATCCATGACGTGCTGGTCACGGCGGGGGTCTTCTCGCTCTTCCAGCTGAAGTTCGACCTGACCATCGTGGCGGCGCTGCTGACCATCCTGGGCTATTCCGTGAACGACACGGTGGTCGTGTTCGACCGACTTCGCGAGAACCTTCTCAAGTTCAAGACGATGCCGCTCCGCGACGTGATGAACCTGTCCGTCAACGAGACGCTGGGCCGGACCCTCGTCACCAGCGGCACGACGCTGCTCGCGCTCATTCCGCTGCTGATCTTCGGCGGCGACGTGATCCGTGGCTTCATCTTCGCGATGACCTTCGGCGTGTTCATCGGCACCTACTCCTCGGTCTATGTCGCCAAGAACATCGTGCTCTGGATCGGCCTGCCGCGCGGCGAACAGGCGAAGAAGGTTTCGAGCAATAAATTCGCCGACATCGACGCCTGAGACCATGCAGTTCGACGAGATGCGATTTCCCGATGCCTTGCCCGTGGAC
Source organism: Rubellimicrobium arenae (assembly GCF_017916275.1). GTDB lineage: Bacteria > Pseudomonadota > Alphaproteobacteria > Rhodobacterales > Rhodobacteraceae > Rubellimicrobium > Rubellimicrobium arenae. Next base: position 239,488 of record NZ_JAFMST010000003.1, read on the forward strand.
AGCTACGGGCCCGGTTTCTTCCGCGTGGGCGGACAGGTGATCCAGGGGGCGCTGCTGATCCTGCCGGACTCGGGCGTCCGGACCTGGCGCGGCTTCGAGGACACGGCCCTGATCCTCGCCGAGGGCAAGCGGCTCGATGTCCTGTTCGTCGGGATGGGGGCCGAGATGGCCTACCTTCCGGTCGGCTTTCGGGCGGTCGTCGAGGATGCCGGGATCGCCGTGGAGCCGATGCCCACCCCCGCCGCCTGCCGGACCTACAACGTCCTGCTGTCCGAAGGTCGGCGCGTCGGAATCGCGCTGAACCCGGTGTGACGCTTCGGGTCCAGGGACTCGCCGTCGCCCGGGGCGGGGTGCCTGTCCTGACGGATCTCGGTTTCACCGTCGACCCCGGCCATGCTCTTGTGCTGCGTGGACCGAACGGCGCAGGGAAGACCACGCTGCTGCGCGTCCTGGCGGGCCTGGCGCCGCCGCTGGCGGGGCGGATCGACCTGCCACCCGAAAGCGCCGCTTATGCAAGCCACGCCGACGGCATCAAGGCCACCCTCTCGGTCACCGAGAATCTGCGCTTCTGGGCCGCACTGTATGGCCGCCCCTGGGCCGATCAGGTGCTGGACGACTTCGACCTGCGAACGCTCAAGGATCGTCCGGCCGGAACCCTGTCGGCGGGGCAGTCGCGGCGGCTCGGCCTGGCCCGGCTGGGCGTGATCGGGCGGCAGGTTCTGCTGCTGGACGAGCCGACCGTCTCGCTCGATGCCGCATCGGTGGCTCGGTTTGCCGCCTGGCTGCGGGAGCGCCATCTCGGCAGAGGTGGGATCGCCGTGATCGCGACGCATGTTCCCCTGGGCCTCGACGCGCCCGAGCTTGACCTGGCGTGGTTTCGCGCCGATCCGGCGGCGGTCAGCCATGGCACGGACGCCGCGTTCCTATGACGACCGGGTGTGACAGCCTCAGGCGGTGGGTCGAAGGGCGCCACGACGTGCCTGGACCTGGCCGAAGCGGGACGGACCGATGAAGGCTCTCCTGCTCCGCGATCTCCGTCTGGCCATCCGGGCCGGGGGCGGGTTCGGACTCTCCCTGGCGTTCTTCCTGATCGTGGTGGTCCTGGTCCCGTTCGGCGTCGGGCCTGAGTCGGACATCCTGTCCCGGATCGGCCCAGGCATCCTGTGGGTGGCGGCGCTGCTCGCCACGCTCCTGTCGCTCGACCGCCAGTTCGCCCTGGACCACGAGGATGGGGCCCTGCCGCTGATCGCGACCTCGCCCCTGCCTCTCGAGGCGGTGGCCCTGGCCAAGGCCCTGGCGCACTGGCTGACCACCGGGCTGCCGCTCACCCTGGCTGCGGCGCCCCTGGGCGTGCTGCTGAACCTCGACCCGGCGGCCTATCCCTGGATCGTGCTCACCCTTGGGCTGGGGACGCCGGCCCTGTCGGTGATCGGCACGTTCGGGGCGGCCCTCACCGTGGGCATCCGGCGCGGTGGCCTTCTTCTGTCGCTCCTGGTCCTGCCCCTCTACGTGCCGACCCTCATCTTCGGGGCCGAGGCCGCGCGGCGCGGCGCCCAGGGCCTGGAGGTCGCCACGCCCCTGCTGATGCTGGCCGGCATCACGGCCGGGAGCCTCGCGCTGCTGCCCTTCGCCGCAGGCGGGGTGCTGAGGATCAACCTACGCTGATCAGGCATTGAGGCGAGGGCCGTCAGTGATTATTGGAACGGCCATGTCGATCTGGGAATACGCCAACCCCAAGAAGTTCATCGCCACGACGACCCCGGTGATTCCGTGGGCCTTCGGCGGGGCGATGCTGTGCCTTCTGGTCGGGCTGGTCTGGGGCTTCTTCCTGACGCCGCAGGCCGATCGCTTCGGCTCGACGGTCAAGATCATCTACGTCCACGTGCCGTCGGCCATGATGGCCATCAACGCCTGGGCGATGATGCTCGTGGCCTCGCTGATCTGGCTGATCCGCCGCCATCACGTCAGCGCCTTGGCCGCCAAGGCCGCGGCCCCGGTCGGGATGACCATGACGCTGATCGCCCTGTTCACCGGCGCGGTCTGGGGGCAGCCGATGTGGGGGACATGGTGGGCCTGGGATCCGCGCCTGACCTCCTTCCTGATCCTGTTCCTCTTCTATCTGGGCTACATCGCGCTGTGGGAGGCGATCCCGGACCCGGATCAGGCCGCGGACCTGACCTCGGTCCTGTGCCTCGTGGGCTCCGTCTTCGCGATCCTGTCCCGCTATGCGGTCCTGTTCTGGAACCAGGGGCTCCACCAGGGGGCCACCCTGTCGCTCGACGCCAAGGAGAACATCTCCGACGTATACTGGTTTCCGCTGCTGGTCTGCCTCGCGGGCTTCATCCTGCTGTTCGTGGCGCTGGTCCTGATGCGCACGGGCACCGAGATCCGGGTCCGCCGTCTGCGCGCGCTGGAGCGGCAGGCGCAAAGGGCGCTCGCATGATGCCGGAACTGGGAAAGTACGCCGTCACGGTCTTGTCGGCCTATGGGGTCACGCTGGTGCTCCTTTTGGGCCTCACGGGGCTGAGCTGGCGGCGCTGGCGGCGGCTCAAGGCCGAGATGGACCGGATCGAGCGAGGTCGCGATGGCTAGGATCTCGCCCCTTGTCCTGATTCCGCCCGTCATCTTCGCCGCGATGGCTGGCCTTTTCGCCGCGGGGATGCTCAGCGGCAGCGGCGAGCAGGAGCTGCCGTCTGCGCTCGTGGGGCAACCGGCACCCGGCCTCTCGGGCGCGCCCTTGCCCGGGCTGACGCCGCTCGATGCATCGGTGCTGGCCGATGGACAGGTGAAGCTCGTCAACTTCTTCGCGTCCTGGTGCGCGCCCTGCCGCGTCGAGGCGCCGAACCTCGATGCCCTCGCCCAGGAGGGGATTCCCATATACGGGATCGCCTACAAGGACGATCCGGACCACTCGGTTGCCTTCCTCAACGAACTGGGCGACCCCTATGCCGCCGTGGGACAGGATCCGGACGGACGGCTCGCGGTCGACTGGGGGGTCTACGGGGTCCCCGAAACCTTCGTCGTCGCGGGGGACGGAACCGTCGTCGCGCGCATGGCCAACCCATTGACCCCCGACATCATCGAATCGCGCTTGCGCCCGGCTTTGGCCGAGGCGGAAAGGAACGAATGACGCGCCTGTCCTGCTTCAAGAGCTATGACGTCCGGGGCCGGCTGGGCGTCGATCTGGACGACGCGCTGATGTACCGGATCGGCCGGGCCTACGCGCAGGTGACGCGGGCGCAGACCGTGGTGACCGGGCGCGACGTTCGCCCGACAAGCCCGTCGCTGCAGGCTGCGCTGGTCGAGGGTCTGCGGGACGAAGGGACGAACGTGCTCGATCTCGGCCTTTGCGGGACCGAGGAGGTCTATTTCGGCACGGCGCATACCGGCGCAGGCGGAGGGCTGATGGTCACCGCCTCGCACAATCCGATCGACTACAACGGGCTCAAGATCGTGCGCGAAGGGGCGCGCCCGATTGCCTGGGAGTCGGGTCTCAAGGAGATCCACGACCTCGTGGTCGCCGACAGCTTCGGCGCGCCGGGCGGGAAGGGCACCTGGGCCGGCCTGGACCTTCGGCCCTCCTACGCGGGACACGTGGCGTCCTACCTCGACCCCGAGGGCCTGCGGCCCCTTCGCATCCTGGTGAACGCGGGGCACGGCGCGGCGGGACCGACCTTCGACGCCATCGCCGCGCAACTCGCCGAACGGGGCGTGCCCTTCGACTTCGTGCGCTTCGACCACGAGCCCGACCCGACCTTCCCGCAAGGCATCCCGAATCCCCTCCTGCCCGAGAACCGGGCCCGGTCCGAACAGGCCGTGCGCGAGGCGGGCGCGGATATGGGGGTCGTCTGGGACGGCGATTTCGACCGCTGCTTCCTGTTCGACGAAAAGGGGGGCTTCATCGATGGCGAATACGTGGTCGCCCTGTTGGCCAAGGCCTTCCTGGCCAAGGAGCCGGGCGCCCCGATCGTCCACGAGCCTCGGGTGGTCTGGGCCACGCAGGCCATGATCGCCGAGGCCGGTGGCCGGTCGATCATCTGCCGCACCGGGCACGCCCATCTCAAGGCCGCGCTGCGCGAGCATGACGCCCCCTATGGGGGGGAGATGTCGGCGCACCATTACTTCCGCGACTTCGCCTATTGCGATTCCGGGATGATCCCCTGGCTGCTCGTGGCCGGGCTGCTGGCGCGGCAGGACAAGCCGCTCTCGGCTCTGGTCGATGACCTGCGGACCCGGTTTCCGTCGTCGGGTGAGATCAACTTCGCCATCGACGACCCGGCTGCGGCCATTGCGCGCTTCGAGGCGGCCTACGGCCCCACGGCGGTCTCGGCCGATCGTCTCGACGGCCTGTCGCTCGACATGGGAGACTGGCGTGCGAATGTCCGTATGTCGAACACCGAGTCGCTCCTGAGGCTCAACATCGAAACCCGGGGCGATCGCACTTTGCTGGACCGCAAGGTGTTGGAGATCAGCGCGCTGCTGTCGGGTCAGTGATCCTGTCGGGTCGCACCCGGCTGCCATGGCTCCGGGGCCTCTGGCCATCTCTCGTTCCAAACGCTTGACGGGATCGCGCCCGCGACACGGATTCCGTGTTGCTGGCTCTCATCAGGAACCCGGGCGGGGCGTTCTGAGGCGTGTGACGGGCATCGCGGCCCGCGCCAAAGGCTGACCAAGAACCGCGATCCGCCCGCTTTCGATCGCCGCCCGGCCTGGTTGCTGACCCGACGCCCGCGCCAGATCTTTGCCGCTGCACGGCAGCGAGGGCCTGCTCTGCACGACAGCCAGCAGCAGCCGTCACCATGCGCCGGACATGGAATGGGCGCCGTCAGCGGCGGCGCCCATCGACCTGAACCTCTGGGAAAGCCCGAGCTCAGGCCGCCCGAGCCAGGTTCCGCAGCACGTAGTGCAGCACGCCGCCGTTCTCGACGTATTCGATCTCGACGGCCGTATCGATCCGGCACCGCAGGGTGAGATCGCGGCGCGTGCCGTCGGCGTACTCGATGATCGCCGGCACCAGCATCCGCGGCGTCACGGATTCCAGTCCGCCGATCGACACCTTCTCGTCGCCCTTCAGGTTCAGATCCTTGCGGGTCAGGCCCTCGGTGAACTCGAACGGGATGACCCCCATGCCCACGAGGTTCGAACGGTGGATGCGCTCGAAGGACTCGGCGATGACCGCCTTCACGCCCAGCAGCGCCGTGCCCTTGGCCGCCCAGTCGCGGGACGAGCCTGCGCCGTACTCCTGCCCGGCAAAGATCACCAGCGGCGTCCCGGCCTGCTGGTAGGCCATCGCCGCGTCGTAGATCGAGGTCTGCTGCCCATCAGGGCCAAGGGTGTAGCCTCCCTCGACGCCGTCCAGCATCTCGTTGCGGATGCGGATGTTCGCGAACGTTCCGCGCATCATGACTTCGTGGTTCCCGCGGCGCGAGCCGTAGGAGTTGAACTCGCGCACCGGCACCTGACGCTCGACCAGGTAGCGGCCGGCCGGGGTGGATTCCTTGAAGGACCCGGCAGGCGAGATGTGGTCGGTGGTCACCATGTCGCCCAGGATCGCGAGTGTGCGGGCCTGGAGGATGTTGCCGATGGTGCCCTTCTCGCGCCCCATGCCGCTGAAATAGGGCGGGTTCTGGATGTAGGTCGAGGTCGGCGGCCAGTCGTAGGTTTCCCCGCCCGAGACCTCGACGGCCTGCCAGCGGTGGTCGCCCTTGAAGACGTCGGCGTACTTGGACTGGAACGCCTCGCGGGTCACCGTCCGCTCCACCAGTTCGGCGATCTCGGCCTGGCTGGGCCAGAGGTCGGCGAGGAAGACGTCGCGGCCGTCCGGCGTCTGGGCGATCGGGTCCTTGCTCACGTCGATGTCCATGTCGCCCGCCAGCGCATAGACGACCACCAGCGGCGGCGAGGCGAGGTAGTTGGCCCGCACGTCCGGCGAGATGCGCCCTTCGAAGTTGCGGTTGCCCGACAGCACCGACACCGCCACGAGGTCGTTCGACTGGATCGCGTCGGAAATCTCGGGCTGGAGAGGGCCGGAGTTGCCGATGCAGGTCGTGCAGCCGTAGCCCACGAGGTTGAAGCCGATGGCATCGAGGTCCTCCTGCAGGCCCGCCGCCTCAAGGTAGGCGGACACCACCTGCGACCCGGGAGCGAGCGAGGTCTTGACCCAGGGCTTGCGGGTGAGGCCCAGGGCCCGCGCCTTCCGCGCCACGAGCCCCGCGCCGATCATCACATAGGGGTTCGAGGTGTTGGTGCAGGAGGTGATGGAGGCGATCACGACCGAGCCGTCGCCGATCGTGTAGTCCTGCCCCGCGACGGCGACCTCCTGCTTGGGCTCGGCGCCCTTGCGGTAGTCGGCCACGACCTTGAAGAAGCTCTCCGAAGCCTGGTCCAGCGGCGTGTGGTCCTGCGGGCGCTTGGGGCCCGAGATCGCGGGCACCACGTCGCCCATGTCGAGCTCGAGCGTCGAGGTGTAGATCGGCTCGTAGTCGGCGCCGCGCCAGAAGCCGTTCTCCTTGGCATAGGCCTCGACCAGCGCGATCCGCGATTCGTCGCGGCCGGTCATGTGCAGGTAGCGCAGCGTTTCCTGGTCGATCGGGAAGAAGCCGCAGGTCGCGCCGTATTCCGGGGCCATGTTGCCGATGGTCGCCCGGTCGGCGAGCGGCAGGTGGTCGAGGCCTTCGCCGTAGAACTCCACGAACTTGCCGACCACGCCATGCTTGCGGAGCATCTGCACGACCTTGAGCACGAGGTCGGTGGCCGTGGTCCCTTCACGGAGCTTGCCGGTCAGCTTGAAGCCCACGACCTCGGGGATCAGCATGGAGACGGGCTGGCCCAGCATCGCGGCCTCGGCCTCGATGCCGCCCACGCCCCAGCCCAGCACGGCGGCGCCGTTCACCATCGTCGTGTGCGAGTCGGTCCCCACGAGCGTATCGGGGTAGGCGACCGTCTCACCGTTCTGGTCGGTGTCGGTCCAGACGACCTGCGCGAGGTATTCGAGGTTCACCTGGTGGCAGATCCCGGTCCCGGGCGGCACCACGCGGAAGTTGTTGAAGGCGGTCTGCCCCCACTTGAGGAACTGGTAACGCTCCAGGTTCCGCTCGTACTCCCGGTCCACGTTCATCTGGAAGGCGCGGGGGTTGCCGAACTCGTCGATCATGACCGAATGGTCGATGACGAGGTCCACGGGGTTCAGCGGGTTGATCTTCTGCGCGTCGCCGCCCAGGCCCTTGATGCCGTCGCGCATGGCGGCCAGGTCCACCACGGCCGGAACGCCGGTGAAGTCCTGCATCAGCACGCGGGCCGGCCGGTAGTTGATCTCGCGCGAGGAGGTGCCGCCGTTCTGCGCCCATTCGCCGAACGCCTTGATGTCGTCCACCGAGACCGAGAAGCCCCCGTCCTCGAACCGCAGCAGGTTCTCCAGCACGACCTTGAGAGCGGCGGGCAGGCGGGAGAACTGGCCCAGACCCGCAGCCTCGGCCGCCGGGATGGAGTAATAGGCGTAGCTTTGTCCTCCGACGGTCAGCGTGCGACGCACGCCGGCGCTGTCTTGGCCTGCTATGATGGTCATGGGGCGAATCCTTCTGGGCTGGCGGATACCATATAGGCATCGCTGACGCGGGTTTGTATACCATTGCACACCGGCGGGGGGAACCCCCTCCCCGTGGCGCCCGGGTCGCAGGCGGGGCGTCAACAAAGGTTGCGCGCCGGGCTCTCGCAATTCATTGATTGGCGCGGCGCAGGGCCCTCCCGTAAGCCCGAGGCGCACCACCCAGAGGGCAGGCGGACCCCCAATGCGACTACTCCCGGCGACGTGCCTCGCCCTCGCGACGACCTTGGCACCGAGCCTCACCTCTGCCGAAGCCAAGCTTCCCGTGGTGGTGGAACTCTTCACCTCGCAGGGCTGTTCCTCGTGCCCGCCGGCGGACACCCTTCTGGCCGAGATCTCCCGCATGGACGGGGTGATCGCCCTGTCGCTCCATGTGGATTACTGGGATTACATCGGCTGGCCGGACAGCTTCGCCTCGCCGGTGCACTCCGCCCGGCAGGAGGCCTACGCCCGCACGGTCGGGGAACGGATGGTCTACACGCCGCAGATCGTCATCAACGGCGAAGACCGGATGGTCGGCGGCGACACGATGGGCGTCATGGCCAAGCTGCACGCCCATGCCGACGGCACGACCCCGATCGACCTGCAGGTGACCCGCGACGGCGACACCCTGAAGATCGAGGCCGGTCCCGTGCCGCTGCCCAAGCCGCTCGATGTCCAGGTGGTCCGCTACCGTCCCAAGGACGAGGTCGCGATCACCGGGGGCGAGAATGCGGGCCTGGTGATGGACTACCATAACATCGTGACATCCTGGCGCTCGGTGGCCTCCTGGACGGGGGCCGAGCCGCTGTCCCTCGACGTGCCCGTCGAAGGGGATGAGCCCGCCGTGGTGCTCCTCCAGGAGCCTGGCCCGGGACGCATCCGCGCCGCCGTGCAGATCGACGATTAGGTCCGGATGCGCTTCCAGCGGCGGTGGACCCAGAACCACTGGCCGGGATGGGCGTTGACCCGCGCCTCGAGCCGGCGGGTCGCCTCCTCCATCATCGCGATCGGGGTTCCATGGACGATGGGATCCTCCAGCGCGATCTCGAAGCCCAGTCCGTCCGGCTGGCGTATCCCCCAATAGGGCAGCAGCAGCGCGTCGTAGCGCAGCGCAAGGTCGGCGGCCGTGGTCGCCGTCATCGCCGGCCGCCCGAGAAAGGGGATCGCCACGCCATCATAGGCGTGGAGGTCGAACAGGATCGTCGCCATGCCGCCCCCGGCGATATGGCGGACGAAGCCCAGCGTCCCCCGCCGCCCCTTGGGAAAGATCGGCCCCGATACCTCGGCCATGGTCGCGGCGTAATGGGCATTCACGAGGGCGTTGTCCATCTCGCGGTAAAGCCCGCCGATCCGGTAGCCCAGCCGGGTAAGCACCTGGCGCGGCGCCTCATGGTTTCCGAAATGCCCGGTCACGAAGATCACCGGACGCCCCTGGGCGCGCGCCTCTGCCAGATGGGGCAGGCCACCGCCGGTCGGCGTCACCGTCGCAAGACGGTCCCCGAACTCGCGCCAGGAATAGTTCTCGATCAGGGTGCGGCCGACGTTGTCCAGAACCTCCCGCGTCACGGCGCGACGGCGGTCCTCGGGCCAGTCGGCATGGATCCGGGCAAGGTTGGCGAGGGCGCGACGTCGGTAGCCGGCCAGCGGCCCAAGCACGTTCCGCGTCAGCGTCCCCATGGCTGCGACGCGCCGGTCGTAGGGCAGGGCCATGACCGAGCCGATGAGACCGCGCAGGCCGAGATCGACCGCGCGGTCGGCAAGGCTCCCCTGTGGGGCGGCGGGCGTGTCGGAGCGTTCGGGCATCGGATCCTGCCAGGACTATGCCCGCCCCTTAGAGCCCGGGGCCGGAACTTCCAAGACCGCCCCGCGGCGGGCGCCCTCGGGCCAGGACCGCGCTCAGGGCTTCCCGGCCGCCGCCTGTGCGTCCTCCGGGTCGACGAGTTCGATCTCGCCCAGGGCCGCCCGGTCCCGGACGGTGTTGACGATGGCGGCCTGCGCGGACTCGGCGTCGACCGGCTTGATCCGCTCCAGCGTCGCCATCTCCTCCCGGATCGTATCCGCCAGACGCTGCGGCAGGCTTTCCAGCAGGAACTCGGCGGCTTCCATCTCGTCCGCCTTGCCGCTCCGCTCGGCGGCGGCCAGCGCGATGGCCGCGACCCGAGGCTCGACGAGGCGCAACAGGCGGGGGACGTCGGCCGCCTTGACCCGTCGGGGCAGGTGCGTGAACGTGAAGATCGCGCGCCGCACCTCGGCCGCGAAATCCTTGTCGGCCACCTCGAGGCCGCCCAGCACATCCTCGCGGGTGGCCGGGGGCGAACTGTTGAGAATGGCGCCCAGACGCTCGCCCGCGGGTTGCGGAAAGGCCGAGGCCGGGGTCATGCAATACTCCTCGGCCAGGGCGCGCCCGATCCGCAGGACCGCCTCGGGAGAGATCCTGCTCGTGCGGGAGACGGCAAAGGTGATGCGACGGGCCTGCTCCCCCGGGAGCTTGCCCAGCACCTCGGCCGCCTTGGGGACGGGAAGCTTGGACAGGGCGACCGCCGCGACCTCGACGCTTTCCCGCGCCAAAAGGCGCGCCAGTTCCGTGAGGCCAAGGGCCGCCACCGCCCCCCAGGGGTCCGATCCGTTGCGCAACGCCGCCTCGGCCTTCAGCCGCGCCACGGCGCCCGGGCTGATATGGCTGGACAGGGCATCCAGGGCAGCGTCCTCACCCCCGGGCACCGCAAGGCCCACGCCCTCCAGCTCATCCGCGAACTCCGAGATCACGGCGTCCAGCGTGGTGCGGTCGACGACGTTCAGCCGCGCCATCTCACGCGTGAGCTCGACCTGCGTGTCCTCGGGCAGGTTGGCCAGCGGCGGGCGCTGGCCGTCCGCCAGGAGGAATCGCACGATGATGGCCGCCTTGCGCCGCTGATCCAGCCGCGCGGAGTCGAAAGCGAAGGTCATGAAGGGCATCCTGGCGCGTTGACCCCGTCAGGATGCGGCGGATTCGGTTAGGATTCGGTTTATGACCAGCGCGGTCAGCTCGTGCTGACCGGGACGCAGGCGTTGGCCTGGGCGTCCCAGCGCATCCCTTCGGCGCAGGACATGGCCTGCTGGTGCCGCGAGGCGCAGTCGGCCCAGGCCGTGAGGGGGGAGGACAGGAGGGCGATGGAAAGGACAAGGCGCTTCATGGCAGGAACTCCCTGATGAACCACTGACGCGATTCTAGCGCGTCCCGCGCCTTGGCCAAGCGCAAATCATCCGGCCCGTCGCTCGGGGGGCTGCTCCGGGCCAGCCTGGCGGTCGAGCGGCTGGCGGCACGGCTGGGGCAAGGTGCCAGGCACGCCATGGCGACCGGCCCCTCCGACCAGGCGGTCCGGACCAGCCCGATCGCCCGCCCGGAGCGATGCCGCCGGCTAGCGGGACCCGAACACCCGGGCAAAGATCGTGTCCACGTGCTTGAGGTGGTAGCCCAGGTCGAACTTCTCCTCGATCTCGGCGGGCGGCAATGCGGCCGTGACCTCGGGGTCGGCCAGCAGCTCGGTCTTGAAGTCCGCGCCCTGTTCCCAGACCTTCATGGCGTTGCGCTGCACGAGGCGGTAGGCGTCCTCGCGGCTCACGCCCGCCTGAGTCAAAGCGAGCAGCACCCGCTGGCTCATCACCAGGCCCCGGAACCGGTTCATGTTCCGCATCATGTTCTCGGGATAGACCACCAGCTTCTCGATCACCCCGGCCAGCCGGTGCAGCGCGAAATCGAGCGTCACGGTCGCGTCCGGGCCGATGGCCCGCTCGACGGACGAATGGCTAATGTCCCGCTCGTGCCAGAGCGCGACGTTTTCCAGCGCCGGCGTGACGGCAGAGCGCACCAGCCGGGCGAGGCCGGTCAGGTTCTCGGTCAGGACCGGGTTCCGCTTGTGCGGCATCGCCGAGGAGCCCTTCTGGCCGGGGCTGAAAAACTCCTCCGCCTCCAGCACCTCGGTCCGCTGCATGTGGCGGATCTCGATGGCGACGTTCTCGATCGAGGAGGCGATCACGCCCAGCGTCGCGAAGAACATCGCGTGGCGGTCGCGTGGGATGACCTGCGTCGAGATGGGCTCGGGCGTGAGCCCCATCATCCGGCAGACATGTTCCTCGACGAAGGGGTCGATGTTGGCGAAGGTGCCCACCGCGCCCGAGATGGCGCCGGTCGCGATCTCCTCCCGGGCGCGGCGCAGGCGCGACCGGTTCCGGTCCATTTCGGCATGGAAGCGGGCAAAGGTGAGGCCCATGGTCGTGGGCTCGGCATGGATGCCGTGGGACCGGCCGATGCGCGGCGTGTCCTTGTATTCGAAGGCGCGGGTCCTCAGGGCGTCGCAGACCCGGTCCAGGCCCTTGAGCAGCAGGTCCGCCGCCCGGGCCAGCTGCACGTTCAGGCAGGTGTCCAGCACGTCCGAGGAGGTCATGCCCTGGTGGACGAAGCGCGCCTCGTCCTGGCCGATGATCTCGCCCAGGTGGGTCAGGAAAGCGATGACGTCGTGCTTGGTCACCGCCTCGATCTCGTCGATGCGGGCCACGTCGAAGGTCGCATCGCGGGCCTTCCACACCGCCTCGGCGTTGGCCTTGGGGATCACGCCCAGCTCGGCCTGCGCGTCGCAGGCATGGGCCTCGATCTCGAACCAGATCTTGAAGCGGGTCTCGGGGGACCAGATGGCGACCATCTCGGGGCGGGAATAGCGGGGGATCATGGAAAGCCTCGGCCGGGTGGGGTAGGGGTTCCGTAGGGCGGGGCCTATCCGCCCACAAGACCGAAATTGTAGGCTCGGGCGGCTCGGCGATGCTCCATCTGGACGATTTCCGCGGTGAATGGCGGCTCGGGCGGCGGATCGCGGACCACCTGTCGGGGCAGGCGGGCCGCTTTGACGGCGACGCCCGGCTCTGGCGGGACGGGGACGGCCTGCGCTACCGCGAGGAGGGGCAGCTCCGGCTGGGTCAGGGGCCCGCCTTCGCGGCTCATCGCGATTACCTGTGGCTCGCCGCCGGCGACCTGATCGAGATGCGATTTCCGGACGGGCGTCCGTTCCATAACTTCCGGCCCTGGGGTCGTGCCCTAGGCACGGATCACCCCTGCGGGCGCGACCTGTATCGCGTCACCTACGACTTCACCGCCTGGCCCGTCTGGACCGCGACCTGGTGGGTGACCGGCCCCGCCAAGGACTACGAGATGGTGTCTTCCTATGCGCGGGGACCAAGGGAACTTGCGTGACGCGGGCCCATGCGTCAGAAGAGCCGAAAGAGTTTGGAGGGAGGCCCCGCTATGGCCCAAGCAGTGACTCGGACGGGCTGGCCCGTCCTGGCCGAAGTCGGAGGCCGCGACCAGCGCGCGGCGGGACTGGCCCGACAGGCGCTCCTCGTGACGCTGGGCATCGCGGCGCTGGCGTTGTCGGCCAAGGTGCAGGTCCCCGTCTGGCCCTCGCCGGTGCCCGTGACGATGGGAACCTTCGCGGTGCTGGCCGTCGGCTCGGCCTACGGACCCCGGCTCGGCCTCGCCACCATCCTGGGCTACATGCTGATCGGCGCCCTGGGGTTCGACGTCTTCGCGAGCTCCTCGGCGGACAAGAACGGGCTGGCCTACATGATGGGCGCGTCCGGCGGCTACCTCCTGGGCTATGTCCTGGCCACGGCGCTGCTCGGCGCGCTCGCGCGGCGGGGCTGGGACCGGAGCGTCGGGGGCATGGCCCTGGCCCTGCTGCTCGGCAATGCGGTGATCTACCTGCCGGGCCTGGCCTGGCTCCACCACGTCGTGGCGAACGGCGCCTTCGACGCCTCCAAGTACGGCACCGTCTGGCAGCAGACCCTTGCCTGGGGCCTGACCCCTTATCTGATCGGCGATGCGATCAAGCTCGCGCTGGCGGCGCTTCTGGCGCCCGCGCTCTGGAAGCTGGTCGGGTCGGCCCGGGGCTAGTCGCCGGACCGTCCGCCTTCACGTCCTCAGGACACGCGCGGCCGGGCCTTCGCCCGGCCGTTCTTGTTCAGCGGGCCGCGTGCCAGGACGCAGTCGCCTGCGGGCGGCCCTGGCCAAGGCCGACCACCGCGGCAAGGGACGGATGCTCTGCCGGGATGGCCGTCCGGTTCGCCCGGGCTCAGTTGCGGGTGGTCGTGGTCACGTTGGCGCTGCGCGTCGCCGGCGTGCCATTGGTCGTGGTCCCGGTCGGCACCACGACCAGCATCAGGGCCGCATTGACCAGGTGCACGGCCAGCCGCACGGGGGCCAGGCGTCCCGGCCTGCCTGCGGAGGCGCCCCGCCGTACCGAGCGGAACAGCGGCAGCCCCTTCCGCTGGGGGGCCGGCAGCGCGTCGTCCCCGGCCTCGCGACGTTGCGCCAGGGTCGATTCGACCTGGGCCAGCATCCGGGGCAGGTCGTCCGGCCCGACGAAGTGGCGTGGAGTGGCCCGCTGGGCGCTGGCGCGCTCCGCCTTCATCTGCCGGCGCGTGCTGCTCAGAACCGACATCTCCGCCGTGCTGCTGGCGATGAGCTCCAGGGTCGGCGCGCTGTCGCTCGTGCTCCAGAGCGTTTCGCGCGGGGGATGCCGTGCGGTGATGCGGTCGGCGATCAGCCGGGCCAGGACGGCCCGCCGCTGCGCGTGGCGCTGGTCCGCATCCCCGTCCGGTCCGCAGCCCACGGCGATCGTCACCACGCCCGACCGCGAGGGTTCGGCCCCGCGCGCCAGGGCCAGCATGATGCGCGCCGATCCGACGTCGATCTGCGCAGCCTCCTCGCCGGCCCAGGCCAGGGTCCGCTCGCCCATGCGGCCGACCGACAGTGCGGTGTCCAGGTCCGCCATCAGCTTCTCGAAGCTGAACGCCGGAAGTTGCGCGTACACGAGCTGCCCGATCGTGGTCCTCGCCTGAGATGTGGTCGTCATCTCGTACTCCCTGCGGATGGGTCGGTCTGGCCGGAACGGCCTATGGGGCTGGCTGGATCTGTTAACGGATACGACTGCGCTATTCACACCTATGGAGCATTTGCGACGGTATCGACACAAACACAACGAGTATCTTGCAACCTGAGCGGGAATCTGCCCGCGCCGTTGTTTTCGAGGGTCTGGAACGGTCCATTCGGCCCGATCATGGGCCCGAAACGACGAAGGGGCGCCCCGGAGGAGGCGCCCCTTGTTCCCTGTCCCGTGCGGGACGATCCGCGTCAGACGCCGATCAGCAGGAGTAGTACATCTTGTATTCGACCGGGTGCGGCGTGTGTTCGAAGGCGTAAACCTCCTCCCACTTCAGCGCCATGTAGCCCTCGAGCTGGTCGCGGGTGAACACGTCGCCCTGGAGCAGGAACTCGTGGTCCTTCTCCAGCTCCTGCAGCGCCTCGCGGAGCGAGCCGCAGACGGTCGGGATCTGCGCCAGTTCTTCCGGCGGCAGGTCGTACAGGTCCTTGTCCGAGGACGGGCCCGGGTCGATGCGGTTCTTGATGCCATCGAGGCCGGCCATCAGAAGCGCCGCGAAGGCGAGGTAGGGGTTCGCCGACGGATCGGGGAAGCGGGCTTCGACGCGCTTGGCCTTGGGCGATTCGGCCCACGGAATACGGATGCAGCCGGACCGGTTGCGGGCGGAGTAGGCGCGCAGCACGGGGGCCTCGAAGCCGGGGATCAGGCGCTTGTAGCTGTTGGTCCCGGGGTTGGTGATCGCGTTCAGCGCCTTGGCGTGCTTGAGGATGCCGCCGATGAAGTAGAGCGCTTCCTGCGAAAGGTCGGCGTACTTGTCGCCCGCGAAGAGCGGCTTGCCGTCCTTCCAGATCGACATGTTGACGTGCATGCCCGAGCCGTTGTCGCCCGCGATGGGCTTGGGCATGAAGGTCGCCGTCTTGCCGTAGGCCTGGGCCACGTTGTGGATGACGTACTTGTACTTGAGGATCTCGTCGGCCTGCTTGGTCAGCGTGCCGAAGATGATGCCCAGCTCGTGCTGCGTGGAGGCCACCTCGTGGTGGTGCTTGTCCACCTTCATGCCCATCCGCTTCATGGTGGAGAGCATTTCCGAGCGCAGGTCCTGCGCGTCGTCGATCGGCGGCACCGGGAAGTAGCCGCCCTTGATCCCCGGGCGGTGGCCGGTGTTGCCCGATTCGAACTCGGCGTCCGAGTTCCAGGCGGCGTCCACGCCATCGACCTGGAAGGACACCTTGTTCATCGAGACGCTGTAGCGCACGTCGTCGAAAATGAAGAACTCGGCTTCGGGACCCATGTAGGCGGTGTCGCCGATGCCCGAAGCCCTGAGATAGGCCTCGGCCTTCAGGGCCGTGCCGCGCGGGTCGCGGGAGTAGGGCTCGCCGGTGTCGGGCTCGACCACGTTGCAGTGCACGCAGATCGTCTTTTCCGCGAAGAACGGATCGACATAGGCGCTGTCCGCGTCGGGCATCAGCTTCATGTCGGACTGGTCGATGGACTTCCAGCCGGCGATCGACGAGCCGTCGAACATGAAGCCGTCCTCAAGGAACTCGGCATCCACGAGATCGGCCACCACGGTCACGTGCTGGAGCTTGCCGCGCGGATCGGTGAAGCGGATATCGACGTACTCCGCCTCCTCCTGCGCGATGAGGTCGAGAAGCTTGTTGGCCATTTCCCTTGTGCTTTCCCTTCGTTGTCCCGTCGGGCGTCATCGCCCGATATGCTGTGCGCGTCAGGCTGGGCGGGGCCCGGCCTGCTCCTCAGAGGGCATCGTCGCCCGACTCGCCCGTGCGGATCCGGATCGCCTGCTCGATGGTCGAGACGAAGATCTTGCCGTCCCCGATCTTGTCGGTGCGGGCCGCCTGCACGATCGCCTGGATCGCGTTCTCGGCCTGCTCGTCGGGCAGGACCACCTCGATCTTCACCTTGGGCAGGAAATCCACGACATATTCGGCGCCGCGGTACAGTTCCGTGTGGCCCTTCTGCCGACCGAATCCCTTCACCTCGACGACCGAGAGCCCCTGCACGCCGACGTCCTGGAGCGCTTCCTTGACCTCGTCGAGCTTGAACGGCTTGATGATCGCCTCGATCTTTTTCATGGCGGCGTTCTGCTCCTCTGTCCCGTGGCGGGTATGGCGGGACGGGCGGGGGACCACAATCGGGCCTGATCGCCTCCTGCGTGCACCATGGGCGGAACGGCGCGGTTTGCGGCATGAATGTGCTGGATGGCGCGAAAACGGGCAGTTTGGAAACTGCTGGGGGAGCAAGCGATGACGGCGATCCTGACGGCAGCGGAGATGCGGGCGCTTGAACAGGAGGCCATCGCCCGGGGCGAGGTCACGGGCCTCGAGCTCATGGAGCGCGCGGGCCGGGGGGTGGTCGAGGCCATCCTGGCCGAGTGGCCGGCGATCGAGCAGGGTCCGCGACGCGCCGTCGTCCTCTGCGGCCCGGGCAACAACGGCGGCGACGGCTTCGTGGTCGCGCGGCTCTTGAGGGAGCGGGGGTGGAAGATCAGGGTCTTCCTCTTGGGGGACGCTGAGAAGCTCCCCCAAGATGCGCGAACGAATTATGACCGTTGGGTCGCCATGGCTGGGGTGCTGCCGGAGTGGGTGGTAGCTCGGGGCTCCAAACCGTTGACGATTGTCGAACCGTTGTCTCTCGAAACCCAGCACGATCCCTGGGATTACAGCCTCATCATTGATGCTGTTTTCGGTACCGGATTGACTCGGCCCATCGACTTCGACCACGGGCTCGGCACCTACCTTCCTGCATGGGACCTGCGGTTCGAACCTGCGCGCCCTCGTGTCGTGGCCGTGGACGTGCCTTCCGGCATCTGTTCCGACAGCGGTCGGTCACTGGATGGCGATACGCTCTGGGCCGATCTGACCGTGACGTTTCATCGCGCGAAACGTAGTCACTTCCTCGCCGAAGGTCCCTTCCAGTGCGGACGAGTTGTGGTCAAGGACATCGGCCTAAGGGAACGGTCCACCAGTGTCCCGACTCTCTCGACCACAGGGCAGGGACTTGGGGGATGGGTTCTCTATCCTTCGGAGCCTCGCGATCGAAGCGTTAAGCCTTGCGAACTGATTGACGGTCCGAAGAGGGGACTCGGGAAAGGCGATCGTTTTGGTCGTCCAACGCATAAATACTCCCACGGCCACGCCCTCATCCTCTCCGGACGCCCCGGCCACGGCGGAGCGGCCCGCATGACCGCCCGGGGGGCGCTCCGGATCGGCGCGGGGCTCGTGACCCTCGCCGTCCCGCCGGCCGCGTTGCAGGAGAACGCCGCCCGCCTCGACGCCATCATGCTTCGCAGCATCAAGGATGCCGAGGCCCTCACCGACCTGCTCAGCGACGCCCGCTACAACGCGCTCGCCGTCGGGCCCGGCCTCGGGACCTCCGACCGCGAGGCCGCGCTCCTTTCGGCCGTCCTCGACGCGTCGCGCGCGACCGGGGAGGGCGAACGGTTCCGCGCCGTCGTCCTCGACGCCGACGCCCTGACGCTCCTGTCCAGGGACGACGCCCTCCGCGCCAAGCTCCACGCGGCCTGCGTCCTTACCCCCCACGAGGGTGAGTTCGGGCGCCTCTTCCCGGCCATCGCCGAGAAGTGGCACGCGCCCGCCGCCACCGGCCCCGCCTATTCCAAGGTCGACGCCACCCGCGACGCCGCGAAGGAATGCGGCGCGGTCGTCCTTCTCAAGGGGCCCGACACGGTGATCGCCGACCCGACCGGCCGTGCCGCCATCAACGCCGCCGTCTACGACCGCGCCGCCCCCTGGCTCGCCACGGCAGGCTCGGGCGACGTGCTGGCGGGCTTCGTGGCGGGGCTGCTTGCGCGCGGGTTCGCGCCCTTCGACGCCGCCTGCACCGCCGCCTGGCTCCATGTGGAATGCGCCCGCAGCTTCGGTCCGGGCCTCATCGCCGAGGACCTGCCCGAGGAGCTGCCCAAGGTCTTTCGCGCGCTGGGGCTCTGAGCGCCCGGCTCCGGCATTTTTCCCCTCGCTCCCGACCGCCCCCTCTGCTAGGAGGCGCGCCAGCCAGGGGGGGAGGGCGACGGCCCGCCTCCCGCATGACTTTGCGGGTGTGGCGGAACTGGCAGACGCACCGGATTTAGGTTCCGGCGCCGCAAGGCGTGGGGGTTCGAGTCCCTTCACCCGCACCAGGACGCGAGGATGAGGATATGCAAGTCACCGAGACGCTGAACGAGGGCCTGAAGCGCGGCTACACCGTCACCGTCACCGCCGCCGAGCTTGACCAGAAGGTCCAGGCCAAGCTCTCCGAGATCCAGCCCCAGGTCGCCATGAAGGGCTTCCGTCAGGGCAAGGTCCCGATGGCGCTCCTGCGCAAGCAGCATGGTCCCCGCCTGATGGGCGAAGCCATGCAGGAGACCATCGACGGCGCGGTGAGCTCGCACCTCGAATCCAGCGGCGACCGGCCGGCCATGCAGCCTCAGGTCAAGATGACCAACGAGGACTGGAAGGAAGGCGACGACGTCGTCGTGGAAGTCGCCTACGAGAAGCTGCCCGACGTGCCCGCCGTGGACCTGTCCTCGGTCGCCCTCACCCGCCTGAACGTCAAGGCCGACGACGCTGCCGTCGATGAGGCCCTGTCGAACCTCGCCGACACCGCCAAGACCTTCGAGGACAAGGACGGCGCGGCCGAGAACGGCGACCAGGTCACCATCGACTTCGTCGGCAAGGTCGACGGCGAAGCCTTCGAAGGCGGCTCCGCCGAGGACTACCCGCTCGTGCTCGGCTCGAACTCGTTCATCCCGGGCTTCGAGGACCAGCTCGTCGGCGTCACCGCCGGAGAGCAGAAGGACGTCAACGTCACCTTCCCGGCCGAATACGGCGCCTCGCACCTCGCCGGCAAGGACGCGGTCTTCACCTGCACCGTCAAGGCCGTGAAGGCCGCCAAGCCCGCAACCATCGACGACGAGCTGGCCAAGCGCTTCGGCGCCGATGACCTCGAAGCCCTGCGCACCCAGGTCCGCGAGCGTCTGGAGCAGGAGTATCAGGGCGCGGCCCGCGCCGTCGCCAAGCGCGCGCTCCTCGACGAGCTCGACAAGCTGGTCGATTTCGACCTGCCCCAGGGTCTTGTCGACGCCGAGGCGAGCCAGATCGCCCACCAGCTCTGGCACGAGGAAAACCCGCACGTCCACGGGCACAACCACGACCACATCGAGCCGACCGAGGAGCATCAGCGCCTGGCCAAGCGCCGCGTGAAGCTGGGCCTCCTGCTCGCCGACCTGGGCCAGAAGGCCGAGGTCAAGGTCACCGACGCCGAGCTGACCCAGGCCGTGCTCCAGCAGGCCCGCCAGTACCGTGGCCAGGAGCGGCAGTTCTTCGAATACGTGCAGAACAACGCCGCCGCCCGCCAGCAGATCCAGGCCCCGATCTTCGAGGACAAGGTGATCGACCACATCTTCGGCCAGGCCAAGGTCGAGGAGAAGGAGGTCTCCAAGGACGAGCTGCAGCAGGCCGTCGAGGCGCTCGACGAGGAATGAGGGCTCCGACCCGCTGATCGGAAAGGCGCCCCTTGGGCGCCTTTTTCGTTTCGGCCGGGGGTGCAGTCGGCCGTTGTGGTCCCCCGATGCGGCATGGCAGCCTGCGCGCGGCAAGAGACTCAATGGACCCTTCGATGGACAGCCTTTCCTTCCCGTACCGGCGCGCCACCCCCGACGACGCGGCCGCCCTGACCGACCTCGTGGACATCGCGGGCGAGGGGCTCGCCTCCTATCTTTGGGCCAGGCAGGTCCAGGAGGGCGAGACGCCGCAGGACGTGGGCCGCCGCCGCGCGCTGCGCGAGGAGGGGTCCTTCTCGTTCCGCAACGCGGTGGTCGCGGACGAGGGGCGCGGCGTGGTCGCCGCCCTGATCGGATATCCCCTGGCCAACGTGCCCGACCCGATCCCCGACGACTTTCCGCCCATGTTCGTGCCCTTGCAGGAGCTGGAGAACCTCGCCGCCGGGACCTGGTACGTCAATGCGCTGGCCGCCTACCCGGACCAGCGCGGACAAGGGCACGGCACGGCCCTCCTTGGCATCGCCGAGGGGCTGGCCCGCGGCCTGGGCCGGCGCGGGGTCAGCATGATCGTCTCCGACGCCAACCCCCGGGCGGGGCGCCTTTACGAACGCTGCGGCTTCCGGGCCATCGAGTCCCGTCCGATGGTCAAGGAAACCTGGGACAATCCTGGCTCCACCTGGACCCTGATGATGAAGGAATGGACCGACTGAGCGGCAGCGCGAGGGGGCGGACGCGCGCCCCCGCCGCGTCAGAGCGCGATGCGGAAGCGGGCGAAGCCGTCCGGCCCTTCGCCCGCCGGCTCGATGCTGAGCCCGGCAACCTGGTCCAGGTAGTCGGCCGCCCGCGGCCCGGTGTCGAACAGCACCGTTGTCCCGGGCATCGCGGCAAAGCGCCAGTTGCCGTCCGCCGCCGGGTCGATGGTCCCCTGCTCCACGATATAGCGCACGATCACGTCGCGGTTGGTGTCCGGGGCCTCGAAGACGATGGTGGAGCCGTCCGCGCCGGGAAAGCTGCCGCCGCCTTCGGCCCGGTAGTTGTTCGTCGCGACGATGAACTCCTGCGCCGGATCGATCGGCTGGCCGTCGTAGGCCAGGTCCACGATCCGGTTCGCGCCCTCGTTCACGAGGTTGCCGTCCGTGTCGAACCTGGACGGCTGCGACAGGTCGATCCGGTAGGTCACCCCGTCGATGACGTCGAAGTTGTAGGACCGGAAGTCCGGGTTCAGCAGCACCTGATCCTGCCCGCCCGGCGTGATCTGGTTGAACATTCCGGCTGACCGCTCCAGCCAGTCCTTGACCTGCGCCCCGGTGATCCGGACCGCGCGCACGGTGTTCGGGTAAAGATAAAGGTCTGCCACGTTGCGGATCGCGACGTCGCCCACGGGCACGTCGGTGTAGTACTCGGGCCCGCCACGCCCGCCCGCCTTGAAGGGCGCCGCCGCCGACAGGATGGGGAGGCCCTCGTGCGGCGTGCCCTGCATCATCTGGGCGATGTACCAGGCCTGCGCGATCGACACGATCTGCACCGACGGATCATCGGCGACCAGCGCGAAGTAGCTGTGGAGCGGCGCCGAGGTCTTGCCGACCGGCCGGCGCACATACTCCAGCGTGGCCTCGTGCTCGGCCTCGACCGACGCGAGGACCTTGGGGTCGCTCTCGACGGTGGGCGTGGTGGCGCCCTCTTCGTCGCGGAGGTAGATCGGCCGGGCCTCCACCTCGAACGAGGCGATGCGCCAGCCGTCGCCCTCGCGCTCGAGCAGAAGGTCCACCAGTCCCATATGGCTGCCCCAGAACCCGGCCATCACGGCCGGCTTGCCGTGGATGGTGCCGCGGGCGGCATCGACGGCCTCGAAGCCCTCGTAGTCCGGTCCAGGCAGCACCAGGTGGGAATGCCCCGTCAGGATCACGTCGATCCCCTCCACGGCGGCGAGCGGGACCGCCGCGTTCTCCATCCCCGGCGTGGGCTGGGCGTCCCCGATCCCGGAATGGCAGAGCGCGACGACGATCTGCGCCCCTTCGGCCTTCATCCGGGGCACCCAGGCCTGCGCCGCTTCGACGATGTCGCGCGTGGTGACCCGCCCTTCCAGGTTCTTGCGGTCCCATTCCATGATCTGCGGCGGCACGAAGCCGATCAGCCCGATCCGGATCGGATGCTCCTGGCCCGCGCCATCGGTCACCATGCGGTCAAGGATCACGTAGGGGGGCACCAGCGTCGTGTCCGCGTCGGGCGTCGCCCCCGGCGCGGTGACCACGTTGGCGCTGACGATCGGGTACTCCGCCCCCTCGACCGAGCGCATCAGGAAGTCGAGCCCGTAGTTGAACTCGTGGTTCCCGAAGGTCGATCCCTCGACGCCCAGCGTGTTCATCGCCGTGACGACCGGGTGCCGGTCGCCCTGGTTCATGCCGCGATCGTAGGCGACATAGTCCCCGAGCGGGTTGCCCTGCAGGAAATCCCCGTTGTCGAGGAGGAGCGAGTTGGTCGACTCGGCCCGCACCGCGTTGATGAGCGAGGCGGTGCGCGCCAGCCCCACGGTGTCGAGAGGCTTGTCCGCGTAATAGTCGTAGGGAAACACGTGGACGTGGATGTCCGTGGTTTCCATGATGCGGAGATGCGCCTGCCCCTCCTGCGCGCGGGCCGAGAAGGGGTGGAGCGCGATCAGGCTTCCGGTGGCGGCCATGAACCCGCGGCGGCTGAGTCGGATGGGCATTCGGGGCTCCCTGCAAGCTGGGGCGGATCGACTGGAGCGATCCTTGCGCGATGCAGGGTGACAAACAGGTGACGAGTTGGCGACAATACCGTCGCGTCACGGGCTCGACGGGCCGACTTCCGCACAAATGAACAGGGCCGCCCCCGAAGGAGCGGCCCCAAGGCAAGCGCGGTGCCCGGACTTATTCGTCCGAGGCGGCCCCGCCGATATCGTCGAAGAGCTGGCCGATCTCGTACTCGGCGGCAGCTTCCGCCTCGGCGGCAAGCTCCTGCACCGACTTGCCCGAGGCCTGAAGCTCGGCTTCCTCGGGGGAACGGGCGACGTTCACGCGGATCTCCGAATCCACCTCGGGGTGGAGGCGCACGGTGACCGTGTGGATGCCCAGGTCCTTGATCGGGGCGTTCAGGATGACCTGACGCTTGTCGACCGAGAACCCGCCATTGGTCGCGGCCTCGGCCACGTCACGGGGACCGACCGAGCCGTAGAGCGCGCCGGCGTCCGAGGCCGAGCGGATGACCACGAAGGTCTGCCCGTTCAGGCGGTCCGCGGCCGACTGCGCTTCGGCGCGGGTCTCGAGGTTGCGGGCCTCGAGCTGGGCCTTCTGCTGGTCGAACTTGGCAATGTTCGCGTCCGAGGCGCGCATCGCCTTGCCCTGCGGCAGGAGGAAGTTGCGGGCGTAGCCGTCCTTGACGCGGACGACCTCGCCCATCTGGCCAAGCTTGGCCACGCGTTCCAGAAGGATCACTTGCATCGGAGTGGCCTCACTTCACGGCGTAGGGCAGCAGGGCCAGGAACCGCGCGCGCTTGATCGCCTGGGCGAGCTTGCGCTGGTTCTTGGCGCCGACGGCGGTGATGCGCGAGGGGACGATCTTGCCCCGCTCGGAGATGTAGCGCTGCAGCAGGCGCGTGTCCTTGTAGTCGATCGCCGGGGCGTCCTTGCCCTCGAACGGATCGGACTTGCGGCGGCGGAAGAAGGGCTTGGTGGCCATCTGTCATGTCCTCCTGGAGATCAACGACGCTCGCGGCCGAAGCCGCGGTCTTCACGCGGGCGGTCGTCGCGCGGACGGTCGCCCCGGTCACCCCGGTCGCCGCGTCCATCACGCTCACGCTCGTCGCGCTTCTGCATCTGCACCGAGGGGCCGTCGTCGTGCTTTTCGACCTTGACCGTCAGCACGCGCATCACGTCCTCATGGAGGCGCATCAGGCGCTCCATCTCCGTGACGGCCGCGGCGGGGGCGTCCGAGCGCAGGTAGGCGTAGTGGCCCTTGCGGTTCTTGTTGATCTTGTAGGACATCGTCTTGACGCCCCAGTATTCGTTGGTCACGACCTTGCCGCCGTTGTCGGCGAGGACGGTCCCGAAATGCTCGATCAGCGCCTCGGCCTGTGCGTTCGACAGGTCCTGACGGGCGATGAACACATGCTCGTAAAGCGGCATGCTCACTCCTGACTAGCTGCGCACTTCATAGGGAGGGGGCTTGCCTTCCGCGCCCGTCCCACGAGAGGCTGCGCCGGTTTCAAGGGCTTCGCGGAAGGATGGGGCCTTATACAGATGCGCCGCCCCGGCGCAAGGGTCCGCCTGCGCCGCCGCAGCGCCCGCCTTGCCCCGCTGCGGCGCACCGCCTAAGACTGCGCGCGATTTCGTGAGGGAGGGAAAGGCCATGCGCGCCTTCGTGTTTCCGGGGCAGGGGGCTCAGGCCATCGGCATGGGCAAGGCCCTGGCCGAGGCTTACCCCGCCGCCGCCGCCGTCTTCGCCGAGGTGGACGAGGCGCTGGGCGAATCCCTGTCCGGCCTGATCTGGGACGGCGACGCCGAGACGCTCCAGCTCACCCGCAACGCCCAGCCCGCGCTGATGGCGACCTCCCTCGCAGCGCTCCGCGCCCTCGAATCCGAAGGGATCGGCGTGACCGCCGCCGCCTATGTCGCGGGCCACAGCCTGGGCGAGTATTCCGCCC
This sequence comes from Rubellimicrobium arenae, assembly GCF_017916275.1. Lineage (GTDB taxonomy): Bacteria > Pseudomonadota > Alphaproteobacteria > Rhodobacterales > Rhodobacteraceae > Rubellimicrobium > Rubellimicrobium arenae. The sequence goes on from NZ_JAFMST010000003.1 coordinate 264,162, forward strand.
TTTGCGCCGCCGGAGCCATCGGACTGTCCGACGCCGCGCGCCTCCTCCGCCTCCGGGGCGAGGCCATGCAGGCGGCCGTGCCGGTCGGCGAGGGGGCCATGGCCGCCCTGCTCGGGCTCGACCTTGATGCGGCGATCGCCGTCGCCGAGGAGGCGCAGGCCCAGGGTGGCGTCTGCCAGGCCGCCAACGACAACGATCCCGCCCAGGTCGTCGTGTCCGGCACCCGCAAGGCCGTGGAGCGCGCCGTGACCATCGCCAAGGGGCGGGGGGCCAAGCGGGCCCTTCTCCTGCCGGTGAGCGCCCCCTTCCACTCCACCCTCATGCAGCCCGCGGCCGACGCCATGGCCCAGGCCCTTGCCGGTGTGGAGATCCGCGACCCGCAGGTGCCGCTGGTCGCCAACGTGGTCGCCGGCCCGGTGCAGGACGGCGCGGCGATCCGCGACCTCCTGGTGCGGCAGGTCACGGGCTCGGTCCGCTGGCGCGAGTCGGTCGCCTGGCTCGCCGAGGCGGGCGTCACCGAGACCTGGGAGATCGGCGCCGGCAAGGCGCTGTCCGGGATGATCCGCCGCACCGCGCCCGGCATCGCCGTGCGCAACATCGGCACCCCCGACGAGGCCCGCGCCGCGGCCGCCTCGCTCAATGCATAAAGGACCCACCGCCATGTTCGACCTCACCGGCAAGACCGCCCTCGTCACCGGCGCCTCGGGCGGTCTGGGCGGCGCCATCGCCAAGGCGCTCCATGGGGCAGGGGCCACGGTCGGCCTGTCCGGCACCCGGACCGAACCGCTCGAGGCCCTCGCGGCCGAGCTGGGCGACCGCGCCCATGTCCTGCCCTGCGACCTGTCGAACAGCGAGGCGCTGGCGGCGCTCCCTGGGCAGGCCGCGGCGGCGATGGGCTCGGTCGACATCCTGGTGAACAACGCCGGCATCACCCGCGACAACCTGTTCATCCGCATGTCGGACGACGACTGGGACAAGGTCATCGCGGTCAACCTCACCTCGGTCGCCCGCCTGACCAAGGGCGTGATCCGCGGCATGATGAAGGCGCGCTGGGGCCGGGTCGTCAACATCTCCTCGGTCGTGGGCGCGACCGGCAACGCGGGGCAGGCCAACTACGCCGCCGCCAAGGCGGGCATGGTCGGGATGTCCAAGGCCCTGGCCGCCGAATTCGCGGGCCGCGGCATCACGGTGAACTGCGTGGCCCCGGGCTTCATCACCACCGCGATGACGGACAAGCTCAACGACGACCAGAAGTCGGCCATCCTCACCCAGGTCCCCGCCGGCCGGATGGGCACCCCGGAGGAGATCGCCGCCGCCGTGCTGTACCTCGCCAGCCCCGAGGCGGGCTACGTCACCGGGGCCACGCTGCACGTGAACGGCGGCATGGCGATGATCTGAACCGGATCGGCATCGCGTCCCCGCTGGCGGGGCGAAAGCGTTTGCCACCGTTCAAATCTCTGCTATGACCCGCCCCGACACTGGCCGGTACGCTCCTCGCGCGCCGTGCCCGTGGCTCGGCAAAGGGAACCCGGACAAGGGTTCCGGATTTGCAGGGCTGACCAGTTTGACAGACGGGCCGCGGCCCAGGACGAGAGGACTTTCTATGAGCGACGTCGCCGATCGCGTGCGCAAGATCGTTGTGGAGCACCTTGGTGTCGAAGAGGAGAAGGTGACCGAGAACGCCTCCTTCATCGACGACCTGGGCGCTGACTCGCTCGACACCGTCGAGCTGGTCATGGCGTTCGAAGAAGAGTTCGGGATCGAGATCCCCGACGACGCCGCCGAAACCATCCAAACCTTCGGCGACGCGGTCAAGTTCATCTCCGAAGCCCAGTAACCGGCTCGGACGTGCATGAAAGGGCGGCGCTCCTCCGGGGGCGCCGCCCTTTTCGTTGTCTGCTGTCCCCGCCGGTCCCGCCGTCGTAGGTCACTCGGCCCCTTGCGCTCCGGACCTCGCGGCCCGACTGTCCCCCGGGTTCAGGACAGGGGGACAGGGATGGCGACGCTGGGCACGATGTTCGGGGCAAAGGACGCCGCCACCTTCATGGGGCTGCCCGGCTGGGACCGGGGGGCCGCCCCGGCCGTGCTGATCGGCGCGGACGGCTGCACCCCCTATCCCTCGGTGGGCTTCTATTGCGCGGGCGGCCCCGCCGCGATCCGCGCGGCCTCGGGGGACTTCGCGGGGTCGCTGGCCCATCATAACTTCGACATCGACGCCCCGGCCTTCGGGGACCGCCATCCCGCCGACGCGGGCGACCTCCCCGTGCGCGAGGATGATCCGACGGGCAACCGGGTTTTGATCCGCGACATGGTGGCCCAGGTGCTGGCGCAGGGCGCGGTGCCGGTGCTCCTGGGCGGCGACGATTCCCTGCCGATTCCCATGCTCCAGGCGTTCGAAGGGCAGGGGCCGCTGACCATCCTCCAGATCGACGCCCATATCGACTGGCGCGACGAGGTCGAGGGCGAGCGTTGGGGCCTGTCCTCGACCATGCGGCGCGCCTCCGAGATGCCGCAGGTCGAACGGATCATCCAGGTCGGCCAGCGCGGCATGGGCTCGGCCCGGCCCTCCGACGTGGAGGATGCCCTGCGCTGGGGCGTCCAGTTCGTTCCCGCCTCCCGCCCCGACCCGGTGGCCGAGGCGCTGGACCTCGTGCCCCCGGGCGCGCAGGTGGTGATCTGCTTCGACTGCGACGCGCTCGACCCGTCGATCATGCCCGGCGTGATCGGCCGCACGGCCGGCGGGCTGTCCTACAACCAGGCGCTGGCGATCGTGCGGGGGGTTCACCGCAAGGCGCGGCTGCGGGCCATGGACCTGGTGGAGTTCATGCCGTCCCGCGACGTGGACGGACTTGGCGCCATGACCGCCGCGCAGTTGGTCGCCGCGGTGCTGGGGCTGCTGTCCCGCGCCTAGCCCCGTCCGTGCATTATTAAGAAACAGTTAACCACGATATCGCACGGTTCGTGGGATTGTCCGGTCGGCTTGGCGCTGCCATAGCCTTGGATACGACGTGCAGCCTGGTTCCTTTTGACGATTGTCATCCCGACGCTCTGCGAGCCGCCCGCTGCGCACCTTCTGAACTTCAGCAGGTAAGGCACGGACAATGCGGACCAAAATGCAGGACCAGGCATCGGAAGGGCTGGCGCCGCACGCTGCCTTCTGGACGTTCCCAGCCGCCTTCGCCGCATCGAGCGCCTTGATCGTCCCCGGCGTGGATGGCGCGGAGATCGTCACCTACGATGACCTTTCCGCCCGGGCCGACCTCTGGCGCGAGCGGATCGTTGCCGCCTCCGGGCCGGAATCCGCCGCCCTCGTGGCCCTCGAATTCGAGACCTCGGTCGAGGCGATCGCCGCCTATGTGGGGGCCCTGCGCTCCGGCTGCCCGCTCCTCGTGATCGAACCCGGCCAGCTCGCGCAGCCCGGCCCGATCTCGCGCATCTACGCGCCCGAGATCGTCCTGGGCCGCCGGGGCGGGCGCTTCGACCTCCAGGCAGCAGGCACGCCGTCGGGCGTTGCCGCGCACCCCGACCTCAAGCTGCTGCTGTCCACCTCGGGCAGCACCGGCGACCCCAAGCTCGTGCGGCTGTCCGCCCTCAACATCGACTCCAACGCCCGGGCGATCGCGGACTACCTGGCCATCCGCGCCACCGACCGGGCCGCGACCACGTTGCCGCTCTTCTACTCCTACGGGCTGTCGGTGCTGAACTCGCATCTGGCGGCCGGGGCGGCGCTGGTCCTCACCGAGGACTCCGTCGCCGCGCCGGAGTTCTGGGCCACCTGCCGCGCGACCGGCGTCACCAGCCTGGCCTTCGTGCCCCACCAGTTCGAGCTGCTCGACGCGGGCCACTTCGCGCGGCTGCACCTTCCCAGCCTGCGGTACGTCACGCAGGCGGGCGGGCGGCTCGGCCCCGACCTCGCGCGGCGGGTGCGCGACCTGGGCCGCCAGTCCGGCTGGGATCTGGTCATCATGTACGGCCAGACCGAGGCCGCCCCGCGCATCGCCTATGTCCCGCCCGAGCTCCTGCCCGAGGCCGCCGACACCATCGGCCGGGCCATCCCCGGCGGGCGGCTCCGCATCCTGGGCGAGGACGGCGCCGAGATCACGGCCCCCGGCCGGCAGGGCGAGCTGGTCTACGAAGGCCCCAACGTCATGATGGGCTACGCCGAGCGGCGCGAGGACCTGTCGCGCGGCAAGGAGGTGACCGAGCTTCGCACCGGCGACCTGGCCGAACGGACCGCCTCGGGGCTGTTCCGCATCGTGGGGCGCAGCAAGCGCTTCGTGAAGCTCTTCGGCCTGCGCCTCAGCCTCGACCAGATCGAGGCCCTGCTCGAACGCGAGGGCATCGCCGCCCGCGCCGTGGCGTCCGACGACCGGCTCGTGCTGCTCCACGCCCGGGCCGACCAGGGCCAGGCCGCCCGCTCGGCGGTGGCGCGGACCTATGGGATCCCGATCGCGCAGGTCCATGCCGGCCACCTTGCCGAGACGCCGCTCCTGCCGTCCGGCAAGGTCGACCAGCGGGCGCTCGTGCGTCACGCGGCCGACCTTCTGGCGCGCGAGGCGGCACGCCCGCAGAAGCGGCCCGACACCAGCCTTGCCGACGTCCTGCGGCAGGCCACCCGTTCCCCCGAGGTCGGACCCGCGGACAGCTTCGTCTCGCTCGGGGGCGACTCGCTCAGCTACCTCGAGATGCAGCTCGAGCTCGAGCAGCGGCTGGGCGCGGCCCCGGACGGCTGGGAGCGGATGCCGCTCGGGGATCTCGAACGCCTCGCCACGCAGGGAACCCCCAAGCCGGGCCGGTCCCGGATCGGCATCGACGTGCCGCTCCGGCTCGGGGCGATTTCGATGGTCGTGGGGCAGCACGCCACGGACTACCCGCTGTTCGGCGGGACCTGGGCGCTCCTCCTCCTGATGGGCTTCACGCTGGGCCGCTTCCAGACGGACCTGCTCCGCAACGGCGAGGCGCTGCGCTTCGGGCAACGGATGCTTTATCCGATCCTGCCGCTCTACGCCGTCCTGACAGCCGCCTATGCGGGGCTCCATGGCGGCGTGCCGGACAGCTACATGGCCCTGCTGGGCAACTACCATGTCTGGACCGAATCCTCGGCGCTCGAGCCCTACTGGTTCGTCAGCCTTTACACCCAGGTCGTGCTGGTCGTCGGGCTCGCCTCTCTTCTTCCGCCCGTGCGGCGCGGGCTCGCGCGGCGGGCCTGGGCCTCGGTGGGGCTGGCCTACGCCGTCGCGATCGGGGTGCTCGGGACCGGGATCGCCGTCCTGGGCGGCCAGGGGCTGGAGAGCCTGCCCGTGCCCCATCACGCCGCCCGCGACATCCTGGTCTGCCTTCCGGTGGTCCTGCTGGGCTGGATGCTGCAATCCGCCCGGACGCCCGTGCAGCGGGTCGCCACGCTCCTGGCCGGGGTGGCGCTCTGGCTGGCGGTCGCAAGCCTGAACGGCGCGCCGGGGCCGCGCATCGTCCTTGCCGGGGCCATCCTCCTCCTGGCCTGGAGCCCCTCCATCCCGGCGCCCCGGCTCGTGGCGCGTCTGCTCCAGCAGCTCGCCTCGGTCACGCTCTTCGTCTACCTGCTCCACGTGATCGTGGTCAGCGTGGCGTCGCGGCTGCCGGTGGGCGACCTCCCGCGGCTGGTGTTCGCGCTGGTCCTGTCCTTTGCGCTGGGCGCCCTGGCCAAGGCCGGCTTCGACTGGCTGGAACGGCTGCCCCGGCCGGTCTGGACCCGGCCGCCGCGCCACAGCCACCCCTGAGCGGTCCAAAGGCGCAACGGGGGCCGTCCTCGGCGCCCGCCCCCGTTGCGCAGCCCTCGCCCCATCTGTATGACCAGCCCGCACAATCTGCGGGAGGACAGCGGATGCGTCGTGTCGTCGTGACCGGGCTCGGGCTCGTGACCCCCTTGGCCGATGGGGTCGAGGAAACCTGGCGGCGTCTGCTGGCCGGCCAGTCCGGGGCGGACACCATCAAGCAGTTCGACGCCTCCCAGCTCGCCACCGACTACGCCTGCGAGGTCAAGCGCGGCGACGGGACCCAGGGGACGTTCAACCCCGACAAGTACCTCGAGCCCAAGGACCAGCGGAAGATCGACGACTTCATCCTGTACGGCATCGCCGCCGCGCAGCAGGCCGTCGAGGATTCGGGCTGGGTTCCCCAGACCGACGAGGACCGCGCCCGCACCGGCGTCCTGATCGGGTCCGGCATCGGCGGCCTGAAAAGCATCGAGGCCACGACCCTCCTCATCAAGGAAAAGGGGCCGCGCCGCGTCTCTCCCTTCTTCATCCCGGGCGCGCTGATCAACCTGATCTCGGGCCAGGTCTCCATCCGCTACGGCTTCAAGGGGCCGAACCACTCGGTCGTGACGGCCTGCTCGACGGGCGCGCATGCGCTGGGCGACGCCGCCCGTCTCATCAAGTATGGCGCGGCGGACGTCATGGTCGCCGGCGGGGCCGAGGCCGCCATCTGCGAGATCGGGATCGCCGGCTTCAACGCCTGCAAGGCCCTGTCCACCAAGCGCAAGGACGACCCGACCAGGGCGTCCCGCCCCTATGACATCGACCGCGACGGCTTCGTGATGGGCGAAGGCTCGGGCATCGTCGTCCTCGAGGAGCTGGAGCACGCCCGCGCCCGCGGCGCCAAGATCTACGCCGAGGTGCTGGGCTACGGCCTGTCCGGCGACGCCCACCACATCACCGCCCCCTCCGAGGACGGCGACGGGGCCGAGCGGGCGATGCGCATGGCGCTCGAGGACGCCCGGCTGGCGCCCGCCGACATCGACTACATCAACGCCCACGGCACCAGCACGATGGCCGACGTCATCGAGCTCGCCGCCGTGGAGCGGCTCATGGGCAACGCGGCCTCCAAAGTCACGATGTCCTCGACCAAGTCGATGACCGGGCACCTCCTGGGGGCGGCGGGCGCGATCGAGTCGATCTTCTCGATCCTGGCGCTGCGCGACCAGATCTGCCCGCCGACGATCAACCTCGACACCCCCGCCGTCGAGACGCCGGTGGACCTCGCCCCGAACCAGGCCCGCCACCGCGAGGTGAAGGTCGCCGTCAACAACTCCTTCGGCTTCGGCGGCACCAACGCCTCGCTCGTGCTCGGGGCGGCTCCGTGATCCTCGGGGTCGCGTGATGTGGCGCCACATCGCCGCGAACGCGCTGACCTTCTTCACGGTCGCGCTGTTCCTGATCGCGGGCCTCATCACCTGGGGGGTCAACGAATACTCGGCCGAAGGGCCGCTGCCCGAACCGATCTGCCTGCGGGTTCCCTCGGGGGCGAGCCTGCGCGCCGTCAGCCAGGATCTCGCGGACAAGGGGGCGATCTCCTCGCCCTCGATCTTCCGCATGGGCGCGGACTACACCGACCGGGCCGGTGACCTGAAGCAGGGGAGCTTCCTGATCCCCGAACGCGCCTCGATGCGCCAGATCACCGACATCGTGACCGGGGGCGGCGCGTCCACCTGCGGGACCGAGGTCGTCTACCGGATCGGCGTGAACCGCACGCTGGCGCAGGTCCGCGACCTCGACCCGGCGACCGGCGACTACGTCCAGCGCGCCGAGTTCGAGCCGCTGGCCAGCGCCCCCATCCCCGAGGACTACGCCGCCGTCCGCGCCGAGGCCGACACCACCTACCGCGTCGTCGTCGCCGAGGGCGTCACGAGCTGGCAGGTCGTGCAGGCCCTGAACGCCATCGACGTTCTCGACGGCGACGTCGCCGAGATTCCGCCCGAAGGGATGCTCGCGCCCAACAGCTACGCCGTGGCGCCCGGCGACGACGTGGCCGGCCTCCTGGGGCAGATGCGCGCCGCGCAGGAGGGCATCCTGGCCGAGGCCTGGGCGAACCGCGCCCAGGATCTCCCCTTCGACACGCCCGAGCAGGCGCTCACCCTCGCCTCCATCGTGGAAAAGGAGACGGGCGTCGCCGAGGAACGGCCCCTCGTGGCCTCGGTGCTCGTGAACCGGCTGCGCGACGGCATGCGGCTGCAGTTCGACCCGACGATCATCTACGGCATCACGCGCGGGGCGGGGCTGCTCGATCGGCCGATCCGCCAGTCCGACATCGACGGCGCCACCGAACGGCAGCTCCACGGCGACGTGCTCTACAACACTTATGTCGTGAACGGGCTGCCCGCCGGTCCCATCGCCAACCCCGGCCGCGCCGCCATCGAGGCCGCGCTCGCGCCCGCCGACACGGACTATCTGTACTTCGTCGCGAACGGCACGGGCGGCCACGCCTTCGCCAGCACCCTCGACGAGCACAACGCCAACGTCGCGCGCTGGCGCGAGATCGAGGCCCGCCAGGCCAGCGAGGGCGAGCCCGCCGACACCTCCCAGTAACGGGGAGGGCTCCCGCCGGCCCCTCCCAGGCGTGGGGGCAACGGCCCGGCCCGGGCTCCGCCGTTGCGCGGACCCGGCCCGCACCGACCGATGCCGTCATCCGGCCTTAACCCCGGCGCGCGGTGCTCCAACCAATCGTTCGCTCTTTTCCTGCACCTTGGGTTCACGACCGGGACCTTCCCCGGCCGCGTCAACAACAAGAGCAGGAAAGGCCACCCACCATGACCCGATCGCGCGGCTCCACCCTCCTGACGCAGGAGGATATCGAGCTCAACTTCCGCGACGCCCTCACGCTGCTCCGGTCCGTCCGGCGCACCCTGTCGGACCTCCTCGACCGCGTCAGCGACGACGAGCCGGGCCTCCTCAAGGACATCGGCCTCAAGCAGTCCGAGCTCGAGACCGCCCTCAAGCGGGCCTTCGAGGCCGAGGAGAAGTACAACGCCTGGCACGAACGGCACTCGGGCGTGACGAACGCCTGCGAGATCGACTTCGACACCCTGCGGGAGGAGCTGGCCTGCCGGCTCGCCCGGCTGAGGGAGTGCTGCGAGGATGCATGACGCCCCCGACCGCACCTGTTCCCCCGGGCCGTCGACCTCCGGCGCCCCGGACCCCCGCGACGCGGCGCCCACGCCCTATGGCGCGGGCTGGCTGGCCCGGCAGGACCCGGACCTCGTCCGCTACACGCTCCAGGGCTTTTCCGACCGCGAGGTCGCGGGCCTGCCCTTCCTGTTCGACTTCTGGGCGCACCCCCACCAGCTTCCGCCCCAGGGCGACTGGCGGACCTGGGTGATCCTGGGCGGCCGTGGCGCGGGCAAGACGCGCGCGGGCTCGGAATGGGTCCGCTCCATGGTCGAGGGGCCGCGCCCCCGCGACGCCGGCCGCGCCCGCCGCGTGGCCCTGCTGGCCGAAACGCTCGACCAGGCGCGCGAGGTCATGGTCTTCGGGGATTCGGGCATCATGGCCTGTTCCCCGCCCGACCGTCGCCCGCACTGGCACGCCACGCGGCGGATGCTCGAATGGCCGAACGGCGCCACCGCCCAGCTCTTCTCGGCCCACGAGCCCGAGGCGCTGCGCGGCCCGCAGTTCGACGCCGCCTGGGCGGACGAGCTGGCCAAGTGGAAGAAGGGCGAGGAGACCTGGGACCAGCTCCAGTTCGCGCTCCGGCTCGGGACGGACCCGCGCTGCGTCGTCACCACCACGCCCCGGAGCGCGCCCGCGCTGCTCGCGCTGCTCGACCGGCCGGGCACGGTCACGACCCATGCGCCGACCCGTGCCAATCGGGCCAACCTCGCCCCCGGCTTCCTCGACGAGGTGCAGCGCCTTTACGGCGGCACGCGCCTGGGACGGCAGGAGCTCGATGGCGTCCTGATGGACGACGTGGACGGGGCGCTCTGGACCCCGGCCCTGATCGACGCGGCGCGCGCGGCCTTCGCCCCCCGGTTCGACCGCGTGGTCGTGGCCGTGGACCCGGCCGTGTCGACCGGCAAGTCCTCCGATTCGACGGGGATCGTCGTCGTCGGCGCCGTCACCCGGGGCGAGGTGAAGGACTGGCGCGCCTTCGTCTTGGAGGATGCCACCGTCCAGGGCGCCTCGCCGGACGAATGGGGCCGTGCGGTCGTGCAGGCCAGCCGCCGTCACGGCGCGTCCCGTGTGATCGCCGAGGTCAACCAGGGCGGCGCCATGGTCGAGACGATCCTGCGCCAGATCGACCCCAACCTCCCGGTCACGCGCGTTCATGCGCGGGAAGGCAAGGGGATCCGCGCCGAACCCGTCGCCGCCCTTTATGAACAGGGCCGCGTCCATCACCTGGCCGGCGCCGACCTGCGCCTGCTCGAGGACCAAATGACCCGCATGACCGTGACCGGCTATCGCGGGAAAGGCTCGCCCGACCGCCTCGATGCGCTGGTCTGGGCGGTCCACGACTCCATCCTTGCCCCCTCGGCCCAGCGCCGGGATCCCCGGATTCGGGGCCTCTGACAGGGGCGTTGCGTCCGGCCGCACCCACCGTTCGGTGCTGTCGGACCTCATTAACCAACTCTTGGCAAATTCAATCGCACGGACCGCGAACCCGGCCCGAGGAGAAGGAAACAGATGTTCGACTTCCTGAAACGAAAGGACATGGGGACCCCAGCCGGGGCCGTTCCGGTCCCCGCCGCCGTGCCCGAGGTCAAGGCCTCGGCCGCGGGTCGGCTGATCCCCCTGCCGGGGGTGGCGGGCCGCGCGGTCGTCGCCCCCCGCGACACGGCCCAGCTCACGCAGGCCGGCTTTGCCCGCAACCCGGTGGGCTTCCGCGCGGTCCGCCTCATCGCCGAGGCCGCCGCCGCGCTGCCCCTGGTCCTGCAGGACGCGCGCCAGCGCTACAGCGAGCATCCGGTGCTCGACCTCATGGCGCGCCCGAACCCCGCCCAGGGCCGGGCGGAGCTGCTCGAGGCGCTCTACGGCCAGCTTCTCCTGACCGGCAACGGCTTCGTCGAAGCCGTGGGCGAGGAGGGTCTCCCGCAGGAGCTTCACGTCCTGCGCTCGGACCGCATGGCCGTGGTCCCGGGCGACGACGGCTGGCCGGTGGCCTACGACTACATCGTGGGCGCGCGCCGCCATCGGTTCGCGGTGGGCGACACCTCCGCCATCTGCCACGTCAAGAGCTTCCATCCGCAGGACGACCATTACGGCCTGAGCGCGCTCCAGGCGGCCGCCAGCGCCATCGAGGTGCACAACGGCGCCTCCCGCTGGAGCCTCGCGCTCCTCGAGAACGCCGCCCGCCCCTCGGGCGCCATCGTCTACAATGGCCCGAACGGCGCGACGATGTCGCAGGACCAGTTCGACCGGCTCCTGGCCGAGATGGAAACCCAGCATCAGGGCGCGCGCAACGCCGGCCGCCCGATGCTGCTCGAGGGCGGCCTCGACTGGAAGCCCATGGGCTTTTCGCCATCGGACATGGAGTTCCAGAAGACCAAGGAGGCCGCCGCCCGCGAGATCGCCGTCGCCTTCGGCGTGCCGCCGATGATCCTCGGCATCCCCGGCGACGCGACCTACGCCAACTACCAGGAGGCCAACCGCGCCTTCTACCGGCTCACGGTGCTGCCGCTTGCCACGCGGGTCGCCTCGGCGATCAGCGACTGGCTGTCCGACTTCACCGGCGAGCGGATCACCCTGTCGCCCGACCTCGACCAGATCCCGGCGCTCGCCGCCGAGCGCGAGGCCCAGTGGCGCCGCATCGCCGCCGCGGCCTTCCTCACCCAGTCCGAGAAGCGGCAGCTTCTTGGGCTCCCGCGCCTGGAGGCCCCCGATGGGCCATGAACCCCGCTCCTTCCTTTGCGCCCCCGGTCTCCGGATCGAGTCGCAGGAACGGCTGGCCGAGCTCCAGTTCGCCCAGCTCAACACCGCGCTCGAAAAGATCGAAAGCATGATGGAGCGTCTCGAGAAACGCCTCTGGCTCACCGTCTACGGGGTGGTGGCCGTGATCCTGGCCCAAACGGTCCAGTCGATCCTGGGGCACCTGCCATGAAGGACCTGACCATGGAACGCAAGTTCACCCAGCCCCTGACGGGGATCGCCGTCGGCTCGGATGGCACGCGCATCGAAGGCTATGCCTCGCTGTTCGGCGCCGAGGACCAGGGCGGCGACATCGTGGAGCCCGGCGCCTACGCCGCGTCCCTCAGGCGGCTCGTCCAGGGCGGCAACTCCGTCAAGATGCTCTGGCAGCACGACCCGTCCGAACCCATCGGGATCTGGGACACGGTTCACGAGGACTCCCGCGGCCTTTGGGTGCGCGGTCGCATCCTCCCCGAGGTCGCCCGGGGCCGCGAGGCCGCTGCCCTGATCCGCGCCGGAGCCATCGATGGCCTTTCCATCGGCTACCGGACGCTCCGCTCGACCAAGGACAGCCGCGGCCGGCGGCACCTGGCCGAGGTCGATCTCTGGGAGGTGTCGCTCGTGACCTTCCCGATGCTCCGCGAGGCGCGCCTCGCGGCCAAGGGCGCGCCGGCCGTGCTCTTGCACGACATGACGGCGGCGATGGCCCAGGCCCGCGCCCGCCTCATGGGCTGACGCCCAACCTCCAACCCCGACCGAAAGGACCAACCATGACCGACCCCGAGATCTATTCCCGGGACGGGGAAGATCTGTCCCCGACCCACGAAGTGAAGGCCGCCATGGGCGCTTTCCTGAACGAGTTCAATTCCTTCACCGCCGAAGTTTCCACCCGGCTGCAACACCACGAGGATCGCATGACCAAGCTCGACCGCAAGATGACCCACGCCGCCCACCGCCCCATGCTCGCCGCCCAGGCCGGCCTCGAGGCGCCCCACCAGAAGGCCTTCGACGCCTATGTCCGCTCGGGGGACGACGCGGGCTTCCGGTCCCTGGCCTATGAGGGCAAGGCGATGTCCAGCGCCGTCGCCGCCGACGGCGGCGTGCTCGTGTCGCCCCAGGCGGCCGAATCCATCCGCCAGATCCTCGTGTCCACCGCCTCGATCCGGTCCATCGCCAGCGTCGTCGCCGTCGAGAACGGCAGCCTCGACATCCTGATCGACCGGGGCGAGGTCAGCGCCGGATGGGCCACCGAGACGGGCGCCGCCGCCGAATCCTCGACCGGCATCCTCGAGAAGATCAACATCCCGCTCTACGAGCTCGCCGCCCAGCCCAAGGCGTCGCAGCGGCTCCTCGATGACGCGGCCTTCGATGTGGAGACCTGGCTCGCCGGCCGCATCGCCGAGAAGTTCGCCCGCTCCGAATCGGCGGCCTTCGTGTCGGGCAACGGCGTGGACAAGCCCAAGGGCGTCCTGAGCTACCCGGCCGTCGCCAACAGCGGCTGGACCTGGGGCAACCTCGGCTACGTGGCAAGCGGCGGGGCCGGCGCGCTGACCTCGATCGACCCGCTCGTGGACCTGGTCTACGCGCTCCCCGCCCAGTACCGGGCCCGCGCCACCTTCGTGATGAACTCGCGCACTACCGGCGTGCTCCGCAAGCTCAAGGACTCGGACGGCCGCTTCCTGTGGTCGGACGGCATGGTGGCGGGCGAGCCGGCGCGGCTGATGGGCTACAAGGTCCTGATCTGCGAGGACATGCCCGACATCGCCGCCAGCTCCTTCTCGATCGCCTTCGGCGACTTCGAGTCCGGCTACACCATCGCCGAGCGCCCCGACCTCCGCGTCCTGCGCGACCCCTACAGCGCCAAGCCCCACGTCCTCTTCTACGCGACCAAGCGCGTGGGCGGCGGCGTCACGGACTTCGCGGCCATCAAGCTCCTCAAGTTCGCGGCGAGCTGAGCCTCCGCCGGGGCCGTCCATCCGGGCGGCCCCGACCCAGCCCTGTGAGCGAAAGGTTTCGCGATGAATCTGGTCGAATTGACGGAGGTGCCCGACGCCGCGCTTCCTGTCGCCCGCCTGAAGGAGCACCTGCGCCTCGGGACGGGGTTCTCGGACGACGACGTGCAGGACACCCTTCTGGCCGGCTTCCTGCGGGCCGCCATCGCGGCGGTCGAGGGGCGCACCGGCAAGGCCCTGCTGCGGCGCGGCTTTGCCCTGTCGGTCGCGAGCTGGCGCTTCCCCGACCGGCAGCCCCTGATGGTCGCGCCGGTGGCGGCGGTCACCTCGTTCACCCTGGTCGCGCCCGACGGGACCGGGACGCCGGTCTCCCTGGCCGGCTTCCGGCTCGACCAGGATGCCCAGCGCCCCTGCCTTGGCGCCCTGGGCGGCCTGCTGCCGTCCATCCCGACCGGGGGGCAGGCCCGCATCGCCTTCGAAGCCGGCTTCGGGCCGTCGTGGGACGCGGTCCCCGCCGACCTGGCCCAGGCGGTCATGCTGCTTGCCGCCCATTACCACGACTACCGCCACGAGACGGCATTCGGCGCCGGCTGCATGCCCTTCGGCGTCACCGCCCTCATCGAGCGCTACCGGCCGATCCGCCTGTCGGGAGAGCGTCCATGACCGCGCCGCGCCTCAGCCGCAGGCTCATCCTCAAGGCGCCGACCCGGCAGCCGGACGGCGCGGGCGGCTTCACCCGCGGCTGGACCGCCCTTGGCGCCCTTTGGGCCGAGGTCGCGCCCGGGACCCCCCGCGTCACGGCCCAGCCCGGGCTGGCCGAGGCGCGTCTTCCGTTGCGGATCACGCTGCGCGGCGCGCCGGTGGGCGCCCCGTCCCGCCCCGTGGCGGGCCAGCGCTTCCGCGACGGAGCCCGGATCTACGCGATCGACTCGGTCAACGAATCCGACCTCGGCGGCCGCTTCCTGCTCTGCCTGTCCCACGAGGAGGCCGCGCTGTGACCTACGCCCTCGCTCAGGGAATCCAGGCCGCGATCTTCCGGCGCCTGACCTCGGACGCGGCGCTCCGGGCGCTGGTCGGCGACGACGTCTACGACCAGGTGCCGCCGGGCTTCCTGCCGACGCTCTATGTCGCGCTGGGGCCCGAGGTCGCCCGGGACCGCTCGGACCAGACCGGGCGTGGGACCGAGCACGACGTGGCCGTGTCCGTCGTCTGCGACGGGGCGGGCTTCTCGGCCGCCAAGGCCGCCGCAGCCGCGGTGTCCGACGCGATGCTCGGCCCTGATCTCGCGCTCGACCGTGGCCGGGTCGTCTGGCTCCGCTTCCTGCGGGCGCAGGCCCTCCGGAAGGGTGCGGGCGAGACGCGCCAGATCGACCTCATCTTCCGTCTCCGCGTCGAGGACGACGCGACCTCCAACCCATAAGGACCCCTCATCATGGCTGCCCAAGCCGGCAAGGACCTCCTCATCAAGATCGACATGAACGGCCAAGGCCAGTTCGAGACCGTCGCGGGCCTGCGCGCCACGCGCATCTCGCTCAACGCCGAGACCGTGGACGTGACCTCCCTCGACTCCCCCGGCGGCTGGCGCGAATTGCTGGCGGGCGCGGGCCTGCGGTCGGCGGCGCTCTCGGGGAACGGCGTCTTCAAGGACGCCGCCTCGGACGCCCGGATGCGCGCGCTCTTCTTCGCGGGGGAGCATCCCTCGTGCCAGGTCGTCATCCCGAGCTTCGGGATCCTCCAGGGCGCGTTCCAGATCGGCTCGATCGAATACGCGGGCACCCATGACGGCGAGGCGACCTTCGAGGTCTCGCTCGCTTCGGCGGGGGCCATCAGCTTCGCGGGGCTGGCATGATGGCGAACCCCCATGCCGGAGAGGTGGAGGTCATGGTCGACGGCATCCCGCGGACCGCCCGCCTGACGCTCGGCGCGCTGGCCGAGCTGGAGGCGGGGCTGGGCGACGACACCCTTGTCGCGCTCGTGGGCCGCTTCGAATCCGGCGACATCTCCTCCCGCGAGGTGATGGCCCTCCTTGTTGCAGGCCTGCGCGGGGGCGGCTGGCGGATCACCGCCGCCGACCTCCTGGCCTCCGAGATAGCCGGCGGTCCCCTGGGGGCCGTCCGCACCGCGGCCGAGCTCCTGGCCCGCGCCTTCGCGGTGCCCGCATGAGCCCCGCCCTCGACTGGCCCGCGCTGCTGCGCGCGGGGCTCCAGGTCCTCCGCCTGTTCCCGCGCGACTTCTGGGATCTCACCCCCGCCGAGCTGTCGCTGATGCTGGGCCTTGGCGACCAGTCCGCGCCCATGGGCCGCGCCCGCTTCCTCGCGCTCGCCGCAGCGCATCCCGACACCCCTGCCACCGGAGCATGACCATGAGCCTGTTCGACTTCGACGAGGAGGTGGGCGGCCTCGAGACCCGCCTCGGGGACGCGGGCCGGGTCGCCGCCGCCTTCTCGGCCGAGCTGTCCCGCGTCCGGGATTCGCTCGAGGACACGACGCGCGACTTCGGTGCGATCGAACGGGGCTTTGCCGGCGGGCTGCGCCGCGCCATCGACGGCCTCGTGATCGATGGCGACCGCCTGTCCCAGGCGCTGGGGCACGTCGGCAAGGCGATGGTCGACACCGTCTACCGCTCCGCCATGAAGCCCGTGTCCGACCGGCTGGGCGGGATGCTCGCCCAGGGGCTCAACGGCGTCGTGTCGAACCTCATGCCCTTCGCCAGCGGCGCGCCCTTCAGCCAGGGCCGCGTGATGCCCTTCGCCCGGGGCGGCGTCATCTCGCAGGCGACGCCCTTCCCGATGCGGGGGGCGACCGGCCTGATGGGCGAAGCCGGGCCCGAGGCGATCATGCCCCTCACCCGGGGGGCGGACGGGCGCCTGGGCGTCCGGGCCGAGGGCGGCTCGCGCGGGCCGCAGGTCACCATCAACATCTCCACCCCCGATGTCGCGGGCTTCCGCCGCTCCCAGGGTCAGATCGCGGCCGAGATGGCCCGGCTGCTCGGGCGCGGGGCCCGCAACCGCTGAGGACATCCCATGGCCTTCCACGACATCCGCTTCCCCGCGGCCCTCAGCTTCGGCGCCCAGGGCGGCCCCGAGCGGCGGACCGAGATCGTTCCCCTCGCCAACGGCTGGGAGGAGCGCAATTCCCCCTGGGCGCAGAGCCGCCGCCGCTACGACGCGGGCCTGGGCCTGCGCTCGCTCGATGATCTGCACGAGCTCGTGGCCTTCTTCGAGGCGCGGGCCGGACAGCTCCACGCCTTCCGCTGGAAGGACTGGGCCGACCACAAGTCCTGCAATCCGTCGGCTCTCCCCAGCGCGCTGGACCAGCCGCTGGGCCTGGGCGACGGCGTCACGCGCGTGTTCCAGCTCCGCAAAGGCTATGGCTCGGGCGGGGTGACGGCCTGGCGTCCCATCGCCAAGCCGGTCGCGGGAACGGTCGCCGTGGCGGTCGGCGGCGCGACCCAAAGCGAGGGCGCGGACTGGACGCTGGACCCCGGCACGGGCCGGGTCACCTTCGCCCATGCCCCCGCCACGGGCGCTCCGGTCACCGCCGGGTTCGAGTTCGACGTCCCGGTGCGCTTCGACACCGACGCGATCCGCGTCCAGGTCTCGACCTTCCAGGCGGGCGAGGTTCCGTCCGTGCCGGTGATCGAGGTGCGCGCATGAGCCTCCGCGACCACCTTGCCACCGGCGCCACCACCGTCGCGCGCTGCTGGGCCGTCACGCGGCGGGACGGCCTCACGCTGGGCTTCACCGACCATGACCGGCCGCTGACCTTCGACGGGATCGACTTCCGCCCGGAAACCGGCCTTTCGGCCAGGGCGGTCGTGCAGGGGACGGGCCTTGCCGTCGACAACACCGAGGCCCTGGGGCTGCTGTCCTCGGACGCCATCACCGACGCCGACATCGAGGCCGGGCGCTACGACGAGGCCGAGCTGCGCCTTTGGGCGGTCAACTGGGCCGATCCGACGCAACGCGAGCTGCGGTTCCGCGGAACCCTGGGCGAGATCCGGCGCGGCGACGGCGCGTTCCACGCCGAACTCCGGGGCCTGACCGAAGCCCTGAACCGCCCGGTGGGCCGCCTGTTCCAGACCACCTGCGGCGCGGTCCTGGGCGACCGGGCCTGCGGCTTCGACACGGCCCGGCCCGGCTTTTCGGCCGAGCTGGCCTGCGGGATCACGGACGGATCGGTCTTTCGCCTTCCGGGGCTGGACGCCTTTGCGCCCCGTTGGTTCGAGAGGGGCCGCCTCACCGTGCTGACCGGAGCGGCGCGCGACCTTCGCGGCGTCGTCAAGCACGACCGGATCGAGGGCGGGATGCGCGTCCTCGAGCTCTGGTCCCCCCTGCGCGCGCCGCTCGCCCCGACGGACCGGATCCGTCTGGAGGCCGGCTGCGACCGCCGGGCGATCACCTGCCGGACGCGGTTCGACAACATCGCGAACTTCCGCGGCTTTCCCTTCATCCCGGGCGAGGACTGGCTGATGAGCGTGCCCTCCCGGTCCGGGGCCAACGACGGCGGGTCCTTGCGATGAGCCGCATCGTCCAAGCCGCCCGTGCCTGGATCGGCACGCCCTACCTCCACCAGGCAAGCCGGAGGGGCGCGGGCTGCGACTGCCTGGGCCTGATCCGCGGCGTCTGGCGCGAGGTCCATGGCCAGGAGCCCGCCGTCGTTCCGCCCTATACCCCCGACTGGTCCGAGCCGCAGGGGGAGGAGCGCCTCTGGGAGGCCGCGCGACGGCTCCTTGGGCCGGGGCAGGGGCGTGCGGGCGACCTGCTGCTCTTCCGGATGCGCCCCGGCGCGGTGGCCAAGCATCTGGGCATCCTTTCCGCGACGGGCGACCAGCCCGCCTTCATCCATTCCATGAGCGGCCACGGCGTCATCGAAAGCCCGCTCTCCGAACCCTGGGCGGCGCGGGTCGTGGCCCGCTTCGACCTTGAAGGAGCCGCCTGACATGGCCACCCTCGTCCTTTCCGCCGCCGGCATGGCGCTGGGCGGTTCCATCGGAGGCTCCGTCCTGGGGCTCTCCTCGGCCGTGATCGGCCGCGCGGCGGGCGCGATGCTTGGCCGCGCGATCGACGAGCGGCTGCTCGGGCCGGGCAGCGCCCCCGTCGAGACCGGGCGCGTCGACCGCTTCCGCCTGACCGGGGCCTCCGAGGGGGCCGCGGTGCCGCGCGTCTATGGGGCGGTGCGCGTCGCCGGGCAGGTCATCTGGGCCACCCGGTTCCAGGAAACGGCGACCACCTCGGGGGGCGGCAAGGGCGCGCCCCGGCCCGAGGTCACCCAGTACAGCTACAGCGTCTCGCTGGCCGTCGCGCTCTGCGAGGGCGTGATCACCGGCCTCGGGCGCATCTGGGCGGACGGGGTGGAGATCCCGACGGGCGATCTCCAGCTTTCGGTCTATCCCGGATCCGAGGACCAGCTTCCCGATCCCCGCATGGAGGCCGTCGAGGGCGCGGGCCGGGTCCCCGCCTACCGCGGCATCGCCTATGTCGTGATCGAGGACCTGGACCTCGGCCGCTTCGGCAACCGCGTGCCCCAGTTCTCCTTCGAGGTGTTCCGCCCGGCGGCCCAGCGGTCCGACGACAAGGCCGAGGATGTCGCCCGTCTCCTGCGGGGCGTGGCGCTGATTCCCGGCACGGGCGAATATGCGCTGGCGACCACGCCGGTCTACCTGTCGCGCGGCTTCGCGGAGCGCGTGCCGGCCAATGTCAGCACGCCCCAGGGCAAGGCCGACCTTCTCGTGTCGCTCGATTCGCTGACGACCGAGCTGCCCCGCCTCCGGTCGGTCAGCCTCGTGGCCTGCTGGTTCGGGGGCGACCTGCGCGCCGGGCACTGCCAGCTGCGTCCCAAGGTCGAACAGGCCGATTCCGACGGGGAGGGAATGCCCTGGAGCGTCTCGGGCCTGTCCCGGGCAGAGGCGGCCCTGGTCCCAAGGACCGACGGCCGCCCCGTCTATGGCGGAAGCCCTGCCGACGCCTCGGTGCTCCAGGCCATCCGCGAGATCCGGTCCCGGGGCCGGCAGGTGATGTTCTATCCCTTCCTCCTCATGGACCAGCTTCCTGGCAACGGCCTTCCCGATCCCTACGGCCAGGCCGAGCAGCCCGCGCTCCCCTGGCGGGGCCGGATCAGCCTTTCCGTGGCTCCGGGCCTGACGGGGTCGCCCGACGGCACGGCCGCCGCCGAGGCCGAGGTGGCGGCCTTCTTCGGCCAGGCCCGGCCCTCAGACTTCACGCGGCAGCCGACGGGCGTGGCCTACCATGGCCCGGCCGAATGGTCGTTCCGGCGCATGATCCTGCATTACGCGCATCTGTGCGCCGAGGCCGGGGGCGTCGACGCCTTCTGCGTGGGGACCGAGATGCGGGGGCTGACCACCATCCGGGGCGCCTCGGGCTTTCCGGCGGTGCAGGCGCTCCGGCAGCTCGCGGCCGAGGTGAAGGCCATCCTGCCGGGGGCCAGGATCACCTACGCCGCCGACTGGTCCGAGTATTCGGGGTATCAGCCGCCGGGCACGTCCGACCGCATCTTCCACCTCGACCCGCTCTGGGCCGATCCCGCCATCGATGCCATCGGGATCGACAACTACATGCCGCTGTCGGACTGGCGGGACGGGGAGGGACATCTCGATGCCTCCTGGGGGGACATCCACGACGTCGATTACTTGGCCAGCAACGTCGCCGGAGGCGAGCTGCACGACTGGTACTACGCCTCCGAGACCGACCGCGCGGCGCAGGTCCGGACTCCCATCGCCGATCCTCAGGGCGAGCCCTGGATCTGGCGTCCCAAGGACATCCGATCCTGGTGGTCCAACCCGCACCATGACAGGATCGGCGGCCGTCGCAGCGTGACCCCCACCCCCTGGGAGCCCCGGTCCAAGCCGGTCTGGTTCACCGAGATCGGCTGCGCCGCCATCGACAAGGGCACCAACGAACCCAACAAGTTCCTCGACCCCAAGTCCTCCGAATCGAGCCTGCCCCATTTCTCGACCGGCCAGCGCGACGACCTGCTGCAGCAGAGCTATTACCGCGCGATGTTCCGCCACTGGGCGGACCCGGCGAACAACCCGGTCTCGCCGGTCTATGGCGGGCCCATGGTGGACATGGACCACGCCCATGCCTGGGCCTGGGACGCGCGGCCGTTTCCGGCCTTCCCGGCGCGGGGCGACCTTTGGGGCGACGGGCGGAACTACGATCGCGGCCACTGGCTGAACGGACGGGCCTCGGCCCGCAGCCTGGCATCGGTGGTCGAGGAGATCTGCCGCGACAGCGGAGCCGTTCGCCCCGACACGACACGGCTCCACGGCCTGGTCCGGGGCATGGTCATCGAGGAGGTCGGCACCGGGCGCGAGGCGCTGCAACCCCTCATGCTGGCCTGCGGCTTCGACGCGGCCGAGCGGGAGGGGCGGCTTGTCTTCCGAAGCCGGAGCGGATCGGTCAGCGCCGTTCTGGGCCGGGATGACCTGGCATTCGATCCGGGCGCGGAGGCCACATCCCTGCGGACCCGCGCCCCGGAGGCCGAGCTTGCCGGACGGGTTCAGGCGAGCTTCCTTGAACATGGGGGCGACTACGCCGTCGTCTCGGCGGATGCGCTGCGCCCGGACGAGAGCGTGCCACTGCTGTCGCGCAATGCGTTGCCGCTCGTGCTCCTGCGCGAGGAGGGCAAGGCCATCGCCGAACGCTGGCTGCACGAATCCCGCGCCGCCCGCGACAGCCTCCGCGTCGCGCTGCCGCCCTCCCTGGCCCATCTCGGCCCCGGCGACGTCGTGGCGCTGGATGGCGCGTCCTGGCGTATCGACCGGGTGGAGGATGCAGGACTTCGCACGATCGATGCCACGCGCATCGAGTCGGGCCTTTGGCACGCCACCGAGGCCGCCATCGAACCGCCCGTCCCGCGGCCCTTCGTGGCACCCAGCCCGGTCGAGGCGGTGTTCCTCGATCTTCCGATCCTGACCGGGACCGAGACCCCCCATGCCCCGCATGTCGCCTTCGCCGCGACGCCCTGGCCGGGCTCGGTGACGCTGAAGGCGAGCCAGGTGGACGCGGATTACCGGACCTTGCTCGTGCAGCGGGGGGCCGCGACGGTGGGCACGACCCTGACGCCCCTCATGGCCGCCGAAGCCGGGATCTGGGACCGGGGGCCGGCGCTGCGGGTCCGCCTGGCCGGGGGGACGCTGGCCTCCGTCGGGCCGGAGCGGGTCCTGGGTGGGGCCGGGGCCGCCGCCATCGGAGACGGCTCGACGGCCAACTGGGAGGTCTTCCAGTTCGCCGAAGCCCATCTGGTCGCGCCCATGACCTGGGACCTCCGGCTGCGGCTGCGCGGCCAGGCGGGTACGGACGGCACCATGCCGGCCACTTGGCCGCCGGGATCGCTGTTCGTGCTTCTCGACGGAACGCCATCGCAATGGGAGGTGCCGGTCTCCCGGCGGGAGCAGTCTATGCACTACCGCTGGGGACCCTCGGGCCGGTCCTCCGCCGAGGCTTGCTGGAGCCATCGCGAGGTGGCGTTCAGCGGGGTGGGCCTGCGCCCCTACGCCATATGCCACCTGCGGGTTTGGCGGGACCCGGACGGGCTTCGGGTCGGCTGGACCCGCCGGACCCGGATCGACGGCGATTCCTGGACAGGGAGCGAGGTTCCCCTGGGCGAGGACCGCGAGGCCTACCTCCTACGGGTCCGGCGCGGCGGCGCGGTGCTCCGGGAGGTTGAGGTCGGTTCGCCCGCCTGGACCTACACCCCGGCCGAGCAGGCGGCCGACGGTCCCGGCGCCGTCACGATCGAGGTCGCGCAACTCTCGGATCGCTTTGGCGCGGGTCCGTTCCGCGGCCTTGCGGCGGCGGTCTGAGGGCGGGGCGGCATGATCCATTCGTCGGAGCCACCGGAAAGAGAACGGCTCTTTCACGGTGGCTCCGACAGCCTATCTGCGCTAGGGACAGAGCGGAGCGATGGAGGGCACGCGATGGCGACACCCAGGATTCAACTGGCCGAACTCGACCCCGTCTGGTCGCGCATCCGTCTCGAGGCGGAGGCCGCCATCTCGGGCGAGCCGCTGCTGGGCGGCCTCGTCCATTCCAGCGTCCTCCACCATGCCAGCTTCGAACGGGCCCTGGCCTACCGGATCTCGATGAAGCTGACCTCGCCCGAGATGTCGGGCCAGATCCTGCGCGAGATCGTGGACGCGGCCCTGGCCGACGAACCCGAGATCGCGCAGGCCGCGCGGGCCGACATCGTCGCCATCTGCGACCGCGACCCGGCCTGCCACACGTTCCTTCAGCCCATGCTCTACTTCAAGGGCTTCCAGGCCGTGCAAGCCTACCGCGTGGCGCACCATCTCTGGACCACCGGGCGCAGGGACATGGCCTACTTCTTCCAGATGCGGGTCTCCGAGGTGTTCGGCGTGGACATCCATCCCGCCGCACGGATCGGCAAGGGCGTCATGATCGACCACGCCCATTCCATCGTCATCGGCGAGACCGCTGTGGTCGGCGACAACGTCTCGATGCTGCACTCGGTGACGCTGGGCGGCACCGGCAAGACCGACGGCGACCGGCATCCCAAGATCGGCGACGGCGTCCTGATCGGGGCGGGGGCCCACGTCCTGGGGAACATCACGATCGGACACTGCTCGCGCATCGCGGCGGGCAGCGTCGTCCTTCATGACGTTCCGCCGTGCAAGACCGTCGCCGGGGTGCCCGCCCGCATCGTCGGCGAGGCCGGCTGCGCGCAGCCGGCCATCAACATGGATCACCGCGTCCCGGGCGAGTGAGCCTCAGCCCCCGGACCGGCACTCTGTCCCGGCAGCGGAGGCCAGGCTTTCACCGGGCGCGAGCGGCGCGAGCGAAGCGGTGTCGAGGCCCCATCTCCACCACTGGTAGCCTCCGCCGATGTAGCGGACGCCGTTGGCCGACGAAGCCTGCACCATGCGGTAGCTTCGCCCGTCGATGTAGATGCGGGCCGACCGGTCGCTCAGGGGCCGGCCGATGCTGAACACGTCGTCGTCGTCACTCCGGCCCGGATAGGCTGCCTGGACCACCTGACCGTTCGCGCAAAGATAGTTGATGGTGTCCCCGCGCGGTGGAATCGCCGCTCCTGCGACTTCGCTGGGCGTGGGCGCGCCCGAGCCGTCGGGGGGCGCCGGGAACGATCCGACTTGCAGGTCCGCGCACGCCGCCAGGGCGCCAAGAGCGGCCAGGGAAATGATGAGCCTGCGCATCGGATGTCCTACTCATGATTTGGGCGCCAGCGTCCCCCGGGGAAGCTAGCGCCCGCCGTGCTCAAGTCATGCGATCGGCTGGCCGCGTCAGGCCAGCATGCCGACCGGATTCTCGAGGTTGTCCTTGATCGCCTGGAGCAGTTCCGCCCCGAGCGCCCCGTCGATGACGCGATGGTCCACGGACAGCGTCACGGACATGACGGTGGCCACCTCGATCTGGTCGTTCGCGCCCACGACGGGTTTCTTCACGCCCGCGCCCACGGCCAGGATCGCGCCATGCGGCGGGTTGATCACCGCGTCGAAGTTGTCGACGCCGAACATGCCGAGGTTCGAGATCGCGAAGCTGCCGCCCTGATACTCCTGAGGCGCGAGCTTGCGGTCACGGGCCCGCGCCGCGAGGTCCTTCATCTCGGCCGACAGGGCAGAAAGCGACTTGAGATGCGAGTCCCTGAGCACCGGCGTGAACAGCCCGCCTTCGACCGCCACGGCCACGGCCACGTCGGAGGGCTTCAGCTTGATGATCCGGTCGCCCGCCCAGATGGCGTTGGCGTTCGGCACCTGCTGGAGCGCCAGGGCGCAGGCCTTGATGACGAAGTCGTTCACCGACAGCTTGACCTTGCGGCCTTCGAGAGCGGCGTTGAGTTGCGACCGGAACGCGAGCAGCGCATCGAGCCGGATGTCGCGGCGCAGGTAGAAGTGCGGGATCGTCTGCTTGGCTTCCGTCAGGCGGGCCGCGATCACCTTGCGCATCCCGTCGAGCTTGACCTCCTCGTAGGGACGTCCCTCGTACATGCGCAGGATCGCATCGGCGGTCGGGCCGACGGGGGCCGCGGCGGCGACCGGAGCGGGCTTTGCGGGCGCTGCGGCCGGAGCGGGGCTTGGCGCGGCCTGCGGGGCCGGAGCCGCCGGGGCCGGGCGAGCGTTTTCCACGTCGGCCTTGACGATGCGGCCGTTCGGACCGCTGCCCTGGACCTGCGACAGGTCAAGCCCCTTGTCCTGCGCGATGCGGCGCGCCAGCGGGGAGGCGAAGACCCGGCCCCCGGACGAGGCAGGTCCGCCCGTGGCCGGGGCCTGCGAGGCGCCGCCGGGACGTTCGGCCTTGGCTGCGGCGGCATCGAGCACGCCCGCGGGCGCGCTGCCGGTCCTCTCCGGCACCGGACCCAGGGAGTAGTCGGAGATCGCGCCAGAGGGAGCAGGGGCGTCGCCCGGCGGGTTCGCGCCCGCGTCCGCCGACGCCTTGGACCCGGACGAGCCGCCATCCTGCGCGGCGGAGGCGTCCTCGCCTTCGCCCAGCAGCACGGCGATCGGTTCGTTGACCTTCACGCCCTCGGTCCCTTCGGGGACGAGGATCTTGCCGATCACGCCTTCATCGACGGCTTCGAACTCCATGGTGGCCTTGTCCGTCTCGATCTCGGCCATGACGTCGCCGGACTTGACGGTGTCGCCCTCCTTCACGAGCCACTTCGCGAGGGTGCCCTCTTCCATGGTCGGGGACAGGGCGGGCATCAGGATCTGCGTGGGCATGTCGCGTCCCTCAGCGATAGGTGACTTGTTTCACGGCCTCGATCACCTCGGGCACGGTGACGAGCGCGAGTTTCTCGAGATTGGCCGCATAGGGCATGGGCACGTCCTTGCCGCTGAGCGAGATCACCGGGGCGTCGAGATGGTCGAACGCCTGCTGCATGATCTGCGAGCCGATGTAGGAGCCCACCGAGCCCTGGGGCCAGCCTTCCTCGATCGTCACGCAGCGGTTGGTCTTGCGAACCGACTCGATGACGGTGGGAAGGTCCATCGGGCGGAGCGAGCGAAGGTTGATGACCTCGGCCTCGATCCCCTCACTGGCCAGTTCCTCGGCGGCCTGGAGCGCATAGGTCATGCCGATCCCGAAGCTCACAATGGTGACGTCGGTGCCGACCCGTTCGACCTTGGCCTTGCCAAAGGGGATGGTGAAGTCATCCGTCTGCGGCACCTCGAAGGAGCGGCCGTAAAGGATCTCGTTCTCGAGGAAGATGACGGGGTTCGGGTCGCGGATCGCCGTCTTCATCAGCCCCTTCGCGTCCGAGGCGGAGTAGGGCATCACGACCTTGAGGCCGGGCACCTGCATGTACCAGGCTGCAAAGTCCTGGCTGTGCTGGGCCGCGACGCGGGCTGCCGCGCCGTTCGGACCGCGGAAGACGATGGGGCATCCCATCTGGCCGCCGGACATGTACAGCGTCTTGGCCGCCGAGTTGATGAGGTGGTCCATGGCCTGCATGGCGAAGTTGAAGGTCATGAACTCGACGATGGGCCGGAGCCCGCCAAAGGCGGCGCCGACGGCGAGGCCGGCAAAGCCATGCTCGGTGATGGGCGTGTCGATGACGCGCTTGGCCCCGAACTCGTCCAGCATCCCCTGCGAGATCTTGTAGGCGCCCTGATATTCGCCCACCTCCTCGCCCATGAGGAAGACGCTCTCGTCGCGGCGCATCTCCTCGGACATGGCCTCGCGGAGAGCCTCGCGCACCGTCATGGTCTTGGTCGGCGTGCCTTCGGGAACATCGCCGAGCCTGTCGGCCGGCCAGGCTCCATTGCCGCCGGGGGTCACGGGCGAGGCCGGGGTGGCCGGGACGGGCGCCTCGGCCTGCGGGTCGGGCATCTTCTTCTCGACCGTGGTGGGCGAGTCGCCGGTGCCTGGGACATCCCCGACCGGAGCCTGCGCCAGGTTGGCGCGCTCCTCGGGGTCCGCCGAGCCCGGGCCGGCCGTCGGCGCCACGGTGGCGGAGGCGTCCTCGCCCTCGGCCAGAAGCACGGCGATGGGGGCGTTCACCTTCACGCCCTCGGTCCCCTCGGGCACGAGGATCTTGCCGAGGGTGCCCTCGTCCACCGCCTCGAATTCCATGGTGGCCTTATCGGTCTCGATTTCGGCGAGGATGTCGCCGGACTTGACCGTGTCACCCTCCTTCTTGAGCCAGCGGGCAAGCGTACCCTCTTCCATGGTCGGAGAGAGGGCGGGCATCAGGATATTGGTGGCCATACTTGTACCTTGGCTGATCGTTCAGGCGACGATGTCGGTCCAGAGCTCGCTCACGTCCGGCTCGGGGCTTTCCTTGGAGAACTCGGCGGCTTCGTTCACGATCTCCTTGATCTCGCGGTCGATGGCCTTGAGGTCGTCCTCGCTGGCGTGGTTGCCGGTGAGAAGGATGGAACGGACATGCTCGATCGGGTCGCGCTCGTCCTTCATCTTCTGCACCTCCTCGCGGGTCCGGTACTTGGCCGGGTCCGACATGGAGTGGCCGCGATATCGATAGGTCTTGACCTCGAGGATGTAGGGACCCTGGCCCGAGCGGCAGTGTTCGACCGCGCGTTCCCCGGCGGCCTTGACGGCAAGGACGTCCATGCCGTCCACCTCCTCGCCCGCGATGCCGTAGGCGGCGCCGCGTTCCCAGTAGGTGCGGGACATGGTGCTCCGCTTGACGGAGGTGCCCATGGCGTACTGGTTGTTCTCGATGACGAAGACGACCGGGAGCTGCCAGAGCTGGGCCATGTTGTAGGTCTCGTAGACCTGGCCCTGGTTGGCGGCGCCGTCGCCGAAGTAGGTGAAGGTCACGCGGCCGTTGCCCTGGTACTTGTCCGCGAAAGCAAGGCCCGCGCCGATCGGAACCTGCGCCGCGACGATCCCGTGGCCGCCGTAGAAGTGCCGCTCCTTGCTGAACATGTGCATGGAGCCGCCCTTGCCCTTCGAGTAGCCCCCTTCGCGGCCCGTGAGCTCGGCCATCACGCCCTTGGCGTCCATCCCGCAGGCCAGCATGTGGCCATGGTCGCGGTAGGAGGTGACGCGCTTGTCGCCTTCCTCGGCGGCGGCCTCCAGGCCGACCACGACCGCCTCCTGGCCGATGTAGAGGTGGCAGAAACCCCCGATCAGCCCCATCCCGTAAAGCTGGCCCGCCTTCTCCTCGAAGCGGCGGATCAGAAGCATCTCCCGGTAGAACTTGAGAAGCTCGTCCCGTGAGACGTTGGGAAGCGCGCCGGACTCGGGGCCGGGCTCGGCGGTCTGCGCAGCTGTCGCGGTGGCCATATGGTGTCTCCTACCTCGACCTTTGTCGAATGTCAGAAGACGACTTAGCGGACCCCAGGGGCCTTGGCGAGGGATGACATCCGCCGCAGTGCAGCGACGTTAGCGCTAACGGCGCCTGTGACCTCAGCGAATGACGATCTCGTCCGGCCGGACCATCCCCAGCACGTCGCGCACCTGCTGGTCGAGCAGGTCGAGGTCGAGGTAATCGTCCGAAAGGCGCCGCGTCAGATTCTCCATCCGGTCCACGTCGGCCGACATGGAGGCGAGCTGAACCTTGAGCTGAAGGGCCTGGGCGTCCACCTCGGCCCGTCGGAAGACGCCGTAGTCCCCCTGAACGGCTGCGAAGACGAAGTAGAGCGCAAGGGCGCTCATCCCGCCGATGTACGACAGATAGCCGAGCGGCGCGCGCGTGCTCCGGATCATGGCGGATGGTTTCCACTGCCCTGGGCGCCTCTGGCGGGCGCATGGCCCCACGATGGCACAAGGCCGGCCCTCTTGGCGAGAGCCGGCCCGAGGCTATGCGGGAACTGGCGCAAAACTGCCACGAATGGCGGCCGTGCGACCCCGCCCATGACGGGCGGGGTGGCCGTCAGGCCGTGTAGATGCCGACCAGCTGATCCAGCAGGGCGATGGCCTCGCTGCGTGGGCGCTGGAACACGTTCCGGCCGATGATCGAGCCGTTGCCGCCGCCCGCCTGGATGTTGCGGGCGTCCTGAATCACCGAGTCCTCGCCCTTGGCGGCACCGCCCGAGAACACGACGATCCGCCGCCCGCCCAGGCAGGCCTGCACGACGTGACGGACGCGCGCGGCCTGGGTGGACACGTCGATCTTCTCGGACTCGTAGACCTTCTTCGCCTCGGGCTGGCTCACGTGGTCGGTGGGCAGCTTGACCTTGATGATGTGGGCGCCGAGCAGCGCCGCGATATGGGCGGCGTAGGCGGTCACATCCACGGCCGTTTCGCCGTTCTTGTCGAGATCCTCGCCCCGCGGATAGGACCAGATCACCGTGGCGACCCCCTTGGAGGCGGCTTCGCGGCGCATCTCGGCGATGTCCTCGAACATCTCGAGCGACAGGCTGCTGCCCGGGTAGATGGTGAAGCCGATGGCCGAGCAGCCGAGCCGGAGCGCGTCGTCGACGGTCGCCGTGATCGCCTGCGTCTTGGGCGAGGCGGCCGGCAGCAGGGAGTTCGAGGAGTTCACCTTGAGGATGAGCGGGAGCTGCCCGGCGAAGGTGTCGGCCCCGGCCTCCAGCGGCCCGAGCGGGGCGGCATAGGCGCTCAGCCCCGCATCGAGGGCGAGCTGGTAATGGTAGTGGGGGTCGTAGGCGTCCGGGTTGATGGCGAAGCTGCGCGCCGGCCCATGCTCAAAGCCCTGGTCCACGGGAAGGATGACCATCCGTCCCGTGCCCGCCAGCCGGCCCTGCATCAGCATCCGGGCCAGGTTGGCCTTCACGCCGGGGTTCTCGCCCTCGTAGTTCTTCAGGATCGACTGGACGATGGGTGTGATGGTCATGGCAGCCTCGTCGTTGATGGGTCACGGAAGGGTTATGCTGCGGGAGCGAGGGGGGCAATGGTCCGGCAGCGCTAACAGGGCAACCGAGGGCCGGACCTCGCCGATCCGGCCCGGCCGTCCGGATCAGCCCAGGGCGGCCACGCCGGGCAGCTCCTTGCCTTCCATCCATTCGAGGAACGCGCCACCGGCCGTGGACACATAGGAGAACTGGTCGGTCACGCCGGTGTCGTTCAGCGCGGCGACCGTATCCCCGCCACCCGCTACCGAGACGAGGTTGCCGGCCTGCGTCAGCTCGGCCGCCTTGCGGGCGACGGCATGGGTTCCGGCGTCGAAGGGCTTGGTCTCGAAGGCACCGACCGGGCCGTTCCAGATCAGGGTCCGGGCGTGGCCCATCACGGTGTCGATGTAGCTGACCGAGGCCGGGCCGATGTCCAGGATCATCTGGTCCGGCGGGCAATCATGGGGTCCCATGACCGTTTCCGTCGCGCCGGCCTTGAGTTCCTTAGCCACGATGATGTCGCGGGGCAGGATGATCTCGCACCCAGCCTCGTCGGCCCTGGCCAGGATCGTGAGGGCGGTCTCGGCCAGGTCGGGCTCGTGCAGGGACAGGCCGACCGGATAGCCCTGGGCATGAAGGAAGGTGTTGGCCATGCCCCCTCCGATCACGAGGTGATTCACCTTGCCCACCAGATTGCCGAGCAGGTCGAGCTTGGTCGAGACCTTGGAGCCCCCCACGATCGCCACGACCGGGCGCTGCGGGCTGCCGAGCGCCTTTTCCAGCGCGGACAGCTCCTCGGCCATGAGCAGGCCGGCGCAGGAGGGCAGGAGCCGCGCGATCCCCTCGGTCGAGGCATGCGCCCGGTGAGCCGCGCTGAAGGCGTCGTTGCAGTACACGTCGCCGAGCCGCGCCATCGCGGCGGAAAAGCCGGGGTCGTTCTTTTCCTCCTCAGCGTGGAACCGCGTGTTCTCGAGCAGGAGGACGCCGCCCTGGGGCAGGGCGGCGACGGCGGCCTCTGCCCGCGGGCCCACGCAGTCGTCGGCGAAGGCCACGGGCTGTCCCAGCGCCTGCTCCAGCGCGGGCACGACCTGCCGAAGCGACATGGTGGGCTCGGGACGGCCCTTGGGCCGGCCGAAATGGGCCAGGAGGATCGGCTTGCCGCCCTGGGCCAAGATGGCCTGCACGGTCGGGACGATGCGGTCGATTCGGGTGGTGTCGGTGACGCGGCCATTCTCGACGGGGACGTTGAGATCGACGCGGGTCAGCACGCGCTTGCCGCGCAGGTCCATCTCGTTCAGCGATCTCCAGGCCATGCGCGCCTCCCTCTTGTTGGCTGGGCTACAGGTGGCCTCTCGCAGGCGTGAGGTCAACGGCGGGATTGGCTTTGCCCCGGGGCCCCTCTAGATCACGCGCCAGTCCAAGACAAAGGGAGGGCCCGATGGCCGACATCAAGGACCCGGAAAACACCATCATCATCGACCTCAAGGATGGTCCCGTGGTGATCGAGCTCCTGCCCGACGTGGCGCCCAAGCACAGCGCGCGCATGAAGGAACTGGCCCGCAGCGGCGCCTACGACAACGTGGCGTTCCACCGCGTCATCGAGGGTTTCATGGCCCAGACCGGCGACGTCGAGAACGGCAACATGGAGAAGAGCTTCAACATCCGGCGCGCCGGAACGGGCGGCTCGGACCTGCCGGACCTCCCGGCCGAGTTCTCCGGCGTCCCGCACGACCGGGGCACCCTGGGGGCGGCGCGCTCTTCGAACCCGAACAGCGCGAACTCGCAGTTCTTCATCAACTTCAAGGACAACCACTTCCTGAACCGGCAGTACACGGTCTACGGCCGCGTGATCTCGGGCATGGAGCACGTGGACAAGATCACCCGCGGCGAGCCGCCGGCAAGCCCCGACCGCATGATCCGCGTGCGGGTGGCGGCGGACGCCGCCGACGACCAGCAGAGCGGAGCAAGCGAATGAAGCGACTGGCCCTCATCCTCGCGCTGGCGGGCACCCCCGCCCTGGCCACGGACCTGGAGCTCGACGTGGCGGGCGAGGCGAACGGGACGATCCGGATCCATCTCCTGGACGACGTCGCCCCGCAGCACGTCGCCCGGATCGTGGAGCTGGCGAAGTCGGACGCCTACGACAACGTGGTCTTCCACCGCGTCATCGAGGGCTTCATGGCCCAGACCGGCGACGTGCAGTACGGCAAGATGGGCAGCGACCTGTCCATGGCGGGCATGGGCGGCTCGGACCTCCCCGACCTCCCGGCCGAGTTCTCGGACCGGCCCTTCACGCGCGGCGTGGTCGGCATGGCCCGCAGCTCGGACCCGAACAGCGCCAACTCGCAGTTCTTCATCATGTTCGCCGACGCGCCGCACCTCAACGGCCAGTACACCGTCGTGGGCGAAGTGACCGAGGGGCTCGACATCCTCGACGCGATCAAGAAGGGCACCGGGCCCAACGGCGAAGTCGAGGGCGAGCCCGATCACATCGCCGATGTCCGGGTGATCGAGTAACGGGCAGCGCAGCACGCGCGACCTGACGGGCGGGGCCAGGGTCCCGCCCGTCTCACGTCCCGCAGAAGGTCTGGACCACGCGCTCCTCCTCCTGCGGGGGCACGCGCAGATGGTCGAAGCGGGAATCGGAGTCGAAGGGACGCGCCAGGGCTTCGCGAAGCTCATCGAGCGGGGCGAGGTCGCCCGCGACCGCCGCCTGGATCATCGCCTCGACCCTGTGGTTTCGGGGAATGATCGCCGGGTTCGCGGCGCGCATCGCATCGCGGTCCGGGGACTTGGCCTCCCAGTCCCGACGCCAGTCCTGGAAGGCGGGCTGCGCCGCCAGGTCCGCAGGCACCTCGCCGTCTTCGGCCAGAGCCCGGAAGGTGAGGGTGAAGTCGGCCCAGGTGGCCGCCATCTGGTCGAGGAGCCGTGTCGCGAGCGGTTGCACATCCGGGTCGGCCGGATCGAGCCCGAGCTTGGCGGCGAAACGGCGGGTCCATTCCTCCGCATAGATGCCGGCCAGGCCCTGCACGACCTCGGTCGCCTCGGGGATCGCGGCTTCGTTGCCCATGAGCGGCAGAAGCGCCGTGGCAAGCTGCGCGAGGTTCCAGGCGGCGACCTGCGGCTGCTGGCGATAGGCGTACCGCCCGTAGGCGTCGATGGACGAGAACACCGTATCGGGATGGTAGGCGTCCATGAAGGCGCAGGGGCCGTAGTCGATCGTCTCGCCCGAGACCGCCATGTTGTCGGTGTTCATCACGCCGTGAATGAAGCCCAGCGACATCCATTGCGCCACGAGCCGGGCCTGCCGGTCCACGACGGCGCGAAGCAGTCCCATGGCCCCTTCGACGCCGGGGTAATGGCGCTGGAGCACATGCTCGGTCAGGGCGACCAGCGCCTCCATGTCGTTGCGCGCATAAAAGTACTGGAATGTGCCGACGCGGATGTGACTCGACGCCACGCGGGCGAGCACGGCGCCGGGGTAGGCGCGTTCCCGCCGGATCGTCTCGCCCGTGGCGACGGCGGACAGGGCGCGCGTGGTCGGGACGCCCATGGCGTGCATGGCCTCGGACACGACGAACTCGCGCAGGACGGGGCCGACCCAGGCCCGGCCATCGCCCATGCGGGAGAACGGCGTCCGGCCCGCGCCCTTGAGTTGGATGTCGCGGCGCTGGCCGCTCTGGTCCACGACCTCGCCGAGAAGGATCGCACGGCCGTCGCCCAGTTGGGGGTTCCAGCCGCCGAACTGGTGCCCGGCGTAGGCCTGCGCCAGGGGCTCCGCGCCCTCGGGCACGGCGTTCCCGGCCAGCATGGCGATCCCCTCCGGCGAACCAAGGGCCGCAGGGTCGAGGCCCAGGTCCCGGGCCAGAGGTTCATTGAGGGCCAGGAGCCGGGGCTCGGCCACGGGAACCGGCGCCTGTCGGACGTAGAACCGGTCCGGCAGGCGCGCGTAGCTGTTGTCGAAGGCGATGTGCAGGGTCATGCGCTGGATGTAGGCGCAGATCTGCCAGGGACCAAGCGAGCGCTAGAGCGTCCCGATCCGCTCGGCCAGGAGGGCGAAATACCCTTCGGCGTTCACGTCCCGCAGGAACGTCGCATTGGGCGCGCGCTTGGTCACCCGCCACCAGTCGGCCACCGTCATGCCGCGTGTGAGTTCGGAGGTGGTCTCCACCTCGACGTTGATGAGCCGTCCGCCGAACAGCTCGGGCCGGAGCAGGTAGGCGATGACGCAGGGATCGTGGAGCGGGCCGCCGTCGGACCCGTACTTCTGGACGTCGAAGCGCTCGAAGAAGTCGAGCCAGCCCGCGACGGCTTCGCCCACCCGGGTGCCCATGGCGCGGAAGCGTTCGACCCGCGCGCGGGTGGTGAGAGCCTTGTGGGTGCAATCGAGCGGGACGATGGTCAGCGGACGGCCGCAGCGGAACACGATGTCCGCCGCCTCCGGGTCGACGTAGATGTTGAACTCGGCGGCGGGGGTGATGTTGCCCCCTTCGAAGAAGCCGCCGCCCATCAGGACGATCTCCTGCACGCGGTCCACCACCTCGGGGGCGCGCAGGAAGGCCGTGGCGACGTTCGTGAGCGGCCCC
The DNA here is from genome assembly GCF_017916275.1 of Rubellimicrobium arenae. Taxonomy (GTDB): domain Bacteria; phylum Pseudomonadota; class Alphaproteobacteria; order Rhodobacterales; family Rhodobacteraceae; genus Rubellimicrobium; species Rubellimicrobium arenae. Next base: position 298,110 of record NZ_JAFMST010000003.1, read on the forward strand.
AGCACGCACAGCGTCACCGTCCCGGCCGGCTCCTCATGCAGCGTGTCGATGATGAAATCCACAGCGTGCCGCGGGTCGAGTGGCAGGGTCGGCTCGGGCAGGTCGGCCCCATCGAGGCCGGTCTTGCCATGCACATGCTCGGCGGTCTCGAGCGGACGCCGAAGCGGCCGGTCGCAGCCCGCCATCACCGGAACCGGACGCCCCGACAGTTCGACGGCCACGCGGGCGTTCCGTTCCGTCCGGGCGAGCGGGACGTTGCCGGCCACGGCCGTGACGCTCAGGACCTGAAGCTCGGGCGAGGCGAGCGCCAGGAGGATGGCCACGGCATCGTCCTGGCCAGGGTCGGTGTCGATGATGATCTTGCGCGGTGCCATGCCCGTTCCTTTCAAAGTCCCGGTCGTTTGACCAAGAACCCCCGGAAGAGGGAAGACCCGCCGCGACGTTGCGCCGACAATCGCGACGGGGAAGGGGCTAGGCGGTCCTGGCGCCCCGCGACAGGGCCGCGACGCCCGTGCGCGCGATCTCCTGCAGCCCGAGCGGCCGCATCAGGTCGGCAAAGGCGTCCACCTTCTCGGGCGTGCCGGTGATCTCGAAGACGAAGCTGGACAGCGTCGAATCGACCACCCGGGCCCGGAAGACGTCGGCAAGCCGCAGCGCCTCCACCCGATGATCCCCGGTGCCGGCGACCTTGAGAAGGGCCAGCTCGCGCTCCACGGCCGGGCCTTCGGCGGACAGGTCATGCACTTCGCGGACCTGCACGATGCGGCCCAGCTGCGCCTCGATCTGGTCGATGATCTGGGGCGTTCCGGCGGTCACGATGGTGATGCGCGACAGGTGGCCGGCATGGTCGGTCTCGGCGACGGTCAGCGATTCGATGTTGTAGCCGCGCCCCGAGAAGAGCCCGATCACCCGGGCCAGCACCCCGGGCTCGTTGTCCACGATGATGGCCAGCGTGTGCCGCTCCACCACCTCCGAGTAGGTGGAGCGGAGGTTGTAGGCCGAGTGGCTCGTGGAGCCCGATGCGATGTTCAGTGCCATGTCCCTGTGTCCTTTCCGGCGCTCAGACGAGCACCGCGCCGCCGGCCTGGATCGCGCCCTCGGTGGACGCCTCGCCGAGCAGCATCTCGTTGTGGGGCTTTCCGCTCGGGATCATCGGGAAGCAGTTCTCGTGCTTCTCGACCAGGCAGTCGAAGATGACCGGGCCGTCGTAGGCCAGCATCTCCATGATCGCGTCGTCGAGGTCCTTGGGGTCCTTGCACAGGATGCCCTTGGCCCCGAACGCCTCGGCGAGCTTGACGAAGTCGGGCAGGGCTTCGGACCAGGATTGCGAGTACCGCTCACCGTGAAGGAGCTGCTGCCACTGGCGCACCATGCCCAGCCGTTCGTTGTTCAGGATGAACTGCTTGACGGGCAGGCGGTACTGAACGGCCGTTCCCATCTCCTGCATGTTCATGAGCCACGACGCCTCGCCCGCGACGTTGATGACGAGGGAGTCGGGATGAGCGAGCTGCACGCCGATGGACGCCGGGAAGCCGTAGCCCATGGTGCCGAGGCCCCCGGAGGTCATCCAGCGGTTCGGGTCCTCGAAGCCCAGGAACTGCGCGGCCCACATCTGGTGCTGGCCGACTTCGGTGCAGATGTAGCGGTCCATGCCCCTGGTCAGCGCCTCGAGGCGCTCCAGCGCATACTGCGGCTTGATGGTGGTCTGGGACGGCGTGTAGGTCAGGCACTTGCGCGCGCGCCATTGGGCAACCTGCTGCTGCCAGGCGGCGAGGCCGCTCGCGTTGAGCCTGCGGCCACGGGCGGTCCAGAGGTCCAGGATGGCCCGCAGGGCGTCGGCCACGTCCGCGACCACCGGGAAATCGACACGGACGACCTTGTTGATCGAGGACGGGTCGATGTCGATGTGCGCCTTGCGCGATCCCGGCGAGAAGGCGTCGAGCCGCCCGGTGATCCGGTCGTCGAAGCGCGCCCCGATGTTCAGCATCAGGTCGCAGCCGTGCATCGCCATGTTGGCCTCGTAGAGGCCGTGCATGCCGAGCATCCCGAGCCATTGCGGCCCGGAGGCTGGGTAGGCGCCCAGGCCCATCAGCGTCGAGGTGATCGGGAAGCCGGTCGCCGCGACCAGCTCGCGCAGGAGGCGCGTCGCCTCGGGGCCCGAGTTGATGACGCCGCCGCCGGTGTAGAAGACCGGACGCGCCGAGGTTTCCATGGCGTCCACGATGGCCTCGATCATCGCGGGATCGGGCTGGCGCTTGGGCTGGTAGCGTGAGACGTGATCCGCCCGCTGCGTGTAGAGGCCCGTGGCGAACTGGACGTCCTTGGGGATGTCGATGAGGACCGGCCCGGGGCGGCCCGAGCGGGCGACGTGGAACGCCTCGTGCAGCGTCTGCGCGAGCTTGTCCGTTTCCTTCACCAGCCAATTGGCCTTGGTGCAGGGGCGGGTGATGCCGATGGTGTCCGCCTCCTGGAAGGCGTCCGAGCCGATCATGAAGGTCGGGACCTGACCCGTCAGGACGACGATCGGGATCGAGTCGAGGAGCGCGTCGGTCAGGCCGGTGACCGCATTGGTCGCGCCCGGCCCGGAGGTGACGAGCGCGACGCCGACCCTGCCGGTCGAGCGGGCATAGCCCTCGGCGGCGTGGACCGCCCCCTGCTCGTGCCGGACGAGGATGTGGCGGATGTCGTTCTGCTGGAACAGCTCGTCATAGATAGGAAGGACGGCGCCGCCCGGATAGCCGAACACGGTGTCCACGCCCTGGTCCTTGAGGGCCTGGACCACCATGCGGGCGCCGGTCATCTCGCGGGTCATCTGGGTCGCTCCGTCCATTTCGATAACTCCTTTGGGCATGAAAAAGCCCCCGGGAAGGTTCCTCGGGGGCGCATGGGGACCGGATGGGTCTGCCGTTACCGGCCCATGCGCCTGATCCCTACGATTACAAGAAGAACCTTCACGGGTCGTTCCTCCAACGTTCGGTGGGCCTTATGCCCGCGCAACGCCCCTGGGTCAACCGTATTCGGATGAGAAAATGTCGCAGGCATCCAGATCACGGTAATATTGTTGCTCCAGCCGGCCGGCATCCCCGGTCGGCACGCGGCGTCGGCGGTAGACCCTCAGGGGCGCCGCCCAGTCACTGGTTCCCGGGCGTCACGGCCTTGGCGGCGCGGACCGGCTCGGCGGAGTCGCCGGCCTCCTTGTCCTGGCGCGCGATCTCGTCGTCCATCTCGGCCCCCATGAGCACGATATAGGCCGACAGCCAGAGCCAGGTCAGCAGGACGATCACGCCGCCCAGGGCGCCGAAGGTTTCGTTGTAGGCGCCGAAGTTCTGGACGTAGATGGCGAAGATGATGCTGCCGACCAGCCAGAGCGCGCAGGCGACGCCCGCGCCGGGCGTGATCCAGTGCCACGGCACCGGGCCGCGGTCGGGCGCATACCGGTAGAGAACGGCGAGCCCGAGCGCGAGGACCACGAGCACGAGCGGCCAGCGCAGCAGCGACACCACCGTCTGCGTCATGTCGCCGAACTGGAGGAAGGCCAGCACGACCGGCAGGAGCGCCAGGATGGCGATGATCAGCAGGAAGCCGATGATGAGCCCGACCGTCAGCGCCAGGGCGGTCAGGTAGTATCGGACGAGGCCGCGCTTCTCCTCGACCTCGAAGGCGACGTTCAGGCCCTCCATCAGCGAGGTCACCCCCTTGGAGGCGGAGTAGAGCGCCACGAGGATCCCGAAGAGCGCGGCGAGGCCGAGGCCCCCGGATTCGGACCCCGCCACCGCGACGGCCTGATCGATCACGATCTGGGCCGCCTCCTGCGGGAGGAACCGTGACAGGCCCTGGAGTTGGCTCACCACCGTGTTGGGGTCCATCACGAGACCGGCGATGGCCATGCCCGCGACGATCCCCGGAAAGATGGCGAGGAGACCGTAGAAGGCCACCCCGGCCGAGATCAGCCCCACATGGTCCTCGGTCATCTCCTTGTAAAGGTTGACCAGGAGGCGCCACCATCCCCGCCCTCGCTTGGCGCCCGATCCGGATTTCGGGGCAGATGAGGCGGCGGGGGCGTCGGTCATGGGAGGGCTCCGTGGTCGTCTGGCGTTTCTCCAACGACGACGGGGGGCTACTGTTCCGCCGTTCCGCCGACCGGAGGGTGCGAACGGGGGCACGAAGGGGCACCCGCATGGTTCGGTGCGCTGGGCCACCGGGCGGTCGGACCCCGGTTCCGTGACGCTGCGGCATCAACCGAAGCTCCTGCTTGCCGCATGGGACGGTGCCGTTAAGCTTCGGCTGCACAACAGGATACCCGCGACCAAGCGGGCCAACAGGGAGGATCTTTCTTGGATCGTCGATCGTTCTTGACCAAGGCCGGCGTGGGCGCGGCCGCAGCCGCCGGGCTTGCGGCGCCCGCCATCGCGCAAAGCACGCCCCAGGTGCGCTGGCGGCTGACCTCGTCCTTTCCCAACTCGCTCGACACGATCTATGGCGGGGCGACGACCCTGGCGAAGTACCTGAGCGAAGCCACCGACGGCAACTTCGAGATCCAGGTCTTCGCGGCGGGCGAGCTGGTCCCCGGCCTGCAGGCGGCCGACGCCGTGATGGAGGGCACCGTCGAGGCCTGCCACACCGTGGCCTACTACTACTGGGGCAAGGACCCGTCCTGGGCCGTCGGTGCGGCGATCCCGTTCGCCCTGAACGCGCGGGGGATGAACGCCTGGCACTATCACGGCGGCGGCATCGACCTGTTCAACCAGTTCATGGCCAAGCAGGGGCTGTTCGCCCTTCCGGGCGGGAACACCGGCGTCCAGATGGCGGGCTGGTTCCGCAACGAGATCACCACGGCGGCCGATCTCCAGGGGCTCAAGATGCGGGTCGGCGGCTTTGCCGGGTCCATCATGGAGCGGCTGGGCGTCGTGCCCCAGCAGATCGCCGGGGGCGAGATCTATTCGGCGCTGGAAACGGGAACGATCGACGCCGCCGAATGGGTCGGCCCTTATGACGACGAGAAGCTCGGCTTCGTGCAGGTCGCGCCCTACTACTACTATCCGGGCTGGCACGAAGGGGGCCCGACCGTCCACTTCATGTTCAACCTCGAGCAGTACGAGGCGCTCCCGGCCAACTACAAGTCGCTGCTGCGGACGGCGAGCCAGGCGGCCGATGCCGACATGCTCCAGAAGTACGACTTCCTGAACCCGACCTCGATCCGCAACCTCGTGGCGGCGGGCGCGCAGCTTCGGCCCTTCTCGCCCGAGATCATGGAAGCCCTCTTCAACGCCTCGAACGAGGTCTATGCCGAGCTCGACACCTCGAACCCCGAGTTCAAGACGCTGTGGGATTCGATCAAGGCGTTCCGGAAGGACTGGTTCACCTGGTCGCAGGTGGCCGAATACAACTATGACACCTTCATGATGCAGAAGGTGAACGCCGGCCAGCTCTGAGCTGGACGTCCGAACGGCGAACCCCCGGGCGCGATGCGGCCCGGGGGTTTTCGTTTCGGCGGTTCGGGTGTCACGGAGCGGTGGCCGGGGCTTGGAGCCCCGCGGGAGCGCCCGGCTGCGGGGCGGGGGGCGAGATGTCCCCGGCGGGCTGGCCCAGGCCGCCCGGCTGGCCCAAGCCGCCCGGCTGGCCCAACCCGCCCGGCTGGCCGAGCCCGCCCGGTTGGCCGAGTCCGCCCGGTTGGCCGAGCCCTCCTGGTTGGCCCAGGCCGCCGCCGAGGCTCGGGGCGATGATCTGGACCGAGTTCGGGTCCACCTTCGGTCCGCGGTCGAGCATCCCCGTCACCAGCCCCGGCCAGAAGATCACGATCGCCACCAGCAGGAGCTGGAGTCCGAGCCACGGGATCGCGCCGAGGTAGATCTGCTTGGTCGGCAACGACTTGGGCGCGATGGAGCGCAGGTAGAACAGCGCGAAGCCGAAAGGCGGGTGCATGAAGCTGGTCTGCAGGTTGATGCAGATGAGCACCCCGAACCAGATCAGGTCGATCCCCAGCGCCTCGGCCGCGGGGGCGAGGAGGGGGATGACGATGAACGCGATCTCGAAGAAGTCGAGGAAGAACGCCAGGAAGAAGATGAAGATGTTGACGAAGATCAGGAAGCCGACCTGACCGCCGGGCAGGTGCGACAGCAGGTACTTGATCCACTCGCCCCCATCCATGCCCTGGAAGACGAGCGTGAAGATCGAGGACCCGATCAGGATGAAGACCACCATCGCGGTCAGCGTGGCCGTGGTTGTCATCGCCTCGCTGACCAGGGGCCAGCTGAGCCGCCGGTTCATGGCCGCGAGGACCATCGCGCCGACGACGCCCAGGGCCCCGGCTTCGGTCGGGGTGGCGAGGCCCAGGAAGATGGTGCCCAGCACCAGGAAGATGAGCACCAGCGACGGCACGATGCCCCAGATCACCCGCAGGATGAGGGCCAGGCTGGCCTCGCCCCGGACCTCGGGCGGGAGGGGCGGCATGGAGGCGGGGCGCAGGATCGACATGACGAGGATGAACGCCATGAAGATCAGGACCTGCGCGATCGACGGTCCGAACGCGCCGAGGTACATGTCGCCCACGGGGCGGCCGAGCTGGTCCGCCAGCACGACAAGGACGAGGGAGGGCGGGATCACCTGCGTGATGGTGCCCGACGCCGCGATCACGCCGGTGGCCAGCCGTTCGCTGTAGCCGTAGCGCAGCATGATGGGCAGCGCGATCACGCCCATGGTGATGACCGAAGCGGCCACCGTCCCGGTGACGGCGCCCAGGATGGCCCCCACGACGATCACGGAATAGGCGAGGCCCCCGGGCACGCGCCCGAACAGCTTGCCCATGCCTTCCAGCATGTCCTCGGCCAGGCCGCAGCGCTCCAGGATCGCGCCCATGAAGGTGAAGAACGGGATCGCCAGCAGAAGCGGGTTCGACAGGATGTTGGTTCCGGCGATCCGGTGCGGCATCGCCTGGAGGAACGCCCAGTCGAAGTGATCCGTCGCGATCCCGATCGCCCCGAAGAAAAGGCCGACGGCACCCAGCGAGAAGGCCACGGGAAAGCCGTAGAGCATGAACACGACCATGCTCGCGAACATCAGGGGCGGCAGGGGGCCGTATTCGAACATCGCTGCGCCCTTACTGGTCTGGCTTGTGGTAGGAGGTGTCGATGGCGATGGCGCCGCGAAGCGCCGCGATCCGCTTGATGAGCTCGGACAGGCCCTGGAGCGCGAGGAGTCCGAAGCCCAGGGGCAGCAGCATCCGCAGCGGCCAGAGCGGAAGACCCCCGGCGCTGGCCGAACCTTCGCGGGTGACGACCGAGCGCCATGCGATGGGCCAGCTGAGCCAGGCCATGACGAGCATGAAGGGCAGCAGGAACAGCAGGATCCCCACGATGTCGACCCAAAGCCTGCGGCGTGCCGAAAGGTTCGAGTAGATGAGGTCCACCCGGACATGCTCGTTGCGGCGCAGCGTCTCGGAGGCTCCGAGGAGCACGAGCCCGGCGAACAGGTAGGACTGGATCTCGAGCCAGGCGTTGGAACTGATGCTGAGCAGGTAGCGCACGGTGGCGTTCCCGGCGCTGATCAGCGCCGCGGCCAGGACAAGAAACGCCGACAGCCGGCCCAGAAAGATGTTCAGCCTGTCGATCCCGCGCGACAAGCCCAGCAACCACTCCATCGACCCCTCCCCGTGGGGCGCGGCCTTTCCGGCCCGCTTGGTTCCCGGAGTCTTACAAACGGGAGGGGTCCGTCAACCGATTCAGCGGTTTGTGCCGTAGGGTCACGGCGGGAGGATCACGGCGGGCCCAGGAGGTCCCAACGGTTGCCCCAGGGATCACGCCAGACCGCGACAACGCCATAGGATTCGCGGCGTGGCGGCTCCTCGAAGACCGCCCCGGCCCGTTCCAGCAGGGCATGGGTGCCTTCGAAGTCGTCGGTGGACAGGAAGAAGCCGACCCGGCCCCCGGCCTGATGCCCCAGCGCGGCGATCTGCTCCGCCTCGGTCGCCCGGGCGAGCAGGAGCGGGCTGCCCCCGGCGGGAGGTTCCACAAGGATCCACCGCTTGCCGCTGCCGTGGTCCTGGTCGGACACCAGCCGCCATCCCAGCCCCTGCACGAAGAAGGCGGTGGCCTGGTCGTAGTCGGGAACCAGGAAGGTGACGGCGCTGAGCTTCACGTCAGCCTTTGGTCGGCCGGGCGTCGGGCAGATGGATCCGTGCCACCTGTTCGGCGATCGGGTCGACCGACAGGGGATGGGTTTCCACGGAATAGCTCGACGGGTCGCCGATCGGCTGCCACTGCCCGCGCTTGTAGACCTCGAGGGCGCCGAAGCGGGACTTGTAGCCCATCTTGTCGCTGCCCGGGACCCAGTAGCCCAGATACACATAAGGGAGCGACAGCTCCCGCGCGATCCGGACATGGTCGAGGATCACATAGGTGCCGAGCGAGTCCTTCTCGCGCTCCGGGTCGAAGAACGAGTAGACCATGCTGAGCCCGTCATCGAGCAGGTCCGTCAGGCAGACGCCCCGGAGGTCGCCGTCCGGCGCCGTGTATTCGATGAGCCGCGAGCGGACGGGCGTTTCCTCGACCATGGCCGCGAACTCGAAGATATCCATGTCGGCCATGCCGCCTTCGGCGTGGCGGCCGTCGAGGTAGCGGCGGAACAGCGCGAATTGTTCCTCGGTCGCCCAGGGCGAGGAGGCGCGGCGGCGCAGGGCGGCGTTGCGCTTCATGACCCGCGCCTGGCTGCGCGACGGCTCGAAGTCGGCGACGCGGATGCGAGCCGAATAGCAGGCCTGGCAATCGGCGCAGGACGGCCGGTACAGCACGTTCTGGCTGCGGCGGAAGCCCTGGCGCGACAGCGCGTCGTTCAGCTTCTCGGCCTGGTCGCCCTGAAGGGCGGTAAAGAGCTTCCGCTCCATCCGCCCGGGCAGATAGGGGCACGGCTGGGGGGCCGTCACATAGAACTGCGGCGCAAGGGGAAGCGTGTGGCGCATCGGTCCGGCGATGGAAACTGGGCGGGTGCCCGACTGAGGTTAGCGTGAGCCCCGGGGGTCGCCAAGGGTGAGAGGCAGCCTTTTCTCTCTGTCTCAGGCGGGGCGGTTGATCGCCGCCGTCCCGAGCAGGAGGTCCGTGAGTCCCTGTCCGCGCCCCAGCCCGATCATCAGCGCGATCGAGATGAGCTGCAGCGGGAAGGCGGCGACCGAAACCGAGTAGCCCAGCACGTGCAGGAAGGCCGTGAACGGGTCGAGCCGCTGGCCGTTCCGGTCGCGCAGGGTGATCGCCATGAGGCGCATCCCCCAGGTCCCCGAGCCGCCCGCCAGCGTGGCCCAGCGGTAGAGGAATCCGACGATGAGCCAGAGCACCGGCCACCAGAACAGCGCCGTGAAGGCGGTGAAGGGCAGGGCCAGGAGGCAGAAGAAGAAGGTGACGGCCGCGTCGACGATCCAGGCCAGCCCGCGCTTGGTCGTCACGCCCGCGTAGAACTCGGGCTCGCGCGCGGGGTCGGGAAGGCCGTGGAGCGTGGCGGGCGAAGCGGTGGCGAACATGGTTGATCCTGTCGGAACTGGGGGCGCGGCGCCTGGAAAGGGCGGTGCCGCCGGGGTGATGTGGGAACCGCCCGCCGTTGGCGCAAGCGGAGGGCGGCCCCGGGGGGCCGCCGTTCGGACCGGATCAGGCCGCGTCCTGTCCCTGGTCGTCGCCGTTGCCATTCCGGGCGCGGCGCGCGCGGTCTTCCATGAACTGGTCGAACTCGGCCTTGTCGCGGGCTTCGCGGAGACGGGCGAGGAACTCCTCGAAGGCCCGCTGCTCGTCCTCGAGACGGCGGAGCGTCTCGGCCTTGTAGGCGTCGAAGGCGGCGTTGCCCGAGGGCCGCATGGCCGTGCGGGCGTTGCGCCATTGGTCCATCTTCTCGCGGCGGGAGCCGCACATCATGGACCGGCCGAAGCCATCGTGGCGGTGCTTGGAAAACATGCGCTTGCTCCAGATCATGTAGGCGAGGATGGCGAGGCCCACGGGCCAGAACAGGACGAAGCCGACGATCATCGCGGCGATCCAGGCGCCCTTGCCACGATCGTCCAGCCAATCCTCGGCCTTGCCGAGCCAGCTGCGGGCAGAGGGCCCCCGGGTAGGGGACGGGTAGGACAGGTCAGGCGAGCTCATCGGTGGGCCTCCTTGGAGGGTTCATGTGAACATCATTCACATGCGGCAAGATGGGGCGTCGGCGGCGGCGCATCAAGCCTCGATGTGAAGGATTTTCACATCTCGCCGCCGTGAGCGAGAAGTCGCTGATGCTGGGGTCTCAGGCGCTAGGGGGCCGATCATCGGGCGGCGTTGACCCTGACCGGTGCACTGCCCATGGTGGCGGACATGCCCGACCCGCTCCGCGCCCGACTGACCAAGCTGCCCCAGCCCTTCGACGTGGCGCGGGGGGACGAGGTGGCCGCGCGGCACGCCGCTCTCGATCGCGACCTGGGCGGCCTGATCCGGGGCATCGCCGGATCGAGCCCGTTCCTGGCCGAGCTCCTGCTGCGCGAGGCCGACTGGATCGGGCCCGCGCTGGACGACCCGGAGGCGGCGCTCGAGGATGTGCTGCGGGCCGTGCCGGACGGCCCGGCGGAGCGTCTCGGCCCGGCGCTGCGGCAGGCCAAGCGGCGGGTGGCGCTGCTGGCCGGGGTGATGGACCTGGGCGGGGCTTGGCCCTTGGAGGCAGTGACCGGTGCGCTGACCCGGCTGGCCGACATGGCCGTGGACCGGTCGATCCGCGCGCTGGTGGCCGAGGGAATCGCAAGGGGGCGGCTCGCCGGGCTGGGTCCCTCGGATGCGGGAAGCGCGGGGGGCATGGTCGCGCTCGCCATGGGCAAGATGGGCGCCTTCGAGCTCAACTATTCGAGCGACATCGACCTGGTCTGCCTGTTCGACGAAACCCGCGTCTCGCGCGAGGATTACCCGGCGCTCCGTTCGGGGCTGGTCAAGGTCACGCGTGCGATGACCGCCCTCTTGCAGGACCGCACCGACGGCTACGTGTTCCGCGTGGACCTGCGGCTTCGGCCGGACGCGGCGGTCACGCCCGTCTGCATGTCGATGGCCGGGGCCGAGGCCTACTACGAGAGCCTGGGCCGCACCTGGGAGCGGGCCGCCTACATCAAGGCGCGGCCCTGCGGGGGCGACCTCGAGGCCGGCGCGCGGTTCCTCGACACGCTCCGGCCCTTTGTCTGGCGCAAGCACCTGGACTTCGCGGCGATCCAGGACGCCCACGACATGCGGCTCAGGATCCGCGACCACAAGGGGCTGGGCGGGCCTCTCCAGATGGACGGGCACAACCTCAAGCTCGGGCGGGGCGGCATCCGCGAGATCGAGTTCTTCACCCAGACGCGACAGCTGATCGCCGGGGGGCGCGATCCCTCCTTGCGGGTCCGTGGCACCGTCGAGGGTCTGGGCCGCCTGGCGCAGGCGGGCTGGGTTCCAACCGAGGTGACGGCGACCCTGACAGCCCATTACCGCCGCCTTCGGGAGGTGGAGCATCGCGTCCAGATGATCGCCGACCAGCAGACGCATGCCCTTCCGTCGGGCGCGGAAGGGTGGGCGCGGCTTGCGGCGCTGATGGGCGAGGACCTGGACGCGCTTCAGCGCGACCTGACCCTCCGGATGGAAGAGGTCCACGAACTCACCGAGGATTTCTTCGCCCCCGGACCGGCGCCGCGCGTGGCCAACGACGGATTCGGGGCCGACGTCACGGCGCGCTGGCCGACCTACCCGGCGCTCCGGTCCCAGCGCGCCGTCGAGATCTTCAACCGCCTCCGTCCCGAGATCCTGCGCCGCCTGCGCGAGGCGGCGCGGCCCGACGAGGCGTTGTCGAGCTTCGATCACTTCCTTGCGGGGCTGCCGGCCGGCGTCCAGCTCTTCTCGCTCTTCGAGGCGAATCCCGACCTGCTCCGCCTGCTCGCCGAGATCGCGGCGACCTCCCCGGCCCTGGCGCGCTACCTCGGGCGCAACGCGGGCGTCCTGGATGCCGTGATCGCCGGCCGCTTCTTCGCGCCTTGGCCGGGACGGGACGGCCTGGAGGCCACGCTGGAGCGGGCCATGGCCGAGGCGCGGGACTACGAAGCGCAGCTGAACGCGGCGCGGCGCTGGATGAAGGACTGGTGGTTCCGCATCGGCGTCCACCACCTGCAGGGCGTCATCGGCGCGGATGAGGCCGGAGCGCAGTACGCCGACCTCGCCGACGCCGTGCTGCGGCGCATGTTCCCCAGGGTGCAGGAGGAGTTCGCCCGCAGGCATGGCACCGGACCCGGCTGGGGGGCGGTCGTGCTCGGGATGGGATCGCTCGGGGTCGGGCGGCTCTCGGCCTCCTCGGACCTGGACCTCATCGTCATCTACGACGCGGGCGGGGCCGAGGCGTCGGACGGCGCGCGCGCCCTCGCGCCACGGACCTACTTTGCCCGGCTCACCCAGGCGCTCGTGACGGCGCTCTCGGCCCCCATGGCGGAGGGGCGCCTTTACGAGGTGGACATGCGGCTGCGCCCCTCCGGACGGCAGGGGCCGGTGGCGACCTCCTGGGCTTCGTTCCAGAGCTATCAGCGCGACGAGGCCTGGACCTGGGAGCATCTGGCCCTGACCCGCGCCCGGGTGGTGGCCGGGGCGGGGGATGGCGCGGCGGCCCTGGCCCAAGGGGTGGAGGCCTTCCGCGAGACCCTGATCGCGGGCCGCAGGGGCGACGCGCGCATCCTCCCCGACGTGGCGGAGATGCGGGCCCGGCTCGCGGCCGCCAAGGCGGGCGATGGCGCCTGGGATCCCAAATCCGGCCCGGGGCGGCTTCGGGACATCGAACTGTTCGCCCAAGGGCTCGCGCTCCGGGCCGGATCGCCGGCGCGCGGCACCGCCGACCAGCTGGAGGCCGGCGCGACCGGGGGTCTTGTGTCTGCAGAGGACGCGGCCACCCTGGCGCGCGCCGCGGACCTGCTCTGGCGCGTGCAGGCGGCGGCGCGGCTCCTGACCGAAGGCGCTCTCGATCCCGAGCGGGTGGGCGAGGGCGGACGCCGTTTCCTCTTGCGGGAAACGGGCGAGGGCAGCATCCCGACGCTGGACGACCGCTTGTCCGCCGAGGCGGCAAGGGCGGCGACCGTGATCGGCAGGGCTTTGGAAGGATGACATGACCGACAGGGATCCCCATGATCCGAAGGGCCTGGTGCGGGAAGCCTACGCGATTCCCGGCATCACCCCGTCGGAGTGCCGGTCGATCTTTCTGGACTGGGCGCTGTCGCTTCCGGACGGGGCCGATCCGATCCCGTCGGTCCAGGCGCTTATCGACCGGTATGGCGCCGAGCATCCGATGACGGAGGTGCTCCGGGCGGCCCTGCATCCGCCGGGCGGTCCGCGGCGTCGGGGCGGGCGTGCCGGTCGCCTGACCCGTTAAGGCCGCCGGGCGCCCTTGACCGGACGGTCGCAAGAGGCGAAAGCCCCCGCATGATCCCCGAGGACCGCCTTCACGACATCGCCCAGCGCTACGCCTTCCTCGAGGCGAAGATGCAGGACGCCCTACCGCCCGCCGAGATCGCCCAAGTCTCGCGCGAGTGGTCGCAGCTCCGGCCGGTCGTCGAGGCCGCCGAGGCCTGGCGCGCGCTGTCCCGCAGCGTTGCCGAGACCGAGGCGATGCTGGCCGATCCCGACCTGCGTCCCCTGGCCGAGGAGGAGCTTCCTGTGCTCCGGGACCGGCTGGCCCAGGGGGAGCGGGACCTGCAGCTCGCGCTCCTGCCCAAGGATGCCGCCGACGCCCGGCCGGCCATGCTCGAGATCCGGCCCGGCACCGGGGGGGACGAAGCCGCGCTGTTCGCCGGCGATCTCGCGCGCATGTACCAGCGCTATGCCGAAGCGCAGGGCTGGCGCTTCGACGTAGTCGAGGAGCAGGCCACCGATCTCGGCGGCCTCAAGGAGCTCGTCGCCCGGATCGAGGGCGAGGGTGTCTTTGCCCGGCTCAAGTATGAAAGCGGGGTGCACCGGATTCAGCGCGTTCCCGCCACCGAAGCGTCGGGCCGGATCCATACCTCGGCCGCGACGGTGGCCGTCCTGCCGGAGGCGGAGGAGGTCGACATCCAGATCAATCCCGGCGACCTGCGGATCGACACGATGAGATCGTCGGGCGCAGGCGGGCAGCACGTCAACACCACCGACTCGGCTGTGCGCATCACCCACCTTCCGACCGGCATCGTGGTCACATCGTCGCAGAAGTCCCAGCATCGCAACCGCGACCTCGCCATGCAGGTGCTTCGGGCCCGCCTCTACGAGCTGGAACGGTCGAGGACCGAAGGCGCCCGGGCCGCCGACCGCCGATCGCAGGTCGGCTCCGGCGACCGGAGCGAGCGCATACGGACCTACAACGTGCCGCAAGGGCGGCTCACCGACCACCGCATCGGCCTCACGCTCTACCGTCTCGACCAGATCCTCGACGGCGATCTGGGCGAGGTCATCGACGCCCTGACCACGCATGCGCAGGCCGAGGCTCTGGCTCAGATGGGGGACTGAGCGGATGAGCGGGCGGATCATGGAAGCCGCGTTGATCGATTCCGCCCCGGCGACGGACCATCCCCGGTGACAGCGGCCGAAGCTCTTGTCGCCGGGGTTCGCCGCTTGCGCGAGGCCGGTCTGTCCGAGCCGGCCGGCGACGCGCGACGTCTTCTCGCCCATGCGTTGGGCGTTGCGCCGGGACGGTTGACCCTCGTGCTGCCTGATCCGATTTCAGAAGGCGCAGAAGATACTTATAGAGGACTCCTCGCGCAGCGCGTGAAGCGGCAGCCGGTCTCCCAGATCGTCGGCTCGCGGAACTTCTGGGGGCGCGAGTTCCTCGTGACGCCTCATGTGCTCGACCCCAGGCCCGAAACCGAGATCCTGATCGCTGCCGCTCTGGAGGAGCCGTTTCAGACGCTGGCGGACCTCGGGACCGGCTCGGGTTGCATCCTCGTGACGCTCCTGGCCGAGCGGGGCGGCACGCGGGGGCTGGGCCTGGACCTTTCGCCGGAGGCCCTGACCATCGCCCGGCAGAACGCCGAGGCGCATGGCGTGGCGGATCGGGCGGAGTTCCGGTCCTCCGACTGGTTCTCGGCGCTGGGCGAACGCGTCGATCTGATCGTTTCGAACCCACCCTACATCGCGCTCTCCGAAATGCCGGGCCTGGAGCCCGAAGTGAGGGATTGGGAACCCCGCCTCGCTCTCACGGACGAAGGGGACGGGCTTGGCGCCTATCGGGCGATTCTGGCAGGCGCCGCTCCAAGGCTGGCGCCGGGCGGGCGCCTGATCGTCGAGATCGGGCCTACGCAGGCCGAGGCCGTCACAGCCATTGGGAAGGCGCACGGCATGGCCGCACCGGAGGTTCGGCGCGACCTGGATGGACGGGCGAGGGTTTGCCTGTTCCGCGTGCCTTGAACGTCGCAAGGTCGCGCACCATATGTTTCCAATCGGATTCGCCCTTGCCCCAACGCCAAACGCGTGCTTAGTGGCGCGCAGCGGACGGGCCGTGGAGGTCGGGCGATTGGGCGTCGCCTCGTTCCCCTGACCGGAGCGTCGCCTTCATTTCTTCAGGCCGATCCTCTCCCAGCGGCGCCTATGGCGCGGGATCAGGCCCAGAGCGTCAAGCACTTACCCTGGAACAGCAGGCCCCATGAGATCCTCCAAGCAGCGGCAGCGTAACAAGCAGAACCGCAACAACCGTCCGTCCGGCGGCAACATCATCAATCGCGTGTTCGACAGTTCGGGCCCCGAGGGGAAAGTGCGTGGCACGCCCCAGCAAATCATCGAGAAGTACCTTCAGCTCCACCGCGATGCCCAACTGGCTGGCGACCGCGTGAACGCCGAGAACTTTGCCCAGCACGCCGAGCATTACACCCGCATGCTCGCCGAGGCGATGCGGGACATCGAACGCGCGCGCGAAGAGCAGGAGCAGTTCCAGCGCGACCGCCAGCAGGAACGCGACCGCCAGATGGAAGTGCAGCGCGAGCAGCAACGCGAGCGTGACCAGCAGCGGGAGCGCGAACAGCCGCGGGACCGGGACCAGCCGCGCGAACGGGAGCAGTTCCGGGACCGTGATCGTGACCGCGCTCCCCGTTTCCGGACGGCCGACGAAGGTCAGCCCGCTGCCCCGGTAGCTGCTCCCGTGGATATGGAGCCGAGCTTCCTGACGCAGCCGCTGTTCCCCGTTCTCGTGGCCGAGGCCCAGGACGATGCCGCGCCGGATGCCGGGCTCGTGGAAACGCCCGAAGAGCGGGCGCCCCGGCGGGAGCGCACCCGGCGGGAGCCGCGGGATGGTGAGCGCCGTCCCCGTCGCGAAGCGTCGCAGCCCGTTCCCGAGACTGCCGAGGCCGTTGCCGCCCCGGAACCGGCGATCGCGGCCGAGCCGGTCAACGCCAATGTCGCCGAGCCGGTGGTGGAAGCTCCTGCCCAGGAGGCTCCGGCCGCTGCGGAACGTCCCCGTCGTCCGCGCAAGCCGCGCGCTCCTCGTGCCACGGCGGCCGAGACAACGACGCCCGACGCGGCCGAGTAAAGGCCTTCGGGCCGATCTGATCGGATGAAAAGGGCGGGGATAGTTCCCCGCCCTAACTGTTTCCGTCGAGGCTGCGCGCCAGCGCGCAGAAGGCTTCGAGCGGAACCTGCTCGGCCCGCTCGGTCGGAGGGATCCCCACGGCATTGAGGTGAGCCTCGATGTCGGGGCTCAGGCCCTTGAGGGAGGAGCGCAGCATCTTGCGCCTTTGTCCGAAGGCGGCTGCCGTCAGCGTCGAAAGCACCCGGGCGTTGGCCGGGAAGCGCGGGGCGGGCAAAGCCTCGAGGTGCACCACCGCCGAGGACACCTTGGGGGGCGGAACGAAGGCCTGGGGCGGCAGGTCGAGGACGATGCGCGGCTCGGCCCGCCACTGGGCAAGGATCGCCAGCCTCCCGTAGGCGTCGTCCCCGGCCCTGGCGACGATCCGCTGCGCCACTTCCTTCTGGAACATCAACGTGAGCGATGTCCAGAAGGGCGGCCAGTCCGGCGGAGTGAGCCAACGGACCAGGAGCTCCGTCCCGACGTTGTAGGGCAGGTTGGCCACCACCTTGACGGGCGGGGTCAGCCGCCCGGACAGGTCCACCTGCAGGGCATCGCCCTCGATGACCTCGAGCCGCCCGGGATAGGCGGCCGCGATCTCGGCCAGCGCGGGCAGGCAGCGGCTGTCCTTCTCGATGGCGACGACCTTGCGCGCGCCCTCGGCCAGCAGGCCGCGGGTCAATCCCCCCGGACCCGGTCCGACCTCGATCACATCCGCCGCGGCCAGATCGCCTGCGGCGCGCGCGATCCGGGCCGTCAGGTTCAGGTCGAGGATGAAGTTCTGCCCCAGCGCCTTGCGGGCGGACAGGCCATGTGTCGCAATCACCTCGCGCAGGGGAGGCAGGCCATCTATTGCCGCCACGGTGTTCCCCTTTGCCCTGCGAGGCGGTCGGCCAGGTCCAGCGCGGCGATCATGGACCGGGGATCGGCGCGGCCTTGGCCTGCGATTCCGAAGGCCGTGCCGTGATCCGGCGACGTGCGCACGAACGGCAGGCCCGCCGTCACGTTCACTCCGCGGGCGAAGTCCAGCGTCTTGATCGGGATCAGCGCCTGGTCGTGGTACATGCAGACGGCGGCGTCATAGCCCGCGCGCGCCTCCTCGTGGAACATCGTGTCCGCGGGCAGCGGCCCCGCGAGGGTCATCCCCTCCGCCCGAAGGCGGTCGAGCACGGGGCCGATCAGGGTGGCTTCCTCGGTTCCCATCAGGCCGTCTTCCCCGGCATGGGGGTTGAGGCCCGCCACGGCGATCCGGGGCTCGGGCAGGCCCCAATCGTGGCGGAGCGAGTCCCAGGTGATCCGCAGCACCCGTTCGAGCCGATCCGCCGTAAGCAGGCGCGGAACGTCGGCCAGCGCGACATGGATGGTGGCCGGAACGACCCGCAGCCCTTCGCAGGCCAGCATCATGACGACGTCCACGTCACCGCCGAGATGGGCCAGGAACTCGGTATGGCCCGGGTAGCCGAAGCCTGCGCCCGAGACCAGCGCGGCCTTGGAGATGGGAGCGGTGCAGAGGGCGCTCGCCCGGCCCGCGCGGACGAGGTCCACGCCTTCCGAGATCGCGTCGATCACCCCTTGGGCATGGGCCGGGTTCGGCCGGCCCGGGCTGACGGGCGGGCCGAAGTCACGGGCCAGGACAGGCAGCGCCCTCCGGGCGACCTCGGCGGCCTCCTCGGGGCCGGACACTTCGGCCACTGGCGTGCCAGGGGGCAGGTGCCGCGGGTCACCGATCCAGAGCATCGGGCGGCGCAGGAGATCCCAGGCCTTGGCCGCGACCTCCGGGCCGATGCCGGCCGGTTCCCCACAGGAGACGATGACCGTCATCGGTTCGACGCGCCAGAGGCGGGGGCATCGCCGGCGCGTTTGCTCCGCTGCGCCCGGTCCCGGCGGCCTGTCCCCCTCATTCGCCGACGATCGTGGCGCTGGCCCGCAGGTCAGCGACGATGGCATCGGCATAGGCGGCGAGGCGCTGGCTCCGCAGGGAGTTCGCCACCGCCTCCCGGTCCGATGCGCCTTCGGGCAGGGCGTACGTCCGCCCGCAAAGCATGGTGAGCACAAGCGTCTGGCCACCGTCGGTGGTGCGGCCCCACGTCACCTCGCCCGAGTCGAGCTTGGCGAGGTCGAGCGCCACATCGGCGGGGATCGCCTCGGGGGCGAGGGTCTGGCGCTGGATGTTCTGGTCGGGCAGGCCCAGGCCGAACAGGTCGACGCAGTCGTCCACCGAGGCCGCGATCCGCGACGCCTGCGCGATGGCGTCCTGCGACAGCCCGCCCGGGATCCGAACCTCGGCGTAGTCGATCGCCTCGGGCGACGCCGCGGGCACCTGGGCCTCACGGATGTCCCGCAGTTGCAGCAGCGCCACGGCTCCGGTGACGGGAAGGGGCGAGGTCACCCCGCCGGGGGCAAGATCCAGGAGGACCTGTTGCAGCGCCGGCGGATAGTTGGACAGCGGCGTCCAGTCGAGCCGGCCGCCCTGTTCCGCCGAGGGCACCGCCGACACCTGCCGGGCGGCGGCTTCGAATTCGGCGGTCGAGCGGACCTGCGAGATCTGGCGCGCGACGGACTGGGCTTCCGCCTCGCGGCCGCGCGGCGCGGGAATCACGATCTCGGACAGCAGGACCTCGATGCCCTGGTCCTGGGTGGCCTGCTGGGCCAGCGCCTGGTCCACCTCGGCATCCGTGATCTCGATGTCGCTGAGGAAGCGGGCCCGGACATAGTCGCGCCAGGTCACGTTGGTCGCGACATAGTCGCGGAGCGACTCGTAGGCGATGCCCTGGGAGCCGAGCTGCGCGACGAACTCCTCGAGGGACAGGTTGGCGCGCGAGGCGAAGTCGGTCAGCGCCCGCTGAAGCCCCTCGTCGTTGAGGT
Source organism: Rubellimicrobium arenae (assembly GCF_017916275.1). Classification (GTDB taxonomy): domain Bacteria; phylum Pseudomonadota; class Alphaproteobacteria; order Rhodobacterales; family Rhodobacteraceae; genus Rubellimicrobium; species Rubellimicrobium arenae. The sequence goes on from NZ_JAFMST010000003.1 coordinate 317,499, forward strand.
TGAAGCCGACGCGCTCCAGCTCCTGGGCCTTGAGCCGTTCCTCCACGAGCTGCGTCCGCGCGACCTCGTTCAGGTCGCCGGAGGTCCGGAAGGCCTGGAGCAGCTTGATGCGCTGGTCCAGCTCGTAGCCGGTGACGGCGCGGTCGTTGACCACGATCACCGGAGAAAACAGGTTCTCCTGCGCCGCGACAGGGCCCGCCAGGGCCAGCGCGATGCAAAGCGCCTGCAGGAAAGAACCGGAACCCTTCATTCGCCCCTCCCTCAGCCGCGACACTGGCCGGGTGTGACCCGGGCCTGCCGACCGGCCGAGAAGCCGTTGAGATTGACCGAGAGCCCGAAGTCGGTGGAGGGCCCGCTATCGTCCGAGGAGGTGTAGCGGCGCGCGGCCGAGACGTCCACATCCACGCATTCGTTGCGCCAGCCGAACCCGACCCCCGCGCGGGCGGGCCGGTCGTTGGCGACGTCGTAACGGGTGCCGGCGCGCAGCGTCCACCGGTCCGAGGGACGCCATTCGGCGTCGATGGTCCATTCCGCCGCCACGTCCGGCCGTTCCTCCGCGTCGTCGGCGGGAAGGAAGAGGTAGGCGGCCGACAGCGTCACCAGATCGTTGGACCAGTCCACCCGCGCCTCGGACTTGCCGATGGCGTCCATCTCGTCGGCCAGGAGCGTCCGCGCGTCCAGCGCGAACCCGCCGTCGAGGTCCACCTGCCCGCTGAGCAGCCAGTCCGAGACCGTCCCAGAAAGCCCGGACGCGCCCGAGCTGTCCTGCGCCTCGGTCCGGAGCACCCGCCCCAGCGCCACGGCCGAGGTGAAGCCCGGGCCCTGGCGCGTCCAGGCCAGCCCGAGCGACAGGCGGCCGCCTTCCTCGACGTCGTCCTCCCCCGGAAAGCGGGTCAGGGCGAACAGGTTGGCCTCGTCGAACTCCACGAGGCGGCTGTCCTCGTCTGGCGGCTCCTCGCCTCGGGCTCCCGACCAGCCCAGCGAGGCGACGGGCTCGATCAGGTCGGCGGAGGCGCCGCGCCGCACCAGGGGCCAGCGAAGGGTCACGGCGGCTGCGGGCGCGATCCGGTAGAACGGGGCCGGATGGTCCGGGTCGTCGACGATCCTGTAGGTGTCCAGGTCGCCGCGCACCTGCCCCTCGGCCAGGAGGCCAAAGCGGAGCACACGGTCGCCCCGCCATTCGGCGAAGGCGCCGGCCCGCATCATGTCCCGACCCTCGGCTCCGTCGGCCCGCTCGGTCCGCAGGAACCCGTCGGCATCCGCGCCGAAGCCGAGCGTGCCACCCGCGGCCTCAAGCCGTCGCTCCCAACCAAGGGAGCCCAGCAGGGGCGGCAGGGTGGCCTCGTCCTCGTCGTCCCGAAGCGAGCGGATGTGGGTCAGGTCGGCCACGAACAGCGAGGACGGGTCCACCCGGTTGACCTCCACGACGGATTCGAGCCGGTCGGCGTCGGAATAGCCGTAGTCGAGCAGGTAGCCTTCGTCGCTGACCGCGGTTCCCGAGAACTCCAGCCGCAGGCCGCGGCCAAGGTCGAACTCACCCTCGGCGGCGATGGTGCCCCGGAGATCGTCGGGCAGGATGTCGTCCCGGCTGACCGCGCCCGTGATCTCGATGTCGCCCGCCAGGAAGGCCTGCCGGTAGCGGGTCTCGAGCGTCAGCGTCCGGCTGGACAGGTAGGGGGTCAGCGTGACGTCCCGGCTCGGTCCCAGCTCCACGAAGTAGGGAAGCTTCGCCCCGAAGCCGAGCCGGTCCGAGGTCCGCACCTGCGGGATGAGGAGACCTGTCGCGCGTTCGTTGCCCGGGTCCGGGAGCCGCATCCGGGGCACCCAGAAGATCGGGACCCCCCTGACGAGGAAGCGGGCGTTCTCGAAGTAAAGCTGCTCGGCGGCCTCGTCATGGATGACCCGGCCCGCGCGGATCTCCCAGAGCGGGGTGCGGCCGGGGCAGACCTGGCACGAGGTCACGGCGGTGGCCGTCAGGGCCGACACATCGCCCAGGCGGTCCACCCGGTTCGCGGCGAGCTGGAGCTGCTGGTCGAGCACGATCCGCGCCCCGCGCAGGAGACCGTCCTCCAGCCGCGGATCGAGGTCGGCCCGGTCGGCGGTCAGGATGTTGCCGCGGGCGTCCCGGATCAGGATCGGCCCCAGGATGCTCAGCCGATCGCTTTCGCGGTCATAGGTCACCTGCGCCGCGGACAGCACGGTTCCCTGATAGAAGGCCTGCACGTTGCCCGTCGCCACGAGATCCTCGTCGGCGGTCACGAACAGCTCGTCCGCGACCAGCACGGCGCTGTCCTGTGCGCGCGCCGCGACGGGAAGCAGGAGGGCGATCAGGACGAGAAGGCGCTTCATCCTTCCTCCACGTGCAGAAGGAGCCCCAGGGCGAGCCCGATGGCGATCAGGGGCGGCGCCCAGCCGGCAAAGGCCGGGGGGATCTGCCCGGCCTCCCCCAGCGTCTGCGACAGGCTGCGCAGGAAGTAGATCGCGAATCCCGTCAGGACCGCGCCCATCACCATGAGCCCCGTGCGGCGCCCCCGCTGGTGGTGCATCGTGAACCCCGCGGCGGCCAGCACCATCGCCAGGAGGAAGGCGGGCTGGGCCAGCTCGGTCTGCAGGAACACGCGGTGGCGCTGCGCGGTGAACCCGGCGTCCTCAAGCCGGCGGATGAAGCGGGGCAGCTCCCAGATCGGGATCGAGGACGGCGTGCCGAAGCTGTCGCGGATCTGGTTCGCGGTGAGCGGCGAGGCCAGGCTCCAGGTCTCGTGACGCTCGGCCTCGGCTTCGGGGTTCGTCCCGGCCAGGGGCCAGACCTTCGCGTCCGCCAGGAGCCATTCGCCGTCGGCGAGCCTTGCCGAGCGTGCCTCGACCCGTTCCCTCGGATGTCCGTCCCGATCGTAGGCCAGGAAGGTGACCCCGGTCAGCGATGTGCCGTCCAGGTTCGACCGCTGCGCCCGGATCACCGTCGGCCCGGCGGCGCCCCCCTGCCGGAGCCAGAGGCCATCCTCGGACAGGGCGAGAGCCGATTCCTCACCCGTCAGGCGGTCCAGCCGCGATTCGTATTCGCGCGAAGTGGCGGCCACGATGGGGTTGAACGCGGCGACCGCGACCGCCCCCAGCAGCAGCGCGACCACCGATGGGCCCAGCAGGGCCCGCAGCGCCGACCGTCCCGAGCCGCGCGTGACCACCAGTTCGGAGGACCGCGCTAGGCCCAGGAACAGCGCGATGGCTGCGATGATCGTGACCAGCGGCAGGATCTCGTAAAGGCCGGAGGGCACGTTGAGAAGGGTGAGGGCCAGCACGCCGCCCATGCCGCCCGCATCGTCGGAGTGCTGGCGGACCTGCTCCACGAGGTCGATCAGCGCGAGGATGCCGAAGAAGATCGCAAGGGTGGCGAGGAACGTCCGCAGGAAGCGTCGGGCCAGGTATCGGTCGAGGATCACGCCGACGCCTCCCGCCCGATGCGCCGTGGCCGGGCCGACAGCGCGAGAAGCAGGGCCGCCAGGGCAAAGCCGGTCAGGGCGGGCAGGTAGCTGACCGGCCAGAGCGTGGGGTCGCGGCGGACCGCCTGGACCGAGGCCGACTGGATGCCGTTCACCCCGATCACGAGCAGGATGGCCAGGATCACCTGTCGCCAGACTCCGAACCGGCTGAACTGGCCCAGAAGCAGGCAGCCCAGCCCCATCAGCGTCGCCGCGGGGGCGAGCAGCGTCTCGGCAAAGCGGTCATGGGCTTCGGCGAAGATCTGCGCCTCGCTCTTCCCGGTCTCGCGCGCCACCCGGGGACCGTCGCGGAGGAGCTCCAGCGTGGACCTCTCGCGCGAGCTGCGGGTCCCGCGCGAGGCTTCGGGCATGAAGGGGCCGAGGTCGTAGGCCAGGTCCGAGAAGGTGGTCGTCAGCAGCCGCGTCCCATCCCGGAACAGACGCTGGATCATCCCGTCCACCATGACGAGCTGCGGGCCGTCGTCCCCGCGCACCAGATAGGCCGAGGACGCGGTATAGGTCACGCTGACCGATGGGTCGCGGCTGTCGGACAGGAGCAGGCCCCTCAGCTCGCCTTCGGGGGTGATCTCGCGGATGTAGAGCGTGAGGCCGCTGTTGGGCGAGATGAACGCCCCCTCGCGCAGCAGGCGGGCGGTGGCCGTCTCGGCGATCTCGTCCTGCCGGTCGTCGAGCCGGCCCAGCGCCGCCGGCGCGAGGACATGCGTGAGGATGGAGACCAGCGCCGCCACGATCAGCCCGAAGACGAGGACCGGCCGGGCCAGTTGCCACGGCGACGCCCCTGTCGCCTGCATCACGGTCAGCTCCGATTCGCCCGCCAGCCGGGCCAGGGCATAGAGCGTGGCCGCGAAGGCCGCGAGCGGCAGCACGAGCTTGACGATCGACGGCAGGGCGAGCGCGGTCAGTTCCAGGAACACCCACGCCGACTGGCCGTCCGCGATGAGCTGGTCGAACAGGACCACGGCCCGGTTGATCCAGTACACCATGACGAGCACCAGCGAGGCCAGTCCGAAGACCGCCATCAGCTGCGACAGCAAGTATCTGTCGATGCGCCCCAACCGCCGCCCCGTTCCGCCTCGGGCCAAGGACTAGCCCGGATCGGGGCGGGATTGAACCTTCTTCTGGCCTCCCTCCGGGGCACGGGATACCAACGCGCGGACACGACCCGGAGAAGACGCCATGACCGACCCCGTCGCCATCACCTACGCCCCGTTCGACGCCGCGATTCTGGCTGGCGTGGAGGGCCGGCTGGTCGTTCCCGTCGAGGCCGAGGGCCGCCTGAACGCGGCCGCGCGCAAGGTGGACCAGCTCACGCGGAAGGGCGTGACCCGCCTCATGGCGACCAAGGGCTGGGAAAAGGCCAAGGTCGGCGAGGTTGCCTGGATCGGGTTTCCGGCCGGTCTGGCCTGCGAGGCCGTGGGCGTGGTCAAGGTGCCCCGCAAGCCCTCGGTCGCCGAAGCGCGGGAGATCGGCGCCGCCATCGCCAAGGCCGGCGGAACCGGCCCGCTGACCGTGGCCGCGCCCGGCTTCCCCCTGGCCGAGGAGCTCGTCATGGCGCTCACGCTCCGCGCCTATGAATTCACCGACCACAAGACCGCCCCCCGCGAACCCCGCGGTCCCCTGTCGCTGATGGTGGACGATCCGGACGCCGTGCGGCAGCGCCTGCAGCCCTTCGACGCCGTCGCCTCGGGGGTGTTCTTCACCCGGGACCTCGTCAACGAGCCGGCGAACGTCCTGACGACCACCGAGTTCGCCCGCCGTCTGGAGGGCCTGCGGGACCTCGGCGTCGAGGTCGAGGTGCTGGAGGAGGACGAGCTGGAACGGCTCGGGATGCGGCTGCTCCTGGCCGTGGGGCAGGGGTCCGACAGCCCGTCCAAGGTGGTCGTCATGCGGTGGAACGGCGGCGGCGAGGAGAATCCCTTCGCGCTCGTGGGCAAGGGCGTCGTGTTCGACACCGGCGGGATCTCCATGAAGCCGGCGGCGGGCATGGAGGACATGACCATGGACATGGGCGGCGCGGGGGTCGTCGCCGGGGTCATGCGGACGCTCGCCCTGCGCAAGGCCCGCGCCAACGTCGTGGGGCTCGTGGGGCTCGTGGAGAACATGCCGTCGGGCAACGCCACGCGGCCGGGCGACGTGGTCCGGTCCATGAAGGGCGACACGGTCGAGATCATCAACACCGACGCCGAGGGCCGCCTCGTCCTGGCCGACGTGCTCTGGTACGCGCAGGAGCGGTTCCAGCCCACCGGGATCATCAACCTCGCCACCCTCACCGGAGCGATCATCGTGGCGCTGGGCCACGAGATTGCGGGCGTCTTCTCGAACGACGACGCCTTGGCCGAGGCGCTGGCCGCCGCCGCCCGCGCCGAGGGCGAGGGGGCCTGGCGGATGCCGATGGGCGAGGCCTACGACGCCAAGCTGAAAAGCCGCGTGGCCGACATGATGAACGTGGGCGGGCGCGACGGCGGCTCGATCACGGCGGCGCAGTTCCTCAGGCGCTTCATCAAGGACGGCACGCCCTGGTGCCACATCGACATCGCGGGCGTCGCCTCGGTCAAGTCCGATACGACCCTCGCGCCCAAGGGGGCGACCGGCTGGGGCGTGATGGCGCTGAACCGGCTGATCGCGGACCGCTACGAGGGCAAGTGAGGCGCGGCCGGATGCCCGAAGCCTACTTCTACCAGCTCAACGGCGATGCGCCGGATGCCGTGCTGCCGCGGATGCTCGACATGGCGCTGCAGAAAGGTTGGCGAATCGAGGTGCGCGGTCCCGACCGCCCGCGCATGGAGCGGCTCGACGTCGCGCTCTGGGGACCGGGGGACGAATTCCGCCCCCATGGCATGGCCGGCGGGGATCATGACGCCGACCAGCCGATCCTCCTCACCGTCGGGACGGGGGATGGCAGGCGCGAGTGCCTCATGACCCTCGACGGCGCCCCGGTCAGCGAATCCGAGGCCCGCTCCGCCCAGCGGGTTTGCATCATCTTCGACGGGGCCGACCCCGAGGCGCTCACGACGGCCCGCAGCCAATGGCGCAGCCTGACGGGCGCGGGTCTTGCCGCCCGGTTCTACGTGCGCGAGGACGGAAGCTGGAGCCTCAGGCAGGAGCGTCCGGCCGCCCCTTGAGCCAGCGCCGTTCGTTGGCCTCGATGGCGGCGATGCGCTCCTCGGTCCGGGGGTGGGTCAGGAGCCAGGCCGGCGCCTGGGCGGCGCCCCGCCCAGCCATGAGCCCGAGCTTCCGGAACAGCGACTTCTGCGGGCCTGTCCCGATCCCGGCCTTCATCAGCAGGGCCGTCGCATAGGCATCGGCCTCGTATTCGTCCCGGCGGGACAGGCCAGCGGCGACGAGGTGCATGATCGCCTGCGCGAGCCAGACGCCCAGGCCGGGCAGGACCCGCCCCAGCACCATGGCCAGCCCCATCCTCACCGCGTTCTGCCCGCTGAAGTCGATCATCCGCCGCCGCGCGTGACCGAGGGCGACGTGGCCCAGTTCGTGGGCGACGACGCTGGCCAGTTCCTCGCCCGTGACCTGACCTGCGCGGAAGCGGTCATAGAAGCCCCGGGTGATGAAGACGCGGCCATCCGGGCTGGCCAGGCCGTTGATCATCGGCACGTCGTAAAGATGCACCCGGATCCGGGGCAGATCGAGCGCCTCGGCCAGCCGTCCGAAGACCCGCCGCAGGTCCGGATCGATCAGCTCGGCCGACCGCCGGTCGAGCTCCAGCGCGGTGCGCCGCGCCATGAGATGGGCGTAGACGACGGCGGCCACGACAAGGAGGACGATCGGCAGGAACCTGAGCATGATCCCGATATGGGATCGCGCGCCCCGCCTCTCAAGCAGCGGTCACCCGGCGGCGACTCCATTCCGCTCGAGGATGACCAGAAGGAACACCCCGACGATGGCGCCGACGATGGCGCCGACCGCGGTCCATTGCAGCAGGTCGAGCCGCCGGCCGCCGCGCCGCCGCGCGTTCAGCCCGCCCAGAATCGCCCCGAGCAGAAGGCCCCCCAAAGGATAGATCATGCCCGTGCTCCCTTACGGTGGTGGGACCCCGGAGGCCGGTCCGGCCATCCGCGGCCGTGGGCCTAACCTGCCGGTTGCAAGCCGTCCAGCCCATGTTCGGCGCCGAATCCAGGTGTACAGGAATCGTAAACCTAAGTTGCGGCACGGCAGTCCCGAACATGGCAAAGAAATGTCAGTTCATTTCACGTCACGGCCACAGTTGCGTTCCCATCACATCCCCAGGAGCCCCAGGCGGACAATTCGCGCGCAAGTTGCGGGAACCGTTGCTCTTGCGGGGGAACGTGGGCAGGCGGTCCAGCATCCCTTGCCAAGTCTCGGTCGCAACTCACGAAAACGGGGCGTGACAGCGACGGGCGGGACGTGTAGGAGCCCGATCAGGACAGCAGGGAAAGCCGGACGACTGGTGACCTTCACGTGCCAGTTTTCGGCCGGACAGGGGAGCAGCCATGAAAGCCGAAATATTCCTTCCGGAGGATTACCGTCCCGCCGAGGACGAACCCTTCATGAACGATCGCCAGCTGGAATATTTCCGCCGCAAGCTGATCGCCTGGAAGAATGAACTTCTGAATGAATCCCGCGACACGATCGAGGGCATGAAGGATTCGACCCGCAACATCCCCGACATCGCGGACCGCGCGTCGGAGGAAACCGATCGCGCGCTCGAGCTTCGGACCCGGGACCGCCAGCGCAAGCTGGTGTCCAAGATCGACGCGGCGCTCCGCCGCATCGAGGATGGGGAATACGGCTACTGCGAAATCACGGGCGAGCCCATCTCGCTCAAGCGGCTGGACGCCCGGCCCATCGCGACCATGACCCTGGAAGCGCAGGAGCGCCACGAGCGTCGCGAGAAGGTGCACCGGGACGACTGATGGCCACGACCAAGGCCCCGGCCGACATCCTTGTCGCCGGTGGGGGAATCGCCGGGCTCGCCGTGGCCCTGGCCCTGGCCTTGGCCCGGCGCGGTGCGCGGGTCGAGGTGCTCGAACAGGCCCGAGCGATTGCCGAGATCGGCTCCGGCCTCCAGATCACGCCGAATGGCGCCGCCGTGCTGCGCGGTCTCGGGCTCGGGGCCGCCATGGAGGCGACCGGGCTTCGGGCCCGGGCCATCGAGCCCTTCGACGCGCTGTCGGGACGCAGGGTCGCCCGCTTCGATCTTGGGCGCGCGGGGGACGACTACTACTTCTTTCACAGGGCGGAACTGATCGGCCTCCTGCACGAGGCCGTTCTGGCCGCCGGCATCCCGATCCGCACCGGAGCGCGGGTCGAAGCCGTGACCTCGCAAGGGGTGCGGCTGGACGATGGCGCCGAGCTTCGGGCGGGTCTGGTGGTCGGGGCCGACGGCCTGCATTCGGTTGTCCGCAGGCATCTGGCCGGCGGGGACGCGCCCTTCTTCACCGGGCAGGTGGCCTGGCGCGCCCTGGTGACCGCCCGTCAGGAGCCCGTCGCCCGCATCTGGATGGCGCCTGGCCGGCACGTCGTCACCTATCCTCTGCGGGACGGTCGGCTGAATGTGGTAGCCGTGCGGGCCGAGGCCGCCTGGACCGAGGAGGGGTGGGCTCATCGGGACAGCCCCGACAACCTGCGCCGCGCCTTTTCGGACGTCTGCCCCGATCTGGCGGGGATCCTGGCCAAGGTGCAGGAGGTGGGGCGCTGGGGCCTGTTCCGCCACCCCGTTCCGGAGCGGTGGCAGGACGGCCGCGCCGTGGTGCTGGGCGACGCCGCCCATCCGACCCTGCCGTTTCTCGCCCAGGGCGCGAACCTCGCGCTCGAGGATGCCTGGATTCTGGCCCGCGAGGCTGTGAAGGGGGATCTCGCCTCCTATCAGGCGCAGCGACGGGACCGGGTCCGGCGCGCCCTGGCGGCGGCCAATGCCAACGCCCGCAACTATCACCTGAGCGGCCCGGCGCGACAGGCCGCGCTTTGGGGGCTCCGTCTCATCGGCGCGGTCAGCCCGGAGACCTTCCTTCGGCGCTTCGACTGGCTCTACCGCTTCGACGCGACGAAGCCCGCCTGAGATGGCCTAGAAGTTCGCCGCAGCCCGCTCGGTCACGCGTTCGAGCACCTGATGGCTCCGCCAGTCCACGCGGTAGGCGTCATGCCCGACCCGCATGTAGACCCATCCGTCCGAAACCGGTGGAAGCCCGTAATAATCCGCATTCAGGATGATGGAGTAGCGTCCCCGGGGAAGAACCTCGCCCACGGCCACGGAGGGGCCCGCCGCGGACCCGCTGCTGCGCGTGGACGCTTCGAGGAGGGGGGCGCGGTTCAACGGCGTCTCGAGCACGCGGACGCAACCTGCGCCCGTGGCTTCGGTGCTGCAGGCCGACAGAACGGCGCTCGGGCACAGCAAGACGGCCGCCGCCAACGCAAGCGCCGGGGAACGGGGGGGCATCGAAGCGACTCCTGAACGTGATGTGCCGATGCAACGGCAAAAGTCCGCTCAAGGTTCCCCCAGGTCAGCACAACCCTGATCGACCCGCCATCAGGCGTCGAGGTCGATCCAGACCGGCACGTGGTCCGACGGCTTGGCCCCGCCGCGGGCCTCCCGCTCGATCCAGGCGTCCACCAGCAGATCGGCGGCCTGGGGCGTCAGCAGATGGTGGTCGATGCGGATGCCGTTGTCCCGCTCCCAGGAGCCGCGCTGGAAGTCCCAGAAGGAATACAGGCCGGCCGCCTGCGACCTCAGCCGGATCGCATCATACAGGCCGAGCGACTCGAGCCGCCGGAACGCCGCGCGCGATTCGGGCAGGAACAGCGCATCCTCGCGCCAGTTGTCGGGCTGGCGGACGTCGCGGGCCTCGGGGATCACGTTGTAGTCGCCCGCGAACACGATCGGCTCCTCGAGCGGGAGAAACTCCCGCACCCGGGCGTGCATCCGTTCCATCCAGCGAAGCTTGTAGTCGTACTTGGGCCCCGGCGTCGGATTGCCGTTGGGCAGGTAGAGGCAGCAGACCCGGACGGCGCGCTGCCCGCCGATCACCGTGCCCTCGATCCAGCGGGCGTGATCGTCGGAATCGTCGCCCGGCAGGCCGCGGGTCACATCCTCGAGGGGCAGCTTCGACAGGATGGCGACGCCGTTGAAGCTTTTCTGCCCGTGGGTGGCGATGCGGTAGCCCAGCCGCTCGATCTCCTCGCGCGGGAAGGCCTCGTCCACGATCTTGATCTCCTGGAGGAGCGCCACGTCGGGCGCCTGCTCCGACAGCCAGGAGGTCACGGTCTCGAGCCGCGCGCGGATTCCGTTGATGTTGTAGGTCGCAATCTTCATGGCCGCGACCCTAGCCGACCGCGATCAGATGGAGAAGGAGGTCCCGCACCCGCAGGAGGCCGTCGCGTTCGGGTTGTCGATGACGAACCGGGCCCCGATCAGTTCCTCCGAGAAATCGATCTTGGCGGAGGCGAGAAAGGGCAGGGACACCGGGTCGACGACGACCGTCTCGCCCTCGCCGGTCAGCACGAGGTCGTCCGCCTTGGGATCGTCGAGCTGGATTTCGTACTGGAAGCCCGAGCAGCCGCCGCCCGCGACGGCCACGCGCAGGGCCTTGCCCTGCTCGGCGGCGCGGATCTCCTGGAGCCGCGCAAAGGCGCGCGGGGTGACGGTGGGGGGAAGAATGGGCATCTGGAACGACATCTGGGGACCTCCGGGGCCTGTCGGAACGGATATAGTCAGCCCTGCGACCGCCCTCAACGGGTGCAGATCTGGCGCGGCCCTTCAAGGGGCTGATAAGTGCAGTCCTCGGCCCGGAACGACTGATAGGCGGCCGAGCACGCCCGGATGTCGCATTGCGGGGCCCGGGCCGGTGCCGCGGCCGGCTCGGGGGCGGGCGCGTCGGCCGCGGCCTGCTCGCCCTTGGCGGCGATCATGGTGCGGCGGAAGATCTCGGCCGGAAGGCCGCCTCCGGTCACGCGGTCCATGGGCGAGTTGTCGTCGTTGCCCACCCAGACCCCGATCACGAGGCCGTCCGCAAAGCCGATGAACCAGGCGTCCCGGTTGTCCTGGCTGGTTCCGGTCTTGCCGGCCACGCGAAGCCCCGGAACCGCCGCGGCGCGTCCGGTCCCGTTCGCCACCACGTCCCGCAGCATGGACAGTATCGGGTTCCGCGTGCGCGTCAGCCGGGTCTGCTCGCGGTCGTTGGTGCCGGTCACGCCCAGGGCGCTGCGTTCCCCGCCGAAGCTCAGCGATTCGATGCCCGTGGCGCGCACCGGCGCCCGGCCCAGCGCGACGGCGGCATAGGCCTCCGTCATGTCGAGAAGCGTCGTCTCCGAGGTGCCGAGCGCGAGCGAGGGCCGCTCGGCCAGCCGGCCCTCGATGCCGAAACGGCGCGCCACCTCCACCACGTCGGGCAGGCCCAGCTGCTGCGCCAGCCGGACCGCCGCGAGGTTGTAGGACTGCACGAAGGCTTCCCGCAGGGTGACGGTGCCATGGCTCCTCTCGTCGAAGTTCTCGGGCGCCCAGCCGTCGATCTCGAGAGGCTCGTCCGAGATCGGGCTGTCGGGCGTCTCGCCCTTGATGAGCGCCGCCATGTAGACGAACAGCTTGAAGGTCGAGCCGGGCTGCCGGCGCGCGTCCGCCGCACGGTTGAACTGGCTCTGGCGGTAGTCGATCCCGCCCACCATGGCGCGCACCCGGCCGTTGGGCGTCATCGCGACAAGGGCAGCCTGCGAGGCTCCGGCCGCCGCGCCCTCCCGGGTGATCACGTCCCGGACGATCGCTTCCGCCTGGGCCTGAAGCTCGGGGTCCAGCGTCGCCGTGGCCGCCAGCTCCTGGGATCGGGCCCCTTGCAGGGCCTCCAGCTGCTTCAGCACCCAATCGGCGAAGTAGCTGCCCGCCCGGGTCGAAGGCGGATCCGGCGACAGGGCGGCAAGGTCGATCAGCGCCCGGTCCCGCGTTTCCGTGTCGATCCGCCCCTGCTGCTCCATGAGCGTGAGCACCAGCGCGGCGCGATTCTGCACGGCCCCGAGGTCCGCGACCGGATTGATCTGGGATGGAAGCTGGATGGAGGCGGCCAGAGTGGCGGCTTCGGGCAGCGTGAGGTCGCTCACGGTCTTGTCGAAGTAGGTCTGGGCCGCCGCCGGCATCCCGTAGGCTCCGGATCCCAGGTAGACCGAGTTCAGGTACAGCTCGAGGATGCGGTCCTTGCCAAGCTGCCGTTCGAGCGTGGTGGCCAGGACGGCCTCCTGCAGCTTGCGCCCCAGGGTGCGCTCCGGCTCCAGGTAGAGGATCTTGACCAGCTGCTGCGTGATCGTACTGCCGCCTTCGACCACGCCTCCGGCCGTGACGTTGCGGAACAGCGCGCGTCCGACGCCCCGCCAGTCCACGCCCCCGTGCTCCCGGAAGCGCCGGTCCTCGATGCTGACGACGGCATCGATCAGCGCGGGCGGCATCCGGTCCAGCGTGACATAGGGGGCGCGGTAGGCCCCTTGCGTCGTCAGGATCTGGCCATCCACCGTGCGGACCAGAAGGCTGGGCGCCTCGACCTGGGGCAGGATGTCGGCGAGCGGCAGGTCGCGCATGGCGAGCCAGACCGCCACGAGCGAACTGCCGGCCCCCACGCCAAGGAACAGGAGGGCGATGATGAAGAGCCGCCACCCCCGCCGGATAACCAAGGTTCCCGGCGCCTGCGACCGGCGCGGCCGAACGACGGGCGTGGGCGTCGGCCGGGCGACCTCGACGCGCGGCTCGGGCCGGGCCGCCGGACGCGCCCGGCCGGTCAGGCCCGATCGGAGGCTGGAGGCTCCGCCGGCCACCCTGGTTCCGACGGCCCGCACCTTGGCCGCCGTTTCCCGCCGGAGGGCCGACGACACGGTGCGCAGGGCCTCGCCCAGCGACGGCTCTGGGGCGGCCAGGGACGGCCCCATTGCCGCGACGGGATCCGGTGGCACGGGCGAGGGCCCCGCCGCCTCGGGGACGGCCGCCTCCGGCTCGGCAGGCTGCGGAACCGGCTCGGGCCGGTCGGCCGGTCCGGGCTCCGGCACCGCCGGTTGAATCCGGGGCTGAGGCTGGACAGGGCCGGGGTCGGCCGGCTTGCCCTCGACGGGCCGAACCCCGCGAAGATCCACGACCTCGCCCGGCCCGTTGGCGGACATCGCCCGCCGCCGTCGCTCCTCCTCCCGCAGCCGCTGGATGAAGTCACGGCTGGCGATGGTCGGTCCCTGCGATGCGGACTGAGGGGGCTCCGCAGGGGGAACCCGGGGCGGGGACACCGGATCGACGGGGCGCGGCGTCTCGGCGGGACGGACCGGCTCGGGTGGACGCGCCGCGGCGGCCGACGGAGCCGTCGGCGGGGGCGCAGCCTGGGGGACAGGGCTGCCCAGGACCCGATCGACCGCCTGCCGCATGGAGGACAGGTCCGCGTCCGGTGCAGGCTCGCCCGTCGCAGCCTTCGACTCCCGCTCCTTGGCGAGGGCGCGTGCGATGGCCGCTTGGAGGATCGAGAAATCCACCTGGCCGGGCTTTGGGTCGTCGGAGGCCATTCGGGCTCAAGAATTGGGGCCGGACAGATAGGACCCGGCCTCGGGCCGTCAACCGGCCCTGGATCGCCGTTTCGGCCTATCCTTTCCCTCCGCTCGCCTTAAGATCGAAATGGAAGTCCCTAGGAATCCTGTAGATGCACGCCCCTTTCGCCTGCCTCCCCGCCCATAGCCGCGGCCGGCTCCACCCCGAGGAGGAAAGCCACTTCCGCACCCCGTTCCAACGGGACCGCGACCGCATCATCCACGCCTCGGCCTTCCGCCGCCTCAAGCACAAGACCCAGGTCTTCATCGAGCACGAGGGCGACTACTTCCGCACGCGCCTCACCCATTCGATCGAGGTGGCGCAGGTCGCCCGAACGGTGTCCGCCGCGCTCAACCTCAACACCGAGCTGACCGAGGCCGTGGCCCTGGCCCATGACCTCGGCCACCCGCCCTTCGGTCATACCGGCGAGGACGCGCTCAACGAGCTGATGGCCCCCTACGGCGGGTTCGACCACAACGCCCAGGCCATCCGCATCGTAACCAAGCTGGAGCGGCATTACGCCGAATGGGACGGTCTCAACCTGACCTGGGAGACGCTGGAAGGCATCGCCAAGCACAACGGCCCGGTCCCACGTCCGGCGCCCTACGCGCTCGAGGAGTACAACCGCATCCAGGACCTGGAACTCGGCACCCACGCCAGCGCCGAGGCTCAGGTCGCGGCCCTGTCCGACGACATCGCCTATTCCCACCACGACCTTCACGATGGCCTGCGGGCCGAGCTGTTCAGCACCGACGAGCTGTCGGAGCTGCCCGTCCTCCACGACAACTTCGCCGAGGTGGACCGCAAATATCCCGGCCTCAACTATTATCGCCGCCGCCACGAGGCGCTCCGCCGCTTTTTCGGCGTGCTGGTCGAGGATGTCATCACGCTCGCCCGCAGGACGCTGGCCGAGGCCGAGCCGCGGACCGTGGACGACATCCGGCATGCGGGCCGCATGATGATCCGCTTCTCCCCCGGGCTCTGGGAGGACCTGAAAGTGATCCGGACCTTCCTGTTCCATCGGATGTACCGCGCCCCCAAGGTCGTGGAGATGCGCCGCGCCGTGACCGGCGTCGTCCACGACCTTTTCCCGCTCTTCATGGCGAATCCGCAGGAACTGCCCAAGCAGTGGCGCAAGGACGTGGCCGAGGTCGCCTCGGAGACGGAGCTGGCCCGCATCGTGGCCGACTACATTGCGGGGATGACAGACCGCTTTGCCATCGAGACCCATGCGCGCCTGCTGGGCAGCGACATGGTGGACCGGACGCGGGCGCTGCGGGGGGGATGACGCTCGGGGCGGCGCTCTGGTGCAGGGCGCCCCGCCGGCCGTTGCGCATCGGGCGGGCCGACCGCCCGGTGCCCCAGCCCTTCCTTAACCGACCCCCGGCATGATAGGGCCTTCGGCTGAACAACCCCGGGGACTCCGACCATGAACCTCTTCACCGACATCCGCTCCCTTGTCCTGGAGGCCGTGGAGCGGCTCGCTCGCGAAGGGCGGCTGCCGGAGGGTCTCTCGACGGACGCGGTGGCAGTCGAGCCGCCGCGCGACCCGGGCCATGGCGACATGGCCACCAACGCCGCCATGGTCCTTGCCAAGCCTGCGGGGCAGAACCCCCGCTCCATCGCGGACGCCCTCGCCGAGAAGCTGCGCGAGGATCCCCGCGTCGCCTCGGCCGAGGCCGCGGGCCCCGGCTTCCTCAATCTGCGCCTCGCGCCCCAGGTCTGGCAGGACGTCGTCCGCGCCGTGCTGACGGACCCGGCCTATGGCCGCTCCGCGATGGGCGGGGGCAAGCGCGTCAACGTCGAGTTCGTGTCCGCCAACCCGACCGGCCCCATGCATGTGGGCCACACCCGCGGGGCGGTCTTCGGCGACGCGCTGGCCCGGCTCCTGGACTTCGCGGGCTGGGACGTCACGCGCGAATACTACATCAATGACGGCGGTGCGCAGGTGGACGTGCTCGCCCGCTCCGCATTCGAACGCTACCGCGAGGCCAACGGCCTGTCGCCCGAGATCGCCGAGGGCCTCTACCCCGGCGACTACCTCGTCCCCGTGGGCGAGGCTCTCAAGACTAAATACGGTGACACGCTCCTCAACCAGCCCGAATCCGAATGGCTGATCCCGGTGCGGGATTTCGCGACCGAGGCCATGATGGCCATGATCCGGGCGGATCTGGCGCTGCTGGGCGTCCAGATGGACGTCTACTCGAGCGAGAAGGCCCTCTACGGCACCGGCAAGATCGAGGAAGCCATCGAGCGGCTGCGCTCGCAGGGGCTGATCTACGAAGGCGTGCTCGAGCCGCCCAAGGGCAAGCTCCCCGAGGATTGGGAGCCTCGCGAGCAGACGCTCTTCCGGTCGACCGCCCATGGCGACGACGTCGACCGCCCCGTCAAGAAGTCCGACGGTTCATGGACCTATTTCGCGCCCGACATCGCCTACCATTACGACAAGACGCAGCGCGGCTTCGATCTCCTGATCGACGTGTTCGGGGCCGACCACGGCGGCTACGTCAAGCGGATGAAGGCCGCGGTCTCGGCGCTCACCAACGGGCAGGTGCCGATTGAGTTCCGGCTCATGCAGCTCGTGAAGCTCCTCAAGAACGGGGAGCCCTTCAAGATGTCCAAGCGCGCCGGCACCTTCGTCACCCTGCGGGACGTGGTGGAGCAGGTGGGGCCGGACGTCACGCGCTTTGCGATGCTCACCCGCAAGAACGATGCGCCGCTCGACTTCGACTTCGACAAGGTGCTCGAGCAGTCGAAGGACAACCCAGTCTTCTACGTGCAGTACGCCCATGCCCGAGCCCAGTCGGTCCTGCGGAAAGCCGCCGAAGCCGGCCTCGACGTCTCGCCCGAGGCACTTTCCGCTGGCGACCTGTCGCGTCTGGGCCACGACGCCGAGCTCAAGGTCGCCCACACCCTGGGCGAGTGGCCGCGCCTCGTGGAGATCGCCGCGAAGGGCATGGAGCCGCACCGGATCGCCTTTTATCTCTATGACTTGGCCTCCGACTTTCACTCGCTCTGGAACCGCGGGAACGACGATCCGAATCTCCGATTCCTGCAGGAGGGCGATCTGGACACATCGCGGGCCAAGATCGCTCTCGTGCGGGCGGTTGCCGTTGTCATCGCCTCGGGCCTCGGTATCCTTGGCGTGACCCCGGTCAACGAGATGCGCTGAAGCGCGCCGTGCCGGGTCGTTGAGGCAGCGGCGCACCCGGTCACGCCAGGGACGCGCGACAGAGCATGAGGCACGGCATGGCTGATTGGACCGCCAACTCCAGTTTCGGCGCACTTAGCGCCACACGCGAACCCCGCATGTCCAGGGAGAGCGCCGCCCGCGCCACCGGGCCGCGCGGCGAGCGATTCGGTCCCCACCGTCCCGGTGAGGAGCCCCGTGCTTCGGCCCATGCGGCCTTGGCGGAATACAACGCCGGCGCCGGTGGTCCCTTGGCCAAGGCGCGGCTCGCAGTCTGGGCCGGGGGCGGCATCCTGTCGCTCGCTCTGGTCGCCGGGATCGGCGTCTGGGGCTACAAGCTCGTGCTCCGCGAAGTACTGGGCCTGCCCGTCGTCGCTGCCGAGGAAGGCCCGATGCGCGTCGTTCCCGCCGATCCGGGCGGCGAAGTGATGCCCTCCCAGGGTCTGGCAGTGAACGCGATTCCCGCGGCCGGAACCGCGGCGCCGCCGTCCGATGTGCTGATGCTGGCGCCGCCGACCCCCGGCCTCGCCGCCGAGGATCTCGAGGTCGTCCAGACCACCGCCGAAGCGGGCGAGGTCGTCGCGACGGATGCGCCGGTGACCGCCGGAGCCGCGTCGGCGGAACTGGCCCCCGTGACCACGATCACGCCCAGCGAGCGGCCCATGACCTCTGACGAGGTTCAGGCCTTCGCCGACCAGATCTCGGCCGCGTCGGCCGCAACCCCGGTCGAGCCAGCCGCCCCGGCGGATGCGGCGGCTCCCCAGGTGACCGTCATGGCCCCGCCGCCTGAAGCCGCCCCCACCGCGGCCGTCGCCCCCGCTGTCGAGGCCGCCAAGGCTCCGGCGGCCGATGCGCCGGTCGAGGTCGCGTCGGCCGCCATCACGGTCATCCCGGCCACGGTTCCCGGCGTTGCCTCGGCGGTCCTGCCGCCGGTCCGTCCGGCGCGCGCCGTCGTGGAAACGGCCAAGGCGGAGGTTCCGGCCGCAGCGCCTGCAACCGAAGCCGCAGCGCCTGCCGTGTCCGACGCGGTGGCCGCGGGCACCAACATGATCCAGCTCGGCGCCTACGATTCGGCCGAGATCGCGGCGTCCGAGTGGGAGCGGCTCCAGGGCCGGTTCGGTGAGTTCCTGGGCTCCAAGGAGCGCGTCATCCAGGAAGCCCAGAGCGGCGGGCGCACGTTCTTCCGCCTTCGGGCGACCGGGTTCGCCGACCACGCCGACGCCCGCCGGCTTTGTGCCGCCCTGACGGCCGAGGACGCGGACTGCATCCCGGTGGTGGCCGACTGATGACGATGGCCGCGATCCTGGGCGTCGAGGGACCAGCCCTCACGGACTGGGAGCGTGGCTTCCTGCGCGAATCGGACCCGTGGGGATTTATCCTGTTCGCGCGCAACATCGAAACGCCTGACCAGCTCCGCCGTCTGACGGCGGAGCTTCGGCATTCCGTCGGTCGCGACGCGCCGGTGCTGGTCGATCAGGAGGGCGGGCGCGTGCAGCGGATGCGGGCGCCGCACTGGCGCGAGTACCTGCCCGCGCTGGACCAGATGCGGCTGGCGACCGATCCGTTGCGGGCCCAGTGGGTGCGGAACCGGTTGATCGCGGCCGAACTCAACGACGTCGGGATCGACGTGAACTGCGCCCCTCTGGCGGATCTGGTGGAACCTGAGACCCATCCGGTTCTCCTCAATCGGCTCTACGGGTCGGACATCCCGACCGTGGTGGCTGCCGCGCGGACCTGTGCCGAGGCGTTCCTTGCCGGGGGCGTGCTGCCGGTGCTCAAGCACGTTCCAGGCTATGGGCGTGCGGTCGTGGACAGCCACAAGGCGTTGCCCCGGGTCGACGTGCCGCGCGATGAACTTGACGCCCGCGACTTCGCGCCGTTCCGGGAACTTCGCGACCTGCCCATCGGCATGACCGCCCACATCGTCTTCGAGTCCGTCGATCCGGACCGGCCCTGCACGACCTCGGCCCGGGCCATGCAGGTCATCCGCAAAGATATCGGCTTCGACGGCCTCCTGATGACCGATGACATCGGGATGGAAGCGCTCTCCGGAACGATGGCCGAGCGTGCGAGGGCCTCGCTCGCGGCCGGGGTCGATCTGGTGCTCCATTGCAAGGGCGACCGCCCGGGGATGGAGCAGGTCGCCAGCGCCACTCCCGCCCTGAGCGAGGCTGCGCGCATCCGGGCGGGACGCGCCCTGGCGCTTCGGCGACCTCCTGAGCCTGTGGATCTTCCCGCGCTGATCGAGGAGTTGGCCGACCTCGTGCCCGAGGGCGTCTGATGGACGGCGCCACACTGCCCGAGGCAGTCCCCTCCGCGCTCGTCGTAGATGTTGGAGGCTTCGAGGGGCCGCTGGACCTCCTCCTGACTTTGGCCCGCCAGCAGAAGGTGGACCTGCGCGAGATCAGCATCCTCGCCCTGGCGCAGCAGTACCTCGCCTTCATGGAACGGGCGGCCCGCCAGCGGATCGAGCTTGCGGCCGACTACCTCGTGATGGCCGCCTGGCTCGCCTACCTGAAGTCGCGCCTTCTCCTCCCCGATGATCCCGAGGACGATGAACCCGCTGAGGATCTGGCGCGAGAGCTGGCCTTCCGCCTCGCCCGGCTCGAGGCGTTCCGGTCGGCGGCAACCCGGCTCATGGAGCGGCCCCAGTTGGGGCGCGACATGTTTCCCAAGGGGTATGTGGAAACCACGCAGGAAACCCGGACCCTTCGCTTCACCGCAGGGCTCCACGACCTCCTGTCCGCCTACGCCCGCCTTCGGACGCGGGACGACTTCCGTCCTTTCGCGATGGACCGTGTCGGGGTCTACACGATGGAAGAGGCGCTGGAGCGCCTGCGGCCGCTGATCGGCGACTTTGCCGACTGGAGCGATCTTCGCGACTGGCTGCCCCCGGGCTGGAGCGAGGACGGTCGCCGTCGTCGCGCGGCGACCGCGGCGACCTTTGCGGCTGCCCTTGAACTCGTTCGCGAGGGGCTGGCCGATATACGGCAGAAGGAGGCCTTTGCCCCCATCCATCTGCGCGCCCGGTCCCCAACATGATGCCCAGCCCCGATCAGCAGGACCGCATGGTCGAGGCGATTCTTTTTGCCGCCCCCGAGCCCCTGAGCGTCTCACAGATCGCCGAGCGTCTGCCCTCTGGCAGCGATCCCCGTGCGGCCCTGGACCGGCTTCGCCGGCTGTACGAGGGCAGGGGAGTCCAACTGGTCCGGGCGGGCGGCCTTTGGGCGTTCCGGACGGCGCCGGATCTGGGCTTCCTGATGTCGAGGGACGTTGTCGAGCGCCGCAAGCTGTCCCGCGCGGGGATCGAGACCTTGGCCGTCGTGGCCTACCACGGCCCTGTCACCCGGACGGAGATCGAGGAGATCCGCGGCGTTTCCGTAAGCAAGGGGACCCTGGACCAGCTGGTCGAGATGGGGTGGGTCAAGCTCGGGCGGCGGCGGCCGACGCCGGGACGGCCGGCCACCTACGTGACGACGGACGCGTTCCTGGACCACTTCGGCCTGGAAAGCGCCGCCGATCTTCCGGGTCTGGCCGATCTCCGGGCGGCGGGGTTCCTGGGCGATCCCATGGTCCAGGACGACCTGCCCTTGCCCGAGCCCGAGGAGCCCTGACGCCGAGCAGGCGGCTGCGGGGGGAGACCTTCGACCCTAGGCCTCGGCAAAGTGCTTGGACAGCTTCAGCCCCTGGCCCTGGTAGTTCGAGGCGATGCCCCGGCCGTAGAGTTGGTCGGGAACCTCGGCCATCCGCTCATAGATGAGGCGTCCGACGACCTGTCCATGTTCCAGCGCAAAGGGGGCCTCGTGGCAGCGGACCTCCAGGACCCCGCGCGACCCGGTTCCTGCCGGTCCATAGCCGAAGCCCGGGTCGAAGAAGCCCGCGTAATGGACGCGGAACTCCCCCACCATTGCAAGGTAGGGCGCCATCTCGGCCGCGTGGTCAGGGGGAATCGTCACCGCCTCCCGGCTCATGAGGATGTAGAAGGCGCCGGGGTCGAGAATGATGCGCCCGTTCTCGCCCCGGATCTCCTCCCAGAACTCGTGGGGCGCGTAGTGGCCGATGCGATCGAGGTCGATGACGCCGGTGTGCGGCTTGGCGCGCCAGCCCACGCGGGAGGCCCCCGAAAGGTCCACCGAAAAGGCCAGACCTTCGTCGATCACTCCGGCGGCGTCCTGAACGAGCGGCACCTGATCATGGAGTGCCCGCAGGTCTTCGTCCGACAGGACGGCAGCGCCCTGCCTCAGCCGCAACTGATTCAGTCGCATGCCGGGCCGCACCAGGACGGAAAAGGATCGCGGACAGATCTCGGCCCAGAGGGGGCCGTGGTAGCCGGCCGGGATGTGATCGAACTCGACCCCGCCGTCGCAGATCGTACGGGTGAGGAGGTCGAGACGCCCTGTCGACGACTTGGCGTTCGCCACGGCCTCGATGCCGGAAGGAAGGCTCAACCGTTCCATCAGGGGCACGAGGTAAACGCAGCCCTTCTCCAGCACCGCGCCACCCGACAGATCGAATCGGTGCATCTCGAATGTGGCGAGCCTGTCCGCGATCGTGCGACCATGCCCGGCAAGAAAGGAGGCCCGCACCCGCACGGCGAACTGGCCCAACCGCAAATCGAGCGATGCCGGCTGCACCTGCCCGGGTCCGATCTCAAGATCGGCGGAGATGACGCCCTGGGCCATCAATGCCCGAAGCCTCTGGCTCGGCAGGACTCCCACGCAATCCCCTCCCTCATGGCGATCGGGAGGACACTGGTCCGCGACCCGCAAGTCAAGGGACCGTGCCACAGGACAGCGCCGGGTGTTGCCTTCGAAGCGGGGCTGGTCGCATTGCAGCCCCGTGCATAAAAGATGAACCGGCGTCTAACGAGGGACGCGTCGAGAGGCGGCAACTGTCGCGATCGACCCGGATGTGCAACGTCGACTGCGCGCTTCGTTCGCGAAAACAGAAGGACTGACTAGGTCGATCCAATACCCTGGCGTCTCGGGCATCCCATGGATGCCGACCTGGATGACTCGGCTTTTCAGACCTATCTCTGGGAGGAGGTTTATGGTCGGGCTAGCAGGACTTGAACCTGCGACCTCCCGCCCCCCAGACGGACGCGCTACCAGACTGCGCTATAGCCCGACATGGGGGCCTTCTGACCGATTCACGCAGCGGGGGCAAGAGGGTTCGGCTATCTTATTCCACTTGACCCAGGGTGCCCTGGCGCAGGTCCCGCAGGCGGGCCACCAAGGGTGCCAGGCGGGCGGCGCGATCCCGCAGCCGGTCCAGGTCCGCCCGGGAGAGTGCGGCCCGCAGACGGCTGACGCAGTCCTCGGTAACCTCGCCGGGGGCCGGTGCCGGGGTTGCTGCCAGAGCCGCCCCAGGAAGCATCCCGGTTTGCGGAGCCGGGGCGTCATCCGCGATGTCGTCATCCTCCGGCTCGTCCGAGAGCACCGCCAGTTGCGGCGCCTCGTCCATGTCGGCGGCGTCGGATCCGGCGTTCCGCCAGGGCCCCACGATCACGGCATCAGGATTGTCGTCCGGCAGGTCCTCGGCCATCTCTCCTTCCCAGGGGAGGGCGGACAAGCCGGCCACATAGCGGGGCCCCCGCTCGCGCAGAAGCTTCTGCACGCCGCGGATGGTCATCCCCTGTTCGTGGAGAAGAACCTTGATGCCGCCCAGCAGCGCGATGTCATCCGGACGGTAGTAGCGCCGCCCGCCCGCCCGCTTGACGGGCTTGATCTGCGGGAACTTGGATTCCCAGAACCGAAGCACATGCGCCGGAGTTTCGAGGAAGGCCGCAACCTCGCTGATCGTGCGAAAGGCGTCCGGGGATTTCACCACCGGCTTAGCTCCGGTTGCCATGGGCGATGCGGTCCTTCATGAGATGGGAGGAACGGAAGCTCAGCACGCGGCGGGGGTGGATCGGAACCTCTTCGCCGGTCTTGGGATTGCGGCCGACGCGGGCAGCCTTCTCCCGCACCGAAAAGGTCCCGAAGGACGAGATCTTGACCGTCTCCCCCCGCACCAGCGCATCGGAAATATGGGTCAGGACTGCCTCGACCAGGGCGGCGCTGTCGTTGCGCGACAGACCCACCTCCTGATGGACCGCATCGGCCAAGTCCATACGCGTCAAGGTCTTATCCGACATTTCTTGCCCCCGCCCAATGTGTCGCCCAGATTAGGCTAGGGGACTCCCGGGGTCAATCGCGCGTCCGTGAGGTCAAGTTCACCATCTAAGGACAACGGAGCCCCAGGCGAGCCCGCCGCCGATCGCCTCCATGACCAGGAGGTCGCCCCGTTTGATCTGGCCCCGCCCCACGCCGACCGAAAGGGCGAGCGGGATCGAGGCGGCGGAGGTGTTGCCATGGTCCTGCACGGTCACCACGACCCGCTCCATCGGGACGCCCATCTTCTGGGCGGTCGCCTTGATGATGCGAAGATTGGCTTGGTGCGGCACGATCCAGTCCACGTCCGCGCCGCTCAGCCCCGCCTGTTCGAGCGCGGCCTCGGCCGTCTGGGCCAGCTTCGCCACAGCGTGGCGGAAAACCTCGCGCCCTTCCATCTTCAGCACGCCCGGCGCGCCCGTCGAGATGCCGCCATCGACGTAAAGCAGATCCTTGAAGCTTCCGTCCGAGTGCAGGTCGGTGGCCAGGATGCCCCGGTCGCGGGCGGACCCATCCCCCTCCTCGATCTCTAGGAGCATGGCGCCAGCGCCATCCCCGAAGAGCACGCAGGTCGTCCGGTCGGTCCAGTCCAGGATCTTCGAGAAGGTCTCGGCCCCGATGACGAGCACGCGTTTGGCTTGTCCGGCCAGCATCAGCGCGTTGGCGGTGGTGAGCGCGTACACGAAGCCCGCGCACACGGCCTGCACATCGAAGGCAAAGCCGCCGGTCATTCCAATGGCCTTCTGGACCATGGTGGCGGCCGAAGGAAAGGTCAGGTCAGGCGTGGAGGTGGCAACGATGATGGCATCCACGTCGCCGGGTTCGCGCCCGGCCATGGCCAGGGCCGCAAGCGCGGCGCGTGCACCCATGTCCGAGGTGGTCTGCCCCGGGGCGGCGAAATGCCGCCGTTCTATGCCGGTCCGCTCGCGGATCCATTCATCCGTGGTGTCGAGGGTGGCCTCGAACTCGGAATTCGGCACCAGCCGGTCGGGCAGATAGTGCCCGACACCCGTCACGGTCGCCCTGATCGTCATCTATGCTACCGCTCCTCCGGCGCCTCGGCGCCGCGGGCGGGAGTTGATCCCCCGTCCTCCGAGGCCCCATCCTGAGCGAGCGCGACCGCCGACGCAACCCGCGCCGCGAGCCGCCCCGCGAATCCAGCCGTGCCCAGTTTGTGCGCCAATCCCAGGGCCGCCGCCACGCCGGTCGCGTCGGCGGAGCCATGGCTCTTGATCACCGTTCCGTTCAGGCCCAGGAACACGCCCCCGTTCACGCGCCGCGGATCGATCCGGCGCCGGAAATCCTCGAGCGAGGACTTGGACAGGAGGCCCCCGATCTTGCTCACGAGCGTCCGGCCGAAAGCTTCGCGAAGCAGCCCCGAGATCAGCGTGGCCGTCCCCTCGCCGGTCTTGAGGGCGACGTTTCCCGTAAAGCCGTCCGTCACGATCACGTCGACCCGGTCGGAGGGAATGTCCCCGCCTTCGACGAAGCCCACGAAGTCGAACTCGCCCCGCTCGGTCGCGCCGGCGATCAGCTCCTGCGCGTCCTTGAGTTCCTGCCGGCCCTTGTGCTCCTCGGTCCCGACATTCAGGAGCCCCACCCTCGGCCGCCGAATGCCAAGGCCTTGACGCGCGTAGGAGGTCCCCATCAAGGCATAGAGCAGCAGGTCCTCGGCGTCGGCGCGGATATCCGCCCCCACGTCGAGCATGACGTTGAACCCGGCCGGGCTCCGCGAGGGCCAAAGGCATGCGATGGCAGGACGGTTCACCCCCGGCAACTTGCGAAGGCGCAACATGGACACTGCCATCAGCGCCCCGGTGTTGCCGCAGGACACGATCGCCTGGGCGGCACCATCCCGGACCGCCTCGACGGCGGACCACATGGACGTGTCCTTGCCGTTGCGCATGACCTGCGACGGCTTATCGGTCATGGCGACTGCCTCGGGGGCGTGCACGACCTCCACGCGAGAGCCAAGGTCCCTGACCAGGGGATTCAGAATCCCTTCGGGTCCATGGAGCAGAACCCGGGCGTCCGGCTGCCTGTCCAAGAACCGCGACAACCCAGCGACCACGACCTCGGGTCCCTTGTCCCCGCCCATCGCGTCCAACGAAATGACCGAACCGCCGGCGCGCGGCGGTTCGGTCCCGCTGGACGGACGAAGGTCGGTCATCGCGGGTCAGGAAGCGGGCGCTTAGGCCGCGTCCTCGTCGAGGTCGACCGTGTTCGCCAGGGCGACGACCTCGCGCGAGTCGTAGTGGCCGCAGGACGGGCAGACATGGTGCGGGCGCTTCAGCTCGCCGCAGTTCGAGCATTCGTTGGGGTTCGCGGCGACCACGAAATCATGCGCGCGGCGCATGTTGCGGCGGGACTTGGAGACTTTGTTCTGCGGGACGGCCATGTCACAACCTCGGCGTTCTGGCAGGGCACATGGCCCAAGGTGATCGTTGAGCGAAAGCTCGCGTTTCCGGGGGCGGCAATAATGCCTCCCCGCCGGAATGTCGAGCCTCGGCGGAAGGCCGCGAACATAGCGGATTCCGCACGGTCCGCAACCCTTTCGGCGCTATTCCTTGGGTTTCAGCACGTCCCTGAGGCCCGAGAACGGCTTGGCCCGTTCCTCGGTCAGGGGCTGCGCGTCCGGCTCGGTCACGACGACCTCGCCCAACTCGACGCCTGAGGCCCGTGGATAGGGGGGCAGCGCCAGCGCCAAGGCCTCCACCATGACCTCCACGAGGTCGAGAGCCTGCGGCAGCGGCTCGGCGGTGTCATCCTCGGGCATCTCGGATTCGCCCATGTCCGGCTCGTCCATGTTTGCCAGGTAACGGCGCTGGACAGGCTCGTCGATGCGGCTCGAAACCGGCTCGAGCGTCACCACGCATTCCTGGACGACGGTCGCACCGAGCTGACCCTCCAGTTGCCAGTCCTGCCGGCCCTGCGGGACGAGCTGCCCTTCGAACCGCAGCTTCTTCACCCCAAGGATGTCGAGGTGTCGGGCGATCCGGGCCCGCTCCTCGGCTTCGGGGCTCAGGGTGAACCGAATCGACTGGCGATGGCCGGATTCGGCCAGGCGGATGATGTGGCGGGGAAGGGGAGTGGGGTCGCTCACGGGCGCATCCTTTCTTGAAGGGGCTCGCACCATGCCCTAAGCCGCGATATGAGGCGTCTAAAGGCAAGGCAAGGGGGCATCGATGCGGAGGAGTTTGGCCGGCGCCGTGATGGTGGCGCTCCTGCTGCAGGCCTGCTCGCCCCTGATCCGGTATCATGGGTATGTGCCGACCGAGACGACCCTGTCGGCTTTGACGGTGGGGGTCGACACCAGGGACAGCGTCATCGCGGCGGTTGGGCGG
This sequence comes from Rubellimicrobium arenae, assembly GCF_017916275.1. Taxonomy (GTDB): domain Bacteria; phylum Pseudomonadota; class Alphaproteobacteria; order Rhodobacterales; family Rhodobacteraceae; genus Rubellimicrobium; species Rubellimicrobium arenae. Next base: position 344,195 of record NZ_JAFMST010000003.1, read on the forward strand.
CCCACCACGACAGGTCTCGTGGGGGACGATACGCTCTACTACGTCCAAAGCCGGTTCGAGCAGTTCGGGGCGCGGGCCCCGCAGGAGGTGGACCGGCAGGTCCTTGCCATCTCCTTTGCGCCGAACGGGACGCTCGGCAACATCGAGCGGTTCGGGTTGGAGCAGGGGCGGGTCGTGCCGCTGTCGCGTCGCGTCACGTCCGGGATCTTCGCCGACCGCACCTTCATCAACCAGATCCTTGGAAACCTGGGCCGCTTCGATTCGGGAACGCTGCTCGGCGGGGACGAGTAGCAGGACCGCCTGGCCGCGGCCCCTGGACCCAAGGAGGGCGGACCTTCCTGGCCCGCCCGTCCTGTCCCCAATCCGCCGCCGGACCAAGCCTCTGTGCCGCGCGAAACCGGGTGGGGCGGACCGGAATGGTCGGTCAGCCCTGGTCGGGTTCGAAGGTCAATGCCGCTCCATTGATGCAGTAGCGCAGTCCGGTGGGATTCGGCCCGTCCGGGAAGACATGCCCGAGGTGGGACGCGCAACGGTTGCAGTGCACCTCCGTCCGTACCATCCCGTGCGAACGGTCCACGGTTTCCCCGACGGCCTCCTCGGTCGCGGGCTCGTAGAAGGACGGCCACCCCGAGCCGCTCTCGAACTTGGTGTCCGAATCGAACAGCGGCTGGCCACAGGCGGCGCAGTGGAAGATGCCGGACGCTTTCGGGAAGCTGTCATGGCTGAAGGGCCGCTCGGTCCCGTGCTGCCGCATGATGCGGTAGGCCTCGGGCGAGAGCTCCTCGCGCCATTCGGCATCAGTCTTCGTGATTTTGTCCATCGGGGTTCTCGGTCCTTTCGCAACTCGGTACCGATGTAGGAACTGGGCGAGGGCGGGCCAAGCCCGGCGAATCTGGAATGAACGGCGATGACGACCCCGCTGCGCCCCGGACCGGCGACGCCGGCGCGCTACCGAGCCAAGCTGGCGTCCCTGCCGCAGCAGATCATGCTGGCCGAGGCCTTGCACCATCTGTGCCGGGTCGCCATGCGGGGCCGGTTCGCGCGTCAGGCCACCCCGGAGGACAGCCGGGACCCGGACTGGACGCATGTTCTCATCGAAGATGCCGACGAGGCGCTGGCCGGATGCTTCCGTCTCCGGCAGATCGGCCCCGATCCGGCCCGGTCCCGCGCCACGTTGTCGTACGATCTCGGCCAGTTCCTGTCGAGCGACGGCCCGGTTGCCGAGATGGCCGGCTTCTGTGTCCATCCCGACGCGGCCGAATCCGACGTGCTGGGCGTGGCCTGGGCCGCCCTGATGGCACTGCTCGACCGCATGGAGGCGAGGCTCTTGGTCGGCCTGTGTTCGTTCGAAGGGACGGACCCCCAGCCGCATCGCCATCCCTTTGCCCTGCTGCGGGCGTCGCACGTGGCTCCCGAGGGCCAGTGCCCTCCGCCTCTCGCAGCCGAATCTATTCGCCTCGAGGCGCTGGAGGGCCGCCCGGACCGGGTCGCGGGGCTCAGGGGGCTGCCCCCGGTCCTGCGAGGCTTGCTCGGCCATGGCGGTTGCGTGGCGGACCGTGCGGTCGTGAACCGGGCTGCGGGCACGCTCGATCTGCTGGCGATGCTGGATCCGGCGCGGATACCGCCGCCTCGTCGGCACGCGCTCCGCGCCAGGGCGCCGCACCTTGGTTGACGCGGTGGCCTGCGCCCCATAGGTCGCGGCCATGGCGCGCGCACCTCTTCTCCAGCTTTCCGACATTTCCCTCACCTTCGGCGGAGACCCTGTCTTCGACGGCCTTTCCCTGGCCGTGCAGGAGGGGGATCGCATCGCCCTCGTGGGCCGAAACGGCTCGGGCAAGTCGACCCTCATGAAGGTGATGGCCGGCATCGTCGAGGCGGATCGCGGGCTCCGCGCCACCGCCCCGGGCACCCGCGTCGGCTACATGGAGCAGGATCCGGACCTGTCGGGCTTTGCCACGCTGGGCGACTACGCCAGTGCCGGGCTGGCCCCCGGAGAGGAGTATCGGGTCGCGATGGCGGCCGAGGGGCTGGGCTTCGACCCCGCGCGCGACACCGCCAAGGCCTCGGGGGGGGAGCGCCGCCGCGCCGCCCTCGCGCGGTTGATGGCCGAGGCGCCCGAACTCATGCTCCTGGACGAGCCCACGAACCACCTCGATATCGCGGCCATCGAGTGGCTGGAGCGCCAGCTCGCCGAGACGCGGTCGGCCTATGTCCTCATCTCGCACGACCGGGCCGTCCTGCGGAACCTGACCCGGGGCACGCTCTGGATCGACCGGGGGGAGGTGCGGCGGCAGGACCGTGGGTTCCAGGACTTCGAATCCTGGCGGGACAAGGTCTGGGAGGACGAGGACCTCGCCCGGCACAAGCTCGACCAGAAGATCAAGGTCGAGGCCAAATGGGCGGTCGAGGGGATCTCGGCCCGGCGCAAGCGCAACATGGGCCGGGTGCGTGCTCTCGAGACCATGCGTGACGAGCGGCGCAACCAGATCCGCCGGCAGGGAACGGCCGCCTTTGCCATGGAGTCGGGTCCGGTCAGCGGCAAGCGGGTCATACTGGCCAAGGGCCTCACCAAGGGATTCGGCGACCGCGCGATCGTCAGGAACCTCGATCTGACGGTCCAGCGCGGCGACCGGCTGGCCATCGTGGGACCGAACGGCGCAGGCAAGACCACGCTGGTGAAGCTCCTCCTGGGGCAGCTCGATCCCGACCAGGGCAGCGTGACCCTTGGGACGAACCTGGAGGTCGCGGTACTGGACCAGACCCGCTCGACCCTCGACCCGGAGATGACGCTCTGGGACGCGCTGGCCTCCGATCCGGACCTCAAGGCGGGGCGGTCGGATCAGGTGATGGTGCGCGGCGCGCCCAAGCACGTCGTGGCCTACCTCAAGGACTTCCTGTTCCAGGAGGCCCAGGCCCGTGCCCCCATCAAGTCCCTGTCCGGCGGCGAGAAGGCCCGCCTGCTGCTGGCCCGGATCATGGCCAAGCCCTCGAACCTGCTGGTGCTCGACGAGCCGACGAACGACCTCGACATCGAGACGCTCGACCTCCTGCAGGAGGTGCTAGGCGACTATGATGGCACCGTGCTCCTCGTCAGCCATGACCGCGACTTCCTCGACCGCGTGGCGACCCTGACGATCGCCATGGAAGGCGACGGACGCGTCACTCCTTATGCGGGCGGATGGACGGACATGATGGCCCAGCGCGGCGGTGAGCCCCTGGGCCTCCGGACGACCGCGGTCGAGCCTTCGCCCCCGGTCTCCCGTCCGGCCGAGCGTGCCGTGCCGGCGGCTGCGCCCCGCAAGTCCGGCCTCAGCTTCACGGAGAAGCATCGGCTCGACATGCTCCCGGCCGAGATCGACCGCCTCGCGGCCGAGATCGCGAAGCTGTCGACGCTTCTGGCCGATCCCGACCTGTTCGTCCGCGAGCCAGTGAAGTTCCGGAAGGCGACCGAGATGATGACCGACCGGCAGGCGGCGCTCGACGCCGCCGAGGAGGAATGGCTCCTGCTGGCCGAGAAGGCCGAAGGCTGACCCCTAGAACCAGTTCCAGTCGAGATCGCCCCGCAGGTCGTCCAGATCGGTCACGCCGAGCACGGTCAGCACGCGGCTTTCATCCAACTCGAACACGGCGTTTCCGCCGACGATGCGACCGTGGCTCATCAGGCTGGTGATGGACGGGGCCTCGGTCGTGGGCCAAAGCTCCGCGCTGAGGACGATCCGGTCGATGCCCTTTTCGAAGTCCGCCACGATGGCGTGGCCACCCTGGAGGAGAAACCGGTCGGCGCCGCTGCCGCCGTAGAGCAGGTCACGTCCCGAGCCGCCGAAGATCCGGTCGTTGCCGCTGCCGCCCCAGATGGTGTCGTTGCCCCATTCGCCCATGAGGCGGTCGTTGCCGTCGCCGCCCCATAGGGTGTCGGCGCCGCGTCCGGCCCCGATGCGGTCGTTCCCCCCAAGACCCCGGAGCGTGTTCGCGCCCTTGTTGCCCAGGAGGGTGTTGGCCTGACCATTGCCGTTGCCTGCGATGTCCGCGGTCCCGACGAGAGTCAGGCGCTCGAGACGGTCGTTCAGACTGAAGTCGACGTAGCTCAGGACCGTGTCGATGCCATCATCCGGGGCTTCGGAGATGATGTCCTTTGCACTGTCGACGACATACTTGTCGTTCCCGGTTCCCCCGACCATCCTGTCCGCCCCAAGGCCGCCGTCCAGGACGTCGTTGCCGTCCATGCCGCTCAGGTGGTCGTTGCCCGCCTCGCCGGAGAGATAATTCCGGCGCTCGTTCCCGGTGATGCGGTTGTCCGAGTCGTTGCCCCTGCCCGAGACGGCGCGGCTGCCCGTCGTCAGGACGAGGTTTTCAAGGTTGGGATCCAGAATGACGCCGACGGTGGCGACGACATTGTCGATGCCGGCGCCGGCGGCCTCGATGATATCCACTCCGTAGGAGGTCACGGCATACTGGTCGTCGCCCGTTCCACCTTCAAGCCGGTCGCCAATGTCCTCCCCGGTCAGGTGATCGTTGCCGCCCATCCCGATCAGGTGATCGATTCCGCCACGTCCGACGAGGGTGTTGGCGAAATCCGTCCCGAGGATCCAGTTATCCTCCCGGTTGCCGGTTCCTTGGACGGCCGCGCCCACGAGCCGAAGCTCCTCGATGTAGTCGCTCAGTGTCCAGTCGAGCGGTGACAGGACCACGTCCCGATCTCCGGAACCATTATCCCAGACCACGTCGCCGGCCTGGTCGACGATATACAGGTCCGACCCGGGCCCCCCGTTCAGGCTGTCCGCCCCCGCCCCGCCGTCGAGCGTGTCGGCCCCCCATCCGCCCTCAAGGCTGTCGTGCCCCGAGCCACCGAACAGTGTGTCGCGGCCCGAGTCGCCCCGGGCCGTGCCGCCGTTGTCGCCCAGGGTGATGGTATCGTTGCCGTCACCGCCCCCGAGGTTCGACATCTCGCCGCCCAAGAGGATGTCGTCCCCCTTTCCGGCGTTGAAGAGGATCTGTTCGAAGCCGGTCACGACGCCCGCGACGGGCCGCAGGTCGACCACATCGTTCGCGTCGGACCCGGACAGCCAAAGCGTATCGCTGCCCGCGCCGCCGTCGGCCCTGTCCTCCGGGCTCCAGTCATCGAACTGCACGGTATCGTTGCCGTCGCCCGCTGCGACGGTGTCATGCCCGGAGCCGGCGTCGATCCTGTCCGCCCCACCCTGGCCCGACAGGCTGTCGTCCCCTGACCCACCGTTCAGGACGTCACGTCCGTTGGAGCCGATCAGCGTATCACGCCCCGTGTTGCCGCTGGCTGTTCCGCCGCCGGCCAGGAGCGTCAGCGTGTCATGTCCCACCGCTCCGATCAGGGTGCCGGCCCCGCTGAGGATGTCGTCGCCCGCCTCGCCCACGGCATAGAGCACGGCGCTGGCGTTGCCCTCGATCCGGTCATTTCCGGCTCCGGTGTGAACCGCGTTGGCGTGCCCCCATTCGCTACGGGATCCCCATTCCAGGATTAGCACGTCGTTCCCGGACCCCGTCGCCAAGGTGAGGCCCTCGATGTTCCAGGCAATGGTGTGACCGTTCCAGCTGAGATTGCCTTCCCGGAACTCCAGGTTCGTCGGGGTCTTGATGACTTTGACGACAGTCAGGAAGTCCTTGCCGGCCCGGCCGTCGATGCTGTCTGTGGCATCCATATCTCCGAGGACGATCTGATCGGTCCAGTTGCCGCCGACCACGGTGTCCGACCCTGTTCCAGCGTCCAGGATATTGGGCCAGGTCGAGCCGTGCAGAGTGTCATTGCCGTCGCCCCCATAGAGAGAGGTGTTCCCAAACCCTCCGATCAGCGTGTCGTTGCCTGTGTCGCCGAATAGCGTAGCCCGCTGCCCGTCTCTGTTGTCGGCAAAGATCCAATCGTCCCCGGCGCCACCCTCCATATAGCCCGAACCGCCGCCGCCTTTGATCCGGTCGTTTCCATCGCCCCCAAACAGGTAACTGCGCCCTACTCCGCCCAGGATCGAGTCGTCGCCGCCAATGCCATTGATCTGGGAACTGTCGATGCCCACCAGCACGTCGGCCTGGTCCGTGCCAAGAACAAACTCCATCGCAGCCTCTCTATCCAGGATCGATCCGCCAGCCCGGTTCGGGGTTGCGCATCCGCTCACGATGTCGTGACAGTCGGCTGGGTCATGCTCAAGATGTCAGCCGCGCGACAGTGCTTTTCCGTGAAGGCTATTCCTGAGGGTTCTGTCGCCTGTCTCGCGGACCCTTGCGCCGGTGGTCCGGCCCGAGGCGACCCGCAGTCCTGGCCGTTTCCCCTGGGCCGCTTGCGGATGACCAAAGGGGCATGCTCCCGGGCATGACTTCGCAAAAAGCAGAAGGCCCCGGAACATCCGTTCCGAGGCCCTCCATCCGTTCAGGGGCTGTCGCTCTCAGCCGTCGAAATCGACTTCTTCCATGATCCGGAGCGCCGCCGCGCGGTGGCCCGCAACCTCGTTCAGGTCGATCGTGTCCGGGTTCAACGCGCCCCAGGATGCCACGAGGTCCGGCAGTTCCGCGCCGGGCAGGACCGGGTATTCGTGGTTCTCCTCGGCGTAGATCGTTTGCGCCTCGGGCGAGACCAGGAACTCCATGAACTGCAGGGCTTCGTCCTTGTCCGGCGCGGCCTTGGTCATGGCGATGCCGGACACGTTGATATGCGTGCCGCCGTCCTCGAAGCGCGGGAAGTCGAGCCGGACCGAGTTGGCCCATTCCGCCTGCTCGGGATCCTCGAGCATCTGCCCCATGTAGTAGGTGTTCCCGAGCGAGATGTCGCATTCGCCAGCCCAGATCGCGCGAACCTGGGCCGTGTCGTTGCCCTGCGGCTTGCGGGCCAGATTGTCCTTGAGCCCCTGCGCCCATTGCTTGGCGTAGTCCTCACCGTGATGGGCGATGATCGCGGACAGCAGAGCGAGATTGTAGTTGTGGACGCCCGAACGCGTGCAGATGCGGCCCTTCCACTTGGGATCGGCGAGGTCTTCGTAGGTCGTCACCTCGCCCGGGGCGACGCGGTCCTTGGCGGCGTAGACGATCCGCGCGCGTTCGGTCAGGGCGAACCAGAGCCCCTCGGGGCTGCGGAAGCCCGCCGGAATGGCCTGTTCCAGCGCCTCGCTCTGGACCGGCTGGGTCACGCCGGCGTCCACGATCTGCTCGAGGTTGCCGATGTCCACGGTCATCACGAGGTCGGCGGGCGAGCGCGCGCCCTCGGCCACCAGCCGTTCCACGAGGCCCTCCTCGACGAAGGCCAGGTTGACCAGGATGCCGGTCTTTTCCGTGAACGCGTCCACCACGGGTTGGATCAGCTCGGGCTGCCGGGTCGTGTAGACGTTCACATCCGCGAGGGCCGGGACAGCGGCGCCGCTCGCCACGGTGGCGAGAAGGAGGGTGCGGAGGGTCATCATGGCTCCATCGGTCTGGTCGTCGTCAGCGGCTTAAACCGGACCCCACCAGTCCGGTCAAGGCTTTCCGACGAATTCACTCAGGCTTTATCGGCTCCGGACGGGCGCCGTTTGTCCGCCGCCCGGACTTCGTCCCAGATCGCATCCATCTCCTCCAGCGTGCTGTCGGACGGGGTTTTTCCCAAGGCCGAGAGGCGGTCCTCGATCGCGGCGAACCGTCGCTCGAACTTTGCGTTGGCGCGCCGCAAGGCGGCCTCCGGATCCACGCCAAGGTGCCGTGCGAGGTTGGCGCAGACGAACAGGAGGTCCCCCACCTCTTCCTCCCGGGCGTCGGGGGTCGCCGCGTCGGCGACTTCCCGGGCCTCCTCCGCCACCTTGTCGAGCACCGGAGCGATGTCGGGCCAGTCGAAGCCCACGCGCGCCGCCCGGTTCTGCAGCTTCTCGGCCCGCTTCAGCGCGGGAAGCGCCAGGGCGACGCCGTCCAGGGTCCGCCCGCCGCGTTCGCGCGCCTTCTGGGCTTCCCAGGCGACGGTCTGCTCGTCGGAGGTGCGGGTTCCGGCGTCGCCGAAGACGTGGGGATGGCGCTTGACCATCTTGTCCGAAATCGCCTGCGCCACGTCCGCGAAGTCGAACAGGCCTGCCTCCTCGGCGATGCGGGCGTGGAAGACGGCCTGGAGAAGCAGGTCTCCCAGCTCACCCTTGAGGCCTGGCCAGTCCTCCTTCTGGATGGCATCCGCGACTTCGTAGGCTTCCTCGATCGTGTAGGGCGCGATCGTCGCGAAGGTCTGCTCCACGTCCCAGGCGCAGCCGGTCTGCGGGTCGCGGAGGCGGGCCATGATGGCAAGGAGGCGGGTGACTTCGGCGTCTGGCGTGGGCATTGCGGAGGACCCCAAGGCAAGGCTAGCAATCTCCGACGCCATCACACGGCTCGAGCCACGGAGTCCACCCATGCCTGTCGTGAACCGCATCGCCGCCTTTGCGGAGGACATGGCCGCGTGGCGCCATGCCATCCATCGCCGTCCGGAACTGGGCTTCGATTGCCACGAGACGGCGGCCTTCGTCGTCGCGCGCCTGAGGGAGTTCGGCGTGGACGAGATCCACGAGGGCATCGCCACCTCGGGCGTGGTCGCGCTGATCCGGGGCCGCGCGCCCGGCGGTGCCATCGGCCTGCGGGCCGACATGGACGCGCTGCCGATGGACGAGATCACGGGCGCGCCCTACGCGTCGGAGGTCCCGGGGCGGATGCACGCCTGCGGCCACGACGGCCACACGGCCATGCTGCTGGGGGCGGCCCGCTACCTGGCCGAGACGCGCAACTTCGCCGGGACGGCCGTGCTCCTCTTCCAGCCGGCCGAGGAGTTGGGCGGCGGCGGGGCGGAGATGGTCCGCGCGGGGGTGCTGGACCGCTTTGGCGTGGAGCAGGTCTTTGCCATGCACATCGCTCCGGGCGTCCCGTTGGGCGAGTTCGCGACCACCCCCGGGCCGATCATGGCGGCGGTGGATGACTTTTCGATCACCCTTCGCGGGAAGGGCGGTCATGCCGCGTATCCGCATGACGCGCTCGACCCGATCCCCGCGGCCGGTGCGCTGGTGCAGGCGCTCCAGACCATCGCGAGCCGCAACGTCGACCCGATGAAGCAGGTCGTGGTCTCGGTCACGCAGATCCACGCCGGCAGCGCCTTCAACGTCATTCCCGAAGAGGCCGTGATCACCGGCACGATCCGAAGCTATGACAAGTCGGTCCATGCCCTCGCGCATCGGCGGCTGGACGAGATCGTCCAAGGCCATGCGGCGGCCTTCGGGCTGAACGCCGAGATCACCATCCTCCCCGGCTATCCCGCCACCATCAACGACGAGGACAGGACCGCCTTCGCCGCCGAGGTGGCGCGGGAGGTCGCGGTGCGGGTGGATGAGCGCATGGTGCCCGAGATGGGGGCGGAAGACTTCTCCTACATGCTCGAGGCCCGGCCCGGAGCCTTCCTGATGCTTGGCAACGGCGGCACGCCGATGTGCCACCACCCCGCCTTCGATTTCGACGATCGCGCCGCGCCGGTGGGCGCCAGCTACTTTGCCCGCCTGGTCGAGCGGGCCCTTCCACTGACGGAGTGACTGATGGGACTTGAGGATGCCAAGACGCAGGTGGACCGGGCGTTCACCGGCGAGGGCAGGGGACTGGCCTTCGAGAATGCGTTCGGCGGCGCGACGTCGTTCCTGCGGCGGCGCTATTCCAAGGACGTGGCCGGGGCCGATCTGGCCATCCTGGGCGTGCCCTTCGACCAGGCCGTGACGCATCGTCCGGGGTCCCGGTTCGGGCCGCGGGCCATCCGCGAGGCGTCCACGCTGCAGCCCTATGACCCGCCCTATGGCTGGCCCTTCGACCCGCTGTCCGAGATGACGGTGGTGGACAGCGGCGACCTCGCCTTCGACTACGCTAAGACTTCGGAGTTTCCCGGCACCTTGACGGCTCGGGTCCGCGAGATCCTGGCCCAGGGGGCGGGGACCGTCACCCTCGGGGGGGACCACTTCATCACGTTGCCGATCCTGCGGGCCTATGCGGAACGGTTCGGTCCCCTAGCCGTGGTGCAGTTCGACGCCCATTCCGACCTGTGGGCCGACGATGACATGGACCGGATCGACCATGGCACGTTCCTCTACAAGGCCGTGAAGCTTGGGCTCATCGACCCCGACCGTTCGGTGCAGATCGGGATCCGGACCGTGACCGAGGACCGGCTTGGCGTGCCCATGATCGACGCCCGCGCCGTCCATGAGGAAGGGCCCGACGCCGTGGCCGAACAGGTCCGCCGCATCGTCGGGGATGCGCCGACCTACGTCACCTTCGACATCGACGCTCTCGATCCTGCCTTCGCGCCCGGCACCGGGACTCCGGTCTGGGGGGGGCTGCAAAGCTGGCAGGCGGCGGCGATCCTGCGGGGCTTGGCCGGGCTGCGGGTCGTCGGGGGCGACGTGGTGGAGGTCTCTCCGCCTTACGACAACACCGGAGCGACGGCGATCGCCGGAGCGCACGTGGCGACCGAGATCATGTGCCTTTACGGCTGGCATAGGCTGGGCAAGTAGTCCGCCCACGGTCCTTGCGTCACAGGGTCCAGTCGGAAAGCGGCCGGGCCGAGGCGCCAGCCCGGATCGAAGCGGACCAGGACGGGCCGGAGCGATGCGCCCCGGCCCATGGATCGGCGGGGCTCAGAACCCGGCCTTGATCTCCTCGAAGGTCTGGGCGTGGCGTTCGCGCGACTCGATGGAGATCGGCAGCTGGGCAAAGATCGGGGCGCTGATCTGGCCCAGGCCCGACGCGGTCAGGTCCTCCTGAGTGATGTTCTGCATGCCCAGCGTATTGGCGCTGCCCCACCCGGCCGAAACGAGGGCCGGCGCCGTCTCGGTCGACAGGAAGGCATTGGCGTAATCGTAGACCTTGTCCTCGGAGCCGGGGCCGTTGACCATGTTGACGAGGCCGCAAAGCCAGATGGAGGAGCCCTCCTGGGGCTCGCGCTGGAAGCCGATGGGGCGGCCTTCCTCCTTCATGGTGGGGAAGGTCTCGTTCCAGGCCCAGGCCACGAGCACCTCGCCCGTGCTCATCAGTTGCGCCAGCTCGGCGGGGTCGGTCCAGTAGGTGCGCAGGTTGGGGTGCACCTCGCGGAGCCACTGGGCGGCGGCCTCGAACTGCGCGTCGGTGACGTTGGTCCAGTCGGTCACGCCGGTGGCGAGGTAGGCCAGCGCCCAGGCGTCGTCCACGTTGTCGGGCAGGGCGATGCGCCCGGCGTATTTGGGGTTCTTGAACACCTCCAGGCTCGCCACGTCCTCGGCCGGCACCTCGTCGGGGTTGTAGGCGATCGCCGTGGTGCCCCAGTCGGTCGGGATGAAGTACACGTCCCCCTGACCACCGATCTGCGTTCCCGTCAGGTTGGCGTCCAGGTTGGCGTAGTCGGTGATCTTGGACGTGTCCCACGGCTCGATGAGGCCGGATTCCTGCCATTTGATGACCGAGCCCGAGCAGATATGGGCGACGTCTGCCTGGAAGCCCGAGCGCACCTTCTGGAAGGCTTCCTCCTCATCTCCGAAGAACGAAAAGGTCGGATCCGCTCCGTTCTTGTCCAGGTAAGGCTGGTGGAACTCGGGCGTTTCGAAGCCGGGATAGTCGAGCACGGTCAGCTCGGCGTCCTGGGCCTGGGCGACATGGCCCATGGCGACGGCGGCGAGCGACGCGGCGCCCAGAAGGGTCGCGAATTTCATTGATCGTGTCTCCCGTTGGACAGCGTGGCGGTACAGGAGAAACGTTATGGAGCCCGATCGGCTCCTTCAAGGGCCGGAGTCCCGGGCCGCTGGTCAAGGCTCCTCATCGAAGAGCGAGCTTGCGGGGCCCGTGCGCCCCTGCCACCCTGCCGCCGTGACGAAGGGAGAGCCTCATGCTCGTGACGGCCGATTGGTGCCGTATGATGGCGCGCTACAACGCATGGCAGAACAGTGGCTTGTTTGAGATCGTGGCCGCGTTGCCCGAAGACGAGCTCTTGCGGGATCGGGGGGCCTGGTTCGGATCCATCCTGGCCACCCTGAGCCATCTTCTGTGGGCGGACCGAACCTGGATGGGCCGGATCCGTGGTGACGCGCCAAGCCTCGGGGGCATTCCCGAAAGCGTCCGCATGGCGCCCACTGCGGCCGCCTGGGCCAAGGCTCGACGCGAGACGGACGACGACCTCCTGCATTGGACGGCCCAGCTGCCGGACGCTGCTCTGGACCAGGGACTCACCTGGGTCCCGGCCAGCGGCGGGCCACCGCGCACGCAGCCGCTGGCGATCGTGGTCTCGCATATGTTCAATCATCAGACCCACCACCGGGGTCAGGTCCACGCCATGCTGACCGCAGCCGGCGTCCGGCCGCCACCGACCGACCTGATCGCCATGCCCCACCAAGGAGCCATCTGATGAAAGCCCTCCTGGTCCAACAGCGCGACGCAGGTCTCGACGCGGCCGTGACCGACGTCGCGGACGACCGCCTTCCGGACGGCGACGTCACCGTGGCGGTGCGGCACTCCACGTTGAACTACAAGGACGGCCTGTGCCTCACGGGGGGCGGGGGCCTCGTCAGGACCTATCCTCATGTCCCGGGCATCGACTTTTCCGGTGTCGTGGAAGAGTCGTCCGACCCGCGCTGGAAGCCCGGCGATCCCGTGATCCTGACAGGCTGGCGGGTCGGGGAGACGCGGTGGGGCGGCTATGCCGAGCGCGCCCGCGTCAAGGGCGATTGGCTGGTCCGGGTGCCCGAAGGGCTCTCGATGCGGCAGGCCATGGCGGTCGGAACGGCCGGGCTCACCTCGATGCTCGCCATCCTGGCCCTCGAGGCCCACGGCCTTGCGCCCGACCATGGCGAGGTGCTCGTGACGGGGGGCTCGGGCGGCGTGGGCAGCGTGGCGGTGATGCTGCTGGCGGCGGCTGGTTACCGGGTCGCTGCCGTCACCGGCCGCCCGGAGAACGAGGACTACCTCCGCAGCCTTGGCGCAGAGCGGATCGTGCCGCGCGACGCCCTGGCCCAGACCACGTCCCGGCCGCTTGAATCCGAGACCTGGGCCGGCTGCGTGGATGCCGTCGGCGGGGCGATGCTGGCCAGGGTGCTGGGACAGATGAAATACCGCGCGTCGGTCGCCGCGGTCGGCCTTGCGGGAGGATCGCAGCTTCCGGCGACGGTCATTCCTTTCCTGCTGCGAGGCGTGAACCTCCTTGGCATCGACTCGGTCATGGCTCCGATGCCCGAACGGGAGGCGGCTTGGGCCAGGATCGCGCGCGATCTGCCCAAGGACAGGATGGAACCCATGATCGCCCCCGCCCGGCTGGAGGACTTGCCCGACCTGGGGCGGGCGATCCTGGACGGCCGGGTGAGGGGCCGGGTCGTCGTGGACCTTTGATCCGTGACGCCGGTCCCAGCCCCTTGCAGCTTCGCTTCGCTTCGGATCTTTCACACGCCATGACAGCCCTGGACATCGATTGGGTTCGCGCCCAGTTCCCCGCCTTCGCCGTGCCGGCCCTCCAAGGGCAAGCGTTCTTCGAGAATGCAGGAGGATCGTACCCCTGCGCCCAAGTGGTTCATCGGCTGACGCGCTTCTACACGGAGCGGAAGGTCCAGCCTTACGCGCCCTATGTCGCGTCCCAGATCGCCGGCGCCGAAATGGACGAAGCACGGACCCGCCTCGCGGCCATGCTCGGCGTCGCGACGGAGGAGTTGTCCTTTGGACCGTCCACCACCGCGAACACCTATGTCCTGGCCCAGGCCGTGCGCCGGTGGCTTCGGCCGGGCGAGGCGATTGTGGTCACCGATCAGGACCACGAGGCGAATTCCGGCCCTTGGCGCCGGCTGGCCGACGACGGCATCGAGGTGCGGGAGTGGCGCCTCGATCCAGCCACCGGCCACCTCGATCCCGAACGGCTCGAGGAGCTGTTAGCGGACGGCAGGGTGCGCCTGGTCTGTTTCACGCATTGCTCGAATGTCATCGCCGAAATCAATGATGTTTCTGGAATTTCGGCTTTATGCCGGGCGCATGGCGCGCGCACCTGCGTCGATGGGGTCAGCTATGCGCCGCATGGCCTGCCCGACGTGGGGGCTCTGGGCTGCGACGTGTACCTGTTCAGCGCCTACAAGGTGTTCGGGCCGCATCAGGGCATCATGGTCATCCGAGAGGACTTTGGACGCGAGCTGCCGAACCAGGGCCACTTCTTCAACGGTGACGTCCTCTACAAGAGGTTCACTCCGGCGGGGCCTGACCACGCCCAGATCGCGGCCTCCGCTGGCATGGCCGACTACTTCGAGGCGCTGTCGTCCCGCCATGGCGGCCCCTCGACGGGTGCCGCGGCGGCCCGGATGGCCCATGACCTCATGAGAGCGCAGGAGGTAACCCTCCTGCAACCGCTGCTGGATGCGCTTGCCTCACGGAACGATCTCCGGCTCCTGGGGCCGACCAAAGCCGAGAACCGGGCGCCGACCGTTGCAGTGGAGTTGCCGGGGCCGGGCGAAGAGGCGGCACGGAGACTGGCGGCCCGGGGCATCATGGCAGGGGGTGGGGACTTCTATGCCGTCCGTCCGCTCAGGGCGATGGGGATCGACCCCGCCAAGGGGGTCCTGCGGCTCAGCTTCACGCATTACACGTCCGAGCAGGACATCGATCGTCTGATCGACGCCCTGAACAGCCTCAGGGCTAGCTGAGACGCACGGTAGCGGCCTTGGTCCGATCCGACCTGAACTGATCCTCCACTCTGGCGAACCGCCCATGACCGAATCCACATCCCCGATCCTGCTATGGTTCCGGCGAGATCTGCGTCTGTCCGATCATCCCGCCCTGAACGCGGCCGTCGCAACGGGCCGGCCGGTCATCCCCATCTTCCTTCATGACGAGGGGATCGAGACACTGGGGGCGGCAGCGCGGTTGCGGATCGGCTTCGCTGTCGGTGAACTCGCCCGCGCTCTTGAAGCCTTGGGGAGCCGGCTCATCCTCCGGCGCGGACCGGCGCTCCAAAGCCTGACGGCTCTGGTCAGCGAAACCCAGGCCGGCACAGTCTGGTGGAGCCGTCTGCACGATCCCATGTCGCAGCGGCGCGACGAGGCTGTGTCGCACGGGCTCCGGGCGGCGGGAATCGAGACGCGGGCCTGGCCCGGGCATCTGCTCTTCGAGCCCGAGAAGGTCGCGACCGGAACAGGTGGCAGCTTCAAGGTTTACGGCGCGTTCTTCAAGTCCATCGTGAACCGCGATCCCGGCCTGCCTCTGCCCGCTCCGGATCGGCTGATGGCCCCTGCGTCCTGGCCTCGATCGGACCGGCTCGAAGATTGGCGCCTGTCTGCGGCCCTGCGGGGCGGGGCTCCGATCGTGGCCGCCTGGCAGCGCCCAGGCGAGCGACGTGCCCACGAACGGCTCGAGTGTTTCCTGGCCGAGAAGATCGGTTCCTACCCCGAATCCCGCGAATACCCGTCGCTGGACGGCACCTCGGGTCTTTCCGAGAACCTGACCTATGGCGAGATCAGCGTCCGCACCTGCTGGCGGGCCGGCCTTGCGGCTCTGGAACGGGGGGAAGCCGGAGCGGACCGGTTCCTTCGAGAACTCGCCTGGCGGGAGTTCTCGCATCATCTCCTGTTCCATGCCCCAGGGCTCGCCATGGACCCTTGGCGGCCCGAATGGCGATCCTTTCCCTGGACCGACGACGCCGAGGCCCCGCTGGTTCAAGCTTGGAAGAAGGGTCGGACAGGCGTCCGACTGGTCGACGCCGCCATGCGCGAGATGTACGTGACCGGCCGGATGCACAACCGCGCGCGCATGATCGTTGCATCGTTCCTGACCAAGCACATGATGGTCCATTGGCGCGTGGGCCTGACCTGGTTCGAGGAGTGTCTGACCGACTGGGATCCAGCCAGCAATGCCGTCAACTGGCAGTGGGTCGCCGGATCGGGCCCGGACGCGGCCCCGTTCTTCCGCATCTTCAACCCCGTGGCGCAGGCCAAGACCTATGACGCCGAGGGCCGCTACGCCCAGCGCTGGATTGCCGAGGGACAGTCGGACGCGCCTGCGACGGCCCTCAGCTTCTTCGAAGCGGTCCCGCGCTCCTGGGGCCTGTCGTCCCGCGATCCCTATCCTGCGCCGGTGCTGGACCTAGCTCTGGCTCGGGAGAGGGCGCTGGAGGCCTTTCGCGCGCGGTCGCGCCGTGTCGAGGCCGTCGGAGGTGACGCGTGACAAATCGGCGCAGAGGCTTAACTTTGCCCGGGGAATGACAAACAGGGGCAGCGGCCGATGATTCTCACCTCCACTGAGGGGCAGGACAACCTGCCGCGTTACTTCGCGCAGGTCTTCGCGGTCGCCGAGCGCCTGCCCCGAGGGAGGCTCGACATCGTGCTGCCGGATGGCCGGCGCTTTCGGGCCGAGGGGCGCGAGCCCGGGTATGTCGCCGAGGTGGTGGTCCACAACGCCGACCTATTCGCTCGAACGGTGCGGGAGGGCCACCTGGGCTTCTGCGACGCCTATCTGGAAGGCTGGTGGTCCACGCCGGACCTGATGGCCTTCATGGACTTCATGAACGACGAGGCCGACGATATCTACGACGGCTTCCCCGGCGCGTTCTTCGTCCGGGCCTACGAGCGATTGCGCTTCTGGCTCCAAAGCAACACCAAGCGCCAGGCGCGCAAGAACATCAGCTACCATTACGATCTGGGCAACGAGTTCTACGGCCTTTGGCTGGACGAGACGATGACCTATTCGTCGGCCCTTTTCGACCGGGGGCAGCAGAGCCTGGAGGCCGCGCAACGCCGCAAGTACGAGAGCATGGTGGATCAGATGGGCGCCAAGCCCGGCGAGCACGTCCTCGAGATCGGCTGCGGGTGGGGAGGCTTTGCCGAGTATGCGGCCAAGGAGCGGGGGCTGCGGGTGACGGGGCTCACCATTTCCAAGGAGCAGCTCGCCTATGCGCAGGACCGGATCGCCCGGGCCGGGCTTCAGGATCGGGTCACGCTCAAGCTGCAGGACTACCGGGACGAACAGGGCGTCTACGACGGCGTGGCGTCCATCGAGATGTTTGAGGCGGTGGGCGAGAAATACTGGCCCGTCTACTTCGAAACCCTGAAGCGGTGCCTCAAGCCGGGGCGCAGCGCGACCTTGCAGATCATCACGATCTCGGACCAGCGTTGGGATCTGTACCGCTCGGGCGTCGACTTCATCCAGAAGTACATCTTTCCAGGCGGGATGCTCCCCAGCCCCAAGGTGCTGCGGTCCGAAGTCGAGAAGGCGGGACTGCGAGTGCTGAACTCCATCGAGTTCGGCGAAAGCTACAGCCAGACGCTTCGCCGGTGGCACGAGACCTTCAACGGCCGGTGGGACGAGGTGGCCCGGCTCGGCTTCGACGAACGCTTCCGGCGGATGTGGAACTTCTACCTCGCCTCCTGCGCGGGCGCGTTCCACGGTGGAAGCTGCGATGTCACCCAGATCACGATGGCCAAGCCGGCCTGACGGGGGCAGGGCCGCGGCGTTCCGTAAGGGGGTCGCAGCCACGGTTCCTGCGGTCCGGCCCGCGAGGGGGCCGACCGATCCGCTGGACGCGCCCTGGCTTTTCGTCGAGAACGTTCCTGCTATCGCGGTGCCCGTGTCGGGATCGGCGCTCCGGCACGGAGCAGCCGGGGCAGGGCTCGCGACCGAATGGATGGTGCGCGATCTCACATGACTACATTCTTCTTCTACGGCACGCTTCGCTATCGGCCCATGCTCGAGCTTCTGTCCGGCGGGACGGGGGGGGCTGAGTGCCGGAACGCCGAACTGCCCGGCTACCGCGTCCTCCGATCGGTCGAGGGTGACCTGCCGATCCTTGTCGAGGATCAGGCCGCGAAGGCGGTCGGCACGTCATGGACGCTCTCGCTCGATGCCCAGGAACGGCTCGACGCCTACGAGCTGCCCTTCGGCTACACGCGGCGAACTGTCACCATCCTGGTCGAAGGGGAGCCGGCGCAGGCCGAAGTCTACTTCCCACCTGAATCGCTGAAGGTCGGCGAGGAGGACTGGTCCTTCGAGGGATGGCTGCGGCACTCCCTTCCGCTGCCAATGCGCCGCGCGGCCGAGATCGCCGCGCATGAGCCGCCGCTCGTGGGGCAGGCGCTCCAGCAGCAGGGGCCGATGATCGATCATCGCGCGGCGGCATCCCTGCGCGCCCGCGCGGCCCCGACATCCCTGCGCCACCGCGCCGCCCCCGAGGACTTTGAGCTGCGTCGCATCCGTCCCCCGGCAGGAAGCTTCTTCCGTTTCGAAGGCCTGGAGGTGGACCACCGACGGTTCGACGGAAGCCGGGCGGCTGGCCTGCCGCGGGAGGTCATGGTCGGCGCCGATGCGGCGCTGGTGCTGCCCTATGACGAACGACGTGACCGTGTGCTGCTCGTGGAGCAGTTCCGATCGGGCCCGGCGCGCCGCGGCGACCCCCAGCCCTGGATCCTGGAGCCCGTCGCCGGCCTCGTCGACGCGGGGGAGACACCCGAGGAGGCTGGACGGCGCGAAGCGCAGGAGGAGGCCGGTCTCGAGATCGACACCCTGATCCCGATGTTCACCGGCTATGCGTCGCCCGGAAACGCAACGGATCATTTCTACGCCTATCTCGCGCCCTGCGACCTGCCCGACGATCACGCCACCTCCGGTGGCCTCGAATCGGAGCAGGAGGACCTCAAGCTGCATCTTCTCTCCTTCGATCAGGCCATGGCGCTTCTGGACTCCGGAGAGGCGAACGCCGTGCCGCTCATCTCCATGCTCCTGTGGCTGGACCGATGGCGCGCCGGGCGGCGCTGACCGCCACGCTGGGACAGGGGGCGGAGAACCACTCGGCTCCGCCCGCTCGCCTTGAGTTTCGCGGGAGCCCTCCCTAGACAGGGGGCGCAACCAGAGGCCGCTTCCATGTCCCCCATCAAGTCCGACCTTGCCGCCACCGTGGGCAACACGCCCCTGATCCGGCTTCGCCATGCCTCCGAGGCGACGGGGTGCGAGATTCTGGGCAAGGCCGAGTTCATGAATCCGGGCCAGTCGGTCAAGGACCGGGCTGCCCTCTACATCATCCACGAGGCTGTTCGACGGGGTGAGCTGCGCCCCGGCGGCACCATCGTGGAGGGCACAGCCGGCAACACCGGCATCGGCCTCGCCCTGGTGGGCGCGTCCATGGGATTCAAGACGGTGATCGTCATCCCCGAGACGCAGAGCCAGGAAAAGAAGGACATGCTGCGGCTGGCGGGGGCGGACCTCGTGCAGGTTCCGGCGGCCCCTTACAAGAACCCGAACAACTACGTCCGCTATTCGGGCCGCCTGGCCGAGGAACTGGCGCGCAGCCTGCCCGAAGGCGCGATCTGGGCGAACCAGTTCGACAACCTCGCCAACCGCCAAGCGCATATCGAAGGCACCGGCCCCGAGATCTGGGAGCAGACCGGCGGCAAGGTGGATGGAGTCGTCTGCGCGGTGGGGACCGGCGGCACCCTCGCGGGGCTGGCCATGGCGCTGCAGCCGCGGGGCGTGAAGGTCGGGCTCGCGGACCCCGAGGGCTCGGCCCTCCACAGCTTCTACACCGACGGCACCTTCGAGATGCCGGGCAACTCGATCACCGAAGGCATCGGCCAGAGCCGGATCACGGCCAACCTGGATGGCATCACGCCGGATTTCTCCTGGCGCATCCCGGACTCCGAGGCTCTTCCGATCGTGTTCGACCTCCTGGAGCACGAAGGGCTGTGCCTGGGCGGCTCGTCGGGCGTCAACGTCGCGGGGGCGATCCGCATGGCGCGCGAGATGGGCCCCGGCCACACCATCGTGACGATCCTCTGCGACTACGGCACGCGCTACCAGTCCAAGCTCTGGAACCCGGAGTTCCTGCGGGAGAAGGGGCTGCCGGTGCCGCGCTGGCTGGATCGGGCTCCGGCGTCGATCCCGGGCGTCTTCGAGGACTGATGCGGGGCGCAAGGGCCGTCCTGGTCGCGCTTCTGCTGGGATTCGCATCCCCGGCCGCGGCCCAGGACGAGGCGGTCAGCCCGCCCCCCGAAGCGGAGGTGGCCGAGGAAGCGTCCACCGAGGTCGCGGCGGAAACCTCGGCCGAGCTTCCCGGCCCCGATTACGCCGCCTGGGCCGAGACGGCATCGCGGGCCGAAGCCCTGTCCGAGGCGGGTCGCGGATCGAACTTCGCCCTGAGCCGCCTGCGCGAGGAGATCGTCGGCTGGCGAGACGTCTTTGCCGAAGCGCAGGCGGCCAATGCCGCGCGGATCGCCACCGTCGATGCTCAGATTGCGGCCCTGGGCGCGGCCCCCGCCGAGGGCGAGCCCGCCGAGGATCCCCGCGTCGCCGAACGGCGGGCCGCGCTTGCCGCCGATCTTGCCCGCCTGCGAGCCCCGGGGCTCCTGGCCCAGGAAGCGTATGTGCACGCCGACGGCCTAGTTGGAGAGATCGACGCGCTGTCGCGGAGCCGTCAGGCGGCGGCCCTTCTCGCCCGGAGCGCGCCCCCCCTCGATCCCCGGATCTGGCCGGAGATGGCCGATGCCGTGGTGACGCGGGTCATCGGGCTGTCCAAGGAATTGACGACCTCGGTGCGCAGCGAGGCGCGTCGCGCCGTCTTTGCCACGAACTGGCCGCTGGCGGCGATGTTCGGGATCGTCAGCGTCGTGCTGCTGGCGCGCGGCCGCCAGTGGATCTCGAACCTTGGGGCGCATTTTTCAGGAAGCAAGCCGCGCGGGCGGTTCCGGGGCGAACACGCGGAGAACGTCGTCCGCCTCGCTGTGTCTGTCGGTCGGGCCCTGGTGCCCCTCGGGGGGCTCCTGGCCCTCGCGGCGGGCATCGAGGCAACCGGACTGTTCGGAACCCGGGTCCTGGCCTTGGTGCGCGCCGTGCCGCTGGCGGGCGTCTGCGTCATCGCCACCGCCTGGCTTTCGAGCCGATTCTTCGGGACCGATCGGGTCAATCCGCCGCCCTTCGACTTTCTGCCTTCCATCAAGGAGGCCAGCGGCACGCATCTGGTGCGCGCGGGCTGGATCCTGGCCGCCGACGTCCTGATGCGGGCCTTCCTGTCGACCGGCGACATCGCCCCCGAGGTGAAGGCCGGTCTCTTGCTGCCGACCGAGATCCTGCTGGCCCTGGTCGTGTTCCAGCTCGGCCGCTGCCTCGCCCAAGCCGGGCAGCCCGCGGGATCCCCAGAGGATGAGGACGAAGGGATCGCCTTCCGCCGCCGCATCGTCGTGGTGCTCGGACGGGCCATCCTGGGGATCGCCATCATCGCTCCCATCCTCTCGATCCTCGGGTTCCACCGGGTGGGCGGGGCGCTTCTTCTCCCCAGCGTCATCACGATGGGCCTGTTCGGGTTGCTGATCGTCCTGCAGTGGTTCTCGGCGGACCTGTATGCCCTGCTGATGCGCCGCGACACGATCCGGGATGCGCTGCTGCCCGTGCTCGTGGGGTTTGCGCTTTTCCTGCTGGCCCTTCCGCTGCTGGCCCTGATCTGGGGGGCCCGTCCCGAAGATCTCGTCGAGGCCTGGACCCGGTTCCTGGGTGGCATCACGGTCGGCGAGACGCGCCTGTCGCCCGGACAGTTCGCCACCTTCGGGCTGGTCTTCACGGCGGGCTGGTTCCTGACGCGGGTGGTTCAGGCCACCCTGCGATCGACGGTTCTGCCCAAGACGCGTCTCGATGCGGGGGCGCAGACGGCGGTCGTGTCCGGTCTGGGCTATCTGGGTATCACGCTGGCGGCGCTGCTCGCCGTCACGGTCGCCGGGCTCGATCTATCGAACCTGGCCATCGTCGCCGGGGCCCTGTCGGTCGGGATCGGCTTCGGTCTCCAGAACATCGTCCAGAACTTCGTGTCTGGCATCATCCTCCTGATCGAGCGCCCGATCAGCGAAGGCGACTGGATCGAGGTCGGGCCGCGCATGGGTTATGTGCGCGACATCTCGGTTCGGTCGACGCGGATCGAAACCTTCGACCGGACCGACGTGATCGTCCCGAACGCGGATCTTGTGTCGGGGCAAGTGGTGAACTGGACCCGGGGCAACCTTGTCGGGCGGCTGATCCTTCCGGTGTCCGTGGCCTATGGCAACGACGTCGAGCATGTGACTCAACTCCTCCGCAGCATCGCCGAAGGGCACCCGATGGTGCTTCTGGCACCGCCCCCGGCCGTCGTGCTGGCGGGCTTCGGTGCCGACATCCTGAACTTCGAGATTCGGGCCATCATCCGCGACGTGAACTTCGGCACCACGACCCGGAGCGAGATCAATCAGGAGATTGCCAAGCGCTTTCTCGAGGAGGGCATCCACACGGCGGCCACGCCAGCGCCGCCGCCACCCCCGCCCAAGCCGATCGCCTGAGGCGGAACCGGGCCGCGCCGCCCCAACATCGTCAGCGACAGACCTTCAGGGCGCCGGGGGCTGGACTCCCTAAGCGAGTTCTTTCGGCCCTATGCATGCGACAAGGGGGCCGGACAGGTCCGACGCCGACCTGATCTGGCGAGTCGTGGCCGCTCGCCGTGCAGCGGCCGCAAGGGCCAGGAGACCCGCAGCAGCCGTGTAGGCCGTTGCAGGAAGCGGGACCGGAGCAGGATTGGACGGCAGAGGGACCGAGGGCGAGCTGAAGGCAAGCTGCGACACGCTCGAGGGGAGGGCCTGCTCGGAGTCGACTAGGCCAAGGCGGTCGGCCAACGAGGCCTGCCTGTCGCACCAGGCGCGGTTGAGGCCGGCCATCTGCTCGGCCGAGTCGGGCGAAAGCAGCGGATCGATCAGCATCGCCCGGTCGGCGAGGTCATCCAAATGAACGCACGGATCGGTCGGGATTCCCCCTGCCTGAACCGGACCAGCCAAAAGAGCCAGCAGCAGCACCGTGGCGATTGGGCCCAGTCGGTCGGCGTCGCTCCGACCGTGCTCCGTCCTACCGAGGGCGAGCGAACCGGGGGCAGTCCGTCCCGCCTCATCCATCCTGCACATTTGATCAGCTTCCTAGCAGGAAACCAGGCTGGTGAGGCATGGACCCTGCTGAGTCTCGTTACCTATGCAGCAAGACTACGCCTTCCGGCTGATCCGGCCAATCCGTCCCAGCCCCGGCATTGCGGCGGCGGCGGGGCGGCCATGACCTGACCGCAAGATGCGGCCCGCCCCCGATCCATTCAGGTCCCGGGTCAGTCTATTGTCCTTGGGGCCGCCTTACGGGCCCGGAGGAGGTCCGCAGCTGTCCCCCAGAACCAGGGTCGGCTGGAACACCACATGCCGCGGTTCCTCGTTCGTGCGCCGGTGGATGCGGTCGATCAGAAGCCGCACGGCCTCGTTGACCATGTCCGTGGCGGGATGCTCGGTGCGGGTCAGGCGGGGGCGGAACACACGGCTTCCCGGGATGGTGTCGGTGGAGGCGATCGAGACGTCGGCCGGGCAGCGCAGGCCAAGATCTGCCAAGGCCCGCAGCACGCCCAGGGCCATGACCCCGTTGGCCACGTAAAGCCCGGTGGGTCGGTCCGCGCGCGCAAGCATGTCGCGCGCCTGGGCGTATGCGACCTCTTCCCGGAACTCGCCGCTGCGCAGATGCTCCGGCCGCAGGCTGAGTCCCCGGGCGGCAAGGGCCTCCATCATGCCGGTCCGTCGCGCGCGTCCGGTCGAGAGGTGATCGGGGCCGGTGATTGCTCCGATCCGGACATGCCCAAGGTCGGCCAGGTAGTTGGTGACGTCCGCCGCCGCCTGACGGTTGTCGAGCGTCACCGTGTCGAGGCTCAGCCCTTCGACGGACCGACCGAACAGAACCACGGGTCGGCCCTTGGCCAGGCCGGAACGGGCATAGCGCTTCGGGTCGTCGGCGGGAACAAAGATCAGGCCGTCGCATGAAAGGCGCGCGACCCGGTCCAGGATGCGCCGTTCGTTCTCGGGCGTTTCGTCGCTGTTGAAGACGACGAGCGATCGGTCCCGCGCACCGACCGCAGCCTCGGCCGCGCAGACGATCCGGGCGTAGAAGGGACTGGCCAGGTCGGCCACCACCAGCGCGACGAGGCCGCTTGCCCCGCGCTTGAGGCTGCGGGCGGCCTGGGACGGCGCATAGTCCAGCGTCGCGATGGCAGCTTCGACCCGGGCCTTGAGGGTGGGGCTCACATAGGCTGTGCCATTCAGCACGGCCGAGACGGTTGCCGTCGAAACCCGCGCCGCCTTTGCCACGTCCTTGATCGTCGTCATCGGTCCTCAGCGAAACGCTTCGCTGAAGCTATGCGGAATTTTCTCATGCTGCAATGAGAACGGCGCTTGAAAGCCGGCTAGATATGCGGAAGCTTGGCGAAACGGTTAGCCAACCCGCCGGATCGAGCGGGGTGCACCGGAGCCACTGGGGAGGATGAACATGACGCGCACTCGACTGACGCTTGCGGTGGTGACCGGAATGGCCGCCGCCCAGGCCGCCGCCGCACAGGACGCGCCGCTCGTGGGGATCGTTTCGATCTCGGCGACCGAGGCCAACAACGTCCGTTACATCCAGGGCGCGACAGCCGCGGCCGAGGAACTCGGATGGCAGGTCTCGGTGATCGACGCCGCAGGAAGCGCCGATCAGGCCAATTCGGCCATCCAGAACTTCGCCCAGCTTGGCGCGACCGCGATCGTGGACATGGTCTTTCCGTTCTCGTCCATCGGGGCGGGGCTGGACGCCGCCTCGCAGGCCGGCATCCCGGTCGTGACCTGGGGCGGAGGACTGGGCAGCACGGTCGCCGCCACGAACGGATCGGGCGGACCGATGGCCGAGCCGGTGATCCAGGAGATGCTGGACGCCATGCCGGACGGCGGCAGCGTCCTTGCCCTGACCTACCGGACCGGCGAAGTCTGCCGGAACCGCGAGGCGGTGCTGGACCAGATGCTGAGCGGGCGCAGCGACATCGAGGTCACCAAGAACGAGGTCCGGATTCCCGGCTTCTTCGAGGATGGCGCCCAATACGCCAATGCCTGGCTCGCCTCGCATCCTCCGGGGGACGGCGCGCTGGCGATCTGGGGTTGCTGGGACGATCCGGCGATCGGCGCCATCGGCACGCTGCGGCAGCAGGGACGCGATGATGTCCGGGTCTATGGCGTGAACGGCAACGCACAGGCGCTGGAGAACATCCGCAACGGGCACATGGACGCGACGGCCTGGCAGGACAGCTACTCCGAAGGCTACAACATGGTGAAGCTGCTCGAGGACATCGTCGCGGCCGGGGATAACTGGACCCCGCGGGCCGAGGAGGTGCCGGCCGTGCTGGTAAATGCCGGCAACGTCGAGGACTTCCTTGCCGAGCACCCCGAGGCGCTGGGCCAGTGAGGACCGGCGTCCCGTGCAGATGAGCGCCATGGAAGTCGGGCAGGGGCGGCGGGCCGTCCCGCCCCTGCTGGCGGTGTCCGGCCTCGCCAAGGCCTATGGCGGCGCGCGGGCGCTTTCCAGAGCATCCCTCGAGATTGGCCCCGGCGAAGTGCATGGCCTCGTCGGCGCGAACGGTGCGGGCAAGTCCACCTTCATCAAGTGCCTGGCCGGTCTGACCCGGCCCGATTCCGGCACCATCGAGATCGATGGCCAGCCGGTCGGGCCGCTGACCCCCCAGGCCGCGGGCGACCTCGGGATGAGCTTCATCCATCAGGAGCTCGCCTTCGTGCCCGGCATGACCGTTCTCCAGAACATCATGCTGGGGCTGCCCAAGAAGACGCGGTGGGGCATGGTGGACTGGGCCGCGATCGCCCGCGACGTGGCCCCGGTCGCGGCACGGACAGGGATCACGGCGCCGCTGTCCGCCAACGTGAAGGGCCTGTCCATCGCCGAGAACTGGCTCATCAACATTTGCCGGGCCCAGATGAGGCGGGCCAGGCTGATCGTCATGGACGAGCCCACGGCGTCGCTGTCCGCCAAGGAAGCGGGCGCCCTGTTCCAGGCCATCCGCGACCTGTCCTCGGCGGGCGTGGCGGTTCTTTATGTCTCGCACCGTCTGGACGAGATCCTGGACCTGTGCGCTCGGGTCACGGTGTTTCGCGACGGGCAGAGCGTGGCCGAACTGTCCGGTGCCACGCTGACGCGCCGCAACCTCATCGACCAGATCGTCGGCGGGCGCCGCGCCGAAGCCGCGGCCAAGGTGGACCACACCCGACCGCAGGTGGTGCTGTCCGTGCGCAACCTGGCCCGCCCGCCGCGGGTCCATGGGGTCAGCTTCGACCTCCGCGCGGGCGAGGTGCTGGGCATCGGCGGCCTTGTCGGCGCCGGGCGGACCGAGCTGGCCCGGCTGATCTTCGGGGCCGACATGGCTCTGGCGGGCGAGATGCGGCTCAACGGGACCTCTTATGCCCCACGCTCGCCCGCGGCGGCGGTCAAGGCCGGAGTGGGGCTCGTCCCGGAGGAGCGGCGCGCCGAGGCGCTGGTCCTGCCCAAGAGCGTGGCCTTCAACCTGCAGATCGCCAATCTCGCCAAGGTGGTCCATGGCCGGGCGCTGCCCTTCGTCAGCACTCGCCGGCGCGAGGCGATGGCCCTTCGCATCATCCGCGACCTGGCCGTCAAAGTCCCAACCTCCGGCACGCCGGTCGAGCGGCTGAGCGGCGGCAACCAGCAGAAGGTGGTCATCGGCCGTTGGCTCCTGCGCGCGCCCGGGGTGCTGATCCTGGACGAGCCGACGCGCGGCGTGGACATCGGGGCGCGCGCCGAGATCCATCGCTTGATCCGCGATCTGGCCGCCAGCGGGACCGCCATCATCGTGATCTCGTCCGAGCCGGACGAACTGCCCGACCTTGCCGACCGGGTGCTGGTCATGGCCGAGGGGCGCGTCGTGCGCGAGCTCACCGGCTCCGGGATCACGCGGCAGGCCATCGTCGCCGCGAGCTATGCCGGACAGGCCGACCATTCCGAAGCCCGCAACGGAGACCCGACATGACCGACGCCACCGTCCGTCCACGCCTCCTGTCCCCCAGGACCAAGGTCTGGCTGGGCACCTTTGCGCGATGGGGCACGATCCTCGGCCTCGCCGCGATGATCCTGGCCTTCGCCTGGCTGTCTCCGCGGGCCTTTCCGACGGTGCTGAACTTCACCAACGTCCTGAACCAGGCGTCTCTCACCATGATCATCGCGGGCGGGCTGACCGTGGCTGTTCTGGTGGGCGAGCTGGACCTGTCCATCGGCTTCGCGGCAAGCCTGCATGGCGTGCTGGTGACGGGGCTGATCGTGGCCAGCGGCCTGCCCATTCCGCTGGCGGTGGTCCTGATCCTGGCGGCGGGCGCGCTGGTGGGCCTCGTGAACGGCCTGATCGTCACCAAGATGAAGGTGAATTCGGTCATCGCCACGCTGGGCGTCGGGACGGTGCTGACCGGCCTCAGCTTTGCCTACTCGTCCGGGGTGCCGATCGTGTCGGGGGTGCCCGAGGCCTTTCTCCAGATCTCCCTCGGGCGCTGGCTGTTCGGCATCCCCAACAACATCGTGCTGATGGTCCTCGTGCTCGGGGGGCTTTGGCTGCTCGTGGAGCGCACCGCCCTCGGTCAGGAGATCCAGGCGGTCGGGGGCAACCCTGCTGCCGCCCGCCTGGCCGGCATCGACATCGACCGCATCAAGATCATCGGCTTCGTGATCTCCGGGGTCTGCGCGGCGCTGGTCGGCATCCTTCTCGCCTCGCGGCTGGGCAGCGGGACGACGAGCGCGGCCGACAGCTATCTCCTGACCGCCTTCGCCTCGGTCTTCCTGGGATCGGCGACCCTGCGCGACGGCGAATTTCACATCCTGGGCACGCTGGTCGGCGCGTTGATCATCGCCTTCGGCTTCAATGGCCTCAACATCTTCGGCGCGCCGACCTGGTCCCAGTACGTCTTTCAGGGCTCGATCCTGATCATCGCCGTCGGGTTGTCGAGCCTGGGACGGCATCTCGCTGAAAGCTGACACGATTCGTCGAAAGGAGCCGCACATGACCGCCGCGCCGACCTGGGAGGTGTTCGTCCTCGAATACGCGAGGGCCAAAGACCAGCCCGTGGACAGCCTGATCAACGGCACCCACGACGATGGCCTGATGGACACGCCGTTTGCCTTCGTGTTCGCGCGGTCAGGCGGGCGCAATGTGCTGGTGGACACCGGGTTCATGCGCGAAGGCATCGGCGCCGAGATGTCGGAGCGGTTCAACGTGCCGGAGTGGATCAGCCCCCTCCGCCTCCTGGCCGAGCTGGGCGTCGCACCCGAAGACGTGACCGACATCGTCCTGAGCCATGCCCATTTCGACCACATGGGGTCGATCCACAAGTTCCCCCGGGCCCGCCTCTACATTCAGAAAAGCGAGCTGCTCTCGTGGCACGAGGCGATGGCTCTGCCCCGGCAGTTCGGCTACCTGACCGCGATCATCAACCCCGACGACCTCCGTTCCATGTTCGACGCCTCGGTCGAGCATCGGGTGACCCTGCTGGATGGGGACCGGGACAACCTGCTCCCCGGCCTGCACGCGCGGTTCGGTCCGGGGCACACCATCGGGCAGCAGTTCGTCGTGCTGGAAACCGCGCGGGGCAACGTCGTCGTGTCGGGCGATTGCGTCTATGGGGCCAGGAACCTCACCGGTCATTCGCATGACGGCGTCTACGTCCCGCTCAACAACGCGATCGGCAGCGTGTGGGACCAGCTCAGGACGATGGACCGGATCAACGACGCCATCCAGGGCGACCTCGGCCGGCTCATCATCCTGCACGACGTGGAGCGCTGGAAGGACATGCCGGTCCAGGCCGAGGTCGAAGGCTTCAAGATCGTCCGGGCCGCCTGAGGCGACGGTCCCCCCAACCTCTGCGGTCGGCGCCTCGCAGGGCCGGCGGCCAGCGCCGGGCGGGGTCGTGGCGGCGCTTACCAGCGCCCGCAAACCCCTTCGCCGATCAGGATCTCGCCCACGTTCTCCCCGGAGGCGGAGAGGGAGCAGGTTCCAAGCTCCCAGTCCTGTCCCCGCCGTCCATCGAGGGTGCAGGTGACGGCCTGCCCCTGCACGAGGTCGCGCATGAAGAGCGCGGCGCTCCGGCCCTCGTCGGTGCCGATCTTGTCGCAGTCGAGGTTCGCGAGCCGGACCGGCACGCCCGCCACCTCGATGGTGCCGCCGTCACGAACATCGGTCACCCGGCCCTGGATATCGAAGCCCGCCGAGCCTGACGGGGGAGTCGGGCGGTCGGGGGCCTGCGCAGGCGCGACGGGCGCGGCCGGGGACCGCGCCGCTGCGCCAGGAGCCGGGTCGTCGGCGACTGCCGGACGGTCCGCACGGCTCGAAAGGGCGGCGGGCCACCAGCCTTCCAGTCGGTCGAAGCCGCCCCCCAGGTTGTAGGCGGTGAGGCCGCCTGCGCAAAGAAGAAGGAGGACGCTGGCCAGATTGGGGCGGCGACTGGGCGTGCGGCCCCGCGACGTCGTCCGGGTCCGGGCCCTTGGACGCCGGGTCACGGCTGCACCTCGCCGGATGGCGTTGCGGCAGACGGCCGAAGGCGGATTGGACGACCGCATGTCCTTCCTGGTTCGCCAAGGGGATGACCAAGCCGGGAGCCGAGCCGCCGGACGCGCCCAGCGAGAGAAGCTGCCCTGCGGCCGAATGGCTGGAACGGGGTAGGGTCCACGTGGTCCTGATCGGTATCGCTCATCGCCCCGGTCGTCTCCTTGCCAAGTCGAACGCCTTTGGGAGAGGCGCTGCGGTCCTGAGGTCATCTTGGACGTCTCGCGGCTGTTGGGCCAGTCATCCGATGGATCGGTTGGCGCCAGGGCAGGGGGCTCGGCGCGACCTGGCTGAGCGGCGCCTGTTTCGGTGGCCAAGGCACGTGCCGGTGATCAGGTCAGGATCTGTCACCAGGTCCGTCACGGCCCCGCCCTTTCGACCGCCTGCCTGCCCGCCGTCCCCGAACCTGACGCGGGTGCCCGAGCTGAGCCCGCCTCGGGATCGTTTCGCGGGCGAAAACGGCAGGTTCTCCATCCCTTGGCGGAAAACTGCCGTCACAAAGTTCCCGAACCGGGACGGGGACTTGCCGGGGCGGAGCTGCCCATTCGGTCCGAACCGTGGCGCGCTGGCCCCAAGGAGGGCGCCAACGTGCCCTGACGGCCAAACTCATGCCCTCAAGGAACGGCGGAGTCCGCCTGAGCGGCGACGGCCCAGTCGCCTGTCAGCCATTCAGACGCAGAGGCGCACCCCGTGACCAATCCGACCATCACGGTCTCCACGCAGGCCGAACTGACCGCAGCCCTGAAGCAGCTCAACGGCGGAGGCGGGACGATCCTGCTCAGGGAGGGCAACTACGGCAGCCTGTCGCTGAACGCGCAGTCCGGCTTCGACATCACCTTCAGCGACCGTGTGACGCTCAGATCCGCCGATCCGCTTCACAAGGCCGTCTTCAGCAGCGTCGATGTGCGCGGGGCCGCGAACCTGGCCGTCGATGGCCTCAAGTTCGACTACACCTACAAGGCCGGCGATACCCTGACCACCAAAGCGGCGAGCTTCTCGGGGTGCAGCAAGCTCGCCATCACCAACTGCGTGGTGGACGGCGACGTGGCGTCGAACCTGTCCGCCGCGGCGAACGGCTTCGGCTTTGCCCAGGGTCTTGTCGTCCGGGGCTGCTCGGACACCGTCATCGAGGGCAACGAGCTTTCGAAGTTCTACCGGGGCCTGTCCGTGACCGAGAGCCAGCGGGTCCTGGTCAAGGGCAACGACATCCATGACATGCGGATGGACGGCTCGTGCTTTGCCCAGGTCGAGGACATCACGATCGAGGGCAACCACATCCACGACTTCAAGGGCTCGCCGACCAGTGGTGACCATTGCGACATGATCCAGTTCTGGACGACGGCCACGACGGCGCCGTCCCGGAACGTCGTGATCCGGGACAACGTGCTCGATATCGGAAACGGGACCGCCACCCAGTCGATCTTCATGCGGAACGAACTTGTCGACACCCGCGCCGCCGGGGCCGAGATGTTCTATCGGAACGTCGTGATCGAAGGGAACACGATCACCAACGCCCATCTCAACGGCATCACCGTCGGCGAGACGAACGGCGTTACCATCCGCAACAACACGCTGCTTCATGATGACGGCGCGGCCAGGGACGGCGCCGACCCGGAGGTGGAGATCCCGCGCATCAATCTCGCCAGCGCCTCCACTGCCGTGCTGATCCAGAAGAACGTGACCACGGCCGTGCCCTCGGCCGCCGGGCACGCCGACTGGATCGTGTCGGACAACGTGCTGGTCCAGGTCACCGATCCCCAGGCGCCCGGCTACATCGGCAACCTCTTCGCAGGCTCCTCGCTCAAGCTCGAGGACGGCATCCACCATTGGGTCGCGCTCCAGGGGGGGATCATCGACCAGTTGAACGCGGGCTCCGCCCTGACCCAATCGGCCGGAGCGGGCCTCCAGCCGCTCTTCCATGTGCAGCACGAGGACCGCGCGACCCGCATCTACGACGCCAGCCTGTCAACCCTGAACGGGGCCGACCTTCCCAAGGGCACGACCTACAGCTGGACCTTCGGCGATGGCACGACGGCGACCGGCTGCAAGGTGAGCCACAACTACACCAGGGGCGGGGACTACACGGTTCAGCTCACGGTCAAGCTGCCCGATGGACAGACCGCGACCGAGGCCGTGCAGGAAGCCGTCGACCATTCCAAGGTCCTGAGCCTTGCGAACGGGCACTTCTATGCCGTCGACCCGGCCTCGACCGCCGACCTCGGGCTCGAGGCGAAGTGGACCTCGGACGGCCTGCAACTGGGGGGCACGACGCCGTCGGCGCAGGTGGCGCGCAGCCAGGTGGCCGATCTGGCCGATGCCGATGACTTCACATTCCAATTCAAGCTGGACGCCGACCGGGTCGGAGCCTCGGGCGAGG
Organism: Rubellimicrobium arenae; assembly: GCF_017916275.1. Lineage (GTDB taxonomy): Bacteria > Pseudomonadota > Alphaproteobacteria > Rhodobacterales > Rhodobacteraceae > Rubellimicrobium > Rubellimicrobium arenae. The sequence goes on from NZ_JAFMST010000003.1 coordinate 375,910, forward strand.
TGTCCCGTCTCCAGGGCTGCCTGGTGACCAAGGTGACGGCGGCGGGCGAGCTTCAGGTGCAGATCTGGGACCAGACGAACGTCGTCCGGTCCCTGACCACCACGGGCGCCAGGCTCAACGCGGTGGCCGAACTGGATCACCGGGTGATGATCGACCTCGACGACGGCCGCCTCCAGGTCTGGATCGACGGAGCCAAGAAGGGTGACATGGCCTTCGCGGGCGGGGTCGGCGGCCATAGCGGCTACGACACGCACAACCTGTTCTTCGGCAATCCCTGGGGGCAGGCGAGCTTCAACGGCGACGTCACGGATGTGGCCCTGACCGTCGGCGCGGGCGAATACGGCGCCACCCCGGCCACCTCGCTTCTGGCGGCCGAGGACACTCTGGTCTTCACCGACGCGGCCCGGGCCGAGAACCTTTCGCTTCTCTCGGCGCTGTCCGACCTTCACTGGATGATCTGATTCCCTTAGGGGGTCGTGGCCTGCGACTTCGGCCTGCCGCGGCCCATCCAGGGTGGCAGGTCGTGTGCCACTGCCGGTGCTCCATAGGTCGGGCGCACGGAGAGGGCGGCCGTCGCGAGGCGCGATCGCGACGAAGCAGGACCCGTCGACAGGTGCCGGGTCTTGGCCGATGATGCGGGACCCCGGGGTCCAGGCCCCGCATCGGTCTGCACAGGATTAGGACATGACCAAACTGATCGGGATCTCCGGCAGCCTGCGCCAGGGCTCCATGAACTCGGCCCTCCTCCGGGCGGCTCGCGATCTCATGCCGGAGGGATCGAGCCTTCGGATCTGCTCCATCTCTGGCATCCCGCTGTATGACGGGGACGTGGAGCAGCGCGAGGGCATTCCAGCAGCCGTGGCGGACCTCAAGGAAGCCATCGCCGAGGCGGACGGGCTGATCCTCGCCACGCCGGAGTACAACAACTCCGTGCCGGGTGTCCTCAAGAACGCCATCGACTGGCTGTCCCGTCCGGCGTCGGACATTCCGCATGTGTTCGGCGGCAAGCCGGTGGCCCTGATGGGCGCTTCGCCCGGACCGTTTGGCACGCTGCTGAGCCAGACCGCCTGGCTGCCCGTGTTCAAGACCCTTGGCGCCCAGCTCTGGAGCGGGGACCGCCTGTTCGTGTCGCGGGCGTCGGACGTCTTCGGCGAGGATGGAACATTGACCGATGCCAGGATCCGGGAACGTCTGACCCGGTTCCTGCTCGGCTTCGATGCCTTCGCCCAGGCCCATGGGCCGGTCAGGGATCGTGCGGTGCCCGATTGAGCAGGCGCGCGGCCCGATTGGACCGCTGTTCAACCGCCTGATCCCTCGCGGGCCAGCCAGGCGCGCACCGCGCCCGGGTCCGGCGCCCGGAGCGTCGCGATGCTGGGACCGGGACCCACCTTGACGGCCAATCCGCCCAGCCCGGCGGCGACGGCCATCGCGTCCTCGTCGGTGGTGTCGTCGCCCAGCATGATCGGGCGGCGTCCCTGAAACGGCGGCGCCTGCATGAGGCGGGTCAGGGATGATCCCTTATGGGCCGCCGCGGGCTTGACCTCGACGACCATCTTGCCCGCCTGAACGACATGGCCCGGCACGATCCGCGCCGCCGCCTGGGCTGCGGCCAGGCAGGCCTCCTCCTGATCCGGCGCGGCCCGGTAATGGATCGCCGCGACCGGACCCTTGATCTCCAGGCGCACGCCCGGGCGGCTCGCGACGTCGACCAGGGGCGCGAGGAGACCCTCGGCCGGCTCCATCGTCGTAGGGGGAGGGGCGGCTCCCGGGGGCAGGACCTCGATCCCATGCCCACCCAGGCGCCACAGCCCTGCGGGGACGCGGCTGCCCAGGTCCCGAAGGTCGCGCCCCGAGATCACGGCCAACGCGCCGCCAAGGTGTCCGGCCAGGATCTCCAGGTCCTCATGCGTCGAGGGAGGAAGCCGGATGGCGTCCGGATCGGGACCGATCTCGGCCAGGGTCCCGTCGAAGTCGAGGAAAAGCGCGTCCCCGGGGCGGAGGCCGAGCGTCTCCAGATCGCCAAGGGTCATGCTCCGCCCCCGGCGATGGCCTCGAGCTCGGCGATGAAGGCCCTGCGCCAGGCGGCCACGTCGTTCGTGCCGACCTCCTCGTCCAGGGCCCGCCATCGCTCGATCCGTTCCTCCCTGGACATCTCAAGCGACCGGCGGATCGCGTCGGCGACCCCGGCCACGTCGTGCGGATTCACGAGCAAGGCGGCCCCCATCCGTTCCGCCGCGCCGGCGAACTCGGACAGGATCAGCACCCCGGGATCGTCGGGATGCTGGGCCGCGACGAACTCCTTGGCCACGAGGTTCATGCCGTCGTGCAATGGCGTCACCAGCCCCACGCGCGCGAGCCGGTAAAGCCCAGCCAGCACCTCGCGCGGGTAGCCGCGGGCGAGGTAGCGGATCGGCGTCCAGTCGAGGTCGGAGTAGTCTCCGTTCACCTGCCCGGCAAGGCGGTCGAGCTCCTCGCGAAGGTCGCGGTAGGCGCCCACCGTCTCGCGCGAGGGAGGGGCGATCTGGATGAGGTTGACCCGGCCGCGCAGGTCCTCGTTCTCGTCCAGGAGGCGCCCGAAGGCGCGGAGCCGCTGCGGCAACCCCTTGGAATAGTCCATGCGGTCGGCCCCGATCACGAGCGCCCGGTCGCCGATGATGCGCCCCACGCGTTCTGCCGCCGCGCTGGCGTCCTGCCCCTGCGCGAAGCGGCGGAATTCGTCCGCATCGATGCCGATCGGGAAGGCCTCGACCCGGATCGTACGGCCAAAGGCCTTCAGGCGGCCGTCCGGCAACTCTTCGGCGCCATGATGTTCGGCCATGTAGCGGCGGAAGTTGCCCACGTCGCGCATGGTCTGGAAGCCCAGGAGGTCGAATTCGGCAAGGGCGCGGGCAATCCTCTGGTGCTGCGGCAGCGCGGAAAAGATCTCCGAGGGCGGGAAGGGGATATGGAGGAAGAAGCCGACGGGCTCTTGCCAGCCGTTGTTGCGCAGCTCCTGGCCCAGCAGCAGGAAGTGGTAGTCATGCACCCAGACGATGTCATCGCGTCGCAGGAGCTGGTGCAGGAGCCGGCCGAACCGTCTGTTCACCCCCGCGTAGCAGTCCCAGTCGGAATCGTCGAAGCGCGCAAGGTCGATCCGGTAATGGAACACCGGCCAGAGCGCCCGGTTCGCGTAGCCCAGGTAGTAGCCCTGCTGTTCGGCCTCGGTCAGGTCCGCCAGGGCGAACTCGACGTTGCCCTCGGCCACCAGCCGCACCCCACGGGTTTCCCGCTCGGCGATCTCGCCCGACCAGCCGAACCAGAGCCCGCCGCGCTCGGTCAACGCATCCCAGAGCGCTACGGCGAGCCCTCCGGCGCGATCCTCGCCCGGAGCGGCGGTCCTGTTCGAGGCGACGACAAGGCGGCCCATGGCGGTGTTCCTTCGGTCTGGACGTCGTTGACGGGTGGGATCGTCGGGTGCGCCTTGGGCCGCGCCACCGTGCCGACCCGGAACCCGGGGTGTTGCCGTCACATATGGGGCGGGCAGGCCGCCCTGTCCGCCCCGGCATGAAACCGGGGCCGCCACGGGTTTCGGCAACCGTTATCCTCTGGCCACAGGGGTGCTGCGCCTCAGCCTCGCGTCATGCGTCCCACGTGGCCGCTCGGCTGACATGGCCGCGGTGACGCGGAGGAAGCGGGCGTCGTCGGGAAGTCGCTCCAGCGGCACCGGGCAACGCAGCCTCCAGTTCGGATAGGCGTTCACCGTGCCAGGCAGGTTGGTCGGGGCGATGGGGCCGATCAGGTCGGCCAGCCTGACGGCGGTCAGGCGGCAGGGCGTCCGGGCGATGAACCGATGGGCGGCCTCAAGGAGCTCGTCGGCCAGCTCAGTGGTTTCGGCCGGGGGCGAGCGGAGCAGCCCGGCGGCCACGAGCGACTGCGTCAGGGCTGTCCGTTCGCGGGCCCGCAACGCCAGCTGCTCGACCGAAGACGCCTCGTCGACCAGCCCATGCGTGCGGCGAAGCACGACATCGTCCGCTCTCCACCAGGCGGCCAGGGTTGGCAGGTCGTGCGTGGACAGGCAGGCCAGGGCCAGGGCGGGGTACCGTTCGGGCGGCAGGAAGGCACCGTCCATCTTCTCGAAGTAAAGGATACGGTAGGACAGCACGCCGGCTTCGGCCATCGCTTCGCGAAAACCTGCGGGGACGAATCCCAGATCCTCGCCGATCACGGTCGTCCCGTGTTCTTCCGACTGCTCTGCCAGAACCCGGAGCATCTCGGCGAATGGATAGCGGAGATGGGCGCCCGCCCTGGCCGACTGGCCCTCCGGGACAAGGAACAGCTGCCAGAGGGCCATGGCATGGTCGATGCGCAAGGCCCCGGCGTATCCCATCTGAGCGGCGATCATGTTCCGGTAGGGCGCGAAATCCCGCTCGATCAGGGCGCGCGGCGATGGGGCGGCAAGCCCCCAGCTCTGCCCCTCGGTGGCGAAGACGTCGGGCGGGGCGCCCAGTCCCACGCCGGGCAGCAGAAGCTCGGGATGGCTCCACGCGGCGGAGCCGTCCGGGGCTTCGCCCACTGCGAGGTCGAGATAGAGGCCAATCCTCATCCCGGCGGCGTGGGTAGCCTCCTTCGCGGCCGAAAGTTGCAGGCTGGCGATCCACTGCAACCAGATCTGGAAGGCGACATCGCTCTCATGATCGGCGGCAAAGCGGGCGACCGCCTCGCCCTGCCAGTCCTGCATCGCCTCGGGCCAGTCCGTCCATCCGGCGCCATGGCCGCGCGCGACCATCTCCCGCGACAGGACCTCGAAGAGCGCATGACGCCAGAGCGAAGAGCCTCCGGCTTCGCGGAACGCCCCAAGGGCCGCTTCTGCCTGGGGATCCGACCCGAAGGGACATCTGTCGAAGGCGGATCGCAAGGCCCCGAGCTTCAGGTCCGCCACGGCCGGGTAGTCCACCATCTCGCCGGCCCGAAGTTCGGCCAGCATGGTCTCCGATGGTGTGTCAGCCCCCGGAACCTCGTCGACGGCGATGTAGAGGGGGTTCAGGAAACGCCGGTTCGAGGGCGAGAACGGACTGCATCTCAGGGGATCTGCGAGAAAGAGGGCATGAAGAGGATTGACGCCGAGAAAGTCCGCACCCACCTCGCCGGCCAGAGCCGCAAGGTCGCGCAGGTCCCTGAAATCTCCGATGCCCCAGTTGCGGGCCGAACGCAGTTCGTAGAGTTGGCAGGTCAGCCCCCAGGCCGGGCTACGCTCTAGCCAGGCGGGCTGGAAGCAGGACAGGCCAGCCGGCACCTGCGGCATTTCAGGTTGGGGTGCCGTTGCCGCGACAGGGGCGGCCGAAGTCCCTCCGAGGCTTTGCAGAAGGGTCCGCAGGCTCTCCTCCGGCACGGGCCGGACGGCCCCGCTCTCCTCGTACTCCGTGGTGATCCCGTTCTGCCTGCAAAGATGAGGCAGCGTGCTTGGAGCGGACGGCATCGAGGATTGCGGTCCATGTAGCTGGGAATCGGACATCGTCACCCTGTTCTTCTTCGACCTGCCCGTGACCTGATCCCGCCGGTTGGTCGCGGATCCAGCGGCGGGGCTCGCGGAACGGTCCCCGAACCGCGCGGAGGGCGAATTGTTTCGGATTGCCGTTACGTCGCCCGGCACGAGGGGCCAGGCTCGCGCCGCAGGACTTGGTGCCGCCGGCCGTGGGGGCGGCCCAGACGGCCGGATGCCGATCTAGGACGATCCTCGCAGGACGAGGTCGCCGGTCAGCCGCAGCGTTTCGGCGGGGCGCTTGCCGGTCAGCATCTGGACCAAGGCCTCCACCATGTCCCGAAATGGCTGTCGGTATGTCGTGAGGTCGAACGAAGGCGCGGCAGCGAGATCGATGTCGTCGAAGCCCACCACGGCGATGTCCTGCGGAACCCGGAGCCCAAGCCGGTAGCGCAGCGCGTCCAGGGCCCCGAGGGCGAGGATGTCATTTTCGCAGGCCAGCGCATCGCATCCGGGGACCCCGGGGACGGTCGGGAGCCACCGGTGCACGGCCTCGGCTGCGCTTTCCCGATCGTAGACTCCGGCGTTGATCACCGGAACCTGAACTCCTTGCTCGGCCCAGAAGGACACGAACTCGCGGCAGCGGCCCAGGGCCGTGGACTGCGTGCGCGGGCCGCGCAGGAAGGCCGGCCTGCGGACGCCGCGCCCATGGAGATGTTCCCCGAGCGCCCGCATGGCCGGAACCGGGTCCGTGTAGACGGAGGTCACCCCCGGAATGGTGCTCTCGCGGGCCAGGACGAAACAGGGCGTCGATCCCGCGCGCGCCACGATCTCGGGGCGGAATACCGTCCCGAACAGGACGATGGCATCGACCTGACGGCTCCGCGCATCGGTGATCGCCGCGAAATGGTCGAAGCTGTCGTTGATGTTGATCAGGATGCCCAGCATCCCCTCGCGCTGCAGGGCGGCGGTCAGGTGGGCGAGGGTGGGCAGCTTGTAGGGGTTCTCGAAGTCGTCGACCAGGATGGCCACCAGATGGGTTCTCTGGGTCGCGAGGCTGCGCGCCAGGAGGTTGGGCCTGTAGTCGAGCTGCGCCGCTGCAGCGAGAACCTTGGTCCGCGTCATCTCGGCGATGGGTGCGGCAGGATCGAAGGCCCGGATCACGGTCCATTTCGAGACGCCCGCCGCACGGGCGACGTCCGCCGAGGTCACCTTTTTCGTCAAGCCTGCCATCCCGCTCCAACCCTGCCGCCCCGTCCGTGACCCGACCAATGGCGCCGATCTCCGGCCCTTGCGCTTCTTGGCGGCTCATGACCGCAAACCACAGATTGACGCGCCGAAACAGCCTATGCTACCGGTTGCACAAGGATGCTACCGGTAGCAAGAACAATCCGGCGGGGAGGAGGCCCCGAAGCCATCCACGCGGCAGGGCCCCGTGCGGTCAGGCCCCTGCCGTCCCAAGACGGGCCGCACAGGGAGGACGAGATGGAAGTCGACAGACGAACGCTCCTGACCGGAGTCGCGGCGATGGCCATGACGGTGGCAGCTCGGCCGGCTCTGGCCCAGGACAGGCTGGTGATCGGGGTGCTGCCCAAGACCGTGATCAATGACATCTTCATGAACAACATCGCCGAGTTCGCGAAGGCCAAGGGCGCAGAGCTCGATGTCGACATCGAGATCCATTCCGTGTCCGGGCACGGCGCGATCGAGGAGCAGGTCTCGGCGATGGAGGCGCTGATCTCCCGCAAGGTGAACGGCATCGCGCTGGCGGCCCTCGACAGCAAGGGCCTCGCGCCCGTGGTCAAGCGCGCCGCCGAGGCAGGCATTCCGGTGATGCTGATCGACAGCGGCGTCGAGACGGACCCGGCCAACTACGTGTCCTATGTGGGCACGGACAACGTCCGCGCGGCGGGGCTGGCGGCGGACTATGCCGCCTCGCTGCTGAGCTACAAGGGCAAGGTCGCCCAGCTCGAGGGGGAGCCAGGCTCGGAAGCCGCCGCGCATCGCAAGCAGGGGTTCCACGAAGGCATCGCCAAGTACCCCGAGCTGGAGCTGGTCTCGTCGATCACCGGGCACTGGACCACGCCCGGCGCCGTGGAGGCCACCGAGGCCATCGTCACGGCCAATCCCGACATCAACCTGATCTTCGCATCCTCAGACCTGATGGCGGTCGGCGCGGCCGAGGTGCTGCGCCGGCGCGACATGAACCATGTGATCGTGATCGGCTTCGACGGCATCCCCGAGGGCACCGACCTCATCAAGGAGCTCCGCGCCGCCGGGGACGTGGCGCAGAGCGCGCGCGGCATGGCCGAGATCTCGGTCGAGACGCTCGTGCAGGTCGCCCGGGGCGAGAAGGCCGCCGCGGACTTCCCCAAGAGCGTGGATAGCGGGATGCAGCTCCTCCACTCCTGGAACGTTGACGCCTACCGCCGCGACATCCTCGGCCTGGACGGCAACTGACGGCCCCCTCCCGCCGTCGGGGGGCAGGTCCGCCCGCCCCCCTTCCTGTCCCTTTTCCATGAGGCGCTCATGGCCCTGCATACCCCTGGCGGCGCTCGGTCGGCCCCGCCCATCGTCGCCATGCGCGGCATCTCCAAGCATTACGGCGGCGTCGCCGCGCTGGACAAGGTCGACTTCCATGTCGGCCGCGGCGAGGTCGTGGCGCTCCTGGGCGACAATGGCGCCGGCAAGTCCACGCTGATCAAGATCCTGGCGGGAGCCGTGCGCGCCGACCAGGGCACGGTGGCCATCGACGGCCGCGAGGTCGAGATCGGGTCGCCCGCGCAGTCCAAGGCGCTGGGCATCGAGACCGTCTACCAGGACCTCGCCCTTTGCGACAACGTGGACGTGCCGACCAACATCTTCCTCGGGCGCGAGCTGCGCCGGCCCTTGCTCGGCGGAGTGCTGAGGCTCTTCGACCGCCGCCGCATGGCCCAGGAAACGCGGCGCCTGCTGGGCGACCTTCGCATCAACATCGCCGACATCCATGCGCCGGTGCGCGACTTCTCGGGCGGGCAGCGCCAGACCATCGCCATCGCGAAGGCCGTCTATTCGGACGCGAACCTCATCATCATGGACGAGCCCACCGCCGCGCTGGGCGTCGCCCAGCAGGAGCAGGTGCTGTCGCTCATCGAGAACCTGCGCGCGCGTGGCGAGGCCATCGTGCTGATCAGCCACAACATGGACGACGTGATGCGGGTCGCCGACCGGGTCGTGATCCTGAAGACCGGTCGGCTGGTCACGGACCGCCCCGTCTCCGACGTCGACCGCCAGCAGCTCGTCCGCATGATCGTCTCCGGGGTCGAGGAGCCCCCCCTGCGCCGCGAGGTCCTGCAATGATGGAAAAGTCGGTGAACCTGACGGCCCGGGCGCCCGGAGCCGCCCCCAGGATCTCGCTGCGCAAGAACATCGAGAAGCTGTCGATGGTCTTCGTCTTCATCGCCCTTCTCCTGGGCATGGAGGTCCTCCAGAGCGGGTTCCTCACGCTCGACAACATCAGCCTGATCTTTCTCCAAGCCGCCGTCCGGGCCATCCTGGCCGTGGGCGCGATGCTGGTGATCATCAGCGGGGGCATCGACATCTCCATTGGGACGGTGATGTCGCTGTCCATGGTGGTCATGGGCGTGGGCGTGATCGATCTCGGCCTGCCGCTGGGGCTGGGCTTTGCGCTGTCGGTCGCGACGGGGCTGCTGGTGGGGATGCTGAACGGCCTGCTCATCGCCTATGCGGGCCTACCGGCCTTCATCGTGACGCTCGGGATGCTGGGCATCGCCCAAGGGGTGGCGCTGACGGTCAGCAACGGCAGCTCTCTCTACGGCTTTCCCGAAAGCTTCGAAGTCTACGGGGGCGGAACGCTGCTGGGCGTCCCGGTGCCCGTGCTGATCATGATCGGCTTCGCCCTGCTGATGCTGTTCGTCTTTCACCAGACCAAGCTTGGTCGCTACGCCTTCACCATCGGCGGCAACGAGGAGGCGACGCGGCGCGCCGGCGTGGACGTGCGCCGCTACAAGCTGGCGATCTACATGGTGTCCGGCGCGACGGCGGGACTGGCGGCGATCATCCTGGCCGCCCGGATCAATTCCGCGCACCCGGGCATCGGCTTCGGCTACGAACTCGATGCCATCGCTGCGGTCGTGATCGGAGGGGGAAGCCTGATGGGCGGGCGGGGGTCCGTCGGCGGCGCAATCATCGGCGCCCTGATCATGTCCGAGATCCGCTTCGCCCTCAACGTCCTGGGGCTCTCCCCGTTCATCCAGCAGATCGTCGTGGGCGTCATCCTGATCGCAGCCGTGTGGCTCGACACCATCAGGTCGCGCCGCGTGGTCGGGCGGCGGAGCTGACCATGGCGCATGGATCGACCGAAGACCCGTTGACCACGCCCGACCGGCCTGCGGGCGGCCCGCCGTCACGACGCGTGGTTCCGCGACCATCCTGGGGGAGCCGTGCATGAGCCTTGCCATCGGGGTCATCGGAGCCGGCGTCATGGGCCGGGCCCATACCAGGATCATCGAGCAGGGGGTGACGGGCGCGCGGGTCGCGATGATCAGCGATCCGGACGAAGCGCGCGCCCGGGACGCCGCGCGCGGGGCTGACGGCGCTGTCGTGGCCCTGGACCCCGCGCGGCTGATCGCCTCCGACGAGGTCGATGCGGTGCTGGTCGCCTCGCCCGATCACACGCACGCCGCCTATGTGGCGGCCTGCCTGCGGATGGGAAAGCCGGTCCTCTGCGAGAAGCCTCTGGCCGAGACCGCCGCCGCCTGCCTGGACCTGGTGGCGCTGGAGCGGAAACTCGGACGACGCCTGGCGCAGGTCGGGTTCATGCGACGCTTCGACCCGGCCTATGTCGACCTGAAGGCGGTGTACGACAGCGGGGCGGTCGGACCGGCGCGGCTCATCCGCTGCATCCATCGCAATGCCGTGGCTCCGGGATTCTTCGTGGGGGACATGGCGATCAGCAACGCCATGGTGCACGAATTCGACGTCGTGCGCTGGCTCACCGGAGCGGAGCTTCGCCGGGTCAGGGTGTCCGCGCCACCGGTGCAGGATGGATCCGGCCCCGGCGATCCGCTGCTGGCTACCCTTGAGACGGACGGGGGGCAACTCGTCGATATCGAGGTGTTCATGAATGCCCGCTATGGGTACGACATTCGGACCGAGATCCTTGGGCCGGATGGCGCGATCGAGATGGCGGGACGGGCGACCACGGTCCGGCGCCTCGCGGGCGGGGAGGCCTTTCCGCACCATGGCGATTTCACCCACCGTTTCGCCGACGCCTACCGCTTGCAGTTGCAGGACTGGGTCGATGCCCTGCGCCGGGGGGAGGGGACCGGCTCCGGGGCCACGATCTGGGACGGCTATGTGGCGGTTCAGGTGGCCGAGGCCGCGGTCCAGGCCTTGCAAAGCCAGGACTGGGTTGAGGTCCGCCTGGCCCAGGCGGAGCAAGGCGTGCCTCGCTCTGACGAGGCGGGCCAGCGCCGGAGCGAGGTGGCGTGACCGCCGGAGCAAGGACGGCTTGGGCTCCCACGATGGCATCTCCCACCGAAGGGCTTTTCTCGGGCAGCAGAGCCTGCATGTCATAAGGCGACCTGCCTGGCGTTCCGGACAGGCGATACGATGCCCCGCAACGGCTGCGAGGGTCGAACACAAACGGGAGGACAGATGCAGAAGGTCAGATACGCCGTGGTCGGCGCCGGTTGGATCTCGCAGGAGGCGTTCATGCCCGGCGTGGGGCAGACCGGAAACTCCGAGATCGCGGCCATCGTCACCGGCAACGGCGACGCAGCCCAGCAGCTGGCCGAGTTCCACGGCGTGCCCCGGATCTGCGGCTATGACGGCTACGATGACCTGATCGGATCGGGGGCCGTCGACGCCGTCTATGTCGCGCTCCCGAACTCGATGCACGCCGATTATGCGATCCGGGCGCTCCGGCGCGGCGTCCATGCCCTGGTCGAGAAGCCTCTGGCCCTGACGGTCGAGGAATGCGAGGCCATGATCGCGGCGGCGGAGGAGGGAGGCGCTTACCTCATGACCGCCTATCGCCTGCACAGCGAGCCCGGCACGATCGAGGTGCTGGAGCGCATCCGCCGGGGCGAGATCGGCACCCCGCGGCTCTTCCATGCGGATTTCAGCTTCCAGAGCGGCCCGGACAATCACCGGCTGTCGGCCAGGCATTGGGGCGGACCGCTGCAGGACATCGGGGTCTACTGCCTGAACGCCGCGCGTCAGGTGTTCGGGGCCGAGCCCATCGAGTGCGTGGCCATGGAAGGAGCAAGCGCCGGCGATGCCCGTTTCCGGGAGGTCCACGAGGCCATGACCGCCCTCCTGCGGTTTCCGGATGGCGCACTGGCCAGCTTCACCTGCAGCTTCGGGGCGGCCGAACAGGACCGCTACCGCGTGACGGGCACCGAGGGGATCATCGACGTCGAGAGGGGTTTCCGGTTCGAGACCGTGCCACAGGTCCGGATCATCAAGGGAGGCTCGGTCGAGGAGTGGCAACCCGAGTCGGTCGATCACTTCGGGGCTCAGACCGCCTACTTCTCCGACTGCATCCTGTCCCGAACGCCTCCCGAGCCCGATGGAGCCGAAGGCTTGGCGGATGTCCGGGCGCTCCGCGCCATCGAGAAGTCCGCGCAGACAGGCCAGGTGGTCCAGATCGGTGGGGCGGAGCGGGTCCAGCGGCCGGGCCCCGACACGGTGCGACGGGTCCCGCGCACGGAACGCAGGCTCGTGCTGTAGCGACCAGCGGGCGCCCTGAGCGACAGGGGCGGTCGAATCGCGGCCGCCCCGCAGCCATCACCGCAAGGCATCGCTGCATTGCAGAAACAGGGCTGGAGTCGCCGCAATCAGGCCACATCTACCGGACACAACCGAGTTCTCAACTTGTTCCGGAACAGGCCATGCCTGGCGTCTCGCTGTACACCCGCCTCCCCTTCCCGCTGCTCCTTCTGGAGGAGTCAGGGGACCTGTCGCTCCTGCGCGCTCATCTGAAGTCGCACTACCGCAGCCTCGGCGCACGCTCGCGCCGTCTGCGCTTCATGGGCGAGCCCACCACCGAGGCCCTGGACCGCCTTGCGGATCGGGCGGATCCCGAACTGGTCCTGGAGCTTGTCGAGGATGGCTCCATCCGGGCCGTGCTCGAGGCCTATGCGACCTCCCCGGGCCATGTGGAGGTCGCCATCTCGGTCGAGGACAAGTACCAGGGCAAAGGGCTGGGACGGGCGCTTTTCGAGGAAGGGCTGGACGTGCTGGCCGCGCGCGGGTTCCGGACGGCGGATCTCTTCTGCCTGCGCGAGAACGCCGCGCTGTTGCGGCTCGTCGCCCGGGCGGGCGCCAAGACGCGCATCGACGACGGCGAAGTGCATGTCGAGATCGAGCTTGGGCGCGTGCTGGACCAGATCCGCAAGCCCGAGTCCGCTCCGACCGCCTCGGCTGCCTAGCGGAGCGAGTCGAGCCCGTTGCGGCCTTGGCGTGGCTTGCCCGAGGGGGATCTATCGCGGAGGCCGGGTCAGAGGCCCGAGCCCGACCATGCCGCCATCCATTCCGTCACGATCTCGTCCAATTCGCTGACGGCCTTTGCCGCGGGCTTGAAAAGAGCCCGGTCGAACTGGCGGGGGCTGACCATGCCGGGCACGAAAGCCTCGGGCGGCACGGGTTCGAGATTGTTGAGCACCTTGTGGCAACGTAACTGCTGGGCGACGCTGCCGATCGGAACGACGGCCCCGTCGGTGCCGATCACGACCAGAACGTCATCCCGCCCGAGAGAGGCGAACGCCTCCGACATGGGCTGATAGGCTGGCGCAGGCTCGTTGAAGAACACGACGTTCGGCTTGACCTTGCTTCTGGATCCGCAGGTGGGACAGGAATCGCGCGAGGGGTCCCAGGCGGAAGTGCCGATATCCCAGACCGACCCGCAGGCTAGGCAACGCATCTCGGTCAGAAACCCGTGGACATGCAGGACATCCGTCGCCCCCGCGCGCTCCAGCAGGTCGTCGATGTTCTGGGTGATCAGCGTCGTCCGGAAGCGCGTCTGCCAATTCGCCAGGAGCCGGTGCATCGGATTCGGCTCGACGGTCGCGAGAGCCACGCGCCGTGCGTTGTAGAAACGATGCACGCTCTCCCTGTTGCGCTCCCAGGTCTCGAAGTTGCAGATCTCGTCGATGGAGTGGTTCTCCCAAAGGCCATCGACACCCCGGAACGTCGCGATCCCGCTATCGGCCGAGAGCCCGGCCCCGGAAAAGACGACCAGATGTCGTTCGTGAGTCATTCGGTATCCTTCCTGACCGAGGGTCACGGCATAGCATGGCCCGGCCTTCCTGCCGTGGGCTTGTGAGATAACCCGATCCGCGCCGCCGCAGAAGAACTCAGGTGAAGGACGCGTGCTGCCCGCCCGGCGAGGCGGGCTGTCCAGGTCCGCGCGCCCGTTGCGACCCCGCGCCACTTTGGCGGAACTTGGCAGGATGGATGCCTGGTTGCGGCATGGGGCAGGCGACCCCGTTCGACGGGTCGGCATTAGCACAGGACAAAGAGGGCAGGGGACGATAACAGCTTGGATCGAGGAACCAAGATCTGTCGAACGGAGCGACCCCCGATGGCCACCGACCCGGCCCCCCAAAGCTACGAGGACCTGATCCGGGTCATCCACGACCGCTACGAAGACATGAGCCGGAGCTACCAGAAGATCGCCGTCTACCTGACGCAGAACCCCAACGACGTGGCGGTCCTCTCGGTCAATGCCCTGGCCGATGCCTGCGGCGTGCACGCATCGAGCCTCGTGCGGTTCGCACAGGCGATCGGATACGGGGGCTTCAAGGATCTTCAGGCCGTCTTCCAGCGCCGGCTGACCACCGCCGCCCCCGGTTTCGACGCCCGTGTCCGCGCCCTCGAGGCCGAGCTGGGCGGGCGGGAGGATCGGAGCGAGATGAGCTTCCTGCGCGATCTGGTGGTCCGCGACATGGCCTCGCTCCAGGACCTGCTCTCCGACACCACGACGGAGCAGATCTCCGCCGCGGCCAAGCTGATGGAAGCCGCCGACGTCATCTACCTCATCGGCCAGCTGCGCTCGATCCCGGTCGTGGAGCTTCTGCGCTACATCCTGACGATGCTGGGCAAGCGGGTGGTGCTGCTCGACCCTGGCGGGGGGCTTGCCACCCATATGGCACGCGCTGCGCGGCCCAACGACCTTCTGGTCGCGGTGTCGTTCCGTTTTTATGCGACCGAGGTCGTGAACATCGTCGAGGAAAGCGCCGCCCGCGCGGTTCCGATCGTGGCCATCAGCGACAGCACGTTGTCCCCGCTGGCCAAGAACGCGCAGGTTCTCTTCGCCGTGCCCGAGCACGAGTACACCTTCTCCCGGTCCCTGGCCGCCCCGATGTGCCTGGCGCAGGCTCTGGCCGTGGCTCTGGCCGCGCGGCTCCAGAACGGCACGGACCATCCACGGATCCCGATCGTGACAACGGCCTGACCTGCCGCAGGCCGGATTCTGCAACTCCAGTTGCTAGATGTTGATCGGTGGCACAATTTAGTGCAATCTGATTCGGCATCCCCAGCGTTCTAGCCACCTGGGGATGTGCGGGGAGGAGACCGCCAACAAACAGCCCCATGCTCATCCGCCGGAGAACCCCCGTTCTCCGGAGCGTGGAAGGTCTTGGCTTGCAACAGGAGGAACTCGATGAAAGTGACGAAGATCGGTGCGGCGCTTGCGATGTGCAGCGCACTGGTGACGGCTGGCAGCGCATTCGCGAAGGATTCGGACCATGACTGGTCCGACATCGATATCTTGGTTCTGCATTGGTCCCAGTCGTCCAACCCCTTCTTCGAGGCCGTGAACAGCGGCGCGATGGATGCCGCCGAGGATCAGGGCGTCACGATCGACATCCAGTTCGGCGAGGAGGACCCCGTCACCACCTCCAACATCCTCGAAACCGCCATTGCCAACGGCGTCGAGGCCATCGCCGTCGCGATTGCGGACGACAATGCCTACGACGAGATCCTGTGCCGCGCGCAGGACGAAGGCATCGTGATCGTCACGCTCAACATCGACGACAGCCAGGGCAAGAACGGCATCTGCCGGCTCGCCTTCATGGGCCAGAACTTTGTGGATTCCGGCTATGCCCTTGGCAAGAGGATGATCGACGAGGCGGGGATCGGCGAGGGCGATCTGGTCTTCACGCCCGTCGAGGCACCCGAGGGCACCTACGCCGTCCTGCGGCATGAGGGTGTTCAGAAGGCGCTGGACGAGGTCGGCGCGACCTCCGAGATCCTGGGCACCGGCAACGACCACGGTCAGGCCCTCAACCTGATGACGCAATGGCTCCTGGGCCATCCGGACGTGAAGGCGGTGATCGGGCTTGGCCAGACACCGACCAGCCAGGCGGTGCAGGCGATCTCGGACGCCGGGCTCGAGGTCAAGGCGGGCGGCTTCGACATCTCGCAGTCCATCCTCCAGAACATCGCCGACAACCAGCTGATCGCGGCCGTCGACCAGCAACCCTACAGCCAGGGCTACTACGCCGTGACCCAGGCGGCGCTTGCGGTGAAGTACGGCCTCTACCCGTCCGAGATGGACACCGGCGGCGACGGCCTCGTGGATGCGACCAACTACGAGAAAGCCGTGGAGTGGGCCGGGGCCGTTCGCTGAGCCCCCAGACCTGACCTCGCCGGGAGGGGTGGCGTGACGCCTCTCCCGGAGCTTCCGCATCCCCGAGACCAGGGAGGTTCTCCGACATGGCAACCGCTCAATCCGACCACATCCGGCAGGCCATCGACCTGCGCAACAGCCGCCCGCGGAGCAGCAAGGCGATCGACTGGATCCGGACCAAGCCCGAGGGCGGAATCACGGTCCTGTTCGCGACCGTGCTGATCTGCGTCATCGCCGCGGCGCTGGCCTTTCCGGGCTTCCGCTTCCTGAGCGAGGCAAACATCGCGGTGACGCTGAAGGCGATCGCGCCGCTTGGCATCATGGCGCTGGGCGTGGGCGTCCTGATGATTGCCGGCGAGTTCGACCTGTCGGTGGGCTCCCTGTATTCGTTCTGCGCGATCGTGACCGCCACGCTCACCGCGCAATGGGGTGGCGACGTGAACGCCGAGGGCGCGAGCGCCGTGGCCCCGTTCCTGGCGATGATCGTCGGATTGGCCATCGGCACCGCTGCCGGCGCGCTTCACGCCGTCGTCACGCTCCGCTTCAACATCCCGTCCTTCATCACCACGCTAGGGGCCATGCTGATGTGGCGGGGGGCCACGCTGCTCTATCACGGCGCGAACTCGCTGCGCTACAAGCCGTCCGAGCCGTTTGCCACGGTCTTCGGCGGCTCGGTCGGCGTGGTGCATGCGTCCATGATCTGGTTCCTGTTGCTGGCCGTGGCGTTCTACTTCCTGCTGCATCACCACAAGATCGGGAACCATTTCTACGCGGTGGGGGGCAACCGCAACGCCGCCGTGGCCATTGGCATCAACCCCGCCCGGACCAAGATCATCGCCTTCGCCATCGCGGGCTGCATGGCCGCGCTTGCGGGGATCGTCGCTGGCGTGCGCGTGTCCTCCATCCAGCCGGGTGGCGGGGCCGGGCTGGAACTGGTGGCCATCGCGGCCTGCGTCATCGGCGGCCATGCCCTGATGGGGGGCCGCGGCTCGATCCTGGGGATCGTTCTGGGGACGGCGCTGATGTTCACCATCCAGGACGTGCTGCTGCTGGTCCGCGCGCCGGGCTTCTACTTCGAGATGTTCGTGGGCGGCCTGATCGTCATCGCCGTGATCATGAACATGGCCATCCGCCGCAAGAGCTGAGGGGAGACTGCACCATGACGACTCTCGAAGTGATCGCCCCCCTGGAACGCCCGATCACCGGCCTGCAGCCGGACGTGCTCCCCCTCCTTGAGATGCGGGACGTCACCAAGCGCTATGGCGGCTTTGTCGCCCTGAACAAGATGAACTTCTTTGTCGGGCCGAACGAGGTCGTAGGCCTGCTGGGCGACAACGGGGCGGGCAAGTCCACGCTCGTGAAGATGATGTCGGGGATCAACCCGCCCACGAGCGGCCAGATCTACGCCAACGGCAAGCCCGTGCACTTCAACTGCCGCGCCGACAGCGAGGCCGCCGGGATCGAGACGATCTACCAGGACATCGCCCTGGTCGACAGCATGTCCATCACGCGCAACATCTTCCTTGGGCGCGAGATGACGAACACCTGGGGCTTCATGGACCATGACGCCATGACGGCCAAGGCCATCGAGATCCTGGGCTCGGCCGTGCAGATCTCGGGGATCGACGATCCGAACAAGGAGGTGGGTTTCCTGTCCGGGGGGCAGAAGCAGGCCGTGGCCATCGCCCGCGCCGTCCACTTCAAGCGCAACATCCTTCTTCTCGACGAGCCGACCTCGGCGCTTTCGGTCCGAGAGACCGAACACCTGCTGGCCTATGTGCGCGACCTCAAGGCCCAGGGCACGTCGTCGGTGCTGGTGACCCACAACCTCTACCACGCCTTCCAGGTCTGCGACCGCTTCGTGGTCATGAGCCATGGCACCAAGGTCTACGAGGCCCGCAAGGAGGACACCAGCATCGAGGAAGTCACCTATCACGTGATCCGGACCTGAGGGGGCACCAATGGGATTCAAGGCAGACAGCAAGCTCCGCGTGCCGCCTCTGGGACGGCGGCTGCGGCTCGGGTTCGTGGGCGGGGGGCGCGGCGGCCTGGTGGGCGAGTGGCACGCCGCGGGCGCACGGCTCTCGGCGCACTGGGACATCGTCGCCGGTGCCCTGAGCTCCGACCCCGAGAACGCCCGCGCCTCGGCCGCCGACTGGGGGATCGCCTCCGAACGCAGCTACGGAACCTGGGAGGAGATGGCGCGCGCCGAATCCGTTCGCCCGGACGGGATCGAGGCGGTCGTCATCTGCACGCCGAACTGGACCCACCACCCGATCGCGAAGGCCTTCCTGGCGGCCGGGATCGATGTGATCCTCGACAAGCCCATGACCATCTCGGTCGAGGAGGCCGAGGATCTCGTGGCCACGGCGCGCGACAGCGGGCTCGTGCTCGCCATGACCTACCCCTACACGCATCATGCCATGGTGCGGCAGATGTCGGCCATGATCGCGCATGGCATGATCGGGAAGGTCCGGCAGGCCCATGTGGAATACGTCCAGGATTGGGCGACCGGGCCGGCGGACGCAGGCTTCAAGGGCGCGCAATGGCGGCGCGACCCCAGCAAGGTCGGGCGGGCCTCGGCCACCGGGGATATCGGCACACACGCCTACCACCTCCTGCATTTCGTGACCGGGCTGGACGTGGCCCAGCTCAGGGCGGACTTCCACGTCTGCGGCGCGCCCAAGGACATGGAGGACACCGCCTTCGTGAGCCTGCGCCTGTCGAACGGCGCGCCGGGCACGCTCTGGCTCACCCAGGCGGCCCCGGGGAACTACTGCGCGCTCCGACTGCGCGTGTTCGGCGACAAGGGCGGGCTCGAGTGGGATCAGGAATACCCCGAGCAGCTCCGCTTCACGCCGCTGGACCAGCCGCAGCAGACGATCCACCGTGGCACCGGAGCCGGGATGCTCCCCGAAGCGGAGCGGCTCGTGCACCTGCCGCGCGGTCACGGCGAGGCGCTGACCGATGCCTGGGGCAACCTTTACGCCGAGATCGGGCACGCGGTCGCCGCGCGCCGCGCGGGGGCGACCCTGCCGGAGGGCTACGTGACCTTCACGACAGCCGAGGAGGGCGCGGCCGGCGTGCGCTTCGTGAGTGCCTGCGCCGACAGCCACGAAGCCGGCGGGGTCTGGGTCACACTCGACGACGCTGCCGTCGCAGCGGGGCAGGCGGCGGAATGACCCGGCTCCGGTTCGCCATCAATCGCACCTGCGCGCCGGAGCGGACGCTCGACGACTTCATCGGCCTGGCACATGCCGCCGACGTGTCCGCCGTGGAGATCCGCAACGACCTCCCGGGGCAGGAGTTCATGAACGGCACCCCGGCAGCCGAGTTGCGCGACCGGCTCGACTCGGCGGGTCTGGCTGTAGCCTCGGTCAACGCGCTCCAGAGGTTCAACGACTGGACGTCCGACCGGGACCGCGAAGCTCGGGCGCTCATCGCCTATGCGGGCGAGCTGGGGGCACCGGGCCTTGTCCTCTGCCCGGTGGTGGAGGAGGCGCACGGCTGGTCCGACTCGGAGCTGGCTCGTAATCTGCGCGAGGGCCTGCGGGGCCTTCGGCCGATCCTCGCGGAGCATGGAGTCCTGGGCTACGTGGAGCCCCTGGGGATGCGGGGCTCGACCCTCAGTCGACAGGCCATTGCGGTCGAGGCTGTGTCGGAGATCGATGGCTGGAGCAATTTTGCGCTTTGCTACGATACGTTCCAGTTCTTCCGGTGCGGGGATGACAGGACATTCCCCGAGCATGTCGGCCTGGTCCACGTTTCAGGCATCTCGCGCCGCGATCTCATGCCTGCCGACCTGACCGAGCCGGACCGGGAGTTCGTGTTCGTGAACGACCGCGCCGGCAACGTCGAGCAGTTGCGACGTCTTCTGGCCACGGGCTACGGAGGCTACATCTCGATGGAGCCCTTCAGTCCCGAAACCCAGCGCGATCCGGCGATCGGCGCCCGGCTGAAGGCCAGCCTCGAGTTCCTCGACGCGGCGGTCCGCCCCAGGGAGACCGCCGCATGACCAGCTGGAAGGATTATTCCCTGAGCGGACCCGAAAGCCGGCGGAAGGTCGAAGCCGGCCTTTCCAGCGGGCAGTGGTACGCCTCGCCGATCCCGCGCAAGATCATGAAAGACCTCATGCAGCGCCGCGACGGTCCCGCGATCCGCGATACGCTGATCTGGTTCGCGGTGCTGGGCGTCCTGGGCTGGCTCATGCTCCAGACATGGGGAAGCTGGTGGTTCGTCCCGGTCTTCTACGCCTATGCGGTGTTCTACGGCTCCTGTGGCGACTCGCGCTGGCACGAGTGCGGCCACGGGACGGCCTTTCGCACCCGCTGGATGAACGATGCGGTCTATCATCTCGCATCCTTCATGGTGTTCCGGAACGGCAGCCTCTGGCGCTGGAGCCATGCCCGCCACCATACCGACACGATCATCGTGGGCCGGGACCCCGAGATCGCGGTGACACGCCCGCCCAGCTTTCTGAACATGATCCTGAACGTCCTGTACCTGCAGGACGCGTCCAACCAGCTCTGGCGCATGGCGCGCTTCACCTTCGGCGCGATGAACGGGGACGAGAAGGACTTCGTTCCTGAATCCGAACGCTGGAAGTGCTTCCTGGAAGCCCGGATCCAGGCGGGGATCCTGGCGGGCGTGATCGGTCTGGCGGTCTGGCAGCAGAGCTGGCTTCCGCTGTTCTTCGTGGGCCTGCCGACCTTCGTGGGCGCCTGGGTGGACACGGTCCTCTTCGGCTACACCCAGCACGCGGGGCTGGCCGAGGATGTGCTGGATCACCGTCTGAACTGCCGGACCGTCTACATGAATCCCGTGTTCCGCTTCATCTACTGGAACATGAACTACCACCTGGAGCATCACATGTTCCCGATGGTGCCCTATCACGCGCTGCCCCGGCTTCATGAGGCGATGAGGGCCGACTGTCCTCCGCCCTATCCCTCGCTCCTGGCCGCCTGGCGGGAGATCCTTCCTGCCTTGTGGCGCCAGATCCGCGAGCCCCACTACTTCGTCGAGCGCCGGTTGCCGGACGCCGCCTCGGCGGGCCTGCACGCGGCCGAGTAGCCGCCTGCGAGAATGGCGGGGCGGCTTCTCTCTCCCAAAGCCGCCCCTATCAGGCCGGAGCTCCTGTCCGGCCCTCCAGGGCCGGGCCTTGACAGGGTCCGGCCCCCCATCCCCCGATCCCGACAGGAGAAAGCGCCATGACCCAGGCCGCCCGAACGGTTGCGCCGACGAAATGGGTGGACGCCTGCGCGGTGGACGAGCTCGACGAGCGGGACGTGATGAGCTGGGACCACGGCGGGCGGACCTACGCCATCTACCACAGCCCGGACGGCGAGTTCTTCTGCACTGGCCAAGCGCGCCCTCGTCTGCGTGAACCTCACCATCTGTCCCGTGCGGGGGAAGGCGGGACGGGTGCTGGTCGGGATGGCCTGACAGGGATGCCAGCGTTCCGCAGGACCACCCGGCCCTGCGATCGGATGAGGCCGTTCGGGAACGGAAAGCCCCCGCATCATCAGGCCACTCGGTCTTGGTCGCCCAAGTCTCGAGGTGCAACGTAACGCGGTGGCTCCTCCGGCAAAGCGGTATGGGATGTTCACGGCCGCAGGTGGAAAAGGACCCGATCCGGTCGGCTGTTCGTCGCGCCTGGCGGGCTTCCCCAGGGCGTCAGGCTGGCCGGCATCGCGGCGCATCGCCGACAGGTTTAGGAAAGGACCGATGAGATGACGTTTCCCCTGGCTGTATGTGCCGAGATGCTCTGGCCGGAACGGCCGATGGACTGGCGGCTTCGGCGGCTGACCGAGATGGGTTTCCAGTGCGGCATATGGAGCTGGACGGGTCACGATCTCGCCGCGCTCGAACGGTCAGGCGCCACGTTCTCCTCAATGACCGGCTACCTTCGTGGCCGCCTGTCCGACGAAGCCGGGGCCGAGGAGCTTCTGGCCACAGCCCGGCAGGCCATCGAGGTAGGCAAGCGGCTGAATGTCGCCCGGCTGAACCTGCACGGCACCGGCCTCGGGGAAGGCGGCAAGCCCGTCACGCCGTGCGAGGTCGCAACGGGGACCATGTGGCTCCGGGCCCGGAACACCCTCGCCCGCATTGCCGACCTCGCCGAGGCCGAAGGGGTGACTTTCATGCTCGAGAACCTGAACCTGCCCGTCGACCATCCCGGGGTGCCGTTTGCCCGCATCGAGGACACGCTCGCGCTGGTGTCGTCCATTGACCACCCGGGTCTGCGGCTCAACCTCGACCTTTACCATGTCCAGATCGGAGAGGGGAACCTGATCGAGTGGTGCCGTCGGTGCCAGCCCTGGATCGGCGAGGTGCAGGTGGCCGATGTGCCGGGCCGGATGGAGCCCGGGACCGGCGAGATCAACTACCTCAATGTTGCGCGGGGTCTCTCTGTGATGGGCTACGGCGGACCCGTCTGCCTTGAAGCCTACGCCTCGGGCGCACCCGAGGCTGCGCTTGAGGCCTTCGGCGCCACCTTCACGCTGCCCGCAACCGCCCCAGGTCCGGCACTCGCTTCGGCCTGAGCGCCCGGCGGATGGTCGCCACGGCCAGGTGCCGCCGGATGGCGAGGCGATCAGGTCGCGGCCGACTTCGGCCGGCAGGCCTCCGCTCTGATGCGGATTGGCCGCATGGGGGCGGGATGTGCCGGATCCGGCCCAGACCGGAACGCGTGCCAAGACGGCTCTTGGCGGGCGGCCCGGTCCTCAGTCTAGGCCATCTCCGCCGCTCGGGCCCGGCCCGGACGGGGTCCGGAGTCCCCAGGCCCCCCGGTCTGGACGCTGAGACCATGGGGTGCGTCCCTGACCCGGCCCTGGCGGTGCCTGTCATCCTCATGGAGCAGAGAATGGCCGACCTTGCCTGCGGATCCCGCGATAAGCGAGGTCGCTGGACCCTCAGAGACCCCCTGATGAACACGGACCCGGAAACCTGAGAGACCGCCTCCGGGCGCAGGCTCTCAGGCCGTCTGCGGCGAGGGCGTCGGGCATGACCGGCTCTGGACCTCGCTTGGATGCAGCAACCCGAGGCGGCCATCGGAGCTGAAAAAAGAAAAGGCGGCAGCTCCGGGAGGAGGAGCGCCGCCTGGGTCGGCAGATGATCGTCCAGGGAGGAGGAGAGGACGATCGTTCCGATACAGTGTGCGACGAACCGGGAGGAGGATGGTCCGTCGCCATTGAGGTCCAAGTTAGCGCTAATGCTGCAGATGCACAATGAACGTCACCGCAGATCCGACATGCGTCCAGCGCAACGGAGGGCGACCGGGTGCCGTGTCTCTGGGCGGGTTTGGCGCGAAATTCCTCAGTCTGGAATCGGGTGACCGGCCGTGCTGGCCGGCTTGCCCTGAACTGAACTCGATGCACTGGATCTCAGATGCAGGGTCGGCATCCGTCGGCACTCCCGGTTGGCGTCGCGTCGGACATTCCTGAGGGGGGCCGGTCGGGGTATGCTTGAGTTTCACAGCCGATGGGACCTGCGCCGCATGATGCACCTCGGGACAGGACAGGCCGGCCACGTGGGTCGACTGATCCGCCGCGTGCCCACGCTGATCCTGGGCTATGCCGCTGGCGTTGGGGCAGGTTGCGCGGCTGGCCTTGGGGCTCTGCTGGTCGTCAGGGCGGCCATCCGTCCTCCGAACGGAGGGCTGATCGACGTTGCGATGGAGGCGTTCCTGCCTGCGCTTCTTGGGCTGATCGCACTGGCCCTGCCCAGCCATGTGGCCCCCTTCCTGTGGACCGTCTGGGCTGCGAACAGGTGGATGGGGCGATTGACCACGCCGATCGCGATCGGCGCCGGATGCCTGACGACGCTCCAGGTTCTGCTGGTGGCCGACCTGTTTCGCTCGGAGCCGCTCTATGGTACGCCCTCGCTGGGCTTCGGCGTCTACGGTGGTGCCCTCCTGGGAGGAGGGATCTTCGGTCTCGTCTTCGAGCGTATGGTCCGACCCCGGGACGATGGCCCTCCCGAGCTCGGGCCCGTCGAGGTGGTGAGCCCTGTGAAGGTCCGATCCGCGCCCAAGTCGAAGCCGACTTCGAACAACAAACCAGTCAAGGTTCTGACGGATGTGCCGAAACGGCCGGCGTCAACCAGGCCCCGCTCTCCGGTCAAGCGAACCCGGAACGGTGCCAGGAAGGGTGGCTCGACCGCCAAGGTGCCCTCCGCCTGATCGCGGAGTGACCAGCGGAACGGGAGCCGTGCAAGCCACTTTGGAATGGCGCGCCCGCGGCCGGTGCAGGCCCGCGATCTCTGTCGCTGGACGGGGGCGCCCTTGCGCGTCCATGCAGACGAAACCTGCGGCGCTGAACCCGCGCCGCGAGCGAACTCGGTACTTGTTGACCGGTCCATGGGCGGTAACCATAGTCCGATGAAAACGGGAGGAGAGACGCCATGGTGGCCAAGACTGCTCGAACCGGGGTCAGGGCCGCGCGCCCGGGGGCCTCAGGCCAGCGAGCCGTGCCGTGACGGCTCCCATCCTGTCGCTGAACGGGGTGAACCGTAGCTTCGGTCCCATCCAGATCCTGTTCGATGTTTCGATCGACCTCCGCCCCGGCGAGGTTCACGCCCTGATCGGCGAGAATGGCGCGGGCAAGTCCACGACCATGAAGATCATGTCCGGCTACCTCGCGCCGACGACAGGGGAGGTGCGTCTCGACCAGCGGCCCGTCGCGTTCGGGGGCAGCCAGAACGCCGAGGCGCAGGGCGTCGTGCTGATCCACCAGGAGTTCAACCTGGCCGAGCAGCTCTCGGTCGAGCAGAACATCTTTCTCGGACGCGAGCTGCGGCGCGGCTTGTTCCTCGACAAGCGGGCGATGCGCGCGCAGACGGCGACGCTTCTCGACCGGCTGCAATGCCGCGTGCATCCGGATGCCCGGGTGCGCGACATCTCGAATCCCGACAAGCAGATGGTCGAGATCGCCAAGGCATTGGGCCGCAATGCGCGCGTCCTCATCATGGACGAGCCGACCGCCGTGCTCACCAACCGCGAGGCCGAGGTGCTCTTCGAGCAGGTCGACCGTCTGCGGTCCGAGGGCGTGGCGATCCTGTTCACGTCCCACAAGCTCGACGAGGTCAAGCGGATCTCGGACCGGGTGACGGTGATGCGGGACGGACGCGTCGTGCTGACGGCGCCGACCTCGGAGATGACCGAGGATGCCATGGCCAACGCCATGGTGGGGCGCGAGATGTCCGACCTGTTCCCGCGGCGCACGACGCCGCTGGGTGGGGACGTGGCCCTGCGGGTGCGCGGCCTGACCGTGCCCGGCCATGCGGAGGACATCTCCTTCGACCTGCGCCGCGGCGAGATCCTGGGGATGGCGGGCCTCGTGGGCTCGGGCCGGACCGAGACCATGGAAGGGCTCGTCGGCCTGCGCCGCCATGTCGGGCAGGTGGAGATCGAGGGCCGTCCCGTGGTGATCCGCAGCCCGCGCGAGGCGCAGGCGCTGGGCCTGGTGTATCTCACGGAGGACCGCAAGGGACGCGGGCTCGTGCTCAACATGGGCATGCGCGAGAACCTGACCCTTCAAAGCCTGCCCAGGTTCGCGCAGCCCTTCCTCGACCGGACGGCCGAGGACGCGGCCCTCGACCGGGCCGTGCGCGACTTCGACATCCGCGCGCCCTCGCGCGCCGTGCGCGTCCGCAACCTGTCGGGCGGCAACCAGCAGAAGCTGCTCATCGCAAAGATCATGCAGGCCGACCCCCGGATCGTGATCATCGACGAGCCCACGCGCGGCATCGACATCGGCACCAAGCAGCAGATCTACGACTTCATCCATCGGCTCTCGGGGCAGGGCGTGTCCATCATCGTCATCTCGTCCGAACTGCCCGAGGTCATCGGCCTGTCGGACCGTGTCCTCGTGATGCGGCAGGGCCGCCTCATGGGCGCCGTGGAAGGGCCAGCAAAAACAGAAGACGCCATAGTCCGCCTCGCCATGGGGCTTGATGCGCGGACGGAAGGAGAGGCAGCATGACCACGCAGGCGACACGGGCCAGCCAGCAGGCCCGGCCAGGGCACGGCATCAATCTTCACGTGCTGGGGCCGATCGTGGCGCTGGTCGTGCTGATCGTGGCCGGCGCCCTGATGAACTCGAACTTCCTGAGCTACGCCAACGTCACGAACGTCCTGGCGCGCTCGGCCTTCATCGGCATCATCGCGGTCGGCATGACCTTCGTCATCACGGCCGGCGGGCTCGACCTGTCGGTGGGCTCCATGGCGGCTTTCATCGCCGGGCTGATGATCCTCGTGATGAACCTTCTGGTGCCATCCATGGGGGCGGGCATATCCGTGATCCTGGTCGGGATGGTGGTGGCGCTGGTCGCGGGCCTGTTCGCCGGGCTCATCAACGGCGTCCTGATCACGCGAATGCGCATCGAGGCCTTCATCGTGACCCTCGGCACTATGGGGATCTACCGGAGCCTGGTCACATGGCTGGCCGACGGCGGGACGCTCAGCCTCGATTTCGGACTGCGCGAGGCCTACGAGCCGGTCTACTACGGCGGGCTCTTCGGGATCAGCTGGCCGATCCTGACCTTCCTCCTGGTCGCCATCCTGGGGGAGATCGTGATGCGGAAGACCGCCTTCGGACGCTACTGCGCGGCGATCGGCTCGAATGACCAGGTGGCGCGCTATTCGTCGGTGGACGTGAACCGGGTGCGGCTCCTGACCTATGTGGGGCTGGGGATCCTCGTCGGGGTGGCGACCATCATGTACGTGCCGCGCCTGGGCTCGGCCTCCGCCGCGACCGGCGTGCTCTGGGAACTCGAGGCCATCGCCGCGGTGATCATCGGCGGCACGATGCTGAAGGGCGGCTTCGGGCGGGTCTGGGGCACGGTGGTCGGCGTCCTGATCCTCAGCCTCATCGGCAACATCCTGAACCTGACCGACTGGGTGAGCCCGTACCTGAACGGCGCGATCCAGGGGGTCATCATCGTTCTCGCTGTGATCCTGCAGCGCGAAAGCCGGCCCGAGGGCTGAACCCCCGGACCGACATCAAGACAACACGGGAGGAACTTGGTGAAACACTTCGCACTTATGACCACCTCGGCCTTGGCTCTCTTGGCCGGCCCGCTGGCCGCGCAGGAGGCCGAGGAAACGCAGGTGGTCGGCGTCTCCATTCCGGCGGCGACGCACGGCTGGGCCGGCGGCATGAACTACTTCGCGCAGGAGGCCGTGGAGAGGCTGGAGGAAACCTATCCGCAGCTCGACTTCGTGCTGGCCACGGCATCGGACCCTGCCAAGCAGGTCAGCGACATCGAGGACATGGTCGCCACCCGGGGGATCGACGCCCTCGTGGTTCTGCCCTTTGAATCCGAGCCCCTGACCGGGCCCGTGAAATCCGTGGCCGACCAGGGGATCTGGGTAACGGTGGTGGACCGTGGCCTGGCCGAACCCGGGATCGAGGACCTGTACGTGGCGGGCGACAATCCCGGCTTCGGGCGCGTGTCCGGGGAGTACATGGTCTCGGCGCTGCCCGAGGGCGGCAAGATCGTCGCGCTGCGGGGCATCCCGACCACGATCGACAACGAACGCGTGCAAGGCTTCGAGCAGGCCATCGAAGGCCACAACATCGAAGTGCTGGGGATGGAGCACGGCAACTGGAACCGTGACGATGCCTTCACCGTGATGCAGGACTTCCTGTCGAAGTACCCGCAGATCGACGCCGTCTGGGCGTCTGACGACGACATGGCCGTGGGCGTGCTCGCCGCGATCGAGGCCGCCGGGCGGAGCGACGTCAAGTTCGTGCTGGGCGGCGCCGGCATGAAGGAGATGATCCAGCGGACCCAGCAGGGGGATGCGATGGTGCCGGCCAACGTCACCTATCCGCCCTCGATGATCGCGACCGCGATCGAGATCACGGCGCTTGGCCTGGTCTCGGATGCACCCGTTTCGGGCCGCTTCATCATCGGCTCGGAGCTGGTCACCTCCGAGAACGCCGAACGCTACTACTTCCCCGACAGCCCGTTCTGAGGACCATCGTGTCACGCGCCGCCATGGCGGCGCGTGATCTCCCTCGATGGATCGGGGCAGGGCAAGGCGATACGGCCGATGCCCCGACAAGCAGGGGGGGCCAAGCCCGGCCAATCACGGCCCCTGGACGGATGATCCGATCCCACGCGCCAGCAATATAATTTGCGACAACAGGTATTTCGCAATTAGCTATTGCGGGGCCACGAGCTCGCATGAGATGAAGTCTGCGGGAGGAGTGGGCCAGCTTCGACGGCCGATGGATCCGACGCGACAGGCTCGATCAGCGGCGCGGCCCCTTGGGCTGGCGGAACCGATGACGCGCCCGGCTGCGCCCGATCCCACGCAAGGACCTGACCCGCTCGCAGGACCGATCTGAGGAGGAGAGACACATGACCATTACGCGACGCCACATGCTGGCGGCCTCTGCGGCCGTGCTGGCGCTGGCCGGTGCGACGCCCGGGTTCGCGCAGGAGGAGAACGGGGCCACCATCGGCGTGTCGATCCCGGCCGCGACGCATGGCTGGACCGGCGGGCTGAACTACCATGCCGAGCGGACCATCGCGGCCATGGAAGCAGCGTTCCCGCAGATCGACTTCATCCTGACCACGGCCGCGACCGCGGACGAGCAGGTCAGCAATGTCGAGGATCTCCGGGCGCAGGGCGTCGACGCCCTCGTGATCCTGCCCTTCGAGAGCGACCCCCTGACCGGACCGGTGAAAGCGGCGGCCGAGGAGGGGATCTTCATCACGACCGTGGACCGCGGGCTGTCGGAGGAAGGCATCGAGGACCTTTATGTCGGCGGCAACAATCCCGGCTATGGGACGATCGCCGCGCAGTACTTCCTCGACAAGATGCCCGAGGGCGGAAAGATCGTGGTCATGCGCGGCATCCCGACCGCCATCGACAACATCCGGATCGAGGCGTTCCAGAAGGCGCTGGAAGGCTCCGGCGTCGAGATCCTCGACATGCAGTACGCCAACTGGAACCCCGACAAGGGGTTCGAGGTCATGCAGGACTACCTGACCCGCTTTGCCGAGATCGACGGCGTCTGGGCCGGTGACGATGACGCTGCCTTGGGGGCCAAGGCCGCCATCGAGCAGGCCGGGCGCGAAGGCGAGATGGTTCTCCTGGGCGGGTCCGGGATGAACAAGGTGATCGACATGATCATGAAGGACGACCCGCTGATCGATGCCGACATCTTCTACCCGCCGACGCTGATCATCCCCGCCATCGAGCTTACGGCCATGCGGTTCGCCACCCAGGCCCCGATCGCGGGCCAGTACGTCCTGGACAGCCCGTTGATCACGTCCGAGAACGCGGCCGAATACTACTTCCCCGAAAGCCCCTACTGATCGGGGGCGGCGATCCGGCCCGGGCGGGTGAAGGCCTGCTCGGGTCCTCGCGGATCGCAGCGCGGCCGCACTGGGCCTTGCGACCGGAGCCAACCGTTGACGGCCGCGGGCGGCTCTTGTTCGGCCACCCTCGACAAGCGTGAAGAGGCATGCTCGTGATGGCAGCGGACTCCCATCCCGCCGTTCCGTCGTTTGGGGGACAGGATCGGGAGGATGGAGCAGCCCGTCTGCCGCGGAACGGAGAGCCCGGGAATGAGCATCGGCACCCCTGCCACGCGCGCGCTGTCGCAGGCGCAGGTCCGTTTCCGCGTCCTAGAGTATGACTACGTGACGGGGCAGGACCGGATCGGGCTTCATGCCGCCGAGGCCATCGGCGCGGATCCGGGCCGGGTGCTCAAGACCTTGATGGTCGAGGTTGACGGCAAGCCGGCCTGCGCCGTCATCCCCTCCGACCGGTCTCTCTCGATGAAGCGGGTGGCCGCCGCCTTCGGGGGCAAGTCCGCCCAGATGATGCCCCCCGACAAGGCCGAGCGGCTGACCGGCTACCATACCGGCGGCATCAGTCCCTTCGGCCAGAAGCGCCGTCATCCCACCGCGTTCGAGGCGTCGGCCCTGGCCGTGCCCGAGGTCGTCATCAACGGCGGGCGGCGTGGGCTGATGGTCGCGCTCGCTCCGGCGGATGCGCTCGAGGCGGCTGCGGCCAAGGCGCAGCCCTTGTGCGCGGAATGAGCGGCTGGATCCGCCGCCGGTCCGCAGGTCCGGGACAGACGAGGGAGAAAACTCCGCAAGGCAACGCGCCGCGGATCCCTCCGGTCAGGAGCCGATCTTCCTTGGTCCGCATGTCGTTTCTCCTCTGTCTTGCGGTCCTGGCCAGCCCGGCGCCGGCTCAGGATCGCGCCCGGATCGAGGGTCAGTTCCGGACCTGGCTGGAGCAGAGCGTCTGGCCTCGGGCGCAGGCCGAAGGCGTTACCCGGCGCACGTTCGAGGCGGCCTTCGCGAACGTGCGGCTCAACTGGGATCTCCCCGACCTGGTCCCACCCGGCCAGGAGGTCAGCCCGCGCGACGGACAGCATCAGGCAGAGTTCCGTTCTCCTGCAGCCTACTTCGGCCGACGTTCGGTCGATGACGCCACCACGGTCGGGCGGCAGATGGCCGCGCGCCATGCGGCCACGCTGACAGCGGTCGAGCGGGCGACCGGAGTGCCGGGCCGCGTCATCCTGGCGATCTGGGGCCGCGAGAGTGGCTACGGCCGCGTGGACATTCCCCACGATGCCTTCGAGGTGCTGGGGACCAAGGGGTTCATGAGCACACGGGCGGAGTACTTCACCGACGAACTTATCGCGGCGCTGGAGATCGCCGAGGCGGGGCAATGGCCGCCGGGGTCCCTCAGGAGCAGTTGGGCCGGCGCCCTGGGCCAGCCGCAGTTCATGCCATCCAGCGTCCTCGGCTACGCGGCGGATGGCGACGGCGATGGCCGGGCCGATATCTGGAACTCCGAGGCCGACACCATCGCGTCGATCGGGAACTATCTCGCACGCCATGGCTGGCAGCCGGGACGGGACTGGGGGTTCGAGGTGACGGTGCCGCCGGATGTGTCCTGCACGCGGGAAGGACCCGACCAGGGACGTCGGATTGCGGAATGGGAAGCTCTGGGGATCGCGCGGGTCGGCAGCCGTCCGTTCCCCGAGGCCGAGCGGCAGGCCGAAGGCTTTCTCCTGATGCCGGCTGGCCGGAACGGGCCCGCGTTCATCGTCACGCCGAACTTCTATGTCCTCAAGGACTATAACACGAGCGACCTTTACGCCCTCTTTGTGGGGCATGTCGGGGACCGGATCGAATATGGCGTGGGCGATTTCGCTGCGCCCTGGCGCGACGTGGGCGACCTCACTCGCCCGCAGATCGCTTCCATGCAGCGGGCCTTGGAAGCGCTGGGCCACGACGTCGGCGGGGCCGACGGCCTGCCGGGCTACAAGACCCGCCGGTCCATCGGACGGTGGCAGGAGGCAAATGGGCAGACTGCGACCTGCTTCCCAGAGCAGGGCCTGGTGGCCGCCTTGGCCCCGTGACCGTCACCGGATCGGCCGAAAGGCCCGATCCCGGGCTTGGGCCGGACATGGGCCTGCACGTCATGTCCCATGGGAGAACAGGTCCGGTTCGCCGTCCGACGCCGTCTGGCCGTTCTGGTCCTCGGCGGGTCTGTCCGACGCCCTCGTTCGCTCGATCATCGCGAACAGCACATGGTCGGAGCGTCCCACGACCCGGAGCCTCCAAGAGTCGGGTCCCTCGGGAAGGTTGCGGATGGCGGGCGCCTCGCGTCGCGCGACGAAGCCGATCCGCAGGGGTTGCCGACCATCGTGCCAGACCTCGACCGCGAACGGGTCGTGCGGGTTGTCATCCACGGGTCGAGGCCGGAGCAACGCCCCGGGTCCGATGAGATCGGCCAGGTCGGGACGCTCGCCGTAAGGAAGTCCGACGATCGTGACATGCGATGCAGGGCGGTCCTCCGACCCCGCGTCGTGGCTGCGGCGCGTGGCGCGCAAAAGGTCGGGGCTGTCCAGGGGCTGCACGTCGCCCCAACCCTTCGGGCCGAGGGAGCGGGGCGCCAGGAGATGGTTCCAAGCCTCCTGCAGCGATGCAGGCATCGTGGCCAGGCGGGCTCCCTGCAGGACGTCCAGATCCTGACGCTTCACGATGTCCCCGGCGAGATCGTTGGCCCAGACCAGCAGGACCTGCTCGACGAACGTGCAGAAGGCGGCCTCGAACACGAGGTTGAAGTCCTGGGCCTCTGGATGCGCCCGCCCGCCCTGGTAGTCCTGGAGCGACCAGAGCCCGTTGCGGCTGACCGTCAACCCGAGCGGCGCGGCATGGCCGATATACAGGAATGGCGGCCTGTCCTGTGCGTCCTCCTGCGGATGGAGCCCGAGCTCGGATTCGAAGGCCTCAAGGCCGACGATCGGAGGGCCGAACCCCTCGTCCGGGAGGGCCGCCCGCAGGAACGGAACCGACAGGACCGGCAGATCGGAGACCGGGTTTCCGACGCCGAGAGTCCGCTGATAGACCGCGCGCAGGGGGTCCGGAAGCGGGACGCCGCCATGAAGGAAAACCGCCTCGATCAGGACCATCTCCTCGTCCCGAGCGGGTCGCAACAGGCCGTATGCACCTTCCGGTTCCCGGTGCCCGGACAAGGCGATCTGGGCGCGGAGCAGGCGCTCCAGAGCCTCGAGAACCGCCTTGCGAGGGCGGGCCCGGGGAGCGGCCGGGGCGCCGCCGATGTCCAGTTCCGCAGGATCCATGTGCCCCATTCCGATCCATGTGGCCCGCGCTCGGGCCGGGCTGTCGTGCTTGGCCGAGATCTAGGCACGGCGGGGGTCTGCAACCAGTGGCCGCCGGACGGGCTCGCACAGAGTTTCAGGCGCGTTGGCCGGGCTTTACGTTCGGAAGGACGCGGCCCGAGGCCCGGCGACGCGACGTCATCCGGAATGTCTGGACAGGCGGCTTTGGGCGTTCTACGACTGGGGCATGATCCGGTCCACCGCAACCTATGCCTATTGGTACTTTAGCTATCCGCCCTCGGCGGAGGCTATCGTGCGCTTGATCTGATCCCACCCGGACCCGACCAACCCCGACAGCAGCCGCCCCTCTCGCGAGGCGGCTTTGTCCAAGGGCCGCCTCCCGTTCAAACCAGGAGACGACCCGATGACGACCGCGACCGACGACCTCCGCATCCGTGAGATCCGCGAACTTGCCACGCCGCAGGATGTGATCGCCGCGCACCCGCGAACGGAGGCCGCCACACGCACGGTGCTCAAGGCGCGTCAGGCCTTCGCTCGCATCCTGTCGGGCGAGGACGACCGCCTCGCCGTGATCGTCGGCCCCTGCTCGGTCCATGACCCGGTGGCCGCCATGGATTACGCCCGGCGGCTGGCCGGTCTGCGGCACCGGCTCGGCGACCGGCTCGAGGTCATCATGCGGGTCTATTTCGAGAAGCCGCGGACCACGGTGGGCTGGAAGGGGCTGATCAACGACCCCCGGCTGGACGGCTCCTTCGCCATCGACGAGGGCCTGCGGACGGCGCGGAAGCTGCTCCTCGAGGTCAACGAGCTGGGCCTGCCGGCGGCCTGCGAGTTCCTGGACATGACCACGCCGCAGTACATCGCCGACCTCGTGTCCTGGGCCGCCATCGGCGCGAGGACCACGGAATCGCAGATCCACCGCGAGCTGGCCTCGGGCCTGTCCTGCCCCGTGGGATTCAAGAACGGCACGGATGGCAACGTCCGCATCGCCGTGGACGCCGTGTTGTCGGCCAGCCATCCGCACCACTTCCTGGCGGTGACCAAGGACGGCCGCTCGGCCATCGCCTCGACGACCGGGAACGCCGATTGCCATGTCATCCTGCGGGGCGGACGGGCGCCGAACCATGATGCCGCAAGCCTGGCCGACGCCTGCGCCGAGATCGAGCGGTCCGGCGGCCGGGCGGCCGTGATGATCGACGCAAGCCACGGCAACTCGTCCAAGAAGCCCGAGAACCAGCCCAAGGTCCTGGCCGAGATCGGCGCGCAGGTTGCGGGCGGAGACCAGCGCATCATTGGCGTGATGGCGGAGTCCAACCTGGTGGCTGGACGGCAGGATCTCCGCCCAGGTCGGCCGCTGGTCTATGGCCAGTCGATCACCGACGGTTGCATTGACTGGGCGACCACCGAGGAGGCGCTCGGGCGGCTGGCGGACGATGTGGCACGCCGCCGTGCCGCCCTGGGCGGGATCTCCGGTGCAGGTGGCGCGGCAGCTCCGGCTGCGCTGGAGGTAGCCTCCTGACATCCCCATGCTGGGATGAAATCTGACAGGGCCGGAGCCCCGGCGCAGGGCCCGGCGGCCCGGATTGGTCGGTTTCCGCGAAACCGACCGGCCCCCAGCTAAGTTGAAGCATCGAACAATCCCAAGTAGCCCCAAGGAGGTGACCGAATGATCGTTGATGGCCTGATGACAGTGGAAGTCATGTACCATCATGTCGACCGGGTTGGCGTGGTGCCTCAGGTCAATGAACGATTCCCCTGTGACGAGGCCCCCAGCGGCTCCTTGCTCGTGATGGAGAAGACGCCGCTGATCCGCGGCGGTCGCCGGATCGGCTGGATCATCCGGGGGCCGCACCGGACCTGAGCCGCGACCACGGCGGCCTGCCGCCCGGACAGGTCGCCGATTTGGCTTGGCCACCCTAGATGGCCTGGGACGGCGCCCGCGACGGGGCGGCCGCCCTCTGAACCGGACATCCAGGAGAGACCCATGCGTGCCATCGTCCATGAGGAGTTCGGCCGTCCCGAGCAGGTGCTCAAGGCGGTCGAGTGGGCGATGCCCGAGCCCGGGCCTGGGCAGGCGCTCGTGCGGATGGTGCTGTCGCCGATCCACAATCATGACATCATGACCGTGTCGGGCAGCTACGGGCACAAGCCGCGGCTTCCCGCGGTGGGGGGCACCGAAGCGGTGGGCGTCGTCGAGGCGCTGGGTCCGGACGTGACCAACCTGGCCGTGGGCCAGCGGATCGCCGGCGGGGCGCAGCAGACCTGGGCCGAGTTCTATCTGGTCGAGGCCGCGCGCGCCTTCCCCGTGCCGGACGCCGTCAGCGACGAGACGGCCTGCCAGCTCGTGGCGATGCCGCTTTCGGCCAAGATGATCCTGGCTACCCTGGACCTGAAGCCCGGCGACTGGCTCGTGCAGAATGCCGGCAATGGCATGGTGGCCCGCCTGGTGTCCCGCTACGGCGCCGAACAGGGCATTCATGTCCTGAGCCTCGTGCGACGGGACGGGGCGGTGGCCGAACTGAAGGCTCAGGGCATCGAGACGGTGATCTCGACCGAGGCCGATGACTGGCCGGAGCAGGCCCGCAGGCTGACGGATGGAGCGCCCATCCGGAAGGCCATCGATTCCCTGTCCGGCGAGGGGCCGTCGCAGCTTGCCGAGGTCATGGCGGACGGGGGGACCATCACCAGCTTCGGCGCGATGACGAACCAGCCGCTTCGGGTTCCGCCGGCGCTGCTCCTGTTCCGTGGGATGACGCTGAACGGCTTCTGGGCAGCCCGGCCGCCCCTCGCTCCGCAGGACATCGGGCGCATGTTGCAGGAACTGGGACAGGACGCCGCTGCGGGACGCCTTGCACTCCCTGTTGGGGGCAGGTTCCGCCTCACGAACATCTCTGACGCGGTGCGCGCCTCTGCCGAGCCGGGGCGGGCCGGGAAGATCGTCCTGGAGCCCTGACCCGGGTCGGCAGGGCGGGACATGGAACCGCGCCCAAGAGGTCGAGGGAGCGATGTCGGGGCGCGTTGGCCCCGCGGAGTCCCTGTGGTAGCCGAAGGTCTTGGACGGGCGGCACGGTCGCGCGGATCACCGCCGGCAGGCGGATCGCAGATTGGGAGGATGGCGCATGAACGCACCCGAAGGACAGATGGAGCCGCGGCTGACCTCGCTGTCGCATGGCGGCGGTTGCGGCTGCAAGATCGCGCCGGGGGTGCTGTCGGGGATGCTCCGCGGCACGGCGTCCCTGCCCATTCCCGAGGAACTGCTGGTCGGGATCGAAACCTCGGACGACGCGGCGGTGTACCGCCTGAACGACAATCAGGCCCTGGTCGCGACGACCGACTTCTTCATGCCGATCGTCGACGATCCCCATGACTTTGGCCGGATCGCGGCGACGAATGCCATAAGCGACGTTTACGCCATGGGCGGACAGCCGATCATGGCCCTGGCGCTGGTGGGCATGCCGATCAACGTCCTTTCGGGCGAGACGATCGCCCGGGTCCTCGCGGGGGGTGCCTCGGTCTGCCGCGCCGCCGGGATCCCCATCGCGGGGGGACACTCCATCGACTCGGTCGAGCCGATCTACGGCCTGGTCGCGCTCGGCCTCGTTCACCCCGACCTGGTCAAGAGGAACGCCCGGGCGCAGCCGGGGGACGTGCTCGTCCTGGGCAAGCCGCTCGGCGTGGGCGTGATGTCGGCGGCGCTCAAGAAGGGGGTGCTGGACCCTGACGGCTATGGCCGGATGATCGCCATGACCACGAAGCTGAACACCCCTGGCCCCGAACTCGCCCGCCTGCCGGGCGTCCACGCGATGACGGACGTGACCGGCTTCGGCCTGGCCGGGCACGCGCTTGAGATGGCGCGCGGCTCGGGATGCGACATGCGGCTCGAGTGGTCCCGAGTCCCGCTTCTGGAGGGCGTTCGGGCTCTGGCTGCCCGGGGCTATGTGACCGGCGCCTCGGGTCGCAACTGGAGCAGCTACGGCGGCGAGGTGGTCCTGCCGGACGCCTTCGCGCCCGAGGACCGGGCGCTCCTCGCCGACCCGCAGACCAGCGGAGGCCTCCTCGTCGCCTGCTCCCCTTCGGCGGTCGATGGGGTGATGCAGGTCTTCCGTCGCCATGGCTTCGAAGGCGCGGCCGTGATCGGCGGCGCGTCCGAACCGGCGGGAGCGCCGCGTCTCCTGGTC
Source organism: Rubellimicrobium arenae (assembly GCF_017916275.1). Taxonomy (GTDB): domain Bacteria; phylum Pseudomonadota; class Alphaproteobacteria; order Rhodobacterales; family Rhodobacteraceae; genus Rubellimicrobium; species Rubellimicrobium arenae. Next base: position 412,804 of record NZ_JAFMST010000003.1, read on the forward strand.
GCCTGACCGGCTCCGTCACGACCCGCCGCGACGACTGCCGCTTCAGGAGCCCGATCCATGTCCCGCGCCTTTGCGTCCCTTGCCGACTTCCTCGCCCATGGGTTCGACGACCTGATCGACGTCCGCAGCCCGTCCGAGTTCGCCGAAGACCATGTCCCGGGCGCGATCTCCCTTCCGGTGCTGGACGATGCCGAACGCGCCAGGGTCGGGACCATCTATGTTCAGGAAAGCCCGTTCCGGGCGCGCAAGATCGGGGCCGCTCTGGTCGCCCGCAACGCGGCCGTCCACATCGAAGGGCCGCTGTCGGATCGTGACGGGGGGTGGCGCCCGCTCGTCTACTGCTGGCGGGGTGGCCAGCGCTCGGGCAGCTTTGCGTCGATCCTGAGCCAGATCGGCTGGCGGGCCGACACCGTGGAGGGGGGCTACCGCAGCTGGCGGAGGCTGGTGCAGCGGACGCTTTACGACGCGCCGCTTCCGCATCGGCTCGTTCTCCTTGACGGGTTGACGGGGACTGCGAAGACCGAGCTCCTGCATCGGCTGGACCGCCTGGGACTGCAGACCCTCGACCTCGAGCATCTGGCCCGGCACCGGGGATCGCTGCTGGGGGCGATGCCGGAAGGACAGCCCAGCCAGAAGGGATTCGAGAGCGCGCTCGCGGCACGGCTGGCCGTCCTTGATCCCGCCCGGCCTGTCCTGGCCGAAGCCGAAAGCAGCAAGGTCGGCCAGATCGCCCTGCCGCCCAGCTTGTGGTCGGCCATGGTGGCGGCCCCGCGGATCGAGGTGACCGCGACACCCGACGCGAGGGCACGCCATCTGGCGCGATCCTATGCCGACCTGGCCGCCGATCCGGATCGGCTCGAAGGGCTGCTCAGGCAGCTCACGATGCTGCGTGGCCGGGCTACAGTTGACCGCTGGGTCGCGCTCCTGCGCGCGCGGGAGGCCCAGGCGCTGGCCGCGTCGCTGATGGCAGACCACTACGACCCGGCCTACCGCCGCAGCCGCGCCCGGCATCCGGCTTCATGGCTGGCCAGCGTGTCCGCCGGCGCCTTGACCGAGGCCGAGTTGGACCGGGCCGCAGAATGCATCGCCCAGTCCGTAAGCCGCCTATGATCCCCCTCGCGGCTTGCCTCCGGTCCGGAGGACATTCCGGCATGAGGTGAACCGTCGGGCGGCGGTGGTGTTGAGCAGGGGCAGGTCGACGACTCGGACCTGACGGGCCCTGACCACCTCGCATCGACAGGAGATTCGGATGAGTTTCAACGGAAAGGTCGCCCTGGTCACCGGGGGGAGCTCGGGCATCGGACGCGCGACGGTCCTCCGCTTGGCCCGGGAGGGTTGTGCGGTCGGCGTGCTGGGGCACACGCAGGCCAAGGTGGACGAGGTGGTCGAGCAGGTCCGGACGTCAGGCGGCCGAGCGCTCGCGCTGCAGGCGGACGTGGCGTCCGAGCACGACATGAAGGCGGCCATCGACCGCCTGGTCGGCGAGTTCGGTCGGCTCGATTTCCTGTTCGCCAACGCAGGCATCAACGGGGTCTGGGCCCCGATCGACGAGATCACCCCGGAGGAGTGGGACCGGACCATCAACACCAATCTCCGGGGCACTTACCTGACGCTGCATTACGGGGTGCCGCACCTCAAGCAGGCAGGAGGCGGGGCCGTGGTGATCACCGCTTCGGTCAACGGCACGCGCGTCTTCTCGAACGCGGGGGCGACAGCCTACAGCTCCACCAAGGCAGCCCAGGTGGCGATGACCCAAATGCTGGCGCTCGAGCTTGCCAAGTTCCGCATCCGGGTCAACGTGGTCTGCCCCGGAGCCATCGAGACGGCCATCGACGACAGCACGACCCATCGCGACCCGGAGGTCGCGGGCGAGCCGGTCGAGTACCCCGAGGGCGAGATTCCCCTGACCGACGGCGAGCCCGGAAGCTCGGAGGAGGTCGCCGAGCTTGTCGCCTTCCTCCTGTCGGACCGGGCGCGGCACATCACCGGGACTCCGGTCTGGATCGACGGCGCCGAATCCCTGCTCGTGGGATGATGGATCGGCCCGACCCGGGCGCGCCGGTCAGGTGCGGTAAAGGCTGACCTTCAGGCCCCCGTGCGGCACCGGCGCTCCGACCGACTTGAATGACAGGCCCGTGACCTTGGCCAGCGAGGGTTCGCTGGTCACGAGGCCGACGCGCCAACCCGAAAGCTCCCGTTTCAGCGTCTCGCCCAGGGCGGCATAGAGCCCGTAGAGCAGCTTCTTGTTTCCGATGCGCGCGCCATAGGGCGGGTTGACCATCACCAGTCCCGAAGGACCTTCGGGTCGTCGAAGCTCGGCGATTGGCTGGCACTGGAACTCGGTCAGCGCAGAGACGCCGGCGCGTTCGGCATTGGCACGGCTCATCGTGACGGCGCCGGCATCCCGGTCGTATCCGATGAACCGGAAGGGTACGTTGGCCGCGCCCGAGGGCCTGGCCAGGCCTGCCCAGGCCCTGGCGTCGAACGTCGCCAGTTGCTCGAAGGCAAAGGACCGCGACCGGCCCGGCTGCAGTCCTGCTGCGATCTCGGCCGCCTCGATCACGAAGGTCCCCGAGCCGCACATGGGATCGAGCACCGGCTCGGCGCCCTCGTAGCCGCATTCGCGGAGGAACAGGGCGGCCAGGTTCTCGCGCAGGGGCGCCTTGTTCACCGCTTCCTTGTGGCCGCGCCGGTGCAGAAGCTCGCCCGAGGTGTCGACGCTGATGGTGCAAAGATCATCCTCGACCCGGGCCATGATCCTGATCTCGGCGTCGTCCTGGACGGGTGCGCCCAGCTCCTCCCGGATCGCGGCCTCGATGCGCTGAACGACGGCTCCGGCGTGATAAATCCGGCTGCCCTTGCAGGAGGCCTCGACCCGCACCGGCCGGTCGGGGCGCAGCACGTCGGCCCAGGGAAACTTGCGGGCGCGCTTGTCGAGCTGGGCGAGGTGCAGGGCCCGGAACGCGCCGACGCGGGCAAGGATCCGGCTGGCCCCGCGCAGCTCCAGATTCGCGCGCCAGACCTCGGGCCAGTGTCCCTGAACCGTCACGCCGCCGATCGAAGCCACGGGGTTCTGGAAGCCCTTGGCGGTGGCCTCCTGGAGAAGCGCCTGTTCCAGCCCCGGTGGGGCCACGAGGTAGATGTCGAGGAGATCGTTATCGGACATGCCCGGCGCGATAGCCGAACGACGCGGGAGCTACGACAGGAATCTGTGCCGCATCCGCTCCCCCGGGAATCTCGACCAGGCGGGGCGCCGCTTCAGTCCTCAAGCGCCTGTCGGAGCAACTCCATCACTCCATCGCGGCTTCGCGCGATGGCGATGAACCGCCCGGCGTGGCAGAAGACGGCGTCCGGCACGCCCGTGACCGCGGCGAAATCGGGACCGCGCAGCCCGGCCCATCGATCCGGCAGCGGCTTTCTGGACTGGAAGCTGTCCAGGGCAACATTGACGGTGTTGAGCTGCCATTCGTCCCGGGACGGCGCCACGACGTACTGGATCCGTGCAGCGCCCGATGCCGGATCCGCCGCCAGGATGGGTCCAAGGTAGTCCATGGATCGCGGGAGTTCGATCCAGTTCGGATGGCTTCGACCGGCGATCGCGGCGGCGACGATCGCGTTCGACCGCAGGCGCGCGGCGGTGCTGTCCACTTGGGCACGGAGGATCTGCCGCGCGACCGATGCCGCCTCGAGGAACGCCAGATCGTCGCGCCCGGCCCGTTCGTCGTCGAACGCAGGGCGGAACCACATCAAGAGGCCCGGCAGGGACAGCGGGTGCATCAGCGCCCGCTGATCCTCCCCAAGCTCGCCATTGTCGACCGCATCGATGTCGCGCACGAGGCCGGCGTCCATCTCGGCATGGATCATGTCCATGATGTCGGGAGAGGCGCTGTCCTGCCCGCCAAGCACGGCGGCGATAAAGGCCCGGCCAAAGTGCTGCCAGATCAGCCCGAAGCTGGAGTAGGCGAGGCCCTCGGGGCGGCGTGGCCGATCGGGCTGGTGATGATCGTAGAGATGCCGCTCGGGCGCGTAGCGAAACCCCACATCGAACACGATGGCCCGTCCTTCGGCCGCCGCGATGACCTGTGGGTCCCGGGTGCGCAGGAGGCTTGCGTCGGGATGGAGCGCCGAGAGGACCGCGAACGCCAGCAGATCGTCGGCGTGAAAGCTGCCGGAATGGGTGATGAGCGTCTCGACGCCTTGATCGGCCATGATCCCTCCTGACGTGTCGGCGTCAGCAGGTGACGTCCCCGCGCGCCTGCGTCAACCGGGATCGGCGCCGGAGATCGCCTGGAGGGACCGCTGGACCCCGCCGGCTTCGCGATCGAGAGGGGCTATCGAGCCGCAGTCTTGCCGGACCGGCATGAGGGCCGGACTGCCGCAGCCCGACAAAGGTAAGGCCTGGTTCTCCGGCCGGATCTGCCCAAGCTGCCCGCTGTCCGGGCGGTCCGACCACGGGATCGAGGCATGATGCCGCTTGTCGGCGCTTTTTGTCCTCGATCTTGGCCATTTCGTGCTATGGGCGAACTGAGTGGGTCACGAACAACTGCAAGCTAATCGTGGGGTCGACGGGTGAAATTCCGCCGCGCAACAACGTCGTACGGCCAGATCGGTCAACCTGACTGCCGGCGGAAGCCTTCTCGCCGTCAGGCCGAGCCGGGCCATGTCGAAGGAGGGCGCGCGTGACCCTGGCTGGCTTCTCCTTTCCCCAGGACTGCCCGGATGCACCCGAGGGGTCGATCCAGTCGGCCGGCAGGTCAGGGGCAGGAGCCTACGGCTACGGGCACCTCGAATGGCACGGGGCCGACGGACGCATGGTCTGGTCGTGCGATCTGCTGGCCGTCTACGGAATGGCGGAAGCGCCATGCGACGAAGCCGGGTTTCTCGCTGTTGTCCACCCAGAGGACCGCGACCGCGTCAGGACGGACGTGGCGCTGGCCTTCGCGACCGGCGCGCCCTTGGATCATCAGTTCCGCATCCTTCAGCCCAGCGGGGCCATACGGCGCATCCTGGCGCGAGGTGTCGCCGAGCGGACGGCCGACGACATGATCCTGCGCGTCGTCCAGACCGACGTCACCACTCTGGCGCCGCCTCCACCCAGCCGATCGGCCGAAGCCTTCGAGCAGTTGGTTGCGAGCTCACCCTTTGGCATCTACACCGTCGATGGCGCGTTCCGGCTCCGCCATGTGAGCCCGGGCGCCCGCCGGACCTTTGCGGGCATCGAGCCTCTGGTCGGCCGCGACTTCGCCGAGGTCATGCGGCTTCTCTGGCCCGAGCCCATGGCCGAGCGGATCATCGGGCAGTTCCGTCATACCCTGGAGACAGGCGAGGCGTACCGGGAGCCCAGCGTGGTCGCGCACCGGATCGATCTGAACCAATCCGAGAGCTACGACTGGACGATCGAGCGCATCACGCTGTCCGATGGTTGTCCCGGGGTGGTCTGCCAGTTCTACGATCTCACCGAGCGCAACGTCTATGAACGCGCCCTCCGGGACAGCGAGCATCGGTTTGCGCTGGCGCAGGAGGCGGCGGGCTTCGGCATCTGGGAGATGGATTTCGAGGGCGGGCGCCTGAGCTGCGATGCGGTGGCCCAACAACTTTACGGCGTGCCCGCGGAAACGCGGCTCACCGATCTGGCGCCGGCCCGGACTGCTCATCCCGCCGACGCGCCCTGCGTTCAGGACACCATCCGGGACGCGATGAAGGGCGGGGCCAAGCTGTCCGGCGAACACAGGATACTGCGTCCGGACGGCAGCGCGCGGTGGCTCTCGGTGAGCGGGCGGCCGGTCCCGGGGGAGGATGGCCGCAGTGCGCGGCGGGCGGTCGGGATCGTGTCCGACGTCACCGAACGTCGGGAACGGGAGCGCGCCCTCAGGAAGAGCCTCGCGCGGCTCGAGATGGCCTATGAGGCGACCGGGATCGCCTACTGGGAGGTGGACCTGACCACCGGCCGGGCCGAGTGGTCCGCCCAGCTCGACGTGATCCTGGGCCTCGACGGGGCCGAGCCGCCCACCGCCGACCTGTTCTTCCGCCATGTCCATCCGGATGACGTCCTCCGGGTGCGCGAGCGCTTTGCCCAGGCGATCGCGACCGGCGGCATCTACGACGAGGAGTTCCGGATCGTCCGCACGGATGGACGGATCCTCTATGTCGCTGGCCGCGGGCGTGCGGTGATGGCCAAGGACGGCACGCCGGTTCGAATGACCGGAGTAAATTTCGACGTGACGACCCGGCGGACGACCGAGGAGGCTCTCCGGGCGAGCGAGGCCCGCCTGGCGCTGGGGGTCGAGATCGCGGGGCTCGCGCTAGTCGAGGCGGACTTCAGGTCGTCGCGCGTGCATCTCAGCGACTGGGCGGCCCGCCTTTACGGCCTGGGCGACCACGGCATGGAACTGCCGCGCAGCGCGCTCATCGAACTGGTCCACCCGGAGGACAGGGACAGCGTCCTTGCAGAGTTGGCGCGCGCCGATGACCCGGCCAGCGGGGGGCTCTTCGAGATGACCCACCGCATCCTGCGCCCGGATGGCCAGACCCGGACCGTGCGGGTTCGTCGGCAGGTGCTCTTCGAGGGCGCAGGGCCGGCCCGGCGTCCAAGCCGCGCGATCATGGCTGCCCTTGACGTCACGGACGAACTGCAGGCCGCCTGGGCCCTGCGGGAGAACGAGGCGCGGCTGCAGCTCATCTTGGACGGGTCGAGCGCCTTCATCGGTGTCATGGATCCCGACGGCACCCTGCGCGAGGCCAATGCCGCGATCCTGCAGGCAGCCGGCGTCACGCGCGAGGCGGTCACCGGCCGCAAGGTCTGGGAAGCGGCATGGTTCAACCATGACCCGGCCGTGATCGCGCGGGTGCGCGACTCCGTGGCTCGGGCCGGTCTTGGCGAAACGGTGCGGCATGACGCCGTGGTCCGCATGGCCGGGGATGCGCGGCTCACCATCGACTTCATGCTGACGCCCGTCCGGGACGCGGACGGCCAGGTCGTCTGCCTCGTCCATTCCGGCTTCGACGTGACCGAGCGGAAGCGGGCGGAGGAGCTCCTGCGCGACAGCGAGGCTCGCTTCAGGGGCGTGTTCCAGTACGCGGGCACCGGGATCGTCATCGTGGACACCCAGCGTCGGTTGATCTCGGCCAACCCGGCCCTGTGCCGCATGCTGGGCTACGCCGAAAAGGACCTTGTCGGCCTCACCATCGCCGACATCATCCACCCCGACGACCTCGAGGAGAACGAGGAAGCGATCCGCCAGGTTCTCTCCGGCCAGGTTCCGTCCTACGAGACCAACAACCGGTGCCGCACCCGGGACGGCGAGACGCTGTGGATCCAGAAGCACGTCTCGGCGCTGCGCGATGCCGCAGGGCGTGCGGTCGGGACCATCGGCCTTTTCACCGACATCAGCGATCGCAAGAGAGCCGAGGAGCGCGCGCAGCTTCTCATGCGCGAGGTCAATCACCGGTCCAAGAACATGCTGTCGCTCATCCAGGCGGTCGCGCGACAGACGGCCCGAAGCAGCCCGCGCGACTTCCTGGCGCGGTTCGACGAGCGCATCCAGGCCATCGCCGCCGCCCAGAACCTCCTGGTCACCAATGGCTGGCAGGGCGTGTCGCTGCGGGAACTGGCGCTGTCGCAGCTGGCCCACTTCAAGGACCTGATCGGAACGCGCGTTCTCGTGGACGGGCCCGACTTCAACATCACGGCGGCGGCGGCGCAGACGCTGGGCATGGCCTTCCATGAACTGGCAACCAATGCCGGGAAATACGGGGCCCTGTCGAACGACACGGGGCGGGTCGCGCTTGGATGGACCATCCGCTGCGAGCCGGATTCGGATCGGGAGCTCATCGTGCTGAACTGGGAGGAGAGGGAGGGCCCGCCCGTCTCCCCGCCTGAGACGATGGGCTTTGGCACACGCATGATCGATAGCCTGGTCAAGTCGACCCTGGACGCCGAGGTGGTCGTCGATTTCGCGCCCGAAGGCCTGAGCTGGCGGGTCGAGGCCGACATCTCCCATGTGACGGAGAAGGTGCAGGCGAGGGCGATCCAGGACCGTCCGGCTGGCGGCCTGCGCAGGCCGGAGTCCGCATCCACCGCGCCCGCGCGGGGCCGCCGCATCCTGGTGGTCGAGGATGAGGTCGTCGTGGCCCTCGACGTCGCCATGGCCCTCGAGGCCCTGGGGCATGTCGTGCTCGGGCCGGTGGCGACGGTGGAGCAGGCCATGAGGACCCTCGACGAAGGCGGCTGCGACGCCGCCCTGCTCGACATCAATCTCGGCCGCGAGACGTCCGAGCCTGTCGCCCGTCGTCTGGTCGAGGCGGGTGTGCCCTTCCTGACCGTTTCGGCCTACTCGGGCCGCCAGCAGAGCCCGGTCTTCCACCGGGGGCGCTACCTGGCCAAGCCGATCGACCATCGGCGGCTCGAGGCGGAACTGGCGGCGATGCTCGAGGCGGTGCCCGCCACACATTCGGCCGCGGGCGCCTAGCGCCGGACGCAACCAGGCGCAGGGCAGCAGTCTCGGAGGTGCGACTCGCCTGCCGCATCTGGTGGCATTCCGTCGTCCCACGGGCGGACGACTGCCCAATCGCGCGCCATCCTGCCCAAGGGATGTGACGCAGGCGATCGAACCCCGGGCAAAGGCAGTCCGCAGCGGGCCAGTCGCCGTTGATGCGGACTGCAAAGCACAGTCTCCTCCTCCACGACATCTGAGGAGAAGGTTCATGGCGCCGATCACGCGTTTCTCGGTTCAACCGCTCTGGCAGGTGACGCGCCACCTGGCCGACGTGGCAGGAGGACGGGCGCCAGCCGACCTGGTCATCACCGACGCGCGGATCCTGAGCACCTACACCGACCGGATCTCCCCGGCCCAGGAACTCTGGCTCTCGGCGGGGCGGGTCGTGGCGGTCAAGCCCCTGGGGGCCCATCGGCAGGCTCCCCCGCCGCGCGCCATCTATGACGCCCGGGGCGGCATCCTCGCGCCCGGCCTTTGCGACCCGCACATCCATGTGGAAAGCAGCATGGTGACCGCCTCCGCTTATGCCGAGGCCGCGCTGCTGAACGGCACGACGACCATCTTCTGCGACAGCCACGAGATCGGCAACGTGATGGACGTCGCCGGCGTCGAGGCGATGCTGGAGGACGCGCGGCAGGCTCCTCTCTCGATCTTCCTGACCGTGCCGTCGACTGTCCCGGCGACCTCTCCCGACCTTGAAACCGCTGGGGGCGACCTGACGCCCGAAAAGATCGGCCACCTCTTCGACCGGTGGCCCGAGGCGGTCGCCTTGGGCGAGAAGATGGACTTCGTCCCGGTCGTGATGGGCGATCCCCGCAGCCACGCCATCCTCGCCGAGGCCCTCAGGCGCGGGCGCCCGGTGTCCGGCCATGTCTACGGCCGGGACTTCGTGGCCGGCTACGCGGCCTCGGGCGTCACCGACACCCACGAAGCCGTGGACCGCGACATCGCCCAGGACTTCGCCGAGGCCGGGATCTGGGTGTTCCTGCGGGGCGGCAACCCGGCCACGCCCTGGAACTCGATCGAGCAGGCCATCGGCGCGATCACCGAATTCGGCGCGTCTCCCAAGCGGTTCTGCATCTGCACCGACGACCGGGACGCCGACGACCTGATGACCTTCGGGCTCGACTGGGTGGCGCGCGAAGCGGTGCGCCTGGGCCTGAGCCGCGAGACGGCCTGGGCGATGGGCTCGCTTCATGGCGCGACGCGCTTCGGGATGGACGGGGAGATCGGCGGCCTGGGCGGCGGGCGGCGGGCCGACGTGGTCCTGCTCGACGACGACCTGCGCGTCCAGAACACCTGGTATGGGGGCGAACTGATGGTCGAAGGGGGCCGGATCACCGCGCTGCTCGACCAGACCCTGTCCACGCGCTACCGCTATCCGGAGGCGGCCTATCGGACCGTCAAGGTTGCGGATGACCGTCCCCTCGTCCCGGCCCTCCCCGAGGCTCCGGTCACCGTGAACGCCATCGGGATCGAACTGCCGGGCATCGTCCTGCCGCATCGCAGGATCCGCCTCGTTCCCGGGCAGGACTGGGCCGAGACGCTGGACGCCCACGACCTGACCTTTGTCGCCGTCGTGGAGCGGCACGGGAAGACGGACGGCAACGTGGCCCACGGCTTCCTGCACAACTTCGGGCTCAGGAACGGAGCGGTCGCCTCCTCGGTCGGGCATGACAGCCATAACATCATCGTGGCCGGGACATCGGAACGCGACATGCGGCTTGCCCTCGAGGCCGTGAGGGACGCGCAGGGCGGCATCGCGGTGGTGCAGGGCGGACAGGTCACGGCCTTCGTCGCATTGCCGATCGCCGGGCTGATGTCCGACAAGCGGGTGACCGACGTGGCCGAGGAGACGCGGGCGCTCAAGGCCGCCTGGAGCGCGGCGGGATGCCGGATCCCCTACATGGGGTTCAACCTCATCCCCCTGTCGGTCATCCCCGAGATCCGCATCACCGACATGGGCCTCGTCACGGTGCCGCAGATGGAGATCGTGCCGGTGTTCGAGCCCCTCACCAACGAGGCGGCCTCATGATCCAGGACCTGCTGACCCGCCTGCCCAAGGCCGAGCTTCACCTGCATCTCGAAGGCGCCATCCGGCCCGAGACCGCCGTGGAGCTGGCCGTCCGCAATGGCGTCCCGCTGGGCGCTGCGCCGCAGGATCTGTATGTCTACGATGACCTCGCCCAGTTCCTGGCCGTCTATGGCCGGATCTGCCAGGCGGTGGTGACCGCCGATGACTTCCGCCGCATCACCTATGAAATGCTGGAAACCTGCGCCCGGTCCGGCGCGCGCCATGTGGAGTTCTTCATCAGCCCGCACGCGCATTTCGGCATCCCCTTCGCGACGCAGTTCGACGGGATCCGCGCGGGGATCGCCGAAGCCCGCGCGGATTTCGGCCTCACTGCCCTGTTCGCGCCGGGCATCAACCGCGAGCTGGGACCAGCGGCGGCCGAGGAGTATCTCGACGCCTGCCTGGCGGTGCGCTGCGAGGAGATGGTCGGCCTCGGCCTCGACTACAACGAGGCGCCGTTCCCGCCGGAGCCCTTCGCCCCTGTCTTCGCTCGGGCGAGGGCGGCGGGCCTCCAGGTCTCGGCCCATGCGGGCGAGGGGGGACCGGCCGCCTATGTCCGAGGGTCCCTGGACAGGCTAGGCGTCCGTCGGATCGACCACGGCTATGCGGTGGTGCAGGACCCGGACCTCGTGGCGCGGTGCCGGGAGGACGGCGTGCTCTTCACCTGCTGCCCGACCACGACGCGCTACACCACGCCATGGCGCGACCTGACGGCGGCCGATCACCCGATCCGGCTGATGCGCGAGGCGGGTCTGGCCGTCACCATCAACTCGGACGATCCGCCCTTCTTCGGCACGACGCTGGCGCGGGAATACCTGATCGCGCACCGCGACCTTGGCTTCTCGCTTCGGGATCTCGGCGACTCGATCCTGACCGGTCTTGCGAGCTGCTGGCTGCCCGAAGGCGACAAGGCTCGCCTCCGGGTCGAATGGGAGGCGGAGATCGCCTCGATCCTGGCGGAGGATCAGACCACCATGCAGACGGTCTTGGTTTCCAGGTAGTTCTCAAGCCCCTGCGCGCCATTCTCGTAGCCCCAGCCGGAGGCCTTGTGGCCTCCCTTGGGCAACTCGGGCGAGAAGTAGGAGTGGCAGTTGACCCAGACGGTTCCCGCCTTCATCGCCGCAGCCATGCGATGCGCCGAGGACAGGCTTTCCGTCCAGACCGACGCGGCAAGCCCGTACTCCGTGTCATTCGCCAGGGCGATGGCCTCCTCCGGTTCATCGAACGGGGTGACGGCCACGACTGGGCCGAAGATCTCCTCGCGCATGAGACGCATCTCGGGCCGGGTCCGGGTCAGGACGGTCGGGGCGTAGAAGGCGGCCGCTTCGGCAAAGCCGGTGCCGCCTGCGGCGACCTCGGCCCCTTGGGCTACGCCTTCGGTGACATAAGCGCCGACCCGTTCGGCCTGGGCCGGGCTCACGAGCGGTCCCAGTTCGGCCTCCGGATCCAGGCCGTGCCCCAGGGGAAGGCGGTTCGCTTCGGCGGCAAGGCCATTGACCAGCGCGTCGTGCAGGCTGCGGTGGGCGTAGACCCGCGACCCCGCCACGCAGACCTGGCCTGAATTGCCAAAGATCCCCCTCGCGATGCCCGGGACGGCCAGCGACAGGTCGGCGTCGGGCAGAACGATGGCGGGTGACTTGCCCCCGAGCTCCAGGGTGAGCTTCTTCAGATTGCCACGCGCCGCCCCGATCAGGATGCGACCCACCTCGGTGGATCCCGTGAAGGCCACCTTGGCCACGTCCGGATGCCCGGTCAGCGCGGCCCCGACCTCGTGCCCGAAGCCTGTCAGGATGTTGACGACACCGTGCGGCAGACCGGCTTCGATCATGAGTTCGCCCAGCCGCAGCGTCGTGAGCGAGGTTTCCTCGGCCGGCTTCAGGACCACCGTGCAGCCGGCGCAGAGAGCTGGGGCCAGCTTCATGGCGGCCATCAGGAGCGGCGAGTTCCAGGGCGTGATGCAGGCCACGACGCCGATGGGCTCGCGTCGGGTGTATGCGAAGACCTGCTTCCCGGCCGGTTGATGCGCGATGGACGTGGGGATGGTCGTCCCCAGGATCTTGGTCGCGAAGCCCGCATAATACCGGAACTGCGCGATGGCGGCCGGGATCTCGCCCATCCGCCCGGTGCGGAGCGTTTTGCCCTGGTCGAGCGTCTCGAGCTCGGACAGCTCATCGGCGTGCGCCTCGACGATGTCGGCGATGCGCCAGAGCAGGGCTGCCCGATGGGCCGGGGTCATGCCGGCCCAGTCGGAGCGGCCCAGCGCCGATGCGGCGGCGGCCACGGCCAGATCGGCCTCGGCCTGCCCCGCGCGCGCCAGATCCGCAAGCTTGACGCCCGTCGCCGGGTCATGTGTCTCGAAGGTTCGGGCCGTCTCGGTCCATGCCCCGTCGATCAGCAGCCGTTTCGGGCCACTGGCCAGGAACGCCCGGGCGCCCGGGGTGCGCGGCTCCTGCGGGCGAAGCGTCAAAGGCATGGGGAGCGGTCCTTCTGGTGGCGCACGGCCGCCAACGCGCCGCGCAGGATGGAATGGTAGCCGGTGCATCGGCAGATATTCCCCTCGAGGGCGGCCTTGACCTGCTCCTCGTCGGGGTCGGGCTCGCCGGCCAGAAGCCCGGCGAGGGACATGACGACGCCCGGCGCGCAATAGCCGCACTGGAACGCGTTCTCCTCGGTCAGTCCTTGCATCAGGGCCCTTCCGGCCGGGTGCGCCCCGAGGCCTTCGATGGTGGTGACGCGCCGTCCTTCCACCTGCCACCCCATGAGAAGGCAACTGTTCACGGCCTCTCCGTCGAGGAGCACGATGCAGGCCCCGCAGCGGCCGATCTGGCAGCCGAGCTTGGTGCCCCGCAGGTCCAGTTCCTCCCGCAGGAGCGCGGCCAGATTGCGATCGGCCGAGGCTTCGACCGCGACAGGTCGGCCGTTCAGTTCGAAGCGGATCATCAGCGGTCCAGCCATTCCAGGATGGTTTCGGGTCTGATCGGCATGACGGCGGGCGACCCCCCGACAGCCTGGGCCACGGCGTTGCAGACGGCCGGCGTGACCGCCCCGATCCCAAGTTCGCCCGCACCCCGCGGGCCATAAGGATCTCCCGGATCGAGGTCTTCCAGTGCCGTGACGACCAGCCGGTCAGGGATGTCGCGGATCCCCGGCATCGCGTAGGTGTCGAGGTTGGGCGTCAGCGGACGTCCCTGCGCCATCCTGACATCCTCGGTCAGCGTGAAGCCCAGGCCCTGAACCGCGCCGCCCTCCATCTGCCCGAGATAGGAGGCGAGATCGATGACAGGCCCGGCGGCCGTATGCAGGTGCAGGTCCGCCACCCGGATCTGGCCCGTGACCCGGCTGACCGCCACCCGGGCCAGAATGGCGGCCGAAGCGAAGATGAACCGGGCGTTTCCCTTCGTGTAATCGGCCTTCGGAAACGGGAACCTGACCGTGGTGACGAGGGGTCCGGCCACCCTGGCCAGCTCCGCAAAGCTGAGCAGCGGGGAGGGACTGTTTTGTCCGATCTCGCCCACGCCGCCGGGAACGATCCTGAGCTTGTCGTCCGAAATCCCCGTCAGGCGTGCGGACAGGGCCAGAACCTTGCTGGCAAAGGTCGGTCCGGCCGCTTCGGCGATCTTCCAGACCACGAAACCGCCGCGCGAGGCCGTGGTCGAGCCCGAATCCGGGGTTCGGGCGGTGTCGCCGATCACCGGGCGCACGTCCCCGCGGGCGCAGCCCAGGCGGTCGGCCACCACGGATGTCAGCGACGCCATCAAGCCCTGGCCCATCTCGTCGAGCCCGCACAGCACCTCGATGGCTCCGTCCGGTGACAGCCGCAACTCCCCGGCGCCTTCGTCGTGCGGAAGGGTTCCAAGCCCGTTCCCCTGCCACATGAGGGCCATGCCCGTTCCGCCCAGCCATTCGCCCTGCCCGCTAAGCGGCGCCCAGAGGGGACTGGCGGCGGCGGTGTCCAGCATCTCCCGGAGGCGCTCGGACGGGGCGACGACCTGGCCGAGAGCGCCCGGCATGCCGGGGCTGCGAAGGTTCCTGCGCCGCATCTCGATGGGATCGAGGCCGCAGGCGGCGGCCAGCCGGTCGATCTGGCACTCGACCGCAAAGGTCATCTGGTTGGCGCCAAAGCCGCGGAAGGCCCCGCAGGTGCCGTTGTTCGTGTAAACGAGTCGTCCGCGCGTCCGCAGGTTGGGAACGACATAGGGTCCGGCCGCATGTTCGAGGGCCGTCTCGAGCACTCCGGGCGACAGCGACGCGTAGGCGCCGGCATCGGCGACGACATCCACCTCCTGGGCCAGGAGGTGCCCTTCGGCGTCGCAGGCCGTCCTCATCCTGATCCGCATGGGGCTCCGTTTCGTCCCCGCGAGGACCGACTCGGCCCGTGACAGCTGGAGCCGGACCGGAGCCCGGCTTTTGAGCGCCAGAAGAGCCAGGGCCGGCTGGACCGTCAGCTCGTCCTTGCCGCCGAAGGCTCCACCGGTCGGGCTGGTCACGACCCGGATGCGCTGTTCCGGCCATCCCAGGATGCGCGACAGCTGGAGGCGGTCCCGGGCTCCGTGCTGCCCCCCGACCGCCACGAGCAGCGTCCCGTCGGGCTGAACTTCGGCGTAGCCGCCCTCGGTTTCGAGGAAGCCATGCATCTGGCGGGGCGTTTCATAGATGTCCTCGACCACATGGGCGGCGGAGGCAAAGCCCATGTCCGGCTCCCCGCGCACGAGGCCGAGTTCGGTGACAAGGTTTCCCGTGGCATGGACCTTGGCGGAATCAGGGAGCAGGGCGGCCTCTGGATCCTCCACGACCGGCAGGGGATCGTAGTCGACGCGGATCAGCGACAGGGCCCTCTCGGCGGTGGCGTCGTCCAACGCGGCCACGGCAGCGACCGCGTCGCCCAGATAGCGAACCTTGTCGGCGCAAAGCGCGGGCTGGTCCTGCAGCACGATCCCGAACGCGTTGAGCCCAGGAACGTCCTGCGCGGTCACGACTGCGCGGACCCCCGGACAGGCTTCGGCGGCCGAGACGTCGATCCCGCGGATCCGGGCATGGGGATGCGCGGCGCGCAGGATGCGGCCGACCAGCATCCCCGGCCGTCGCAGGTCCGTGAGATACGGCCAGGTTCCGGCGACCTTGCCCGGCATGTCGGGCCGGATGTGCCACCGGTCTCCCTCGTTTTCGCGCGAAAGCGCCGACGAGTTACCGGGTGCCCGGCGCGGTGGTTCTAGCCTGCGGCCGTCGCCGGCTGGCGCAAGGAGACCCCAGGTCAATGCGCGCGCGGCCACGCGGCGCCGATACGCGGCGCTCCGGAACGGGCAATCCACCGCCGGCAAGGCCGTGCTGATCGCCCCTTCGAACGTGCCGATGTCAGGGCTGCGGCCGATCAGGTCGGCTTCGGCGTCTTCAAGACGGCTCGGAGGCACGGCGCCACCTCCAACCGCCAGGGACAGGACTGAGACCTTGCCGTCCTCGCAGGTCATCGCGCCAGCGACGGCGATGATGGAAGGGGTGAAGGCGGCGCGAAGGCCGACTTTCCGCCACACGAGCCTTGCCGCAGGCGGGGGGACCGGCACTTGGACCGACAGGAGGAGCCCGTTCGGCTGGACGATCCAGTCGCGAAGCATGGCGACGCCCGACGTCGTCACGACGCTGGCCTCCAGCACGAGCAGCGCGGGAAGCAGGTCGCCCGCCCCCCAGCCGATCGTGCCCCCGACGGTTCCGAGGCGGCGCACCCCCGGTGCTGCCACATCGGCCGCCGCACGGGACAGGAGCGGAAGTCCGGCGAGCCGCAGGGCTTCCAGCGTGCAACCCGCCCCGATCTCGACCTTGTCGCCCCGGTGGATGATCTCCGAGGGTAGGAGCGGCGCAAGGTTCACCAGCAGGTCGGGACGCGGCTCGCCCCGCGCCCAGTCGAGCTGAAGCGCCGTTCCCCCGGCGATGGCCTTGGCACCCGGCTCATCGAGCAGGGAAAGAGCGCCGTCGAGGCAGGATGGCTGCACCACCCGCATCAGTGGCCTCCGGCGGTCGTGCCGAACCGTAGGCCTTTCTCCTTGAGCCATCGGCGGTAGGCGACCGAGGAACTGTCGGCCCGGGTCGGAACCTCAAGCCGTGGTTCCAGCGGCAGCAGGAGCGGGCGCTGGTTCTCCACGATGATGCGGTCCTGAAGGAAGATCACCTGCTCGAAGCTGAGCAGTGCCGTTTGCGTGGACAGGTCGTCCACCAGCCACATCACCGGCTGCGCCCGGCACAGCCCCTCCTCCATGGGCTGGATGAAGAGCGCGATGGCGTCGAGCCGCGACGGGCAGGACGGGCAGATGCGGTAGAGCATCACCACAAAGGGCGTGGGCACCCGATAGGTCAGATGCACGAAGTCGCCGGAGCTTTCGGTCGCGGCGATCCTGGACTGGAAGAAGGTGCAGTTGGTCGCCCAGACCTCGTCCACGTCGCGGCGGATCTCGCTGTCGTACTTCGGGACCTCGGTATGAGGCTCGCTCCCCAGGATATCGGTGTGGACGAAGGGAAAGTGCGCCATGTCGAGGAAGTTCTCGACGACACGGAGGCCGCTGGCCCGCATCGTCACCCAGCCGCAGGGCACGACGCGCCGGTCGGGCTCCTGGCTTTCCTCGATGTCGAAGATCTCGCGCCCGGGGGCACCGAGCGTGGTCCAAAGGCAGCAGTATCGCTCCTGCACGGGCAGGAGCCGGTCCGATCCGGCCTCGCGCACCTCGGGGCCGGACGGACCCTGGGCGATCTCGATGTCCTGCCCCAGCAGCCGTGTCCGGATCGCCGCCGGGCCGAGGTCCGACAGGCTTGCCACCGCATACCACTGGTCGAGCGCCACCCGATCCGTCGTCTTGGTCATGTCAGGCATCCGTCCATTGGACCGTTCCGCCGCCGTTCGCCGCCAGCCATTCCGCGCGGCGCGAGAAATGTCCGGGGGCCAACCGGTGGATGCGGTCGATGATCTCGGTCATGTCCCCCGTGAGCAGGCGTCCCTCGTCCACCACGATCTGGCCCGCCACCATCGTCATGGTCACGTCCGAGCCACGGACGGCGTGAACGAGGTTGTGCTGGAGGTTGAACCAGGGACCGTCCGCGAAGAAGGGCGTGAGGCGCGGCGTGTCGGCCCGCACCGCGATGATGTCGGCCTGCTTGCCCGGCTCGATCGAGCCGATCCGCGCCTCCTGCCCGATGGCCCGCGCACCCAGGGAGGTGGCCATGCGGAGGCAATCCCAGCTGTCCATCGCCGCGGCGTCGCGGAACCGCAGCTTGCCCAGCAGGGACGCGCCTTTCATCTCCTCGAACATGTCGAAGTTGTTGTTCTCCTTCTCCCCGTCCGTCCCAAGGCCGACCGGAACGCCGCGCGCCAGCATCTCGGCCACGGGCGCGATCCCCGAGGCGAGCTTCATGTTCGACACCGGGTTGTGCGCGATCGACACCGATCGGCCGGCGATCAGCTCGACCTCCTCCTCGTCCAGCCAGACGGCATGGGCGAACATCGTCAGCGGACATTCGAAGAACCCCAGGTCGTCGAAGACCTGCATCGGCTTGCGGTCGTAGCGCTGGCGAAAGCCTTCGACCTCGATCTCGGCCTCGCTGCAATGGGTGTGAAAGGGAACCCCGTGCTTCTTGGCCAAGTCGATGGCGCGGGCCTGCCCGGCCTCATCGGCGTAGAACAGATGCTCGAGCCCCACCCAGACCGTGATCCGACCTCCGGCCTTGCCGTTCCAGGACTCGATCAGCGCCTCGTTCATGTCGAGCCGGTCGAAGTAGTCGTAGTCGGGATGCTCGCCCACATAGGGGACCGCGACCAGGCGGTTGCCCAGCACCTCGGCGGCCCGCGCCGAGCCTTGCATGAAGCGCCACATGTCGACGACCGTGGTGACCCCGGACAGCAGGCTTTCCCCATAGCAAAGGTAGCTGGCGGCCTCCGCCTCCTCGGGGCGGAGCATCCGGTGCATGGGGTTGATGTGCCGGGTGAGCCATTCCCAGACCGGCAGGTGCTCGGCGGTGCCCCGGAGGAAGCCCGAATGGGCATGGGCGTTGATCAGGCCCGGCATCAGCACCGCACGCCCCAGGTCGCGGAGCCGCGCACCCGGATAGGTCGCCTGAAGGTCCGCCAGCGGACCGACGGCCAGGATCTGGTCCTTGGCGACGGCCACGGCCCCGCGCGGGACGACCTTCAGATCCGCATCCATGGTGACGGCGGCATCCGCGGCCAGGATGAGGTCGGGGGCAGGTGTCATGCGTCCTCCAGCACGAAGGTGGCGGCGCGTTCACCGATCATGGTGACAGGCGCGTGCGTGTTGCAGCTTGGGATGTCCGGGATCACCGAGGCATCCGCGATCCAGAGCCCGCGCAGGCCCCGGACCGCGAGGCGCGGGGTGCAGACCGCGTCGTCGTCCGCACCCATCCGGGCCGTTCCACAGGTGTGGAAGAACGTGGAGCAGGCGAGGCGCACGAAACCCTCGAGGTCGCCCCCCGAAAGCCGGGCCGATGGGGCGGCATGGCCGTCGAACAGATGCGCGAAGGCAGGCCCTTCGACCATGTCCTGCACGAACTCGACGGCCCGGCAGAGCGCGGCAAGGTCCCTGGGGTCGGCCAGGAAGTTGGGCTGGATCTCCAGCGGACCCTCCGGCTCGGCGGTCAGCACCCGAAGGTAGCCCCGTGAATGCGAACGCATCAGACCGGGGCCAATGGCGAACAGGTCGCCGTCCAGCCCATACCGGTCGAGGACGGCCGGAACGGCGCTCCGCCCCTGGACGGGAAAGGCGTGGAGGTCGGCCTGGGGCAGGGCGGGGTCCGATGTCCAGTTCAGGATGGTGCCTCCGCCATTGTCGCGTGGCCGCCCCATCGGGACCCGCGCCCGACAGTTGACGGCCCGGACAAGGGGGTGATCCTGGAGGTTCTGCCCGACACCCCGCCGGGACAAGGCGACCGCAATTCCCAGCCGCTTCAGATCGTCCTCCGGCCCGATGCCCGACAGGACCAGGAGCCGCGGCGTCTCGATCGCCCCGGCGGCGAGGATGACCCCGAGCCGCGCCTCGGACACGACCTCCCGCCCGCCAAGGCGATGGACAATGCCGGTGGCGCGATCGCCGTTCAGGATCACCCGGATCACGGGACTGTCGGCAATCAGGGTCAGATTGGCGGCCCCGAGGATCGGGCGAAGATAGCCGTCCGCCGCGCTGTGCCGACGGCCGCCGGAAATGTTCAGGTTCGACAGCGCCCCACCTTCGTTCGACGGCCCATTCGGGTCGTCAAGGATCGGCAGCCCCATCTCGGCCGCGCCGTCCAGCATGGCGGCCGCCACCGGATGCGGGTCGGGGCTGCGGGTGATCCGCAACGGTCCCCCGCTGCCACGAAGGTCCGAGGCTCCGCCCTCCCAGTCCTCGCTGCGCTTGAAGGCGGGAAGGCACTCGGCAAAGGACCAGCCCGGCGAGGTGTCGGCCCAGCGGTCGTAGTCGAGCGGGTGTCCCCGGTACCACATCATCGCGTTCGTCGCCGTGGAGCCACCCAGCACGCGGCCGCGGGGAATCGGGATGACCCGGCCGAGCACGCGGTCCGTGGGCGCGTAGTCATGGCCCCAGTCGTAGGCTCCCTTTGCCAGCGACACCCATCGTGCGGGGTCGTCCAGTTCCTCGACGCCGAAGCCAGGCGGCCCGGCCTCGACGAGCGCAACTTCGGCGCCCGCCTCGACCAGCCTCCGGGTGACGGCCGAACCCCCGGACCCGCTTCCCACAACGATGAAGTCGAAGGTGGCCATCAGTTGTGCTCCGATGGTCCCATGATGACGACACCTTCGGTCGCCTCGACGTGGCGCACGAAGATGTACTTGTCCTCGCGCCCGTCGGAGTGCTTGCGCCGGATGTCGGGCTGCACGGCGCCCGCCACCTTCGCGACGACGACGTAGGGCTCCTCCGCCGCAAGGCCGGCGACGCAATGGGCCTCGAACTCCTCGATCGTCCGGGCGGTATGGGCCTGGGTGATCCCGCACCCCCGGGCAATGGCGGCGATATCCACCCGACCGGAAGCGGTGTGGGTGGGCGGACCGCCGATGGACTGGTAGCATTCATTGTCCCAGACCACGACGAAGAGGTTCTTCGGCCTCTCGTTCCCGAGGGTGGCCAGGATGCCCAGGTTGAACATCATCCCGCCATCCGTATCCAGCGACACGATCCGGCGGTGCGGCAGCCCTGCGGCCAGCCCAAGGGCCTGCGGCGTCACGCAGCCCAGCTGTTGCTGGAACAGCGACGCCGCGCGCATGTGCGGTGCCGCGTTGTACCATTCGTCCACGGACGCCCCGAGCGACAGGATCACGAGTTCGTCCGTCAGCCGCGCGGCCAGGCGGGTCATGCAATCGTACCGTTTCATCGCACGATGCTCCCGCCCAGCGCCACCGCCGAGTGGTAATAGGCGTTGTAGGACCAGTTGTAGGCGTCGAGGATGGACTGCTCGATCGTCTCCTCCTCGCGCACGACCCGATAGGGGATGCGGAGCGCATTCAGCACCGGCTCCATGGTGATGCCATGCGGGATGGCCCACCAGTTGTTCTCGCCCAGCTCGCCCCGGTAGCTCATCAGCATGACGACAGGGATGCCTGCCCCCAGCCCCATCCGGGCCAGCGGCTCGACCGAGGCCCGCAGCCCCGAGTTCTCCATCACGAGCGCCGCCCTTTTGCCGGACAGGAACACGCCACCGCATATGGCCGCGCCTTCACCCTCGTTGGTGACCCGGATGGTTCGGATGTCCGGGTCCGCATCCAGCGCCGGATAGAGTTCCTTGAAGAGCGAGTCGGGCAGGTAGCAGACGATGCTGACCCCCGCCCGCTTGAGCCCGCGAATGACCGCGTCCACGGCGCTTTGCTTCATGTCCCACTGCCTGGAAGGTGATGTCACGGCGACGATGGCAGGACGTGGGTGTTCCGCATAGCTGCTGTTGTTCGATGCTCATGTTGCGTTGCGCGCAACGGGATGCCGTCAGGGCGCCATGCGCTCGATGGCTTGCGCCAGGTTGTTGGCCAGCACGGAAGCCGCCTCGGAGATCTCGGATTTCGGGCGGGACAGGAGCTGGAGGCGACGCGGATGCAGCCGGCTGTCCGCCAGCGGCACGAAGACGAGGTCACCGCGCTCGATCTCCCGCTCCACGCCCATGCGGGTTTGCAGGATGGTCCCGAGGCCCCGTGCCGCCAGATCGATCATGAGGCCGATCGAGTTGGTCCGCGCCCGGCGCGAGAACTCCACGAACGACCCGGAGAAGGCTTCCTCGACGGTGGACCCGAGGGTGAGGCTCGAGTCGGACAGGATCACCCGTTCCCCCGCCAGATCGTAGACGCGGAGCGGGCCCTCCTTTGTGGCGAGGCGGCTGCCCGGCGGGGCCATCACGCCCATCGGCAGGGCGACCGACGCGATGCGCCGGGCGTTGCGTGGCACACGCACGTCGAAGGCGATGGCGAGGTCGGCCTCGCCTTGGAGGAGCATGTTCGCCACTTCGGGCGATCCGCCGACCCGGACATCGACGCTGATCTCGGGGTGGCGGATCCAGAAGGACGCGAGCACGTCGGGCAGGAAGCCGCGCGTCGCGCTCTCGATGACGGCGATCGAGACCGTTCCGCGCCTCAGGCCCTGGAGATCGTTGATCTCGGTGATCGCACGGTTCAGCTCTCCGGTGCTCTGCCGGATGTGGTAGTACAGGAGCTCGCCCGCCGAGGTGAGCTTGAGCCGCTGTTGCGATCGCTCGAACAGGGGTGTCGTCAGGTCCTCCTCAAGCTGCTTGATGGTCCGGCTGATCGAGGACGGAGCGACATTGAGCGCCTTCGCCGCCTGTCGGATGGACCCGAGCCGCGCCACCAGGACGAAGTTCTGGACGCGGCTCGAGATGAGCCCCAGGCGGTGAAGATCCATGCGCTGCCCTCCGGACCGGACGTCCTGTCAATGGTAGTCGGGCAGGCCCGGCATGGTGATGAACCCTGGCAGCGACCTCAGCCGCCGAGCCCAGAGCCGCAGCGCCGGGAACTCGTCGTGATCGACGTTGAAGTCCCTCGACAGCGCAAAGGCCGGAAAGAGAGCCAGATCGGCCAGGGTCGCCTCGGGGCCGACGAAGAAGTCCGAACCGGCAAGCGACTGGCGGGTCATATGGTCGTCCATGATCCGCAGGCAACGGCGGGCCCCGGCGCGAAGAGCGTCGGTGTCGCCCGGCTCCCCCAGCATGGATGTCGTGCGCGCCGCAACGGCCATCGACAGGTCGCGTGCCGCGAAGATCAGCCATTCCATCATCCTGGCCCGTCGAACGGGATCATCGGTCACGAAGCGCCGCTGCGGATCATGCCGTTCGGCCAGATGCAGGAGGATCGCTTCCGGCTGGGTCAGCACGAGGTCGCCGTCCCGGAGGATCGGCAGCCGCCCGAGCGGATTGAGCGCCAGCATCGGCGCGCTCTGGTGTTCGCGACCCGGGAAGGCATCGACGCCATGCAGGTCCAGCGGAAGGCCGATGCAGGCGGCCACGAGCCGCACGCGGTAGCAGTTCTCGTCGAGGTCGTAGTTGTAGAGCTGTGGCATGGTCATTCGGCAGCAAGGAGCGTGGCGGATTCGACCCGGCGTCGGAACGCCTCGGCCCGTGCGGCCACGGCCACCAGGGTTCCCGGCTCTGCGGTTCCGGCCAGGGTGATGTGCAGGGCGCAACGGTCCGCGCTGACCGGCTGAAGGCCGATCCGAAGCGGTCCGAGATCGGTGACGAGTCGGATGACACCATCCTCTCGGGCCGCCTCGGACGCACCGAAGCCGGCTGAAAGGTGGGGCTCCACCTCGTCCAGCGCACGATCGAGATACAGGCTGCGCACCCCCGTGGCCTCCTGTTCGGCCGGGCCGCCCTCGACCGGCATCCCCACGGGCATCCAGACCCAGATCATTCCGGCCGCCTCGGCCGCCGGATAGGTCTTCACGCAGATGGTCTTCGGGACCTCGAGCTTCGGATGCGCCGGGATGTATCGGCACTGGCCGCCCTGGTCATACTCCCAACCATGATAAAGGCAGGCGATGTGATCGCCCCGAACGAAGCCGAAGCTCATCTTCATGCCGCGGTGGGGGCAACGGTCCTCCCAGGTATGCGCCCCGCCGGAGCTGTCGCGCCAGACGACGATCTCCTGCCCGTGCAGCACGGTGCCGGCCGATGTCCCCGCGGCGATCGCATGCGACAGCGCAAGGGGATACCATCCCTTCTGCATCACTCCCTCCTTGTTGGGCCGTCACTGCTCCCGCTCGGGCCATTTCCCATCCGCACCACGTCCAGCACCAGGCAGTCGGAAGGACCAAGGCTCAGCGCCATCTCGAAGGCGTCGACCAGATCCTCCGGGCCGCTGACCCGGAACCTCGCTTCGCTCTCGCTCTGCGACAGGGTTTCGAGGCCGAGCGACAGCCGCCCGGCCCGATGCCGGGCGAATTCCGCAAAGCTTCCGACCGGAAGCTGTCCACGGAATTCGAACACCTCGACCTTGTCCATCGACCATCCTGTCCACGTCCGCAGCGCCCCGACCGTCCGTGCCGAAGTTCTCAGAATGCCAGTAAATTCAGCAAACTGGTTTTCGGGACGGGCCGCGTTCGGCTGTTGCTGGCCAACTAAGGGCGGGCTTTCCCAAGGCCGTCAAGTGTTGCGTTGAACGCAACGGAAGGGTCGAAAGAATACGACTAGGCAGAACGTGACGGCTCTGGAAGCTGATCCCCATCGGCTGGTTCCAGGTCGTTGAACCGGGTCGGCCATGGGACGCAGGGGCCGGGGACAGAGGCCCGAATGACAGTGAGGTAAGGACCGATGACGTTGATCAGACCGCTCTCGCGGCGTGGCTTCCTCAACATGGGCGCGGCGGCGGGGCTCGGCCTGATGCTGCCCCGGACGGGCCTGATCCAGCCCGCGCGTGCCGCCGGGCCGCTGCCGGCC
The DNA here is from genome assembly GCF_017916275.1 of Rubellimicrobium arenae. GTDB lineage: Bacteria > Pseudomonadota > Alphaproteobacteria > Rhodobacterales > Rhodobacteraceae > Rubellimicrobium > Rubellimicrobium arenae. Next base: position 437,290 of record NZ_JAFMST010000003.1, read on the forward strand.
GTGGCCGAGGAGGAGGCGGTGATCGCCTGGGGCTATGTCGGTCCCACGGCCGACGAAGGCTGGACCTGGGCGCACGACCAGGGCCGTCAGGCGGTCCAGAACGCCTATCCAAAACTCAAGACGATCTATGTCGAGAGCGTTCCCTACTCCGCCGATGCGAGCCGCATCTACCGGCAGTTCGTCTCCGAGGGCGCGCATATGGTGTTCGCCAACTCGAACTACGGCGATTTCCTGTACGACGTCGCCGCCCGTGCCCCCGAGGTGGCCTTCTTCGAATGCGATGGCCGGTCGCCGATGGACAACCTGGGCACCTATTACGTGCAGCACTGGTACCCGTCCTACGTGACCGGCGTGGCCGCCGGGCTGCTGTCCAAGACAGGCAAGCTGGGCTACGTGGCCTCCTTCCCGGTGCCGTCCGTCTATTCCGGCACCAACGCCTTCCTGATGGGTGCGCGGTCGGTGAACCCGAGCGCCACCGTCCAGACCATCGTCATCAACAGCTGGTTCGACCCGCAGGCGGCCGCGCAGGCCGGCACCGCCCTGATCGACAACGGCTGCGACCTCCTGTTCGGGATCATGGACGAGGCCGCCTATCTCCAGGTGGCCGAGCAGCGCGGCGCCAAGGCGGTGATGTGGAATACCGACATCCGCCGTTACGGGCCCAACGCCTATGTCAGCTCGATCGTCGTCGACTTCGGCGCCTACTACGTGGAGCAGGTGCGCCGCCGTCTGGCTGGCGAGTGGACGCCGTCGCAGGACATCCTGCCGATGGGGCAGGGCGTGGATCGCGACGCCTGGGGCCAGTCCGTTCCGGCCGAGGTCGCCGCGCAGGCCGATGCCGCGCGGGACAAGATCCTATCGGGATGGAGCCCCTTCACCGGCGAGATCAAGGACTCCAAGGGCAACATCCGGATCGCGGCCGGGCAGACCATGACCGAGACGGAGCTGTACAACTGGGATTGGTCGATCGAGGGCGTGTCGGGACTCGACTCCTGATGGACGGGGGCGGCGCGATGCTCGACGAGGTGGATGTCCGGCACCGGCTCGGGCTCGATCCGGGCACGCCGCCGCTGGTTGCCCTTCGGGGCGTCGGAAAGGTGTTCCCCGGCGTCATCGCCAACGCCGACGTCCACCTCGAGGTGTTCCCCGGCGAGATCCACGCCCTCCTGGGGGAGAACGGCGCAGGCAAGTCGACTCTGATGAACGTCTTGACGGGCATCTACCAGCCCGACTCGGGCGAGATCGTCGTCGCCGGCTATCCGCGGACCTTTTCCTCCCCCCAGGATGCGATCCGCGCCGGGATCGGAATGGTGCACCAGCATTTCAAGCTCGTGCAGGCCTTCACCGTGGCCGAGAACGTCCACCTGGGCTGGGATCGGACCCCGGCCCGGGTCGGAGCGGCGATGCTCGAGGCGCGGACGGCCGAACTCGCGGCGCGGCTGAACCTGGCCGTCCGGCCCGAGGCGACGGTCGCAGACCTTTCGACGGGCGAGCAGCAGCGGGTCGAGATCCTTCGGGTGCTGTCCCGGGATGCGAAGGTGCTGATCCTCGACGAGCCGACGGCGGTGCTGACCCCCGGCGAGGCGCAAGACCTGTTCGCCGCGCTGCGGGCCTTTGTCGCCCAAGGCAATGCCGTGATCTTCATCAGCCACAAGCTCGATGAGGTGCTGGAGATCGCCCATCGGGTCACCGTGCTGCGCGCCGGGCGGAACGTGGCCACGCGATGGGCGTCCGACTGCACCGAGCGTTCGCTCGCGCAGATGATGGTCGGGCGCGAGATCGTCCTCACCGATATGCGGACGCGCGCGCCGGGGATCGCGGGGCCGGGTGCGCCCGTGCTCCGGCTCGAAGCCGTCGCTCTGAAGGGCGTCCTCCAGGACATCAGCCTGGAGGTCCGGGCCGGCGAGGTGCTGGGGGTCGCCGGGGTGGCCGGGAACGGTCAGCGGGAGCTTTGCCAGATCATGACCGGGCTCGCCGCGCCGACCTCCGGCCGCGTTCTGCTGGACGGAGCGGACATCTCGCGGGCCGGTCCCGGGGCCGTGGCCACGATGGGCGTGGGACATATCCCCGAGGACCGGCTGGCCAGCGGCGTCGCCGCGGGGCTGTCGATCACCGAGAACGCGGTCCTGCGGGAGTATCGGGACCGCCCGGTGTCGCGGGGGCCATGGTACAGCCCGCGCGCCGCGCTCGATCTTGCCCGGCGCATCGCTGGCGCGGCCGAGGTGGTCGTGCCGGACTTTGCCATGCCGGTCCGCAACCTGTCGGGGGGGAACCAGCAGCGCCTGGTCGCCCGCCGCGAGATGCGGATCGCCCGACGGGCCATCGTTGCCGCCTATCCGAGCCGCGGCCTCGATGTCGGGGCGATCAACATGATGATGCGCTACCTCACCGAACTTCGCGACCAGGGCGTGGCGGTGGTGCTGGTTTCCGAGGAGCTGGAAGAGTTGCTGAACCTGTCGGACCGCATCGCTGTGATGTTTCACGGGCGGATCATGGGCATCGTGCCAGCCGCCGCGGCCGATCTCGACGACATCGGGCTGATGATGGGCGGACAGCGCCGCGACAGGGCGGCATGATGGGCTGGCGTCTTCAGCGACTTCCCTCGGCCAAGCCGCGCCTTGCATTTCTCGCGCGGGCCGTTTCGGTGATCCTTGCCCTGCTGGTGGCGGGCCTCGTCACCGCGGCCGCCGGGTTCCACCCGTTCGATCTCGGGGCTGAGGTCGTGTCGTCCAGCTTCGGCTCCCGCTTCGGGATCGAGGATCTGGGCCTTCTGCTCACGCCACTGATCTACACCGGCCTGGCCGTCGCCGTCGGCCTCCGGATCGGCGCCTGGAACATCGGGGCCGAGGGTCAGTTCAACATCGGCGCGTTCTGTGCGGCCGGGGTTGCGCTGTTCGTGCCGGGACCCGTCTGGATGGTCCTGCCTCTGATGGTCTTTGGCGGCGCCCTGGGCGGCGCGGCCTGGATCCTCGTGCCCACCCTGGCCCGCGCCTACGCCGATGTGAGCGAGCTGATCACGACCCTGCTTCTCAACTTCGTGGCGCTCCTGCTGGTGTATTATGTGGCGACGGGGCCCTGGCTGGACCCCTCGGGCCACGCCCTCGCCACCACGGCCCGCCTGCCCGTGGCCATCCCCGAGTTCTGGGGGATCGTCCACTGGGGCTTCCCCGTGGCCGTGGCTATGGCGATGGCGCTGGCGATCCTGTTCGCGTTGACCCGGTGGGGCTACGAGATCCGGATCTCCGGCTCGAACCCGGGTGCTGCGCGTTATGCGGGGATCCCCGTCAGGCGGCATCTGATCACGGTGATGCTGATGTCCGGAGCCATCGCCGGCCTGGGCGGCGTCATGGAGGTTGCCGGAACGGTGGGACGCCTGCAGGGCGGCATTTCCAACAACTACGGGTATCTGGGGATCATGGTGGCGGTTCTGGCGCGGGCCGCCCCTCTCGGGGTTCTCGCCTCGGCCCTGCTGATGGCCGTGATCCTGAACGGGGGCATCATCCTCCAGACCCAGGGACTGACGACGAACACGGTGCTGGCGGTCACCGGACTGATCCTGCTCTTCTCCGCGATCGGGGACGAGCTGGCGCATTACCGCGTGATCCGCACCACGGCACAAAGGGCTTGAGCGATGGATGTCTTGGCGGGACTGATCCAGACGGCGTTCCTGGCGGGCGGCGTCCTTGCGCTGGCCGCGCTGGGCGAGGTGCTGGCCGAGCGGGTCGGCGTCGTGAACCTCGGGGTCGAAGGTCTCATCGCGCTGGGGGCCGTGACCGGGATCGCGACCGTGCTGGCCACCCTCAGCCCGGTGCTGGGCCTTCTGGCCGCCCTGCTGGTCGGCTTCCTGTTCGGCATGGTCTTCGCGCTCGCCACCGTGGTGGTGCGGGCGAACCAGGTGCTCTGCGGGCTCGCGCTCACGCTGATCGGGACAGGGCTCGCGGCCACGGTCGGCAAGGCTTATTCAGGCATGCCCGCGCCGGCGACCTTCGGGCCCGTATCGATCCCCGGCCTGAGCGATCTGCCGTTCGTCGGGCGTGCCCTGTTCAGCCACAACGTCCTTGTTTATGTGATCTACATCGTCCTGCCGCTGTTTCTGCACTGGCTCATGTTCCGGACCCGCCATGGGCTGAACATGCGCGCGGTGGGGGAGAATCCGGCCGCCGCAGACGCCGCCGGGATCCCCGTCATGGCCTTCCGGTTCTGGTACACGGCCATCGGCTCGGCCATGGCGGCCGGCGCGGGAGCCTATCTCACGCTCGCCTTCGTGCCGTCCTGGTCGGAGGGCGTGGTGGCGGGACGGGGCTGGATCGCGGTGGCCCTGGTCATCTTTGCAGGCTTCCGGCCGCTCAGCGCCGTGGCGGCGGCGCTGATGTTCGGCTTCGTGACGGCGCTGGGCTTCGTCGGGCAGGCGCGGAACTGGCCCGTTGCAGCCTCGATCCTGTCGATGCTGCCCTATCTGGGGACGATCGCCCTGATCATCGTGCCGGTCCTGGCGTTCCAGCGCATGCGCCGCATCATGGCGGCCCCGGCCGGGCTGAGCCTCCCCTTCTTCCGTGACCTTCGCTGACGCGTGGCCGGGCCGTTTGACACGGGGCAGGGACCTGCGACACATGCCCGGCGCCCGGGACTGACCTGAGGAACGATCATGGCCGAAAAAGCCGCACTGGATCAGTGGTACTGCATCGAGAACCTGGCCGACATCCCCCAAGGGGAGAGCCGGAACCGGCTGCTTGGAACGGACCTCTCGGTCCATCGCGACGAACGCATCGTGGTGACGGCCAAAGGTCGTGACCTGCCGACGCGACAAAGGTACGGCTATCTGTGGACGTCGCTCGGGGAGCCGCCCAGCGACGTGCCCTCGATCCCCGAGGCTGAAGAGCCCGACCGCCGGTACGTGCCCTGCGGGGCGATCGCGGTGAAGGCTTCCGGGCTGCGCATCGTCGAGAACTTTCTCGACATGGCGCATTTCCCCTTCGTCCATACCGACATCCTCGGCTCCGAGCCGCACACCGAGGTGGAACACTACGACTGCGAGATCCGCCGGGATGTCGACGAGGTTTGGGCCACGAACTGCACCTTTGTCCAGCCGCGGGCGGCGCTGTCGGCGGAGGGCGCGATCAAGACGGATTACATCTACCGCATCACGACGCCGTTCACCGTCCTCCTTTACAAGACCTGTCCCATGGCTGCCGACCGTTGGGACGTGATCTGCCTGTTCGTCCAGCCGCTCGATCCGGGTCGCTGTCGGGCCCATCCGGTGATGTTCCTGATCGACGACGAGGCCCGGAGCGCCGACCTGATCGGCTTCCAGCAGGTCATCTTCCTTCAGGACCGCATCATCCTCGAGAATCAGAGGCCGGTTCTCCTCCCCCTCGAGCCACGCGCCGAGATACCGACGCGGGCCGACGCATCATCGGTCGCCTATCGCCGCTGGCTCAAGGAAAAGGGGCTGGTGTACGGAACGACTCTGGGCGCGGCCTGACGGTCAGGCCCGCGTTCCGCGGGGGCGGCTGAGCCGGTCCAGATCCTCCAGGGTGTCGATATCTACCAGGCTGCTGGACGGAACCCTGAGCAGCTGCTGCGGCCCCAACCCGGAGAGCAACGCACGCGCGCCCTGATCGCCCGAGACGCGCGTCAGTTCGGGGAAGAGATCCCGTGGAAAACATGCCGGGGGACACACGCGCCGCCCGTCGGTGATGGCGGCCACCCCGTCACCTGCCAGTTCGATAACCCCATCGATCATATCCGCCGTGATCAGCGGCATGTCGGCCAGCAGGACGACCGCACGGTCGGCGCCCTGATCCATGGCCTCCATGATCCCGGTGGCCAGGCTGGTGGACTGCGGCTGGTCCGGGGCGACCCTGCTGATCCGGAACTCCGGAAGAGCTTTGGCCACCTCGTCGGACGAGGTCACGGCGATCCGCAGGTCGAGCTGCGCGGCATCTGCCGCATCGGCAGCCTGACGGATGAGCTGGCGTCCATGCAGAACGGCCAAGAGCTTGTCCGCTTGGCCGAAGCGTCGGGAGGCCCCGGCCGCGAGGAGGACTCCGGCCGTTCTCATGCGAACGTCACCAAGGCATGACGGTCGGGCCAGTTGAGTCGGGTGGCGGATGGCGGGGCGACCGGACCAGTTGAGGGAGCCACGTCGCGCAGGGCTGGTCGCCAGGGCCGAAGCGGCGCGATCCGAAGTTCCATCAAGCTCAGCATCCACAGTCGTGAGTGATCCGGAGCGATGATGCCCTACCGGCGACCTGTCCTTCCAGGGAGATGTATTCGGGGCGTGTTGCGCCCGGCACCCATCAGCCCTCCCGGCAGACAGCGACGTGACCAGTACTCGGTCTCATCATGGAGGGGTCGGGACGGCGCGGGCCTTTCTTGAAGCGGCTTGCGGTCCGATCAGCCAGGGACCTGCCCGGACGATGAAGAGGCCGAAGGCCAGGGTCCAGGATGCCGCCGCAAGCTCCAGCCCCGTGACCCCGAAGACCATGGCGTCTGGCAGGGCAGACCGCAGGACGGCGGCCAGTGCGATGCCCAGGAACGCCGCGACGAGCCATGGTCCGGCGTTCAGATCCCGACCGGTGTGGCCGAGCGTGGCTCTCATCATCACGGCGAGGGTCATTCCCCCGATCCCGCCCACGCCCAGGAGGTGGAGGCCTGCTGCTGCTGGCAGGACATCCCAACAGGCCAACCCTGTTGCCACCAACCCGCATGGAACGAACGCGAAGGCGGCATGGAGCATGAGGAGCAGCGGCGAGCGCCAGGTCGCAAAGCCCCGCCACCGCGCGAGTCGCACGGCCTGGAGAAGCCCCGCCACGATGAGCGCCGTGCCGGCAGCCTTGGCCGGAGCTGCGGCCCAGGACAGTAGGGCAACCGCCGTCAAGGCCAGGCAGATGCCGTCGAAGCGGTTCACCTGAGTGGGAAGGCGATTTTCCCCCCGTTGCACAAGCCAGTTGCGGGTGAAGCTCGGGGTGATCCGTCCTCCGATCAGGAGGATCAGGAACACGATGACTCCGAGGCCGAGCCTCCGGCCCAGGTCGGCTGAACCGTTCCACATGGCCTCAAGGTGAAAGACCAGATTCGCTGCCAGGAGCACGAAGACCGGCCCGATGACCAGCATGTTGCGCCAGTTCCGGCCCGAGACGATCTCGCGCACCGCCATTAGGCTGACTGCGAGCAGGAAGGTCCCATCGACCGCCATGATCCCCGCCGGAGGCAGAGGGATCAGCCCCGCGACCGAGAGCCGGCCAGCCAGCCAGATCAGGGCGAGCGCCGCCAGCGGCCAGCCCCGGATCGGCATCCGTCCGGTCCAGTTGGGAATTGCGGTGAACAGGAAGCCGGCAAGGACCGCCGCGCCATAGCCGAAGATCATCTCGTGGATATGCCAGTCGGCGGGCAGGAAAGGACCCCTGATCTCCATGAGGCCGTCTCGGATCATGATCCAGGCGGGGACCGACGCCCCTGCGAACAGGGCTGCGACGAGGAAGAAGAGCCTGAAGCCGTGGCTGAGAAGAGGTGGCCCCATGTAAGGGAAACGAGAGGACATCGGGTTGCTCCGGTGCTGACGAAGGTCGCTGCTGCGGAACGGGTCGACGAGGAGCGGGTCCCCGACTGACAGCCATCCGCGAGCATGGACGGGCTGGCTGGAGAGTCCCACAAACTATCGGGCCAGACGTTGCGTGGGGACAAACTCCGTCTAGCCTGGCCCTCTCCTGTGCGGGCGGCGTTGTCGGTGTGGCGGTCACGGCTCTGTGTTCTGGGGGTGGGGGATGGGGGGCAAAAAACTTTGGGGTGGGGAGTGGTTTTACTCTTGCGCGGGGTGGGGGCAATCCGTAGATAGCCCGTCACCGGCGGCGCTGAGGGCGCGGGCCGGGACTGCGGCGGTGATCTGGCGGCGAGCTGGACGGGGCGCGGGGGATTTCTGACAGGATCCTGGCTTGGGCGTCCGGTTTGGGCGGGCGGGCTGGGTATCGGCGTCGGGGGTCTGGCTGTTTGACATGGATGACGCATTGAAGGGATATGCGGGCGGTTCCGGGTTGGTTGGCAACGACGGACTGGACGTTTGCATATCGGG
>NZ_JAFMST010000004.1 GCF_017916275.1 Rubellimicrobium arenae
GCGCCCTCAGCGCCGCCGGTGACGGGCTATCTACGGATTGCCCCCACCCCGCGCAAGAGTAAAACCACTCCCCACCCCAAAGTTTTTTGACCCCCATCCCCCACCCCCAGAACACAGAGCCGTGACCCCCACATCGCCAACGCCGCCCACACAGGAGAGGGCGAGCTCCGGTCCCACATTTCCCGGATCGAACCCTGTCCGGACGAGCCTTCTCCCGCTTCCTGTATGGAGGAAGAACGACAAAGCGGCGGATCATCCTAGATTATCGCCACGACCCGTTGCGGGAGCGCCCCAACCTCATTGCGAACACGGACAGGTCCCGAAGATGATCGACCCCGACGCCCTCATGCTGTCGCGCATCCAGTTCGGCTTCACCATCGCCTTCCACATCATCTTCCCGGCCTTCACCATCGGGCTGGCCAGCTGGCTCGTGATCCTCGAGGCTCGATGGCTGCGCACGGGCAACCTGCTTTTCAAGAACCTGTGCCGGTTCTGGGCCAAGGTGTTCGCGGTCTCCTTCGGCCTCGGAGTCGTGTCGGGCATCGTCATGAGCTATCAGTTCGGGACCAACTGGTCCGGCTATGCCGAGTTCACGGGCAACATCCTTGGCCCTGTCATCGCCTACGAGGTCATAACGGCCTTCTTCCTCGAAGCGGCATTCCTCGGCATCATGCTCTTCGGCTGGGAGAAGGTCGGCAACCGCCTGCACTTCGTCGCGACCTGCGCCGTGGCCCTCGGGACGCTGCTTTCCTCGTTCTGGATCACGGCGGCCAACAGCTGGATGCAGACGCCTGCGGGCTACGCGATCGAGAACAGCGTCGCCGTGCCCGTGGACTGGTGGCAGATCGTGTTCAACCCGTCCTTCCCGAACCGCTACGCCCATCTGATCACGGGCATGTACCTGACGACGGCCTTCGCGATCGCCGGCATGTCGGCCTATATGCTGCTCCGGGCGCGGCGGCAGTCCGAGGCGCCCGAACGCATCGCGGGCGCACGCGCGTCCCTGTCCATGGCCCTCTGGTTCGCGGCGATCTTCGCCCCCGTCCAGATCGTGCTGGGCGATCTGCAGGGGCTGGCCGTCCTCGACCAGCAGCCTACGAAGCTCGCTGCCATCGAGGCGAACTGGGAAACGCAGCGCGGCGTCCCCCTGATCCTGTTCGCCTGGCCCGATCAGGAGGCGCAGGAGAACCGGTTCGAGATCGCCATCCCCTACCTGGGCAGCGTCATCCTCGCCCATGATCCCAACGGGGAGATCCCCGGCCTGCGGGATGTCCCGCGCGAGCAGCAACCTCCGGTCCTCCCCGTCTTCTTCTCGTTCCGGATCATGGTCGGGCTGGGCTTCCTGATGGTGATCCTTGGCGCCTGGAGCCTGTGGCTTCGCTGGAAAGGCCGGCTGTTCGACAGCCCCCTGTTCCTCTGGGCCTGCTTCGCGATGACGCCGTCGGGCTTTGCCGCGGTGGTGTTCGGTTGGCTGACGGCCGAGATCGGGCGGCAGCCTTGGGTCGTGTACGGCCTCCTGCACCGCGATCAGGCGCTCTCCCCGACCGTCGAGGCGACGACGATCGCCGGATCCCTGGCGGCCTTCGTGGTCGCCTATTCGATCATCTTCGGGGCTGGGACCTATTATCTTTTCAAGCTGCTGCGACGAGGGCCGGACCCGGTCGAGGCGATCGAAGGCGATGATGTCGCCCGCAAGCCCAAACGCCCCCTCTCGATGACCTCGGAGGGAATCGAGAGTCGCTCGGGTTCCCGAGCCGATCACCCGGCGGAGTGAGGACCATGGACCTGATTCAGCTTCCCCCCGACCTGTCCGGACCGGCGCTCTGGCTGCCGCTGGTCTGGGCGGGGATCATCGCCCTTGCCGTGGCGATGTACGTCCTCCTGGACGGACTGGACCTGGGCATCGGCATCATGTTCACGGCCGCCGAGAGCGAGAACTGGCGCGACCGGATGATGCTCTCGGTCGCACCGGTCTGGGACTTCAACGAAACCTGGCTCATCCTGGGCGGCGCCGGCCTCTTTGCGGTCTTCCACATCGCCTATGCCGTCCTGATGCCGGCGCTTTATGTCCCGATCCTCGTCATGCTGATCGCGCTCATCTTCCGGGGCGTCGCCTTCGAGTTCCGCTTCAAGGCCGAGCGGTCCAAGCACTGGTGGGACCGGAGCTTCCATTACGGATCGCTCGTGGCCACCTTCGCGCAGGGCATGGTGCTGGGGGCCTTCGTGCAGGGCTTCGCCACCAACGGCCGCCAGTTCACCGGCACCACCTGGGACTTCCTGTCCCCCTTCAGCGTCATGACGGGCCTTGCCCTGATCGCCGGCTACGGCCTTCTGGGATCGACCTGGCTGATCATGAAGACCAGCGGGAACCTGGAGCTCTGGGCCCGGCGAATGGCCATGAGATATCTCCTGGCGACGCTCGCGGCCATGGCGGTGGTCAGCCTCTGGGTGCCGTTCCTCGACACCGACATACGGCAACGGTGGTTCGACCGGCCGAACCTTTATTACCTCCTGCCTGTGCCGCTGGTCACCGCCGTGGTCGCCCTGGCTCTCTGGCGAGCCGTCCACCGGAACGCGCGATACTGGGCCTTCCTGCTGGCGGTCGCCTTGTTCCTCCTGGGCTACCTCGGCCTGGGGATCAGCCTGTTCCCGAACATCGTGCCGCATCAGGTGACGATCTGGGAGGCGGCCAACACGCCCTCGTCGCAGATGTTCACGCTGATCGGCTTCAGCTTCGCCCTTCCCGCGACCCTCGCCTACACGGTCTACGCCTATTGGGTGTTCCGCGGGCAGGTGGCGGAGGATGTCGAGTCCAGCGGCTATCATTGATGCGGGAACGAACCCGGCGGCTGCTCTGGTTCGTGGGCCTCTATCTCGCGAGCCTGCTGGCGTTCAGCGCCATGGTCTATGCGCTGCGGATGCTCCTTGGGCCCGGGCACTGACTGGCGGACCCGAGCGCGCCGTGCGCCCGAGCACCTTTGCTGTGCCCTGCCCCTCGGCCCTGAGCCCTTTACTTGCCGCCGGGCCGGCGACACAGTCCGCCGGAACATCTGAGGGCGTCATCGATGCAAGAATTCGCACCCGAGGGCGACCCTCGTGGCTTCCGTAGCGCGCTGGGCAGCTTTGCGACGGGGGTGACCGTGGTCACGGCGCGGGACGTTGCCGGCCAACCTGCCGGAATCACCGCCAACAGCTTCGCCTCGGTCTCGCTCGATCCCGCTCTGGTGCTCTGGTCGCCGGCCCGAAGCTCCCGGCGCTTCCCGATCTTCGCCGAGGCGGAGACCTTCGCGATCCATGTCCTGGCACGCGACCAGCAGGCCGTCTGCGATGCCTTCGTTCGCGCCCAGGGTTGGTTCGACGACATCGCCTGGAGCGAGGGACCCGAGGGATTGCCCCTCATCGATGGCTGCCTGGCGCGATTCCTGTGCCGCCGCGAGGCGCTGCTCGATGGCGGCGACCATGCGATCATCCTGGGCCGGGTCTGGGCCGTGAGCATCCGCCAAGGCCTGCCCCTGGTCTTCCAGGGAGGCCGCTACGGCGGCTTCGACGCCACCAGCGAGCGCCATCCGAGGCCGGAAGCCGAGCCCTGACGCCCACCTTCCCTTTGGGGGGACACGCGCCTCGACGCCTGTCCCGCCTTGGGCGCCATGCGCGCCCTCGGGGTCCGAAGGACCGGCCGGGCATTGCTCCGGCCGGTCCTGTCGATTTTAAAGATAGCGGTTCACGAGGTTCTCGAGCCGTTCCTGGCGGCCCGAACGCGGCTCGGGATTGACGTTCTGGCTCAGGACCCGCTCCTGCAGGGTGGCAAGGTCGCTGTTCAGCAGCTCCTGCGTCTGGTCCCAACCGGCATAACGCTCGGACCGGGCCTGCTCCAGCTTGCCGTCCTCCAGCATCCGCGCCGCCGCCTTGAGGCCCGCCGCGCAGCAGTCCATGGCGCCCACATGCGCCAGGATCAGGTCCTCGGGGTCGAGGCTCTGACGGCGCACCTTGGCGTCGAAGTTGGTGCCGCCCGTGGTGAAGCCACCGGCCTTCAGCACTTCGTAGTAGGCCAGCATCATCTCGGGGATGTTGGTCGGGAACTGGTCGGTGTCCCAGCCGGACTGGTAGTCGTTCTTGTTCATGTCGATGGAGCCCAGCACGCCCAGCGACGCGGCGAGCGCCAGCTCATGCTCGAACGAGTGGCCCGCCAGGATCGCGTGCCCCTGCTCGATGTTGAGCTTGACCTCGTTCTCAAGGCCGAAGTCCTTGAGGAAGCCGTAGACCGTCGCGACGTCGTAGTCGTACTGGTGCTTGGTCGGTTCCTGGGGCTTGGGCTCGATCAGGATGGTGCCGTCGAAGCCGATCTTGTGCTTGTAGTCCACCACCATGCTCAGGAAGCGGCCCGCCTGCTGGCGCTCGCGCTTGAGGTCGGTGTTGAGCAGCGTCTCGTAGCCCTCGCGTCCGCCCCACAGGACGTAGTTCGCGCCGCCGAGCTTGTGGGTCGCGTCGAGGCAGGCCTTCACGGTCGCGGCCGAGAACATGAAGACCTCGGGGTCGGGGTTCGTCGCGGCCCCGGCCATGAAGCGGCGGTGCGAGAACAGGTTCGCCGTGCCCCAAAGGCACTTGATGTCCGTGCCCTCCATCTTCTGGCCGATGTAGTCGATGATCTCTTCGAGGCGCGACAGGTTCTCGGCGAAGCTGTCGCCCTCGGGACGGATGTCGGCGTCATGCCAGCAGAAGAACGGGGCCTGCAGGATGCGGAACATCTCGAAGGCTTCGTCGGCCTTGAGCTTGGCCAGTTCCATCGTGTCGCCGAACCAGGGCCGCTCGAAGGTCTGGCCGCCGAAGGGGTCGCCGCCGGGCCAGGCAAAGCTGTGCCACCAGGCGACCGAGAAACGCAGGTGGTCGCGAAGCGTCTTGCCCATCACGACCTCGTCCGGATTGTAGTGCCGGAAGGCGAAGTCGTTCTGGGAATCGGGTCCTTCGTAGCGGACCTCGGGAATGCCGTCGAAATAGCCAGCCATGATAACTCCTGTCGATCAGGCGCGGCCCTTGAGGGCCTTGTAAGCGTCGCGGTAACGGGCGTGGGACTCGGCAAAGGCGGTGGTCAGCGCGGGGTCGGGCTCCACCATACGGGCGATGTCGGGGGCGGTGGCGATCTCGGCCCCGGCGCCCGTCGCGGCCATCAGGCCCAGGCGCGCGGCCCCGAAGGCACCGCCGAAATCTCCGGCCACGGGGATTCCGATCGGGAGACCGAGGGATGTCGCGATCGCCTTGACCCAGTAGTCGGAGCGCGATCCCCCGCCGACGGCGATCAGCCGCTCGATCCGGGTTCCGGTCCCGACCAGCGCGTCGAAGCTGTCGCGGAAGGCGTGCGTCACACCTTCCAGCACGGCCCGGGTCAGGGCCACCCGGTCGGTGGCGTGATCGAGGTGCAGGAACGATCCCCGCACGGTGGCGTCGTTGTGGGGGGTCCGCTCTCCGCCCAGGTAGGGCAGGAACAGCGTGCGCCCGGGCGCGTGCAGATCTCCCAGCTCGGCGGTGAGGTCGGACGCCTTGCGGTCCACGAGCTTGGCATACCAGTTCAGGGCATCCGCGGCGGCGAGGATCACGCCCATCTGGTGCCACGTCCGGGGCAGCGCGTGGCAGAAGGTGTGCACCGCGCTGGCGGCGTCGGGCTGATAGGCCCCGGAGGCCGCGAACAGGACCCCCGAAGTGCCAAGCGACACGAAGGCCTCGCCCGCCTGCACGACGCCCACGCCCACGGCGGAGGCGGCGTTGTCCCCCCCTCCCCCGGCGACGACGACGCCCTGAGGCAGCCCCCACTGCGACGCCAGGTCGGCCCGCAGCGTCCCCGACACCTCGGCCCCCTCGACGAGCCGGGGCATGTTCGCCCGGGTCAGGTGCGTGGCGTCGAGTAGCCCGTCATCCCAGTCGCGCCGCCCGGTGTCGAGCCAGGAGGTTCCCGCCGCGTCCGACATCTCGGCCACGGCCTCCCCCGTGAGCCAGAGCCGTAGGTAATCCTTGGGCAGGAGCACCAGCGCCACCTTGGCGAAAAGATCGGGCTCGTGGTTGCGGACCCAGGCAAGCTTGGGGGCCGTGAAGCCCGGGAAGACGATGTTGCCGGTGATGGCGCGGAACCGCGGATCGGCATCGAGCGCGGCGGCCTCCTGATGGCTGCGCGTGTCGTTCCACAGGATGCAGGGCCGCAGCACCTCGTGTCCCGCGTCCAGGAGGGTGGCGCCGTGCATCTGCCCCGAAAGTCCGATCCCGCGCACGCCCGACAGGTCGGCCCGGGACCCCAGTTCCCGCATCACCCGGTCGGCGGCCGCAAGCCAGCTCGCCGGGTCCTGCTCGGACCAGCCGTCATGGGGACGCGACACCTCGAGCGGAGCCGTCGCCTCCGCCCGGATCGCCTGTCCGTCGTCGATCAGAACTCCCTTGAGCCCGGAGGTGCCGAGGTCGAGGCCGATGTACATGTCTTGATTCTCCTGTCCCTGGCCTGGGTCTAACATGCGGGCCCGACGGGGTTCACCCCCGATGCGACCCGTTCAGGCCGCCTCGCGCCGGGGATTCCGGCCCAGGATGATCATGGACAGGATGTCGTCCTCGGTGACATCCTCGACCCGTTCCGTCCCCACGAGCTTGCCGTTCTTCATCACCGAAACCCGGTCGCAGAGCTCCATCATCTCGCGGGTGTCGTGGCTGATGAGGAAGATGCCGAGGCCCTGGGCCTTCAGCTCCTTGATCAGGTCGGCGACCATCGCCGTCTCGTGGACGCCAAGGGCGGCGGTCGGCTCGTCCATGATGAGGATGCGCGCGTTGAAATAGACGGCCCGCGCGATGGCCACGGATTGCCGCTGCCCGCCCGACAGCGCGGAGACAGGCTCCTTGAGCTTGCGGAAGTTGGGGTTGAGCCGGGCCATGATCTTCTTGGTCTCGGCCTCCATCCGGGCGTCGTCCACGAGGCCGAGGCGCGTCCGGATCTCGCGTCCGAGGAACAGGTTCGAGGCGGCGTCCAGATTGTCGGCCAAAGCCAGCGTCTGGTAGATCGTCTCGATCCCCGCCGCCCGGGCGTCGCGGGGCGATCGGATCTCGACGGGCGTGCCGTTGATGCGGATCTCGCCCGAGTCCATCTGATAGGCGCCGGACAGGATCTTGATCAGCGTGGACTTGCCCGCCCCGTTGTGGCCCAGAAGGCCCACGACCTCCCCCGGATAAAGGTCGATCGAGACCCCGTCCACGGCGCGCACGCCGCCGAAGGCGATGCGGATGTCCCGCATCTCGACCAGGGGGGTGCCCGTGCGGTTCACCTCGGATGCCATGTCATCTCACTCCCAGGCGCTTGCGGTAGACGATGTCGATCCAGACCGCTCCGATGAGCACAAGGCCCACGACGATGTTCTGGAAGGGCGTGTCGACGCCCACCATGCCCATCCCGGACTGGAGCGACTGCATGATGAGGGCGCCCAGGATCGCGCCCCAGATCGTGCCGACGCCGCCGGCCAGGGCGGTCCCGCCGATCACCGCGGCGGCGATGACGCGAAGCTCGTCCAGCGTGCCGATGTCGTTGGCGTGGCTCTGGAGGCGCGACTGCGCCACGAGCGCCGACAGGCCGGCGAGGAAGCCCATCAGGGCGAAGACCTTGACCGTCAGCCAGCGGGTGTTGATGCCCGACAGCGCCGCCGCCTCGGGGTTGCCGCCGGTGGCGTAGATGTAGCGGCCGAAGCGGGTCTTGCGGGCGATCACCGTCATCACCACGGCCACGAGGATCAGGATCAGCACCGAGATCGGAAGCCCGTGCCCGACCGTGTAGCCCTCGGGCAGCGTGAGCCCGCGCGCCTCGAACAGGCGGCGCAGCTTGGCTTCGGGGACCGGGTAGGCGTTCAGGATGGCGATGAAGCCGAGGATCGCGCCCACGAGGACGAGCGTCAGCGCCCCTTCGGCCCAGAGGGGCTTCACGGGAAAGCCGTGCGCGGTCTTGCTGGCGCGCCCGGACCAGATCACCCAGACCACGCCGAGCGAAAGCAGCGCGGCGACCACCCAGGACCAGGTCGGGCCGAGAGTGCCCTCGGCGCCCCCGAACAGCAGGATGGTCTGGTCGAGCGGCGCGACCGTCTGGCCGCTGGTCGTGTACCACGACACGTTCCGCCACACGAGCAGCCCGCCCAGCGTGACGATGAAGGACGGGATGCCCTGGTAGCCGGTCAGCCAGCCGTGAAACGCGCCGATGGCGGTCCCCACGGCAAGCCCCGTCAGGATCGTGACGGGGGCGATCATCGGATGGCCCAGCCCCACGGCACCCGGCAGCCAGCGCGCCTGCACCACCGCCATCACGGCCGAGCACATGGCCAGCACCGAGCCCACCGACAGGTCGATGTTACGGGTGACGATCACGAACACCATCCCCGTCGCCATGATCGCGACCGACACGGTCTGGATGGTGATGTTGAAGATGTTCCGGGGGGTCAGGAACGTGCCCCCGGTATAGACCCCGAAAGCCACGCACAGGAGCGCGAAGGCCCCGATCATGCCAAGGAGCCTCAGGTCGATCTCGAGCTGGGACAGGAAGCCCCTCCGGGGGGCGAGGCCCGAGCCGGTGTCGGCTGCATCGGTCATGGTGTTTCCTCCGGGAAGGATCGCATCGGCGCGCCCCTGGGGGACGCGCCGTCTGGGGCGGCGATCAGTTGCAGGGCGCCGGGCCGTTCGTGACGCCTTGGCAGAGCTCGTCCTGCGTGATCCACCCTGCGTCCACGACGGTCTGCAGGTTGTCCCGGGTGATCGGGATCGGGTCGAGGAAGAGGGCGTTCACGGTGTTGCCGCCGGGCGTGCTGAACTGCTCCACGCCTTCGACCTGCTCGGGCGCGGTGCCGCCGGCCAGTTGGAGCGCCACCTCGGTCGCCTGGCGGCCCAGTTCACGCGCGTCCTTCCAGACGGACACGGTCTGCGTGCCCGCGGCGACGCGGTTGAGGGCGGCATGATCCCCGTCCTGGCCCGAAACAGGAATGCCCTGCATCCCCTGGGCGGTCAGCGCCGCCACGACGCCCCCGGCGGTTCCGTCGTTCGAGGCGACGACGGCATCGACCTCGTTGTTGTTCTGGGTGAGGATCTGCTCCATGTTCCGCTGCGCGTTCGCGGGGAGCCACTGGTCGGTGTAGGCCTCGCCGACGATCGTGATCTTGCCGGCGTCGATCGCGTCTTGCAGCACCTCCTGCTGGCCGCCGCGCAGGAAGTCCGCGTTCGGGTCGGTGGGCGAGCCCTTGATCATGACGTAGTTGCCCTCGGGCGCCGCCTCGAGCACGGCGCGGGCCTGCATCCGGCCCACCTCGACGTTGTCGAAGGTGATGTAGAAGGCGCGCGGATCCTCGATCAGGCGGTCATAGGAGATGACGGGGATGCCCTCGTCCACGGCGGCTTGCACGGCGGGGATCACCGCGGCCGTATCCTGGGCCACCACCAGCAGCGCATCCACCCCCTGCGAGATCAGGGACTCGATGTCGGCCAGCTGCTTGGAGGAGGAGGACTGCGCATCGGTGGACACGTAGGTGGCGCCAGCGGCGTCGATGGCGGCCATGATCGCGGACTCGTCGGTCTTCCAGCGCTCTTCCTGGAAGTTCGACCAGCTCACGCCGATGGTCAGGCCGTCATCCTGGGCAAAGGCCATGGACCCGCAAAGGGCCGCCATGGCGGTCGCCAGCAGAATGGTTTTCCTCATCTTTCTCTCCCTTGCATGGACCGGTTTCGTTGAACCGGCCCCTGTTGTTCTCCGTCCAGGTCCGCAGAGCCTTGCCGGACGCCTCCGGATAAGGACCCGCACCCCGCCATCTCCAAGCCACTGGCGGACCCTTGGGGGATCCGGGCCAGGCGGTGCAGGAGCCAGCGGCTTGTCCCCTCCCCGGGACCTGACTGGTGCGGCGAAGATGCGCCCAGTTAAGTTCGGCTGTCAAAGGAAGAATTTGCGATGCTGTCAGATTAGCTCATGATCTCGGAAGATGGTCGCTGTAAAACAAGGCAGACCGGAGAGCACCTCTTTTGCCGACGTGAAGATCATTCATGAACTGAAGATAAGGAGGCGGAGGAGGCTTGGACGACGGATCTGAGGGCCCGCATGGCGCAGGACCCGTGCTGCCCGCCTCGGCCCGCACCCAGCCCCCGTTGCGCCGGCAGGTTTTCGACCATGTCCGCGCCCAGGGCCGGGCGGCGCGGGCCGACGTGGCCCGCGCGCTGGGGATCAGCGCCGCCTCGGTGACAGCCATCACGGCGGACCTGATCGGACTGGGCCTCCTGCGCGAGGTCGAGGGCGTGTCGCTCGACGGGCGGGAGGCCGCGCGCGGACGTCCGCCCGTCGCGCTGGAGATCGTGCCCGAGGGGCGGCACGTCATCGGCGTGAAGCTGGGCGACGAAAGGCACACCGCCGTTCTTGCGGACTTCGGCGGCCGCATCCTGGCCGATGCGGCCCGCCCGGCCAGGCCAGGCCGTCGTCCCCTGGAGGAACTCCTGGAGGAGGTGGCGGCCCTTGTCGCGGACCTTCGGAGCCATGCTCCCGGGCAGGAGGCCGCGGCCCTGGGCATCGGCCTTCCGGGCCTCGTGGACCATCGCGCGGGACGCGTGGCCTGGTCGCCGCTTCTCGATGGCAGGGACCTCGACCTGCGCGACATCCTCGCCGCCCGGCTCGGGAGCCCGGTCCAGATCGACAACGATTCGAACCTCCTGACGCTGGCCGAGCTCTGGTTCGGAGCGGGGCGGGCTTCGTCGGACTTTGCCGTCGTGACCATCGAGCACGGGGTGGGCATGGGCCTCGTGCAGGGCGGGCGGCTGTTCCGGGGCACGCGCGGGATGGGGCTGGAGCTTGGCCACATCAAGGTCCGGCTGGACGGGGCCCTGTGCCGCTGCGGGCAGCGCGGGTGCCTGGAGGCCTATCTGGCGGACTACGCGCTGGCGCGCGAGGCGGCGACGGCCCTAGGCCGCGATCCCCGCCAGTCCCAGAGCCCGCGCGCGATGCTGGACACCCTGTTCAGCGAGGCCAAGGCCGGCCACGAGCCCGCGCGGGAGATCTTCGTCCGGGCCGGGCGCTATCTGGCGCTGGGGCTGGCGAACGTCGTCCAGCTCTTCGATCCCGGCCTCGTGATCCTTTCGGGGGAGCGGATGCGCTACGACTTCCTTTACGCCGAGGAGGTCCTGGCCGAGATGCAGCGCCTGGTCCTGCCAGGGGGGCGCCCTCCAGTGCGCGTGGAGGTCCATGCCTGGGGCGACCTCGTCTGGGCCCAAGGGGCGGCGGCGCTGGCGCTCATGGCGGCGACGGACGAGGTCCTGGGGGCCTGAACCTCGCGTTAACCTATTAACGTTGCAACGGTCTTGGGGAAATGTCGCGACGGGGCATTTGACGGCCCGAACGACTCGCCCTAGAACAAAACATGAACACACACCCGAGAGGTTTTCGTGAAGTGCGCCGATCCTTTCGCCCCCGCCACCCCCGTCCCGGACCGTTCACCCACCCTGTGCGAGGTCTTTGCCCTGACGCCGACCGATGCCGCGCCTACGGGCTTCGTGCTGGCGCAGGTGCCGGATCCGGCACGGGGACCGATCCTCTGGGTGCAGGACCGGCTGTCGCGCCGCGAAGGGGGACGGCCCTATGCCACTGGTCTGGCATCCTTGCTGCGGCGCCCGGTGCAGATCCTTTATCTGGAAGCGAGGCGCGCCGTGGACGTGCTCTGGGCCATGGAGGAGGCGCTGGGCTGCCCCGCCCTGGCTGCCGTGATCGGGGAGGTCTGGGGCGATCCGCCCGCGCTCGACTTCACGGCCACGAAGCGGCTCGCGCTCCGGGCCGAAGGATCCGGGGTCCAGGCCTGGCTCCTGCGCCGCGCGGCGCGTGCGGATCTCAGCGCCGCGCGGGAACGCTGGCGGGTGTCCGGCCTGCCCTCGCCACCCGCGCCGGACGACCTGCGCGCGCCGGGCGCCCCGATCTGGCAGGCCGACCTGTTCCGTGCCCGGGGTCGGATGCCCGGGGCCTGGGTGACACGCCATGACCAAGGGACGGGACGGCTCGATTTCGGGCACCTCACGCCCTTGGCCGACCCCGCCCCGCCCTTGCGCGCCCTCGGCTGAGGAAAGTGCGGGCGGGACAGAAAGGAGGCGGGAACGGTCGTGAGCGGCAGGACGGGCCAGGTCCTCCGTTTTCCCTCAGGGCGGACAGGCTTCCTTGTCCTCCAGCGGACCGGATTCCCGGCTCCTGCCGGCCCTCGGGGGGCAGGCGGCGCGACAGGATCGCAGGAGACCCGTCCCTTCCGGCCAACCGGTTCGGATGAAGGACCCGGACGGCGGTTCCTGTCGCTCCATCTTCCCCGCTTTGCCATGGAGCGGCGGCTGGCGCTGCTGGCCCGGCGCGGACACGGGGGGGCGGACGACATGCCTTTTGCCCTTGTCCTCGACGGCCCGCACGGTCCCGTCGTCCATGCCACGACCCCCGCCGCCGAGGAGGCGGGCGTCCGGCCCGGGCTGCGCGCGGTGGACGCCCGCGCCGTCTGCCCCAGCCTCCGGGTGGACGAAGCCGACCCGCGCGGCGACGAGGCCGCCCTCCTTGATCTCGCGCTTTGGGCACGACGCTGGTGCCCATGGACGGCGGTCGATGGTCCCGGCGGGATCGCGATGGATGTCACGGGCTCCACGCACCTCCAGGGCGGCGAGGCCGCGATGCTGGAGGAGATCGGCGGAAGGCTCGCCGGGCTGGGGCTGTCCTGCCGCCTCGCCATCGCGCCCACGCGCGGCGCGGCCTGGGCGCTGGCCCGGTTCGGAACGGGGCGGGAGATCTGCGACGCGCCGGACCTTGCGGCGCGCACAGGACCGCTGCCGGTGCGCGCCCTTCGCCTCGGGGAGGATACGGCCCTGCTGCTCCGACGCCTGGGCATCAGGACGGTGGACGACCTTTCGGCCGTCCCGCGCCTGTCGCTCGCCCGCCGCTTCGCGCGCGCCGAAGCCGGGGACAACCCGCTCGTCCGGCTCGACCAGATGATGGGGCGCCTGCCCGAACCGCTCCACTGCCCCGACGAGCCGCCCCGCTTCCTGGCCCGCGCCGTGCTCTCCGAACCGATGCTGGACCCCACGCCCCTTCTTCCCGCACTCGCAGGGGAGCTTTGCGCGATGCTGGCCGCCAAGGGCTTCGGCGCGCGGCGCGTGATGCTCGCGTTGTTCCGCAGCGACGGCGCGGTGTCGTCGGTCGAGGCCGCGACCGCCCGCGCGACCCGAGATCCTCTGCACCTGGCCCGGCTCTTCGAGGGCAAGCTGGAACGGCTCGACCCCGGCTTCGGCTTCGATCTGGTGACGCTGGGCGCGACGGGGGCCGAGGAGCTGCGTTCGCGCCAGCCCGGCCTCGACAGCCGCCGGGACGAGGGCGAAGAGCTTGCCCGCTTCGTGGACCGCGTCAGCGCACGCTTCGGGCCACAGGCCCTCCTCCGCCCCGGGTTCCAGGAAAGCCACATCCCCGAGCGGCGCGAGGCCTGGACCCCGGCGCTCGGCCCCCAGCCGCCGCTGCCGCCTGTGCCCCACGCGCCGCGCCCTCTCCGGCTCTTCGACCCCCCCGAGGAGGTGCAGGTCGTCTACGCCGTCCCCGAAGGTCCGCCCGCGCAGTTCGTCTGGCGGCGGATGACCCACCGCGTCACCCGCTTTGCAGGTCCCGAGAGGATCGCGCCCGAATGGTGGCGCGACCGCCCCGGCACGCGCCTGCGCGACTATTACCGCGTCGAGGATCACACAGGGCGACGCTTCTGGCTCTACCGGGAGGGGGTCGTGGGCGACGGGCGCGGGGGCACGCCACGCTGGTTCATGCACGGAGCCTTCGCATGAGGCGCCCGCCCTTTCCGTCATCGGCACCCTGAGCCCATGCCCGAGAACGATCACCAGCACCCCAAGCGGACGCTCGCCGACGAGAACGAGTTCACGCCCAACGCCCGCGCACCCTTCGTGGAGCTGGGGCTCGCCACCTGCTTCAGCTTCCTGCGCGGGGCGTCGGACGCCGTGGACCTCGCCACGACGGCATGGTCCCTGGGCTACGACGCCCTGGGCGTCGCCGACCGCAACACGCTGGCCGGGGTCGTCCGCCTCCATGTCGAGGCGCGCAAGGCGATGATGCGGCCGGTGATCGGCTGCCGTCTTGTCCTGCTGACGGGAGAGGAGTTCCTGGCCTACCCCCGCGACCGCGCCGCCTACGGCCGGCTCGCAGGCCTCCTGTCCAAGGGCAAGATGCAGGACAAGGACGGCGCATGGCAGGCCAAGGGCATCTGCCACCTGACGCTGGACGATCTGTCCAATCACGCCGAGGGTGTGCAGCTCGTCCTCTTTCCCCCCGACGACCTGACCGGCTTTCCCCAGGCGCTTCGCAGCCTGGCGCGCCGCCTGCCCGGCTTGCGCCATGTCGCGGCGAGCCATCTTTACCGGGGCGACGACCGGGCGCGGATCAACGCGCTCGACCGGATCGCCGCGCGGCTCGGGCTGTCGATCCTCGCCACCAACGACGTCCTTTACCATGTCCCGCAGCGCCGCCCGCTGCAGGACGTGATGACCTGCATCCGCGAGAAGGTGCGGCTGAGCGAGGCGGGGTTCCTTCTCGAACCCAACGCCGAGCGGCACCTGAAGTCACCCGAGGAGATGGTGCGGCTCTTTTCCGAATGGCCGAATGCAATCGCGGCCTCCCGCGATGTGGCGGATGCCTGCACCTTCTCCCTCGAGGAGCTGTCCTACGAATACCCCCGCGAGGTCACGCCCGAGGGCCGCACGCCGCAGGAGCATCTCGAGGCGCTCACCTGGGACCGCGCGGCGACGCGCTACCCTGCCGGCGTGCCCGCTCCGGTGAAGGTCACGCTCCGCAAGGAGCTGGCGATGATCGCCAAGCTCGACATCGCCCGCTATTTCCTGACCATCCACGACATCATCGGTTATGCCCGCGACCGCGGCATCCTGTGCCAGGGGCGCGGCTCGGCCGCCAACTCCGCCGTCTGCTACGTCCTGGGCATCACCGCCGTGGACCCCGCCGCGCACCAGCTCCTCTTCGAGCGCTTCATCTCGGAGGAGCGGAAGGAGCCGCCCGACATCGACGTCGACTTCGAGCACGAGCGGCGCGAGGAGGTCATCCAGCACATCTATGACAAATACGGCCGCGACCGCGCGGGCCTCTGCGCCACCGTCATCCACTACCGCCCCCGCAGCGCCATCCGCGAGGTCGGCAAGGTCATGGGCCTGTCGGAGGACGTGACCGGCGCGCTGGCCAAGACCGTCTGGGGCTCCTGGGGCCATGAGGTGGCGGAGCGGAACGTGAAGGAGGCCGGGCTCGACCTGTCGGACCCCGTGTTGCGCCGCGCGGTCCGGCTGGCGAGCGAACTGATCGGCATGCCCCGGCACCTGAGCCAGCACGTCGGCGGCTTCATCCTGACCGAACGCCCGCTGACCGAGACGGTGCCCATCGGCAACGGCGCGATGCCCGATCGCAGCTTCATCGAATGGGACAAGGACGACATCGACGCGCTGGGCATCCTCAAGGTCGACATCCTTGCGCTGGGGATGCTGACCTGCATCCGCAAATGCCTCGACCTCGTGGCGGTCCACCACGGCGTCCGGCACGACCTGGCGAGCGTCCCGCAGGAGGATCCGCGCGTCTACGCGATGCTGTCCAAGGGCGACTCGATCGGTGTGTTCCAGGTGGAGTCCCGCGCGCAGATGAACATGCTGCCGCGCCTGCGCCCGCGCACCTTCTACGACCTCGTCATCGAGGTCGCGATCGTCCGCCCCGGCCCCATCCAGGGCGACATGGTCCACCCCTACCTCCGCCGCCGCGACGGGCGGGAACCGGTCGAATACCCCTCGCCCGCGCCGCCCCATGACCCGGCCGAGCTCAAGCAGATCCTGGGCCGCACGCTGGGCGTCCCGATCTTCCAGGAGCAGGCGATGAAGATCGCCATCGAGGCCGCCCGCTTCACCCCCGCCGAGGCGAACGAGTTGCGCAAGGCCATGGCCACCTTCCGCTCCAAGGGCCAGATCGAAAAGCTGGAGGAGAAGATGGTCTCCCGCATGGTCGAGCGCGGCTACGACCCCGACTTCGCCCGGCGCTGCTTCGACCAGATCAAGGGCTTCGGCGAATACGGCTTTCCCGAAAGCCACGCAGCAAGCTTCGCGCTCCTTGTGTACGTCTCGTCCTGGCTCAAGTGCCACTACCCCGGCGCCTTCGGGGCGGCGCTCCTCAACTCGCAGCCGATGGGCTTCTACGCCCCGGCGCAGATCGTCCGCGACATGCGCGAGCATGGGGTGGAGGTGCGCGCGCCCGACGTGAACCTCTCGGACTGGGACACGACGCTGGTCCCGGACGGACAGGGCGGCGTGGCGGTGCGCCTGGGCTTCCGCACCATCGGCGGCTTCCCCCGGGCGGCGGCCCGACGCCTTCTCGACGCGCGCGCCGAGCCCTTCCGCGACATCCCCGACCTCCAGCGCCGCGCCGGGCTGTCCGCCGCCTGGGTCCGGCGCCTGGCCGAGGCCGACGCGATGCGCTCCCTGTTCATCGACCGGCGGCAGGCGCTCTGGGAGGCCGGGGCGCTCCGCGATGCCCCGGACCTGCCGCTGTTCCAAGGCTCCCCCGACGAGGGCGAGGAGCCGGCCGTCCCCCTTCCGCCCATGCCCCTGCCCGAGCAGGTCGTGGCCGACTACCAGACGTTGCGACTCTCGCTGAAGGCGCACCCCCTGAGCTTTCTGCGGCGTTCGCTGTCTGCCCAAGGCTACATCACCGCCGCCCAACTTGCGGGCAGCCGGCCCTTTCAGCGCGTGAAGCTGGCCGGGCTCGTGCTGGTGCGCCAAAGGCCCGGGTCAGCCAAGGGCGTGTGCTTCATCACCCTCGAGGACGAGACCGGAAGCGCCAACCTCGTGGTCTGGCCCAAGGTCATGGAAACCTTCCGCAAGGTGGTCATGCAGGCCCGTCTTCTTGTCATAGAAGGCTATGTCCAGCGCGAGGTCGAGATCGTCCACATAGTGGCCGAGCGGCTCATCGACCGCACGGACGCGCTGTTCCGCCTTGCGCCCGAAGGGTTTTCACCCGCCCTCAGCCATGCGGACGAGGTCGTGAAGCCGGTCCAGGGCAGCGCGCGGGGCTCGTCCCAGGGCCACCCCCGGGACGCCCGGATCGTGCCCCAAAGCCGCGACTTCCACTGAGCCGGACGCCAGCCGATGCCGGCCGTCGGTGCCGTTCCGCACGGGGCCGGCGGCTTCCCCCTCGTGGAAGCGGACCCCACTGGGGCATTGTGCCCTCCACGGCGACCCATATGATCCGATTCATGCAGATGACGACGACCTTCGACGAAATGTGGGGACGCGGCATGGGCCAGTCCCAGGGCCACAGCGCCACGGCCAGCGACGATGGCGCGTCCGGCGGACCGAACTCCCGCTCCAGCCGCATGACCCAGGCCCAGACGATGTACGAAGGGCTTCGCCCGCCCTACGCCGCCTTCGACGCATGGCTGAAGGGCGAGAACCCGGGACGTCTCCTGCGCAAGCAGCACGAGGCCGAGGAGGTGTTCCGTCTCACCGGGATCACCTTCAACGTCTATGGCCGGGCCGAGGCGGCCGAGCGGCTCATCCCCTTCGACATCATCCCGCGCATCATCTCGGGCCGCGAATGGGCCCGCCTGGCCAAGGGCATCGAGCAGCGCGTCCGCGCCATCAACGCGTTCCTGCACGACATCTACCACCGCCAGGAAATCATCCGCGCCGGCCGCATCCCCGTGGAGATGATCGCGCGCAACGCGGCCTTCCTGTCCAAGATGATCGGGGTGGAGCCGCCGGGCGGCGTGTACACACACATCGTCGGCATCGACCTCGTGCGGACCGGCGAGGATGAGTTCTACGTCCTGGAGGACAATGCCCGCACCCCGTCGGGCGTGAGCTACATGCTCGAGAACCGGGAGACCATGCTCCAGATGTTCCCGGAGCTGTTCTCCCGGAACCGGGTGCGGCCCGTGTCGAACTACCCGCTGGCGCTGCGCCGCAGCCTGGCGGCCTGCGCCCCGGCCGCCACTCGGGGCGACCCGGTCGTCGCGGTCCTGACGCCGGGGCTCTACAACTCGGCCTACTACGAACACTCGTTCCTTGCGGACAAGATGGGCGTGGAGCTGGTCGAAGGGCACGACCTCCGCGTCGTGGGCGGCCGCGTCGCCATGCGGACGACCGAGGGCTACAAGCCCATCGACGTGCTCTACCGCCGCGTGGACGACGACTTCCTCGATCCGCTGAACTTCAACCCAGAGAGCGGGCTCGGCGTGCCCGGCATCTTCGACGTCTACCGCGCCGGCGGCATCACCATCGCCAACGCCCCGGGCACCGGGATCGCCGACGACAAGGCCGTCTATTCCTACATGCCCGAGATCGTGCGCTTCTACACGGGCGAAGCGCCGATCCTCCAGAACGTCCCCACCTGGCGCTGCAATGAGCCGCAGGCCCTGCGCTACGTGCTCGACAACCTCCATGACCTCGTCGTGAAGGAGGTCCACGGCTCGGGCGGCTACGGGATGCTGGTGGGCCCGACCTCCTCCAAGAAGGAGATCGCCACCTTCCGCGAGAAGCTGCTGGCCAATCCCGGCAACTACATCGCGCAGCCCACGCTGGCGCTGTCCACCGTGCCGATCTTCACGCGCGCGGGCCTCGCCCCACGCCATGTGGACCTGCGGCCCTATGTCCTCGTCTCTCCTGACGGGGTGACGATCACGCCCGGAGGCCTGACCCGGGTTGCGCTGAAGAAAGGGAGCCTCGTCGTGAACTCGTCCCAGGGCGGCGGCACCAAGGACACCTGGGTGCTGGAAGAGTGATGCTCGGAAAGACGGCCGGGGGCCTGTACTGGATGTTCCGCTACCTCGAGCGGAGCGAGAACACCGCGAGACTGATGGCGGCGGGACAGCGGATCGCCCTGACCCGCAGCCACGCCGACGACGAATGGATCTCGGTCCTCGAGACCACCGCGACGCTGGATTCGTACAGCGCGCGCTACGGCGAGGTGACGCGGGACAACGCCATTCAATGGATGCTGTGCGACCGGGACAACACCTCGTCGGTGATGACGGTCATCGAATCCGCCCGCAACAACGCCCGCCTCGTGCGGACCGCGCTCACGCGCGAGGTCTGGGAAAGCGTCAACGAATCCTGGATGACGCTCAAGGACGCCCTGTCCCAGAAAGTGGGCGAGCGGGAGCTTCCCCAGGTCCTGACGCTCATCCGCAACCGCAGCGCCCATGTGCGTGGGGCCTTTGCCGGCACGATGCTGCGCAACGACATCTACAACTTCGCGCGGCTCGGCACGTTCATCGAACGCGCCGACAACACCGCCCGCCTTCTGGACGTGAAATCCTACGTGCTGCTGCCTTCGGCCAGCGCGGTGGGCTCTTCGCTGGACAACGTGCAGTGGGAGACGATCCTTCGCTCCGTGTCGGCCGAAGGGGCCTACCGGATGACCTACGGCCAGGACGTGCGGGCCCGCAACATCGCGCAGTTCCTGATCCTCGACCGCCGGATGCCCCGCTCTTTGGCCTTCTCGGTGGGCAAGCTGGTCGACAACTACGGCTACCTGGCCGACTGCTACGGAACCCGCCTGGACAGCCACGCCAAGGCGGGTGCTCTGCACTCGGATTTCCTGGCGGTCGGGATCGACGAGATCCTCGATGCGGGGCTCCACGAGTTCATCCAGGCCTTCCTCCGCGACGTCGCGGAGGTGGGCTCCCAGACCGAGGTGGACTACCGCTTCTATGCATGACCCCCTGCGCCTCCATGTCCGTCACGTCACGACCTACGACTACGAGACCCCCGTTCCCTGGGGCCTCCAGCAGCTCCGACTGACCCCGCAGGCGCACAAATGGCAGCGCATCATCAACTGGACCCTGTCCTACGAGGGGGCGCAGCACGAGGCGACCTTCGAGGATCAGCACCGCAACACCGTGGACCTGGTCAGCGTCGAGCCCGGGGCCACCTCGCTCCGCATCACCTGCGAAGGCGAGGTGGAGGCGATCGATACGGCCGGGATCGTCGGCCCGCAGGCCGGCTACTGCCCGCTCTGGCTCTTTGAGCGGCCCACTCCCCGGACCGAGGCCGGCCCGGGTTGCGCCGCCCTCGTCGATTCGGTGAAGGCAGAGCCCAAGCTCCTGCTTCGCCTCCATGACCTGTCCGCGGCCGTGGCCGGGGCCGTGCGCTACGAAACCGGCGTGTCCCAGGTCGGCTGGACGGCCGAGCAGGCCTTGGACGAGGGCCGGGGCGTCTGCCAGGACCAGACCCATGTCTTCCTCGCCTGCGCCCGGGCCATGGGCATTCCGGCCCGCTATGTGTCGGGCTACCTCCTCATGGAAAAGGAGGAGCAGGATGCATCCCATGCCTGGGCCGAAGCCTGGGTCCCGGACCTGGGCTGGGTCGGCTTCGATGTGGCGAACGGGATCTCCCCGGACAACCGTTACGTGCGCGTCGCGACGGGTCTCGACTATGGCGAGGCCGCTCCTGTATCAGGCGCGCGTCACGGGACCGGAGGCGAGAAACTGTCCGTCTCGGTCGAGGTACGGGCGCAGTAGGCGCCCGGAGGAGGATTCATGACCTACTGCGTGGGGCTCAGGCTCAGCCGGGGGCTCGTGTTCATGTCGGACACGCGCACGAATGCGGGGCTCGACAACATCTCGACCTATCGCAAGATGTTCACCTGGGTGGACGACGGCGAAACCGTCATCACCATCATGACCGCCGGCAACCTCGCCACCACGCAGTCGGTCGTGTCGCTGATCGACGAACGCAACCGGGCCCCCTCGGAACGGCACCCCGCGATCCTGCAGCTGCCATCGATGTTCCAGGTGGCCAAATACGTCGGCAACACCCTCAAGGAGGTGATCGCCCAGCACGCCGAGGCGGGCGAACGGGCGGAAAGCTACTTCAATGCCACGATCATCGTCGGCGGCCAGGTCAAGGGCAGCGAGCCGCGCCTTTTCCTCATCTACCCGGAAGGCAACTTCATCGAGGCCGGGGAGGACACGCCCTTTCTCCAGATCGGGGAGTTCAAGTACGGCCGTCCCATCCTGGTCCGCGCCTTCGACCCGGACATGAGCTTCGAGGCCGCCGTCAAGCTCCTGCTGGTCAGCTTCGACTCCACGATCAAGGCCAACCTGTCGGTCGGCCTTCCCCTGGATCTCCAGGTCTATGAGAAGGACAGCCTCAAGCGCGGGCTCACACGACGGATCAAGGGGAACGACGCCTATTTCCAGACCATCAGCCACGGCTGGGGCGATGCGCTGAAGCAGGCGTTCGACTCTCTCCCCGACCTCGTGTTCTGATGGCGCGCACCTACGTCCTGGGCGACATCCATGGGCAGATCGACCAGCTTCGGCATGCCCACGCCCTGATCGCGGCCGACCGCGCCCAAACCGGGGAGGATGCGCCCGTCGTCCATCTTGGCGACCTGACCGACCGTGGCCCGGCCAGCGCCGAGGTCGTCGATTACCTGCGCCAGGGTCCCATGCAGGGTGGTCCCTGGATCACGATCCGCGGGAACCACGACTTCATGTTCCGGCTGTTCCTTGACGATCCCCTGGCGCGCGACCCCGGCCTGAACCCGGCCTATACCTGGCTGCATGAACGCCTGGGCGGCCTTCAGACCCTGGCGAGCTATGGCGTCGACGCGTCCCCGGACCGCGACCCCATGGACCTCTGGGCCGAAGCGCGGGCCAGGGTGCCCGTGGCCCACCGCGTGTTCCTCGACAACCTGCCCCTGCTGCACAGGACCGATCAGGTCGTCTTCGTCCATGCCGGGATCCGCCCGGGCGTTCCCCTGATCGCCCAGGTGCCGCAGGATCTGATGTGGATCCGCGAGGGGTGGCTCGACGACAGGACCGACCACGGCCTTCTGGTGGTCCACGGCCATACCGCGCTCGACGAGCCGTTCCACTACGGCAACCGCGTCAATCTCGATGCGGGGGCGGGCTATGGCCGCCCCCTCGTCCCGGCCGTCGTGGACGGACGGGATGTCTGGCTCCTGACCGAGGACGGGCGGCTGCCGCTCCGGCCCGAGATGCCGGCCCCCTGACTACTTGAGCCGGATCGCGAAGTGCTTGCGCACCGGCTCCTCGATCCGCCAGACGCCTCTGAAGCCGACCTCGACGGCGAAGGCATCCCCCGGCCCCACGGTGACGGGCTCGCCGCCGTCCTCGGTGATGGTGATGCGCCCTTCGATGATGTGCACGAACTCGTAGGCCGCATAGGTCGTGTGGTACGAGCCG
Source organism: Rubellimicrobium arenae (assembly GCF_017916275.1). GTDB lineage: Bacteria > Pseudomonadota > Alphaproteobacteria > Rhodobacterales > Rhodobacteraceae > Rubellimicrobium > Rubellimicrobium arenae. The sequence goes on from NZ_JAFMST010000004.1 coordinate 22,245, forward strand.
ACCGTCGCCTCCCAGGTGCCCGAGATCATGGTCCCGTCGGCGGCCGTATGCTGGACCCAAGTCCGCATGCTCGGGTTTCCCTCGATCTTGACCCAACCCTTCAGGTCGTCGGTCATGGGTTCGCCCCGGGGCTCCCCCAGACGGGTGACGTTCGGCATGTCGATCTCTCCTCTTCCCGGGGCGGGCCCGGCCTGTCCGGTCGCGAAGGAACCCTCAAACGACCTCCTGGTCAATGGCCGCAGGGTTTACAGCGGACGCGGGCTCCGCTTTCTTCGCGCCCGACGAAGGAGGCACGACATGGAACAAACCTGGCGCTGGTTCGGACCCAAGGACCCGATTCCCCTGAGCCATGTGCGGCAGGCGGGCGCGACGGGAATCGTCTCGGCCCTGCACGACCATTACCGCGGCGAAGTCTGGCCCGAGGACGCCATCGCCGAGCGCAAGGCCGTGATCGAGGCCGCGGGCCTGCGCTGGTCGGTGGTCGAAAGCATTCCCGTGCCCAACGCCATCAAGCTGGGCGGCGAACCCGCGCGCGAGGCGACCGCCGCCTTTGCCGAGACGATGCGACGCCTCTCCCGCGCCGGGCTGCAGACCATCTGCTACAACTTCATGCCGGTCGTGGACTGGACACGGACCGAGTTGCGTCACCCGATGCCGTCCACGGGCCTCGCGCTTCGCTTCGACATGACGGACTTCGTGGCCTACGACGCCTACATCCTGGCCCGGGCTGGCGCGGACAGGGACTATCCGCCGGACCTTCTCCGGCAGGCCGAGGCCCGCGTCGGGGTCCTCACGCCCGAGCAGGTTCAGCGGCTCGAGGCCACGATCATCGCGGGCCTTCCGGGTGCCGAGGACAGTCACAGCCGCCAAGGCATCGCGAACGTCATCGCCCGCTACGCCGACCTGAGCCCCGACGACCTGAGGGCCAACCTGCGGACGTTCCACGAGACCGTCGTGCCCGTCGCGCGCGAGGTCGGGGTCCGGCTCTGCATCCACCCCGACGATCCGCCCTTCTCGCTTTTCGGGTTGCCGCGGGTGGTGTCCACCGCCCAGGACCTTGACGCCATCTTCGGCGCGGTGCCCGAACGCGAGAACGGCCTGACTTTCTGCGCAGGCAGCTTCGGCGCACGGGCCGACAACGATCTTCCGGCGCTGCTCGAGGCGCATCTGGAGCGGGTCCACTTCGTGCACCTCCGCAACGTGTCCACGGAGCCCGACGGCTCCTTCGTCGAGGACGACCACCTGGTCGGAAACGCCGACATGGTGCGGCTGCTCGCCCTTCTCCTCCGGGAGGAGGCTCGCCGCCGCGAGGAGGGCCGGAGCGACCACCTGATCCCATTCCGTCCGGACCACGGCCACCTGCTGCTGGACGATCAGGACAAGACCACCCTGCCCGGCTATTCGGCCATCGGTCGGCTGAAGGGCTTGGCCGAGCTTCGCGGAATCCTGGCCACCCTGACCCACCCGACCTATGGGGTGCTCCAATGACCGGCCGCTTCGAGGGCCAGACGGCCCTGATCACCGGATCGAGCGGCATGGGCTTGGCCTCGGCCCTGCGCCTCGCGCGCGAGGGGGCCCGGGTGCATCTTTGCGGGATCGACGAGGCTTTGAACGAGGCCGCCCGCGAGGCGGTCGGGGATCTGCCCGTGACCGTGACCCGCGTGGACCTCACGCGCGACGACGATGTGGACGCCTGGGTTCGCGCCGCGGGCGACGCCGATGGGATCAACCACCTCGTCAACGCCGCCGGGATCCAGACCTACGGCGACCTCGACACGACGACGATCGCCGACTGGGACCGAGTCATGTCGGTCAACCTGCGGGCCTTCTTCACCGCCAGCCACTTCGCCTGGCCCTATCTCAAGGCCCGGGGCAACGGCGCGATCATCCACATCTCCTCCGTGCAGGGTTTCGCGAACCAGAAGAACGTCCTCGGCTACGCGACCACCAAGGGCGCGGTCCATGCCATGACGCGCGCCATGGCCGTGGACTGCGCCCGGCACGGGGTGCGCGTGGTGTCGATCAGCCCCGGCTCGGTTCGCACGCCGCTGCTCGAGTATGGCGCGGCGCAGATCGCCGGACCGGACGGCGACCCCGAGGATGTGATCGCGATGTTCGGACGGGGCCACCCGATCGGCCGCATCGGCACGGCCGAGGAGGTTGCAGGCCTCGTGGCCTGGCTCTGCTCCTCGGAAGGCGCCTTCGTCACCGGCACGGATGTCCGCATCGATGGCGGCCTGACCGCTCAGCTGGGGGTCTGACCCTTCCGCGTCGCGCCCGGGCCTTCCTGGACGCGCCCCACGAAGGCCAGCACGGCCCGCCGCGTGCTGCGGCCGGCCGGAGCGGGTCGGATCAGGACCGGCCCGTCAGGCGGCCCAGCCACCCCTTGGCCTGCACCGGGCGGTTCTCGATGGCGGCGGCAAAGCGTTCGACAAAGCCGTCGGCCACCTTCCGGGCCGCCATCTCCACCAGGAAATTGGGCATGCTGGCCAGCTTGCCCCCCAGTTCCGCCGTCAGGTCCCAGGACAACTTCGTGCCCGAGTCCGCGGGATCAAGCCGGATGCGAGCCGCCCCCTTGGCCAGGCCCGCCGCCCCGCCCCGCCCTTCGCCGATCAGGAGACAGCCGCGGCCGGGCTCCACCTCGGTCAGGTCGAAGCGGCCGGACAGGCGTGCCTCCATCCCGCCCACCTTGCGGGCCACCGTGATGTCGTAGCCCTTGGCAGGGCTGCCCTTCATCGACTCGCAGCCTGGGATCAGGGTCTTAAGGAACTCCGGATCGATCAGCGCGTCCCAGACCACGTCCGGCGCGGCAGCGATCAGTTTGTCTCCGGTAATCTGCATATCGTCCTCCTCGGGTCTTCCAACCTAATGGCCGGCCTTGGACGGCGCTAGGGGCCGAACTCAAGCGGCGGAGGCGGCTCTTGCCTCCGATGGCGGGTCCAGGGGCGATCCCCGGCCCAAAGCTCCGTCGCGATCAGCCGCAGCCCGCCCCCCTCCGCCCATCCTGCCACCGCTCCGGTGCGGGCCAGCATCGACGCATCCAGCACCAGGCACGGCCGCCCCTCGGCCACCTGATCCGTGACGAGGAGATCCGCGCCGTCGCATCCCTTGACCTGCGCCAGGGCACGCGCCCCGCGCACGAGGAGGATGTCACGTCCGCCCACCACGGCCTGGGCCGTGCGGTCCCCTCGAATCACGCCGGGGCGTCCAGCCGCCTCGTCCTGGGGGGCGAGGTCCCCATCGCCGGCCAGCCATTGCTCCACCTCGAAGCCGGCCCCGGTGGGTCGGGACACCGCACGCCCCTCGGCCCCCAGGACGGCCATGATCCCGCCCGAGCCGGAGATGAGCAGGTCCGGGCGGCTCGCGGCGCTCCACAGGGCCAGGGCCAGGACCAGAACGGGAAGTCCGATCCAGCGGCCCCGTCCTTGCCAGAGGATCACGATGAGCCCGCCGATGGTCAGCAGCGGCAGGACGGCCGAGGGTGCGCTTGGGACGCCACCCACGGCGCCCTTCAAGCCCCCGACAAGCTCGGCCACCAGCAGGATCCAGCGGCAGCCAAGCTCCAGCATGAGGAGAGCGGGCTGGGCCAGGCCAAGGCCCGCGCCCAGTCCCAGCAGCGCCGCGCCCGGCATGACCAGGATTCCCATGGCCGGCGCGGCAAGCAGGTTCGCGACGAGGCTGTAGGCGCTGTAGCGGTTGAACTGGGCCCCGGCATAGGGCGCGGTGGCAAGGCCAGCCACCACCGAGGACAGCAGAACGAGGGCGACCGGCCCCGCCCAGCGCCACCGCCGCGCCCAGGCCTGGGTCGCCGAGCCGAACACGACGCCAAGCGCCGTGACCGCGGCGAAGGACATCTGGAACCCGGCATTCACGAGGCCTTCGGGCCGGGTCACGAGAACGATCAGCGCGGCGATCGCAACGGACCTCAGGGTCACCGCCCGCCGGTCGCACAGGATCGCCCCCAGCATCACCGCGACCATGATGAATGACCGCTCGGTCGCCATGTCGCGGCCTGCGAGCGCCAGGTAGAAAGCGCCAGCGGGCAAAGCGAGCAGCGCGGCCAGCTTCTTTCCGTTGACCCGGAGCGCCAGTGAAGGCACCAGGGCCACCCCCGACCGCACCAGGCCGAAGATGAACGTCACGAGCAGGCCCATGTGGGTGCCGGAAATCGACACGAGGTGGTAGAGTCCCGAATCCCGCATCGCCTGGTTCGCCCGCGCGGACAGGCCGGACCGGTCGCCTGTGGCCACCGCCGACGCGAGCCCGCCGGCATCGCCCGGGATCCGATCGCGGATCCCCTTGGACAAGCCAGTCCGGAGGCGCCCGATCCAGAGGCTCCCATCCGGGGGCGCGCGGGTCAGGACCGGACTTTGGGTGTAGCCGATCGCGCCCAGGCGGTCGAACCACGCGAACTGCCGGAAGTCGAAGTCGCCCGGCTCCACGGGTCCGGACGGCGGCGACAGATGCCCGGTGAGCATCACGGTCCGCCCCGGCTCTGCCACGAGCCAGCGCTGATCGCCACGCACCGAGATGCGGACGCGCTCCGGTGTGCGGTCGGGCGGCACATCCTCCAGCACCACGCGATCCAGCGTGAGACGGAGGGCGTCCGAGGCCGAGCGATCGATCTCGACGATCCGGCCCTCGATCGGGCCATAGTACCGGAACTCCAGGACCGGCGCGGCCACGACCCAGGTCCGCCAACCCGCGAGGCCCAGCCCCGCGGCAGCCAGCGCAAGGCCGAGGGCCAGGGGCGCAAACGCGGCAGGCAGGCACCACGTGGCCAGCAAGGCCAGGGCCGTGACGCAGGCCAGGGCCACCCAGGCCCAGGGGCCGGGCTCGACCGGGAGGGCGAAGTAGGTCCCGATGCCGACCCCAAGGGCGACCGGAGCCCAGGGGAGCAGATGGCCGCTCTGCGCCAGAAGGACGGCTTCGGCCCGACCGCGAAGGCGCGCGATGGCGCCCGCCGCACCAGATCCGAGATCGACGGACGGGTCGAGGTCCACTTGTCCTGCTCTCAACCGCTCTTTAATCCGCACGCATGAAGTTACATCGCGGATGATGAACGAGAGGTTAACCGCAATGACCGACGCCCCCGTCGTCACCCGTTTCGCCCCGTCGCCGACGGGCGCGCTCCATATCGGCGGCGCGCGGACGGCGCTGTTCAACTGGCTCTTCGCCCGGGGCCGCGGGGGCAAGTTCCTGCTCCGGATCGAGGACACCGACCGCGCCCGGTCCACGCCCGAGAACACGCAGAAGATCCTCGACGGCCTCAACTGGCTGGGCCTCGACTGGGATGGCGAGCCGATCAGCCAGTTCGCCCGGGCCGGCCGGCACGCCGAGGTCGCCCGCGAGATGCTGGCGCGGGGACAGGCCTACAAGTGCTTCGCCACGCCCGAGGAGATCGAGGCCTTCCGCGAGCAGGCCCGGGCCGAAGGGCGCTCGACCCTCTACCGCTCTCCGTGGCGCGACGTGCCGGACTCCGACCATCCCGACGCCCCCTACGTGATCCGGGTCAAGGCTCCGCGCGATGGCGCGACCACGATCCACGACGCCGTGCAGGGCGAGGTCACGATCCAGAACGACCAGCTCGACGACATGGTGGTGCTGCGCGCGGACGGCACGCCGCTCTACATGCTGGCGGTGGTGGTGGACGACCACGACATGGGCGTCACGCATGTGATCCGGGGGGACGACCACCTCACCAATGCCTTCCGGCAGAAGATGATCTACGAAGCCATGGGCTGGGCGGTGCCGGTGATGGCCCATGTTCCGCTGATCTTCGGTCCGGACGGCAAAAAGCTGTCCAAGCGCCACGGCGCCACGGCAACGGCCGATTACCAGGCCATGGGCTACCTGGCCTCGGCCATGCGCAACTACCTCGCCCGCCTGGGCTGGAGCCACGGCGACATGGAGGTCTTCAACGACCAGGAGGCGATGGCCGTCTTCTCGCTGGATGGAATCGGGAAGTCGCCGGCCCGATTCGACTTCAAGAAGCTTGAGAACGTTTCGGGCCAGCACATGGCGCGGACCCCCGATGACATCCTCCTGGCCGAGCTGGACTCGTTCCTCGCGGCGACCGGCCAGCCTCCGCTCCCCGACGGCCATCGGGACCGGATCCTTCGCGCCCTGCCCTTCGCCAAGTTGAAGGCCAAGACCCTCCCGCAATTGCTCGATCAGGCGCATTTCGCCGTCGTCGATCGTCCGATCGAGGTCGACCCGGCGGCAGCCAAGACGCTCGATCCGGTATCCCACGGTATACTGGCGGATTTGACGCCGCAGCTGCAAAATGCTAGCTGGGAGCGCGAGGCCCTCGAGGGGGTCGTGGCGGCTGGGGCACAGGCGCACGGGACGACGCTCGGCAAGCTGGCCGGGCCGCTGCGGGCGGCTCTGGCAGGGCGGGCCGTGGCGCCCAGCGTGTTCGACATGATGCTTGTGCTTGGCCGGGACGAGACCGTCGCGCGACTTCACGACACCTTAGCACGCCAGGGGTAGAGAGACCGTGGAACAACAGAGGGGCGCCTTCATGGCCGAGAACAGGACCGCCACGCTCACCATCGACGGCAAGGAGTACGCCCTGCCGATCCTGAGCCCCACCGAGGGGCCCGACTGCATCGACATCCGCAAGCTTTATGGCCAGGCGGACGTCTTCACCTACGACCCCGGCTTCACCTCGACCGCCGCCTGCGACTCGACGATCACGTTCATCGACGGGGACAAGGGCATCCTGACCCATCGGGGCTATCCGATCGAGCAACTGGCCGAACGCTCGCATTACCTCGAGGTCTGCTACCTCCTCCTGTACGGAGAGCTGCCCTCCGCCGCCGAGCTCGAGAAGTTCGAGACCACGGTGACGCGGCACACCATGATCCACGAGCAGATGCACAACTTCTTCCGGGGCTTCCGGCGGGACGCGCATCCGATGGCGACCATGGTGGGCGTGGTCGGGGCCATGTCGGCCTTCTACCACGACAGCCTCGACATCAACGACCCGCGCCAGCGCGAGATCGCGGCCTACCGCCTGATCGCCAAGATGCCGACCATCGCGGCGATGGCCTACAAGTACTCGATCGGCCAGCCCTTCGTGTACCCGCGCAACGACCTCGATTACGCGGCCAACTTCCTGCACATGTGCTTTGCCGTCCCGGCCGAGCCCTATGACGTGAACCCCGTCCTCGCCCGTGCGATGGACAGGATCTTCACGCTGCACGCCGACCACGAGCAGAATGCCTCGACGTCGACGGTGCGGCTGGCGTCGTCCTCGGGGGCGAACCCCTTCGCCTGCATCGCGGCCGGGATCGCCTGCCTCTGGGGTCCGGCCCATGGCGGCGCGAACCAGGCCACCCTCGAGATGCTGCGCCAGATCGGCACGCCCGAGAACATCCCCGACTTCATCGCCAAGGTGAAGGACAAGTCGTCCAACGTGCGGCTGATGGGCTTCGGGCACCGCGTCTACAAGAACTTCGACCCCCGCGCCAAGGTCATGAAGCAGACCGCCGACGAGGTGCTCGAGCTTCTCGGCGTCCATGACAACCCGCTCCTGCAGGTGGCGCAGGAACTGGAGCGGATCGCGCTGCAGGACGACTACTTCATCCAGCGCAAGCTGTATCCGAACGTGGACTTCTACTCGGGCATCATCCTCGAGGCGATGGGCTTCCCGACCGCGATGTTCACTCCGATCTTTGCGCTCGCGCGAACGGTGGGCTGGATCTCGCAATGGAAGGAGCAGCTTGCCGATCCGCAGCTCAAGATCGGGCGGCCGCGGCAGCTCTACCTGGGCGAGTCGCTGCGCGACTACATCGAGATCGAGAACCGCTGACCACCCAAAGGGCCGCCACAAGGCGGCCCTTCACTTTCCTGGGGCACCCTTCGCGTCAGTGGCGCAGGAGATCCTCAAGCCGGGCCTTCTCGTCGGCGGTCAGGCTTTCCGGCTCCGGCCCCCTGCTTCGGCCGCGGACCACGGCCCAGCCGATCCCGAGCCCGGCGACCAGCATCGCCGGCCCCGCGAGCCAGAGCAGGAGGTTCGCCCCCTCGGCGGTCGGGCGCAGGAGCACGTATTCCCCGTAGCGCGCCACCACCGCCGCCTGGACCTGATTGTCGCTGTCGCCAGCCTCGAGACGCTCCCGCACGAGGAGGCGGATGTCCCGGGCCACCTGGGCGTGCGATTCGTCGATGGATTCGTTGCGGCACACCGGGCAACGCAGGCCGGTCGAGATCTCCCGCGCCCGCGCTTCGAGCCCCGGGTCCGACAGCACCTCGTCCGGCTCCACGGCGAGGAGCGCCGTGGGCCACAACAGGAGCGCGAACAGAAGGGCCCTCATTCCGCGGCCACCGCAGCGCGGGACAGTCGGGCGGCGCCGGCTGCCACGCGAAGGCGCCGATCCGACAGCGACATGAGTCCGCCCAGCGCCATCAGGATGGCTCCGCCCCAGATCCAGTTCGCGAAGGGCTTGATGTAGGTCCGCACGGCATAACCGCCCCCCTCCTGCGCGTCGCCGATCACGACATAGATGTCGCGCAGGACGCCGTTCTGAATCGCGGCTTCGGTCGTCGGCATGGCCGCGACGGGGTAGAACCGCTTCTCGGGATGGAGGCGGGCGACCTGGGCTCCGTCGCGGGTCACGGTCACGTCCGCCATCAGGCTGCGGTAGTTGGGCCCGGGCACCTCGTCCACGCTGTTCAGGGTCAGCTCGTAGGCGCCGACCTGGAACGACTCGCCCAGGGCCGCGGTCCGGATGTCCTCCTCCTGCCAGGCCATGAGGAGGGAGATGCCAAGGATCGTCACGCCCAGCCCGGCATGGGAGATCGCCTTGCCCCAATCCGCGCGCGGCAGGCGAAGGAGCCGCGAGGCCCCGGACGTGCCGGTGCGCTGCCACAGGTCCACGGCCGCGCCGGCGATGATCCAGACGCCCAGCGCCGTTCCGACGGGAGCCAGGATCGAGCGCCCGGTTCCGACGGTCCAGGCCAGGGCGGCCAGCGCGAAGGCGAGGATCAGCGCCGGCAGCAGCGCCCGCAGGCTGCGTGTCAGGTCACCCCGCTTCCAGGCGAGGAGGCTGCCGACAGGCAGGACGATGGCCAGGACCACCATGAAGGGCGTGAAGGCAGCCTCGAAGAATGGCGCGCCGACCGACAGGACGCGGCCCAGGAGCATCTGCGCGACCAGCGGCCAGATCGTCCCGACGAAGACCACGAAGGCGGCCACGGCCAGCAGGATGTTGTTGAGCACGAGAGCAGCCTCCCGGCTGACCATGCCGAAGACCCCCTTGGCCTCGAGCGCCGTCGCGCGCGCGGCAAAGAGAGTGAGCGCGCCGCCCACGAACAGGGCCAGCACGATGAGGATGGCGACGCCGCGGGCCGGGTCCATGGCGAAGGCATGGACCGAGGTGATGACGCCCGAGCGGACGATGAACGTCCCCAGGAGCGAGAATCCGAAGGCCAGGATCGCGAGAAGGACCGTCCAGGATTTCAGCGACTCGCGCTTTTCGACCACGATCGCGGAATGGAGCAGCGCGGCGGCAAGGAGCCAGGGCATGAAGCTCGCGTTCTCGACCGGGTCCCAGAACCAGAAGCCGCCCCATCCGAGCTCGTAGTAGGCCCACCAGCTTCCGAGGGCGATGCCGACCGTCAGGAACATCCAGGCGGCGAGCGTCCAGGGCCGGACCCAGCGGGCCCAGGCCGCGTCCACCCGCCCCTCGATCAGGGCGGCCACGGCGAACGAGAAGGACATCGAGAGCCCGACATAGCCCAGGTAAAGGAAGGGCGGATGGAAGGCGAGACCGGGGTCCTGAAGGAGCGGATTGAGATCCCGGCCGTCCATCGGCGGCACCTCGATCCGCAGGAACGGGTTCGACGTGAACAGGATGAACGCCAGGAACGCCACACCGATCGAGGCCTGGACCGCCAGCACCCGCGCCTTGAGGGGGAGCGGCAGGTTCGTCCCGAACATCGCCGCCGCCGCCCCGAAGGCGGACAGGATCAGCACCCAGAGGAGCATCGAGCCCTCGTGGTTGCCCCAGACGCCCGTCAGCTTGTAGAGCCAGGGCTTCGCCGAATGCGAGTTCTCGTAGACGAGGAGAACCGAGAAGTCGGAGGTGAGGAAGGCCCAGCTGACCGCGCCGAAGGCGAAGGCGATCAGCAGGAACTGCGCCGTGGCGGCAGGCGTGGCCATCTCCATCCAGCCGCGCCAGCCCTTCTGCGCCCCGACGAGCGGCACGACGGTCTGGAGCAGGGCGGTCCCGAAGGCCAGGATAAGGGCGAAATGTCCGAGTTCGACGATCATGTTGCGCATATACATGTTGGGCCCCGGCGCGCCAAGCACGGCGGGCCGGGGCAGATCGTCACGCTCGGACGCGCTGCCAGTCGGCCAGGGCGGCGTTCGCGGCGGGAGCCAGCGTCCCGAGGGTGAGAGCGGCGTCGCCCCCCGGCTCGGCGGCGGACGGGCTGTCGGCCCGAAGGGATGCGACCGGCCGGGGCGCGGTGGCGGAGGCGAGGATCTCGCGCTGGAACTCCTGGGCATGAGCCTGGACGCGTGCGCCGAAATGCAGCGACAGCACCGCCCCGATCAGCCACCAAAGCCCCTCGGGCATGCGGGCCAGCGCCTCCATGCGGTCCGAGAACCAGTCCGGCGCGACGACGGCCGCGCCCAGGAGCGCGAGCGTCCCCAGGGCGGAGACGGGCCGGGGCAGCCGGTTCAGCGCGTCCACCACGCGGTCGAAGGCGGCGCGCGGCCGCTGGCCGAGGTGGTCGACGGCCGGGGGCATCCCCGACGTCTCGGCCTGCCGCCGAAGCTGGTCGGCGATGTCGATGGCCTGCGCCCCCGAGAGCCAGCCCAGCGGGTTCACGATCAGTGCCATGACCTGGTCCTTTCGCGGTGCTCGGCGTCGGTCAGATGGTAGCGCGGGGCGATGAAGGACTCCGCCCGGGTAATCCAGCCGCCCTTTCCGCCGTCGCGGCGGCAGGCGAATTGCCGGCAGGCGGGCCGGGCCTCGGCCAGGGCGTAGTAGTAGTTGCGCCGCGCGATGCCGTAGGCGTCCACGATGTGGTCGGGCGCGGTCCGGGCCGCCTCGTGGGCAGCCGCGATGGTCCGGGGCCCGACGATCCCGTCGGCGGCGCAGGGATGCCCCATCCCGGTCAGCATCGTCTGCAGGATGCGGATGGCCTGCGGCCCCGCGTTCACCTGCATGTCGAAGACGCTGGGTTGCAGCGCCTGGGGCAGTTCGTCCAGCCGGGGCTGCTGGAAGTAATGGCGGATGAAGATGGCGGCCGCCTGCTGGGGCGTCAGCCGGCGCAGGTCGGCTTCGGTCACGCGGCGGTCGCCATCCAGATCGAGGCGAAGGCGCCGCAGCGTCTCGATGGTGACGCCGTACTGGGTGGCTCCGCCCGGGTCTCCGGGGCGGTCGGACCAGCCGCCCTCGCGGGCGACGATCTCTCGGGCGATGTCTTCGACGGTCGGCATGGGGGTCCCCCTGTTGTGGATGGGGGCCAGGATCGCGCCGACGGGTTAATTGGTTACTGGAGCACCGTGCGTTGCGCCGTCCGCGCCCGGCTCGACATAGACGCCCTGGTCCTTGAGCGCGTCGATGACCTCCTTGGGCATGTAGGATTCGTCGTGCTTGGCCAGGATCTCGGTCGCCTCGAAGGTGCCGTCGACGAAGCGCCCGGTGGCCACGGTCCCCTGCCCTTCGTCGAAGAGGTCCGGCTTGAGGTTGTCGCCGACGTAGTGGACCGGGATCTCGGCCCCGCCATCGGTCACGGTGAAGAAGAAGTGCACGCCCTCGTCCGGCTTGATGCTGCCGTCCTTCACGAGGCCGCCCAGGCGGAACACCTCGGCGGCGGAGGGCGGCTCGGCCAGGAGCTGGCTGGGCGAGCGGAAGTAGTTGATCCCGTCGCGCATCGCGTAGCCGATCAGGCCCGTGGACAGCAGGAGGGACGCCGCCGCCAGGGCGATGATCTGGATGCGGCGCTTCTTCTTGAGGGGCATCATGGCAGGCGCCTCATGGGAAGATGGGGGCGAGCATCAGGCCCGCCGTTTCCGGAAGGCCCAGCATCAGGTTGGCGTTCTGCATCGCCTGGCCCGAGGAGCCCTTGTTGAGGTTGTCGAGGGTCGAGACGACCAGCGTCCGGCCCGCCACCCGGTCGCCGACCACGCCCAGGTGGACGAAGTTGGAGCCTTGGACATGGGACATGGCGGGCAGCTCCCCATAGGGCAGGACGACGCAGAACGGCTCCGGGGCGTAGCGGGCCGCGAGGGCCGCATGAATCGCCTGCGGATCGCCCTTGACGTAGCACGACGCGAGGATGCCGCGATTGACCGGAATCAAATGGGGCGTGAAAAGGATGCGCACCTCGCGCCCGGCCAGGGCCGAGAACTCCTGGTCGAACTCGCCCAGGTGGCGGTGCTTGCCCCCCTGGGAGTAGCCGGCGACGTCCTCGCTGCGTTCCGCGAAGAGCATGTTCTCCTTGAGCGAGCGGCCGGCGCCGGAGATGCCGTTCTTGAGGTCGCAGACGATGTCGTCGAGGTCGATCAGGCGAGCCTCGATCAGGGGCCGGAGCGCGAACTGGACCGTGGCGGCGTTGCACCCGGTCCCGGCCACGAGGCGGGCGCCCCGGATGCGGTCGCGGTAGAACTCGGTCAGGCCGTAGACGGCCTCCTGCTGGAGCTCGGGCGCGACATGGTCGGCGCCGTACCAGCTGCGGTAGCCTTCGGGGGTCAGGCGGAAGTCGGCGCCGAGATCCACGACCCTGAGCGTGCGCGGCAGGTCCTTGACCAGCGCCTGGCTCAGGCCGTGCGGCAGCGCCACGAAGGCCAGGTCGATGCCGGCGAAATCCACCTGGTCGATGGTGGTGAGCTGCGGCAGGTCGAGGTGCCGCAGATGCGGAAAGACCTGCGCCATCGACTGGCCGGCCTTGCGGTCCGCGGTCAGGGCGGCGATCCGCATGTCGGGATGCGTGGCGATGAGGCGGACAAGCTCCGCCCCCGTGTAGCCCGAGGCGCCCAGGATGGCGACATTGGCGGTCATGCGAGTCCCCCTTCGTTGGAAGGGGGATCTACGACCTGCGTCCCCTGCGCGCAACGGCGCAGGGTGTCGCGGGCCGTGCCGGGCCGGAGGCGCTCAGGTGGAGCTGCCGCCTTCCTCTTCCTCGAAGAGTTCGGCCGCGACGGCGCCGTTGGCCGAAAGCCGGACCCGGTCGCCTTCCACGTCGGCCACGAGGCCGAGCGAGATGAAGTGGTGATGGCCTTCGTGCTGGCCTTCGCCGCTGTCGCGCTTGGTCAGCTTGATGCGGTCGCCCTCGACCTTGTCCACCGTGCCGACATGGACGTCATCGGCCCCGATGACTTCCATGTGCTCCCTGATGCTGCTTGCATCCGCCATCCTGCGGTCTCCTTGTTGTGGCGCATGCCGCGTGAGCGGCTGGCCCCCCAACGCGGGCCGGTGCGGTTTGGTGCCACGCAAGCGCGTCCGGAGGTCAGGCGGGCTGGAATTCGATCCGGCGCCGAAGGAACTGGGTCGCCCGGTCGGACACCTGGCGGGGCCGGCCGGTGGTCAGGAACATCGACTCGGTGCCCGGCCCGACCATGCCGGGATGCCGGCGCAGGTAGTCGGCCAGGCTTTCGGCCACGAGGTTGGCCTGGGAGAAGACCTTCACCTGCGGCCCGAGGGCGTCCTGGAAGACCTGTTCCATCAGCGGATAATGGGTGCAGCCCAGGATCGCCGCGTCCGGGTCGGGCATCTTGCGCCTGAGCGCGTCGACATGCGACCGCACCAGCGCCTCGGCGAGGATCATGTCCCCGTCCTCGATCGCATCGACCACGCCGCCGCAGGCCTGCGCCTCGACGTCCACGCCGATGGCGCGGAAGGCCAGCTCGCGCTGGAACGCGCGGGAGGCGACGGTGGCGGGGGTGGCGAAGAGGGCGACGTGCTTGACCGCCACCTCGCGCGGGGGGGAGTTGTCGCCCCACTGCCGTTCGGTCAGTGCCTCGATCAGGGGCACGAAGACGCCCAGCACGCGCTTGTGCGGCGGCACCCAAGTTTCCTGCATCCGGCGCAGCGCGGCGGCGGACGCGGTGTTGCAGGCCAGGATCACGAGATCGCAGCCCGCGTCGAACAGGCGCTGCGTCGCGGCGGTGGTGAGCCGGTAGATGTCCTCGGCGTCCCGGACGCCGTAGGGGGCGTGGGCGTTGTCCCCGAAATAGGCGAGCGGCAGGTCCGGAAGGCGCCGCGCCACCGCGTCCAGAACCGTGAGACCGCCCAAGCCGCTGTCGAAGATGCCTACCGCCATCGCCTGCCCCTTTGCCGTCAAAGCGCCCGCCAGGGTCGTTGGCCCGCCCTGGCCGTGAGGACAGGTGATAGGAGGAGTCGCGGCGGAAATCCATCGCGGCCCTGCCCCCTGCGCCCCGGCGTCGCCGGCCGAGCGCCGGAGCCCTCGGGACTAGCGCCACGGCAGGCCGCAGCCGCTCTTGTGCCACCATCTGGAAACATGCAGTTGCGCAGCCAACTACGCAGGATTTGCATGGCACCTTTGCAAATTTCGCACGGACTACCTAGTTCCGTGCTACTGTCATGCGGTTCGCGAAGGGGCGGGAGACCATCGATGATGGACTGGGACAAACTACGCATCTTCCACGCGGTCGCCGATGCCGGAAGCCTGACCCATGCGGGCGACAGCCTCCACCTGAGCCAATCCGCCGTCAGCCGCCAGATTCGGGCGCTCGAGGAGAGCCTCAACACCACCCTGTTCCACCGCCATGCGCGGGGGCTCATCCTCACCGAGCAGGGCGAGCTGCTGTTCGAGGCGACCCGGGCGATGAACAAGCGGCTCGAGACCGCCGCCGCCCGCATCCGCGACAGCGAGGAGGAGGTCTTCGGCGAGCTGCGGGTCACGACCACGCTGGCCTTCGGCACGCTGTGGCTCGCACCGCGGCTGACCAAGCTCTACGAGCGCTATCCGGACCTCAAGATCGACCTGATGCTCGAGGAGCGCGTGCTCGACCTCCCCATGCGCGAGGCCGACGTCGCCATCCGCATGAAGGAGCCGTCGCAGGCCGATCTCATCCGCAAGAAGCTGATGGGCATCCGCATCGGCCTTTATGCCTCCAAGACCTACCTCGAGCGCGCGGCCCCCATCGAGAAGATGGAGGACATCGCCAATCACCGGGTGATCACGCAGGGGCCGAGCTCGGCGCAGGTCGCCGCCGGGGCGAGCCTGGCGCAGCAGCTGCTCAGCTACGACGTGCAAAGCCTGCTGACCATCAACAACTACTTCGGCGTGCTCCAGGCCACGCTCAGCGACCTGGGCGTGGGCGTGATCCCGGACTACATCACCGAGGACTTCCCCGAGCTCGTCCGCGTGCTGCCGGACGTGGAGTCGGGCGAGGTTCCGGTCTTCCTGGCCTACCCCGAGGAGCTTCGGCAGTCCAAGCGGGTCACGGCCTTCCGGGACTTCGTGCAGGAGGAAGTCATCGCGCACCGGCGCCGCATTCGCGACGCCGCATGACAACTTGCGGTTGAGTCATGCAGGAAACGCATGGCGGCTTTGCTGTTAGCGATCACGATTGCGCCTTGATGATACCAGGATCGCCTTCTATTTGGGCAATCGAAGCCGATGATGCCTTGCGCTCATCATCTTCAACCTCCCTGTTGGACTTCGCCGGGCCGTTGTGCCCGGCGTTTTTTTTGGCGCGCCCTGCCGCTGGATCGCAGGCGCTCTCTTCCGCCGGACGCCGCGACCCCCTAAAGGGCGCCAAGTCACCGTAGCGGAGATCCCCATGCGCCCGGAACCCGAGATCACGCCCGAGCTCGTCGCGGCCCACGGCATCAAGCCCGACGAATACGAGCGGCTGCTCGGCATCATCGGCCGGACGCCGACCTTCACCGAGCTCGGCATCTTCTCGGCGATGTGGAACGAGCACTGCTCCTACAAGTCGTCCAAGAAGTGGCTGCGGACGCTCCACACCGAAGGCCCCCAGGTCATCTGCGGGCCGGGCGAGAACGCGGGTGTGGTGGACCTGGGCGATGGCGACGCGCTTGTCTTCAAGATGGAGAGCCACAACCACCCGTCCTACATCGAGCCCTACCAGGGCGCGGCGACGGGCGTGGGCGGCATCCTGCGGGACGTGTTCACCATGGGGGCGCGGCCCATCGCGGCGATGAACGCGCTGTCGTTCGGGGAGCCCTCGCATCCCAAGACCAAGCGGCTGGTGGCCGGCGTCGTGGAGGGCGTGGGCGGCTACGGCAACGCCTTCGGCGTGCCCACGGTTGGCGGCGAGGTCCGCTTCCACCGGGCCTACAACGGCAACTGCCTCGTGAACGCCTTTGCCGCCGGCCTCGCACGGACGGATGCGATCTTCTATTCCGCGGCCTCGGGCGTGGGGATGCCGGTGGTCTATCTCGGTGCCAAGACGGGCCGGGACGGCGTCGGCGGCGCGACCATGGCCTCCGCGGAGTTCGACGACACCATCGAGGAGAAGCGCCCGACCGTGCAGGTCGGCGACCCCTTCACCGAGAAGCGCCTCATGGAAGCCTGCATGGAGCTGATGGCCTCGGGCGCCGTCATCTCGATCCAGGACATGGGCGCGGCGGGGCTGACCTGTTCCGCCGTGGAGATGGGTGACAAGGGCGGCCTGGGCATCCGGCTCGACCTCGACCGCGTTCCGGTCCGCGAGGAGGGGATGACCGCCTACGAGATGATGCTGTCGGAAAGCCAAGAGCGGATGCTCATGGTCCTGAAGCCCGAAAAGGAGCAGATCGCGCGGGCGATCTTCGAGAAGTGGGACCTCGACTTCGCCATCGTGGGCGAGACGATCCCGGAGGACCGGTTCCTGATCCTTCTCGGCAACGAGGTGAAGGCCGACCTGCCGCTGTCGCAGCTGTCGTCCTCGGCCCCCGAATACGACCGGCCCTGGGTGCCCACCCCTGCCCCGGCCGAGGCGCCCGCCGTGCCGCAGGTCGGTGCCGTGGAGGCCCTCAAGACGCTGCTGGTCGACCCGAGCACTGCCTGGAAGGGCTGGGTCTGGGAGCAATACGACAGCCAGGTCGGCGCGGACACGGTGCGCCGTCCCGGCATGGGCGCGGGCATCGTGCGGGTGCATGGGACCGGCAAGGCCGTGGCCTTCACCTCGGACGTCACGCCCCGCTATGTGAAGGCGAACCCGGTCGAGGGTGGCAAGCAGGCCGTGGCCGAGGCCTGGCGGAACCTCGTGGCCGTGGGCGCGCGTCCGCTGGCCGCGACCGACAACCTCAACTTCGGCAACCCCGAAAAGCCCGAGATCATGGGCCAGTTCGTGGGCGCCATCCAGGGCATCGGCGAGGCCTGCCGCGCGCTCGACTTCCCCATCGTGTCGGGGAACGTGAGCCTTTACAACGAGACCGACGGCAGCGCGATCCTGCCCACCCCCACCATCGGCGGCGTCGGGCTGCTGGGCTCTCTGGAGGAGATGATCGGCGGGCTGGCCCATCCCGGCGACCTGGCCGTGCTGGTCGGCGAGACCCGGGGGCACCTGGGCCAGTCGGCGCTGCTGGCCGCCCTGGGCACCGAGGCTGGCGACGCGCCCGCCGTCGACCTGGCCGTGGAACGCCGGAACGGCGAGTTCGTGCTGGCCAGCCGCAGCCTGATCCGGGCGGCGACCGACCTCGCGGACGGGGGGCTTGCCCTGGCAGGCTTCGAGATGGCGGACGCGGCCGCAACCGGGCTCGAGCTCGAGGCCGGGGATCTCCCGACCCTCTTTGGCGAGGACCAGGGCCGCTACCTGCTGGCCTGTGCGCCCGAGCAGGCCGAGGCGCTGCTGGACCGCGCGCGCGAGGCCGGGGTGCCGGTCCGCGTCGTCGGCCGTTTCGGCGGGGGAGCCTTCCGGATGGGCCACGAGCACGCGGCGATGCTGGACCTGGCCGCGCTTTGGCGGACGGCCTTCGAAGCGGCGGTGGCCTAGTCCGCTTGCGGGGGTCCCGGCGCTTTCCTACATTGAACCGAACGCACGAGGACCCCTTCCATGGCCATGCAAGCCCACGACATCGAGGCCCTGATCCGCGCCGCCTTTCCCCAGGCGCGCATCAGCATCACGGACCTTGCAGGCGACGGGAACCACTACGCCGCCGAGGTGGTGGACGAGAGCTTTCGCGGAATGAACCGCGTGCAGCAGCAGCGCGCCGTCTATGCCGCGCTGAAGGGCCGCATGGACGGGCCGAACGGAGAGCTTCATGCCCTCGCGCTTACCACCAAGGCGCCGGAATGATGAACGGGCCCTGACACGGATCGACCATCGCGGGGGACCCGGTGCGGGTCCATCCATCATCAGGGCCGGACTTCAGCAATATCTGCCGATCGGGCAGAGCCGAGACGAGAGGATCTCGAAATGACCACCACCACCGCGCAGGACCAGATCCGCGAGACGGTCAACACCAACGATGTCGTGCTCTTCATGAAGGGCACCAAGGCCATGCCGCAATGCGGGTTCTCGTCCCGCGTGGCGGGCGTGCTGAACTACATGGGCGTCGAGTACCAGGACGTGAACGTGCTGGCCGATCCGGATATCCGGCAGGGCATCAAGGACTTCTCGGACTGGCCGACCATCCCGCAGCTTTACGTCAAGGGCGAGTTCGTCGGCGGCTGCGACATCGTCACCGAGATGACCCTGTCAGGCGAGCTCGACGCGCTCTTCGAACAGAAGGGCGTCGCTTACGACAAGGCCCGCGCCGAAGAGATCCGGGCGGCCAACGCCTGAGGCGTGGCGGGCGGATCGCCGCCCAAGCCCTTGGCGCATTTGCAACAGTTTTGGGCGGCCCGGACTCCCGGACCGCCTTGCCGCTAGGCACGCGCAGGTTCGGCATGGTTAGCTGGGGGCGACTGCTGCCACAGCTCCTGGACGTCCGCCTTGCACCTTCGACCACCGCCCCTGCTGCGCGGCTGCATGCTGCCCTGGGCAGAGGTTGCGGCCGTGCCGGCGTCGCGCCCGGCGCCATGTCGCTTCTGCTGAACCTCATCCTGGGGGTGGCCTTCACGGGGGCCGTTGGCGGCGTGTTCCACTACTGGCGCCTCCAGCTCGAGACGGTGCGGCGGGACGGCCTCCAGGCCCTGGCCGCGCGACGGGGCTGGGCGTTGACCGTCACCGGCGAACGGCTGGGCCGCGCCGGAACGTTGCGGCTGGTGCCACGGGGCGGCCATCCCTGGATCACCGAGGTTCGTCCAAAGGATGGCCGGCTGAAAGGTCCCGTCACCGAGTTCGACTCCGCCGAGCCGCGCTGGTCCGAAGGCGTCCTGATCCTCATCGCGGCCGAGCCCGACCTGCCCTCCCCCCTCGATGGGTCTCCGGAGGGCGATCCCGGCCTTGCCGCCCGCCAGCGCGAGCGTGCGCTGCGGGACCTCCTGGGCGAGGAGGTCGCGCGTCAGGCTGCCAAGCTCGAACGGCATGAAGGCGTCGCGGGCGTCACCGCGCTCGTGGACGGCAACCTGGCCCGGCGGATCGATCTTCACGACCTGAGCCGGGCGCTGAGCCAGTGGATCCCGGTCGCGAGCGGCGCCCGCGGCCAGCCGATCCTGATCCTGACGCCCGAGGGCATGCGCCTGAGGCTGCGCTATCCGATCCGCCGCCCCGACCAGATGGAGCGCTTCGTGGACCTGGCCCTCGATCTGGCGCGGCTGATCGGGCCCTGAGGGTCAGGCGGCGGGCGCCCTTCCCTCGGGGACGAGCTGGCCGACCGCATGGGACAGGGCCTCGGCCTCATCGGCCACGTCGATGAAGAGCTGGCGCACCTCGGCCGGGATGACCGGCACCTCGATCCGGACTTCCACAGGCACCTCGACCGGCACCTCGATCCGGGGAGGCCCGGCGGCGATCCGCGCCTCGAGCTGCGCCATCCGCTGCTCGGCCTCGCGAAGCTTGTCCTCGAGCCCCGCGGTCTTGTCGGCAAGCAGGAGCCCCGCCATCAGGAGCATCCGCGCCTCGGGCATCCGCCCGATCTGCTCGGACAGGGCGGAGGCCTCGGTGTCCAGCATCTGCGCCGCCGACAGCAGGAACGGCTCCTCGCCGGGCTGGCAGGCGACCTCGAAGCTGCGGCCGCCGATGACGATCTCGACCTGCGGCATCAGCGGGCCTCCTCGACGATGGGAATGAGTTCGGCGAGGACGGCGTCCAGCTCGCCACGTTCGGCGTCCCGGGCGGCCCGGAGGGCGGCAACCTCGGCCCGCAGGCGGGTCAGCTCCTCCTCGAGGGCGGCGCGGCCGGCCTCACGCTCGCGCAGGGCACGCACGCGTTCCTGAAGCTGGGCGTTGGCGACGCGCTCCTCGTCGATCTCGGCGCGAAGACGCTCGTTCTCGGAGGCGAGGGCGGCCTGCTCGGCCAGAGCTTCGGCCCCGGCCGCGATCCCCTCGAAGGCGGCCACGATGCGCCGGCGCGCCTCGAGAAGGTCACCCAGATCGCCCGATACGTCCATGCATCCCTCGTGTTATCTGCGGCGCCGGAAGCCCGCGCCGCCCAGGCTTTCCGCGAACCTAAGAGAAACAGGCGCAAGTCGCAATCGGCGACTCCCCTTTTCCGGGAATGACTTGGAGGGCGTGCTTGATCTTGTCCGTCACGTTGGTAAGTCAGGGTGGCACCCCGGAGGAGACATGATCATGGACATCGCGAGCCTGCGCAACGCCCACTTCGAGCATTGGCGGCTTGCCGCCGCGATCCGCACCCTGACGCTCGATGCCGTGGCGGCGGCCAACTCCGGCCACTCCGGCATGCCGATGGGCATGGCCGACGTGGCGACCGTGCTGTTCGACAAGCACCTGAAGTTCGATCCCAAGGCGCCGTTCTGGCCCGACCGCGACCGGTTCATCCTGTCGGCGGGGCATGGCTCGATGCTGCTCTATTCCCTGCTCTATCTGACCGGCTACCCGGACATGACGCTGGAGCAGATCCGGGACTTCCGCCGATGGGGCTCCCGCACGCCGGGCCATCCGGAGGTCCACCACACCGCCGGGGTCGAGACGACCACCGGGCCGCTGGGCCAGGGCCTGGCCAACTCCGTGGGCTTCGCCATCGCCGAGGAGGCGCTGCGGGCGCGCTTCGGTGCGAAGGTCATGGACCACCATACCTACGTGATCGCCGGGGACGGCTGCCTGATGGAGGGCGTGAGCCAGGAGGCGATCGCGCTCGCCGGCAAGCAGCAGCTGTCGCGGCTGATCGTGCTCTTCGACGACAACGGCATCACCATCGACGGCAAGGTGTCGATCGCCGACGCAACCGACCAGGGCGCGCGCTTCGCCGCCTCGGGCTGGCACGTCCAGGCCATCGACGGCCATGACCCCGCCGCCATCGACGCCGCCCTGACCGCCGCCAAGGCCGATCCCCGCCCGTCCATGATCGCCTGCCGGACGCATATCGCGCTGGGCTCCTCGGCTCAGGACACGTCCAAGGGACATGGCGCGCTGACGGACGCCAAGCTCATCGCCGACACCCGCGAGGTGTATGGCTGGGAGAACGGCCCCTTCGACATCCCCGCCGACATCAAGGCCCGGTGGGAGCAGATGGGCCAGCGTGGCGCCCAGGCCCGCGCCGAATGGGAGGAGCGGCTGGCCGCCCTGCCCTCGGCCCGTCAGGCCGAGTTCAAGCGCGTGGCCGAAGGGCTGCCGCCGCGCCGCCTGGCCGGGGCGATCCGCGACGTCAAGAAGGCCGCCGCCGCCGAGTCCAAGGCCGTGGCGACCCGCAAGTCCTCCGAGATCGTGCTCGAGGCCGTCAACGCCGTCATGCCCGAAACGCTGGGCGGGTCGGCGGACCTGACCGGCTCGAACAACACCAAGACCAAGGACCTGGGCATCTTCGAGCCGGGCAACCGCAAGGGCCGCTACATCCATTACGGCATCCGCGAGCATGGGATGGCCGCCGCGATGAACGGGATCGCCCTGCATGGGGGCCTGTTCCCCTATGGCGGCACCTTCCTGTGCTTTGCCGACTACGCCCGCCCGTCGGTGCGCCTGTCGGCGCTGATGGGCGCGCGGGTGGTCTACGTCTTCACCCACGATTCGATCGGCCTGGGCGAGGATGGCCCCACCCACCAGCCGGTGGAGCACCTTGCCATGCTGCGGGCCACGCCCAACCTGCGCGTCTTCCGGCCCGCCGACACGGTCGAGACCGCCGAAGCCTGGGAACTCGCCCTGACGGAGCCCGGCCCCTCGGTGCTGGCCCTGTCGCGGCAGAACCTCGCCCCTGTCCGGCGCGAGCACACCAACCGGAACCTGTCCGCCCAGGGCGCCTATGTGCTGGCCGACGCCACCGGCAAGCGGCAGGTCGTGCTGATGGCCACCGGGTCCGAGGTGGAGATCGCCATGGCGGCGCGCGAACAGCTCGAGGCGCAGGGCATCGGCACGCGCGTCGTGTCCATGCCCTCGATGGAGCTCTTCGCCGCCCAGGACGAGAAGGTGCGCCGCCGCGTGCTGCCGCCCGGCACCGTCCGGGTCGCCATCGAGGCCGGCGTGCGCCAGCCCTGGGACCGCTGGCTCCTGGGGAACGGCGGACGCGAAGCCAAGTCGGCCTTCGTCGGGATGGACAGCTTCGGCGCCTCGGCCCCGGCCGAAGTGCTCTACGAGCAGTTCGGGATCACCGCGGCGAACGTGGCCCGGGTCGCCCAGTCGCTGCTGTGACCCCACGGCCCGCGCGGGACGGAAGGCGGTGATCCTGCGTCCGCCCGCGCGGCCCGGCCCGGGCCTCGGGCGGACCGGCCCGAGGGCCACCGGGGACGCGGCTCTCGGTTGACCTTCCCCCTGAAATCGCCATGTTGCCGCCCGACGGCGCGTCGGGCGCCAGGCACAGGAGGATGGGTTATGGCGGTCAGGGTGGGGATCAACGGCTTCGGCCGCATCGGGCGCAACGTGCTGCGCGCCATCATCGAGTCGGGCCGCACCGACATCGAAGTCGTCGCCCTCAACGACCTCGGCCCGGTCGAGACCAACGCGCACCTGCTTCGCTACGACTCGGTCCACGGGCGTTTTCCGGGGACGGTCACGACCACGGCGGACACCATCGACGCGGGCCGCGGCCCCATCCGCGTGACGGCCGAGCGCGACCCCGCCAAGCTGCCCTGGCAGGACATCGACATCGCGCTGGAATGCACCGGGATCTTCACCGATGGGGCCAAGGCGGCGCTGCACCTCCAGAACGGCTCCAAGCGCGTTCTCGTGTCGGCGCCCGTCTCGGGCGAGGAATGGGCGACCGACAAGGCGGTCAAGACCATCGTCTACGGCGTCAACCACGAGTCGCTGAGCGCCGAGGACCATGTCGTCTCGAACGCGTCCTGCACGACCAACTGCCTTGCACCCGTGGCCTATGTGCTGAACGAGGCCATCGGCATCCATCACGGCTTCATGACGACGATCCACAGCTACACGGGCGACCAGCCCACGCTGGATACGATGCACAAGGATCTTTACCGCGCCCGCGCCGCCGCGCTGTCGATGATCCCGACCTCGACCGGGGCCGCCAAGGCCGTCGGCAAGGTGCTGCCCGACCTGAACGGCAAGCTGGACGGCGTTTCGATCCGCGTCCCCACGCCAAACGTCTCGGTCGTGGACTTCAAGTTCGTCGCCAAGCGCGCCACCTCGAAGGACGAGATCAACGAGGCGATCCGCAGCGCCGCCGAAGGCCCGCTGCGGGGCATCCTGGGCTTCACCGAAGAGAAACTGGTGTCGTCCGACTTCAACCATGATCCGCACTCGTCGGTGTTCCACATGGACCAGACCAAGGTGATGGACGGGACCCTGGTCCGCATTCTGTCCTGGTACGACAACGAGTGGGGCTTCTCGAACCGCATGGGCGACACCGCCGTTGCGATGGGCAAGCTCATCTGACCATCGCGGACGCGCGCGTCAGGCCAGGGCCGTCCTCCGGGGCGGCCCTTTGTCATTGGGGGACCGGTCGTGCCTGCGCCGAGGCGGTCGCCATCGCGACCGTCCAAGGAGGGAAAAGGGTCGGGATGATGCGATGGCGACATCGGTTCGGCCCTTCGGTCGGCCCGAGTTGTCAAGAAGGAGACGGTCCAGGAGGACGGCCGGCGGCCCGGATCAGACTGATGTGTCGAATTTGCGACATCTGCGCTCAAAAGATATGCGATTCATGCATGGCGGGATGCGCCAAACGTCAGTGGCGCTGCGCTGCGGCATGACCCATATGGGGGTCACCGGAACGCGATCCTGCGCCCGGCATACCCGAGGAAGAAAATGTCCCTTCTTACGCATCTCCGCTCCGCGATGGAGAAGCGCGCCGCTTATCGTCGTACGCTCCATGAACTTCGCGGAATCCCGGCCCATCTGGCCGACGACCTGAACATCTATCCCGGCGACGCCGAGCGTCTTGCGCGCCAAGCCGTCTACGGCTGAGCGATCCGACCGGTTCATTCGTTCAAGGCCGCCCCCGGGGCGGCCTTTTCATTTCCGGCCCAACCGTTCGGCCAGCGCCGCATGGACAGCCGGGGGCACGAACTTGGACACGTCGCCACCCAGGCGGGCGATCTCCTTGACCAGCTTGGACGCGATCGCCTGATGGCGGGCCTCGGCCATGAGGAACACCGTCTCGACCGAGTCGTCGAGCGTCCGGTTCATGCCGACCATCTGGAACTCGTATTCGAAATCGGCCACCGCCCGCAGGCCCCGCACGATGACCGAGGCCCCGACATCGCGGGCGCAGTCGATCAGCAGGTTCTCGAAGGGATGCACGACGATCTCGGTCCCGCAGGCCGCCGCGATCGCGCTGATCTCCTGCTCGAGCAGGCCGACCCGTTCCTCGAGCGAGAAAAGCGGGCCCTTGTCGCGGTTGATCGCGACCCCGATCACGAGCCGGTCCACAAGACTGCAAGCCCGGCGGATGATGTCCGTATGGCCGAGCGTCACCGGGTCGAAGGTGCCCGGGTAAAGTCCAATGCGCATTCAGATGCCCTTGATCATCCCTTCGAGAGCATCCTTTTCCATGGAAAGCTCGGACAGGCGAGCCTTCACGACGTCGCCGATGGAAATCAGGCCCACCATGTCGCCGTCCTCGACCACCGGAAGGTGCCGGAACCGCCCTTCGGTCATGCGGGCCAGGACGGTGTCGGCCATGTCGGACCGCGTGCAGGTGACGAGGTCGCGGGTCATCATCGACTCCACGCTGTCGTTCAGGCACCCGGGACCGCGGCGGCCGATCTCGCGCACGATGTCCCGCTCGGACAGGATGCCGAGCGCCTGGCGTCCGTCCCGGCTGACCACGAGGGAGCCGATGCGGCGTTCCGACAGGATCCGGGCGGCGTCGCCGACTGTGGCGTCGGGCTGCACCGTGAGGACGCCGTCATCGGCCTTGGACTTGAGGATCTGACTAACAAGCATGGCGACCTCCCTCGCGCTGCCTGGGTCAAGGCTCGTCTCCCGACCCCACCTCTGTCAAGTTAACGTGAGCTTCGAGCCGCGCCACCTCTTCCCGCAACTCTCGGATGATTGCCGCCGCAAGGCGTGACATCCGTTCGCTCCGGCGGTCCGCGTCGTGGCGGACGAGATAGAAGGCGCGGGTCAGGCTGACCTCGGATGTCAGGATGCGCGTCAGTTCGGGCGCAAAGGGCAACGCGAAGTCGTGGACCACCCCGACCCCCCCCTGCCGGAGCAGCATGAGTTGCACGGGCACCGAGTTGGACGCGAGCTGAACGGTCCCAAGGCCCAACTCGCCCAGATAGTCCAAGGCCCGGTCGAAGATCATGTCCTGGATATAGCCCACGACGGGCCGCCCCTTCAGATCCGAGAGCGTCGCCACGGCGGGGGCATCGCGCCGCTGGGCCAGATGCAGCCGGTAATCGGCGATCTTCTGGACGGTCAGCCGGCCCGCGTCGGGCGGGCTGACCGTGATGGCGATGTCGGCTTCGCGACGGCTCAGGTTCACCACGCGGGGCAAAGCGAGGATCTGGATCTCCAGCCCCGGGTTTCGGGCCTGGATGCGGGCCACGACCTGCGGGAGCAGGAAATTGGCGCAACCGTCCGGCGCGCCGATCCGCACCTGCCCCGTCAGGCCCTGGGACGCGCCCTGCCCTTCCTCGAGCGCGAGCCTCATGGCTTCCTCGGCTTCCTCGGCCCGCGATTGGAGCCGGGCGCCCAGGTCGGTCAGCGCATAGCCCTGCGGGCTCTTGAGGAAGAGCGCGGCCCCCAGCGCCTCCTCGAGCCGGGCGATGCGGCGGCCCACGGTGGCCGGGTCCATGCGAAGGCTGGGCGCCGCCCCGGACAGGCTGCGCGCACGGGCCACGCCCAAGAAGACCCGCATGTCGTCCCAGTCCAGCATCTTGCATTCCTGCATGACGGTTTTGGGATGATGGCTCTGTTACCTCGAAAAACGCAAGGCTAGAGACACCCCAACATCCCCCGGGAGGATACCATGCAGGAACTGACCCACTACATCAACGGCGAGCACGTGAAGGGCACCTCGGGCCGCTTCACCGACGTCTTCAACCCGGCCACCGGCGAGGTGCAGGCGCGCCTTCCGCTCGCCTCGGTCGAGGAGATGGACCACGCCGTCCAGGTTGCCGCCGCCGCGCAGCCCAAATGGGCCGCCGTGAACCCGCAGCGTCGGGCGCGCGTGATGATGAAGATGGTCGCGCTCCTCAACCGCGACATGGACAAGCTGGCCGAGGCGTTGTCGCGCGAGCATGGCAAGACGTTGCCCGACGCCGCAGGCGATATCCAGCGCGGGCTCGAGGTCGTCGAGTTCTGCATCGGCGCGCCGCACCTCCTGAAGGGCGAGTTCACCGACGGCGCCGGCCCGGGCATCGACATGTATTCCATGCGTCAGGCGCTGGGCGTCTGCGCCGGGATCACCCCGTTCAACTTCCCCGCCATGATCCCGATGTGGATGTTCGCCCCGGCCATCGCCTGCGGCAACGCCTTCATCCTCAAGCCCTCCGAGCGCGCGCCGTCCGTGCCGCTGATGCTGGCCGAGCTGATGGAAGAGGCCGGTCTGCCCAAGGGCATCCTGCAGGTGGTCAACGGCGACAAGGAAGCGGTGGACGCCATCCTTGACCATCCGGTGATCCAGGCCGTGGGCTTCGTGGGCTCCACGCCGATCGCGCAGTACATCTACGGGCGCGGGGCCTCGAACGGGAAACGCGTGCAGGCCTTCGGCGGCGCGAAGAACCACATGATCGTCATGCCGGACGCCGACTTGGATCAGGCGGCCGACGCGCTGGTCGGCGCGGGTTACGGTGCGGCGGGCGAACGCTGCATGGCCATCTCGGTCGCCGTGCCGGTGGGCGAGGAAACCGCCGACCGCCTGATCGAGAAGCTCGTGCCCCGCATCGAGAAGCTGAAGGTCGGCCCCTACACCGCCGGCAAGGACGTCGACTACGGCCCCGTCGTGACCGCCGCCGCCAAGGCCAACATCCTGAACCTCGTCGAATCCGGCGTGCAGCAGGGCGCGGAACTGGTCGTGGACGGTCGGAACTTCAACCTGCAGGGCTACGAGAACGGCTTCTTCGTCGGCCCGCACCTCTTCGACCGCGTGACCCCGGACATGGACATCTACCGCAAGGAGATCTTCGGGCCGGTCCTGTCCACGGTGCGCGCCAAGACCTATGAGGAAGCCCTGGGGCTGGCGATGAGCCACGAATACGGCAACGGGACCGCGATCTTCACCCGCGACGGCGACACGGCGCGCGACTTTGCGGCCCGGGTGAACGTGGGCATGATCGGGATCAACGTGCCGATCCCGGTGCCGCTGGCCTACCACACCTTCGGCGGCTGGAAGAAGTCGGCCTTCGGCGACCTGAACCAGCACGGGCCGGATTCGATCCGCTTCTACACGCGGACCAAGACGGTCACCTCGCGCTGGCCCTCGGGCATCAAGGAAGGCGCGGCGCTGAACTTCCGCCAGATGGAGTAAGCGTCCGGCGCTCTGGCCGCCCTCCGGGGACGGCCAGAGCCCGAACCCGAGGTCAGAAATGAAACGAGCGGCCCGGGGGCCGCTCGTTGTCGTTTGGGGGTCGTGTCGCTCAGGCGTTGCGGCGACGGCGCACGGCGCCCAGGCCCACCAGAGCGGTCCCGAGCAGGACGGCGCCGGCCGGAAGCGGAATGGGAGCCGGGCCTTCCGCGATCTCGATGTTGTCGAAGCGGATGTTGCCCTTGTCCGTGACGTTGTCGAACGTCAGGAACGAGATGCCCTGGAAGAGCGCGTTGCTGGCGAAGTCGAAGACGCCATCCGTGTCGATCTGGAAGGAGCCGAAGTCGGTCGTCAGTTCCAGCACCGCCGGCGAGTTCCCCACGATGGTCACGGCCAGCGAGGTCAGGTCGAAGACGCTGCCCATGACGCTGGTCAGGGTCGAGGTCTCATTCGGGTTCAGGGCGCCGCAGGGCGCATCGCCGGGGCAGTTGCCGCTGACGATCCGCACATCGTCGAACTGGAAACCATCCTCGGTATAGGAGCCGCCGCCTTGGTTGCCGGCCCCGGTAAAGTCGACGGTGGCGGCTGTCGCAGCCGTCGCCATCAGAGCGAGGCTCGTTCCCGCCGCTAGCACAAGCGTTTTCATGTCCCAGTCCTCTGCACGCTTCGTTAACCAATTTGGCTACACTAAGGCGGTAGTGGGACCACTCCAATCAACAATAGACATGGTTTGGCCACAATCGGCGTCCCTGCGCCCATGGTTTAGGCCAGTTTTGCCGTATTCCTGCCATAAACCTGGGACGGATACGGCGTTTCTGATGCCGTAAGCTGGTCCAGAGCCACCGGAGCGGGCCTGGCTGCGCGCCCTGACGCGCGGCTCATCCCATCGGTCGGTCGGCGCCAGCTTCGGTGCGGCAGCTGCCCGTGTTTCTGGTCAGACTGATGATGTCCCGATCTTCAAAAGTGAAAGGGGGCCATGGCTGGACCATGACCCCCTCGCTCCGGGCATCGAGCGTTCGGTTACTCGGCTGCGACCTTCCGCTCGTCGAGCAGCGGCTTGAGATAGCGCCCCGTATGGCTGTCCGCATTCACGGCGACCTCCTCGGGCGTGCCGGTGGCCACGATCCGGCCACCGCCGTCGCCCCCTTCGGGACCGATGTCGATGACCCAGTCCGCCGTCTTCACCACGTCCAGGTTATGTTCGATGACGACGACGGTGTTCCCTTGGTCCACCAACTCGTGCAGCACCTCAAGAAGCTTGCGGACATCCTCGAAGTGCAGCCCGGTCGTCGGCTCGTCCAGGATGTAGAGCGTGCGGCCCGTGGATCGCCGCGACAGCTCCTTGGACAGCTTGACGCGCTGCGCCTCGCCGCCGGACAGGGTCGTCGCCTGCTGGCCGACCTTGACGTAGCCCAGGCCGACGCGGACAAGCGCGTCCATCTTTTCACGGATGGACGGCACGGCACGGAAGAACTCCTGCGCGTCCTCGACCGTCATGTCGAGCACGTCCGCGATGCTCTTGCCCTTGTGCAGGACCTCCAGGGTCTCGCGGTTGTAGCGCTTGCCCTTGCAGGTCTCGCACGTGACATAGACGTCGGGCAGGAAGTGCATCTCGATCTTGATGACGCCGTCGCCCTGGCAGGCCTCGCAGCGCCCGCCTTTCACGTTGAAGGAGAAGCGCCCGGACTTGTAGCCGCGCGCCAGGCTTTCCGGCAGGCCGGCGAACCAGTCGCGGATGGGCGTGAAGGCCCCCACATAGGTCGCCGGGTTCGACCGGGGCGTCCGCCCGATGGGCCGTTGGTCGATGTCGATGACCTTGTCGAGATGCTCGAACCCCGTGATCGTCTCGCAGGGGGCGGGCGTCTCGCGCGCACCGTTCAGCTTCATGGCCGCGTTCTTGTACAGGGTCTCGATGGTGAGCGTCGACTTGCCGCCGCCCGACACCCCGGTCACGCAGACGAACTTGCCCAGCGGAAACTCGGCCGTGACGTTCTTGAGGTTGTTGCCGGTGGCGTTGACCACCGTGAGGGTCTTGCCATTGCCCGGCCGCCGCTGGCCGGACCGGACAGGGATTGCCCGGCGGCCCGACAGATACTCGCCCGTCACGGAGTTCGGATTGGCAGCGATCTCCTCGGGCGTGCCATGGGCCACCACCTGCCCCCCATGCACCCCGGCGCCCGGCCCGATGTCGAAGACGTAATCCGCCGTGCGGATCGCGTCCTCGTCATGCTCGACGACGACGACGGTGTTTCCCTGGTCCCGCAAGGAGCGGAGCGTGGCGAGCAGGCGGTCGTTGTCGCGCTGGTGAAGGCCGATCGACGGCTCATCGAGCACATAGAGCACCCCCGTCAGGCCCGAGCCGATCTGCGAGGCCAGGCGGATGCGCTGGCTTTCACCGCCCGACAGCGTGCCGGCGTTGCGCGACAGGGTCAGGTATTCGAGCCCCACGTTGTTCAGGAAACCCAGGCGTTCCCGGATCTCCTTGAGGATGGCGCGGGCGATCTCGTTCTTCTGGTTCGACAGGCTGCCGGGGACGGTCTGCACCCAGTCATAGGCCTGCTTGATCGACATGCGGACCACCTCGCCCACATGCTGGCCGCCGATCTTGACGGCCAGCGCCTCGGGCTTGAGACGGAAGCCGCCGCAGGCGTGGCAGGGACGTTCGTTCTGGTACTGCTCGAACTCCTCGCGGACCCAGGCGGAATCGGTTTCCTTGTAGCGCCGCTCCATGTTGGGGATGACGCCCTCGAAGGGGCGGCGCACCTGGTAGACGCGCCCCCCTTCGTCGTAGCGGAACACGATCTCCTCGGCCCCGGAGCCGCGCAGGAGCACCTCCTTGGCGCGCTCGGGCAGGTCCTTCCAACGGGAGCTCTTGTCGAACTCGTAATGCTTGGACAGCGCCTCGATGGTCTGGGTCGAATAGGGCGACTTGGACTTGGCCCAGGGCGCGATCGCCCCCTGGTTCAGCTTGCGGGTGATGTCGGGAACCACGAGCCGTTCGTCGAAGAACAGCTCCGCCCCGAGGCCGTCGCAGACCGGACAGGCGCCATAGGGCGCGTTGAAGGAAAAGAGGCGCGGCTCGATCTCGGGGATGGTGAAGCCCGAGACCGGGCAGGCGAACTTCTCGGAGAAGGTGATGCGCTCGGGCTCGCCCTCCTCCTCGCGCGGGGCGGTCTCGAGGACGGCGATGCCGTCGGCCAGGTCGAGCGCGGTGCGGAACGAATCCGCGAGGCGGGTTTCGAGCCCGGCCCGGACCACGATGCGGTCGACCACCACGTCGATATCGTGGCGGAGCTTCTTGTCGAGCGCGGGCACCTCGTCGATCTCGTAGAAGGCGCCGTCTACCTTGACGCGCTGGAAGCCCTGCTTGCGGAGGTCGAGAAACTCCTTCCGGTATTCCCCCTTCCGGTCGCGCACGAACGGCGCCAGGAGGAAGCCGCGCGTCCCCTCGGGCATGGCCATCACGCGGTCGACCATGTCTTGGACCTGCTGCGCCTCGATCGGCAGGCCGGTGGCCGGGCTGTAGGGCGTGCCGGCGCGGGCAAACAGCAGACGCATGTAGTCGTAGATCTCGGTCACCGTGCCGACGGTCGAACGAGGGTTCTTCGAGGTGGTCTTCTGTTCGATCGAGATCGCGGGCGAGAGGCCGGAGATGTGGTCCACATCCGGCTTCTCCATCATGTCGAGGAACTGGCGGGCGTAGGCCGACAGCGACTCCACGTAGCGGCGCTGCCCCTCGGCATAGATGGTGTCGAAGGCGAGGGAGGACTTCCCCGACCCCGAGAGCCCGGTGATGACGACAAGCTCGTCCCGGGGAATGTTCACGTCGATGTTCTTGAGGTTGTGCTCGCGGGCGCCCCGCACCTCGATGAACTTCTGCTCCGCCATGCGCAGGCCTCCGGATGGACGAGGTTACATAGCGGAAACGATTGGCCGGGCCAAGCGGAATGAGAGAACGTTAGCGGAACACAGGAACAGTATGCCGCAAAAGCGAACAGGCGGGTCCGGCCTTGCCGCACCCGCCTGCTTCGGAGCTTTGTGGTCGGACAGAAGGGCCGGCAGGTGGCCGGCCCTTCCGAGATCGATCAGGCCTTAGGCGGCCTTGGACTTGCGACGGCGCACCGCGGCCAGGCCACCGAGGCCGGACAGCAGGAGCAGGCCAGCGGCGGGGACGGGCACCACAGCGGCTTCGACGGCGAAGTCGATGTCGGCGATGCCACCCGTGCGGAGGCCGGTGTCGATCACGTCACCCCAGTTCAGGACGAGCTCGATCGTCTCGTTGGCGGCGACGGTGATCGACTCTTCGAAGCCGGTCGTCTCGTCCTGGCCGATGGCCACCGGGCCGAGCGACCCGAAGGACACGTTCACGCCACCCGCGAAGGCAGCCGACAGCTGCTGGACGGTGCCGCCCAGGAGGGCCAGCACGTAGTTCCGGTCCGAGCTGTTGTAGAACGTGAAGGTGGCGGACCCCGCCTCCTGCCCGATCTCGAATTGACCGTCGAAGAAGTAGTCGTCGGCAAGGAGATCGTAGCTGCCGCCCGGCGAGACCATGGTCGTCGCCGAAGCGGAAAGCGGAGCTGCCAGCATAGCCGCCGTCAGCGCCGCTGCCTTCCAAGTCTTGAGCATGAAGCCCTCCCAAATTCCCAAGCAAGAAGTCTCGCCCAACAGTGTGCGAGCGCAGCATGAAAGTAACACAATTGGGAGCGCAGCCAACCAAAAAAGCCACAATTCAGCCCGGTTTGGAACACATAAGTTAACCATATGACGGGCTTAGAGAAATTGATCCTCCCACCGGAGGCTCTTCACGCAGGACGGGAGCAGCACTCCCGGATGTTTCTCCTCAGAGTAGATTGGATAAAGAAACTGCCGCTAACCGACATCTCGGTTGCGGCAGTTCGGCTCTCAATCAGGGGTGGAATGGGGCGAGATTAGGGCAGCAATGCCAGAATCGTGGCGCCCCTGGACCTGGCCCCGGTCCTAGAAATGCAGGGCGCGGCCGTAGGCATCCAGAACGGACTCGTGCATCATCTCGGACAGCGTCGGATGCGGGAAAACCGTCTCCATCAGTTCGGCCTCCGTGGTCTCGAGAGAGCGGCCGACGATATATCCTTGGATCAGCTCCGTCACCTCCGCCCCGACCATGTGGGCGCCCAGAAGCTCGCCGGTCTTGGCATCGAAGACGGTCTTGATGAATCCCTCGGGTTCGCCCAGGGCGATGGCCTTGCCGTTGCCGATGAAGGGGAAACGCCCGACCTTGACCTCGAAGCCCAGCTCCTTGGCGCGGGCCTCGGTGTAGCCGACGCTGGCGACCTGCGGATAGCAATAGGTGCAGCCCGCGATGGCGCCCGGCTTGATCGGATGGACATGCTGCCCGGCGATCATCTCCGCCACCATCACCCCCTCGTGCGAGGCCTTGTGCGCCAGCCACGGAGCCCCCGCCACGTCGCCGATGGCATAAAGCCCCTCGACGCCGGTGCGGCAGAACTCGTCGGTGACGACGTGGGTCCGCTCCACCTTCGCGCCGACCTCCTCGAGCCCGAGATCCTCCACGTTGCCGACGATGCCGACCGCCGAGATGACGGTGTCGAAGACCTTGTCCTCGGCCTTGCCGCCCGCCTCGATTCGGGCCGTGACCTGGCCCTGCCCCTTGGTGAGCGTGACCTTGGCGCCCTCGACGATGGTCATGCCCTGCTTCTGGAACTGCTTCCTGGCGAAGGCCGACACCTCGGCGTCCTCGATGGGCAGGATGCGGTCGGCCACCTCGACGACGGTGACCTGGGCACCCATGGTGTTGAAGAAGCTCGCGAACTCGATCCCGATGGCGCCCGAGCCGATCACCAGGAGGTTCCTGGGCATCCGCGGCGGCTGGAGCGCATGCTTGTAGTTCCAGATCAGATCACCATCGGGCTCCATGCCCGGCAGGGACCGTGCGCGCGCGCCGGTGGCCAGGATGATGGCCGGGGCCGAGAGATCGTCGGTGCCCTTGGCGGTGGTGACCGTCACCCGGCCCTTCCCGGCCAGCCGGGCGGTCCCCATCACCACCTCGATCTTGTTCTTCTTCATCAGGTGGCCGATGCCGGAGGACAGCTGCTTGGCCACGCCGCGCGACCGCTTCACCACGGCGTCGAAGTCGAAGTCCGGCTTCTCGACCTTGAGCCCGAACTCCTTGGCGCGGTGCATGAGGTGGAACACCTCGGCCGACCTCAGCAGGGCCTTGGTCGGGATGCAGCCCCAGTTGAGGCAGATCCCGCCCAGGTGCTCCCGCTCGACGATCACGACCTTCTTGCCCAGCTGCGCGGCCCGGATGGCGGCCACGTAGCCGCCGGGGCCTGCCCCGATCACGATCACGTCGAAGGTCCGGGTCGCCATAACGATCATCTCCCTTGGCCGAAGTCAGGGGATGTTAGTGCATGGACCTGCGAGCCGCCAGAGCGGCGCCTCAGTCGGCGCCGGCCTTCAACTCTTCGACCAGCGCGGGATAGCCCCCTCGATCGAGGAAAGCCTGCTCGTCCGGGGTGGTCGTCCGACGCAGGCTGGCATTCCGGGTCGGAAAGCGGCCGAACCGTCGGATCTGCTCGCGGTGGGCGCGGGCATGGAGCAGGTAGTCGGCCCCAAGCTCGGGCATCCGCGCCTTGACCAGCCGGACGCAGCGGTCCTGGTCCACCAGGTTCTCGGAATGCTCCAGCGGCAGATAAAGGAAGATTCGCTCCCGCTCGGCGAGCTTGAGATCCCAGTCGCGCGAGATCACGGTCTTGGCCGCGGCGCGCGCGTGCGCGTCCGAGGCGAAGGACAGCGCGTCGCCGCGGAACATGTTGCGCGGAAACTGGTCGAGCAGGATGACATAGGCCAGCGCCTCGGGCGGCGTCGTGAGCCAAAGACCCAGCCGGCCTTCCATGGCCCGTTCCCACAGCGGCAGGAACCGGTCCCGGATCATGCCGTCGAGCTCGTCCCCGCCGTTGAACCAGCGTGCCTCGCCGATCTCCTGGAACCAGAACTCGAGGACGTCCTTGGCGCTGGGCAGGATCATGCGACATTCCTTTCGCTTCCGGCGGCGACGGGCGTGGCGGCGGCGGGGATCGGGGCAAAGGTCGTCTTGCCGTCCACGATGGGCTTGTCGGGCGCGGCGCGCATCCGCCACGCGGCGTAGAAGCCCAGCGCCAGCATGACGGCCGCGATGATGGCCCAGAAACCTTCGGCCCCCATCCAGTCCATCGACCAGCCCACCACGAGAGGCCCGGCAATCGCGCCGAGTCCGTTGATGAACAGAAGTCCGCCAGAGGCAGCCGCCATGTCCTCGCGTTCCAGGTAGTCGTTGGCGTAGGCGATCAGAAGCGCATAGAGGGGGTTGGAGGTTCCCCCCACCACGGCCGAGGTCAGGAGGACGAGCCAGAGCGGCCCCGGCCAGAGCAGCGCCACCAGGGCCATGCCGCCCCCCAGCATCGATAGCCCCAGGATCAGCAGCCGCCGGTCCATCCGGTCCGACAGCCAGCCGATCGGGTACTGCGACGCGAGTGCGGCGAGATAGGTCACCGACACCATCCAGGTGATCTGCCCTTCCGCGAGGCCCGCCCGGGTGCCGTAGACGGCCGACATCCCGAACTGCGCCGCGAAGACCGATCCCAGCAGGAACATCCCCGCGCAGGCGAGCGGCGAGGCCGAGACCAGGCGGCTCATCTTCAGCCGCTTGGTGGCCGCGAACTCGGGCGTGGTCTGCGTGGCCGACAGCAGCGCGGGCGCAAAGCTGAGCGACACGAGGATCGACGGGATGATGAAGACCGCAAAGCCCCCGACGTCGTTGCGAGCGATCAGCCACTGGGCCGTGACGATCCCGGCCATCTGGACGACCATGTAGAGCGACAGCGCCTTGCCGCGGTTCTCGTTGCTGGCGGCGCTGTTCAGCCATGATTCGGCGGTGATGTAGACACCGCAGTAGCAGAAGCCGATGGCCACGCGGGCCAGCGCCCAGACCCAGGGTTCGGGCAGGATCGGGTAAAGGATCAGGATGGCCGAGATGGCCGAGCCAAGCGCCGAGAAGACCCGCACATGGCCCACCCGGCGGATCAGGACCGGCGCCAACCGCGACGCGAACAGGAAGCCCACGAAGTAGGCCGACATCACCACCGAGATCTCGAGAGTCGTGAACCTCTCGAGTTCGCCCCGCAGGCCCAGCAGCGTGCCCTGGAGCCCGTTGCCGATCATGAGGAGATAGATGCCGAGAAGCAGCGCCCAGGCGCTCCCCAGTACTTGCAGCATGGTGGCCGTCCTGCACTTGCCTCGCGCCGGGAGATAATCGATTTCCCGCGCGGCGCTGGCCTGCGGGCGACAGAAGCCGGCCGTCAGCGTCCTTTCGGCAACAGCAGCGAGGCGTCGCCGTAGGAGAAGAAGCGGTATCCTTCCCCGATCGCATGGGCGTAGATCGCCCGGATGCGGTCAAGCCCCATGACGGCAGACACGAGCATCATCAGCGTGGACCTGGGCAGGTGGAAGTTGGTCATCAGCCCGTCCGCGACCTGGAGCCGGAACCCGGGCGTGATGAAGATGTCCGTCTCCCCCCGCCAGGGCCCGATCCCGCCCCCGCGCGCGGCGGATTCGATGAGCCGCAGCGCGGTCGTGCCGACCGGGATGATCCGTCCGCCCTCGGCGCGGGTGGCCGCGATCTCGCGCGCCGCGGTCTCGGACACCTCGCCCCATTCGGCGTGCATCCGGTGCTCCGAGATGTCGTCCACCTTGACCGGCAGGAACGTGCCCGCCCCCACGTGCAGCGTCACATGGGTGAAGGCGATCCCCTTGGTCCGGAGCGCCGCGAGGAGCGGCT
The DNA here is from genome assembly GCF_017916275.1 of Rubellimicrobium arenae. Taxonomy (GTDB): domain Bacteria; phylum Pseudomonadota; class Alphaproteobacteria; order Rhodobacterales; family Rhodobacteraceae; genus Rubellimicrobium; species Rubellimicrobium arenae. The sequence goes on from NZ_JAFMST010000004.1 coordinate 58,916, forward strand.
CGTCGAAGTGCAGGGACGCGGTCGGGGCGGCCACGGCGCCCGGCCGCGCCGCCCAGACCGTCTGGTAATCCTCGTGGTCCTGATCGTCAGCGGGGCGGAGCGCCTCGATGTAGGGCGGCAGGGGCATGCGCCCCGCGCGTGCCAGCGCCTCGGCAAAGGCCTGCGGCGAGAGGGCGAACCGCAGGAGCCCCTGCCCCTCCTCCGCGCCTTCGAAGGACGCCGAAAGCCCTCCGCCGAAATCGATGACCTCGCCCTCCTTCACCTTCCGCAGGGGCTTGAGAAGAGCCGTCCAGAGCCCCTCGCCCCGGTCGGTGAGCAGCGTGGCCTCGATCCGGGCCACGGCGTCGCCCCGCCGTCGGACGCCCTCGAGACGGGCCGGGATGACCCGGGTGTCGTTGAGCACCAGCCGGTCGCCGGGCCGGAGGACCTCGGGCAGGTCCGACACGCGCAGGTCGTCCAGGCGGTCGGGCCCGGCCACCAGCAGGCGGGCCGAGGACCGGGGCCGCGCCGGTCGCGTGGCGATCAGCCCCTCGGGCAGGTCGAAGTCGAAATCGGACAGCTTCATGCCGTCTTCGCTATCCTTGGGCCGCGCGCGAGGCAACGCCGCGCTACGGCGTGGAGGGGGCGGCATGGCGCCGGAACAGCTCCCGAAGGTTGCCCGGCGCAAAGAGGGACAGGGGATTGACGCCGACGCTGGGATCGTCCGGATCGCCGCTCAGGGTGAAGTTGACGCCCAGGAGCCCCTCGCCCGGGCGCGTCAGGATCGAGCCCACGCCGTTCAGGATATAGAGCGGCGACAGCACGCCCTTGAAGTCCATGCGGTAGTTCGCCGTGTCGAAGACGCCGTCCATCGACAGCCCCAGCCCCGCGCCCATCGCGCTCGACCGCTGCACGGTGATCTTCGTGGGATCGATGCGGAACTCGGCGCTCACCTCGTCGAACAGGATGCCCTGCCCCCCAAGCTGCTGCAGCAGCCCGATCACGGAGGCGGCGTTCAGCAGGGAGGCCAGGACCGGCGCGTCCCGCACCTTGAGCCCGTTGATCCAGAGCTCGCCCGTGTAGCTGGCCGCATCCACCGGCAGGAGCAGCATGTCCAGCGCGCCGCCCTCGGCCCGGGTGAAGATGTTGGCGGCCGTCATGACCGCGCCGGCGTCGGCCCCCTGGATGCGCGCGCCCACGCGCCCCCCCTGCGGGGCCACGCGCCCGGTCACCGTCGGCCCGTCGTTCACCTGGCCGGAGAACACGCCCTCCAGCCCCGAGACGGTGCTGAACTCGCCGGCAAAGTTGGTGAGCGCGATGCCTTCGGTGACCTGCACCCGGTCGAGGTTGGCGCTGATGGGGCCGCCCTCGCCGCTACCGCCGCTCCCGAAGGTGGCCTTGGACAGGTCGAGCGTCCCTCCCGTCACTTCGATCCCGGGCGTATCGTGCCCCGGCCGGGCTGTCAGGGTCACCGGCATGTCGAGCCAGTCGCCCACCTCGAGCTGCGTGAGCCTCAGCCGGTCGAAGGCGCCGGCCTGGGTCAGACGGACGCTGCCTTCGGCGGTCAGGCCCGGCGCCGACAGGCTCAGGCGGTCGACGCGGACGGGTGTGCCCAGGCGGCCTTCCACCACCAAAGCGCCGGACCGCCCCGCGCCCTTGGACCAGCCGAGCTGCGGCAGGGACAGCGCGAGCCCCTGCAGGTCCGAGCGGAGGGCGAAGGCCACAGGCTCGCCGGGTGCGAGGTCGAGGGTCAGGTCGCCGCGGCCCTGTCCGGCCACGCTTCCGTCCGGAAGGAGGATGCCGAACTCCTGCAGCGTGGCGGGCGAGATCTCGACCTCGGCCCGCACCGAGGACCGGCCCTTGGCCTCGGGGCCGAACGCCTGGTGCCAGCCGCCGACCACCTGGGCCGAGCCGACCCGCATGTCCCCGCCGATGTCGATTCCGGCAGGGGTCACGGTCGCGTCGAGCGCCTCGGCCGTCAGGGTCCGGCCGGGAACCAGCACGTCGCTGGTGACATCGCTCAGGCGGGCGGCGATGTCGTAGCGCAATTCGTCCTGCGTCATCGGTCCGAGGTAGAGATCGATGGTGCCCGTGGCCGCTGCCCGGCCCTGTGCGAGCCCGACCGGGAGCTGGGCCGAGCTCAGGAATCGCCAGGGCGGCTGGTCGAGGAGCGACAGGACGGCCGTGATCGGCCCGCGCGCATCGAGATGAACGGTGGCCGGGGATCGGACGGCGTCGCCCGGATGGATGACGAAGCCGGTCCCGGCCATGTTCACCACCCCACCCTCGGGCGCGGTCACGAGCCCCCGGTCCAGGCCCACGGAGAACGTCCCGCCCTCCCAGGTCAGGCGCCCGGCCCCGACAGTGATCGGCGGCTCGTTGGCGAGAGGGCGCACGGTGGCGTCGCTGAAGTCGCTGGTCAGGGCGACGACCGGCGCCGCGCCCGGCACGATCCGCAGGGCGGCTGACAGGTCGCGCAGGACGCCCGCAGTCAGGTTCTGGTTGAGCCAAGACCGCAGGCCGGGGCGCAGGCGCTCGGGCCAAAGCTCCATGATCCGGTCGCGCGTGACCTCGGCCAGGTGGCCGTCCAGCGCGACCCGCCACCCCTCGGGCGAGGCGGCGACCTGCCCGCTCACGTCGATGCGGCTGTCGTCATCGCCGGGAAGGCCCAGGCTGGCTTCGGCCACGTCGATGGTGAAGGGATCGAGCCGCAGCCGGAACTGGGCGGTGGCCTCGGGCAGCTCCACCGGCTCGGCATAGAGCCCGGGGGGCGAGGCGACGATCCGGCGCAGCGTGAACTGTCCCAGCAGGGCGCGCGGCAGGCCGGCCTGGATCTCGCGCAGGTAGGCGCGCCCCTCGCCCTCGACACCGCCCCAGTCGCTCCGGACCTCGACCGTGTCGAAGCGGACCGCTTGGGTCGCGGGGTCGTAGGACAGGTAGGCGCGGGCGAGGTCGAACGGCACGCCCTTGGCGCGGGGATTTGGCCGCAGCTCCCCTCCGGCGATCTTGAGCGCCACGCTCGTCGGCCCCAGGGCGCCGGTGTCGTCGAGCTCGACCCGGAGCGCCATGGAAATCGGCGCGTCCACCACCCGCAGCCATGTCAGGGCCGGGCTTTGGCTCGCGACGTCAGAGGCGGCCACGTCCGTCAGCGTCAGGGCGATTCGCGCCGAGGGGCTCAGGCGCGGGCTCTGATAGTCGATCCGGGCGCGCGTGACATAGGACCGCCCCGACAGCACCGACACCTCGCCCAGGAGGCGCGTCATCCCGCCATTGAGGTCGAGCGACAGGTTCCCCCCGTCCAGCGTCCAGCTCCGCCCTGCGCGCGCATCCTCGTAGTTCACCACGAGCCCCGTGACTCGCACCGTTCGCAGCGCCGCCAGCGCCGGACGCTCGAAGAACTGCTCGAACTGGTCGGGCAGCGAGGCGAGCCCCCGGGCCCGCCCGACGTTGCGGCTTTCCCCGCCCGATCCAAAGGCGAGCTCCACGCTCCCGTCCGCGGCCCGGGCCAGCGACAGCTCGGCCCCGGACAGCGCGATCTCCTGGACCAGGAGGCTGCGCGCGAACAGGAGGCCCCGCGGCGAGACCTGGATCGTCACCTCGGGCACGCGGGCCAGTTGCCGCCCGTCCCGGTCCGCCAGCGTCACGTCCAGCAGGCGCACCTGCGGGTGGAGGTCGGTCGGCATCCGCAGGGTGATGGCCCCGAACCGGAGCGTCCCTCCGCCCATGGCCTGCTCGGCCGTGGCTTCGACCCGTTCGCGGAGCCAGGCCGGCGCGGTGATCTCCCGCCCGATCAGCATCAGAGGCGTGGTCAGCAGGAGGACGAGGCACAGCACCAGGCTGCCCAGCAGGAATCGGATCACGCGCCGCGTCACGCGGGGCCGCCCTGGACCTGGCGACGGCGACGGGACGGGCGCCGCGACAGGAGCCTCGGCCTCCGTCACGTCCTGGGTCTCGGGGCTGGGGGCCGTCCATGCACGCATCGCTGTCATCATCGCGCCACGCCGCCGCGAACGGAAGCGGCCGCATCGCTCAAACTCTTCCGCAACGCTCACGGCTGCGCGAAGAAAAGCTCATGACCCTCGAATCCGGCCAGGCCGCCCCCGATTTCACCCTGCCCCGCGACGGCGGCGGCACCGTCGCCCTCGCGGACCTGCGCGGGCGCGCGGTCGTCCTCTTCTTCTATCCGGCCGACGACACGCCCGGCTGCACGACCGAGGCGCAGGACTTCACCGCCCTGGTGCCCCGGCTCGAGGCGGCGGGCGCCACGGTCCTCGGCATCTCCGGCGGCGATGTCGCCGCAAAGGACAAGTTCGTGAAGAAGGCGGGCCTGGGGCTGCCTCTTCTCGCCGACGAGACCAAGGAGGTGATCCGGGCCTATGGCGCCTGGGGCGAGAAATCGATGTATGGCAAGACTTATGAGGGCATCATCCGCACCACCGTCCTGATCGGCCGCGATGGCAAGGTCGCCCAGGTCTGGACCGTGGCCCGCGTGAAAGGCCACGCCGAGCAGGTCGTCCAAGCCGTCGAACGCCTGAACGCCGAGGCCTGAGTCGGCGACTCGGCGGCGACACCCGAAATAGTTGTCAACCTGGACATCCGATTCGCCACAGTTCTGCCGCAATTCGGCAGGAATCGGTTCCTGAGCTATTTACAGTCGGCAGATTTCTGCCGTTTGGGCTCTGCTCGGCCCCTGTGGCCTCGTGCGCCCTACTATAGGGCGTTGCGGCCATGAGGGGTCGCCGCTAGCCCTTGCCCCGGGACAGCGGACCAGAACCGGTCCGGCAAAACGGGGCGAAACCATTGACCTCATTGTTGATGCAGCGCGTGCACGCGATCCTTGAGCGCAGGTTCCCGGAGCGGCGGCTCTTCCTGAAGTCCGAGGATCACACCCGCTTCATCCGTCTCGGGCCCGGCACCCAGCTTCTGGCCTGGACCGGCAGCGGCGCCCTGGTGGCCTGGACGATCGTCGCCACGGCGATCCTGCTGATGGACTCGATCGGCTCCGGCAACTACCGGGACCAGGCCCAGCGCGACAAGATGATCTACGAGGACCGGCTCAACGCGCTCTCGGCCGAGCGGGACCTGAGGGCGCAGGAGGCCGTCGCCGCCCAGGAGCGATTCGCCGCCGCCCTGCGTCAGGTGTCCTCGATGCAGACCGAACTCCTGACCTCTGAGGAGGCGCGGCGCGAGCTCGAGACCGGGCTCGATGTCGTCCGGACCACCCTGCAGCGCACGATGACCCAGCGCGAGCAGGCCCGCGAGCAGCTTGCCACGCTCCAGAGCGAACAGTCCGCCCCAGGCGCGAACCCGGAAGAGATGGAACGCACCATCGACTTCGTGACCCAGGCCCTCGCCGACACGGCGGCCGAACGGGACGGCATCCAGTCCGACGCGCAGGACGCCATCAAGCTCGCCGGCGATCTCGACCTGGAGCTGCGACTCACCAAGGAACGCAACGACGAGATCTTCGAGCAGCTCGAGGATGCGCTCCAGATCTCGGTCGAGCCGCTCAACAACCTGTTCCGGACCGCCGGCCTCGATCCCGACCACCTGATCGACGAGGTGCGCCGCGGCTATTCCGGTCAGGGTGGCCCGCTGGTGCCGATCCAGATGTCCACGATGGGCAAGGCGTCCGACGACGACGGCACCCTGCGCGCCAACGGCATTCTGGACGAGCTCGACCGCCTGAACCTGTATCGCATCGCCGTCCAGCGCGTGCCGTTCGTCCTCCCGCTGAGGGACACCTTCCGCTACACCTCGGGCTTCGCCATGCGCTGGGGCCGGATGCATGAAGGCATCGACATGGCCGGGCCCATCGGCACGCCGGTCTACTCGACCGCCGACGGCGTCGTGATCTTCGCCGGCTGGGCGTCGGGCTACGGACGGCTGATCAAGATCCAGCATGAATTCGGCATCGAGACGCGCTACGGCCACCTGAACCAGATCCGGGTCGAGGTGGGGCAAAGGGTCTCGCGCGGGGACAGGATCGGTGATATGGGCAACTCCGGACGCTCCACCGGGCCCCATCTCCACTACGAGATCCGGGTTGGGGGCGAGCCCATCAACCCCATGATCTACATCGGAGCAGGTAACGATGTTCTCTAAGTCCAAGATCAACGAGCCGGGTCCCGGCGCCGCCGCGCAGCCGCAGCCTGCGCCCGCGCCAGGCACGGCCGTCGGTCAGGCCGCGGACTATCGGCCCCAGGCTCCGAAGGCCAAGCCTCCCGCTTCGATCCTGTCGTCGGACCTGCACATCAAGGGCAACATCCGGACGACGGGCGACATCCAGATCGAAGGCCAGGTCGAAGGCGACATCCGCGCCCATCTCCTGACGGTCGGCGAAGGCGCGACCGTCAAGGGTGAGCTGGTGGCCGACGACGTGGTGATCAACGGCCGCATCATCGGTCGGGTGCGCGGGCTCAAGGTCCGCCTCACCTCCACGGCGCGCGTCGAAGGCGACATCATTCACAAGACCATCGCCATCGAATCGGGCGCCCATTTCGAAGGATCGGTGCAGCGTCAGGACGACCCGCTGAACGCGGCGACGAAGGTGCTCCCCAAGCCCTCGATGTCGTCCGACGCGCAATAAGCGCGACGCCTCCCGCAGGGACGAAGGGCGCCACGGATCAGCCGTCGGCGCCCTTTCCGCATCTAGGGGTCGCTCAGCGCCCGGCGATACAGGTGCCAGGTCGCATGCCCCAGCACCGGCAGCACCACGACAAGCCCCAGGAACCACGGCACCAGAGCCAGCAGGGTCGCCGCGGCGATCAGGAAGGCCCAGGCCAGCATCACGCCGGGATTGGCCGTCACGCAGCCGAAGCTCAGGATCATCGCGCTCACGAAGTCCACCTCGCGCGCCAGGAGCAGCGGCAGGCTCAGGACCGTCAGAGCATAAAGCACGAAGGCCAGGATGCCGCCCACTGCGAACTCGGTCGCGATCATGAGCAGTCCCTCGCGGGTCAGCAGCGGGTCCCAGCTCGTGCTGATGTTGGTCATCGTCGACAGGCCCATGAACAGCGCAAAGATCATGTGGGCCAAGAAGGTCCAGAACAGGAAATAGATGACGATGATCGCGCCCGCCCAGGGCAGCTGCCGCGTCCGTTCGCGCCAGACGACGCCCAGGACGTCGCTCCAGGTCAGGGGGATTCCGGACTCCAGCCTCCGGCTGACCTCGTAGAGACCGGCGGCCGCAAAGGGGACGATCAGCGGAAACCCCAGCGAGGTGGCCAGCGTCCACGTCACGGTGCCAGCCCCCAGCCAGATCATGAGAAATCCGCCGAGGACGTAGACGGAGCTGAAGAAAAGGCCGAATCGCGGCGCCGCGCGGAAGTCCCGAAGACCGGCGCGCAAGGCGTAGGACAGGTCGGCAAGGCTGAGCCGGTTGATCTCCGGCAGGGGTGACGCAGCCGGGGTCGCCTCGGACCCGACGGTGGCGGTCTCGAACGTCATGGCGGGCTCCTCCTTCCCACGGGCAAGTCTTTGCCTGCCGAAGGACGACTGGAAAGCCCTTTTCTGACGGATGCCGGAAGCAGGAAGGTGGAGGGGCCTTGGACGGCCGTGCGTCCCAGGCCCCTGCCCGATCAGCAGCCCAGCCGCTCGCGTTCCTCGATCGCCGCCTGGCGCTCGACCTCGTTGACTTCCGAGTTCTCGATCCGGAGCGCGAGGTTCTCGCAGCTGCCGGCGTTCTGGGGCGCATTCAGCTGGGACTGGACGATCCCCTCGGGGGTGGTGCCGTAAGCTTGCCCGTCCGTGGCACCGATCTGGGTGTTGGACCCGGTCCCAAGCACGCCACCCTCTTCGCAGGCCGAAACCAGGAACAGGGCGGGAATGGCGAGGACGGTAAGTCTGGAAATCATGTTGTGGCCTCCTTGGCTTGCTGGCCACGAGCTAGACCTATTTACCTTTAGGTCAATCTTTCGCGATCTAAGCTGTTTCCCTCTTGCATCAGTTGACGCCGGGGGCCCAACCCCCGGCGTCCCGCGTTCGATTGGTCGCTTAGGACCCGCTGCCCACGACGCCGACGGCGGTGGTGCCGGTCCCGGCCGCATTCGGCACGACCGCGACCGGCGGCGAGCCGGGGGTGGTCGTGACCGAGGCCGCGTTGGTGTTCGGGTCGACCGTCACGGTGGTGGCCGGCGGCGGCTGGCATCCGGCCAAAGCCACAACGCCAGCGGCAAGCAGGAGAGAGAGACGAAGCTTCATGGCGAACTCCTTGATGTTCAAGCCAGAGCTAGCCTGCGCTGACCCGCCGTCAATCTTCCGCGAGCGCCTCGGCCCGGCTCTTGCCGGCGACGTCCTGCGCGAGCGTGGCCGCCATGAAGCCGTCCAGATCGCCGTCGAGCACGCCCTGCGTGTCCGAGGTCTCGAAGCCGGTCCGCAGGTCCTTCACCATCTGGTACGGCTGGAGGACGTAGGAGCGGATCTGGTTGCCCCATCCGGCGTCGCCCTTGGCCTCGTGGGCGGCGTTGATGGCCGCGTTCCGCTTCTCGAGCTCCTGCTGATAGAGCCGGGACTTCAGCGCCTGCATGGCGATGTCGCGGTTCTGGTGCTGGGACTTGAGGGACGAGGTCACGACGATCCCGGTCGGGAAGTGGGTGATCCGGACCGCCGAATCCGTCTTGTTGACGTGCTGCCCGCCGGCCCCGGACGACCGGTAGGTGTCGATCCGGATGTCCTTGTCCTGCACCTCGATCTCGATGTTGTCGTCGACGACCGGATAAACCCAGACCGCGCAGAAAGAGGTGTGCCGCCGGGCCGCGCTGTCGTAGGGCGAGATCCGCACGAGCCGGTGCACGCCGGACTCGGACTTGAGCCAGCCATAGGCGTTGTGGCCCATGATCTTGTAGGTGGCCGACCGGATGCCCGCCTCTTCGCCGGGCGTCTCGGCCTGGAGCTCGACCTTGTAGCCGTGCTGCTCGGCCCAGCGGACATACATCCGCGCCAGCATCGAGGCCCAGTCGCAGCTTTCGGTGCCGCCCGCCCCGGCGTTGATCTCGAGGAAGGTGTCGTTGGCATCGGCCTCGCCGTCGAGAAGGGCCTCGATCTCCTTGGCGGCGGCCCGGTCCCTGAGAGCGCGTAGGGCGGCCTCGGCCTCGGCGACGATCTCCTCGTCGCCCTCGGCCTCGCCCATCTCGATCAGCTCGATGTTGTCGTTGAGCTCGCGTTCCAGCGCGTCCACGGTCCCGATCTTGTCCACGAGAACCTGACGCTCGCGCATCAGCTTCTGGGCCGCCTCGGGATCGTTCCAGAGCGTGGGATCCTCGACGCGGGCATTGAACTCCTCGAGGCGGTGCGTCGCCGTCTCGCGGTCCATGCGGCGGCTCACGAGGTCGATCGAGGTGCGGATCGCGTCGACGGTGTTCTGCGTCTCGGTGCGCATGGAATGGTCTCCCGGGATGATCGCGGGGTCATAGCCCGACCCACCGGGCCGGGCAAGGCGGGCCTAGTAAAGCCCGCCGGAGGTCAGGGTGCCGAAGCTGGCCTTGGGGCCGACCGTGGCCGTGTCGCCGGTCGAGGTCGTCACGTTGCGCGACGAGGCCCGCACCGCGTCGACCAGAGGAAGGTCCCCCGCCATCTCGAAGCCGCCGTCGAAGGTGACGCCGAAGATCGGCTCCTCGCCGGCGCGGAAGCACTCGGACACGACATTGTCGCCGGTCGCGTCGTCGGGCAACCGCGCGCCCGAGAACCGGTCGATGTTGATGAACGTGCATTCCGGCGGGACGGCAAAGGGGCCACCGCCGTAGCGCTGGACGGCCTGCTCCATGAACTCCTGGAACACCGGCGCGCAGACGCCGCCACCCGAGGCGCCACCCATCGACCGGGGCGTGTCGTAGCCGATGTAGCAGCCCGCCACCAGGTTCGAGGAGAAGCCGATGAACCACACGTCCTTGGCCTCGTTCGTGGTGCCGGTCTTGCCGGCGATCGGAACGGGCAGGTTGATGGCCTTGGCAGCGGTCCCGCGCTGGACGACGCCCTCCATCATGGAGGTGAGCTCGTAGGCCGTGACCGCGTTCATGATCCGCTGGCGGTCGCTCTGGATGTGGGGGGCCTGCCCGGCCGGCAGCGTGGGCTGGCCGCAGTCGATGCAGATCCGCTGGTCGTGGCGGTAGATGGTCTGGCCATAGCGGTCCTGCACCCGGTCCACGAGCGTGGGCTCCACCCTCTCGCCGCCGTTGGCGAACATGGCGTAGGCGGCCACCATGCGGAACAGGGTGGTCTCCTGCGCCCCCAGCGCGTTGGAGAGGAACGGCTGCATGTCGTCGTAGACGCCGAACCGTTCCGCGTACTGGGCGACCGTATCCATCCCGACCTCCTGGGCCAGGCGGATGGTCATCAGGTTCCGCGACTGCTCGATGCCCGTCCGCAGCGGCGTCGGCCCGTAGTACTGGTTCGAGGCGTTCTGCGGCACCCACAGCCCCTGGGGCGTGTTGATCTCGATCGGGGCGTCCACGACGATGGTCGCGGGCGTGTATCCCGAATCCAGCGCGGCGGCATAGACGAAGGGCTTGAAGCTCGATCCCGGTTGCCGGCGCGCCTGCGTGGCCCGGTTGAAGACCGAGGACTGGTACGAGAAGCCGCCCTGCATCGCCAGCACGCGCCCGGTGTTGACGTCCATCGCCATGAAGCCGCCCTCGACCTCCGGCACCTGCCGGAGCGTCCAGCGCAGGAAGGCTCCGCCGTCCCCCGTCATCTTGCGGACCAGGACCACGTCGCCGGGCGTGAAGTTGTCGGCAAAGCTGCCGGGGAACCAGTCGATGTCGGCGCGCGGGACGACCGGCGGCTCGTCGTGGTCGCCCTCGATCCCGAGCCTCAGCTCCTGGTCGCCGACCTCGAGCACGACCGCCGGATACCAGCGACCGTCGAGCGTGATGTCCCGCGGGGCCTCGGTCGCGGCCAGGGCCTGGCGCCATTCGGCCTCGTCGCCCAGGACATCGGCCGGAAGGCTGGCCACCACGCCGTGCCACTTGCCCAGGCCGCGGTCGAAGTTCTCCAGCGCGCGCTGGAGGGCATGGGCCGCATCGACCTGCAGATCGGGGTCCATGGTCGCCCGGATGGACAGCCCGCCCGAGAAGAACTCCTCCTCCCCGAAGTTGGCGGACAGCTGCCGCCGGATCTCGTCGGTGAAGTAGTCGCGGGGCGGCAGCGACGACCGGAAGCTCGGATAGTCGCCGGACTGCACCGTCCGGAGCGGCGCCGCCTGCTCGGACTTCAGCGTGGGCTCGTCGATGTAGCCGTCCTCGAACATCCGCCGGAGCACGTAATTCCGCCGCTCGACCGCGTCGTCGTATTCGCGGACCGGATGAAGGTGCGAAGGTTCCTTGGGCAGCGCGGCGAGGTAGGCGACCTCCCCGGCAGACAGGGCCGTCAGCGGCTTGTTGAAGTAGGTCAGCGCCGCGGCGGTCACCCCGTAGGAGTTCTCGCCCAGGAAGATCTCGTTGAGGTAAAGCTCCAGGATCTCGTCCTTGCTCATCGCCTTCTCGATCCGGGTGGCGAGGATGAGCTCCTTGATCTTGCGTTCCGCCGACCGCGAACCATCGAGCAGGAAGTTCTTCATGACCTGCTGCGTGATCGTCGAGGCGCCGCGCAGATCGTGGCCGCGCGACCGCACCGCCTCGACCACGGCGGCGGCCATGCCGCGCACGTCGAAGCCCGGATGCGTGTAGAAGTTCTGGTCCTCGGCCGCGACGAAGGCGTGCTTCACGAGGTCCGGGATCTCCTCGGCCGGGGTGAAGAGCCGCCGTTCGGTGGCGAACTCGTCGATGATCTGACCTTCGGCGCTGTAGACTCGGCTGATCGTTCGAGGCGTATACTGCGACAGCACCTCGATTGAGGGGAGGTCCCGGCCATAGATGAAGAAGATCGCGCCCATGGTGATGGCGCCCATGGCGAGCCCCAGGGTCAGCATCGAGAAGATGCCCCCGAAAAAGGACATGACGAATCGCAGCAAGGGTCCGGTCCTTCAAGCCCGCGGAATGGGATGCTTATAGGCGGCGCCCGGCCAAGGGTCAAAAGCCGATGCCTTGCATTCGGCGCCGTTGCGCCCGATGGGTCGTCACGAGGGCGTGCGCGCCCGCCCTGGACAAGCGAGGGGGCATGAAGCCCGAGGACGTGATCGCCACCTACGACCGCGAGGGTCCGGCCTGGGCCGCGACGCGGGACCGCCGGCTGGTCGAGCGGCCCTGGATCGACCGGGCGCTCTCCATCGCGCCGCACGCGCGGGGACGGCGCAGGGTTCTCGACCTGGGCTGCGGCGCCGGGCGCCCCATCGCCGAGTATCTCCTCGATCGGGGGTGCATGGTGACCGGGGTGGACGCGTCGCGCCCAATGATCGAGCTGTTTGCCCGCGTGGTGCCGCGCGCGGTGGCGCTCCATGCCGATATGCGGACCCTGCGCCTTACCGAGACGTTCGACCTGCTGATCGCCTGGGACAGCTTCTTCCATCTGTCGCCCGACGACCAGCGGGCCACCTTCGCGGTTCTGGCCAGCCATCTGGCGCCGGGGGGCGTCCTGCTCGTGACCACCGGCCCCGCCGCGGGCGAGCCGATCGGCCGGATCGGCGAGTCGCCCCTCTACCACGCGAGCCTCGCCCCCGAGGAGTATCGCGCCCTCTTCGCCGAGCATGGCTTCGAGGAGCTGGGCTACTGGCCCGAGGAGCCCTCCTGCGCCGGTCACACGATCTGGATGGCCCGCCGCCTGTAGCAGGCCTGAATTCCCGATCGTGGTCAATCGGGCGTTAACCTTGATGGGCTATCAACCTCGTGCGACCCCAAGAGGAAAGTAGCCGAAACCATGGACGACACGACGCTCGCGGACCGACTCGCCTTTCTTGAACTCGGCCCCGATGACGTCGCCCTGGCGCAACGGCGGGCACCGCTGCTCAAGGCGGCCGTCCGGTCGGCGGTCGGCGCCTTCTACGATCACCTGGGCCGCGTGCCCGCGATGGCGCGCCATTTCTCCTCGCCCGACCACATGTCCCGGACCAAGGCCGCCCAGGCCTCGCATTGGGACCGGCTCATGACGGCCCGCATTGACGCCGACTACCTCGAACGCGCCCGGCAGGTCGGCCTCGCCCACGCCCGCATCGGCCTGGAGCCGCAATGGTATCTCGGCGGCTACGCCCTGGTGCTCAGCCGGATGGTCGGCGCGATGCTGCCCGCCCTGACCCGCGGCGGCCGGCTGCGCCGCCAACGGCGGGAGGCGGACGCGACGGCCACCCTGGGTCTCGTCATCCGGCTCGTGATGCTCGACATGGATCTGGCGATCTCGTCCTACATCGCCGCCATCGAAGCGGAACGCGACCGGGCCGACGCCGCGCGCTGCGCCCTGGCCACCGAACAGGCCCGCGCCATCGAGACGGTGTCCTCCGCCATGGAGCAGATGACCGCCAGCGTCCGCCAGACCGCCGAATGCGCCAACCGGGCCGAGCAGCTCGCCAAATCCACCTCCGCCGGGGCCGAGGAGAACGGCCAGGCCGTCGACCGCTCCGCCGGGGCCATGCGCCTCATCGCCGAGAAGATCCGGATCGTTCAGGACATCGCCCGTCAGACCGACCTCCTCGCGCTCAATGCGGCCGTCGAGGCCGCCCGCGCGGGCGACAACGGACGTGGTTTCGCGGTCGTCGCGTCCGAGGTGCGGCGACTGGCCGAGCGGGCGGCCGTCGCCGCCTCCGAGATGAGCACGCTCGCCTCCGAGGCCGTCGCCATCTCCGAGGAAAGCCTGACCCGCGTGGCCGAGGTGGTCCCCCAGATGCAGCTCACCTCGTCCCTGGTGGCGGAAATCTCGGCGGCCTGCCGGGAGCAGACGGACAGCTCCGACCAGATCAACCAGGTGATGCAGCGGCTCGACCGGATGAGCCGCAGCGCCTTCGAGGATGAGGCCCCGGCCCCCCCGCCGCGCCGGCGACCGCAGCCGGTGCAGCTGCGCCGGGCCAGCTGACCCGATCGGCCCTCATCGGCGGAGGAGCGGGGCCCGCGCCTCCTCGGCATCCGACCAGGACCGCAGCGCGGCGACGATCCCGGCCACGAGCGGCGCCCGTCCCTGCGCCGTGGACAGCCGGGCGCGGTCCGACGGATCGGACAGGAAGCCGGTCTCGATCAGCACGCTCGGAAAGTCGGCGGCGTTCAGCACCGCCAGGGGGGCCTGGCGCAGGACATGGTCGTTGACGGGCGCCCCCGCCTTGGGAAGCGCGGCGGCCAGCGCGGCCGCAAGGTTGCGGGAGCGTGGGGTGGTGTCGAGCCGCGCCAGATCCATCAGCGCGGTCGCCACGGTGTCGTCCTGCCCCTTGAGGTCCAGCCCCGAAAGCAGGTCGCCGCCCTCGTGCCGCTCCACCATGCGCTCCGAGGCCTGGCCGACGGCTTCCTCGGTCAGGGTGTAGATCGACGCGCCCGACGCGTCATCCTGCTCGAGCGCGTCGGCATGGAGGGACAGGAGCACGTCCGCACCCGCCTGCCGGGCGATGGTCATGCGGGCCTGCAAGGGAACGAACACATCGTCCTCACGGGTCAGGACGGGGACCATGCCGGCCCGTGCCACCGCATCGGCCAGCTCGCGGGCGAGAGACAGCATCAGCTGGGCCTCGCGCAGGTTCTCCCGTTCGGCGCCCGGATCGATGCCCCCATGGCCGGGATCGATGGCGACGACGAACCGGTCGTCCGGCGCGGCGGGCACGGCGGCCGTTCCGGACCGCGCCGCGACCGCCTCCGGCGATGTCTCGGCCGAAGCCGTAAAGGTCGCCTCGTCCGTCACCTCCATCGTCAAGTGGAGCTGGGCCGTTCCATCGCCGGCGTTCACGGTCATGCCCGCTTCCGCCACCGCGAGCGGACGGTCCAGGTCCACGACGAGCCGCGACCAGCCAGCTCGCGGCACTCCGACGCGCAAGGCCGTGGCATTCCCCGGCTCGAGCAGTTCGGCGGGATCCACACCCGTCCAGTCAATGGTGCGGAAGTCGATCACCAGGCGGCGTGGCGCATCCAGCGTGAACACCTTCCATGGCACGGCCTGCGACAGCGACAGCGTGACCTCGATCCCGCGGCCCCAATCCTCCACCCGGCTCCCGCCCAGGTCGACATGGGCCAGCCCGCCCAGGCCCTCGGCCGCGACCGGACCCGCCAGGGCAGCCAGCACGGCCGCGCGGCAAAGCGTTCCAAGCCCGAATCCCATTCGCCCCTCCGCGTCCCCTGCCCTGGTCTGTCCCCTCGATCATCGGCTCCGTCAATGCCAGACCCGGCCGGCGTCCTGGCTCAAGCCTCCGTGAGGGCCGGCCTGCCACTTGGAAATCCCGGCCCGTTGTGCGCAGGATCGTGGAATCCTGAAGGGAGCCGCCCCATGCCGATCCGCCGTCTTGCCCTTGCCGCCACCCTCGCCGTCACGGCCCTGCCGGTTGCCGCCCTCGATCTTGGCGCCATGACGCCCGAAGAGCGCGAGGCCTTTCGGGGGGAGGTGCGCGACTACCTGCTGGAGCATCCGGAGGTGCTGACCGAGGCGATCTCCGTGCTGGAGCAGCGGGAAGCGGACCGGCAGGTCGCCGCGGATCAGTCACTCGTGCAGGAGCATATCGAGGCCATCACCTCGGACGGACATTCCTGGGTGGGCGGCAATCCCGACGGCGACGTGACCGTGGTGGAGTTCATGGACTACCGCTGCGGCTACTGCCGCCGGGCCTTCCAAGAGGTGGAGGACCTCGTTTCAGGCGATGGGAACATCCGCTTCGTCCTCAAGGAGTTCCCGATTCTCGGCCCCCAGAGCGAACTCGCCTCTCGGTTCGCGATCGCGGTCCAGCAGATCCATGGCGACGACGCCTACAAGGACGTGCACGACGCGCTGATGCTCATGCAGACCGACGTCACCCCCGACTCGCTGAGCCGCCTGGCCGAAAGCCTCGCGCTCGACCCGGCGCCGATCCTTGACCGGATGGATGCGGCCGAGGTGACCGAGGTCATCGCCCAGAACCATGACCTTGCCCAGAAGCTCAACATCTCCGGGACGCCGACCTTCGTCATGGGGGACCAGATGGTCCGCGGCTATGTCCCGCTTCCGAGCATGCAGGCGCTGGTCGCCGATGAACGCGCCGGCTGATCACCTGCCCTAAAAGATAGTTGCGGGCCCTCCTGGCTCTACCTAAACGTGCATCGGCCCGCGGGGGCCGGGCGTGGGTCCCGAACCCGCCGGCGACGTGACTATCTTGCCTCGGACCCGGACGGTTCGCGGCCAACCAGGATTGCTGTCCCATGACCCTCGCTCCGATCGATGGCGCCGACGCCAGACGCCTTCTCGACCGCGGGGCCCTTCTCGTGGACATCCGCGAGGAGGACGAACGGCGGCGCTTCTATGTTCCGGGTTCGCTTCATGCCCCGATCAGCCAACTGCCGCGACGGATCGGCGCACGGGGCGTGCCGGCCGTCATCTTTCTCTGCGATTGTGGCGTCGAGACCCTCGATCACGCACGGCGGCTCAGGGGCCTGACGACGGCGGCGGCCTTCCGGCTCGAAGGCGGGATCCAGGCCTGGCGCAGGGCCGGCCTGCCGGTCGCCGTCGATGGCGGTCCGGCGATCGGCCTCGCGCGGCAGGTCGAACTGGCCCTGGGTGCCCTGTCCCTGCTCGGGCTGGCCCTGGGCGAACTGGTGCACCCGGGATGCCTGGCCTTGTCGGCCCTGGCGGGCCTCGCCCTGATCCGGTCAGGGCTGACCGGCCGTTGCGGGCTCGCGAACGGCCTGCGCCGGATGCCATGGAACCAGATGGGCCTTCCGGCCGACTGACCGGCCGGATCTGCGCCTCATTCGGCGGCTTGGGCGCTCATCGCGCGGGCGGACTCGATCTCGGCGGCCTTGGCCTCGACCTGCTCGACGATGTGGTCGATCATCCGGTCGTTGTCCATGCGGTGGCTCTGCTTCCCGGCTAGGTAGACCATGCCGTGCCCTGCCCCGCCGCCGGTGAAGCCGACATCCGTCATCAGCGCCTCGCCGGGGCCGTTCACCACGCAGCCGATGATCGACAGCGACATGGGCGTCTTGATGTGGGACAGCCGCTTCTCGAGCGCCTCCACCGTCTTGATCACGTCAAAGCCCTGCCGCGCGCAGGACGGGCAGGAGATGATGTTGACGCCCCGATGCCGCAGGCCGAGGGCTTTCAGGATCTCGAAGCCGACCTTCACCTCCTCGACCGGATCGGCGGAGAGCGACACGCGGATCGTGTCGCCGATCCCCATCCACAGAAGGTTGCCCAGCCCGATCGCGCTCTTGACCGTGCCGGACATCAACCCGCCGGCCTCGGTGATCCCGAGGTGAATGGGCGCGTCGGTGACGTCGGCCAGCTGCTGGTAGGCGGCCGCGGCGAGGAACACGTCCGAGGCCTTCACGCTGATCTTGAACTCGTGGAAATCCTCGTCCTGCAGCATCTTGATGTGATCGAGGCCCGACTGCACCATCGCCTCCGGGCAGGGCTCGCCGTAGCGCTCCAGCAGATGTCGTTCGAGCGAGCCCGCGTTGACCCCGATCCGCATGGAGCAGCCATGATCCCGCGCGGCCTTGACGACCTCGCGCACCCGCTCCGCCGAGCCGATGTTTCCGGGGTTGATCCGCAGGCAGGCCGCGCCTGCCTCGGCCGCCTCGATGGCCCGGCGATAGTGGAAGTGAATGTCCGCCACGATGGGAACGGGGCTTTCCCGCACGATGTCCCGCAGCGCCCTTGTCGATTCCTCGTCCGGCGTGGACACCCGGACGATGTCGGCCCCGGCCTCGGCGGCGGCCAGCACCTGCGCCACGGTGCCCGCGACGTCGGTGGTCAGGGTGTTCGTCATCGTCTGCACCGAGATCGGCGCGCCGCCCCCCACGGGAACCGAGCCCACCATGATCCGGCGCGACGGGCGCCGGTCGATGCTGCGCCAGGGACGGACAGGGTTGTGCGACATCTCGGGGCTCCTTGTCGGGGACGGCCGACAGGTAATCGCCGCGGCTCGCGCCCGCAACGGGGCGCGTTGCCTCACTCGGTCAGGTCGGACCCCGGCAGGACGGCTCCGGCAGGAAGCGCGCCCGGCGCGGTCTGGGCGGCCGAGGCGACCGCCACGTACTGGGCCAGCTCCTCGTCCTGGGTCAGGTCCGCCTGGGCATAGGTCGACGTGATGTCCCCGACCCCCAGCGGCACGTTGGAGGTGACCTGCCCGGCCGGGCCGACCGGACCGTAGGGCACGCCATTCACCGCCATGTAGAGCGCGCCGGATTCCCCGACCCGCAGCTTGGCGGGATCCTCGGTGGCCGGCACCTCGAAGGTGTCGCCCGGCCCGAGGATTCCCTCGAAGAGGACCGAGCCATCCGGCGCGTTCACCCGGACCCAAGCGTCGCGCACGGCAACGAGTTCGACCTTGGGGGCGGGTCCTGTCGTGACCTGCACGGCGTTCGGATCGGCCGGCGTGGCGCCCAGCACCCCGGCGAGCACCTGTTCCACCCCGGTCGTGTCCGTCCCGGGCGGGGGCGGCGGGCCATAGGGCACGGCAGCCTGGGCCACCGCCGTCAAATCGGCAGGGGACACGCTGACCGTCACGTTCGGGGTGCCGGGACCCATCGTGCCGACGGTCGCCGGGTCGAGCTCCGCGATGGGGCCGTCGCGCGGGACCAGCACCGGGACGTCCAGGGCCTCGGGCCGGTAGAGGCGGTCCAGCGCCTCGGCCGACGGGACCTCGATCGAGGCGAACCTGGCCTGATCCTCGGCCTCCGACCGCGAGCCGCCAGCCAGGGGGTCCACGTCCGCAATCACCGTGGGGGGCTGTTCCACCGGGGCCAGCGTGACCTTCTGGATCTCGCGCAGGACCACCCAGCCACCGTAGCTGAGCCCCGACAGCAGGGCCACGAGCACGAGGACCGAACCGACCGCCCGCGGCTCCACATTGGCGAGGGCGCCCGTGGAGCCCGGCAGGAACGGCCCGCCCTGCCCCGCGAAGATGTCCTTGCCCAAGCCCGCCACCGGCAGCTTCTCCTCGCGCACGGGGCGCAGGGTCGACGCCGCACCGGACATGCCGTGCGCCGTCGAGAAGCCCGATTCCCGGCAGAAGGTCTCGAAGGCCCAGTCCGGGTCCATGTTGAGGTAGCGCGCATAGGAGCGCACGTAGCCGGCGATGAAGCCCGGCGTGTCGAACGCCGAGGGATCGGCATTCTCGATGGCGGCGATGTAGGCGGCCTTGATCTTCAACTCGCGCTGAACATCCAGGAGCGACTTGCCCATCGTTGCGCGTTCCCCGCGCATGAGGTCGCCCAAACGGAGTTCAAAGGCGTCGAACCCTTTCGAGTCCGGCTCCTCAGCCACCTTGCCGCGCAGATAGCCTCGCCCGATCATGAACTTGCCCCACGTCCCGTCCCGCCCCAAAGACCCCATTCATGATTCGAGAACCACGGGGGCCATTTGTGGCGAGAGTATCACGCCCGTTGCGGGCCTGCATCATGGGATCGTGATGTCAGCCCGCCATTTCGGCGCGATTTAGCGCACAATGGCTCCAGAGCGAGTCCAATGCACGCACCAGCGCGTCCATTTCTTTCGATCCGTGCACCGGCGAGGGCGTGAAGCGCAGACGCTCGGTTCCGCGCGGCACGGTCGGAAAGTTGATGGGCTGGACATAGATCCCGAAATCGGACAGCAGCATGTCCGAGATCATCTTGGTGTGCACCGGGTCGCCCACGATCAGCGGGACGATGTGCGAGCCATGGTCGATGATCGGAAGCCCCAGGCCCTTGAGCCGGGTCTTGAGGATCCTGGCCTGGGTCTGATGCTTTTCGCGCAGCGCCTGGTCGGTCTTGAGATGCGCGACCGAAGCCGCGGCGCCGGCCGCGATCACCGGCGGCAGCGAGGTCGTGAAGATGAAGCCCGGCGCGTAGGAGCGGATCGCGTCGCACATCTTGGCGCTGGCCGCGATGTAGCCGCCCATCACCCCGAACGCCTTGCCCAGCGTGCCGTTGATGATGTCGATCCGATGCATCAGGCCCAGCTGCTCGGCCACGCCGCCGCCCCGCTTGCCGTACATGCCGACGGCATGAACCTCATCGAGGTAGGTGAGCGCGCCGAACTCCTCGGCCAGCTCGACGATCTCGCGGATCGGGCCGAAGTCGCCGTCCATCGAATACACCGACTCGAAGGCGATCAGCTTGGGCGCCTTCGGATCGTCGGCTTCCAGGAGCTCGCGCAGGTGCGCCACGTCGTTGTGCCGGAAGATCCGCTTCAGGCCGCCGCCGCGCCGGATCCCCTCGATCATCGAGGCATGGTTCAGCGCGTCGGAATAGATGATGAGGCCCGGAAACAGGACCTTGAGCGTGCTCAGCGTCGCGTCGTTGGCGATATAGGCCGAGGTGAACAGCAGCGCCGCGTCCTTGCCGTGCAGGTCGGCCAGCTCGGCCTCGAGGCGCTTGTGGTAGACCGTGGTGCCCGAGATGTTGCGCGTGCCGCCCGAGCCCGCGCCCACGGCGTCCAGCGCCTCGTGCATGGCTTCGAGGACGACGGGGTGCTGGCCCATGCCCATGTAGTCGTTGCCGCACCAGACGGTGATCTTCTGCTCCGTCCCGTCGGGACGGTGCCAGACAGCGTGGGGAAACTGGCCCTTGTCGCGCGCGATGTCGATGAACGTGCGGTAGCGCCCTTCCTGGTGAAGACGGTCGAGCGCTGCGTCGAGTTGGGCGTCGTAATCCACGGATCAGATCCTTGCCGTAAGCTTGCCGGCCGGGATGTAGGACATCCCTTTCGCCGGGTCCTTGCTCTAGATCAAATAGTCCCAGAGAGCCATGGCACAATTCGTCGCCCCTCCAAAGGTCGGAAAACCGGACCCTCCTGCGGGGCCGTTGCCGCCGGACCGGCCGCGTCCTAGCCTTTGCCGGGCATCCTGACCGGAGTTCCTTCATGCTCGACCCCGTCCTCGCCCGCATCGACGCCGACATGCCCCAGGCGATCCAGCGGCTCCTTGCGCTGCTGCGCATCCCGTCGATCTCCACGGACCGCGTGCACGCGCCGGACTGCGAGGCCGCGGCGGACTGGCTCGTGCAGGACCTGACCGACATGGGGTTCCAGGCCGCCAAGCACCCGACCGAGGGACGTCCGATGGTCGTCGGCAAGGGCGGCGACGGCGAGCGGCATCTCCTGTTCTACGGGCACTACGACGTGCAGCCGGTCGATCCTCTGCACCTCTGGAACCGCCCGCCCTTCCTGCCCGAGGTGGAGGAAACCTCGAACGGCCCGGTGATCCGGGGGCGCGGCGCCTCGGACGACAAGGGGCAGCTCATGACCTTCGTCGAGGCCTGCCGCGCCTGGATCGCCGTCCACCACAGGCTTCCCGCGCGCATCACGCTGTTCTTCGAAGGCGAGGAGGAGTCGGGCTCGCCCTCGCTGCGCCCCTTCATGGAGGCCAACCGCGACCTCCTGACGGCGGACCTCGCGCTCATCTGCGACACCGACCTCTTCGACCGGGACACGCCCGCGATCACGACGATGCTCCGGGGCCTGCTGGGCGAGGAGGTGACGATCACCGGGCCGCGCATGGACCTCCACTCGGGCATGTATGGCGGGGCGGCGATCAACCCGATCCGGGTCCTCACCCGCATCCTGTCGAGCCTCCACGACGGGAACGGCCGGGTGACCGTCCCCGGCTTCTACGACGGCGTGCCGGAGATCACGCCCGGGCTTCGCGCCCAGTGGGACGGCCTGGGCTTCGACGAGGCCGGCTTCCTGCGCGACGTGGGCCTGTCGGTTCCGGCCGGCGAGGCGGGGCGCGGCGTGCTCGAATCGATCTGGGCGCGGCCCACCTGCGAGTTCAACGGCATCTCGGGCGGCTATGCCGGCGATGGCTTCAAGACGGTGCTGCCCTCGAAGGCGACGGCCAAGGTCAGCTTCCGGCTCGTGGGCCAGCAGGACCCGCTCAGGATCCGCGAATCGTTCCGCGAGATGGTCCGCGCCATGGTCCCCGCGGACTGCCAGGTCGAGTTCCATGGCCACGGCGCCTCTCCGGCCAGCGTGATGTCCACCGCCGACCCGGCCTTCGAAAAGGCGCGCGCCGCGCTGTCCGAGGAATGGCCACGCCCCGCCGCCTTCACGGGGTCCGGCGGCTCGATCCCGATCGCGGGCTATTTCAAGACCATCCTTGGCATGGACTCGATGCTGATCGGCTACGCGATGGATGACGACCTGATCCATTCGCCCAACGAGAAGTACGACGTCCGCAGCTTCCACAAGGGCATCCGGAGCTGGGCTCGCATCCTCGCGGCCCTGGCATGACCTTTCGGGCCCCCGTCCCCCGCGACGTCCGCTGGCGTCCCGAGGAGGGCGAAGGGCTCGAACACCTGAGCCTGCGCCCCGGGCCGGACGCCGTGATGGCCCGGGGCGTTGTCGTCGGGGCCCGGGGCGGCCCCCCTTACGGGGTTCATTATGCCATCGCCTGCGACGCTGCATGGCAGGTGGTGTCGCTCGACCTCTGGACGACGGATGGCCGACTGCTCCGCCTGCGCTCGGACGAGCAAGGGTCCTGGACGGATGGGGACGGCCACCCGCTTCCGGCCTTCGAGGGCTGCCTCGACATCGACTTGGCCGGCTCTCCCTTCACCAACACGCTTCCGATCCGCCGACTGGCGCTCGCCCCCGAGGACGGCCCCGTCGAGCTGAAGGTCCTGTTCGTGCCCTTCGACGACTTCGAACCGGTGCTCGACCTCCAGCGCTACCGCTGCATCGAACCCTCCCGGCTTTATCGCTTCGAGGCCGTCGACGGGACCTTCGCGGCCGACCTGCCGGTCGACGAGGACGGTCTGGTCGTCGACTACCCGGGGCTGTTCCGTCGAGTGGACCCCGGACGCTGAGGGGCAAGGGACCCGACGCCCGGTCCCATGGCGAGAGCGACGCAGGCCGGCACGTCATGGCATGACTGGAACGGTCGATCCATGAGGCGAGCATCCGGGTGATCGATCTCCGGAAACGAAAAAAGCGCCCCCGAAGGGGCGCTTCTTCTGATCCCCGAAGGGCAGCAGTGGCGCGGTTGACGGGGCTCGAACCCGCGACCCCCGGCGTGACAGGCCGGTACTCTAACCGACTGAGCTACAACCGCGCGTCTGCCGCCGACGCTGTCTTGTCTGCGTCGGACAAGGGGGCTTCTAAGGGGGGTGTCGGACGGCGTCAAGCAGATATCCGAAGCTATTTGTCGGGGAGCGGAATGAACTCTGCGTCATCCCCCGGCGGAAGCTGGAAACGCCCGTTCTGCCAGTCCCCCTTGCGCCAGGATTCCTTGGCGGCCTCGATCCGCTCCTTGGAGGAGGCCACGAAATTCCACCAGATGTGCCGGGGTCCCTCCATCGTCGCCCCGCCCAGCATGACGAATCGAGCGCCCTGCGGACCGGCGCGCAACGCGATCTCGTCGCCCGGACGGAAGACCAGCATTCGCCCCGGGCCAAAGGATTCGCCGGCGACGATCAGCTCGCCGTCCAGGACATAGGCGCCCCGGTCCTCCTGCTCGGCCGGCAGGGGGATCGCCGCCCCCGCCTCGAGGGCCACGTCCGCGTAGAAGGTCTCGGAGGCGGTCTCGACCGGCGAGGCGGCGCCCCAGGCCCGGCCCAGGATCAGCCTGACCCTCTTGCCCTCCGATTCGAGCACCGGAAGATCCTGCGCGGCCGTGTGCCCGAAGGCCGGCCCCCTGTCCTCCTGGTCGAGAGGTAGCGCCAGCCAGGTCTGAAGGCCCCAAAGGCTCTGCGGCACCGCCCCCTCGTCCATGCGCTCGGAGTGGGTAATCCCCTGCCCCGCCGTCATGAGGTTGACCGCCCCGGCCTCGATCCACTGGTTGGTGCCCAGCGAATCGCGGTGATGGATGCGCCCGCGGAACAGGTAGGTGACGGTGGCGAGCCCGATATGGGGATGCGGGCGGACATCCAGCCCCTTGCCGGTCAGGAACTCGGCCGGCCCCATCTCGTCGAAGAAGATGAAGGGGCCGACCATCTGCCGCTTGGCGGACGGCAGAGCCCGACGCACCTCGAAGCCGCCCAGGTCGCGGGCGCGCGGGATGATCAGGGTCTCGATGGCGTCGATCGCCGCGCCTTCGGGAAGGACGGGATCCAGGGACGGGTTCCAGCTCATGGGAATGCCTCGCGCGTCAGGGAACGTCCCTCAGATAAGGGAGGTCCGGCCCCGCGCCATCCCACGGCCCCGCACAGGGCCCGTGCGTCCGGGCTCAGGCCGCCGGCGCCGCGTCCAGCGGAAGCTCCACCCGCGATACGACGCCGCCCTCGTCCGCCATGGTCAGCTCCGCGCCGAGCTGCCCCGCGAACTGCCGCGCGATCATGAGCCCCAGGCTCCTCGGGCGGTCGAGATCGAAGCCGGGCGGCAGGCCCGGCCCATCGTCGCGGATCGTGAGCCGCGCCGCCCGCCCGTCCGGATCGGCCTGGAGCTGCACCTGGATCGTGCCCGGACGACCTTCCGGAAACCCATGCTCGATCGCATTCGACAGGAGCTCGGTCGCCACGAGCCCGAGCGGCACTGCGATCTCGGCCGATACGATGACCGGCTCGGCCAGGACGCTCACCTTGACGCGGTCCCCGATCCCGCCCGCCGCGACGGCGTCCGGGACCAGGCTGCGGAGGAAGGCGCCGAAGTCGATCTGCTGGGCCTGCGGGTCGTGGAGGAGGCGGCTCAGCCGCGACACCACGTTGACCCGCGCCGCAGCCTCGTCCAGCGCCCGGGCCGCGCCGGGGTCCCGGACCTCGCGCCGCTGCAGGGACAGCAGCGACCCGACCACGGCCAGGTTGTTCGAGACGCGGTGCTGCAGTTCCGCGAACATCAGGCTGCGGCTCAGCGCCATCTCCCGCGCGGCGGATTCGGCCAAGGCCAGCCGTTCCAGCGCACGCCGCATCAGGTAGATGAGCCCGAGCTCGGTCGCCGTCACCACGACATAGAGCAGCAGCGCCAGCGCCGTCGCCGAGGTCAGCCCGAACGAGTTGTAGGGCGGGATGAAGTAATACCATGCGACCAACCCGCAGAGCACGGTCAGCACGCCCCCCGCCAGCGAGCCCGTCAGGAAGGCGGTCAGCGCGATGACCGGAAAGAACGTCAGGTAGGGGAACCCCGGCGGCAGGTAGGGGTCCAGCGCGAAGCGCGCCGCCGTCGACAGCACGAACGCCACCGCGACAAATCCCCAGCGGAACATCGGGCTCCGCTGCGCCATGGTCCAGTCGGCCACCCGGTCCAGCACCGAGCCGCCGGGAAGGCGCGGCAGAGAGGTCTCCATCTTCGTCAGGAATGCCACCTGCGTCACGCCCCGGGTCGAACCGAAAATCACGGCCCTCATATCGACGGTTGGCCCGGAAACCAACTCTTCGCTTCGCGGAATGACCTCACGCCCTCGTTGGGTGCGGAGGACACCGGAGCCGCTGAGGTCACGTCCGGGCCGCAGGCTTGGGATGCCGGCCGAAGCCACCCGATCAGGCGAGGCGGCCGGCTTCACCAGCCCCGTGTCCCGGCCTGCCTACGCGTTGTGCGATCACGCTCATCCAGGAGGCAGTCCGGCTCACCGGGGCGCTGGCCCGGCGCGGCGCGGACGCCCGGCGGCCCGGTTTCCGAGCCGTGGCGGAGCGAGCGGGAAAGCGCCTCCCGTTGCGTCGTTGCCGGGAGGGCTGTAAGAACCGCTCTGGACTTCGCGGACGTCTGGGGACAGGACGCGGGATGTCGGGCGTTGCGCTTTCCTATCTACTCACGAGGCTCATCCTGTTCGTGCAGTCACACATCCAGATCGAGCCCGCCCGGACCGAAGGCGCGCCCCGCCGATGACCTACGCGCTCGATGTGCTCATGCCGCACTACTGCCACCCGCTCGGCCTCAAGCAGTCGCTCGATTCGGTGGCCCGCCAGACCTGGAGGGGCCGGCTGCGCGTCATCGTGGTGGATGATGGGTCGCCGGAGGCCGATTTCAATCTGGCCAAGGAGCACTGCGACGAGTTCCGCAGGACCAGCGGTTTCGACCTCCTCCTGCTCCGCAACGAAACCAATCTCGGACGGCCGAAGACCCGGAACCGGCTCCTCGACGCCGTCGAGGCGACGCATGTCGCCTGGCTCGACGCGGAGGACGTCTGGTATCCCGAGAAGCTGGCCCTGCAGTTCGAGCATCTGGCCCGCCTCGAATACCAGGGCGTCGACATCAACCGCATGTGGGTCACCTGCAACTACCACTGGCGGCAGTACGGCCGGACCACCCGCGTCGCGCAGATCACCTCGGGCGACCAGCTGAGAGAGATCCTGCTTGGCGCAAAGCTGCGGGCCTATCTCTGGACTCTGCTGGGCACCGCCGAATCCTTCCGCATCGCCGGCCGGTTCGACGAGCGTCTGCCGCGCCTTCAGGACCTCGACTACTTCATCAGCTTCGTCAGGGCGGGCGGACGTCTTTCGACGCCGCCGGGCGCCGGCCCGCTCTGCCGCTATTACAAGTCCGACGTCGGCCGCGCCGCCTCGGACGTGCGTGACAGCTACAAGCTGATCCTGGCCAAGAACCGACCGGTCCTGCGACGCTACCCGCCGGAGCTGGCTTCGAAGCTGCACTTCAAGGCCAACTGGCTCGGAGCGCGCTTCGCACGGGCCAATGGCCACAAGAGGGTTGCGGCCGCCTATCTGGTGCAGGCGGCGATCGACAGCCCCCGCGAAGCCATCCATACGCTCAGGTGGATCATCTCGAAACGTTTTCACGGCGGAAAATAGCTTTGCATTCCAAGAGCCTCGATCTTTACATCCTGACGGGTGAGGCCTCGTTCTTCGGCCCGATCCGCTCGTCGTCCTCTGCCATCGTCGGCACGCTGGGGGTGCAGGCCTGCAGCCCGTCCGCGAACTGGCTGGCCAAGGGCATCGCAGACCACGACCACGACTTCCTTCTGGCCGGCGATGGCGACCGGCGCCTCGAGGTCATGGCGCTCACGCTTCTGCGGGATTTCGGCAACGACCGTTCGCCCTGCCTCGTCCTTCCCAGCCTGATGTCCGCCGAGCACCGTGCGGCCGCGATCGAGATGCTTGTCCGGCTCTCGAGCCTGATGGAGGCGCTTGGCCGTCCCGCGCGCCTGATCCTGCACGCCCTGACCGCGTCGGCGGGCGCCAATCCCATCTTCTCCCTGCGGGAGCTCCAGGGCCACCTGCGCAGTCGCGGGGCCGATGCGGAGCTTTCGGCCACCCCGGTCGTGAGCGTCGAGCCCGGATCCACCCTCGAGCAGGTCGTGAGCCGCAACTTCCTCCTGAACGACATGGCCGAAAGGATGGTCGCCCAGGCCGTGACGTCCGGTCTGGTTCCGCCGTCCCTCGACTCTCACGTCGACCAGCGACACGCGTCGATGCCGGACGGGGTCAGGAACGACCTGGCCCGGCGGATCGCCGGCGCGATCATGAAATCGGACTACGCCCGGATGACCGACGAACGGCCGGTCCTGAACGCCACGGACGAGGAGTGTTCCGAGCCGATCAAGAAAGCCGGCTGAAATGGACTCCCGAGCATTCACGTCCAGGAGCCGCCAGGGCCGGCGGATCGCCTTCATCGTCGAGAAGCTGGCGCAACGCAGCGGCGGCGCCGAACGCGTCCTGATCGAGACCGCGAACGCCCTGGCCGCCCGCGGCCACTCGGTCGAGATCATCACCCACGAATATCGCGGAGCGCCCCCCTTCTATCCGCTGGCTCCGGGGGTCATGCTTTCCAATCTGCGGAACCTGCACCGGTCGCGGCTCAAGCGGCGCATCGACGGGGCGCGGAGTCTGCTGGAACGGGCGCCCGACGTGCCTGGGCTGGATCGGCTCGTCTGGTTCAGCCGTCACGGCTCGTTCTGGCGCCAACTCAGCGCACATCTCCAGGTCATGCAGCCGGACGTGGCGGTGGCCTTCATGCCACCCGCCATCTCGGCGCTGGCGCTGGCCAAGATCCCGCCCTCGGTCCGCCGGGTCGCGTCGATCCACAACGTGCCCGAACAGGAGTTCATGAACCCCGAGCGGTGGGACTCCAGCCGTCTGGACCGCCGCCGCCGCCTGGAGCTGCTTTCCCGTTTCGACCGGATCACCGTGCTCCTGCCCGAGCACCGCGACTGGTTCGCCCCGGATCTGCGGCCTGCCATCAGCGTCATCCCGAATGCGATCGAGCCGGTGCCCCCCGAACGGATCGCGGCGGCCGCGCGCGAGAACGTCGTGATGGCCGTGGGCCGCCTGGCGACGGTCAAGCGCAACGAGCTTCTTCTCGAGGCCTGGTCGCGCCTGGCGCCGGAGTTCCCCGACTGGTCGCTTCAGATCTTCGGGGTCGGTCCCCTGCAGGACCAGCTGGCGGCCCGGATCGAAGCCTCAGAACTCCAGAGCGCCCACCTCATGGGCCATGTGCCGGACATCAAGGATCGCTACCTGAGATCCGCTATCCTGGCCCATCCGGCCGAATTCGAAGGCTTCGGGCTCGCCCCGGCCGAGGCTCTGGCCGCCGGATTGCCCGTCGTCGGCTTTGCGGACTGCTCCGGCGTCAACACGCTCGTGCAGGACCAGATCAACGGCCTGCTCGTGCCGGGCGAGGGTGACCGGGTCGCCAATTACGCGTCGGCGCTCGCGAGCCTGATGAGGGATGGAGCCCTCCGCGCCCGCCTCGGCGCACAAGGGCCAGCGAGCATGTCGGTCTACGCTCCGCCGATCATCATCGACGGATGGGAGCAGATCATCTTCGGCGATCATGCGCCCGAGCTGCGCGACATGAGCCGGCAAGGCGCCGTCTAGGGTGCTGCCGGATCCCTCCCGCAAGCTGATCTGCCTCGCCCCCGGCAGCATCGGCGGCGGCGGCATCGGTGTCGTGATGCTCAACCTGGGCGAGGCGCTGCGGAACCGGGGGCATGCGGTCGACCTGCTGCTCCTCGACGAATCCAGCGCGCGGGCGGTGCCGCCCGGCCTGAGGCCGGTCCGACTGGGCGCACGGGCCCGCGCCGCCCTGCCGGCGCTGCAGGCCTACCTGCAGGAGGCCCGGCCCGCCGCCGTGATCTCGGCGCGCGACTACGTCAACCTCCTGATGCTGGTCGGCCTCTGGCGCTCGGGCCTGCGGCGCAGCACGCGGCTGATCTGGACCTATCACACCCACACCTCCACCCAGCGCGCCCTGGTGCCCAGCCGGGCGGATCGGGTCGCCGGGTGGCTCGCGGACCGGCTCATCGGCCAGCCGGATGCCCGGATCGCGGTCTCGAACGGGGTGGCCCGGGACCTCGAGGAGCGTCTCGGCCTTTCCAAAGGGCGGGTCGGCGTCATCGACAATCCCGTCTGGACCGCGTCGCGGCTGGAGGCCCGCCAAGCCCCCTGCCCTCATCCCTGGCTCGCGGGCCGCGCACCCGGCGCCCGCGACGCCGGCCAGCCGGTGATCGTCGGCATCGGGCGGCTCACCGCGCAAAAGGACTTTCCCACGCTATTGCGGGCCTTTGCGGGCCTGACCCGATCCAAGCCTGGCGCGCGCCTCCTGATCCTGGGCGAGGGCGAGGAGCGCGCAGCCCTCGAGGCGCTCGTGCGGGACCTCGGCCTTCACGGGGCGGTCGATCTGCCCGGCCATGTGCCGGACACCCTGCCCTACCTGGCCCGCTGCGACCTGTTCGTGCTGTCCTCGCTCTGGGAAGGGTTCTCGCTAGCGCTGGTGGAGGCCCTGGGCTGCGGCTGCCCCGTGGTGTCCACCGACTGCCCGTCGGGCCCGTCCGAGATCCTGGATGGCGGCCGCGTCGCTCCGCTCGTGCCCCCCGGAGAGCCCGACGCGCTGGCCGCCGCCATGCGGGCGGCCCTGGACGAGCCCGGCGACGCACGCCTTCGGGAGGAGGCCGCCCTCCGCTTCGGCGCCGACCGCGTGGCCCAGGACTACCTGAACGCGGCGCGGCTCGATGACTGATCGGACCACGCCCCCCGCGCCGCTCCTGTCCGTGATCGTCCCGGTGTTCGCCGACTGGGACCGCCTGCCTTTGCTCCTGGACCGGCTCGCGGCGCAGACCGTCCGTGACTTCGAGCTGATCCTCGTGGACAACTCGCCCGTCCCGCGGCCCGCGACGGACCTGCCCGCCCTGCCTGTCCCGCGGGCCCGGATCGTGCATGCCCCCCGGCCCGGCTCCTACGCCGCGCGGAATGCCGGTGCGGCGGTGGCGCAGGGCGAGTGGCTGGCTTTCACGGACGCGGATTGCCTGCCCGAGCCGGGCTGGCTGGCCGGCCTCCTCGCCGCCCGGACCTCCAGACCGGAGCTTCTGGCCGGGCCCGTCGAGATCCGGCCCGGCCCCGCGCCATCCCGCTGGGCGATCTTCGACACGGTCCGTGGCATCCCGCAGAAGACCTTCATCCGCCATGGCTATGCGGCGACGGCCAACCTGTTCCTGCCCCGGACGGCGTTCGAGGCGCTGGGCGGCTTCGACCCGACCCGACTGTCCGGCGGCGACGCCGAATTCTGTCGGCGCGCCCGGGCGCGGGGCTATCCGCTTCGCTATGTGCCCGGGGCCGTCGTCGGCCATCCGGCCCGTGCGAGCCGCGAGGAGCTGGTCACCAAGGCCCGTCGCATCAAGGGCGGCCAGGTCGCGGTCGGGCCGCTGCGCCGTCGGGTGTTCTGGACGCTCCGCAGCCTGGCCCCGCCCTTGCGCGAGATCGCGGCCTATGCCGTCGCGCCGCAACCCTGGCGCTGGCGTCTCGTGGCCAGCGGGGTGCGCCTGATGCTCTGGCGGGTGGAACTGGCCGAGGTCGCGCGCCTCCTGATCTTCCGGGTCGCGCCCGAGCGGCGCTAGAGCCTTCGCCGCAGGCCGGTCAGCGCATAGCGCGCGAAGCTCACCGAGCGTCGGACCGGGCCGAGCCCCTCGTCGCCCAGGATCCGCCACACCGCCGCAGCGGCCCGCGCCTTGTTGGACGACGCCGATCCGGGCGAGACCCGATAATCCGCCAGCACCTCGGGCAGGCCCTGCGCGACGGCGCCCCCCCGCAGCAGCCCGAGCCAGAAGGCATAATCCTCGTGCATGGGGAGGAGCGGCATCTCGGCGCGTCCGAACCGGGCGGTGTCGAAGGCCGCCGTCAGGCAGCCGATGGGATTGCCGGCCAGGGCGTCCGCCCAGCCGACCCGAGGCGGCGCGGCAACCACGCCCAGGGGCTGCCCGGAGGCGTCGATCCGCTGGTAGGAGGAAAAGACGATCGGCGCCCCCTCGGCAAAGGCGCGGGCCTGCCGTTCGAGCTTGTCCGGCCGCCATAGGTCGTCCGCGTCCAGGAACGCCACGATGCGCCCCCGCGACAGCCGGATGCCCAGGTTGCGCGTCGCAGCCGCCCCGCGGGGCCGGTCCAGCCCCTCATCGACGATCCTCAGGCGCGGCTCGGCCCGGGCCTGCCCCTGTGCGACGGCCATCCCGTCATCGGACGAGGCATCGTTCACCAGGATCGCCTCCCAGTCCCCGAAGGACTGCGCCCGGAGGGAGGCCAGGGTCTGCGGCAAGGTCTGCCCGGCGTTGCGGAACGGGATGATGACCGAAAAGAGCGGCGCGTCCATGCGGCATGGTCCTGGTCCGCCCCACGGAAGCGGCCCTGAGGTTGAGGCGCGCCAGGGCGCCCGGAGCGCCCAAGCCCTCCCTGCGGCAACCCGGCGGGCGATGGATGGTGGGTGGTGAGGGACTCGAACCCCCGACATTCTCGGTGTAAACGAGACGCTCTACCAACTGAGCTAACCACCCGTCGCGGAGGGGTTACCCCTAGTGGCCAGGGCTGGCAAGCCCATCGGCTCGGGCGCGATGATCTCCATGCGACCCCCGGCGACGCGAACCAGGGAGCCCTGCCGCATGGCAAAGGCCCCGCCCTCCTCCAGGGGACGGCCCAGCGCCAGCGCGCACAGAACCCGAAGCGTCATTCCATGGGTCACGATGATCGTCGGGCCGGAGAGCTCGGCCAGAACGGCGCGGGCCCGATGTCCGACCTCGGCCAAGGTCTCACCGCCGGGGCATCGCGCGTAGAAGTCGAACAGGGGCTCCGCGGCAGGTCCGGGCCAGCGATCCTCGATGTCCTGACGGCACAGGCCTGTCCAAAGGCCCATGCCGATCTCCACGAGGCGTGGATCGTCCCGGGCGACCAGACCCAGCGGCTCCAGCGTGATCCGCGCGGTCTCGCGCGCGCGTCCCTGCGGGCTGGTCAGCGCCGCATGGGTCAGAGGCCCGGCCCCCAGGGATCGGAGCACGCCGCCCATGGCCTCGGCCTGGGCGCGCCCGCGAGCGGTCAGGGTCGAATCCAAGGCGCCCTGGAAGCGGCCCTGAAGGTTCCACTCGGTCTCGCCATGGCGCAGGAGCAGAAGCTCGGGCAGATCGGTCATCTTCGGGAGGGTAAATGGTGGGCGATGAGGGATTCGAACCCCCGACTTCTTCCGTGTGAAGGAAGCACTCTACCACTGAGTTAATCGCCCGCGGTGGAGGCCATCTAGCGGGCTTTCTCGCCGGGTGCAAGCGGTCGCGGAGCCGAATTTCTTGACGGCCCCCGGCCAAGCCGGAACCCTCGGCCAAGACGCCATCAAAGGATCCGACCGATGCGACTTTCCCCCTCCCTCCTCGTGCCGCTGCTCGCCCTCGGGCCCGGAACGGGACTCGCCCAGCCCCTTGATCCGACGCCGCGCATCGCGGTCATGTCGGCCTTCGAGCCGGAATGGACCACGCTCCTGTCCACGATGACCGGCACGCAGGACCACGAGATCAACGGCGTCCGGTTCGTGACCGGCGAGCTGTCCGGCAGGCCGGTGGTGCTCTTCCTGACCGGCGTCTCGATGGTGAACGCCGCGATGAACACCCAGCTTGTGCTCGACCATTTCGACATCGCCGGGGTCGTCTTCTCGGGGATCGCGGGGGGCGTGGACCCGTCGCTCAGCATCGGGGACGTGGTCGTGGCGGCCGAATGGAGCGAATACCTCGAGTCGGTCTTCGCCCGCGCCGACGGCGATGACTTTGCCCTGCCCCCGTGGATGGAGACGAGCGGCATCCCGAATTACGGCATGATCTTCCCGCAGCCCGTCGGCGTGACCCGCCAAGGTGGGACCGGCGTGGAGCAGAAGACCTGGTTCGAGGTCGACCCCGCTTGGCTGGAGATCGCCCGGACCATGGCCTCGACCACCCCGCTCGAGGATTGCGGCCCGGACGGAGCCTGCCTCGAGACGCCGCCGCGGCTGGTCGTCGGCGGGCGCGGCGTGTCGGGCCAGGCCTTCGTGGACAACGCCGAGTTCCGGGAATGGGTCTTCGCCACCTTCGACGCGCAGGTGCTCGACATGGAGAGCGCCGCCGTCGCCCATGTAGCCTACGCGAACGACGTGCCCTTCATCGCCTTCCGCAGCCTGTCGGACCTGGCGGGCGGCGGCGAGGGCGCTAACCAGATGGCGACCTTCATGGGCCTTGCCGCCGGGAACTCGGCCGCCGTGGTGACGGCCTTCCTGGCCGCCCTGCCCGACTGAACGAAAAAGGGCGCGGCCATCGCCGCGCCCCCTTATGGCATTCCGGACCGTGGGACTTAGTGCGCGACGGCGCCCGAAGCCTCATCGACCGCCTTGGCCTTGGCCAGAGCCGCCGCCTCCTCGGCCTCTTCGTCCCATTCCACCGGCTCGGGCTGGCGGACCAGCGCGTGCTTGAGAACCTCGGACACGTGCGACACGGGGATGATCTGCAGCCCCTGCTTCACGTTCTCCGGGATTTCCGGCAGGTCACGCTCGTTCTCGACAGGGATCAGCACCGTCTTGATGCCGCCCCGCAGCGCGGCGAGCAGCTTCTCCTTGAGGCCGCCGATCGCCATCGCGTTGCCCCGCAGGCTGACCTCGCCGGTCATGGCGATGTCCTTGCGGACGGGGATCTGCGTCAGCACCGACACGATGGACGTGACCATGGCCAGACCCGCCGAGGGGCCGTCCTTGGGCGTCGCGCCATCCGGAACGTGGACGTGAATGTCGATCTTGTCGAACTTCGGAGGCTTCACCCCGATCTGCGGGCCGATGGACCGCACATAGGAGGCCGCCGCCTCGATCGACTCCTTCATCACGTCGCCGAGCTTGCCGGTCGTCTTCATCCGGCCCTTGCCGGGCAGGCGAAGCGCTTCGATGGACAGGAGGTCCCCACCGACCGAGGTCCAGGCCAGGCCCGTGACCACGCCGATCTGATCCTCCTTCTCCGCGAGGCCGTAGCGGAACTTCTTCACGCCCAGGAAGTCGTCGAGGTTCTCCTCGGTCACGACGACCTTGGTGACCTCGCGCTTGACGAGCTTGGTCGTGGCCTTCCGCGCCACCTTGGCGATCTCGCGCTCCAGGTTCCGCACGCCCGCCTCGCGGGTGTAGGTCCGCACCATCTCGTTCAGCGCGCCGTCGGTCATCTCGAACTCGCCGACCTTGAGGCCGTGGTTCTTCATGACCTTGGGCAGCAGGTGCTGCTTGGCGATCTCACGCTTCTCGTCCTCGGTGTAGCCGGCGAGGGAGATGATCTCCATCCGGTCGAGGAGCGGCCCCGGCATGTTGTACGAGTTGGCCGTCGTGATGAACATCACGTTGGACAGGTCGTACTCCACCTCGAGGTAGTGGTCGACGAAGGTGCCGTTCTGTTCGGGGTCGAGCACCTCGAGCATCGCGGAGGCCGGGTCGCCACGGAAGTCCTGGCCCATCTTGTCGATCTCGTCGAGCAGGATGAGCGGATTCGTGGTCTTGGCCTTCTTCAGCGCCTGGATGATCTTGCCGGGCATGGAGCCGATGTAGGTCCGGCGGTGGCCGCGGATCTCCGACTCGTCCCGGACGCCGCCGAGCGAGATGCGGATGAACTCGCGCCCGGTCGCCTTGGCGACGGACTTGCCGAGCGAGGTCTTGCCCACGCCGGGAGGACCGACGAGGCAGAGGATCGGGCCCTTGAGCTTCTGCGACCGCGCCTGCACGGCGAGGTACTCGACGATCCGCTCCTTGACCTTCTCCAGGCCGTAGTGGTCGGCGTTCAGCACGTCCTCGGCCTTGGTGATGTCCTTGGACACCTTCGAGCGGGTGCCCCACGGCACGCCCAGGAGCCAGTCGAGGTAGTTGCGCACGACGGTGGCCTCGGCGGACATCGGCGACATGGACTTGAGCTTCTTCAGCTCGGCCTCGGCCTTCTCGCGCGCTTCCTTGGAGAACTTGGTCTCCTTGATGCGCTTCTCGAGCTCGTTGATCTCGTTCTGGCCTTCGTCGCCGTCACCCAGCTCGCGCTGGATTGCCTTCATCTGCTCATTGAGGTAGTACTCGCGCTGGGTCCGCTCCATCTGGGACTTCACGCGGGTCTTGATCTTCTTCTCGACCTGGAGGACCGACATCTCGCCCTGCATCAGGCCGTAGACCTTCTCCAGGCGCTCCGCGATGGTGAGCGTCTCCAGAAGGTCCTGCTTCTGCTTGACGTCGATGCCGAGATGCCCGGCGATGAGGTCGCTGAGCTTGGCCGGGTCGGACGCCTCGAGGACGGCGGCGATGGCCTCCTCGGGAATGTTCTTCTTGATCTTGGCGTACTTCTCGAACTCCTGGCCCACCGAGCGGGTCAGGGCCTGCACGACCTCCGGATCGCCCTCGGCCTCGTCGAGCGGCCGGATGCGAGCCTCGAAGAAGCGCTCGTTCTTGAGGAATTCGGTGATGCGGACGCGGCTCTTGCCTTCCACGAGGACCTTGACGGTGCCGTCGGGCAGCTTGAGCAGCTGGAGGACGTTCGCGAGGACGCCGGACTTGTAGATGCCGTCGGTGCCGGGATCATCGACACCCGGATCGACTTGCGACGACAGCAGGATCTGCTTGTCGTCGGCCATCACCTCCTCCAGCGCGCGCACGGACTTCTCGCGGCCCACGAAGAGGGGCACGATCATGTGCGGGAAGACCACGATGTCGCGCAGCGGCAGGACGGGATAGCTGGTCGCGAGAGGTTCGGACATATGGGGTTCCTCTTAGCAGGAAGGCTCTGGCCCCGGTTATTCGGCGGCACTCGGCCTTCCCCGGTCGGTGAGGTATAGTTGGGGATTCCATGGGGGGGTGTCAACCTTCGGGGGCGGGTATCCCCGACTATCCTGCCCATCTGGGCAGCCTCTAGGATCAGCGCACGACAATCAGGAATTTTCTCAATGATCGTTCGCTTTTCCGCATTTGTTCTGCCCCTGCTCCTGGGGCTTCCGGCGCTGGCCGAAGGCCGCTCCGACGCCTTCCTGGACCTCGTCGGACGGGTCCCCTCCGAACTGGTCGCACCCGGCTCCGAACCGCGCTTCCCGCAGGTCCACTTCGCCGACCACGCCGCCGCCGCGGCCCTGGTCGCGACGCTTCCCCCGAGGGCCAGCCCCGACCCGGTCCAGTCCTACGGCCCCTACGCGCGGCTGCAGACACCCCTGGCCGTTCAGGTCGCGCCGGGGCTCGAAGGCGGCTGGGAGCCTCGGGTGGGCTTCGGCCCCCTCGACATCCGGGCAAGCCTCGTGGTGGCCGCGCCGCCCCATCAGGCGATGCTCCTGCGGCTCGCGGACGGGTCCGCCGAAGGCATCGCGCCGGCCCTGCTCGCCGCAGGCTACGAGCCGGGCGTCCGGGACGGCGTCGACGCACTGGTCCGCAACCCCGAGGACTTCGGGATCAGCCTCGGGGACCGGCACATCGCGGATCCGTTCGGAGGCGCCCTCGGCGCGGCCTCCCGCGTGCTCCTGGACGGCTCGCTGCTCCTGCAGGCCAACAACTGGCCGGACCTTCTGGCCATGGCGCAGGGTCCGGGAGGGGTCTCGGGACGGAGCCAGCCCGACCTTGCGGCCCTGGCCGCCGTCCTCGACCGGCCCGACTGGGGCGACGCCGCGCTGATCCAGGCCGTGCTCTGGCCCGAGCAGGCCGCCCTCTCGCGCGGGGGGCATGGCGGCCTCCCGCCCTGGCGGACCGCGCTGATGGCGGACCTCGCCACGGGGCTCGAGACGCGGACCCTGGTGCTGTTCAGCTACGCCGACCGTGCCTCGGCCGAGGCGGCGGCGGCCCGGCTCGAGGCAGGCTGGGCCACGGAGCCGATGGCCGCCGGCCGCAGCCTGCGCGAGATCACGGAAACCGAGGCCGAGACGCAGGTCCTGGGCGACGGCCCCTTCGTGGCCGTCCTGTCGCTCCGGGCCCCGACCGAGGCCCTGTCCGGCGGATGGCCCGTGAACGGACCCTTCGTCCGGCTCCTGACGGCGCAGGCGCGGGGCGACCTGATGCTGTTCGGGCCAGCCTAGAGCGGCTCGATGTCGCCCTGCGCGCGAAAGGCATGGAAGTCCGCTTCCCAGCCCTCGAAGCGTCCTTCGGCGATCGCGCCCCGCATCCCCGCCATGATCTCCTGGAAATAGTGGAGGTTGTGCCAGGTCAGCAGCATCCCGGCGATCATCTCGTTCGCGCGGACGACATGGTGGAGGTAGGCGCGCGAATAGTTGCGGCAGGCGGGGCAGCCGCACTGCTCGTCCAGCGGGCGCGGATCGTCGGCGTGCCGGGCGTTGCGGAGGTTCACCTGCCCCCGCCGCGTCCAGGCCTGCCCCGTCCGCCCCGACCGGGACGGGAGCACGCAGTCCATCATGTCGATGCCGCGCTTCACCGCCCCCACGATGTCATCGGGCTTGCCGACCCCCATGAGGTAGCGGGGCCGGTCCTCGGGGAGCATCCCGGGCGCGTAGTCCAGCACCTCGAACATCATGGCCTGCCCTTCGCCCACCGCGAGGCCGCCCACGGCATAGCCGTCGAAGCCGACGCCCTTCAGC
The DNA here is from genome assembly GCF_017916275.1 of Rubellimicrobium arenae. GTDB lineage: Bacteria > Pseudomonadota > Alphaproteobacteria > Rhodobacterales > Rhodobacteraceae > Rubellimicrobium > Rubellimicrobium arenae. The sequence goes on from NZ_JAFMST010000004.1 coordinate 96,574, forward strand.
GCCTCTGCCGATTCCTCGCGCTGGTCGCGGAAGACGCTGCCCTGCTGGATGCCGAACAGCGCGTGCCCCGGACGGTCGCCGAAGGCGTCCCGCGACCGCTGCGCCCAGCGCATGGACCGGCGCATGGATTCGACCGACACCGCCTCGGTGGCCGGGAAGGGCGTGCACTCGTCGAAGGCCATCACGATGTCGGATCCCAGGAGCCTCTGGATCTCCATGCTCCGCTCGGGCGTCAGGACGTGCTTGGAGCCGTCCACATGGGACGAGAAGGTCACGCCCTCCTCGGTCATCTTGCGCAGGGACGACAGGCTCATCACCTGGAACCCGCCCGAGTCCGTCAGGATCGGCCGCTCCCAGTTCATGAAGCCGTGGAGCCCGCCCAGGCGCGCGACCCTCTCGGCCCCCGGCCGCAGCATCAGGTGGTAGGTGTTGCCCAGGAGGATGTCGGCCCCCGTCGCGCGCACGCTGTCCGGCATCATCGCCTTGACGGTGCCGGCGGTGCCCACCGGCATGAAGGCGGGGGTGCGGATCTCGCCGCGGGGGGTGGCGATGACCCCCGTCCGGGCGCGCCCGTCGGTGGCATGAAGGGTGAAGGAAATGCCTGTGGCCATGCTGCGCGCCTCCTGACGGGCCTCCCTACACAGGCTTGGCGCGGGACGGAACCCGTGCCGGTGGACAGCCTCGCGCCGCCGTGCGTTGATGCCCCCGGCCCTGCCCCCGTCGGGCGACCCGAACCGGAGCGCGTCCATGATCCGCCGTGCCGCCCTGATCCTTTGCCTCGCCGTCACCGGCGCCTCGGCAGAGCCGCGCCCGCCCCGGGACCCTGGTGGCTCGGTCGCGCTGCGCGTCATCGAGATCGGTGCCCTCGAGGCCCGTCAGCAGGAAAAGCGCGTGCGTGGCGAATGCCTGTCGGCCTGCACGATGTATCTCGGGCTTTCGACGGCCTGCTTCGACCCGGACGCGGTCCTGGGCTTCCACGGGCCGCGGCTGGCCTTCGGGCTCCGGATGTCCGCCATGCAGTTCGAGGCGATCAGCCGGACCATGGCGTCCTATTATCCGCCCCGCATCGCCAAGCGGTTCCTCGAGGACTGGCGCTACAGCGACCATCTGGTCCGCATTCCCGCCGCCCGCCTGATCGCCCGCGGCGAGGCGCGGGCCTGCGACTAGTTGCCCGACCCGGACCCTTTACCCCGGGACCCCCAATCCTTATATGATCGCTCAGGATTTCAGCCGGGGACCTCGCATGTCGTTCAGCGAAGCCAGGATCGAGGGGACTCCCCTCATCGCGCCGTCCACCATCGACCACCCTCTCTACGACAGCGTGGTCGAGGCGTGCCGGACCGTGTTCGACCCCGAGATTCCGGTGAACATCTTCGACCTGGGGCTCGTCTACACGGTCCAGATCGACGCCGAGGGCGCGGTCGACATCGTGATGACCCTCACCGCCCCCGGCTGCCCCGTCGCGGGCGAGATGCCGGGCTGGGTCGCCGATGCCGTGGGCGCGATCCCGGGCGTCAAGCAGGTGGACGTCCAGATGACCTTCGAGCCCCAGTGGGGCATGGAGATGATGTCCGACGAGGCTCGGCTGGAACTCGGCTTCATGTGAGCCCGGCCGGCGCTGGCCGGCCTGGGGGGCGTCAGTGGGACACCGTCTTGGAAAAGACGTTCACCACGATCACGCCCGCGATGATGAGCCCAAGCCCCAGGATCGCCGGCAGGTCGAGCGTCTGCCCGTGCCAGAGCCAGGCCACCGTGGCGATCAGCACGATGCCGAGCCCCGACCAGATCGCGTAGACGATTCCCGTCGGAATGGTCCTGAGCGGATAGGACAGGAGCCAGAACGCCACCGCATAGCCCAGCACGGCGATGACGCTCGGCAGCAGCCTGGTGAAACTGGCCGACCGTGCAAGGGCCGTGGTGGCCATGACCTCGGCCAGGATGGCCGCCGCCAGGATCATGTAAAGCTGAATTCGGCTCACGCGTCCGCCTCACCCGCATTGCGGCGCCCCCAGGGGCACCCGACCACGGCTAGGTGCCACAGGCCCTGGCCGGACCGCCAGCCCGAACCGTCCGGAATGACAAAGGCCCGGACGATGCCCGGGCCTTGTTCGTGCGGGGATGAGGCCGGCCCTACTTTGCCGGAGCGATCATCATCACCATCTGCCGGCCTTCGAGGCGCGGCATGGATTCGATCTTGCCCTGGGCCTTCACGTCCTCGGCCACACGGTCGAGCAGCGCCTTGCCCAGTTCCTGGTGGGCCATCTCGCGGCCGCGGAAGCGCAGGGTGACCTTCACCTTGTCGCCTTCGTCCAGGAACTTGAACACCGATCGCATCTTCACGTCGTAGTCGTGCGTGTCCGTACCGGGACGGAACTTCACTTCCTTGATCTCGATGACCTTCTGGTTCTTCCGAGCCTCAGCTTCCTTCTTCTGGGTCTCGTACTTGAACTTGCCGAAGTCCATGATCTTGCAGACCGGCGGATTCGCCGTGGGCGAGATTTCCACGAGGTCCAGCCCCGCGTCCTCGGCCAGCGACAGCGCCCGTTCGGGCGACATGACGCCGAGGTTCTCGCCGTTGGCCCCGATCAGGCGGATGTCGCCGCCGCGCAGGAGGCGCTCATTGATTCGGGGGCCGGTTTCGCGCACCGGGGGTGCGTTATGGGGTCTGCGTCCTATGGCTCTTGTCCTTCGGCAGTGTCGGGGAATAGCGGCACGGAACATAAGCGCGGAACACTCGTTCTTCAAGCCCGACACGCCTCCCTCCCGCCGGCGCGTTCAGCGTTGCCGGAACACGGGATCGTGACATATGAACCCCGAGGCCGGGCGCCACTCGCTCCGGCGCAAGCCTTTGAAGGAACAGGTGTCATGACACGCATCATTGCCATCGTCGTGGTCGTAGTCGCCGCGGTGGTCGCCTACATGTACAGCCGCAGCGACGATGTGGTCGTCGGAGAGCAGCCCGTCGCGACCTCTGGCGAGCCTGCCGGCTCGGGCGAGGCGACCACGCCCGACACCGGCGAGGTCGAGCCCGCCGTGACCAACCCGGCCCAGGAGAACGCCGCCGAGCCGTCCACCCCGGGCGAGGAACCGACGGCCGCGACGGGCGGTGAGGAAGCCGGCGCGGCGGACACCTCCGAGCCCGAATCCGGCGAGGAAGGCCCCGCGGACGAGGAGCCTGACGCCGGAGTCGGCGCGACCTCCACCGAAGAGGAGACCGACGGCGCGGGCGTCCAGGGCACGACCGCCGACACCGGCGAGCCGACCTCGACGACCGGCGGCGATGCGGCCACGGCGGACGATGCGGACACGAGCGTCGATGAAGGCGCAGCGACCGGCGGGGACGGCGCGGCCACCGGAGGGGACGGTGCCGCTCCCGCCGGTTCGACCACCGAGGAGGGCGCGGACGCGTCCCAGACCCCGCCGGGCCTCGAGACCACCAACGAGAACGCGCCGCAGGCCGCCGACGCGGTGGACCCGGCCGATGCCGGCGCGACGCAGGGCGCCGCGGCCGACGACCAGGGCGCGGCGGCGACGGGAACGGCTGGAACGGCCGCCACCGGGACGGACGACGGCGCAACGGCGGCCGCTGGGGCCGATTCCACGGCGTCCGGGAACGCGGCCGCTGCGCCCGCCAATGACACGACCGGCGACGCCGCGACGGGCAGCGCGACCGCCGATCCGGCCGCTGGCGCGGCGGGGGCCACGACCGGTGCGGGTGCCGCGACCACCGGCACCACGAACGACACCGGCGCGGCAGCCACCACGGCGGGGACGGCAGGCACCGGGGCGGCCACGGATGCGCCCGCTGCCGACACCGCAGCCACCGGGGACGCTTCGGCCCAGGGCACGGCCCCGGCCGCCGACGCCACGGGGTCCGATGCCGCTGCCGGGACGGCCACGGCCACCGGGACCGCCGCCGCTCCGGCGCAGGCCGCCGATCTCGACACTCTGCTCGACCCCGAGAACCTGAATGTCGATGCGGTCAACCAGGCCATCGACGCGTCCGCCGTGGACCAGTCGCTCAAGACGCAGCTCAAGCTCGCGCTGACGAACGCCCAGGGCTACCCGTCGCTGCTGCCGTCGGTGCTCGACCGCATCCGCGCCGCCCTGACCGAACAGTAAGGCCCCCCGACCATCCCCTGTGGGACCCTGAACGCCGCGCCCCTCGCGCGGCGTTTCCGTTTGGGGACCGCCCGGCTCCCCCTGCCCGTGCACGCGGAACAGGGGCGCACCCGAAAACGACAAAGGGCGCGTGACCAGGTCACGCGCCCCTGCCAGTCTCAGCCGGATGTCGGGATCAGACGCCGTCGCCCACGAAGGCCTTCTCGATCACGAACTCGGCGGGGTCGCTGTTCGCCCCCTCGCGCAGGCCCGCCTTTTCCAGCAGCGCCTTGATGTCGAGGTTGAAGGCCAGGCTCCCGCAGACCATCGCCCGGTCCACCGCCGGGTCGAGCGGCGGGATGCCGAGGTCCTTGAAGACCTCCCCGCTCTCGATCAGCGTGGTGATCCGCCCCATCTTGGGCGATTCCTCGCGGGTGGTGGTCGGGTAGTACTTGAGCTTGTCGCCGACCAGCTCGCCGATCAGCTCGTCGTCCTTGAGCGATTCGACGATCTCACGGCCATAGGTCAGCTCACCGACCTCGCGGCAGGTGTGGGTGATGACGACCTCGTCGTACTTCTCCCAGGTCTCCGGGTCGCGGAGCAGCGAGGCGAAGGGCGCGAAGCCCGTGCCGGTCGCGAACATCCACAGCCGCGTGCCGGGCAGCAGCGCGTCATGCACCAGCGTCCCCACGGGCTTGGGCCGCAGGATGATCTCGTCCCCCGGCTGGATGTGCTGGAGCCGGGAGGTCAGCGGCCCGTCCGGCACCTTGATCGAATAGAACTCCAGCTCCTCGTCCCAGGACGGCGAGGCGATGGAGTAGGCGCGCAGCAGCGGCCGTCCGTTGTCCCCCATCAGGCCGATCATCACGAACTCGCCCGAGCGGAAGCGCAGGGACTTGGGCCGCGTCACGCGGAAGGCGAACAGGCGGTCGGTGTAGTGGGTCACGCTCGTGACGGTCTGCGCGTCCGGCAGGGTCACGGGGGTGGCGGCCTTGTCCTTGACGGGGGTCTGCTCGGTCATCGGTCCTCGCATGCGCTCGCGGTCGAGCGCCTCATGTAATGGATGGGCGACGTAAGGGAATGCGGCTCAGGCGCGCAGGCGGCCCTGGTAGTAGTTGTCGCGCCAGTTGGCCCGCGCGAGCCACTGGTCCTCGGGCTGGCGGGCGGCCAGCGCCTCGTCGATCTCGACCTCGTCGAAGCCCACGCGCCGCACCATCGCGTACTGGTCGGCAAGCACGTGCCCCGCCGCCCGCAGCCGCCCGTGGAAGCCGAAGCTCCGCAGGTCGCGCGCGTGGGAAAAGCCGCGCCCGTCGTTGAAGGCCGGAAACCGGACGCGGATCAGCGCCACCTGCCCCAGCACGCCCACGAGCGCGCGGGGATCGTCGGCGGGGCCGATCTCGACCCCGTCGCCTTCCTGGATCTGCTCGATCTCGGCCAGGGGCCGGATCACGCCGGGGAAGTCGTCCACCCTAAAGCCGGTATCGGTCACGATGATGGTCATGGGGTTCGTCCTCAGCTGGCGGCGATCGGGCCGCGCACGAGCTTCCCGTTCACGAAGTGGATGCCGCACTCTTCCTTCTGGGTGTTCCGCCACCGGCCGGCGCGGGGGTCCTCGCCCTCCTTGACGGGCGTGGTGCAGGGCGCGCAGCCGATGGACGGATAACCCTTGGCCACCAGCGGGTGACGCGGCAGGCGGTTCTCGGCCATGTAGTCGCGCAGGTCCTCGCTGGTCCAATGGGCCAGCGGGTTGACCTTGATGCGGATGTCGCCCTCGTTCTCGAAGAAGTCGAGAGCGGCCCGCGTCTTGCCCTGGTAGCGCTTGCGGCCCGTGATCCAGGCGTCGTAGCCCAGAAGAGCGCGCTGCAGCGGCTCGGTCTTGCGGAGGTTGCAGCAGGCGTCCGGGTTGCCCTGGTGCAGCAGGCCATACGGGTCCTGCGCGGCCACCGCCACCGGATCAGCCTTGATGACCTGCACGTTGGTCAGCCGCAGCCGCTCCGTCAGCTCGAGCTGGTAGGCCAGCGTTTCGGCAAACAGCATCTCGGTGTCGATGAACAGCACCGGGATATGCCGGTTCTTCACCGCCGCCATGTGCAGGAGCACGACCGACTCCGCCCCGAAGGACGACACGAGCCCGAGCCGCCCGACCTGCGGATCGGTCATGGCATGCTGCATGACGTCGGCGGCGGAGTGGTGGCGGTAGCGGGCGTTCAGCTCGGCCACGCGCTCGGACACGGGGCTCAGCCCCGATCCGCTCACCGGCGTGGCGTCGACCGCCTTGATCGGGTCAGGCCGCATCCGCCGTTTCCTCCGTTCCATACAGGAAGCCCTTGAAGGGCTCGGGGCCGGCGCGGCGGAACGTCTCGAGGAAGGTCTCCTCAGCGTCGCGCCGGATCTCCAGGTAGCCCAGGACCAGCCGCTCGATGGCGCCGACGATCTCCTCGGCCGGGAAGCCGGGGCCCATCTTCTCGCCGATGGCGGCGGTTTCGGTGCCGTCGCCGCCCAGCGTCACTTGGTAGTTCTCCACGCCCGCGCGATCGAGCCCCAGGATGCCGATATGGCCCACATGGTGGTGCCCGCAGGCGTTGATGCAGCCCGAGATCTTGATCTTGAGAGGCCCGACGTCGTGCTCGACCTGAAGCTCCTCGAAGCGGGTCGCGATCTGCTGGGCGATGGGGATCGACCGGGCGGTCGCCAGCGCGCAGTAGTCCATCCCCGGGCAGGCGATGATGTCGCTGACCAGCCCGATGTTCGCCGTGGCGAGGTCGGCCTCGCGCAGCGCCGCCCAGACCGCCGGCAGGTCCGACTTGTGGACATGCGGCAGGATGATGTTCTGCTCGTGCGAGACGCGCAGCTCGCCGTGGCCGTAACGCTCGGCCAGGTCGGCCATCACGCGCATCTGATGGGCCGTGGCGTCGCCCGGCGTGGCGCCATGCTTCTTGAGCGAGATCGAGACGATGGTGTAGCCGTCCACCTTGTGCGGATGGAGGTTCACGTCCGTCCAGGCCCGGAACACGCCGTTCTGGGCCCGGAAGGCCTCGTAGTCGTCCGTGGGCGCATTGCGGAAGGCGGGCGGCGCGAACTGCGCCTCGATGTCCTTCAGGATCTCCTGGTCCACGCCCGACCACTGCGACCGCAGGCGCGCGAAGCGCTCCTCGACGTCGGCCTTGAAGGCGTCGAGCCCGTTCTCGAACACGGTGATCTTGATGCGGGCCTTGTACTTGTTGTCGCGGCGGCCCTTGAGGTTGTAGGCCCCCAGGATGGCCTCAATGTAGGGCAGCAGGTCCGCCTGCGGCAGGAAGTCCCGGATGACCTGCGCCAGCATCGGCGTCCGGCCCAGGCCGCCGCCCACCAGCACCTCGAACCCGGGCTCGCCGGCCTCGTTGCGGACCATCCGCAGGCCGATGTCATGCGCGCGGGTCACGGCGCGGTCGTTGGGCGCGCCGGTGATGGCGATCTTGAACTTGCGGGGGAGGAACTGGAACTCGGGGTGGTCGGTGGACCATTCCCGCAGCAGCTCGGCGATCGGACGCGGGTCCGCGATCTCGTCGGCGGCGGCGGCGGCGAAGTGGTCGGCGGTCACGTTCCGCACGCAGTTGCCCGAGGTCTGGATGGCATGCATCCCCACATCCGCGAGCGCGTCGAGGATGTCCGGCACGTCCTTGAGGCGCGGCCAGTTGAACTGGATGTTCTGCCGGGTGGTGAAGTGGCCGTAGCCCTTGTCCCACCGCTCGGCGATATGGGCCAGCTGCCGCATCTGCGACGGGTTCAGCGTGCCGTAGGGGATCGCGACCCGCAGCATGTAGGCATGGAGCTGCAGGTACAGGCCGTTCATCAGGCGCAGGGGCCGGAACTCGTCCTCGGTCAGGGAGCCGTCGATCCGACGCTCCACCTGGCTGCGGAACTGGGCCACGCGCGAGCGGACGAAGGCTTCGTCGAATTCGTTGTACGTGTACATCAGAGTGCCTCGTTGCCCGGGATGTGGCCGCGCGGGGCAAAGCCCTCGGCGCGCTTGCCCAGGTTGTAGTTGGTGGGACCGTGCGTGCGGAACGCCTCGCGGAAGTGGGTGGGAACCGGGCCGTCCGGCCCCGGCGCGGCATCCACCAGCTCCGCCCCGACCACGACGTTCGGCTGGCCCTTGGCAAAGAGCAGCCGGATGGCCGCATGGGCCTCGTCCTCGATCAGCTCGGCTTCGGCCATGTCGCGGGTCCAGCGATCGTCCTCGGTCAGCCAGACGGCATCGCCCTCGATGAGGTCATTGGCGGAGACGACTTTCGGCGAGAAGCGGCGGCTCATGACACGGCCTCCTGGACAAGGTTGCGGATATCGGCCTGGGCGGCGCGAGGCGCCAAGCCAATAAAGGTCAGGGCGGGGCCGTCAAGCCGCGCTTCCGACATGGCGGGTTCCATTTCGGCCACGGTGGTCGAAAGGATCCGCTGATCGGCGCGCGAGGCGTTCTCGACGACCGTCACCGGGGTCTGCGGGTCGCAGCCGTGCATCAGGAGGCGCCCCTGCACGAATCGGGCCGAGGACTTGCCCATGTAGATCGCCGCGACCTCGCCGGGGCGGGCCAGCGCCTTCCAGTCGTGGTCGGCAAAGCCCTTCACGTCATGCCCGGTGAGCAGCCGGACCGAGGAGTTGCGCCCCCGCCGGGTCAGGCTCTGCCCGATGGCGGCGACGGCGGCCGAGGCGGCGGTGATGCCCGGGATGATCGCAAAGGAGATCCCGGCGGCCTCCACGGCCTCGACCTCCTCGTCCAGGCGGCCGAACACGGTCGGATCGCCGCCCTTGAGCCGCACCACGTGCCGCCCCTTCCCCGCGTGCTTGACGATCAGCGCGTCGATCTCGGCCTGCGGGGTGGACGGACCGAAGCCCTCCTTGCCGGCGTCGATGATGACGGCCTCGCGCCGCGCGAGGTCGAGGATCGCGGGCGTGACCAGCCGGTCGTGGATCACCACGTCGGCCGCGTCCAGCGCCCGGCGGGCCCGGACGGTTAGGAGGTCCGGGTCGCCCGGCCCCGCGCCCACGAAGTCCACATGGCCCTTCCGGGGCGCGTCTGTCAGGTGATCGGCCAGAAGCCGGGCCAGCGCGGGCGCCACGGCCCCTTCCCCGCCCCGGGACATGGCCTGCGGCCCGACCTGGCCGTAGTAGTCGGCCCAGAAGTCCCGGCGCCGGCGCCCGAAGGGGAGCTGCTCGGCCGCCTGCCGGAAGGACCGGCCGACCCGCGTCAGGAAGCCCAGCGACGAAGGCAGGCGCGCCTCGAGGTCGGCCTTGATCGCCCGGGCGAGCACCGGGGCGGCCCCTTCCGTGCCGATGGCCACCACGACGGGGTCGCGGTCCACGATGGCGGGCGTGATGAAGCCCGAATCCTCGAGGTTGTCGACGATGTTGTGCGGCACCCGGGTCTCGGCGGCAAAGGCGGCGAACCGCGCATCCAGCAGGTCGTCCTCATCGGCCCCGTAGGCCAGCACGGCGCCCATCAGGTCAGCGGCCCCGATGGCGCGGCGGTACAGCGTGATCCTGCCCTCGTTGGCCCATTGCACGATCTCGGGCTCGGCCTCGGGCGCATAGACCTCGATCCGGGCCTCGGTCTTGAGCAGCAGGCGCAGCTTGGCCAGCGCAGCGTCCCCGCCGCCCGACACGACGATCCGACGGCCCTTGACCGCCATGAACACCGGAAAATGCTGCATCGACCCTGCTCCGCCGCGAACCCCCTGCTCGCCTGCGCAATATAGAACTTTGTCCCGGAAATTTGCTATCTGGCGGCTAAGATAAGGACAGGCGTCCACGCTGGGGCGGGTTTCAGGACGCTTCTCCTCCTATAACCGAGAGGTGAGAATGACGTTCCATCCCGACGACACCGACCGGAAAATCCTGATCGAGCTGCAGGCCGACGCCAGCCGGTCGCTGGACGAGATCGCCCGCGCGGTGGGCTCCTCCAAGACGCCGGTCTGGAACCGGATCAAGAGGATGCGCGCGGCCGGGATCATCGGCCAGCAGACCGTGATCCTCGACGCCGAGGCGCTGGGCTTCGAGGCCACCTTCTTCGTCCTGATCCGCACGAGCGAGCACGAGGCCGACTGGCAGCGCAAGTTCCTGGCGACCCTGCGCGCCCGCCCCGAGGTGCAGGAGGCGCACCGCCTGGCCGGGGACATCGACTACATCCTCAAGGTCCGGGTCCGGAACGCCCGCGCCTACGACCAGTTCTACCAGGCGCTGATCTCCGAGGTCCGGATCTACAACGTCACCGCGCTCCTTTCCATGGAGGAGATCAAGAGCACGGTGGCGCTGCCGCTCTAGGCCTCGACCATGAGGCGTTCGAGGCCGTGGAAGTGGTACACGTCGCCGTAGCGCGGCGGCTCGGCCAGCCGGAGCGACAAGCACCTCTCAAAGAGCGCGCGGAGCCCGATGACCAGCTCCAGCCGGGCCAGCGGCGCGCCCACGCAGAAGTGGATGCCCCCGCCGAAGGCGACGTTCGGCGGACCCTGCCGCGCGGGGTCGAAGCGGTGCGGGTCGGCATAGGCCAGCGGATCGCGGTTCGCGGCGCCCAGCAGCAGAGCCACCTGGTCGCCCCGCCGGAAACGGTGGCCGAACAGCTCCGCCTCCTCGTAGACCCAGCGCGTGAACATGTGGAGCGGCGGGTCATGGCGCAGGATCTCCTCCACCACCGCCTCATCCACCTCGCGGACCCCCTGCTCCAGCAGGGTCTTGGCGCCGTTGCCCAGCGTGTGGACGGTCGCCTCGTGCCCGGCGTTCAAAAGCAGGATGCAGGTCGTCACCAGCTCGTCGGTCGAAAGCCGCTCGCCCGCCTCCTCGGCGGCGATGAGCTGGGTCAGGAGATCGTCCCCCGGAGCCCTGCGCCGCACCGCGACGGTGTCCTCGACAAAGCCGCGGAAGGCCAGCGCGGCCTCGACCGCCGCGTCCTCGATCTCGCGGGTGCGCCGCGCCTGGTACATGGCGACCATGGCGTTCGACCAGCGCAGGAGGTCGTCGGCCCGCTCCTCCGGCACGCCCAGCAGCCGCGCGATGACCACCACCGGGATGACCCGCCCGTAGGCGTCCAGGAGGTCGAACGGCCCCGCCGGAAAGCCGTCGATCAGCCGGTGGCAGAGCGCCTCGATCTCCGGCCCCATGGCCGCGATCCGGCGCGAGGTGAAGGCCCGCAGGACCAGCCCCCTCAGCCGCGTGTGCCGGGGCGGCTCCAGCTCCAGCATCGAATGGGCCTCGATGTCGTAGAAGGGCCGGGTGTGGGGCGCGATCTCGGGGGCCATCTCGGGCGGGGCCTCGCGGCCCAGCCGCCGGTCGCGCAGCAGCGCCGACACGGCCCGGTGCGAGGTCGCGCACACCAGGCCGTAATCGTCCCAGGCGAACAGGTCGCCCCCCGCCCGCGCCCGGTCGTAGAACGGATAAGGGTCCTGCACGAAGGCGGGGTCGGTCGCGGACTGCGAAAGATGGAGCATCAGGGCAGCTCGGACTCCGCCGCCTGCTCCAGGGCCTGCACGATGGGCGAGAAGTCGGCGGCCTTGAGGCTGGCCCCGCCCACCAGGGCGCCGTCCACATCGGGGATCGCAAAGATCTCGACGGCGTTCGAGGCCTTCACGCTGCCGCCGTAGAGCAGCCGGAAGAAGGCCGCGTCCGCGCCGAACCGGGCCGACAGGCGCGACCGCATGAAGTCGTGGACCTCGCCGATCTGCTCGTTGGTGGGCGTCAGGCCGGTGCCGATGGCCCAGACGGGCTCGTAGGCGATGACGGTGGTCTGCCCCGTCGCCGCGTCGGGCACGCTGGCGTCCAGCTGCCGGCCCACCACGTCCAGGGTCTGCCCGGCCTCGCGCTCGGCCAGGGTCTCGCCGATGCAGATGACCGCCGTCAGCCCCGCGGCATGGGCGGCCCGGGCCTTGGCCGCGACCTGCTCATCGGTTTCGCCGTGGTTGGTCCGCCGCTCGGAGTGGCCGACGATGACGTAGGTGGCCCCCGCGTCCTTCAGCTGCTCGGCCGAGATGTCGCCGGTATGCGCGCCCGACGCCGCCGCATGGCAGTCCTGGCCTCCGACCATCAGCGGGTGCTGGCCCTTCTTCGCGGCCAGTTGCGCGATCAGGGTGGCGGGCGGGCACAGGAGGATCTCCACATTGGGCGACAGATGCGCCTCGAGGAGCTTCTCGACCTCGGACAGGCTCGCGGCCGTCCCGTTCATCTTCCAGTTCCCGGCGGCAAGCCTGCGGCGCATTCCTCATCCCTCCGTGTTGGCGGGACGGGATTAGCAGCGGGGCCGGACGGCGGAAAGGGTCAGCGGGCCGTGGCTTCCGCGAACTTCACGGACTCGCCGCAGCCGCAGGCGTCCACGACGTTCGGGTTGCGGAAGCGGAACGCGGATTCGAGGAGCGTCGTCTCGTAGTCGATCTCGGTGCCGATCAGGAACATCTGCGCCATGGGCGCGATCATCACGCGGGCGCCGTCCTGTTCGACGATCTCGTCCAGGGGATTGACGCTGTCGGCCCAGTCCATGGTGTATTCCATGCCCGCGCAGCCGCCCTTCCGGACGCCGATGCGAAGGCCCTGCCGTCCGTCGCGCGCCATCATCCGCGCGATCTGCTTCGCGGCGGCGGGGGTCATGGTCACGGCCTGCTTTCCGGGGATCGAGAACATCGAAGGGGCCTCCTGGTCCGAGCCCTACAGATAAGGCCCCCGCGCCCCTGTGAAAAGGGGGCCGCGCGAACGGCCCCCTCCGGGTGTCGTGGTCCCTGCGCCGAACCTCAGCGCGAGGCGAAGGTCTCGCCCAGGAGGGGCGTGATCCGCCGGAGCGTGGCGCGGCGGTTCTGCTGGTTCGACTCGGTGGTCGCAACCTTGAGGAACTCCTCGCCGTAGCCCTGCACCACGAGGTTCTCGGGCGGGATGTCGAAGTTCTCGGTCAGCGCCAGCGCCACCGACTCGGCGCGCCGGTCCGACAGCGCCAGGTTCGTCGCCTCCGAGCCCACCGCGTCGGTGTGCCCCTCGACCAGGAACACCTCGCCCGGGTTCTCGTCGAGGGCGTCCTCGATCAGGATGCCCATCTGCACGAGGTTCGACAGCTCGTTGCCCGGGATCGCCGCCGATCCGGTCGGGAAGCTCACCTGGAGGTCGATCGCCGGGACGAGGTTCCGCACCGCCGAGATCTCGCGGATCTGGCGCAGCGAGAAGGTCCGGCCGGGGTCGAAGTCCGGCCCCTGCTCGAGGAGCGCCCGCAGCTCCGAGGTGTCGAGGTCCTGCGAGGCCACCACGACCGGCGGCGGCGCCTCGTCCAGAAGCCGGGTCACGTCGACGGGCTGCACCTCCTCCGTGTCGTCGAAAAGCTGGACCTGCGTGCCGTCCGGCAGGATGCGGGCCCGGCGCAGCACGCGGCCGTTGGCATCCCGGATCGTGACGACCTGGGTGCCGTCCTCGCGGGTCAGGAAGGTCCGGGTCGAGCCGTCCGCGAAGGTTTCGGTCCGCACCTGCGACCCGGGCTGGCGCAGGATGGCGTCGTCGTCGCGATACACCTCGTAGCCGCCCGTCCGGTTGCGCGTCACCACCCGGTCACCCGAGTTGGTCACGACCTCCTGGCCGTTGTTCAGCAGGGTGCCCACCGCCGCCGCCCCAAGCCCCAGGAGCAGCGCCTTCTCGAAGTTGCTCAGGCCGCTGTCGTCGTCATCGTCGTCGTTCCGGACGACGCGGCCGTCCCCGTCGACCTCGGTCTCGAAGTCTTCCGTGGCCCGACGGACATCATCGTCGTCGATGGTGCGGACGTCGATCTCGGCTTCCCCTTCCGAGGCTTCGGCCGCGGCCCGCGCCGCGGCAAGCTCCCGGTCGGCCTCCTCCTGGGCCGCGTCGCGGGCGACCTCGGCCTCGGCCTCGGCCCGGGAGGCGCGGCGAAGCTCCTCGGCGGCACGCCGGTCGGCGCGCGATCGCGCACGCTCCTCGGCACGGGCCTGGGCGTCGGCATCCTCCTCGGCGGCCTCCTGGGCTTCGGCCCGGGCGCGGGCCTCGGCTTCCCTCACGGCCCGGCGGTCGGCCTCGGATTCGCCCCGGTCGCGGTTGCGATTCCGATTACCTTCGCCCTCGACCTCCTCCCGGGCGCGGGCCTCGGCTTCGGCCTCGCGCCGCACCTCCCGCTCGGCCTCTCTCCGGGCCTCCCGCTCGGCGGCGCGCTCGCCCCGATCCTGCTCGGCCTGATCCTGCTCGGCCTCCTGCTGGGCTTCGCGTTCGGAGTCGCGCTGGGCCTCTTCCTGCGCCTGCTGCTCGGCCTCGCGCCGCGCTTCCCGCTCGGCCTGGCGCTCGGCATCCCGCTGGGCTTCGCGCTCGGCCTGACGCTCGGTTTCCCGCTCCGCCTCGCGCTGGGCCTGGCGTTCGGCGTCGCGCTGCGCGTCCCGCTCCGCCTCGCGTCGGGCCTCGCGCTCGGCTTCACGCTCCGCCTGCTGCTGGGCCTCGCGCTCCGCGTCCCGCTGCGCCTCCCGTTCGGCGTCCTGCTGCGCCTGACGCTCGGCCTCCCGTTGGGCCTGACGCTCGGCGTCCCGTTCGGCCTCGCGCTGGGCCTGACGTTCAGCGTCGCGCTGAGCCTCGCGCTCGGCTTGCCTCTGGGCCTCGCGCTCCGCCTCCCGTTCCGCCTCGCGCTGAGCTTCCCGCTCGGCATCGCGCTGCGCGTCCCGTTCCGCCTCGCGTTGGGCCTCGCGCTCGGCCCGGCGGCCGTTGCCCTCCTCTCGGCCCTCGCCGTTGCCGTTGCCGTTCCCCCGGCCGGCGCGGTCCACGCTGCCGTCGGGGTTCACGACATGGGGCGTGCCGCGACGGGGCTCGCCCTGCGGGCACGGGGGCTCGGACAGGTCGCGGCACAGCCGCACCCGCTCCTGCGCCTGGGCCTCGGGCACCGAGGTCACCTGCGGCAGCAGGAGCGACAGCGTCGCGACCAGCGCCGTGGTCGCGCGGATGGGACGTGAGTTCATGTAGTGCTTCCTCCGGGCGGGCGCGCCCGATCCGATGGAACAGGGCGCGGTCCGCGTTCAACGCATGCCTGCGGAGTTGGTTTCCCACCGGAAGATAGGCAATAACAGCCGCCCCGAAGCCCATAACCCATGGATTGCGCCCAGGGCGGACGGCTCGGGGCGGACGGCTCGGGGCGGACGGCTCCGGCCGCCGTGCCCGCGCCGCCTCAGTAGCCCATCTCGGTGATGATCAGGCGCCCGGGGTTGCGGCGCGATCCGTCGTAGCTGCCGATCCAGATGTCATAAAGCCCCTGGGGCGGGTTCGCGATCGAGATGACCGGGTTCGACCCGTAGACGTCGTCCTGGTACCAGACCTCGCCGTTCGGCCCGCTGATGAGCAGCACGGCATCGGCATAGGATTCGACCGCAAAGGTCAGCTGCGCCGACTGCCCGTTCCAGTACAGGTCGAAGTCCGGGCGCGTGGTCACGAACCCGGCCGCATTGATCCCGCAGGTGGCCAGGTTGTGCGTGCCGCCCGCGGTGATGTTGCGGACATAGGGATCGGGCGTGAACCCGGCCCACAGCTCGATCTGCCCGAAATGGGGCGCTCCGGTCCAGTCGGGGCAGGCCAGGGCGGGCGAGGCCAGGCCAAGGACAGCCGCCGCCAGGGCGGCCAGGGAAAGGCGCTTCATGGGAATCTCCAGTCAAATCGGGCAGATCGCCGCGTCCGTTCAATGCCTGCAATGTCCCTCCCGCCCCCCTCTCCTGTCAACGGCGGAAGCGGGCTGGTCAGGAAAACCCGACCGGACCGGCGGCCATTGCGGGGACCTGCGCGACACCCTACCCTTCGCCCCGACTGCAAGGGAGTTGAGCGCCATGAACGAGACCACGCGGATCGCCCCTCCGGCCGACGCCTCCGGCCATGGCCCCGGCCTGTCCTCCTTCGACTGGGCCGACCCCCTGCGGCTCGAGGACCAGCTGTCCGAGGACGAGCGGATGCTTCGCGACGCCGCCCGGCAGTTCGCGGAAGGACGCCTCGCCCCGCGCGTCCAGCAGGCCTACCACGAGGAGACCGCCGACCCGTCGATCTTCCGCGAGATGGGCGAGGCCGGGCTCCTCGGCGTCACCATCCCCGAGGAGCATGGCGGCCTGGGCGCCGGCTACGTCGCCTACGGGCTCGTCGCCCGCGAGGTGGAGCGCGTGGATTCGGGCTACCGCTCGATGATGTCGGTCCAGTCCTCCCTCGTGATGTACCCGATCCACGCCTACGGCTCGGACGCGCAGCAGGCGAAGTACCTCCCCGGCCTCGCCGCGGGCGAGCTGATCGGCTGCTTCGGCCTGACCGAGCCCGACGCCGGCTCGGACCCCGGCGGGATGCGGACGACCGCCCGTAAAACCTCCGGCGGCTACCTCCTCAACGGCACCAAGACCTGGATCTCGAACGCCCCCCTCGCCGATGTCTTCGTGGTCTGGGCCAAGTCCGAGGCGCATG
The DNA here is from genome assembly GCF_017916275.1 of Rubellimicrobium arenae. Taxonomy (GTDB): domain Bacteria; phylum Pseudomonadota; class Alphaproteobacteria; order Rhodobacterales; family Rhodobacteraceae; genus Rubellimicrobium; species Rubellimicrobium arenae. The sequence goes on from NZ_JAFMST010000004.1 coordinate 113,092, forward strand.
GCGGCAAGATCCGGGGCTTCGTCCTCGACAAGGGCACCCCCGGCCTGTCCGCCCCCAAGATCGGCGGCAAGCTGTCGCTCCGCGCCTCCGTCACCGGCCAGATCATCATGGAGGACGTGGAGGTCCCCGAGGACGCGCTCCTGCCGGGCGTCGAGGGGCTCAAGGGACCCTTCGGCTGCCTCAACCGCGCGCGCTACGGCATCTCCTGGGGCGTCATGGGCGCCGCCGAGGCCTGCTGGCACACCGCGCGCCAGTACGGGCTCGACCGCAGGCAGTTCGGCAAGCCGCTGGCCCAGAACCAGCTTTTCCAGAAAAAGCTCGCCGACATGCAGACCGAGATCGCGCTGGGCCTCCAGGGCGCGCTCGCGCTCGGCCGCATGATGGAGGCGGGCCGCGCCTCGCCCGAGGCCATCTCGCTGATGAAGCGCAACAACTGCGGCAAGGCGCTCGACGTGGCGCGGGCGTCGCGGGACATGCTGGGGGGCAACGGCATCTCGGACGCCTTCCCGGTCATGCGCCACATGATCAACCTGGAAACCGTGAACACCTACGAAGGCACCCACGACGTCCACGCCCTGATCCTGGGGCGCGCGCAGACGGGGCTCCAGGCCTTCCAGTAAGGCGCGGGCGGCGGTCCTAGCGGGCCGCCACGGCCAGCCCGGTCGGCACCGCGCGGCGCTCCGGCCCGCCGTCCGTCCGGCTCGAGCGGAGCACGGCCGCGCCCAGCTCCGGCAGGTAATCGAGGCGCAGCGTCAGCCCGCCCGTCTTGCCCCAGTCGTAATGCACCTCGACGTCGATCGTCCCGTAGCGGCACCCGCCCAGGTCCAGGGGCTCCCCCCGCGCAAAGGCGACGTCCGCGATCTCGGCGTGCATGGTGCCGTCGGCCTGCCGGACCGTCGTCCGCCCCGACCAGTGCGCCCCCGGCGCGGGCGGCGGCAGGGTCAGCGGCGGCTGCGGAAAGACCACGTCCATCCGCGTCATCGGCATGGGCGACCCCAGGCTGTCCAGCGCCACCTCCTCGAAGACATAGACCCCATGGGCCGCGCGGAACCGGATCGGCGCCTCCCCGTTCGCGTGCCGCTCCTCGATCTCGACCGCCCCGTCGCCCCGGCGGCGCAGCAGCGTCGTGTCGCCGTTGGCGAAGCTCACGACCACCCCGGCGGCGAGATCCGCCGCCGCCGGGCAGGCGGCCCGGGCGGGTCCGGTGGCGGCCAGGGCCAGGATCGGGGCGGCACAAAGGACGGCAGGCAGGCGCATCGAAAACCCTTCGGCAACTTGGCCGGTCCTATGCCCCAGCCTCCGCCTCCTGCCCAGAGAGGCGCCCCTCATGACCCGCCGTCAACGCGGCCCAAGAAGCGGACCCCATGGGCACGGCCGCGGACGGTCCCCGGTCTGGCCTGCCTGCCGAGCCCGTGCTAGGTCGGATGCCATGCCGAACCGAGCCTGGACCCGCCTCACCCTCCGCCGCCCCGACGACTGGCACCTCCACCTGCGGGACGGGGCCATGCTCCGGGCCGTGGCGCCCCATTCGGCCCGCGACTTCGGCCGCGCCATCATCATGCCGAACCTCGTGCCGCCCGTGGTCACCATGGCGCAGGCCGCCGCCTACCGCGACCGCATCCGCGAGGCGCTTCCCCCGGGCAGCCGGTTCGAACCGCTGATGACCCTTTACCTGACCGAGGCCACGGACCCGGACGACGTCGCGCGCGCCTACCTGTCGGGCACCGCGCAGGCGGTGAAGCTCTACCCCGCCGGGGCCACGACCAACTCCCACGCCGGCGTCCGCGACCTGGGCAAGGTGCGCCCCGTCCTCGAACGCATGGCCGAGATCGGCATGACCCTTTGCATCCACGGCGAGGTGGTCGATCCCGACGTGGACATCTTCGACCGCGAGGCCGTGTTCATCGACCGGGTGCTCAAGCCGCTCCGTCGCCGGGTCCCCGACCTCCGCATCGTGCTCGAACATGTGACCACCCAGGACGGCGTGGACTTCGTGCGCGACCAGCCCCGGAACGTGGCCGCGACGATCACCACCCACCACCTCGTCATCAACCGCAACGCCATCCTCGCGGGGGGGATCCGGCCCCACTACTACTGCCTGCCCGTCGCCAAGCGCGAGGCGCACCGCATCGCGCTCGTGCAGGCCGCCGTGTCGGGCGACGAACGCTTCTTCCTCGGAACCGATTCCGCGCCCCACCTCGACCAGGCCAAGCTCCAGCCCTGCGGCTGCGCGGGCTGCTTCACCGCGCCCGTCACCCTGCCCATCCTGGCCGAGGTCTTCGAGGCCGCCGAGGCGCTGGACAAGCTCGAATCCTTCGTGTCGCTCAACGGCCCGCGCTATTACGGCCTGCCCCCCAACGACGACCGGGTCACGCTCGTCCGGGGCGAGGCCTGGACCGCGCCCCCCGCCATCCTGACCGACGACGGGCCCGTGACGGTGTTCGACCCGGGCTTCCCCCTGCATTGGCGGCTGGAGGATCAGGCCGCCGCCTGACCGACGCCGGACCGGCGCCCCCGCCCGGCCGGGGCGTCGGCCATCGCTGGCCGAGCCGCCCGGGCCGGCGGACGATTTTCCCGGCCCCGGGCCGCGCAAGCCCTACATTGGTCGCAGTCCCCGCCCGACATCGTCCGAGGCTGCCATGGACCCGATCATCGACGCCCTGCTCGCCTGGATCGGCGAGAACTCCGCCTATGATGTCGCCGGCCTGCCCCGTCCTGCCGTGGTGCTGCTCGCGCCCGGGGACCTGACGCGCGAATACTACGCCGCCGCCCCGCAGCTCCTCCCCGAGGATGGCGTGGACGACCGCCTGCTCGCGCTCTACTCGGCCGAGGACGGGCCGGACGGCACGCTCTACCTCCTCGCGCCCCGCCATGTTCCCGACGCCGGGCGCTGGGACGACCCGACCGACAACCCGCTCTTCCGCGAGATCGTGCTCCACGAGCTCGTGCATCACGTCCAGTGGCAGACCGGCGCCGCCGAGACCTGGCCCTGTCCCCAGTTCGGGGAACAGGAGGCCTACACGCTGGGCGGGATCTACCTCCGGCAGGTCCATGCGGCCGATCCCATCCCGAACCGCGGCTTCTGGGCCCGGACCTATTCGATCTGCTGACGCGCGGGCCTTCCCTGCCCCGTCCGTCCCCGCTATGTCGCGGCGACCCAAAGCCCCGGAGCCGCCGATGATCCCCACGAGCTTCCCCGCGCGCGAGGAAATCGCCCGCCTGTCCGCCTCCATGCTGATCGAGGCGAAGGCCGTCCACTTCAACGCGCGCGAGCCCTTCACCCACGCCTCGGGGCGCAAGGCGCCGACCTACATCGACTGCCGCCGCCTGATCTCCTTCCCCCGCATCCGTGCGGCGCTGATGGACTTCCTTTGCGTCACCGTGATGCGCGACGCGGGCGTCGAGGCCTTCGAAAACATCGCCGGGGGCGAGACGGCGGGCATCCCCTTCGCGGCCCTGGTCGCGGACCGCCTCGCGCTGCCCATGACCTATGTCCGCAAGAAGCCCAAGGGCTACGGCCGCAACGCCCGGATCGAGGGCGTCATGCCCGAGGGCGCCCGCGTCCTCCTGGTCGAGGATCTCGCCACTGACGGCGGCTCCAAACTGTCCTTCGTGCAGGCCATCCGCGACACCGGCGCCACCTGCGCGCACACGGCGGTCATCTTCGCCTACGGCATCTTCCCCGAGATGCACGACCGCCTCGCGGCGGAGGGCGTGACGCTCCACAGCCTCTGCACCTGGTGGGACGTCCTGGCCGAGGCCCGCCGCCAAGGGGCCTTCGACGCCGAGACGCTGGCCGCCGTCGAGGCCTATCTCCGCGATCCGGAGGGCTGGCTCCCCGCCTGATCCTTGCCGTGCCTCGGGGCGTTGCGCCCGGCGCACGGTGCCGCAGGGTCCGGTTAACCAAGACGCGCGATGCTTCCCCCTGCGACGGCCCGGGACCACATGCTCCCGCCCGCGCCCCCGGAGGCCGGCCCCCGTGCCGATGTGAACCGCCCCGCCGGGCCATAGCTCTTTGGGGACCACATGGGCGGGGTCCGCTGGTGCCATGCCAGCCGCCGCGCGTCGAGGACGCGCCCCCCGCCCCCGGCCTGGCACCCGGGCGCGGCCATCGGGCAGGTCCGGCGACCCCGCGTCCCGGCGACCGCCCGATCCCCTCCGCTGTTGTCAACTCACCTCTGCGATTCATCCACAGGATCACCCACAGGATTCATCGTTTGTGCCGATGACCCGGCCAGCGTAGGAACTAGAAAACAGAAGACGAACACGAGGCCCGAGTCATGACCGAGATCGCGCCGTTCCGGCCGCGCCAGCCTGCCGAGCCGCCCGTCCAGGAGGCGATGCCCCACAGCATCGAAGCCGAGCAGCAGATCCTTGGCGCGATCCTGACCAACAACGACATCTTCGACCGGATCTCGGCCATCATCGGGCCCGAGCACTTCTACGATCCGGTTCATGCCCGCATCTTCGAGGTCGCCAAGTCCCGCATCCTCAAGAACGCGCTGGCCTCGCCCGTCACGCTCAAGGCCTTCCTCGAAGGCGACGAGGGGCTCAAGGAGCTGGGCGGCCCCGCCTACCTCGCGCGCCTCGCCGGCGCGGCGATCTCGGCCTTCGCGGCCAAGGACTACGCCCAGCTCATCTACGACCTCGCCATCCGGCGCGAGCTCATCAAGCTCGGCAAGGAGATCGCCGACCGCGCCGCAACCGTCGAGGTCGAGAGCCCCCCGGCCGAGCAGATCATCCAGGCCGAATCCGCGCTCTACAAGATGGCCGAGCAGGGCAAGTCCGAGACCGGCTTCCAGAGCTTCCTGCGCGCCGTCACCGACGCCGTGCAGTCCGCCAATGCCGCCTACCAGCGGGACGGCGGCCTTGCCGGGATCTCGACCGGGCTCATCGACCTCGACAAGAAGCTGGGGGGCCTGCATCCCTCCGACCTCCTGATCCTCGCGGGCCGCCCCTCCATGGGGAAGACCTCGCTTGCGACGAACATCGCCTTCAACATCGCCAAGGCCTACAAGCGCGGCCGCCGTCCCGACGGCACCGAGGGCACGGTCAACGGCGGCATCGTCGGCTTCTACTCCCTGGAAATGAGCGCCGAGCAGCTGGCCGCCCGCGTCCTCTCCGAGGCCTCCGAGGTCCCGTCCGAGCAGATCCGCCGCGGCGACATGACCGAGGCCGAGTTCCGCCGCTTCGTCGAGGCCGCCAAGGACCTCGAGGCCTGCCCGCTCTTCATCGACGACACGGCCGCCATCCCGATCAACCAGCTCGCCGCCCGCGCGCGGCGGCTGAAGCGGACCCACGGGCTCGACGTGCTGATGATCGACTACCTCCAGCTCGTGCGCCCGGCGACCGCCAAGGACAGCCGCGTCAACGAGGTGTCCGAGATCACCCAAGGGCTCAAGGCCATCGCCAAGGAGCTCGACATCCCGGTGATCGCGCTCTCGCAGCTCTCCCGTCAGGTCGAGAACCGCGAGGACAAGCGGCCCCAGCTCTCGGACCTTCGCGAATCGGGCTCGATCGAGCAGGACGCCGACGTCGTGATGTTCGTGTTCCGCGAGGAGTACTACAAGGAACGCGAAAAGCCCGGCGAGCACGAGCTCGACAAGATGGCGACCTGGCAGGCCGAGATGGAGCGCCTCCACGGCCGCGCCGAGGTCATCATCGGCAAGCAGCGCCACGGCCCCATCGGCACCGTGGACCTCAGCTTCGAAGGCCGCTTCACCCGCTTCGGCAACCTCGCCAAGCCCTGGCAGGGCGAGGAGCACTAAGCCCGCCCGTCGCTGCCGGGACGCCGCGGCCCGCTTGGGCCTCCTCCGGGCGGATGCCCCGCGGGCACCTGCCTGCCGCGTCACCGCCGCCTCTTGCCGCCCCGCGCCTCTCCTGCCATGAGGCGCGGCATGGGCACCGGACGGCTTTCCATCGACCTTTCCGCCATCGTCTCCAACTGGAAGGCGCTGGCCTCACTCGCACGCGTGGACGCCGCGCCAGTCGTCAAGGCGGACGCCTACGGCCTGGGGATCGGCCCCGTGGGACGCGCCCTCGCCAACGCGGGCGCCCGCAGGTTCTTCGTGGCCTACGCCGAGGAGGGCTTCACCCTCCGCCGCGCCGTCGGGCCGGGGCCCGAGATCATGGTCCTGTCGGGCCACATGGCCGGAGACGCCCGGGCGCTCGCGGAATGCGGCCTGACGCCGATGGTCAACTCGGTCGAGCAGTTGACGCGCCACCTCGAATCGCTGCCCGGCCATCCCTTCGGGATCCAGCTCGACACCGGGATGAACCGGCTGGGCATGGAATGGGCCGAATGGGCCGCCGTGGCCGAGATCGCGCTGTCGCAGAACCCCGTCCTGCTGATGAGCCATCTCGCCTGCGCGGACGAGCCCGACCACCCGATGAACCCCTACCAGCTCGATCTCTTCCAGCAGATGACCGACGGGCTGAACGTGCCGCGATCGCTGTCGGCCACGGGGGGCATCCTGCTCGGCCCCGACTACCATTTCGACCTCGTGCGCCCCGGAATCGGCCTTTACGGCGGGCTGCCGTTCGAACACGCCCAGCCCGTCGTCACCCTCGACCTTCCGGTCATCCAGGTGCGCGACCTCCAGGAGGGCGAGGTCGCGGGCTACGGCAACACCTGGCAGGCGCAGCGCCCCTCGCGGCTGGCGACGGTCTCGGCGGGCTACGCCGACGGCCTCCTGCGGAGCCTGAGCCACCGGGTCACGCTCTGGCACGGGGACACGCCCTGCCCCGCCGTGGGACGCGTGTCCATGGACCTCATCATCGTGGACGTCACCGACCTTCCCGAGGACCCCGAGGCGCTCACCGTCATCGGCCCGAACCAGAGCATCGACCAGCTTGCCGAGGCGGCGGGGACCATCGGCTACGAGGTGCTGACCTCGCTGGGCTCCCGCTACGCCCGCTCCCTGCGCGAATGATCCTCCTGTCGGCGATCGGACGTCTCGGCGCCTGGACCCTCGCCCTCCTCGCGGGGATCGGCCGGTTCGCGGCCTTCACCCTCGAGACCCTGAGCCATGCCGTCCGCCCGCCCTTCCACGGGCGCGAGATCGCGCTGGCGCTGCTCCAGATGGGATGGCTGTCCTTGCCCGTCGTGGGCCTCACGGCGCTCTTCACCGGCGGCGCGCTCGCTCTCCAGATCTACGCCGGCGGCAACCGGTTCGGCGCCGAGGCGGTGGTCCCCCAGATCGTCGCCATCGGCATGGTGCGCGAGCTCGGCCCCGTGCTCGTGGGCCTGATGATCGCCGCCCGCGTGACCTCCTCGGTCGCCGCCGAGATCGCCACCATGAAGGTGACCGAGCAGATCGACGCGCTCGTGACCCTGTCCACCCATCCGATGAAATACCTCGTCCTGCCGCGTGTCCTCGCCGGCCTGGTCTCGGTTCCGGTTCTCGTGGGGATCGGCGACATCATCGGCGTCATGGGCGGCTGGCTCGTGGCGACGGAACGGCTGGGCTTCGTCTCGACGTCCTACCTTCACAACACCATCAACTTCCTCGAGCCGCTGGACATCATCTCGTCGCTGGCCAAGGGCGCGGTCTTCGGGTTCCTGGCCGCGCTCATGGGCTGCTGGTTCGGCCTCAACTCGGGCCGGGGCGCCATGGGCGTCGGACGCGCGACCAAGGGCGCGGTCGTCGCGGCCTCGGTCGCGATCCTGGCCGCCAACCTCGTCCTGACCGAAGCGTTCTTCTCCGCATGATCGAGCTGCGCGGCCTCCGGAAGTCCTTCGGCCCGAACACCGTCCTGGACGGCATCGACCTCGACGTCGCCCGCGGCAAAAGCCTTGTCGTGATCGGGGGGTCGGGCACGGGCAAGTCCGTGCTGCTCAAGTGCATCCTGGGCCTCGTCGCTCCGGACGCGGGCACCATCCGGCTCGGCGGGCAGGACGTGACCCGCCTGCCCCGCGACGCCTTCCTCAGCCGCTTCGGGATGCTGTTCCAGGGCGGGGCGCTGTTCGATTCGCTGCCGGTGTGGCAGAACGTGGCCTTCCGGCATCTCAAGGCCAGGATGCCCCGCGCCGAGGCGCGCGCCCGCGCCATCGACGCCCTGGCCCGCGTGGGCCTGCCGGAACGGACCGCCGACCTTTACCCCGCCGAGCTTTCGGGCGGGATGCAGAAGCGCGCCGCGCTGGCCCGCGCCATCGCGGCAAGCCCCGAGGTCGTCTTCTTCGACGAGCCCACGGCCGGGCTCGACCCCATCATGGCGGGCGTCATCAACCGCCTGATCCGCGAGGCGGTGACGGACCTGGGCGCGACCGCGGTGACCATCACCCATGACATGACCACCGTGCATACGGTCGCCGATCGCGTGGCGCTCCTCCACGGGGGCAAGCTGCGCTGGATGGGGCCGACGGCCGATCTCGACCACAGCGGCGACCCTTTCGTGGAGCAGTTCATCCACGGCCGCCCCGACGGTCCGATCGCCACGCTGCGCTGACCGCGGCGATATCCGAAGGCAGCTCCTAACCTTTTGGCCAACGTGCCCTTTTGGGACCTGACCCCGGGGAACCTTCCCCGGTCCAGGCCATTGGTTTCGGGACAGTCGCCCGGACCATGGGGCCGGGCTCCCGACAGGAGAAAGAGCGCCGATGGAGTTCCGTGCCACGATGCAGCAGTTCGCCCGAATCCTTCAGACGGTCGCCCTGTTCGTGCTGAGCCTCGCGGCCGCGGCCATGTTCGCCATCACTCTTCTGTCGGCCCTGGGCGTCCTGCCCTGGCTCTCGCTCCAGGCCGGGTTCGGCGGCGTTTGGCATCCGGCGGCGGGACCGGTCGCGCAGGTCGGCCTGACGGTGCTCCTGGTGCTGCTCGCGGCGCTCGTCCCGTCCAGCAGCCGCGTCCTCGCGCTGGAAACCAGCCACCGCGACTTCCGCATCCGGATGCAGGACGTGGCCAACGCCTACCACATGGCCCACAGCGCCGACCGCGGCGGCGCGTTCAGCCTGTCCTCCGAATTCGACGCGGTGCGCGAGCGGATCGAATACCTCCGCGATCACCCGGACCTCCGCCTGCTCGAGGCCGACATCCTGACGCTCGCCGCCCAGATGTCGCAGCAGTCGCATCGGCTGGCCGAGATCTACAGCGACGAACGCGTGTCCCGCGCGCGGGCCTTCCTGGCCCAGCGGCAGCAGGAGGTGGCGGACCAGCAGCAGCGCATCGGCGAGGCGCTCCGGGTCAGCCGCGAGATCATGCGCTGGAACTCCCAGGTCGAGCTCGACGAGGCCATGGTGGCCAGCCAGCTCCAGCAGCTCGACGAGCAGCTCCAGGCGGCGCTGCCGGGGCTGGGCTACAGGCTCGACCGGACGGATCCGGCAGTCCCGGCGCACGACCACCCGATGGCGCGCCCCGACAACATCTTCCCGATGGGGCAACGTCCCGCCGCCGAATGAGGAGGCCCGCGCGGGCGTGATCCGCCCCGCCTTGCACATGCCGCCGCGATGGCCCACATCGGGGCCATCATGGGACGCGAGCAAGTCTTCACCTGCACGGTCTGCGGCGCGACCCAGTCCAAGTGGTCCGGCCGCTGCGACGCCTGCGGGGCCTGGAACACCATCGTCGAGGAGGTGCCGCTGGCCGTCGGGCCCGGCAAGGCCCTCAAGCGCGGCAACAGCCTGACGCTCACCGATCTCGCCACCGCCGAGGCCCCTCCGCCCCGCACCGAGGCGGGCGTCGCCGAGCTGGACCGCGTGCTGGGGGGCGGGCTCGTGGCAGCCTCGGCGATCCTCGTGGGGGGCGATCCCGGGATCGGGAAATCGACCCTCCTCCTCCAGGCGGCGGCGCGCTTCGCCCGGAACGGCCTCAAGGTCGTCTATGTCACCGGCGAGGAGTCGGCCGGACAGGTGCAGATGCGCGCCCAGCGGCTCGGCCTGACGGAAAGCCCCGTGAAGCTGGCCGCGCACACCAACCTCCGGGACATCCTTGCGACCCTGGACAGCGAGGCGCCGCAGCTTGCCATCATCGACTCGATCCAGACCATGTGGCTGGACACCGTGGAATCGGCGCCAGGCTCGGTGTCGCAGGTCCGGGCGGCGGCGCACGAGCTGACCTCCTTCGCCAAGCGGCGCGGCATCGCCATCGTCATGGTGGGCCACGTCACCAAGGAGGGCGCCATCGCCGGCCCCCGCGTCGTGGAGCACATGGTCGATACGGTGCTCTATTTCGAAGGCGACCGCGGCCATCAGTTCCGCATCCTGCGCGCGGTCAAGAACCGATTCGGTCCCGCGGACGAGATCGGCGTCTTCGAGATGACCGGAAAGGGCCTGACCGAGGTCCGCAACCCGTCCGCCCTGTTCCTGAGCGAGCGCGGCACCCCGGCCCCCGGCTCGGTCGTCTTCGCCGGCATCGAGGGGTCGCGCCCGATCCTGTGCGAGATCCAGGCCCTCGTGGCGCCGGCCGCGCCCGGACAGACGCGCCGGAGCGTGGTGGGCTGGGACGGCGGGCGGCTGGCCATGATCCTGGCCGTGCTGGACGCCCGCGCCGGCCTCAGCTTCGCGGGACTCGATGTTTATCTGAACGTCGCGGGCGGGCTGAAGATCACCGAGCCCGCCGCCGACCTTGCCGTCGCGATGGCGCTGGTGTCGGCTCAGTCGCAGCAGCCGCTCGACCCGCAGACCGTCGTGTTCGGCGAGATCAGCCTTTCCGGGGCGCTCCGTCCCGTCTCCCAGACCGAAAACCGGTTGAAGGAGGCGCAAAAACTTGGTTTCACCACCGCCATCCTGCCGACGCTGGCCAAGCGTGCGGCCGGGTCGGGCCTTGCCTTGCGTGAAAAGCCCGATCTGGCGACCGCCGTGACCGACCAGATGAGCGGGACCTGACGGCAGGAACGGGGACGTATGGAAGGCTTCACCATCATCGACGGCGTCGTGGCGATCGTGATCGTCGTCTCGGCTCTCCTGGCCTACAGCCGCGGCTTCGTCCGCGAGATGCTGGCCATCGCCGGCTGGGTCGCGGCCACCATCCTGGCCTTCATCTTTGCGGACCAGGCCCAGCCCCTTGTCCGGCAAATCCCGGTCCTGGGCGACTTCATCGCCGATTCCTGCGAATTGTCCGTCATCGCGGCCTTCGCAGCGGTCTTCGCGGTGGCGCTGATCCTGTTCTCAATCTTCACGCCGCTGTTCTCGGGCGCGGTGCAGCGGTCGGCGCTGGGCGGGCTCGACCAGGGGCTCGGCTTCCTGTTCGGCGTCGTCCGGGGCGTGCTGCTCGTGGCGGTGGCGTTCTTCGTCTACCAGACGGTCCTGTCGGCCCAGCGCATCCCCATGGTCGAGGACAGCCGCGCCAGCGCCGTCTTTTCGCGCATCACGGGCCAGATCGCCGCGCAAGACCCGCAGGCGGCCCTGGGCTGGGTGACCCAGCAGTACGAGGAACTCGTGGGCGTCTGCGCCGCGCCCGCGGGCGGCGCGGCCTGACCGGCCGGCTGCGGCGTCACGTCCGCGTGCGTGCCGCCGCCACCTTTGTTACGGGTGCGTGACACCCCCCGATTGCATCGCTATCAGGGCGCCGTGCGCCCCCGCCGCCGCCACGGAGCCCGACCCATGGCCGATCAGGTCCACTACGCCCACCCCTTCGACGACGACAAGCTGCGCGAGGAGTGCGGCGTCTTCGGCGTGATCGGCGTCGCCGACGCGGCCAGCTTCGTCGCGCTGGGCCTTCACGCGCTCCAGCATCGCGGCCAGGAGGCCGGGGGCATCGTCACCTACGACCCCGAGGGCGGCTTCCACCAGGCGCGCCGCATGGGCTACGTCCGGGACAACTTCACCTCGCGCGAGGTCATGGACATGCTGCCCGGCTCGCTCGGGATCGGGCACGTCCGCTACTCCACGTCCGGCGACAAGGGTCCGGCGGTCATCCGCAACGTCCAGCCGTTCTTCGGCGAATTCGCCATCGGCGGCGCGGCGATCGCCCATAACGGCAATCTCACCAACGCCGTCGCGCTCCGGCGCGAACTCATCGAGCGCGGGTCGATCTTCCAGTCCTCCTCGGACACGGAGTGCATCATCCACCTGATGGCCCGCTCCATGGGCCGGACGCTCGTGGACCGGGTCGAGGATGCGCTCCGCAAGGTCGAGGGGGCGTTCTCGGTGGTGGCCATGACGCGGACCAAGCTCGTGGGCTGCCGTGACCCGCTGGGGATCCGCCCGCTCGTCGTCGGTCGCCTGGGCGCGGGCTGGGTCCTCGCCTCCGAGACTTGCGCGCTCGACATCGTCGGGGCCGAGTTCCTGCGCGAGATCGAGCCCGGCGAGATGGTGGTGATCTCCACCGAAAAGGGCCTGGAAAGCTTCTTCCCCTTCCGCCCCCGCAAGAGCCGCTTCTGCATCTTCGAGCATGTCTACTTCAGCCGCCCCGATTCTCTGATCGGCGGTCGTTCGGTCTACGAAACGCGCGAGGCGATCGGCCGCGAACTGGCCCGCGAAGCCCCGGTGGACGCCGACCTGGTCTGCCCCGTGCCCGATTCGGGCACGCCCGCCGCGATCGGCTACGCCCACGAAAGCGGCATCCCCTTCGGCATGGGGATCATCCGCAACCAGTACATGGGCCGCACCTTCATCGAGCCGACCGAGCAGATCCGCAACATGGGGGTCCGGCTCAAGCTGAACGTGAACCGGGCGTTGATCCGCGGCAAGCGGGTGATCCTGGTGGACGACTCGGTGGTCCGCGGCACCACGAGCCGGAAGATCAAGGAGATGATCCTCGACGCCGGCGCGAAGGAGGTTCACTTCCGCATCGCCTCTCCGCCCACCGCCTGGCCCTGCTTCTACGGCGTGGACACGCCGAACCGCGAAAAGCTCCTGGCCGCCAACATGTCCGAGGAGGAGATGCGCAGCCACCTCGGCGTCGACTCGCTCAAGTTCATCTCGCTCGACGGCCTGTACCGCGCCGTGGGCGAGGCGGGCGGCCGCGACCCGCTCAGCCCGCGCTATTGCGATGCGTGCTTCTCGGGCGAGTATCCCGTGGCTCCGGCGGACATGCTGGATCAGGGCTTCGAGATGAAGACCGCCGCCGAATAATCCGCGAACCCATCGCCTCCTGGCTCCTGGTCAGGTCGCGCCGGTCCGCCGGCGACGCTGCTCCGACCACGGCAAGCGGCTGGCAAATCTCCGATCCGACCGCCCTTCGGATCCATGGACGGCCGATCACGTCTGCGCGCGTGGGCTAGTTCCTGCCGGGTGGCTCGGTGGATTCACGCAAGCCTCTGCCCATGTTGGGACCGGCGGCGGTCTGGGGTTCCGTTCCGGCGTTGGCCGTGGAAAGCCCCGCTGCTCGACACGCGGCGGCACGACCGCGACCCGATCAAAGGCGGACCCGAGCATGGCAGACACCTGGGACATCGACGACCCCCTTCGCCCGCACCTGCGCCCGGAAGGTCTCGTCCCCGAACCCCCGCGTCCTCATCTCCGGCCCGCCCAGCTCGGCGCGCAGCCGGTCGCCCATGTCCCCGAGGCCGTCGCGGACGACGCCACGCAGCGCGGGGCGCTTGCCCTCGACCGGACCTCGCTGATCGGCCTGCTGCGGGGGCCCAAGGGCAACCACGCCCTGCTGCGCCTCGCCTCGGGCGCGGTGGTCAAGGTCCAGCCGGGTGAATCCGTGGACGGCGGGCGGGTGATGGCCATCGACGAACGGGGCCTCCGCCTTCAGCGCGGGGGCGAGGTGGTCCTCCTCACCATGCCCAGCTGACGACGGCGCTCGGGCGGCTTGCGGGCCTGCGCCGAACGGGGCAGAAGGCCGCCACCTGTCTGGACCCCTGCCTGGAGCCTTTCCGATGCCCACCGCTCTCGTCACCGGCGCCTCGCGGGGGCTCGGCCATGCCCTCGCCCTGGCTCTCGCGCCCACGCACCACGTGATCGCGGTGGGTCGGACGGTCGGCGGCCTCGAGGAGCTCGACGACCGTATCCAGGCGCTGGGCGGACAGGCCACGCTCGCTCCCATGGACATCACCGTGCCCGAGGCGATGCGCCAGCTGGCCCGGTCCATCTACGACCGCTGGGGCACGCTGGATCTGTGGGTCCACACGGCGATCCATGCGGGTCCGCTGGCGCCGGCTGGCCACCTTGCGGCCAAGGACCTGGACAGGTCCATCGCCATCAACTTCCGCGCCACCGCCGACCTGATCGGCGTCCTGACCCCGCTGATCGGCGAGGCCGGGCACGCCGTCTTCTTCGACGACCCGCGCGGGGGCGAGAAGTTCTTCGGGCACTACGGCCCGACCAAGGCGGCGCAGATCGCGCTGGCCCGCTCCTGGGCGGTCGAAGGGGAACGGATCGGCCCGCGTGTCTCGATCCTGCAGCCCCGGCCCATGGCGACCGCCCTTCGGGGCCGCTTCTTCCCCGGCGAGGACCGCAGCCTGCTCGCCACCCCGGCGCAGGAGGCGCAGCGCCTCCTTCCCCTGATCCTCGGCTGACCGCGGCTTGCCGGGCCCGTATGCCTGCCCTAGGAAGGGCGGGCACAGGCCGGGGGCTCCATGCGCATCCTCATCACCAACGACGACGGGATCAACGCGCCCGGGCTCGAGATCCTGCACGCCATCGCGACCGAGATCGCGGGCGACGCGGGCGAGGTCTGGACCGTCGCGCCGGCGTTCGAACAGTCGGGCGTGGCGCACTGCATCAGCTACACACACCCGACCATGATCGTGCAACTGGGCGAGAGACGGTTCGCCGCCGAAGGCTCGCCCGCCGATTGCGTGCTGGCGGGACTTCACGACGTGCTGGTGGACGCGCGGCCCGATCTGGTGCTGTCGGGCGTCAACCGGGGCAACAACGCCGGCGAGAACGCGATGTACTCGGGTACGCTGGGCGGGGCCATGGAGGCCGCGCTCCAAGGCCTCCCGGCGATCGCGCTGTCCCAGTTCATGGGGCCGCGCACATCCGCCCTGGACAATCCCTTCGACTGCGCCGCGCGTCATGGCACCCGCGTCGTCCGGCTCCTGCTCGAAAAGGCGATCTGGGACCAGGGCCCCTACCGGCTCTTCTACAACGTCAACTTCCCGCCGGTGTCGGGGGAGGACTGCAAGGGCGTGGCCGTCACGCGCCAGGGCTTCCGGCGCGGCGCCGTCCATGCGGTCGAGCCGCACATCTCCCCGTCGGGGCGGCGATTCCTCTGGGTCCGGGGCGGGCCGCAGGACGAGCGGACGGGTCCCGGCACGGATGTGGAGGCCAATGTCGACGGCCTGATCTCGGTGCAGCCCTGCCGCGCCGACCTGACGGCGCACGACGCGCTGGATGCGCTCGCGCGCGCCTTGGGCGACGGATGAGCCGAGAGGCCGAACGCACCATGCAACTGCTCTACGCGCTGCGGAGCGCGGGCGTCACCGACCCCCGGGTCCTGACCGCCATGGAACGGATCGACCGCTCGCATTTTCTCCGCGGCATCTTCGCGGAGCGCGCGCACGAGGACGTGCCCCTTCCCATTCCCTGCGGCCAGACAATCAGCCAGCCATCCGTCGTGGGCCTGATGACGCAGGCGCTGTCCGTGAGCCCGCGCGACAAGATTCTCGAGATCGGGACCGGCTCGGGCTACCAGGCCGCGATCCTCAGCCAGCTGGCGCGCCGCGTCTACACGGTGGACCGTTTCCGGAGCCTCGTGCTCCAGGCGCGCGAGGTCTTCGAGGCGCTGGGGCTCCACAACATCACCGCGCTCACCGCCGACGGCAGCCACGGCCTGCCGGAACAGGCTCCCTTCGACCGCATCCTTGTGACCGCAGCCGCCGAGGACCCGCCCGGCCCCCTCTTGGCCCAGTTGCGTATCGGTGGCATCATGGTGCTGCCGGTCGGACAATCCGACACGGTTCAGAGCCTTATCCGAGTCACCCGGACCGCCGAGAAAGGCTTTGACTATGACGAACTGCGCCCGGTCCGTTTCGTTCCCCTGCTTCCGGGAATCGGTCCGGAATGAGGTGCCAACACGCCGGCGACGGGCGGACGGATGAGGGCAGTGGCAATGATCATCGGACATAGCGGCTTGCGGCGCACGGCCTGTGCCGTCCTCGCGCTCGGCGCGCTTTCGGCCTGCCAGCGGCCCGTCGACATGGACCTTCGCAACCTCGGCAGCGGCTTCTCGACGACCGACGCCGCGCTGAGCGCCGTGGAGCGGCCCACCCCGGACAGCCGGGGGGTGATCTCCTACCCGAACTATCAGGTGGCCGTGGCCCGGCAGGGCGACACGGTGGGCACCCTCGCGGGGCGGCTCGGCATCAGCGCGCAGGACCTGGCCGCCTACAACGGCCTGACCCCTGACGCGCAGCTCCGCGCCGAGGAGGTCGTGGCCCTGCCCGGCCGCGCCCCGGAGCCCGGGGCCGCGTTCCCGGCCACCCCGGCGCCCGGCGGTTCCACGACCCAGCTGGTGAGCGCAGCCTCGGCCGCCATCGACCGCGCCGGCCCCGTGACGACCACGACCCTCGCACCGGTCGCCCCGGCGGCTCCTTCGGCCTCGCCGACTGCGTCCCCGGCCGGGGGCGAGCCGATTCGCCACCAGGTCGCCCGCGGCGAGACGGCCTATTCGATCGCCCGGCTCTACGACGTGCCGGTCCGCACCATCGCCGAATGGAACGGCCTCGGGCCAGACCTCACGGTGCGCGAAGGCCAGCAGCTCATGGTGCCGCCCCGCACTGGCGCGCCGACGGCGCCCACGCCGGTCGCCCAGCCCGGTCAGGGCAGCCCGACGCCGACCCCGCCCAGCGCCGCCGAGCCCCTCCCCAACGACGAGCCGACCGCCGCCGCCGAGCCTGCCCCCGCCGCACCCACGCAGGACCTGGGCTCGCAGCAGACGCAGGGGTCGAACGCGCAGATGGTCATGCCGGCGTCCGGCTCGATCATCCGCGACTATACCCCGGGCCGGAACGAAGGGATCGACATCGGCGCCCCCGCCGGCTCCGAGGTTCGCGCCGCCGATGCCGGCACCGTGGCCGCCATCACCACGAACACGGAAGGCATTCAGATCGTGGTGATCAAGCACGCCAACGATCTTCTCACCGTCTACACGCACCTGGACAGCCTGACGGTGTCCAAGGACGATCGCGTGTCGCGCGGGCAGGCGATCGGCAAGGTCCGGGCCGGCGACCCATCCTTCGTGCACTTCGAGGTGCGGCGCGGCATGCAGAGCCAGGACCCGACCGACTTCCTGCCCTGACGGACGGCAGGCGCCGGAATGCAGAAGGGCGGGCCAAGGCCCGCCCTTCTGCATCTCAGGGGGCTGTGGTCAGCCCAGTTTCACGCCACGTCGCCCGGCCAGGTCGGTCACGTACTGCCACGCGACCCGCCCCGACCGAGATCCGCGCGTGGCCTGCCATTCGATGGCCTCGGCCCACAGCGTCTGGTCGTCGATCTCGATCCCGAAGGCGTCGCAGTAGCCGCGGATCATCGACAGGTATTCGTCCTGCGTGCAGGGGTGGAACCCGAGCCAGAGCCCGAACCGGTCGGAGAGCGAGACCTTCTCCTCCACGGCCTCCGACGGGCTGATGGCCGAGGATCGCTCGTTCTCGATCATGTCGCGGGGCATCAGGTGACGCCGATTCGACGTGGCGTACAGGACCACGTTCTCGGGCCGCCCCTCGATCCCGCCGTCCAGCACCGCCTTGAGCGACTTGTAATGCGCGTCGTCGTGGCTGAAGGACAGGTCGTCGCAGAACAGGATGAACCGCCCCGGCGCGCCACGTAGCAACGTGAGGCAGCGGCCGATGCTGGGCAGGTCCTCGCGGCTCACCTCGACGATCTTGAGGCTCGACTCCTCGGCGCGCACGGCGGCATGGACGGCCTTGACCAGGCTGGACTTGCCCATCCCCCGCGCGCCCCAAAGCAGCGCGTTGTTGGCCGGGAAGCCCCTGGCAAAGGCCCGCGTGTTGGCCAGGAGCGTGTCGCGCGCCCGATCCACGCCCAGGAGCAGCGTCAGGTCGACCCGGCTGACCTTGTCCACGGGCACGAGCCGGTCGGGCTCGGCGTGCCAGGCAAAGGCCGCGCCCCGGAAATCCGGGACCGGCGGCGGAGGCGGGGCGAGGCGCTCGAGCGCCTCGGCGATACGGCGGAGGGGGTCCGCCGCCAGTCCATCGAGCATCGTCTCAGGTCTCCGATTCGTCGCGGCCGTAGATCGACTCGTCGGCGCCAAGGATCCCTTCCGCGCGCATCCGGGCCTCGACGTTCCGCTCGTGCCGCCGCACCAGCCAGATCGAGATCTCGTAAAGCGGGTACACGACCGCGAAAAGGATGACCTGCGAGGTCACGTCCGGCCCGGGGGTCGCGATCGCCGCCAGGATGAGGATGCCGACCAGGGCATATTTCCGCACGCTCGCCAGACCGGCCGAGGTCACGATCCCCACCCGGCCCAGCAACGTCAGCAGGACGGGCAGCTGGAAGCAGAGCCCGAAGGACACGATGAAGGCCATCGTCAGCGACAGGTAAGCCTTGGCCGAGCCTTGGAAGACCATCGACGCCGCGCCGCCCTGGGTCGGGGCCTGCCCTTCCAGGATGCCACCGGTCTGGAAGCTCAGGAAGAAGCTGAACGCCATCGGCGTGATGACGTAGTAGGCGAAGGCGCCGCCCAGGATGAACATGACGGGCGAGGCCACCAGGAACGGCAGGAAGGCCTGCTTTTCGTTCTTGTAGAGCCCCGGCGCCACGAACCGCCACAACTGGTAGCTGATGATCGGGAAGGACAGCACCAGCCCGCCCACCATCGAGATCGACAGGGCCAGGAAGAACCCTTCCTGCACGCTCAGGAACACGAGCTGGCAGGCCTGCCCCTCGGCGTTGAGCGCGGTGCAAAGGGGCACCGACAGGAAGTCGTAGATCGGCCGCCATAGCGGAAAGCAGGCCAGCATCGCCACGGTGAACGCGACGAGCGACCAGATGATCCGGTTCCGCAGTTCGGCCAGATGCTCGATCAGTGGGGCCGAGGACGCCTCGACCTCATCGAGGGTGTCGGCTCGCATGTTGGGTTTGGCGGTCATGTGGTCCCGTCCGAAGGCACGTGGTCAGGGGTGGTGGGTGCCGCCTCCCGGATCTCGGCCCGCTGTTGGGCCTCCTCCTGAATGCGCGTCCGCTCCTCGGCGCGCTGCGCGGCCAGGGCTTCGGTGGCGCCGCCCGGCTTGACCGGGGCTCCAGGGTTCAGCGGGGTCGCCGGGGCGGCCGGCTTCGCCGCCGTCGAGGTCTGGCCCAGCGCCGCCTGACGCAGCGAGTTGGCCCCGAACTGCACGGGACGCGTCGCCGCGTTGATCGTGCGGTTGATCTCCTTCACGCCCGCTTCGTCGGCGGCCGCTTCCATCGCGCGCGTGAACTCCCGCGCCATGCCACGGGCCTTGCCGACCGCCTGGCCGACGGACCGGAACAGGTTGGGAAGCTCCTTGGGGCCCACGACGATCAGCGCGACGACGCCCACGAGCATCATCTCGCTCCAGCCCAGGTCGAACATGGCCAGATCCTTTCGAAGGGGGCCGAACGGACCGGGATCAGACCCGGTCGCGTTCCTCGGCGGGGGTCACGTCACGGGCGGCAGCGGAATTGGTTTCCTCGATCTCGCGGCGGCCGTCGTCCATGCCCTTGCGGAACGCGGTGATGCCGCGACCCACTTCGCCCATGACGCCGGAAATCTTGCCGCGCCCGAACAGCACGAGGACGACAAGAGCGATGATGAGAAAGCCCATCGGGCCGATATTGTTGAGCATCAGTCCCTCCAACGGACATCTGTTGCAGGCCCTTGTTCTAGCCTCGGCCGACTCGCGGCGGAACCCGGCCCCCCTCGAATTCCCGGCTCGGCCGTCGTAATTTGTGACACAAACCTGTCAGTAGGCCCATGCCACGCAACGACCGCCTTCTTGATCTCGTCCGGCTCCTCAGCGACGGCCGCCTGCATCGGGCCGAGGACCTCGCCCGCCGCCTGGGCGTGTCCCAGCGGACGATCTACCGCGACATGGACACCCTGGTCGCCAGTGGCGTCCCCATCGCAGGGGAGCGGGGCCTGGGCTACGCCGCCACCGCGGCCATCACGCTCCCCCCGCTGAACCTGTCCCTGCCCGAGCTCGAGGCGCTGCATCTGGGCCTCGCCGTGGTCGGCGAGGCGGGCGACGAGGAACTGAAGGAGGCCGCCCGCACGCTGTCGGCCAAGGTGGATGCCGTGCTGCCCGAAGACCGGTCCGCGCCGCTCGCGTCCTTCGGCTTCGCGACCCATGCCTTTGCCGAGGCGTCGCGCGGATTCCGCCATATGCCGACGATCCGGACGGCGATCCGGGCGCGCCAGAAGCTGCGCCTCCAGATCCCCGGCCAGGTGCCGCCGCGCCGCATCGTCCGCCCGCTGCGGCTCGACTACTGGGGCCGGGTCTGGACCGTCACCTGCTGGGACGAAACCGCGGGCGACTTCGCCCTGCTCCGCGTCGACCTGATCGAGGATGTGGCCGCCCTGCCCCAGCTCTTTGTCGACGAGCCCGGCAGGACGCTGGCCGACTATCAGGCCACCCTGGGCTGAGCCGCCGGCGCGTGCGGAAAGACAAAGCAGCGGTCCCGCCGGAACATCAGCCAAAGCGGCGTTCCCGGCTTGGGCAGGAACACCCAGGGCACATGCGCCTTAAGGATCGATCCGTCGAAGTCCATCCGGAACTCCACGAGGCTTTCCGATCCCATGAACCGCGCCCGCTCGACCACGCCGCGCGCCGCCTCGCCATGGGTCGGGGTGGACAGCGGCCCCTTTCCCGCCCGGTCGAAATCGATCCGCAGGTGCTGCGGCCGGATGGCGATGTCGACCTCGGACCCGTCCGGCACGCCGGGCACGAGGAACGGCCCGAAGGGCGTCTCGGTCAGCGCGCCCTTCACCTGCCCCCGGATCACGTTCAGGTCGCTGAAGAAGGCCGCCGCCTTCAGGTCCACCGGGTTGTTGTAGATCGTGTAGGGCGCGCCCGCCTGCACGATCCGTCCGTCCCGCATCAGCAGGATCTCGTCCGCCATGCGCATGGCCTCGGTCGGCTCGTGCGTGACCAGCAGCACCGCCGTCCCCTCGGCCTTGAGCACGGCCAGCGTCTCGTCCCGGATGTCGTCCCGCAGCCGGTCGTCCAGACCCGAGAACGGCTCGTCCATCAGCATGATCCGCGGCCGGGGCGCGAGGGCGCGGGCCAGCGCCACGCGCTGCTGCTCCCCGCCCGACAGCTCGTGCGGGTGCTTGTCGGCATGGCGCATCATGCCCACGCGGCCCAGCAGCTCCGCGACGCGCTCCTGGCGGCCGGGCGCGTGCCGGGGCAGCCCGAAGGCCACGTTCTGCGACACCGTCAGGTGCGGGAACAGGGCAAAGTCCTGGAACATGAGCCCGATGCCGCGCTGTTCGGCCGGGATGCGGACGCGTCCCTCGACCAGGGGCCTGCCATCGACGCGGATGGTCCCCTCGTCCGGCATGTCCACCCCGGCGATCAGGCGCAAGGTCGTGGACTTGCCGCAGCCCGAGGGTCCGAGCAGGCAGCTCACCTGGCCCGCCGCGATGGTCAGCGACACGTCCCTCACGACCTCGCGCGCGCCGAACCGGCGCGTCAGCCCCTGGATCTCGAGCCGCGGCTCCATGGCAGTCCAATCCCGACGGAAATCTTCGGGCATCTAAGCCCGCGCATCCGCAGGAGCAAGCCGATCACAGGGTCAGGTTCGTCGACCCGCCATCGAGCGCGATGTTCTGCCCCACGACATAGCCCGCATGGACCGAGCAGAGGAACGCGCACATCGCCCCGAACTCCTGCGGAGTCCCCATCCGCCCGGCCGGGATCATCGCCAGCCGGCGCGCCGTCAGCTCCTCCTTCGAGACGCCGTCCCGCGCCATGGCGGCCTCGTCCAGGGACCGGATGCGGTCGGTGTCGTGACTCCCCGGAAGCAGGTTGTTGATCGTGACCCCGAAGCGCGCCACCTGCCGCGCCGTGCCCGCGACATAGCCGGTCAGCCCCGCCCGTGCCGCGTTCGACAGCCCGAGCGTGCCGATCGGCGCCTTGACGCTGGTCGAGGTGATGTTCACCACCCGGCCCCAGCCGCGGTTGCACATCCCCGGCAGAAGCGCCTGCATCAGCGCGATGGGCGCCAGCATGTTGGCGTCCAGCGCCCCCTGGAAATCCGCCCGCCCCCAGTCGCGCCATGTCCCGGGCGGCGGCCCGCCCACGTTGGTGACGAGGATGTCCACCGCCCCTGCCGCCGCGATCACCTGCGCCTGGCCTGCTTCCGTCACCATGTCGGCCGCGATCGTCGCGACCTGGACCCCATGCGCCGCCCAAATCGCCTCGGCCGTCGCCTCCAGCGCCTCCGCCCCGCGCGCATTGAGCACGAGCTCCACGCCCGCCGCCGCCAGCGCCTCGGCGCAGCCGCGCCCGAGTCCCCTCGAGGCCCCCGTCACCAGAGCCCGCCGCCCCCGGATCCCAAGATCCATGCCTTCTGCCCCCTCTTGCGCGGAATCGACGCGCCGCCAGAACAGCGCGCCCGGTTGTGGGAAGGCAAGCCCTCGCCTATGTGGAACGCGCCATGTCGAACCGCGCCCCCCTCCCGCCCGAGATTGCCCGCCGCCGGACCTTTGCGATCATCTCGCACCCCGACGCCGGCAAGACCACGCTGACCGAGAAGTTCCTCCTGTTCGGGGGCGCCATCCAGATGGCCGGACAGGTGCGCGCCAAGGGCGAGGCGCGCCGCACCCGCTCGGACTTCATGCAGATGGAGAAGGAGCGCGGCATCTCCGTCTCGGCCTCGGCCATGTCCTTCGACTATGGCAAGTTCCGATTCAACCTCGTGGACACGCCCGGCCACTCGGACTTCTCCGAGGACACCTACCGCACGCTGACCGCCGTGGACGCCGCCGTCATGGTCATCGACGGAGCCAAGGGCGTGGAATCGCAGACCCGCAAGCTCTTCGAGGTCTGCCGCCTCCGCGACCTGCCGATCCTGACCTTCTGCAACAAGATGGACCGCGAATCCCGCGACACCTTCGAGATCGTCTCGGAGATCCAGGAGAACCTTGCCATTGACGTGACGCCCGCCTCCTGGCCCATCGGCATGGGCCGCGACTTCGTGGGCGCCTACGACATGCTGAACGACCGGCTCGAGATCATGGACCGGGCCGACCGCAACCGCGTCGCCGAGTCCATCCAGATCGACGGCCTCGACGACCCCAGGATCGAGCAGCACGTCCCCGCCGACCTCCTCGCCCGCTTGCGCGAGGAGGTGGAGATGGCGCGCGGCCTCCTCCCCACCTTCGACCGCCAGTCGATCCTCGAAGGGCACATGACGCCCATCTGGTTCGGCTCCGCCATCAACAGCTTCGGCGTCAAGGAGCTGATGGACGGCATCGGCGCCTACGGGCCCGAGCCCCAGCCCCAGCGCGCCGAGCCGCGGCAGATCGCGCCCGACGAATCCTCGGTCGCGGGCTTCGTCTTCAAGGTGCAGGCCAACATGGACCCCAAGCACCGCGACCGCGTGGCCTTCGTGCGCCTCGCCTCCGGGCATTTCGAGCGTGGGATGAAGCTGCACCACGTCCGCGCCGGCAAGCCCATGTCGGTCACGAACCCCGTCCTCTTCCTCGCCGCCGACCGCGAGCTGGCCGAGGAGGCCTGGGCCGGCGACATCATCGGCATCCCCAACCACGGCCAGCTCCGCATCGGCGACACGCTGACCGAGGGCGAGCCCCTGCGCGCCACCGGCATCCCCTCCTTCGCGCCCGAGCTCCTGCAGACCGTCCGCGCCGGCGACCCTCTGAAGGCCAAGCACCTCGAAAAGGCCCTCATGCAGTTCGCCGAGGAAGGCGCCGCCAAGGTCTTCAAGCCGATGATCGGCTCGGGCTTCATCGTGGGCGTCGTGGGTCAGCTCCAGTTCGAGGTGCTGGCCTCCCGGATCGAGCTCGAATACGGCCTGCCCGTCCGCTTCGAATCCACGCAGTTCAACTCCGCCCGCTGGGTGAACGGCCCCAAGGACGCGGTCGAGGACCTTGTCTCCAAGAACAAGCAGCACATCGCCCATGACAACGACGGCGACGTGGTGTTCCTGACGCGCCTGCAATGGGACATCGACCGCGTCGTCCGCGATCACCCGCAGGTGCGCCTCACCGCCACCAAGGAGATGATGGCCGCCGCCGAGGCCTGAGCCGTGCGGCACGGGCGCCCTGGCCTTGGCCCGCGCCCGGCCCGCGGGCTCAGCGCCCGAGCACCCGGCCGTACTTGGCCAGCAGCGCCTCGGCCTTGGTGTCCCACAGGAAGGTCGAGCGGATCCGGTCCAGCGCCCCTTCGGACATGGACTCGATGCGGCCCCGGTCCCCGTGAAGGTCCGAGATCACCTGGGCGAGGTTGCGCGCCATGTCCCAGCTTCCGGTCACGGGCAGCAGGATGGCCGATCGGTCGTCCACCAGCTCCGCCGGTCCGCCGTAATCGACCGCGACCACCGGCAGCCCGGTCGCCATGGCCTCCACGACCACGCCGCCCGCCGCCTCGCGGAAGCTCGGGAACACGAGCACGTCGGCCTTGAGGTACTCCTGCTGGACCTCCTCGCGCGCGAGGCGGCCCACCATCTCGACCCGGTCGGCCAGCCCGTGCTGCGCGACCTCCGCCACGGTGGCGTCGAAATCCGGCCCGGACCCGACGATACGGCAGACGATGTCCAGATCCCGGGGGACAAGAGACATGGCCCGGACGATCTCGCGCGCGCCCTTGGTGCGCACCATCCGCCCCACGAACAGCAGCCGGAGCGGCCGTCCCGCGCTGTCCGCGGCCCGCCGCACCGGCCCGCCGATCCCGTGGACGCCATGCTCGCTGAACACGTCGAAGCGGTCGCCGACCAGCGGTCGCAGCTTGTCCTGCACATAGGCGGTGCCGCCCAGCACCAAGCTCGCCCGCCGGAAGGAGCGGCGCAGCGACGGGCTGAACCTGAGCCGCAGCGAGTCGACCGACCGGAGGTTCATGTAGGAGGGCTGGCTCGTCATCTCGGACTTCAGCACCTCGGGCGTCTCGAGGCTGCCGTTCATCGGCCCGACCACGTAGGGCACGTCGAAATGCCGGGCCGGCGACGGGTATCGCATCGACATGGGCGTGAGCTGGTGGATCAGGTCGAACCTGGTCTCGCCCAGCAGCGCCGTGATGGCCTTGCGCGCCTGACGGTCGAACTTGATGTATTCCGGCTTGGCGATGGCGTTGAAGCGGTCCCCCAGCGCCTTGATCGGGTCCGCGCGCACCTCGACGATGCGGACGCCCGGCAGGGCCGCCCGCAGGTCGGGGGTGTGCTTGTCCACCTTCTTGAGAAGGGTTGCGTTCACCTTGCCGGACATGGAGGTGAGGATGTCGCAGGCGCAGCGCGCCTCGCCGATCGAGCTCACGCCGATGTAGGGGGCGATATAAAGCACGTTCAGCTTCGAATTGCCGGTCATGGCCAAACCCTTGAAACGGAAAGTCGCGCCGGCACTGCTGTCTCCCTGCCCATCGTCCCGGTCCGGGGCCGCCAAGTCATGACGCAAACGGTTCCGGCGTTCAAGCAAGCCCCGGCGCGAGCCGGAAGCTCTGGGGTCGGGGCCACAGCCCAAGGTCGAGGCCAGGGCGCCACATCTGCGCCGGGCGAAGTCAGGGGCCAGGAGCGGCCCGCCCCCCGTTGCGTGGGGCGCGCGGTGGTCTCAGGCCCCGTTAACCATTCCGCGCCATCCTGCCGCCCATCGCCCCGGCCCGGGCGGCGCAGGCATCTTGTGGATCCGCGCCCGCCCTTCGGTCCCGCCGGGGATGCTCTTTGGGGGACACACGGGTGCCGCGTCCCACTGGGAGGGGGCGCCCCGCCCCCGCAAAGACCCAGCCGCCGCGTGTCGGGACACGCCCCCCGCGCCGTGGCTTGGCCTCCCGGCGCGGCCAGGGAGGCCCGTCCGGTCGCTCTTGGCGGCGACCGGGGAACGCTCCCGCCGTCCCCGGTCGCGGGGACCGGGCCCGGCTCCTCATTCGGCGAGGCGGGCGCTCATCGTGATGTCGGCCCCCGCAAGCACCTTGCTCACCGGGCAGTTCGCCTTGGCGTCCTCCGCGATCTCGCGGAACTGGTCGGCCGAGGCTCCGGGGATGGTCGCCACCACATCCAGGTGCACGCGCGTGATCTCGAACCCGGGCCCCTTCTGCTCCAGCGACACGGTGCTGGTCGACTCGATGTTCTCCGCCGTAACCCCCGCCTTTTCCAAGGCGGCCGCCAGGGCCATGGAAAAGCACGACGCGTGCGCCGCCCCGATCAGCTCCTCGGGGTTGGTGCCGGGCTGGTCCCCGAATCGCTTGGCAAAGCTGTAATCCTCGTTGGACAGCACGCCCGTCTCGGTCGAGACCTGACCCTTGCCGTCCCGCAGGCCCCCCTGCCACCGCGCGCTGCCGTGTTTCTGGATCATCTCGCCCTCCTGTGTCCGCTGGGTCAGCTAGGTCACCATGCCGCACCCGCAAGGCTTCCATCGGCTTGACGCTTCCCCATATATCCTCTAACGCCAAGGCGTTTCACGAGTCCGGCAATCCGGCCGGACAGGCCGCGCGTGCGATGGATGCGGCCGACATGCCGTAACCTCTCCCTCGCTAGGACACTGTGTGACCCAGTTCTCTGACCTGAACCTCGACCCCCGCGTTCTCCAGGCGCTTGCCGACGCGGGCTACCAGACCCCCACCCCGATCCAGGCCGGCGCGATTCCCGCGGCCCTGGAAGGCAAGGACGTCCTGGGCATCGCCCAGACGGGCACCGGCAAGACGGCGAGCTTCGTGCTCCCCATGATCACCCGGCTGGCCCAGGGCCGCGCCCGCGCCCGGATGCCACGCTCCCTCGTGCTTTGCCCCACGCGCGAACTCGCCGCCCAGGTGGCCGAGAACTTCGACAAGTACAGCAAGCACCTGAAGCTCACCAAGGCGCTCCTCATCGGCGGCGTCAGCTTCAAGGACCAGGACGCGCTGATCGACCGTGGCGTGGACGTGCTGATCGCCACCCCCGGCCGCCTCCTCGACCATTTCGAGCGTGGCAAGCTCCTCCTCACCGGCGTCCAGATCATGGTGGTGGACGAGGCGGACCGCATGCTCGACATGGGCTTCATCCCCGACATCGAGCGGATCTTCGGCCTGACGCCCTTCACGCGCCAGACGCTGTTCTTCTCGGCCACGATGGCGCCCGAGATCGAGCGGATCACCAAGACCTTCCTGTCGAACCCCGCCAAGGTCGAGGTGGCCCGCGCCGCCACCACGGGCGAGAACATCACCCAAGGGTTGGTCATGTTCAAACCCACGCGGCGCGAAACGGAGGCGAGCGAGAAGCGCGCCGTCCTGCGCGCGCTGATCGACGCCGAGGGCGAGGCCTGCACCAACGCCATCATCTTCTGCAACCGGAAGATGGACGTCGATATCGTCGCCAAGTCCCTGAAGAAGTACGGCTACAACGCCGAGGCGATCCACGGCGACCTGGAACAGGCACAGCGCATGCGGACCCTGGACGCGTTCCGGGACGGCAAGCTCCGGCTGCTCGTGGCCTCCGACGTGGCCGCGCGCGGCCTGGACATCCCGGCGGTCAGCCATGTCTTCAACTTCGACGTGCCCTCCCACAGCGAGGATTACGTCCACCGGATCGGCCGCACGGGACGCGCCGGACGCTCGGGCAAGGCCCTGACGATCTGCGCGCCCAAGGACGAGAAGTACTTGGCCGCGATCGAAGGGCTGGTCCAGAAGGAGATCCCCCGCGTCGAGAACCCGCTGAAGGACGCTCCGCCCCGCGAACTGCGCGAGGATCGTCCCCGTCGCGAGGAACGCGGCGAGCGTCGCGGCCGCAACCGCCGGGAGGAACGCCGCGAGGCCCCTGCCGCCGAACCTGTAGCCGCCACCGAGATCACGCCCATCGACGACGCCCGGGAACCACGGCCCGACCGCGAGGCCAGGGCCGAGCGCGAACCGAGGCCCGAACGCGAGCCCAGGGCCGAGCGTGCGCCCCGGCCGGAGCGGGAGCGAAGCGAGCGCGACCGTCGCCCCCGTCAGGAGGCTCGGGACGAACTCGTGGTCGGGATGGGCGACGATGTTCCGTCGTTCATCCGCATGAGCTTCGCGGAGCGTCGCGCCGGGTGAAGCTGCTTCTCGGTCTTCTGCTCGCGGTGATCGCCAGCGCGGCGCAGGCCCAAAGCTGCGTGGCGCGCGTGAATGCGCAGGAACTGATCATCGTGCCCGACGCTATGGGGGCCCCCTCGGCTGGACTGCGGGAACGGCTGCGGATGTGGCCGTCCCGGACCTGGGACCGGGCCTGGGGTGATCGTGTCCAGTGCGACAGCGCCGCGATCATCCACTTCCTCGGCACGACCATGCGGATCGATGAGACCGAAGGCTATTGCCTTGCGCAGGATGACGAGAATGGCTGGCTCCTGGTGCCCGGCGCGCGCAATTACCGGGGGCGCTGCACCAAGACCGTCTGCGACCGCGTGAACGTCGTCGCCGGCGCCACCGAAGCCCTGGGCACGACGATGATGAGCCTGGCTGCCGGACGGCGCGTCCAGACCGACTCCGACGCCGTGACCGCCGTCGCGCATGGCACAGGGGCCGTTCTGGTCTCCGGTCAGGCGCCCGCGGTCGCCGCGTCGTTGGGCCAGTCCGCCGCCGCGTTGGGGACGGCCTTGACAGTGCCAGCCGCGGCCGGGGCCGCCGCCGTGACGGTCATCGGCGTCGGCGGCGCTTTCTACTTCTGCTCCTGACGGCTGCTTAGCCCGTGGGCCGCAGGGTCCCTGGAACGTGCAGCCCTCGGCCGATCAGGCCCGCGCGCGGCCGGTTCCGCGTCCTGGCGGAACCGACCGGCGCAGCCTGACACCCCCGGCCCGAGGCGGACCCGTCAAGCGAGGCGGGACACCACCACCGTCACTTCGGGCTTCTTCCCGATCTCGGCCTGGGCGGTCTGGCGCACGATGCGGATCATTTCCTTTTCGAGCTTTTCGTCATCCTTGATGGTGCGACGATCCGCGCGGCCGATGAACTGGCTCAGTTCGGCTTCCAGGATTTCGACCAGGTCGGACTTGCTGCGCCCCCGGGCCGGAAGGCCCATCAGTTCGCACCAGGGCTCGCCGAGGGGTTCGTCCTCCTCGTCCACGATCACCGTCACGGTGACATGGCCGTTCAGCGCCAGCCGCATCCGGTCCCGGACGATGCCATCGAGCCCACCGATCAGCACCGATCCATCGAGGTAGGTCCGTCCGGTCTCGACATGCTCCGCCACCTTGGGGGCATTGCCGCTCAGGTCGATCATCATGCCGTTCGTGGCAATGATTCCGCGCAGGCCCTTGGCCTCGCCCAGCTTGGAATGCTCCCGGAGATGCCGGTGCTCGCCGTGCATCGGAATCAGGAACTGCGGCTTGATCAGGTCGTGGAAGGTCTCCAGATCCGGGCGATTGGCATGGCCCGAGACATGGTAGCGCCCGCCCGCATCGTCGAGCACGTCGACGCCCTTCTCGGACAGCTGGTTCATGATCCGCGACACCGGCCGTTCGTTCCCGGGGATCGTGCGGGACGAGAACAGGAAGGTGTCCCCGGCCTTGAGGGAAATGCCCATGTAGCCCTGGGACGCCAGCTGCGCCGCCGCCGCGCGCCGTTCGCCTTGGGACCCGGTCACGAGCAGAAGGAGGTTCTCGCGCGGGATCTGGGACGCATCCTCGGGCGCGATCGTCTTGGGAAACTGGGTCAGCAGCCCGGTCTCGATCGCGGTCTCGACCATCCGGCGCATGGCCCGGCCCAAGAGGCACACGGACCGGCCCGACGCTTCGGCGGCATTGGCCAGCGTCTGCAGGCGCGCGACGTTCGAGGCGAAGGTCGTGGCCACCACCATGCCCTTGGACTCCCGCAGGAGCGCCTCGAGATTCTCGACCAGGGACGCCTCGGACCGTCCCGGCAGCGGCGAGAACACGTTGGTGGAGTCGCACATCAGCGCCCGGACGCCGCTCTTGCCGATCTCCTGCCAGACCGCCGGGTCGAAGGGCTCGCCGACCACGGGCGTCGGGTCGATCTTGAAGTCGCCCGAATGGACGATCCGCCCCTGAGGGCTGTCGATGACCAGTCCGGCGCTTTCGGGGATCGAATGGCTGATCGGCACGAGCCCGACACTGAACGGACCCAACTGGATCGTCTCGGGCCAGGGTCCGACGACGTTGAGCGCCGAATCGGGCACTCCGCCGCGTTCGTCGAGCTTGAGACGCGCGATGGCCGCGGTAAAGGTTCGCGCATAGATCGGGGCGCGGAGCTGGTCCCAGACCAGCCCCAGGGCCCCGACGTGGTCCTCGTGCGCGTGCGTGATGATGATGCCTTCGATGCGGTCCCGCCGCTCGGCGAGCCAGGCGATGTCGGGCAGGATCAGGTCGATGCCGGGCGTGCCGTCCATATCCCCGAAGGTCACGCCCAGGTCCACGACGATGAGCCGCTCCTGGTCGGGACGTCCGTATCCATAGACATAGGCGTTCATGCCGATCTCGCCGGCGCCGCCCAGGGGCAGATAGACCAGGCGTTCCCCACTCATGCTCGGGCCCCGGTGAGGTTTGTGGCTGCGACGGTCATGCCGTCTCCTTATTAAAGGCGTGTATCACAGTGAGGCCGTGCATCGTCAGGTCGTCCTCGACCCGGTCAAATAGCACGTCTCCCTGCCCGAACAGGGGGGCAAGGCCCCCGGTTCCGATGATCCGCATCGGTCGGCCCCGTTCGCCCTTGATCCGGTCGCAGATCCCGCGCACCAGGCCGACGTAGCCCCAGAAGATCCCCGACTGCATGCAGGCGACCGTGTTGGTCCCGATCACCCGCTGCGGCTTGGTCACATCGACATGCGGCAGGGCCGCAGCGGCCATGTGGAGCGCCTCCAGGCTGAGGTTCACCCCGGGCGCGATCACGCCGCCGACATAGGCCCCGTCGTCGTCCACGACGTCGAACGTGGTCGCGGTCCCGAAATCGACGACGACCAGGTTGCCACCGTGCCGGTCATAGGCCCCGGCGGTGTTCACGAGGCGGTCCGGGCCAACCTGCGTCCCTTCATCCACCCGGGGTGGCTGGGGCAGACGGCATTCGGGTTTGCCCACGACCAGGGGGCGGCAGCCAAAGTATCGGTCCGACAGGACGCGCAGGTTGAACACGACCCTCGGCACCGTCGAGGAGATGATGACCTCGTCAATCGCCGCCTCGACCGTGCGGAGCTGCATGATCGAACTGAGCCAGACGAAATACTCGTCCGCGGTGCGCCGCCAGTCGGTGGCAATCCGCCACGTGCCGTGGAAGCGGGTCCCGTCCCAGATGGCGAAAACGGTGTTGGTGTTCCCGCAATCGATGGCGAGGAGCATCAGAAGTACACGTCCGCTGCAGGGATCAGGACCTCGCGGCCCTCGACCCGCAGGATGAGGTTCCCGGCCTGGTCGACCGTCTCGAAGACGCCGGTGATCTCGCGGGTCGTCGTCCGGGCTGTCACGATCTCGCCCAGGCGGGCGGCGTTCGCGAGCCAATCCTCCCGGATCCGGGGGAAGCCCATGGCCGCGAGCTTCATCTCCTGGGTGGCGAAATGCCCCGCGAGAACCGTCAGGAACTGTTCGGGCGCGACGGGCTCGCCCCCCTCGCCGGTCAGGGATACCGGAGGAAACTCCGTCCGGACGTCATGAGGCGCCTTGGCCAGATTCACGCCCAGCCCGATGGACAGCCAGTCCACGAGCGGACCGCCGCTTGAGGCGCTTTCCAGGAGGATGCCCGCAATCTTGCCCCCGTTGAGGAGCACGTCGTTCGGCCACTTCAAAGCCAGCAAACTGCGGTCGACATAAAGCGCCAGCGACTCGAACAGCGCGTTGGCGGCCATGAAGGACCGCGCCGCTGCTTCGGACGGCGTGCACCAGGGCCGGTACACGAGTGTGGCCGCCAGGTTGCCGTCCCCGCCGAGCCATGTTCGGCCCCGGCGACCTTTGGCGTTGGTCTGCTGGCGGGCCATGATCCATGTCGGCCTGTCGAGGCCCGGCGCGCGACGCCGGGCCTCGGCCATGGTGCTGTCCACCTCGTCCAGGACGACGAGGGAGTAACCTTCGGGCCAGGGCCCCAGGGGCATCGTCTCAGTTGACAAGGGTCGCTGCGGCCGCCGCCGCCAGGGGCTCGATCCCGAACAGATTGACGACACCGAGCAGCATCACCGCCGCGGAGACCATCAGCACGGTCCAGTTCACACCGGTCATCCTGCGGTCAAGCACCTCACGCTCCTCGCCGAAGTACATGAAGTAGACGATCCGGAGATAGAAGAAGGCCGAGATCGCCGAGGCTACCATCCCTGCGAGGGCCAGCCAGGTCAGGCCACCCTCGTAGGCGGCGCGCAGGACGTAGAACTTGGCGAAGAACCCGATCATCGGAGGGACCCCAGCCATGCTGAACATGAGCACGAGGAGCGCCAGGGCGCGGAGCGGCTCCCGGCGGGAATACATGTTGAGCATCCGGATGTCCGTCACCGGCTGCCCATTCCGCTCCATGGACAGGATGAACGCGAAGGTGCCGAGGTTCATGGCCACGTAGATCGCCATGTAGATCAGCATGGCCTGGACGCCGAAGGCATCCGCCGACGCAAGCCCCATCAGCGCGAACCCCATGTGGGAGATCGACGAATAGGCCATCAGCCGCTTGATGTTGGTCTGTCCGATGGCGGCAATGCTGCCCAGGAACATCGAGACGAGCGACAGGAAGGCAACGATCTGCTGCCAGTCGCCCGCAACCATGCCATAGGCGTCGTGCACCACGCGGGCCAGAAGCCCGATAGCGGCGACCTTGGAGCCCGTGGCCAGGAATGCGGTGACCGGAGTCGGCGCCCCTTCGTAGACGTCCGGCGTCCACATGTGGAACGGCGCCGCCGAGATCTTGAAAGCAATGCCGGACATGACGAAGACCAGACCGAACAGGAGTCCGAGCGAGAAGCCGTCTGCCGTGGCTGCCAAGATGCCAGCGAAGTCGATCGAGCCCGCATACCCATAGGTCAGCGAGGCACCGTAAAGCAGGAGCCCCGAGGACAGGGCGCCAAGCACGAAGAACTTCAAGCCGGCCTCGGTGGAGCGGACGCTGTCGCGGCGGATCGAGGTCAGCACATAGGCCGAGAGCGCCTGCAGCTCGAGTCCCATGTAGAGGGTCAGCAGATCCCCGGCGGACACCATGATCATCATCCCGAGCGCGCAGAACGTGATCAGGATCGGGTACTCGAAGCGCAGCGTGTTCTGCCGCGTCAGGTAGTCCTGGCTTAGGAGCAGGACGACCGCGGCGGCGCCAAGGATCAGCACCTTCGCGAAACGCGAGAAGCCGTCGTCCACGAAACTGCCGGCGAAGGCGACATCGGTGCCGGAGCGCGCACCGATCCACCATGCCATCAGAGCCATCACCAAGGCCGTTAGCCAGAGAAGGATGGGCGTCGCCCGATCCTTGATCGTGAAGACCCCGGCCAGCAGGGCAAGGATCCCATAAAGCGCGAGGTAAGTCTCGGGCCGGATTACGTCAAAGTCGCCGCTCATTCCCCGGCCCCTTCCTCAACTTGCGCAACTTGGGTCTGCGCCTCAAAGGCGGCCTGCGCGTCCTGAACCGGCCCCAGCATCGCTTGCGTCGCGGGGCCGACGATGTCGGTAACAAGAGACGGATACACGCCGAGCAGGATCGTCATGGCCACGAGCGGGGCGAAGATCAGCTTCTCGCGCCCGGTCATGTCCTGGATCGTCCGGAGCGTATCCTTGACGAGGTCGCCCAGCACGACGCGGCGGTAGAGCCAGAGCGCATAGGACGCCGACAGGATGACGCCCGTGGTCGCGACCACGGCGACCCAGGTGTTGGCCTGGTAGGCGCCGGCGAGGGTCAGGAACTCTCCGACGAAGCCGGAGGTGCCGGGAAGCCCGACGTTCCCCATCGTGAACAGGAGGAACACGAAGGCGTAGACCGGCATCCGGTTCACCAGGCCACCATAGGCCGCGATCTCCCGCGTGTGGATCCGGTCGTAGATTACGCCCACGATGAGGAAGAGCGCGCCGGAGATGAAGCCGTGGCTCAGCATCTGGAAGACCGCCCCGTCCACGCCCTGCTGGTTCGCTGCGAAGATCCCCATGGTGACGAATCCCATGTGCGCGACCGAGGAGTAGGCCACCAGCTTCTTCATGTCGGACTGCACCAGGGCCACGAGCGAGGCGTAGACGATCGCGATGGCCGAAATCCACAGGACCAGCGGGCCGAGTACCTCGGAGCCGACCGGGAACATCGGCAGCGAGAACCGCAGGAAGCCGTAGCCCCCCATCTTGAGCAGGATCGCGGCCAGGACGACGGACCCGGCCGTCGGGGCCTGTACGTGCGCATCCGGCAGCCAGGTGTGCACCGGCCACATCGGCATCTTCACCGCGAACGAGGCAAAGAAGGCCAGGAAGAGCAGAGTCTGCATCCCACCCAGGACGGTGATGTTGAGGATGCGGATGCTTTCGGACGGGAACTGGTAGGTCAGGAGGGTCGGGATGTCGGTCGTGCCGGTCTGACCGAACATGACCACCATGGCGACCAGCATGAAGACCGAGCCCAGGAAGGTGTAGAGGAAGAACTTGAACGCCGCGTAGATGCGGTTCTGTCCGCCCCAGATCCCGATGATCAGGAACATGGGGATCAGGCTGCCCTCGAAGAACAGGTAGAACAGCACGAGATCGAGCGCCACGAACACGCCGATCATCAGCGTCTCGAGGAGCAGGAACGCGATCATGTACTCCTTGAGTCGATGCTCCACGTCCCAGGCCGAGGCGATGACCAGCGGCATCAGGAAGGTGGTCAGGAGCACGAACAGCACCGAGATGCCGTCCACGCCAAGCTTGTACTGCAGGCCAAGCAGCCAGGCCCGCTGTTCCACGAGCTGGAACCCCGGGTTCGTCGAATCGAAGCGGGCCAGGATGAACAGGGACGCGACGAAGGTGATCGTGGTCGTGGCGAGCGCGATCCACTTGGCGTTCCGGCGCGACGCGGCATCGTCGCCGCGCAGGAGAAGCAGGGCGAGCGCCCCGAGGGACGGCAGGAAGGTGACGAGCGAAAGAAGCATCACTCGGCTCCTCCGGTGATCGTGAACCAGGTCAGGAGGATTGCGATCCCGATGACCATGGCGAAGGCATAGTGGAAGACGTAGCCGGACTGCGCCCGGTTCACGGCACGGGTGAAGGTCGGGACGATCCCCATCGCGACGCCGTTGATGGTGCCGTCGATCACGGTCCCATCGCCACGCTGCCACAGGAACCGGCCGAGCCAGACTGCGGGCCGGACGAAGACGAAGTCATAGATCTCGTCGAAGTACCACTTGTTGAGAAGGAACTCATAAAGCGGCCGGTTGGCGGCAGCGATCCGCCTCGGGAGGTCGGGCCGGCGGATGTACATGACATAGGCCAGCGCCGTCCCGATCAGCATCGCCAGGAAGGGGGACAGCTTGACCCAGACCGGAGACGCGTGTGCCGCCTCGAGCACGTGCTCGCTCGCCTCGTTCATCGCGATCGCGCCGCCGAGCGGGGCGGCCAGGACCTCGGCCCCCTCCCCCGGTGCGGCGGCAGTCTCTTCGGGCGCGACCTCCGAGGCCGCACCGGACTCGGCGGCGGCTTCGGACGGGCTCTCCCCAGCCTCTGCGATCGGTTCGGCCTCGGCATCGCCAGCGCGCGCGTCGCTGCTGTGCTCTCCACTCTCGGGCATGTCGAAGAACGACACCATGCGTTCATGGTCGCCGAAGAAGCTGTTGTGCCAGATCATTCCGGCAAAGACAGCGCCCACGGCCAGGACGCCAAGCGGGGCCAGCATGACCGCAGGGCTTTCGTGCGGGACATGATGGTGGTCGCCGTGGTCGTTCGGCCCATGCTCGGTCCCGACCAGGGGCGCGGAACCCGTTCCGTCGGCCGGAACATAGGCGTGCGCGTCGTGGTCATGGGACGCGTGACCCCAGCGCGGGGTCCCGAAGAATGTCAGAAAGATCAGGCGCCAAGAATAGAACGCCGTCATCGCCGCCGCGAGAACGAGAGCCCAGAAGGCGAAGGAATTGCCCGAGGCCCAGGCCGTCTCGATGATGGCGTCTTTGGACAGGAAGCCGGCGAAGCCGATGTAGGTCAGCGGAATGCCGACACCGGTGATCGCCAGCGTTCCAATGACCATCGCCCAGAAGGTATAGGGGATGTAGGACCGGAGCCCGCCGTAGTTGCGCATGTCCTGTTCATGGTGCGTCGCATGGATGACCGAACCCGCGCCAAGGAACAGCATGGCCTTGAAGAAGGCGTGCGTGAACAGGTGGAACATCGCGGCGCCATAGATGCCCGAGCCTGCGGCCACGAACATGTATCCGAGCTGCGAGCAGGTCGAGTAGGCGATCACGCGCTTGATGTCGTTCTGCACCAGGCCGACCGTGGCGGCGAAGAAGGCGGTCGCCGCGCCGACGACGATGATGAAGTTCTTCGCATAAGGCGCGACTTCGAAGAGCGGCGACATCCGGCAGAGCAGGAAGACGCCGGCCGTCACCATCGTGGCGGCATGGATGAGTGCCGACACCGGCGTGGGACCTTCCATCGCATCCGGCAGCCAGGTGTGCAGGAACAACTGGGCGGATTTGCCCATGGCGCCGAAGAACAGCAGGAAGGCCGCGAGTTCGGCGGCGTTGAAGGTGCTCCAGGCGAAGTTGACCTGCTGAGTGGCGATCTCCGGCGTCGCGGCGAAGATGTCGTCCAGCCGGATCGAGTCCGTGAGGAAGTAGAGCGTGAAGATGCCAAGGAGGAAGGCGAAGTCGCCCACGCGGTTGACGACGAAGGCCTTGATCGAGGCAGCGTTGGCGGACGGCTTTCGGAAGTAGAAGCCGATCAGGAGGTACGACGCCAGGCCCACGCCCTCCCAGCCGAAGAAGAGCTGGAGGAGGTTGTCCGCCGTCACCAGCATCAGCATCGCGAAGGTGAAGAGCGACAGATAGGCGAAGAACCTGGGCCGGTAGCTTTCGCCGTCCCGGAAATTCTCGTCGTGAGCCATGTAGCCCAGCGAGTAGAGGTGCACGAGCGCCGACACCGAGCAGATCACGACCAGCATGATCGCCGTCAGGCGGTCCAGGCGAATGGCCCAGGACGCGTCGAGCGTGCCGGACTGGATCCAGCGGAGGATCTCGATGTGCTGGGCGGGTCCATCAACGCTGAGGAAGACGGCCCAGGACAGAAGCGCCGCCAGGAAGAGGAGAGCCGTGGCGAAAAGGCAGGCTGCGCTTTCGCCGAGAAGCCGCCAGCCAAAGCCGCAGACCAGGGCGCCGACCAATGGCGCAAAGAGGATGATCGTTGTCACCGGGTCAGCCCTTCATGACGTTGACGTCTTCGACCTCGATCGTGCCCCGGTTGCGGAAGAAGCAAACCAGGATGGCGAGCCCGATGGCCGCCTCGGCCGCGGCGACCGTCAGCACGAAGAGGGTGAAGATCTGGCCCACGAGATCGCCCGAGTAGGACGAGAAGGCCACGAAGTTGATGTTCACGGCGAGCAGGATGAGCTCGAGCGACATCAGCAGGATGATGATGTTCTTCCGGTTGAGGAAGAGGCCGAAGATGCCCACCACGAACAGCGCCGCCGAAACGGTGAGGTAATGTTCAAGACCGATCATCGACGGGCTCCTTGGATGGGGGCGGCGATCCCCTGCCCCGGCTTCACGTCCAGCAGCTCGAGCGTCTTTGCGGGATCACGGAACATCTGGGCCAGCGCATCCTGGCGTTTGACGTCCTGCCGATGGCGGAGCGTCAGGACGATGGCGCCGATCATCGCGACCAGCAGGATCAGGCCAGCCAACTGGAACAGCAGGAAGTAGCGGTCATAGAGCAGCAGGCCGATGGCGCGCGTATTCTCGACGTTGCCGATGGGCGCGGCGATGCGACCGGTCGCACCGGGGTCCACCTGCCAGACGCCGAAGGCGATCGTCAGCTGCATGATGATGATGAGGCCGATCAGGAGCGCGAGCGGCATGTACTTCGCCATCTCGGCCTTCAGTTCGGCGAAGTCGACGTCCAGCATCATGACGACGAAGAGGAACAGCACCGCAACGGCGCCGACATAGACGATGACCAGGAGCATGGCCACGAACTCGGCCCCGAGCAGCACGAAGAGCCCGGCCGAGGACAGGAAGGACAGGATGAGCCAAAGGACCGAATGAACCGGATTGCGGCTCACCACGGTCATGAGGCCGCCAGCGACAGTCGTGATCGCGAAGGCGTAGAAGGCAAGGGCAGCTGCGGTCATCTCAGGTCTTGTCCTCCTTCATCGCCTCGGTGGCGAGTTCCATGGCCTTGGTCATCGCCGGAACGCCGCCGAACAGGCCGGCCAGCGCGATGGTTTCGGCGATCTCCTGCTTGCTGGCCCCGGCCTCGCGTGCATGCCGCACGGTCAGCCGCACCTGCGGCTCGGCCTGGGCGCCCTGGATCGTCAGGCCGGCCAAGGTGATGAGAAGGCGCGTCCTGGCGTCGAGCCCATCGGGGTTCAGCGTCTTGCCCATGAACATCTCGAGGACGTTCTTGGGCATGGTCGGGAGCAGGGCTTCGAAGCCCTTGGGCGTGAAGCTCTCAAGCGCGGGATTGATGGCGCGGGCCCAGTCCTGGCCCATCTTCATCATCGACGCGAAGGGGTTGGCGGGGTCGGTCATGAGCGGGTCACCGATACGGCGCATCAAGTTCGAGGTTGCGGGCGATCACGACCTCCCACCTGTCGCCGTTGTCGAGCAGCTTCTGCTTGTCGTAGAACAGCTCCTCGCGCGTTTCGGTGGAGAACTCGAGGTTCGGCGTCTCGACGATCGCGTCCACCGGGCAGGCTTCCTGGCAGAAGCCGCAGTAGATGCACTTGGTCATGTCGATGTCGTAGCGCGTGGTCCGACGCGAGCCGTCCTCGCGCGGTTCGGCGTCGATGACGATGCAGTTCGCCGGGCAGACCGCCTCGCAGAGCTTGCAGGCAATGCAGCGTTCCTCGCCGTTCGGATAGCGGCGGAGCGCATGTTCCCCCCGGAAGCGGGGCGAGAGCGGCGAGCGTTCGTGCGGGTAGTTGAGCGTGGTCTTGGGCTTGAAGAAGTACTTCAGGCCAATCGCCATGCCCTTGAAGAAGTCCTGGAGCAGCCAGTACTTCGCGGCCCGTCCGTAATCCATCTGGGTCATAGGTCAGCCTCCCCAGGTCCAGCGCGCCCAGGCGCCGCCCAGAACTTCGAATTTCGCCAGGAACGCCACCAGCACGACCCACACGAGCGAGAACGGCAGGAACACCTTCCAGCCCAGGCGCATCAGCTGGTCGTAGCGGTAGCGGGGGGTGATCGCCTTCACCATCGAGAAGATGAAGAAGAAGAACAGGATCTTGAGGATCAGCCAGAGCACGCCGTCGGGCAGCCCCGGGATCGGCGACAGCCAGCCCCCGAAGAACAGGAGCGAGGTCAGCGTGCACATCAGCACGGCGGCCATGTATTCGCCGATCATGAACAGCAGGAACGGCGTCGAGGAGTATTCCACCTGGTAGCCGGCCACGAGCTCGGACTCAGCTTCGGGCAGGTCGAAGGGCGGCCGGTTCGTCTCGGCCAGGGCCGAGATGAAGAACAGGAACACCATCGGGAAGTGGACGACCCAGTACCAGTTGAAGATGCCCCAGTTGCCGTCCTGCGCCCGCACGATGTCACCGAAGTTCATCGACCCGGTCGAGATGATCACGCCGATGATGATGAGGCCCAGCGAGACCTCGTAGGAGATCATCTGCGCGGCCGAGCGGAGGGAGCCCAGGAACGGGTACTTGGAGTTCGACGCCCAGCCGCCCATGATGATCCCGTAGACGCCCAGCGAGGAGATCGCGAGGACGTAAAGGATCGCTACGTTCACGTCGGCGAGGACCCAGGTGTTGTTGAAGGGGATCACCGCCCAGGCGATCACCGACACCACGAAGGAAATGAGCGGCGCGATCAGGAACACCGCCTTGTCGGCGCCGGCGGGAATGACCACTTCCTTGACGATGTACTTGAGGAAGTCGGCGAAGCTTTGCATGAGCCCGAACGGACCCACGACGTTCGGCCCCCGCCGAAGCTGCACGGCCGCCCAGATCTTGCGGTCGGCATACAGCAGGAATGCCAGCGCCACGAGGAGCGGGACAAGGATCAGCAGGCACTGCCCCAGGGTGAGGAGCACGATGCCAAGCCAGTTGTTCGTGAAGAAGTCAGCCATCGCGTTCCTCTAGACCGTCGGTTTGCCGTTCAGACCGCGCCCGGCCATGACGGCGGCGGTGTCGATCTCTCGCCTACGGGGCGGCTCCGGCGAGACGCTGTAAACAGCAACTTCCCGCCGGTTGCCAGCCGTTTCGATCATCGCAGCCGATGGACGGTCACCGGCCTGGCCCGGACAGGACCGCATCATTCCGCCGCCAGGCGCGGTTGGTTGCGGCCCGCCTCAAGGGCGGCCAGGTCGGCCATGACCTTGCTGGCCCGTGCGATCGGATTGGACAGGTAGTAGTCGCGGATCACGTTCCGGAACGTGGCGTGTCCCAGGGTCCGGGGCGGGATGTGCGGCAGGCGGTTGTCCTGAACCTCGTCGATCTGCGCCAGATGCGGATGGGCCGCTACGAGGGCCTGACGGAGCTGGGCCAAGCTGTCCCACGGCTGCGCGGACCCGAGCGCCCCCGAAACGGCCCGCAGGATCGCCCAGTTCTCCTTGGCCTCGCCGGGCGCGAAGCCGGCGCGCAGGGCGAGTTGCGGCCGCCCCTCGGTGTTCACGAAGAGGCCGTTCTCCTCGGTGTAGGCGGCGGCGGGCAGGATCAGGTCCGCGCGGTGCGCGCCGCGATCGCCATGGCTGCCCTGGTAGATGACGAAGGGACCGGGGGCGATCTCGATCTCGTCAGCGCCGAGGTTCCAGATGACCTCGGCCCCTTCCACGGCGGCCTGCAGCCCGCCTTCGGTGACGCAGCCCAGGTCCAGGGCGCCGACGCGAGATGCCGCGGTGTGCAGGATGAGGAGCTTGGCGCCCATGGCTTCGACGATGCCGAGGACATGGCTCAGAACCGCCTCGCCATCGGCCTCGCGCAGCGCCCCTTGGCCCAGGATGACGACGGCGTTGTCGGCGGGCTGCGCCTTTTGCCGGAAGGCGTCGAGCGCAGCGCGATCGGCTCCCGCGTGGTCGTAGTCGTAGGTGAGGTCGGCCGCTTCGCCGATCACGGTGACATTCGCGCCCTTGAGCCAGGCCCCACGGATGCGGGCGTTGAGGACCGGCGCCTCGGTGCGGGGGTTGGACCCGACGATCACGATCGACTTGGCCGTGGCCAGATCCTCGATTCGCGCGTTCCCGACGTATCCGCCCCGGGGTCCGGTGGTCGACAGCCGGGCGCCGTCGACCCGGCACTCAACGGTGCCGCCGACCCGTGCCATGAGATCCTTGAGCGCGAAGGCTGCCTCGACCGAAGCCAGATCGCCCACGAGTCCCGCCACGCGACGACCCTTCATCACGTTCGCCGCGACCGACAGGGCCTCGCCCCAGGTCGCCTTGCGAAGCCACCCGCTCTCACGGATGTAGGGGGTGTCGAGACGCTGCCGGCGCAGGCCGTCCCACACGAAGCGGGCCTTGTCGCTCAACCACTCCTCGTTCACGCCGTCATGGTTGCGGGGCAGGATCCGCATGACCTCCCGCCCTTTCGAATCGACGCGGATGCTGGAGCCGAGCGCGTCCATGACATCGACGGAGTCGGTCTTGACCAATTCCCAGGGACGGCCCTTGTAGGCGTAGGGCTTGGAGACGAGCGCGCCCACCGGGCAGAGGTCGATGATGTTGCCCTGGAGGTTCGACGACAGGGTCTGGTTGAGGTAGGACGTGATCTCGCTGTCCTCGCCCCGTCCCGTCTGGCCCATCTGGGTGATGCCGGCGATCTCGGTGGTGAAACGGACGCAGCGCGTGCACGAGATGCAGCGGTTCATGTGCGTCTCGACCAGGGGGCCGAGTTCCAGATCCTCGGTCGCGCGCTTGGGTTCGCGGTAGCGGGAATAGGACAGGCCATAGGCCAGCGCCTGATCCTGCAAGTCGCATTCGCCGCCCTGGTCGCAGATCGGGCAGTCGAGCGGATGGTTGATGAGAAGGAACTCCATCACCCCTTGGCGGGCCTTGCGGACCATGGGCGAGTTCGTCTTGACCTCGGGCGGTTCACCGTTCTTGCCGGGCCGCAGATCCTTGACCTGCTGCGCGCAGGAGGCGGTGGGCTTGGGCGGGCCGCCCACCACCTCCACGAGGCACATGCGGCAGTTCCCGGCGATCGAGAGTCGCTCATGGTAGCAGAAGCGCGGGACCTCGATCCCGGCGAGGTCACAGGCCTGCAGGATCGTCATGGCGCCCGGGACTTCGTAGACCGTGCCGTCGATCATGATGGGCTTCAGGTCGGACATGCGGGCAAACCTCCGGTCGCAGGGGCGCGACGGCGCCCCGGTTTGCCCGGCGTTCTAGCGTGGTGGCCGAAGGAGGGCCAGACGCTTCACGCGTCCTTGTCACGAGCCCGTTCCCAGGCAGGCGGGGGTGTCTAGTCCTGCAGCAGTCGGCCGATCCGGCTGGCCTTGGCGATCTCCGTGCGACCCACGTCGCAGTAGGTCTCCCATTCGCCCTCGACCGCGCCCATGTCCCGCAACCGCTGCCGGGCGATCGCCTCCAGCCGGTCCTTCTCGGCATCGTCGTCGATGAAGGCGTCGATCTCCCGTGCGGAGTAGCCCAGGCGGCGCGCCTCGGCCCGCAGGGACAGGAGGAACGCGAGTCCCTGGAGCTTCTTGCCGTCGATCCCGTCGCAACGCTCGCCGATCTCATAGGCGATCGCCGTGTCGATCAATCCCTCGGTGATCGACTCGACCTGCCCCAGAGCGGGGCGGCCCTGGGCCGGCAGGATCGATGGCATCGCTCCCAGGATCAGCATCGCGACGGTCGTGGGAAAGCTTGCCATGGGTGGGCTCCTGTCCAAGGCCAGTTGCGGGTGTCCCGGTCTGGCCGCTGCTCTCGGTAGGATGTGGGCCCGGCGACCTGATATGCCATATCAACTCCCTGTGCTCGGGCGACGCCTCCCGGCCGAGATGTGAGCCGGCGCTCTGTCCGGGCTCCCGTCAGGCGCATGGGAACATCCCCGGCCCATCTCCGTTGCTCCCGCGACCGTTCCACATCCGGGAGACCGTTCCATGACCTTCAGCCGACCAGCCCTCGCCCTGCTCGCCGTGGGGCTTGCAGGCGTCGCTTATGCCCTGCGTCCCCGCCCGGGTCAGGGCAGCGGCACCAAGTCCCCGTATCAGCCGGTTCGCAACGCGGGCCGCGAGGAGATGAGCATTCCGCCCCGCCACTGGGATCGCGTGGATGAGACGGTGGATGAAAGCTTCCCGGCGAGCGATCCGCCCGGCAGTTACTGACGGTCGGCGCTACTGGATCCACGCGCAGTCGAACTGCGCGACATAGGTGCCGTTGGACTCGATCCGTTCCACCAGACCTCGGGGAACCCCGTGTCGGCATGAATAGGCCTGCGAAAGGACGCCGCGTCGGTCGGCGTCCGCCAGCGGCAGGCCCGTGGCGGTGCGGGCGCGAACCTCGACCTCACTATGCCATTCGATGGTCTCGACCGATCGCCCGGCGACGATCGCCAGCACCCGGGTGCCCATCATCGGGCCGATGTGGCGCACCTGCTCCAGTTGCGGAGAGATGCCCTGCGCCGCTGAACCGGTCGTCCCGGCCAGCAGGAGAGCGAGGATCGCGGCTGTCAGTCGTCGCATGGCCCACCTTTTCCGTTGTTCGTCCTCGCGGAGATAGGATGAAACGGCGGGTCGGCACGGCCCTGCGCGAAGCCAGTCCCGGGGTGTTCAGCAGTCGGTGTAGAAGACGTGGTCGGCGTTCGTCGGATCGAAGCGCACCGGGGCGCCGCGCCAACCGGGCGCGACATCCCTGCCCCGACGGGCGCAGAACAGCGCAAGCACATCGCTGGCCGTCTGCCGGTCCACGGCGCCCGAGACCCGCACGGCCGGCCCCTCGGTCACGAAGGCCGCGTCTTCGGGCAAGATCAGCCCGCCGTCGGGGGTTCGCGTCAGTGCTTCTGGAAAGATGTGAGGGCGCGGCTCATTCTCGATGCGCCGCACCCCATAGTCCTGACCCAGGTAGGAGATCGTCGTCTGGTCAGGGGTCGGACCGAAAGCCGAGCAGGCCGCGAGCGCTCCTGGAAGAAGGACCGCGGCCCAAGGCTTCATTCGGCGGCGACCGCCGTGATGCGCCCGGTCCGCTTGGCCCGGATCCGATCCTCGATCTCGTCGCGGAAGTTGCGGATCAGGCCCTGGATCGGCCAAGCCGCGGCGTCACCCAGGG
The DNA here is from genome assembly GCF_017916275.1 of Rubellimicrobium arenae. Classification (GTDB taxonomy): domain Bacteria; phylum Pseudomonadota; class Alphaproteobacteria; order Rhodobacterales; family Rhodobacteraceae; genus Rubellimicrobium; species Rubellimicrobium arenae. The sequence continues at coordinate 157,347 of NZ_JAFMST010000004.1, forward strand.
CGCAGATCGTGTGACCTTCGACCTGCTTGGTGACATCGAGCAGCATGTCGATCTCCTCGACCTCGGCCTCGCCCCTCACGAGGCGTTCCATGACGCGCATCATCCAGCCGGTGCCTTCGCGGCACGGCGTGCACTGGCCGCAGGATTCATGCTTGTAGAACTTGGCGAGCCGCCAGATCGCCTTCACCATGTCCGTGCTCTGGTCCATGACGATCACGGCGGCGGTGCCCAGGCCCGACTTCTGCTCGCGCAGCCAGTCGAAGTCCATGATGGCGTCCTTCATGACGTCGGCCTTGATGTTCGGGACCGAGGAGCCGCCGGGAATGACGGCCTTGAGGTTGTCCCAGCCGCCACGGATGCCTCCGCAGTGCTTCTCGATCAGCTCGACGAAGGGGATCGACATCGCCTCTTCGACGACGCAGGGCCGGTTCACGTGTCCCGAGATCGCGAAGAGCTTGGTGCCCGAGTTGTTGGGCCGCCCGAAGGAAGAGAACCAGGAGGCGCCGCGCCGCAGGATCGTGGGTGCGACCGCGATCGACTCGACGTTGTTGACCGTGGTTGGGCAGCCATAGAGACCCGCGCCCGCCGGGAACGGCGGCTTCATGCGGGGCATGCCCTTCTTGCCCTCGAGCGATTCGAGAAGGGCCGTCTCCTCGCCGCAAATGTAGGCGCCGGCGCCGTGGTGGACATAAAGGTCGAAGTCCCAGCCCGAGCCGCAGGCGTTCCGCCCGATCAGGCCGGCGTCATAGGCCTCGTCCACGGCGCGCTGGAGCGACTCCTTCTCGCGGATGTATTCGCCGCGGATGTAGATGTAGGCGGCGTGCGCCCCCATGGCGAAGGAGGCGATCAGGCAGCCCTCGACCAGCGTGTGCGGGTCGTGGCGCATGATCTCCCGGTCCTTGCAGGTCCCGGGCTCGGATTCGTCGGCATTGACCACGAGGTAGGCGGGCCGGCCGTCCGATTCCTTGGGCATGAAGGACCACTTGAGGCCCGTCGGGAAGCCCGCGCCCCCGCGTCCGCGCAGGCCGGACGCCTTCATCTCGTTCACGATCCAGTCGCGGCCCTTGGCCAGGATGTCCTTGGTCCCGTCCCAGTGGCCGCGCGCCCGCGCCCCGGCCAGGGAACGGTCGTGCATCCCGTAGATGTTGGTGAAGATGCGGTCCTTGTCCTCAAGCATGGGCTTACCCTTTATGCGTCCGGCGCAGGCGCCAGACCTGCCATGTCAGATAGAGCGCGAAGCCGAAGCCCGCGAGAGCGAAAAGATCGAAGAGGCCCTGGACCCGGGCTGACCAGCCCAGCCGTCCGCCAACCCAGGTCGAGGCGATCCAGAACAGACCCACCACGACCAGGACGAGCGACGCCCGGCGACCAGCCGCGGCAATCCTGGGATCCACGACGCGCGGGGCGACGACCTTCCGGGGATCGGCCAGTGGCACAGGGCGCGCGGCGGGGCGATCCCGTCGTGGCACGAGGCGCTGGTGGCCGTTCAGGGCGCCGGCGTCTCGGCGTTCTGCCACGACCGTCCCCCTTCGTTCGCCAGGGCGCGCGCCCGGTCCACCCAATTGTTGCGCTCGATGACGCCGCGATCACCGCCGAGACGGGAGTTCATCCAGTCGATCTCTCCCGCGCTCCAACTCGCGATCTGACCGAAGTGCCAGATGCCAAGCTCGTTGAGCTTGGAAGCCAGTTCGGTCGTGACACCCTCGATGCGGGTCAGGTCGTCTGCAGTGCCGCGCGGCGCGGTCAGCGTGGGAGGCATCTGCTCGGGCACGAGCGGCGCGGCGGCGGCCTCGGCCCCGGTGGCATCGGGTCCGGCGACGCCATGCGCCGGGGTCACGCCCGACGGGTGGCCCTGCGGCTCGGGTGCGACCGTTTCGCCGCTCGGCAGCGGGTGACGAACGCCGGCTGGACGGGCGGAATGTTCCATGTCGGCCTGCTGGGGCGCCTCGCCCGGCTCGCCGTCCGAGGGAGTGACGGCCTGCGCCTCCTCGACCGGGACAGGAGGAACCTCGTCCTGCTGCGGAGTCTTGAGCCAGGGTGCCCGCAGCGGCACCTCGGTCCCGTCGATGCGCTTGACGGTGTCGCCGATCGTGAGCGCCAGGTCCACGCTGGCGTTATGGGCGTTCCGCCCCTCGACCCACTGCACCAGCGAGGTGACGCCACCCTCGGGCTCGGAGGCGTAGCGCCCGATCTGCGAGCCCGGCTGCGGCACGCGGCCGGCCGAGAGCTCGTCGATGATGCGGGTCAGGCTCTCGACCGAGAGATCCTCGTAGTAGTCCTTGCCGATCTGGGCCATCGGCGCGTTGGCGCAGGCGCCCAGGCATTCGACCTCTTCCCAGGACAGCTTCCCGTCGGCCGACGGGTGGTGCGGCTCGGCGTTGATCCGCCGCTGGCACAGCTCCAGCAGGGCCTCGCTTCCACGCAGCATGCAAGGGGTCGTGCCGCAGATCTGGATATGCGCGACTGACCCGACCGGGCTCAGCTGGAACATGAAGTAGAAGGTGGCGACCTCGAGCACGCGGATATAGGCCATGCCCAGCATTCCCGCGATAGCCTCGATGGCGGGCTTGGAGACCCAGCCTTCCTGCTCTTGCGCCCTGAAAAGGAGCGGGATCACCGCGCTGGCCTGCCGCCCCTCGGGGTACTTCTGGATCTGGGCTTCGGCCCAGGCGAGGTTCGCGGGCGTGAAGGCGAAGGCGGCGGGCTGTTCGTGGTGCAGGCGACGGAGCATGGGGGTCCGATCAGGTCAGCGGCAGGTGTCTGTGCCCGCCCTATACATGGCGAAACCGGCCCGGAACAGGCCCCGGGCCGATCAAGTTCAGATGCAGTTGTCCGAGAGGACGCGGATGGAATTGTCCGTGCTGGGCTCGATGCGCCCCTGCGCCTCGAGCTGGGTCGTGAGCGCGGGCAGTTCCGCCTGGGTCAGGTTCGACCGGAGCAGGACCGCTCCCACGTTCGAAGAGGTGAGAACGCATCCCTCCGACTCGATAGCGGCGACGAAACGGTCCGCGGGCGCCACGGTCGCCGGAACGCCGACGGGCTGAGGGGGCCGTGGCGCAGGTTGCGAACAGGCCGTGAGAGCCGCAGCCCCCAATACGAGAAGCGTCAACGTCCTGGCGGTCATCCTCACTCCTTTCGCTTCACCGGTCACCACGTCCGTCCGTTGTCGCTGGATTTCCGCGGCTCTACCGATCTGATACCGTTCACCCGGTTTGTCACGAGCCCGAGGCCGATAATCTCGCTTCCCCGCCGAGCTCTGCCCTGGTCCCGGGCGCGGCTCGGCTCGACACCTCCGGGTGAACAAGAGGCCGCAGCGCCGTGGCTTCACCCGTGATGGCCGGCGCCGGGCCGGGGACGCACGGGGAACGGCGTGCCGTCCCCTGGTGCCCCCCACCCCGGCCGCTCAGCGGTCGATGCTTCCGAACACGATGTCCAAGGTGGCGATCACCGCCGATACGTCGGCCAGCATGTGCCCTTTGACCAGATGATCCATGGCCTGAAGGTGCGCATAGTCCGCCGCCCGGATCTTGGCGCGGTAGGGCTTGTTGGTGCCGTCCGCGACCAGATAGACCCCGAACTCACCCTTCGGCGCCTCGATGGCCGTGTAGGTCTCACCGGCGGGGACGTGGAACCCCTCGGTGTACATCTTGAAGTGATGGATGAGGGCCTCCATCGAGGTCTTCATCTCGCCGCGCTTGGGCGGCGTGAGCTTCCCGCGGGCCAGGACGTCGCCTGTCTCCACCCGGAGCTTGGCAATGGCCTGGCGGATGATCTTGGTCGATTCGCGCATCTCGGACATGCGGATCAGGTAGCGGTCGTAATTGTCGCCGTTCTTGCCGACCGGGATCTGGAAGTCGAATTCGTCGTAGCACTCGTAGGGCTGCGACCGACGAAGATCCCAGGGCAAGCCCGCCGAACGCGCGATCGGACCCGACAGGCCCCAGTCCTGCACGTCCTTTTCCGTGATGATGGCGATGTCGACGTTGCGCTGCTTGAAGATGCGGTTCTCGGTCAGCAGTTCGTCGATGTCATCGAGGACCTGTGGGAAATGGTCCGCCCAGGCATCGATGTCGTCCAGAAGCTGGGGCGGCAGGTCCTGGTGGACCCCGCCGGGCCGGAAGTAGGCCGCGTGCATCCGCGCGCCGGAGGCCCGCTCGTAGAACATGAAGAGCTTCTCGCGCTCCTCGAAGCCCCAGAGCGGCGGCGTCAGCGCCCCCACGTCCATGGCCCAGGTGGTCACGTTCAGCAGGTGGTTCAGCACCCGCGTGATCTCGGAATAAAGGACCCGGATCAGCGAAGCGCGGCGCGGGACCGCCACACCGGTCAGCTTCTCGATGGCAAGGCACCAGACGTGCTCCATCGACATGGGCGAACAGTAGTCGAGCCGGTCCCAGTAGGGCAGCCCCTGGAGGTAGGTCTTGTGCTCCAGGAACTTCTCGGTGCCGCGGTGCAGCAGCCCGATATGCGGGTCGCACCGCTCCACGATCTCGCCGTCGAGCTCAAGGATCAGGCGAAGGACCCCGTGGGCCGCCGGGTGCTGCGGGCCGAAGTTGATGTTGAAGTTCCGGATCTTCTGCTCGCCCGTCAGCACATCCTCGAAGCCGCGGTCCTGGACTTCGCCGCCGTGCTCCAGATCCGTGCCCCGCAGGTTCGGCCGCAGGTCGCCCTTGAGATCGCCGTCCATGTTGCGTCCTTTCCTCGGTCGTCCGCGCCTCAGGAGGGGGAGCGGGTCTGGGTGGTGGTCGGCGCTGCGCCAAGGTCCCGGCCACCCGCCTTCTCGTCGCCGGGAAGCCGGTAGGCACCGCCCTCCCAGGGGCTCAGGAAGTCGAAGGCACGCCATTCCTGCGTCAGGCGCACGGGCTCGTAGACGACGCGCTTCTGCACTTCGTCGTAGCGCACCTCGTTGTGGCCGGTCAGCGGGAAGTCCTTGCGGAGCGGGTGCCCGCGGAAGCCGTAGTCGGTCAGGATTCGCCGCAGGTCCGGATGCCCCGAGAACACGATCCCGTACATGTCGAAGACTTCACGCTCGAACCAGTTGGCGCCCGGGTAGACCGAGGTCACCGAAGGGACCATCTCGTCCTCGGACACCTGCGCCTTCACCCGGATGCGGCGGTTCTGATACATCGAGAGGAAGTGGTAGACCATGTCGAAGCGCTTGGCGCGTCCAGGCCAGTCCACCGCCGTGATGTCGATCAGGCAGGAGAACTGGCAGGCCGAATCAGCCCGGAGGAAAGCCACGACCTCGACGATGGAGCCGATCGCCGCCTCGACGGTCAGCTCCCCGTTGGCGACGTAGTGGCGGAGGACGGCGCCCTTGCTGCGCTCGACGATCAGGGCGCCGAGGGCGTCCAGCGGATCGACGGGAACCTCGGGAACCTGCGCGGGGATCGCTGCCTCGGGGATCGGATTCTCGGCCATGTCGGGTCCCTTCAGCGAACGATGGTGCCAGTCCGGCGGATCTTCCGCTGGAGCTGGAGGATGCCGTACAGCAGCGCCTCGGCCGTGGGGGGGCAGCCGGGAACATAGACGTCCACCGGGACGATGCGGTCGCAGCCCCGCACCACGGAATAGCCGAAGTGGTAGTAGCCGCCGCCGTTCGCGCAGGATCCCATGGAGATCACGTAGCGCGGCTCGGGCATCTGGTCGTAGATCTTGCGGAACGCCGGCGCCATCTTGTTCGTCAGCGTCCCCGCCACGATGATCAGGTCCGACTGGCGCGGGGACGCGCGGGGCGCGGTTCCAAAGCGTTCGAGGTCATAGCGCGGCATGGAGGTGTGCATCATCTCCACGGCGCAGCAGGCGAGCCCGAAGGTCATCCAGTGCAGCGATCCGGTCCGCGCCCAGTTGATGATGTCCGCGGTCGAGGTGACCAGGAAGCCTTGGTCCTGGAGATCCTTGTTCATCTCCCGGACCGTCACCTCACGGTCGGCGCCGGCGGTGTAGAGCCCCGTCTGGACACCCTGGACCGGCAGGCCGCCGGTCTGGGGCCCGCCCTGGACCAGGCTGCCGCCCTTGAGCTCATCCTCGGTCGGGAGGATGAACTGCGGCTTGGTCGTGGTATCGTCCTTCACTGCCATTCGAGGGCCCCCTTCTTCCACTCGTAGGCGAATCCGATCGTCAGCACCGCGAGGAAGATCATCATCGACCAGAACGCCGCCATGGAAAGCTCGCCGAAGGCCGTGGCCCAGGGGAACAGGAAGGCGACTTCAAGGTCGAAGATAATGAACAGGATAGACACGAGGTAGAACCTCACGTCGAATTTCATCCGGGCGTCGTCGAAGGCGTTGAAGCCGCATTCATAGGCCGACACCTTTTCCGGATCCGGGTTGCGCACGGCCAGCACGACGGCGGCGAGGATCAGGATGATGCCCAGGGCAACGGCGAGCCCCAGGAAGATGATGATGGGGAGGTATTCCCTCAGAAAGCCGTCTTCCATGCGCGCCTCCGGAACAGGGGGCGCCCGCGCGCCCGTTCAGGGGCTTAGCGCTCCCCCCGGGCGGGGTCAACCGAACGCCATCACGCCTTGGAGACCACCCCGGCGGCGATCATCATGGCCAGAGTCACCGGCAGCCAAAGCAGGCGCTCTGGAACGGAGGGCGTGGCCGCGTTGGCCAGCACCGCGAGGGCGCCCAGAGCGAGCACGCCGTGCATGGCCCATCGGGGGGTGCGCAGCCGCAGGACCTGGGCCCGCGCCAAGATCGTCGTTGCGGCGGCGGCCATCAGCAGGGCCGACAGCAGCGGAAGCAGACGGGCGGGCCATGGCAGGACGCCGGGCCAGCGCCCGCCCATGGTCAGGCGGCCGAGGGGCAGGCCCGCGATCACCGCGGCGTGGAACAGGATCACGACCCCGGCCAGGGCCGCATAGGCCAGTGCCGCCAGCCTCGCCATGCTTGCCTTGCCCATTTCGCCACCCCGAGACCTGCCTTCGGATCCATGCCCCGAGGGAACGGGCCCGGGCAAGATGCCGGGCCGATGATCGCCGCCCGGACCAGCAGGACCACGCGGGCGAGCCCTGCCCTGCTTGGTCACGCGGGCCAGCTCTGGAACCGGCTTTGCCAGGGCATGACATGGCGATCATGTGCCTCGGACGGCGAAGCCCGCCCCGACCCACCCGGGCGACCCCGCTCGGTCGCTCCTGGGTTGGCTATCAGGATGGGCTCCCCCAGATCCGCGCCTCTGCGATCTCGAGGGAGTTTCCGGCCGGGTCGCGGAAGTAAAAGGAGCGGCCGCCCGACGGCCAGCGCAGCTCGGCCTCGATGGCGATGCCGGCGGCCACAAGCCTGTCCTTCCAAGCCTCAAGGCCGATGGGCTCGGCCGCGAAGCAGAGATGTCCGGGGCCTCTGGCGCCATGCGGCGGAACCGGCCAGGGCGATCGGGTGTCCGCCACCTCGGTGGCGTCGGGATTGAAGATCAGGAGGATGCCGGAGCCGCAGCGGTAGAACACATGCCGCTCGCCCGAGCGGACGATCCTTTCGAGCCCGAGAAGGCCGCCGTAGAACGCTTCGGCCGCATTAAGGTCAGACGCGTAGACCGCGGTTTCCAGGATCAGGGTGGGCGGCTGCGACATGGCGGTTCCGCAGACAAGAGCGCCGTCCACAGGATGCCCCGCGCCGGCCTGCGGTCAAGGGACAGGCCGTCAGCTCAGCAGCGCCTGATGGATCTGGATGCGGCCCGTCTCGCCCTCGCGGACCTCGATCGTCGAGGGAACCGCGATGAAGCCGGGCGGCGCGGTCACGGTGATGATGTCGGGCTGCTCCCCGACGCCGTTGTTCACCTCGACGTCGACGCTCAGTCCGTCGATCTCGAGCACGAATATCATGTCGATCGAGTTGCCATGCGTCAGCCGGTTGATGAACACGACATCCGCCGGATGGCCCTGGGCCGGGCGAAGCGCGACAAAGGCCGAGGTGGTCGTGCCCCAGGACCAGCAATCGCGGGCGCCCAGCGCGTAACCCTCGCCCGCCCGACCGGAGGTGGCCGAGCCGAGGGTGAATGCGACGGCGGCTAGGGCAGCGGCCTTGCGCGCCGGAAAAGGAAGGTTCATGATCGTGCTCCAGGGGTGACGGGTCCATGCCTGGAACGCGGGCAAATCCGGGCGCAGTTCGCTGCATTGCAGCGATATTGTTGGCCCAAGCTGAATCTGCCCAAGAAACCGGCGGTCATGAGGGGACCCGATGTTGCGACAGGCGGCTCGTGCCTGCCGCGCATGCCTGCGCTCGACAGGTCGGTTCCGTTCCTTGAAAGGAGGAACCGCACCGTGCCCCTCGCGTTCCCGCCTCATGAAACGACTTCTCCTTTCCGTGATCCTACTTTCCTCGCCCGTCGCCGCACAGGAAGTCGGCCGGGTCGGCGTCGACTGGGTCGGCAACGACATCATCATCGAAGCCCTGCCCGATCCCGGGGTGGAGGGAGTCACCTGCCATGTCGCCTATTTCGAACGGTCTTTCCTTGACCGGGTCTCGCAGGGGAACTGGTTCGAGGACCCGTCGAACTCCTCGATCGCCTGCCGCCAGACCGGCCCGCTCCGCGTCGGGGACATCGACCGGAGCCCGGAAGGAGAGGAGATCTTCTCCGAACGGCAATCGATCATCTTCAAGTCTCTTCGCATCACGCGCATCTTCGATGAGGAGAACCAGGTCCTCATCTATCTCGTGCACGCCAACGAGGTGAGCCAGGGGTCGGCCAAGATGTCGATCTCGACGGTTCCGCTCTGGAACGCGGGCAGCCAGTAGGGCCGACGCGACGCACCAGCCGGACACCACCCTTTCCGTCCCTGAGCCTGGCTATGCGGCCAGGGCGCCTGAATCGCGACGGGGCCGGAGCCTCCTAGAGAAACAGTCCGTCCACCGCCTGGGGAAGGTCATCGAAGGACCCCAGGACCACCTCCGGGCCAAGGGCCGCCATGTCCTCGCCAGAGGGACCGAAGGAGACCAGGATCGAGGGGACGCCAGCCGCCCGCGCCGTCCTGTGGTCGGTGTCGCTGTCCCCGACGAGGCAAGCACGCGACGGCACTCCCCCTGCCCGCTCCACCGCCGTCGTGAACGGAAGGGGATCTGGCTTGCGCACCGCAAGGGTATCGGCCCCCACGAGGCTGTCGAAGAGAGCCCTCACGCCCAGCTTGCCGAGCAGGGCCTCGGCCAGCGCCTCGGGCTTGTTGGTGCAGATCCCGGTGCGATATCCGGCCGAACGCAGCCGTTCCACGGCCTCGACAGCGCCGGGGTAGAGGGTGGTGAGGTCGCAGATCGCCTCCTCGTAACGCCGGAGGAGATTGGGATACTGGCGCTCCACCTCCAGGGTGCCATGGGAGCCGGATCGTGAGAAGCCGAGCGCCAGCATCGCGCGTCCGCCCCGCAGGGCCACCCCCGCATCCCGGGCGTCGAGAAGATCGCCCAGGCCGAGATCGCGGAAGCAGCCGTTCGCGGCGGCCAGGAGATCGCCGCTCGTATCGGCGAGCGTGCCGTCCAGGTCGAAGATCACCGTGCGCGCGTCCTGGTCCATCGGCCACCTCCGGGCGCCGCTGTAACCGACGGTAGGAGGATGTGAACCCCCGCCCTCGCCGCAAGGCTTGGAAAGGCAGGGCCTGTTGCATAGAAGGACCGTCAACCAGAACGGGAACAGGGGCAGTCATGGGCGGGACCGGAGGCGTGGGAATCGTCATCCTCGCAGCAGGCGCGGGCACGCGGATGAATTCCGAACGCCCCAAGGTGCTGCATGAACTGGCAGGGGCGCCGCTTCTTCATCACGCGATGCGCTCGGCCGCCGCGCTGGCCCCCGAGCAGATGGTCGTCGTGACCGGCGTCGGGGCGCACGAGGTCGAGAAGGCCGCCCGCGCCTTCGACCCCGAGGTGGTCACGGTCCATCAGGCCGAACGGCTCGGGACCGCCCATGCGGTGCTCCAGGCCCGGGAGCTCCTCGGGAGCCACGACGGCGACGTGATCGTGCTTTATGGCGATACGCCCTTCGTCACCTCCGAAACCCTGGAGCGGATGCTCGAGGCGCGCGCCAAGGCCGACGTCGTCGTGCTGGGCTTCGAGACCGCCGACCCCGAAGCGCGTTACGGGAGGCTGGTGACGCAGGGCGACCGGCTCGAGCGGATCGTGGAATGGAAGGATGCCGACGCCGCGACCCGCGCCATCCGGCTTTGCAACTCCGGCGTAGTCTGCGCCGAAGGGACCTTCCTCTTCGACCTCCTGCGCGAGGTCGGCAACGACAACGCGGCCCAGGAATACTACCTGACGGACATCATCGAGATCGCCGGGCGCCGGGGCATGAACGCCACCGTCGTCCGCTGCGACGAGGCCGAGACTCTGGGCATCAACTCCCGGACGGAGCTGCTGGCCGCCGAGGTCGCGTTCCAGGCCCGCGCGCGCGCCGACGCCCTGGAGAACGGGGTCTCCATGCAGGCCCCGGACACGGTGTTCTTCTCGTACGACACCTTCATCGGCCGCGACACGGTCATCGAGCCCAACGTGGTCTTCGGGCCCGGCGTGACGGTCGAGAGCGAGGCCCGCATCCGCGCCTTTTCCCACCTGGAGGGCTGCCATGTCTCGCGCGGGGCGATCGTCGGCCCCTTTGCCCGCCTGCGTCCGGGCGCGGAGCTCGCCGAGGACGTGCACGTCGGCAACTTCGTCGAGATCAAGGCCGCGCAGGTCGGCGAAGGCGCCAAGATCAATCACCTGACCTACATCGGCGACGCCGAGATCGGCGAACGGACCAACGTCGGCGCGGGCACCGTGACCTGCAACTACGACGGCGTGTTCAAGCATCGCACGGTGATCGGCAAGAACGCCTTCATCGGGTCGGACACCATGCTGGTGGCCCCGGTCACGGTGGGCGACGGCGCCATCACCGGCTCGGGCTCGGTCATCACCCAGGACGTGGCGCCCGGCGCGCTGGCGCTCGGACGGGCGCGGCAGGTCGAGTTCGCGGGCTTCGCCACCAAGTTCTTCGAGAAACTGCGCGCCCTCAAGGCCGCCACGTCGAAAGGCTGACGCCATGTGCGGCATCGTCGGAATCCTCGGCACGCACGAGGTCGCCCCCCTCCTGGTCGAGTCGCTGAAGCGGCTCGAATACCGCGGCTACGACAGCGCGGGCATCGCCACCGTCAATGACGGCCACCTCGACCGTCGCCGCGCGGTGGGCAAGCTCGTCAACCTGTCCGACCTGCTGGTCCACGAGCCGCTGGCCGGCAAGGCCGGCATCGGCCACACCCGCTGGGCCACGCATGGCGCGCCTGCCGTCCGGAACGCCCACCCGCACCGGTCGGGGCGGGTCTCGGTGGTCCACAACGGGATCATCGAGAACTTCCGCGAGCTGCGCGCCTGGCTGGCCGAGCAGGGGCTGTCGCACGAATCCGACACCGATACCGAGACGGTCGCCATCCTCGCCAACCACTTCCTTGCCGAGGGCGCCACGCCCGAGGAGGCCGTCGAGCTGACCCTCGCCCGCTTGCACGGGGCTTATGCGCTCCTGTTCCTCTTCGAGGGCCAGGAGGATCTGATGATCGCCGCGCGCAAGGGCTCGCCCCTCGCCATCGGGCACGGCGACGGCGAGATGTACGTGGGTTCGGATGCCATCGCGCTCGCGCCGCTGACGTCCAGGATCACCTATCTCGAGGAAGGCGACTGGGCCGTCGTGACCCGAGCCGGGGCCAGCATCAAGGACAGCGCCGGACGGCTTGCCAACCGCCCCGCCAAGACGATCCAGATCGATTCGGCGCAGGTGGACAAGGCCGGGCACCGCCATTTCATGGCCAAGGAGATCGCCGAGCAGCCCTCCCGGCTCACCGGCGCGCTGGACCATTACGTGGGCGAGGACGGCGCGATCCGCCTGCCCGGGCCGGGGATCGACTTTTCCACCATGGACCGCCTGACCATGGTGGCCTGCGGCACGGCCTCCTACGCCTGCTACGTCGCCAAGTACTGGTTCGAGCAGCTGGCGGGCCTGCCCGTGGACATCGACGTCGCCTCGGAGTTCCGCTACCGCGAGCCGCCCATCCCGCCGCGCACCACCGCCCTGTTCGTGAGCCAGTCCGGCGAGACGGCGGACACCCTCGCCGCGCTGCGCTACTGTCGCGACAAGGCCGAGCGGATCGTCTCGGTCGTCAACGTGGCCGAAAGCTCCATCGCCCGCGAATCCGACCTGGCCCTTCCGATCCTGGCGGGTCCCGAGATCGGCGTCGCCTCCACCAAGGCCTTCTCCTGCCAGCTTCTCGTCCTGGGGCTCCTGGCGCTCGAGGCCGGGCGCCAGCGCGGGCGGCTCGATGGCGCGGGCTTCGCCGAGAAGGTCGAGGCGCTGCGCGCGCTCCCGGGGCTGATCAACCATACGCTGTCCCTGACCGAGGACGCGGGCCGCATCGCTGCCCAGCTCGCCGAGGCGCGGGACATCCTGTTCCTGGGGCGCGGCCGGATGTTCCCCCTCGCCCTTGAGGGTGCCCTGAAGCTCAAGGAGATCAGCTACATCCACGCGGAGGCCTATGCCTCGGGGGAGCTCAAGCACGGCCCGATCGCCCTCGTGGACAAGGCAGTCCCGGTGATCGTCATGGCGCCGCACGACGAACTCTTCGACAAGACGGTGTCCAACATGCAGGAGGTCATGGCCCGGGGCGGGCCGGTCCTGCTGATCACGGACCGCGACGGGGCCAAGGCGGCCGGCCACGGGGTGTGGGAGACTCTCGTTCTGCCCGACGTGGCGCCGCTCTGGGCTCCGATCCTGTATGCGGTCCCGGCCCAGCTGCTGGCCTACCACACGGCCATTGCCAAGGGGACCGACGTGGACCAGCCCCGCAACCTCGCCAAGAGCGTCACGGTGGAGTGAATGGCCAAGCAGTTCGACGGGTTCGAGCCCGCGCACCAGGCGTTCATTGCGGATCAGGCGATCTACTTCGTGGCGACCGCTGCGGCGGACGGCCATGTGAACGTCTCGCCCAAGGGACGTGACTCGCTGCGCGTGCTGGGGCCGAACCGGCTGATCTGGCGCAACCTGACCGGCAGCGGCAACGAATCGGCGGCGCATCTGCTCCGGGTCAACCGCATGACGGTGATGTGGTGTTCGTTCACCACCCGGCCGCTGATCCTGCGGGCCTATGGCACGGCGTCCGTTACCCATCACGGGGAGCCCGGCTGGGCGACGCTCGACAGCCAGTTCCCGCCCGATCCGGGCGCCCGGCAGGTCTTCGACATGACCGTCGAGCTCGTGCAGACCTCCTGCGGCTACGCCGTGCCCTTCATGGACTTCCGGGCCGAGCGGGACACCCTGCTCCGGTGGTCCGAGGACAAGGGCGAGGACGGGATCGAACGCTACTGGCAGGAGAAAAACCGCCTCAGCATCGACGGTTTCCCCACCGGAATGCCAGATGACCGGGGCTGAGGCCCTTTCGGCGCTCGAAGCCGAAGGAGATCCCGCACGGGCCGCCGAAATGGCGGCCTATCACAAGGCAGCCCGCCGCTACCTGGGCCTGTCCGTACCCCGGATCGGCGAGCTGGCCGACGAATGGCGCGAAGGGGCGACGGTCGAGGAACGGGTCGCCCTCGCGGACGAGCTTTGGGGCACCGACGTCCACGAGGCCCGGATCGCGGCCGCCAAGCTCCTCACCCAGGCCCGCATCAGGCCTGACGACGAACCGGTCTGGCGGCTGATCGCCTCCTGGGTCCAGACCTTCGATGCCTGGGCCATCGCGGATCACGCCTGCAACGCCGGAAGCCGCCGGCTGGTCGCCGACCCCCGTCGCCTCGACGAGGTCGAGCACTGGGTCGGCTCGGACCATATGTGGACCCGGCGCGCGGCGCTGGTGATCACGCTGCCCTGGACCAAGGACCGCTTCCCCAAGCCCGCCGACCTCGCGGCGCGCGAACGGGTGCTGGGCTGGTGCGAGCGGCTGGCGCCGGACCGGGACTGGTTCATCCAGAAGGCCATCGCCTGGTGGCTCCGTGACCTGTCCAAGCGGGACCCCGACCGGGTGCGGGCCTGGCTGGCGGACCATGGTGACGGGCTCAAGCCGTTCGCCCGCAAGGAGGCCGCGCGGCTGCTCCCGGTCTAGCTTCCCGTCAGCGCCCCATGGGTGTTGAGGAGGTAGCGCGAAAAGAACGGACCTGACGCCGCGCCCAGGGCTCTCGCATTGCCGCCAACCTGCCCTTCCTCGATCCGGATGGGCGAAAGGCCGCGGACGTCCAGCCTGGGGACCTCGGCACGGATGCCCTCGACCAGCCGCGCTCGGACATCGGCCGGAAAGGCGCCGTCCACCAGCACGGCCTCGAAGTCGATGACCGCGCAGACCGTGACGGCCGCCCGGGCCAATTGCCGGGCGGTGTCGCCGATCCAGGCGTCGAGGGGGCCGGCGAACCCCGCCCAGTCCTGCGGCTGGTCCCAGAGCCGCCCGGTGGGCATCGCCGCGCGGTCGAGCGCGTCCTCGAGGACGAACAGCGACGCCGTATCGATGAGCTGCCGGTCCCGCCCGTCCTGGCCGCGCACCGGGAGCGAACCGAACGCCCCGGCGTTGCCGAAGGCCCCCTCGAAGACCGAATGGTTCAGGACGACCCCTCCGCCGATGAAGCTGCCGATGAAGAAGTAGGCGAAGTCCCGGAACTCCCGTCCGCGGCCATAGACCTGCTCGGCCCGGCAGGCCGCCGTGCCATCGTTCTCGAGGAACACGGGAAGAGGGGAAAAGGCTGCGATCTCGGCAGCGTAGTCGACCGTCCGCCACGCGTCGAGCGCTCCGGTCGGAGCGCCGATCGCCTCGTCCCAGTCCCAGATCTCATAGGGCTTGGCGATACCGATCCCGGCGATCCGCGCCGCTTCCCTGGTCGAAAGCGCATCGTGGAAGGCCGTGAGGCCCTGGCGCAGGAAGGCGAAGACTTCGGATGGGACGGGCCAGCGGTAGGTCGTGTGAAGTTGGGCCCGCACCTGGCCCACGAAGTCGGACAGAAGAAGGTCGGCGCTGCGCCGACCGATCTTGAGCCCGACCGAGAAGGCCCCCTCGGGCGCGAGGCCCATGGGAATGCGCGGCTTGCCGACGCGACCCCGCTGCGGCGGCCCCCGGCGAATCAGCCCCTCCCGTTCAAGGGCCCGCAGAATCACCGACACGGTCTGGGCCGACAGCCCCGCGATCCGCGCGAGATCGCTTCCGGGCAGGGGACCATGCCTCTGCAACGTGGACAGAATCAGACGTTCATTGTGATCCCGCAGCCCCTGCTGGTTGACCCCAGCACTCAGGCTGCGGACCGCGCCAGTGGTCATCGCGCGTCCTCCCCCCGGCAACAGATGATCAGCGCAATTTATAAATCAAGAAGAATTACATATTGACGCTTCGGTAGGCTCGGGTATTTCCTTGCTCTGTTCCCGCTGCCAGGGAGGCAGGGGACGGTCGCGGACCAGGAGGTTCGCGCCGAATGTCTGGGAGGACACGACACATGAAGAAGCTTCTCGCCGGCTCCGCGCTGGCCGTCATCGCCATGTCCGGCGCCGCGTTCGCGCAAGAAGGCACGTCGGCCTGCCTCATCACCAAGACGGACACCAACCCGTTCTTCGTGAAGATGCGCGAAGGCGCCGAAGCCAAGGCCGCCGAGCTGGGCATCTCGCTGAGCTCCTACGCGGGGAAGGTGGACGGCGACCATGAATCGCAGGTCCAGGCCATCGAGACCTGCATCGCCTCCGGCGCCTCGGGCATCCTGATCGCGGCCTCCGACACCTCCGCGATCGTCGATTCGGTCAAGGCGGCCCGTGACGCCGGCCTGCTCGTGATCGCCCTCGACACGCCGCTGAACCCGATCGACGCCGCCGACGCGACCTTCGCGACCGACAACTTCCAGGCCGGCCTGCTCATCGGCCAGTGGGCCGCCGCCCAGCTGGGCGACGCCGCCGCCGACGCCAAGATCGCCTTCCTCGACCTGAACGTGAGCCAGCCGTCCGTCGACGTGCTCCGCGACCAGGGCTTCATGACCGGCTTCGGGATCGACACCAAGGACGCCAACGTCATCGGCGACGAGGATGATGCCCGGATCGTCGGCCACGACGTGACCCAGGGCAACGAGGAAGGCGGCCGCACCGCCATGGAGAACCTCCTCACCGTCAACCCGGACGTGAACGTCGTCTACACGATCAACGAACCGGCCGCCGCAGGCGCCTACGAGGCCCTCAAGGCCGTGGGCCGCGAATCGGACGTGCTGATCGTCTCGGTGGATGGCGGCTGCCCCGGCGTGCAGAACGTGAAGGAAGGCGTGATCGGCGCCACCTCGCAGCAGTACCCGCTGCAGATGGCCGCCCTCGGCATCGAGGCGATCGCCCAGTACGCCAAGGACGGCACCCTGCCCCAGCCGACCGAGGGCAAGGACTTCTTCGACACCGGCGTGAAGCTGATCACCGACAAGCCGGTCGACGGCGTCGAGTCGATCACCTCGGACGAAGGCCTGGGCCTCTGCTGGGGCTGAGGCCCGGCATCAGGCTTGATCGGTGGGGCGGTCTCGTCCCACACTGAACCCAAACTGGGGCGGGCTTCGGTCCGCCCCAGCCACATGAGGGGAACAAACCCCTCCCCCGGAGGAGAACGCCTCGCATGAGCGGCACCGACAACTTCGAATCCGTGGTCAAGGAGCGCCGCACCGAGGCGGTGGCCGAGTTCCACGAAGACAAAACCCTGATCAAGCGGTTCCAGCACGCGCTCCACACGACCCCGGCGCTGGTGCCGATGATCGTCCTGATCGTGTCGATCATCCTGTTCGGCCTGCTGATCGGGAACCGCTTCTTCTCGGCAGGCTCGCTGACGCTGATCCTGCAGCAGGTCCAGCTCGTGGGGATCGTCGCGGCGGCGCAGACGCTGGTCATCCTCACCGCCGGCATCGACCTTTCGGTGGGCGCGATCACCGTGCTCAGCTCGGTCATCATGGGGCAGTTCGTGTTCCGCTACGGCCTCCCCGTGCCGCTGGCCATCCTCTGCGGCCTGGGCGTGGGCGGCATCCTGGGGAGCCTCAACGGCTGGCTCGTGGCGGTGATGAAGCTGCCGCCCTTCATCGTGACGCTGGGGACCTGGCAGATCATCCTGGCCACCAACTTCCTTTATTCGGCCAACGAGACGATCCGATCGCAGGAGATCCAGGCCGAGGCCCCGCTCCTGCAGTTCTTCGCGAACACGTTCAAGATCGGCGCCGACGAGAACGGACGCGGCGGCGCCACCTTCACCTATGGCGTGATCTTCATGATCCTGCTGGTGATCGTGCTGGCCTATGCGCTGCGGCAGACCGCCTGGGGCCGGCACGTCTATGCCGTGGGCGACGATCCTGACGCGGCGCAGCTGTCGGGCGTGAACGTGCGGGGCACGCTGATCTCGGTCTATGCGCTGTCGGGCCTGATCTGCGCCTTCGCGGGCTGGGCCCTGATCGGCCGGATCGGATCGGTCTCGCCGACCTCGGGGGCCGAGCTCAACATCCAGTCGATCACCGCCGTGGTGATCGGGGGCATCTCGCTCTTCGGCGGGCGCGGATCCATCGTGGGCGCGCTGTTCGGGGCGCTGATCGTGGGCGTGTTCTCGCTGGGCCTGCGGCTTCTCGGGGCCGACGCCCAGTGGACCTTCTTCTTCATCGGCGTGCTGATCATCGTGGCCGTCGCCGTGGACCAGTGGATCAGAAAGGTGGCTGCGTGATGGCCGTGGAACCCATTCTCAAGGGCCGTGGGCTGGTGAAGCGCTACGGCAAGGTCGTCGCGCTCGACAACTGCGACTTCGACCTCTACCCGGGCGAGATCCTGGCCGTCATCGGCGACAACGGCGCGGGCAAGTCCACGCTGATCAAGGCCATCTCGGGCGCGGTGGTGCCGGACGAAGGCGAGATCTTCCTCGAAGGGCGCAAGGTCCAGTTCACCAAGCCGACCGAGGCGCGCGCGGCCGGCATCGAGACGGTTTACCAGACCCTCGCGATGTCCCCTGCCCTGTCGATCGCCGACAACATGTTCATGGGCCGCGAACTCCGGAAACCCGGCGTTCTGGGCAGCGTGTTCCGCCAGCTCGACCGCCCGCGGATGGAGAAGTTCGCCCGGGAAAAGCTGACCGAGCTGGGGCTGATGACCATCCAGAACATCAACCAGGCCGTCGAGACGCTCTCGGGCGGCCAGCGGCAGGGGGTGGCGGTGGCCCGGGCGGCGGCCTTCGGCTCCAAGGTCATCATCCTGGATGAGCCCACCGCCGCGCTGGGCGTCAAGGAATCCCGCCGCGTGCTGGAGCTGATCCTCGACGTGAAGTCGCGGGGCATCCCCATCATCCTGATCTCGCACAACATGCCCCATGTCTTCGAGGTCGCGGACCGCATCCACGTCCACCGGCTCGGGCGCAGGCTTTGCGTGATCCGGCCGCAGAACCACACCATGTCGGATGCGGTGGCCTACATGACCGGGGCGCGCGTGCCCGACACCGAGTTCGAGACCGCCTGAGGTGCTCGACACCTCGGCGCAGGTGACGGCCCTCGCCGAGCGGGCGGCCGTCCTGACCGAGACGCGCCCCCGCGTCCTCGTGGCGCTCGCGGGGGCGCCCGGAGCCGGCAAGTCCACCATGGCCTCCGCGCTCCACCGCCGTCTGACCGCCCAGCGATACCGGGCCGAGGTCGTCCCGCTGGACGGCTTCCTGCTGGACAGCGCCGTGCTGGAGGGCCGTGGCCTCCGCCAGCGCAAGGGCGCCCCTGAAACCTTCGACATCCAGGGCTTCCTGCACCTCGTCCATCGGCTCAAGGCCGGCGGCGAGGTGGTCGCCCCGATCTTCGATCGCGCGCGGGACCTGGCCGTCGCCGGGGCCCAGGTGGTCCCCGCCGACTGCCAGATCGTCATCTGCGAAGGCAACTACCTTCTCTTCGACGAAGCCCCGTGGCGAGACCTTGTGCCGCTCTGGGACCTGTCGGCGCGACTCGACGTGCCGCTGCGCGAGCTTCGCGCCCGGCTCATCCAGCGGTGGCTCGACCATGGTCTTTCGCGGGCCGCCGCGACCCGCCGGGCCGAGATCAACGACGTGCCCAACGCCGAGCGAATCCTCCGGAACGAGCTGCCGGCCCACCTCCTGCTCGCGACCCGGCCCGGGGAACGGCCGGCGCCACCGGCACAGTCCGCCTGAGCGTCGTGATCGGTCCCTTGCGGGAGAGCGGTCAGGACCTATGATCCTGAAAGATGGATACCACCGCGCCCCACCCGCTTGACGCCGCGACGGTCTCGCGTCTCCTCGACGGGAGGCATGACGACCCGTTCTCGGTCCTTGGCCCGCACCATCACGGCACGGCGACCTGGGTGGCCGCCATGGACCCCGGGGCCGAGGAGATGGCCGCCGTGGTCGACGGCACCGAATATCCCCTGCCCCGCGTGTCGGGGGCGCTCTTCTGCGGGGAGGTCCCCGACGGCGCCACCTACCATCTGCGCGGCCGGGGCTTTGGCGGCAGCTGGGACTATGAGGACGCCTACCGCTTCGGCCCTGTCATGTCCGATCTGGATGAGTACCTTCTGGGCGAAGGCTCCCACCAGCGGCTCTGGGAGGTTCTGGGCGCCCACGTCCTGACGCACGAGGGCGTGCCCGGCACCCACTTCGCGGTCTGGGCTCCCAATGCCCGGCGCGTCTCGGTGGTGGGCGACTTCAACGCCTGGGACGGGCGGCGCCATCCGATGCGTCGCCGCGGCGGCACCGGCGTATGGGAGATCTTCGTCCCCGGCGTCCAGGAACGCGCCTGCTACAAGTACGAGATCATCGGCCCCCACGGCGAGCTGCTGCCGCTCAAGGCGGACCCGGTCGGCTTCGGCTCGCAGCATCCCCCTCAGACGGCCAGTGTCGTGCGCGACATCCATGGCTACGGCTGGCAGGACGAGAGCTGGATGGAGGCGCGCGCGAACCGCAACCGCCGCGACGCGCCGATCTCCATCTACGAGGTGCACCTCGGCTCCTGGAAGCGCGTCTGGAAGGAAGGCGGTCGCCCCCTGTCCTATCGCGAGGCCGCGACCCAGCTGGTGGACTATGCCAAGGACATGGGCTTCACCCACCTCGAGTTCCTGCCGGTCTCCGAATACCCCTTCGACGGCTCATGGGGTTACCAGCCGGTCGGGCTTTATGCGCCCACGATTCGCTTCGGCCCCCCGCACGAATTCCGTGACCTCGTCGAGGCCGCGCATGGGGCGGGCCTGGGCGTGCTGCTGGACTGGGTGCCGGGTCATTTCCCGACCGACGCGCACGGGCTCGCCCGCTTCGACGGCACCGCGCTCTACGAGCATCAGGACCCGCGCGAGGGGTTCCACCAGGACTGGAACACCCTGATCTACAACTACGGCCGGACCGAGGTCGCCAACTTCCTGGTCGCGAACGCTCTCTACTGGCTCGAGGAGTACCACATCGACGGTCTCCGCGTGGATGCGGTGGCCTCGATGCTTTACCGCGACTACTCCCGCAAGGAGGGCGAGTGGATTCCCAACGTCCACGGCGGCCGCGAGAACCTCGAGGCCATCGCCTTCCTGCGGCGGATGAACGAGGCCGCCTACGCCCGTCATCCCGGCATCATGACCGTCGCCGAGGAGTCCACGTCCTTCCCCAAGGTGTCGGCGCCGACCGACGTGGGCGGCCTGGGCTTTGGCTACAAGTGGAACATGGGGTGGATGAACGACACCCTCCGTTACATGCACCTCGACCCCATCCACCGGAAGGATCACCACCACCAGATGACCTTCGGGCTGCATTACGCCTTTTCCGAGAACTTCATCCTGCCGATCAGCCACGACGAGGTCGTGCACGGCAAGGGCTCGATGGTCGCCAAGATGCCCGGCAACTGGTGGGAGAAATGCGCCAACCTCCGCGCCTACTACGGCTTCATGTGGGCGCATCCGGGCAAGAAGCTGCTGTTCATGGGCTGCGAGTTCGCCCAGCGCGCCGAGTGGAACCACCAGGGCGAGATCGACTGGGCCGCCCCGGCCCACGGGCCCGAGCACCGCGGCATCCAGCGGCTGGTGCGCGACCTCAACACGCTCTACCGCGGCACGCCGTCCCTTCACGCCCGGGATTCCGACCCCGAGGGGTTCCAGTGGATCGAGGGCAACGACGCCGAAAACTCGATCTTCGCCTGGGTCCGGCGCGGCTTCGAGGCCGATGAGCCCTGCGTGGTGGTCTGCAACTTCACGCCCGTCGAGCGCCGCGACCACCGGATCGGCCTGCCCGAGGGCGGCCGCTGGCGCGAGGTCCTGAACACCGATGCGATCATCTATGACGGCGGGGGCCGCGGCAACATGGGTGGCGTCACCGCCGAGGCCACGGGCTGGATGGGCCAGCCCTTCTCGGCCACCATGACGCTGCCGCCGCTCTCGACCCTGATCTTCAAGCTGGAACGCTGACGGGTGGGGAGGCCCGACGCATGCCGCAGACTCGCAGACTGACCACAAAGTCCATGGCCTTCGTCCTTGCCGGCGGCCGCGGCTCGCGCCTGCGCGAACTCACCGACCGGCGGGTCAAGCCCGCCGTCTACTTCGGGGGCAAGTCCCGGATCATCGACTTCGCCCTGTCAAACGCGATGAACTCGGGCATCCGCAAGATGGCCATCGCGACCCAGTACAAGGCGCATTCGCTGATCCGCCATGTCCAGCGCGGCTGGAACTTCTTCCGCGCCGAGCGGAACGAGTTCCTCGACATCCTCCCCGCCTCGCAGCGCATGGACGAGGAAAGCTGGTACCGGGGCACGGCCGACGCGGTGACGCAGAACATCGACATCGTCGACAGCTACGACGTCGATTTCATCATCATCCTGGCCGGCGACCACATCTACAAGATGGACTACGAGATCATGATCCGCGAGCACGCCGAAAGCGGCGCGGACGTGACCGTGGGATGCCTGACCGTCCCGCGCGAGGAAGCCTCGGCCTTCGGGGTGATGGCCGTGGATGCATCCGGCAAGATCACGAGCTTTCTCGAGAAGCCGAAGGACCCTCCCTCCACGCCCGAGGACCCGAACCTCGCCCTGGCCTCCATGGGGATCTACGTCTTCTCGTGGCCCTTCCTGCGCGACCTGCTCCTGAAGGATGCGAACGACCCCAATTCGAGCCATGACTTCGGCCACGACCTGATCCCGGGCATCGTGGCGCGCGGCGCGGCGCGGGCGCACCGCTTCGACGATTCCTGCGTGCGCGCGCCCGGAGCGCCCGCCTACTGGCGCGACGTGGGAACGGTGGACGCCTACTGGCAGGCCAACATCGACCTGACCAACTTCATCCCCGAACTGAACCTCTGGGACCACGACTGGCCGATCTGGACCTATTCGGAGATGACTCCGCCGGCCAAGTTCATCCATGACGAGGAGGGGCGCCGGGGCAGCGCCGTGTCGTCGATGGTGTCCGGCGGCTGCATCATCTCGGGGACCGAGGTGCGCAACTCGCTCCTCTTCACGCAGGTGCACACCAACTCCTTCGCGACGCTCGACCATGCGGTCGTGCTTCCCTATGCCGTCGTGAACCGCCACGCCCGGCTCCGGCGCGTCGTGATCGACCGCGGGGTGGTGATCCCCGAGGGCCTCGTGGTCGGCGAGGACCCGGAGGAGGACGCGAAGTGGTTCCGGGTGAGCGAGAAGGGCATCACCCTGATCACCCAGGACATGCTGGACCGCAGAGCGGCGAGCCGATGATCCAGGTCCTGTCGGTCGCGTCGGAATGCGCGCCGCTGGTCAAGACCGGCGGTCTCGCGGATGTGGTGGGGGCCCTTCCCGGCGCGCTCGCGCCCGAAGGGGTGGATATGCGCATCCTCCTGCCGGGCTATCCGCAGGTGATGAAGGCCCTGGCCCGCGACGCCGTGGTCATGGAGGAGTGGGACCTCTTCGGGGGCCATGCCAACCTCATCGCCGCGACGGCGGCGGGGCTGAACCTCCTCGTCATCGATGCGCCGCATCTCTACGACCGGCTGGGATCGATCTACCTCGGGGCGGACGGACATGACTGGCCCGACAACCCGGAACGCTTTGCCGGACTGTGCTGGATGGCCGCCCGCATCGCCGCCGACGGGGTTGCGGGCTGGCGGCCGCATGTGATCCACTGCCACGACTGGCAGGCCGGGCTCGTTCCGGAATACCTTCGGACCTTCGACGCCAGGGATCGCACGGGAACCGTCCTCACCGTCCACAACATGGCCTTCCACGGCCTCGCCTCCTATGGACGGATCGGCTCCCTCCGGCTCGATCCGGAGCGGTTCAACCCCGAAGGATTCGAGTTCTGGGGCAGGATCTCGGCGCTCAAGGCCGGGCTCGTGGGGGCGGACCGCTTGACCACGGTGTCGCCGACCTACGCGGCCGAGCTGCTCCAGCCCGAGTTCGGCATGGGCCTCGACGGAGTGATGCGCGCGCGCCGCGACGTGCTTTGCGGCATCCTCAACGGCATCGACGAAGGGGTCTGGAACCCCATGACCGACCCGGCTGTGACGCCTTACGCCGACGCCTCGGGCAAGGATGCCAACAAGGAGGCCCTGCGGCGGGAGTTTGGCCTGCCCGATTCCGACGGGCCGCTCTGCGTCGTCGTCTCCCGCCTCACCGAGCAGAAGGGGCTGGACCTCCTGATCGAGGCGCTTCCGACCCTGCTGGCCCATGGCGGGCAGCTCGCGGTGCTGGGATCGGGCGAGGGCTGGATGGAGGAAGCGTTCCGCAACGCCTCCCAGGGCGGTCCGGTTGGCGTGCGGATCGGCTATGACGAGGCGCTGTCCCACCGCATGATGGCGGGCGGCGACGCCATCCTCGTGCCGTCCCGCTTCGAGCCCTGCGGCCTCACCCAGATGTATGGCCTTCGCTATGGCACCATTCCCGTCGTAGCCCTGACTGGCGGACTGGCGGATACGGTGATCAACGCCTCGCCGGCGGCGCTGGCGGCCGGAGTGGCGACCGGGCTTCAGTTCCATCCGGTGACGGCCGACGCGCTTCGGGGTGCTCTGGTGCAACTGTGTGACCTTTACGCCGATCGTGACGTCTGGACGCGGATGCAGGCGAATGCGATGGCGCAACCGGTAGGCTGGCAGACCTCCGCCAAAGCCTATGCCAAGTTGTACCGAGACCTCGCACCCCACGAATGAAGCCAGAAGGCCACCTGATCGCCAGCGGTATCGCCCCACACGGCGCCATCACGTCCGGACGCCCTTACCCCCTGGGAGCCACCTGGGACGGGGAAGGCGTGAACTTCGCCGTGTTCTCGCAGCACGCCACCAAGATGACGCTCTGCCTCTTCTCGCCGAATGGCCGATGGGAGGCCGAATGGCTCGACCTGCCCGAACGGGATGGCCATGTCTGGCACGGGTATGTCCCCGGCCTGCTGCCCGGGCAGGCCTACGGATTCCGCGCGCATGGCCCCTACCGCCCCGACGAAGGGCACCGGTTCAATCCGCACAAGCTCCTGCTCGACCCCTATGCCAAGCGCATCGCGGGACAGCTGGAATGGGACGCCGCCCTGTTCGGCTACGACACCTCCTCCAAGCACGGCGACCTGACCTTCGACACCCGGGACTCGTCGAACTTCATGCCCCGCGCGGTCGTCACCGATCCGAGCTTCGACTGGCGGGGCGACCTGCCGCCCGACCATCCCCTGACCGAGACGGTGATCTACGAAGCCCATGTCCGCGGCCTGACCATGGGGCGGCGCGACGTGCCGCATCGGGGGACCTTCGCAGGGCTGGCCTCCGAGCCGGTGCTCGATCACCTGACCCGCCTGGGGGTGAGCGCCATCGAGCTCCTGCCGGTGCACGCCTTCGTGGACGACAAGTTCCTGCTGGACAAGGGCCTGCGGAACTACTGGGGCTACATGACGCTCGGGTTCTTCGCGCCCGAGCCACGCTACATGTCGACGGGCCAGCTGTCGGACTTCCAGTCCATGGTGCGGCGATTCCACTCCGCCGGGATCGAGGTCATCCTCGACGTGGTCTACAACCACACCTGCGAGGGGAACCACATGGGCCCCACGCTCAGCTTCCGGGGCCTCGACAACGCGAGCTACTATCGCCTTGCCGAAAGCCCGCGCTACTACCTGAACGACACCGGCACGGGCAACATGCTCAACATGGACCATCCGTTCGTGATGCGGATGGTCCTCGACAGCCTGCGCTACTGGGTCGAACACATGCATGTGGACGGCTTCCGCTTCGACCTGGCGACGACCTTGGGACGCACGGCGCGTGGCTTCGACCGGAACCATCCCTTCCTCCAAGCGCTGCGGCAGGATCCCGTGCTGGGCCGCGTCAAGCTGATCGCCGAGCCATGGGACGTCGGACCGGGGGGCTACCAGCTGGGGGCCTTCCCACCGCCGTTCCTGGAATGGAACGACAAGTTCCGCGACCAGGTGCGCCGCTACTGGCGCGGAGACCCGGACATGGTGCGCAAGCTGGCGATGCGCCTGTCGGGCTCGGCGCTGAAGTTCGACCATGACGGACGGCCCGCGACCTCCTCGGTCAACTTCGTGACGGCCCATGACGGCTTCACGCTCATGGACGTGGTCTCCTACCGGCAAAAGCAGAACGCGTCGAACGGCGAGGACAACCGCGACGGCCATTCGGACAACCACAGCGACAACCTGGGGATCGAAGGTCCGACCGAGGAGCCCGCCATCCTCGCCCGGCGCGCGCGCCGGCGCCGGAACATGCTGGCGACCCTGCTGCTTGCCCAGGGAACGCCGATGATCCTGGCCGGGGACGAGCTGGGCAACTCCCAGTCCGGCAACAACAACGCCTATTGCCAGGACAACGAGACGGGGTGGGTCGACTGGGACCACGCCGACCAGGAGTTCCTGGACTTCTGCCGGACCATGATCGCCTTCCGCAAGCGGCACGCCATCCTGCGGCAGAAGCGGTTCCTGCATTCGCGGTCGCGCACCATCGACGGCCAGGTGGACCTGTTCTGGCGGCGCGCCGACGGGATGCCGATGACCGAGGTGGACTGGAACAACCTCGGGCAGAGGCTGATCGCCGTCGAGATGCGCGTGGCCTCGGGCACGCCCGACTACATCGTGCGCACGACCCGCGAGGACGCGATCTTTGCCGTCTTCAACGCGGGCGAGGAGCAGCTGGTCTTCCTGCCCGAACATCCGCTCGACCGGGTCTGGGTGCTCCATGTGGACACCGCCGACCCATGCGCGCCACCCACCCGCATTCATCGGGCCCTCAAGGTCGCAGCCGACTCGGTCGTCGTGCTCGTCCTCGAGCCCACGCCCCTTTCAAGACCCTGAGGAGAACGTCATGGAGATCCGGACCGTCCCGACCGCCCCCATCGCCGGCCAGAAGCCCGGCACGAGCGGCCTGCGGAAGAAGACCCGCGTCTTCATGGAGCCGCACTACCTGGAGAACTACGTCCAGAGCATCTTCGACGGCATCGGCGGCGTTCAGGGCAAGACGCTCGTCCTGGGCGGCGACGGCCGCTACTTCAACGACCGCGCCTCGCAGGTGATCCTGCGGATGGCGGCGGCCAACGGCGCGGCCAAGGTGATCGTCGGCCAGAACGCGATCCTGTCCACGCCCGCCGCCTCCCACCTGATCCGGAGCCGCGGCACCGACGGCGGGCTGATCCTGTCGGCCTCGCACAACCCGGGCGGCGAGGACGCGGACTTCGGCCTCAAGTACAACACCCCGAACGGCGGCCCCGCGCCCGAGGGCGTCACCGACCGCATCTTCGAGGCCACCAAGGCCCTCTCCGAGTATCGCATCGCCGTGGCGCAGGATGTGGACCTATCCACGCTTGGCACGACCCGGCTGGGCGAGCTGGAGGTCGAGGTCGTCGATCCCGTCGCGGACTACGCCGTGCTGATGGAGCAGCTTTTCGACTTCGACGCGATCCGTGCGCTTTTTGCATCTGGCTTCACCATGCGCTTCGACGCGATGCACGCGGTCACCGGTCCCTATGCGCGGGAGATCCTCGAGAACCGCCTTGGCGCCCCTGCGGGCACGGTCGTCAATGCGACCCCCTCGCCCGATTTCGGCGGCGGCCACCCCGACCCGAACCCGACCTGGGCCAAGGAGTTGTTCGACCTCCTGATGAGCGACGACGGCCCCGACTTCGGCGCGGCCTCGGACGGCGACGGCGACCGCAACATGGTCCTGGGGCGCCATGCCTACGTCACCCCTTCGGACAGCCTCGCGCTGTTGACCGCCCACGCACACCGCGCGCCCGGCTACCGCGAAGGGCTCAAGGGCGTGGCCCGCTCCATGCCGACCTCGGCCGCCGTGGACCGGGTGGCGGCCGCCCTGGGCATCGCCTGCTACGAGACGCCGACCGGCTGGAAGTTCTTCGGCAACCTCCTCGACGCCGGCCGCGCGACGCTCTGCGGCGAGGAGTCCTTCGGCACCGGTTCGGACCACGTGCGCGAAAAGGACGGCCTCTGGGCCGTGCTCCTCTGGCTCAACATCCTGGCCGACACCAGGCAGCCGGTGAAGGCCCTGCTCGAGGACCATTGGCGCACCTATGGCCGCAACTACTACTCGCGCCACGACTACGAGGACGTGGAAACCGAGAAGGCCAACGCCCTCTACGACGGCCTTCGGGCCAAGCTGGGGTCCCTGCCCGGCCAGAGTTTCGCGGGACTGACCGTCGCGACCGCCGACGAGTTCGCCTACGACGACCCGGTGGACGGCTCGCGGTCCGAACGGCAGGGCCTGCGGATCGGCTTCGCTGACGGCGGGCGCGTGGTCTTCCGCCTGTCGGGCACCGGCACGGTCGGCGCGACGCTGCGCGTCTACCTCGAGGCGCTGGAGACCGATCCGTCCCGGCTGGACCGCAACGCGGGCGAGGCGCTGTCCGATATCGCCCGGGCCGCCGACGAGATCGCGGGCATCAAGGCCCATACGGGCCGTCAGGCGCCGGACGTCATCACCTGAACGCGCCGCCGCGCGTCGGACATGCGAAGGGGGCCAAGTGGCCCCCTTTTTTCATTCACGCATCGCGCTGGGCGATCCAGTCGTGGTCGGGGTCGTTCTTGAACCGCCACTTGCGGATCGGCCCGGCCATGACGTTGAGGTAATAGAGTTCGTAGCCATAGGGCGCGCCGCAGGGATGGTGGCCCTTGGGCACCAGCGTCACGTCGTGGTTCTTGACGGTCATCGTCTCGTCCAGCGAGCCATCCTCGGTGTAGACCCGCTGGATGCCGAACCCCTGCCCCGGATTGAGGCGCATGTAATACGTCTCTTCCAGGTAGGTCATCCGCGGGAAGTCGTCCTCGTCGTGGCGATGCGAGGGATAGGACGACCAGTTGCCTGCGGGCGTGTAGACCTCGGTGACCAGCAGGCTGTCCGCGACGTCCCGCATCTCCATGGCGATGTTGTTGACGTAGCGGGTGTTGGTGCCCTTGCCGCGCGGCGTGAGCTCGATCCCCTCGGGCCCGAGGCGCTGGGCCGGGTAGTTGCCCTTCCCGGGCGCGGTGCAGACCGCGAGCGTGCAGTCAGTGGTGGCCACGGCCTCCCAGTCCGTGCCGTTAGGCAGGTAAAGGCAATGGGGCGGGCTTTTCTCGAAGACGTCCATGCGGTCGCCCATCTCGCCCCAGTCCTGGCCGGCCCCCTGGATGCGGGCCTTCCCTTCCACGAGGACGAGGATCACCTCGGTGTCGCCCGTCGGCTCGGCCGCGCGTTCCCCGGCCCTGAGCCGGTAGAGGCCGAAGCCCACGTAGCCCCAGCCTGCGCTGGCGGGCGTCACGTCGTGGACCTTGCCGGAGGTTCCGTCGGGATGGATCAGGAGGTGGCTCATTTGCCCTCGGGGGGTCGGGGGTTGAAGTCGAGGAAGAAGCCATAGAACGCGGCGGCTCCGATGGCTCCAAACAGGATGCCCCACATGGGCCCGCCCGTGGTGAACTCGACCACCGCCCAACCGAAGCACAGGACCACGATGACGACCCGGATCCAGAGCGGCCGGAAGAAGGGATGGTTGAAGTCGAACAGCCGGTTCATCGGACCTCGCAGGGATGGGCGGCGGCCCCCGGGTCGTGGGGCCGCGCGTGGCGGATCAGGTGCGGGCCTGGTCCTTCAGCTTCTCCTCGTAGGCGGTCCGCTTGGCGCGGACCTCCTTGCGCTCGGAGACCTCGGGCACGGCCACATCCCACCAGTAGCCGCCAAAGGGGGTGGAGGGATAGGGGTCGGTGTCGATGACGACGACCAGCGGCCCCTGCACCTCGTGCCGCCGCGCCAGCGCGGCCTCGAGCTCGGCGATGCTCCCGGCCTTGACGGAGGTCGCGCCCATGGCGGCGGTATGGGCCGCGAAGTCGATGTTGCTGTTCGGGCCGCCATGGGCGTCCTTGAGCAGGTTGTTGAACTCCACCTGCCCCGTGGACATCTGGAGGCGGTTGATGCAGCCGTAGCCCCGGTTGTCGGTGATCACGACCGTGATCTTCTGGCCCATCATCGCGGCGGTGGCGAGTTCGCTGTTCATCATCATGTAGCTGCCGTCGCCCACCATGCAGATGACGTCGCGCGCGGGTTCAGCCATCTTGATGCCGAGCGCGCCCGCCACCTCGTAGCCCATGCAGCTGAAGCCGTACTCCATGTGGTAGGACATCGGCCGCGTGCCCTTCCAGAGCTTGTGCAGCTCGCCCGGCATGGTGCCGGCGGCGCACATGACCACGGTGTCGGGGCCCGAGGCGCGCTGCACGGCGCCGATGACCTGCTGGTCGGTCGGCAGGCCCGCATTGCCCTCGGGCGCGGCGGTGAGCGGGTCCACGTCGGCGAACCAGTCGGCCTTGAGCCGGTCGCTGATCGGCCGGGCCTTGTAGCCCGAGAGCTGGCCGAGGAGCGCGGCAAGCCCCGCCTCCGCGTCGCAGCAGAGCGGCTCGGCCCCGTGCTTCATGGCGTCATAGGCGGCGACGTTGAGGCTCACGAGCTTGCGGTTCGGGCGCGAGAACAGCGCCCAGGAGCCGGTCGTGAAGTCCTGGAAGCGCGTGCCGACCCCGATCACGAGATCCGCGCCCGCGCAGGCGGCGTTGGCCGAGGAGGCCCCCGTCACGCCCACCGGCCCGAGGTTCAGC
This sequence comes from Rubellimicrobium arenae, assembly GCF_017916275.1. Classification (GTDB taxonomy): domain Bacteria; phylum Pseudomonadota; class Alphaproteobacteria; order Rhodobacterales; family Rhodobacteraceae; genus Rubellimicrobium; species Rubellimicrobium arenae. Next base: position 187,296 of record NZ_JAFMST010000004.1, read on the forward strand.
GGATGGTCCCAGGGCAGCACCGACTTGCCGGCCTGCGTCTCGACCACAGGGATGCCGGTCGCTTCCGCAAAGCGGCGCAAGCTGTCGGTGGCGTGGCCGTAGTGGACGCCGCCGCCCGCGACGATGACGGGGGACTCGGCGGCCCGGATCAGGTCCGCGACCGACTGCACCTCGACCGGGTCGGGCTGCGGGCGGCGGCGGCGCCAGGTCTTGGGCGTGAAGAACGACTCCGGCCACTCGTAGGCCTCGGACTGGACGTCCTGGCAGAAGGCCAAGGTCACAGGCCCGCAGTCGGCAGGGTCGGTCATGGTCCGCAGGGCGCGCGGCAGCGCGGTCAGCAGCTGCTCGGGCCGCTCGATCCGGTCGAAGTAGCGCGACACGGGGCGGAAGCAGTCGTTGGCCGTCATCGTGCCGTCGCCGAAGTCCTCGACCTGCTGGAGCACCGGGTCGGGGCCGCGGTTGGCGAAGACGTCGCCCGGCACGAACAGCACCGGCAGGCGGTTCACATGCGCCAGCCCCGCCGCGGTCACCATATTGAGCGCGCCCGGCCCGATGGAGGAGGTGACCATCATGGCGTGGCTGCGGCCCAACTGCTTGGCGTAGGCAATGGCGGCGTGGGCCATGCCCTGCTCGTTGTGGCCGCGATAGGTCGGGAAGCTGTCACGCACCCCGTGCAGCGCCTCGCCCATCCCGGCCACGTTGCCATGGCCGAAGATGGCCCAGCAGCCCGAGATGAAGGGCTGGCCGTCCTCGGCCAGTTGCACGGAAAGCCAGCGCACCATGGCCTGCGCGGCGGTGAGGCGGATCGTGGTCATCTCAGGAGTCCTCGAAGACGAAGGCGACCGGAAAGGCCGCCATGACGGAATTGGCGATGGTGGAGTCCGCGCAGGCGGCCTCGAAGCAGGCGCGCGCGGCCGAAGGATCGGCGGCCTCGACGCGGGCGCGGATGGTGGCGGCGATCACCCGCAGCGGCACGCCCGACAGGGTCGTCTCGACCTCCACCTCGACGGCGCCCAGCACGACCCCGCGCGCCTCGGCGGCGTAATGGAGATCGTTCCAGAAGCAGCCGCCCAGGGCTGCGGCCAGAAGCTCGCCGCCGTTGAAGCCCAGCCCCTGCCCGCCCGCGACCCCCTCGGGCCGGTCGGCGATCAGCGTGCGCGGCCCGCTGCGCCCCACCCCCGCCCGACTACCGGGCAGGTTGTGAAAACGCATGGACAGCGTGCGGGTCAAGCGGCGGCCCCCACGGCCCCCCGCCCCGCACGGGCCTGATCCCAGGTCTGGGCCAGCGCGCGGAAGCGTTCGGCCATCTGCGCCACGGCCTCGGCATCGGTCATCCGGCCACCAAGCCAGGCGCGGGCGGCGTCGGCAAAGATCGTGCGGCCCACGGCAAAGCCCTTGACCAGCGGCTGCCGGGTGGCCAGCGCGAAGCTCTGCGCCAGCTCGGCGGCGGGCGCGTCGAGGCCCAGCACCACGATGCCGCGCACATGCGGGTCGTGGCGGGTGATCGCGTCACAGGCGTTGGTCCAGGCGGCCTCGGTCTTGAAGGGCTCGAGCTTCCACCAGTCGGGATAAAGACCCAGGCCATAGATGCGCTCGATGATCCGGGCCGTGGTGTCGTCATCGACGGGCGCCACCTTGGACGGTATGACCTCAAGGAGCACCTCGAGCCGGTTGCGGCGGGCGCTCGCGAACAGGCGGACCAGCGTGTCCTCCTGGTCGGCCCACATTTGGGCGTCGTCATCGGGGTGGCAGAAGCAGAGCACCTTGACCACGTTCTCGAGCGGCCACTCCGACAGCCCGCCGAAGTCCGGGCCGATCTCGGGCTCGAGCCGCAGCGGGCGCGAGCCGGGCCACTCGACGGGACGGCCGATCCAGAGCCCGGTGCCGGCCGCCTTGTAGAGCGCGTCCCGCCCCAGCCGCCCATCGCACAGGATGCCGTAGCCGGGCTGCCCGCCCGCGACCGCCTGCGCGGCCTCCAGGCACAGGAGCTTGAAGGCGCCGATCTTCTCCGCTGTCGCGCCCTCCATCTCCTCCAGCTGCTTGCGATGGTCGAAGGCGAAGACCCGCATCTGGTCCCAGGTGCCGTGGCGGTTCGTGGACCAGTGCAGCTGCTCGAGGTCGGCGTCCTTGCGAAGCGCCGGCGTCCTCACGCCGCGATCGAGGAACCACTGCAACTCGGTCAACGACGGATAGGCGGGCGTGCAGCCGTGGCGCGAGACGGCGAACGCGCCGCAGGCGTTGGCATACTTGAGCGCCACCGGCCAGGGCTCGCCGTCGAGCCAGCCCTTCAGGAGGCCCGACATGAAGCCGTCGCCCGCACCCAGCACGTTGAACACCTCGATGGGGAAGCCCGGCCCGGCCTCGCCGTCGTCCAAGGAGTCAGGCACCGCGCCGGTGAAGGCGACCGCCCCCCGGGCGCCCCGCTTGCACACCAGCGTCGCGCCCGAAACGGCGCGAACGGCGCGCAGGGCCTCGACGGTGTTCGTGGAGCCGCCCGCGATGTGGAACTCCTCCTCGGTGCCCACGATCAGGTCGAAGAGGTGGAGGTGCGCCTGCAGCTTGGCCGTAACGGCGGCGCTTTCGATGTAGCGGCTCTCGCCGTCGCCGTGGCCGGCGAGGCCCCAGAGGTTCGGGCGGTAGTCGATGTCGAGCGCGGTCTGCGCGCCGTTCTCCCGCGCCAGCCGCAGCGCCTTCAGGACGGCAGCCTCCGTGCGCGGGTGGCTCAGGTGCGTGCCGGTGGCAACGACCGAGCGGGCCTCGGCGATGAACGCCGGGTCGATGTCATCCTCGCAGAGCGCCATGTCGGCGCAGTCGGCGCGGTAGAAGATGAGCGGGAACTGCTCCTGGTCGCGGATGCCGAGGATCACGAGCGCGGTCAGCCGCTCGGGGTCGGTCACCACGCCCCGCACGTCCACACCCTCGCGCGCCAGCTCCTCGCGGATGAAGCGGCCCATGTGCTCGTCGCCCACCCGCGTGATGAGAGCGGACTTGAGCCCGAGCCGAGCCGTCCCGGTCGCCATGTTGGTGGGCGAGCCCCCCACATACTTCTGGAAGGACCCCATGTCCTCGAGCCGGCCGCCCACCTGCGCGCCGTAAAGGTCCACGGACGAACGCCCAATGGTGATGACGTCGAGAGTCTTGGACATGGGGTGCCTCCCTATCAGCCGAGAACTTCGGAAACCTTCACGGCGCGGCCTTCCTGGGCCGACTTGAGCGCCGCGTCGGCCAGCGCGAGGGCCTTGAGCCCGTCCTCGCCCGTCGTGGGCGTCGCGCCCTTGGTGTTCACGGCCCGGATGAAGCCCGCGATCTCGTTCGCGTAGGCCGCCACGTAGCGCGACATGAAGAAGTTGAGGAGCGGCGGCCGCGTGAAGCCGTTGGCGGTCGCGACCTCGATGTTCGCTTCGCGCATGTTCTCGGCGCTGACGGAGCCCTTGGAGCCCAGGATCTCGATCCGCTGGTCGTAGCCGTATGTGGCCCGGCGCGAGTTGGTGATGATCGCCTGCTTGCCCGAGGCGGTGCGCAGGATGACGTTCACCGAATCATAGTCGCCGAGTTCGCCGATCGCCGGGTCGGTCAGGACCGAGGCCTGCGCCACCACGGTCTCGGGCTCTTCGCCCAGGAGCCAGCGGGCCATGTCGAAGTCGTGGATGGTCATGTCGCGGAAAATGCCGCCCGACCGCTTGATGTAGTCCGCGGGCGGCGCGCCCGGGTCGCGGGAGGAGATGGTGACCATCTCGACGTCACCAACCGTGCCGGCGTCGATCGCGGCCTTCACGGCCATGAAGTCGGGATCGAAGCGGCGGTTGAAGCCGACCATCAGGGTCGCCCCGGTCTCCTCGACCACCTTGAGGCAGTCCTGGACGCGCTGGACGGACAGGTCCACCGGCTTTTCGCAGAACACGGCCTTGCCGGCGCGCGCGAACCGCTCGATCAGGTCGGCGTGGGTGTCGGTCGGCGTGCAGATCACCACCGCGTCGATGTCGGACGAGGCTTCGATGGCATCGATCGTGCGGATGTCGCAGCCATATTCCTGGGCCAGCGCCTCGGCGGCGGCGGGAATGGCGTCCGCGACGGCCACGAGTTCGGCATTGGCGTCGGAGCGGATGGCCCGCGCGTGCACCTTGCCGATGCGACCCGCGCCAAGAAGCCCGAATTTCACAGTCATGATAGGTCCTTGCTTATGGATCGACCCCCGCCTGCGCGGGGGCCTGCCGGTTATTGCTGAGCCGGGGGCCGCGCCTAGAGGGCGGCCGCCGCCATGTTCTGGGTCTTGGCGCCGGTGATGTAGGCTACCACGTCCTGGCCGTCGGTCTCCTCCTTGCGGAGGTTGGCGACAATGCGGCCCCGGCGGAAGACCACGATCCGGTCCACGAGGTCGAAGACCTGCCGCATGTTGTGCGAGATCAGGATCAGCGGCTCACCGTTGTCCTTGAGCGTGCGGACGATGTTCTCGACCTGCGCGGTCTCCTGCACGCCCAGCGCCGCCGTGGGCTCGTCCATGATGATGAGCTTGGAGGCGAAGGTGGCGGTCCGGGCGATGGCGACGCACTGGCGCTGGCCGCCCGACATGTTGCGGATGGTGCTGCCGAGGTTCGGGATCTTCACCGCCGTCCGCTTCAGCGCGGCCTCGGTCGCCTGGCGCATCCCCTTGCGGTCGAGGATCGAGAAGGGCCCGAGGTTGAACAGGATCTTCTCGCGCCCCAGGAACAGGTTCGAGGGCACGTCGAGGTCGTCGGCAAGCGCCAGGTTCTGGAACACGGCCTCGATGCCGGCCTCGCGGGCGTGGAGGGGGCCCGCGAAGTCCACCTCCTGCCCGTCGAACCACACCTTGCCCGAGGTCCGCCGCTCCACGCCGGTGATCTGGCGCACGAAGGTGGACTTGCCGGCGCCGTTATCGCCCATGATGGCCACATGCTCGCCGCGGCGCAGCTCGAAGTTGGCGTCGACCAGGGCGTGCACGCCGCCGTAATGCTTGGTCAGGCCTTCGGTCTTGAGAACGATGTCGGACATGGGGTCCTCCTTAGCCGCGGCTGCTGCGGCGGCGCTGCCGCCAGACGTCGAGCACCACGGCGCCCACGATGATCGCGCCCTTCACCATCTCCTGGTAGTAGGCGTCGAGCTTGAGGAAGGTGAAGCCGGAGATGATCACCCCGAAGATCAGCGAGCCGAGCACCGTCCCGATGATCGAGCCGCGCCCGCCCGAGAGCGACACGCCGCCGATCACGGCCATGGCGATGGCATCGAGTTCGTACATCACGCCCATGCCGGCCTGCGCGGTCAGGTTCTTGGACGACAGGACGATGGCGGCCACCGCAGCCAGGAGCCCGGCGATGCTGTAGACCAGGACCTTGTGGCGCTCGACGTTGATGCCCGACATCCGCGCGGCTTCCTCGTTGGAGCCGATGGCGTAGCAGCGCTTTCCATAAAGCGTGTACTTGAGCATCAGGTGGAACAGGACGGCGAGCGCAAGGAAGATCACCACCGGCATCAGGCCCTTGCCGATCCCGGCGAAGGACTCGGTCGGGAAGGAGATCGGCTCGCCCTTGGTCCACCACTTGGCCACGCCGCGGGCGGTCACCATCATGCCCAGGGTGGCGATGAAGGGCGGGATCTTAGTGTAGGCGATCAGCGACCCGTTGATCAGGCCGGCCAGGAGACCGCACCCCAGACCCACGATCACCGGCACGATCACCGGCAGGTCCACCCAGCCCTGTTCCAGGAACACGGCCTTGGGGTTCGGGTTGCCGTTCACCATCGCGACCTGCGCGAAGCTCATGGCGATCATGGCGGTCGCGCCCACGACGGAGCCCGCGCTCAGGTCGATGCCGCCCGAGATGATGACCTGCGTGATGCCGATGGCGATGATGCCGACGATCGACACCTGCAGGATGATGATCTGCAGCCGCGCCTGGTTGAAGATCGTGTCGACGTTGTCCCGCGTATTGAGCAGGAAGCTGTCGCCGATCAGGATGCGCCCCAACAGCTCGAAGGCGGCGATGATCAGCACCAGGGCAATCAATACGTTGAGTTCCTGCGGCATGTGCCGCTTGGAGTGGTCGTAGGTCAGCCCCCCCACCCCGAATGTCGTCTGCGCCACGTCGCTGCCTCCTAGCCTAGCGCGGGCCGCGGGTCCCCCTCGTCCCCGCGATTCCCGGAACGTGGAGGCGGCGCCCTTGCGCCGCCTCGCGTCGGACCACGACGGTCCGGATCAGTTCTTCTGAAGGAACTGGTCGATGTTGGCGGGCGTCACGAGCTGGAAGGGGATGTAGACCTTCTGCTCCACGCTCTCCCCGCGGGCGAGCGAAAGGGCGGCATCCAGCGCGCCCTTGCCCTGGCCGGCCGCGTCCTGGAACACGGTCGCGTCGAGATCGCCGGACTGCATGGCGGACAGGGCGTCCTGCGTGGCGTCGATGCCGGCCACGATCACGTCTTCCATGGCGATGCCCGAGGCCTTCATCGCCTGGATCGCGCCGATGGCCATTTCGTCGTTGTTGGCGACGAGGGCGTCGAACGGCGTGCCGGTCGACAGCCAGTTGGTCATCAGGTTCTGGGCCTGGTCACGCGACCAGTTCGCGGTCTGCTGGTCGATGATGTTGAGCGTCACGCCGCAGTTGCCCGATTCCATCACGTCGTGGATGTCCTGGGTCCGCTGGACGGCGGCCTGGTTCGACAGCTCGCCCTGCATGACGTAGATGTCGGCGCTGTCCTTGCCCGCTTCCTTGAGGATGCGGCAGACTTCCATCGTCTCGAGGGTGCCGGACTCGACCTCGTTCGAAGCGACGAAGGCCTGGTTGTCGGGCAGCGTGTCGACGTTGATCGGCTGGCGGTTGACGTACACGAGCGGCACGCCGGCGGCGGCGGCGGCATCCGACATCGCCTGCGTGGCCGAGGTGTCGACCGGGTTCACGATGATCGCGTCGACGCCCGAGGCGATGAAGTTGTTGATCTGGTCGAGCTGCTTGGCCACGTCGTTCTGCGCGTCCTCGACCTGGACCTCGACGCCGTCGAGCGTGCCGGCGTAGTCCTGCAGGCCGTTGCGCAGCACGGTCAGGAAGTTGTCATCGAACAGCGCCATCGAGACGCCCACCGTCTCGGCCATGGCGCTGGTCGACATGAGGCCAGCGAACCCGGCCAGGATCAGGGTCTTCTTCATGTAGTCCTCCCAATGCGGCGTCCGGCTCGCCGCGTTTCGTTCTAGGCCGGAAGGGTCCCCTCCCCGGGGCACCCCAAACCTCGGGCGGCTCTCCTCAGGCCGCCTTCGCCGCGAGCTGCGCGGCGATGAAGTCCATCGAGCGGCGCAGGTCGCCGATCGGGTCCTTGGACGCGTGGGTTTCGGGCGCGAAGGCCTCGAAGCTGATGGCGCCACGGTAGCCCGCCGCTTCCAGGGCGCGGATCTGCTCGACGTTGCCGAGCCGGTCGGCGCCGTCCACCAGCACGCGGTGCTGGTCGCCCATCTCGCCCACCGCCAGCGCGGGGTCGACGACGCCCGAGATGTGGATGATGCCGGTATGGGCCGGGAACAGCGGCCCGCCATGCGCGAGATGGTGGTGGAAGGTGTCGTGCACGAGCTTGAAGCGGCCTGTGGCGCCCAGCGCCTCGATCGCCTCCACGGCCTCGGCCTTGTAGCGCAGCGCGCAGATCTCAAAGCCCAGGGGCTCGACCATGCCGACGAGGCCGTGATCCTCGAGCATCGGCTTCAGTTCCTTGAGCGCCACCCGCAGGTTCGCCTGACGCTCGCCGTTGCCCATGCCGCCGTTGTCGTTGCGGGGAATGAGGCTCACCGCCTCGGCACCGCAGGCCACCGCGATCTTCATGAGGGCGAGGGCTTCCTCGCGCTTGGCGTCGGACCAGTCGTTGAAGCGCTTGACCTCGGCCAGCGCCAGGATCCGCAGGCCCTTCTCGCGGGCCAGCTCCCCGGCCTTCTCCGGGGCCATCTCGTCGAAGAGCGGCTGGGGCAGGTCGTTGCGGACCTCCACACCCACGCAGCCCAGCTCCTGCGCGGCATCGAGAAGCTCGACGAAGGACATGCGGGCGACGGTCATGTGGTTGATGGCGAATGGCAGCATTCGGATCCTTCCTCCCGCGGGGCCGTCGCCGTTGATCGACGCTCAAGAAGCCGCGCTTTTCCCGATGCACCCTTGCCGCCCAGCACCGCCCCGAGTCAACGCGGGCCCGCTGGAATTCTATCAGCCGTGATGCCTTGGCAATCACCGCAATGACGAAATTCCGTCAGACGGATTCGGGAAGCACGAGCTCGGGCCGAAGGAAGTGCTGACCCGCGACCTCCGAGGGGCCGCTGCGGGCAGCGTCCGCCATGAGCCGCACCAGATCGTCGCAGAGCTGCGCCAGGGGCGTGGCGATCACCATCGTCAGGTAGCCGTCCACCAGGGCCGCCCGCGACTCCGGCGTCACCTCGTTCACCACGAGGCATACGTCGCCGGGCTTGCGCGCCTCCCGCATGGCGGCGATGGCTCCCTCCATGCCGCCGCCGGCCACATAGACGCCGCGCAGTTCCGGATGACGGTCGAGGAGATCGAGCATCGCCTCGTAGGTGAGCTGCCGGGTTTCCAGGTTCACCAACGTGTCCAGGATCTGGAACTGCGGGGCATATTCCCGGAACCACCCGCGGAACCCGGCCTCGCGCAGCTCATGGCCGTGCCAGCGATAACCCCCGACGAAGACGGCCACCTTTCCGGGCCGATGCGCGGCCATCCCGATGACCGAAGCCGCGATGCGGCCCACCTTCAGGTTGTTGAGGCCGAGGTAGTTCTGCCGGATTCCCTGGGCAAAGTCGTTGAGCAGCGCAAAGGTCGGCACCCCCTCCGCCTTCAGCGCCGTGACCGCGTCGGTGACGGATGGATGGGTGACCGCGCTGGCCGCCACGGCATCGACCCGGCCCTTCATGCCCAGCATGAGGTTCGCGAAGTCCGAGGGCGCCTGCGAGGCCGCGAACTCGACCACGGCCTTGACGCGCAGGCCCGTCGCGCGCCGCGCCGCCGCCTCGATCTCGGCGGCGAAGTTCTGGTAGAAGGCCTGCCGCTCCTTATGGAGCACCACGCCCATCCGCAGGACCGGAAGATCCGTCTGGAGCCGCTGCGCGATCAGCGGGGCCGCGTGGTAGCCGATGCGGCGGGCCGCCTCGTAGACCTTCTGGGCCGTGTCCTCGCGCACCTGCTCGCGGCCATTGAGCACGCGGTCAACGGTGGCCTGGCTCACGCCGGCGGCCTTGGCGACATCCTGGATGGTGGGGCGGCGTGCCATAATTCGACAGTCCTGACGATTTCACCTCATGTTAGGACCGCATCTCTGAGGCTTCGTGACGAATTGTCCAGCAAAGATGTTGGGCGGCCAAGGAAAGTCACGATATGCAGCCCGCCAACAGCCCCGAACCGCTGAACAACAGGAGGAGCCCCATGGGGACGCGGAACTACAGCCTTTTGGGTCCTGATGGCCAGCGCGCCGTCGAAACGGGCCTTGCCGCGGCCGAGTGGTACCACACCGAGGTGCCGCGCAAGGTCATGAAGGAACTCATGCAGCGCAAGGATGGTCCCGCCATCCGCGACACGATCATCTGGCTGGGTGCGATGGCCCTTCTGGCCGGGATCGCCGTGGCGCTCTGGGTGAATGGGCATCCGTGGCTGTCGATCCCCTTCTGGATCGCCTATGGCGTGCTGTACGGATCGGCCTCGGACTCCCGCTGGCACGAATCCTCGCATGGCACCGCCTTCAAGACGCCGTGGATGAACAACGTCGTCTACCAGATCGCCTGCTTCATGATCGTCCGGAACCCGCACACCTGGCGCTGGAGCCATGCGCGGCACCACACGGACACCTACATCGTCGGCCGCGACCCCGAGATCGCGATCATGCGCCCGCCCGAGCTGTTCCGGCTGTTCCTGAACTTCTTCGGGATCATCGACGCCTGGAACGGCTGGACCCGGATGCTCTACAATGCCGCCGGCAGGATCCATCCCGAAGAGGCGACCTTCATCCCCGAGACCGAATGGTCCAAGGTCATCCGCGTCGCCCGGATCTGGACGGCCATCTACGCCGTCACGATCATCGCGGCCCTCTACCTCCAGTCGGTCGTGCCGCTCCTGCTGATCGGAGGGCCCCGGCTCTATGGCGCGTGGCACCATATCATGACGGGCCTGCTGCAACACGGCGGCCTGGCCGACAACGTCATCGACCACCGGCTGAATTCGCGCACCGTGTACATGAATCCGATCTCGCGGTTCATCTACTGGAACATGAACTACCACGTGGAGCATCACATGTTCCCCATGGTGCCCTACCACGCGCTGCCCCGGCTGCACGAGATCATCAAGCACGACCTGCCGACGCCGAACAATTCGATCGCCGAAGCCTTTGGCGAGATGTGGCCCGCGCTCAAGCGCCAGCTTCAGTACGAGGACTACTTCCTCAGGCGCGAGCTGCCCTCCACCGCCAAGCCCTACCGCGAGGACTTCCACGTCTCCGCGCTTGGCGGCGTCGTGGCGGCCGAATGACGAACCAGGGCCGGGCTCGCTCCCGGCCCGCCGACAACAAACAGGACAAGGGAAGAGGAGCCTAACATGCCCCAATGGGTGGACGCCTGCGCGGTGGACGAGATCGACGAGGAGGACGTGATGCGCTGGGACCACGGCGGGCGGACCTACGCCATCTACCACAGCCCGGACGGCGAGTTCTTCTGCACGGATGGCATGTGCACCCACGAGAACGTCCACCTCGCGGGCGGGCTCGTGATGGACTACGTGATCGAGTGCCCCAAGCACAACGGCCAGTTCGACTACCGCACCGGCCAGGCCAAGCGCGCCCCCGTTTGCGTGAACCTCGCCACCTACCCCGCCAAGGCCGAAGGCGGCCGCGTCCTCGTGCAGGTGGGCTGAACATGCGTCCCTCCTCCAAGCGCTGGACCGTCGCCGACCTTCTGGCCAACCGCGGCACCCACCAGTTCGCCATGCTGCGCGTCGAGACCCTCGACGAGGCCGCCGCCGCCGAGGCCGCGGGCGTGGAGCTGTTCTCGGTTCCGCCCGAGATGCTGATGGACCCCCGGTTCCGTCAGGTCGCGCCCAACGCCTTCGCCTTCCCGGGCATGAACTTCTACGACATCGGCGACACCGCCGACTTCCTGAAATGGGCCTTTCCGCTCTGGAAGCATGGGGCGGACGCCGTCTATTGCTCCGGCTCGCTCCAGACCGTGCGCGCGCTCACCGACAACGGCATCCCCGTCTGCGGCCATGTGGGCCTTGTGCCATCCAAGTGCACCTGGACCGGCGGATTCAAGGCCGTGGGCAAGACGCTCGACAGCGCCAAGTACCTTTGGGATCAGTGCAAGGCCTACGAGGAGGCCGGCGCCTTCGCCGTCGAGATCGAGGTCGTTCCCCAGCAGATCACAGAGCTGATCGCCGAACGGACGAACCTGTTCCTGCTGTCGATGGGCGGCGGGGCCAAAGGCCACGCGCAGTATCTCTTCACGGATGATGTGCTGGGCCAGAACACGGGCCGAATCCCGCGGCACGCCAAGGTCTATGCCGACTTCAAGGCCGAGTTCGCGCGCCTGCAGCAGATGCGGGTCGAGGCCATGCGCGCCTTTGCCGACGACGTCCACAACGGGGCCTACCCGGCAGAGGCCTATGTCGTGAACGCCAAGGACGAGGTCGTGGCCCAGTTCCGCGAGTGGCTGGCCGCGAACGCCTGACGGCTCAGGCGATGCGCAGACGGACCGAGGGTGCGCCGTCCAGCGTGCCCTCCAGCCGGTCGCCGGGCTCGACCGGCCCCACCCCGGCGGGGGTCCCGGTCATGATGAGATCGCCCGGCCCGGGCGCATAGAGCGTCCGCAGATGCGCCAGCAGCGCGTCGATGCCGTGGATCATCTCGGTCAGCGGGGCCTGCTGCCGCACCTCGCCGTTCACGGTCAGGCGCATCACGGCCTCCGGAGCGGGCCGCCCCTGAACCAGGGCCCCGATCACCGCAGAGCCTTCGAAATCCTTCGCGGTGTCCCACGGCTTGCCCGCCGCCTTGGCCACCGCCTGCAGGTCGCGGCGGGTCATGTCGAGGCCCACGCCCCAGCCCCAGACCTCGCCCCCTTCCCCCAGCGCCAGGACCAGTTCGACCTCGTGGTGCAGGTCCCGCGTCCCCGGAGGATATGGCAGGACAGAGTCGTCGGGGATCAGCCCGAAGGGCGACTTGGTGAACCAGAACGGGGCGTCGGTTTCCACCGGATTTCCCATCTCCCGCGCATGGGCGGCGTAGTTGCGGCCCACACAGAAGATCCGGGCGACCGGGTAGGTCAGGTCCGCCGCCGCGACCGGCAGTTCGGGCAGGGAACGCGCGGGAAAGACTTGGGGCATGTGACACCTTTGATGGATCTGGTCAGCGTCGCTCCGCCGCCGAGGACGCCTCGTGGTTCAGCGCACGGGCGGGGGACTTGGGCGCCCGGCGGCAGCGGAACGCCCCCCCGGGGCCAGCAGAAGGCCTCAGCGCAGGCCGTTGGCGGCGATATCCTGCGCGAGCGCCAGGGTCGCCTGTCCGCGGGCCGCCGCGATGGCGCCAGGTCCCGGATCGGCGGGCAACGGGATGCGGATGCGGAACTCCCGCGCACGGTCCCGGCCCGATCCGTCCTGGGACGCCACATAATACTGGCCGCGCATGAGGAAGGCGCCCGAGCTGTCGGCCACCATCTCGGCCACGCGCACGTCGACCTGCGCCTCGGCAGGTTCCTCGAAGGGCCAGGGTTCCGGCACGACGCGGGCGCCGGTCACGCCACCCAGGGCGCGGGCCAGGTCCAGCGTTTCGGCCCGCGCGGGATCGTCGGCCCAGCGCACCCGGCGAAGCTGGGTCAGCGAGTTGCCGGGAACCTGCACGTAGACATCGTCTGCCGCCGCGTATTCGGGCAGCGACACGTCGAGCAGCTCCACCGTGCCGAAGGAGGAGCCGACCCGGGCCGGCGGCTCGGCAGGGGGCACGGCCAGCCGCAGGGACTGTGGCCCGCAGGCGGCCAGGAGCACGAGGGCGGCGATGCTCAGCGGACGGAGCGTCATGTCAGTCTCCGAATATGAGGGAGTTGGGGTTGCGCTCGATGGTGCGGGCCAGGGCCGCGACGGCATTGGCAGCGTCCGTCACCTCACGGATGGCCCGCTGCGCCTCCCGGACGATGCCGGAGGACGAGTCGAAGCCCTGGAGCGTCACCGCCGCCTGGTCGAGGAGACCGCTCGCGCGCTCCACCAGGCCGGGAAGGCTGTCGGCCGCGCGGCGTGCCGCATCGAGAGTGGCGTTGGCGTTGGTCACGACCCCGCCCTCCCGTGCTTCGCGAAGGATCGCCTCGACCTCGCCCAGGGCCGCGGACAGGTCGCCCGGCAGCGCCTGGGTCCCTTCGGACGACACCAGGGTATTGGCGCTCGCGGCCAGGTCGGTCAGCTCGGTCACGAGCTGGTCCACCGGCAGCTCGTTGGCCTTGGCCACGAGCGTGTCGATGCGGGCCACGAGGTCGGGCAACCCTTCGGCCGAGCTCTGGAGCGAGCGCGCCGCATCCTCGGCCGCGGCGATGGCGGAGGACAGGCGCGTCGCCAGCTCCCCGTCGTCGAGATCCTGCAGGATCGCGCGGGTCTGGCCCAGCGTGGCAGAGGCCTCATCGGTCAGCTGGCCGATCTGGGCCGGAAGCTGCTGCAGGCCCGGCTGCGCCAGCAGCGCGCGGGCGTCCGAGGACAGGCCCGTCACCTCGGCCAGCAGAGGCTCGACCTCCAGGGCCTCGGCCTTCACCGCCACGGCGTTCAGGCGATCCACGAGATCGGGCACGCCGGCGGTCGCCTCGCCGATCCGCTGGACGGCAGCGTTGGCCGTGTCCACAGCCGTGAGGATGCGCCCCAGGGCGTTCTGCTCGCGCAGTTCGGTCAGGCGGGCGCGGACCTCGGCCAAGGTGCCGTTGACCTCGTCGAGCGAGGTGGCCAGCTGGCCTGGCAGGCCCTGCACCTCGGGCGACCCGGTGACGCTGCGGATGTCGCCCAGGAGCGCGCTGACCTGCCCCGGCACGGCCTGCGTCTCGGGCGAGCCCACGAGGCGGGAGGCGTTGTCGAGGAAGGCCACGGCGGAATCGAGCAGCTCTTCGATGGGAAGGTTGCTCACGCGGGTCAGGACGTCCTGGGCCTGCCCCGCCACGTCGGCGATGTCGGCCTCGGCCGTGGGAACCGAGGGGAATGGCAGCGTGGCCAGGTCGATCTCGGCCGGAGGGGCATCCGGAATCTCGATGAGCTGGACCTTGAGCCCGCCTAGCAGCCCGGCGCTCGCCAGTTGCGCGCGCAGCCCTCGGCCGACGCGGCTTTGCAAGGCGGCAAGGATGTCGCTCCGTCCCTGGTCGCCCTCGAGCCCGAGCCGGGACGGCTGGAGGGCGAGGACGGTCTGGAGATGCACCTCCTCGTCGCCGAAGCGCTCGGGGTCGAGCAGGCCGTTGACGTCGGTGACCTCGCCGATGCGGATGCCGTCCAGTTCGACCGGCGCGCCGACGGACAGGCCCGCGATGTTGCCCGAAAAGACGGCGATCAGGTCCAGGACCGGCGAGTTCGGGTCCGTGTAGATGGAATCGCGGGCGTTCGCTTCGTAAAGATAGGCCTCGAACAGGTCACCGTCCTTGGCCGGCTGCGCCCCGGACACGAAGGTGTCGAAGGCAAGCCCCCCCACGATCAGCGACGACAGGGAGTCGAAGTCGACCTCGGCCCCGCCGGAGCCCACGGACAGGGAGAAGCCCGAAGCATCCCAGAAGACCGTGGCCTCGGTCACGAGCCGGTCATAGGGGGCGTAGATCACGGCCGGCGCGGTCACCGAGATGCCGTCCTCGCCCACCACGGGCTCGCCCACCTGCCCCACCGTCACGCCCTGGTAGATGATCGGCACGGCCGAGGTGAGGGTGCCGTCGGTCGAGCGGAGCGTGAACTCGAGCCCCTCCTGGCCGACGCCCAGCAGGGGCGCGGTGGCCTGCCCCTCGAAGTGGTCCACCGGCTCGGCCGGCACGTTGTCCCAGGTGCCCTCGATGAAGACGCCGGACAGCACCGTCTCGAGGCCGGTGATGCGCTGGGTGGTGATCTCGGGCCGGACGACCCAGAACTTGGCGTCGGCGTCCACATAGGGGGCTACGTCGGGATCGAGCCGGACCGAGACCAGCACGCGCGCGAGGTCAGAGGTGAACTGGACCTTCTCCACGAGGCCCACCGCGACGTTGCGGTAGCGCAGCTCGGTCTCGCGGGCGACGACGCCGGCGGCGTCCGCGAACTCGATCTGGATGAGGGGACCCTTGTCGCGGAAGTTTTCCCAGGCCACGCCCAGCGCGATCGCCAGCGCGGCGAGCGGGACCAGCCAGATCACCGAGACGCGCTGCCAGAAGCTCCTCCGGGCGGAGGTGACGGGGATCGGGGGAACCGAGTCGGTCATGCGCGCTGACGGGCCTCGGCGTCGATGCCGTCCCAGATCATGCGCGGGTCGAAGGCTTGGGCCGAAAGCATCGTGAAGATCACCGATAGCGCGAAGGCGAGGGAAGCGGGGCCCGGAGCGATCGAGGCCACGACGTTGAGTTGCACGAGCGAAGCGAGGATCGCAACCACGAACACATCGATCATCGACCAGCGCCCGATGTATTCGACGATCTCGTAGAGCCGCATCCGAAGCTCGGGCGACATGCGGGATCCCCTCCGCACCGACATGGCGAGAAAGGCGATGCAGATGAACTTGGCGATGGGGATGCCCACGCTCGCGACCAGGATCACCAGCGCGATGCCGGCCGAGCCATGGGACAGGAGTTCCAGCGCCCCCCCGACGATGGTCGAGTTCTGCGTCGTGAACAGGGTGCGCGTTTCCAGCATCGGATACAGGTTCGCGGGCAGGTAGGCCATGAGCCCCGCCGCCCACCAGGCCCAGACGCGGCTGATGCTGCGCGGGTCGCGCGACACGAGGCGGCTGCCGCAGCGGCCGCACCGCTCGGTCCCCATGGGCCAGACGCGCGTGCAGCGACGGCAGGCCACCAGGCCGGCGTCGCGCGCGGTCACATGGGTCAGTTCGGGCTGATCGAGTGCCACACCGACCACCGGCAGACGATCTGGTCCTGCGCGACCGTCACCACGACCAGCCCTGCGAACATCCAGAAGGCGGGCCCGAGCGAAACCTGCGCGAGGTCCGCGATCTTCACGAGGCTCACCGCGCAGCCGATGGCAAAGATCTCGGCCATCGACCAGGGACGCATCTCCTCGGCCAGGCGGAAGGCGCGGGCGGCCAGGGGACGCGGCGGGCGGTCGAAGACGATGGGGACCAGCGTGTAAAGGATCAGCATGGCGCGCGCGAGCGGGAGCACCACGATGGCGGCCGTCACGGCCAGCGACACGAGCAGGAGCGGCCCGCCGATGAAGCTCGTCGCGACCTCCCACAGGGTCGCCTCCTGCCAGAGGCCCCGCGCCTCGATCCGCAGGAAAGGGAACCAGAGCGAGCCCGCCACCAGCACCACCGCGGTCATGGCCAGCGCGATGATGGCCATCCCGGCGTGGCGGCGGGGCGAGATCAGGACCGAATGGCAGCGGGCGCAGGTCGCGCGGCTGCCGGGGGCGACGTCGGCCGCGCGGTAGAGCGCATCGCATTCCGGGCAGGCGATCAGCCCTTCGATGTCCGCGTCCGCGATGATGCCGGTGCCGTCCGCCACGTCCCTGCCCTTCCTGTCCGCGGCAAGACTTAGGCCCCCGGGGCCGGAAGGCCAAGCCGGGGGCTCACGGCTCCGGCAACGTCACGCGGCGGGCCGCTCCGGCTGGCCCGGCATCAGGAGGTCGGCCAGCTTGAACATGAACGGGTTGAGCGTGATCGACAGCAGCGCGGCAGCGAGCACGAGGTCGTGCGTGTCCGGCGCGAGCACCCCGAGGGTCACCCCCAGCCCGGCCAGGATGAAGGTAAATTCCCCCGCCTGGGCGAGGCTGGCCGCGACGGTCAGGCCCGTGCGGCGGTCCTGCCCGAAGGCTCCGGTGATGATCAGGGCGGCCAGCGCCTTGCCGAGGATCACGATCCCAAGGAGGCTCAGGACCGCGACGGGACGCTCGACCAGGATCAGGGGGTCGAAGATCATGCCCACCGAGACGAAGAACAGGACGGAGAAGGCGTCCCGCAGCGGCAGGGACCGCTCGGCCGCGCTATGGCCCAGCGGCGAGGCCGCCAGCACCAGTCCCGCGACGAAGGCGCCCAGGGCGAAGGACGCGTCGAAGACGGCATAGGCCAGCCAGGCGATGCCCATGGCGATGGCCAGGACCCCCAGCGTGAACAGCTCGCGCGAGCGTTCGTGCGCGATCAGGATCAGCGCCCCCGGCAGGAGCCGTGTCCCGAAAAGCCCCATCAGGATCACGAAACCCGCGACCTTGAGGAGCACGAGGCCCACCGAGGCGGCGACTCCCCCCAGGCCTAGGCCGTCGCCGGTCATGGACATCAGGGGCAGGAGGACCAGCGCCAGCACCATCACCAGATCCTCGACGATGAGCCAGCCCACCGCGAGGCGCCCGGTGGGCGTGCGGATCTGCTGCCGTTCCTCGAGGGCGCGGACCAGGACCACCGTGGAGGCGACCGAAACCGAGAAGCCCATCAGCACCGCTTCGGCATGGCCGAGGCCGTAAATCTCGCCCAGCAGCCAGCCCAGCCCCGTTGCGGCGGCGATCTGGGCCAGCGCCCCGGGCAGGGCCACCGTGCGGACGGCCATCAGGTCCCGTGGGGAAAAGTGGAGGCCCACCCCGAACATCAGGAGGATTACCCCGATCTCGGCCAGCTGCGGCGCGAGGTGGATGTCGGCCACGAAGCCCGGCGTGTAGGGGCCGACGATGATGCCCGCGATGATGTAGCCGATGAGCGGCGCGAGCCGGAGGCGGTTGGCGACCAGTCCGAGCAGGAAGGCGAGGACGAAGGCGGCCACGAGCAAGCTGATCAGGCTGTGACCCTGGTCCATCGGATCTCCGGTGCGTGCGAGGGGGCTTTCCTGAATTGGGGAGCCCTCGCGCCCAAGCGCAAGGGCCACCCGCGGGAAAAATCCTCAACCCCTGTCAACCCTAGCGGGCGAGCAGGGCCTCGACCTCCGACCGGGTCGGCATCGAAGGGGCGGTGCCGGGCCGCGTGACCGAGATGCCCGCCGTGGCGATGCCGAAGCGGACCGCCTCCTCGGGGCTCCGGCCCTCGGAGAGGGCGACCGCGAAGCCGCCGTTGAAGGCGTCGCCCGCCCCGGTCGTTTCCACCACCTCGCCCGCGCTCAGGGCCGGCAGGTGCAGCGCCCGGTCCCCCTGCACGAGAAGCGCGCCCTGCGCCCCGAGCGTCACGACCACCCCGCCCGCCCCCATAAGGAGCAGCTTCCGCGCCGCCGCCTCGGCCGAGGCGGGGTCCGTGACGGGCAGGCCGGTCAGCGCCTCGGCCTCGCTTTCGTTGGGCGTCACCCAATCGCAGAGCGCCAGCATCCCGTCCGGCAGCGCCGCCGCCGGCGCGGGATTGAGGACCGTGGTCACGCCGGATTCGCGGGCGATCTGGAGCGCCCGGATCGCGGCGGGAAGCGGCTGTTCGAGCTGGGTGACGAACACCGAGGCCGACCGGATCAGGTCGGCCCGCGCGTCGATGTCCTCCTCCGAGATGTCGCCCGCGACCCCCGGCGCGACGATGATCGCGTTGTTGCCGGTCCCGGACTCCACGAAGATGTAGGCGGCGCCGGTGTAGCCGGTATCGGTCTGCGTCACGGCCGGGGTCACGCCCGCCTCGGCCCAGGTCCCGAGCGCGAGGTCGCCGAAGGCGTCGCGCGCCAGGCGGGAGATGAAATGGACCTGGCCCCCGGCGCGCGCGGCGGCGACCGCCTGGTTCGAACCCTTGCCCCCGGGACCAAGGGCAAACCCCTCGCCCAGGATGGTTTCGCCCATCCGGGGCTGGCGGGGCGCGCGGTAGGCGGTGTCGGCGACAAAGACGCCAAGGATGACGATGGGACCGGACATGGGGTCAAGCCTCCGGCGTCACGATTCCGGCGGGATCACGCCCTTGCGGAACA
This sequence comes from Rubellimicrobium arenae, assembly GCF_017916275.1. GTDB lineage: Bacteria > Pseudomonadota > Alphaproteobacteria > Rhodobacterales > Rhodobacteraceae > Rubellimicrobium > Rubellimicrobium arenae. Next base: position 206,326 of record NZ_JAFMST010000004.1, read on the forward strand.
TGAAGCAGCCGTAGAACCGGCGCTCCCCGGTCTGGATGACGGCATAGGCGGTGCGCGCCTTGTCGTAGAAGGCGAAGCGCTCGATGCCGATCATGCGGGCTTCGCGGCCGTCGAACCGGTCGATGACGTTCTGCACCTCGATCTGGACCTGCGGCACCGTCGAGGGCTCGCCCACGACCTCCATCCGGCCCGCGAAGTCGTCCACGAAGGTGTCGAGCGGCAGGACGGACAGGACCGCCTCGATCGCCTCGCTCGCCTTGAGGTTCTCCATGTGGAGCAGTTCGCCCAGGACGGTCTCGCGGGCGATGCTGTCCGCCGGGAAGTTGGTGTCGCAGATGACCAGCAGGTCCCCGTGTCCCATGGCGCGAAGCGCATAAAGCACGTCGGCGTTCAGCCGGTTGTCGAGCCCCTTGAGCATGTCTGTCCCCTTAGTTGATCCGTTCGCCGGTGCCGGCGTCGAAGAGATGCGCCCGGGCCGGGTTGGCCTGGAGCCGGATGCGGTCGCCCGGCTTGACGGCCAGCCGGTCGCGCGACACGGCGACGACCTCGCTTCCTGCCACGTCGGCCACGAGATGGGTCTCGGAGCCGGTCGGCTCCACGACCTTGACCACGGCGTCGAGGCCCGGCGCCTCGCTGCTGCCGCCCAACTCGAAATGCTCGGGCCGGATGCCGTAGATGATCCGACGGCCTTCCGCGGCGCCGCGCGCGGGCAGGCGCAGCGGCCCGGCGGCGACCGCCTCCCCCTGCCCCACGCCCTCGATCAGGTTCATGGAGGGCGATCCGATGAAGCCCGCGACGAAGGTGTTCGCAGGCCGATCGTACAGGTCGAGAGGCGCCCCCGCCTGCGCGATGCGTCCGCCGTTCATCACCACGATGCGGTCGGCCATGGTCATGGCCTCGATCTGGTCGTGCGTGACATAGACGGTCGTCGTCTTGAGCCGGAGATGGAGGGCCCGGATCTCGGTCCGCATCTGGACGCGCAGCTTGGCGTCGAGGTTGGAGAGCGGCTCGTCGAACAGGAACACCTGCGGATTGCGCACGATGGCCCGCCCCATCGCCACGCGCTGCCGCTGCCCCCCGGAAAGGGCGCGGGGATAGCGGCCCAGGTAGGGCCTGAGGCTCAGGATGTCGGCGGCGCGGTTGACCCGCTCCTCGATCTCGGCCTTGGGCATGCCGGCCATCCTGAGGGCGAACCCCATGTTCGCCGCCACGGTCTTGTGCGGATAAAGCGCGTAGTTCTGGAACACCATGGCGATGTCCCGTTCGGACGGGGGAAGGTTGTTCACCACCCGCTCGCCGATCCGGATCTGGCCCGAGGTGATGCTTTCAAGCCCCGCGATCATCCGCAGGAGCGTGGACTTCCCGCAGCCCGACGGGCCGACGAGCACGACGAACTGCCCGTCCGGAATGTCGAGGCTGACGCCATGCAGGACATCCTGGGCCCCGTAAGCCTTTCGTAGATCACGGATCGCGACGTCGGCCATGTTCCCTCCCCGGCGCCTGTTTTCCAATCTGGTAGCCGAGCCGGCCGGACCTGTCCACCGGGCTGGACATACTAACATGTCAGGTCGCTTGACTTAAGGACGGATCGCGGGAAGGGTTCCCTCATCCGGCAGAGCCCGGACGGCCCGGACCTGCGGCGAAAGACCCCCCAAGGGGCACCCGCGGGATGAAGTGCAGGCGGTCCGTTCGATGGCCTTCCGAGACCAAGGGGAGAGGACGAATGAAGACACATCTGTTCGAGCTGGCCGTCCGGTCGGCCCTGTCGCGGCGGAGCCTGCTGAAGGGCGCGGCGGGCCTGGGCGCGATGGCGGCGATGGGCCTGCCGCGCGGGGCCATGGCGCAGGAGGACTCGGCGGCGCTGCGCGCGCAGATCCTGCAGATCCCGGGCGTGGGCGCGGGCAGCCCGACGGACGCGCACTGGCAGCAGGTGGGCGAGCTGTGCCTGGGCCCCACCAGGGCCAGCGTCGCCGAAGGCGAGTTCGCGGGCGTCGAGCTCACCTTCATGGGGCTCAACAACCAGAACCTGCACAACTTCCTGTTCCGCGGCTTCCTCAAGCCCTGGGAGGCCTACACCGGCGCCAAGATCAACTGGATCGACCTCGCCCAGGCCGACTACAACCCGCGGCTCCAGCAGGCGATCGCCACCGGGACCGTCGACTTCGACATCCTGGAGATGGGCGCCCCCTTCGAGGGCGACACCGCCGGACGTGGCCTGCTTGACGAGATGCCCGACTGGGTGAAGGAGCAGATCGACATGGGCGACTACGTGGGCTACCTCCAGCCCCCGGTCGGCACCTGGGACGGCAAGACCTATCGCGTCACCATCGACGGCGACTGCCACACCTTCGCCTACCGCAAGGACTACTTCACCGACCCCACCATCTCGGCCGCGACCGGCATGACCGAGCCGCCCGCCACCTGGCAGCAGGTCAACGAATTCTCCAAGAAGATCGTCGGGCAGACGGATCCGCTGACCGGGCTGCCGGCCTATGGCTTCCTGGACCCGCTCAAGTACCAGTGGGGCGGCTTCGGCTTCTACTTCCTCGAGGATCGCGCGGCCCCCTACGCCAAGCATCCGAGCGATGCGGCCTGGCTCTTCGATCCCGACACGATGAAGCCGCGCGTGAACAACCCGGCCTGGGTGCGCGCGATCCAGGACGTGATGGACCTCGTGGGCACCGAAGGCGCCTACCCGCCCGACCAGGTGAACGCCGACCCGAACGCGACGGCCTTCTCGCAGTTCCTGGGCGGGACCGGCGCGATGCTGACCTGGTGGGGCGACGTGGGCTCGAACGCGCGCACCTCGGACACCTCGGTGGTGGGCGACGTGGCGGGCTTTTCGGTCAACCCGGGGTCGGATGACGTCTACAACGCCGCCACCGGCCAATGGGAGACGCTGCCCGACGGGCCGAACGTCGCCCCGAACATGGCCTACCTGGGCTGGGGCATCTACGTCACGAACCGCGTCTCGGGCGACGAGACCAAGCGCAAGGCAGCCTGGTCGGCGGCGGCGCACCTGGGCGGCAAGGACCTGTCGCTCTGGATGGCGGCCTATCCGTCGGGCTTCCAGCCTTACCGCAACTCGCACTTCGACTATGCGGAGTGGGAAGCGGCGGGCTACGACCGCGCCTTCGTCGAGGATTATCTGGGCTCGAACCTCGACAGCTACAACCACCCCAACGCCGCCATCGAGCCGCGCATCCCCGGCATCTTCCAGTACTACTCGGTCGCCGAGGACGAACTGGTGAAGGGCCTGTCCGGCCAGTACGCCAGCGCGCAGGAGACCGCGGACGCCATCGCCGCCGCCTGGGAGCGGATCACCGACCAGATCGGCCGGGACAGCCAGGTCGCGCTCTACAAGGCGTCGCTGGGCATGAACTGAGGGCTGGCGCCATCCGCCTGCCCGACGGGGGCTCCGGCTGGCCGGGGCGCCCGACCTGATCGACCCGACGGGGGGCGTCGTGCCGGCGCCTCCCGTCCCTCCTGAACCGGGGCCCGAGTTGAACACCACCGGCGATCTTCTCCACGTCGTCACAGCCGACGACCTTCCACCCGCCCGCGTGGCGCTGGGGCGCGCCCTGATTTGGGGATCGGGCGTCCTTCTCGTGGCGCTCTTCCTGCTCCAGATGGCCCAGTCGATGGGCTGGATGACCCCCTGGTTCGAAACCTGGCGGCCCACGCTCTATGCCTACCTGACCTGGGCGGCCTGCCTCTGCTGGGGACAGGTGCTCATGCGGGGGGAGCAGGGCAAGCGCGTGCTGTTCGTGCTGCCCGCCGTGCTCTTCGTGGTGTCCCTGACCGTGTTCCCGCTGCTGTTCGGGATCCTGATCGCCCTGTCCGACTGGAACCTGAGCTCGCCCACCGGACGGCAGTTCAACGGCGTCGCCAATATCGTGCAGATGTGGCACGACCCCTTCTACTGGAACGCCCTGGGCAACATGGCCTGGTACTGCCTCGCCATCGTGGTCGAGTACACGATCGCCTTCGGCTTGGCGCTGCTGCTGAACGCCGAGATCCGGGCGCGCAAGTTCTTCCGCGTGGCCTTCCTGCTGCCGCTCATGCTGTCGCCCGTCGCCGTGTCCTGGATGATCGGCAAGTCGATGCTGGAGCCGCGCTTCGGCCCCCTCGCCCGCCTGGGCCGCGCCCTGGGCTGGGACACGCCGTCGTTCTTCGGCGACCCGGTCATCGCCAAGCTGACGATCATGGCGATGGACGCCTGGACCTACATCCCGTTCATGATGATCATGCTGCTCGCCGGTCTGCAGGCCATCCCGCGGGAGGTGCAGGAGGCCGCGCGCGTGGACGGCGCCTCGGGGTGGCGCGGCTTCTGGGAGGTGACGTTCCCCCTGATGCTGCCGGTCTCGGTGACGGCGATCCTGATCCGGATCATCTTCAAGCTGAAGCTGGCCGACATCGTCATCAACGTGACCTCGGGCGGGCCAGGGGGCGCCACCGACACGGTGACCAGCTTCATCTTCCGCGAATACCGCGACCGGTCGAACGTGGGCTACGGCACGCTGCTTGCCATGGTGTACCTGGTCGTCATCGTGATCGTGATGACGATCCTGATGAAGATCGCCGACCGCTTCACCCGGCCGCAGACCTGAAGGGGCGAGCATGACCACCGAAACCGTCGAAGCCCCGATCTTCCGCGACAGCGAGACCGACCTGCGCCATCGCGCGCGGTGGTGGACGGGCCGCATCGCGATCTATGGCGCGCTCATCCTGTGGTCCCTGATCTGCCTGTTCCCGATCTACTGGACCTTGACCACGAGCTTCAAGATGGCCCCGAACGTCATGCAGGGCCACCTAATCCCCTTCGTGGACTACCAGCCGTCCTGGCTGGGGTTCCGGTCGCTGGGCCTGTCGCCCGACACCTTCGCCGCCGAGTCCACCCCCCGGGCCGAGTTCATGAAGCGGTTCATGAACAGCGTCGTGGTGTCGCTCAGCTCCTCGGCCCTCGCGGTCGCGCTGGGAAGCCTCGCGGCCTATGGGCTGTCGCGGTTCTCCTACAGGTGGGCGTGGATGCGGAACTCGGACATCTCGTTCTTCTTCCTCAGCCAGCTCATCCTGCCGCCCGTCGTGCTCGCCCTGCCGTTCCTGGTGCTCTACAAGGCCCTGGGGCTGCTCGACACGCGGATCGGGCTGATCCTCCTTTACACGCTGACCGTCCTTCCCATCGTCATCTGGATCATGCGCGACCAGTTCGCGGGCATCCCGACCGAGCTGGAGGAGGCCGCGCTGGTGGATGGGCTGTCCATCTGGGGGGCGTTCCTGACCATCATCCTCCCCATCGCCCTGCCCGGCATGGTCGCGGCCTTCATCCTCAGCCTCGTGCTCACCTGGAACGAGTACTTCTTCGCCGCCCTGCTGACCTCGACCCACGCCAATACGCTGCCGGTGATGGTGGCGTCGCAGACGGGATCGCAGGGCATCAACTGGTGGTCGATGGCGGCGCTGTCCTCGGCCGCGATCCTGCCGCTGGTGCTGGTTGGCATCCTGCTGGAGCGGTTCATCATCAAGGGCATGGCCGCGGGCGCGGTGAAGTGAGCGCCGGGCCCGGTCGGGGTTGGGCCGCGGCACCGGCGCCAAGTCCGGTCGGGGTCCTGTACCGTCGTTCCTGTTTCGCAGGCTGCCGTCGGGGATGTCACACCGCGAGGTGGGTGGGCACGACAGCGGTCGGGCTGGCCCGAGGGCCATGGCCTCTGGAGGCGCCGCGAGCCGGACGAGACCAGTCGGCGCGGCCACGTCGGTTCATGCATGTCGCCCAAGGAGCCAACAATCACGCCAGCCCTGACCGCCACGAACGAGTTGGTCCACGGAAGCCAGGGGCCCAGCAAGGGACCGGGCTGCCCTCAGAACGCCTTGAAGGTCAGCGTGGTCAACGACCGTTCGATGTCCGGGATGTCCAGAAGCTGTTCGTTGATGAAGTGGCCGATGTCCGCGCCTTCGGGGACGTAAAGCTTCATCAGCAGGTCCCAGTCCCCGCTGGTCGAATAAAGCTCGGAGTGGATCTCCTTGAGAGCGATGGCTTCGGCGACGCGGTAGGTCGAGCCGGGACGGCAGCGGATTTGGACGAAGACGCACGGCGACATGGCAGGGTCCCTGGATGGTCGGATCGGCGCGACCGTCGCACGGTGGGATGGCGAGGGGCAATCCCGGCCGGCGAGGGTTGGCGCCACGGTGTCAGGCCAGGTGCAGGCGGCGGGCGACGGGCGGCATACGGCCCCCATCGACAGGGAAACCCGGAGCCGCTGCCGCGCGGACGGATCGAGGCATCGGCATCCTGGTCGGCGCCGCGCTGCGGCTGGTGACGGTTCGACCCTCCGGCCCCGGCGTCTGCGCCGGTCCAGGCCTTCCCACGCCCCTGGTTCGAACGGCGCCGCGCGCGATCCGCGCCAGCATCTCCCAGTCGATCCGCCGTCCCATGACGGCCTGAAGCGATGGGATGAGATCGAAGAGCTCGGCCACAGCCTCCCCCGTGCGGTCCGAGATGAGGATGACCGCCAGACCCGGATTGCGCCATTCCGCCAGCAGAGCCACATCATGCGCGAGCCGCCCGGCGACCATCTCCCCCAGAACCAGCACATCCACGGCAGAGCGACGGGCCGCCTCCTTGGCGGGTCCGATCGCGCCCAGCGGCAGGACCTCGAAGCCCGCGCCGGCCAGCGTGAGGGCAAGGCGGTCGCGCAGGGCCGCATCCCCTTCAAGGATCATCGCTCGCATCCCGCTCTCCCTTCTGAAGGCGTTGGGCCGAGTCTAGCCCCGGCCCTTTAAGGATTCCTGAATCGTCGTGGCCTTGACGGCGTTCCCCATGCGGGCCATGCGGACGGGGCGACAGCCGGGGAGGACGCCATGAGGCAGGCCACCATCACGCGGACCACCCGCGAGACCGACATCACCGTGACGCTGGACCTCGACGGGACCGGGGTCTCGGACTGCCGGACCGGGGTGGGGTTCTTCGACCACATGCTCGACCAGCTGTCCAAGCACGCGCTGATCGACCTGCGGGTCACGGCCAAGGGCGACCTTCACATCGACGACCACCACACGGTCGAGGATGTGGGCATCGCCATCGGGCAGGCGCTGACCCGGGCGGTGGGCGACAAGCGCGGCATCCGGCGCTACGGGCACTTTGCCCTGGTGATGGACGACGCCAAGGTCGAGGCCGCGCTGGACCTGTCCGCCCGGCCCTGGCTGGCCTTTGCCGTGGAGTTCCCCACCTCCAAGATCGGCACCTTCGACACCGAGCTGGTGCGCGAGTTCTTCCAGGCGCTGAGCACGCATGGCGGGATCACGCTGCATGTCGACAAGGTGCGGGGGCTCAACAGCCACCACATCGCCGAGGCGACCTTCAAGGCCGTGGCCAAGGCGCTCCGCATGGCGGTGGAGGCCGACCCGCGCGCAGGCGACGCGCTCCCTTCGACCAAGGGCGCGCTGTGACCGTCGCGCTGATCGACATCGGGGTGGGCAACCTCCACTCGGCCGAGAAGGCCTTCGTGCGAATGGCCGAGGGGAGAGCGATCCAGGTGACCTCGGACCCCGAGGTGGTGCGGAGGGCCGAGCGCATCGTGCTGCCGGGCGACGGGGCCTTTCCGCATTGCCGCCGGGCCTTGGCCGCCGCGCCGGGGCTGGAGGAGGCGATCCTCGAGGCGGTGCGCGCGGGCAAGCCGCTGTTCGGCATCTGCGTGGGGATGCAGCTCCTGGCCAGCGTCGGCCACGAGTTCGAGACGGTTGCCGGCCTGGGTCTGATCCCCGGCGAGGTGGTGCGGATCGCGCCCGCCGACCCGGCGCTCAAGGTGCCGCACATGGGCTGGAACGACCTGGTGGTGACGGGCTCCCACCCGGTGCTGGACGGCGTGGCAACGGGCGACCACGCCTACTTCGTCCACTCCTGGCAGATGCGGGTCGCGGATCCGGCCCACCGGCTGGCCCATGTGGACTATGGCGGAGAGGTCACTGCCATCGTGGGCCGCGACAACGTGATCGCGACCCAGTTCCACCCGGAGAAGAGCCAGGCCACCGGCCTCCGGATCATCCGGAACTTCCTGGGCTGGAGGCCTTAGGCGCCCGTCAGGCCAGGAAGTCGAGGAGGTCCTGCGTCGCGCGTTCCGCATGGGTGGCGAGGAAGCCATGGGGCGCGCCGTCGTACTCCTTGAACTGCGCGCGCGGGATCATCTTGGCCGCGGTCCGGCCGGTCGGATCGATCGGCACGATGGCGTCCGAGGTGCCGTGGATCACCAGGGTCGGCACGTCGAAGGCCGCCATGTCCGGCCGGAAATCCTCCTGCCAGGCGTCGATGCAGGCCACCGTGGCCTTGGGGCTGGCCAGCAGCGCCATGTGCAGCGACCAGTGCAGGACGCCCTCGCTCACGCCCGAGATCAGCCCCTGGCCATAGAAGTTTTTGAAGAAGCCCTTTAGGAACTCGGGCCGGTCCTTGAGGATCTGCTCCTGCATCCCCTGCAGGGTGTCCTTGGGAACGCCGTCGGGATTGTCAGCCGCCTGCACGAGGCAGGGCGCGATCGAGCCCAGGAGCGCGGCCTTGCGGACGCCCTTGCCCTGATGGCGGCTCATGTAGCGGCTGACCTCGCCCCCGCCCATCGAGAAGCCGACGATGGCCGCGTCCTGCAGGCCGAGCCCGTCGATCACGGCGGCAAGGTCATCCGCCAGCGTGTCGTAGGTGTAGCCATCCCAGGGCTGCTCGCTCCGGCCGAAGCCGCGGCGGTCGTAGGCGATGACGCGGTGGCCGGCCTTGGCCAGATGGTAGGCCTGATGCTCCCAGGAATCGGCATTGAGCGGCCAGCCGTGGATCAGCACCACGGGGCGGCCCTGCCCCCAGTCCTTGACGTAGAGCGCGGTGCCGTCGCCGGCCTCGATGCGGGGCATGTCGATTCTCCTCATCCTGACGCCCGGTAACGCCGACCCAAGCGAGCCGTTCCGCGCACTGGCGCACAGCCGCCCGGCCGGATTGAATTCCGCCCCCCCTCGTGCGAGAGGGAGGCGCCCCCCACAGAGCCCGAGTCCGAGATGATCCTGTTCCCTGCCATCGACCTCAAGGACGGCCAGGCCGTGCGCCTCCTCCGGGGGGAGATGTCCGCCGCGACCGTGTTCAACGACGACCCGGCCGCGCAAGCGCGGGCCTTCGTCGAGGCGGGGGCGCAATGGCTTCACCTCGTGGACCTCGACGGGGCCTTCGCGGGCGAGCCGCGCAACGCCCGGGCCGTGGAATCCATCCTGGCCGCCTGCCCCGTGCCCGCCCAGCTTGGCGGCGGCATCCGCGACCGCGCGACGGTCGAACGGTGGCTCGGGGCCGGGCTGCGCCGCGTGATCCTGGGCACCGCCGCCGTCGAGGATCCGGACTTCGTCCGCGAGGTCGCCCGCGCCTATCCGGGGCAGGTCGCCGTGGGCATCGACGCGCGCGGCGCCAAGGTCGCGACGCGCGGCTGGGCCTCCGAAACGGACGCGACGGTGACCGATCTCGCCCGCGCCTACGAGGACGCGGGCATCGCCGCGATCATCTACACCGACATCGCCCGCGACGGTGCGATGCAGGGCCCCAACGTCGAGGCCACGGCCGCGCTCGCCCGCGCCGTGTCCATCCCCATCATCGCGAGCGGCGGGGTCTCCTCGCTCGACGACCTGCAACGGCTCAAGGCGACCGGCGTCGTGTCGGGCGCCATCACCGGCCGCGCGCTCTACGACGGGGCGGTGGACCTACGCGCGGCGCTGGATCTCCTGGCGGACTGATGGCGCTGCGCTGGCAGGAAATCGTGGTCATCCCGGAGGTCGAGGAGGGTGTCCTCTGCGACTGCTGCGGCCAGCCCGCCCAAAGCGCCGAGGGCCGCCTCGTCCACCGGGAGGAGCCACTGGCCCGCTTTTCCGTCCGCTGGCGCCCGGGCGACCCGGACCACCCGGCGCGCCATGTGCTCTATCTCGGCGACTGGAACCGCAAGGGCGGCATGGATGACGGTCCCGCCGTCGCCGTGGCCGACTACCGGGGCGGAGAGAATCACGGCTTCTATCTGCGGGACGATGCGGCGCAGCTTCTCAAGGCGCTCAAGCCGTGGCGGCCGCATTACATCCGGCGCGCCGAGGCCATCGGCCACCCCCTGGGCGACGTGCTGTTCGCGATGCTGGACGCCATTCACGTCAAGGACCCGCGCCTGCAGGAGATTCGCGGCTGGGCCGTGGTCTAGGCTGGCCCCGGGCCCGCTTCCGCGCTATGGCGGCGCCATGCTCAAGACCCGCATCATCCCCTGCCTGGACGTGGCCGACGGGCGCGTCGTGAAGGGCGTCAACTTCGTCGAGCTGCGGGACGCCGGCGATCCCGTGGAGGCCGCCAAGGCCTATGACGCGGCGGGGGCGGACGAGCTCTGCTTCCTCGACATCCACGCCACCCACGAGAACCGGGGCACGATGTTCGACCTGGTGACCCGCACGGCCGAAAGCTGCTTCATGCCGCTGACGGTCGGGGGCGGCGTCCGGACGCCCGAGGATGTCCGGGCGCTGCTGCTGGCCGGCGCGGACAAGGTCAGCTTCAACAGCGCCGCCGTCGCGGACCCGGACGTGGTGGCGCGGTCGGCCGACCGGTTCGGGTCGCAGTGCATCGTGGTTGCCATCGACGCCAAGACCGTGGAGCCCGGCCGCTGGGAGATCTTCACGCATGGCGGCCGCAAGCCCACCGGCATCGACGCCGTGGATTTCGCGCGCACCGTCGCCGCCAGGGGCGCCGGGGAGATCCTGCTCACCTCCATGGACCGGGACGGGACCAAGGCGGGGTTCAACATCCCGCTCACCCGCGCGGTGGCCGACGCGGTGGAGGTTCCCGTGATCGCCTCGGGCGGCGTGGGAATGCTCGAGCATCTGGTCGAGGGCGTCACCGAGGGCCACGCGAGCGCGGTGCTCGCGGCCTCGATCTTCCACTTCGGCACCTTCTCGGTGCCCGAGGCCAAGGCCCACATGGCCGCGGCCGGCATCCCGGTGCGCCTGTCATGAGCCTTCACCGCCTTGCCGCAACCATCGAGTCCCGCAAAGGCGCCGACCCGGACAGCTCCTGGACGGCCAAGCTGCTCGCCAAGGGACCCGAGAAGGCGGCCCAGAAGTTCGGCGAGGAGGCGGTCGAAGCCATCGTCGAGGCCGTCAAGGGCGACCGGGCCAAGCTCGTGGCCGAGGCGGCGGACACGCTCTACCACCTTCTCGTCATGTGCGCGGCGCGGGACGTGACCCTGGCCGACATCGAAGCGGAACTCGAACGGCGGGAAGGCCGTTCCGGTCTTGAGGAGAAAGCGGCGCGGGGCTGACGGCCCGCCGCCATCTTTCGGCCATACTGCATCGGCACAAGATCCCTGCGCGGGGCCCGTTACGGCGTCGCGATGCCCAGGCGTGGGATCTCGATCGCGGGACACCGATTCTGCACGACCTTCACGCCGCGCGCCCGCGCCTGCTCGGCAGCGGCGTCATCTTGCACGCCCAACTGCGTCCAGATGGCAAAGGGCAGAGGATCTAGTGCGAGCGCCTGCTCCGTCACCCCCGCCACCTCCTCGCTTCGGCGGAAAACGTCGACCATGTCCACGGGTTCGCCGATTTCCGCCAGTGAGGCACGCACCTTTTCGCCCAAGAACGTTTGTCCAGCCAACCCTGGATTGACCAGGATCACGCGATAGCCTCTGGTCTGGAGATACCTCGCAACTCCGTGACTGGGTCGCCCGGGATTAGCGGAGAAGCCAACAACGGCGATGGTTCGAACGCGCTGCAACACGTCGCGCACTAGGTCATCGTCAGGGGTCATGGACAGGGCCCTTCAAAAAAAACGCCCAGGCAAAGGCCCGGGCGCAAGGTGTGGAACGAGGGACAGTGAAGCGAAACGCACAGGTTCCATGTGTGCGTCAGTTATAAGACGCGCGACGACGCCATAGGTTCCAAGGCTTCGAAAAAAATTGCGATCACGGTTCCGTGATCAGCTGGAAGCCTTGGAACCGACTGACTCCGGCGATGCGGCGTAGAGCGCGACAGCCGCAGCGTTCGACACGTTGAGCGAACCAAAGCTTCCCGCCGCTCCGATCCGGACCAGCTGATCGCAGGTTGCGCGGGTCTTGTCGCGCAGCCCCGGCCCCTCGGCCCCAAGGACGAAGGCGACGGGGCGATCCCGCCGTCCCTCCAGAGCTTCCCCGATGGTCAGCTCGGCCTCCCCCGCCAGGCCCAGGAGCAGGAACCCCATATCCCGCAGCTCCTCCATGGCGTCCGACAGGTTCCGAACGCGGATATAGGGCTGACGCTCCAGCGCCCCCGACGCCGCCTTGGCAAGAGAGCCCGTCTCCGGAGCGGCGTGGCGTTCCACCCCCACCACGGCACGGGCGCCGAACACTTCGGAGGAGCGCAGGATGGCGCCGACATTGTGGGGGTCCGTCACCCGGTCCAGGAGGACGAGCCGCGCCGGTCCCGGCCCCTCGGACAGGGCCGCGTCGCGCAGGCTGCCCCAGTCGAGCGGCTTGACCTCCAGAGCGGCGCCCTGGTGCACCGATTCGGGATCCAGCGGGGCCGCGAACTTGCGCGGATCGCTGATCTCGGGTTCGAGGCCGCCCGCGGGGATGGCGTCGGCCAGCTTCTCGGCCGCGTTCGCCGTGACCACGAGCCGCAGCCGCTTGCGCCGGGGGTTCAGCAGCGCGTCCCGCACCGCATGAAGGCCGAACAGCCAGATCGTTTCCTGCGCAGAAACGCGACGGGCGCGCTCCTTCTCGATGACCCACTGGGGTTTCTTCATGGCGCGCCTCCGCTGGCCGGGCTGGGCCGTCATTGCCCCGCATGAGGCCGGGGCGCAAGCCGGACCTCGCCGGCGGGCCGCGATCGCCTATCTCTCGGGTGCGGATGCGGAGGGCGCGATGGCCGAGGATACGAGCGAAGCCGCCTGGCGGGCGGGCTACGAGGCGGGCGTGAAGCGGCAGGCGCTGCTGTCCAACCCCTACCCTGCCGGCACCGAGCAGTTCCGCACCTGGCAGGCCGGCTGGCGCGAAGCCGAGGGCACGGGCCGGCCCGGAGACCAGCCTCCGGCCGTCGAGACCCCCTAACCGGGAACCGCGGCGCCGTCGCGCGATCCATCCCCAGGTTTCGTGTTGACCCCCTCGCGCGGGGCGGCTATCTCCCGCCTCGCGTCGGGCGACGAGCTGCAAGGTGCGGCAGCGGACTGTAACTCCGCCGGGGAGACCCATGCCTGGTTCGATTCCAGGGTCGCCCACCATCCCCCCTCGGGCTGGTGATCTTCTCCCGCGACAGGTTTGCGGGAAAACGCCTTCTCTTTCATGCGACCTGCCGGCTCGTCTAAGGTTCCCCTGCCAAGGGAGGACCAAGATGGCCGACAAACCGCTCCACTTCGACACGCTGCAGGTTCATGCCGGGACCGCGCCCGACCCCGCCACCGGCGCGCGGCAGGTGCCGATCTACCAAAGCACCGCCTTCGTCTTCAAAGACGCGGACCACGCGGCGCGGCTCTTCAACCTGCAGGAGGTGGGCTACATCTACTCGCGCCTCACCAATCCGACGGTGATGGCGCTCGCAAACCGCATCGCGGCGCTTGAGGGGGGCGCGGGCGCGGTCTGCTGCTCCTCGGGGCATGCGGCGCAGATCATGGCCTTCTTCCCGCTGATGCAGCCCGGCTGCAACGTGGTGGCCTCCACCCGGCTTTACGGCGGGACCGTCACGCAGCTCACGCAGGTGTTCCGCCGCTTCGGCTGGGAGGCGAAGTTCGTCGACATCGACGACGAAGCCGCCATCCGCGCCGCCATCGACGACAAGACCCGCGCCGTCTACTGCGAATCGATCACCAACCCGGGCGGGCACATCACCGACCTGCCGATGGTGGCCCGCGTGGCCAAGGGGGCGGGCGTGCCGCTCATTGTCGACAACACCTCGGCCAGCCCCTATCTCTGCCGCCCCATCGAGCACGGCGCGACCATCGTCGTCCATTCGACCACCAAGTACCTGACCGGCAACGGCACCGTGACCGGGGGATGCATCGTCGATTCGGGCGAGTTCGACTGGTCCGCCTCGGACAGGTTCCCCTCCCTTTCCGCGCCCGAGCCCGCCTACCATGGGCTCAAGTTCCACGAGACCTTCGGCCCCATGGCCTTCACCTTCCATGGCATCGCGGTCGGGCTGCGGGACCTCGGGATGACCATGAACCCGCAGGGCGCGCATTACACCCTCCTGGGGATCGAGACGCTGTCGCTGCGGATGGACAAGCACGTCAAGAACGCCATGGCCGTGGCGCGCTGGCTCGAAGCCGACCCGCGCGTGGCGGGGGTGACCTATGCGGGCCTCGAATCGTCGCCCTACTTCGCGCGGGCGGCCCGGATCTGCCCCCGGGGCGCGGGGGCGATCTTCACGGTCCAGCTCAAGGCGGGCTACGAGGGCTGCGTCCGCTTCGTGAACGCGCTCAAGCTGTTTTCCCATGTCGCCAACCTGGGCGACGCGCGAAGCCTCGTGATCCACTCGGCCTCGACCACGCACCGCCAGCTCACCGAGGAGCAGCAGCGCGCCGCCGGGGTCGCGCCGGACTCCGTGCGGCTGTCGATCGGGATCGAGGACTCGCGGGACCTGATCGCCGATCTCGACCAGGCTCTGTCGGCATGACGCGGATCGTCCTGCTCGGCCTTCTCGGGCTGCTGGCGGGCTGCGTGGACTCCCGCGGGGTCCGCTGCGACCCGCTGACGCCGGGCTATCCGCTCTGCGGGATCTGAGCGGCGGGGCGGCGGGATCTACTCGCGCCGCCCTTCCCCCGGTCAGTCGGCGATGGCGAAGGTGACCGTGACGCTGGCGGTCACGCTCAGGGACCCCGGCGCGACCGGCACCGAGGCCGCCGCACCGCCCGCCACGCCCCGGGCGTCGTACATCGGCATCGGCGGCGCGTAGACGCTGGCTTCGCTGATCGAGACGATCTCGCCCAGGCCGACCCCGGCGGCCTGGGCATACAGGTCGGCCCGGTCGCGCGCATCGGCGACGGCGTCGCGGCGCGCCTCGTCGGCGGCGGCCTCGGGATCGGACAGGTCGAAGCTCACCCCGTTCACCCGGTTCGCCCCATCGGTGACGACCGCGTCCAGCACCTCGCCCAGCTTGCCCAGGTCGCGCACGGTGACATCGAGCATCTGCGTCGCGGTGAAGCCGATCATCTTGGGCGTGCCGTCGGGCGTGTTGTAGTCGTAGGCGGGCTCGAGCATCAGCTGACCGGTCTGGATGTCGTTCTGCGCGATGCCTTCGGTGCCCAGGCGGCCCAGGATGGCACCGGCCCCCTGCGACATGGCGTCCATCGCCTCGCGCGCGGTCTGGGCCTGGTGGGCGACGCCCAGCGACACGCGCGCCATGTCGGGAACGGAGGTGGCCCGCCCCTCACCCACCACCTGGATGACGCGGGGCAGAGCGTTTCCTGCCTCCTGCGCGGCCAAAGCGAGCGGCGCGACCGCCAGCAAGAGGACCGGAAGGGCGGCCTTGAGGATCGAGGGCATGCGGAACTCCTTTTCGTTTGCGCCATGCATCCGACCCTATGACGCAGGCCGCAAGGCGATCCTTGGTCAGGAGATCCGGACTTTCGGCTCGATATGCGCGGGAAGCTGCTGTAGGGGACTCCTGCACTCCTCCTCTGTTCCGCCCTCTTTCAGCGGATGCTAAGCCCCGCCCATGACCCCCGATTTCGCCCTCTCCCTGTCCTTTGACGGGATCCGCCTATCGCATCGCACCCCCGACGGCTGGTCGCCGGTGGGCGAGGTGCCGCTCGATTCCCCCGACCTCGCCGGGGCCATGGCAGGGCTGCGCCGCGCCGGGCTCGACCTCGGGAGGCCCTGGACAGGCACCAAGATCGTCCTGCCCAACGAGCAGGTCCGCTACCTGACCCTCGACGACCCCGATGCGGGTCCGGCCGAGGTGCGGGCGGCCCTTGACGGGGTGACCCCCTATCCGGTCGAGGCCCTCGTGATCGACCATGTGAGCGACGGCGCCCGGACCTACGTCGCCGCGGTCGCCCGCGAGACCCTGGACGAGGCCGAAGCCTTCGCCGCCGAGCATGGCTTCCAGCCGATCAGCTTCGCCGCCGAACCGCCCGGCGCGCTCTACAAGGGCGAGGCGTCCTTCGGACCCACCACGCTGGCCGCGTCGATCACGGGTGCAGAGGCCGTGCCGCCCCGCGACCAGACCAGCCAGGAGCAGGCCGAGCCCCAGGCGGCGGCCGCCGTGGCTGAGTCAGAGCCCGAGACCCCAGCCCCCCCGGTTGCGGAACCGACGCCTCCGGTGCCTCCCGCCACGGCCCAAGAGCCAGCGTCGGAGAGCCCGGTGGCCGAACCGGCTCGCGCCGAAGAGGTTGCCGCGTCCGAGCCCGACCCCGAGGTCCGCCCCGTCGAGCCAGCCCCCGCGCCTGTGGCACCGGAACCCGAGGCCTCCGAGCCCAAGGTCCCCGAGGTTATCGCGTCCGCCGCACCGGACCCTTCTCCGGCGCCAGAATCGCTCAGCGTCGACGCCGCGCCGGACGATGTCCCGCCGCCCGTCGCGGAACCTGCGGTCGAGATGTCCGTCCCGGCGGCGCCCCTCTCCGCCACCGGTGTCCCCGAGCCCATCTTCGCATCCCGCGCCCGCCCCCTTCGCGGGCCGACGCGCGACGGCGTGACGGTCGAGCCGCGCCCCATCGCGGCCCGGCAGGCGGACACCGCGCGACGCGAGCCCAAGCTGGCCGCCGCCCCCCGTCAGACTGCCGGCCAGGCGCCTGTCCTGGCCGCGTCCCGCACGGAGGTCCGTGTCCCGCCCAAGGTCACGCCCCCCTCTCCGCAGCTCCGCAGGGAACCGAGCGTGGCCGCGGTCCTGCCTGCCGCGCCCGCAACCCCGGTCATGCCGGCGGCCGCGCCCGTGCTCGCAGGCGCCGCCGTGGTCGCTCCGGCTCCGGCCCCCGCCACCGCCCCCGCCCCCGAACCGGCGCGGGCGATCCGCGCGACCTCGGCTCCGGCCGCGCGGCGCGAGACGCAGCCCCGTCCCGACCCCACGACCGAGGCCGCGCGCATGACCGTCTTCGGCGCGCGTCCCGCCACAGAGTCGGGCCGGGTCGGCGGCAAGCCCAGGTTTCTCGCGCTGATCCTGACTGCCATCCTCCTGATCCTCATGGGAGCCGTCGCTCTGATGGCGTCGGTGACGGACCGGAGCGTGGCGGAGCTTCTGGGCTTCGATGCGACCCCGGCGACCGAGGTCGCCGTGGCCAGCGTCGCGGCCCCGCCCTCGGCCGACGTGGACCCCACGACGCCAAAGGCCGTCGCAGAGCCCGTGACCCCGGCCCCAGCTGAAGCGGTCCCGCCCGAGCCCGCCGCTGCCGCCGACCCAGCGGATGCCAGCGCCGAGGCTCCGCGCCCGGACGCCAGCGCCGCTGCCGCAGCAGCGGTCGCCCAGGCGATCGCCGCCCTGCCCAAGCCCGAGGCCCCGGCCTCCGGCGCCCCGGTCAGCGCCGACGAGGCCGACCGGGTCTATGCCGCCACGGGCGTGTGGCTGCGCGCTCCCCGCCTCCCCGTGATGCCCTCCCCCGAAGGCAGCGCGACGCCCGGCCTCGCGGTTTCGGCCGACAAGGCGCCGCAGGGCGATACGCCCGTGCTCGTGTCCTTGCAGCCGGATGCCCCGATCGCCGCACCGGTCAACCCGCCCCCTCCCGGCACCCGCACCCCGCTCGACGCCCGCGGCCGCGTGCTCGCCAGCCCGGATGGGGTGCTGACGCCAGCCGGCGTGCGCGTCGTGGCCGGCTCGCCGGAGATCGTGCCCCCCACCCGGCCGGGAAGCCGCGCTCCGGTGCCGGCCCCTGTCGAGTCCGAGGCTCCGGCCGACTCCGAAGCGCCGGTAGGCTCCGAGAGTTCGGCCGAGGACAACTCCGGCTGGGTGAACGCGATGGCCGCTCCGCCGGGCAAGGTCCCGCACCTGCGGCCCGAAGGCCTCGTGCCCGAGGACGCGCCCGCCGACGCCGCAGCCGCTGAAGCGACGGCCGAAGAGACTGCTCCCGCCGGGGCGGACGTGCCCGTTCCGCCCGGCGGCGTGGCCCTCGCCGGGCTGCGCCCCGAATCCCGTCCTCAGGATCTCGCACCCGAGGTTGCAGCGCCCGAGACTCCGGAGGAGGTGGTCGCCTTCGACGGCCCCCGTCCGGCCCAGAGGCCCGAGGGACTCGCCCCCGAGCGGCGCGACGCGCCCGAGCCCCCGGTCGGTCCCGACGTGACCGATGCGATCGCCCAGGCCCTGTCCGAGCCCGCCTCGCAGGAGCAGGTCGCCGAAGCGCCGCCGCCGCCCGCCGCTCCGGCCGCGCCCGATCTGCAATCGACGCTGGCCAACATCGTGCAGGGCGCGCCCGATCCGCTGGCCGGCGCGACCGCGCGGGCCGTGGCCAGCGCCCGGGTGCCCGACACGCGCCCGAACGGCTTTGGCCGCGTCGTCCAGGACCAGATGTCGCGGACCTCCCGCGCCGCGCAGGAGCAGCCGCGGCAACAGCAGCAGGCCACGGCCCGGCAGGGCGGCGCCGGCGGGGTCGGCACGGGCCGTCTCCAGCCCAACGAAGCCGCCGAGTCGAGCGAGGCCGAGGTGGCGAGCGCCGCCGCCGCCGTGCCCTCCGGACCGACGGCCTCGTCGGTGGCGCAGGCTGCGACCTTTGCTGACGCCATGGCCCTGCGCGACATCAACCTGATCGGCGTCTATGGCCAGCCCGACGCCCGACGCGCGCTCGTGCGGATGGGCAACGGCCGTTACCTCCGGGTGGGCGTCGGCGATTCCCTCGATGGCGGACAGGTCACCGCCATCGGGGACAACGTCCTGAACTATGTCCGCCGCGGGCAGACGCAGGTGCTGGTGATTCCGGGCGGCTGACCTCGGGACCGGCGGGCCGGGGCGGCATTGCCCTCCCGGCCCCCGGGTCCTCAGCCGGTCACCCCGGCTTCGTCAAAGCTCGCCATGCCGGACAGGCACTCCACCGCTGCGCGAACGATGCCAATGGCGACCGCCCCGCCCGAGGCTTCGCCCAGCCGCATCCCGAGCATCAGGATCGGGTCCAGCTCGAGTTGCAGGAGCATGTTGCGGTGCGCGGCTTCGGCGCTCTGGTGCCCGGCCACGGCATGATCCAGCGCCCCCGGCACGGCGCGCGCCAGGACCGCCGCCGCAGCGGTGCAGATGAAGCCGTCCAGGATCACGGGGATATGGTCCACCCGGGCGCGCGCGATCGCGCCCGCCATGGCCGCGATCTCGCGCCCGCCCAGGCAGCGCAATGCGTCCAGCGGGTCCTGCCGGGCCGAGGGGTTGGCGGCGAGACCGGCCTCGATCGCCTCGACCTTGCGGAGAAGCCCCGATTCATCGACGCCCGTGCCGCGCCCGACCCAGTCGCGGGCCGAGCCGCCGAACAGCGCGGTCGCAATGGCCGCTGCGGCGGTGGTGTTGCCGATGCCCATCTCGCCCGCCACCAGGAGGTCGGTCCCCGCCTCGACCGCATCCCAGCCTGTCGCCAGGGCCGCGACGCAGTCCTGCTCGGTCATGGCGGGACCTTCGGTGAAATCCGCCGTCGGCCGGTCCAGCTCGATCGCGTGGACGGTCAGGTGCGCCCCCACGCTTCGCGCGATCTGGTTGATGGCCGCGCCGCCGGACTGGAAGTTGGCCACCATCTGCGCCGTCACCTCGGCGGGGAAGGCCGACACGGCGCGGCGGGTCACCCCGTGGTTCCCCGCAAAGACGGCGATCTGCGGGCGGTCGATGCGCGGCCTGGCCGTGCCCTGCCATCCCGCGACCCAGATCCCCAGGTCCTCGAGCCGCCCGAGCGAACGGAGCGGCTTGGTCAGGCGGTCATTGCGCGCTTCGGCGGTCTCGCGGGCCGTCTGGTCGCAGCCGGGGGCGGCGGCAAGGACCTCGCGGAATTGGGCGAGGCTGGTGAAAGGGGCCATGGGCATCCTCGTTGCGTTCGGTTCGGCGACTGCCTAGTGCTTCGGAAACGAAAAGGAAATTACGGGATGCCTTACTCGGAACTTGTTCGCCGGTCGGACCCGGGCGAGGCGTTCCTTCTCCTGACCCGCATCCCGGCCCCCTGGCCCGCCACCCCCCGGGGGGCGCGCGCGGGCTGGGCCTGGCCGATCGCGGGGGCCTGCGTCGGTCTCGTGGCCGCAAGCGTCGCAACCGTCGCGCTCCTTGCCGGGCTGAGCCCGGGCGTGGCCGCCGCCCTCGCGCTTGCCACGCAGGCGATGGCAACCGGCGGGCTTCACGAGGACGGGCTGGCGGACAGCGCGGACGGCCTCTGGGGGGGCGGCACCCCGGACCGGCGGCTCGCCATCATGTCCGACAGCCGAATCGGCAGCTACGGCGCGCTTGCCCTGATGCTGGGGATCCTGATTCGCTGGAGCGCGCTGTCCGGCCTCCTGGCCGGAGGCCACGCCTGGGGTCCGCTGGTGGCCGTCGGCGCGCTCAGCCGCTGGCCGATGCTGGCCGTGCTCTGGGCCCTTCCCCCGGCGCGCGACGGCGGGCTTTCGCGGCTGGTCGGGCGGCCCGGGACGCCGACGCTCGTGCTGGCCGGACTGGTCGCCCTCGGCCTGGCCCTGGCCGGGGCCGGAACCTCGGCCTTCCTGGCCGCAGCGGCTGTCCTGGCTCTCGCCGCGCTCTGGTGGCGACTGGTCGAGGCGCGGCTCGGCGGTCAGACCGGCGACACCTGCGGGGCCGCGCAACAACTCACCGAGATGGCCGCGCTCCTGGCGCTTGCCGCCTGGCCGCACTGAGTCCCGACCGGCCTCAGGGTCCCTGCCCTCGGGCCGGCTGCCTCAGATCTGCCGGGCGGGCATCTGCACCCGCAGCCCGTCCAGCGCCGGGCTCACCTTGAGCTGGCAGGTCAGGCGCGACCGCACGGGATCGGGCTCGTAGGCGAAGTCGAGCATATCCTCCTCCATGGGGTCCTTGGGGGGCAGCTTCTCGACCCAGGCCGCGTCCACGTAGACGTGACAGGTCGAGCAGGCGCAGGCCCCGCCGCAGTCGGCCTCGATGCCCGGGATGCCGTTGTCGCGCGCGCCCTCCATGACGGTGAGGCCGTTGGGCACCTCCACCACATGCTCCTTGCCGGAGTGCTCGACATAGGTGATCCGGGCCATGCTGCGACCTTCCTGAAGTTGACGCGCCAATCTAGGCCGATGCCGCGCCAGCTTCCAGAGGGGGCGAGGATGGGCCCTGTCCCGGGCGCCGAGGGGCCGCTAGATCGGGTCGGCATGACCCCTCCTCCCCTCAGCCCCGCCCAGGAGCGGCAGGCCCGGACCTTCATCCAGGCGAACCTGCCCCTGCGGGAGGTGCCGGGCACCGGGCTCCGCCTTCACCTCGCCGCCCCCGGCAGCGGCCTGCGTCGGCTCGTGCCGCCGGGACGGTCGCCGTACTGGGCCCATGTCTGGCCCGGGGGACTCGCGCTCGCCCAACATATCGCCCAGGGAAATCTGGCTGGACCGCTCGAAGACGCCCGGCCCGAGACCTGGGACGTCGGCGCGGGCTCGGGACTTGCCGGGCTGGCGGCGGCCCGGGCGGGGCTGAGCGTCGTGGCCCTCGACTCCGACCCCCTGGCCTTGGTGGCGCTGCAGCTCAACGCCGAGGCCAACGGCCTGACGATCCAGACCCGGCTGGCAGGGTTCCCGACGACCCCGGTCGTGCCCGACGGCCGACCGGCCCTCCTCCTGGCCGGGGACGTGTTCTACGACGCCAAGGTCGCGGCCCGGGCCACGGCCTGCTTCGACGCGCAGCCCGGTTCGGTGACCGTTCTGGTGGGGGACATCGGCCGCAGTTACCTGCCGCGCCACCGGCTGGAGCGCCTGTCGCGGCATGCGGTGCGGGACGTGGGGGACCCACCTTCGATGCCGTCGCACGACGGCTGGGTCTATCGCTGGGCCCGGCTCCCAACGCGAAAGGGCGCCCCGAGGGGCGCCCTTCCGGATGAACCGGCCTGAGCCGTCACTGCTGGTCGTTGCCGCCCTGCGCGTCCTCGATGGACAGCGCCACGAAGCGGGGCTCGCCCCCACGGCGCACGAGCAGCAGGACCGACTTGCGGCCCGCGCCTTCCGCCGCCTCGACCGCGGCGGTGAAGTCCTCGGCCGAGGTGACCGGCTTCTGGCCGGCCTCGGTGATGACGTCACCGGGCTCGATCCCCTTGCCGGCGGCGTCCGAGGACGGATCGACCTCGGTCACGATCAGCCCTTCGGTCCCGTCCTCGAGGTTGAACTGGCCCATCAGCTCGGGCGAGGGCTCGGACAGCGTCAGGCCCAGCACCTCCGAGCTTTGCGGCACGGCATCGGTGCCGCCATCCGCCGAGGCGGGTTGCGCCGAGGCCTCGGCCTCTTCGCGACGGCCCAGCTTGACCTCCAGCGGCACGGTCTGGCCGGCGCGCAGCACCTCGAGAGTGACAGTATCGCCCACGGGGGCGGCGCCGACCTTGCGGACGAGCTCGCGGGTGTTCTCGACCGGCTCGCCGTTGAAGGTCAGGATGACGTCGCCGGACTGCATGCCGGCGTCCAGGGCCGGGCCTTCCGGAACGTCGGTGACCAGCGCGCCCGCCGTCGAGGACAGGCCCTCGATGGCGTCCACCATGTCCGGCGTCACGTCCTGGATGCGGACGCCCAGCCAGCCGCGGCGGGTTTCGCCGAACTCCTTGAGCTGCGCCACCACGTCCTTGATGACGTTCGAGGACATGGCGAAGCCGATCCCGATCGAGCCGCCTGTGGGCGACAGGATCGCGGTGTTCATCCCGATGACCTTGCCCTCCATGTTGAAGAGCGGGCCGCCCGAGTTGCCGCGGTTGATGGCGGCGTCGGTCTGGATGTAGTCGTCATAGGTGCCCGACAGCTCGCGGTTGCGGGCCGAGATGATCCCCGCCGACACCGAGAAGCCCTGGCCCAGCGGGTTGCCCATGGCCATCACCCAGTCGCCCACCCGGGCGCCCGAGCCGTCCGAATCGCCGAACTCCACAAAGGGAAGGTCGGTCGCCTCGACCTTGAGGAGCGCCACGTCCGTGCTGGGATCGGTTCCGACCAGGGTTGCGTCCCGGGTCTCGCCCGAGAAGAACTCGATCTGGATCTCGTCGGCGCCCTCGATGACGTGGTTGTTCGTCACGATGTAGCCGTCCGAGGAGATCACGTAGCCCGAGCCCAGCGCCTGGCTGCGCTGCGGCGCGCCGTTCGGCCCCTGGAGGTCGTTGAAGAAGTCCTCGAAGGGCGAGCCTTCGGGAACGATGCCCTGCGGACCGGACTGCGCCTCGACGATGCTCGTGGTGGTGATGTTCACGACGGCCGGGCTCACCTGGTCGGCGAGGTCGGCGAAGGTCAGCGGACGGTCGTCGCTGGGGTCCATCGCCGGCTGGTCCGGCGTGAGGGCGGCGTCCGGGGACTGGGTCCCCGGGAGCGCGGTCTCGTCCTGGGTGGTGGCCGTGTCCTGGGCGATCGAGGGGAGCACCTGCCCCAGCGTCAGAGCGGTGCCGAGCAGCAACGCGGCCGCCCCGGTCGGGCGGAGTGCGAGCGATTTCGCAAGGGTCTTGAGTGTCACGAGCGGCTCCTTGAAAGGCGGCCTGACGCCGCCGGAATGGTCGCGATCGCCGGGTCGGCCCGGGGGATCGTTGCTGGTGAACATCGACCTAGGAGCACCGTTTCGCAACGCAAACTCCTATCGCGCAGCGTCAAGACGGTGTGAGGAATTATGACGGAAAACCGCCCACAAGGCGACCGCACCAGACCAGCGCAAGCCCCAGGGCGACGGCGGCCAGCCCGGCCAGCCGCCGCTCGTCGTGGCTCAGGGTGCGGAGCACCTCCTGCATCCGTTCCAGCAGTCCGGGGGCGAGGACCCAGAACAGGCCCTCGACCACGAGCGTGAGACCAACCCCGAGCAGCGCCCAGGCCATCAGGGCGTCGCGGGCTGCGCGGCCTCGTCCGCGGCCGAAGCTTCGGAGGCCGGCTCATCGACGGTGACCGTCACGCCTCCGGTCGCATCCGGGGTCGCCGGCGCAGCCGAGGCCTCGGGCGCCCCGGCCGATGACGCGCCCGGAACGGCGCCCGCGTCGCCGCCGCGCCCGCCCTGGTAGAAGTAATCGAAGAACTCGTTGTTGGGCGTCAGCACCATGGTCGAGTTGCTTCCCCGCAGAGCGGACGTGTAGGCCTGCATCGACCGATAGAACTGGAAGAACTCCGGGTCGCGGCCATAGGCGTCGGCGAACACGCGGTTGGCTTCGGCGTCGGCCTCGCCTCGGGTGATCTGCGCGTCGCGCTCGGCCTCCGAGATGGTCTCGGTGACCGTCCGGTCGGCGGTGGCGCGGATGCGCTGCGCCGCTTCGTTGCCGCGCGCGATCTCGTCGGCGGCCTCGCGCTCCCGCTCGGCCCGCATCCGGGCGAAGGTCGCCTCGAGGTTCTGCGCCGGCAGGTTGGTCGCCTTGAGCCGCACGTCGACGACGTTGAGCCCAAGAGCCTGCGCCTCGTTCTGGGCGCCTTCCCGGATGCGGTTCATGAGAGCGCGCCGGTCCGTCGACAGGATCGTGTCCGAGGTGACCTGATCGCTGCCCAGCACCGCGCGGATCTGCGCGTTCAGGATGTTGTTCAGGAGGTTCTCGGCCGTCGTGATCCCCCCGGCGCCGACGGCCTGCCGGAACCGCACCACATCGGCGATCCGGTAGCGCGTGAAGGCGTCGACCACGAGCCGGCGGTCATCCGACGGCGTGACCTCGATGGTCTCGGTGTCGAGGCTCAGGATGCGGTCGTCGTACTTCACGACGTCCTGGATGAACGGGATCTTGAGGCCGAGGCCCGGTTCCTCGCGGACCTGGCGGATCTGGCCGAACTGGAGCACCAGGGCCTTCTCGCGCTCGTCGACGACGAAGATGGAGGACAGCAGGAGCACCAGGACCACGCCCAGCGCGACCAGGATGGCGGTTGCGGAGCGGCGCATGGTCAGTTCCCCGTGACGGTCGTGGTGGTGGCGGTGGCGGCCGGAGCCGCGGCGGCGTTGCCGGCCGATGGCGCGGCGGCCGGGGCCGACGTGGCCGCGGGTGGCCGCATCAGCTGGTCCAGCGGCAGGAAGGGCACGACGCCCTGGCTTCCGTCGGACCCGGCGACGGTCGGGTCGAGGATGATCTTGCTGACGTCGCCCAGGACGCGCTCCATCGTCTCGATGTAGATCCGCTCGCGCGTGACGTCGCGCGCGTTCTCGTACTCGGCCAGGACCGCCTCGAAGCGCGAGGCCTCACCGACCGAGTTGTTGATCGTCTGGGCGCGATAGGCTTCGGCCTGCTCGATGATCTGGGCGGCTTGCCCGCGCGATTCGGCCAGCGCCCGGTTGGCGTAGGCGTCGGCCTGGCGCTGCAGGCGGTCGCGCTCCTGCTCGGCGGCCTGGACGGCGCGGAAGGCGTCGATGACCTCGGCCGGCGGGTCGGCCCGGCCCAGCGTGACGCGGACCACGGTGATGCCGCTGTCATAGGCGTCGAGCGAGGCCTGGATGTTCTCGCGCGCGCTTTGCGCGATCTCGGCCCGATCGCGGTTCAGGATCGGGGCCAGGTTCGAGGCCGCGATGATCTCGCGCATGACCGATTCGGACACCGCGCGGACGGTCTCCTCGGGGTCGGCGATGTTGAACAGCAGCTTGGCCGGATCGTTCACGTTCCAGACGACCTGGAACCCGATGTCCACGATGTTGGCGTCCGTGGTCAGCATCAGCCCTTCGTCGGACTGCCCCGCCGAGGAGCTGCCCGCCCCCGCGACCGAGCCGATGTTCTCGGTCCGCTCGGTGGTGGTCGAGATCACGTCATAGGTGACCAGCGGCCAGGGGGCGAAGTTCAGCCCGGGCTCCCCGGTCGAGGAATAGCTCCCGAGGAACAGCTCGACCGAGCGTTCCTGCGGCTGCACGGTGTAGAAGGACATGAAGGCCCACAGCAGCGCGAGCGCGCCCGCCCCCAGCAGGAGCGTTCCGCGCGTCACGCGGGGGCCGTCGTCGCCCCGGTTGGGCGGGGGCATGCCGCCGCGTCCGCCCATCAGCACGCGAAGCTGCTCGCGTCCCCGGTTCACGATCTGGTCGATCTCCGGGATCTGGGGGCCTTCGCCGGGCCGGCGGGGCGGTCGCCTGTCATCGGGGCGTCGGTCGTCGTCGCCTCCGCCATTGCCGCCGCCACGATTGCCGCCCCACGGGCCTCCATTCGCCATTGTCCGTGTTCCCCTTCTTGCTCTTGCTCTAGCTGGTCACGAAAGGCCGAAAAGACAAGGCCGGCGAACCCGCGTCCGCCACCAAAGCGGGCCGGGTCGAGGGCCGGAAACCCGGCCCGGCGGAGGGCGGGCCGCCCGAGGGGCAGGCCGATCCGCACCGTGATCCCTGGATGAACGCGTCACGCGCCGACCCGTTCACGATGACGCCATCCGGCGGCAAGGCTTCGCCGCCCATGGGGCGCGCGCCCCCGAAACCCCTGCCTTTGCAACCCTTCAGCCCCGGCGGACCGGCGTCCGCAGCGTGACGATCTCCTCGGCCATGGTCGGGTGGACGGCGACCGTGCGGTCGAAATCCTCCTTGGTGGCCCCCATCTTCAGGGCCACCCCGGCCAGCTGGATCATCTCGCCCGCCTCGGGCGCGACGATATGGCACCCCAGGACCCGGCGGGTCGCCTGGCTCACGATCAGCTTCATCAGCACCCGGTCGGGCCGCCCGGCGAAGGCGGTCCGCATGGGCCGGAACGACGTGGCGTAGACCTCGATGGGCTCCTGGTGGCGGGCCTGCTCCTCGGTCAGGCCCACGGCGCCGTATTCCGGCTGGGTGAAGATGGCCGACGGGATCATCGCGTGGTCCACGGGCGTCGGCTGGCCTTCGAAGACGGTGCGCGCAAAGGCCATGGCGTCGCGGATCGCCACCGGGGTCAGCGCCGGCCGCCCCGTCACGTCGCCGATCGCGTAGATCGAGGGGACCTTCGTCTGCGAATATTCGTCCACGGGGATGTGCCCCCCGCGCCCGAGCTCGAGCCCCAGGGCCTCCAGGCCCAGCCCCGCGCTGTTGGGATCGCGCCCGGTGGCGAAAAGGACGGCGTCGTAGACCTTCTCGCCGCCCAGGGTGGTCTTGACCTTCACGGGACCCCGGCGGCGCACCTCGTCCTGCATGACCAGGGGCTCGCCCGCCGGCATGTCGAAGTCGGTCTCGGGCGGGCCCATCATCTTGACGTCCGTGCCGGTGTGCAGGTCGATGCCCTTCTCGCGCATGGACTCCGCGACCAGACCCCGCGCCTCCTCGTCGAAGCCCCGCAGGATCTGCGCGCCCCGGTAGATCTGCGTCACCTGCACGCCCAGCCCGTTCAGGATGCCCGCCATCTCGCAGGCGATGTAGCCGCCCCCGACGATCAGGATGGTCTTGGGCAGCTCCTCCATGAGGAACACGTCGTCGGACACCATGGCCATGCCGGCGCAGGGGATCTCGGGCCGGTTGGGCCGCCCGCCGGTCGCGATCAGGATATGCGCCGCCGTGACCGCCTCGCCGGTGGACAGCCGCACCGTGTGCGGGTCCTCGACGGTCGCGCGGGCGTCGTGGATCCGCACGCCCGCGCCATCGAGCAGCTTGCGGTAGATGCCCTCCAGCCGGTCCAGCTCGGCGTGGAGATGGCCGCGGAAGGACCGCCAGTCGAAGGTGCCCTCCCCGAAGGTCCAACCGTAGCGGAGCGACGTTTCATGGACCTCGCTGAACTGGCTGGCAAAGACCATCAGCTTCTTGGGCACGCAGCCCCGGATCACGCAGGTGCCGCCCATGCGGCTCTCCTCGGCCAGCGCCACCCGCGCCCCGGTCGAGGCCGCCATGCGCGCCGCCCGGACCCCGCCCGAGCCGCCGCCGATCACGAACAGGTCGACATCGAAGGCCATCAGCCCAGGACCTCCGTGAAGATGTTGTCCCGTCCGGCCAAAGGCGCGCGGGGGTCGGCGTCGTCCAGCTCCACCACCTCGGCCCGCCCGTCCGGATGCCCGATGACCAGCGTGTCGGCGATGTCGATGAACAGGCCGTTCTCCACGACGCCCGGGATCTGGTTCAGGAGCAGAGCGAGCCGCCGCGGATCGCCGATCCGCCCGAGATGCAGGTCGAGGATGCGGTTCCCTTCGTCGGTGGCAAAGGGCTGGCCGTCCCGAAGCCGCAGCTCGACCCGTCGCCCGTCCAGGTCCTGGCCCTCCAGCAGCTCCTCGATCAGCCTCTGCGTCGAGGACAGCCCGAAGGGGATGACCTCGACCGGCAGGGGGAACGCCCCCAGGGTCGCCACCCGCTTGCCCGGGTCGGCGATGATGACGACCCGCTCGGCCGCGGTCGCCACCACCTTCTCCCAGAGGAGCGCGCCGCCCCCGCCCTTGATGAGCGACAGCTCCCCGTCGGCCTCGTCCGCGCCGTCGATGGCGATATCCAGCCGCCCGACATCCTCGAGCGTCACGACCTCGATGCCCTCCGCGCGGGCCAGCTCGGCCGTGCGGGCCGAGGTGGGCACCCCGCGGATCCGCAGGCCCTCGTCGCGCACCCGTTCGCCCAGCCGCTTCACGAGGAAGGCCGCCGTGGAGCCCGTGCCCAGGCCGACGCGCATCCCGTCCGCCACGAACTCGGCCGCGCGCCAGGCGCTGGCCCTCTTGGCGGCATCGGAAGGGGACAGGGCATCGGTCATGGGAGCCTCGGGGGTTTCTGGTCCCCGCAAGCATAGGCCGCCTGGCCGCCAGCGGCGAGTCCCCGGGCGCGGGCCGGGCCGGGCCAGACAGATCGGGTCGGGCGCGGGCGGGCGCGGGCGGGCGCGGAAGCGTCGCTTTCGACGGCGCAGCGCCGGCCGATCCGGCCAGGGTCGCTCCATGGCCGCCCTCCGCCTCCACTACGCCCCCGACAACGCCTCGCTCTGCGTGCGGCTCGCGCTCCTCCGGGCCGGCGTGCCGTTCGAAACGGTCCTCGTGGACCGCCGCAGCCGGGGGCAGAAGGCGCCGGCCCACCTCGCGCTGAACCCCAACGGGCAGATCCCGGCGCTCGAAACCCCGGACGGCGCCATCTTCGAGACCGGGGCGATCCTCCTCTGGATCGCCGACCGATTCGGCACGGGCCTCGCCCCCGCGCCGGATCACCCCGACCGGGGCGCGGTGCTGGCCTGGCTCTTCTGGCTGTCCAACACCTTGCATCCGGCGCTGCGGATCCTTTTCTACCCCGAGACGCATGTCGCGGGCGACACCGGCCCGCTCCTTGCGCGCACCCGGGACAGGATCGCCGCCATGCTCGACATCCTCGAGGACGGGAAATCGCGCCTCGGCCCCTGGCTGGGCGGGGACCGCGCCTCGGTGCTGGACTGCTATCTCGCGCCGATGCTGCGCTGGCTGGCGCTCTATCCCCAGGGCGGGCCCCAGGGCGCGACGGACTGGTTCGACCTGTCCCGCTGGCCCGCGCTCCATGAGGTCGCCCGCCGCATGGACGACCGCCCCGAAACGTGGGAGGCGGTGCGGGCCGAGGGGCTCGGCCCCATGCCGTTCAGCGCCCCCACCCTTCCCGCCCCGCCCGAGGGCAGCGCCACCTGACAAGGCCAACACGATGTTCCTGTCCGTCTTCGACATGTTCAAGGTCGGCATCGGCCCGTCCTCCTCGCACACCATGGGACCCATGGTGGCGGGGGCGCGGTTCCTCGACCTGCTGCGCGCGCAGCCCTTCCGGGTGGCGGGGCTCCGGGCCTCGCTCCACGGCTCCCTGGCCTTCACGGGCGTGGGCCACGCGACCGACCGCGCCACGATCCTGGGCCTCGCCGGGTTCGTCCCCTCGGATTACGACGCCGAAAAGGCCGAGGCCGCGCTCGCCCGCATCAAGTCCGAGCACATGGTCCATCCCGAAGGGCTGGCGCCGCTCCGCTTCGACCCGGCCCGCGACCTCGTGTTCGACTACGGCCCGCCCCTGCCCGGCCATGCGAACGGGATGATCCTGCGGGGCACCGACGCGCAGGGCGACGTGATCGTCGAGGAAACCTACTACTCCATCGGCGGCGGCTTCGTCCTGACGGGCGCGGAGCTCGCCGCCGGCAAGGCCACCGAGGACGGCCCTCCGGTCCCCTACCCCTTCGACACCGCCGAATCGATGCTGCGGATGGCAGCCGAATCGGGCCTGTCCATCGCCCGGATGAAGCGGGCCAACGAACTGACCCGCATGGAGGCGGGCCGGCTCGACCAGGGGCTCGCGCGGATCTGGGACGTGATGAACGCCTGCATCGACCGGGGCCTCGCCTCCGAGGGCATCCTTCCCGGCGGCCTCAGGGTCAAGCGCCGCGCCATGGGCATCCACCAGTCCCTGCTGGCCGAGCGCGGCCTCAACCTCACCGCGCCGCACACCATCAACGACTGGATGTCCGCCTACGCCATGGCCGTGAACGAGGAGAACGCCGCCGGCGGGCAGGTCGTCACCGCCCCCACCAACGGCGCGGCCGGCGTCGTCCCCGCGACCATCCGCTACTGGCTCGACCATGTCCCGGGCGCGAGCGCGCGCCAGGTCTCCGAGTTCCTCCTCACCGCCGCCGCCATCGGGGGCCTCATCAAGTACAACGCCTCGATCTCGGGCGCGGAATGCGGCTGCCAGGCCGAGGTGGGCTCCGCCTCCGCCATGGCCGCCGCCGGCCTCTGCGCCGTGCTGGGCGGCACCCCCATGCAGGTCGAGAACGCCGCCGAGATCGCGCTCGAGCATCACCTCGGCATGACCTGCGACCCCGTGCGCGGCCTCGTGCAGGTGCCCTGCATCGAACGGAACGGCCTGGGCGCCATCAAGGCCGTCTCGGCGGCGTCCCTCAGCTTGCGGGGCGACGGCACCCACCTCGTGCCGCTTGATGCCGCCATCGAGACGATGCGCCAGACCGGCCGCGACATGCACGAGAAGTACAAGGAAACGTCGCTCGGCGGCCTGGCCGTCAACGTGCCGAACTGCTGACGGGTCAGCCCGCCCCGTTCTCCCGGAAATGCGCGTCGATCTCGCGCAGCACGCGGGCGCGGATCGCCGGGGTTTCCATCAGCACCTCGTGCCGGGCGGTCGGGATCGTGACCAGCCGCGCGCCCGGCCAGGTGGCGATCCGGCGGTGGACGCGCCCGGGGTCCACGATGATCTCGTCCGTGCCGATGAAGGCCAGGGTCGGCGTCTCGGGCGCGCGGGCGGACATCAGGCGGCGCATCTCGCGCAGCGCCTCGTTCAGCCAATGGAGCGACGGCCCGCCCAGGCCCAGCTCCGGCTCGGCGACGACCTGCCCCTTGATCCATTCGAAGGTCTCGCGGTCCGAGGTCAGCGTGTTCCCGGCAAAGTCGCAGCGCGTGATGTAGCACATGGGCTCCTGCCCGGGCGTCAGCAGGTGCCCGAGCCCGAGCTGCCGCCCCACCTCCGACACCGACCAGGCCACCGGCTTGAGGGCGCCGGTCATCTGGATGCCCCACATCGGGGCCGAGAACACCGCCGCGCGCACCGGCAGCCCCTCGAGGAGGGACCGCAGGCCGATCGCGCCCCCCATCGAATGCGCCAGGAGGAACCACGGCTCGGGGAGGCCGATCTCGCGGCCATGCGCGACCATGGCGGCCACGTCGCGCTGGTAGTCCGAGAAGTGCTCCACATGCCCCAGGGCGCGGTCGGCCCTGAGCCGGTCCGACAGCCCCTGCCCCCGCCAGTCCACGACCAGCGAGGCGAACCCCAGCCGGGCCAGGTCGGCGGCGATGCGGCCGTACTTTTCGGCGTATTCGGTCCGGCCCGAGAACAGCAGCACCGTCCCCCGCGGGCCCGTCCGGTTCCAGTGGACGGCGCGCAGGCGCAGGCCGTCCCCGGTCAGGATCCAGCGCGCCGCGCCGTCCCGGGGCCCCTGGGCCAGGACGGCGTGCAGGGGGGCCATCCCGGCCTCCGACGCGTCAAGCAAGGACGGAGGCGAGCTTCATGGCCGCGCCCATGTCCCCGTCCAGCGCCAGCTTGCCGGTCATGAAGGCGCTGGTCGGGTCGAGGTTGCCCTGGAGGATGTCCATGAAGGTCTGCGGGGTCGCGGTCAGCGTCACGTCCGCCGGCCCCTCGCCCTTGCGGGCCGTGCCCTGGTCCACGAAGATGCTGCCTTCGCCCGTCAGGACGAACATCGCGGTGCCGTCGAAGCTCCGCCCGCCCATCCGCCTGTTCAGCTCGTCCACCGCCTGGTCCACGATCGCGCTCATTGGGCTCCCTTTCCGCCATGTGATGCCCGGCCTCTGGCAATTGCCTGGGGAAGGGCTACACAAGCAGTTATGGGATCGCGACCCTTCCTGATCAAATCTACCGTGACGGCATTGCTGGCGGCCGTGTGGTTTTCGGCACCCCTGGCCGCCCAGACCTCCGGCGGGGAGCGGGAGGCCGACCTCCTCCGGCAGCTGTCCGAGGCCGAGACCCCGGACGCCGCCCACCTCATCGAGGGCGAGCTCAAGGGCCTGTGGTCGCGCAGCGGCTCGGCCGCGATCGACCTCCTGTTCCAGCGCGGGCAGGACGCCCTTGCCGCGGGCCAGCCCGACATCGCCATCGAGCATTTCACCGCCGCCATCGACCACGATCCCGACTTCGCGGCGGCCTATGTGGGCCGGGCCTCGGCCTATTACCTGACCAGCCACGCCGGCCCCGCCATCGACGACCTGCGGCAGGCGCTCGTGCTCAACCCCAGCGACTGGGAGGCCCTCCAGGGCTTCGCGACCATCCTCGAGGAGGTGGATCGCCCGGCGGATGCCCTTGAAGTGTGGCGCCGCGTGCACGATCTGAACCCGCAGAACCCCGAGGCCGCCGCCGCGGTGACCCGCCTCCAGACGCAGCTCGAGGGCGAGGCCCTCTGACCCCAAGCGCGGAAGGCGCGACGTTCATGTCCAGTTCCCGCGTCACGGCCGTCCTGGGCCCGACGAACACCGGCAAGACCCACTACGCCATCGAGCGGATGCTGGCCCACCGCACGGGCGTCATCGGCCTGCCGCTCCGCCTCTTGGCCCGCGAGGTCTACGACCGCATCGTCGCGCTGCGCGGCCCGTCGGTGGTGGCCCTCGTGACCGGCGAGGAGCGGATCGTCCCCGACCGCGCCCAGTACTGGGTCTGCACCGTCGAGGCGATGCCCGACGGCATGGGCGCCGACTTCCTCGCCGTCGACGAGATCCAGCTTTGCGCCGATCCCGAACGCGGCCACGTCTTCACCGACCGCCTGCTCCACGCGCGCGGCCTGCACGAGACGCTGTTCCTGGGCTCGCTCACCATGCGGAACGCCATCGCGGGCCTCGTGCCCGGGGTGCAGTTCCTGACCCGCGACCGTTTCTCGACGCTGACCTATACCGGCCCCAAGAAGATCAGCCGGATGCCCGAGCGGGCCGCCATCGTCGGCTTCTCGGTCGAGAACGTCTACGCCATCGCCGAGTTCATCCGCCGCACGCGCGGCGGCGCGGCGGTCGTGATGGGCGCGCTCTCGCCCCGGACCCGCAACGCGCAGGTGGCGCTCTACCAGAACGGCGACGTGGACTTCCTGGTGGCCACCGACGCCATCGGCATGGGGCTCAACCTCGACATCGACCACGTCGCCTTCTCGGGGCTCCTCAAGTTCGACGGCCACCGCATGCGCGAGCTGGCCCCCGACGAGCTGGCACAGATCGCCGGGCGCGCCGGGCGGCACACGCAGAACGGCACCTTCGGCGTCACCGGCGAGGCGCATGACCTCGACCCGGAGGTGGTCGAAGCCATCGAGAACCACCAGTTCCGCCCCGTCACGCGGCTGATGTGGCGCAACTCCCGCCTCCAGTTCGGCAGCGTGAAGCGCCTGATCCAGACCCTGGAGGAGCGGACGGACAACCCCTGGCTGGGCCGCGTGCGCGAAAGCGACGACCTGGGCGCGCTCCGCGCGCTGTCGGGCGACACCGAGGTCATGGCGCGGGCCACTGACGGCCCCTCGGTGCGCCTCCTTTGGGACGTCTGCCGCGTGCCCGACTTCCGCGGCATCTCCAAGGGCGAGCATGCGCAGCTCCTGGGCCAGATCTTCAACTTCCTGCACGAGAAGGGCCGCGTCCCCGCCGAATGGCTGGGCGAGGCCGTCCGCCGCATCGACCGCACCGACGGCGACATCGACACGCTGTCCAAGCGGTTGGCCTATATCCGCACCTGGACCTATGTGGCCCAACGCAAGGGCTGGGTCGGCGACGAGGGTTATTGGCGCGAAGAGACGCGCAGGGTAGAAGATCGCTTGTCGGACGCGCTGCACCAGGCTCTGACGGAACGTTTCGTGGACCGGCGGACGAGCACCCTCGCCCGGCGGCTCAGGCAAAAGGAGGTCCTCGTGGCCGAAGTCGATGACAAGGGCGCCGTGACGGTCGAGGGGCACGCCGTCGGACGGCTCGAAGGGTTCCGCTTCCGGGCGGAGCGCGCCGCCAACCCGGACGAGGCCAAGACGCTGCGCCAGGCCGCCGCGCAGGCTCTCGCGCCGCAGTTCCATCTGCGCGCCGACCGCTTCTACAATGCCCCCGACACCGAGATCGACTTCACCGAGCAGGGCGGCCTCATGTGGGGCGAACATGCGGTGGGCCGCCTCGCCAAGGGCGCGGACCCGCTCAAGCCCGAGGTCGTGGCCTTCGTGGACGAGGAAGCGGGCCCCGACGTGGCCGCCAAGGTGCAGCGCCGCCTCCAGCACTTCATGGACCGCAAGATCGCCGCCGCCATGGAGCCCCTGCTGAACCTCCAGCGCGACGAGACCCTGACCGGCCTCGCCAAGGGCTTCGCCTACCGGCTCGTGGAAAGCCTGGGCATCATCCCGCGCGGCGACGTGGCCGACGAGGTCAAGCAGCTCGACCCCGAGGCGCGGACCGCGCTGCGCAAGCACGGCGTCCGGCTCGGCCAGTTCACCGTGTTCCTGCCCGCCCTCCTCAAGCCCGCGCCGACGCGGCTGCGGCTGGTTCTCTGGTCCCTGTCCAAGGGCCTCGACGAGTTTCCCTCCGCGCCGCCTCCGGGCCATGTCACCGTGCCGGCCCCGCAGGGGCTGCCGCAGGGCTTCTGGGCGATGGCCGGCTACCGCGCCGCGGGCGAGCGGGCGATCCGCATCGACATGCTCGAACGGCTGGCCGACATGCTCCGTGACAAGGACTCGCGGCAGGGCTTCGAGGCCGCGCCCGAGATGCTGTCCATCACCGGCCTGTCGCTCGAGACCTTCGCCAAGCTGATGGAAGGCCTGGGCTACCGGGCCGAGCGGGCGGAACGCCCCAAGGTGCGCGCGCCCAAGGCGGCCGTTGCCCCCACCCCGGCCGAGACTCCGTCCCCCGCCCCCATCGAGGAGCCGCCCGTCACCCCGACTCCGGACGTGACGCCCACCCCCTCCGAGACGCCGGCCGAGGATCCCTCGCCCACGCCCGACATCCAGCCCGGCGAACCCGCCGAGGTGCCCCAGCCCGATCTTCCCGATCCGGGCCTTCCCGGCGATACGCCCCCCGACACGCCCAGCGAGGTTCCCGTCGAGGAGCCGACCGAGGCCCCGGACCTTCCCCCGACCGAGCTGCCGGGCGACGAGCCCTCGGACATCCCCGACATCTCGCCCAGCGAGATGCCGGGCAGCGACATCCCCATGGAGATGCCCTACGACTCGCCCATGGAGATGCCGGGCAGCCCCTACGCCTCGGCCCAGCCCGTCGAGACCGAGGCCTACTACACCTTCACCTGGGGCGGACGCGCGCAGCGCCGCAACCAGGGAGAGCGTGGCGGGCCGCGCCAGGAGGGTCGTGGCCCCCGGCGCGACCAGGGTGCGGGCAACCGGCAGGACCGTCCGCAGGGGGATCGCCGCCCCCGCCAGGACCGGACGGCCGCGCCGGCCGAAGCGGGCGCGCCGCAGCCCGCCGAACCGGCCCGCCGCGACGCCCGGCCCGAGCGTGATTCGTCCCGCCCCGACCGCCGGGAGTTCGCCAAGGGCAAGCCGCGCGGCGACCGTCCGGACCGCGAGGGCCGTCCCGAGCGCGGCCCCCGCCCCGACCGGCCCGAGCGCAGCCGCGCCCAGAACTTCGAGGCCCACCCCCCGCGCGAGGACAAGCGCCGCATCGATCCGGACAATCCCTTCGCGGCTGCCCTGGCGGGGTTCAAGACCAAGTGACCGACGCGTCGGGGGGGTCTCGGCCGACCATCCGCCTCGACAAGTGGCTCTGGCAGGCGCGGTTCCTGAAATCGCGCAGCCTCGCCGCCGATCTCGTCTCCGAAGGACGGCTCCGCGTGAACGGCCAGCCGACCGACAAGCCGGCCCGCGCCGTGGGGGCCGGGGACGTCCTGACCTTCGCGCTCCATGGCCGGGTGCGGGTCGTCCGCATCCTCGACCTGGGCGAGCGGCGCGGCCCCGCTCCGGAGGCGCAGGGGCTTTACGAGGATCTCGCCCCCGCCACGCCATCCGCTCCGCTTGAATGATCCGGGGGGCCGGGTTAGGTCACGGCCCGACCAGGAGACTTGAATCCCCATGACCTACGTCGTCACCGAAAACTGCATCGCCTGCAAATACACGGATTGCGTGGAGGTGTGCCCCGTCGACTGCTTCTACGAGGGCGAGAACTTTCTGGTGATCCACCCCGACGAATGCATCGACTGCGGCGTCTGCGAGCCCGAGTGCCCCGCCGACGCCATCCGCCCCGACACCGAGCCCGACATGGCCAAATGGGTGGAGTTCAACCGCAAATACGCCGAACGCTGGCCCGTCATCACCGTCAAGAAGGATCCCCTCCCCACCGCCGAGGAGATGGACGGCAAGCCCGGCAAGATGGACCTCTTCAGCGAGGCGGCGGGCGAAGGCAGCTGACACGCCCCCACGCGGCCGGACGCCGGCCAGCCCTGCAGGCACGCGCGCCGCACTTCCACGGCTCGCGCATTTGTGCTATGGGTCCTCCCAAATGATCACCCAACGCACTTGAATCGACCGACTCGGCAACACACCTGACGGGGACTTCGTTTCCGTCGGGTTTCTTGTTGCCGCAGACCCCGTTCGGTTCGGCGCAGGCGCCAGGTTTGGAAGGACCCCCATGACCAAGACCAAGAAGAGCGAGTTCCGCCCCGACGATTTCGTTGTCTACCCCGCTCATGGCGTGGGCAAGATCGTCTCGATCGAGGAGCAGGAAGTCGCCGGCTTCAAGCTCGAGCTGTTCGTCATCTCCTTCGAGAAGGACAAGATGACGTTGCGCGTGCCCACCAACAAGGCGACCGAGGCGGGCCTGCGCGCCCTGTCCTCCGCCGACACGGTGGCCCATGCGCTCAAGACGCTCAAGGGCAAGGCCAAGGTCAAGAAGGCGATGTGGTCCCGTCGCGCCCAGGAATACGAACAGAAGATCAATTCGGGCGATCTCATCGCCATCGCCGAGGTGGTCCGCGACCTGCACCGGGCTGATGACCAGCGCGAGCAATCCTATTCCGAGCGTCAGCTTTACGAAGCCGCCCTTGAACGCCTGACTCGCGAGATCGCGGCCGTCAGCGGGAACGACGAAAAGGCCGCCGCCAAGGAGATCGACGAGGTTCTGGTCGGCCGCGCCGCCTGATCGCCTCCGATCGATCCGATTCAGGGCCGCATCCCGCCGGGTGCGGCCCTTGTCATGTCCGGTCCAGGCATCACGTCACGTGGACCACTGGAAATCCGGCCCGTTGCGCGCGCCCACCCCCTCCGCCCGGTGCGGTAACGGCTTGGTAACCCTGTTCCTCCACTCTCCTCCGCATCGACACCAGAGAGACGGGTCGGCCTGAATCGGGTCGGGATCCTGCGCGTGACGCAGGCCCCCCTGACCGGGCCCCCGGGAACGGAGACACTCACCAGGCTTGGCGCCGGGCTGCACCGCCCCCGCCCTTTCGGCGCGCAACGTTGAGCCGCCCACATACCCGGGGTCCCGCACCCCCTGTAGACTCAAGCCCGCGCCGTGAACCCGGACGGTCTGGACAGGCCACGACCCCCGCGCGGGCTCGATGAGGCAACCCAGAGGCCCCGCGGGATCTCGATCATGTCCGGGGGCTGGCCCGCCCGCCGCCCTACACCTCGCTGGCGGCCGTGCTACCCTTGGGGCATGAACGTTCTCACCTTCACGGACAGGGGCATCTACTGCCCTGCGGGGGATTTCCACATCGACCCCTGGCGGCCCGTTCCCCGCGCCCTCCTCACGCACGGCCACTCCGACCACGCCCGCGGAGGGATGGACACCTACCTGTCCACCGACCTGGCCGCGCCGGTGATCCGGCACCGCCTGGGGCCCATCCGCCTCGACACGATCCGCTACGGCGAGCCGCGCCAGATCGGCGGGGCCAAGGTATCGTTCCATCCGGCCGGCCATGTGCCCGGCTCCGCGCAGATCCGGGTCGAGGTCGGGGGCGAGGTCTGGGTGGTGTCGGGCGACTACAAGGTCGTGGACGACGGCCTGTCCACCCCCTGGGAGCCCGTCCGCTGCCACGCCTTCATCTCCGAATGCACCTTCGGCCTCCCCGTCTTCCGCTGGACCCCGCAGGAGGAACTGCGCGACCAGGTCAACGGCTGGTGGGCGCAGAACGCCAGCGAGGGACGCTTCTCCCTTCTGGGCGCCTACAGCCTGGGCAAGGCGCAACGGGTCATGCACCTCCTCGACCCGTCCATCGGACCGATCCTGACGCATGGCGCGGTCGAGGCGGTGACGCAGGTCCTTCGGGACCAGGGCATGCCGCTGCCGCCCACGACCCGCGTGACCCCCGACCTCGACCTCAAGGCGCATGCGGGGGCCATGGTCATCGCCACGCCCTCGGCGCTCAACTCCACCTGGGCCCGCAAGTTCGGCAACGCCTCGACCGCCGTCGCCTCGGGCTGGATGGCGCTCCGGGGCATCCGTCGCCGGCGCGGCACCGACCGGGGCTTCGTCATGTCCGACCACGCCGACTGGCCCGGCCTGAACGAGGCCATCCGCGCGACCGGCGCCGAGAAGGTCTTCGTGACCCACGGCTACACCGCCGCCTTCCGCCGCTGGCTCGAGGAGCAGGGCTACGACGCCGGCATCGTGTCCACCGACTACGCGGGCGAGGAGGTCCTCGCGCATGACGAGGCGCCCAAGGACATCATCGACGAGGATGCGCCGGGCGGAGCCGTCGCATGAAGGACTTCGCCGCCCTGTACGGCCGGCTCGACCAGACGACCCGCACCAACGCCAAGGTCGCGGCGCTGGCCGACTACTTCCGGACCGCCCCGGATGCCGACAAGCTCTGGACGGTGGCGCTCTTTTCCGGCCGCCGTCCGCGCCGGACGATCACCGCGACCTCGCTGCGCGACTGGGCCGCCGAACGGGCGGGCCTGCCGCTCTGGCTCTTCGAGGAGTCCTACGGGATCGTCGGCGACCTGAGCGAGACGATCGCCCTCATCCTGCCGCCGCCGTCGAAGGACAGCGACCAGCCCCTGTCCTACTGGATCGCCCGCCTGCGCGAGCTGTCCGCCCTGCCCGAGCCCGAACGCAAGGCCGGGATCCTCGACGCCTGGGATTCGCTGCCGGGGTCCGAACGGTTCCTGTTCACCAAGCTCCTGACCGGCAGCTTCCGCGTGGGCGTCAGCCAGACCCTGATGACCAAGGCGCTGGCCCAGGCCACCGACCAGCCCGAGACCGAGGTGGCGCACCGCCTCATGGGGGACTGGACGCCCGAGACGACGACCTGGGCGCGGCTCCTCCACGAGGGCGAGGCGCGGGACGACAGCGCCCGCCCCTACCCCTTCTACCTCGCCTACCAGCTCGAGGACCCGGCCGACCTCGGCGACCCCGCCGACTGGTTCGCCGAGCGCAAGTGGGACGGCATCCGGGGCCAGCTGATCCTGCGCGAGGGGAAGCACCACCTCTGGAGCCGGGGCGAGGATCTCATCACCGACCGCTTCCCCGAGCTCGCCCGCGCCATCGACTGGCTGCCCCACGGCACCGTCCTCGATGGCGAGATCCTGGCCTGGGACGGCGACCATCCGATGACCTTCAACGCGCTCCAGCCCCGGATCGGGCGCAAGACCGTGCCCAAGTCGCTCCTGACGACCGCCCCCGTGGTGCTGATGACCTACGACCTCCTGGAGCAGGACGGCCACGACATCCGCCCCGTCCCGTTCCAGGACCGGCGCCAGCGCCTCGAGGCGCTTCTCACCGGCCTCCCGCCCGAGGCGCCGCTCCGCCTTTCGCCTCCCGTGCCCTTCGCCACCGTGGACGACCTGCGGGAGGAACGGCTCCGCGCCCGCGAGGAAGGGGCCGAGGGCCTCATGCTCAAGCGGCGGTCGTCCCCCTACGGCACGGGCCGCAAGAAGGGGGACTGGTGGAAATGGAAGGTGGATCCGCTGACCATCGATGCGGTGATGGTCTACGCCCAGGCGGGCTCGGGCCGCCGCGCCAACCTGTTCACCGACTTCACCTTCGCCGTCCGGAACGGCAACGAGCTCGTGCCCTTCACCAAGGCCTATTCCGGCCTGACCGACGCCGAGTTCCGCCAGATCACCGCTTGGGTGAACAAGCACACCGTCCAGAAGTTCGGCCCCGTCCGGCAGGTCGAACCGGTTCAGGTCTTCGAGATCGGCTTCGAGGGCATCCAGGCGTCGCCGCGCCACAAGTCCGGCGTGGCCTTGCGCTTTCCCCGGATGCTCCGCTGGCGGCACGACAAGCCGGTGAACGAGATCGACACCCTCGACACCCTGCGGGAGATCCTCGCCGCTCACGGCTGAGGGGGCCGCACTTCCCCCGCGACGAGGCGGCGACTATCTAGGGCCCCAGACCAGATTGGAAGGGACCGCCCATGCCTACACCCGTTTACGACGCCGACAGCGGCAGCCTCGCGGGCCACAACGAATTCGGGCGGCTTCCCGACTGGAACCTGTCGGACCTGTATGCCTCGCCGGACGCGCCCGAGCTCAAGCGCGACATGGACTGGGTCGAGGACGCCTGCGCGTCCTTTGCCCGCGACTTCGAAGGCAAGCTGGCGGGGCTCGACGCCCACGGGCTGCTGGACGCGGTGCTGCGCTACGAACGCATCGAACAGGTGGCGGGACGCATCATGTCCTATGCGGGCCTGCGCTATTACCAGATCACCACGGACGGCGAGCGGGCCAAGTTCATGTCCGACTGCCAGGACCGGATCACCGCCTTCACCACGCCGCTCGTGTTCTGGGGGCTGGAGTTCAACCGCCTGGACGAGGAGCACCTGACCTCCCTCCTTGGCCAGAGCCAGGAGCTGCACCGCTACAAGCCGGTCTTCGACCGGATGCGGGCCATGAAGCCCTACCAGCTTTCGGACGAACTGGAGAAGTTCCTGCACGACCAGTCGTCGGTCGGCGCCTCGGCCTGGAACAAGCTCTTCGACGAGACCATCGCCGGCCTGGAGTTCGAGGTGGACGGCGAGACGCTGAACATCGAGGGCACGCTCAACCTCCTGACCGAACAGGACCGCGCCAAGCGCGAGGCCGCGTTCCATGCGCTCGCCAAGGTGTTCGGGCAGAACACCCGCACCTTCGCCCGCATCCACAACACGCTGGCCAAGGAAAAGGAGATCGAGGACCGCTGGCGCGGGCTGCCCACGCCGCAGATGGGCCGGCACCTCGCCAACCATGTCGAGCCCGAGGTGGTCGAGGCGCTGCGGAACGCGGTCGTGGCAGCCTACCCGCGCCTGTCGCACCGCTACTACCGCCTCAAGGCCAAGTGGCTGGGCCTCGACCGGCTTCAGGTCTGGGACCGCAACGCGCCGCTGCCGACCGAGGATGACCGGCTGGTGAGCTGGGACGAGGCCGAGCGCACCGTGACCGAAGCCTACGCCGCCTTCGATCCCCGCATGGCCGAGCTTGCCGCGCCGTTCTTCTCCCAGGGCTGGATCGACGCCGCGGTGAAGCCCGGCAAGGCCCCCGGCGCCTTCGCGCACCCCACGGTGACGGACGCGCACCCCTATGTGATGCTGAACTACCTGGGCAAGCCGCGCGACGTCATGACCCTTGCCCATGAACTGGGGCACGGCGTCCACCAGGTCCTCGCCGCGGGCCAGGGGGAGCTCCTGTCGTCCACGCCGCTCACCCTGGCCGAGACGGCCTCGGTGTTCGGCGAGATGCTGACCTTCCGCAAGCTCCTGGCC
This sequence comes from Rubellimicrobium arenae, assembly GCF_017916275.1. Classification (GTDB taxonomy): domain Bacteria; phylum Pseudomonadota; class Alphaproteobacteria; order Rhodobacterales; family Rhodobacteraceae; genus Rubellimicrobium; species Rubellimicrobium arenae. Next base: position 248,365 of record NZ_JAFMST010000004.1, read on the forward strand.
GAAGCCCCGGACACCCGGGCCCGGAAGGCGCTGCTGGCCGGCAAGGTCGAGGACATGATCAACACGGTCGTCCGCCAGATCGCCTTCTACGACTTCGAGTCGAAGCTCCACGAGGCGCGCCGCCATGGCGAGCTGACGCCGGACGACATCAACGCGCTCTGGATGTCGGTGCAGGCCCAGTCGCTGGGCGACGCCTTCGACTTCGCGCCGGGATACGAGAGCTTCTGGGCCTACATCCCGCACTTCATCCACTCGCCCTTCTACGTCTACGCCTACGCGTTCGGCGACGGCCTCGTGAATGCGCTCTACGCCGTCTACGAGGAGGGGGATCCCGCCTTCCGGGACAAGTACTTCGACATGCTCAAGGCCGGCGGGTCCAAGCATCACAAGGAGCTTCTCGCCCCCTTCGGCCTGGACGCGAGCGACCCGACGTTCTGGGACAAGGGCCTGTCCATGATCGAAGGCTTCATCGAGGAGCTGGAGAAGATGGAGGCGTGACGCCTCCGGGCCGTCCCGCCCTGCGCTGGACGGCCCCCGCGACGGCCCGAGCCGGACGGCTCAGGCCAGCATCTCGAGGGCGACCCGGCTGTTCGACTCCATCGCGTCGGGCTCGTCGCGGGCGATGAAGGGGGCCTGGCCCACCCAGGCGCCCTGGTCCGCACAGTCGAGCAGCAGCGTCGCCACATCGCCGGTGCGGGCGCGGATCAGGCCCTCCGGGAAGGGATCGGTTCCGATCCAGGCGTCGCCCGTGGGCTCGCCGTCCAGAAGCCAGCCCGGCCGCACCGCCGTCCAGTCCAGGCCCGAGACGCGGAGCACCGCCTCCATGCCCCGCATCTGGTCCAGCACCCGGGTCAGCGACGGGATGACCGCCGTCCGGAACAGGAGCGGTCCGCGATCCTTCACGACAAGGAAGGCCGCCGAGATCACGACGATCCGCCGCACCCCCTCGGCCTTCATGGCCTCCACCATGCGGGTGGTGCCTTCCAGGTAGAGCGGCGGCGGATCGAGAAGGGTCTTGGGGTCGTTCCCCACCCCGAGGCAGGAGATCACGGCATCGACGCCCGACATCAGGGGCCGAAGGTCGCCATGGAGGATATCGGCGGGGACGGCCTCGACACCCTCGGGCAGGCGTTCGGGGGCGTTGAAGGATCGATCCGAGGCACGGACCTGATGGCCCCGCGCGATCGCCTGGCGCACCACCTCCCGGCCCGTGACGCCTTCGGCTCCGAATACGAGAATGTGGCGCTGATCCATCGTCGTTCCCCTGTCCGCTGTCACGGCGGGGGAACGACAGGGGCGTGCTGGGGTTCCGAGCGATCAGCCGCCGGCCGTCTCCGCCTCGAGCACCATGTCGATCATGTGCTGCGTGCCCCTGCTGAATTCGAGAGGGCACGGATAGGCCACGCCCTCGCGCAGCGAGCGGCCGAAGTTCTGGACCTGAAGCACGTACTGGTTGACGCCGGGGAACCGCTCCTGCTGGCGCAGGTTCGGACCGGTCTCGAGCAGGATCTGCGCCAGATCGTGGATGTTCGAGTTGAAGGGCGCATAGGCGACCCGCAGGACCCCCTCGGTCCCGTGGAAGATGACCTCCTGACGATTATGGAGGCGCATGGAGACCATGCCGGAGTAGCTGAAGGACGAAAAGTCGGCCATGAGCTGGACATGGACGTCCACCCCGTTCTCGCGCTGGACGTTGGCCGCGCGGATGCGCGTCGGCTCCTCGCCCGAGACGAAGCGGGCCGAGCCGAAGATGTAGACGCCGATATCGCCCAGCGCGCCGCCGCCGGTGTCGGGCCGATTGCGGATGTTGGTCATGTCGGTGAGGTTGAACGAGAACTCGGCCGACACATGGCGAAGCTGCCCGATGGCGCCGCCCTGCACCAGCTCGCGGGCCCGGATCCACTGCGGGTGGTGGACGATCATGTAGGCTTCGGCGACCAGCAGGCCGGACCGGTCCCGCGCCTCGATGAGCTGGTCGAATTCGGAGGCCTTCATCGTCATCGGCTTTTCGCAAAGCACATGCTTGCCGGCCGCGATGGCCTTGAGCGACCATTCGAGATGAAGGCTGTTGGGCAGCGGGATGTAGACCGCCTCGACCTCCGGATCAGCCAGGAGCGCCTCGTAGGAGGAGTGCACCTTCAGGCCGGGCGCAAAGGCCTGGAACGGCTCGGCCTTGGCGGCGTCCGAGGTCGCGAGGGCGTAGAACTCCGCCCCTTCGGCGGCATGGATGGCGCGGGCCATGTGCTCGCGCGCGAAGCGGGCCGCCCCCAGGACGCCCCACCGGACCGGTTTCTGCATGGATCGACTCCCCCTTCGGATTGCGCGGCGACGCTAGCAGGCCGAGGCGCGGGCGCAATCCGTCAGGCGGTCTCCAGCATCCCCCGCTCGCGGGCGAGCTCGGTCATGCGCTTCTGCAGCTTCTCGAAGGCACGCACCTCGATCTGGCGGATCCGCTCGCGCGAGACGCCATAACGCTCGGACAGCTCCTCCAGGGTGACGACGTTGTCCTGCAGGCGGCGCTGCATGAGCACGTCGCGTTCCCGGTCGGTCAGGTTGCTCATCGCGGCGGTCAGAAGCTCCCGCCGGGCTTCCAGCTCGTCACGCTCGGCAAAGGCGGTCGCCTGGTCGGCATCCTCATCCTCGAGCCAGTCCTGCCATTGCGTGGCGCTGTCCTCGGAGGCGCCGACCTGCGCGTTGAGCGAGGCGTCTCCACCGGACAGCCGGCGGTTCATGGAGATCACCTCCTCCTCGCTCACCCCGAGGTCCTCGGCGATCTTCTTGACGTTCTCGGGCCGCAGGTCCCCCTCCTCCAGGGCGCCGATGCGGGCCTTGGCCTTGCGGAGGTTGAAGAACAGCTTCTTCTGCGCCGAGGTGGTGCCAAGCTTCACGAGGCTCCAGGACCGCAGGATATACTCCTGGATCGAGGCGCGGATCCACCACATCGCATAGGTCGCGAGGCGGAAGCCCTTCTCGGGGTCGAACCGCTTCACGGCCTGCATGAGGCCCACGTTCGCCTCCGAGATCACCTCGGCCTGCGGCAGGCCGTAGCCGCGGTAGCCCATCGCGATCTTCGCCGCGAGACGGAGGTGCGAGGTCACAAGCTTGTGCGCCGCCGACGCGTCCTGATGATCCACCCAACGCTTGGCGAGCATGTATTCCTGCTCAGGCTCGAGCATCGGGAACTTGCGGATCTCTTGAAGGTAGCGGTTCAGTCCCTGTTCGGGGGACGGTGCTGGAAGGTTCGCGTAGGTCGCCATGAGGGCCCCCTTTCGGAAAAGTTCATCCCTTTAACATTTACATGCGCTGGACGCAAGGGAAATCGGGTCATATCTCATCTTTTCCTGAGAAAAGATGAACAATCGCTGTGCGTTATTCCACAGCGTGACATCAGGTGACGAGGGCTCAACCGCCCAGCGCGCGAAGGAGTTCCGACATATCGGCCGGCAATGGGGCTTCGAAGCGGAGCCGCTGCCCCGTGACGGGGTGGACGAAGCCCAGGGTCGCCGCATGAAGCGCCTGACGCGGGAACCCCTCGATCGCCGCGGCGCCCTCCGGTCCCAGGGCGCGGATCGAGGCCTTGCGATGCCCGCCATAGACCGGATCGCCCACCAGACCATGGCCGGCATAGGCCATGTGGACCCGGATCTGGTGCGTGCGCCCGGTTTCCAGCCAGCAGTCGATCAGCGCGGCAGACGGAGGGCTCCCGAAGGGCTCGACCACCCGGGCGCGGGTGACGGCGTGCCGCCCCCCTTCCCAGGTCACCGCCTGCCGTTGCCGATCGGTGCGGTGACGGTCGAGCCGCGTCGCGATCCGCAGCACGCCTCCTGGCTCCCAACTGACACCGCGAAGACCCGCCAGACGCGGATCGGACGACTCCGGCCGTCCATGGCAGACCGCGAGGTAGTGCCGCTCGACCTCGTGTGCCTCGAACTGCGCGGCCAGGCCCTGGTGCGCCCGGTCGGACTTGGCCGACACCAGGAGCCCCGAGGTGTCCTTGTCGATCCGATGAACGATCCCCGGGCGGAGCATTCCCCCCACCCCCGACAGCGAAGGGCCGCAATGGTGGATCAGCGCATTCACCAGCGTGCCGGAGGTCGCTCCGGGTGCGGGGTGGACGACCATGCCGGGCGGCTTGTTCACCACGATCAGGTCCGCATCCTCCCAGACGATGTCGAGGGGGATCGGCTCCGGGCCGATATGGCTTTCCTCGGGGGGACCGATCTCGATCTCGACGCGGTCGCCCTCCGCGACAGGCCCCGAGGGGTCGGTCCGCACCTCGCCCCCGACGCGGACCGCACCCTCCGCGATCAGCCGCGCGAGGCGCGAGCGGCTGAGGCTCTCATCTGGCACGTCACGCGCGAGCGCCTTATCAAGGCGGCGCGGCGGATTGGCCGCGATATCGAAGCTGAGGCGATCGGACATATGGATACGGCCCCCGAGGCCCCTCTTCCGCCCGGGCTGCGGGCTCTCCAGCGCCTGGTCGTGACGCTGATCGTGGTGATGATCGTGGGCTTCCTAGTCCTGATCGGTGCCCTTGTCATGCGCCTGAATGCGGATGGCCCGCCCCTGCCCGACAGCCTGCAGCTTCCCGAAGGGGCCAGGGCCACCGCGTTCACCCAGGGTGGGGACTGGCTTGCCATCGTCACAGGCGATGACCGCATCCTGATCTATGACCGCCTGACCGGGCGGCTTCGGCAAACCCTCCGGATCGACGCACGCTGATCGCGGGCTCCCGATCGATCGGGAGGGGCGCCGTCAGGCGGCGGCCTGTGCGCCCGGTGACGCGCCGACCAGATCCTTGGCCATCCGAACGCCGATCCGGGTGCTGGCCAGGATCGCCTCGACATCCGCCTCGGTCCAGTCGGCTGCCTGTCGGAGCGCCTGCGCCCGGGTCGCGGCATCGACCAGCCCCAGCGTCGCGGCGGCCCCTTTGAAGCTGTGAAGCACCGTGTCCATGCGCTGGGGCGTCAGGCCCGGGTCCCCCAACACGGCGGGAAGCGCCTCGGCCTCCACGAGGATGTCCCCGAGAAGCACGTCGACCGTGTCCGCCCCCAGCGCCGCGGTCAACGCCTCGACGAGTCCGGCATCAAGATGGGCCACCTCCGGGCTGGCGGTTTCGGCGACACTGGCGGTCGCAGGCGTTTCGACCGCCTGGCCACCTTGGGACGTGGGCTCCGGCCCGGCGGGGGCCGCTTCGTCGCAGTCAGGCCGTCGCAGGCCGGACTCCGTCAGGGCCTGAACCAGCTTCTGCTGGGTCACCGGCTTGGGCACGAAGTCGTCCATCCCGACACGAAGGCAATCGGCCCGGTCGCTGACGAAGGCATTGCCCGTCAGGCCGACGATGCGGACGCGATTGCCCCTGCGCCGCAGTTCCTGAGTGGCCTCCAGGCCGCTCATCACCGGCATCTGGACGTCCATCAGCACCAGGTCGAAGCATTCGGAGGACAGCCGCTCCACAGCTTCGGCGCCATCATGGGCCATTTCGACCGTCAGGCCGAGCCACTCCAGCAGGCCCTTGGCCACCGCCCGGTTCACCGGATTGTCCTCGACCACGAGGACGCGGCCGCGGAAGGTCCCCTGGCCGCAGGTGTCAGGCGCCGCGACGGGCGCCGGGACGTCGTCGCAGACCGCCGGATCAAGGACGGGGATCTCGAACCAGAAGGTGCTGCCCGCGCGGGGGGCGCTGGACACGCCGATCCGCCCCCCCAGCCCTTCCACGATCCGCTTGCAGATGGCGAGGCCCAGTCCGGTGCCCCCAAAGCTGCGGGAGGCCGAACCGTCCACCTGGCTGAAGTCCCGGAACAGCAGGGGCATCGCCTCGGCGGGAATGCCGATCCCGGTGTCGAGGATCTCGACCCGCAGGCGATCGGGCGCGATCAGTCGGCCATGCGCCGTGATCGAGCCCGCTGCGGTGAACTTGATGGCGTTGCCGATCAGGTTGACCATGACCTGCCTCAGCCGCGCCGGGTCGGTGCCCAACTCGATCCTGGGAAGGTCCACGTTCAGCCGCAGGCCCTTGAGATCCGCCCGGGGCACCAGCATCGTGAGCAGGGTTTCGGCCACGTCGGGCAGGCGAACGCGCTGATGCTCGAACTCCACCTTGCCGGACTCGAGCTTGGAGAAGTCGAGGACGTCGCTGATCACCTCGAGGAGGTGGTAGCCGGATTCCCGGATCATCGACAGCTGGCGCATCTGGTCGGGCGACAGCGTCGAATGCGCCAGAAGCTCGGCGGTGCCGATGATGCCGTTGAGGGGGGTCCGGATCTCGTGGCTCATGGTGGCGAGGAACGTGGATTTTGCGCGGCTCGCGGCTCGCGCCCGTTGGGCGATGGCACGGTTCCGTTCGCCCAGCAGCGCCAGCTTGCGACCGGCGGTCGCGATCTGCTGCATCTGGGCCGCCATGAGCGTGGCGATGCCCACGAAGCCCACCACCAGGAGCGCCACGTTGATGCCCAGCGCGGTCTGGAGGCGCCACACCTCGGCCCGCTGCGCGACGCGCGTGGCGTTGAGGACGCTGTTGGTCTGCATGACCAGTTCGGCGGTGTCGTCATGGATGGCCGCGACCTTGTCCCGCACGCTTCTGAGGGCGGCCATGGAAGGTTCGGCGGCCAAGGCATCGATCGACTGCGCGAGCGCGAGGATCCTGTCCCGGACGCGGTTGGCCTGCGCAAAGAGTTCGGGCGTGTCCTCGAACTTCACGCCGAAGGAGCCATCCTCGAGCAGTTGGGCGCGGCTGTAGAGGATGTCATAGGCCTCCGAGACCGGGGCCGGTCCTCCGGACAGCTCGTCGAACAGCGTGGTGTCGATGGCGGCGATCATCGAGTTGGTCTGGCGGTCCGTCTGGTAGACCGCCCACATCGCGTCCTCGCGGACGCTGTCCTCCATGGCCTGGCGGCTCTCCCTCAGGAGGCTGAAAAGGTAGACGACGCTGAGGAGCAGGACGAGGCTGATGCCGCTCAGCACCGCGAGGCCCCACCGCAGGCGGCGGGACCCCGTCCAGTCGGACCGGCGGCGCCAGCGCTTCACGCGATGACCTCGATCCTGGCGACCTGCCAGACCGAACGGCCGAAATAGACCTCGTTGAACAGCTCGGGCTGTTCGTCGAAGGGATAGATCACGAACAGCGGACCCTTGTCGCGGATCGAGATCGTCTTTCCGTCGATGCGGGTGGCCAGGATCACCGGAATGGTCTGGGCATCCTCGACCGGCATCTCGGCGGAATAGTCGTTGAGCGCGACGATCCGCAGCTTGGAGCCCTGGGCGCCGACGGCCCGCAGGACCGAGGCGATCGTCGGGCCGCTAAAGGTGGGCCGCCCCTCGTGCCAGGGCGTGGCGGTCACCGTCTCCCGCTGGGGAAGGGCGTCGAGCATCGCGAGGTCGAACTCCGCGACGCCGTCCGAGTTCGTGTCGGCAACCTGGCCCGAAAGCGTCAGGACGACCTGTCCCGCAGGAGCCGCCAGAGCGGCCATGGCCTTCCGCGGCGCGTCGAGGCCGGCGGCCACCATGGCCGCGAGGGCTCCTCTCAGCACGTGGCGTCGCGAGAGGCCAAGTTGAACGGGCAGGGTCATGCAGCATTCTCCTGTTTGGGAAGCGAAGTGTCGGGGTAGAGGGCCGTCACGGCGGGCCAGATGCGCATCAGGGCCGCCACGCAGGCCGGGTCGAAGGCCGCGCCCGAGAGTTTCTCGATCTCGGAACGGGCGGCCTCGGCATCCCAGGCCGGCTTGTAAGGTCGCGCCGTGCGAAGCGCGTCCAGCACGTCGGCCACCGAGACGATGCGGGCCGACAGGGGAATGTCCTCCTGCATGCGGCCGTGCGGATAACCGCGCCCGTCCCACCGCTCGTGGTGGCAGAGCGCGATGTCATGCGCCATGCGGATGAGATCGCTCGTGCCGTCGCGCAGCACCTCCCCGCCCATGACCGTATGCAGGCGCATGACCTGGATCTCGTCGTCGGTCAGCCGGCCGGGCTTGAGCAGGATGGAGTCGGGCAGACCGATCTTGCCGGTGTCATGCAGTTGCGCGGCCAAAAAGATGTTGGCGCAGAACTGCTGCGGCAGGCCGAGCTCCCCGGCCACCATGCCGGAGATCCGGGCCACGCGGAGGATATGCTCCCCCGTCTGGTCGTCCCGGTATTCGATGGCCCGGGCGAGCCGCTGGATCACCTCCTCCTCGCGCTGGGCGATGCGCCGGGTGGCGGCGGCCACCTCGTCGGCGAGATGGACCGCACGGTCGGCCAGGGCCGTCTGCGCGCGGCGGAGCGCCAGGAGGTTGGCCGCGCGCACGCGCAGTTCCTCGGGGTCGACGGGCTTGTTCAGGAAGTCGGTGGCGCCCGCGCGAATGGCCTCGATCCGCAGGCCACGGTCGGCGTCGGCGGTGATCATGACGATGGGCACATGCTCGAAGCGGGGGTCCGCCCGCAGGTGCCGGATCACGTCGATGCCGTTCATCCCGGGCATCTGGTAATCGACGATGACGAGGTCGAACACCTTGCGCGCGCAGCGGCCCAGGGCTTCGGCGGGGTCCTGGAAAGCCTCCGCCTCCCAGCCGGGAACGGAACCGATGACCCCCTTCAGGACACCCAGGTTCACGCGGTGGTCGTCGATCACGCAAAGGTCCATCGGTCTGGTCCCCACCGGCTGCAACAGGCTACGGAGGCAATCTCGGGGATCGAGGTGAATGGAATCTTTCCGTCGGACGGGCAGATATCTTGAACTTTACGGACCAGGCGATTGGCCGGGCTCCCCTGCCGGGGTTGGCCCGCGTCATCCCGGCCGTCGACTTCTCGACGCGGATCGGCTCTACCCTATCGTTGACGAAAGCCAACCACGCGAGGGGACGCGCAAGATGATGGCCGGGTCTGGCCCTCTCGGGCGGGACGGGGATGCCGCCCGCAGGGATCCGCCCAGGGGCCGCCTTGGGATGCGGGACGCCCGACGGCCATGACTCCGCTATCGGTGCTGATCGTCGATGGCAGCCCGGAGACCCGCCGGGCGCTGGCCATCCGCCTGTCCGGAACCGGCGGCGACCCCGCCCCTGTGGTCCACGAGGCGGCGACCGGGGCCGAGGGCATCGCTGCGGCGCGGCGGCTGCGCCCGGACTGCGTTCTCCTGGGTGAAACGCTCCCGGATATGGACGGGCTCGAGGTGCTGCGGGCCTTGCACGACGCCTCGGGCGATCCGCAGGTGCCCGTGGTCCTGCTGACCGAGGCCGGCGGCGAGGCTCGGGCCGTCGCCGCGATGAAGGAAGGCGCGCAGGACTACATCGACCGGAACCGCACCGACCGGGAGGCGCTGGTCCGCTCCATCCGGGTGGCCACGGACCGTTTCGCCCTGCTGCGGTCGCGCCAGGAGGCCCTGGCGGCGCTGCGCGAGAGCGAGGACCGGCTGCGCCGCCGCGAGGCGGAACTGGCCCGGGCGCACCGGCTCGGACGATCGGGGGGCCATGTGGTGCATCTTCGCGACGGCGAGTTCACCAACCGCCGATCGCCGGAATATCTGGCCATCCACGGCCTTCCGCCCGAGGCCGCCGGCGAAACGCATGACGATTGGGTGCGCCGCATCCACCCGGAGGACCGCGAGCGTACGGAGAAGGCGTTCCTCCAGGCCATCGCCACGGCCCAGACGGAATACGCCATCGATTACCGCATCATCCGCCCCAGCGACGGCGCGCTTCGGTGGATCTCGGTGCTGGCCGAGATCGAGCGCGATGCCGAGGGCCGGCCCCTGCGGCTCTTCGGGACCCACACGGACATCACCGAACGCAAGCTGGCCGAGGAGCGCCTGCGCGAGAACGAGGAGCGGGTGCGGCTCGCCCTCGAGGCGGTGAACGGCATCATCTACGACTGGGACCTCAGGACCGGGCAGGTTTCCCGCGGCGGGCAGGTCCGGCAGATCACCGGCTACGACATCGCGGACATTCCGCCCGATCCGGCCTGGTGGGACGCCCGGCTCCATCCCGACGACCTGCCCCGGCTCCAGCAGGAAGCCCGCGCCGCCATCGACGCGAGGCAGGAGCGGATCGAGGCGGACTACCGGCTGCGCCACCATGACGGGCACTGGATCCACCTCTCGGACCGCACCCTGGTCGTCTACGGACCAGACGGCCCGGTGCGCGCCATCGGGAGCACGATCGACATCACCGCGCGCAAGCAGGCCGAGGCAGCCCTCCGGGAAAGCGAAAGCCGGTTCCGGGCCGTGTTCGAGAATGCGGGCGTGGGGGTGGGCTGCGTGGACCTGTTCACGATGCAGTGCCTAGATGTCAACGACGCCCTCTGCACGATGCTGGGCTACACGCGGGAGGAGTTGATGGGGCTGCCCTGGCCCGACATCACCCATCCGGACGACGTCGAGCCCGACCTGCAGCGGTTCCAGCGCATGGCCCGGGGCGAGATCGACCGCTACACGGTCGAGAAACGCTACATCCACAAGGACGGGCGCCTCGTCTGGGCGCGCCTTGCGGTCTCGCTCGTCCGCGCGGCGAATGGAGCGCCGTCCTTCGAGATCGCCATCGTCGAGGACATCACCGAGCAGAAGCAGGCCGAGGCCGCGCTCCGCCTGAGCGAGGAGCGGTTCCGCCGGGTGATCGACACCAACATCCTTCCCTTCGGGATCGGAACGGCGGACGGCGGCATCTCCTATGTCAACGACGCCTTCCTGGGGCTGGTGGACCAGGACCGCGAGGCCTTCCTGAGCGGGCGGATCAACTGGCGCGACCTCACCCCGCCCGAGTACCGGGACGTCGACGACGCCAAGCAGCACGAGTTGCGCCGGAACGGCTCGGCCGCGCCCTACGAGAAGGAATACCTGCTGGAGGATGGGCGGCGGATCCCGGTGCTGGTCGCCATGACCCAGGCCGGCCAGGACGACGAGCATGTCGCGGTGATCGTGGACCTGTCGGCGCGCAAGGCCGCCGAGTCGGCCCTGGCGCGGTCCAACGAGATGCTGGAAGCGCGCATCGCCGAGCGGACGCGCGCGCTGTCCGCCACGGCCGAGGAACTCGCCGCCGAGATGAAGCGCCGGGAGAAGGTCCAGACCGAACTCCTGCAGGCCCAGAAGCTTGAGGCGCTGGGGCAGCTGACCGGCGGAATCGCGCACGACTTCAACAACGTCCTCGCCGCCGTTCTGGGGACCTACCGGCTCATTGCGCGGCGCACCCGGGACGAAGGCATCCTGGACCTGCTCCGCCATGGCGAGGCGGCCGCCGAACGGGGAAGCTCGCTCGTGCGGCAGCTCATGGCCTTCGCCCGCCGGGAGCAGTTGGCGCCGACCCTCGTGGAGCCCGCCCGCCTGTTGCCGCAGATCGAGTCGCTGATCGGCCACGCCACCGGGTCCGGGATCATGGTCGAGGTGGAGATCGAGGACGGGACGGGGCCGATCCGCGTGGACCCGCACCAGCTCGAGGTCGCCCTGGTCAACCTTGCGGCCAATGCCCGCGACGCGATGCCGGAGGGTGGCCGGCTCCGCCTCATGGTGCGCAACCGTCCCGGGCCCGCGGGGTGGGAAGGCGCCTCCGACAGCTACGTGGAGTTCGCGGTCCAGGACACCGGGGCCGGCATGCCACCCGAGGTCCTTGCGCGGGCGGTGGATCCGTTCTTCACGACCAAGGAGCCCGGCAAGGGCACGGGACTTGGCCTTGCGATGGTGCATGGCTTTGCCGAGCAGTCCGGCGGGACCCTGCGGATCGACAGCCGCCCCGGGCAGGGGACCACGGTGACGATCCGGTTGCCCCGGGCGCATGCGGCGACGGCCGGCCGTCCCGTGGCGCGGCGCTCGGGCGGGCAACATGGGAATGCGGTGCTGATGCTCGTGGATGACGACGAGGATCTTCGTGCCGTCACGGCCGCGCATCTGCGCGACCTGGGCTACCATGTGCTCGAGGCGCCCGGCGGCCAGGCCGCCCTCGACCTTGGCCGTGGGGGCCCCGCCCCCGACCTCGTCGTCACGGATGTGGTGATGCCCGGAATGGACGGAGTGGCTTTGGCCGTCCGGCTGCGGGCCGAGCGGCCCGATCTCCCGATCCTGTTCATGACCGCCCATGCCGGAACCCGCGCCCTCGCGGGGGAGGTCGTCCTGCGCAAGCCGTTCACGGAGGCCGACCTGTCGGATCGCATCCTTGAAATGCTCGGTCGCGGCAAGGATGGCGAGGATGCCGACGGCACGGTCCGCGCGGAACGCCCGCCCCAGGGCGCGGGTGCCTGACGCCAAGCGCGGCAGGCGGCGCGGATTTCGCTGGTCCGTGCGTTCGGCTGGCAACCGCCCGGGACCCTGCCCCCTCGGAAGGCACGCCCCGCGCGTTCCCTTTCGCTTGGAGGCGTCCGGGCGCGCCGTGACGTTGGCCTGACGTAACGCGCGGGATCCCCTCCGAACCGCCCCGGGCCCTGCCATTGGCGAGCTTCCGCCGTCCGCCGCTTTCTGCGATGCAGAACATGACCCGGACCGGCTGAACCGCTAGCCTGCGCCGGATGGTTGGCTGGGGGGCCATGAGATGCCGGAATCCCTGACGCGCGCCCTGGTGGCGCTTCAGCAGCTGCACGGGCCCGACATGCCGCCCGTCGCCCTGGCCGCATGGCAGGAGGCGCGCGACGTCATCCTGGACGCCAAGGCGCGCCATCGCACCGCCTTGGTGGCGGCCAGCGCCGCCGAGGCGCTGTGCCATGCGCATGACCGGCTCGAGCGTGCGGCCTCGGTCGGAGACTCGACGCTTCGCGCCGAAGCCGAGAATGCCGTGCGGGTTGCCAAATCGAACCTCCGGGAGGCGCTGGACCAACTCCGGACGTCGGAGCAGGCCGACGACACCAGCGCGGCCAGCTAGAAGGATATTCTCCCGACGGCGTCGAAATCGACCCACACCTTTCCTTTACAGGGCGAACTCCTTCTCCATAATCTCTACCAACTTGGTCGTGATTAGAACCGCACGCCGGCGTCGCATGGCCGGCACCAGGTCAGGAGTAAGGATCAGATGCCCAAGACCGAATCGAACGACATCGCCCTTGGCTTCCGAGCCCCCGATTTCCGCCTGCCGGACGCCGCCGGCGGGCTGCACGGGCCATCCGAGTTTTCCGGCGCTCCGGCCCTCCTCGTGGCCTTCATCTCGAACCGTTGCCCCTTCGTGGTCGGCATCCGCGAAAGCCTTGCGGAGTTCGCGCGCCGGAACGCCGCCCATGGGCTTCGCGTGATCGCGGTCAATTCGAACGACTCCGAGGCGCATCCCGAGGAAACGCTGGAGCGCGTGGGCCAGGAGGCCGCGACCTTCGGCTACGGCTTCCCCTATGTGAAGGACGAGGCCCAGGAGGTCGCCCGCGCCTATGGGGCCGCCTGCACGCCGGACCTGTTCCTGTTCGATGGCGACCAGCGGCTCGTGTACCATGGGCAGTTCGACGGCTTCCGCCCGGGCAACGGCATCAGCCCCACCGGGGACAGCCTCCAGGCTGCGCTGGATGCGCTCCTGGCGGGCGAGCCACCGCTCGACCTTCAGGTCCCCTCGATCGGGTGCAACATCAAGTGGCGGCCCGAGGGCCAGGCCGTTGCGGCGGAATAGGCGCGCGGACCATCCCAGGAGCACGGCCTGACCGGCCACTCCCCTCCTTCTGATCGGATGAGTTTCCATGACGACGAGTCCCACGACTCCGGCGGCGGCGCCGCTCGACCTGAAGGCCGACGTGCTGGTGATCGGCGGCGGTCCCGCCGGCGCCTGGGCGGCCATCGCCGCCTCCGAGGCAGGCGCACGCGTGGTCCTGGCCGACAAGGGCTGGTTCGGCACGTCGGGCGCGACCGCCCCGTCCAACACCGGCACCTGGTGCGTGCCCCCGGGCGAGGACCGCAGGGACGCCGTGGAGCGGCGCTGGCAGCGCACGGGCGGCGTCGCCGACCGGACCTGGATGCTGCGGACGGTGGACCAGTCCTATCGCGGGCTCCTGCGGCTGGCGGAATGGGGCTACCCCTTTCCCCGCGACGACCAGGGCAACCTTTACATCGCGAACCTTCGCGGCCCCGACTACATGCGCTTCATGCGTGGCCGGGTGCTCAAGGCCGGGGTGACGGTCCTCGACCACCACCCCGCGCTGGAGCTTCTGTCGGATGGGGATGCGGTCACCGGCGCGGCCGGGATCGACCGACGTTCCGGCGCGGATTGGCGCGTCGAGGCTGGCGCCGTGATCCTCGCCACCGGCGGCTGCGCCTTCTTCGAGCGGACCATGGGCGCCTCGGGCCTGACCGGCGACGGGCTGCTGATGGCCGCCGAGGCCGGTGCCGCCCTGTCCGGCATGGAGTTCACCGGCAAGTACACGCTGGCCCCGCATGGCACCACGCTCAACAAGGGGCTGCCGTTCCGATGGGCCTCGTTCCACCGCCAGGACGGCACGCCGATCCTGGACGGCACGGGCGAGCCGCTGGTCAACGGCATCGGAGGAACCTCGGAAAAGGACATCGTTCGGGCGCTGCTGGAAGGACCGGTCTATGCCCGGCTCGACCTCGCGCTGGGGGCCCTGCAGGATTGGCTCCGCCGGGGCCAGCCGAACGTCATGCAGCCCTACGAACGGCGGGGCATCGACCCCTTCGCCGACCTGTTCCGGGTGGAGCTGAAACCGGAGGGCACCGTGCGCGGCACCGGCGGCCTGCGGATCGCCACCCATGACTGCGGAACCGGCGTGCCGGGCCTGTATGTCGCGGGCGACGCCGCGAGCCGCGAGGACGTCGCGGGCGCCGTTTCAGGCGGGGGGGCGGTCAATTCCTCCTGGGCCATCGCATCGGGCTGGTGGGCGGGCCAAGGCGCCGCGAGCCACGCCCGCCGCCGCGGCGCGCCCCGGCGGTTCCGCACCCATGTCGCTCCGCTGGGCGCCGTCGGACTGCGGCCCAGCGATTCCCACAGCCTCGATCCCCGCGACGTGATGGCGGCCGTGCGGGCCGAGGTGGCCCCGCTGGACCGCAACTACATCCGCTCTGGCGCTGGCCTCGCCGAAAGCATCTCCCGCCTCGACGGCATCTGGGCCCGCGCGATCCAGCATCTGGGAGGCGAAGGCCGGGGCCGCCTGCGCCCGCGTGAGGCGGCGGGCGGCCTTGCGGCGGCGCGCTGGATGCTGGCCGGCGCGCTGGCCCGAACCGAAAGCCGCGGGATGCACCGCCGGGTGGACCATCCGGACCCGCAACCGGGACCGGTGCGCCGCTACAGCCTCCTGGGAGTGCACCGCATCGAGGTCGAGGTGCTGGGCGCCGAGGCCGTCTCGCAGGAGGCCGCGTCGTGATCGAGGTCGTGTCCTCCGCGCGCTGCATCCGCTGCGACATCTGCGTGCGGGTCTGCCCCGCCGACGTCTTCCGCAAGGATGCGGCGGGATTGCCGGTGATCGCCCATCAGGACGACTGCCAGACCTGCTTCCTGTGCGAGATCTACTGCCCGACCGACGCCCTTTACGTCGCCGAGGCCGCCGATGGCCCCATCGGCATCACCGAGTCCGAGGTCGAGGCCCGCGACCTGTTCGGCGTCTACGCCCGGGGCCTCGGCTGGTCCAAGGGCCGGGCCGGCGGCTCGCAATTCGATACGACCCAACACCTGCGCGTGGCGCAGGTCTGACCAGGGGATCCATCCATGGACCGCATCACCGTCACCGACATCGCCAAGACGTTCACGCTCAAGCCCGGCCAGTTCGTGACCGTGGACGGCCGCGAGTCGAACGCGATCACCGTGCTCTCGGGCCTCGACCTGACCATCCGCAAGGGGGAGTTCATCACCCTCGTCGGTCCGTCCGGGTCGGGAAAATCCGTCCTCCTCGACATCATCGCCGGCCTGACCGAGGCCAGCGCCGGCAGGGCCAGCATCGACGGCGAGCTCATCACCCGGCCTGATCCGCGCATGGCCTATGTCTTCCAGCAATACGCGCTGTTCCCATGGCTCACCGCGCTGCAGAACGTCGAATACGCCCTCGAGGTGCGCGGCGTCGCCCGGGCCGAACGGCGGCAACGCGCCCGGCACTTCCTGTCGCTCTTCGGGCTTGGCAGCTTCGAGGACCGCTACCCTTCGCAGCTTTCGGGGGGGATGCAGCAGCGCGTCGCCATCGCAAGGGCCCTGTCGGTCGAACCCGAGGTCCTGCTGATGGACGAGCCCTTCGCCGCGCTGGACGCGCAGACGCGCGACATCCTCCAGTCCGAGCTCCTGCGGATCTGGGAACGGCTGGAAACCACCGTGGTCTTCGTCACCCACTCCATCGACGAGGCGGTCTACCTGGCGGACCGGGTGGTGGCGATCACCGCGCGGCCGGGGCGGGTGAAGAAGATCATCGACGTGGACCTGCCGCGCCCCCGCGACCTCGACATCCGCAACACGCCCGAGTTCGGGCGGCTCAAGGGCCATGTCTGGGAGGTCCTCCGCGACGAGGTCCGCGCCGCCCAGAAGGACTGGGCGCTGTCCACCGCGAGCCACTGAGGAGGCGATCATGACCTACGTCCTGGGACGATCCGCGCCGGTCGCGGGCAAGACCGACTTCCACCGGCCCGCGCTCAGCGCGCTCGCGCGGCTGCGCGCCACCAACTCGGTGGTCGCGGGCCTGCCGCTCCTCCTCGCGCTCTGCCTCCTGTGGGAGATCGCGCCCCGGCTGGGCTGGATCAACGCCATCTTCTTCCCCCCGCTGTCGGCGGTGCTGGCGGCGCTCGGGGACCTGCTGGCCTCGGGCGAGATGGGCCGGCACGTCGGCATCAGCTTCCAGCGGGCGGGCTTGGGCTTTGCCCTCGCCGTCGTCGTCGCCATACCGCTGGGCTTCCTGATGGGTCGCTACCCCCTGTTCGAGAAGGCGACCGACCTTCTGGTGCAGACGCTCAGGAACACGTCGCAGTTCGCGCTGCTGCCGGTGTTCGTCCTGCTGCTGGGCATCGGCGAGGCGTCGAAGATCGCCATCACCTTCTACGCCGCCGTGTTCTTCCTTCTGGTGAACACCATCGTCGGGGTGAAGTCGGTGGATCCCCTGCTGCTCAAGGCGGCGCGGTCGATGGGCACCTCGGACTGGGACCTGTTCCGCAAGGTGATCTTCCCGTCGGCCATTCCCGCCATCGTGGCCGGGATGCGGCTTGGGGTGAAGGCTTCCCTGTTTTCCGTCATCGCCGCCGAGATGCTGGCCGCGCGGTCGGGGCTCGGGTTCCTGATCCAGAACTCGCAGCTCATGCTCAAGGCCGCCGACATGTACGCCGGGATCATCGTCCTGACCGTCGTCGGGCTCCTGCTCAACTACGCCCTGGTCTGGATCGAGCGTCGCGCGACCCACTGGCGCCAGGGCGACGGCGACCAGCCCCACTGACCCTTCCCCTTCCCCAGTCCGCCGAGGATCCGCGGCCCTTCCCGCCGCGGCCCGGCCCTCTCATGCCAACGGAGACGATCATGACCATCACGCGCCGCCACCTGGGCCTTGCCCTCGCCGCCCTCCTGGGAACGACGGCCCTTCCCGCCACCGCCCAGGAGGCCAGCCTCCCGGAGGCGATCCGGATCGGATCGACCGCGCCCGGGCATCTCAAGTTCATCCTGTTCCGCAACCTCCAGCTTCTCGAGAAGGAGTTCGAGGCCGACGGCATCCCGGTGGAGCTGGTGACCTTCGACGGCGGCTCGGCGGCTTCGGTCGCCTTGGGCTCGGGCGAACTCGACCTCATGTACACCGGCAACAACCCAGCGCTGCGGCTGGCCGCCTCGGGCGCCGACGTGGTCGCGGTGGGGCTGTCCTCCTGGAACCCGCAGAACGACACGGTGGTGATCGCCCGGGCGGATTCGGACATCGACTCGATCGACGACCTCAAGGGGCGGAACGTGGCCTACCTGGCGGGCACCGTCCGCCATTCCAACTTCGCCAAGGCGCTCGAGACGGTTGGCCTGACCACCGACGACGTGGAAAGCTTCAACTTCCCCATCGAGACCGCCGGACCGGCGCTGTCCCGCGGCGACGTGGACGCCGTGGTGGACAGCAAGTCCACCGTCCAGACCCTGATCGACCAGGGCCTGGCCAAGGTGATCTTCGACGCCTCGGCGCATCCTGAATGGGTCAGCCCCTACCCGATCACCGCCAACGGCGAGTTCGCCCGCACCTACCCCGAGGTGCTGGCGCGCATCCTGGCCGTGGACATCCAGACCGCCGCCTGGGCCGACGCGCATCCCGAGGAAACGATCCGCATCTTTGCCGAGGAGACGGGGCGGCCCATCGAGGCCGTGCAGGAGACCTACCCCGAGAACCGGTTCCACCAGTCCCCCGAGATCACGGAGGCCGCCATCGCATCCCTGCGCGAGGAGGAGGCCTTCATGGCCGGGAACGGCCTGCTCGAAGGGGAGGTGAACTACGACAGCTGGATCGACCGGAGCTACTACGAGGCGGCCCTGGCGCTCCTCCAGGCCCGCACCAACTGAGCCAACGCCGTCGCCCCTCAGGGGAAGGCCGGTCGCCCGGCCTTCCCCATGATCGTTCCGGGAGCTGCCCTTGACCGCCCGCCCCGCGCCCTCCCCGACCCTGCGGGGTCACCACCTCGTGCCCAGGCTCGTCGCGCTGGTGCTGTTCATGCAGTTCCTGGACGGGACGATCATCGCGACCTCCCTTCCGGCCATCGCGAGGGACTTCGGGACGGATCCGGTCGGCATGGGCGTGGGGGTCACCGCCTATCTGCTCGCCCTGGCGGCGGTGGTGCCGGCGGCGGGATGGCTGGGCGGCCGATGGGGCGCCCGGACGATCCTGGTGGGGTCGATCGCGATCTTCACCCTGTCCTCCCTGGCCTGCGCCCTGGCGCCGAACCTTGGCGCCTTCGTCGCCGCGCGGGTTCTCCAGGGCGCCGCGGCGGCCCTGATGGCGCCTGTCGGGCGGCTGCTCGTGCTGGCCCATGTGCCCCGATCCGAGCTGATGGGTGCCATCGCCACGATCACCTGGCCCGCCCTCCTGGCTCCGGTCGCAGGACCGGTCGTCGGGGCCGTGATCACGGAGCACGCGGGCTGGGAGTGGAACTTCCTCGTGAACCTTCCTCTGGGCCTGGGCGCCATGGCGCTCGTGCTCCGCCTGGTGCCGGACCAGCCCACAGGGACGCCTGCCCCGTTCGATGGACGGGGCTTCGCCTTCTGCTCGCTGGGTCTCCTGGGTCTTCTGGGCGGGCTCGAACTGTTCGTGAACGGGTCACGACGCGGGCTTGCGGCGGGGGGACTCCTGGCGGGTCTCATGCTTCTGATCCTGGCCGCACGGCATCTCCGTCGCGCGCGGACGCCGCTTCTCGACCTTTCGGTGCTGGCGGTGCCGTCCTTCCGCCTGGCCACCATGACGGCGGGCACGCTGGGGCGCACCGCGATCAACTCGGCCCCGTTCCTGCTGCCCTTGCTGTTCCAGGTCGGCTTCGGCCTTTCGGCCCTCGAGGCCGGCCAGGCGCTGCTCGTCTACTTCCTGGGAAACCTCCTGATGAAGAGCCTCACCACGCCCGTCCTGCGCCGCTTCGGCTTCCGCCCGGTGGTCGTGGTCAACGGGCTCCTGGCGGCTCTGGGCGTCGGAGTCTTCGCCGCGGTGCCGGCGGACATTCCGCTCCTGGGGCTCTGGACCCTGCTCTTCGTGGCCGGAGCGGCCAGATCGCTCCAGTTCACCGCCCTCAACACCCTAGCATTCGCCGAGATCGGCCCCGACCAGCGGGCCGCCTCCACGACGCTGTCGGCGATGACGCAGCAGGTCGCGCAAGTGCTGGGCGTCGCGTTGGCCGTCGCGCTGATCCGGACCGGGCAGGCCTGGCATGGCGGCTCCGACGCCAGCCTGCCCCAGATCCGCATCGCCTTCGCCGGCATGGGCGTCATCGGGCTGGCCTCGGCCCTGGGCTTCCTGCGGCTCGCTCCCGGGACCGGACGCGAGGTGGCCGGGCGGTCGGACTAGGTCAGGACGGCATCGAGCAGCCGCCGGGCCAGCCGTTCGGCCTGGAGCCGAATGTCCGGGATCGCCGTGATCTCCCAGAAGGCCGCACGGGACACCGGTCCCATCGCGAACAGTCGTTCGCTGCGGCTCCCATCCGGCCGCAGCACGTCGCAGTCCGGCCCTACGTCCAGGCCGAGTCGCAGGGGATCGATGAAGGCCTCGCCCGAGGCCAGAAGGCTGGCGATGAGGGGCGATGCATGCGCCTCGGGGTCGCGCCGGATGCCGCGACAGTCGATGATCCGGGCCACCCGGATGTCGGCGGGTCGGTGGTCCGGGCCACGAACATGCGCCACAAGCCCCCCGCCGGTGTCCTGCGACGCCCGTTCGAACCGCCCCCGGACCAGCCGCAACTGACCCGACGCGCGGGCCAGGTCCAGCTTTTCATGGGATGAGGGCGGCATCCTGTGACGATGCACCTCCCACCACGGGCTGGCATGGCGCAGGAAGCTGCGCCGCGCCGCAAGGGGCATGTCGCGCCAGATCGCCTGGATCTGAGGACGCAGGCCGTCCACCACCTCCCGCCAATCGCCGCCCTGATCCTCGCGGCGCCGCACCTCGGCCCGCAGCCACCTCATGAGATCCGAAACCCGGCCCACGGGCGGCGGACCTTCCGGCGTCCAGCCGCCGGGTGCCACCTGGCGGTGAACCTGCGGCAGAAGACCATGGCGCGACATGACCGTGATCGGACCCCGGTGCCCGGCGGCCAGCAGCGACAGCACCTGGTCCACCATGGTCAGGCCTGAGCCCACGATCAGGACGGGGCCGTGGCACGGGCCCTCGGCCCCGGCCCAGGGCTGGCTCAGCTCCGGGTCCTTTCGCCGGTCCGGCAGGGCGTGACCGGTCGCCAGAACCGCCAGATCGGCCTCGATCCGTCCGCCGTCCGACAGGTGGGCGGTCACCCCGTCCGACCGGATGTCCAGGCCGACACATTCGGCCCGACGGCAGTCCAGGCGCTCGCCCCCGGACCATGGATCGAGAAGCGCCCCCATGTAGCGCCCGTAGGTGGGGCGCGAAACGAAGCCATCCGGGTCGGCATCGGCATCGCCCTGCCGCTTGAGCCAGTCGAGGAAATGGTGCGGCTCGCTCGGGTAGGCGGACATGTTGGCCACGCGCGTGTTCAGGAGATGCGTGGGGTCGGTCGTGGAATAGGCCACCCCGCAGCCCAGCATCGCCCCC
Source organism: Rubellimicrobium arenae (assembly GCF_017916275.1). Taxonomy (GTDB): domain Bacteria; phylum Pseudomonadota; class Alphaproteobacteria; order Rhodobacterales; family Rhodobacteraceae; genus Rubellimicrobium; species Rubellimicrobium arenae. The sequence goes on from NZ_JAFMST010000004.1 coordinate 269,434, forward strand.
TTCTCCACGATGGTCACCGCCACCCGATCTTCGTCCCGCCGCAGGAGCTGGGCCGCCAGCAGCACGCCGCTGGCCCCGCCGCCGACGACCAGGATGCGGCGGCTCCCTGACCCCGGGCGGGGCAGCCCTGTCCGCATCATGCCCATGGCAACAGCAGCCAAAGGGCGAGCAGGCCGGCCTGCATGGCGATCAGGCCCGCCCACATCAGGCGGTCCTCCTCCGCGGGCAAGGCCGCACCGGTCCCCGCGAGCAGGCTCGCGAGGTGGGGATCGTGCATCGAAAACATGAGGGATCCTCCCTTCGGGGACTCAGGGCTCGTCGATCGCGATGGGGAGGGCGGTCGTGTAGGCCACGCGTTCCATCGCAAAGCTGGAGGTCACGGATTTCAGTTCGAGCGTTTCAGTCAGGCGGCGATAGAAGGCATCGAAGGAGGCCATGTCGCGGGTCACGACCTTGAGCAGGTAGTCGGCCTCGCCCGCCATGCGCCAGACCTCGGTGATCTCGGCCATGCCGGCGATCCCCCGGGCAAAGGCCTCGCGCCAGCTCGGGCTGTGGTCGTTGGCCGAGATGGCAACGAAGGCCGTCAGCCCCAGGCTCACCATCTGCGGATCGACGAGCGCGACGCGGCGCGTGATCACGCCCGTCTGCTCGAGCTTCTGGACACGTTTCCAGCACGGCGTCTGCGACAGCCCCACCCGGTCGGCAAGACGCGCCAGCGACAGGGTCGCGTCGCGCTGAAGTTCGACGATGATCTTCCGGTCGATCCGGTCCATGCGGAGCCTCCGGCCAGTGGCACCGAAGCCCGCCTGAGCGGGGCTGGCGGAGGAGAAGGAGGGCTGCGGAATCATGGCATCGCACCTGATTAGGGTCATGCTGGAAATACGAGTTCTTTTGTCGTGATTTTCAAGAGAAGAGTTTTCTCCTTCGTCGGGATGGCAAACCATGACCGGCGACGCGGCGGTCAGAACGCCTGCCCCCATCTGCGCGAGGCTCTTGGAACGGCCCTCCTGCACGGCGCGCCGACGCGTTCCCCGCAGACTTGGGGTGATGGCAGGTGGTCAGGGGCGATTAGGGGGGCCGGGAACCCTGGGGACCACGGCAGCCAAGGGGCGCCCTGCCCGCCCGGTCGGGATCGTCCCCTCGGCCAAGGTCTGCTCACGCCAAAGGGCGCGCGCCTGGGCAGCAGGGAATTATGCTCCGACAATGCGATCGGGCTGGCACGGCCATCACGACCCCTCGGACGAGCCGCACCGGGTTCTGCGCCCGATCGGGCCGGACGGGAACGTCAGGCCTGCCGCTTCTCGGGGCTGGCCGGCTTCAGCCGCGCCACCGGGGTGGGCGGCCACTCCTCGCGCACGAGATAGCGCGGGCGCTGCTTGGTCTCGATGTAGATGCGGCCGATATACTCTCCGATGACGCCGATGCCGACGATCTGCACGCCTCCTAGGAACATGATCGCGATGATCAGCGACGGATAGCCGGGCACGGGATTGCCGAAGACCAGCTTCTGAACCATCATCCACAGGCCATGCAGAAAGGCCAGGGACGAGATGACCAGGCCCAGATAGGTCCAGATCCGCAACGGAACCGTCGAGAAGCTCGTGATCCCCTCGATGGCGAAGTTCCAGAGCTTCCAGCCGTTGAACTTGGACTGTCCCGCCACGCGGGGCGGGCGCACATATTCCACGACCTCCGTGCGGCCGCCGACCCAGGCCAGCATTCCCTTCATGAAAAGGTTCCGCTCGGGCAGGCGCAGGATGTCGTTGAGGGCCGCGCGCGCAATCAGGCGGAAGTCGCCGACGTTCTCCTCGATGCGGATGGTGCTGATCCGGTTGTGAAGGCGGTAGAAGAGCGCGGCCGTGTCCCGTTTCAGCCGGGAATCCGAACTGCGATCGATCCGCTTGGCCAGGACCACGTCGGCCCCCGCGCGCCATTTGTCGATCATCGAGGGGATCACATCGATGGGGTCCTGCAGATCGACGTCGATCGGGATGACGGCTTCGCCCCGCGCCCGTTCGAGCCCGGCGAGGAGAGCGGCTTCCTTGCCGAAGTTGCGGGTGAGATCCACCAGCCGCACCAACGGATCGGCCAGCCCGATGCGCCGGATCGCCTCGGCGGTGCCGTCACGGCTCCCGTCGTTGACGAAGACGATCTCGACGTCGAAGGCGCGCAGGCCCTCCGTGCGTCGCACCACGTTGTGGAAGATCGGGATCGCGTCCTCTTCGTCGAAGACCGGAACCACCAGGGAAATCATCGTCATCGCCGAGCTTCCCGGAAGATGATGAAGCGGGAGTAAAGGAAGCCGATCACGAGGCTCATGGCCGAGAAGGCCGCGAGCGTGACGAGCGGCGGCAGGACCACCTTCTGCGCCGCCGTGCCCAGCAGGTAGGCCAATGCGCCCAAGACGCCGACATAGCCCAGGTACCGGATCAGGTCGGGTTCGCTCTGGAAGGTGAACTTCGCATTCACGAAGAAGCTGAAGGTCGCGGCGCAGACGAAGGCGAGCAGGTTCGCCAGGCCCTGCCCTGCCCCGCCCAGGCTAACAAGTGCCAGGAAGACCGACCAATGGAGGGCCGTATTGAGTACGCCCACCAAGGCGTAGCCGAGAAATTGCACGCTTCGACCCTGCACAGCGGAAAGGGACCGGCCCCGCCCGCATCAAATACGGCGCAGGGCGTTGGTCCCCCGGGTCATAATGAAAGTTGATTAACGAATCCATTACAGGACCGTTCTCAGATCAGCGACAGTCCTTACAGACCGTTGCGCTGACGCAAATTGAGGCCTGCCCTGCCGCACATGGGCCGTCGGCCTGGCCTCGAATGCTTGGGCGGTCCACCCGCATCCCTAGCCCAGAAGCCCCTCGACCGGCGGAGCCTCGATCAGGGCGGCGATGTCCTGCTCCCACCACCTGCTGGCCTCGAGCGAACGGATCGTGCCGTCGTCCAGCCGCTTCCGGATAGGCCGGGCCGGAACGCCGGCCACGATCGTGTAGGGCGGCACGTCCTTGGTCACGACCGCTCCGGCGGCGATGACGGCGCCGTTCCCGATCGTCCGGCATCCGCTCAGGACCGTGACCCGATCCCCGATCCACACGTCATGCCCGATCCGGAGCGGGTTGTGTTCGTTCTGCGGAATCGTATCGCGCGCCAGCAGGCCGAGGGCGCTGTTGTAGAAGAACGGATGCAGCACCGGGCGATCGGTCGGATGATCCCGCCGGCGAACGATCAGCTGGTCCCCGACCGAGCAGTAATCCCCGACGACCGTGCCGCGCGGCAGCACGCCCGGCGACAGGATCGCCCCATAGCTGTAGCGCCCCACCACGACGCCGTGACGTTCCTTCAGGATGTCGCGCCAGGTCGCGGAATACATGGGTCCGCCTTCGAGCCGTTCGCACAGGCGGCGGCACAGGCGGCGGAGGCGGCGTATCCGGTAAAGATGGCGAAGCGCCGGGGCGAGAACGCTGCGCCGCCGGCCTTCGCGGGTCTCGGCGACCCTGACGGCATTGGGGCTCCACTCCGTGTCGGAATCCCAGGCAATCATGACCATCGGCATATCCCTTTCCGGTTTCCTGTCCGTCCGCCTCCTGCCGGCCGCACCGGCCCAGCCCGCGCTTCCCTGCAGGCTGCCAGCCCAAGCGGCCGCAAGGAAATACGAGCGCCCTTGTCGTGATTTTCAAGAGAAAGGTTTTCTCTTTGCTGCGCGGCTCCGAGAACAAGGCCGTCGACCGGGCCGACGGTGGAGGAACTCAGGTCAGATACGGCCCGATCCAATGTGCGAACGCGGCAATCCCACCGGTGGCGAGATAAAGCCGCAGGAGCCGGCGCCACGGAAACAGGGCCGCAAGCGCCACCCGCAGCAGGAACGGCGCAACCATCAGAAGGGTCAGGGGAATGGCATATTGCGCGAGCATGACAGATCCCTCCCTGGGCGCCGACGGCCCGACGGGGCCAGGCGACCCTTCTCGCCCTTGCGACCGGGAAAGGCCAGCGCCCTCCCAGCGGCCGAACGGAACGGATGCAGCAGTCCGAACATCCCCTCCTGCCACGGGCCTAAAGGAACGCGTAATCCGGCCCCGGGACGGACAGAAGCCCGGCCGGGCCATTCGGATGCGCCCAGAGGTCCGCAACAAGGTCCGCACAGGCACTGCCCAGGTCTTGCAGCGCTCCTTGGTGCAGGCCATGCTCCCGCGCGGCTTCGGGAAAGCCGAGGTCCAGCACCTCGGTCGTCGGGCTCGCGTGGAAGCTGCCGTCATCCACCCCAAGGAGGAACGCATCCAGGTCGCCCTGGAAGTTCGCCCGTCCCCAAGGGTTGCCGAACAGCAGATCCTGCGAATTGAACCCGGACGCCCCTCCCAGCACGCCGGGAAGGCTGGCCTGAGCCCGAAGGGCATCATCGACCCAGACGCGCAGCTGACCGGCCTCCAGACGGATGGCGACGTCGTGGTCCTGATCGACGACCGAGTTGAGCCCCGCCCCGGCCGTCACGAGAACGACGGACGGCAAGCCCTCGCGGAAGACCTGAAGGCTGAGCTCTCCCGCGCCGGTCACCGAGGCGATCAGGCTGCCATGGAGACGGAACAGCTCGCCTGACGCCCCCACCCTGTCGGCATCCAGCGAAAAACCGACGCTCATCGCGTCGGCCCCCACCACATCGACCACATGGGCACGCCCCACCCGCGCAGCGACTCCGGGTCCGCCAAGCTGAAGTCCGTCGGGCGTCATCGCTGCCAGGGGACCCAGGTCCAGGTCATGCCCGCCGTCCAGGGCGACAAAGCCGGAGGAACCCAGGCGAAGCACCTGGGGATCATGGATCGTGACGCCGGCTTCCGCAGTCGCGACGCTCCCGTCCGGCAGAATGGTCATCAGCGTGACCTGGTGATCGCCGCTCTGGGCGAAGGAATGGCTGACCTTCCGGCCCTCGGCGACCGTGCCATCCCCGAAGCTCCAGACGTAATGGGTCCCGGCCGGCATCGCCCCGCCCGAGGCCAGGGCATAGGATGCGTCAAAGACCCTCGTGGCCATCTCCGGGGCCGTGATGTGGAACATGGCGTTCAGGCCGCCGGCGGGCGCCGCGGTCGCCGACGAACCCACATGGAGCAGAGGGATCAACCCTTCGGGCAGGGCGACGAAGTGATGGCTTGCGTCATTCTCCAGGGTCGAGGCCACGAAAAGCTGTCCGTAGTATCCTGCGCCCTTCGCGTCCTGGTCCTGCACGATCAGGTTGTTCCGCAGGATCCAGTCGGCATGGCCGGTCCCGGCCGGGAGGCTGCCCGTGAGATTCCCCTCGATCAGGACGCCGGTCGACCGCTCGGCCACGACGATGCGCGGGATCTCGACCAGGGGGTCCGGGCCATCCGCGGCGCCCCCGTCCGCGTGCAGGACCGAGTTGTTCCGGATCGTCAGGTTCGCCGCCTCCCCGACCAGGATGCCGTGCGCGTGACCGTTGGTGATCGTGTTGTTCTCGATCAGGATGTTCCGGTAGAACATCTCCTCCCCGGCCTGGCCACGATCCACCCTCTCGTTGCGCATGAAGATCGACTGCGTGGGCGCGCCGTCCCCGACATCCAGCAGGTTGTCCCGGATCACGACGTCCCTGCTGCCCGACGTGGTGCCGCTGGTCCAGAACTGGATCATGTCGCGGTGATCGCCGACCCCCGGCGCCGCGCGAAAGTCGTGGAGGCGGTTTCCCTCGATGGTGACATCATGGACCTCAGCGAAGTCCATCCCATCGCTGCGGATGTCGTGGACGTCGTTGCCGCGGACGAGCACGCCGCCGCTGCGGCTGACCACCACGGCCCGGTGAAATCCGGAGAATTCGCTGGTCTCGATCGTGATCCCGGTGCTGCCACGGACGCTCAGGCCGATGCCGGTCGCATGCCCCTCCGCTCCGGCGGACACGCCGGTCGCGACGTCGCCGTCGAAGATCGAGTTCCGGATCGCCACGTCCCTTGAGCCGAACAGGCTGAAGGGCCGCGCAAAGACGTGGTCGCCGGACTTGAAATGGTAGTCGAACACCACGCCGTCGAAGGCCAGTTTCTGCACGTTGCTCAGCGCCAGGCCGGAAAAGCTGGCCTTGTGGGCCGGATCGGCGGACCTGATGGTCACCGTGGATGCGTAGTTCCGCGTGATCGGAGTCCGTTCGCCGATATTCAGCGTTCCATAGTCGCCAGCCCTGAGCAGGATGGTCTCGCCCCCGGTCGAGGCGGCCAGCGCCGCCTGAAGTTCCTTGGCGGTGCCGACGGTTATCGTTCTGTTGGTCATGCTTGGCCCCCCATGCCTTGCAGACAGGCCCGGATGCCCGGGCGAGCCCATCGGAGGGGTCAGGCCATTTCAGGGGCCTTAACGCGGCCCCTGCAATAAATGCGCAACTTAAGATGTACTACCTGTTCACCAACTTTGCCGGCCCAGGCGGTCCGGACCGGGGGCAGCCGATCCGGCGGATGGCCTAGACCAGAAGGATGTCTGCATGGGTCAGCATGGCCCCGTCCTGCAGGTCCGCCACCAGCGTCAGGCCGCCCCGAGCGCTGCCGTTGCCGTCGAACCAGAGCGTCCGGTCCGTCGTGCGGAAGATGAACCGGTCGCCGGCGTCCTGCGCCAGATTATCGGCCCGGCACTGGAACTCCGACGCCCGCAGCATCCCTCCGGCAAGCCCGCCCCCAAAGCCCTCCGCGTCGATGACGATCCGGTCGTAATCTCCGGGCAGCGCGTGGAAATCGGACAGGTGGTCGCCGCACTCCGATCGCGCGGCGAAGACGAAGGAGTCGTTGCCGGCCCCGCCGGTCAGGTGGTCCACCCCTGCGCCGCCGCTGAGCGTGTCGTGCCCGCCACGCCCGTCGAGCACGTCCTCGCCCGAACCGCCCGACAGGATGTTGGCGCGCTTGGTGCCCGTGATCCGGTTGTCCAGTTCGTTCCCGGTGCCGTTCACCGCCCCCGATCCGGTCAGGACCAGTCCTTCGACGTTCCGGGCCAGCGTCAGGCTGAAACCGGCGCGGACCACGTCCTCGCCCGAGTTCTGCTCCTCCCGGACCACCTCGTCGGGAGAGGACAGGACGTAGACGTCATCGCCGGCTCCGCCACTGAGGAAATCGCTGCCGGCCCCGCCGTCCAGCCAGTCGTCGCCTCCGCCGCCATGCAGCCGGTCGTTGCCCTTCTGCCCGAACAGCCGGTTGTCCCCGTCATTGCCGATCAGGCGGTTGCCCAGCAGGTTGCCCGTTCCGGACAGATCGGCCGTGCCGACGAGAGTCAGGTTCTCCACCCCCGCGGCGAGCGTGGCATCGACGGAGGCCTCCACCCGGTCCAGGCCGCCGCCCGCGGCCTCGACCACGACATCGCCCAGGTTGTCGACGATCAGCACGTCGTCGCCCGCTCCGCCCTCGAGGGTGTCGGCCCCTGCTCCCCCATCGAGGGTGTCGTTCCCGTCCAGCCCCAGCAGGGTGTCCCCCGCCAGACCGCCCAGGATGAGATTGCCGTCGGCATTGCCGGTGCCCCGCAGGCCCACGCCGCCCCGAAGCATCGGCCCGCCGCCGACCAGCACCAGACGTTCCACATGCTCCGGGAGCGTGAAGTCCACCGCGGCCCGAACCTCGTCCGCACCGCCACCGGGACGCTCGACCACGACGTCATCCGGGTTCTCGACGAAATAGACGTCGTCGCCCGCGCCGCCGTCGAGAAGATCGCCCGCCACGCGGGGCATCGCCGCACCTTGCAGCGCTCCCCCAAGGACATCCGCCCCCTCGCCGCCGTACAGGGAGTCCGCGCCATCGCCCCCATACAGGAAGTCGGCGCCATCGCCCCCGTAAAGCGCATCCTCGTCCGCGCCGCCATACAGGATGTCGGACCCGCCGAGGCCCCCTGCGGGATCGTCCCCGTACAGGAGATCCGCCCCCGCGTTGCCGTGGATCGTGTCGTCCCCGGCGCCGCCATAGGCGGTGTCCGGCCCGGCCCCCAGCCGGATCAGGTCCCGCCCGCCGCCCGCGTCCACGACATCCCCGTCCGTGGCGCCCAACCCTGCCCCTTGGTCGAGCTCAAGCAGGTCGTCCCCGTCCAGCGTGTAAATGACATCCTGGCCCGCCGTGCCACGGATGAGGAACACCTCGACGCTTTTGAACCACAGCCCGAAGCTGCTCGACCCGAACCCTTCCTTGTCGGGCCGCGCGTCGATCTGGATCCCCGACAGGTTGGCCACGCTCACCTCGAGCCGGTCCGTGCCGCTGCCTCCGAAGAACACCTCCCGGTCGGCGCCCAGGGTGTCATCGTAGGTGAACACGTCATCGCCGGTTCCCCCATACGCGGTATCGTCGCCGGGGCTGCTGAAAAACCAGCCGTATTGCGACGGATCCGTGCCGTTGACCGCGTGATAGATGTCGTCTCCGGCGCCGCCGTGAAACTCGGCCGAGCCGGCGACCTGGTACATGAGGTCGTTTCCAGCGTCCCCGAAGAAGGTGTTCTGACCGCCCATCCGAAGAAGGGTGTCGTTGCCGGGAGTTCCCTGGATGGAAGCCATGATACCTCGATTACGTCCTGGGCGCTCTGCGCCCGCCGTGCCGCTTGGGGGGAGACCCGCCGAGGGGCGAGGCGCGCTCGTCCCCAAGGTGGGCTCCGGCGGCATCATGCGGACAACCGCGGCCAAACTGCGGCCCGGGGCCGACCATTGTACGACCCCGACGCGAATCCATCGCGATCGCGGGGCCGGACCAGCCGGCTCCCGCCGCGTCCTGCGGGCCGTCGGGTGACCGAAGTCCGGTGCTGCGCCCATCCGGAACAAGTGCCCCCCAAGGGTGTTCCGCAGCAACCGGACAGGTTTCGTCCGGGTCAAAGGAGGGGAATCATGGACGACGATCTCGAACGGCGGATCCGCGAACGGGCCCACGCCATATGGGAGCGCGAAGGGCGGCCGGACGGACGCCACGACGAACACTGGAGGCAGGCGTCCGAGGACGTCGGCCAGCACACGGGGTCCTCGGGATCTGCAGAGACCTCCATCGCCCCGGGGGGCGGGGGTCTTGCATCAGGACTGCAACCCGGCGGCATCGTCCCCGGGGGTGGGCCGGGGGCGACGGTGGGCAGCCTTGGAACAGGCGGCGGCTCGACGGGAAACGCCCCGACCGGTGATCTGGGCCGCGGCCCAACCTGATCGACCGCGACCCGGGATCGGCCAGCCGCGAGCCGGCCGATCCTTGCGCCACGGCGGCCCGGCGCGACGATGGCCGGACCTCCCGCTTCTGGCCGGACTGCTCGGAACTAACGCTGTCCTCCGGGCCATGTCGTCCATGAACCCAAAGGGCAATTCGAATCGGAGTCGCAGGCTCCGCCCGCCGGAGCCATCGTCCTCTTGGCGCCAAGGTTCGCCCGGTCACGCGCCTGTTGCACGGGGCGCAGGTTCTCCACCAGATTGGACCGCGACCCCACAAGGTCCTGATCGGGGACCGTCCTCCCACCGAGCACATGCGTGGACGACTTGGGATCGCTTCACCGGAGCTGCCAACCCCGGCGAGGCTCCGAAATGGCAGCGAAGTTCGACTCTGGTGGCTCTTGCGGCGGACCTCCGTCGGTTGTCCCTTGCGCTGCTAGCTTGGTCGCCTTGCGTGGACCGAGGCTGGCTCAGGACGCCAGGACCACTGGTGATCAAGCCGGCTTTCATGCCTTCACCGGATGCCCTTCTCGTGCATCAAGGCACTGCGACTGAACTCCGGACCGTAGACCGACCCGACATCCGTCGTCTTTAGTGATGGTCCCAGCGCATCGACCCAACTGTCCTAACATGGGCCGCAGGTCGCCCGGGCCTGATCACACTTGGCTGAACCACACCACGGCCGCACCTTCCTCGACCTCAACTCGCCCGGCCTGGCCACCGGGAGGGTCGGACTGACGAGGCGCTAGAACCGGTCGCTGGGCATGCGGCTCGCAAGCCCGGACGCCTGGCCTCAAGGTGCCAGGCCCGACGGAAGAACCGCCGGGCCTGACCGTCCGAGTTGGGTCTCAGAGCAGCAAATCAGACTTCGCCATGGTGTCGATATGCTGCAACTCCAGAGCGAAGTCCGCCTTCCCATCTCCATTCACGTCGCCCGACAGGGTCCCGTGGTCGAACCTGAGTTCGCCCGCAACCTTGGAGAACCCGACCGATCCGATGAAGTGGAAGTCCTGATCGCCGCCCCTGCCGAGGTTGGCATCGATATCGGAAAGGTCGATCCTGTCCACACCACGGTCGAAGTCCTGGATCACGTCATGGTTTGCCCCACGACCGATCTCGGCCGGGCTGGCGAAGATGAAATGGTCCGCTCCTTCGCCGCCGATCAGTACGTCCTTTCCACGACCGCCGTAAAGATCATCCGCACCTGCGCCGCCTTTGAGGAGGTCGTTCCTCTCCCCACCGCGGAGCGAATCGGACCCGGTCCCGCCAGACAGTTCGTCGTTCCCGTCGCCGCCCTTCAGGACGTCGTTGCCTTCGTCACCGAAGAGGTGATCCTTGCCGGCCCCGCCGTCCAGGACATCGCCCTGCTGGCCACCATGGATCAGGTCAGCGCCTTTGCCGCCTGACAGGTCATCGGCTCCGTCATCCCCGGACAGGGTGTCGGCCCCATCACCGCCGAAGAGTCGATCCGCTCCGTCGCCCCCGCTCAGTATGTCGTTGCCTTCATCGCCGAACAGCTGGTCGTTCCCGGCACCACCATCCAGTTCGTCGTGCCCTTGGCCGCCCTGCAGAGTGTCGGCGCCGATGCCGCCGGACAGATCGTCGTCGCCAGCACCGCCCTTCAGCACGTCGTTCCCGTCCTCACCGAAGAGCTGGTCGCGCCCTGCCCCCCCATCGAGCACGTCGCCGCCCTGGCCACCCTGAAGCTTGTCGGCCCCGGCACCGCCGGAGAGGGCGTCCTCTCCATCGCCGCCATTCAGGATGTCGTTCCCATCCTCGCCGAAGAGGCTGTCGTCGCCGGTTCCGCCGTCGAGTAGATCGCGTCCCTGGCCTCCCCGAAGGAGGTCGGCTCCGGCATCGCCGAAGAGGCTGTCGTGCCCATCGTTGCCTTGGAGCTGGTCCGCACCAGCGCCGCCGGACAGATCATCGTCCCCTGCGCCGCCTTTCAGAACGTCGTCGCCGGCATCTCCGAAGAGATGGTCGTTCCCGGCCCCACCGAACAGCTGGTCTGCAAGAATCCCCCCGACCAGGCTATCGTTGCCGGAGGTGCCGTTCAGCGTGACAGCGTGTGGAGGCTCGTCGGGGTTGCCGCCCTCGTCCGAACCACCCTCATCGGTGGAGTCGTCCCCGCCGGTCGCGTCATCCCCATCGGAGCCACCGCCCTGATCGGCATCATCCGAGCCATCGTCGGTGCCAGAACCGTCGTTTTCGGAACCGCCGGTCGCCCCATCGTCCTGACCCGAACCCCCCTCCTCGGTCGTTCCTTCGCCCGAGTCTTCGCCGCCGATGCCGTTGCCATCCTGACCGGAGTCGTTCCCGTCGCTGGCCCCATCATCCGCGCCGGAGTTCCCACCTGAAGAGTCGTCCGTGCCATCGCCGCCGTCGGTAGCATCATCGCCACCGGAGCTGTCGTCCTGACCTGGAGCTTCATCGGTCGATCCGTCGTCCGGGCCAGAGTTGCCGTCCGAGTTGCCATCCTCGACGCCATCCCCATCCTGGCCCGAGTTCTCGCCATCGGCGGGGTCGTCGCCATCGACGGGATCTTCGCCACCCATGGAATCGTCGCCATCGGTAGGATCATTGCCGTCGATGGGGTCGCCGCCGCCAACCGTGCCGTCATCCCCGGCCTGATCGTCGTTCGAGCCGGAGCCCTGGTCGGATCCGGAGTTGTCCTCGTCGGTTGCGTCGTCGTCCTGACCGGCGTCGCCGTCGTCCGTCGCAGGGGCGTCGGAGCCGGCGTCATCGCCGGATGAGGCGTCATCGCCGTCGACAGCGCCATCCTGGTCGGAGTCGTCGCCCGGCCCGGCGTCGCCGCCAGCCTCGCCGTCACCCGTCGCATCGTCCGAACTGGAGTTGTCGTCCTCGGTCACGTCGTTCTGGCCGGAGTCGTCCGATCCGTCGCCACTGTCCGTCGTGGCATCGTCGTCAGAGCCGCCATCCGTCGTCGTGTCGCCATCGTGGCTGTCCCCGTCGGCGCCATCGTCACCGATCGCACCGTCGCCAGCATCCACGTCATCATCCGTGGTGGCACCGTCGTCGGCATCCACGTCGTCGTCCGTGGTCGCGCCGTCGCCGCCACTGCTGTCGCCGTTGGTCGCATCGTCCTGAGCGGAGTCGCCGCTGCCCGCGTCGTCGCTGCCCGAGGCGCCGCCCTCGCCCTGATCGCCGTCGGTCGCGCCGGGGTCCGAAGCTTCTTCATTGGACCCGGAGCCCTCGCCTTCGGTGCCCCCCGTGTCGATCACGCCGCCGTCCTGAACGGAGCCGTCGTTGCTCGAGTCGTTGCTGCCGGCATCGCCGCCGTCGTCCGCATGGCCGGCAGCGTCGTCCGAGCCAGCATTGTCGTCGCTGGGCGCATTGCCCTCACCATCATCGGCGGGCGCACCGCCATCCTGAGCGGAGCCGTCATCCTGAGCCGAGTCGTCGTCCTGGATGGCACTGTCGTCCAAGCCGGTGTCATCGTCGGCCGTCGCGCCGTTATCGCCGGAGGAGTCGTCGCCCGTCGCGCTGTCATCCTGGCCGGAAACGTCGTCGGAGCCGCCGTCACTGCCTTCGTCGCTGCCGGCTGGAGCGTCGTCCGAGCTTCCGGTTTCGGTCGTCTGATCGGTGTCCGCTCCACCTTCGTCGGACGGAGTCTCGCCACCTTCGTTCGTGGGCGCCTCACCCCCGGAGTTGTTCTCGCCCGCAGGCGCTTCGCCGCCGGAGCCGGCGTCGTTCGACGGGGTCTCGCCGGTGGTGGTGTCGTTCGTGGGTGCCTCGCCGGTGGTGTCGCTCGCGGGCGCCTCGCTGCCGCCGTCCTGATCGGGCAGGGTCTCGCCGCCTTCGCTGCTGGGCGTCTCGCTGTCCGCGCCGGTGTCGTTGCTGGAGGACTCGCTGCCCGCGCCACCTTCGCTGGAGGGGGTCTCGTTGGACTGCGTCACGTCACCCGCATCGATTTCGCCAGATGGCGCCTCACCTCCGGAGTTGTTCTCGCCCGCGGGCGCTTCGCCGCCGGAGCCGCCGTCGTTCGACGGGGTCTCGCCGGTGGTGGTGTCGTTCGTGGGCGCCTCGCCGGTGGTGGTGTCGTTCGACGGGGTCTCGCCGGTGGTGTCGCTCGCGGGCGCCTCGCTGCCGCCGTCCTGATCGGGCAGGGTCTCGCCGCCTTCGCTGCTGGGCGTCTCGCCGCCTGTGCCGGTGTCGTTGCTGGAGGACTCGCTGCCCGCGCCACCTTCGCTGGAGGGGGTCTCGCCGCCTTCGTTGGACGGGGTCTCGCTGCCCGCGCCGCCTTCGCTGGAGGAGGGTTCGTTACCGGAATCGACCTGGTTGGACGGCGTCTCGCCCCCGGTGGCACCGTCGCTGGACGGCGTCTCGCCCCCGGTGGCACCGTCGCTGGAGGGTGCCCCCTCGCCCGCGCCGCCGTCGTTGCCCGCCGTCTCCCCACCCGGCTGGGTGGTCGAGGCCCCGGAATCGGCCTGAGTCGACTCGTTGGTGTTTTCGATCGGAGTTTCGATGCCGTCAGCCAATTCTCAGAACCCTTGCTGGTAAACCGTCCGGCTGCAGCATTGGCAGAAACAGCTTAATGTGAGGTTACGGCCGGGCTCGGACGCCTCTTTCCGTAGGGGCAGCCTTGCCGGGGGCGCCGGGTCGGGGCGTGGCCGACGGGGGCTGGCCGGGTTTGTCGCGGGTCTGCCGGGATCGCGGCGGTGACTTAGAACCTTGTCGGGGCTCCGGTCGTTACGGCCCAAAGCCCTCGGGCTGCCGGACGGGGTGGAATCCGGGCCCCGCCGGGCCAGTTCGCCGGGCGAAGCGCGATGCCGCAGCGTCAGGATCCAAGAGATGCCCACCTTCGCCTATCGCCTGCTGCCCCCCCGGGCCGCCTTCTGGGCCACCATCGAACCCGGCGAGGTGGCGCTCATGGTGCGCCACCTCGAACACCTGCGCCGCCTCAAGGAGGAAGGCGCGGTCCGGTTCGTCGGGCGGGCCGAGAACGGCGACTACGGCTTCGTCCTGATCGAGGCCGACGACCAGGCCCATGCGAACCGGATCGCGACCAGCGATCCGGCGGTCTCCGAGGGCCTCATGCGGCTGGAACTGCACGCCTTCCTCGTGGTCTACAGCGGCGAGCAGGTGCCGATGGAAAGCGGAACCGCCAAGCCCGTGTCCTGACGGACCCGGAGGCGGCCCGCCTCAGCTCCGCAGGTCCCGCAGGGGGGAACGCAGGCCCGCCAGGGCGGCGGGGACCAGCGCCAGCGCGAGGGCGAGGCTGGCGAAGACGCAGACCTGCTGGATCTCGCCCCAGCCGAGGCCGGCGGTGACCAGGACCTCGGTGCGCTGGGTGATGATCCGCGACAGCGCCGCGGCCGCGAACCAGCCCAGGAGAAGACCCAGCGCCGCGCCGGTCAGGATCAGGGCGGCGGAATAGCTCCAGACCACGGCCAGAACGAAGCGGCGCGGCGCTCCGATGGCCCGGAGCAGGGCGAGGCTGCGCGCCAGGAGCCGCGCGAGGAGCACGAGCCCCGCCAGGACGGCCACCGCCACGAGGCCCTGCGTCACGACGGCGAGGAGCGACATCGCCTCGCGCACGTCGCGCAGGAGGCCGTGAAGCTGCGCCAGCACGGTGCCGGGAAAGACGGCCATCATGTCGGCCCGCGTGTAGCGCGACCGGAGCGCGTAGTTCGCCCAGACCTCGTCGGCCCGGACCAGGATCGCGGGCGTGCCGGGGAAGTGGGCGGGATCGAACGGCGGGCCGATCCGGGTGGATTCGTCGTCGTGCGCGTGGTCCTGGTCGTCGTGGGCCTCGGGGGCGTGACCGTCGGCCAGGCCATGGACGCGCCAGACCCCCTCGACCGGAACCAGGATGGCCCGGTCCCAAGGGCTGCCGGTCGGGCGCATCCGGCCCACGACCGCGTAGTCCGATCCGTGATGGGCGTGCTCCCCGGCGCCCTCGCCCTGGCCATGCGCCGGGCTGAAGCGGTCGCCGGGGCCGACGGGGGCAAAGGCGCCGGCCACGGCCTCGGACGGGGTCGCGAAGAGCCGCCCCTCGGCGAGCCGTCCGGCGAGATGCTCGACGAACGGGGCGGTCGTGCCGATCACCGGCGCGCCCTCGAAGCTGTCCCCGAAGGCGATGGGCGTGGCGAGCGCCACGTCCGGGTCCGCGGCCACCTCGGCGTATTGCGCCCCGGTCAGGAGCGGCACGTCGGTCGGCTGGAGGAACACCGCCGCCAGCGTCAGGGTGAGCTCGCTCCCCGGCGCCCCGAGCACGAGGTCGAACCGTTCGGCGGCCCGCGCGCTCCCTTGCCGGAGGCCGCGCTCCTGGGCGGTGAGCCCCACGCCCACCGCCACCGAGACGGCGATCAGGAGCACGAAGACGAGGTTCGCCCAGCGAAAGCGCCACAGCATCGCGCGCACCAGCCGCCATGGGGCGAAGCCGCGCAGGACCGCGAACCCCACGAGAAGACCCGGCAGCGCCAGGAGCGCGGCCACCGCCACGTCCTGCGCCACCGGCGGCAGTCCGGCCCAGAGGTCAGGCATCGGTATCCTCCACGACCCGGCCACCGGCGAGGGTCAGCACCCGCCCCATGCGACGGGCGAGCGCGGGGTCGTGCGTGGCCACGACCAGCGTGCGCCCTCCCCCGGCCCCGAGCCGCACGAGATCCTCGGCCAGGCGGTCGGCGTTAGCGCGGTCGAGGCTCGCCGTGGGCTCGTCGGCCAGGAGGACCGGCGCCCCCCGCGCGAGGGCGCGGGCCACGGCGACGCGCTGGCGTTCCCCCCCGGACCGGCTGGCGACGGGCCTCTCGGGATCGGCCCCCAGGCCCAGGCGCCCGAGCCAGCCCTTCGCGCCCGCGCGGATCGTGGCCCGGGCCGCCCGGGGGGCGAAGCTTTCGGCCAGGGCGGCGTTGTCGAGCGAGCCCAGCTCCTCGAAGAGCAGGAAGTCCTGGAACACGAGGCCGATGCGGTCGCCCCGGAACCGGGTCCGCCGTTCGTCCGACAGCGCGGCGAGGTCGGTGCCGCCCCAGGCCACGCGCCCCCGGTCCGGACGGATCAGCCCCGCGAGCACATGGAGCAGCGAGGACTTGCCCGCCCCGGACGGCCCCTGCAGCGCCAGGGTCCCGCCCGCCGGAACGGCCAGGCGCGGGATCTCGAGAAGCCGCCGCCCGCCCGCGCCCGTCAGCACGAGGTCCTCGACCAGCAGGTCCGGCGGCTCAGGTCCGGTCATAGGTCGCATCCGCCAGCCGGACCTTGGAATAGAATCCGAGCTCGGGGTCGACATGGTCGCCGAGTTCAAGGACGCCCGACGCGCGCAGCGGGACGTTGAACGGCACGACCTCGACCACGCGGCGGGCGTAGACGGCCAGGATGTCGTCGGGCCAGGTCTGGCCGGGCTCGCAGAAGGGGCAGACGGCCATCGGCATCTTGGTCAGGACGAAGAAGGTCGACTCCGCCCTGAGCGGCGGGGCCATGTAGCCGTCCACCTCGATGCGCCGCCCCTCGTTGGCGAGCGCGAGGTCCGAGAAGGTCAGGTCCCGGTTGTAAAGGTCGCGGAGCCGGATCGGGCCGGCGTCCTGCGCGCGGGCCCGACCGGGGCGGAGAAGGAGGATGGCGGGGGCAAGGGCCAGGACGCTGCGGCGCTCCATGGGATCTCCGACGTCGAAGGGGCGCGCGCGTGGCGCGTCCGGAAACGGGAACGGACCCTGCGCGGGCAGGGTCCGTGGGATGATGGGCCAGCGGGCTCAGTTCCCCGAGGGGGCGGCATCCTGGGCGTTGCCCTGCGTGTCGTCGCCCGAGGTGCCCTCGCCGGTGGCGGCGGCCCCCGTCGCGGCGGGCTGGGCCGCGCCGGGCTGGGCCGCGGCGGGCAGGACCTGCCCCCCGTTCATCGCGGTCAGCATGACGTGGAACAGCACGTTCTGCTCCATCGATCCGCGGAGCAGGTGCGCCCAGGGGCCGCGCGCATAGGCGGCGACGTCCTCGCCCGAATGCGTCTCGGAGGACAGCGGGATCAGCGCCTGCTGGAGGTAGTCGGGGTCGGTCACCTGCTCCTGCGTGAGGTCGGGGCGGCTGCCCGAATAGACGTGGACCGTCTCCTCGGCCGCTGCGCCGCCGGCGGCGGTGGCCGCCGAGCCCGCGCCGGTGGTGGTCGTTTCGCCTTCGGGGATCTGCTCGATCAGGACCGAGCCCGCGCCGTTCAGGTAACCCGCGACCGTGTAGGGCTTGCCGTCGTCGCCCAGCACGGGGGTATCGAGGTGCATCTCGCCCGCCGGGTCGACGTCCAGGCACAGCCCGACGATGGGCGTGCCCCGGCCGCAGTAGCCGTTGAAGGCGATGGCGTGCTCGTGGTCGGCGGTGACGATGATCAGAGTCTCGGCGGGGTCGGTCAGGTCCATGGCGGCCTGCACGGCCTGGGCGAAGGCGACCCCGTCGGTCACCGCGCGGTACAGGTTGCCCGCATGGTTGGCGTGGTCCACGCGCCCGCCCTCGACCTCGAGGTAGTAGCCCGCCTCGTTCCCGTCGAGCGCACCGATGGCCATCCGGGTCATCTCGGCCAGCGAGGGTTCGTCGGTGCGGTCGTGCTCGTACTGCATGTGGCTCGACTCGAAGAGGCCCAGCACGGGGCCGTTGCCCGGGGCCGCCAGGGCGTTGAAGGTCTCGGTGTTCCAGGCGTACTGGCCGCCCTCGCCGGTGATCTCCTCCACGAGGTTGCGGCCGTCGGCGCGGGCGCCGGGGTTGCCCTCCTCGTCCGTGGCCTCGGCCGGCAGGAAATGCTGGCGCCCGCCGCCCAGGGCAAGGTCGACCACGCCGGATTCCATGGCGGTGACGAGCTGCGCCGCGATGTCGGGCTGGTCGCAGCCCTCGGGGATGGCGGTGTCGTCCTCCCAGTCCCGGTTCACGGTGCGGGCGTAGACGGCGGCGGGGGTGGCGTGGGTGATCCGCGCCGTCGAGATGATCCCGACCGACTTGCCCATGCCCGAGGCGATGTCCGCCAGCGTCGTCACCGAGGAGGCGAGCCCCGCCGCGCAGTCGTCCACGGCCACCTCGGAGGGCACGTTGATGACGTCGTTGCGGGTCTTGATCCCCGTGTTCATCGCGCTGGCCGTCGGGGCGGAGTCCGGCGTCTGGCCGTTGGTCGAATAGGTCTTGATCAGCGCCACGTTCGGGAAGGTCTCGTAGGGCAGGACGAAGTCCTCGCCCATGCCGCCGGCCTCCTGGCCCATGAAGACGCGGGTGGCGTAGTTGGTGCCGACGCCGTTGCCGTCCGCGACGAAAAGGATGACGTTGCGCGCCGTGCCGGTGTTGGGCTGCAGCGCGAGCATCTGCTCGATGGCGCCCTGCCCCGCGACGAACCACTGGTTCCGGGTCTGCGCGATGTCCTGGGCGGCGGCGGCCGAGGCCAGCGTGGCCGCGGCGATGGCGAGGGCGGACGTTCTCATGATGACTCCGATCGACTGGGATGGGCCGCAGCTTGGCGGGGCTTTGTGACAGTCACGCGAAGGTCACGGCCCAAAGACGGGATTGTTGCGTTTACAGAAACGATCCACGGCAGGACGGCCCGTGGGGCGCCGCGCCGTGGGGGGTGCGGTCCTTTGGACGCCCGGCGACAGGGCGTCAGGGCGTCAGGCGCGGCGGGACCCCAGGCGCACCGAGGGGATCAGCCCGATGTCGTCGAGCAGGTAGGAGGGCACCTCGGTGGCGACCCGCCGCGCGCGCCCCCGGGTCATCCGGTCGGTCCATCGCCGCAGACGGGAGACGGGCGCCCGGTCGGGACCCCCGTCCACGACGGGGGCGTCGGGAGCCGCGTCGGGGCTCGGGTCGTCGGGAACTCGGAACGTGGTCGGGGACATGGGCGCACCCTCCTGGACGTTGGTCGTCCTGCCGGACGCCCGCAGGATGCAGGGCCCAGGTTTCGGGAACATCACGGGACGCTGACGTTTCGATGACGATCCGGGCCGGGTGACGATTCCGGCCCGGACGCCCCTGGGCCCAGGTCAGTCCGCGCGGCCCGCGGACCAGAACATCGTCTCGCCCGGGCTGTCGTCGACGCCGTCGTTGTCGGTCACGAGCCAGATCGTTCCGTCCGGGCCGATGGTCAGGCCCTCGACCTTCTCCGGCACCGGGCCGCCGCCCTGCCCGAGGTCGGGCAGCAGGTCGCGCACGACCTCGCGCCGGACCTCGGGCAGGTCGCCGCCCAGCGGGGCGGGCGCCAGGTCGGCCAGCGGCACCCGGGTCACGAGCTTGGTCACGGCCTCGGGGCCCATGTGGTTGTCGCGCTCGATGAGATAGGCCCAGTCGCCATGCACCGCGATCTCGGACAGGCCGACCCAGCCCTCGCCCGTGGGCTCGGCCTTCCGGTAGTGGACCGCGCCCCAGTCCTCGCGCTCGGGATCGTAGGCGACCAGCTTCACCGTATTCTCCGGGTCGTCGGCCCATTCGCGCTGCATGGCGAGCCAGAGCGTGCCGTCGATCACGGCGATGCCTTCGGCGCCGAAGCGGGTCTCGTGGGCGAGGAGCTCGGGCGGGAAGGCCACCTCCTCCTGGATCTCGCCCTCCGCGTCCACATGGAGGAGAGCGTGCGGCACGAGCCTGTCGCTGCGGCCCTCGCTGGCCAGCCAGAAGCCGCCTTCGCCGTCGGGCGCGATGCCCTCGAGGTCGAGCTTCTGCGCCGGGGCGCCGTTCCGGGTGACGGTGACCGCGCCGGTGATGCGGGCGGGAACCTGGGTCGCGTCGATCGTGTAGATGCGCGGCTGCATGGCATAGGCGCTGTCGCTGACCGCGAACAGGCGGCCGGGCGCGTCCGGGTCCGCCGCCAGCCCCGACAGGGCCCCCCAGCCGGCCACCTCGGACGCGCCCTCCGAGGTGATCGTCGGGTAGGCGGGCGCCCCCTCTTCGCGCGCGAAGATCATGACATGCGCCCGGCCCAGGCCGTCGCCGCCCAGGTCCGTCTCGTTGGCGGTGGCGATGAGGCCGCGCTCGGGGAGGGCCACCAGGCCCTCGGGCCCGATGCCCGACGGCAGCATCTGGAGCAGCACGGGGCGGGCCGGGTCGGACACGTCGTAGACCGCCACCACCGAGGCGCGCTCGGATTCCACGAACACGAGCGGCGTGCCGTCGAAGGTGGCGAAGCCGATGGATTCGGGCTCGGCCCCCTTGGCGTCCGAGCGGCCCTCGGGGTAGTGGCCGATGCGGGCGACGGCCTGGTCGAAGCTCGCGCCGCTGTCCCAGACGACCTGGCCGTCGCGCGTCCAGATCGTCCAGCCGCGGCTGCCGCCGTCCATGTCGCCTTCGTTCGCGGTGGCGAAATGGGTGTCGTCGATCCACTTGACGCCATCGGGCTCGCGCGGGATGCCTTGCGCCGTGCCGTCGAAGCGGATCGCGCCATCCTCGGCCGTGTCGATGCCCTCCAGATCCACGAGCCCGGCCGGGATGTCCGACAGGACCTGGCCGTCGCGGTCCAGCACGACGATGTGGTTGTTCTCCTGGAGGGTGACGACGATCTCACCCGCCGCGTTGATGTCCAGGTACTCGGGCTCGGGGTCCTCGGGGGCGATCTCGGCCAGGCCGGTCAGGTCGGCGCGGACCAGCCCGGCGCAGTCCACCTCGCCCGCCTCCAGCGGCAGGATCGCCACGAAGCCCGCCGGCATCTGCGGGACGCGCCCGTCGCCCGCATCCTCGTCGCGCTCGTTCTCGATGGCCACGGCCAGGAAGCTGCCGTCCCGCGCCAGGGCCACGCTGTCGGGCTGGCCGCCCAGGTCGCAGCGCGCCCGGACCTCGCCCGTGGCCATGTCCAGGCTGGCCAGGACGCCCGACGGCTGCACGTAGCTGTCCGAGGTGTTCACCGCGACATAGGCGGTGGCGTCCAGCACCGCGACCGAGGTCGGCTCCCCGTCCATGGCGACGTTGCCCCGGGGCCGGGGATGGGCGGGGTCGGCGATGTCCACCATCCCCACCACGCCCAGCGGGCTGTCGGTGTAGATCAGAGTCCGGCCATCCCCGCTTGCCGCGATGATCTCGGCCGACGTCTCGCGGCTGCGGTCCTCGCCATCCGCCATGTTGTCCGGCGTGGCAAAGCTGGCCACGCGGTTGAAGGCGGTCTCGGCCCCGGCTCCGGCCGCCATGAGCGCGAGAAGGGAGGTGAGGCAGGTCAGCTTGATGGGCACGGGAGACTCCGAAGTCAGAACGGTCCCGCGAGCCTGCCCGTCCCGTGTGACAGGCGTGTGAAGGGTCCATCGCCGCCGGAGGGCGGCATCACGGACAAGGCTGGTGGTGCCCGCGGCGGGACTCGAACCCGCACGGCCAGAGGCCAAGCGATTTTAAGTCGCTGATGTCTACCATTCCACCACGCGGGCCGGCCCGGGCACCCTATCCGCCGCGACCTCCGGGCGAAAGGGTCAGCCGGAGGGAAACCCTTCCTCCTTGACCGTCTGCATCGCCACGTAGGTCGAGGTCGAGGCCACATGCGGCAGCGTCGAGATGTGCTCGGCCAGGGCAGCGCGGTAGGTGGCCATCCCGCCCGTGCGGACCTTGAGCAGGTAGTCGAAGCTTCCCGCGATCATGTGGCAGGCCTCGATCTCGGGGATGCGGAGCACGGCGGCGTTGAAGGCGGCCAGGGCGCTTTCGCGGGTGTCCGACAGGCGCACCTCCACGAAGGCCACATGGTCCCGCCCCAGGACCCCGGGATCGACCAGGGCGCGGTAGCCCCGGATCGCGCCCCGCGCCTCGAGCCGGCGCAGCCGCGCCTGCACCGGCGACTTGGACAGGCCGACGCGGCCCGCCAGGTCGGCGATGCTGATCCGCCCCTCGGCGGCGACGATCTCCAGTATCTTCCGGTCAAAGCCGTCCAGCGCAGGACGTTCGGACATCGTCGGGCTCCTCTTGCGGTCCGATCGCCTGATAACCCGCCCCAGACAAGGCGCAAGGCCCGTTCAGGATCTCCTATATAGAGGTCATCTCCCTTGCCGGATTCGACCCCGATGACCCATCACGCCCCGCTCGCCACCACCTCCGATCTCGCCGCGCTCCGCGCCGTCGTGGATGACGGCACCCTCGCCCCCGAGGGTCCGCTCCTTGACCGTCTGGTCCGTCAGGCCGCCCTTTCGCCCGAGGCGCGCGCCGCCGTGGGCCGCCACGCCGCCGACCTCGTGCGCCGGATCCGCGAGGCCACGCGCCCTGGCCTCATGGAGGTGTTCCTGGCCGAGTACGGCCTGTCCACCGACGAAGGCGTGGCGCTCATGTGCCTGGCCGAGGCGCTGCTGCGCGTGCCCGACGCCGATACCATCGACGCCCTGATCGAGGACAAGATCACGCCGTCGGACTGGGGCCGGCATCTGGGGCAGTCGGCCTCCTCGCTGGTGAACGCCTCGACCTGGGCGCTGATGCTGACGGGCAAGGTGCTGGACGACGCGCCTCCGGGCGTGGCGGGCCGCCTGCGCGGCGCGATCCGCCGCCTGGGCGAGCCGGTGATCCGCGCCGCCGTGGGCCGGGCCATGAAGGAGATGGGCCGCCAGTTCGTTTTGGGCGAGACCATCGACGCCGCCCGCGCCCGCGCCAAGACGCAGGAGAACAAGGGCGTCACCTACAGCTACGACATGCTGGGCGAGGCCGCGCGCACCGAGGCCGACGCCCGCGCCTATCACCTGTCCTATTCCCGCGCGATCAGCGCCATCGCGCAGGACTGCACGCGCGGGTCGGTCGCGGCCAACCCCGGCATCTCGGTCAAGCTGTCCGCCCTGCACCCCCGCTACGAGGAGGCGCAGCGCGACCGCGTCATGGCCGAGCTGGTGCCGCGCCTGGGCTCGCTCTGCCACCTCGCCAAGGCGGCGGGCATGGGTCTCAACATCGACGCCGAGGAGGCCGAGCGCCTGTCGCTCTCCGCCGACGTGATCGAGGCGGTGCTGCGCGATCCCGGCCTTCGGGGCTGGGACGGCTTTGGCGTGGTGGTGCAGGCCTATGGCCGCCGCGCGGGCGCGATGATCGACTGGCTGCATGCCCTGGCCGAACGCCTGGACCGCCGCATCATGCTGCGACTGGTCAAGGGCGCCTACTGGGATTCGGAAATCAAACGGGCACAGATCGAGGGGCTGGAGGATTTTCCGGTCTTCACCTCCAAGACCTCTACGGACGTGAGCTACGTCGCCAATGCCCGCAAGCTGCTGTCGCTGACCGACCGGATCTATCCGCAGTTCGCGACCCACAACGCCCACACCGTGGCCGCCATCCTGCACATGGCGCGCGAGATGGGCGTGCCCGCGACCGCCTTCGAGTTCCAGCGCCTGCACGGCATGGGCGAGGCGCTGCACGAGATCAACCGCGCCACCGAGGGCACGGGCCTGCGGATCTATGCCCCGGTGGGCGCGCACCGCGATCTGCTCGCCTACCTCGTCCGGCGGCTGCTGGAGAACGGGGCCAACTCGTCCTTCGTGAACCGCATCGTGGATGAATCGATCCCGCCCGAGGAGGTCGTGCCGGACCCCTTTGAGGCCCGCCCAACCCGCACGATCCCGACCGGGGCCGAGCTGTTCCAGCCGCAGCGCCGCAATTCGCGCGGGCGGGACCTGTCCGACCGTCCGACGCTGGCGGGGATGGAGGCCGACCGCGGCCGCTTCCGCGACACGGCCTGGGACGCCGCGCCGATCCTCGCCGCCGGTCAGCCGACCGGTGCCATGCGCGATCTGCGCGAGCCCGCGACCGGCCGTCCTGTCGGCCGCGTGCAGGAGGCCGACGCCGCCACCGTCTCGGCCGCGATCGGGGCCGCGCGTCCCTGGACCGCGCCCCTGGCCGAACGCGCCGCGATCCTGAACCGCGCCGCCGACCTGTACGAGGCGAACGAGGGCGAGGTCCTGGCCCTTCTGGCCCGCGAGGCCGGCAAGACCGTCCCGGACTGCGTGGGCGAACTGCGCGAGGCCGTGGACTTCCTCCGCTACTACGCCGCCCAGGCCGACGGCGCCGAGGGCCAGGGCATCTGGGCCTGCATCAGCCCCTGGAACTTCCCGCTCGCCATCTTCACAGGGCAGATCGCCGCTGCCCTGGTCATGGGCAACGCCGTGCTGGCCAAGCCCGCGCCGCAGACGCCGCTGATCGCCTTCCGCGCCGTCCAGTGGCTCCACGAGGCCGGCGTCCCGCCCGAGGCGCTGCAACTCCTCCCCGGCGGGGCGGAAACGGGGGGCGCGCTGACCGCCGACCCGCGGCTTTCGGGCGCGGCCTTCACCGGCTCGACCGCGACGGCCCTGCGCATCCGGCAAGCGATGGCCCAGGGCCCGGCGGGCCGTCCGCTGATCGCGGAAACCGGCGGCATCAACGCCATGGTGGTGGATTCCACGGCGCTGCCCGAACAGGCGGTGCGCGACATCGTGGCCTCGGCCTTCCGCTCGGCCGGGCAGCGCTGCTCGGCGCTCCGCTGCCTTTACGTGCAGGAGGAGGTGGCCGAGCCCGTGCTCCACATGCTCCGGGGCGCGATGGAGGAGCTGCGGCCCGGCGATCCCTGGGACCTGTCGACCGACCTGGGCCCCGTCATCGACGCGCAGGCCCGCGACGGCATCCTAGCCCACATCGCCAAGGCCCGGTCCGAGAACCGCGTCATCGCCGAGCGCACGGTGCCCACGAGCGGCACCTTCATCGCCCCCACGGTGATCCGCGTGGCCGGCATCGGCGACATCGAGCGCGAGGTCTTCGGCCCCGTCCTCCATGTGGCGACCTACCGGGCGGCGGATCTCGACCGGGTGCTCGACGCGGTGAACGGCACCGGCATGGGGCTGACCTTCGGCTTCCATTCGCGGATCGACGACCGCGTGCAGCGGATCGTGGACCGGGTCCATGCCGGGAACCTGTACATCAACCGCAACCAGATCGGCGCGGTTGTGGGCTCCCAGCCCTTCGGCGGCGAAGGCCTGTCGGGCACGGGACCCAAGGCGGGCGGGCCGAACTACCTGCCCCGCTTCGGCACGCCGCCCGCCGCCGGGGAGGCCGGGTCCTGGACCGGTCCCGAGGATGAGATCACCCTCGTCGCCCGCCTCCGCGAGGCCGACGGCGAAGCGATCCAGCCTCTGCCGCCCCGGAACATGCCGGGCCCGACCGGCGAATCGAACCGCCTGTCCCTGCGGCCGCGCGCCCCCTTCCTTTGCCTCGGGCCGGGTCCGGTCGCCGCCGGAACGCAGGCCGACGCCATCCGTGCGCTGGGCGGCCGCGCCGTCGCCGCGCAGGGCCGGGTCACGCCGGACACGCTGACCTCGCTCGTCCGGCTGGGCGGGGCAGTCTGGTGGGGCGACGCGGACACCGCCCGCGCCTACGAGCAGGCCCTCGCCGCCCGCGACGGCGCGATCCTGCCGCTGGTCACCGGGCAGCCCGAGGCGGGCCAGGTCCTGGCCGAGCGGCATGTCTGCATCGACACGACCGCCGCCGGCGGGAACGCGAGCCTGCTGGCCGGGACCGCGACCGGATCGGGGGTCTGACCCTTCGGGCGGGGGCTCCGGCCCCCGCCGTCCGACCCCTGCCTGGCGTCAGGCCTAGACGGCCCCCTGGCGGGCCGCGACGCGCCGCATCGCCTCGTCCAGCTCATGGACCAGCGTGCGCGCCATGCTCCGCATCGCGAAGATCTCGTAGGCCCGGGGTTCGATGCGGATCAGCGTCACCGCCAGATGGTTGAGGAGCGTCCGCGCCGTCGCGCCCTCGGGAAAGGCCCCGTCGCGCAGGTCGATGGGCACGAGCCGGGCCAGCACCTCGCGGGCGGCCAGGCCCTCGAGCCGCAGGCAGGCCAGGCCGTCGCCCTGCTCCACCACCGCCGCCAGCTCCGACAGGCCCTCCGGCACGGGCACTCCGACAAGGATCGCCCGTCCCGGCCCGGACCAGACCAGCCGCCCCTCGTTCATCCGCTGCACCCGTCCGGGCGATGGCAGCGCCGCGCCGCCCAGCGCGCGGGACAACGCCGCCTCCTGCCCCCGGAACGGCGCGATCGAGGTGACGGGACCGGGATCGACCTCGGACAGATGGGCCGCGCCGATGGCCAGCGGCAGGCCCAGGCCCTGCGCGGGCGATATCGCCAGAAGCTTAACCACGCATCCGCCCTCCCTCGGGGTCGAGGAACACCGGATCGGTGACCTCGCACAGCGTCTCGACCGACCGCATCGCGTCCACGAGCCGCACGACCTCGCCGTGCCGCGCCCGGCCTCCCTTCAGGAAGCCCAGCCCCAGCGAGGTGTCGAAGGACGGCGACCAGCAGACCGAGGTGACGTAGCCCTGCCCGTTCACGCGCGTCGCCGCCGCGTCCCGCCCGTACAGGTGCGCCCCGGCGGTGAGCTGCCCGCTCCGCGCGACCGGCCGCAGCCCCACGAGCTGCTCGCGGTCCTCCTCCAGCAGCCCCGGACGGCGCGACGCCGCCCAGCCCACGCAGTCCTTGGCCTTGGAGACCATGCGTTCCATCCCGATGTCGAAGGCGGTGGTGCGGCCGTGGATCTCGGCGTGGGTGATGAAGCCCTTCTCGATCCGCAGGACGTTCAGCGCCTCGAGGCCATAGGGGCCGCCGCCCAGCGACTCGGCCTGCGCCACCAGCAGCCGCCAGAGCGCCGCGCCGTGCCGCGCCGGCACCGCGACCTCGAAGGCCCGCTCGCCCGAGAAGGAGATGCGGAACACCCGCCCCCTCACCCCCATGACCTCGACCTCGGCGCAGCCCATGTAGGGCAGCGCGGCGTCCGACAGGTCGGCGTCCACGACGCTCTGGAGCAGCTCGCGCGACCAGGGGCCGGCGACCGAGAACTGGGCCCATTGCTCGGTCACCGACAGGACCTGCACGTCCAGGTCGGGCCGCAGCACCTGGGCCACGAAGTCGAGATGCCGCATGACCTGCGCCGCCGCGGCCGTGGTGGTGGTCATCAGGTAATGCCGGTCGCCCAGCCGCGCGGTGGTGCCGTCGTCCATGACGAAGCCGTCCTCGCGCAGCATCAGCCCGTAGCGCACCTTGCCCCGGGGCAGCGTGGAGAAGGTGTTGGCGTAAACGAAGTCCAGGAACGCCGCCGCGTCCGGCCCCTGGATGTCGATCTTGCCCAGCGTGGACACGTCGCAGACGCCCACCGCATGGCGCACCATGTCCACCTCGCGGTCGCAGGCCTGCCGCCAGGTGGCCTCGCCCGGGCGGGGGAAATACGAGGGACGATACCACAGCCCCGCCTCGGTCATCGCCGCGCCGCGCTGGACGCTCGCCTCGTGGGAGGTGGTGAAGCGCTGCGGCGCAAAGCCCGCGCCCTGCCCGCCGGCCCCCAGCGCCGCGATGGGCACGGGCACGAAGGGCGGCCGGAAGGTGGTCGTCCCGGTCGCCGCGACGGGGCTGCCCAGCGCCTCCGCCAGCACCGCCATGGCGGGAAGGTTCGCGGTCTTGCCCTGGTCCGTCGCCATGCCCAGCGTCGTGTAGCGCTTCATGTGCTCGACGCTCTGGAAGCCTTCCTGGGCCGACAGGCGGATGTCCTTGACGGTGACGTCGTTCTGGAAGTCCACGAACTGGCGGCTGCCCTCGCCGACCGTGAAGGGCGCGACGGCGTGGGGGGCGTCCTCGGCCGCGGGCAGCTCCATCGGCGGGACCGTCCGCCCCAGGTCGCCCAGGACCTCGGCCGCGGCCCGAAGCCCGTCCGCCAGGCAGGCGGCGGTGGTCAGGCGGCCGGCCGCGCTGCCCGCGACCACCATCCCGGGCACCGCCCCGTCGCGGGGCCGGAAGGCCTGGAGCCGGTCGTCCCAGACGGGCTTCGCGCCCAGGTGGCAGGTCAGGTGCACCGAAGGCGTCCACCCGCCCGAGACGGCCAGGCAGTCCACCTCGAGCTCGCGCGGGCCGCCCAGGCCGTCCACCCGGATCGACCGGAGCCCGAGCCGGCCGGAGGTCCCGGTCACGCGCGCGCCGGTCAGCACCGGATAAGCGGCGCCCTCGACCCGGGCCTCGCCCCGCATGTCGATCAGCGCCGCGACCTTGAGCCCCGCCTGCGCGAGGTCCCGCGCCGTCCGGTGCGCGTCGTCGTTGTTGCCGTAGACCGCCACGCGCGGCCCCGCGACCACGCCCCAGCGGTTGAGATAGGCCCGCACCGCGCCCGCCAGCATGATCCCGGGCCGGTCATTGTCCGGAAAGGCCAGGGGACGCTCGATGGCGCCCGCCGCCAGCACCGCCCGCCGCGCCACGATGCGCCAGAAGCACTCCTGCGGCAGGTCCGCCCGCGCGCGGCCATGCAGCCCCACCCGCTCAAGAGCGCCGTAGGTGCCGCCGTCATAGACCCCCGTCACGGCCGTCCGGGGCATGAGCCGGACGTTCGGCATCGCCGCCAGCTCCGCCAGCACGGATTCGGCCCAGAGATGCGGGGCGCGCCCGTCCACCGGGTCCGTCTCGGCCAGGAGCCGCCCGCCCATGCGCGACCCCTCGTCGGCCAGGATCACGTCCGCCCCGGCCCGGCCCGCCGCCAGCGCCGCCATCAGCCCCGCCGGCCCGGCCCCGATCACGAGGAGATCGCAGAAGGCCCAGGCCTTTTCGAACGGGGCGCCGTCGGCCTTGCCCGACAGGTGGCCCAGGCCAGCGGCCCGGCGGATGAACGGCTCGTAGACCCGCTCCCAGAAGGGGCGCGGCCACATGAAGGTCTTGTAATAGAACCCCGCGCCCAGGAACGGGGCCAGGAGGTCGTTCACGCCCAGCGCGTCCAGCTCCAGCCGGGGCCAGGCGTTCTGGCTGCGCGCCGCCATCCCGTCCCAGATCTCCTGCACGGTGGCGCGGGTGTTGGGCACGCCCTCCACCGTGACCAGCGCGTTGGGCTCCTCGCTTCCCGCGCTCAGGACGCCGCGGGGGCGGTGGTACTTGAAGGAGCGCCCGACCAGCCGCACCCCCTCGCCCAGCAGGGCCGAGGCCAGCGTGTCCCCCTCCAGCCCGGAATAGCCGCGCCCGTCGAAGGTGAAGGGGATCACCCGCGCGCCCTGCGTCAGCCCCTTGTTCGCGACCCTCATCGCGCCGCCTCCCGCGCGGGGACCGAGCCGTGGACGGCATGGGTCACGGTGTCCCGCTCGACCACGATCCAGGCGCCGCAGGGGTCGTGGTACCACATCTCGCGCAGGCGCCCCGCCGGGTTGTCGCGCAGGTGGACATGGGCGTGCCAGGCCTCCGCCCCCGCGTCGCGGCCGGGCCGGCGCAGGCTGGTGTCGTCCCCCTGGATGGTGAACTCGCGGCGGTCCCGTTCGCCGCAGTATGGACAGGTCACGCGCATTCTTGTCCCCTGCTCCGGTCAGTGCAGCGAATGCTGCGCCCCGGTCCCTTCCTCGTCCATCAATCCCCGGCCCGTCGCGAACCGGTCCAGCCGGTACCGCGCCGCGACCTCGTGCGGCTGGCCCGTCGCCATCAGGTGCGCCATGCACCAGCCCGAGGCCGGGACCGCCTTGAAGCCCCCGTAGTTCCAGCCGCAGTTGAGGAAGAGCCCCTCGACATGGGTCCGGTCGATGATGGGCGACCCGTCGGGGCTCATGTCCATGATGCCGCCCCAGGACCGCAGCACCCGCGCCCGCCCGATCATCGGCATCAGCGTCATGCCGGCCTCCATCACATGCTCGACCATGGGCAGGTTCCCCCGCTGGGCGTAGCTCGCGTAGAAGTCGAGGTCGCCGCCGAACACCAGCCCGCCCTTGTCGGACTGCGAGATGTAGAAATGCCCCATGCCAAAGCTGATGACGTGGTCGATCACCGGCTTCAGCCCTTCGGTGACGAAGGCCTGAAGGACGTGGCTTTCGATGGGCAGGCGCATCCCGGCCATGGCGGCGACCTGGCTCGACCGGCCGGCGACGACGATCCCCACCTTGCGGGCCCGGATCGGACCCCGCGTGGTCTGGACGCCGCGGACCACGCCGTTCTCGATGTCGATGCCCGTGACCTCGCAGTTCTGGATCAGGTCCACGCCCCTCCGGTCGGCGCCGCGCGCATAGCCCCAGGCGACCGCGTCGTGCCGCGCCGTGCCGCCGCGCGGATGGAACAGCCCGCCATGGATCGGGAACCGCGCCTGCTCGTAGTCGAGGAAGGGCAGCATGGCGCGCACCCCCTCGCGGTCGTACAGGATGGCGTCGTCGCCCTGCGCCGCCATGGCGTTGCCGCGCCGCGCCGCCGCGTCGCGCTGCCCGTCCGAATGGAACAGGATCATGTGGCCGCGCTGCGAGTGCATGACGTTGTAGTTCAGCTCCCGCTCCAGCCCTTCCCAGAGCTTGAGGGAATGCGAATAGAACTCGCTGTTGCCGGGCAGGAAGTAGTTGGCGCGGACGATGGTGGTGTTGCGCCCGACGTTGCCGCCGCCGAGATACCCTTTCTCGAGCACGGCGACATTCGTGATCCCGTGGTTCCGGGCCAGGTAGTAGGCCGTGGACAGGCCGTGCCCGCCCCCGCCGATGATGATGGCGTCATAGTCGGGACGGGGGCTCGGGTCCCGCCAGGCCCGTGTCCAGCCCGTGTTGCCCCTGAACCCTTCCCGGATCAGGCGAAAGCCCGAATAGCGCATGGTCCCTGCCCCCTTTCCGGCTCGTTTGCCCCGGCCCTGCCGCAAAGGCAAGCGTGCCCTGACGCGCGGGCAGCCCTGGGGGTCCCGCGCCGCGGGGTGGCCCGGGGACCGCCCCGGGAGCCGGGGTCAGGCGGCGCTGCTCTCGTCCGCGGCGCGCGGGGCGGTGACTGGAGCGGTGACGGGGGCGGTGACGGGCGGCGGGGTGCGCACGGACCGCAGCACGGGCTCGACCCGGCCACTGGGCCGCGCCGCCTTGAGGGCGGGGGCGGGCCGGGCGGCGTCGGAGCCGCGGCGGGCGGCGGGCTCGGCCCCTTCGACGGCCTCGGCGATGCGGTGGAGCAGCAGGTTGTTCTCGATCTGCAGCGCGACGATCCCGAAGGCCGCCACGATGGCGAGGAAGCCCGCCAGCGCCACCGCGCCGCCCAGCACCGGGCCGCCGCCCTGCACCGTCACCGCCCCGGCCAGCGCCAGCACGCCGATGGCGATGGCCCCGATCAGCACGGGGAACAGGGTCTTGAACAAGGAAGCGAGCGCCGCGTTCATCCGGGAACCTCGAAGCCAGGCAAAGGAATCGCCCGGGCTTGTTCCACAGACCGCCGCCGCCCGCCAGAGATCGCGCGACGCGGCGGGACCAAGGCCCCCCGGGAGTCACCCGGCCGCATCGCCCCAGGGTCGCGCCCGCCCGGCTAGAGCCCCTTGGCCCGGTAGCTTTCGGCCACCCGCCCGATCGCGACCAGGTAGGCCGCGGTGCGCAGGTCCCCGACCTCGGGCTTGTCGTGCCAGACCTCGCGCATGGACTGGTAGGCGGTCCGCATCGTGTCATCGAGCCCCGACCGCACGAGCTCCAGCTCCCCCGCGCCGCGCAGGTACTGGTCCTTGAAGCCCGGCGACAGGGTCCAGCCCAGGCCCCGGTCCTCGGACAACCGCTCCAGCTCGCGCACGAGCAGGAGGTGCTCGGCCTCCTCGGCCCGCCGCTGCATCCGGCCGAAGCGGATATGGCTCAGGTTCTTGACCCATTCGAAGTAGCTGACCGTCACGCCGCCCGCGTTGGCGTACATGTCGGGGATGACCACGGTGCCCTTGTCGCGCAGGATCTCGTCCGCGCCGGCGGTGACGGGGCCGTTCGCCCCTTCGATGATCAGGGGCGCGCGGATGCGGGCGGCGTTGTCCCGGTGGACCACGCCCTCCAGGGCGGCAGGCAGGAGGATGTCGCACTCGGCCTCCAGCACCGCCGCGCCCTCCTCGTGGAACTTGGTGCCGGGGCAGTCGCGCAGGCTCCCGGTGCGCATCAGCCACTGCTTGGCCTCCTCGACCCGGATCCCCTCGTCGGACCAGATCGCGCCGTCCCGCTCGACGATGCCGACGATGAGGGCGCCGTCCTCCTCGCTCAGGAACTTGGCGGCGTGGTAGCCGACGTTGCCCAGGCCCTGCACTACGATCCGCTTGCCTTCGAGCCCCCCCGCGAGCCGCGCCCGCTCCACGTCCTCGGGATGGCGGAAGAACTCGCGCAGCGCGTACTGGAGCCCCCGCCCCGTCGCCTCGACCCGCCCGTGGATGCCCCCGGCGCTCAGCGGCTTGCCGGTGACGCAGGCGTTGGCGTTGATGTCGGTGGTGTTCATCCGGCGGTAGGCGTCGGCGATCCAGGCCATCTCGCGCTCGCCCGTGCCCATGTCGGGCGCGGGGACGTTCTGCGCGGGATGGATCAGGTCGCGCTTGGCCAGCTCGTAGGTGAAGCGGCGGGTGATCCGCTCCAGCTCGTGCTCGTCCCAGGCGCGCGGGTCGATCCGCAGGCCCCCCTTGGAGCCGCCGAAGGGCACCTCGACCAGGGCGCATTTGTAGGTCATCAGCGCGGCCAGCGCCTCGACCTCGTCCTGGTCCACCGCCATGGCGTAGCGGATGCCGCCCTTGACCGGCTCCAGGTGCTCGGAATGGACGCTGCGGTAGCCGGTGAAGGTGTGGATCGCCCCCCGCAGCCGCACGCCGAACCGCACGGTGTAGGTGGCGTTGCAGACCCGGATCTTCTCCTCGAGCCCCGGCGGCAGGTCCATGAAGCGCACCGCGCGGGTGAACATCAGGTCCACCGATTCGCGGAACGACGGCTCCTGCGGGGGCATCGCGGCATCCTTCATGGTCGTCTCCTGTCCTGTCCGGCCGGGATCGGGTGGCGTCCCCAGGGGAACCGCCGGGGTTTTCCCGCCCCGGCGCCCGGCATTAACGGATCCCTAGAGATTATCGGCTGATCCTGGCGCGAAACCAGTCCCCCGGATGGCTGACGCGGCGCTTCGATCCGGCGAAGGCCCCCGGCCCCGGACCCTCACGCCGAAGGGTGACCCCTTGCGCCAGCCTCGCACGCGCCCGCTCCGCGCCCTGGCCCGCTTCGCCGCCGAGGAGGACGGGTCGATGCTCGTGCTGGGGCTGTTCCTGTTCGTGGCCATGCTGATCGTCGGCGGCATGGCCGTGGACATCGCGCGGCACGAACGCAGCCGGGCCCTGCTCCAGACGACCCTGGACCGCGCCGTTCTCGCCGCCTCGTCGCTCGACCAGACGGCGGACGCCGCGGCGACGCGGACCATCGTCCAGGACTACTTCCGCAAGGCGGGCATCGGCGGGCAGCTCGGGACCGTCACCACGGCGATCGCCACCAACAGCCGGCAGGTGGGGGCCAGCGCCACGGCCAGCCTGCGCACCGACTTCATGCGGCTCGTGGGCGTGCGGACCCTGGACATCGCGGCCTCGGCCGCCGCGATCGAAAGCGTGCAGGACATCGAGATCGTCCTGGTGCTCGACGTGTCGGGCTCCATGGCGCGGGACGGCCAGGGCAACCCCGTCCAGAAGCTGGCCAACCTCAAGACCGCCGCGAACAACTTCGTCGACACCGTCCTGGCCAGCGACAGCGAGAACCGGATCTCCATCGCCATCGTCCCGTTCAACGGGCAGGTCAATCTCGGCGCGGCGCTGCGGGCCAGGTACGCCGTGACCGACACCGCCGGCGTGCCCGGCTTCGTGACCGGCTCGAACTGCGTGGACCTGCCGGCGTCGGTCTACGGCCAGCAGAGCATCGACCGCAACCTGTCCATGCCGGCCACGGCCTGGGTGGACACCTTCTCCTTCGCCGAGGGTCTGGGCGACGCCAACGGCGACCGCGTCCCCGACAGCATGCCCAACGGCTACGTGGCGCCGGTCGACAACGCCCCCCGCGCCACCAACCGCTGGTGCCCCGACGAGCCCGGCAACGTCGTCCTGCCGCCCACGCGCGCCGCCGCGACCCTCCACAGCCGGATCAACGGTCTCGTGGGGGTGGGCGCGACCTCCATCAACGCGGGGATGCGCTGGGGCCTGACCTTCCTCGACCCGACCTCCGAACCGGTGTTCCGCAACGCCTTCGGCTCGGCCGCGGTGGCGGGTCGGCCGCTGGCCTTCGGGACCGGCACCCTCAAGGTCGTCGTCCTGATGACCGACGGCGAGCATTTCGAGGCCGAGCAGATGAACACCGGCTATCGCGCCGGCCAGTCGCCGGTCTACCGCTCGGCGCTGGACGGGGCGCTGTCCATCCGCATCGACCGCCCGTCGACCAACTACGACTACTGGGTGCCGCATCGCTCCTACGGGGCGGGGGAATGGCGCACCGGCCCCTGGAACGCCGGCGGCGGGGTCAGCCAGCTCACCTGGGCCGAGCTTTGGGGCGGCAACAACACCTCGGCCTGGCCGGGCGTCCGCGCCTCGTGGGTCGCCTGGCAGCTCTACGCCCGCGCGCTGGGCGGGGACGCCGCATCGCGCCTGTCGGCCTACAAGGCGCAGATGGACGCCTTCCGGAGCCTGGTCCCGGTGGCCACCATGGACGCCCAGCTCCAGGCGATGTGCCATCGCGCCGTCGGGCTGGGCATCGTCGTCTACGGCATCGCCTTCGAGGCGCCCCAGAACGGGCAGGCCGCCATCCGCCGCTGCGTCTCGGACGACGGGCAGCTGGCCTCCAGCAACTACTTCGACGCCAGCGGGCTCCAGATCGACACCGTGTTCCGCACCATCGCCGCCCAGATCAACGCGCTCAGGCTGATGCGATGACCGGCTGGCTCCGACGCTTCCTCGCCGAGGAGGAGGGCGCCCTCGCCATCGAGTTCGTGATCCTTTTCCCTTTCGTCTTCGGGCTGTTCCTGTCCACCTTCGAGCTCGGGACGGTCCTGACGCAACAGGTGATGCTGGACCGCGCGCTCGACATGGCGGTGCGCGAGGTGCGGCTCGGACGGCTCGGCCCCGTCACCCACGACGCCCTCAAGGCGCGGATCTGCCGGGGCGCCGCGATCATCCCGGATTGCGCCGGCCAGATCCGGCTGGAGATGCGCCCGATCGACCCGCGCGCCTGGCCCATGCTGCCCGACACGGCGGACTGCCTGGACCGCGGCAACGCGGCGGCCCCGGTCCGCACCTTCACCCCGGGGGCGTCCAACAGCCTGATGCTGCTGCGGGCCTGCGTCCTGGTGGACCCTTACTTCCCCACGACCGGCCTCGGCGCCGCGCTCCTGCGGCAAGGCGGGGGCGGCTTCGCCCTCGTGTCCACCGCGGCCTTCGTGGTCGAGCCGAGCTGAGCCCGCCCATGACGCCCTGCCCCCCGCTGTCCCGCCTCCCGACGCCCCGCCGCCTGCTGTCCCGCTTCCTGCGCGAGGAGTCGGGCAGCATCAGCATCGAGATGCTGCTCATCCTGCCGCTGCTGTTCTGGTGCCAGATGGCGGTCTTCGTGTTCTTCGACGCCTTCCGCGCCGAATCCCTGGACGTAAAGGCCGCCTACACCATCGGCGACGCCCTCAGCCGCGAGGTGAACGCCCCGATCACCCCCGAATACCTCGACAGCCTTTACGTGCTCTACCGCCTGCTGACCCCCCACGCCCGCCCGGCCATGCTGCGCGTCACGGTCTTCCGCTTCACCAGCAGCGACAACCGCTACCACGTGATCTGGTCGCAGGTGCGGGGCAGCGGCGCCGCCCGCACCGACGCCACCCTCGCCGCCATCCGCGACCAGTCCCTGCCCGCCATGTTCAACGGCGAGGTCGGCCTCCTCGTGGAAACCCAGAGCCGCTACACCCCCGCCTTCCGGGTGGGCCTCCCCGCCTTCGAAATCACGGACATGATGGTGTTCCAGCCGCGATTCGCGCCCCGCCTCTGCTGGAGCTTCGGCAACGACGGGCCCTGGGCCTCGGACGGCCAGACCTGCTGACCCTCCGCCCGGGTTCCGCGCGGCATCGGGACGGGCTAGGATCGCGCCATGCGCCGCCCGACCCTGCTCGCCCTTCTCCTGCCGCTCGCCGCCTGCGCGGAGTTTCCGGCCCTCGACGCCCGCCTCGACCCGGCCGAGCGGACGGCGCGGCCGCCCGCGCTGATCCCCCTCGCCGGGCTCGTGGCCGAGGCCCGGGCCCTGCCGCCCGGTCCCGGGCCGGGCCGGCCGGACCGGGCCGACGCGCTGGCCGCGCGCGCAGGCGCCCTGACCGCCGCGGGGCCTCCTCCCGACCCGGCCCGCCTCGCCGCGCTCCAGGCCCGGGCCGAAGCGTTGCGGACCCGCGATCCGGCCAGCGGGACGCCGGGGGCCGACCCGTCGGGCGCTTCGTTGCCATGACCGGGCGGACGGGGTAACGGTCCCCCGCGCTTCAATCAGACCGAGGGTTTCGCCATCATGACCGCACCGCTCCGCATCGGCATCGCCGGACTCGGCACCGTGGGGGCGGGTGTCCTGCGCATCCTCCAGACCCATGGCCCGCTCGTCGCCGCGCGCGCCGGCCGCCCCATCGAGATCGTCGCCGTCTCGGCGCGGGACCGGTCGCGCGACCGGGGCGTGCCGCTGTCCGGCTACGCCTGGGAGGACGATCCGGTCGCCCTCGCCCGCCGCTCCGACATCGACGTCTTCGTCGAGCTGATGGGCGGCCACGAGGGCGCCGCCAAGGAGGCGACCGAGGCCGCCATCGCCGCGGGCCATGACGTGGTGACCGCCAACAAGGCGATGCTCGCCCATCATGGGCAGGCGCTGGCCCTCCTGGCCGAATCCGCCGGCCGCTTGATCCGCTTCGAGGCCGCCGTGGCGGGCGGCATCCCCGTCATCAAGGCCCTGACCGAGGGACTCGCGGGGAACCAGATGACCCGCGTCATGGGCGTCATGAACGGCACCTGCAACTACATCCTGACCCGGATGGAAAGCGCGGGCCTCCCCTACGCCGAGGTCTTCGAGGAAGCCCGCCAGCTCGGCTACCTCGAGGCCGATCCCCGGCTCGACGTGGACGGCATCGACGCGGGCCACAAGCTGTCGCTGCTGTCGGCCATCGCCTTCGGCACGCAGGTCGACTTCGACCACGTGGAGCTCGAGGGCATCGGCTCCGTCACCATCGAGGACATCCGCCGCGCCGATGACATGGGCTTCAGGATCAAGCTCCTGGGCGTGGCGCAGATGACCGGGCGCGGGCTCGAACAGCGGATGCAGCCCTGCCTCGTGCCCGCGACCTCGCCGCTGGGGCAGCTCCAGGGCGGCACCAACATGGTGGTGCTGGAAGGCGACGCCGTGGGCCAGATCGTCCTGCGCGGCCCCGGCGCGGGGGCGGGCCCCACGGCCAGCGCCGTGCTGTCGGATCTCGTGGACATCGCGCGCGGCAACCGCCTGCCGACCTTCGGCCAGCCCGCCGCGACGCTGGCCAAGGCCCGTCCCGCCAAGGCGGCGGTGCCCGCCCCCTACTACCTGCGGCTCCAGCTCGTCGACAAACCCGGCGCGCTGGCCAAGGTCGCGCGGGTCCTGGGCGATTCGGGCATCTCGATCGACCGGATGCGCCAATACGGCCACGAGGAGGGCACCGCTCCCGTCCTCATCGTCACGCACCGGACGACGCGCATCGCCCTCGACGAGGCCATGGCCGCCTTCCCCGACACCGGCGTCGTCGCGGGCAGCCCCGTGGCGATCCGCATCGAGGCGGTCTGATCCCCCGCCCCTGGGGCCGGACCCCGGTCGTCCCGGCCCCTTCTGTCCCCGGGCTCCGGCGCACCTGACGGGGCGTCGCCCGGGGCCGGCGGCGATTTCAGGCCGGCCGTTAGCGCTCCCAGCCCTTCACGCTCCCGCGAGCCCGGGCTAACCCTTGCTGCGACGCAGCCAAAAGGACCGCCCCATGGCCGACCAGCCCGAATTCCACGACCGCATGCTTTCCCTGGGCCTCGCCCGGGTGTCGGAGGCCGCCGCCATCGCCTGCGCGGACCATATCGGCCGCGGCAACGAGAAGGCCGCCGACCAGGCCGCCGTGGACGGGATGCGCCGCCAGCTCAACATGCTCGACATCAAGGGCGTCGTGGTGATCGGCGAAGGCGAGCGCGACGAGGCCCCGATGCTCTACATCGGCGAGGAGGTCGGCACCGGCCAGGGCCCCGCCGTGGACATCGCGCTCGACCCGCTCGAAGGCACCACGCTCACCGCCCGCGACATGCCCAACGCGCTGGCCGTGGTCGCCATGGCGCCGCGCGGCACGCTGCTGCACGCCCCCGACGTCTATATGGAGAAGCTGGCCGTGGGCCCGGGCTACAAGCGCGGCGTGGTCACGCTGTCGATGACCCCCTCCGAGCGTGTCTCGGCGCTCGCCT
Organism: Rubellimicrobium arenae; assembly: GCF_017916275.1. Classification (GTDB taxonomy): domain Bacteria; phylum Pseudomonadota; class Alphaproteobacteria; order Rhodobacterales; family Rhodobacteraceae; genus Rubellimicrobium; species Rubellimicrobium arenae. The sequence continues at coordinate 307,617 of NZ_JAFMST010000004.1, forward strand.
CCTCCAAGGGCGTGTCCACCCGCGACATCACCGTCTGCATCCTCGACCGCGACCGCCACGCCGAGATGATCGCCGAGGTCCGCTCGACGGGCGCCAAGGTGCGGCTCATCACCGACGGCGACGTCGCGGGCGTCATGCACTGCGCCGAGCCCAAGACCGGCATCGACATGTACATGGGCTCGGGCGGCGCGCCCGAGGGGGTGCTGGCGGCCGCCGCGCTCAAGTGCATGGGCGGGCAGATCTACGGCAAGCTCCTGTTCCGCAACGACGACGAACGCGGCCGCGCCCAGAAGGCCGGCATCACCAACTTCGACCGCGTCTACACCCGCGACGACATGGTGACCGGCGACGTGATCTTCGCCGCGACCGGCGTGACGGACGGCAGCCTCCTCACCGGCATCAAGCGGACGCCCGACTCGATCACCGTGGAAACGGTGCTCATGCGCTCCAAGACCGGCTCGGTCCGCCGGATGAGCTACACGAACCCCATCCGTTGACGTAGCCGGAATGGCCGGACCCGGGGGCTTGCCATCAATGGCGCCTCCGGGCGACACCTCGGGCCATGGGTGCCTTCCTCGACGTCTCCGAATCGCTCACCGGCCGGCGCTGGATCGGCCCCAGCCTCGAAGAGGATCGCCTGGCCGAGGCGATGGCCCGCGACGCCCGGCTCGATCGGGCGCTGGCCCTGACCCTGGTGCGGCGCGGGATCGGCATCGACCAGGCGCCGGGCTTCCTCGATCCGCGCCTGCGCGACCTCCTTCCCGACCCGCTGACGCTCCGCGACATGGGGCCTGCCGCCGACCGCTTCCTCCAGGCGGTGCAGCGGGGGGAACGGATCGCCGTCTTCGCCGACTACGACGTGGACGGCGGGGCCTCGGCCGCGCTGCTGCTGACCTGGCTGCGCCGCATGGGGCGGAACGCCACGCTTTATATCCCCGACCGCATCGAGGAAGGCTACGGCCCCAACGAACCCGCGATGGCCCGCCTCGCCGCCGCGCATGACCTGATCGTCTGCGTGGACTGCGGCACCCTGTCCCACGGGCCCATCGCGGCGGCGGCCGGGGCGGACGTGATCGTCCTCGACCACCACATGGGCGGCGAGACCCTCCCCGACTGCGTGGCCGTGGTGAACCCCAACCGCCAGGACGAATCGGGCGACCTCGGCCATCTCTGCGCGGCGGGCGTGGTCTTCCTCCTGCTCGTGGAGGCGAACCGGCGGCTCAAGGCCCAGGGCCAAGCCGGCCCCGACCTCATGGCCATGCTCGACCTCGTGGCGCTGGCCACCGTGGCCGACGTGGCCCCGCTGACGGGGGTCAACCGCGCGCTGGTGCGGCAGGGGCTCGTCATCATGGCCAAGCGGCAGCGTCCGGGCCTTGCCGCGCTGGCCGACATCGCCGCGCTCAACACCGCGCCCAGCGCCTACCACCTGGGCTATGTCCTCGGGCCGCGCGTCAACGCCGGGGGGCGGGTCGGGCAGGCCGACCTGGGCGCGCGACTCCTGGCCACCGACGACCCGCACGAGGCGCAGGCCCTGGCCGAACGCCTGAACGCCCACAACATCGAGCGCCGCGAGATCGAGGCCGGCGTCCAGGCCGCCGCCATGGCCCAGGCCGAAGGGCGCGGCGACGGCCCTCTGGCCTGGGCGGCGGGGGACGGCTGGCACCCCGGCGTGGTCGGCATCGTCGCCGCCCGCCTCAAGGAAGCCACCCAGCGCCCCGCCGTGGTGATCGCGCTGGACGGCGACATCGGCAAGGGTTCGGCCCGTTCGGTCCCGGGCGTGGACATCGGCGCGGCCATCCACCGGCTCGCGGGCGAAGGGCTGCTGCTGCGCGGCGGCGGCCACAGGATGGCCGCGGGCCTCACGGTGGAACGGGACCGGCTCCCCGCCGCCATGGAGCGCCTGTCCGATCTGCTGGCCCGCCAGGGCGCGGGGGCGACCGGGCCCCGGGACCTGCCGCTCGACGGGCTGCTGATGCCCAAGGCCGCGCGCACCGACCTCGTGGAATCCATCGAAAAGGCGGGGCCGTTCGGCGCTGCCGCCCCCTCGCCGCGATTCGCGTTCAGCGACCTTACCGTGGCGATGCAGCGGATCGTCGGGAACGGGCATCTCAAGATCGCCTTTAACGACGGCATGGGCGGGCGGCTCGACGCCATCGCCTTCGGCGCGGCCGAGGGTCCCCTGGCCCGTCTCCTGCCGGGCAGCGGGCGGTTCCACATCGCCGGGCGGCTCGAGATCAACACTTGGCAGGGCCGCCGCACGGTGCAGCTCCAGCTCGAGGATGCGGCCCCGGCCCTGCGACGCTGAGTTTCCTTCGGGAAACCGCGCAAGGCCCCTTGCCCTCCCCCGCGGCATTGTCTAATCAGCGCCCACCTGCCGCGGCCCGTTCGTCTATCGGTTAGGACACCAGGTTTTCAACCTGGGAAGAGGGGTTCGACTCCCCTACGGGCTGCCAGGCTTCCCCACCAGACCCCAGCGTCGCGCCGTGCAGATTGCCAGACCCTGGCCTGCTGCGCCCATGCCACATGGCCCGTCCGGACGGGCGACGGCGGCTCGCAAGGCCCCTTGCCCTCCCCCGCGGCATTGTCTAATCAGCGCCCACCTGCCGCGGCCCGTTCGTCTATCGGTTAGGACACCAGGTTTTCAACCTGGGAAGAGGGGTTCGACTCCCCTACGGGCTGCCAGGCTTCCCCTTCCGCAGCATCGCCCCTGTGCAGGTCGCCCCGGTCCCGGCAGGCGTAGGCCCGCCAGCCGCCGCCGCCCGCGACCTGCCGCCTTCGCACCGAACTTCCGCCCCTTTGCGCGTCTAACCGGCCCCCGCGTCACGCGCCGGGGGGCGGCCTCCTCTCTCCGGCTCCGGACGTCCTGCCCGCTCCGGAGAGACCTCATGCCCCGCCGCCTCATCGCCGCCCTCGCGCTCTGGCCCAGCCTCGCCCTGGCCGGTCCCGATCTCAGCTACGGCGTCGCCCTCGACGGACGCCACGACGCGAGCGAGCTTCACCTCGCCCATTGCGCCGCGGGCTGCTTCGCCCAGGTCACCTACGTGAACCGCTTCCTGCGCGGCGACGCCTGGACCCGGCAGTTCACCCTGGACCTCGACGGCCTGTCGGTCGGGGTGACCATCACCGACGGCACCGGCGCGTCGCCCGAACGCGTGGCCGTCACCGCCCCGCCCGGCTTCTACGCCGAGCCCGCCGAGATCGAGGTGAACGAGGACGCGGACGGCGTCATCGCCCTTTACCCCATCCCCATGTCCTGAGCCCCCCACCCGAGGGACCATGGCGCCGCCCGGGCGATCCTGCCCCCTCCGGCTCGCATCGCCTTAGAATCGCCCGAAATCCTGCGCCAAGATGCGGGCGGCGGACCGGCTTCGGGCCGCTGGACTGACGCACGGCATCAAGGACACCCGCCCCCATGGCGCTACTGAAGATCTTCGACACCGCCGGCTACGGCATGAACATGATCAGCGATTCGCCGCTCCCGGACGATGACGACGCCGATCCCGAGGTCGTCGACCAGGTCTACCTCGGGAACGATCGCTACAAGATCATGTTCGCATCGCCGGACGACGACTTCACCTTCACGGTCTTCGCCGACGACGCCGGCGGCCAGATGATCACCGAACGGGTCGACTTCTTCGAGGGCGGCACCATGGTCCTGCAGCTTTCGGGCGCGCGCACGACCCTGGACCAGCTCGACCGCGGCCTGAAGGGCATCCTGTCCAAGGACGACACGGTGATCGGGAACCACTTCAGCGAGGTCATCAAGGGCTACAAGGGGAACGACACGCTCCGGGGGAACGCCGGGAACGACCGGCTGCTGGGCGGGGACGGGTCGGACCGCCTGATCGCGGGCACCGGGCACGACATCTTGGACGGCGGCGCGGGCCGGGACCGGCTGATCGGCGGAACGGACGGCAAGGGCGACGATTTCATCTTTCATGCCACCAGCGAGAGCGCCGTGGGCGCGCGCCATGACGTGATCCTCAACTTCACCCGGGCCACGGACGACATCGACCTGAGGGACATCGACGCCCGCCCCGAAACCTCGGCCAACGACCGGTTCCACTGGGGCGACACCACGCCCGGGGATCACGCGGTCTGGTGGAAGGCCACGGCGAACGGCGTCCTGGTCCGGGCCGACGTGACGGGCGACGCCAGGGCCGACTTCGAGGTCTTCATCCAGGGCGCGGACGAGATCGGCGCCGGCAACGTCCTGCTCTGATCCGGCGCGGCGCGGCGGGCGCCCTGGGCAAGAAGCCGCCGCCCCTGCGGCCCGGTCAGCGCCATTCAGCGCAGCCAGCGGCCCGCATCCCGGCCCGGCTTGACCCGTGGCGCCTCTTCCCGCCCCAATGGACCTGCGCCGTTCGGCCTCGCCGGGCCGAAGCAGATCCCGCCGCACCCTCGTCCCAAGGGGGGTGCCGGCACCCAAGGCTCCCAAGCCCTGAGGCGCCAGAAGGCTCCCGCGGTCACGCAGGGGCCTTCCTGGCGTGATTTGTTCGTGGATGGTTCTGGACTGTTTCCGGCCCCTCGCTTTATCGGATCGTCCCCCCTGTCTACCTTCCGTCCATGGTCCTGATGGCCGGAGGTCGGAATGACCCTGAGGGGTAAGGTGCTGGAACTGTCTCGCCGTCTCCCCACGCAGGCGGAGATGGCCAATGCGACCGGCGTGGCGACGACCCTCGCCGCGTCCCGGACCGAAAACGGCTCCGTGCTGCTGCGCACCTCGAACGGGACGCTGGTCCGACTGGAACCGGCCATTGCCGAACTCGTGGTCGAACTCCTGGCCCAGGTGGCGGACGGCAACCGCGTGACGCTGATCCCGACGGGGGCGCTCCTGTCGGTCCAGCAGGCGGCGGACATCCTCGGCATCTCGCGGATGCAGGCGACCCGCCTTCTGGACGACGGGGACATCCCCTGGGTGTCGGTGGGGCGGCAGCGCCGGGTGATGCAGGCCGACGTGCTGGCCTTCAAGGAACGGCGCGACGCGGCCCGCCTCTCCGGCGCCCCGACCCGCCCGGCCCGCGCCGCCGACGCCTCCTGACCGACCGGTCTTCGACCCGGCCGCCCTGAACCGAACCGTAAGGTGGACGTTGTCCCCGGTCTGGCGGGCCCCCGCGCCCGTCGCCTCCAAGGAGAGACCGAATGACCTCGCGCCCCCTGCTCGCGCTGGCGGCCGCCCTCGTGGCCGCCACCCCTGCCCTCGCGGACATCCCCGCCGTCGCCGCCACCGACCTGAACCTCCGCTCCGGCCCCGGGCCCGAACAGCAGATCGTTGGCCTGATCCCCGCCAACGGTGAGGTGGCGGTCATCGGCTGCCTGGATGACGCGACCTGGTGCCGGGTGGACTACGGCGGCACGCTGGGCTGGGCCGCCGGGGAATATCTCACCGCCACGCTCGAGGCGCAGCCCGTCGTGCTCTACGACTACCGGGAGCAGCTCCAGATCGAATCCCTGAGCGCCGAGGGCGAGGCCACGGGCGCGGGCGCCGTGGGGGGCGCGGCGCTCGGCGCGGCGCTGGTCGGGGGGCCGGCGGCGCTGGCGGCGGGGGCGATCCTCGGGGCGGCGACGGGCTCGGCCATCGCCGCCGACGACGCGGCCGTGACCTATGTCCGCGACAACCCCCTCGACCCCGTCTACCTGAACGGCGAGGTCGTCCTGGGCGCCGGCATCCCCGCCGAGGTCGAGGTCGTTCCCATCCCCGGCACGAATTACGGCTATCTTTACGTCAACGGGCTGCCGGTCGTGGTGGACCCGTCGAACCGGCAGATCGTCTACATCGTCCGCTAGGTCGCGCGCCCCGGGCGTGAAGGGGCCTGCCGCGGTGTCCCGGCAGGCCCCCCAGAGCTCGGACCTCAGGCCCGGCCTCGGCTCACATGGCGTCGGCGAACAGCGCCTCGGTGTTCTCCTGGGTGAGCGCGACGGGGTTGCCGCCGGCGCTGGGGTCCTGGATCGCCTGCGCGGCCAGCTCCGGGATGCGCGCCGCCTCGACGCCCAGGGCCTCCAGCCCCTTGGGGATGCCCAGAAGTCCGTTCAGCTCCTCGACGCGCGCCAGGAACCCGTCGAACCCGCCCGCGATGCCCAGGTAGGCCGCCGCACGCGCCAGCTTGTCCTCGACTGCCGCGCGGTTGAAGCGCAGCACGGCGGGCATGACCACCGCGTTCGTGGTGCCGTGGTGGGTGTTGTAGTTCGCGCCGACCGGATGGCTCAGGGCGTGCACGGCGCCCAGGCCCTTCTGGAACGCCACCGCGCCCATCGACCCCGCCGCCATCATGTTCGCCCGCGCCTCGAGGTCGCTGCCGTCCCGGAAGGCGCGCGGCAGGTATTCGTTCACGAGCCGCATCCCTTCCAGCGCGATGCCCGCGCTCATGGGGTGGAAGAACGGCGAGCAGTAGGCCTCCAGGCAATGCGCGAAGGCGTCCATGCCCGTCCCGGCGGTGACGGCGGGCGGCAGGCCCAGCGTCAGCTCGGGGTCGCAGATGGTGACGCGCGGCAGCACCTTGGGGTGGAAGATGATCTTCTTCACATGGGTCTGCGAATTGGTGATGACGCTCGCCCGGCCCACCTCGGACCCCGTCCCGGCGGTCGTCGGCACCGCCACGATGGGCGCGATGCCATTGGCGTCGGCCCGCGTCCACCAGTCGCCGATGTCCTCGAAGTCCCAGACGGGCCGCGTCTGCCCGGACATGAAGGCCACCATCTTGCCGAGGTCGAGCCCCGAGCCGCCACCAAAGGCGACCACGCCGTCGTGCCCGCCCTCGCGGTAGGCGCGCAGCCCGTCCGCCAGGTTGCGGTCGGTCGGGTTGGGGTCCACCTCGGCGAAGATCGCCCGCCCCAGCCCCGCCTGGTCCAGCAGGTCCAGCGCGCGGCGCGTGATGTCCATGTCCCGCAGCCCCCGGTCGGTGACCAGCAGGGGCCGCGTGATGCCGGCTTCGGCGCAGGCCGCCCCCAGCTCGGAGATGCGGCCCGCGCCGAACAGGACGCGGGTGGGATAGGACCAGTTGGCCGTCAGGGTCATGCCGTCACCTTGAAGTCTGCGCGGGCCATCTCAGCCCTTCGCCTTGCGGAAATGATAGGACCGGGGCCGCGTCACGCTGTGATAGCCCAGCACCGACAGCGCCGCCCCGCGGCCCGTGTCCTTGGTGCCCGTCCAGCAGAGCGCGGGGTCCAGGTAGTCGGCCCGGTTCATGTAGACCGACCCGGTGTCGATCCGCCGCCCCAGCCGCGCCGCGCGTTCGGCGTCCTGCGTCCAGAGCGAGGCCGTGAGCCCATAGGGCGAATCGTTCATCAGCTGCAGCGCCTGCTCGTCGCCGTCGACCGGCATGACGCCGACCACGGGGCCAAAGCTTTCCTCGCGCATCACGCGCATGGAATGGTCCACGTTCACCAGGATCTGCGGCGAAAGGTAGGTGCCGCCGTCGTCCTCCGGGAACACCTCCCGGCCGATCAGCGGGGTCGCGCCCGCGGCCACCGCCTCGGCGGTCTGCGCCCGCACGGTGTCGGCAAAGCGCCGGTTCGCCATCGGCCCGATGGAGGTCGACACCTCCAGCGGATTGCCCAGCTTCAGCTGCTTGGTCCAGGCCACCGCCCGGTCGAGGAAGCCGTCGTACAGGCTGCGGTGCACGTAGATCCGCTCGATGCCGCAGCAGCACTGGCCGGCGTTGAACATCGCGCCGTCCATCAGCACGTCCACCGCCCAGTCGAGGTCGGCGTCCTCCATGACGTAGCCCGGGTCCTTGCCGCCCAGCTCCAGCCCCAGCGGCGTGAAGGTCCCCGCCGCCGCCCGCTCGATGGCCGCGCCGCCCGCCACGCTGCCGGTGAAGTTGACGAAGCCGAAGCTCCGGGCCCGGATCAGCCCTTCGGTCCCCTCGTGGTCCAGCACGACGTTCTGGAACACGCCCGGGGGCAGCAGCCCGTCAAAGGCCTCGGCCCAGCGCTCGCCCACCAGCAGGGTCTGGGACGCCGACTTGTGGATCACGCTGTTCCCCGCGATCAGCGCCGGGATGATGGTGTTGCACGAGGTCAGGTAGGGGTAGTTCCAGGGCGCGATGACGAAGACCACGCCCACCGGCGCCCGCTCGATCCGCCGCTCGAAGCGGTCGGAGTCCTCGGCCACCATCGGGGCCAGCGCCTCGGCGGCGATGCCGCCCATGTAGGCCGCCCGCTCGTTCAGGCCGCCGAACTCGCCGCCGTAGCGGACCGGGCGGCCCATCTGCCAGGCCAGCTCCTCGACCACGCGGTCCTTGAGGCCGTTCAGGCGCTTCACGCCCTCCTGCACCAGGGCGATGCGCTCCTCCAGGGGCCGGGCCGCCCAGGCCCCCTGCGCCGCGCGCGCCCGCTCCACGCCAGCCGTCGCCTGCTCGGGCGTCAGCGCCTCACGTTCCGCGTAAACCTCGCCGTTCACGGGCGAGACGCATCGGATCACGGTCATTCCAGTCCCTCGTCGTAGCGGGCGATCTCGATCAGGTTGCCGTCCTCGTCCCGGAAATAGACCGAGGTGACCGGACCGAGAGCCCCGTCCTTCGTTGCCGGCCCCTCTACGACGTCCACGCCGTGACGGGCCAGATGGTCTAAAGTCGCATCGACCGGCCAGTCGGTGACCAGGCACAGGTCGCCCGAGCCGATGCAGGCGTGGTTGCGCGTTTCCTGCCCCAGCCGGTGCAGGTTGATCTTCTGCGCGCCGAACCGCAGCGCGTGCCGCCCGTCGCCGAACCGCACATGATCCAGGCCAAGGACCCGGGCGTAGAAGGCCGCCGCGCGCTCGGGGTCGCGCACCGTCAGGACCACGTGGTCGAGGCCCCGGATCATGTCACAGCCGCTCGAACCCGCGCCTGAGCTCGATGTCGGTGACGAGCCGGTCGGACTCGGCGATCTCCCAGCGGGCGGCGTGGACGTAATGGTCCACCACGTCGTCGCCCATCGCCGTCCGCAGCATCTCGGACGCGTTCAGCGCCACGGCGGCGTCGCGCAGGGTCCGGGGGATCTCCCGCGCGGCTTCGGCGTGGTACATGTCGCCCGACAGCTCGGGCTCCAGCTCCAGCCCCTGCTCGATGCCCGACAGCCCGGCCGCGAGCTGCGCCGCCAGCGCGAGGTAGGGGTTCAGGTCCGCCCCGCCGACCCGGCACTCGACCCGGACGCCCTTGGTGCCCTCGCCGCAGACGCGGTAGCCCGCCGTGCGGTTGTCGGTGGACCAGACCGCCTTGGTCGGCGCGAACATCCCCACGGTGAACCGCTTGTAGCTGTTGACGTTGGGGGCCAGGAAATACGTGCACTCCCCCGCATGGGCCAGAAGGCCGGCCAGGTAGCTCCGCATCAGCGCCGACATCCCGTGCTCCGCCTCCGGGTCGCGGAAGGCGTTCTCCCCGTTCCGCCACAGCGACTGGTGGATGTGCGAGGACGACCCCGCCCGGTCGGTCGCGTACTTGGCCATGAAGGTCACCGACCGCCCCTGGCTGTGCGCGATCTCCTTGGTCGCGGTCTTGACGATGGAATGCATGTCGGCGGTATCGAGAGCATCCGAATACCGGATGTTGATCTCCTCCTGCCCGGCCTCGGCCTCGCCCTTGCTGTTCTCGACGGGGATGCCCGCCGCGAACAGCGTGTTCCGCAGCGGCCGCATCACCGCCTCCTCGCGCGAGGAGGCGAAGATCCCGTAATCGTTGTTGTAGCGCACGACCGGCGTCATCGTCCGGTAGCCCGTGTCCCAGAGCTGCTCGAAGCTTTCCTCGAACAGGAAGAACTCCAGCTCCGTCGCCATCATCGGCTCCAGGCCCAGGGCGCGCGCCCGCTCGACCTGGCGCTTCAGGACGTTGCGCGGCGCGTGGGCGACCGGCTCCCCGTGGTGGTCGAGGAAGTCCGCCATCACCATCGCCGTGCCCGGCAGCCAGGGGGCGCGGCGCAGCGTGGCCAGGTCCGGCTTGTGGACGAAGTCGCCGTAGCCCTTCTCCCAGGAGGCCGACTTGTAGCCCGGCACCGTCGCCATCTCCACGTCAAGCGCGAGGAGGTAGTTGCAGCCGTGCGTTTCCTCGTACCCGCCGTCCAGGAAATGGCGCGCATGGAATCGCTTTCCCATCAGGCGCCCCTGCATGTCGCAGACGCAGCAAAGGACGGTGTCGATCTCCCCGGCCTCCACGGCCGCGCGGAGGGAGTCGAGCGTCAGATTGGCGGGCATTGTCGGTCTTCCATTCCCTGTGGTCCGCCCGACTGTTCGCCTGGGCGGACCGAGTGTCAACACAGGCTCAGTGGGCGATCATCACGTGGCGGACGGCGGTGTAGTCCTCCAGGGCGTAGACCGACATGTCCTTGCCGTAGCCGGACTGCTTGAGGCCGCCATGGGGCATCTCGTTGACCAGCACGAAGTGGGTGTTCACCCAGGTGCAGCCGTATTGCAGGCGGCTCGCCACCTGCATGGCCTTGCCCACGTCCTGCGTCCAGACCGAGGAGGCGAGCCCGTACTGGCTGTCGTTCGCCCATTGGATCGCCTGCTCCGCGTCGTCGAAGCGCGTGACCGACACGACGGGGCCAAAGACCTCGCGCTGGACGATCTCGTCCTCCTGCCGGGCGCCCGCGATCACGGTGGGCTTGTAGTAGAAGCCCGGCCCTTCGGGCATCCCGCCCCCCGTGACCACCTCCATGTGCTTCTGCTCGCTGGCGCGGCTCACGAAGCTCGCCACCCGGTCGCGCTGCCGCAGCGAGATCAGCGGCGGCATCTCGTTCACGCTGTCGTCCGGCTCGGCGAAGGTGATCGAGGCCGCGGCCGCCGCCAGCTCGGCCACCAGCCTGTCGTGGATGCCGTGGCCCGCATAGACCCGGCAGGCGGCCGTGCAGTCCTGCCCGGCGTTGTAGAAGCTGAAGGCCCTGAGCCCGTTCACCACCCGCTCCAGGTCGGCGTCGTCGAAGACGATGACCGGGGCCTTGCCGCCCAGCTCCAGATGCGTGCGCTTCACGCCCTTGCTGGCCGCCTGGAGCACCTTCTTGCCCGTGGCCACGTCGCCGGTGATCGACACCATGTCGATGCCCGGATGGTTGATGAGCGTGTTGCCCACCGACCCGCCCTGCCCCACGACGATGTTCACCACCCCCTCGGGCAGGATCTCGGCCAGGATCCTCGCCAGCTTCAGCGCGGTCAGCGGCGTCTGCTCGCTGGGCTTCATCACCACGCAGTTGCCGCCCGCCAGCGCCGGGGCCAGCTTCCAGGCCATCATCATCAGCGGGTAGTTCCAGGGCGCGATCGAGGCCACGACCCCGATCGGGTCGCGCCGGATCATGCTGGTGTGGCCGGGCAGGTATTCGCCCGCCAGCGCCCCGTGCATGTTGCGCGCCGCCCCTGCAAAGAACCGGTAGCAGTCCACGATGGCCGGGATCTCGTCGTTCAGCATCGCGTTGATCGGCTTGCCGGTGTTCATCGCCTCGAGCCGCGCGAACTCCTCGGCCTCGGCCTCGATCCGGTCCGCGATCTTGAGGAGCAGGTTCGACCGCTGCCCCGGCGTGGTGCGCGACCAGGTGCCAAAGGCCGTGCGCGCCGCCTGCACCGCCCGGTCGATCTGCGCGGCCCCCGCCTCGGGCAGCTTCAGGATGGTCTCGCCCGTCCGGGGGTTGAGGATCGTCTCCTCCCCTTCCGTGCCCGCCTCGAAGGCATGGCCGATCAGCATCTGCGTGTCGAATTGAACAGTCATGGGGGAATCTCCCTTACTTCCCGCTCCCCGCGACGGTGTCCGTCCCGCGGGTCAATCGATAGGCGCCCAGGATGGGCAGCAGCGTCACCAGCACGACGACCAGGGCGACCACGTTGGTCACGGGCCGTTCGCGCGGGCGCACCAGCTCCTCCAGCATCCAGATCGGCAGCGTCGCCTGCTGCCCGGCCGTGAAGGTGGTGACGATCACCTCGTCGAACGACAGCGCGAAGGCCAGCATCCCGCCCGCCAGCAGCGCCGTGGCGATGTTGGGCAGGATCACGAACCGCAGCGTCTGCCAGTAGGTCGCCCCCAGGTCCATCGAGGCCTCGATGAGGTTCCCCGACACCCGCCGGAACCGCGCCACCGCGTTGTTGTAGACGACCACGATGCAAAAGGTCGCGTGCCCCAGCACGATGGTCCAGAAGCTGTAGGGGATGTCGCCCAGGCTGAAGGCCGAACGCAGCGCGATCCCGGTGATGATCCCCGGCAGCGCGATGGGCAGCACCACCAGCAGCGACACCGCCTCCCGGCCGAAGAACCGCGTCCGCGCCACCGCCGCCGCGCACAGCGTCCCCAGCACCAGCGCCACCGCCGTCGCCATCAGCGCCACGCGCAGCGACAGGCCCAGAGCCTCCCAGATGTCGGGCCGCGCCCAGGCCCGCGCGAACCAGTGCAGCGTCAGCCCCGGCGGCGGCCAGACGAAGCTCTTGGACTCGGTCGAGAAGGCGTACAGGAACACGATCAGGATCGGCCCGTGCAGGAACAAAAGGCCCCCGCCCGCCAGCACCTTCAGCCACAGCGGGGCCCGCTCAGAGCGCATCGAAGGCCCCCATCCGCTTGGCGATCCACAGGTAGATCCCCATGACGACGATCGGCACCACCGCAAAGGCCGCCGCCAGCGGCACGTTCCCCGCCGTCCCCTGGTACTGGTAGACCGCCAGCCCGATGAACCGCGCCGAGGTGCCGACGATCTGCGGGATGATGTAGTCGCCCAGCGTCAGGCTGAAGGTGAAGATCGACCCCGCCACCACCCCCGGCAACGCCAGCGGCCACAGCACGTGCCGGAAGGTCTGCGCCGGGCTCGCCCCCAGGTCGCCCGAGGCCTCGACCAGCGACCCCGGCACCCGCTCCAGCGCCGCCTGGATCGGCAGGATCATGTAGGGCAGCCAGACATAGACGAAGACGATGAAGGTCCCCGTGGGCGAGACCGACAGGGAGTTGCCCCCGATCCCCGGCACGGACAGAAAGGCGTCCAGCAGCCAGCCCAGCCCGACCCCCTCGAAGGCCCAGCCCAGGATGCCCTCCTTGGCCAGGATCAGCTTCCAGGCATAGACCTTGACCAGGTAGCTCGACCACAGGGGCAGCATGACGCCCAGGTAGAACAGCGCCTTCCACCGCCCCCGGGCGTAGCGGGCCGCGTAATAGGCGATGGGGAACGCGACGCCCACGCTCGCCACCGTCACCGCCGCTGACATCGCCAGCGTCCGCCAGATGATGTCCAGGTTCGCGGGCCGCAGCAGCTCCCCATAGGTCTTGAGCGTGGGCGTCCGGTCGATCACGCCCGAGAACTCGTCGATCGAGAAGAAGCTCTGCGCCAGAAGCGCGAACAGCGACCCCAGGTAAATGATGCCCAGCCACAGGAGAGGCGGCGCCAGCAGCAGCAGCAGCAGAAGCCTCGGCCGCCGCCAGAGCGTGTCCGACAGCCCCCCGCCCGCCTCGCGGACGGGCGCGCCCTCGGCGACGGCCGTCATGCCGCCTCCAGGACGTGCAGGGCCTCGGGGTTCCAGGCCAGGCCCACGCGCCCGCCGACCTCCGGCAGGGCGCGCTCGGCCCCGACCAGGACGGCGATCTCGGTGCCGGGCGGGACGCCATGGGCGCCCCCGCCCTCCATGCGGACCACCAGCCGCGTCGCCGACCCCAGGTAGCGGGCCGAGGTGACGACCCCGACCGGCACGACGTCCTTGACCGGCGTGAGGACCACCGACTCGGGCCGCAGCGACGCCCAGGCCGCCGGCCCGCCCAGCCCGCGCGTGACCTCGGGCGGCAGGACGTTGCTCGACCCCACGAAATCCGCCACGAACCGCGTCCGGGGCCTCCGGTACACCTCGTCGGGGTTGCCCACCTGCTGGATGCGCCCGTCGCTGAACACCGCCACCCGGTCGGCCATCGACAGCGCCTCGCCCTGGTCGTGGGTCACGAAGACGAAGGTGATCCCCACCCGGCGCTGGAGCGTCTTCAGCTCGTCCTGCATCTGCTCGCGCAGCTTGAGGTCCAGCGCCCCCAGCGGCTCATCCAGCAGCAGCACCCGCGGCCGGTTCACCAGCGCCCGCGCCAGCGCCACCCGCTGCCGCTGCCCGCCCGACAGCTCGGACGGCTTGCGCGCGCCATAGCCCGGCAGCGCCATGAGCCCGAGCGCCTCCTCGGCCCGCCGGTGCCGCTCGGCCTTTCCCACCCCCGCGATCATCAGCCCATAGGCCACGTTGTCGAGCACGTTCAGGTGCGGGAACAGCGCGTAGTCCTGAAAGACCGTGTTCACCGCCCGCTTGTAGGGCGGCAGGCCCGCGACGCTTTGGCCGAACAGGCGGATGTCGCCCGCCGTGGGCCGCTCAAAGCCCGCGATCAGCCGGAGGCAGGTGGTCTTGCCGGACCCCGACGGCCCCAGCATGGCGAAGAACTCGCCCTCGGCGATGTCGAGGTCCACGCCATCCACGGCACGGACGGGGCCGAAATGGCGGGACACGCCCCGGAATGAGACGGCAGCAGTCATCGGATCCTCTCGGCGGCGCGGGCCGCGCGCCGCGTTCGTCTGGAAGGGACGGGGCACGCGCGGCCTGCGCGCGCCCCGCCGGGCTCGGTCAGCGTCCGCCGATCACGCCGATGTAGTCGCTGACCCAGCGGTAGTAGGGCACGCAGGCGTCGTCCCCCTGCGAGCAGTCGGCCACCGGCGTCCGCCAGAACTGGATGCGGTCGAAGTCGTCGAAGCCGTTGGCGTGGCAGCCTTCCTGCGTCTGCATCCCCGACCCGTCCGTGCAGGCGGCGGGCACCGCGGGCACCGACCCGAACCAGACCGACAGGTCCGACTGGAGGTTCGAGCTCAGCGAATGCTCCATCCACTTGTAGGCGCAGTTCGGATGCTCGGCGTCGACATGCAGCATCAGGGTGTCGGCCCAGCCCGTGGCCCCCTCCTCGGGGATGGTCGAGGCGACCGGCGCGCCCTCGCTCTGGAGGAGGTTCACCATGAACGGCCAGGAGCCCGAGGCGACCATGCCCTCGTTCTTGAAGTCGTCCATCTGGATGTAGGCGTCGTGCCAGTAGCGGCTCACCAGCTCGCGCTGGCCGCGCAGCAGGTCCAGCGCGGCGGCGTATTGCTCCTCGTTCAGTTCATAGGGCGAGGTGATGCCCAGCTCGGGCTTGTGCTTCATGAGGTAGAGCGCCGCGTCCGCGATGTAGATCGGCCCGTCATAGGCCTGCACGCGGCCCGCGTTGGCCTGGCCGTCGGGCAGGTCCTGCGCCTCGAAGACGACGTTCCACGAGGTCGGCGGCTCCTTGAAGACCTCGGTGTTGTACATCAGCACGTTCGGGCCCCACTGGTAGGGCACGCCGTAATGCTGGCCGTCCACGGTGAACCAGGGCGCGTCCTTCAGCCGGTCGTCCACCTTGCTCCAGGACGGGATCAGGTCCGTGTTGACCGGCTGCACCTTGCCGCCCGCGATCAGCCGCAGCGACGCATCGCCCGAGGCGGTCACCAGGTCGAACCCGCCCTCGTTCATCAGGGCGACCATCTCGTCCGAGGTGTTGGCCGTCTTCACGTCCACCATGCAGCCGGTGGATTCCTCGAACTTGGTGACCCAGTCGTAGGCCGGGTCGGTCTCGCCCCGCTCGATGTAGCCGGCCCAGGCGACGATCGAGAGCGCGCCCTCGCCGTCCCCCACCTCGGTCATCTGGGCCTGCGCCGCCGTGGCGGCCAGCAGGGACAGGATGGCAAAGGCGGAAGCGCCTCGTGAAAGGACGGTCATCTTGGTCTCCCTGTTATGGGGGCCGCCCCGGACAGGCCCGGCCCCGGTTTTGCGGAAGACTGGCCCGGCCCGTCACGTTTCGCAAATGCAATTGGCAGAATGGGGCATTCAGTTTTTCCGAAAGCTCAGCGCCCGCGCCCCGCCGGCCCGGCGGCCTGGCTCAGCGCGATGAAGTCATGCGCGGCCGGGGACAGCGGCGCGCCCCGCCGCCAGACGATGCCCACCTGCACCACCGGCAGCGCGCCCGACACGTCGCGGCTCTCGATGCGGTCGCCTTCCAGCGACCAGGGCCGGTAGATCAGGTCCGGCAGCAGCGCGACCCCCGCCCCCGTGGCCACGAGGCTCCGCACCGCCTCCACGCTCCGCGTGCGGAAGGCCACGCGCGGCCGCGGGTTCAGCGCCGACAGGAGGTTCCCGGTCTCTTCCTCCATCTCGTCCACCATCAGCATGATCAGCGCTTCGGGGGCGAGGTCCGACAGCGCGATGGCGTCCTGCCCCGCCAGCCGGTGCCCCGAGGGCAGCCACAGCCGGAACGGCGACACCTCCAGGATCTCGACCATCAGCGCGGCGCGGTTTTTCAGGGCACCCGTGACCATGACGGCGGCGTCCAGCTCGCCCCCGATCAGCAGGTGCTCCAGGTAGTCGCCCGAATCCTCGATGGCGGTGACCGTGACCTCCGGGTTCGCCCGCCGGAACCGCGCGAGCAGGTCCGACATCACGTAGCCCGCCATCAGCGAGGTGACGCCCAGTTGCAGCGTCCCCGTCAGGGCCGCCCGCTCGGCCGTCAGCGCCCGCCGCGACGCCGACACCTGCGCCAGGATCGTGCGCGCGTGCCGCAGGAACAGGTGGCCGCGCTGGGTCACGGACAGCCCGCGCGCGTGCCGGTCGAACAGCCGCACGCCCAGGTCCGCCTCCAGGTCCTTGACCGACTCCGACACGGCCGACTGCGAGATGGCGAGGACCTGGGCCGCCTGGCTGACCGAGCCGTTCTCGGCGACCGCGACAAAGGCCCGCAGCTGGCGAAGGGTAAAGGACATGGCCCGCATGAGACAGGGCCGATGCTGCGACTGCAAGCGTGACTTGACCCGAGTCGTCCTATGGGTCAGGGGAAACCTGGGCAACGGAAGGGGCTGGACATGAAGATCGCGATGATCGGCACGGGCTATGTAGGCCTGGTTTCGGGGGTGTGCTTTTCCGACTTCGGCCACGAGGTCGTCTGCGTCGACAAGCACGAGGGCAAGATCGCGGCGCTCCAGCGCGGCGAGATCCCGATCTACGAACCCGGGCTCGACGCCCTTCTGGCGCGCAACGTGGCCGAAGGCCGGCTCAGCTTCACCACCGACCTGCGCGAGGCCGTCGTCGGCGCCGAGGCGGTGTTCATCGCCGTGGGCACGCCGTCCCGCCGGGGCGACGGCCACGCCGACCTGAGCTACGTCTACGCCGCCGCCAAGGAGATCGCCGAGGCCGCGACCGCGCCGACCGTGGTCGTCACCAAGTCCACCGTCCCCGTCGGCACCAACCGCGAGGTCGCCCGCATCCTGCGCGAGACCCGGCCCGAGATCGCCTTCGGCGTCGCCTCCAACCCCGAATTCCTGCGCGAAGGCGCCGCGATCGAGGACTTCATGAAGCCCGACCGCGTGGTCGTGGGCCTCGACGGCTCCTCGGACCTCGCCCGCACCGTGATGGCGGACATCTACAAGCCGCTGTTCCTGCGCGAATTCCCGATCGTCTACACCGACCTCGAATCCGCCGAGATGATCAAATACGCGGCCAACGCCTTCCTGGCCGTCAAGATCACCTTCATCAACGAGGTCGCGGCCCTTTGCGAACGCGTGGGCGCCGACATCAAGGCCGTCTCCAAGGGCATGGGCCTCGACGGCCGCATCGGCTCCAAGTTCCTGCACGCCGGCCCCGGCTACGGCGGCTCCTGCTTCCCCAAGGACACCAACGCCTTCGCCCAGACCGGGCAGGACTTCGGCGTCAACCTCCGCCTCGTGGAATCGACCATCGACGTCAACGAGGCCGTCAAGGAGCGCATGGTGGACAAGATCGCCGCGCTCGCGGGGGGCGACCTCCAGGGCAAGACCGTCACCGTGCTGGGCGTGACCTTCAAGCCCAACACCGACGACATGCGCGAGGCGCCCTCCCTGACCATCATCCCCGCCCTCCAGAAGGCCGGGGCCACCGTCCGCGCCGTGGACCCGCAGGGCCGCCGCGAAGGCGAGCATCTCCTTCCGGGGGTGGACTGGGTGGACGATCCCTACGCCGCCGCCGAGGGGGCGCATCTCGTCGCCATCCTGACCGAATGGAACCAGTTCCGCGCCCTCGACCTGAAACGGCTGGCGGGCGCCATGGCGGATCCGCGCATGGCGGACCTCCGCAACGTCTACGGCCCCGAAGAGGCGCGCGCCGCCGGCTTCGCGGGCTACGACTCGGTGGGTCGCCAGGGCTTCGGCACCCCCGAGGCCGCGACCCGGCGCGCCGTCGCCGAATGATCCCCCGGCGCGGGGCCGGGCCATCGCGCCCGGGCCCGCGCCCCGCTCCGGCGTTCCCGGCGCCAGGCCCCCGCGCGCCCGTTGCGCGACCGCCCGCACCGGCGCACGGTGCCCCAGCCCGCCGTTAACCCGTTCCTGCGACCCTGGCTCCGTCCCGAACCCCGGAGCCCGCGCCCATGGACCCTGCCCTCTGCCTGACCCTCCCGCCCGGGACCTCGCCCCGGCTGGCGCGGCTCCAGGCCTTCCGCGACCGCCTCGCGACCTTCACGCGCGGACGGCCCGAGGCGCAGGCCCTGGCCCGCGCCGCCCTCCGCGACCTGAGCGAGATCGTCGCCTCCCCCGCCCGGGACGCCGCCGTGGACAGCGGCGCCTCGCAGATCATGCGCCGCTTCCTCGACGGCTGGCTGTCTCTCGACTGGGATGCCCCCTCAGGCGGCCTCGGGCAGCAGCCCGCGCCCGCGCAGCAGCGCCTCGACGCCGGGCATCCGGCCCCGGAACCGGGTGTAAAGGACGTCCGCCTCCTCCGATCCCCCGGCCGACAGGATGTTCTCCTCCAGCTTCCGCGCCAACTCCGGGTCGAAGGGGTCGCCCCGCTCCTCGAAGGCGGCAAAGGCGTCGGCGTCCATGACCTCGGACCACATGTAGCTGTAGTAGCCGGCGCTGTAGCCGTCCCCGGCAAAGACGTGCTGGAAATGCGGCGTGGCGTGCCGCATCCGGATGGCGCGCGGCATCCCGATCGATTCCAGCACCTCGGCCTGCCGCTGCATCGGGTCCGCCGGGGCCGGGCCGTCGTGGAAGGCCATGTCCACCAGCGCGCTCGCGATGTACTCGACCGTCTGGAACCCCATGTCGAAGGTCGAGGCGCCCAGCAGCCGGTCCCGCAGGTCGGCGGGCATCGGCGCGCCGGTCGCGGCATGGCGGGCAAAGTCCTCAAGGACCTCCGGGACCTCCAGCCAGTGCTCATAAAGCTGCGACGGCAGCTCGACGAAGTCCCGCGCCACGCTGGTCCCCGAGATGCTCTCGAAGGTCACGTCCGACAGCATCTGGTGCAGCGCGTGCCCGAATTCGTGGAACAGCGTCCGCGCGTCGTCCCAGGACAGCAGCGTGGGCCCCTCCTCCGCCTTGGCGAAGTTGCAGACGTTCACGACCAGCGGCCGCACCTCGCCGTCCAGCCGCGACTGCGGCCGCATGGCGCTGCACCAGGCCCCCGACCGCTTGCCGTCGCGGGCGAAGTAGTCGCCCAGGAACACCGCCACATGCGCGCCGCCGCGCGTCACCTCCCAGATGCGGACGTCCGGGTGGTAGCGGGGCGCGTCCGGGATCTCCCGGAACTCCAGCCCGAACAGCCGCGAGGACACGGCAAAGGCCGCCTCGATCATCCGGTCCAGCGACAGGTACGGCTTGATCGCCGCCTCGTCGAGGTCGTGCTCCGCCGCCCGCCGCTTTTCCGCGTAGTAGCGCCAGTCCCAGGCCTCCAGCGGGCCGGCAAAGCCGTCGGCGTGCAGCATCAGCTCCAGCACCACGGCGTCGCGCTCCGCCGCGGCGCGGGCGGGGGTCCAGACCTCCATCAGAAGGTCCTTCACATGGGCGGGCGTCCGCGCCATCTCGGTCTCGAGCTTCCAGTCCGCGAAGGACGGGAACCCCAGGAGCCGCGCCCGCTCCTCGCGCAGGGCCAGCATCTCGGCGGCGATGGCCCGGTTGTCGGTGGCCCCGCCGTTCGCGCCCCGCGCCGTCCAGGCCTCGTAGGCCTTCCGGCGCAGGTCGCGCCTGGGCGAGAACTGGAGGAACGGCACGATGAGCGAGCGCGACAGCGTCACCACCGGCCCGCCCTGCCCCTTGGCCTCGCCCGCCGCCCGCGCGGCCGCCACCACGAAGCCGGGCAGCCCCTCCAGGTCGCCCTCGGCCAGGGGCATGAACCAGTCCTTCTCGTCGGCCAGGACGTTCTGGGTGAACTGCGTCCCCAGCACCGCGAGCCGCGCCTTGACCTGCTTCATCCGCTCGGCCGCCTCGCCCCCGAGCCGCGCCCCCGACCGGACAAAGCCCCGGTGGGTGAGGGACAGCACCCGCATCTCCTCGGGGCTCAGCCCCAGGCTGTCGCGCCGCTCCCAGAGGTCGTCGATGCGCGCGAACAGCGCCGTGTTGGCCGTGATCTCGGACCCGTAGGCCGACAGCTTGGGCGCGAACTCCCGCTCGAGCGCCTGCCGGGCGTCGTTGCTGTCCGCCCCGGCCACCGCCCAGAAGGCCGACAGCACCTGGCTCAGCCGCTTGTCGGCGGTCTCGAGCGCGGCGACGGTGTTGGCAAAGCTGGGCGCGTCCGGGTTCGCGGCGATGGCCTGGATGCCGGCCCGCGCCTCGGCCAGCGCCTCGTCCACGGCGGGCCCGTAGTCCGCGTCGCGGATCAGGTCGAAGGGCGGCAGGCCGAAGGGCGTGGTCCAGTCGCTCAGAAGGGGGTTCATGGCGCTCTCCCGATGGTTCGGGATCAGGCTAGACCGCCGGGGGGCCGACCGCCAGCCTCAGGCCCGCTGGCGCAGGCTCACTTCCAGGCGACGAAGCACGAGCGACAGCCCGATGGTCATGGTCAGGTAGATCAGCGCCACGACGTTGTAGGTCTCGAAGTAGCGGAAGTTCCCGGCCGCCGTGACCTTGCCCAGCTGCGTGACGTCCGTGACCCCCAGGACGGACACCAGCGAGGAATCCTTGACCATGGCCACGAAGTCGTTGCCCAGCGCCGGAAAGATCACCCGGAAGGCCTGCGGAAAGGTCACGAGCCGGAACCGCTGCCAGCCCGACATGCCCAGCGCCATCGCCGCCTCGACCTGCCCGCGCTCGACGGACAGGAGGCCCGCCCGGAAGATCTCCGCCAGGAACGCCGAATAGGCGAGCGTCAGCGCGATCACCGCCCGCCACAGCAGGGAAAAGTCACGCGGCCGCACCGGATCGAGCCCCAGGAGCCCCGTCACGGCGTTCCATCCCTCGACCAGGGCCGGCGCCAGGACGAAGGCCACGTACAGCAGCAGCACGATGATCGGCACGCCGCGCATGACCTCGACATAGGTCCGCGCGACCTGCCGCAGCACCGCGCTCCGCGACAGCCCCATGAGAGCGAGCCCCAGCCCCAGCAGGCAGGCCGAGCCATAGGCCACCACCGCGACCAGGATCGTGATGCCGATCCCCGCCGACAGCTTGCGGAGCACCTCGAGGTAGACCGGGCTGGACAGCACCTGCCAGAACAGCAGCAGGCCCGCCGCGACGACCACGACGAGCCACCAGGGAAAGTCCTTCTCGGGCGGATGGGTCAAGGGCCGGGCTTACTGGCCCATGGCGTAGTCGACGAACCACTTCTGGTTCAGCGCGTCCATGGTCCCGTCGGCCTTCATCGCCGCGATAGCGGCGTTGATCGGCGCCACGAGGTCCGAGCCCTTGGGGAAGATGAAGCCGAAGTCCTCGGCCCCCAGGGGCTCGCCCACGATCTTGAGAGCCCCGTCCGACGCCGCGACATAGCCGTTCGCCCCGGTCGAATCCGACAGGACCATGTCCACGTCCCCGCTCCTGAGCGCCTCGAGCCCGGCCCCGAAGGTTTCGAACTTGATGATGCGGGGGTTCGCCTCGTCGCCGTCGAGCACCTCGTAGACGCCGACATAGAAGGGCGTGGTGCCCGGCTGCGCGGCCATGAGCAGGTCCGGGTTCGCGGCAAAGCCCGCGGCGTCGGCAAAGCGGTCCTCGTCGCCGCGGACCATCATCATCATCTCGGACCGCAGGTAGGGCTCGGAGAAGTCCACGACCTCCCTGCGGTCGTCGCGGATGGTGATGCCGGTCATGCCCATGTCGTACTGGCCTTCGGACACGGCGGGGATCATGGCGTCCCAGGAGGTGTTCTCGTAGGCGACGGACAGGTTCAGCCGCTGCGCGATCTCGGCCACGGCGTCGTATTCCCAGCCCACCGCGTTGCCGTCCGCGTCCACGAACTGGAGCGGCGGATAGGCGTTCTCGGTGACCACCGTGATCTCGCGCCCGCCCATGTCGGGCAGGTCCTGGGCCAGGGCCGAGGTCGCCACAAGCGCGAGCGCGGCGGAGGCAAGAAGGCGGGCGGTCATCGGAAGGCTCCCTGTTCGGTCGGTTGCGGGGCACTTTGGCCCCGCGGGAGCGCGGTGACAAGGCGGGCCGGTCAGCCCGCGGTGCGCCTCAGGCTTTGGACGAACAGCCGCGCGATCTCCTTGACGGCGTCGTCGTCCTTGGTCTCGTCGCTGGCGTGGTCGCCCAGCCGGTCGATGCTCTGCTCCAGGTGGTCGAACAGCCCGGGGAACTGCCGTTCGATGTACACCAGGGTCTGGAACAGCATGTGCTCGGTGGCAAGCTCGCGGTGGCGCGCCTCGGCGCCCGACTGCGTCAGGCTGTCGCCGAGGGAGGAGCGGGGGGAGGATGTATCAGCCATGGCGGCCCAGATAGCGGCCCGCCATCCCCCTTCAAGTGCGCCGCGGCCCGCCACGCCCGCCGCAGACGGGACAGCCGGGCCGCGCCTCGAGCGTCACGACCCGCGCCTCGGCATGGAGCCCATCGAACAGGAACATGCGCCCGCGCAGCGTCTCCCCCGCCCCGGCCAGGTGCTTGACGGCCTCGAGCGCCATCATGGCGCCCATGATGCCCGGAAGGGGACCGGCCACGCCCGCCTCCGCGCAGGAGGGCGCGAGCCCGGGCGCCGGGGCCTCGGGGAACAGGCAGGCATAGCAGGGGCCGCCACGCGCCGGATCGTAAAGGCTGATCTGCCCTTCCCACTGCGTCAGGGCGGCGGCGATGAGAGGCTTGCCGGCGCGCACCGCCTCCCGGTTGACCAGGCTGCGGGTCTCGAAGGTGTCGGATCCATCAAGGATCAGGTCGTAGCCACCCAACAGCTCGCCCGCGATCTCGGGGGTCAGCCGGCGGGAGTAGGTGCGGACCGACACATGGGGGTTCAGCGATGCGACCGCATCCGCCGCCGACTGCGCCTTGGGGCGGCCCAGGTCCGCCTCGCCATGGATCACCTGCCGCTGGAGGTTCGACGCCTCGACCGCATCGCCGTCGATGATGCCAAGGGTCCCCACCCCGGCTGCGCCAAGGTAAAGGAGGGCCGGGCTTCCCAGTCCCCCGGCCCCGACCACGAGGACCCTAGCGTCGCCAAGCGCCCGTTGCCCCATGCCCCCGATCTCGCGGAGCGTGATATGCCGGGCATAGCGCCCCAACTCGGCCTCGGAGAACGGCCCTCGGGCCTGACCCGGCGACGCGGCTGGAACGGCGGCCGGAGCCTGCCGGCGCTTTGCCTCGGCCCGGACGCGCCCTAGCACCTGCGAATAGCCCCAGGCCACCGCGACCGCCGCCACGAGCAGGAGCCAGAACCCCGGTTCGCGCCCGGTGGCCTCCCGCAGGGGATGGCCATCGGGAAGCACGACATGGAGCGCCAGCACGCCCGTGAGCAGGAGCCCCACCATCATGAGCCGCGCCTGCCGTGGCACCCCCATGACCACGCCGGCGATCCAGATCGCGGCAGCCATGGCCCCGACGAGGATCATGCGCCGCGCCCCGTCGAGCCGAAGCCGCCTGCGCCCCGGGGCGTCGGGTCGAGGTCGTCCGCCAGGTCGAAGGCGGCCTGGACGACCGGCGCGATCACGATCTGCGCGATCCGCTCCCCATGAGAGAGGGTGATCGCCTCGTCGCCCGCGTTCAGGAGCAGGACCAGCACCTCGCCCCGGTAATCCGCGTCGATGGTGCCGGGCGCATTCGGGAGGAGGAGGCCACGCCGGGCGAGGCTCGATCGCGCGCGCACCTGCCCCTCGTAGCCGTCCGGGATGGCGAGGCGCAGCCCCGTGGGCACGGCCGCGCGTCCGCCCGGCGGCAGGCTGATACCCTGCTCCCGCATCTCGGGGGGGAGGTTTGCCCGCAGGTCGGCCCCGGCCGCTCCGGCCGTCTGGTAGGCGGGCAAGGGGAGCGAGCGATCCGCGCCCTCGGCCCAGGCAAGGCGGACGCGCGGGAGGCTCATGCCAGCGCCTCCGCGATGCGTCCGGCCAGCCTTTGGGCCACGGCGTCCTTGCCCATACGCTCCCAGAACTCTTCTGCCTGCGCGGTGATGAGCGTCACGGCATTCTCGGCCCCGCCCATGATGCCGGTCTCGGGCGAGACGTCGTTCGCGACGATCCAGTCGCAACCTTTCCGGAGCCGTTTCGCCCGCGCGTGCTCCAGGACATGCTCGGTTTCGGCCGCGAAGCCCACGACGAGCCGTGGCCGCCCTTTTGACAGGGTTGCGATGGTCGCCAGGATGTCCGGGTTCTGCGCCAGCGTCAGGGTGGGAGGGCCGCCTTCGCCCTTCTTGAGCTTCTGGTCCGAAGCCGCCACCACCCGCCAGTCCGCCACGGCCGCCGCCATGACCGCGACGTCGGCGGGCAAGGCCTCTTCCACCGCCGCCAGCATCTGGGCGGCGGTCTCGACCCGGACGACGTCCACACCGTCAGGGGGCGGGACCGAGGCGGGACCGGTGACGAACGTCACGCGCGCGCCCAGGGCAGCCAGCGCCGCGCCGATCGCCGCGCCCTGGGCGCCGGAGGATCGGTTGGCGATGTAGCGCACCGGATCGATGGGCTCGTGGGTCGGCCCCGAGGTGACAATGGCATGTCGCCCGGCCAGGGGCCGTGACGCTGGGGCGAGAGCGGCCTCCACGGCGGCCACGATCTCCAGCGGCTCGGCCATCCGGCCGTAGCCGAATTCCCCGCAGGCCATCGGCCCCTGGTTGGGCCCGACGAAAAGGATGCCGTCGCGCCTGAGCTGCTCCAGGTTGCGCCGGGTGGCCGGATGCTCCCACATGCGGACGTTCATCGCCGGCGCCATCAGGACCCGCTTGTCGGTCGCGAGCAGGAGCGTCGAGGCGAGGTCCGGCGCAAAGCCGTTCGCTGCGCGGGCCATGAGATCGGCGGTTGCCGGCGCGACCACGATCAGGTCGGCGGCGCGGGACAGCTCGATATGGCCCATCTTGGCCTCGGAGGTCAGGTCGAAGAGCGTGCGGTGCACCTCCTCCCCCGCCAGCGCCGAGACGGACAGCGGCGTCACGAACTCCGCCCCCGAGGTGGTCAGGACCGGCGTGACCTTGACGCCCCGTTCCTTGAGCCGCCGGATGAGGTCCAGGGCCTTGTAGGCGGCGATGCCGCCGCCGATGACGAGAAGGATGTGACGACCCGCAAGCATGCGCGGACATTTGGCGGGTTGTCGGGTGGTGTCAACGGAGGGGCCGCACCATGATGGCGCGGCCCCTCGATCCTGTCGGCGGCGGACCGGACGGCGCGCGGCCGCCGTCGCCCGATCAGTTGAAGAAGTGCATCACCTCGCGCGACTGCGTCTCGAGGCTCCGGCGCATCTTGCCGAAGGCCGCCGCCTCGAGCTGCCGCACCCGCTCCTTGGACAGGCCGAGTTCGTCCCCCAGCGATTCGAGCGTGCGGGGCTCGTCGCGCAGCTTGCGCTCCCGCACGATGAACCGCTCCCGGTCGTTGAGCGCCGAGAGCGCGGTCAGCAGCCACTGGCGGAGCGTGTCGGTGTCGTGGGTGATCTCCACCCGCTCGGCCGCCTGCACGCCGTCGTCCTCGAGCGCCTCGATCCACTCGCGCCCTTCCTCCTCGGCGGACTGCGTCGCGTTGAGCGAATAGTCCGAGCCGGACAGGCGGCCTTCCATCATCTCCACGTCGGAGAGCGGCACGCCCACCTCCTTGGCGATCATGGCGCGGACCTGATGCGGGGCCAGGATGATCCCCTGGGCCTGGGCCTCTCGCTCGATCCGGGCCTGGACCCGGCGCATGTTGAAGAAGAGCGACTTCTGCGACGAGGTCGAGCCCGTGCGCACCATCGACCAGTTGCGCATCACGTAGTCCTGGATCGACGCCTTGATCCACCAGACCGCATAGGTCGAGAAGCGCACGCCCCGGTCGGGGTCGAACTTGTCGGCGGCCTTCATCAGGCCGAGCGATGCCTCCTGGATGAGGTCGTTCATCGGCGCACCATAGCGGCGGAACTTGCCCGCCATGGAGATCGCCAGCCGCATGTACGCCGTGATCAACCGGTGCAGCGCCCGCTCGTCCCGATGATCCCGCCACGCATAGGCGAGCTTCAGCTCCGTTTCCGCATCCAGAAGTTCAGCCTTCATCGCCGTGCGGGAAAGGTGCTGATCCGCGTAGCCGTCCAATGCCATTGTGCCTCGGGTCCCCTATTCCTGGCCCTCGGGGCTTCTCCCCGTCGCCCATTGCCGATACGGAGCCAAAACGAACCCGGAACGAGGAAGTTCCCGCCTTGCCCTTGCAAAAACTGTCCCTGGTTCTAGGAGGCGCCAGCTCGGGGAAGTCTGCCTTCGCCGAACGGCTGGTGGTCGCAAGCGGCCGCCCCAAGGTCTATCTGGCCACAGCCGAAGCTTGGGACTTGGAAATGCAGGAGAAAATCGCGCGGCACCGCGACATGCGCGGGCCGTCGTGGCGCACGGTCGAAGAGCCGCGGGCCACGGCCGGGGCCTTGGGCGAAATATCGCCGACCGAGGCGGTGCTGCTGGATTGTGCAACTTTGTGGCTGACCAACCAGATGCTGGCCGACGCGGACCTCGGGGCCGCCGAGGCGGAACTGGCCGAGGCGCTGGCCAGCTGCCCCGCTCCGGTCGTCGTGGTGTCCAACGAGGTGGGGCTGGGGCTCGTCCCCGACACGCCGCTGGGCCGGCGCTTCCGGAACGCCCAGGGCGCGCTGAACCAGCGTCTCGCGGCGCAGGCGGATCTCGTGGTGTTCGTGGCGGCGGGGCTGCCGCTCGTGCTCAAGGGAACCCTGCCATGACGCGGCTCTGGCTCGTGCGGCATGGGCCGACCGGGGCCAAGGGGATGTGCGGCTGGACCGACCTTCCCGCCGACCTGTCGGACATCGCCGCGCTCAACCGCCTGTCGCTGGCGCTGCCCTGGGTTCCGGTCGTGTCCTCGGACCTCCGGCGTGCCGTCACCACGGCCGACGCGCTGGCCGAGGATCGTCCCCGGTTGCCGCACGAGCCCGCCCTGCGGGAGATGCATTTCGGGGACTGGGAGATGCGGACCCATGCCGAGGTGGAGGTGGAGGCCCCTGTCCTGTCCCGTGCGCTCTGGGCGGAACCCGGGGATCCCGCACCGCCCGGCGGGGAAAGCTGGAACGGGCTGCGGACCCGGGTCGAAGGCGCCCTCGACCGGCTTGCGGCAGAGCACCCCGAACTGATCGTGGTCTGCCACTTCGGCCCGATCCTTGCCGCGCTCCAGAGGGCACGGGGGATCACGGCGCTGGAGGTGCTCGGTCAGCGGATCGAGCCCCTGTCGCTGACGGTCCTATCGCGGGAGAACGGCGCCTGGACCGTGGAGGCGGTCGATCACCGTCCGTGATCCCGGGCCGCAACAAACATCGTTATCCTGAACGATCCGGGCTGACTAGCTTCCGGGCGACCAAAGGGGAACGTCCATGATCCATGACCTCGCCATCGGCGACCGCGCCTATTCGAGCTGGAGCCTGCGGGGCTGGCTGCTGTTCGACGCCTTCGGCCTTTCGGTCCGCACGCATCTGGCCCGGCTTTACAGCGACGATCTGCCCCGGATCCTGCGCGACTTCGCCCCGGCCCGCACGGTCCCGGCTGCCAGGCTGGCGGATGGGACCGTGGTCCTCGAAAGCCTCGCGATCGCGGAGGAGCTGGCGACGCGCCACCCGGACGCCGGGCTCTGGCCCGCCGAGGCCCGCGCCCGATCCGTGGCCCGGTCGATCAGCGCCGAGATGCATGCCGGCTTCCAGTCCCTGCGGGGACAGTGCCCCATGAACCTGCGGGCCAGCTATGCCGACACGCCCGTGGACGACGCGCTCCGCGCCGATCTGGACCGCCTCGAGACGATCTGGGCCTGGGCCCGCGACGCGGCGGTCGGCGACGGGCCCTGGCTCCTGGGCGACTATTCCGCCGCCGACGCCTTCTTTGCGCCAGTGGCCGCGCGCATTGCGACCTACAACCTCCCGGTGTCCGATGCGGCACGCTCCTATGTCGCCGCCCAACTGGCCCATCCATCCTTCCGGCGGTGGAAGGCCATGGCGGCCGTGGACGGCCCGGACCAGGAGGTCTACCGGCGCGGCTGGCCCCTGCGGCCCTGGCCCGGCCCGGCCCCCTTGCCCGCCCATGCCGTGGACGAGGGCACGCCCGAGAACGCGGCCTGCCTTTACTCGGGTCGGCCTGTCACGCACCTCCTGGAGGCGGGTGGCCGCATCTTCGGGTTCTGCAATGCCTTCTGCCGCGACAAGACCGTGGCCGATCCGCTGGCCTGGCCCGCCTTCGCCACGGCCTGGGGGCATCAATAACCTTCCGTTAACCATTTTCCCGCATCCTGCCCCGCGGAGCAGGGAGCGGGTATTATGGTCGCGCTGGCCTATACGGTGGCCTTCGAAGGCGTGGACGCCCGCCTCGTGGAGGTGCAATGCACCGTATCCCCGGGCCTGCCGGCGTTCGCCATCGTCGGCCTGCCCGACAAGGCCGTCTCCGAAGCGCGGGAACGCGTGCGCGCCGCCCTGAACGAGATGTCGATCGCGCTCCCCTCCAAGCGCATCACCGTGAACCTGTCGCCGGCGGACCTGCCCAAGGAGGGATCGCATTTCGACCTTCCCATCGCGCTCGCCCTTCTGGCCGCGCTCGACATCCTCCCGCGCGACGAGGTGGCCAGGACGGTCGCCCTGGGCGAACTGTCGCTCGGCGGCGCGCTCGTTCCGGTCCTGGGGGCCCTGCCCGCCGCGATGACGGCCGCCGAAGAGGGGCGGACGCTTCTCTGCCCCCGTGCCTCGGGCGCCGAGGCGGCCTGGGTCGGCGCGGCGGAGGTAATCGGGGCCGGGACGCTGGCCGAGGTCATCCGCCACTACACCGGGGCCGCCCCCCTGTCCCCCGCCCGGCCCGGCGAGGTCGTGGATCCGCCCGCCTCGCGCGACCTGCGCGACGTCAAAGGGCAGGAACGGGCCAAGCGCGCCCTGGAGATCGCGGCCGCGGGACGGCACCACCTGATCCTCGTGGGCTCGCCCGGGTCGGGCAAGTCCATGCTGGCGGCCCGCCTGCCTGGGATCCTGCCTCCGCTGTCCCCGGTCGAGGCGCTGGAAACCTCGATGATCCACTCCCTCGCGGGTCTCCTGACCGAGGGTGGCATCCGTCGCAGCCGTCCGTTCCGGGAGCCGCATCACACCGCTTCCATGGCGGCCATCGTGGGGGGCGGGCGGGGCGCCAAGCCGGGCGAGATCAGCTTGGCCCATAACGGCGTCCTGTTCATGGACGAGTTTCCGGAGTTTCCCAGGACCGTGCTCGAAACGCTGCGCCAGCCCATCGAGACGGGCGCGGTCACGGTCTCCCGCGCCAACGCCCATGTCCGGTATCCCTGCCGTTTCATGCTGGTGGCGGCGGCGAACCCGTGCCGGTGCGGCCACCTCACGGATGCGGGGCGCGCCTGCGCCAAGGCTCCGGCCTGCGGCGAGGATTACCTGGGCCGCATCTCCGGCCCCTTGATGGACCGCTTCGACCTGCGGGTCGAGGTGCCGCCCGTGTCGTTCCAGGACCTCGACCTGCCCCCTTCGGGCGAATCGTCCCGCGACGTCGCCGCGCGCGTCGCAGGCGCCCGCGCCACCCAGGCCCGCCGCTTTGCCGGCCATGACACCGTCCAGCTCAATGCCGACGCCGAGGGCCGCCTGCTGGAGGAGATCGCCGAGCCCTGCGCCGAAGGCCGGGATCTCCTGGGCAAGGTGGCGGCGCGGTTCGGGCTGTCGGCCCGGGGCTACCATCGGGTGCTGCGGGTCGCCCGCACCATCGCGGACCTCGACGGGTCGGACCGCCTGCGCCGCCCCCATGTGGCCGAGGCGGTGAGCTACCGCCTGGCCTTCGCCAAGGAGGTCTAGGCGGCGCGGCGGCGCTCCACGGCGTCCCAGATCAGCCCGGCCGCGTTGGTGCCGTCGAAGCGTTCCAGCTCCTGGAGGCCGGTGGGCGAGGTCACGTTGATCTCGGTCAGCCAGTCGCCGATCACGTCGATGCCGACAAAGATCAGGCCCTTGTCGCGCAGCGTCGGCCCGATGCGGGCGCAGATCTCGCGGTCGCGGTCGGTGACGGCCACCTTTTCGGGGCGTCCCCCCACATGCATGTTCGACCGCGTCTCCCCCTGGGCGGGCACACGGTTGATCGCGCCCACGCACTCCCCATCCACGAGGATCACGCGCTTGTCGCCCTTGACCACGTCGGGCAGGTACTTCTGCACGATCAGCGGCTCGCGCGAGAAGCCGGTGAACAGCTCGAAGAGCGAGGCGAGGTTGCCGTCGTCCATGCCGAGCTTGAACACCCCCGCCCCGCCGTTCCCATAAAGCGGCTTGAGGATGATGTCGCCATGCCGGGCGCGGAAGTCGCGCAGGGTCTGGAGGTCGCGGGCGATGGCCGTCGGCGGGGTCAGGTCCGGGAACCGCAGCACCAGCAGCTTCTCGGGTGAGTTCCGCACCCAGGTCGGGTCGTTCACCACCAGCGTCCGCGGATGGATCATGTCCAGAAGGTGGGTCGTGGTGATGTAGTGCATGTCGAAGGGCGGGTCCTGCCGGAGCCAGACCACGTCGAAGGTGGCAAGGTCGACCTCCTGCTCGGCCCCCAGGGCGAAGTGGTCCCCCTGCACGCGCTGCACCGTCAACGGCCAGCCGCGCGCCATGACACGGCCCTCCTGATAGGACAGCCGGTCGGGCGTGTAATAGAACAGCTCGTGCCCCCGCCCCTGCGCTTCGAGCGCGATCCGGAAGGTGGAGTCGGCGTTGATGTTCACCGCTCCGATCGGGTCCATCTGGAACGCGACCTTGAGACCCATACGATCCCCTCCTGCTATGGCTCCCGCTTCATGACGCAGGCCCGAGGGTCAAGGCAAGGTGCGCCGTCGGGTCCGCGATGGCGATCCGAGCCCCGGGGCCGGGCCCGCGCCATCGTGCCCCCCGGTTGCAGGTCCCGTCCCGACGCCTGACCGCACGGCGTTGGCCCATCTGCCGCGCCCCGGCGGCTGGCCGCGCGCGCACCCCGGCAGATTCGGGCCGGCGCCGTCAGAAATCCTCGCCCCAGGCGTTCTCGATCACGCGGACGCGCCCCATCCCGTCCACGAGCGCGAGGTCGAAGCGCAGTTCGGTCAAGGACCCCTTCGGCTCGCGGTCGGCGAAGTCCTGGGCGGCGGCGCAGAGGCGGTCCATCTGACGGCGGGCGAGACGGTGCGCCGCCCGGTCGAAGCTGCGGGCCTTCTTGACCTCGACAAAGATCAGCCGGGTCCCGTCGCGGAGGATCAGGTCGACCTCTCCCCAAGGGCTCCGCCAGCGACGGGCGGCCACGCGACAGCCCAGGCCCTCGAAATGGCGGACGACGCTTTCCTCGGCGGCGGCCCCGCTCAGGCTCGCGGCCATGCCTCTGAGACGCCGGACCTCCCTGGGATCGGCGACCCCCTCGGTGGGCCGGGTCATTCGTCCTTCAGTCCCAGCGCCAGCCGGTAGACCTGCTGACGCGGGAGGCCCAGGGCCCCTGCGACTGCCGTGGCGGCATCCTTGAGCCGCATGGTTTCCATGGCCTCGGCCAGACGCGCCCGGATGTCGGATTCGGTCACTTCGCGCGGCCCGCCCCGGCCGATGACCACCACGATCTCACCCTTCACCTCTCCCTCGAAGGCCGTTGCCAGGTCCCGCAGCGAACCGCGCCGCACCTCTTCGAAGCGCTTGGTCAGTTCCCGGCAGACCGCGGCGTCGCGCTCCCCCAGGATATCCGCCAAGTCGGTTAACAATCCATGAAGACGCTTGGGCGATTCGTAGAGGACGAGGGTCGCGGGCACGGCGGCCAGTTCGGCGATCGCGGCGCGGCGGGCGGTTTCGGCGTTCGGCAGGAACCCCACGAACAGGAAGCGGTCGGCCGGAAGGCCCGCCACGGCCAGCGCGGCCAGGAGCGCCGATGGTCCCGGAGCGGCCGTCACCGGCAGGCCGCGCGCGATCGCTGCCCGCGCCAGGGTAAAGCCCGGATCGGACACGAGAGGGGTCCCTGCCTCGGACACGTAGACCACGGACGCCCCGCCGGCGATCGCGTCCACGAGGCCGTCGACCACCCCTTCGCCCGAATGATCGTGGCAGGCGACAAGGCGGCGGCCGTTCAGCGCGACCCCGTGGATGTCCATGAGCTTGCGCGCGGAGCGCGTGTCCTCGGCGGCGATGATGTCGGCCGATCCCAGCAGGTCGAGCGTCCGGAGCGTGATGTCCCGCGCCGCGCCGATCGGCGTCGCGGCCAGATAAAGGCCAGCGGAAAGTGGCGTCCGAGCATCGTTCAAGGCTGGACCCCCCTGCCCCCTCGCCTATGATGCGGCCCAAAAGCGCGGGCCGCGTCCCGCAAGGCCATCGACCCAGGGGAGTGTTCCGCATGTTCGCAAGGGTTCTCAGCCGCCGCAAGGTGCTTGGACGGATTGCCGCGCTGGGGGGCCTCGCTCTCGCAGCCGCCTGCGCCCCGGTGGCGGTGACGTCGCCCGGCGGCGCGATCGAGGCGCCGGCCCTTCAGGCGGGGGCTCCGGTGCCGGTCGCGCTCCTCGTTCCGGCGGGGTCCCCGACCGAGTCCGACAACTTCGTGGCCCAGAACCTAGAGAACGCCGCCCGGCTCGCCATCGCGGACCTGAACGGGGTGCAGGTGGACCTTCGGGTCTACGCCACCGGCGGCGATCCCCAGCAGGCCGCCGCCGTCGCCCAGACCGCCGTCGCCGAGGGCGCGGCCATCATCCTGGGGCCGGTCTACGCCGAGGAGGCCAACGCCGTCGGGGTCGCCGCCGCGCCGAGCGGGGTCAACGTCCTCGCCTTCTCGAACACGCCGACCATCGCGGGCGGGAACGTGTTCATCCTCGGGCCGACCTTCCAGAACACCGCCGACCGGCTGATCCGCTACGGCAACACCGTCGGGATCAACCGCTACCTGATCGCGCATGGCGATGACCTGGGCGGCAGCATCGGACGGGACGCCATCACCACCGCCGCGCGGGCGAACCGGGCGACCGTGACCGGGACCGAGGCCTATTCCCTGTCGCAGCAGGGCATCCTCGACGCCGCGCCGCGCATCGCCGCCGCCGCCCAGGCCAGCGGTGCGCAGGCCGTCTTCACCACCGCGGGCGCCAACGCCGACCTGCCCCTGCTGGCCACCGCCCTGCCCGAGGCCGGGCTGTCCCCGGATGCGGTCCGGATGATCGGCCTGACCCGCTGGGACGTCGCGCCACAGCTTTTGGCGCTGCCCGGCCTCCAGGGCGGCATCTTCGCCATCCCGGACGAAACGCTCACCGCCGGCTTCGAATCGCGCTACCAGGCCGCCTACGGATCGGCGCCCCACCCGCTCGCGGCGCTCGCCTACGACGGCATTGCCGCCATCGGCGCGCTGGTGCGGCAGGGCGGCCCGCAGGCGCTGTCGCGCACCTCGCTGACGCAGGGCCAGGGCTTCCAGGGCACGGCCGGGATCTTCCGCCTTCTGCCCGACGGCACCAACCAGCGCGGCCTCGCGGTCGCCACCGTGCGCAACAATCAAGTGGTGATCCTTGACCCCGCTCCCCGCAGCTTCACCGGCGCAGGCTCCTGACACAGGCTCCCTTGCGGCCCCGGCGCCGGACAGTCTGATCTGTCCGGCGTCGTCCATTTGGGACGCCGCCCGGATGGACGCCGAACTCGGCCAGGCCCTCGCGATGGTTGCCGACGACCCCAAGGCCGCCCGGAAGGAGGTCGTCCGGCTCCTGGGCGACGCGCGCCGGCACGGGATGGAGGCGATCGGAGCCGCCTTCGCGGCCCACCCGGTCGCCGGGCGCGAGACGACGCACGCCATCGCCTGGCTGACGGATCGCCTCGTGACCTCGGCCTGCCGGACCGCGCGCGCGCTGCATCCGCTTCCTCCAGGCGAAAGCCGGATCGCCCTGCTGGCGGTGGGCGGCTACGGGCGGGGCGAGATGGCCCCCCAGTCGGACGTGGACCTGCTGGTCCTCCTGCCGGGGGCCCTCACCGAACGGCAGAAGGCGCTGGTCGAAGGGCTCCTGTATCTCCTCTGGGACCTCAAGCTGAAGGTCGGCCACGCGACGCGCTCGATCAAGGAAGCCCTGGCCCTCGCCAAGGAGGACCTGACGATCCGGACCACCCTGCTGGAAACGCGGCACCTGTTCGGCGACGAGAGCCTGACCGCTGCCCTCCGGGAGAAGTTCTGGCGCGACCTCGTGCGCGGCACGGCGGCGGAGTTCCTCGAAGGCAAGCTCGCCGAGCGGGCCGCGCGCCACGCCAAGCAGGGCGGCCAGCGCTACGTGGTCGAACCCAACGTCAAGGAAGGCAAGGGGGGCCTCAGGGACCTCCATTCGCTCTTCTGGATCGGCAAGTACGTCAACGGGGTCGAGACCACCGACGAGCTGGTGGCCCGCGGCGTCTTCACCTCCGAGGAGTTCGCGACCTTCCGCCGCGCCGAGGAGTTCCTCTGGGCCGTGCGCTGCCATCTCCACCTCATCACCGGGCGGCCGGTGGACCAACTCACCTTCGACCTGCAGGTCGAGGTGGCGGGCCGCATGGGCTACGAGGGGGGTGACGGCCGCCGCGCCGTCGAGCGGTTCATGCAGGACTACTTCCGCCACGCCACCCGCGTGGGCGAGCTCACGCGGATCTTCCTCGTGGCGCTAGAGGCCAGCCATCTCAAGGCCGAGCCGCGGCTGATGCGGCTCTTCACCCGCAAGCCGCGGGCGCGGCCGCCCTATGCCATCAAGCAGAACCGCCTGACCGTCGCGGACGACCGCACCTTCCTGACGGACCCGCTCAACCTCCTGCGGATCTTCGAGGAAGCGCTGCGGACCGGGACCCTTCTGCACCCCGACGCCATGCGGCTGCTGTCGGCGAACCTCCACCTCATCGACGACCGCCTTCGGGCCGACCCGCGGGCCAACGCCATCGTCCTCGACCTGCTTCTCAAGCACGGGAATCCCGAACGGGCGCTGCGCCGGATGAACGAGCTGGGCGTGCTGGCCGCCTTCATCCCCGAGTTCGAGCCCATCGTGGCGATGATGCAGTTCAACATGTACCATCACTTCACGGTGGACGAGCACATCATCCAGTGCATCAGCCACCTCGCCCGGATCGAGCGGGGCGAGCTGGTCGAAGAGCTCCCCGTGGCCTCGGGGATCCTCAAGACCGGGGTGAATCGGCGGGTGCTCTACGTGGCGCTGCTGCTCCACGACATCGGCAAGGGCCGGGCCGGGGACCATTCGATCATCGGCGCCGAGATCGCGGCCCATGTGGCGCCCCGCCTCGGGCTCACCCCGCGGGAATCCGAGACGGTCGTCTGGCTCGTGCGGAACCACCTGCTCATGTCGGACGTGGCCCAGAAGCGCGACATCGCGGAACCGCGCACGGTGCGCGACTTCATCACGCGGGTCGTCTCCAAGGAGCGGCTCGACCTCCTGACGGTGCTGACGGTCTGCGACATCCGGGGCGTCGGGCCCGGGACCTGGAACAACTGGAAGGCCATGCTGCTGCGGGCGCTCTACACCGCGGCCGAGACCGAGCTTCTGGCCCGCGCGGCCGAGGTTCCCGTTCCGGCCCGCTCCCCGCGCGAGGAGGAGGCGCGGCGCGCCCTCGCCCGCGCGCTGCCCGGCTGGTCGCCCGCCGAGATCGAGGCCGAGGCGCAGCGGCATTACGGACCCTACTGGCTGGGCCTATCCACGGACCTCCACGCCGTCTTCGCCCACCTCCTCCGCGGGATCCAGGACGACGAGCTGCGGATCGACATCAAGCCGGACGAAGGCCGCGACGCCACCCGCGCCGCCTTTGCCATGGTGGACCACCCGGGGCTGTTCTCGCGCATGACGGGGGCGCTGGCCCTGGTGGGCGCGAACATCCGCGACGCCCGGACCTACACGTCCAAGGACGGCTACGCCACGGCGATCTTCTGGATCCAGGACGGCGAAGGGAAGCCCTTCGAGGAGTCCCGCCTGCCCCGGCTGCGCCAGATGATCAGCCGCACCCTACGCGGCGAGGTCGTCGCGCGCGAGGCGCTCAAGGATCGCGACAGGCTCAAGAAGCGCGAGGCCGCCTTCGAGGTGCCGACGCGCATCTCCTTCGACAACAGCGGGTCCGACATCTACACCATCATCGAGGTGGACACCCGCGACCGGCCCGGGCTCCTTTACGACCTCACGAGGACGTTGGCGGCCAACAACGTCTACATTGCCTCCGCCGTCATCGCGACCTATGGGGAGCAGGCGGTGGACACCTTCTATGTCAAGGACATGTTCGGACTGAAGTTCCACGCCGAGGGCCGGCAACGCGCCCTTGAGAGGAAGCTGCGCGAGGCGATCGAGCAGGGCGCGGCGCGCGCGCGGGGCTAAGGGGTTTTCGACGACATGGCCGCACCGATCCGCCTCGCGAGGGGCTTTCTGACCGTTGGGGCCTGGACGCTTCTGTCCCGCGTGGCCGGGTTCGCGCGGGACGTGATGATGGCGGCCTACCTGGGCACCGGCCCGGCGGCCGAGGCCTTCCTGGTGGCCTTCTCGCTCCCCAACATGTTCCGGAGGTTCTTCGCCGAGGGCGCCTTCAACATGGCCTTCGTGCCGATCTTCGCCAAGAAGCTCGAGGGGGGCGAGGATCCCCGGGGCTTCGCGCGGGACGCGTTCAACGGCCTGGCCTCGGTGCTCATCGTGTTCTCGCTGGTCGGCTCGATCCTGATGCCCTGGCTGGTCTGGGCCATGGCGGCGGGCTTTGCCGGCGACGAACGCTTCGCCCTTGCCGTGCTCTATGGGCGGATCTCCTTCTGCTACATCCTGTTCATCTCGCTCGTGGCGATGCTGTCGGGGGTGCTGAACGCCTTCGGCCACTTCACCGAGGCAAGCCTCGTCCCCGTGCTGATGAACCTGATGTTCATCGCCGCCATGCTGCTGGGGGACTGGCTGGGCTGGGACATGGGCCTCACGCTCACCTGGACGGTGCCGATCACCGGGATCGCGCAGCTCGCCTTCACCTGGGACGCCGCGCGGCGCGTGGGCTATGCGCCCAGGCTGGCCTGGCCGCGCCTGACGCCCGACCTCCGCCGCCTGGCGCGCATCGCGGGTCCGGCCATGCTCGCCGGCGGGGTGGTGCAGATCAACCTCCTGGTCGGGCGCCAGGTGGCGAGCTTCTTCGAGGGCGCGGTGGCCTGGCTGTCCTACGCGGACCGGCTTTACCAGCTGCCGCTGGGCGTCGTCGGGATCGCGATCGGGACGGTGCTCCTGCCGGACCTGTCGCGCCGCCTGCGCGCGGGGGACGAGGACGGCGGCCGCAACGCCTTCAACCGCGCCACCGAGATCAGCCTGGCGCTCACCATCCCGGCCGCCGTGGCGCTGGTGGTGATCGCCTATCCGCTGATCTCGGTGCTGTTCGAGCGGGGCGCCTTCGGCCGCGAGGACACGATCGCCACCGCCTGGACGCTGGCCATCTATGGCGCGGGCCTGCCCGCCTTCACGCTCCACAAGGTGCTCCAGCCGCTGTTCTACGCCCGCGAGGATTCGCGGCGGCCCTTCAACTACGCCGTCTGGGCCATGGTGGTGAACGCCGCCGTCGCGGTGGGCCTTGCCCCGGTGATGGGGTTCCTTGCCGCGGCGCTGGGCACGACGGTGGCGGGCTGGACCATGGTCTGGCAGCTCTGGCGCGGGGCGCGGGGCATGGGGGACGCCGCCCGGATCGACGACCGGCTTCGCGGGCGACTGCCCCGCATCCTCGCGGCCTCGGCGCTGATGGGCGTCGTGCTTTGGGGGGCGGCGCACCTGCTCGACGGGCCGCTTCACGCGCCGGGGGTGCGCTACCTCGCGCTCGCGCTGGTCTGCGGGCTGGGCATCGTCACCTACTTCGGCGCGGCCGTCGCACTGGGCGCGATCCGGGGATCGGACCTGCGCGGGGCGCTGCGCCGCTAGCGGGCCCGCAGCCGCGCCCGGAGCGCCGCCCATCCCCCCGGCGCCAGGATCGTGGCCACCGCCAGGCCCACGACAAAGCCGCCGACATCGGCCACCCAGATCGGGTTGGCCCCGAACAGCATCCCGAACAGGAGCTGGAAGGCGAGCAGCGTGCCGATCAGCCGGAACGCCCGGAGCCGGTTCTCCCCCGCGAGCCCGAGCCGCAGCCAGAGCAGGTAGGTGAAGGCCCCGATCAGCCCGTAGACCCCCGGGTAGCAGCCGAAGAGCGGCACCAGCCCGTCCAGCAGCGCCCCGAACGCCACGGCCCCCCCGACCGTCGACAGGAGGAACACGGCCAGCGCCGCGAGCTGCCCCATCCCCTCGCCCACGAACTTGCCCAGGGCGAGCAGCAGGGCGCCGGCGAACAGGGCGTGGGTGACGCTTCCATGCACGAAGGCGTAGCTCACGAAGCGGATGAGGAAGCCGGCCTCGCGCCGGCCGCCCTCCACGACGTAGTCGAACACGGCGGGCGAAAAGGCGAACCGGTCGATCAGCGCCACGCGCCATCCCACCGCCGCCGGTCCCCCGACCATGCCGGTGCCGCCCAGGCTCAGGGCCGCCTCGATCCCCATGATCACGAGGAAGAGCGCCACCACGACCGGGGGCACCGGATTCACGGGCCGTTCGCCCGGGCTGGGATCCGGCAGCGGCTTGAGAAAGGATCGGGCCATGGGCGTCTCCTTGACGGTTGGCGGAGCCCCCGTTAATCGAGCCCGATCCTCAAGGCCAGCGGACATTCCCATGCAAGACGCCCGTTTCACGCCCCGTGTCTTCTCGGGCATCAAGCCCTCGGGCGGGCTCACGCTCGGCAACTACCTCGGCGCGATCAAGCGCTTCGTGGAGATGCAGGGCCAGGAGTTCGAGACGATCTACTGCGTCGTGGACCTCCACGCGATCACCGTCTGGCAGGACCCGGCCGAACTGCGCGCCGCGACCCGCGAAGTCGCGGCCGGCTTCCTGGCCTCCGGCATCGACCCGGAAAGGTCGATCCTGTTCAACCAGTCGCAGGTCTCCCAGCACGCGGAGCTCGCGTGGATCCTCAACTGCGTGGCGCGCCTGGGCTGGATGAACCGCATGACCCAGTTCAAGGAAAAGGCCGGCAAGAACGCCGAGGCGCAGAGCCTCGGGCTTTACGCCTATCCGTCGCTGATGGCGGCCGACATCCTGCTCTACCACGCCACCCACGTCCCCGTGGGCGAGGACCAGAAGCAGCACGTCGAGCTGACGCGCGACATCGCGGCCAAGTTCAACCACGACTACAAGGTGGACTTCTTCCCCATGACCCTGCCGGTCATCGAGGGGCCGGCCATGCGGGTCATGAACCTTCGCGACGGCACCAAGAAGATGTCCAAGTCCGGGGAATCGGACATGGAGCGCATCAACATGACCGATGACGCCCACACCATCGCCCGAAAGTTCCAGAAGGCCCGCACCGACGCCGCCCCCCTGCCCGAGACCGTCGAGGAGCTGGACGGCCGCCCCGAGGCGCGCAACCTCGTGGAGATCTACGCCGCCCTGGCCGGGATCACGCCGGCCGAGGTGCTGGCCCGGCATCCCGGCGCAGGCTGGGGGCAGTTCAAGCCCGCCCTCGCCGAACTGGCCGTCGAGAAGCTGTCGCCCATCTCCGGCGAGATGGCGCGGATGATGAACGACCCCGCCGAGATCGACCGCATCCTCGCCCGCGGGGCCGAACGGGCGCGCGGCATCGCGGCTCCGATCCTGGACCGGACGCTCGAGATCGTGGGGATGGTCCGGGGCTGACCTCCACCGACCCGCGCGGCGCGCTGATCCGGCTGGCCCGGTGGCAACCGTTGCAAGCCGGCGGGCCTTCCGCCACAGTCCGCGCACGCGGCCAAAGGGGGACAGGGCGTGCGGAAATTCCTGGTCGTGCTTGATGAAACGCGCGAATGCCTCAACGCGATGCGCTTCGCCGCCATGCGCGCCGCCAAGACCGGCGGCGCGGTGCAGGTCCTGTCGATCATCTCGCCCGCCGACTTCGGGGCCTGGATCGGCGTGGGCGACATCATGCGCGAAGAAGCCCGCGAGCGGATCGAGGTCCATTTCGAGGTCTTCGCCAAATGGATGCGCGACCGCCAGGGCATCGACCCCGAGCTCGTGATCCGCGAGGGCGAGGCCGTGCCCGAGATCATGGCCCAGATCCGCGACGACGAGGAGATCGGCGTCCTCGTCCTGGGCGCGGGCACCGACAACAAGGGTCCCGGCCCGCTCGTGACCGCGCTGACCAAGCAGGCCGGAACGCTGCCCGTGCCCATCACCATCGTGCCCGGCGACCTCTCGAAGGAGCGGCTCGAGGCGATCACCTGAGCCATGGACGCCCGGCTCGCCCTTGGGGTGCTCCTGGGCGGCCCTGCCCTTTACGCCGTTCTGGCCTGGCTCGGGACCGTGACGCCGCCCCTGGTGGCGGCCGGGCTCGGGCTCATGGTCTACTGGGGCGGGCTCGGGGCGGCGCTGGCGCTGCGCGCCGATCCCCACAGGCTCCGCGCCCTGCTCCCGGCCGAACCGCCCGGACGGCTCATCGCGGTCATGCTTGCCCTCCCCGTCCTGGCCTGGGGTGCGGTGACGCTGCGGCTCCTGGGGGATGCGCCGCTGCCGCCGCATCTCCTTGTCGCCGCCGCCCTCGCGGCCCTGCTGCACGCGACCCTGGAGGAGCTGTTCTGGCGCGGCGCCCTGATCCCACGGCCCGGCCCGCGCGCGGCGGCGCTCGCCCTCGGGCTTTATTGGGCGTTCCACCTGGCCTGGACCGGGATGCGCGACGTCGAGACCGGCCTGTCCCCCACCCTCGCCGTCTTCGGCCCCCTCGCGCTCGGAGGGGTCTGGACGGCCTCCCGCCTGTCCAGCGGCACGCTGGGCGCGGCGATCATGG
Organism: Rubellimicrobium arenae; assembly: GCF_017916275.1. Classification (GTDB taxonomy): domain Bacteria; phylum Pseudomonadota; class Alphaproteobacteria; order Rhodobacterales; family Rhodobacteraceae; genus Rubellimicrobium; species Rubellimicrobium arenae. Next base: position 348,666 of record NZ_JAFMST010000004.1, read on the forward strand.
CCCATGCGGGCCTGGCGCTGTTCCTGTTCGCCGGGACGATCGCGCGCAGCCTAGCGCCGTCCTGACAGCCGACCGGGCCGCATCTCAAAAATTCGCCCTCGCGGCCGGCGGGGCAGGAAACCAATTCCCCGGGCGCTGCGTTGCCTGCCCGACCGCATGAGATGCGGACCACGACACGAGGAAAGTCAACATGAACAAGCTTGTCATTCTGGCTGCTGCCGCCCTGATCGGCACGGCTGGCCTGGCGACGGCCCAGGACACCCTGGCGACCTCGGACGCTTTCGGCATCATCCCGGCCCAGGCCGACAACGCGCTGATCGTCCTGCCCCTGGTGACGTCCACCGCGGATGGCGAGGTTCAGATCCGCCGCATCACCGGCGAGAACGAAGGCGAGGTCCTGGGCAGCGCTCCGATCACCGCCGGCGCCAATGAGAACGTCCGCATCACGCTGTTGCAGCGCCCCAACGCCGGCGCCGTGCAGGCGGTGCTGGTGGTCGGCGGCCAGGATGTCGCCGCGCAGGAGGTCGAGATCGGCTCTGCCGAGGCCGGCGGCGGCTCCGGCGACACCCCGAGCGGCGAAAGCTCGAGCGGCAGCGACAACGACAACGGCGGCTGACGTCGCGGGACACCGTCCCGGCCGACATGCTCCAGGGGCGCCGTCGACCGGCGCCCCTTCGATTTAGAATGGTTCCAAATCCTTGACGTAGCCGCCCCGAGGGCGCATATCGGGGCCCTGATCCAGGGGGCTCCCGATGTTCATCCAGACCGAATCCACGCCCAACCCCGCCACGCTCAAGTTCCTGCCCGGGGAATCCGTGCTGGGCCAGGGCACGGCCGACTTCCCCGATGCGCCGTCGGCGCAGACCTCGCCCCTGGGCCGGCGCCTGTTCGGCGTCGACGGCGTGACTGGCGTGTTCCTCGGCAGCGATTTCGTGACCGTGACCAAGGCGCCCGAGGTGGACTGGAACCACATCAAGCCGGCGCTGCTCGGCGCGATCATGGACCATTACCAGTCCGGCCAGCCGGTGATGGAGGGCAACGCCTCCGCCGCCTCCGGCCATGCCGTCCATGACGGCGAGGACTCCGCCATCGTGGAGCAGATCAAGGAACTGCTCGACACCCGCGTCCGTCCGGCGGTGGCGCAGGACGGTGGCGACATCACCTTCCACGGCTTCGAACGCGGCGTGGTCTACCTGCACATGCAGGGGGCCTGCGCGGGCTGCCCCTCCTCGACCCTGACGCTCAAGATGGGGATCGAGAACCTGCTGCGGCATTACATCCCCGAAGTGACCGAGGTTCGGCCGGTTGCGGCCTGAGCCCCTGATCCTCGCCTTCGACACATCGGCCGCGCATTGCGCGGCCGCTTTGCTGTCGGGTGACCGCGTCCTGGCCGCGCGCGAGGAGGCCATGGCCACCGGCCAGGCCGAACGCCTCCTCCCCCTGCTCGAGGGGATCCTGCGCGAAGAAGGCGCCACTTGGGCCGACCTGGCCGCGCTGGGCGTCGGCACGGGTCCGGGCAACTTCACAGGCGTCCGCATCGCGGTGGCGGCGGCCCGGGGGCTGGCGCTTGGCCTGCGCATCCCGGCCATCGGCGTCACGGCCTTCGAAGCCCTGGCCTGGGGCCGCGACGCCGTGCTGGCCGCGCGGGACGCCCGCCTTGGACAGGTGCATGTCCAGGCGTTCGGACCGGTCGCCTTCGGCCCCCTCACGGTCGGCCCCGAGGATCCCCTCCCGGTCCTGCCGCCCGGCACGCCCTGCGTGGGCCATGCCGCGGACGATCTGGCCGCCCGTACAGGCGGGATGGCCGCCGAGCCTTTGGTCCCCCTCGCGGTGGCGACCGCGCGCATCGCCCTCCGGCGTCGCCAAGGGGACAACCCCCGCCCCGCCCCCCTCTATCTTCGGGCCGCCGACGCCGCGCCGCCGCGCGACCCCGCGCCCGTGATCCTGCCCGGATGACCCCCGCCGCGCTGGCCCGCCTCCATGCCGCCGCCTTCAGCGAGGACCGGCCCTGGACCGAGGCCGAGTTCGCCGCCCTCCTGGACCTGCCCGGCACGCTGCTGCTGGGCGACGGGCGGGCCTTCCTCCTGGGCCGCGTGGTCCTGGACGAGGCCGAGGTCCTGACCATCGCGACCGACCCGGCCCATCGCCGCCAGGGTCTGGCCTCGGCGATCCTGGCCACCTTCGAATCGGACGCGGCCGCCCGGGGGGCCCGGCAGGCCTTTCTCGAGGTGGCCGAGGACAACCTCCCGGCCCGCGCGCTCTATGACGGGCGGGGCTATGGCCGCATCGGACGGCGGCCCGCCTATTATGCGCGCAGGACGGGTCCGGCCGTCGCGGCCCTGGTCCTCGCCCGCCCGCTCGGCTGACGTGCCGTCGCGCGCAACGCACGGAAATTCCAGTTGACCCTCCCCTCGGGGCACGGCTTGATCGCGCCAGCACTGGGGCCTTGGGCGGCCCCCACAAAAGGACTGGGAGACGCATGACCAAACTTTCCACCTTCCTCGGCGCGGCGGCTGCCCTGGCGATCTCGGCCGGGGCCGCGCTGGCCGATCCGGCGGTGATCTTCGACCTGGGCGGCAAGTTCGACAAATCCTTCAACGAAAGCGCGTTCCAGGGCGCCGAGCGCTGGAAGGAAGAGACCGGCGGCTCCTACGCCGAGTTCGAGCTCACGGCCGAACCCCAGCGGGAGCAGGCGATCCGCCGCTTCGCCGAGCAGGGCTACAGCCCGATCATCATGGTCGGCTTCATGAGCGCCACCCCCCTCAACGAGATCGCGCCCGACTACCCGGACACCAAGTTCGTGATCGTCGACGCCGTGGTGGAACAGCCCAACGTCCGTTCGGTCGTCTTCAACGAACATGAGGGCTCCTACCTCGTCGGGATGCTGGCGGGCCTGGCCTCCAAGTCCGACACCGTGGGCTTCGTGGGCGGCATGGACATCCCGCTCATCCGCAAGTTCGGCTGCGGCTACGCCCAGGGCGTCAAGGCCGTGAAGCCCGACGCGACCATCCTCGCCAACTTCACCGGCACCACCCCCGCCGCCTGGAACGACCCGGCCAAGGGCTCGGAGCTCACGCTCGCCCAGATCTCCCAGGGCGCGGACGTGGTCTTCGCCGCGGCCGGCGCGACCGGCGTCGGCGTGCTCCAGACCGCCGCGGACGAGAACATCCTGTCCATCGGCGTGGACTCGAACCAGAACTACCTCCACCCGGGCCAGGTGCTGACCTCGATGGTCAAGCGCGTGGACAACGCCGTCTTCGAGGCCATGTCGGCGGGCGAGGCGGTCGAGACCGGCGTGCAGGTCATGGGCATCGCCAACGAAGGCGTGGGCTATGCCGTGGACGAGAACAACCAGTCGCTCATCACGCCCGAGATGAAGGCCGCCGTCGACGAGGCCGCCGCCAAGATCGGCAGCGGCGAACTCGAGGTTCACGACTACATGAGCGACGAGACCTGCCCGGCGGTCAACTTCTGACATCGGGCATCTGACAGACCCCGGGGGCCGTGGCCGGGACCGGCCGCGGCCCCTTCCGCACTAAGAAAGGGTGCCGCATGAGCCTCGCCCCCCAGGTCCAGACGCAGAGCGGGTCGCAGGGCACCCCCGCCATCGAGCTGCGCGGCATCTCCAAGGCCTTCGGCCCCGTGCAGGCCAACAAGGACATCTCCATCCGGGTGATGCCCGGCACCATCCATGGCATCATCGGCGAGAACGGGGCCGGGAAATCGACGCTCATGTCGATCCTTTACGGCTTCTACCACGCCGACTCCGGCGAGATCTTCATCAACGGCCGCAGGACGCTGATCCCCGACTCCCAGGCCGCGATCCGCGCCGGGATCGGCATGGTGTTCCAGCACTTCAAGCTGGTCGAGAACTTCACCGTCCTCGAGAACGTCGTCCTGGGGGCCGAGGATGGCGCCCTGCTGCGGCCGTCGCTGGCCAAGGCGCGCGCCCAGCTCCGGCAGCTGGCCGAGGAGTACGAGCTCGACGTCGATCCCGACGCCCGGATCGAAGAGATCGGCGTGGGTTTCCAGCAGCGGGTCGAGATCCTCAAGGCCCTCTACCGCCGCGCCGACATCCTCATCCTCGACGAGCCCACGGGCGTGCTCACCCCGCCCGAGGCCGACCACCTGTTCCGCATCCTGCGCAACCTCAAGGCGCAGGGAAAGACCATCGTCCTCATCACCCACAAGCTGCGCGAGATCATGGACATCACCGACACCGTGTCGGTCATGCGCCGCGGCGAGATGACGGCCACCGTGGCCACGCGCGACACCAACCCCGCCCAGCTCGCCGAGTTGATGGTGGGGCGCAAGGTGCTGCTCCGCGTGGACAAGACGCCCGCAGAGCCCGGCGCGCCGGTGCTGGAGATCGACAACCTCCGCGTGGTCGACGCCAAGGGCGTCGAGCGGCTCAAGGGCGTCTCCCTCGCCGTCCGCGCGGGCGAGATCCTGGGCATCGCCGGGGTCGCCGGCAACGGCCAGAGCGAGCTGCTCGAGGTGCTGGGCGGCTACATGAAGGGCACCGGGACCGTCCGGGTGAAGGGCCGTCCCATCGACATCGCGGGCCACGAGGACGCGCGGGACCGCCGGGACGCGGGCATCGGCCACGTCCCCGAGGATCGCCAGCAGGCGGGGCTCATTCTGGACTTCGCCGCCTGGGAGAACATCGCCCTGGGCTACCATCACCGGGACGCCTACGGCCGCGGCGCGATGATGGACCAGGCGGCCATGAAGGCCGACACCGCCGACAAGATGCAGCGCTTCGACGTCCGGCCCCCGAACCCCATGCTGGCCGCCAAGAACTTCTCGGGCGGGAACCAGCAGAAGATCGTCGTCGCCCGCGAGATCGAGTCCGGCCCGGACCTGCTGCTCATCGGCCAGCCCACGCGGGGCGTCGACATCGGCGCCATCGAGTTCATCCACAAGCAGATCGTCGCGCTGCGCGACCAGGGCAAGGCCATCCTCCTCGTCAGCGTCGAGCTGGACGAGATCCTGTCCCTGTCGGACCGCATCGCCGTCATGTTCGACGGCCGCATCATGGGCGAGAAGATCGCCGCCGACACCGACGCCAACGAACTCGGCCTCCTGATGGCCGGCATCACCGAAGGGACCGCCTGATGGACCGCATGCCACGCTGGGCCGACGTCCTCCTCGTCCCGCTGATCTCGCTGCTGCTGGCGGCCGTCATCTCGGCCCTCGTCATCCTCGCCATCGGGCAGAACCCGTGGGAGGCGCTCAAGATCATGGTGTCGGGCTCGGTCGGCTCGACCTACGGCTGGGGCTACACCCTGTATTACGCGACGAACTTCATGTTCACGGGCCTGGCCGTGGCCGTCGCCAACCACGCGCGCCTGTTCAACATCGGCGGCGAGGGGCAGGCGGTGATCGGCGGGCTCGGGGTGGCGCTGATCGCGCTCTACATCCCCTGGCCGCACTGGTCGCTGGCGCTGCTGGCCGCGATGGTGGCCTCGGCGGCCTTCGGGGCGGCCTGGGCGGCGATCCCGGCCGTCCTGCAGGCCCGGCGGGGCAGCCACATCGTCATCACGACGATCATGTTCAACTTCATCGCCGCCGCCCTGCTCAACTACCTTCTCGTGGGGCCGCTGAAGCCCGCCGGGACCATGGAAACCGCGACCGCCTCCTTTCCCGAGGCGACGCACATCCCGTCCTTCCGGGACATGTTCTCCTTCGGGGAAACGATCCTGTTCCGCGGCACGCCCGCGAACATCACCTTCTTCATCGCGATCCTGGCCTGCCTGGCCGTCTGGCTGCTGATCTGGAAGACGCGGCTCGGCTACGAGATCCGCGCCTTCGGCTTCTCCGAAGGGGCGGCGCGCTACGCTGGCATCGGCTCGACCAAGATCATCATGGTGACCATGCTGATCTCGGGCGCGCTGGCCGGGATGATGGCGATCAACAACACCCTGGGCGAGGCCGAGCGCCTGATCCTCAACGCCGTCGAGGGGGCGGGCTTCATCGGCATCGCCGTGGCGCTGATGGGCCGGTCGCATCCGCTGGGCGTGTTCCTCGCCGCGATCCTGTTCGGCATCCTCTACCAGGGCGGAAGCGAACTGGGCCTCACCCTCGCCATCCCGCGCGAGATGATCGTGGTCATCCAGGCGCTGGTGATCATGTTCACGGGCGCGCTGGACAACATGGTGCGGATGCCGATCGAGCGCATCTTCGCCCGCCGCCGGGCCCGGACGCCGCTGTCGCCGCCCGGCCCCACCCTGCATCCGCCGGGCCGGGTCGCCCCCTCGTCCACCCCCGGCACCGCAGCGACGGAGTAAGCGATGGACTGGGCCACCCTTCTCCAGATTCTCGACGCGACGCTCCGGCTCGCCTCGCCCCTGCTCCTGGCCTGCCTCGCGGGCCTCTTCTCCGAGCGCGCGGGCATCTTCGACATCGGCCTCGAGGGCAAGATGCTCGTCGCGGCCTTTCTCGCCGCGGGCTTCGCCGCCACGACGGGTTCGGTCTGGCTCGGCCTGCTCGTCGGCATCGCCGGGTCGCTGGCGCTGTCGGCGGTTCACGGGCTCGCCTCGATCACCTTCCGCGGCAACCAGCTCATCTCGGGCGTGGCGATCAACTTCCTGGCCTCGGGCCTGACCGTCGTCGTCGGCCAGAGCTGGTTCGCCGAGGGCGGGCGCACGCCCCAGCTGGGCGACGGCCAGCGCTTCGAGGAGCTGACCTTCCCCGGCGCGACCGAGATCCGCGACCTGCCCATCCTGGGCTCCCTCTACTCCGAGGTGCTCTCGGGGCATACGATCCTGGTCTATGCCGGGCTCCTGGCCGTGCCGCTGTCGTGGTGGGTGCTGTACCGGACCCGCTTCGGCCTGCGCCTGCGCGCCGTGGGCGAAAACCCGGCCGCCGTGGACACCGCGGGGATCTCGGTCACGCGGCTGCGCTTTGCCGCGGTGGCCATCGCGGGGGTCCTTTGCGCGCTGGCCGGCGCCCAGCTCTCGACGGCCGAACCCGCCGCAGGCTTCGTGCGGGACATGACGGCGGGCCGGGGCTACATCGCGCTGGCCGCGCTGATCTTCGCCAAGTGGCGCCCCTTCCCGGCGCTCGGGGCCTGCCTGCTCTTCGGCTTCCTCCAGGCCCTGGCCCTCCGGCCCGCGCTTTTCCAGCAAAGCTTCGGCTTCAGCATCCAAGGCCAGCTTCTCGACGCGATGCCCTACATCCTGACGGTCATCATCCTCGCGGGCTTCGTCGGCCGCGCGATCCCGCCCCGCGCCGGCGGAGAGCCCTATGTCAAGGAGCGGTAGGCCCGCTCCCCGCACCCTGCCGCCCCCGGCCGGCCCCGTTTGGCCGCGCCCGTTCCCACCGGCCCGATCCCCTCGCGCCCCTGCCCTGATGGACCGCCCATGACCCGCGCCGCCGACCTCGCCGCCATCATCAAGGACCGGGCGGGGCACGACCCCGTCCGCCTGGGCCTCGTGCTGGGATCGGGGCTCGGCCATATCGCCGGGCAGGTGGACGGGGTGGCCATCCCCTACGCGGACCTTTCGGGCTTTCCCCATGCCGGGGTGTCCGGCCACACCCCGAACCTCGTGATCGGCACCCTCGAGGGGGTCCGCGTCGCCGTCTTCGGCGGCCGCGCCCATTATTACGAATCCGGCGACCCGGCGGCGATGCGGCTCCCGCTCGAGGTGCTGAAGGCCCTCGGCGCCGAGGCGCTGGTCCTCACCAACGCCGCGGGATCGCTGCGCGCCGACATGCCGACCGGATCGGTCATGCTCCTGTCGGACCACATCAACTTCTCCGGCCTCAATCCCCTGATCGGAGAGCCCACGGACGCCCGCTTCGTGCCCATGACCGACGCCCACGATCCGGGCCTGCGCATGGGGCTGCGCGACGCCGCCGCGGCCGAGGGCGTCCACCTGCACGAAGGCGTCTACGCCTGGTACTCCGGCCCGTCCTTCGAGACCCCCGCCGAGATCCGGGCCATCCGCACCCTGGGCGCCGACGCGGTCGGCATGTCCACGGTGCCCGAGGTGATCCTGGCCCGCTTCCTGGGCCTTCGGGTCGCGGCGGTGTCGGTCCTGACCAACATGGCGGCGGGCCTGTCCGCCGAATCGATCAGCCACGAGCATACGAAGGCCATGGCCCCCCTCGGCGCGGCCAAGCTGGAACGGGTGCTGCGGCGGATGCTCCGCGATTCGGCCTGACCGCGCCGGCCCGTGCGCCATACTGTGCCCCATATCCTTCGCCGAAGGATTTTCGGCCCCACGCGGTCGGGGGTCATTGGATATCAACCCTTTCCGCTATTGACTGGCGGCACGGTCGCGGGAACGCCATGCAGCTCTACCTTCCCATCGCCGAGGTTTCGGTCAACGCCTTCCTCCTCCTGGGCCTCGGGGGGCTGGTGGGGCTGCTGTCCGGCATGTTCGGGGTGGGCGGGGGCTTCCTGATCACGCCGCTCCTGTTCCTGGTCGGCATCCCGCCGGCGGTGGCCGTAGCCACCTCGGCCAACCAGATCGTCGCCTCGTCCTTCTCGGCGCTGCTCACGCATCTCCAGCGGCGCACGGTGGACATGTGGATGGGCACCGTCCTGCTGATCGGCGGGCTCCTCGGCTCGGCGCTGGGCGTGATGGTGTTCAACCTCCTCAAGGCCCTGGGCCAGGTCGACCTGCTGGTTCGCCTTTGCTACGTCGCCTTCCTCGGGACCGTGGGCGGCCTCATGTTCTGGGAATCGCTCCGCGCGATCCTGCGGACCCGGTCGGGCGTGGCCCCGCAGCGGCGGCGCCACAACTGGGTCCATGCGCTGCCCTTCAAGACGCGGTTCCGCGTCTCGGGCCTCTACATCTCGGTCATCCCGCCGATCCTGGTGGGGCTCTTCGTGGGCCTGCTGTCGGCGATCATGGGCGTGGGCGGCGGCTTTATCCTCGTCCCCGCGATGATCTACCTGCTCGGGATGCCGACCAAGGTCGTGATCGGGACGTCCACCTTCCAGATCATCTTCCTGACCGCCTTCACCACCCTGCTCCACGCCACGACCAACCAGACGGTGGACGTGGTCCTGGCGGTCCTGCTGATCCTGGGCGGCGTCATCGGCGCGCAGGTCGGCGCGCAGATCGGGACCCGCCTCAAGCCCGAGCATCTGCGCATCATGCTGGCCATCCTCGTCCTCGCGGTCTGCCTCCAGCTCGCCCTGACCCTCCTCCTCCAGCCGGAGGAGATCTTTTCCGTCGAGCCGGTCGAATGATCCGGACCTGGGCCGCCCTCCTCGCCCTCCTGCTGGCGGTGGTGGCCCCCGCCCGGGCCGAGGAGATCGTCCTCGGCCTGTCCAGCGACGAGGTCGCCATCACCGCCACCTTCGACGGCTCGGACATCCTGATCTTCGGGGCGGTGAAGCGGGCCGCGCCCGCGCCCCAGCCCGCGCCGCTCCAAGTGATCATCACGGTCTCCGGCCCCCAGGAGCCCCTCACCGTGCGCGAGGCCGAGCGCCGGCTCGGCATCTGGGTCAACAGCCGCGCCGTCCGGGTGGACGCCGCGCCGACCTTCTACGCCGTCGCGACCACCGGCCCCCTGGACCGGATCCTTCGCGACACCGAGGATCTGCGCCATTCCATCTCGATCCCGCGCGCCATCCGGGCCATCGGCAACGACGTCGGCAACCGAGAGGATTTCCTCGACGCCCTGATCCGCATCCGCGAGCAGGAGGGCAGCTACCAGATCCTCGAAGGCGGCGTCGACTTCGAGCAGGAGACCCTTTTCCGCACCGAGATCGGCCTGCCCGCCAACCTGACCGAAGGCGACTACGTCACCCGCATCTTCCTGACCCGCGACGGCCGGATCGTCGACAGCTACGAAGCCAGCATCTACGTCCGCAAGGTCGGGCTCGAACGGTGGCTCTTCGCCCTCGCCCAGGAGCAGCCCTTCCTGTACGGCCTCATGGCCCTTGCCATCGCCATCGCCGCCGGCTGGGGCGCCTCGGCCGGCTTCCGGGCGCTTCGGGGCTGACGGCCGGGTGCCCCGGGGGCGCGGGGGACCGCTCCCCTCTGGCCGCGGCGGGTCCGGGCGGCTAGGTAGGCGGCCATGGCCGACCTTCCCGCCCTGTCCTCCGACCAGTCCGCTGCGTGGTCGGCCGTTTCGACCGTCCTGGCCCAGGCCGGGGTCGGGCTCGACGACGGCGACCTCGCCCCCGCGAACCCCGACCGCGCGCCCTCCGTCCTGGCCATCACCGGCAAGGCGGGGTCCGGCAAGACCATGCTCCTCGCCTCCCTGACCCAGGCGCTTCGCCGGGCGGGGGTCGAGATCGTGTCCCCGGACTGGGAATCCAAGCGCAAGAAGGATCGCCGCACCCTCGCCATCCTCGCGCCCACCAACAAGGCGGCCTCGGTGCTGCGGACCAAGGGCGTGCCGGCGACCACGATCCACCGCATCCTTTACACCCCCGTCTACGACCCGGAGTTCGAGAAGGTCGCCGAATGGCTGGCGGGCCAGGGCGACCGTCCGACCACGGGCCAGCTCACCGACGCCCAGCTCGACCGCGCCAAGGAGGCCTATGGCCTCCACGGCTCCGTGCCCGCCGCGCTGGCCGCGGCGGGGCTGCGCGGCTCGGACTTCATCACCGGCTGGAAGCGCCGCGAGGAGCCGCTGGACGTGGGCTTCATCGACGAATCCTCCATGCTCGACGAACGCCAGTTCGAGGATCTCAAGGAGATCTTCCCGACCCTGGTCCTGTTCGGCGACCCGGCGCAGCTGCCCCCCGTGCAGGGCCAGGGCGGCGGCATGGTCTTCGACCGCCTGCCCCAGGACAAGGTCAAGTCGCTGACCCGCATCCACCGGCAGGAGGCCGACTCCCCCATCCTCGACCTCGCCCATGCGCTGGCCGACCCCAACCTCGAATTCGAGACCTTCGAGGACATGGTGCAGGAGGCGGCCCGCCGCGACCCGCGCGTCCATGTGACGGGCCGGGTGGACAGCGACCTCATGGCCCGCTCCCCCGTCCTCGTCTGGCGCAACGCCACCCGGATCAAGCTGATCCACGCCTTCCGCAGCGCCCACGGCGCCCCCGAGACGGAACTGCTGCCCGGCGAGCCGCTGATCTGCGACGGGATCGAGCTGCCGATGAAGCATCGCAAGAAGCGGCTCGACCTCGAGGCGCGGGGCCTCATCAAGGGGGCGCAGGTCATCTACCTGGGACCGGGCCGCAAGCCCGGCTTTTCCCGCCTCCACGTCATCGGCGCCGAGGAGCCCCAGGTGTCCGCCGCCTCCATCGTCAAGATCGAGAAGGAAGGCGAGGAGGAGCCCTTCATCCCCTACGCCGCGCAGATGGGCGCGACCTTCCTGCACGGCGCGGCGGTGACGATCCACAAGGCGCAGGGGTCGCAATGGGACGTCGTGCAGGTCTTCGCCCCCGACATCTTCGTGGCCGCCCGCATGGGCCGGGTCGAGGCCGGGCAGCAGCTCTGGAAGCGCCTCGCCTATGTGGCGATCACCCGCGCGAGCCAGGAGCTGCGCTGGGTCGTGGCCAACCGCCTCGCGCGGCCCAAGGAGCCGCTGGGCACCGACGACCTCAGGCAGCAGGCGCCCGGGACCCTCGCCCTCGCCGGCGAGGCGGAGGAATGATCAAAGCTGGCCGAGCTTGAGGTCCGAGGAGTAGGTCCCCTCGACCTCCTTGGTGACGGCCTGGCCGCACCGCATCACGCCCCGATGGGCGTCGAAGGCGTAGCTGGGCTCGCCGTAAAGGTCCCAGCCCTTCGACAGGGCTTCGGACACCTTGTGGCAGAAGGCGGAGGTGTCGTCCTCCGACAGGAAGCGGTAAAGGCGCATCGCATCATCCAAAGGGCCAGGGGCCGATCCAGCCGTGGATGTAGCCGACCACGGCGACGAGGACCAGCGCGAGGACCACCGCCGTCGCCTCCTTGCCCAGGGGCGGGCGCGGGGGCGGCGTCCATCCGGGAACCGCGCGGTTGATCAGCACGATCTCCAGCACCGCCCAGACAAGCAGCCCGCCGAACAGCAGGATCGAGGCCAGGTCGCCGTTCACCAGCAGATGCGCCACCGCCCACAGGATCACCCCGGTCAGCTGCGGGTGCCGGTTCACGCGCGCGCCCCAGACCCCCATCCCCGAGGCGACGAAAAAGTAGAAGCCCACCACCACCAGCAGGTTGTTGATGTGCCGCGTGACGGGGGCCGGATTCCAGACCTGCGGCGCGTCGTCCCAGGCGCCGTAGCCCCGCGCGATCAGCCAGATCCCCGCCACGGACAGGATCGCGACGATCCCCTTGCCCGGGTCGCCCAGCCGCAGGCGCGTCTCCGGCCAGAGCCGTTTCCACAGATGCGGCAGGCTGAAGGCCAGAAGGCCCAGGGAAAGCTGGATCACGGCGGCGTCCTCGAAATCTGCGGAAAACCTCGCGTGGAACACGGCGCCTTGCAACGATTCGCGCGGCTCCGCGTTGCGAGAACAGCACGGCATGGCGCGTCAACTCTTTTTTCCGATCCCGTGGCGCCCCCACCGCGACGCAGCCCACGCCGGTCCTGCCGGACCGCCCCAGACAAGAGGTGACGATGATGCTTCGAACGACGATCCCCGTGCTGGCGCTCGCCCTCGTGGCGGGGGCGGCCCAAGCCCAGGACGCGCAATGCTCGGACCACGAGGTGATGGCCCGCCATCTCGCGGAAAACTGGGGCGAAAGCCGCAAGTCCATCGCGCTGGACGCCGCCGACTCCGTGGTCGAGCTTTATGCCTCCGAGGAGACGGGGACCTGGACGCTGACGGTGACCAGCCCCGGCGGGCCCACCTGCATGATCGCCTCGGGCCACGCCTTCGAGATGACGCCCGACGAGCTTCCGGTTCTCGACGAAGGAGCCTGAGACGGCTTGACAGTGGCCAGGGAACCGGACCGGGCCTTCCGGTGTTCCTCTCACGAAGCGCCTTGGCCGAATCAGGACCAGGGACGGTGAGGCGGCTGGCGGGCCGCCCTGAGGCAGGGGAACAGGATGGATCTTCCCATCATCACGGCGGCGACGATCGGGCTCGCGGTTTTCACGATGGCCGACGGTATGGACCGGGCCAAGCTCCAGAGCAAGGCCGAAGGCGCGGCGGCGCTCGTGGGTGAGCATCTTTACGCCACCGAGGACCCGATCGCCCGCTGGGGCGCGCCCATCCGGGCCGAGGACCTCGCGCTCGAGGACCTGGGGCAGGTCGCGGACGTCGTCACCGGCCCGACGGGCGAGCCGCAGGGGCTCGTGGTCTCGGTCGGCGGCATCTGGGGCTTCGGCGCGCAGGACGTGGAGCTGGGCATGAACCGCATCCACCTCGTGCGGGCGCAGGGCGGGGAAACCCGTCTGGTCGTGGACCTGAGCGCGCGCGGCGCCGAGCCCGCCCTCGACGGCATCGAAAGCTGACCCCCTCCCGCGCAGGTTAGCGCAATCATCCCGCGGTGGCCGTTCGGCGGGCCTCCGCGCCCTTGCGCGGCCGGGACGGCTTGGCTACGCCTTCGCCCGACCCATTCGCGCGAAGGAACTTCCTGACATGGCCAGACCCAAGATCGCCCTTATCGGTGCCGGACAGATCGGCGGCACCCTCGCGCATCTCGTCGCGCTCAAGGAGCTGGGCGACGTCATCCTCTTCGACATCGCCGAGGGCACGCCCCAGGGCAAGGCGCTCGACATCGCCCAGTCCGGCCCCTCGGCGGGCTTCGACGCGTCGCTCAAGGGCGCCAACTCCTACGAGGAGATCGCGGGCGCCGATGTCTGCATCGTCACCGCCGGCGTCCCCCGCAAGCCGGGCATGAGCCGCGACGACCTCCTGGGCATCAACCTCAAGGTCATGAAGTCGGTAGGCGAAGGCATCAAGGCTCATGCCCCCAACGCCTTCGTCATCTGCATCACCAACCCGCTCGACGCGATGGTCTGGGCGCTGCGCGAATTCTCGGGCCTGCCGCACAACATGGTCTGCGGCATGGCGGGCGTCCTCGACTCCGCGCGCTTCCGGCACTTCCTGTCGGTCGAGTTCGGCGTGTCCATGAAGGACGTGACCGCCTTCGTGCTGGGCGGCCACGGCGACACCATGGTCCCGCTCGTGCGCTACTCGACCGTCGCCGGCATCCCGCTCCCCGACCTCGTCAAGATGGGCTGGACCTCGCAGGACAAGCTCGACGGCATCGTTCAGCGCACCCGCGACGGCGGCGCCGAGATCGTGGGCCTTCTCAAGACCGGCTCCGCCTTCTACGCCCCCGCCCAGTCGGCGATCGAGATGGCCGAGGCTTTCCTCAAGGACCAGAAGCGCGTCCTGCCCTGCGCCGCGCATGTCTCGGGGGCCTACGGCCTCGACGGGATGTATGTGGGCGTCCCGACCGTGATCGGCGCCGGCGGCGTGGAACGCGTGATCGAGATTTCCATGGACGACGCGGAACAGGCGATGTTCCAGAAGTCCGTGGACGCCGTGAAGGGCCTGGTCGAGGCCTGCAAGGGCATCGAAACCTCGCTCGCCGCCTGACGGAACGGTTTTCCTGACTACCCCGCGTCCCAGCGGCGCGGCTAGGCTCCGGGACATCAGTTCCGGAGCCTTTGTCATGCGCCGCGCCCTCCTGTCCGCCCTCCTCGCCGCGACCGCCAGCCTGGCGCGGGCGGACGGCATCTCCGACCAGATCGCCACGCAGGGCCTCCGCGCCACCGAGGCCGCGCTGGCCGCCCTGCCCGCCCCGACGCCCTCGGACCGTTTCGCCCTGGGCGGCGTCCGCTTCCTCGCGGGCCTCGAACGCGCGCTCCAGCTTCGTTACCGCGTGGGCCTCTCCGAGGGCATGAGCGTCGCGTCCGGCCTTCCCGTGCTGCGGCTCCCCCTCGACGAGAATCCCCGGCCCGAGCCGTTCGAGCCGCGCATGATCGACGCGCTGTTCGAGGGGATCGAGCAGGACATGGCCGGGGCCATCGACGCCTTGGCGCCCATCGCGGACGGCGACGAGGTCGGGGTCGAGATCGACACCGCCGACCTGTGGTTCGACATCGACGCGAACGGCGCCCGCAGCCCAGGGGAAGGCGTGCTCGAGATCGCGGGCTGGGCGTTGTCCGGCGGCTTCGGGACCGAGATGCCGTCCACCACGATCCGCTTCGACACCGCCGACGCCGCGTGGCTGTCGGCCTACGCGCATCTCCTGTCGGGGCTCGGCAACCTGATCCTGGCGGTCGGTCCCAGCGACGGCATCGCCCGCGTCCTGGACTCCCGCGCCGCCTTCGACCGGCTGGGACGTCCCAAGGACACCGACGCCTTTTCCTTCGAAAGCCAGTCCGGCCAGTTCGTCGACCTCGCCGCGATGTTCGTCATGGCAATCGAGGGGCCGCCCGACGCCGCGCGCACCCGCGCGGCCCGCCAGCACCTCCTTGCCGTGGTCGAGCAGAACCGCCGCTTCTGGAACCTCGTCCCGCGCGAACCGGACAACGACCGCGAATGGATCCCCAACAAGAACCAGACCTCGGCCACCGGGCTCCTCTTCCCGCCCGGCACGGGCGCGCGCTGGCTGGCCGTTCTGGCCGACGCGGACCGCGTCCTCCGGGGCGAGCGCCTCCTGCCCTACTGGCGCGTCGGGCCGCGGGCGGGGCTCGACCTCGCCGCCCTGCTGGAGAACCCGCCCGAGATCGACGTGGCGGGCGTCGTGCAGGGGGCGTCCCTGGTGCCCTACCTGCGCGAGGGACCTGTCGTGGACGGCCGGAGTCTCCAGCTCTTCGACGCGCTGTTCCAAGGTGATTCGCCGCTCTACGCCGTGATGTTGAACTAGCGGCTGGCAACTTCCGCGATCACAGCCAAAAAGGGTGTGATCACAACGGGCGGTTTTTCCACGGATGGCTGCATTTCGTTATGTCGGCGTTCAGAGTCTTGTGGTTGAAGGACCCCGCGACGACCAACACGGGACCCTGCCATGAACATCCACGAGTATCAGGCCAAGGAGCTGCTCCGCGCTGCGGGGGCCCCTGTGGGCGACGGCCGCGTCGTGCTGCGCGCCGAAGAGGCCAAGACCGCCGCCGGCCAGATCGACGGCCCCATCTGGGTCGTGAAGGCGCAGATCCACGCGGGCGGCCGCGGCAAGGGCAAGTTCAAGGAAGCCGACGCCGGCGAGAAGGGCGGCGTCCGCATCGCCAAGTCCACCGAGGAAGCCGAGATGGAGGCGCAGCGGATGCTGGGCCGGACGCTCGTCACCAAGCAGACGGGCGAGGCCGGCAAGCAGGTCAACCGCGTCTACATCGAGGATGGGGCCGACATCGCCCGCGAGCTGTATCTCGCGCTGCTCGTGGATCGCGCCACGTCGCGGATCGCCTTCGTCTGCTCCCAGGAAGGCGGCATGGACATCGAGGAGGTCGCGGCCTCCACGCCCGACCGCATCCTGACCCTCACCGTCGATCCGGCGACCGGCTACCAGGCCTATCACGGCCGCCGCATCGCCTACGCGCTGGGCCTCACCGGCGGCCAGGTCAAGCAATGCGTCGCCCTGATGGGCAAGCTGTACGACCTCTTCGTGTCCAAGGACATGGAGATGCTCGAGATCAACCCCCTGATCGTGACGCAGGCGGGCAACCTTCACTGCCTCGACGCCAAGGTGGGCTTCGACAACAACGCGCTCTTCCGCCACGCCGACATCGCGGCGCTGGCCGACGACACCGAGGTCGACCCCAAGGAACTGGCCGCGCAGAAGTTCGACCTGAACTACATCGCGCTCGACGGCGACATCGGCTGCATGGTGAACGGCGCCGGTCTCGCCATGGCGACCATGGACATCATCAAGCTTTACGGCGCGGAACCGGCGAACTTCCTCGACGTGGGCGGCGGCGCCACCAAGGAAAAGGTGACCGAGGCCTTCAAGATCATCACCTCGGACCCCAACGTGAAGGGGATCCTGGTCAACATCTTCGGCGGCATCATGCGCTGCGACATCATCGCGGAAGGCATCATCGCCGCGGTCAAGGAGGTCGGCCTCCAGGTGCCGCTCGTGGTCCGTCTCGAAGGGACCAACGTCGACCTGGGCAAGCAGATCATCCGGGACTCGGGGCTCAACGTGATCCCGGCGGACGATCTATCGGATGCGGCCGAGAAGGTCGTCAAGGCAGTCAGGGGCTAAGCGGATGTCCATCCTCGTCAACGAAAACACCAAGGTCATCTGCCAGGGCTTCACCGGCTCGCAGGGGACCTTCCACTCCGAACAGGCCATCGCCTACGGCACCAGGATGGTCGGCGGCGTCACGCCCGGCAAGGGCGGCTCCACGCACCTGGACCTCCCCGTCTTCGACACCGTCCGCGAGGCGGTGGACCGGACCGGCGCCGACGCGAGCGTGATCTACGTCCCGCCGCCCTTTGCCGCCGACTCGATCCTCGAGGCCATCGATGCCGAGATCCCGCTCGTCGTCTGCATCACCGAGGGCATCCCCGTCCTCGACATGATGAAGGTCAAGCGCGCCCTCCTCGGCTCGCGCACGCGGCTCATCGGGCCGAACTGCCCGGGCGTCATGACCCCCGACGCCTGCAAGATCGGCATCATGCCGGGCTCCATCTTCCGGCGCGGCTCCGTGGGCGTCGTGTCCCGCTCGGGCACCCTCACCTACGAGGCGGTCAAGCAGACCTCCGACGTGGGCCTGGGCCAGTCCACCGCCGTGGGCATCGGCGGCGACCCCATCAAGGGGACCGAGCATATCGACGTCCTCGAGATGTTCCTCGCCGACCCCGAGACCCAGTCGATCATCATGATCGGCGAGATCGGCGGCTCGGCCGAGGAGGAGGCGGCCCAATTCCTCGCCGACGAGAAGAAGCGCGGCCGCTGGAAGCCGACCGCGGGCTTCATCGCGGGCCGCACCGCGCCCAAGGGCCGCCGGATGGGCCATGCCGGCGCCATCGTCTCGGGCGGCAAGGGCGACGCGGAATCCAAGATCGAGGCCATGAAGTCGGCCGGGATCGTCGTGGCCGACAGCCCCGCCGGCCTGGGCGAGGCCGTCCTCAAGGCGATCGGCTGACGCGCGCGAACGTGAGCGGCCCCGGGTCGTTCGACGGACCTGCAACCTTTATCTCCCGGCAGGAGTTTCGACCCCTGCCGCCCCTTTCCCGGAAGCCCTTCGAGGTGACCCCATGACCGACCAGCCGTCCAACGACCAGTTCCGCGCCTCCTCGTTCCTGCAGGGCGGAAACGCCGCCTACATCGAGGGGCTGCACGAATCCTACCAGCGCGACCCCGGTTCGGTGGACCAGAGCTGGCGCGACTTCTTCGCCGCCCTGGCCGAGCCGGCCGCCGCCGCCCCGTCCTGGGCGCGGTCGGACTGGCCGCCGATGCCCACGGACGACCTGACCGCCGCCCTGACCGGCCAGTGGCCCGCCGCGCCCGAGTCCAAGGCCGCCGGCGACAAGGTCAAGGCCAAGGCCGCCGAAAAGGGCGTGACCCTGTCCGACGCGCAGGTGCGCCAGGCCGTGCTGGATTCGATCCGCGCGCTCATGCTGATCCGCGCCTACCGGATCCGGGGCCACCTGATCGCCGACCTCGACCCGCTCGGGATGCGCGACGGCACCCCCCATCCGGAGCTGGACCCCGCCTCCTACGGGTTCACGGGCGCGGACATGAACCGGCCGATCTTCATCGACAACGTGCTGGGGCTCGAGATCGCGACCATGTCGCAGATCCTCGACATCGTGCGGCGGACCTACTGCGGCACCTTCGCCATGCAGTACATGCATATCTCGAACCCCGCCGAGGCCGCCTGGCTCAAGGAGCGGATCGAGGGCTACGGCAAGGAGATCACCTTCACCCAGAACGGGCGCAAGGCGATCCTGAACAAGCTCGTGGAGTCCGAGGGCTTCGAGAAGTTCCTCCACGTCAAGTACACGGGCACCAAGCGCTTCGGCCTCGACGGCGCCGAGGCGCTGATCCCCGCCATGGAGCAGATCATCAAGCGCGGCGGCGCCCTGGGCGTCCAGGAAATCGTCATCGGGATGCCCCACCGGGGCCGCCTGAACATCCTCGCCAACGTGATGAGCAAGCCCTTCCGCGCCATCTTCCACGAATTCCAGGGCGGCTCCTACAAGCCCGACGACGTGGATGGCTCGGGCGACGTGAAGTACCATCTCGGCGCGTCCAGCGACCGGGAGTTCGACGGCAACAAGGTCCACCTGTCGCTGACGGCCAACCCGTCCCACCTCGAGGCGGTGAACCCCGTCGTCCTGGGCAAGGTCCGCGCCAAGCAGGACCAGCTCCACGACGCCGACCGCATCAAGGTGCTGCCGATCCTGCTGCACGGCGACGCGGCCTTCGCCGGCCAGGGCGTCGTGGCGGAATGCTTCGGCCTGTCGGGCCTGCGCGGCCATCGCACCGGCGGCACCATCCATATCGTGGTGAACAACCAGATCGGCTTCACCACCGCGCCGCACTTCTCGCGGTCGTCCCCCTACCCGACCGACATCGCCCTGATGGTCGAGGCGCCGATCTTCCACGTCAACGGCGACGACCCCGAGGCCGTGGTCCACGCCGCCAAGGTGGCGGTCGAGTTCCGGCAGAAGTTCCACAAGGACGTCGTCATCGACATGTTCTGCTACCGGCGCTTCGGCCACAACGAGGGCGATGAGCCCATGTTCACCAATCCGGCGATGTACAACCGGATCAAGAAGCAGAAGACGACCCTCACGCTCTACACCGAGCGGCTGGTCAAGGACGGCCTCATCCCCGAGGGCGAGGTCGAGGAGATGAAGGCCCAGTTCCAGGCCCGCCTCAACGAGGAGTTCGAGGCCGGCAAGCAGTTCCGCCCGAACAAGGCGGACTGGCTCGATGGCCGCTGGTCGCACATCGAGCGCCAGAACGACAAGGAATACGAGCGGGGCGACACCGCGGTCACGCCCGAAACTCTGGCCCAGGTCGGCGCGGCCCTGACCCGCGTGCCCGAGGGGTTCGCGATCCACAAGACCGTGGAGCGCCAGCTCGAGGGCAAGCGCCAGATGTTCGCCTCGGGCGAGGGCTTCGACTGGGCCACCGGCGAGGCGCTGGCCTTCGGCTCGCTCCTGACCGAAGGCTTCCCGGTCCGCCTGTCGGGCCAGGATTCCACGCGCGGCACCTTCTCGCAGCGCCACTCGGCCTTCATCAACCAGGAGACCGAGGAGCGTTACTACCCGCTCAACGGCATCCGCGAAGGCCAGGCCCGCTACGAGGTCATCGACTCGATGCTCTCGGAATACGCGGTTCTGGGCTTCGAATACGGCTATTCCCTGTCCGAGCCCAACGCGCTCGCGCTCTGGGAGGCGCAGTTCGGCGACTTCGCCAACGGCGCGCAGATCATGTTCGACCAGTTCATCAGCAGCGGCGAATCCAAGTGGCTGCGGATGTCGGGGCTCGTGATGCTCCTGCCCCACGGCTTCGAGGGCCAGGGACCCGAGCACTCCTCGGCCCGGCTCGAACGGTTCCTGCAGATGTGCGGCCAGGACAACTGGATCGTGGCCAACTGCACGACGCCGGCGAACTACTTCCACATCCTGCGGCGGCAGGTGCATCGCGGCTTCCGCAAGCCGCTGGTCCTTATGACGCCCAAGTCGCTGCTGCGCCACAAGCTGGCGGTGTCCCGGTCCGAGGATTTCACGACCGGCTCCTCCTTCCACCGGATCCTGTGGGACGACGCGGAAAAGGGGAACTCGTCGATCACGCTCAAGGCCGACGACCAGATCCGGCGCGTCGTGCTCTGCTCGGGCAAGGTCTACTACGACCTTCTCGAGGAACGGGACGCCCGCGGCCTCGACGACGTCTACCTCCTGCGGGTCGAGCAGTTCTACCCCTTCCCGGCCCATTCCCTCGTCAAGGAGCTGTCGCGCTTCAAGAACGCCGAGATGATCTGGTGCCAGGAGGAGCCCAAGAACCAGGGCGCCTGGACCTTCATCGAGCCCAACATCGAATGGGTTCTCCAGCGCATCGAAGCCAAGCGCACGCGGCCCGTCTATGTCGGCCGTCCCGCCTCGGCGAGCCCGGCCACCGGCCTCGCCTCCAGCCACAAGGCCCAGCAACAGGCGCTCGTGGACGAAGCGCTGACCATCGAAGGAAAGTAAGGAACCATGGCCATCGAAGTCCGCGTGCCCGCGCTGGGTGAAAGCGTCACCGAGGCGACCGTCGCCACCTGGTTCAAGAAGCCGGGCGACACGGTCGCCGCCGACGAGATGCTCTGCGAGCTCGAGACCGACAAGGTGACGGTCGAGGTTCCGGCGCCCGCCGCCGGCACGCTGGGCGACATCGTCGCCGCCGAAGGGTCGACCGTCGGCCCCAACGCGCTGCTCGCGACGATCTCCGAGGGGGCGGCCGCCGCCCCCGCCAAGGCTGCGGCCCCGGCCGGCGTGGCCACCGCGCCCCAGGACTCGCCCGCGACGCACGCGGCTCCGGTCGGCGCGCCCTCCGGCCCGGCCAACTACGGACCCGAGCCCACGACCCCGGCCAGCTCCGGCAGCCCCCGCGCGCCCGAGGATGCGCCCTCGGCCAAGAAGCTCATGGCCGACAACGACCTGTCGCGGGACGCCGTGTCCGGCACGGGCCGCGACGGCCGCGTCATGAAGGAGGACGTCCTCCGCGCCCTGGCCGAGCCCCGGCCCGCCGCCGCCCCGGCGCCCACTGCGGCCCCCTCCGCCCCCCGCGCGCCCACCGCCGCCCAGGACGTCTCGCGCGAGGAGCGGGTCAAGATGACCCGCCTGCGCCAGACCATCGCCCGCCGCCTCAAGGAGGCGCAGAACACCGCGGCGATGCTGACGACCTACAACGAGGCCGACATGTCGGCCATCATGGGCCTCCGGAACGAGTACAAGAACGCCTTCGAGAAGAAGCACAAGACCAAGCTCGGCTTCATGTCCTTCTTCGTGAAGGCCTGCGTCCACGCGCTCCAGGAGGTGCCCGAGGTCAACGCCGAGATCGACGGCGACGAGGTGGTGTACAAGCGCTACGTCCACATGGGCGTCGCCGTGGGCACGCCCACCGGCCTCGTGGTCCCTGTCGTCCGCGACGCCGACCAGAAGTCCTTCGCCCAGATCGAGAAGGAGATCGCCGAGCTCGGCCTGCGCGCCCGCGACGGCAAGCTGTCGATGGCCGACATGCAGGGCGGCAGCTTCACCATCTCGAACGGCGGCGTCTACGGGTCGCTGATGTCCTCGCCCATCCTGAACCCGCCGCAGTCGGGCATCCTGGGCATGCACAAGATCCAGGACCGGCCCGTGGTGGTCGGCGGCCAGATCGTCATCCGCCCGATGATGTATCTCGCGCTCAGCTACGACCACCGCATAGTCGACGGCAAGGGCGCGGTGACCTTCCTCGTCCGCGTCAAGGAGGCGCTCGAGGATCCGCGCCGCCTGCTCATGGACCTCTGATGGAGCCTGGGGCCGCGCGGGCTACTTACCTTGCGCGACCCCTCCCGTCCAAGGACCCAAGGCCATGATGCAGCTCCTCTGCCAGCTCGACACCAACGACTTCCCCGGCTGGAAGCGCGACTTCGACACCGAATCCGGCGAACGGATGGAGGCGGGGCTCACCCTGCTCCAGATGTGGCGCGACGCCGACTCGCGGTCGCGGGTCTTCCTCCTGTTCCAGGTCGGCCACCGCCCGCAGGCGGAACAATGGCTCCGCAAGGAGCAGGGTTTCGGCGGACCGATGACCGCGACATTCCTGGAGACGGCATGACCTCCGAACTCACCGCCCTCGTCATCGCGGCCTTCATTCAGGTCCTCCACATCGGCGTGTCCGGCTACTTCATGAACCGGACGCCCGAGGGGAAGGCCTGGAACATGTCCCCGCGCGACACGCCCCGCGACCCCGGCATCAAGGGCGGCCGGGCCCTGCGCGCGGCCGACAACCACCAGACCGCGCTCCTGCTGTTCGCGACCGCGATCCTGACCCTGGCCGTCACGAACCAGTTCACCGGCTGGACCGCGACGCTGGCCTGGATCTACATCGCGGCGCGGCTCCTCTACATTCCCGCCTATGTCCAGGGCTGGTCGCCGCTCCGGTCGATCATCTGGATGGTAGGCTTTGCGGCGACGGCGCTCCTGCTCCTGGCCGCCCTGTTCTGACTGACTGGAGACCAAGATGGCCACCTACGACCTCATCGTGATCGGCGCGGGCCCCGGCGGCTACGTCTGCGCGATCCGCGCGGCGCAGCTCGGGCTCAAGGTCGGCGTGGCCGAGGGGCGCGCGACGCTGGGGGGCACCTGCCTCAACGTCGGCTGCATCCCGTCCAAGGCGCTGCTCCACGCCACCCATGAGCTGCACGAGGCGCACACCAACTTCGCCAGGATGGGCCTGATGGTGGGCGAGCCGCAGGTCGACTGGTCGCGGATGCTGTCCTACAAGGACGACGTGATCGGCCAGAACACCGGCGGGATCGAGTTCCTGTTCAAGAAGAACAAGATCGACTGGATCAAGGGCTTCGCCAGCATCCCGGCTCCCGGCCAGGTCAAGGTCGGCGACGACACCCACGAGGCCAAGGCCATCGTCATCGCCTCCGGCTCCCAGTCCTCCACCCTGCCCGGCGTCACCGTCGATGAGGAGGTGGTCGTCACCTCCACCGGCGCCCTCGCGCTCAAGTCCATCCCCGGATCCATGGTGGTGATCGGTGCGGGCGTCATCGGGCTCGAGATGGGGTCGGTCTATTCGCGCCTCGGGACCAAGGTGACGGTGGTCGAATACCTCGACGCCATCACCCCCGGCATGGACGGCGAAGTGTCCAAGCAGTTCCAGCGCCTCCTGCAAAAGCAGGGCCTGACCTTCGTCCTTGGCACCGCCGTCCAGGGGGTGGAGCGCACGGCCACCGGCGCGACCGTGGTCCACAGGTCCCGCAAGACCGAGGAAGAAGCCCGGATCGAGGCGGACGTCGTCCTCGTGGCCACCGGCCGCAAGCCCTATGTCGATGGGCTGGGCCTCGACGCGCTCGGCGTGCAGATGACGCCCCGCGGCCAGATCGCCACCGACGACCGCTTTGCCACCAGCGTCCCCGGTGTCTACGCCATCGGCGATGTCCGCGAAGGTCCCATGCTCGCCCACAAGGCCGAGGATGAGGGCACCGCCGTGGCCGAGATCCTGGCCGGGCAGCACGGGCATGTGAACTACGGCGTCATCCCCTCGGTCATCTACACCACGCCCGAGGTGGCCTCTGTCGGCCTTACCGAGGAACAGCTCAAGGCCGCGGGCACCGCCTACAAGGTCGGCAAGTTCCCCTTCCTGGGCAACGGCCGCGCCAAGGCGGTCTTCCAGGGCGACGGCTTCGTCAAGATCCTGTCCGACAAGGCCACGGACCGCATCCTGGGCGCGCATATCATCGGCCCGATGGCCGGCGACCTGATCCACGAGGTTGCCGTCGCCATGGAGTTCGGCGCCGCGGCCGAGGATCTTGCCCGGACCTGCCACGCGCACCCCACCTTCAGCGAGGCCGTGCGCGAGGCGGCCCTGGCCTGCGGCGACGGCGCGATCCACGCCTGATCCGGGCCGCTCCCGCCTGTTGGGGGCGGCCTCCCGCGGCGTGGGCCGAGGTCCTGACCGGCGGCCTGGGACCGATCCCGTGGCCTGTCTCCGCCCGCCCTGTTGCGCGCCGGGCCGTGCCCCGTCCGGTGCGCCAACCTTTGATTAACCGGAATGCGCGACAACGGGCCCCAAGACCCGGGGCCGCTTGCGCGACCATAACTCTCGCGCGTTCGGAGGGCTCCCCCGTCTGCTTTTTGCTGGGGATGGAAAAGGGCCCTCATCCCCGACCGGGACCGTTCCGCCGGCCGCCCTTGGCGTCGGCGGGACCTTTTCCCTGCCGCCGCGTGTCGCGCACACGCCCCCCGCCGACCGGAGTGGCGTCCGGCTCGGCGGCCTGGGAGTTCGTCCCCCTGCGCGGGCCTGTCCCGACGCGCCCGGGAAACGCTCCCTGCATCGTCGATACCTATCGTCAGTACCCATCGACGGCAGCCATCGTAGGCGCCCTTCAACGGCATCCATCGCCGGCACCCGTCGACGGCGCCCTTCAACGGCATCGATCCCCGGCGCTCATCGCGGCCCCCGTCGACAGGGCCCCCTTCCCGTCCTCCGCGGCGCGGGGCACAACAGCCCGACTCGCAACGGAAGGCCCGCGATGCCCCTCGTCCTGATCCTGAACGGCCCGAACCTGAACCTCCTCGGCAAGCGCCAGCCCGAGATCTACGGACGCGAGACCCTCGCCGACGTGGAGCGGGACTGCGCCGCGCTGGGCCAGGACCTGGGCCTCCAGACCCGGCTCCTTCAGTCGAACCACGAAGGGCAGATCGTCGACTGGATCCACGAGGCGCGCGAAACGGCGCAGGGCATCGTCATCAACCCCGGCGCCCTGACCCACACCTCGGTCGCGATCCTCGACGCGCTCCACGCCTTCGAGGGTCCGGTGATCGAGGTCCACATCTCCAACGTCCACAAGCGCGAAAGCTTCCGCCACCACAGCTACGTGTCGCTGCGCGCGGACGGGATCATCGTGGGCTGCGGCACGCAGGGCTACCAGCTGGCCCTGCGCCGTCTGGCCACCCTCCTGACGGCCTGACTGCGGCCCCTACTCGGCAGCCGCGCGCAGGCGCGGGATCGGACGCTGCGCAACCGGCCAGTCGGGATCGATCCAGGGACCCCGATCGTCGCGCGGCAGCGCCTGGCGGCCCAGGATGTGGTCCGCCGCCTTTTCGCCCGTCATGATCGAGGGCGCGTTCAGGTTGCCGTTCGTGACGCGCGGGAAGATGGAGCTGTCGGCCACGCGCAGGCCCTCCACGCCGATGACCCGGCATTCCGGATCCACCACCGCCAAGGGGTCGGCGCGGTCGCCCATCCTGCAGGTGCCGCAGGGGTGATAGGCGCTCTCGACGTGCTGCCGGATGGCCTCGTCGAGCTGCTCGTCCGTCTGCACCTCGGGGCCGGGGCTGATCTCCTTGCCGGCGTAGGGCCGGAACGCCTCCTGGCCGAATATCTCGCGCGTCAGGCGGATGCAGGCCCGGAAGTCGCGCCAGTCCTCCTCGCGGGACATGTAGTTGAAGAGGATCCGGGGCGTGTCCACCGGGTCCGGCGACCGCAGGGTGACGGCCCCCCGGGACGGCGACCTCATCGGGCCCACATGGGCCTGGAAGCCGTGACCGCCGGCCGCCGCCTGCCCGTCGTAGCGCACGGCGATCGGCAGGAAGTGGAACTGGATGTCCGGGTAATCGACGCCGGCCCGCGACCGGATGAAGGCCCCCATCTCGAACTGGTTCGAAGCGCCGAGCCCCCGCCCCGTGAACAGCCAGCGCGCGCCGACCCAGGCCTTGCCCTGCAGGTTCCAGTAGCGGAACAGCGACACCGGTTTGATCGCCTGCTGCTGGACGTAGATCTCCAGGTGGTCCTGGAGGTTGCGCCCCACGCCGGGCCGGTCGGCCACGACCGGGAGGCCCAGCTGCCGCAGCTCCTCGCCCGGGCCGATCCCGGACAGCAGCAGCAGCTTGGGCGAGTTGATCGAGGAGGAGGAGACGATCACCTCCCGCCGCGCCTTGATGACCTGGATGCCGTTGAAGCTGTCGATCTCGACGCCGGTCGCCCGGCCGTTCTCGATGACGATGCGGCGCGCGATGCCGTTCACGAGATCGCAGTTCACCCGCCGCAGCGCCGGGCGCAGATAGGCAAAGGCGGCCGACCACCGGCGCCCGGCCCAGATCGTCGCCTCCATCGGCCCGAACCCTTCCTGCTGAAAGCCGTTCGGGTCGTCGGTCAGCGGATAGCCCGCCTCGTGCCCCGCCTTCATGAAGGCCTGCGCCAGCGGGTTGTCCGCCGGCCCGCGCGTCACGTGAAGCGGTCCGTCATGGCCCCGCCACGAGGCGTCGCCGGTCCGCCCGTGCCAATGCTCCATCCGCCGGAAATACGGGAGCACGTCGGCATAGGACCAGCCCTTGGCCCCGGCTTCGGCCCAATGGTCGTAATCCTTGGCATGGCCGCGCACATAGACCATTCCGTTGATCGAGGACGATCCGCCGATGACCTTGCCGCGCGGCGTCGCCAGGACGCGCCCGCCCAGGTAGGGTTCGGGCTCGGTGCGGAAGCCCCAGTCGTAGCGCGCCATGTTCATGGGATAGGACAAGGCCGCGGGCATCCGGATGAACGGCCCCCAGTCCGAGCCGCCCGCCTCGATGACCAGCACCGATCGCCCGGCTTCGGACAGCCGGTAGGCGATGGCGCAACCGGCGCTTCCGGCGCCGACGACGACGTAATCCGCTTCCATCATCAGAAGGGCGCCTCCACGCGGTTCATGCCGACATAGACGGACTTGAGTTGCGAATAGTGCTCGATGGCGGCCTGGCCATTCTCGCGGCCGATCCCCGACCGCTTCATGCCGCCGAAGGGGGCCTCGACCGGGGTCAGGTTGTAGGCGTTGATGAAGCAGGTGCCCGCCTCGAAGCCCGCCGCGACCCGGTGCCCGCGGGCAAGGTCGCGGGTGAAGACCCCGGCGGCCAAGCCGAACTCGGTGGCGTTGGCGCGGGCCAGCACCTCCTCCTCGGTGTCGAAGTCGAGGACGGACATGACGGGCCCGAAGATCTCGTCCCGGGCGATGGTCATGTCGTCGGTCACGTCGGCAAAGACCGTGGGCTCGATCCAGAAGCCGGGCCGGTTCAGCCGCCGCCCGCCTGCGACCAGACGCGCGCCCTCCTCGATCCCCTTCTGGATGAAGCCCTCGACGATGTCGCGCTGCCGCTGGCTGACCATGGGGCCGAAGTTCGTGCTCTCGTCCTGCGGGTCGCCCATGACGACGCCCTGCAGACGCTCCGCCACGCGGGACAGGAAGGCGTCCTTGAGGCCGCGCTGCACGAAGACCCGCGTGCCGTTGGAGCAGACCTGCCCGGTGGAATAGAAGTTGCCGAGGATCGCGCCCGACACCGCGCTTTCCAGGTCGGCGTCCTCGAACACGATCAGGGGCGACTTGCCGCCAAGCTCCAGCGTCACGTGCTTCATGGCGCGCGCGGCGGCCTCGTAGACCTTGGTTCCGGTCGGCACCGAGCCGGTGATCGACACCTTGGCCACGCGCGGGTCGGCGATGAGCTGCGCACCCACGGCCCCCATCCCCTGCACGACGTTGTATAGCCCGGCCGGAGCCCCCGCCTCCATCAGGATCTCGGCGAGTTTCAGCGCGCCCAGTGGCGTCGTCTCGCTCGGCTTGAAGACCATGGCGTTGCCGCAGGCCAGCGCCGGGGCGCCCTTCCAGGCGGCGATCTGGGTCGGGTAGTTCCAGGCCCCGATGCCGACGCAGACCCCCAGCGGCTCGCGCCGGGTGTAGACGAAGTCGGAGCCCAGCTGGATATGTTCGCCCGAGAGCGTCGCCGCGAGGCCGCCGAAATACTCGAGCGCATCCGCCGCCGACCAGGCGTCTGCGACCAGCGTTTCCGACAGCGGCTTGCCGGTGTCGTAGGTTTCCAGCACCGACAGGTCGCGGTTGCGCTCGCGGATGAGGTCGGCGGCCCGGCGCAGGACGCGCCCCCGCTGCACGCCGCGCAGGGCGGCCCACTCCTTCTGGGCGCGGGCGGCCGAGGCCAGCGCCTCCTCGATCACTGCCGGAGTGGCGGCGTGGACGGTGGCGATGACCTCGCCGGTCGCGGGGTAGATGACGGGGATCGCCTCGCCCGCCACGTCCTCGCGGTAGGCGCCGTTCACGAAGTGGCTGGCTTGGGGCTGAACCTGGGTCATCTCACTCACCCCGCGGGAAACGCTGGTTCTCTTCCAGCACGTTAAGGTCCATGTGGTTGCGCATGTACCGCTCGGACGCCTTCTGGAGCGGCTGGAAATCCCAGGGGAAATACGCGCCGTTCCGCAGCGCCTCATAGACGACCCAGCGCCGGGCCTGGCTTTCGCGCACCTCGGCGTCGAAGGCCCCGAGGTCCCAGCGTGCCTCGGTCATGGACCGCAGCCGCGCGAGGACGTCGGCCTGCATCGGATCGGCCGCGAGATTGGTCAGCTCCTGCGGGTCGGCATCCAGGTCGAACAGCATCTCGGGGTCGAGGGCGCAACGGACATACTTCCACCGCCCGTCGCGGATCGCGACGATGGGGGCCTCGGACGCCTCGGCCGCATACTCCATGGGCACGGGTCCCCGCGCCGCGCCCTGGGCCACGGGCACAAGCGACACGCCGTCGGTCCAGGGCATCACCTCGTCCATCGACACCCCGGCCAGGTCGCAGAGCGTCGGGCAAAGGTCGATGGTCGAGACCGGCGTGTCGATGCGTCCGGGCTCGAGCCCCGGAGCCGCGATCATGAGGGGCACGGCGGCCGCGCCCTCGAAGAAGTTCATCTTGAACCACAGGCCACGCTCGCCCAGCATGTCGCCGTGATCCGACAGGAAGACGACGATCGCCTCCTGCCGCGTGGCCTCCAGCACGGCCAGGATCTCGCCGATCTTGTCGTCCACATAGGTGATGTTGGCGAAGTAGCCCTGCCGCGCGCGGCGCACCATCTCGGGCGTGATCTCGGACGCGCGCCAATCGCAGGAGTCCATGATCCGCCGGGAATGCGGGTCCATGTCCTCGTAGGGGATGGGAGCCACCTCGGGTTCGAGCTGCTCGCAGCCCTCGTAGAGGTCCCAGTACTTCCGACGCGCGACATAAGGGTCGTGCGGGTGCGTGAAGCTGACGGTCAGGCACCAGGGCCGAGCGTCGTGCCCGCGCCCGAGATCATAGAGCTTCTGGACGGCGAAATGCGCGACCTCGTCGTCGTACTCGTACTGGTTGGTGATCTCGGCCACGCCCGCCCCGCTGACCGAGCCGAGGTTGTGGTACCACCAGTCGATCCGCTCGCCGGGCTTGCGGTAGTCGGGCGTCCAGCCGAAGTCGGCGGGGTAGATGTCCGTGGTCAGCCGCTGCTCCAGACCATGCATCTGGTCCGGCCCGACGAAATGCATCTTGCCCGACAGCGCCGTCTGGTAGCCCGCGCGCCGCAGATGGTGGGCAAAGGTCGGCACCGACGACGTGAACTCCGCGGCGTTGTCGTAGACCCGCGTCCGCCGCGGCAGTTGCCCCGACATGAACGAGGCGCGGGCCGGCGCGCAGAGCGGCGATCCGGTGTAGGCGTTCGAGAACCGAACCGACCGTTCGGCCAGCTTCCGCAGGTTGGGCGCGTGCAGGAACGGGGCAGGCCCATCGCGCCAGAGCGTTCCGGTCAGCTGGTCCACCATGAGGATCAGGATGTTGGGCCGGCTCATGCCGCCACCTCGCGGGCGAGATGGTTCAGCACCAGCGCCGCGGCCGCCTGCCGGTCCGGCGACGTCCCCGCCAGCGCCTGCCGCAGGTAGACGCCGTCGATCAGAGCGCCCAATCCTTCGGCCACCTCCCCCGCGCGCGCCCCGACCAGCGGCCGCAGCGCATGGACGAGATTGGAGTGGAGTCGCCGGCGATACAGCGACAGGAGCCGTCGGGCTTCGGGCATGGTCTGAGCCAGTACATAGAAGTTGAGCCAGGCCGAGATCACCTCCTTGCGGAAGGACCCGGACGAGAAGTTCGCACGCACGATGGCCTCGAGCCGCTCGCGCGGGGTGTCGGCGGTCGCGAGCGCGCCGCGCACCTCCGCGCCGAAGACGGTCAGGACATGGCGCATGGCCGCCACGAAGATCGCCTCCTTGGAGCCGAAGTAGTGGTGCGCCAGCGCCGAGGACACGCCGGCCCGGCCCGCGATCTGCGCCACCGTCACCTCCAGGGTCCCCGCCCGGGCGACCTCCTGAATCGTTGCCTTGACGATCGCGGCCCGTCGGATAGGCTCGGCTGAATTGCGCGGCATGGTCGTCTCAAAAAATGCTTGCGCATCCGCAATATCGAGTGGTTGATTGACTAGTCAATCAAGAAACGGCGGGGCAACACCGCCATCCAAGAGGGAGACCTTCCATGACCCTGCGCACCACCCTGGGCGCGATCACGCTCCTTGCGGCGGCCGCTCCGGCCTTCGCGCAGGATGCCTGCACGTCGGTCAGCCTGTCGGATGTCGGCTGGACCGACATCACGTCCACCACCTCGGCGGCCAAGCAGGTGCTCGATGCGCTGGGCTATGACGTGGACGTGCAGGTGCTGTCCGTGCCCGTGACCTTCGAGGCGCTGTCCAAGGGCGACATCGACGTGTTCCTGGGCAACTGGATGCCGTCGCAGCAAAGCGCCATCCAGCCCTATCTCGACGATGCCTCGATCGAGACGCTCGGCATCAACCTCGAGGGTACCAAGTACAACCTCGCGGTGCCGACCTACCTCTACGACCAGGGCCTGCACACCTACGAAGACCTGGCCAAGTTCAAGGACGCGCTCGACGGCAAGATCTACGGCATCGAGCCGGGCAATGAGGCCAACACCTACCTGATCGGCCTGACCGAGGCGGGCAAGACGCTCGAAGGCTTCGAGGTGGTCGAGTCCTCCGAGCAGGGGATGCTCGCCCAGGTGCGCCGCGCCGTCGACGCCGAGGAGCCGGTCGTCTTCCTGGGCTGGGAGCCGCATCCGATGAACTCGAACTTCGACCTCAAGTATGTCGAAGGCGGCGAGGACTTCTTCGGCGGCCAAGGCAACGTCTACACCGTGACGCGCAAGGGCTTTGCGGCCGAGTGCCCGAACGTGGCCAAGCTCCTCCAGAACATGCAGTTCTCCCTGCCCATGGAGAACGAGATGATGGGCCTCATCCTCGATGACGGCATGGACCCGGACGAAGCCGTCAAGCAGTGGCTGACCGAGCATCCCGACACCTTCGACGGCTGGCTCGCTGGCGTGACGACGGTGGACGGCAGCGACGGCTTGGCGGCGGTCAAGTCGGCGATGGGTCTCTGACCGTGGTGGGGCGGGTCCTCCTCGCGACGCTGATCGTGTCGGCAGGCCCCGCCCTGGCCGGTCCCCTGCCGTCGCAGGCCGACTGGGCCGGAGCCCGGCAGACGGTCACCACGGCCTCCGGCCAGACGCTCGCCTATGTGGAGATCGACGGAACGGCAGAGGCCGGGGGCGATCCGCTCATCCTGCTGCACGGCTACACCGACAACAGCCGGAGCTGGTCGCTGCTGGCGCCCCATCTGGGCGGCCGCCACATCTACGCGGTGGACCTCAGGGGGCATGGCGGCTCGGACGCGCCGGCCTGCTGCTATGGCATCGACGCCCTGTCCGGCGACCTGCTCGGGTTCATGGATGCCCTGCAGATCGAACGGGCGGACATCGTCGGCCATTCGCTGGGCTCCATGACCGCGGGGGTCTTCGCGGCCGAGCATCCGGAGCGCGTCGACGACCTCGTTCTCATCAGCACGGCTCTCGCACCGCCCCAGGGGGCGACGGACTGGCTCTGGGACAACGTGCCGGGGCTGAGCGCGCCGATCGATCCCGACAGCCAGTTCATGCTGGACTGGTACGCGAACCCGACGCCCGTGGACGAGGATTTCCTGTCCCGCGAACGGGCCGAGAGCGCGGCCGTCCCGCTTCATGTCTGGACCGGGGTGCTGCGGGCGCTGACCCTGACCGACTGGTCCTGGTACGCCGGGCGCATCAAGGCGCCCACGCTGGTGCTCTGGGGCGACCAGGATGGGCTGTTCGACGCGGGAACCCAGGACCGCCTTCACCAGACCCTGCCCGACGCGCAGTACGTGATCTACGCAGGGCACGGGCATAACATGTTTTGGGAGATGCCCGAAGACGTGGGCTCCCGCATCTTGGCCTTCCTCGACGAATGATTCTAGAGCACCGGCCAGCACCTGCAAACGCGAGGGGCCCATGGACTGGCTGACACACAAGATTCCGGTAGGGCGCACCGCCGCCGACGTGTTCGACTGGCTTCAGAGCCATGGGCAGGCCTTCTTCGATGGTTTGGCCAGCGTCATCGGCGCGATCATCGACGGCCTCCTTTGGGTGCTCCAGGCGCCCCACCCCCTCGTCATCATCGCGATCTTCGTCGCGCTGACCTGGGTGCTGCAGCGGTCCTGGAAGACCTGCCTCCTCGTGCTCTTGGGCTTCCTGTTCATCCTGAACCAGGGCTACTGGGAGGAAACAACCGAAAGCCTCACCCTTGTGCTCACGGCCTGCGCAGTGTGCATGGGCATCGGCGTCCCCATTGGAATCGCGGCGGCGCACCGGCCCCGAACCTATGCCGTCATGGCCCCGGTGCTCGACCTGATGCAGACCCTGCCGACCTTCGTGTATCTGATCCCGGCCATCGTCTTCTTTGGGCTAGGCATGGTGCCCGGCCTCATCGCGACGGTGATCTTCGTGCTCCCGGCTCCGATCCGGCTGGCGCATCTGGGGATCTCCTCCACGCCCCAGGCCCTGCTCGAGGCGGCCGAGGCCTTCGGCGCCACCCCGCGCCAGAAGCTCTGGAAGGTGGAGCTTCCCTATGCCCTGCCGCAGATCATGGCTGGGCTGAACCAGTCCATCATGCTGTCCCTGTCCATGGTCGTGATCGCCGCGCTCGTGGGGGCGAACGGCCTGGGGGTGCCCGTGGTCCGGGCCCTCAACTCCGTCAACACGGCGCTGGGCTTCGAATCGGGGTTCATCATCGTGGTCGTGGCCATCATCCTGGATCGCATGCTGCGCGTGGGGCGCCCGCAATGACCGCCGTTGTCTTCGATCACGTGAACATCGTCTTCGGCGACCGGCCCGAACAGGCCCTGCCCCTCATGGACCAGGGTCTCAGCCGGCCCGAGATCCACAGCCGGACCGGGCAGGTCCTCGGTGTCCACGACTGCTCGCTGGAGGTGGCCGAGGGCGAGATCCTCGTGCTGATGGGCCTGTCGGGATCGGGCAAGTCGACCCTGCTGCGGGCCGTGAACGGTCTCAACCCGGTCTGCCGGGGCGAGGTGCGGGTCCGCACCGACGGCGACATGGTGTCCGTGACCAAGTCGGACGCCGTCACGCTGCGGGGCATCCGCCAACGCACGGTCGCGATGGTGTTCCAGCAGTTCGGCCTGCTGCCCTGGCGCACCGTGCGCGACAACGTGGGCCTCGGGCTGGAACTGCGGGGCCAGTCCCGCGCCACGCGCGCCGCCCGGGTCGAGGAGGAGCTGCGGCTCGTCAACCTCCACGACCGCGCCGACGCCCTGGTGGGGCAGCTTTCGGGCGGGATGCAGCAGCGGGTGGGCTTGGCCCGCGCCTTTGCGACCGACGCGCCCGTCCTGCTGATGGACGAGCCGTTCTCCGCGCTCGACCCGCTGATCCGGACGCGGCTCCAGGACGAGCTGCTGGAGCTTCAGGCCCGCAGGAACCGCACGATCATCTTCGTGAGCCACGATCTCGACGAAGCGTTCAAGCTGGGCAACCGGATCGCCATCATGGAAGGCGGGCGGATCGTGCAATGCGGGACGCCGCGCGACATCTTCCGCGAGCCGGCCACCCCCTATGTCGCCGATTTCGTGGCGCATATGAACCCGCT
The DNA here is from genome assembly GCF_017916275.1 of Rubellimicrobium arenae. Taxonomy (GTDB): domain Bacteria; phylum Pseudomonadota; class Alphaproteobacteria; order Rhodobacterales; family Rhodobacteraceae; genus Rubellimicrobium; species Rubellimicrobium arenae. The sequence continues at coordinate 382,973 of NZ_JAFMST010000004.1, forward strand.
GGGCGTGCTGCGCGCGCGTGACGTGATGGGCCGGCCCGACGGCCAGCCGCCCCAGGCCGAGATCGGTCCCGATGCCGACATCCGCAGCGTCATGCAGCAGCTTCGGAACGGGCCACTCGCCGTACGCGAGAACGGGAGCCTGGTGGGCCATGTCACGGCGGACGGCGTGCTGGCGCGGCTCCTCGACCCGAGATCCTAGCCCGAGGCATCGGCCGTCACGCGGCGGGCCAGCGCCTCGCGCCAGGTGATGAAGGTGACGGCGGCCATGATGATGGCCCCGCCCAGGATCACCCAGCCGTCGACCGGTTCTGCGAAGAACGTGGCGCCCATCAGGACCGACCAGACCAGCTGGAGGAATGTCGCGGGCTGCGTGGCGCTCACGGGTGCCGCCGCAAAGGCCCGTGTCATGGCATAATGCGCCAGGGTGGCGAGGATCGCCGTCAGCAGGAACCATCCGACCTCCGCAAGGCCGACCGGGGTCCAGACCGCCACCGCAAAGGGCAGGAGCCCCAGCGTGACCGTCACCGACAACATGCCGACGACGGCGCTGGCGCTGACCTGTCCCGACAGACGCTTGGCGATCAGGTAACCCACGGCGAAGAACAGCGCGGTCACGAGCATCGCCAAATGGCCGGCCTCCACCACCCGAAGGCCAGGCCGCAGGATGACCAGGGCGCCGACCAGCGCCGCCGCCACCGCGATCAGGCGCCGCGCCTCGAACCGCTCCCCCAGGAAGAGCGAGGCCCCCAACGTCACGTAGATCGGATTGAGGTAGTTCATCGCCGTCACCTCCGCGAGAGGGATGCGGGTCATGGCGAAGAACCAGCAGATGACACCGACGGTATGCACCGCGCCGCGTGCGGCGAACAGGCCCGCCTGCCGTCGCGTGAGCCCGGAGCGGACGAGCGGCCAGAGCATGGGCAGCGCGAAGGGCAGTCCCAGGGCAAAGCGGAGGAACGCCGACTGGGCCGCGGGTACGTCGCTCCCGACATGCTTCACGACGGCGGTCATGCCGACGAAGAGAAGGCCCGTCACCAGCATCCACAGGATGCCGACAACGGGCCGGGACTGCGCCATCGTCAGGAGGCCGCGTAGGCCGCCATCACGTCCTCGGACGCCTCGACGTTGGTCGTGACGTTCTGCACGTCATCGTCATCCTCGAGCACCTCGACGAGCCTCATGAGCTTCTCGAAGGTGTCGCCGTCCGCCGGCGTGGTCACCTTGGGACGCCAGACGAACTTGGCCGTCTCGCTCTCGCCGAGGGAGGCTTCAAGGGCCGAGGACACGGTGCCGAGGTCATCCTCGCCCGTGGTGATCCAGTGGCCCTCCTCGTCGGACTCCACGTCCTCCGCGCCGGCCTCGAGGGCCGCCATCATCACGCTGTCGGCGTCACCGACCTCGGGCTTGTAGAAGATCTCGCCCTTGCGCTCGAACTGGAAGGCCACCGAGTTGGTCTCGCCCAGGTTGCCGCCGTTCTTCGAGAAGGTGGAGCGGACGTTCGACGCCGTGCGGTTGCGGTTGTCCGTCAGCGCCTCGACGATGACGGCGATGCCGCCCGGGCCGTAGCCTTCGTAGCGGATGTTCTCATAGGTGTCGGCGTCGCCGCCCTGCGACTTCTTGATGGCGCGGTCGATGACGTCGCGCGGCATGGAATTGGAGCGGGCTTCCTTGACCGCGAGGCGCAGGCGCGGGTTCTTCTCGGGGTCCGGGTCCCCCATCTTTGCCGCGACGGTGATCTCCTTGGCGAGCTTGGAGAAGAGCTTGGAGCGGATCGCATCCTGCTTGCCTTTGCGGTGCTGGATGTTGGCCCATTTGGAATGGCCGGCCATAGGTCTAACCTTCTTGCCGAAAAGATGCGCGCCTCTATAGGCGAGCGGCCTCTGCGGCTGCAAGCGGGGTCGACATCGATCTGACCAGTTGGAGATGAGGCCGGTCCGGCACCGGCGTGGTTGCCACTCCCTGGTCCCGGCGCAGGTTGTGCAGAGCCTCGGCCAGGCGGGCCAGCCGGTTCGCGCGGACGGCGTCGTGGCTCAGCGTGCCCTCGACCATGGCGAGGCGGGTCAGATACTCAGCCAGCGCATCGCGATGCGCCTCGTTCCACCGGCCCATTCCGATTCCGTCCCGATGCTTCCTGAGTTCGGCCAGCACCCGGGCCCGGCCCGCGCGAAGCACGCCCTTGGCCTTGATCTTGCTGCGGTAGGCCAGGCTCGCATTGTGGCGCTGGGCGACCACCTCGTAGCGGAACTGGTCGGGCGTGAAGCTGCGGGCGGCGATGCGGGGCATCTCGTGGCTGGGCGTCTGGCCCTGTGTCAGGAAGTCGATCATGTCCGAGGCGGGCAGCTGGTAGCTTCGATAATCCAGACCCAGCGACATGGCCCAATCGAGCCATTTGAAGTGCAGGACGCGGCCGGGCGACGACACCGCGATCCAGGGCGTGCGGAAGTAGTCGGCGAAGATCGCGCCATGCAGCGACTCCACGACGGCCAGCCGAGCCGTGGCGATGCGCGACAGGACCGAGGGGCCGTCATCGAGCGGATCGATGTATTTCATCCCCGCCATCTCGACGGCGGGCTTCCAGTTGCCATAGGCCGCCGAGGTCCAGTGCGGCACGAAGACGACGTCCTGTCCCTTGGCCTTGGGCGTGTTGAACTCCGGCAGGTGGTCGACCAGCCACGCCCCGTCGGTGATGGCCGCCGAATCCGGCAGGCCGAACATCCGCGCCGTCAGCGGCCCGCGGACGCCGTACACCTGCCATTTCTGCGCGGCTCTGGGCGGTGGCGGATTGCCGTAACCCGAGCCGGTCCCGAAGATCACCTTGCGGCCCGGCATGCGATCGAGGTCGGCCTTGAGGAGCGACCCGATGCCGACAAGGACATCCCCCTCCTCCCGATCAATCAGCTCGGGGATCAGGCGCGGCCAGAGCCACGAATTAATGTGATCGCCGAAGTTGGTCGTCGTTGCGTTATAAAAGAGACGCATGGGCTGGCCGTTTCCGTTCAACTTGTTGCCGCGCCGGAACCGATGCAATCGACTCCGCTCTATCATCTTACGATATAGAACAGAATTGAGGATAGAAGAGAAACAGTTTGTTCGAAAGCAGCACAAATTAGGACGATTTTTCTACGCACACTCCAATAGCGCGAGTAGTTTGATTTCCTGCAAGGCTCTCCGGAAATTGGCGGATTGAGCGAGCCCGTTCCGTAGGACCGGCAACGCGCAACAGGTTCGCCACCGTTTCAGGAATGGCGACAGTTCCTGCTATCATGGTGTCTGAACTGCGGATCGACCGCTGCGTCGCACCCGATCAGGGTCGTGACTCAGCCAGCCGCCCGCCTAGGCGCACCGGAACGGCTCTCGTCGCGCGCCCGGTGCGATCCTCCGTCTCGACGTAAAGGCCGGACAGCGTCGCCTCGCCCAGGGCCGGGGTGAAGCGGTCGCGTCCCATGCCGGTGATGAACCGTCGCATGGGCTCTTCCTTCTGCATCCCGATGATCGAATCGTAGTCCCCGCACATTCCGGCATCGGACTGATAGGCGGTTCCGTTCGAATGGATGACCACATCCGCCGTGGGAACATGGGTGTGGGTGCCCACGACGACGCTGGCCCGGCCGTCGCAGTAGTGACCCATGGCCATCTTCTCGGAGGTGGCCTCGGCGTGCATGTCGATAAGGCTCGCCTGCACGAGGCCGCCGCGCGGATGGGCGCGCAGGACCGCATCGACCGCCGAGAACGGGTCGTCGAAGGGCCGCTTCATGAACACCTGGCCCAGCACCTGGGCCACGAGGATCTTGCGTCCGCCTGGCGCGTCATAGACGCGATGGCCCCGGCCCGGCGCGCTCTTGGCGAAGTTCAGCGGCCGGATGATCCGCGGCTCGGATTCGATGAAGGAGGCCATGTCCTTCTGGTCGAAGGCATGGTCGCCCAGCGTCACGACATCGGCGCCTGCCGCCAGAAGGACGCGCGCATGCTCGGGTGTGAGGCCCATGCCGCCCGAGGCGTTCTCGCCGTTGACCACGACGAAGTCGAGCTTCCACTCGCTCCGGATCTTGGGAAGCCGCTCGGACACGGCCGCCCGGCCGGCCCGCCCCATCACATCGCCGAGGAACAAGAGTTTCATGTGCTGGGTGTAGGTGCCGCCGGCCGCCAGGGCAAGGAAGGTCGCGCCGTCAGGGCGTGATGATCTCGGATTCCGTGACCACCAGGTCGAGCGGCGCGTCCGTCTCCTCCAGCGGAAGCAGATCGTCCTCCTGCGCGGCCCAGGCAAAGCCGATGGCGGTGACAGGACCCAGCGCGCGCAGGGCGGCCAGCGTCCGGTCATAGAAGCCGCCGCCATATCCCAGCCGCCCGCCCTTTCGGTCGAAGGCGACAAGCGGCACGATCAGCACCTCGGGCGTCACGTCCGCCCCGGAGGCGGGAACCTGGGTGCCGAACCCGCCATCGACCATGGCGCATCCCGGCGTCCAGATCCGGAAGGTGAGCGGGAACCCTCGCCGCGGCGTCACGGGCACCCCGACGGGACCGTGGGCGGCCATCTCGGCCATGGCCGGGAGGGGATCGATCTCGCTCCGCATCGGGAGATAGCCTGCGAGAGGCCGCCCGCGATGCGCCGCCAGCACCTGGGACAGCAGCGCCGACGGGTGGGGATGCCCCTGCTCCCAGGCGACCTGACGGCGGGCGAAGGCGCGGGCCCGCGCCTCGGCCTTGATGTGGGAAAGGTCATTCACAGCAGCACCATCGTCGCAAGCCCCAGGAAGGAGAAGAAGCCCACCACGTCCGTGACCGTCGTCACGAACGTCCCCGAGGCCAGCGCGGGGTCCACGCCGATCCTTTCGAGCAGGAGGGGCACGAATACCCCGGCCAGGGCGGCTGCGATCAGGTTCACGATCAGCGCCGACGCGATGACCGCACCCAGGGCGGGCGATCCGAACAGCAGCACGGTCATGCCGCCCAGCACCAGCGCCAGGACCAGGCCGTTGAGAAGTCCCACCGCCGCCTCGCGGCGGATCACGCGCCAGGCGTTCGACCGGGTGAGGTCCCGCGTGGCCAGCGCCCGCACGGCGACCGTCAGGGACTGCGTGCCCGCGTTCCCGCCCATGGAAGCGACGATGGGCATCAGCGTCGCCAGGGCCACGAGCGCCTGGATCGTGCCCTCGAACCGGGAGATGACCAAAGCCGCCAGCCCCGCTGTCCCGAGATTCACGAGAAGCCAGGGCAACCGGCCGCGGATCGTGTCGATCACGCTGTCCGAGAGCGCCCCGTCCCCCACCCCGGCGAGGCGGAGGATGTCCTCCTCATGCTCCTCGTCCAGGACGTTCATCGCGTCGTCGATGGTGATGACGCCCACGAGCCGGTCATCGTCGTCCACCACAGGGGCCGAGATCAGGTGGTACTTGTTGAAGGCCTGGGCCACGTCCCCCTGCTCGTCCTCGACGTGGAAGGTGCGGAAGCTGTCCTCGGTGATGTCGCGGAGCTTCATGTCGCGGCGCGAGCTGAGGATCCGGCCCAGGGTCACATAGCCGACCGGCTTCAGCCGAGGGTCGATCAGGACGACGTGATAGAACTGGTCGGGCAGGATCACCCCGCTCCGGAGGAAGTCGATGGCCTCGCCCACGGTCCAGTGATGCGGCGCGCGCACCACCTCGGACTGCATCAGGCGTCCAGCGGAATATTCGGGGTAGGTCAGGGCCTTCTCGACCGCGATCCGGTCGGCGGCCGGGAGGGCGTCCAGGACCGCTTCCTGCGCGGCGGGATCGAGATCCTCGACGAGGTCCACGACGTCGTCGGTCTCGAGATCGCGGACAGCCTCGGCCAGCTCGCCGGGTTCGAGCCCCTCGATCACCTCCTCGCGGAGCGACTCGTCCAGCTCGGACAGGATGTCCCCATCCACGCCCCCCTTCCACAGGGAGAGCAGGTCGCGGCGCTGGTTCGGTCCGATCTGTTCGAGAAGGTCGGCGATGTCGGCCGCGTGGAGCGGCTCCAACAGCCCCCCGAGCCGGGCCACATCCCCGGCCTCGACGGCGTCCAGAACCTCGTCCACCAGGCGGGACGGAAGGCCGAACTCGTCGTCCTCGTCGTTGTCCGGGGCGCGGGTGGTGGCGGATCGATCGTCCATCCGTGTCCCCCTGTCCCCTGCTGCCGACGCGGCGGACCCTACAGATTTGCGCGGCGGGGGCAACGGGGCGCGGGCGGTTTGCAGTCGGCCCGGCTCGCACCTAGGGTGGCGGCATGATGACCACGCTCCTCCTGGGCCAGACCCTGTCCTTCACCGGAGATCCCTTTCTCCAGCCCTGGGAGGAGTGCGTCCTCCATCATGCGCATGGCGGGGTGCTGGTCGAAGGCGGGCATATCCGGGCCGTGGGCGACGGCCAGGCCCTGAGGTCGGCGCATCCGCAGGCCCAGGTCCGGGACTACGGCCGCGACCTGATCCTGCCGGGCTTCGTGGACGCCCATATGCACTACCCGCAGACGGGCATCATCGCCTCCTGGGGCAAACGGCTCATCGACTGGCTGAACACCTACACCTTCCCGGAAGAGATGCGATTCGCCGACCCGGCCTATGCGCGGGAGGTGGCGGACCGGACCCTGGACCTCGCGCTCGCCCATGGGACGACCACGCTCTGCTCCTACTGCACGATCCACGAAGGCTCGGTGGACGCCTTCTTCGAGGCCGCCGCGGCGCGGGGGATGCGGGTCGTGGCGGGGCGGACCTGCATGGACCGGGACACCGCGCCCGAGGGCCTGAGGGACACCGCGCAATCCGCCCACGACGAGAGCGCCCGCCTGATCGCCCGCTGGCATGGACGTGGCCGGGCGGGCTATGCGATCACCCCGCGCTTCTCGCCGACCTCCACGGCCGAGCAGCTGGAGGCCCTGGGCGCGCTCTGGGCCGCGAACCCGACCTGCCTCATGCAGACCCACCTTAGCGAGCAGACGGACGAGGTGGAGTGGGTGCGCGGGATCTATCCAGGGGCGCGGGACTATCTCGATACCTATGAGGCGCATGGCCTGCTTGGCCCGCGCGGGGTCTACGGCCATGTCATCCATCTGGAACCACGCGAGGTGGACCGGCTGGCCGAGGTCGGGGCGGCGGCGATCCATTGCCCCACGTCGAATACCTTCATCGGCTCGGGCCTGTTCGACCTCGTGGGCCTGAAGGGACGCGGCGTGGTGACGGGCCTGGCGACGGACACCGGAGGCGGCTCATCCTTCTCCATGCTGCGGACGATGGCCACCGCCTACGAGATCGCGCAGATCCGGGGGCATGCGGTCCACCCGTCCCAGCTCCTCTGGCTCGCCACCGAGGGTTCGGCCAGGGCCCTGCATCTGGACGGGACGGTGGGCCGTCTCGAAGCCGGAGCCGAGGCGGACATGGTGGTCCTCGACCTCGCCTCGACGCCGGTGATCGCGCAACGCGCAGAGCGGGCGCGCGACCTGTGGGAGTTGGTGTTCCCCACCCTGATGATGGGGGACGACCGGGCGGTTCGCGCGACATGGGTCGGCGGCCAGCCCGTCGCGCGACCCGGCTGATCTCGTCTCAGCAGGCGTCGGCGAAGATGAGCACCCACATGCCCCCGGACCACCCGAGGCCATAGACCCCGTAGTTCCGGCCCAGCATGTTGGCCCTGTGGCCCGGGGAGGCCGACCAGCCTGCAAAGGTCGCCTGCGCCGTCTTCTGGCCCCAGGCGATGTTCTCGGCGAAGTAGCCGCGCCCGGCGCATCCGGCCGCCCGAGCGCGATCCACCACGGTCGACCCGTCGCGCCCGTAATGCGAATGATAGCCGTGGCGCGCCATATCCTCGGCATAGGCCTGAGCGGCCAACATGAGGTGCCGATCCGCCCGCAGCCCGCCCAAGCCGCTCTGCGAGCGCATCTGGTTCAGCGCCGTCTCGAAGGACACTTCCGACGCGGTCGAGGTCGAGACGCGGGAGTGGGATGCATCCAGGCTGGCGGCGGTCTGGGCGGAGGAGGACGTGGCCGAAGCCAAAACGAGGCCGCCGGACAGAAGCAGCGGCGCCACCAGCAGGGATAGCAGTTTCGATCGCATTCGTCGTCTCGCAGCAAAGGACGCCTGAGACGATTACTAAGAGGGATTCTGGCGATCTATTGGCGCAAGCGGGGCGATGTTGGGCAGGAGCGCCCTTTGGCCTAAACAGTCCGTCCGTCTAAGCGAGATTCCGCGCCAAAGCGGCCTGTCGGGCCACGACAGCCGGGAGATCGATGGTGGTCAGGCGGCTATCCGCCACCACTCGGCGGCCTTCCACCCAAAGATCGCGCACCCGGGTCGGACCGGCCAAGAGCAGCGCGGCCCGGTCCCAGCTTCCGGCAGCCTCCACTCCACGCATGTCCCATAGGGCAAGATCCCCCCGCGCACCGACGGCGATGCGCCCGCAATCGGGTCGGCCCAGCACCTCGGCCCCACCCCGCGTCGCGATCCAGAGCGCCTCGCGCGCGCTCATGGCGTCGGCCCCGAGCGACACCCGCTGAAGCAGCATCGCCTGCCGCGCTTCGGCAACGAGGTTTCCGGTGTCGTTGCTGGCGGAACCATCGACGCCCAGGCCCACCTTGACGCCAGCGCCCCGCATGGCCCGCAGCGGCGCGATCCCGGACCCCAGGCGGCAGTTCGAGCATGGGCAATGCGCCACGCCGGTTCCGGTCCGGGCAAAGAGGCCGATCTCCTGCGGGTCGAGCTTCACGCAGTGCGCGTGCCAGACATCCGGCCCGGTCCAGCCCAGGTCCTCCGCATACTGGCCGGGGCGGCATCCGAACCGTTCGAGCGAGTAGGCCACGTCCTCGTCGTTCTCGGCGAGGTGGGTGTGGAGCATGACCTTCTTGTCGCGCGCAAGCAGCGCGGCCTCGCGCATGAGGTCGCGACTGACCGAGAACGGCGAGCATGGCGCCACGCCGACCCGCACCATCGCCCCATCGGACGGGTCGTGGAACGCGTCGATCACGCGAATGCAGTCCTCGAGGATTGCGGCCTCGCTCTCGACCAGAGCGTCGGGCGGCAGACCGCCCTGGCTTTCGCCAATGCTCATCGCGCCGCGGGTCGGATGGAAGCGGAGCCCGATTTCCCGGGCCGCGGCGATGGTGTCGTCGAGCCGCGCCCCGTTGGGGAACAGGTACAGGTGGTCCGAGCTGAGCGTGCAGCCCGAGAGGGCCAACTCGGCCAAGCCCACCAGGGCGGACACGAACATCTCCTCGGGCCCGAAGCGGGACCAGATCGGATAGAGCGTCTTGAGCCACCCGAACAGAAGCGCATCCTGCGCCCCCGGGACGGCGCGCGTCAGCGTCTGGTAGAGATGGTGGTGCGTGTTCACGAGGCCGGGGGTGAGAAGCGCCCCCGAGGCGTCGACCACCTCGGCCCCCGGCGCCACGACCCCCTGAGCCACGAGCCCCTGCCCCACCGCGGCCACGACGCCATCCCGCACCAGCACATCGCAGTTCGCGATCTCCCGTCCGGCATCGTCCATGGTCAGGCAGAGGTCGGCGTTGCGGATCAGGAGGTCGGGCATCGTCAGGTCCTTTCGTGACGGTTCGTCCCTGCTCCGGCGCGAACCTTCCCGTGGAAGGCGGGCGCCACGCCGCGGGGCCGTGATGAGCGCAGGAACCGGACCCAGCCCCGCATGGCCGGTCTCTCAGGAAATGCCAGCCAGCAGCTCCATGGCGGCGGCGTGGATGGCCGGGCTGACTGCGGCCAGAAGCCGTCCACCCTCATGTGCCGGACGACCTTCCCAGTCGGTGGCGATGCCGCCGGCGGCAGTGACCACCGCGATCGGGGCCTGGACATCGTAGGGCTGCAGGCCAGCCTCGATCACGAGATCGACCTGGCCGGCGGCCACCAGCGCGTAGCCGTAGCAATCCATGCCATACCGGACGAGCCGGGCCCGATCGGCGACGCGCCGGAAGGCCGAATATTCCGCCGCCGTCCCGATCTCGGGAAAGGTGGTCAGGATCGTGGCTTCGGACAGGGGACGATCGCGGCCCACCCGGAGCGGAGCGGCGCCCCGCGGACCAGTCACGAGGGCCCGGCCGAACCCGCCCTCGAATCGCTCTCCGATGTAAGGCTGGTCGATGATGCCGAAGATCGGTCCCGCATCGTCCGCCACCGAGATGAGGACCCCCCAGGTCGGCGTTCCGCTGATGTAGCCCCGGGTGCCGTCGATGGGATCGAGAACCCAGGTCAGCCCAGTCGTCCCGGCCTTGCGGCCGTATTCCTCGCCCAGGATGGCGTCGTCGGGCCGCAGCTGGGCCAGCAGGTCGCGCATCGCCCGTTCGGCCGCCCGGTCGGCCTCGGTCACGGGATCGAAGCGTCCCCCCGGCCCCGGACCCTTGTCATCCGAAAGGATGCCGGTCCGGAAATGCTTCAGGGTCTCGGGCCGGGCTGCGTCGGCCAAGGCATGCGCCGTGCGGATCAGCTCGGCCTGGAGGTCGGATGTCAGGGGGTCGTGCATAGGGCCGCTCCGCTTCCGGGGTCGGAAAGGCGGTAGCGCGGCCCTGTCGGCACGGTCAAGTCAGGCTGCGTCGCTGAGCACGCGGGCCAGATCGAACAAACGACGCCGCTGCGCCTCGGGAATGGCGTAGTAGGAGCGGAGCAGCTCCAGCGCCTCGCGGTCCGAGAGGATGTCGTTCGGCATGTCCGGTCCCACGGCAAGGTCCGGTTGCACCTGGCTGTCCATACCCTCGAAGAAGAACGACACGGGCACGCTTAGCGCAGCGGCGATGTCCCACAGGCGGGACGCGCTGACGCGGTTCGCACCGGTCTCGTACTTCTGGATTTGTTGAAACTTGATTCCCACCCGGTCGGCAAGTTGTTGCTGCGTGGTCCCAAGCGTCCACCTGCGGTGGCGGATGCGCTTGCCCACATGCACATCGACGGGATGCTTCATGTCGTGCTTCCTTGTGTCGTTTCGTTTCGCATCGGGAAAACGCCCCGCTCAAAGGGGGAGCAGGTCGTCCCAAGCAGAAGCGGTTGCTTCGCGTTCCGATTTCGCCGTAGCCTGAAACAAACACGGATAGGTTGAAATAGTCACCTTGGCTTTTTGGACAGGTGGGGTGCGGGCGGCAATCCGCTCTCAGGCAGCGGTATGTTGCCCGACGTCAGCCAGGATTCTGGGCCTCTGGGTTGCCGCTGACCTGTACTCCCGCCGCAGAAGTTCAAGCAGGTCCTCCTGCGCAGGCGCCCGGGCGGGATCACGGGCGTACATGTTGATGTGAACCGACCATAGCTCCGGCAGATGGCCGACATGGACGACCCGCTCGAGGTGCGGCGGCTCCGCCCCGTCGATCTGGACATAGACCGCAAGGTCGGCGCTCACGATGGCTTCGTTCGTGCGGGTGGAGGAGCTTTCCACCGCCATCTCCCAGGGGATGCCGGCGCGATCCAGGCGGCGCTGAACGCCCTTGCGGAAGATGCAGTGGGTTTCGAAGGCGAGACGCAGAGGCTTGGCGCGCCAGGCCTGCCCGCCCGGCGCACCGATCCAGGCCAATGACCGTTCGGCCAGGGTCTCGGCCCCGGGGTCGGGCGTGTCCTCCGTCGTCAGGATCACGTCCATCTCGCCCCGGGCAAAATCCTCCTTCAGCTTCAACGTGAAGGAGGAAACCAGGTTGACCTTGATCCGCGGGTAATCCTTGGAAAAGCGATGAAGCACGTTGGGGATGGACGGGTAGACGATGTCGTGCGGAACCCCCAGCACGATCTCCCCTTCCAGGTCGCAACGCGTGAGGCGTCCCCAGGCTTCATCGTTGAGGGCCAGCATCCGACGGGCGTAGCTGAGCAGTTGCTCCCCCGTGGCGGTCAGGCCGACTCCGCGCCCGGATCGGTCGATCAGGTCGAGGCCGGTCGATTCCTCCAGGCGCTTGAGCTGCATGGATACGGCCGATTGGGTCAGGTTCAGCAAGGCCGCCGCGCGGGTCACCCCACCCGTGTCGGCCACCGCTACCAGGGAACGAAGGGCGGTCAGGTCGAGGTTCCGCGGCATATCACATTCCCTGATGTCAACTGTTTCAAATATTCGTTTTCCGCATAGGCGATTCCGGGGCAATTATCAAGCATCGGAATGCATGAGCGATCACGCATCACGATTTATGGCATAACGCATTTCGATCAGGAGCCCTGTCATGGAACGACTTTCATCCCTCGCCGGCCATTTCAGCCGCCGCTCGACCCTGTCCTTGTCGCACCTTCTCCGGCTGGCCGCGCTGGCGCGGTCGCGCCGGCAACTTGCTGATCTGGAAGATCATCTTCTCAGGGATGTCGGGCTGACCCGCACCGAGGCGCGGCATGAGGCGGAGAAGCCGGTCTGGGATGCCCCCGGCCACTGGCTGCGCTGACGGATGCGACAATGGGGGCGTCTTGAAAAGCAAACGCCCCTTTCCAATATGCTCCTTCGAAGGCGTCGCTTACTGGCGGCGCCCTTAGAGACATGCAGAGGGGGTACCATGGCTGACTATTCCACGATCCGCGCGACGACGGCCGGCGCCCGGGCCGCGCGGATCGATGAAGGGCTTCGCGCCCATATGAACAAGGTCTACGGCACGATGTCCGTGGGCATGCTGGTCACGGGCGCCGTGGCCTGGGCTGTCGGCTCCTCGCCGGCGCTGCTGTCCGCCTTCCGTGACCCGGTGACGATGCAGCCGAACATCCTGGGCTGGATCGCGATGTTCGCGCCGCTGATCTTCGTCTTCGTCATCGGTGGCGCGGTCAACCGCGTGTCGGCCGCTGCGCTGCAGACGATGTTCTATGTGTTCTCGGCGCTGATGGGCCTTTCGCTGGCCTGGATCTTCGCCGTGTTCACGGGCGTGTCCATCGCCCAGACCTTCCTCGTGACGGCGATCGCCTTCGCGGGCCTGTCGCTGTACGGCTACACGACCAAGCGTGACATCACCGGGTGGGGCTCCTTCCTGATGATGGGCCTGATCGGCCTCATCGCGGCCTCGGTCATCAACATCTTCCTCGGCTCGCCCGCGATCGCCTTCGCGGTGTCGATCATCGGCCTGCTGATCTTCGCGGCGCTGACGGCCTATGACACCCAGCGGATCAAGGTCGACTACGTCCAGCACGCCAACTACGGCGACGCCGAATGGCTTGGCAAGTCGGCGATCCTGGGCGCGCTCAACCTGTACATGAACTTCATCAACATCTTCATGTTCCTGCTCCAGTTCATGGGCAACCAGCGCGACTGACGCGCGGATCGACACGGAATCGCAGGGGGCCGGCCGCAACGCCGGCCCTTTTTCGTGGCGTCAGAGCCGTCGCTCCATCTCGACCACGGCGAAAGGGACGCCCCCGAACTGAAGCGTCCTGGGCCCGACCTCCTGGAAGCCCAGCGCCGCATAGAATGGCACGGCCGTGAGCGTCGACAGGCACGACAGGCGGACCAGGCCCGCCGATCGTGCGTCCATGGCCACGCGATCCAGGATCGCCCGACCGATCCCGCGCCGCACCGCACGAGCGTCCGTCGCCACATGGCGGACATGGCCCATACCGGGCGTCACACCGCCCCCGGGGGCGTCCTGCGACCAGCCCCCTGCCCCCAGCAGCACACCCTCCTCCTCGGCCAGGTAGTAGCGCCCCGAGGCCAGCAGCCCGGGCTGCGCGCGGGCCATGCGTGGCAGGGCGAGCACGAGGGTGGACGGAGGGTAGTGGCTCCGCAGCAGCGGCCCGTAGGACCGGCCCAGCAGCGCGTCCACGGCCCCGATGTCCGCAAGGGTGGCGCGGCGTATCGTGAACACGGAACCTCGCAACGGAAAAGGGCCGCGTGTGTCCCACGCGGCCCCGTCAAGTCAAACGCCGGAGGGCAGATTACTTGATCTTGCCTTCCTTGTATTCGACGTGCTTGCGCACGACAGGGTCGTACTTCCGCACGGTCATCTTCTCGGTCATGGTACGGGCGTTCTTCTTCGTGACGTAGAAGTGCCCCGTGCCCGCCGAAGAGTTCAGGCGGATCTTGATGGTCGTCGGCTTGGCCATGTCGTCTCTCCCGTCGCGGGAGGTGGGCCCGCGTGAATGTCGGATGAAGCCCGCCTTTTAGCTACGGGGCGGGGTGTGTCAACCCGAAACAGGCAGATCGGTGCGCGGATGGCCTGTAAGCCGGATTCTGTCCAGGGGTTGCCCCCGTCGGATGACCATTCCTCTGGACCCGCCGTTACCGACGGGCCTCAAGCTGCCAACCCGGGCCCCTCGGGTTGAAGCATCCCTGTCCTCGCGGACGCGGGGCCCCTATTTGGCATTGCTCCCGGTGGGGCTTGCCGTGCCGGTCCGGTTGCCCGTCCCGCGGTGGGCTCTTACCCCACCGTTTCACCCTTGCCCGGCGGATTGATCCTTCGGCGAACCTCCGGTCCGACGGGCGGTCTCGTTCTCTGTGGCGCTTTCCCTCGGGTTACCCCGGCCGGGCGTTACCCGGCACCGTGCTTTCCGGAGTCCGGACTTTCCTCGTGGACCTTGCGGCCCCCGCGGTCATCCGGCCATCCGCGCGCGGTTGCCTTAGGCTGCCCCTGCCCGGCGGTCAACGGGAAACCGGGCAGCCAGATCCGCTGCCGCGCCGGCGTCGCACCTGGACAAGGGTCCGCTGGCCCAAGGCCTGAAGCGCAATCGGAAGGCCTGGAGGAGCAGGTCCGGCGGGAGCGCCGGGTCATAGCCGAAGGCGGCCAGCGAGGTCAGGAAGGTGGCTTTCTCGGCCTCCGCGTCTTCGGGCCAGACCGACAGTCCGCTCCGCGCCAGCCGCCGCCAGTCGAAGCGCGGCCCGGGATCGACCTTGCGGGCGGGCGCCATGTCGGAATGGCCCAGGACACGTTCGGGCGGGATGGTCCAGCGGGCCAGGATCTCGTCCAGGAGGCGTTCCAGCGCGGCGATCTGCCGATGCGCGAAGGGATGCGTGCCCCGGTTGGCCAGCTCGATCCCGATGGAGCGGGAATTGATGTCGGACACCTCGCCCCAGCGGCCAGCGCCGGCATGCCAGGCGCGCCGCTCCTCGGGCACGAGCGGCAGAACCGTCCCATCCTCGGCAAGAAGGTAGTGCGCCGAGACCTCGTAGGCGGGGTCACAGAGCCGCTCCAGTGCCTCCTGGGTGGTCCGCATCGCGGTGTAGTGGATCACCACGAGGTCGGGGCGTGCGCCGCCCCGACGTTCACCGTGGTTCGGTGATTCCCTCAGTTCCGCCCGACCGCGGCGCGGAACGGCGCGGGGTCCCAGGCGCAGGCAAAGCCGTCCCCATCGGGATCAAGCCCGCGCGCGTCCCGCTCCGGCCCGCCACGGGCGAGGAAATCGCGCTGCGCTTCGTCCGGCGTGCGATAGTCGGCGCAATTGCGCAGCATGCGATTCTCCCGGGCGAACAGGACGAAGCGCGAATACCAGGGCTGCCCCTTCTCGTTCGGGGCGTTCAGCGCATACTCGACGAGGTTCGGGCCGGTCGTGGCAGGCGGCGGCGGCAGGGCCTGGGGCTGCACCACCTGATACTGGGCCGCCTGCTGCGCCCGGCGGGCCGCGTCGGACTGGATGCTTTCCCGCGAGGAGACGGCGTTGAAGTCCTGCTCGTCCGAGATGCCGCCGGTCGACGCCGGAACCGAGGGGTTCCCGACCGGAACGGCCCCGACCAGGGTCGGCGCGGCGTTGCTGGGCGAGGCCTCGATGCCGGAGGAGCGCAGCATGTTGACTTCGCCCACCGCGCCGCCCGACGTCACGCTCACTAGGCCGCCGGGGGTCGTGGCAGGAGCCCCGCCGATCCCCGCCGCCGCCAGTTCCGAAGTCGCGATCCCGCCCGCCGGTGTCGCGGCAGGAGCCGCGAGGCCATAGGGCGAGGTGTTGATGCCGTTGGACGCCGAAAACCCGCCCGTCGGCTGCCCGGTCAGGGCGGCCTCGCGTTGCGGGTCGGCGTAGGGGCTCGGTGATGCGCAGGCCGCCAAGA
The DNA here is from genome assembly GCF_017916275.1 of Rubellimicrobium arenae. GTDB lineage: Bacteria > Pseudomonadota > Alphaproteobacteria > Rhodobacterales > Rhodobacteraceae > Rubellimicrobium > Rubellimicrobium arenae. Next base: position 398,875 of record NZ_JAFMST010000004.1, read on the forward strand.
GCAGGGCCACTGGTCCGAGTGCCATCAATGCGCGCATAAATCCCTCCAAGGCCGCGGGCGGCCTTACCACCACTTGGCCGGTTTCGCCATGAACCCGGCCGCACGTTCCAGTGAATAGGCCACATTGAGGAGGTCGCCCTCGTCCCATGGCCGCCCGATGAGCTGCAACCCCAGCGGCAGCCCCTTGGTGTCGAGCCCGGCCGGAACCGAGACGCCCGGAAGCCCAGCGAGGTTCACCGTCACCGTGAAGACGTCGTTCAGGTACATCTGCACCGGGTCGGCGTTGGCCATCTCGCCCAGGCCGAAGGCCGAGGACGGCGTAGCGGGCGTGAGGATCGCGTCGATCCCGTCGGCGAACGCCAGATCGAAGTCGCGCTTGATCAGGGCGCGGACCTTGCGGGCGCGGTTGTAGTAGGCGTCGTAGAAGCCGGCCGACAGCACGTAGGTCCCGACCATCACGCGGCGCTGCACCTCGGGGCCGAACCCTTCGGCGCGGGTCTTCTCGTACATGTCGGTGATGCCGTCGCCCTGCGAGAGCTTGGCCCGGCGCCCGAAGCGGACGCCGTCATAGCGGGCGAGGTTCGAGGACGCCTCGGCCGGTGCGATCACGTAATAGGCAGGCAGGGCGTATTTGGTGTGCGGCAGCGAGATGTCGCGGATCTCGGCCCCTGCGTCGCGCAGCATCTCGGCCCCGCGGTGCCAGAGCGCCTCGATCTCCCCGGGCATGCCGTCCATGCGGTATTCGCGCGGGAGGCCGATGACCTTCCCGCGGATGTCGCCGGTCAGCATCGCCTCGAAGTCGGGCACGGGCAGGTCGGCCGAGGTCGAATCCTTGGGATCGTGGCCCGACATGGCGCGCAGCATGATCGCCGCGTCGCGCACGTCCTTGGTCATCGGACCGGCCTGATCGAGCGAGGAGGCGAAGGCGATGATGCCCCAGCGGGACACGCGCCCGTAGGTCGGCTTGATGCCGACGATGCCGGTGAAGGCCGCCGGCTGGCGGATCGACCCGCCGGTGTCCGTGCCGGTCGCCGCCGCGCAAAGGTCCGCCGCCACAGCCGCCGCCGAGCCGCCCGAGGAGCCGCCGGGCGTGAGCGCGGTCGCTTCGTTGCCGCGCCGCCAGGGATTCACGGCGTTGCCGTAGCAGGACGTCTCGTTGGAGGAGCCCATCGCGAACTCGTCCATGTTGAGCTTGCCCAGCATGACCGCGCCCTGCTTGTGAAGCTGCTCGGTCACGGTGGAGTCGTAGGGCGGCTTGAAGCCGTCGAGGATGCGCGAGGCGGCCTGCGAGGGCACGCCGTTGGTGCAGAACAGGTCCTTGATGCCGAGGGGCACGCCGCAGAGATCCGGCGACATGCCCGCGCGGATGCGGGTTTGCGCGAACTCGGCCTGCTGCCGCGCGATCTCGGGCGTCTTGTGGACATAGGCGTTCAGCGCATCGGCCGCGTCGATGGCCGCAAGGTAGGCCTCGGTCAGCTCGGGCGCGGTAAAGTCCTTGGCGCGCAGGCCATCGCGGGCCTGGGCCAGGGTCAGCTTGGTCAGGTCCGTCATTCGACCACCTTGGGAACGGCAAAGAAGCCCTCGCGCGCGTCGGGGGCATTGAGAAGCACCTCGGCCTGCCGGTTGCCGTCGGTCACGACATCCTGGCGGCGCTTGAGGCGCATCGGGGTGACGGAGGTCATGGGCTCCACGCCCTCCACGTCGACTTCGTTGAGCTGCTCGATGAAGCCCAGGATCGCGTCGAACTCGCGCGCGAGCGCGGGCAGGCGCTCCTCCTCGACGCGGATGCGGGCGAGGCGTGCCACTTTCCGGGCGGTTTCGGTATCGATGGCCATGAGGGTCCCCTCGGGTTTGCGGGGTGTTAGCGCCGGAGCGTCGCCGTCGCAAGGGCGCGACCGTGCCGGCCCAGCACCTCGATCATCCAACCCAGCATGACGGCGTTGAGGATATGCCACAGGGGATGCGTTCCGACCGGGACGGCGGTGCAGGCCGCCCCGTCCAGCGAACGGAGGATCAGGGACAGGATCAGGACGCAGGCCCCGATCAGGAGCCCGAACGAGACCTTCGGCGCCCGCGTCCGGAGCAGGACGGCGTGGAGCAGGATCAACATGGGGACGGGCCAGTAGACGGCCGAGACGGCGAAGCCGGGGAGCGCGCGGAACACCGGCGTCAGAACGGTGATCCAGGGCAGCGTGGCGGTGGACAAGGCCAGCGCCGTCCATCGGCCCTGCCCCCAGACGCGGCGATGCACGGCCCAGACATAGAGCAGGATGAAGGCGAGGATCGGCAACATATCGGCCGCCGCGGCCCAGGAGGTCGCAAAGGTATGGAACAGGAAGCTGCCCACCCCGATCCCCGCAACCACGGCGGACAGGGTCCGGCACAGCGGGTCCGATGGCCAGCGCCGCCACAGGATCAGGGCGGCGCCCAGGAACGCGAGGTTGGTCAGGGCATTGACGGGCTCGGCCCAGAAGCCAGGGCACAGCCTTTCGCAATACAGGTCGATCGGCTCGGACATTCCTTCCTGCCTGCCGGTTCGGCGCTGGGAAACGGGGGGGGGGGGCGTGCGCCCGGAACGGCTTGACGACGGCCCGGCCCAACCTGGGCCGGGGACGGCCTTCAGGCTCCGGACGGAGCGCCGCCGGCCGCGTCGTCCAGGGGCCAGACCTCGACCACGCCATGGGCCACCGCGCAGGGGCTTTGGGCCACCAACGCGATGGCGTCGGACAGGCTGGCCGCCTCGATGATCGCAAAGCCCATGAGCGGCAGGGCAGAGGTCATGAAGGACCCCTCGGCCGTCCCGACCCGGGCCGCATCCGGATTGCGGACCTGCACGGGCCTGCCCGCGCGCCCCATCACAACGCCCTGCCCCTGCAGCTCCGCATCATGGGCATGGGCCGCCTCCCGGACGGCGGCCTCGGTCCGTGCATAGCCCTCCTCGTCGCCATAGCCGATGGTCACGAACTTCGGCACGATCACATCCTCCAGGTCGCTGGCGCCCTGCGCCGGGATCGAGGATGGCATGAACCACCAGCCGTTGAAACGGAATCCTGGCCGCCGGCTCGGGACGGCTTGACCGCCGCCGGGGGCAAGCCATCCTCCGGGCATGTTTCCGATCCGCGACCACAACCCCTCGAACACCACTCCGGTCGTGACCTGGCTCCTCATCCTGGTCAACGTGGCGGTCCACCTATGGCAGGTGGCGACCGTCCAGACCGACGTGCAGCTCTACTACCTGTACGATGCCTACGCGCTCATCCCGGCCGAGATCAGTTCCGGACAGGACCTGCTGACCCTGGTGACATCGACCTTCCTGCACGGCGGATGGCTGCACCTGATCGGCAACATGCTGTTCCTCTACATCTTCGGCGACAACCTCGAGGACGCCCTGGGGCACTTCGGGTTCCTGGTCTTCTACCTGCTGGGCGGCGTGGGCGCCGGCCTCTGCCAGTGGGCCTCGGCGCCGATGTCGCCGATCCCGACGGTCGGGGCGTCGGGCGCCATCGCAGCGGTGATGGGGGGCTACCTTCTGCTCTTCCCCAAGGCCAAGGTCGACGTCCTGATCTTCATCGTCATCATCATCCGCGTGATCCCGGTCCCGGCCTGGATCATGCTGCTCCTGTGGCTGGGACTGCAGGTCTTCGGCGGGTTCGGGGCCGACCCCCTGACCGGAGGCGTCGCCTACTGGGCCCACGCGGGCGGCTTCCTCATCGGCTTCGTGATGATGGTCCCCACCTGGGTCCGTCGGGGCGGCGCCGGATGGTGGAACCGCACGGACGGCAGGCCACCCCATCCGGATGGGAGCTGGGGCCCGCTCACGCCGTCGCGCGTGCCCGCCGTGCGCCGGCGCAAGTAGAGGTCATGCCGGTCGGCGTCCGCGCCCTCAGGGCCGGGCGCGGACGATCTCGGCGAACTTCTCGAAGATACTGGCGTTCGCGGCGACGATATCGCCGTGCTCCAGGGGCTTGTGGCCCTCCCGGATCGGACCCACGAAACCCCCGGCCTCGGTCACGATCAGCATCCCGGCGGCGAGATCCCAGGCGTGGATCTCACGCTCCCAGTAGCCGTCGTAGCGCCCCGCCGCCACATAGGCGAGGTCGAGCGCCGCCGACCCGAAGCGCCGGACGCCCGCGCATTCGGGCATCAGCCGCGCAAGGTCGGCCAGCGTCGCGGGAAGGGTCTTCTTGGCCCCGAAGGGAACGCCGGTCGCGAAGATGCAGTCGATGAGCCGCGAACGGCCCGACACACGCAGCCGCGTGTCGTTGAGCCATGCGCCCTCGCCCCGCTCGGCCCAGAAGGTTTCGTCCTTCACCGGGTCGTGGACGACGCCGGCGACGATCTGGCCCTTGTGCTCCAGCGCGATCGACACGGCCCAGTGCGGCAGGCCGTGGAGGTAGTTGGTCGTCCCATCGAGCGGGTCGACGATCCAGCGCCGGGTCGGGTCCTCGCCGGCGACGGCGCCGCCTTCCTCGCCCAGGAAGCCGTAGGTCGGGCGGGCTTCCATCAGCATCTCGCGGACGGTCTGTTCGGCCGTGCGGTCGGCGCGGGACACGAAGTCGCCCGGGCCCTTCATCGAGACCTGGAGCTGCTCGACCTCCGCGAAGTCCTTGAGCAGCCCGCGACCTGCCTTGCGCGCGGCCTTGATCATGACGTTCATGTTCGCGCTGCTGGCCATTCCGTGCTCCCTGACAGGTCAAGCCGCGCATATAGACCGGGGATCGCGCCGGTCACAAGGGCATGTCACCCTCTCTGGAGCTTCACGGCCTCCTGCCGTGCCAGGCGGATGAGGTGGGCGACGAAGGGGCGGGTCGCCTCGGCCGCGCGCGTCGCCGCATAAAGCCGCTTGAGGATGGGCGTGCCACGCCGCGCCAGGCTTCGGGTCACGATGTCCATGTCGGCCCGCGCCGTGGACCGGACCACCCAGTCGGGCAGCACCGCGATGCCGCGCCCCGAGGCCACCAGCAGGAGGATCATGGCGGTCAGCTCCACCTGCCGCTGGGCGGCGGGCTCCACGCCCTCGGGTGTCAGGAGTTCGGTGAAGACGTCGAGACGCGCACGCTCCACCGGATAGGTGATGAGTGTCTGGCCGGCGAAGTCCCCGGCCTCGATCACCGGCTTGCCAGCCAGCGGGTGGCCGGCCGCGACGACAAGGACGGGCTCGTAGTCGAAGAGCGGGGTGAAGGTCACGCCGGGCAGCTCCTCCGGGTCGGAGGACACGACGAGGTCCACCTCCTCGCGCCGGAGCGCCGGCAGGGCGTCGAAGGCGAGGCCGGGGCGAATGTCGATGTCCACCTCGGGCCAGGCCTTGCGGAACTGGTTCATCACCGGCAGCAGCCATTCGAAGCAGGCGTGGCATTCGATGGCGACGTGCATCCGGCCCGCGCGGCCCGCTTCGAGGTTGGCGAACTCGGCCTCAAGGGCCGCGACCTGCGGCAGGATCGCCTGCGCGGCGGCAAGGAGGCGCTGGCCCGCGGGCGAGAGCCGGAGGGGACGGGTCGCGCGCACGAACAGCTCCACGCCCGCCTGCTCCTCGATCCCGCGGATCTGGTGGCTCAGGGCCGACTGCGTGAGGCCGAGGAGCTCTGCCGCGCTGGCGAGGCTGCCCGTCTCGTGGATCGCCTGGATCGTGCGGAGGTGGCGGAACTCTATGTGCAAACGGAACTCATGTTGATCGTGAAGATTATGAATTTGTCTCACACTGTGGGGCAACCTACAACGAGTCCTGTCAGACCAGGGAGCCGCCATGACCGCCGTCAGCTTCGAATTCTTCCCGCCCAAGAACCTCGAAGGGTCGTTCCGGCTCTGGGATTGCTGCAACGTGCTGGGGCCGCTGGCGCCGGAGTTCGTGTCGGTGACCTATGGGGCAGGCGGCACCACGCGGACGCTGACGCATGACGCGGTGGCCACCATCCACAAGCATTACGGCCTGACGGTGGCGGCGCACCTGACCTGCGTGGAGGCCACGCGGGAGGAGACCCTCGCCATCGCCGACAGCTATGCCGACGTGGGCGTGACCGAGATCGTGGCGCTGCGGGGCGACCCGCCCAAGGGCTCCGACGGCTTCCGGGCGCATGACAACGGCTTTGCCTCCTCGGTGGAGCTGGTCGAGGCGCTGGCGCGGACCGGCAAGTTCACGATCCGCGTGGGCGCCTATCCCGAGAAGCACCCCGAGGCGGCGGACGCCCGGGCGGACATCGAGTTCCTCAAGCGCAAGATCGATGCGGGCGCGTCCTCGGCCATCACGCAGTTCTTCTTTCAGCCCGAGACGTTCTTCCGGTTCCGCGACGCCTGCGTGAAGGCGGGGATCACCGCGCCGATCCTGCCGGGCATCCTTCCGGTCGAAAGCTGGGCGGGCGTGCAGCGTCTTTCGGCGCGCTGCGGGACGCATATCCCGGAGACGACCGCCCACGCCTTCGAGAACGCCCAGCGCGACGGCACGACCGAGCTGCTGGCCGTGGCGACGGCGACCTCGCTGTGCGACCGGCTGATCCAGGGCGGCGTGGAGCACCTGCACTTCTACACGCTCAATAAGCCCGCGCTGACGCGGGACGTCTGCCTGGCGCTGGGGATCACGCCCAAGGCGCGGCTCCAGGCCGTGGCCTGATACGGCAAAGGTCGGCCGGGCCTCCTTGAGGACGGGCTGACGTCGATCGGCTGGCCAGGCGATGGATCAGGCCAAATGACCGAAGATCGCCCGGGGCCTCAGCCGGGCGGAACCTGCCGCCCGGCCCAGAAGGGTACGAGGGCGCTGGAGGACGCCCCCGCAGGGTTGGCGTCAGCCTCCGCTGCCGCTGCCCCCGGAACCGCTGGCGCTACCGCCTTCGCCGCTGGCCCCGCCCGTGGCGCCCGCATCCCCGCCGGTGGTGCTGCTCGCGCCACCGGCATCGCTGCCCGTGGCCCCACCCGCGCCGCTGGCGTCGCCGCCGGTCGTGCTTCCCATGTCGCCGGCGGCCCCGCCGGTCGCAGCGCCACCCGTGCTGCCACCCATGCCGCCCGCCTGAGTCATGGCATCGCTGACCAGCATGGTCGGATCGCTGGCGCATGCCGCGAGAAGGGCCGACGTCATATCACCCGCCCCCCCTGCGCTGCCCGCAGTTGCCGTGTCCGTCCCGGTGGCTCCGGTCGTCCCCGCCGAGGCATCGGCGCCGCTGGCCGTGTCGGTTCCGGTCGCGGCGGTGCCAGCCGCGTCCGTTCCGGTCGTGGCCCCCATGCCGCCGGCTCCGCCTGCGGACTGGAGCGACTGGATCGCGCTTTGCTGGCCCGCCGTATCCAGGGCGGTAAAGTCGGCACAGGTCATCGTGCTGGTGTCGGTTCCTGCATCCTGAGCAAGAGCCGGCAGCGCGACGGTCATGGCCGTCGCGACACATCCGATCAGAAGTCTCATGGTTCTCCTCCCATGATGCCGCACTGCGCGGCACTGCACCTCGAACACGTCAGTCCGCCCTTTGTTCGGGCGAACCGTAGTGATCTCGGCCAGAACCCGCCGATCGGAAGGAGACCAGGTCCGCCGCCCAACGGCGGCGGAGATCGTCAGGCCAGCTCGCTCAGGCGGGCCAGGGCGGCGCGGAGCTGCGCCTCTTCGGCTTCGCGGGCGGCGAGGTTCTCGCGGGCTTCCTCCACCACCTCCTCGGCGGCGGACTGGACGAAGCGCGGGTTGGACAGGCGGCCGCGCAGGGAGGCGGCCTCCTTGGCGGCCTTGTCGGCGCCCTTGGTCATGCGCGCGATCTCGGCCTGGATGTCGATCAGGCCTTCGAGCGGCAGGGCGAAGGTGGCTCCGGGGGTCGCCACCGTGATGGAGCCGCGCGGCGCCGGGCCTTCGGTCGGCGGCTCGATCCGGGCGAGGCGGCGGATCAGCGTCTCGTTGCGGGCGAGCGCCACGTGGGCGGCGGGCTCGGCCTCGGTCATCACGACGGGGACGGTGAGGCCCGCGGGGACGTTGAGCTGGGCGCGGGCGGAGCGGATCCCCTCGATCAGGGCGATGGTCCAGCGCATCTCGGCCTCGGCGGCGGGGTCCACGAGGTCGCGGGCCGCGTAGGTCGGCCAGTCGGCGTGGACGAGCAGCTTGGCCCGCTGGGCGGTGGAGCCCCAGAGATCCTCGGTGATGAAGGGCATGAAGGGGTGCATGAGGATCAGGCACTGGTCGAGGACCCAGGCCATGACCGCCTGGGTTTCCGCCTTGAGCGCGGGGTCATCGCCCTGGAGGAGGGGCTTGGAGAACTCCACGTACCAGTCGCAGACCACGCCCCAGACGAAGGCGTGGAGCGCCTGCGCCGCCCCGTCGAAGCGGAAGGCGTCGAGGGCTGTGTCCACCTCCTCGCGGATGCGGGCGGTCTCGCCGATGATCCAGCGGTTCACTGGGGCAGTGGCGGCGGGGAGGCCGGGCGCGCGCGGGGCCTGGAACACGCCGTTCATCTCCGCGAAGCGGTGGGCGTTCCAGAGCTTGGTGCCGAAGTTGCGGTAGCCCGCGATGCGGCTGGTGGAGAGCTTGAGGTCGCGGCCCATGGCGGCCATCGCGGCCAGCGTGAAGCGCACGGCGTCGGCCCCGAACTCGTCGATGAGGTCGAGGGGGTCGAGGACGTTGCCCAGGGACTTGGACATCTTCTTGCCCTTCTCGTCGCGGACGAGGGCGTGGACGTAGACCGTCTTGAACGGCACCTCGTTCACGAGGGCGAGCTGCATCATCATCATCCGGGCGACCCAGAAGAAGATGATGTCGAAGCCGGTCACGAGGACCGAGGTCGGGAAGTACCGGGCGAGTTCCGGCGTGTCCTCGGGCCAGCCGAGCGTGCCCAGCGGCCAGAGGCCGGAGGAGAACCAGGTGTCGAGCACGTCCGGGTCGCGCCAGACCGGATAGACGAGCCGCGTCGGGTCCTGCGTCACGTTGTAATCGGCGAGGCCCGCCGCGAAGGCGTGGGCGGCGGCGCGGGCGTCCTCCACCTCGATGACGCGGGCGTGGTTGAGGGGGGCCGGAAGCTCGGCCAGGTCATTCGCGAAGGCGTCGCGGACGCCCGCGTAGTCGATGGCGCAGTGGTGGCGCGGCTCCTCTCCGACGAAGTCGCGGCTGAGGAGGAGGTCCATGATCTCCAGCTCGTCGAGGGCGTCGTCGCCCTGTTCGTCGGCGAACAGGCCGCGATGGAGGTCGAGCCCGTACCAGACCGGGATCTGGTGGCCCCACCAGAGCTGGCGGGAGATGCACCAGGGCTCGATGTTCTCGAGCCAGTGGAAGTAGACCTTGGCGTCCCGCTCGGGGAGGATCTGGGTGCGGCCGGTGCGGACGGCCTCGATGGCGGGGCCGACGATGCGGGCGGTGTCCACGAACCACTGGTCGGTCAGCATGGGTTCGATGACCACGCCCGAGCGGTCGCCGAAGGGCTGCATGATGACCTTGTTCTCGACGAAGGGCACCGGGCCGTCGGCGCTGTCGACCATGACCGACAGGCCTTCGGACTCGATCTGCGAGATGACGAGGCGGCGCGCCTCCAGGCGGTCGAGGCCGCGCATGTCCTCAGGCACGAGGTTGATCTGCGAGACGTCGCTCGCCTCGCGTTCGCCGCGCGCGATCTGTCCGGCGAGGGTGGCCGATTCCTCGTAGGACAGGCCGTCCGAGCGCATCCGCGCCTTGGTGTCCATCAGCGCATAGAGCGGGATGCCGTTGCGCATCGCCACGGCGTAGTCGTTGAAGTCGTGCGCGCCGGTGATCTTGACCGCGCCCGAGCCGAAGGCGGGATCGGGGTATTCGTCGGCGATGATCGGGATCAGGCGGCGGTGCGCCTTGGGGCCGACCGGGATCTCGCAAAGCTGGCTGATGAGGGGGGCGTAGCGGAGGTCCGACGGGTGGACCGCCACCGCGCCGTCGCCCAGCATGGTTTCGGGGCGCGTCGTGGCGATGGAGATGTAGTCGCGGACCTCGCGCCGGGTGATCTGGCCGTCGGCGTCACGCTCCAGGTATTCGTAGGTGGCGCCGTTCGCGAGCGGGTACCTGAAGTGCCACATGTGGCCCTGCACCTCGCGGTTCTCGACCTCGAGGTCGGAGATCGCGGTCTCGAAGTGGGGGTCCCAGTTCACGAGGCGCTTGCCGCGGTAGATCAGGCCGTCCTCGTACATGCGGACGAAGACCTGCAGGACCGCGCGCTGGAAGTGCGGGTCCATCGTGAACGCCTCGCGCGAGAAGTCGGCGGAGGCGCCGAGCCGCTTGAGCTGGCCGATGATGGTGCCGCCGGACTTGGCCTTCCACTCCCAGACCTTTTCGAGGAACGCCTCGCGCCCCATCTCGCGGCGGCCTTCGTTGCCGGCCTTCGCGAGCTCGCGTTCCACCACCATCTGCGTGGCGATGCCGGCGTGGTCGAGGCCCGGCTGCCAGAGGACGTCGTCGCCCCTCATGCGGTGCCAGCGCGTCAGGATGTCCTGGAGCGTGTTGTTGAAGGCGTGCCCCATGTGGAGCGAACCCGTCACGTTGGGCGGCGGGATCACGATGGAGAAGGGCTGGCCGCCGGGTTTGGCGTTCGCGCCGGCCTTGAAGGCGCCGGACTCCTCCCAGAGCCGGGCGATGCGCGCCTCGGCCTCGGCCGCTCCGAAGTTCTTGTCCATCGCATCCCCCATCATCCGCTCGGGCCAGGGGATTAGCGAAAGCGGGGCGCGGGGGAAAGGGTCGAGGCGCTTGCAGCCAACCACCGAGGCGGTCACGTTGGGGGGCATGACCGATCCGCGCCTTACCCCGCTTGCCGCGTCGCTCCCCGCGACCGTCCCCTTCACCGGCCCCGAGACGCTCGAGCGGCGCCTGGGCGTGGCGTTCCGGGCACGGCTCGGGGCCAACGAGAGCGGCTTTGGCCCGTCGCCCCGCGCGGTGGAGGCCATGGCGCGAGCGGCGCGCGACGCCTGGATGTACGGCGACCCGGAGGTGCACGAGCTGCGCCATGCCATTGCCGCGCATCACGGCTGCGACCCGGCCCATGTGATCGTGGGCGAAGGGATCGACGGGCTCCTTGGGCTGCTGGTGCGTCTGGTCGTGACGGGCGGGACGGAGGTCGTGACCTCGCTTGGGGCCTATCCGACGTTCAACTTCCATGTCGCGGGGTTCGGGGGACGGCTGCGAACGGTGCCCTATCGCGAGGACCGGCAGGATCCGGAGGCGCTGACAGGGTTGGCGCGGGAGGTCGGGGCGCGGCTGATCTACCTGTCCAACCCCGACAACCCCATGGGCGGGATGCATGGGCCCGACGTGATCGGGCAGATGATCGAGGCGGTCCCGGAAGGGGCGCTCCTCGTGCTGGACGAGGCCTATGCGGAGCTCGCGCCCGAGGGGTCCCTGCCCCGCGTCGACCCGGCCGATCCACGGGTGATCCGGTTCCGGACCTTCTCCAAGGCGCATGGACTGGCCGGGCTGCGGGTCGGCTACGGAATCGGACCCCGCGACCTGATCTCGGCCTTCGACCGGGTGCGGAACCACTTCGGCCTGGGGCGGGTGGCGCAGGCGGGGGCCCTGGCGGCGATCCGGGACGAGGAATGGCCGCGCGAGGTCGCCGGCCGGGTCGCGGCGGCGCGGGACGAGGTGGCGCGCATCGCGCGGGCGGCGGGGCTGCGGCCCCTGCCCTCCTGCACGAACTTCGTGGCCATCGACTGCGGGCGGGACGGAGCCTTTGCGAAGTCGGTGCTGGAAGGGCTGCTGCGACGCGGGGTCTTCGTCCGGATGCCGGGGGTCGCGCCGCTCGACCGCTGCATCCGGGTGACGGTCGGGCCCGGCGAGGCGCTCGCCGCCCTTGCCGAGGCGCTGCCCGACGCGCTGGCGGAGGCGCAGGCGTGATTGGTCTTCGGGGCCCAAGGGAATATCCTTCTCCCGGAAGCTGACCCAAGGAGGAGTCGATGATCCGCTTTGCCACGCCGCTGGCCGCCCTGATCGCCCTGACGGGCGGGATCGCCTTGGCCCAATCCGAGTCCGAAGGGACCGGGGATGCCATGGGGCACATGGATCACGGGGACATGATGGTGATGCCCGATGATTCGATGAGCGGCCTCATGGGGCCGATGAACCGGATGATGTCGTCGATGCCGATGGAATCGACCGGCGACATGGATGCCGACTTCCTCCTCATGATGATCCCCCATCACCAGAGCGCCATCGACATGGCCCGCATGGAGTTGGAACAGGGCGACGACGAGGAAACCCGCGCGATGGCGCAGAAGGTCATCGACGCCCAGGAGGCCGAGATCGCCCAGATGCAGGAGATGCTGGAGCGGATGGGGCACGGGGCTCCGGCCCAGTAGAGCCCCTCGCCCGCATGGCAATCGGTCAGGCCGCGGCCACCACGCCGGCGGCGGCGGCCAGCGCGCCGGTGCCGTGCGGAATCTTCAGCGCCTGGAGCCCGGCCTCGATGGTGGCCAGGACGCCCAGCACCATATGGGCGTTGACATGGCCCATGTGTCCGATGCGGAAGAAGGCGTCCGCCGGCTCGCGCCCCAGCCCGATGCCGAGCGTGACGCCGGTGTTGTCCTTGGTCCAGCGGCGCAACGCGTCCGCCTGACCGGGGTCGAGCGACAGCGCGGTGATCGCATGGGAGCGGGCCTGCGGGTCGGGGACGTTGAAGCGGAGGGGGCCGCCCTGCCCCCAGGCCTCGCAGGCGGCCCAGACAGCTCGGGCCAGCGTCGCATGGCGCGCCCAGACCCGTTCGGGGCCCTCCTCCTCGATCATGTCGAGCGCCTCGCGCAGGCCGTAGAGCGCCTGGGCCGGGGCGGTGCCGAACCAGTACCGCCAGAAGGCGTCCGGGTTCGCGCGGCCCGTCCAGTCCCAGTAGGGCGTGACGAGGCCCGCCGCCTTGCGCGCCTGCGCGGCGCGGTCGTTGAACCAGACGAAGCACAGGCCTGGAGGGCACATCAGCCCCTTCTGCGAGGCGGCGATCATCACGTCGGCGCCCCAGGCGTCCATCTCGAAGCGGTCGCAGCCCAGCGAGGCTACGCAGTCGGCCATCAGCAGCGCGGGATGCCCCACGGCGTCGAGCGCCCGCCGCAGCGCCGCGATGTCGCTGCGGACCGAGGTGGAGGTGTCCACATGGACGGCCAGCACCGCCTTGATCCGGTGGTCGCGGTCGGCGCGCAGGGCGTCCTCGACGCGGGCGGGATCGATGGGGCTGGTGGGACCGAAGTCGATCACCTCCACCTCGGCCCCGAGATCACTGGCGACGCCCGCCCAGCCGCGCCCGAAATGGCCGCAGATCGGCACCAGCACCTTGTCCCCGCGCGAGAGCACGTTGACGAGCGACGCCTCCCAGGAGGCGTGGCCGTTGCCGATGTAGATCGCGGCCTGGTGGCGCGTCCCCGCCAGCGCGCGGAGCGACGGGATCAGCGTCTCGGTCAGGTCCACGATCTCGCCTTCGTAGATGTCGGGCGAGGCGCGATGCATGGCGCGCAGGACGCGGTCGGGGACCACCGAAGGACCGGGAATGGCGAGATAGGAACGACCGTGGGCGAGCATGGGATCTCCGTAGGATCGGCCGGGGGAACCTAGGGCGGCTTCGGCGCGGGCGCCAGCGCCGCTTGCTGCGCGGGACGTGGGGGCATAGATGCGCCCCAGTGACCAATGGACCGAGGATGCCGTGAGCCTTCTTGCACGACTGCTGCGGGGGACGCCCGAAAAGAGCGCGCTGGACATCAGCGATCCCGCCGCGCGGCGACGGGCGATGCTGCACTACAACCTTCTCGACCACGCCATCCTGCGGCACCACTGGACCAACATGGACGAGATCGCCCCCGGCGTCTGGCGTTCGAACCAGCCCACGCATGCACGGTTCATCGAGATCAAGGCCATGGGCATCCGGTCGGTCCTGAACCTGCGCGGCACGGCCGAGCAGCCGCGGTTCCTGTTCGAGAAGGAAAGCTGCGAGGCGCTGGGCCTGACGCTGGTGAGCGTCATGCTCCATGCCCGCAAGCCGCCGGCAAAGGACCAGGTGCTCAAGCTCTTCGAGGCCTTCCGCACGCTGGAGCGGCCGTTCCTCATGCACTGCAAGTCGGGCGCGGACCGCGCCGGCTTTGCCAGTGCGCTTTACCTGCTGGCGCAGGGCGCAACGGTCGCGCAGGCGCGTCGGCACCTGTCCTTCCGCTACCTTCACGTCAGCGCCTCGCGCGCGGGGGTGCTGGGGCATGTGCTGGACCTCTACGAGGCGCGGCTGGCCAAGGGTCCCATCGGCATCGAGGACTGGTTCGCGACCGAGTACGACCCGTCCGCCGTCCGGGCGAGCTACAGGCGGTGAAGGACCGGTCCGCCCGCGGCGATTTCGGGTGGCTATGGCGGAGCTACCTGCGGCCGCACTGGCCCTGGCTGCTGCTTGCCGTGATCCTCATGGCGGTCGAGGGCGGGACGCTGGGCCTTTTCGCCAGGGGCGTGCAGCCGATGTTCGACCGGGTCTTCGTGGCGCGCGAGCCCGGAGCCGTCTGGACCGTGGGCCTTGCCATCGCCGCCATCTTCACGCTGCGGGCCGGCGCCTCGGCGGGGCAGAAGGTCATCCTGACCCGCGTGAACGAAAAGGCCGCGGCCGCGCTGCGGAGCGACCTGTTGCGGCATCTGATGACCCTGGACGGCGCCTTTCACCAGAGCCACCCGCCCGGCACCCTGATCGAACGGGTGCAAGGCGACGTTCAGGCGATCAATTCGATCTGGAGCTCGCTCGTGACGGGCCTGGGACGGGACGCGGTGGGGCTCCTGTCGCTCCTGGGCGTGGCGCTGGCGGTGGACTGGCGCTGGACGCTCGTGGCGCTGGTGGGCGTGCCGCTGCTCGTGCTGCCCGCATTTCTCGTGCAGGGGTTCGTACGCCGCCGCGCCCGGGCCGCGCGCGAGGTCGCCGGACGCATGGCGACGCGGCTCGACGAGGTGTTCCACGGGCTCAACGCGATCAAGCTCAACGGCCTGGAGCGGTACCAGGGCGACCGCTACGATGCGCTGCTGCGCCAGCGGGTCCGGGCCGAGGTGCGGGGCGCGGCCGGCCGCGCGGCGATCCCGGCGCTGGTGGACGTGATGTCGGGGCTGGGCTTCCTCGCGGTGCTGGCGCTGGGCGGATCGCAGATCATCGCCGGCGACAAGACGGTGGGCGAGTTCATGGCCTTCTTCACCGCCATGTCGCTCGCCTTCGAGCCCCTCCGCCGGCTGGCCGGCCTGTCCGGGACCTGGAGCCAGGCCGGCGCCAGCGTGGAGCGGATGCGGGCGATCCTCGACGCACGGCCTGCGCTGGTCTCGCCCGCGCGACCCGTGGCTCCACCCCAGGGCGCCCCGGCGGTGGAGTTGCGGGACGTGCATCTGGCCTATGGGCATCAGCCCGTGCTGCGCGGCCTGAGCTTCGTCGCCGAGGCGGGCCGGACCACCGCGCTGGTCGGCGCCTCGGGGGCCGGCAAGAGCACCGTGTTCAACCTTCTCACCCGGCTGGTGGACCCGCAGGAGGGCGATGTCCTGGTCGGCGGCGTCCCGGTGCGGGCCATGGACCTGGCCGGGCTGCGGCAACTGTTCAGCGTGGTGTCGCAGGACGCCCTGCTGTTCGATGAGACCGTAAGGGAGAACATCCTGCTGGGTCGCAGCGACGTCAGCGAGGAGCGGCTCGCCCGGGCCGTGGAGGCCGCGCATGTCGCGGACTTCGTCGGGTCGCTGCCGCAGGGGCTCGACAGCGCCGCCGGCCCGAGGGGGTCTGCCCTGTCGGGCGGACAGCGCCAGCGGGTGGCGATCGCACGGGCTCTCCTGCGCGACACGCCGGTCCTGCTGCTGGACGAGGCGACCTCGGCGCTCGACACGAGGTCCGAGGCGATCGTCCAAGACGCGCTGGACCGGCTTTCGGCCGGGCGGACGACGCTGGTGATCGCACACCGGCTTTCGACCGTGCGCGCCGCCGACAAGATCGTCGTCCTGGATCGCGGGCGAGTCGTGGACCAGGGCACCCATGCCGAGCTTCTGGCCCGGGGCGGCCTTTACGCCGAGCTTCATCGGCTCCAGTTCAAGGACTCCGAGGGCGCGGACGGAACGGCGGCCCATCCAGCGGCCGGGGTTCCGCCGGGCATGGCCATGGTCAACGAAGGGGAAGAGGGATGAACGGTCGGGCGGTCATCGAGGTGACGGGTGAGGACCGGGAGAGCTTTCTCCAGGGGCTCGTGACCAACGACCTGCGGCGGCTGAAGGACGGGCTCGTCTATGCGGCCCTTCTCACGCCTCAAGGCAAGTACCTCGCGGACTTCATCATGAAGGGCGATGACGGACGCATCCTGATCGACGTGGACGAACGGCTTGCGCCCGGGCTCCTCCAGCGTCTGTCGATGTACAGGCTCCGGGCCGACGTGCGGTTGGCCGTGACGGACCTGAAGGTGTCGCGCGGGACGGGACCCGCGCCCGAGGGCGCCCTGCCCGATCCGCGCGATCCGGCGCTGGGCTGGCGGCTCTACGGCGAGGCCGGGACCGACGACGGGACCGACTGGGATGCGATCCGGGTCGCCCACCTCGTGCCCGAGACCGGGATCGAGCTGACGCCGGAGACCTACATCCTCGAGGCCGGGTTCGAGAGGCTGCACGGCGTGGACTTCCGCAAGGGCTGCTATGTCGGCCAGGAGGTGACGGCCCGGATGAAGCACAAGACGGACCTGCGAAAGGGGCTTGTGGGCGTGGAGGTGGACGGGGTGGCCCCCGTGGGCACCCCCATCCTGACCGAGGACGGGCGCGAGGCCGGGACGATCTTCACCCAGTCGGGCGGCCGTGGCATCGCGCATCTGCGGCTCGACCGGGCGAACGGGGTCATGACGGCGGGACAGGCGCGGCTGCGGCTGGCGGAACCGGGGCAGTAAGCCTTCCGCGACCTTGGGAAGGCCTGGCGGGTCGGACTAGGCCAGGAACGCGAAGCGCCGGGCCAGTTCATCCCATGCGGCCTCGGAGCCGGCGCTGAGGATGACGCCCTGTGTGCGGCGGGCCTGATAGGGCTCCCCGTCGAGGAAACGCGCCACGCCGCCGGCCGATTCGACCGCAAGGACGCCTGCGGCGTGATCCCAGGGATGCGGGATCGGCCCGGACAGGCAGAACTCCGCATGGCCCTGAGCCACCATCCGATATTCGTGCGCCGCGCAGCGCAGGCCCGTGATGCGGAGGAAGTCGGGGAATTCCCGCACGATCCGCTCGCGCGATACGCGGTCGAAAAGCCCGAGGGGCATGTAGCCGGTCAGCCGTTCGGCATTGGCCTCCCGCGAGGTGGCCAGGGGGCTCACCCGGCCTGCGGCGGTCTCGAAGCGCGTGCCCTGACCGGGGGCGGCCTCGATCCAGTCGTCCATGACCGGGTCGTAGAGCAGGCCCCAGACCGGCTCGCCCCGGCGCAGGACCGCAACCAGCACCCCGAACACAGCGAGCCCCTTGGCGAAGTTCCAGGTGCCATCCACGGGATCGATCACCACGCAGGTCTCGGCCGCGCCCATGCGGTCGCGCAGGGACGGGTCGGCGCTCACGCTCTCTTCGCCGAGGACGACGGCGTCGGACCAGGCGGCCCGGACGGCGGCGGAGATCTGGGCCTCGGCCTCGGTGTCGGCGAGGGTCACGAGGTCGGCGGGACCGGACTTGGTGGAGATGTCGGCGGCTTCGAGCGCCCGGAAGCGGGGCATGATCCTGTCGCGCGCGGCCTCCCGCACGGCGGCAAGGAGGAGGTCGCGCTGCGCGGGCAGGATCGGATCAGGCACGCTCGGAATATTCCATCGACTCGGTGTTGACGATGACCCTCTCGCCCTCGCCGATGAAGGGCGGGACCAGGATGCGCAGGCCGTTGTCGAGCATCGCGGGCTTGAAGCTGTTGGCGGCGGTCTGGCCCCGCTGCACGGGGTCGGTCGAGGCGATCGTGCAGGTCACCTTGGGCGGCAGCGCCACGTTCAGCGCCTCGTCCCCGACATACTCGACGCGGACGGTCATGCCATCCTGAAGGAAGGGGCGCCGGTCGCCCAGGAGGTCGGAGGGCAGCTCGATCTGCTCGAAGGTCAGGGCGTCCATGAAGGTCAGCATTCCGTCCGTCTCATAGAGGAACTGCTGGTCCTTCTTCTCCAGTTCGACGGTCTCGACCTTGTCGGCGGAGCGGAAGCGTTCGTTGAGCTTGCGGCCGTCGCGAAGGTTCTTGAGCTCCACCTGCGCGAAGGCGCCCCCCTTGCCGGGCTTGACGTGGTCGACCTTGACCGCCGCCCATAGGCCGCCCTCATGGTCCAGAATCAAGCCGGGCTTGATCTCGTTGCCGTTGATCTTGGGCATGCCCGCTCCGGAGAAAAATACGCGAAGACCGTTGATAAAAGGCCCACCGCTCCCATATCGCCCGTGTGCCCGTAACACAAGCTGACCGACCGCGGGTTAACGCAACATTAAGCCATGCCGGTTTAGCATGGCTGCCATGTCGAAAGAGCACCCCTCAGCTTGACCGATCTAGGTAGTTTCCGCCGGGCTTCGGGACCCCACGAGCAAAAAAGAAAAAAGGAAGCGAAATGAAGGATTTCATCGACGGCACCGCCTACAACAACGAACAGGGCAACCGGGCACGCAAGCTCTTTGCCGCTGTGGTGTTGGCGGCGCTGGACGACGCGATCGCGGACGACAAGAAGTTCGGCAACGGGCCCGAGCAGATTGCTCGCTGGGCGCGGTCGAAGGATGGTCGCGAAGTCCTCACCTGCGCTGGGATCGACCCGAACGAACGCGTCGTGCAGGGCCTCATGGATTTCGTGGCCAAGGGTGTCCGCACCTCGGTCGCCCTTTCCCGCGAGGAGAGCGAGCGCCGCCACGCCGCCGAGGAAGAGGCCAGGGCCGCCTGACGCGAACGGGATAACTGATCTGGCGCGGACCTTCGGGTCCGCGTTTTTTGTTGCCCGGTCCGGGAGGAAAGGCCGGCGTGACGGACGGCCGGACTGCGAGGACACAATGCCCAAGGCGGTGATGATCCAGGGCGCGGGATCGAACGTGGGCAAGTCGATGCTCGTGGCCGGGATGGCCCGCGCCTTTCGGGCGCGCGGCCTGTCGGTGGCCCCTTTCAAGCCGCAGAATATGTCGAACAACGCCGCGGTGACGGCGGACGGCGGCGAGATCGGGCGGGCTCAGGCCCTGCAGGCCCGTGCCGCGGGGCTGGAGCCGCTGGTGGATATGAACCCGGTGCTGCTCAAGCCCGAGACCGATACCGGCGCGCAGGTGGTCGTGCAGGGCCGCCGTCTCGCGAGCGTGCGGGCGCGGGACTACGCCGCCCTGAAGCCGAGCCTCATGGCCCCTGTGCTGGACAGCTTCCGCCGGTTGGGGACCGGGCGCGACCTTGTCCTTGTGGAAGGCGCGGGCAGCCCGGCCGAGGTGAACCTGAGAGCGGGCGACATCGCCAACATGGGCTTTGCCCAGGCGGCCGGAGTTCCGGTCGTGCTGGTGGGCGACATCGACCGGGGCGGGGTCATCGCCCAGCTGGTCGGGACACATGCCGTGCTGGACCCAGAGGACCGCGCCATGATCCGCGCCTTTGCCGTCAACAAGTTCCGTGGCGACCCGTCGCTGTTCACCGATGGCTTCCATCTGATCGCCCAGCGCACCGGCTGGGACGGCCTGGGCGTCGTACCCTGGTTCGAGGAGGCCTGGCGCCTTCCGGCCGAGGACGTTCTGGACCTGGGCGGGCGCGTGAATGGCGGAGATCTGAGGATTGCCGTGCCGCGTCTGCGCCGGATCGCGAACTTCGATGATCTGGACCCGCTTTCCGCCACGCCGGGCGTGTCGGTCGAGATTGTGCCGCCGGGGCGCCCCCTGCCCGGGAACGCCGACCTCGTGCTCCTGCCCGGGTCCAAGACGACCATCGCGGACCTTGCCGACTTCCGGGCGCAGGGTTGGGACGTGGACCTCCTGGCGCATCGGCGTCGGGGCGGGCAGGTGCTGGGGCTGTGCGGCGGCTTCCAGATGCTGGGGCGGCGGATCGAGGATCCGGAGGGGCTGGAAGGCCCGCCCGGCGGAGTCGACGGACTGGGCCTTCTGGATGTCATCACCGTAATGGGGCAGGACAAGCGGCTGGCCCGGGTCGCCGGGCGTCATCTCGCGACCGGCACGCCCGTCACAGGCTACGAGATCCACCTCGGCCGCACCGAAGGGCCGGACCTTGCCCGACCCTGGCTGGAGATCGAGGGGCGGCCCGAAGGCGCGACCAGCGCCGATGGCCGGGTTCGCGGGACGTACCTGCATGGGTTGTTCGCGGCCGATGCGTTCCGGGCGGCCATGTTGGACGAGATGGGCGCACCCGCCGCCTCGTTCGACTGGGACAGCGCCGTGGAGGTCACGCTGGACCGGCTGGCCGCCCATCTGGAGCGGCATCTGGACCTCGACCGGGTCCTTGCCCTGGCCGCGGCGACCTGATCGTCAGGCGTCGTCCCGGAGGGCCAGGGCGAGACGCACCTCGCGCCGGACGATCTTGCGCAGGTTCCGGGTGATGCGCTCCCCGAGTTCGCCTTGCAGCTCGGCCCGGAGAGCCTGGTCGACCAGTTTGCGCAAGGTCGCGTCGTCGACCTGCAACGCCGCGGGCGAGCCAATGGCGGCGGGCGCAGGCTCCCCGACAGGGCCGCCGCCCTGCACCGACATGGCAGGGCTCAGGACCAGCAGTTCCAGCGGAGCCGGGGCCTCAGGCTGCGCAACCGGCTCTCCGATGCGCTGGGCCGAGGTCAGGACCAGCCGCTCCAGCGGAGAAGGCGCGGTGCTCGGGGTCGAGCGACGCTGCTCCATGAGGCGCTGGATCGGCGTGAGGGTCTGGCCCGAGGCGTCGTTGGATATGTTGGACATCACTGTTCTCTTGACGCTGGCCCTACGGTCAGGATCGCCGGTGTCCCCGGCGGGCACGGCGCCGCGCCTGCCTGGGACACCCCTTGTTGGCTAGTTACCAGCGCCGATGGCCTCGAGCACGCGGTCCAGCGCCCGCCCCTGCTCGGAGCTGGCCGAGGGCGCATCGTCCACGAGGTTGTAATAGGCGCTCGGGTCGTAGGTCTGAACGTTGAGGCCGAGGTTCTGGACGTTCAGGAGCCCGATCGCCGACAGGATCTGGTAGGTGGCCAGCGTTTCGTTGATCTGGGCGTTGACCAGGTTGGCGCGGGCGTCGAGCAGGTCCTGCTCGGCGTCGAGCACGTCGAGAGTCGTGCGCGCGCCCAGGGTCGCCTCCTCGCGAACGCCTTCGAAGGCGATCTCGGCGGCGCGCACCTGCTCCCGGAAGGCGGTCAGGCTGGCCCGGGCGACATCAAGCGTGGCATAGGCGCTGCCCACGTTCTGCGAGATGGTCCGTGCGGTCTCGATCAGTTGGCCCCGTGCCGAGTCGCGCTGAGCCCGCGATTGGCGGACCTGCGACGCGAGGGCGCCGCCCTGATAGATCGGCCCGGAGGCCGAGATGCCGACATTGGCGCCCAGATCCGCGTCGGGACTGTCGAGGTCGCTGCTGACCTGCGCGCCGGCGCTGAGCGAGACGGTCGGACGGGTCGCGGCCCGGGTCGCGGAGATCGCGATCTCGAAGGCGGCGACCTGATGCTGCGCCTGGAGCAACGCGGGATGCGTCCGCTGGGCGATGGCCCGCGCTTCGTCCACCGAGCCCGGGATCGTGGCCGCCGGGGCCGGCGAGAGCGTGCCGGGCGCACGGCCGACGGCGGCGCGGAACTCCTCGATGGCGGTGGCGAGGTTTCCCTGCTCGGCCACCAACTCGCTTCGCGCGGAGGCGAGCTGGGCTTCGGCCAGCGCGACGTCGGTGCGCGTGACCTCGCCCACCTCGAAACGGTCCTGTGCGGCCCGAAGCTCTTCGCCGATGACGCGGACGTTGTTCTGACGCAGTTCCACGAACGAGCGGGACCGCTGGACCTCCTGATAGGCGCTCACGATCCGGAGAAGAACCTGACGCTCGACGTCGCGGAGGCTCTCGCGCGTGGCGAGGACCGTCTCTTTCTGAGCCTCGAGCCGGAACTGCCGCGCCCCGGCGTCGAACAGGGTGAGGCTCGACACAAGACCGAGCGTGAGCGAGTCGGTCACGCTGAGGTCCGGGCCCGAGTTGCCGCCGAACAGGCTCTGGGTCTTGCCGTAGAAGAACTGTCGCTGGATCTCGGTCTGCCAGTTGATTACGGGACGCAACGTGGCGACGGCCTGGGCCACGTCTTCGTCCGCCGCACGAAGTGCAGCCCGGTTCTGTTCGATCAGGCCGGACGACTCATAGCCCGTGGCCAAGGCGTCGGCCAAGGTTTCAGCCTGGGCCGCGCCCGTCCAGACGAAAAGCGCGGTCAGGGTCCCGCGGATGATCTGTCGCATGTCGCTGCCTCCGCTCGTCCCCATTTATCCTGCGCGCCGTCAGAGGACGAAAGCTGTGGCGCGTCCGAAGCCGGGGAGCACGGGCGCCCCGGCGTTGAAGGCGTACTTCCAGTTCAGCACGCCACCTTCCTTGCGGCCGATCCGGGCGATCCCCACCGTTTCCTCGACAAAGAGCGCGGCGATGCGGCCATCCTCGGCCAGTTGGGCGAGGATGGCGTCAGGGATGACCTCCACCGCGCCTTCGATCACGATGACATCGAACGGCCCGGCGGCCGGCGCACCTTCTGCCAAGGAACCCTGGTGAACGCGCGCATTCGCGGCACCTTGGGCAGCCAGGATCGAGGCGGCGGCCGACGCCAGCGTGGGGTCCTCCTCGACGGCGGTCACCTGCGCGCCCATCCGTTCCATCACCGCCGCGCCGTAGCCCAGCCCCGTAGCCAGGTCGAGCACACGATCGCCGGGCTTGATGTCGAGGCCTTCCAGGAACTTGCCCAGCGTCCGCGGCTCGAGGATCACCCGGCCCGGAGCAAGGAAGAGGTTCTCGCCCAGGTAAGCGGTTTCACGGCGGGCTTCGGGAACGAACGCCTCGCGGGGGACGTGCAACATGGCTTCGATGATCGGGAATCGGGTCACCTCGGACGGACGGACCTGGGTGTCCACCATCATCGTGCGGCGGGTCTGGAAATCGGACAAGGGTTGGACGCTCCGGTGTCTCGGCTCGAGGGAGTCTTGGCACAGGCCCGCCCCGGGCACAATTGGGCCTGCGCGTCTCCTCGCGTCGCGGCGGCTTGCGCGTGGCGTCCAGGTCATGTATCCCCACCCCGTTCCTCATGGATCCCGGCGAGTTGGCGGAGAGGTTACGCAGCGGATTGCAAATCCGTGTAGACCGGTTCGATTCCGGTACTCGCCTCCAAGGGTTTCGCAGGAACTCCGGCAGTTCGCTCTCTTGCTTCGTTCGATCGGACTGAGAGGGAGCCGCAAGTTCCCGGAACTGCACCCGAGTGACCTGCCTGGGGGATGTCTTCCTACGCTGCTTTCATCCAGGTCTTGAATGCGAGGGCAAGCTGAGGATGAAGCTGGGCGCCTGACCGCCAAGCGGCGAGGCACGAGAACCAGCAGGGGCGCCGGCGCATCCTTCGAGGCAGAGTGTGCACCTGCTGCGCTGGCCCTGGATGAGGCCACCGGTCGGTCCGGCAGTCTCTGAGCCCTGCCGACGGATCGGCTCGTGTGGCCCTGATGCCAAACGGACGGCCTTCATGTCCGGGTCGGCCGACCAGTCTCCTTGTCCGATCGGAACAGATTGAACCCGGCACTGAGCAGTGGAAACACCCGGCCTCCCGTGATCCTCGCAGGCGCCCCGCAAGAGGCGCCTTGGTGACTGGATCGCTGAAAGATGGCATCCAACTCCAGGAGGGATGTGTCCCTATGCCTCAGGACCTGCCATATCTTGCCCATATCGCATCAATGGGCGTCCGCATATGCATCCGCGGGTGGAGCTGCCGCTTCCAGCCCCAAGGTGCGCCCTGTTCCGGGACCATCGGCCTTTAAGGGGGAGTGCCGCATTGCGCCGTGTCAGCATCGCCGAGATCATGCGCGAATCGGGCCTGTCGCGGGCGACCGTCGATCGCGTGCTGAACAACCGCGGCAATGTGCATCCTCGGACGCGGACCGTCGTCGAGGAGACGATCCGCCGCCTCTCGACGCCAGAGCTCGCCTCCTCACCGGACGAGAAGGCGCCTGCGGTCGACATGGTCCTGCGGCTGGGACGCGGCATGACCGAGCAACTCCGCACCACCTGGGACCGGATCGGTGCCGTGGGCCAGTTCCGCGATATGTACCAGGCTCAGGAAGCCGACCTTCTGCCCGTCATCCAGGAGCTCTGCCAGAATCCCGACCGGCCGCTCATCATGGCGGTCAAGAACACCGACCGGCTGGTGGCGCGCCTCCGCGAGGCCCGCGCCAGAGGCAAGCGGGTGGTGGCCTTCATCTCGGATCTGGCGCCGGAGGCTCGGGATGTCTTCGTGGGCATCGACAACAGGGCGGCCGGCCAGACGGCGGCATTTCTCATCGGACGTGCTCTCGGGGATCGCCCGACCCCGGTGGGAGTCGTTCTGGGCGACCCGGCCTTCCGGTGTCACGAGGATCGCGAGATCGGCTTCCGCACAGCGTTGCGGGCCCATTTCCCCAAGGTGGTTCTGTCCGGCGAAGCCTTGGGCGAGGACAATCCAGGCCTGACGCGGGATGCGGTGACCCGCCTGCTGAAGGAGCAGCCCGCATTGGGCGCGATCTACAACGTCGGCGGGGGCAATCAGGGCCTCGTGGAAGCTCTGATGAGCGCCGGTCGGGCCCACGATCTGCTGCTGGTGGGTCACGAGACCAACTCGATCACCCTGCCCCTGCTGCGCGAGGGGCACATGGACTTCGCCATCGCGCAGAATCCGGCGGCTCTTCTGTCCGACGCCCTTCAGCGAGCGGTCGCGGAGCCGGAAGGACGAGGGCGTGACAGCGTGCTGCTCGACTTCGGCGTGTTCACCCGGTTCAACATCCCCGCCTTTGCTCAGGCTGCGGCAACTCCTCCCCCATGATCGCCCTGCCGGTGATGCCGCGGATACCCAGACAGGCGCTCGCTCCGCTCAGCGAAGGCGGGGAACCATCGCGGGCTCAGGCCCCGTAATCTCCCTCGCCGACCTGTTCCATCCAGGTCACGGGAGACCCGTTCTCGGCCTCCTGGATCGCGATATGGCTCATGGCCGTGGTCGCGCTGGCGCCGTGCCAGTGCTTCTCGCCGGGCTCAAAGCGCACCACGTCGCCGGGGCGGACCTCCTCGCGGGGGCCGCCCTCGCGCTGCACCCAGCCCAGCCCTTGCGTGACGATGAGGGTCTGCCCGAGCGGGTGGGTATGCCAGGCCGTCCGAGCGCCCGGCTCGAAGGTGACAAGGTTGCCTGCCATGCGGGAGGGCGGCTCGGCCGGGAACAGCGGATCGATGCGGACGCGGCCCGTGAACCACTCGGACGGGCCCTGGCCGGAAGGGAGGGAGCCTGCGCGCTGGATCTTCATTGGGTTTCTCCTTGGGACAGCGCCACCGCTTCAAAGCGGCGGCGGATCATGCGGGGGATGTGGCCGACCTGTCGGGCCGCGGCGTCTGCGCCAACCGTAGCCATGTCGATGACCTAAGGGTAGCGCGCGTCCGACCGCTCCATGCGCTCGAAGGCACCAATGATCTGATCATGCGGATCATCTCGACCTCGGGCAGGAGGCCCGTCCGGAGCGGGAGCGAGCTGGACCCGTTCCTGCGCGCGATGGGCGGCCAACCAGGTGGCAGGGCAAATCGGCGCCCCCCCCGACCAAAGCTGATCCCTAATCGAGGCGAGCCGCTGGATCTGGCTTCGGTCCATGACGGGCCAAAGCACCACACTCGGCCGTCGCCAGGGGGCCGCCGATCGCGCTCCACAAGATTGGACACGGTTCGGGGGGTCGCGGCCTGTCCCCGGCTGCGCATGTTGCGAGGCAGCTCATCCCATCCAGGAGGGTCGCCTGGCCGACGCGGAGATGCAATCCGGGTCAGGCGGCCTGGATCAGAATGGCCCGGAAGTCGTTCACGTTGGTCAGCGTGGGTCCGGTCAGCACCTGATCGCCCAAGGCCCCGAAGAAGCTGTGTGCGTCGTTCCGGTCAAGCGCCGACCGCGCATCCAGGCCCAGCCTTCGGGCGCGGTCCAGCGTGTCCGGGCCGATCACGGCCCCTGCCACTTCGGCCGCGCCGTCCACCCCATCGGTGTCGCAGGCCAAGCCGTGGATGCGGGGTGCGCCCTCCAGCGCCAGGGCGAGAGACAGAATGAACTCGGCGTTGGGACCGCCGACGCCGTCGCCCCGGCGGGTCACCGTCAGCTCACCGCCCGACAGGAGAAGGACGGGCCGATCCCCGGCCCGCATCTGGGCCTGCCGCGCCAGGGCCTCTGCCCCCAGACGGGCGGCCACCTCGCGGGCCTCGCCCTCCAGGGCGTCGCCCAGGATGTGCACCTCGCAGCCCTCCGCCCTCGCGAGATCGGCCGCCGCGGCAAGGGACTGCGCGGGGGCGGCAATCACCCGGTTCTCGGTCCGGGACAGGCGCGGGTCGCCAGGCGGGACCACGCCCGTCCGGCCCTCCAGAACCGCCATGACGCTGGCCGGCACGGTCACCCGCCAGCGCGCGAGGATCGCCCGTGCCTCGGCAGGCGTGGACGGCTCGCCCACCGTCGGGCCCGATCCGATCGTGGCCGGATCGTCGCCGGGCACGTCCGAGATCATCAGGGCCAGCATACGCGCGGGATGGGCCGCCGCCGCGAGCTGTCCGCCCTTGACCCGGCTCAGGTGCTTGCGGACGACGTTCATGGCCGAGATCGGCGCCCCGGAGGCCAGCAGAGCCGCGTTGACGCCCTGCTTGTCCGCCAGGCTCAGCCCTCGGGCCGGGGCCACCAGGAGCGCCGAAGCCCCACCCGAGATGAGGGCCAGCACCGTGTCCCCCTCACCGAGCCCACGGAGGAGCGACAGCATCCGGGCCGTGCCCGCCTCTCCGGCCGCATCGGGCACGGGGTGGGCCGCCTCGACCACTCCGATGCCGGCCAGGGGACGGCCATGGCCGTAACGGGTGATCACCAGTCCCTCGCAGGGGCCCCAGACCGCTTCCACCGCCTCAGCCATCCGCGCGGAGGCCTTGCCGGCCCCGACCACGATCACCCGCCCGGCGGGCCGGGGCGGCAGGTGGCCCGCAAGCGACCGCATCGGGTCGGCCACCTCGACGGCGCGATCAAAGAGCCTGCGGAGAAAACGACCCGGGTCGGCAAGGGAGGTCATGGATGGACAGCCGAGCCAGGACGGCAGGCGGGGCGGAACCCGGGTCGCATCCCGCCCGCCTTTGGCCGGGAGCCCCCTGCCGTCCATCTCCCGCCGAGGGCCAGGCGCCTCAGGTTCATCCGATCACATCCCCTGTCGCGTCCAAGCCTGCGCCGTTCCTTCGGGCTGCCCGCCGTCGCAAGGCCGGCCGGCCAGGAGGGCACCCGGATGATGCCCGAACCGACCATCGGTTGGAAAGCCGTCCCGCGCAGCCCGACTCCAGGGCCGCAGCCCGCTCGCCGCGGCTGCGCCCGCGCGGCCGGCCTGTCAGGGACCGAACGGGTCCCCTGCGGCCGCAGGACATGCGCGGCGCCGCCGTGCCCCGGCCGGGATCGGGCCCCGGCGGGGTCACGGTCACTCATTCGGGCGAGACGACGACGCCCCAGGGCTGCTGGCCGACCGGAACGGAGCGGATCACCTCGCCCGCCGCCACGTCGATGATCGACACGTCGTTCGAGTTGCCGTTCGTGGCGATCAGGAACCGCTCGTCCGGCGTGAAGGCGAGTTGCCAGACCCGCTGGCCGACCAGGAGGTAGTCCAGAACCTCCCAGCTCTGGCCGTCGACGACGGCGACCCGGTTGGACGGACCCAGGGCGACATAGATGCGGCTGCCGTCGCGGCTGATCCGGACCCCGACCGGCTGGAGCAGCTCGGGCAGGATACCCGGCACCTCGAAGGTGATCTTGTGGATGACCTCTCCGTTCGAGGGGTCGATGACGCTGACGGTGCCGCCGATCTCGGCGCTGACGTAAAGGCGCGATCCGTCGTCGCTGAACTGGGCAAAGCGCGGGCGCTGGTCCACGAGCGTGTTCTGCGTGATCTCGTAGGTCCGTGTGTCGATGAAATGCGCCATGTTCGTCGTCTCGGAGGTGTTCACGACGATCGAGCCGTCAGGCGAGATGCCCATGCCCTCGGGCTCGACGCCCACCGGGATCTCGGCCACGACCTGCCTGGTCTTGACGTCCGTCACGGTGACGAGGTTGTCGTCCTCGTTGGCGATGTAGAGCGGGTTGCCGGACGGGTGCAGGACGAAGAGCTCCGGATCGGGGCCGGATGGCAAGGTATGGAGCTCCTCGTAGGTTTCGGGATCGAAGACGCGCACGGTGTCGTCGTCCGAGGAGCAGACATACAGCTCCGACCCGTCGGGCGCGATGGCGATGCCGCGCGGACGGTTTCCGGCCGGAAACTCGGCCAGCACCTCCCAGGTCTCGCTGTCCAGCACGGTGACCGTGTTGCCACGTTCGTTGCTGATGAAGACCTTGTAGGCCTGCGCCGGAAGGGCCATGCCGAGGAAAAGCCCCGCAGCCACTGTGGTCCTGATCATTCCTGTCCTCCCCCGAAGGCGGTGCATGTCGATTCGGGCCGGTCGGTCCCCAAGGTGTCGAGCGGCGAGACCTGGTGCAGGAAGCCCTCCTGCGGCGAGACGCTGACCGTGACCCGTCCTTCGGTCAGCAGGATCGGCTGACGAAGCTGGCCGTCCCAGTCGCGGAACGTGACTTTCTGACCCTTGAAGGCGGCCAGCTCGAAGTCGGGGCTCAGGACATAGTCGCGGATCGCGGCCGGGTCCGCCGAGCCGGTGCGGGTCACCGCCTCGCCGACGACGCGGAGCGCAAGCCAGGCCTGGTAGTCCTCCTCCCGCATCGGGCGCCCGGCCAGATCCTCGAACCTGCGCTGCATCTGGGTGGCGCCCCAGGCCTCGTGGGCGGCGTGCCAGGTCACCGGGCGAAGGCCGGACGATCCCGCCACCGGCGCCGCGTCCCAGGTCTGGTACGGCAGGTAGGGCGCGAAGACATCGCTTGCGTCCGCTGCGATCACCACGTCGTGGTCCGCCGCATCCTGCGTGAAGACGGGGATCTGCTGCTGCACCAGCACATGGCCCGAATCCGTCGCACGCGCCCCTCCGGTGTCCACGAACTCGCGCGTGTCGACGATCCGGGCGCCGAACTTGGCTGCCGAAGCCTCATAGGCCGCCGCCAGCGCCTGATCCTCGGGGTGGGAGCCATGGATGAGGAACCACCTGTCCCATCGCTTCCAGACCAGGAACTGGGCGAGCGCGTCGGTCAGCATCTGGTCGCTTGGCGCGACATGGAGCACGTCGGCGCGGCAGTCCTCGCCGCGCAGGCTCCCGTCGGTGGCACGGGCGTTGAAGATCAGCGTGCCAGCCGGGGCCGAGTCCGCGAAGCCCAGGAGCTCGTCGTGGCGCGCCAGCACCACGATGATGCGATAACCGTCGGCGGTCAGCTGGTCGAACGCGGCCTGCGCCTCCTCCGGCGTGGTGGCGAGGCTGCGGGTTTCGTAGGTCTGCCCCATGAAGCTGCCGGTCGTGCGGTTGTCCTCGGTCGCCAGCTCGGCGCCGGCAAAGCCCAGGTCGTCGGTCGGCAGATCAAGCCGCGAGATCGGCAGCAGGGCGGGATAATCCACGCGAAGGACCGCCGTCGCCACCTGCTGCGCCGCCGCAGGCAGCGCGGCCAGCATCCCGAGGAGGCCCAGCGCCACGAGCGGCCTCAGCATCGGCCGCCCCTCCTGGCGGTGGCGCCGTTCTGTCCTACCTGTCCGCGATCCCCCTGGAGAGTGCCGCAATGAGATCCCCCTTTCCGTTCCTTGCTGCCGTCCTGCTGGCCCTTCCCGGCGCGGCCCTCGCGCTCGAGCCGCTGGAGCGCGGCGCCTCGGTCGCCTTCTTCGGGATCAAGTTCCTCGATACCTCGGCCGAGGGCGCCTACAACGGCGTGCGGGAGGACGAGGTGGCCCGGCTCGCCCTTCTGGAGGATGCGATCCGCGACCGCTTCGTCGCCGAAGGCTTCGAGATGGTCGACCTCGCCCCCGTGGCCGAGGAACTCGACCGGACCTGGAGCCCCGCCGACTGCAACGGCTGCGATGTCCGCATGGCCGCCCGCCTTGGCGCGGACTACTCGCTCGTGGGCGAGGTGCAGAAGGTGTCGAACCTGATCCTGTCGATGAACCTGGCCCTGCGCGAGGTCGAGACGGACCGGCTGGTGCGGATGCTGGCGGTCGACATCCGGTCGAACACCGACGACTCCTGGCTGCGCGGCGGGCGCTACATCCTCGAGCACCACTTCTTCGCGGATGAGGAAGGTGACAGCCCCGGTCATGACGGGTCCAGCGGCTCGACCCGCTCCAGCGGAAATCCCGCGGCGGCCCACCCGTCCGTGCCGCCCGGAAACCAGTAGACCTCCCGGTAGCCCAGGCCCAGCGCCCGCTTGGCGGCGTTCCAGGACATCCAGCAGTTCTCCATGCAGAAGAACAGGATCGGCCGCGACGGGTCCCCGCCGGTCGCCGTGGCGAGGCCGTCCTCCAGATAGGCCTGATCCTCGGGCGGCAGTTCGGCATAGCCCACATTGGGCAGCCAGAGCGCGCCGGGGATGCTGTCGCGGGGCCGGTCGCGCCAGATCGTGCCCTCGGGCAGGTTGGCGGGCCGCCTGTCCCGGGGCAGGGCGTCGATGAACACCACCCTGCCCTCCTCCCACAGCCGGTGGGCCTCCTCGGGGTCCACGGTCGTCGCCCCGGCCAGCCCGGCGGGCACCTGGCCCCGGTAAGGCGCGTCCCGGTATCCGTCGGGCTCGGCGACGGCCTGGCCGATCGCCGCCTGGGGCAGGAGGGCCAGGAGGATCAGGGCGCGCAGCACCGCCCTAGCCTTCGGGCTTGAGTTCGGTGCCCATGTCGTTGAGCAGCGGCACCCCGGCCTCGCGGAGGATGGCATCGATCCGATCCTGGTTGCGCCGGATGAGCGAGTTCAGCTCCCGCTTCCAGGTGTCCTCGCCCTGCCGCACCCCCATGGTGATCCGGTAGAACAGATGCGGCATCCCCGGCTCGCGCAGCAGCGGGGTCACCTTCAGGTCGGGATGCGCGTCCTTCACCATCGGCCCGGCGATCGGCCCCCACATGATCGCGGCGTCGATCTCCCCGGCCTCCAGGTCCGCGATCATCCGGTCGGGCGGCGAGTTGTACCTCCGGTCGGCGAACAGGTCATAGGAGTGGATCCGGGTGAGAAGGCCCAGCCGGGCCAGATGCGTCACGGGCGGGCTGCCCGCCACGATGCCGAGTCGCGCCTCACGGAGCTTCGGGTCCGACAGCTCCGCGACGTCGGCCAGGCTGCCCCCGGCCGGCACCACGAGGACATAGGCCGAGGTCAGGTAATGGTTGGTGTTGAGGACAAGCTCGTCCCCCTGGGCGTAGCCGATCACCACGTCGCATTCGGCCGAGGCCAGGGTGTTCCGGATGAAGCCGGTGGACATGGGATACCATGTGTATTCCACCGGCCGCCCCAGCTCGGCGGCCAGCAGTTCGGCGATCTTGTTCTCGTAGCCCGAGCCGTCCTGCATCGAGACCGGATAGGCCGCCGGATCGGAGCAGACGCGGAACGCGGTCGTGGACACGAGGTCCGACGTCTGCGCCGCGGCCGCGCCCCCCAGGACCGAAAGGATCAGCGCCGCGACCCGGGTCCCGTTACGTGCCCAGGCAGGCATTCTCGGCCTCTCCGATGACGTCGGACTTGTCCTCGCGCTTGGCGGGCCGCCCACGCGGCAGCTCGCCCGAGCCGCGCGCCTTGAGGTAGACGTAGATGTCGTCGAGGTAGCACATCACGTTGGGGTTGGTGCCGAAGGCCGGCATGACGTTGGTGTGCCCGGCGTCGACGTTCTGCCGCCCGCCTGCGACGATGCCGTAGAAGTCATAGTAATCGAGCCGGATCGCCGAATCCTTGAGCGCAGGGGCATAGCTCGACCCCTCGCCGTCCGGTCCATGGCAGACATGGCATTCGGCGTGGTAGCGGCGGAATCCCGAATAGGTCGGCCAGTCGACCGTGCCATCCTCGGCGATGTGGAAGGTGGGAATGTCGTCGGCGGTGTAGTAGCGCCCGTCCTCCTCGCGGGCGACCGCGAGGTTCGGATCTCCGGACGGGGCCGTTTCCTGCGACCAGCCCGCCGAGGCCGTCAGTACGAGAAGAGCGAGGACAGCGCCCGGCGAATGCGGGTTACGCGTCATTGTGGACTCCTGTTGTCCCGGGAAGAAGCCGGCGGAGGACAGCCCCCGCCGGCCGACGGATCGATGGAACCTCCCCCGATCAGTCCGGCAGCGCGAACACGGTGAGCTGACCTCCCAGCGCCGTGTAGTCGCTGAGCGCGGCATAGCCGCCCACCGCGCCCAGGCCCTCGGTCGGGTTGGTCAGCCCGGCCGCGAGGCCGATCCCGGCCCAGCCGCCGATGCCCGACAGGACGGCGATGTACTGCTTGCCGTCATGCTCGTAGGTGGTCACGTTGCCGATGATGCCCGAGGGCGTCTTGAAGCGGTAGAGCTCCTCGCCCGTGTTGGCGTCCACCGCCTTCAGGTAGCCCTCGAGGGTGCCGTAGAAGACGATGTCGCCCGCGGTGGCCAGGGCGCCCGACCAGACCGAGAACTGCTCGGGCAGCGACCACTTCATCTCGCCGGTCCGGGCGTCCCAGGCAATGAAGTTGCCCATGCCGCCATGGCTTTCCGGCGCCGGATACATCGAAAGCGTCGCCCCCACATAGGGCTGGCCCGCGGTGTAGCTGACGCGGAACGGCTCGTAATCCATGCAGACGTGGTTCGTCGGCACGTAGAACAGCCCCGTTTCCGGCGAGAAGGCCGCCGGCTGCTGGT
This sequence comes from Rubellimicrobium arenae, assembly GCF_017916275.1. Lineage (GTDB taxonomy): Bacteria > Pseudomonadota > Alphaproteobacteria > Rhodobacterales > Rhodobacteraceae > Rubellimicrobium > Rubellimicrobium arenae. The sequence continues at coordinate 431,645 of NZ_JAFMST010000004.1, forward strand.
CCTTGGAGCCGAGCGCCGCCGGGCAGATGCCCTCGGTGTTCGTGTCCTCGCCCTGCTGCCGGGTCGAGAAGTCGGCCACCACCTGCGGACGCCCGTACTGCTCGGAGCTCGGGTCCATGTTGACTTCCGTCGCCCAGTTGACCGCAGGGTCATACTTCTTGGCGACGAGCAGCTCCCCGGTCTCCCGGTCCATGGTGTAGGCAAAGCCGTTGCGATCGAAGTTCACGAGCAGGTGCCGCATCTGCCCGTCGATCTCCTGGTCGACGAGGATGTTCTCGTTCACCCCGTCGTAGTCCCACTCGTCATGCGGGGTCTTCTGGTAGAACCACTTGGCCATGCCGGTGTCGGGGTCGCGGGCCATGATGGTCATGGACCACTTGTTGTCGCCCGGCCGCTGCGACGGGTTCCAGGTCGAGGGGTTCCCGGTCCCGTAGTAGATCAGGTCGAGCTCGGGGTCGTAGCTGTACCAGCCCCAGGTCGTCCCGCCCCCGATCTGCCACTGGTCGCCTTCCCAGCTGTCGATCGAGGAGTTCTCGCCAATGGGCTTGCCCAGGACCGTCGTGGCCTGCGGGTCCACGAGCATCTCGGAGTCCGGCCCCGTCGAGTAGGCGCGCCAGCGCTGTTCGCCGGTTTCCATGTCATAGGCGGTGATATGGCCGCGGACGCCGTATTCCCCGCCCGAGATGCCGACGAGGATCATGTCCTTGACCGGCAGCACCGTCGCGGTGTTGGTCTGGCCGTTGGCCGCGTCGCCGTTCTTGACGGTCCACTTGACCTCGCCGGTCATGGCGTCCAGCGCAACGACCGTGGTGTCGGCCTGATGCAGGAAGATCGTGTTGTTGGCGTAGGCGACGCCCCGGTTCACCGTATCGCAGCACATGACCGCGATGACGTTGGGATCCTGTTCGGGAACGTACTTCCAGGCGATCCGTCCCTCTTCATTGAGGTCGAGCGCATAGACGATGTTGGGGAACGGGGTCGTCACGTACATCATGTTCCCGACGACCAGCGGCCCGCCCTCGTGGCCGCGCAACACGCCGGTCGAGAATGTCCAGGCCACCTGAAGATCGCCGACGTTCTCCCGGTTGATCTGCTCGAGCTCGGAGAAACGGGTATTCGCGTAGTCACCAGTCTGGATGACCCATTGCTTGGGATCGTCCATCATGCCCCGCAGTTCGTCATTGGCGAATGCAGGGGCAGCTCCGCTCGCGAGGATCGCGGCGGACATCAGCAGTGAACTTCTCACTTCATACCTCCCTGGGTGCGAAACGGCCGCCATGGACGGCCGGCTTGGACGGGCGACGCCTCCTCGTCGCGGCTGCAACCTCATGCGGGCTCAGGTCAGGTCCCGCGGGTGCCATCCGGTTGTCGCTCCTGGCTCAGCCCTCCTTCTTCCTGGACGCCGCCACGGCGAAGCCGGTGGTCACGTCCGTGCATGATGCCCCGGTCCCTGCGGTTTGGAACCGGCGCCGCTTTGGCCGGACGAGGTACGGGATCCGGATCTCCATGATCGTCATGTCCCCCTCCTCCCCACGTCCCGCCGCCTAGTACACCACGACGCCGCGGACGCTTTCGCCGCGGCGCATGAGGTCGAAGCCGTGGTTGATCTCTTCGAGCGGCATGGTGTGGGTGATCAT
>NZ_JAFMST010000005.1 GCF_017916275.1 Rubellimicrobium arenae
CAACCCTCGCCGCGGGGTGGAGCAGCCCGGTAGCTCGTCAGGCTCATAACCTGAAGGCCGCAGGTTCAAATCCTGCCCCCGCAACCAAGAACGACCCCCCAAAGAGCCTCCCTGCACAGGGGGGCTCTTTGGCCTTCCAGGGCCAGCCAGAGCCCACCGGCCGCCCGCCCCGGCAACTACCCCCCCCGCACAAGGCGCACACAGGCCGGCCGCGTGGCCGGGCAGGGCGCCCGGCTCAGGTCCCGCCGCCTCAGGGCGGGGAAGCTGGCCGCTTCCTGGCCCGCAGGGCGCCGGCGGTGACACCATCACCGGCTCGGGGCCTTGGGCCCGGGTCCAGTGGCAGGATGGCAGCCAGCATCCCTTCCGGGTCGCCGGTGCGCGTGGCCCGCCCCAGACCGGGCCGGCGCTGCGGCGTCAGCACGATCCCGTCCGCCAGGGAGCGGAGCGCGCCCGTGATCTCACCTGAGAGCGCCTCCCCCGGCAAGCCGCCCGCAAGAATCCGTGCCTTGGTGGCCTCCCGCTCTTGGAGCTTGGCCAGAACGCTTGCCGGGACCGTGTCGCCGGACAGGATGAAATCGAGGCCGCGGGTATGCCGCGTTCGACTCCGGCCAACTCACGCCTGAGCTTGGCCTCGTTGACGTGGCAGCTACCTCGAAGAGGTTTGAGCTCGCGGCGGAACTCGTCGGCAAAGGCCTTCAGCAGGTCCTCGTTGCCGATTAGCAGGCGTTAGAGGCCTACTAGAACTGCGTCCCTAGGTCAGCTGCGGCAATACCGTACCGTGCCGGGCCTCGCAGGTGGCCTCCTCCTGCGCGCGCTGAGTAGTACCGGTCGCGGTGCGCGGTGGTCATGGTGCCGCCGCAGCAGTCACAGGCGACCAGGCCCAACAGGAGCCGCTTCTTGGTCTGGCGCTTGTCGCACCCGAAGCCGGCATAGCGGCTCTTCAAGTCCTGCACCTTGGCCTAGGTCGCGTCGTCGACGATCCGCAGGGCGGCGACCTCGGAGACGACTCACTATGATCGCGGGTTGGCCTGCGACACGCGTTTGCTGGTTTCCGGGTTCTTGAGGAAGCGCTGCCGGTTCCAGACCAGACGGGCTAGGTAGGGCTCGTTGTTGAGGATGCCGTTCCGCCTCTGCCAGCTGCCGTCGATGGTGGACGCGTTCCAGAGACCCCCGTGCGGGCCGGGAATGCCCTCGGCGTTCAGGCGGGCCACGATCTTGCGGAGCGGTTCGTGCTGGTGCTTGAGGCCGATGGCCATGACCTCGTCATAGGCGCTGTGCATCCCGTAAAGCTTGAGGCTGCTCATCAGGTCGAGGATCTGGGTGCGGTCCATGCAGGCTGGCCCTCCTGAGGCGGTCATAGCGTGCGCAGTCCGCCACGGGCTCGTGGCTCAGGCGCGAGCCGCGGAGGGGGTGAGCAGAAGCGGCGGCGGAACGTGGTCCCGGCGCCGCGGCCCGGGATGTTGATGACGACCGGGGCCGAGTGGACTCCCTGATCGAGCGCCTCCCGATAGGCAGCCTCGACGCATGCCAAGCTATCCGTGGCCACGCAGCTCAGGATTTGGACCATCTGCCGGTCGCCGTCGTCCGAGCCCTTCAGCTTGCGCCGGACCGCGGCCATGGCCGGCGGCAGCACCCAGTCCCGGAACGGCGCGCCGTTGCGCAAGGCTCCCGGTTTGCGCGCCAAGACGGGCACGTAGTGCCAAGGTCGTAGACCGTCTTGCCCCGCCTGAAGACCTGGCAGTGCCCGCCGACGAAGGCCCCGTGCTGTCGGATGACGACCCTCTCGGCAAAGGCCTGGACCTCGACAGGGCGTCCGACAGCGGTGGCCATGACCGAGTACTTGGTCGTCAGGGAACCGATCCCCCGGATTGGTTTCTGGTCTTCCTCCCTGTCGAACCGGACCGTGCAGGTCTTCGAGACCGCGTCCGGCACACTGTGGAAGCCGTCGAAGGGACCGGCGTAGCGCACCAGATGCGGCCGCTCCGCTTCGAACATCTCCCAGACGATCTTGCCGGTCTCTTCGGGATGCCTGTAGGCCTTGGCATGGACCACGCACTTGTCGAGCAGCCAGGCGTTGAGCTCGTCGAGGCTCCGGACCCGCAGGCGCGGGATGAAGAACCGCTCCCGGGCCAGCCCGACGCAGGTCTCTCCACCTGGCCCTTCTCCCAGCCGGAAGCTGCCGTGCAGGCGAGAGGCTGGGCGAGGTAGTGGCTGCACATCTGGAGAAAGCGGCGGTTGTAGAGCCGCTCCTCGCCAGTGAAGATCGTCTCCACCACCGTCTTTGCTCGGCAAGGCTTCGAACCAGTGGCGGCCCCGCCTCGCTGCCCTGGATGTTGCGCGTGCAGGCGCTACGAAAAACTGCGAGAGTCCGGTCATGGGCGTCGAAGATCGAGGCATAGCGGCGCCATCGGTCCAAGCCCGATGGCGAGGCTGTTGGCTCTCCCGCATGTAGGCGCACACGAACATCATCCGGCTGTGGCAGCGCCGGATGGGAGCCACCTTCAACGCCACCGTGGTCCCGTTGGTCAGAACGATCTGGTGGCTCCAGTCGAACTGGTAGGGCTTGCCAGCCGCATAGTAGAGCGACGCGAAGGCTTCGGCCGTCAGCGCCCCACGGCTCTTCGACCAAGTCGGGGCAAAGCGGCGGACGGCGTCGTAGCCGCCTTCGTAGCCCAGGGCCCCCTCAGCCGCTCCCGCGAGGGCTTGCCCGCGTTGGAGGCCAGATATCCCTCCAGCTGCTCCTGCCACGGCCCGATCCGCGGCATCGGCTGGTGCTCGCGGTCGTAGCGGAAGTCCGTCTCATCGGACCGCAGGATCTTGCGCACCCCTCAGTCATGACGCGATGGCTTCGATCCGCGACACGTGCAGCTCCCGCACGATCCTCTTCGCCAACCCGCCCTGGACACGGAAGGCCCGTCGGACCCGCGCGATCGTGTCCACCTGCTTCAACTCCCCCTCCGTCCGCTGCCGCGCAACGGACGGTCCGCCGGAACCGCAGGGGGGTCAAAGTTGGGCGCCGATCACCCCGCATCAGGGATCAGGATTGCACGCCGAAACACAGGCAGGGCACGATGGCGGGTTTGCCGCCGCTCCTAGACGGGCGGAAGGACCCGCTTCATGTCGCGACGAGCAAGGTCGATCAAGTCGCGCATGGCACGGCGCGCCGTCTCGGAGTCCCGCTGGCGGATTGCCTCGTAGACCTTGCGGTGATGCTCGATGGCATCCGCATGGGACTGGCTCGCGCGGTTCGTCATTTCAAAGCTGGCACGGAGCGCGGCGCGAATGGCGTTGACGAACTGGCCGTAGACCCAATTCTCTGAAGCTTCGATGATGGACGTGTGAAAGGCCAGGTCCGCAGCGCTCCAGCTCTCCGTGTCCCGCCCCTCAGTCTCCACCATGTCGGCGAAGGCCTCGTGGATGCGGGCAAGCGCGCGGGGCGAGGCATGGTTCGCCGCCAGGGCCGCGGCTTCAGGTTCTATGAGGCCCCGCGCGTCGATGAGGTTGTTGTAGAAGTTCGGGTCCTGCACGTGCTGGAGGGCGGCCGACAGCACGACCGGATCGAGGAGGTTCCAACGAGATCTGGGCTGGATCACCGTTCCCGCCCGCGGGCGTGACCGGATCAGTCCTTGCGCGACCATGTGCTGCAGGCTCTCGCGGAGGGTGGTGCGGCTGACGCCCAGGCGCTCGAGCAGGACGTCCTCGGGGGGGAGAAGATCGCCCTCGCGCCACGCGCCCGACACGACCTGCTCCACCAGATCCGTGAGAGCTGCGGTCATGGCCGGACGGCTCGTGCTGGCCGTCTTGGTGAACAGCTGGGATGGGGCCTTGGTCCTGGAGGACATGAGCTTTCGTTCCGGTTGTATTCATCCTCTTTCGCGGTTCAGCGGCCGTAAGACAAGCGAGGACTGTGTCATATATATGATCAAGGTTGACAATAGATAGTATTTAATCGTAGAAACGTGCTGGTCTGAACAAGGCCCCAGGGGCCGCAGCGGAGGAGGAGCATCATGAAATCCATCACGGGCGCGACGGTCGCATCCGCCATCCTATTGGCCGGTGCCGGGTCGGTCGCGGCGCAGGACATCAGCATCGGCGCCATCTACATGGACGCTCAGGGCTACTACGCCGGTGTCCGCAAAGGCATTCAGGATGCCGCCTCCGAAGCTGGACAGAACCTCGAGATCATCGAGACCAACGCCCAAGGCGACGTGGCCAAGGAAAGCTCGTTCATCGACTCGCTCATCGCGGCCGGCGTTGACGCTATCATCACCTCGCCCGTGTCGGCCGATGGATCCTACCGCTCCATCCGCCGCGCTCATGATGCCGGGATCCCCGTCATCTGCTACAACACCTGCCTCAATGACGCCGACATGCAGGAGTTCGTCTCGGCCTACGCCGTCGGCGACCCCTACGAGTTCGGTCACAAGCTGGGGATGGCGGCGGCCGAGCACTTCAAGGCGGAAGGCGTGACTGCGCCCAAGATCGCCGTTCTCAACTGCGAGTTCGTCGAGGTCTGCGTGACCCGTCGTGAGGGGTTCGAGGCCGCACTGACCGAAGCCGGCCTGACCTACGAGATCGTCGCGAACCAGGAAGGGGCGATCCTCGACAACGCCATCTCGGTGGCGAGCACGATCCTGACGGGCAATCCGGAACTCGACGCCATCTTCGGCGAGGCCGGCGGTGCGACGCTGGGCGCGGCCCGAGCCATCCGCGCACAGGGACGGGTCGGGGACGTGGTCGTCTTCGGGGGCGACATGACCACCGAGATCGCGCAGGAGCTGGAACAGTACGACGTGATCAAGGCCGTGGTGGACATCTCGGGCCAGGGCATGGGCCGTCTGGCCTTCCAGCAGGCCGTCCTGGCAGTCGAAGGAAATGCGCCGGACGAGATCCTCGTCCCCTATGACGTCGACCTTTACGCGACGGCGGAAGACGGTGCCGCTTGGCTCGAGGCGCATCCGGACGGGATCCCCTGATCGTGGCCCGACACGACGAGCCCCGATGAACGTCCGGCGCGGGTCATGTCCCGCGCCGCCCGACCAAACCGAGGTACCTCATGAGCACGGACTCCGGAACTGCTCCGGTCGTGGCGCTGGCGAACTGCTCCAAGCAGTATCCCGGCGTTCTTGCGCTACAGAACGCGGAGTTCGAGCTCCGCGCCGGCGAGGTCCGCGCGCTGCTGGGCAAGAACGGGGCCGGGAAATCCACGATGATCCGGCTCCTCACCGGGGCCGAGCTGCCCGACAGCGGCACGGTCACGATCGGGGGCGCGCCATTGGTCGAGGGACCCTCCCGTCGCGCGGCCGAAGCCTACGAGCGTGGCGTTCGCGTCGTTTATCAGGAACTGAGCCTGGTGATGGAGATGTCCGTCGCCGAGAACCTGTTCCTGGGCCGATGGCCGCGACGTTCGGGCGTGATCCAGCAAAGCGAGATGACTGCTGCGGCAGAGGTGGCGCTGTCACGCCTAGGCGTGAACCTGGCGCCCAATCGCACGGTGGCCAGCCTTTCTCCGGCCGAGCGCCAGCTTGTGGAGATCGCCCGCGTGCTGATTGGCCACCCGAAGGTCGTCATCCTCGACGAGCCCACCTCCTCGTTGGCCGATGCGGAAGCCAAGCTGGTGCTGTCCGCCGTCCAGCGCATCGCCGCCGAAGGCATCGCGGTGATCTATGTCAGCCACCGGATGGCCGAGATTCGGCAGATCGCCGATTCCGTCACCGTCATGCGGGATGGCCGCATCGTCGAGACCGTCCCCATCGAGGGGGCCGACACGCGCGAGATCGTTCGGCTGATGCTCGGGACCGAGGCTGCCGAGCGGGCCGCGATCATGCCGCCGCCCCGAGGGACGCCAGTGCTCGAGGTCCGGAATATCGCCCTCGCGCCCAAGCTAAGTGATGTGAGCTTCACGCTTCACAGGGGCGAGGTGCTCGGCATCGCTGGCCTTCTGGGGTCGGGTCGGACGGAGCTGCTCGAAACGATCATGGGGCACCGGCCCCGCGACGCCGGCACCATTCGGCACGACGGGCGGAACCTGAGCGGCAGTTCCTACCGGGCCATGGTGCGGCGCGGGTTCGGCTTCACGCCCGAAAGCCGCAAGGACGCCGGGATAGTCCCGATGCTGGGCGTCGACGAGAATACCGTCGCCACGGATTTCGGGGCCGTCGGTCGCTGGGGCATCCTTTCGCCCCGTCGCATCGCCGACGCGACCCGCCGGGTGGTGGACCGCCTTCACGTCAAGACGGCGCGCACCGACACGCCCATCGGGACGCTGTCGGGCGGGAACCAGCAGAAGGTCGTCATCGGTCGATGGGTGCACGCCGGCAGCGACGTGCTGCTCCTCGACGAGCCGACCCGCGGCGTCGATGTCGAGGCCAAGGCCCAGATCTACGACATCATCCGGGAACTCGCGGCCGAGGGACGGGCCGTCATCTTCGTCTCGTCCGAGATCGAGGAGCTGCCCCTGGTCTGCGACCGGGTGCTCGTGCTTCGGGGCGGCAGGCTGGTCGAGGAACTGACGGCCCCCGGCATCGACCCGGACGGGCTTCTCGCAGCCTGCCTGGCTGCCTGAGACTTCAAGGAGATTGGCGATGACTGCCACACCGACCCAACTCCGCCCGACGCGGCGGATCGCCTTGGGGCAGCACATGAACGAGCTCAGCCTCCTGGCCGGGATCGTGGTGCTTTACCTGGTCTTCGCCTCGACCGCGAACGGCTTCCTGGGTCTCTATAACCAGGTCAACATCCTCCGGGACGCTGCCACGATCGGGATCGCGGCCTGGGCCATGACGCTGATCATCATCTCGGGCGAGATCGACGTGTCGACCGGCCCGATGGTCGCGTTCATCTCGGTGGTGCTGGCCTACATGCTGCAATGGGGGTGGCCGACGGTCCCCTCGATGGCCCTCGCTCTCGTGGTGGGGGGAGCCCTTGGCGGACTGGCCGGCGTGCTCAGGGCCCATTTCGACGTGCCTTCCTTCGTCGCGACGCTGGGACTGTGGTCGGTCCTGCGTGGTGCGTCCCTGTTCTTCACCGATGCCTTGCCGGTTTCGATCGGGCGCAACGACGTTGTCGATGCCCTCGACCGCTCGGTCCTGGGACTGCCGCCGGCCGTGCTGATCATGCTCGTGCTGTTCCTCGTCTTCTGGTTCGTGAGCAAGCGCACGGCGTTCGGCCGTTCCATCTACGCGGTGGGAGGCAATCCGCAGGCGGCCTTCCTGTCGGGGATCAATGTCAGGCGCATCCGCATCACGGTCTTCGTGCTTGGCGGGTTGATGGCCGCGCTGTCCGGCGTCCTGCTGCTTTCGCGGCTGGGCTCGGGCAATGCGACGGCCGCGTCCGGGCTCGAGTTCGATGTCATCGCCGCCGTCGTGGTCGGCGGAACGGCTCTCTCGGGCGGGCGGGGCTCGATGGTGGGCACGCTCCTGGGCGTGCTGGTCATCACTCTGATCGGAAACGGGCTGATCCTGCTGGGCATCAACCCCTTCGTGCAGCAGGTGGTCCGGGGCGTCATCATCGTCGCGGCCGTGCTCGCGAACATCTATGCAATCAAGCGCAGCCAAGGGCGGAGGGGCTGATGTCGCAGATCACCCTCCTGTCAGGCACGACCACGGCCCGGATCGAAACGGCCGGCGGCTGCCTGATGGCGCTGGAATGCGGAGGACTTCCGCTCCTGCGCCCGACGGCGCAAGGCGCAGCGCCGATCGACAGCGCATGCTACCCGCTCGTGCCCTTCGGCAACCGCATCCGCGACAACACATTCGACTTCGAGGGACATACCTATCGATTGGAGCCGAACACCGACTGGGACCGGCATTACCTTCATGGCGAAGGCTGGCGCTCGGACTGGGCCGTCATCTCGCAACAGCCGGACCACCTGGTGCTGAGCCATCACCACGATGGGACGGCGATCCCCTACGTCTATGACGCCGAGCAGACCTTCGCCCTGACCGAGGATGGACTCCGCCTGACTCTCACCGTCGTCAACCGGGGGGAGCGGGCGATGCCCTTCGGTCTCGGCTGGCACCCCTATTTTCCCATGACCCCGGACACGACGCTGGAAACCCGCGCGGAGCGCATGTGGAGCGAGGAGGAGGGCTGGCTCCCCGGAACACCCGGGCCGATTCCGGCGGAGCTGGACTTCTCGGTCCCCCGTCCCCTCCCGCACCACTGGGTCAACAACGGCTTCGAAGGCTGGTCGGGCCGGGCCCGGATCAGCTGGCCCGAACGCCGAGCCTCGCTCGTCATCGAGGCCGACGCCGTCTTCCGGACCATGTTCCTTTTCGTGTCCGATACCAGCTTCGATCCCGATTACAGGCGGGACTTCTTCGCGCTCGAACCGATGACCCATCTTGCCGACGGGCATAATCAGGCCGTCCTCGGCGGACTTTCCGTCCTGCGTCCGTCCGAAACGCTGTCGGGCAGCGTCACCTTTCGCATGGAGGCGCTCCCCGATGGTCGTTGAGGGCTACGATTACATCCTTGTCGGCGGTGGCAGTTCGGCCTGTGTCGCCGCCGCGCGCCTCGTCACGGCGGGCGCGCGCGTCCTGATGCTGGAGCGCGGGCCTGCGAAGGCCAACCCCATCATGCACTTCCCGGCGGGCTACATGAAGTTCCTGGGCCGCGACACCTACCTGATGATGCACCGGACCGAGCCGCAGGAGCATCTTGGGGGCCGCGCGCCCATCGTGCCGCAGGGCCGTGTTCTGGGCGGCGGCGGCACGGTCAATGCCATGGTCTACATGCGTGGCCAGCGGGACGACTATGCCGACTGGAACCGGGCCATCGGCGGGAATGGGACCGGAGAATGGGACTGGGACGACCTGCTGACCTACTATCGTCAGCAGGAGGACAACGACCATCTGGGCGGTCCCGATCACGGCGTGGGAGGGCCGCTCAAGGTGTCCCATCTGGGCCATACGGCCCCGATGACGCGGGCCTGGCTCAAGACCATGCAGGGCATGGGCGTTCCTTACACGTCCGATTTCAACACCGGCGACCCGCGCGGCGTGGGCCTGATGCAGCATACGATGGACTGGGAACGCCGACGGCGCTGCTCGCCGGTCGATGCCTTCCTCAATCCGGTGCGGGGGGCGCCCAACCTTAGCCTGCGCACCGGGGCGACGGTGGAACGCGTTCTCTTCGAGGGCTCCCGCGCTACGGGCGTGAGCTGGATCGAGGGCGGCCAGCGGCAGGAGGCGCGCGCGGGCGAGGTGCTCCTGGCCGCCGGCGCTTACCAGACGCCCAAGCTGCTGATGCTCTCGGGCGTGGGTCCGGAAGAGGAGCTCGCGCGGCATGACGTCCCCTTGCGGGTGAGCCTTCCCGGCGTGGGGGAGAACCTTCAGGACCATTACGAGTGCCCCGTCGTCGCGACAACCAAGGGAGCGTTCGGCTACTACGGGCAGGACCGTGGGCTGAAAATGATCTTGTCAGGGCTCCAGTTCCTGCTGTTCCGCAGCGGGCCGGTCACGACGACGGGCGTGGAGAGCTGCGCGTTCCTTGATCCGACGGGGCAGGGGCGCCGGCCGACGATCCAGATGTTCTGCGTCCCGACGGTCTATCTCGATCGGGATGTGACCGGCACCGATCCCGGCCACGGCGTGACGATCAACTCCTTGCTCCTGCGGCCCAGGTCGCGGGGACGGGTCCGCCTGCGCTCGGCCGATCCGAACGACCTGCCGGTCGTCGATCCCCGGATATTCGAGGATCCTCAGGATCTCGAGGAAACGGTGGCCGGCTTCCGTTTTGCCCGGTCCGTCCTTGCCCAGTCGCCCATGAAGGACTTGGTCGACCGCGAGATCTTTCCAGGGGCCGAGGTCCGGTCAGACGAGGGAATCGGCGAGCACTGCCGGCGCACGGTCAAGACCGGCTACCACCCCGTCGGCACCTGCCGGATGGGCGCGGAAGGCGACCGGATGGCGGTCCTCGACCCCGAGCTGCGCGTCCGTGGGACGGAAGGCCTGCGCGTCATCGACGCCTCGATGATGCCCAACATCGTTTCGGGCAACACCAACGCCGCCGCTCTCGCCGTGGGCGACAAGGCGGCTTCCCTGATCCTTGGGAGACAGACGTGAAGATCACCGCGCTCAAGACCTTCATCGTGCCCCCGCGCTGGCTGTTCCTGAAGATCGAGACCGACGAGGGCATTTCAGGCTGGGGGGAGCCGGTCGTCGAAGGGCGCGCGCTGACCGTGCAGACGGCCGTCGAGGAGTTGTCGGACTACCTCATCGGTGCCGATCCTCTCCAGATCGAGGACCTTTGGAACGTGATGTACCGCGGCGGCTTCTACCGCGGCGGTCCCATCCTGATGAGCGCGATCGCCGGGGTGGATCAGGCTCTTTGGGACATCAAGGGCCGGGCCTATGGTCAGCCCATCCACCAACTCCTTGGTGGGCTCTGCCGCAAGCGCATCCAGGTCTATTCCTGGATCGGGGGCGACCGTCCCGCCGAGGTGGCGGCCAATGCGCGCGACGCGGTGGCCCGCGGCTTCACGGCGCTGAAGATGAACGGTGCCGAGGAGATGCAGATCGTCGACAGCCACGCCAAGGTGGACCACATCGTCGAGACCATCGGACTGGTGCGCGACGCCGTCGGCCCCCATGTCGGGCTTGCCGCCGATTTCCATGGGCGGGTCCAGCGCCCCATGGCCAAGGTTCTCATCCGCGAACTGGAGCCCCTGCGGCTGATGTTCATCGAAGAACCGGTGCTGTCCGAGAACCTCGAAGCCATAGCCGAGGTGGCCAAGACCAGCGCCACGCCCATCGCGTTGGGCGAACGCCTTTATTCCCGATGGGATTTCAAGCACGTGCTCGAAAGCCGGGTCGTCGATATCATCCAGCCCGATCTGTCCCATGCCGGCGGCATCACCGAGGTTCGCAAGATCGCCGCGATGGCCGAGGCTTATGACGTCGCCCTCGCGCCTCACTGCCCGCTCGGGCCGATCGCGCTGGCCGCCTGCCTGCAGGTCGATGCGGTCAGCCATAATGCCTTCATCCAGGAGCAGTCCCTTGGCATCCATTACAACCGTGGCAACGACCTGCTGGACTATCTCGTCGACCCTGGGGTGTTCACCTACGAGGATGGCATGGTGGCGATGCTGACCGGTCCGGGACTCGGGATCGAGGTGGACGAAGAGGCCGTGACCCGTGCCGCGATGATTGGCCATCGTTGGCGAAACCCCGTCTGGCGGCACGCCGACGGCAGCGTGGCGGAGTGGTAGGTGACCGGACGACTGAATGGACGACGGATCGCCGTCACGGGTGCAGCCCAGGGGATCGGCCGGGCCATCGCCCTGGACTTCGCCGGGGAGGGGGCGGACCTTCTGCTGATCGACATCGATCCGGCGGCCCTGGAGGCCACGGTCCAGGCGCTGCGCGAGGCCTGGCCCGCACGCCGGATCGACGCTGCCGTATGCGACATCGCGGACCCGGCCGCCGTTGCTCAGACCTTCGAGACGGCCGGGGGACGCTTCGATGGACTGGTGAACAACGCGGGCGTGAACGTCTTCCATGATCCACTGGCCACCTCGCAGGAGGAGTGGCGGCGAGCGTTCGCGATCAATCTGGAGGGCGCGTGGGCCTGCGCCCGCGCCGTTCTGCCGGCCATGATCGAGCAACGGCACGGCGTGATACTCAACATCGCCTCGACCCATGCCTTCACGATCATACCGGGGACCTTCCCTTACCCGGTGGTGAAGCACGCCCTTCTGGGCCTGACGCGGTCGCTCGGACTCGAATATGCCGACCGAGGCATCCGAGTGAACGCCATCGCGCCGGGCTATGTGGCCACGCAAAAGGTTCTCGACTGGTGGGCCACGGCGCCGGATCCCGAGGCGGCGCGGGCCGCGACCTTGGAGTTGCACCCGCAGGGCCGAATTGCGACTCCGGAGGAGATCGCGCGTGCGGCGGTCTTCATGATTTCCGACGAATGTCCATTCATGACGGCAACCTGCCTGACCATTGATGGCGGACTCTCCGTGCAGCAGCACGCCTGATGGTGATGCCGAGCCTGCCCCGATCCAAATGGGAGATGATCCGGCCAAGTGACCGCAGCCGATTATCGGGGGCGCCTTGGTACGGGTCGGCGGGTCGGGCCGAGACCCTGATCTCTTCGGGACAGGAAGAAGCAAACCACGTTGATCGGCGGTGCGGCAGCTACCGAACGGCGGGTTTGGTTCTTCGTCGACACGATTCAGGCGTAGGTCGTCCGTCCATTCCAAGACCTGGAAGAAGGCGGTTGCGGTCTGGTCATCGTGGGATGGCACGCGTCCAGATCATTCACGGATGGTGAAATCGGCGATCTCCTGGCATATGCCAGCCACCTCGCCGAAGAGGCCGCTGTCATAATCGTTCCGGAAATTAATGTAGTGATCCCCGGCCGATCTGTTCCTGCCCCAGGACGCAACCCTCGAGGTACGCGACCAGTTCAACGAACTCTATGGCTTCGATGACCCGCTGATCCTGCAGTTCGGCCGCTTCCTGGAGGGAGTTCTGGTGCTGGATCTGGGCGAATCCCTCCAGTTCGGGCGTCCCGCCGTCGAGGTCGTCCTTGACGCCTTTCCCACCACCCTGATGCTGGCCGCCCTCGCGATGCCGCTGGTGATCGCGACTGCCATCGTCGTCGGGTCGCTCGCGGCGATCCGGCCTGGCGGACTGTTCGACCGGATTGCCGGCCTCATCTCGCTGATCGGCGCGAGCACGCCCAACTTCTGGGTTGCGATCGTCGGGGTCCTGGTCTTCGCCGTGCATCTCCGGTGGCTGCCGACATCCGGCACGGGCACGCCCTGGCACTGGATACTGCCTGTCGCGGTCCTGACGCTCCGACCGACAGGCGTGCTGGTGCAGGTGGTCCGCAGTTCGATGATCACCGCTTGTCATCCACCTATGTGAAGGCGGCTCGCGCCAAGGGCGTCAGCGGGACGGCCATCGTATTCGTCCATGCCCTGCGGAACACCCTTCTTCCCGTCATCACCGTGGCATCGGACCAGGCGGCCAGCATCGTCAATGGGGCCGTGATCGTCGAGACGGTGTTCGGCTTCCCCGGGATCGGCAAGCTGCTGATCGACTCGGTGCTCCTGCGGGATTTCGCCGTGATCCAGGCGGCCGTGCTTGTGACCGCGCTGGCCGTGTTCCTCATCAACATCATCGTGGACCTGCTCTATGCCCTCGTCGATCCCCGCATCCGGCACGGCTGAGATGACTGCGCAGCCCCTGTCCGTCCGCTCCCCCTCGACCATGTCCAACTCGCTTGCGGCGCTCTGGCGCGACAAGCTGGCCGCCCTTTCCGCCGTGATCCTGCTCGTGGTCCTCGGCTGCGCGGTCCTCGGTCCGACGCTCCTGGCCGACGAGGCGCGGGCCATGAACCTCCAGGCCCGGAACGCTGCGCCCTTCTCGGGCGGGGGGGGATGGCTGTTCGTGCTCGGGGCCGACGCGCTCGGCCGCAGCCTTCTCGCCCGGATCATCGTCGCGAGCCAGAACACCATGGTGATCGCATTCAGCGCCGTGGCCTGCGCTCTCCTGATCGGGGGGGCTCTTGGACTTATCGCCGGCTACAAGGGTGGATGGGTCAGCGCCGTCCTGCTCCGGCTCGCGGATTCGATCATGAGCTTCCCGTCGATGCTGCTGGCCGTGATCGTTCTCTTTGCCCTCGACCCGGGCATCACCAACGTGATCCTCGTCCTTGCCGTGTCGCGGATCCCCGTCTTCCTGCGAACGATCCGGGCGGAGGTGCTGGAGATCAAGGAACGGCTCTTCGTGACCGCCGCCCGCGCCATGGGCGCTCACACGGACCGGGTCCTCCTGCGCCATATCGCCCCCATGGTCCTGCCCACCGCGATCAACCTGGCCACGCTCGAAGTCGCATTCGTCATGCTGGTGGAGGCGGGACTGAGCTTCCTCGGCATCGGCATCCAGTCACCCGAGGTCACCTGGGGCCTGATGGTTGCGGATGGTCGCAACTATCTGGGCTCGGCCTGGTGGCTCGCCTTCTGGCCCGGGCTCGCGATCATGCTGGTCACGATCTCCCTCAACCTGCTGTCCAACTGGCTGCGCATCCTGACCGATCCGGTCGAGCGGTGGCGCCTTGTCTCCAAAGGAGCGGTGTGATGCCCGACGTGCCCCTGCTTTCGGTGCGGAACCTGTCGATCCAGTTCCCGACCCCGACCGGGCTCGTCCGGGCGGTCGAGGATGTGACCTGGTCCGTGCGTGCCGGAGAGACCCTCGCCATCCTCGGCGAGAGCGGATCCGGCAAGTCCGTCTCCGCTTCGGCGGTGATGAACCTGATCGACTCCCCTCCCGCCCGGATCAGCCGGGGCGAGATCCTGTTCAACGGCATCGATCTTCTGAAGGCGTCCCGCCGGACGCGGAAGGCCGTCAACGGCAAGTCGATTTCCATGATCTTCCAGGACCCGCTCGCCGCTCTCAACCCGGTCTACCCCGTCGGCGGGCAGATCGCGGAAACCCTCCGGGCGCATGGCGTGGATCGCCGCACGGCACACCGCCGGGCGGTGGAGCTCCTGGCCAGGGTCCGGATCGACGATCCCGAGCGTCGTGCCCGGGACTACCCCCACCAGTTTTCAGGCGGACAGCGGCAGCGCATCATGATCGCCTCAGCCATCGCGCTCGAGCCCGACCTCCTGATCGCGGACGAACCGACAAGTGCTCTCGACGTCACGGTGCAGGCCCAGGTGCTCGATCTCCTCAAGTCGATCCAGGCCGAAAGTGGAATGGGCATGGTCCTGATCACCCACGATCTCGCGGTGGTGGAGCGGATCGCTGACAGGGTCGTCGTGATGCAGGCCGGCCGTGTGGTCGAGCAGGGGCGCGCCCCCGAGGTCTTGACGGACCCGCAGCACGCCCACACGCGCCAGCTGCTGGACGCGGTTCCAGGGCGGCACGGCTTCCCGGTCCCGCCTGCGGCCAAATCAGGGCCGCCGCTCCTCGAGGTGGATCATGTGACCCGAGTCTATGGCCCTCTGCCCAGCCGTTTTGCCACCGGGGCCACCCGTCCCGTGATCGCGGTGGACGACGTGAGATTCAGCATGGCTTCGGGCGAGACGCTGGGCATCGTGGGCGAGTCCGGATCCGGCAAGTCCACGCTGGTGCGGATGCTCCTGGGCCTCGACCGGCCCACATCTGGAACCATTCGCTTCGACGGCAAGGACCTTCTGTCGATGTCGCCGGCCGAAACCTTCAAGGTGCGGCGCCGAATGCAGTTCGTCTTTCAGGATCCCACGGCCTCGCTCAATCCGCGCATGACCGTCCAGCAGATCGTCTCCGAGCCCTGGGCCATCCACCGCGACGTCCTCGATCCGGAGCAATGGCGCCCGCGCGTGTCGCAGCTCCTGGCGCAGGTGGGCCTCCGGCCTGACCATGCCGACCGCTATCCGCACGAGTTCTCGGCGGGCCAAAGGCAACGGATCGCGATCGCCCGGGCTCTCGCGCTGCGTCCCGAGGTGATCGTCTGCGATGAGGCGGTCTCCGCGCTGGACGTCTCGATCCAGGCCCAGGTGATCGCTCTGCTCAAGGAGCTTCGGTCCGAACTGGGACTGTCCTACGTCTTCGTGGCGCATGATCTCGGCCTGGTGCGTGACTTCGCGACGCGAGTCCTTGTCATGTATCGGGGTCAAGTGGTCGAGCAGGGCACTGTCGAGGAGGTCTACGACCGTCCCCGTCACGAATACACCCGGCGCTTGCTGGCTGCGGCCGCCGGTGGTCTGCCGCACGCCGCCTGACATGCCGGATCAGGCTACCACCGTGCCGGGGCTGTTTGTCGCCTGCTTCAAGATCGGCTCCCTGAGTTTCGGTGGTGGCTTGTCCGGCTGGGTCCACCGCGAGTTCGTCCAGCGGCACGGCTGGATCACCGACGAGGAGTTCGCAGCGAACCTTGCGATGGCTCAGATGTTTCCGGGCGTGAACGTCGTCAATCTGGTCATCGGCCTGGGTGAGCTGCTCCGGGGACCCGGCGGCGCCGTCGCCTGCCTGATCGGGTTCCTGACCACCCCATTCTTCGCCGTCCTGGCCCTGGATGGATTGACGCGCCTGGTCGCCGATACGCGAGGCCTTGAGGCTTTCATGGAAGGCGTGGCCTTCGCCGCCATCGGGATGCTCGTCGTGGTCTGCGGCCAGGGCATCGCCCGGGTGCGGCACAGTCCCATGGGCCTTGCCACCATCATCGTCATCGCCGGAAGCGTTGGCGTGCTTGGCTGGTCGATGCTCCCGGTCGTCCTCGTGGCCGCGCCTGTCAGCATCGCCTTCGCAAATGCAAGGATCGCCGTAGATGGAGGATGACGGGTTCTGGAGCTTGAGTTGGATCCTTGTGCCATTGTCGCTTCTCTCCATCGGGGGCGGCGCATCGATCATCGCCGGGCTCGAAACCGAGGTCGTGCGGCAGCAGGGATGGATCTCCAGTCAGGAGTTCCTGCACATGTTCGCGGTGACGCGCGCCGCGCCTGGGCCGGGCACGATGGTGGCGACTCTGATCGAGTACAAGCTGGCGGGATGGACCGGTGCGGTCGTGGCGACGCTGGCTCTCTTCCTTCCATCCTCGGCGCTCTTCTATGCCGTGTTCCGGACCTCGAACCGCCATCGGGGGAAAAGATGGCACCGCGTCCTGAGGGAAGGACTGGCCCCGGTCGGGACGGGGCTGATGATCGCGGGCGTGATGGCCATCCTGCGCCTGTCGGGCGGAGGGCTGCTCGCCGTCGGGATCGCAGGGGCCGCCGCCGCGATCCTGTACCGGTTCCCCGGCCTCTCGGCGCTGGCCATAATCCTGGGAGGCGGCCTTGCGACACTGGGGCTCCGGGCGTGGGGCTAGGTCCGCATCCGTGACCGTACGGAACGGAGATCCCACCTCGACCCAGACGTGGTCCAAGCCGGGCAATGGACACGGTTCATCCTCGGTCCGCGCACCTGTCCCAAGCTGGCGTCCGCGGCGGTCGCCGGGACCCGGTCAAGATCCGGAGCGGAACGGATGGCCGTGCAGCCAGAGCACCTCCGCGCGCGTCCATCCCACGCGCCTCAGGTGATCCTCGTGGGGTGATCGCCTCCAGTTGACGTCAGGTCGGGCCTGGCCGGCCACGGAGCCCCGCCTCGGCCACCGCCCTAGTTGGCAACCGGCGACGGCGCAGCAGGCGACGAGCCGACATCCGCATCCGTCCTGGGAGGGTGGCCTCCAAAGACGGCAAGGGGCCGCGCATCGTCCCACCAGGGCTGCACGCCATCCCGGAATGCCTCGACCGCGAGCGATCGTGGGTTGTCCCCGGCGAAGGCGCTCTCCCACAGCCCCCAACTGCCGTATCGGCTCGGCACCCCGAAATCCGAGAACTGCGCCATCAGCGTGCCGCCCGCGTTGCGCCAGGTTTCCAGGTAGCGTCGGTAGAGGTCGCCCATCTCGGGCCGGTTCGCCAGGGTCACGAGGAAGTGGGTGCGGTCCAGGTCTTCCTCGCCGCCGAACAGGCCCGCCAAGTCGACGATATGCTGGCCTCCCTCATAGGCCTCGAGACGCCAGCCGAGGCTGCGGGCAACCTCGGCGTGATGGGCTATGCTGGATGGCAGGTTCACGATGCTGTCCGGTGCCGGGCCGTCGGCCACATAGTCAAGAGCCTCCTGGATCCCCCCTTCAGCTTCGGAGGTCCAGTCAGCCACCTGGTCGATCATGTCTTCGGAGCCGATGGTGCCTCCGAAGTAGGGGGCGACGGCATAGACGTGGAACGGGGCATCCCGGGGCGGTGTGCCGCCCTGAGCCACATAGGCCGGCGCATCGAGAGCATAGGCCTCCAGTCCCAACCAGCCGAACTGGGTGGAGAAGACATTGAGAGCCCGAGTGCCGGCCTCCTCTCCGAAAACGTCGGCGACGATGCGCGCCATCTCGGCCGCCCTCATTCCATACCATTGCATCCATCCGCCTTCCGCCTCCTCGCCCCAGGCTTCGACGGCTTTCTGCTGGACCCAGCTGGCCTGGGCGAACCCCCAGTTCCAGACCTCGTTGGAATACTCGAAGCGCGCCACAAGTCCGGGGTCGAGGTGGTCGCGGACATAGGTCGCCAAGTGCCGAATGTAGTCATCATCCGCCTGGTGGGGGATCGTGAACCACGGATCCGCGCCGACCTGGTTGGCCAGCGCCACCATCATGTCGACCGAAGCCCCCCCGCCATGTTCGTAGGACGCCTGCGAGGCCGCCCCGATCGGCGTGGTATCGGCCCAGGATTGCAGTTCGGAGTTGTTGGTGTTCATCCAGTCCATGAAACGCAGGACCCGGAAATTCTCGATCTTCTCTATGAAGGCGGGATTGAAGATCAGCCCGTCATCCAGCAGGGGCCCGTCGTCCTGATAATAGATTCGTATATCGCGGATGTAGTCCCCGGAATGCTTCGGATCGGTGCTGGTGATCGAAATCCATGACGTATCGCCTTCGAGAGCGAACACGATCCGGTGGTCCGACTGGTCGAGGACGCGCACGCCCCCTCCGATCTCCAGGCTGCCTTCGCCTTTCCAGTCGACCACATACGAACCCTTCCGCAGGTAGTTCCCTGCCGTCGTCCAGACTGTCGACACCCGTTCGAAGGGCGCGGGCGATCCGTCGCGGGTCAGGCGGCGCACCCAGCCGTGCTCGTCCAGGTCCAGCAATCCGGCCTCGCCCGTATCCCAGGTGCCCTGCGTCTGGGTGAACCAGGGGCGGGACATCTTGAACAGGTCGATGAACGGAAACTCGGTCGACCAGTCGTTGAGGCTGGAAAGGTTGGTGCCCAGGGAAGGGCCCTCCGCGACCGCGCGGTTCGACGTGGCAGGCGTTGCCTGCACCGTTTCCACGGGTCGGCTCTTGATGGCCTCCTGCGGCAACGGCTGTTCCGCGGGCGCGGCCCCGACCCAAAGATAGACGGCGGCCGCCAGCAGACCGAGGAGAGCCACGACATAAGGAGCAACACGACGCATACACGACTCCAGCAACTCCCGGCACATTCCGGGTCGGGACTGTTCACTCGCCAGAACGGCCAGGGACCTGGCAGACACGCCGGACCGTCTGTGGTGGCATGAAGAGCCGATCGCCTTGCCGTTCGCCGCGCGAATCCTAACGCGGCCTTGGGCGCGGCGTCACGAGGTCTTGCATGTCGGAGACATGGTCCGCGCAGCACGTTTCTCCCATCGGGGAGAACGACCCGGCACCGAGAGCGGGGCACAGTGGGCGAAGAGAGAAATCCAGCGGCGACACTCGCCTGATCAACGGTCTCCATGCCATGGGACTTCATGGCCGTTGGCCCGGCAGGGGCGTGTCGGCACCTTTGGACGATCCACCGACCGTCCGACCGGCAGCATCCCGACCGAGGGATTCCCGGGGATCCAGGGTCGTCTCCGTTCTGCGCCAACAGAACCTCCGGGACTGAAACCAAGGGCCTTTCCATAATTGGCGGCGATGGCCGTTGGCGAACGAGGTTCCTGCCCAATGATTCTGCCCTGACCGGATCATGCGAAGTGGCACAAAGGCAAATTGCCTAGTTTCGAGAAAGAGGCTCTGATAGACCGATATGTAACCAATCTATCCGACACTGCGCAGGAAGATCGATGTCTCCGAACGCGTTCGCGTATCTGGCCTTGCTCGTCTGGCCTGTCGCGTCGTTCGCGATGTTCCGCTTCATGGGGCCGCGTCATGGGCTGCTCGCCTGCATCATCGGGGGCTACCTCCTGCTGCCTCCCCTGCCGACAAGCTTTGAGCTGCCCGCCCTGCCAAGCCTGAACAAGCACACGATCCCGGCCTTTTCCGCGCTCGTCATCTGTCTTGCCCTGTTCCTGCCCGTGAAGGACCTTCTCCCGAGGGGGCCCATGGCCCGCGTGCTCCTGGGGGCCTGCTTCCTCAGCTCCCTGGTCACTCTGGTCCTGAACATGGATCCTCTGCTCTGGGGATCGTTCTGGGTCACGGGGATGCGGATCCCGGAGGTGGTCCCGAACACGCTAGCGCTTCTGGCAGAGCTGCTGCCCTTCCTCCTCGGGCGTGCCCTTCTCAAGGGCGAGGCCGGCCTGCGGGAATTCCTGTGGGCCATCGCCATCGCGACGTTCGCCTATTCCTTCCCCATGCTGGTCGAGGTCCGGCTGAGCCCCCAGATCAACACCTGGGTCTATGGCTTCTTCCAGCACGACTTCGGCCAGATGATGCGCGGGAGCGGCTTCCGGCCCATCGTGTTCCTTTATCACGGACTCTGGGTCGCGTTCCTGACCGCCACAGCCATCCTGGCCGCCGCCACCATCGTCCGGTCCGGCTCCAGGAAGGCCGTGTTCGCCCTGTTCCTGGTCGTCTGGCTGCTGGCCGTTCTGGTGCTCTGCAAGTCGATGGCATCGCTGATCTATGCGCTCCTCGGGCTGCCTGTGATCCTGTTGTTCTCGCCCCGGATGCAGATCAATCTCGCGGCGATCATTGCCGTGCTGCTGCTGTTCTACCCGGCCCTTCGCTACAGCGGCGTCATTCCGACGGACTACATGGTGCAGACGGCCGAACGGGTCAGTGCCGATCGGGCGCAGTCTCTCGAGTTCCGGTTCGACAACGAGGACAGCCTTCTCGCGCGGGCCATGGAACGCCCGCTCTTCGGATGGGGAGGATGGGGCCGCAACCAGATCCGGGAGGCCGACAGCGGTCGGATCACCTCGGTCACCGACGGTCTCTGGGTCATCCTCATAGGGGTGAACGGCATCGTCGGCTATATCGCGAAGATGGGGCTCCTCTGCCTGCCCATCCTGTTGACATGGCGCCGACGAAAGCAGTCCGTGCCCCCTCTCGCGGCCGGAGGAATGCTGATCCTGGCCATCAACCTGGTCGACATGATCCCCAACGCGACCCTGACGCCCCTGACCTGGCTTGCTGCGGGGGCATTGCTCAGCTGGGCCGAGCAGCCGTCGGCATCGCAGGGGATGGCCCCGGTCCCGGCCCGGCCGCTCCTGCCGGTCGTCCTGGGAGGGGCGCCCCGCGGGGGCATTCGGACCGTCCTCTGAACCCGGGATCGATCTGCCGGCCAGGAGGACGCAGCTCGCGTCTCCCCGGTCCCGAAGACTACGGCCGCCCTTCGGGTCGGATCAAGGGAGCTGCTCGTCCGGATTATCCGGCGCCCCGGCCGGCGGCGGAGCGGCGTCGAGCCCCTCGATCCGGTCGCGGTGCAGGGCCGCACGGCCCAGGAGCATCAAGGTGACGGGCGTCGTGATCATGACGAACAGGCCGATGAGAAGCTCATGGATGACCAGCCTCTTCTCGAGCCAGGTGAACAGGATGGCCGAGGCGAGAACGATGCCCAGAGTTCCCCAACTGGTTCCAAGCGTCGGGGCATGGAGCCGGTCGTAGAAGCTGGGCAGACGCACGAGCCCGATGGTGCCCAGGAGCGTGAGGCCGCTGCCCAGGACGATCAGCAGGGCCACGGGGATGGCGACCCAAAGGGGAACGGAATCCAGGTGGCTCATTCGATCACCTCGCCGCGAATGAGGAACTTGGCCAGTCCCACCGTGGCGACGAATCCCATGAAGCCGATGACCATGGCGGCTTCGAAGAAGAACAGGCTGCCCGAGCGCATCCCTGTCACGATGAACAGAAGCATCGCGGTGATATAGAATGTGTCCAGTCCCAGAACCCTGTCCTGGGCCCTCGGACCCCGAAGGATGCGCAGCCCGGCCAGAGCCCCCGCAAGGGCCAGCGCGATCTGGGCAAAGCCGAGCGCAAAGGCCAGGATCGTTCCACTCATTCGAAGATCTCCAGCAGGCGGGCCTCGTAGCGGTTCTGGATCAGATCCAGCCAGTCTCCCTCGTCCACCAAGTCGAAGACATGAAGGAGCAGGACGCCCGTCTCCGGGTCGTATTCCAGCCAGGCCGTGCCCGGGGTGGCGGTGACGATGATCGCGAGAACCGCCAGCGCGGCGGGATGACGAAGGCGGAGCGGGATGCGCAGAAAGCCGGAACGCCGCGCCCCGCCACGTCCGCCCGACAGGATGAGCCAGGCGACGGCGGCGTTCGACCTCAGGATGTCCCAGGCGACGATGCCCACGAGGCCGGGGATGGCCGTGGCGCGGCGCAGGCTGGGCCGGTCCGGCTGCAGCGCCCCCATCGCCCAGCTCGCGAGGATGGCGACGCAGGTGCCAAGCAGAAGGTGTCCGAGCGAGAAACGCGTCAGGATGAGCCAGATCAGCACGAGCCCGAACGTCAGCACCGGGTAGGGCAGGAGCCGGCTCATTCGGCCTCCTCCGGCTGGTCCGAGATGCGCGGCGCGAGGTTCACCCCGGTCGTGTAAACGGGGGGCGTGTGCAGCGCATGGGAGGTGGCTTCCATGTAGCGCATGATATCGTCGGCCTCGATGGTCATCACGGCGGCGAGGATGAGGAGCCCCGCAGGGGGTCCGACCTCCAGAGCCCACACCTTCTGGGGGGCGCCTTCGGTCGTCCAGAAGACCTGCACGCCGACCCGGACGAGCCCGATCAAGGTGGCAAGGCCCGAGGCCAGCAGAAGTGCCATGAAGGTCCAGGCCCAGCCCCAGGGCACCGCCAGCCCGGTCCCGGCCAGCAGGCCGGACAGGATCGCGAACTTGCCCACGAAGCCGGCCAGCGGGGGCAGGCCCGCCAGAACCAGGAGACATCCCCCGAAGCACAGGCTCAGCATGGCGAGGGACCCCGGAATCGCCAGACCCACTCCGGCGTCCTCATCCTCTGGCGGGTCCTCGATGCCATAGGCGTCCGCTGTCAGGGCCAGCATGGCCGCGATGTCGCCGTCCTCCCGGCTCATCGGTTCGATCAGCAGGAAGAGCGCGCTGGAGGCCAGGGTCGAGACCACCAGATAATACAGGCCGCCGGCCAGCATGGCGCTGCCGCCGTCGGCCAGGGCAAAGCCGATCACCCCCAGGACCGTGCCCGAGGAGATCAGGACGAGATGGCCCGCCATCCGCCCCAGTCCCTGGCTGCCCAGGACGCCCAGCATGCCGAAGAAGACGGTCAGCATGCCGCCCACCATCAGCACCTCGGCGCCCATGCCGACCGAGGGTCCAGCCCCCGGCCCGAACATCAGCATCGACAGCCGCAGCGCGGCGTAGACTCCGACCTTGGTCAGGATCGCGAAGATGGCCGCCACCGGGGGCGAGGCCGCCATGTAGGCCGAGGGCAGCCAGAACGACAGGGGCCACATGCCCGCCTTGACCAGGAACGCGAGGCCCAGGATGGCCGCGCCGGCATGGAGGAGCGGCCGTTCGGCGTCGGGCAGGGTCGGGATCAGCCCGGCCAGATGGGCCATGTTGAGCGTCCCCGTGACGCCGTAGATCAGGCTGACGCCGATCAGGAACATCAGCGAGGCGGTGAGGTTGACCGCGATGTAGTGCAGCCCGGCGCGGACCCGGAAGGCACCGGACCCGTGCAGGAGGAGACCGTAGGAGGCCGCCAGCAGCACCTCGAAGAAGACGAACAGGTTGAACAGGTCGCCCGTCAGGAACGCCCCGTTGAGCCCCATGAGAAGGAACTGGAACAGCGCGTGGAAATGCTGCCCCTGCCGCTGCCAGCCCGCCAGGGAATAGACCAGCGCCGGGATCGCCAGGACGGCCACGAGGACCAGCATCATCGCCGACAGGCGGTCGAGCACCAGGACGATGCCGAAGGGCGCGGCCCAGTCCCCCAGGAGATAGAACCCCATGGCTCCGCCCTCGGCCAAGGGGCTCTGGGTGGCGCGCGCCAGCAGCTCCCAGGCGACCAGGAGCAGCGCGACCGCCGAGCCGAAGCTGAGAACGAGCCGGGCCTTGCGCTGCCGCTCGTCGCCATAAAGCAGCATCAGCGCCCCTGCGAAGAAGGGGATGAGGATGGGCGCGATGAGGAGATGCTCGGGCGAGACCGTCACAGGTTGCGCTCCTGCCCGTCGACATGGTCCGTGCCGCTGAACCCGCGCGAGGCGATCATCACGACAAGAAAGAGCGCCGTGGTGGCGAAGCTGATGACGATGGCCGTCAGGACTAGGGCCTGGGGGATCGGGTCCGCATAGGCGTCGGGGTTGACGAACCCGCCCTTGGGCATGATCGCAGGGGCCCCCACGGTCAGGCGCCCCATGGCGAAGATGAACAGGTTGACCGCATAGGACAGCAGGCAGAGCCCGACGATGACCTGGAACGTGCGGGGTCGCATCAGGAGCCAAGCGCCCGAGGCGGCCAAGATGCCGATGGCGGCGGACAGGACGATTTCCATCAGGCGGCCTCCTCCTGTTCGCGGGCGGGCGCCTCGTCATGGGCGCGGGTGCGGGCCGAGCGGAGCGACTGGTGCGCGATCGCGATCAGCATCAGGATCGTGGCGCCCACGACCACCCCGAAGACGCCCAGGTCGAAGATCATGGCCGTCGCCGCCGGCACTTCGCCGATCAGCGGAAGGTTCACGTACTGCGCATGGGCCGTCAGGAACGGATAGCCGAAGACCCAGGAGCCGATCCCCGTTCCCCCGGCCGTCAGCAGGCCGAAGCCCATCCAGCGCGCCGGCAAGACGGTGAGCTGCGACTCCACGAGCCGGACATGGGTGGCGAGGTACTGGAGCAGGAAGGCAATCGCCAGGGTGACCCCCGCGGAGAAGCCGCCGCCCGGCAGGTCATGCCCTCTGAGGAAGAGGTAGGCCGACAGGACGATCATGACCGGGAACATCCACTGCATGATGACCGCGGGCACCATCATGTAGTCGCTCAGTGGCCGGGCCTCCGGAGCCACCTGCTGTTCGGGGGGGCCCGCGCTTTCGGTGGCGGGGCGGAATCGTCGGAGCAGCGCGAACACCGACAGGGCCACGATGACCAGGACCGTGATCTCGCCGAAGGTGTCGAAGGCCCGGAAGTCCACGAGGATGACGTTGACCACGTTCGTCCCGCCACCTTCCGAGTAGGCGTTGCGCAGGAACCAGTCCCCCACGGTCGCAAGCTGTGGCCGGGTCATCACCATGAAGGCGATCGCCGACATCGCGGCCCCGAAGACCAGGGCGATCACGAGGTCGCGGCCCCGCCGGATGCGCGCGGCCCGCAGCTGGTCGCCCGGGATCTCGGCCAGCCTCTTGGGGAGCCAGCGAAGGCCCAGGAGAAGAAGGACCGTCGTGACGATCTCGACCAGGAGCTGCGTCACCGCAAGGTCCGGCGCGGAGAACCAGGCAAAGGTGAGGCAGGTGACCAGGCCGGCGCCTCCCAGGAGCACCAGCGCCGCAAAGCGGTGATACTTGGCCTGCCACGCGGCGGCGATGGCGCAGGATGCGCCGACGATCCACATGACCAGGAAGCCCGGGTTGAGCTCGGTCGGGCCGAGCCGGGGCGGCGTCCCGGCCGAGCCCCACATCATGTAGACCGTCCCCGCGATGGCCAGCAGCACGATCAGCCGGAGCTGCGGCTGAAGCCGATCCGGCCCGACCAGCCGCAGCAGGCGACGCGGCCCGGTCCAGGTGGCAACCAGCATCACTCGCTCATAGAAGCGCTGAGCCTGGATCCTGTGGACCAGGGGCGGGCCTTCGGGGCCGTTCTGGATGGCGCGCGCGAAGACCAGATAAAGGCCTGCGCCCAGGACCATGGCGATCAGGCTCATGATCAGGGGCGTATTGAACCCATGCCAGACCGCGACGCTGTAATAGGGCATGTCCGCCCCCAGCACCGACCGCGCGGCCATGTTCAGCGTGGGGCCAAGCGTGAGGCCCGGGATGATCCCGACCACGAGGCAGATCAGGACCAGGAGCTCGACGGGACGCCGCATCCATGTCACCGGCTCGTGGGGCGTCTTCGGCAGGTCGACGGGTGGCGGCCCGAAGAACACCGTCATGATGAAGCGCATCGAATAGGCCACCGAAAAGACGCTGGCCAACGTCGCGATGTAGGGCAGCGAGTCGTCGAGCCAGGTCCCGTTGTGCCACTCGACGGCTTCGGCAAAGAACATCTCCTTGGACAGGAAGCCGTTGAGCAGCGGCACCCCCGCCATCGCGAATGCCGCCACGATGGCCAGGCTTCCCGTCGCGGGCATCAGCCGGATCAGCCCGCTGAGCCGACGCATGTCGCGCGTCCCTGTCTCATGGTCGATGATGCCGGCTGCCATGAACAGGGAGGCCTTGAAGACCGCATGGTTCGCGATGTGGAAGATGGCCGCGACGATCGCCCCGTTGCTTCCGATCCCGGCAAGCGCCGTGATCAGGCCCAGGTGACTGATCGTCGAATAGGCCAGCAGGCCCTTGAGATCGTGCCGGAACAGGGCGATCACCGCGCCGAAGAGAAGGGTCGCCATTCCGATCCCGGTCACCGTGAAGAACCAGGCCTCGGTTCCTCCAAGCGCGGGCGAGAACCGGACGAGCAGGAAGACCCCCGCCTTCACCATGGTGGCCGAATGGAGGAAAGCTGACACCGGCGTCGGCGCCGCCATCGCGTTCGGCAGCCAGAAATGGAACGGAACCTGGGCGGACTTGGTGAAGGCCGCAATCAGGAACAGGGCCAGGGTCACGCCATAAAGCGGATGCGACCGGATCTGGCTCCCTTCCGCCAGCACTCCGTCCAGGTCATAGGTGCCCGCGATCTGTCCCAGGAGCAGCATCGCCGCCAGGAGGCAGAGCCCTCCGGCCGCGGTCACCACCAGCGCCATCCGGGCGCCATCCCGGGCCGCCGGGCTACGCTGCCAATACCCGATCAGCAGGAAGGAGATGAGGCTCGTGAGTTCCCAGAACACCACGAGCATGATGAGGTTGCCCGATGTCAGCAGGCCAACCATGGCCCCGGCGAAGGCTAGGATGGACGCGAAGAACTTCGGCGAAGGATCTGATTTCGCCAGATAATACCGCGCATAGAGGACGACCAGCACGCCGATCCCCAGCACCAGCGTCACGAAAAGCCACGCAAAGCCGTCAAGCCGGAAGACAAGATCAAGGCCGAGCGACGGCACCCAGGAGATCGCGTACCGCAGCACCTCGCCCTCGGCCACGGGCCGGTGGACCGCTGCAAGGATCAGCAGGCCGGCAAACATGATCAGGCCCGACAGCCAGGCCGTGCCGTTCCGGGCGCCCGTCGGCATCGTGGCCGCGATCACCGAGCCCGCAAAGGGCAGAAGGACGAGAAGAAGGATCAGGTTCGGTTCAGCCATGCGCGGGTCAGCCTACTCCTTCGTCCGGCGTTTCACGGGACCACGGAACGGACCTCCTCGAAGGTGGTTCGCCCGGAGGTCTTGCTTGTGGTGTCAAGAAAGACCGGGCGCCCCGG
Source organism: Rubellimicrobium arenae (assembly GCF_017916275.1). Taxonomy (GTDB): domain Bacteria; phylum Pseudomonadota; class Alphaproteobacteria; order Rhodobacterales; family Rhodobacteraceae; genus Rubellimicrobium; species Rubellimicrobium arenae. Next base: position 27,180 of record NZ_JAFMST010000005.1, read on the forward strand.
CCAACTCCCTTCCGAACTAGAGGGCAGGGGGGTGCAATATCAACCCCAAGCGGGACGATCGGTCACATGCCGCCCGAGCAAACGTTCCGTGATCTCAGGGTCACGTCCTTGCGGCCGCCGCGATCGCGTTTGGCGCGCCGCTCGCCTGTCCGGTCCCGACCTGACGACTGGTGCGGACGATTGGTCGCCGGGGCGCGGCGCCTTGCCCATGCTCTCGGGTCTTGGCCCGGTTCCCCGCCGACGCTATGGCGGGTGACCGTTTTCTCTCCGAGTCAGCAGGACGACCCATGACCCAGGACGCCGCCCGCCGCATCCCTCACCTGATCGCCGCCGAGATCGGCGCCGGCGCCCCGCAGGTGGAGGCCGCGATCACGCTTTTGGACGGCGGCGCCACGGTCCCCTTCATCGCCCGCTATCGGAAGGAAGCCACCGGTGGGCTGGACGACACGCAGCTGCGGACCCTGTCCGAGCGCCTGACCTACCTGCGGGACATGGAGGCGCGGCGGGCGGCGATCGTCGGGTCGATCACCGGTCAGGGCAAGATGACGGACGAACTGGCCCGCTCGCTTGCCTCGGCCACGACCAAGGCCGAGCTCGAGGACATCTATCTGCCCTACAAGCCCAAGCGCCGCACCAAGGCGATGATCGCGCGCGAGAACGGTCTCCAGCCGCTGTTCGAGTCCATCCTGGCCGACCGCGCCGCGGACCCTGCAGCTCTGACGGCGGCCTATGTCACCGAAGCCGTGCCCGACGCCAAGGCAGCCCTGGAGGGCGCGCGCGATATCCTGGCCGAGGGTCTGGCCGAGAATGCCGATCTTCTCGGCCGCCTGCGCGCCCACATGAGGCAGGTGGCGCGGCTCACGGCGAAGGTCGTGGACGGGAAAGCGGCCGAGGGCGCCAAGTTCTCGGACTACTTCGCCCATTCGGAGGCCTGGGCCACCGCGCCGTCCCACCGCGTCCTGGCGATGCTGCGCGGACGGAACGAAGGCGCGCTCGCGGTCGACCTGGCCATCGACGACGAGGCCCCGCGTGGCGAAAGCCCGGCCGAAAGGACCTGCGCCGCGGCGCTGGGCGCCGCCGGAGCCGGCGCGGGCGACCGCTGGCTCCGCGAGGCGGCGAGCTGGGCGTGGCGTGTGAAGCTGCGGGGCTCGCTGTCCCTCGACCTGATGGTCGAGCTGCGCGAGCGGGCCGAGGAGGAGGCGATCCGCGTCTTCGCCCGGAACCTCAAGGATCTGCTCCTGGCGGCGCCGGCCGGGGGCAAGGCGACCATGGGCCTCGATCCCGGCATCCGGACGGGCGTGAAGGTCGCGGTGGTCGATGCCACGGGCAAGGTCATGGCCACCGAGACCGTCTACCCCTTCCAGCCCAGGAACGACCTTCGCGGGGCCCAAGTCACCCTGGCGCAGCTCATCGCCAGGCACGGAGTCAGGCTCATCGCCATCGGCAACGGCACAGCCAGCCGCGAGACCGAGAAGATGGTGGCCGACCTGCTGGCGCATCTGCCGGGCTCCGAAAAGCCGGTGAAGGTCATCGTGAGCGAGGCCGGCGCTTCGGTCTATTCCGCGTCCGAACTGGCCGCCAAGGAATTCCCGGATCTCGACGTCTCGCTTCGGGGCGCGGTTTCGATCGCCCGCCGCCTGCAGGATCCGCTGGCCGAGCTGGTGAAGATCGAGCCCAAGTCCATCGGGGTCGGCCAGTACCAGCACGACGTCGACCAGGGCCGCCTGGGTCGCTCCCTCGAAGCGGTGGTCGAGGATGCGGTGAACGCGGTGGGCGTGGACCTCAACACCGCGTCCGCGCCTCTTCTCGCGCGCGTGTCAGGCCTGGGGGCCTCGCTCGCGGCGTCCATCGTCGCCCACCGCGACCAGAACGGTCCGTTCCGCACCCGGCGCGATCTTCTCAAGGTGGCGCGGCTCGGGCCAAAGGCCTTCGAGCAGGCGGCGGGCTTCCTCCGCATCCCGGCGGGGGACGAGCCTCTCGACGCCTCGTCGGTCCACCCCGAAGCCTATGAGGTGGCCCGGAAGATCGTGAAAGCCTGCGGGCGGGACATCCGCGCCCTAATGGGCGATGCCGCCGCGCTCAAGAAGGTGGACCCGCGCGCCTTCGTGGATGACCGCTTCGGCCTGCCGACGGTCAAGGACATCCTGGCGGAGCTGGAAAAGCCCGGTCGCGATCCCCGGCCTTCGTTCAGGACGGCGACCTTCACCGAAGGTGTCGACGAGATCGGCGACCTCAGGCCAGGAATGCTCCTCGAGGGGACCGTGACCAACGTGGCGGCGTTCGGAGCCTTCGTCGACGTGGGCGTGCACCAGGACGGCCTCGTGCATGTGAGCCAGCTGGCCGACCGCTTCGTGAAGGACCCGCACGAGGTGGTGAAGGCCGGGGACGTGGTGAAGGTCCGCGTGGTCGAGGTCGACGTCCCGCGCAAGCGGATCGGCCTGACCATGAGGAGCGACTCGGGCGAGGCCCGGGAGCAGGCGCGCGAACGGGGCCAGGGCTCCGGCAAGGCTCCGGCCCGAGGTCCGTCGTCGGCATCGCCGAAGGGAGGCTCCTCGGGCGGCAACGCCTTCGCAGATGCGCTCAAGGGCAAGTTCGGCCGGTAGTCCGCCGCGCCGCTCCGTTTGGACCAGCCTCGACTTGGTCCAGCACGGTCCCCATGATGGCGGCGGTGTCGGACCAGGTCGGAAGGCGCAAGCCGGCCGCCTCGGCCCGCGTGGCAAGCTCGGTGCGAAGGGTGTCGTCGGTCAGGAGGTCCCGCAAGGCCCCGGCCAGAGCCTCCGGTGAATCCGGCGGGACGAGGAGCGCCGCCGATCCCACCGTGTCCGGGACCGCCCCGGCCCGGCAGGTCACGATGGGAAGCCCCGCCGCCAGAGCTTCGGCCAAGGCCATGCCGTAGCCCTCGTAGCGGGTGGCGAGCGTGAAGATCCGTGCCTCGCGGTAGCGGCGGGCGAGGTCGGCGTCCTCGACCTCGCCCGCCAGCAAGACCCGCGACCGGAGGCCGAGCTCGTCCACCAGCGACCGCAGTTCGTCGCGGACCTGCACCTCATGGGTCTTGCCCACGATCTCGGCCACCCAGTCCAGATCGGCGATCCGGGACAGGGCGCGGATCAGCACGTCATGCCCCTTTCGTCGCGCGAGCAGCCCCACCGACAGGATCAGCGGCTGCTCGGTCCCCAGAGGGCGTCGGCCGCGCGGTCCGTCATGCCCCGGGGGCGCGACCGTCACGAGCGACGGGTCGAGGCCGAAATCGGCCACGAGCACCCGGGCGGTATGCGCGCTTGGGACCACGACATGGGCCACATGCCGCAGGTTCGCAGCCTCCCGCGCGAGGAGATGGGCCGCACGCGCCGGCGGCAGGCCGGTTTCGAGCCCGAGGGGGTGGTGGACCATGGCGATGACCGGGCAGGCGAGGGAGGCCAGGACCCCGGTGTCGATCGCGCCGAACACGAGCCCGTCGAGGATCAGCGGCCGATCGGAGGACAGGGCGCGCAGGGATTCGGCCGCAGCCCGGGCCTCCCCTTCGGAAGGGGCGGGATAGGAGGCCGGCAGCATAAGGTGCGCAACGTCCCGACCGGCGGCCCGCAACTCCTCAAGCAGCCGCCGTTCGTAGATGAAGCCGCCGGTCTTCTGACGGTGGTCGCCCGGGATGGCGAAGGCTGCCGGTCTCATGGGGCGAGTTGCTCGGGCGCAAAGCGGGCCAGGAGCGCCCGTTCCAGGGCTGCGATCCCTGCATGGGCCGCCAGGGCCGCAAGGCCGATCAGGACGATGCTGCTCCAGAGCGCGGCATAGTCGGACGTCATCGCGGTCATGGCCATGTGGCTTCCCAGACCCCGTCCCGTGGCCAGCCATTCCGCGGTGGTCGTGGCCAGGATCGCCGCAGGGATCGACATGCGCGCCGATGCGCAGAGGGCCGGCAGCATGGCCGGAAGCTGCGCGATCGCCAGGCGCCGGATCCGCCCGGCATCGTAGCTGTCCAGGATGTCCAGGATCGGACGCGAAGCGTGGCGCAACCCGCTCAGGCAGGCGACGAGGGTCGGAAAGAACACCATGGCCGCGACGACGGCGATGGTTCCGGCCGGGCCGCGTCCCAGTCCGAGCACGATCAGCGGCGCCGTCACGACGACCGGGATCGACCTCAGGGCCAGCGACAGGGGCAGCACCGCAGCCGCGAATGGGGGCGCGAGGACGAGAAGGGCGGCGAGCCCCGCTCCGGACGCGAGCCCTGCCAAAGCTCCGGGCAAGGCGTGGGACGCGGTCTCTCCCAGGGCCACCAGAAGGGTCTGCCGATGGACCGCCGCATCCGACCCCGCGACCAGATAGGCCCAGACATCCGCGGGCCGCTTGGCGAAGAAGGGCGACAGGGCCAAGGCGTCCATGAGACCCTGCCAGAGCAGCAGGACGAACCCCATGAGGCCCAGCAGAGCAAGCCCTCGGGCAGCCGGGCTCCGGACGGGCGGGTCGGGCGGCGGGGCGAGGAGAACAGGGGGTGGAATGATGTCGAGGCGTCGCCCCAGCACGCCGAGGCCGCCATGGACGGCCATCGCGGAAGCCGCGGCGACCGTGGCGATCGTCCAGGCGCCGACCACGTCGAGCGACCGGATCGCCTGGATCGTGAGCACGCCCAAACCCCGTTCGGCCCCCGTGAACTCTCCGACCATCGCGCCGAGGAGAGCGGCCGGAGCGGCGATCTGCAAGGCCGCCAGAAGGTAAGGGACCGACGCAGGCAGACGGACCTGCCAGAGCTCGGCCCAGCGTGTCCGTCCATAGCTGCGGACGAGGTCGAACCAGCTGGCCGGCGCCGCCCGCAGTCCCACGAGGACAGTGGTAAAGGTGGTGTGGACCACCGCCAGCGCCGCCAGCGCGACCTGTGGACCGATTCCGGGGCCAAGGATCACCCGGAGCACCGGCCCGGTAGCCACCAGCGGCAGGCAGAACAGGAGAAGCGAGATCGTGGTGAGCGGTCGTTCCACACGCGGTGCCAGCACGGCCGTCAGCGCGAGCCCAAGCCCGACGGCCACCCCCAGCGCAAATCCCAGCGCCCCGGCCCTCAGGGTGGCCAGCAGGGCGCGCAGCAGCAGCCCTCCGTCCAGTCGCAGGCGCTCCAGGATCTGGCTCGGCCCCGCAAGGACGAAGTGACTCTGCGAGGCCTGCGAGGCGCCTTCCCAGGCCAGGAGCAGGCCAAGGACGCCAGCGCCCTGCAGCCATGGCCCCGGGCGCAGGGGAACGAGGGCCTGTCCCGTCATTGCGCCGCCAGTCGCTGGTCGCCGCCACTGTCCCGCAGCGCGGCGGACACTTCGTCGCAGAAGGCGTGGAACCGGTTGGAGCCGATGCCCGTCCCGCGCGGCCACGGCAGGTCGATGGCGATGTCCGCCGCGACCCGGGCCGGCCGGGGCGTGAGCACCACGACGCGGTCCGACAGCCGCACGGCCTCGGCCACCGAATGGGTGACGAGCAACGTGGTCGTCCCCTGCGCCTGCCAGAGCGGGGCGAGATCCTGATGAAGTTGCCCGCGCGTCAATTCATCCACGGCACCGAAAGGTTCATCGAGCAGCAGAAGACGGGGCCTGCCCGCGAGGGCCCGCGCGATGGCCACCCGCTGTCGCATTCCACCCGACAGCTCCGCGGGCCGGCGCTCCTCGAACCCGGACAGGCCGACCAGGGCGATAAGCGCGTCCACCGCGGTCCTGTCGCGTTGCAAGCCCGCCAGAGCGCGGCCCAGCGCCACGTTTCCGCGCACGCTGCGCCAGGGCAGCAGGGCCGCATCCTGGAAGGCGACGGCAAGATCGCCCCGGGCGCGGACTGCCTCCGGCGTTTCATCTCCGATCCGCAAGGATCCGGAGGTGGGCGTCTCCAGCCCCGCCACAAGGCGCAGCAGGGTGGATTTCCCACAGCCCGACGGACCGACCAGCGCCGTTGTGCGTCCGGCCTCGACCCGCAGGTTGAGATCCACCAGAGCCTCGATCCGATGAGGGCCGTGGCCGTAGCTCTTGCTCAGGTCCCGAACCTCGATGCTTGGCGGTCGGTCAGTTGCCATGCACCTCCTCCAGGACGGACCGGTCCCACAGGTCCGGGCCGACCTCCTGGCCGAGCAGGGCCAGCGTGCGGATGTTCGCCTCGACGGATTCGTCCGTGAACCAGCCAAAGCCGTGCGCGTCCGTGACGTCCGTGAACATCAGGGGAAGCTGACGCTCGGCCTGGATGCGCTGGGCCTCCGGGTCAAGGCCGAGGTCCGGGAACATCTCGACCGTCAGCGCGGCTGCGGCGGCCGGGTCCTTGCGATAGTCCTGCCAGCCCCGGGCCTCGCCCCTGAGAAGCTTCACGATCTCGTCCCGGCGCTGGGCCAGGCTGTCCTCGGTGGCGATGTAGGTCTGCGCGTGGATCTCGTAGCCATGATCCGCCATCAGCATGACCACGCTGTCCACCCCCTGGACGGCCATCGCCACCGGCAGGTCCGTCGCCCAGCAGAGCAGGCAGTCGGCCTGGCCCTGGAGCAGCGGCGCCGCGTCGTACTGGGTCGGCACGATCTCGATGGCGGTGGCATCGATGCCGTTGAGCGCGCACAGCGCGTCGAGGACCGGACGATTGATGAGCGCCATGCCCAGCCGCTTGCCCAGGAGGTCGCGGGGCTCATGCACGGGGTTTGCGGGCAGGGACGCGATGCAGAACGGGTTCTTCTGCATGGCCACTCCGATGATCCGGAACGGAGCCCCCTGCGCGACCGCGGCCGCGTCGTAGTCCGCCGCCCCGCGCCCCAGCAGCGCCTGCCCGGCGACCAGCGGGGGCGCGACAGGCGCATTGGGGCCTCCGGGCAGCAACGTGACATCCAGCCCTTGCTCGGCCCAATATCCGTTCCGAAGCGCGATGTAGCTGCCTCCGAACTGGACCGAGTGGAGCCAGGACAGTTGCATCGCCACCGGGATGCCTTGGGCGTGGGTCGGCCGGACCCCCAGGAGCCCGGAGCCAAGCAGCGAACCGGCGGTGAACAGCAATTGGCGGCGGGTGGGCGCAGATCGGGTCATCGCGGTCTCCTCCTGTCCTTCATGCTACGGCGTCCATTGACCTAAGGGAAGCGAAGCGTGGTCCTGTTCGGACCAAGGGCCTGGTGCAAAGGTTCAGCGCGGCCCGGACGTGGTCAAAGCCTCCACGAGGTGGTCGCGGACCTCCTCCATCGGCCATGGCGCGACGTCCCCGGCCGGCACGAGCCCGGGCGTCCAGCCCCAGCCCTTGAAGGCGGCGATCAGATCGGGCGGGCCGATCAGGTGCATGGGCACGTCCGATCCCTCGATCCCCGACACGAAACCCGCAGGGGGGTGGTCGCCCAGCACCAGAAGAAGGGGCCGCGGGTCCGGCGCGAGCGCCGCCCAATCCATCACGGTCCGGAGCGAATAGTCGAGCGACCTGCGATACTGGTCCCGCACGCGCGCCTCGTCCGCCCAGACCTCCTCGGGCGAGGGGCCGGCGCTGGCCTGGTCGGCGAAGATCCGGCCGTCGCCCACCTCGGTCCAGGGCACCAGCCGCGGCACCGGCGTCCAGGGGGCATGGGAGGAGATCAGCGCGATCTCGACGAACAGGGGCTCGTGCTGCGGTCCGATCCTGTCGCGAAAGGCCGAAAGCACGTACTGGTCCGGCATCGTCACCCAGTTGAAGGGCGGGCCTTCGTACCCGAGCTTCGCGGCGTTGAGCTGGGTCCGAAAGCCGAGTTTGCCGCCCTCGGGCCAGGGCAGGACGATGGCTGGCTCCACGGCGGCTGGGTGGCGGCCCGACGCCGCGCCCAGGTGCCAGAGCGTGCGGCGGGGGCTGGCCAGCAGCGCGCCATAGCGCCGCTGGTCCGAGATCCGAAGGCCGGAGGCCAGCGTCGCATGAGCGAGCCAGCTCTGCCCGCCCTCGACCGGCGAGACGAGCCAGCCCGACAGGCTGGCCAGGCCCGCGCGCCGGAGCTTTCCCTCGGCCTCGCGAAGCGAACCCATATGGGTCGGGGCGTAGAGGGCGTTGTCGAAGCTCGCGCGGCCGTAGCTTTCGACAAAGATGACGATGAGGTCGCGCGTCCCCAGGCGGTCGAAGAGGTCATCCCGCCCGGCATAGGGATCGCGCCGTGCCGCTTGGGCAAAGTCGGCGAACGCGGCGCGGGACCGGGCGAGGTCCCGGACATGTTCCGCTGCGACGCGGGTCGTGAAGGCCGAGCCGGGCGGGTTGATCCCACGCCACGCGCCGAGGTGCAGGCCGGTCTCGCTGATCGCCAGCATCGCGAAGTTTGCCGCCACGAGGCCGGCGATCCATCGCCCGCGCGGGGCCAGCCCGAGCGCGGCCCACACCCCCAGCGCCCACACCAGCGCAGCCAGCGTTCCCATCAACGCGAGTCCGAGGCCCGCCAGCAGGCCCAGTGTGATCCATGGCCCGGCGATCCCATGCAGCAGCCGCAGTCCTGCCGGGACAAGTTGCATGTCGGTCAGGGGATCGAACATCCGGCCAAAGGCGATGGTGGTTCCGAGGTCCGCAAACTTCAGGGTGATGATGGCCGCGAGGAGAGATCCAAGGCCCCATCGAAGGGCACGCCGCCCCCGACCCCGTTCGCCCAGCGCCGCGAGCCCCAGCGTCAGCACCGGCAGTTCGAGCGGAACGAGGGTCAGGGCCCCCCAGGTCAGCGCGCCCGGATGGTTCGGCTGGATGAGCGCCAGATGCAGGATGGCGGCGGCGAGGAGACGTCGGGCTACCGTTCCCACGCCCGGCTCCGCCCCGAGGCAAGCTCGCGGATGTCCGTGCCGAAGGACCAGGCGAGCAGCAGGGTCGCGACAGCGCCAAGGATACCCGACAGCGGGGGCTGAACGAGCGGGGACAGCAGCGCCACCAGGGTCGCGATCTGGATCACGCAGACGGCCTTGCGGCGACGCCGCTGGGTCAGGGGGGCGGCAAGCCAGGGCAGGGGCCAACTCGCCAGGACGAAAAGGTACCGCATCAGGCCGAGCAGCAGGATCCACGGCCCCGCTTCCTGCATCCGCAGGATCGCGATCGACAGGAGGGCGGCGAAAACGGCATCCACCTCCATGTCGAACCGGGCGCCGAACGCGGTCGCAAGCCCCGTGCGGCGGGCCAGCATTCCGTCGACACCGTCAAGAGCGAGCGCGATCGCCGCCCCACCCGCCAGCAGCCACGACGTCGATGATGCGGAGTCCGGAGGAAAGACGATAGGGACGGACAACAGGCTGGCCAGCGCCGCGCGAAGCAGCGTCACGAGGTTGGCCAGTCCCAGGAGCGGCGGCGACCAGTGTCGGCCGAAGGACATCACGATCACGGTGGAGATGATCAGGTGCGCGCCCACCGCGACAGGTCCTCCTCCGGGCGCGAGGGTAGACCCCGCCAACCAGACCGGGGGAAGCAGGATCAGGGCGGCCAGTCCGGCGCGGAGCGCAGCCGTCCGCGCGCCGAAGAGTGACCTTGGGGCATGGCCGCTGCGGAGCATGGCTCCAGCAAGTCCGTCTTTCTGCCCACGCGTCAAGATCATGACGCAAGCGGCTTCGAAATCGAAGCCGGCCCTGTTAGGATGGCGAAGTGAACCTCCGGGGGATTGCGCATGGTCGTGGCCCCATCTGCCGTCCCGACGTTGTCTGCCGGTGCTTACCGGGCTCCGGCCAAGGTCTTTCACTGGCTGACGGCGGCACTCGTCCTCAGCACGATCCCGGCCGGGCAGCTGATGGTCCGGAAGGGGCTGGATCGCCCGCTCCAGGATGCCCTGTTCATCTACCACAAGAACATCGGCATGGTGATCCTTGGGGTCGTCCTCCTGCGGCTCGTGTATCGCATCCGGCACCCACCCCCGCCTTTGCCCCCGAGCGTCCCGGTCTGGCAGAGACGGGTCGCTGGCCTCACGCACGAGGCTCTATATCTTCTGCTGATCGTTCAGGCGGTCTCCGGATACATTCGAGTGAAGGCCGGAGGCTTTCCGATCGAGTGGCTCGACGCCTGGGGCATCCCGAGCCCGGTGCCGCGGTCTGGGGGTCTGGCCGATGCGGCCCAGGCGGTCCACCGCTGGAACCGCCTCCTGCTAATCGCGCTCATCGCGCTTCATATCGGCGCGGCCCTGTTCCACGCAGTGGTGCTGCGCGACGGCGTGTTCCAGCGCATGTGGCCGACGTTCCGGCGGCGCTGATGCGGGCAAAGGGCGTCCGGCCGCCGAGCTTTCACGGATGCGGCGCCCGAATGTCGCCCGTCCGGCGCGCACAGGCGACCCAAAACCAAAGCAGCGACTTCTTCGGCGGCATGTTCTCCTTCTGTCGCGGGGGAACAAGTCGATGTTGTCCAAACCTTTTCCCCGGCAGATGCCAGCCCTGCTTGTCCGCCAGGCAAGCCATTAGCCGCGCTGGCGGATCGCCGGGCGTTCCGGACGCCGAAGGCGGTCTTCCGCCTCGTTCACACGGCGGCTCGGCGGGCCGGTGCGAGGCGCATGGACCGGCGACGTGAGCGCGATCGCGCGGGCTGCCCTGGCCGGGTCGATCCGGCGCCCTCGCGCGTTTGCGCTCTTGATCGTGACGGCGACCCGCGCCATGGGTGCGCAACCCTTGTCCCGCCTGAGGCCCAGCCCATGCCCGCTTATCGTTCCCGCACCACGACCCATGGCCGAAACATGGCCGGCGCCCGAGGCTTGTGGCGCGCGACGGGCATGAAGGACGAGGATTTCGGCAAGCCGATCATCGCTGTCGTGAACTCCTTCACGCAGTTCGTGCCGGGCCACGTCCACCTCAAGGACCTGGGCCAGCTCGTCGCCCGCGAGATCGAGGCCGCAGGAGGCGTCGCCAAGGAGTTCAACACCATCGCTGTCGACGACGGCATCGCGATGGGCCATGACGGGATGCTCTACAGCCTCCCCTCGCGCGAGCTCATTGCCGACAGCGTCGAATACATGGTCAACGCGCATTGCGCCGACGCCATGGTCTGCATCTCGAACTGCGACAAGATCACGCCCGGGATGCTGATGGCTGCCATGCGGCTCAACATCCCCGTCGTGTTTGTCTCGGGCGGGCCGATGGAGGCCGGCAAGGTCACTCTGCGCGGCAAGGAGGTCGCGCTCGACCTCGTGGACGCCATGGTCGCCGCCGCCGACGACGCCGTGACCGACGCCGAGGTTCAGCAGATCGAGCGGTCTGCCTGCCCGACCTGCGGGTCCTGCTCGGGGATGTTCACCGCGAACTCGATGAACTGCCTGACCGAGGCGCTGGGCCTGTCGCTGCCGGGCAACGGCTCGACGCTCGCGACCCACTCGGACCGCAAGCGGCTCTTCGTGGAGGCGGGCCACCTCGTCGTGGACCTCGCCCGCCGCTACTACGAGCAGAACGACGAGACCGTGCTGCCCCGCTCCATCGCCACCAAGGAGGCGTTCGAGAACGCCATGGCGCTCGACATCGCCATGGGGGGATCGACCAACACGGTGCTGCACATCCTCGCCGCCGCGCACGAGGGCGGCGTGGACTTCGGCATGGAGGACATCGACCGCCTGTCGCGCCGCGTGCCCTGCCTGTGCAAGGTCGCGCCCGCCAAGTCGGACGTCCACATGGAGGACGTGCACCGCGCGGGCGGCATCCCGGCGATCCTGGGCCAGCTCGACGCGGCGGGGCTCCTTCACCGCGAGGTGCCCACGGTCCACGCCCGCAGCCTGGGCGCAGCCATCGACCAGTGGGACATCAGCCGCACGAACCACGAATCCGTGCGCCAGTTCTTCCAGGCGGCCCCCGGCGGCGTCGCCACGACCGAGGCCTTCAGCCAGTCCCGCCGCTGGAAGGAGCTGGACCTCGACCGGGAGAAGGGCGCGATCCGGGACGCCGCGCACGCCTTCAGCCAGGATGGCGGCCTTGCGGTGCTGTCGGGCAACCTCGCGCCCGAGGGTTGTATCGTGAAGACGGCGGGCGTGGACGAATCGATCCTCGTCTTCTCGGGTCCGGCCCGGGTGGTCGAGTCCCAGAACGCCGCGGTGGAGGCGATCCTGTCCAACCGCATCAAGGCCGGCGACGTCGTCGTGATCCGCTACGAGGGCCCCAAGGGCGGGCCGGGGATGCAGGAGATGCTCTATCCCACCAGCTACCTCAAGTCGAAAGGACTGGGCAAAGCCTGCGCGCTCATCACCGATGGGCGCTTCTCGGGCGGGACCTCGGGACTTTCGATCGGCCACGTGAGCCCCGAAGCCGCCTCCGGCGGCGCGATCGGTCTCGTGCGCGAAGGGGACCGGATCGAGATCGACATTCCCGCCCGGACCATCACCCTGGCCGTGCCCGAGGACGAGCTGGCCCGCCGCCGGACCGAGCAGGACGCCAAGGGCTGGAAGCCCGCAGCGCCCCGGGCCCGCAAGGTGAGCAGCGCCCTCAAGGCCTACGCCATGCTTGCCACATCGGCAGCGCAGGGCGCCGTCCGCGCGCTGCCCGAGGACTGACCGCCGGACCGGCCCGGTCCAAGCCCTGGGCTGGTTCCCTCCGACCTTGTCGGTTCCGTTCCGACGCGGATCTGCGTCGACATGGTGCCGCATGGCCTTGGACAGGCGACCGCAGGTCGCTTGGGGGTGTCAGGACGGTCCCTCCAGCCTGGGCCGCCCAGGTCGGCGCGGGGCCGTCCCGTGGCGACGTTCGACCGTCGGCCCGGAATCCCCTTGGACAAAGGCGTCCGCCTTCGAATTACTGGCGGCAAAGCAGTTTCGGAGGAATGGGATGCCGCTCAGGAAGTCCGGCGATCTTCAATCGCGCGAGGCTAGGCCCGTGCCGGAGCGCGAGCCGACCGCTCCCGGTCTTCTGCGCACGCGCGAAAGGGCCCGGGCCCGGCAGCAGAAGATCGCGGAGCGGGTCGGCGCCGCGACGGAGGAGCTGGCCAGCGGCATCGCCGAAGCCGCGGCCGCGGCCGAGGAACTCCGGCGCGCCATGACCCAGATCGCCGCCGGCGCCGAGGATGCCGCAGGCGCATCCCAGCAATCCCTGACCGCTGCCACCGCCATCCTGGGGGCGCTGACCGAGGCCCGCAGCCGGGCCGAGGAAGGCCGGCGCCGGACCGAGGCGCTTCAGACCCAACTGGCCGAAGCCAGTGGCCAGATCGGCCTGTCGGTCGCCAGCATCTCGGGCGCTGCCGACCGGCAGGTCGCCTCGGTGGCCACGACGAATGCCCTGCAGCGCCAGGCCGACGCCATCGGAGAGGTCACCCGAAGGATCACGCGCATCTCGGACCAGACGAGCCTGCTGGCGCTGAACGCTGCCATCGAAGCCGCCCGCGCGGGCGATATGGGCCGGGGCTTCACCGTGGTGGCCGACGAGGTGCGGGCCTTGGCCGAGCGGGCCGAGACGGATGCCTCGGACGCGCGTTTGCTGGCCGAACGGATCCGGGAGGAGGCCGTCGAGGTCGCCAAGGCCATCGAGACGGCGGCCGAGGTGGCGGTCCGGGAGGCCGGGCGCGGCCACGACGTCGTGGCCGCCCTCGAGGACATGCGCCGGGACATGGTGACCCTGGCCGACGGGTCCCGCCTGATCCTCGTCCGGTCGATGGAGTCCGAGAGCGCCGCGCGCGAGGTGCAGCGAGGCGCCGATCAGGTCGCCTCGGCCTCCGAAGAGCTGGCGGCCGCCTCCGGCGAGGCGCTCCAGGCGATCGAGCAGCAGAGCACGGCTCTGGATCAAAGCCAGCTCACGGCCCAGGCCCTTGCCGAGGTGGCCGACGACCTCCGCGGCAGCCCCTCCCTGGCCCAGGCGGCGGGCGAGATCGGGGCCGCCGCCGAGGAACTGTCCGGAACGGTCCAGGAGCTGTCCGGCGCCGCGGCGCAGATCATGGCGGCCGTGGAGCAGATCAGCCGGGGCGCGCAGGCCCAGGCCGCGGCCGCCCAGCAGTCGAGCCGCGCGATGGAGCAGATCGAGGCCGGGGCCGACCTGGCGCGCACGACCGCCCGCGAGGCCCTGGACCGCGCGACCTCGGTCCGCGAGATGGTGGGCGAAAGCCGCAGGGCCGTGACCCGCCTGATCGAAGGGGTCGAGCTGTCCCTTCAGGACACCCGGGCCAGCCTCACTCTCGTGGCCGGGCTCGAAGCCGCCGGACGGCGGATCGACCGGATCGTGGACGCGATCAACATGGTGATCGTCCAGACCAGCATGCTCGCCGTCAACGGCTCCATCGAGGCCGCGCGTGCGGGCGAGGAGGGTGCAGGCTTTGCCCAGGTGTCGGCGGACATCCGGGCGCTCGCCCGGGATGCCTTCGAGGACGCGGCCGAGATCCGGGAGGCCGTGCGCGCCATCCAGGATCACGTCGGGAACGTCCGCCGGGAGCTGGAACAAGTGGCCGCCATTTCCGAGCTGGAGGTGCAGAAGAACCGGGCCGTCACGGCTGCGCTGACCCTTGTCGACTCCGAGATCGAGGCGCTGGTTGCGGGCAGCCGCGACATCCTCGGCGGGGTGGACGGCATCGCGACCGCGGCCCGCGAGGCTCGGGCCGGAGCCCATCGGATCGCCGCCGCCGCCGAGCAGGCGAGCAGCGCGACCACGCAGGCTGCCACCGCGGCGCGCCAGCAGGCCAGGGGGGCCGAGGATCTTGCCGCCGCGATCGAGGAGATCGCCCTGCTGGCGGACGAGCTTCATGTCGGGCAGGGCTGACGCCGGCAGCATGACCGGAGGACCGCACAGGTTCCTCCGCGTTCAGGTGGGTGACGCCGCCTGCGCCCTTCCTGCGGACCACGTGCGCGAGGTCATCCGTCTCCCGTCCCTGGTCCGGCTGCCCCGGAGCCCCGCCTGCCTCGACGGGATTGCCAATCTGCATGGACGAGCCTTGCCCGTGGTGGATGCGAGGCGGCTGCTCGACCGCCCCGGCGAAGCAGCAGGGGACCCGGGGCAGGTGGTCGTCCTCGGTGCTCCCGACCTTGTCGGTCTGCGCGTCCACCGTGTCATGTCGCTGATCGAGGTGGCTGCCGACCGGATCCGGCCGATCGGCCATCTGGCCTGGTCCTCCATGCTGGATCTGGACGCGGGCGAAGTCCCGGTCCTCGACCCCGCGCCCGTGCTGGCGCGCGAGTTCCGCGCCCAAGGCGTTCAGCACCGGGTCGGATCGGCTGCGACTCCGCAGGGTTTCGCGCAGGCTGGACGAACCCGCGCCGAACGGATCTCGGTCCTCGGCTTCGTTCTCGCGGGCCAGGACTATGGATTGCCGCTGGGGTCGGTGCGAGAGATCGTCCCGATGCCGCCGGACCTCCTTGAGGCGATGCGCGAGGACGGCGCCTCGCCCGGCCTTATGGAGTTCCGAGGCGCACCCCTGACCGTCCTGTCGGGGCGTCGCCTGCTTGGCGTGCCCCCGCCAGCGACCTCGGACGGACATGTGGTGGTCGTGGCGCTGGGCAACCGGAGCGTCGGTATCGCCGTCGACCGGACCACGGCCATCCGACGGCTCGACGAGACGGATCTCGACCCGGTCTCGCCTCTGCTCGGGCAGGATGCCGGGTCCCAGGCCGAACTGGAGGGCGTCGCGCGTCTGGACGGGGGGCGTCGGCTGGTGGCGCTCCTGTCCCCGGAACGCCTGCTCGATCCCGGCACGCTGCACCGGGTCCTGTCCAGCGAAGCCGCCCCGGCGCGTCGTTCCCTGGCGGCTGATCCAGAAGACATGACCCATGTCCTGACGTTCCACCTGGGGACAAGCGAGTTGGCTGTGCCCATCGAGGTGGTCGAGGAGATCGTGCCGCGTCCGTCCCGGATGTCCCGGCTGCCGCGCGCGCCGGCCTTTTTCGACGGGGTGATGAACCTGCGCGGCCGGGCCGTGCCTGTCCTCGATCTGCAGCGCCGGCTTGGGTTGCCCTCCAGGCCCGCCCGGTCGGACGATCACCTTCTGGTGCTGTCGCATAAGGACCGGCGAGCCGCATTCGTGGTCGACGCCGGAAGCCGCATCGCGCTGTTGCCCGACGCGGCCCTGGACCCCTCGCCGGATGGCGCAGAGGTCGGGCGCGTGGCCAGGATGGGGCAGGGCCGCACGGTCCTCCTCCCTGACGTGGACCGGCTGCTCGAAGGGCTCGACCCGTCCGGGCCTGCGCGGACCGGAGAGGGCGGGGCATGATCCGGCTCCTGATCGTCGACGACTCCGCGCTCATGCGGAAGCTCCTGACCGGGCTGTTCACGGGGCAATCCGGCTTCGAGGTGCATACGGCCCGCGACGGCGAGGAAGCGCTGGCGTTGGCGCGAAGCCTGCGCCCCGACGTGGTCACCCTTGACGTGAACATGCCCCGCATGGATGGCCTGGCCTGCCTCGACCGCCTCATGGTGGAGGCGCCCTGTCCGGTCGTGATGGTCTCGGCCCTGACCGCCAGAGGGGCGGACGTCACTCTCGAGGCGATGCGGCTCGGCGCGGTGGACTTCGTGACCAAGCCCGGCGGCGCCGTCTCGCTCGAGATGGATCAGTTCGGTCCCCTTATCGTAGCCAAGGTCCGCGCCGCCGCGGGCGCCCGGCCACGCCGCAGCCTGCGGCTGTCCGAGGTCGTCCGTCATCGCGTCGGTGCCGGCAGCCCCGTGGCCCGCTCCACGCGCCTGCAGGAGGGGTGGGGGCCCGTCGCGGAAGGTCTGGTGCTGGTCGGGACCTCGACAGGCGGCCCGCCGGCGCTGGAAAACCTGCTGACCCGCCTTCCCGCAGGGTTCGCCTGGCCGCTTCTCGTGGCCCAGCACATGCCCGCCACCTTCACCGGCGCGCTCGCCCGACGCCTGAACGGCCTTTGCGAGATCGAGGTGGTCGAGGTGGACCGACCCATGCCCCTTCGGCCCGGGCGGGCCTATATCGGCCGGGGCGACGCCGACCTGCTCGTGGCGCGCCGGGGCAGTGAGCTGGCGGCGGTCGTTGCCCCCGCCTCGGATCGCTACCTCTGGCACCCGAGCGTGGACCGGCTGGTCGAAAGCGCCATGGAGCACATGCCGCCGCGTCGCCTCATCGGCGTGCTGATGACCGGCATGGGCCGCGACGGCGCCGAGGCCATGACGCGACTGCGCGGCCAAGGCGGCCGAACGATCGCCGAGTCGGAGGCGACGGCAGTCATCTGGGGAATGCCCGGGGAACTGGTCCGCGCGGGCGGGGCCGACATCGTCGCGCCCCTCGACGAGATCCCGCTCAACCTTTGCCGCATGGTGCCCTGACATGCCCCTGACCCGCCGCGACGGCTCCAGCCCGATCCCTCCGGCCGATCCGACGCCGACGTCCCGGCCAGACCCGTCGTCCCCCGATCCCGAGGCGCGGCGCGCGGCCACCAGGCTCCTGCCGCCCAATCCCGAGAGCGCCGGGCCGCTGGGTCGCATGCTCGCCCACGAGCGCGATGGCAGCGTCCGGGAGGCGATCCTGACGGCGCTGGCGCGGATCGGCGGGGATGCTGCCGTCGCGGCGCTCCTCCCGCATCTTCGATCCGATGATGCCGCCCTGCGGTCGGCCGCCCTGACGACGCTTCAGGGGCTCCCCGCCACGCTGGCGCAGTTGCCGGCGCTCCTGGCGGATGAGGACCCCGACATCCGCGTCCTGGCCGCCGAGATCGCGCGCGCCATGCCCGCCGGAGAGGCCGCCGCCCTCCTGTGCGGCATGATCGCCCGGGAACGGGAGCCGAACCCCTGCGCGGCCGCCGTCGAGGTTCTGGCCGAGATCGGCGGCCCGGACTGCCTGCCCGTGCTCGAGGCCTGCGCGGGTCGGTTCGCGTCGGAGCCCTTCCTGGGCTTTGCGATCCGTGCGGCCTCCGCCCGGATCTCGGGCGGCCGGGCGCCCGCCACGCGATGACGTCCGCCGTGCCCCCGCGCGCGACGGCGGACGAGTTCCAGCGCCTGTGCGATTTCCTGTACCGCCGGACGGGACTCTCGTTCACGCCGGCGCGCCGCTACTACGTCGACCGCCGGCTTGCGGCACGGATGGAGGCGACGGGGGCCGCCACCTTCCCGGATTATTTCGCGCGGCTCAGGGCGGACGCGGGCGGGGAGGTCGAGCATCTCGTCAACAGCCTGACCGTCAACGAGACCTACTTCTTCCGCGAGGATCACCAGCTCCGCTGCCTGACCTCCTCCATCCTGCCCGGCGCCGTGGCGCGGAGGGTCCCCTCCGAGCCGGTCCGGATCTGGTCCGTTCCCTGCTCGACCGGCGAGGAGCCCTATT
Organism: Rubellimicrobium arenae; assembly: GCF_017916275.1. Taxonomy (GTDB): domain Bacteria; phylum Pseudomonadota; class Alphaproteobacteria; order Rhodobacterales; family Rhodobacteraceae; genus Rubellimicrobium; species Rubellimicrobium arenae. The sequence goes on from NZ_JAFMST010000005.1 coordinate 45,282, forward strand.
CCATCGCGATCTGGCTTCTGGAGAACTGGCCGCCCATCGACGACGTGGACGTCGAGATCGTCGGGTCCGACATCGACACCCTTGCCCTGGCGGCGGCCCGCGACGGCATCTACGGCCGCCGTTCCCTTTCGCGCCTCCCTCCGGCGCTGGTCACGAAGTACTTCGACCAATCCGGCGACGAGTCGTGGCGGATCATCGACGGCCTCCGCGAGTCCGTGCTGTTCACGGAGGCGAACCTGATCGATCCGGCAACCGTCGGCGCCCAAGGCCGGTTCGACGTGATCTTCTGCCGCAACGTGCTGATCTATTTCGACGACATGTCCCGCCGCGTCGCCGCGGAGAACCTTTACGACGCCCTCGTGCCCGGAGGATACATCTGCCTGGGGCACGCGGAATCGATGAGCCGCATCTCCCCGCTCTTCGAGGTGCGCCGCCACGAGGAGGCGATCGTCTACCAGCGGCCGGAAGGGGACGCGCATGACTGACCCAAGGCGGCGCGTGCTCGTGGCCGACGATTCCGCGCTCCTGCGGCAGTGGTGCCGCCATGCCCTGGAGCCCGCAGGCTTCGAGATCGAGGAAGCCCTGAACGGCATCGAGGCGCTGGAAAAGGCTCTGGTCTCTTCGTTCGACCTCATCATCGTCGACGTGAACATGCCCTACATGGACGGGATCACCTTCCTCCAGTCCCTCCGCCGCCAGCCGCTGCCCCTTGGGGGAACGCCGACTCTCGTGGCGAGCACCGAAGGCGGTCCGCAGGACCGGGAGGCGGCCCGGCAGGCCGGGGCGAACTTCTACCTGGTCAAGCCTCTCGACGAGGACGTGCTGCGCCGCCACGTCGCCGCCCTGACGGGGGCCGCGGCATGAGCCCCCTGGACGAGCAGTTCCTGATCGAATGCCGCGAGCTCACCGCCCAGGCCGCAGAGGATATCGTCGCGCTCGAGCGTGATCCGGGCGACATCGGACGGTTGGACCGTCTGTTCCGGGTCGTGCACACCCTCAAGGGTTCGGCCGCCGTGATGGAGCTTGCTCCGATGTCGCGCCTCATGCACGCGTCGGAGGATTGGCTGGGCTCCTGGCGCGGTCAGGAACGGCTTCCGGCCGGAGCCATCGACCGGGTGCTCGCCATCCTGGACCAGACGGAGTCCTGGCTGGGCCACTTCGAGGCCGAGGGCCGCCTGCCCGAGGACGCCTCGGCCACGGCGGACAGGCTGCTCGAGGGCACCGGGTCCCACGGGGGGGCCAGCCCCGTCGGGCCGATCCCGGAGGCACCACCCTGGGCGCAGGAGATGCTGGACGACCTTACGGACATTCCGGCCGGGCCCATCGTCGCCCTGGACTACGAACCCCGTCCCGGGTGCTTCTTCGACGGCGACGACCCGCTGGATCTCGTGCGGCGCCTTCCGGGCCTCCTGGCGGTCAGCGTCGTGCCCCGTGACCCCTGGCCACCCATCGAGCAGACGGACCCCTTCACCTGCAACCTCCGTATCCGCGCTCTCGCGGCGGCGGACCCGGGAACGGCGCGCGACCTCGTCCGGCTTGTGGCCGATCAGGCCCGGATCGCGGTCGTGGAACCTGCGCCCGAACGGGCGACCTCCGCCGATGTCCTTCTGAACGCCATCCTGGCAGAGCAAGGCCTGCTGCTCCGGACGCCCGCCGAACCGGGTGATCTGTTGGGGCGGCTGGCTTCGGCGGCGCGATCGGCGGTGAATGCGCTCCGGCACGCCGGTGCGGGTGAACGTGCCGACCGGATCGACGCCGCCGGGGCCGCCGCCTTGGCCCAAAAGGACCCGCGGCCGCTTCTCGCCGCGCTCGAGGAGCCCTGGTCCGCTGGACCCGCCGGCTCCGAGGCGCCGGCACCGACAGGCGCGAGCCCGGCGACCCGGGTAGACTCGGCCCGCATCGACCGGCTCGCGGACCTGGCGGGCGAGATCGCCGTCGCGCGAAATGGCCTGTCGCACCTGCTCGGCCGCGCGTCAGGCGACATGGCGGCGTCCGATCTCCTGAAGCAACTGGCCGAGCGTGACGCCGAGCTCGGGCGCCTGACCGTGGTGCTCCAGCGGGCCGTGGCGGACCTGCGGCTCATGCCCGTGGGACCCGTGTTCCGGCGCTTTCCCCGCCTCGTCCGCGAGACCGCCCGAAGCCTCGGCAAGCAGGTCCTGCTGGACATGTCCGGTGAAGGCACCGAGGTCGACCGGACCATCGTCGAGTCCATCCACGAACCGCTGCTCCACCTTCTCAGGAACGCGCTCGATCACGGGATCGAGCCGCCGGAGGAGCGTCGTGCCGCGGGCAAGCCCCCGGAGGGCCGGATCACCCTGAGGGCCGCGCCCGACGGCGACCGCGTCGCGATCGAGGTCGGCGATGACGGCAGGGGAATCGACCCCGCCGCGCTCCGCCGCAGGGCGGTCAGGCAAGGGGTCGTGACCGAGGCCGCCGCCCTCGCCATGTCCGACGAGGAGGCGGTCCAACTGGTGCTTCGGTCCGGTGTCTCGACCGCCGCGCGGGTTTCCGACCTGTCGGGGCGCGGCGTGGGCATGGACGTCGTGCGCGACGCCGTCGAACGGGTGGGCGGCACGCTCCAGATCCTGAACCGGCCCGGCAAGGGAACGACCTTCCGGCTCCTGCTGCCGATCAGCATGACCGTGACGCGCGTCATGGTGGTCCGCGCCGGCACCGAGCGGTTCGGGCTCCCCATGGATCGCGCGCTGCAGACGGTCCGGATCCCCCGGGAGCGCATCCACCCGATCCGGAGCGGGGCGGCGTTCGTCCTGCGCGACCGCACGGTCCCGTTGGTGGGGCTGGCGGATCTGCTTGGGTTGACGGGTGTCACGGGGGGCGATCAGGCGCTGGTCGTCGTGCTTGCCACTCGCAGCGGACCGGTCGGCTTCGAGGTGGACGGCATCGAGGATCGGCTCGACGCCCCGATGCGGCCGCCCGAGGGTCTCCTTGCCAACATGCCGCACCTGCTGGGCACCACGGTTCGCGGGGACGGGCAGGTGCTCCTCGTGCTCGAACCGGAGGCGTTGCTGCCATGACCGTCCGACGGCAAGGGTCCGCGATCGTGCTGGAGGGGCGCTGTTCCGTGGACGAGGCGGAAATGCTCGCCCTGCTGCTTCGTGACGCAGGCGCCGCCACGGTCGACTGGCGCGGCGCGTCGCATCTCCATACGGCGTTGGTGCAGCTTGTGCTTCAGGCGGGCCGGCCGGTCCAGGGACCCTGCGGCGATCCCTTCGTCGCCCGCTGGATCGAGCCGATCACGGTTGCAGCCCCACCGGGCGGATTGTAACCTGATGATGGAGAATTCTTCAGAGATGCCGAGAGGGTAGCGTTCACGTGACCGCAACTGACAGCACCGGAACCGTTGCAAGGACGGTGTTGATCGTGGACGACAGCAAGCTGGCCCGCATGGTCGTTGCTCGCGCCCTGGGACGGCTGAGGCCCGACTGGCGCCCGGTCGAGGCGGCCAACGCCGACGAGGCCCTGGAGAAGGCCCGATCAGAGCCGGTCGATGTGGCGTTCATCGACTTCAACATGCCGGGGGCGGATGGCCTCAGCCTGGCTGCGGACCTGCGGGAGACTTGGCCCAACATGCCGATCGCGCTGATCTCGGCCAACGTCCAGGACGAGATCATCTCGCGCGCACGGGCGCTCGACACCACCTTCGTGCCCAAGCCGGTCACGGACGAGGCTCTTGGCGCCTTCCTGTCGGGCGCTACGCTCCGGCTCAGGCGCGCGGGGGCATGAGCGGGACGTTGATCGAACTGGACGAACTGGAGCGCGATGCGCTGGCCGAACTGGCCAACATGGGCGTGGGCCGCGCGGCCGCCAACCTCGCGCGGATGGTGGGCGGGCAGGTTCTCCTGTCGGTGCCCGCCGTCGAGGTCGTGACCCGCGCCCGGGCGTCCGCCCTCGCGATGCGGGGCAACACCGGCAGCCTTGTCGCCGTGCAGCAGAATTTCGTCGGGCCGTTCTCGGGCCAGGCCGTTCTCGTGTTCCCCGAGGCCAACAGCCTCGAACTGGTCCGCGCGGTCGTGGGCGAAGCGGTCCCGCTCGAGGATGTGGCGGACCTCGAGCAGGAGGCGGTCGCGGAGATCGGCAACGTCGTCCTGAACGGCTGCCTCGCGACGATGGCGAACGTGCTTCGTCAACGGCTGGACATGTCCCTGCCCGAGGTCATGCGGACCACGGATGCGGAGCTCTTCGGAGGCGGTCCGGCCGAGCAGGACGGTGGGCTGGTGCTGTTCCTGTTCATCGACTTCCGCGTCCGCGACCGCGACATCCAGGGCTACATCGCGCTGCTGATGGACCTGCCGTCGCTGGAGCGGCTGAAGCAGCTCATCAACGACTTCATCCAAAGGGCCACCTCCGCTCAGGCCACGGCCACCTCGAATGGTTGATGCCTCGCTCCTCGCCGCCGCGATGGACTCCCTCGAAAGCGGAGTCATCCTGATCGATGCCAATGGCGCGATCCTGTGGTGGAACGCGTGGTTCGCCGCCGCGTCGGGTCTCGCGCCGGAAGCCGGGGCCGGGCGGACGCTCGGCGACGTCTTTCCCGGGCTCGACGGCTCGAGGCTCGCCCTGGCCATCACCGACGCGCTCGAACTCGGCATCTCGAGCACCCTGAGCCACGCGCTGAATCCTGAACTCCTGCCTCTGCGGCGGCGGGACGGACGGCCGATGATTCACCATGTCGTCGTGCGTTCGGTGGAGACCGGCAATGCCCGCACGGTGCTGGTGCAGGTCATGGACGCCAGCGCCGCCCACCACCGGGAGCGCGTCCTGCGCGAACGCCTGAACGCCCGCTTCAGCGCCGTGGTGGACGGGGCCTTCGACGCCATCCTGATGGCGGACGGGCAGGGTCGGATCCAGTGGCTCAACGATGCGGCGGTCCGCCAGTTCGGCTTCGCGCGCTCCGAGGCCGAAGGCCAGGACATCTCCTTTCTCCTGCCGGCCCGCGACGGCCCCAGCCTTGCCCAGATCCGGCGACCCGAGGAAGAGGTGGGGCGGCGCAGCGACGGCGGCGTGGTGCCCGTGGAGGTCTCCGTGGCGCCCTGGGTGGCCGAGGGGCGGCGCCATCTGACCGTGATCCTGCGCGACCTGAGCGAGCGGAAGCGGGCCGAGGATGCCCTGCGCGCCGCCGCCGCCGTGTCCTCGGGCACCAGCGACAGCGTCCTCCTGGCCGAGCTGGCGCGTGAGCTCGCGGCCGGGCTCGGGGTGGAGCACACGCACATCGCGGTCCTCGTCGACGAGGGAGGCGAGCGCCGGCTGAGGTCGCTCGCCGTCTGGTCGGCCGGGCGCACCGATCCGGTCGAGTTCGCGATCGACGGAACGCCCTGCGCGGATACCTTCGCCGACGGCCACTGCGTCGTGCCGCGCGGCGTCCGCGGGATGTTCCCTCGGGCCGGCTTGCTCACCGAACGCGGTTTCGAGAGTTATGTGGGCGTGCGCTTCCACGACGCGCAGGGCCGCCCGATCGGGGTGGTCTGCGCGATGGACCGCCAGCCGCTGGCGAACCCCGAGCTGGCCGAGCGGCTGGTCACGGCCTTCGCCGCCCGGGCCGGGGGCGAACTGGCCCGCCAGCGGGCCGAGGCCGACCTCCGCGCGCTCAACGCCGAGCTCGAACAGCGGGTCGAGGACCGCACCCAGGCGCTGGCCCGCGCGGCGGCCGATCTCCAGGTCGAGATGAAGCAGCGCGAGGAGGCCCAGGCGGCCTTGGCGCAAAGCCAGAAGCTTGAGGCGCTGGGCCAGCTCGTCGGGGGTGTCGCGCACGACTTCAACAACATGCTGGCCGCGATCACGGGAAGCTATGCCCTGATCGACCGGCGCGTGGAGGACCCGGCGGTCCGGGAGATCGTGGAACATGGCCGCAAGGCGGCCGACCGCGCGGCCGAGCTGGTGCGCCACCTGCTGGCCTTCGCCCGGCGCGAGGAGCTCCGCCCCAAGGTGGTGGATCCGTCGGGGCTGCTGACCGACGTGGCCGACCTGCTGTCCCATGCCGCCGGTCCGACGATCGCCTGCACGATCGAAACCGAGGCCGACACCTGGCCGGTGCTGGTCGACCGCCACCGGCTGGAGGTGGCGCTCCTCAATCTCGTGGTGAACGCCCGTGACGCCATGCCCGAAGGGGGGCGCCTCACCATCCGTGCTCATCGGCTCGCGCCCGAGGGGCGGCACCCGCAGGTGCCCGCCGGGGACTTCAGCGTGATCTCCGTCGCCGACACCGGTGTCGGGATGCCGCCCCATGTGCTGGCGCGGGCCGTCGAGCCATTCTTCACCACCAAGGCCGTGGGCAAGGGGACCGGTTTGGGGCTGGCCATGGTCCACGGCTTTGTGGAGCAGTCCGGCGGGGCCATGCTGATCGACAGCCGTCCGGGCGAAGGCACGAGGATCAGCCTGGTCCTGCCCCGCGCGACCGGCGAGATCGCCAGCGAGGACGCCGCCGCCGAGCCCCTGGCGGCAAAGCCCCGCAGCCATGCGGTCCTCCTCGTGGTCGATGACGACGATCAGGTCCGACCGGTGACGGGGGCGCATCTGCGCGACCTGGGCTACAGCGTCCATGAGGCCTCCAGCGGCGACGAGGCCATCCGGATCGCGGCCGCCGTTCCCCGCCTGGATCTCGTGGTCAGCGATGTCGTCATGCCGGACATGGACGGTCCCTCGCTGGCCGCGCGGCTGCGGGCCGCGCACCCGTCGCTGCGGATCATGTTCCTGACCGGTCATGCCGATCCGCAGGCGCTCGCCGGAGAGGCGGTGCTCGGCAAGCCCTTCAGCCCGGACCAGCTGGCCCAGGCCATCGAGGCGGCGCTCCGGTCCCCCGAAGAGGCTGGGGGGAACCTGTCCGGACGTGAAGTCGCCTGGCAGCACTGACGGAGGCCGGGTCCGCGGCATCATGGATCCGTCCAGGGTTAGCGCCCTGCGGGGTTCGGCTTTCCATGGCACGCCTGTCCCGGTAACCTGCGACGCGGAGGACGATGCAGTGCGCCTTGGGCAGGACCTCGTTCAGACGACCCCGACCGCGGAGTTCAGCGACTCCGCCTGGCTCGACGTGCTGCGCGCCGTGGACAGCACCTACGCAGAGCTGGTCTCCTATCAGGAGCGTCTTGAGCAGCAGAACGCCGAGCTGGAGTCGCTGCGAAGGAGCATGGCGTCCGTCCTCGATTCCGTGTCCGACGTCCTCGTCGTCGTGGATCGCGACGGCCGCATGGAGGAAACGAGCGCATCGCTCCGTGCGCTCTTCGCCGAACCTGGCTCGCTGGCCGGGCAGCCCATGGCAGGCATCGTGGACGAGGGGTCGCGCACGATCCTCGAGGCCGCGCTCCACGAGGTGATGGTCAGCCGCCGCCGCCTGACGGTGGAAGCCGACCTGGCCTCGCCCTCTGGCCCCCAGACGTTCGAATGGAGCCTGACGCCCCGCCTCGATGACCGCCGTCGCAGCAAGGGCGCGGTTCTCGTCGGTCGCCCGGTGGGTGAGCTGCGCCGCGCCTACGAAGCGCTCGAGAACAGCCATCGCGCCCTGCAGGAGGCGCAGGCCCAGCTCGTCCGCAACGAGAAGATGGCCTCCCTCGGGCGACTGCTGGCCGGGGTCGCGCATGAGCTGAACAACCCGATCAGCTTCGTCTACGCCAACGTCCATGCGCTCGAACGCTACGCGAGCCGCTTCGAGGCCTACTTCGAGCGCGTGCAGGCCGGTGCCCTGCGCGAGGAGCTGGTCCGGCTGCGCGCCGAGCTGAAGCTCGACCGCGAGGTCCGCAACCTCCGCACCGCCATCGACGGCGCGCGTGACGGAGCCGAGCGGGTGCGCGACATCGTGGCCGACCTGCGCCGCCTGTCCGCCGACGGCTCGGGCGAGGCGATCGCCTTCGACCTGGCCGAGACGGTGCGCGTCGCCGCGAACTGGGTCCTGCGCGGCGCCAAGCACAAGCCCGCCCTGACCATCGAAGGCGAGGAGACGCTGCGCGCCATCGGCCGCGCGGGCCACATTCAGCAGGTCGTGATGAACCTGATCCAGAACGCGCTCGACGCCGTGGCCGAAACCGACGATCCCGTCGTGACGGTGACACTGATGCATGGGGACGGCATGGCGGTCGTGGAGGTGCAGGACAATGGCCCGGGCGTCCCGCCCGAGGCGCGGGGCCGCATCTTCGACCCGTTCTTCACGACGAAGCCGGTGGGGAAGGGGACGGGCCTCGGCCTGTCCATCTCCGCCAAGATCGCCGAGGAGCATGGCGGCGCGCTCCGCCTGCTCGACGGTCCCCCCGGCGCGACCTTCCGCCTGTCGATCCCGGAGGCGCGATGAACCTCCTCTGGCTCCAGTCGGCGGGCTGCGGCGGCTGCACCATGTCGCTCCTTTGCGCCGAAAATCCGGGCGTCTTCGACCTCCTGTCCGGCGCGGGCATCCACGTCCTCTGGCACCCCTCCCTGTCGCAGGAGACGGGGGCCGAGGCGCTGGCCATCCTCGATGCCGTGGCCTCGGGCACGGTGCCCCTCGACGTCCTCTGCATCGAAGGGTCGGTCGTCACGGGGCCCAAGGGGACCGGGCGCTTCCACATCCTGGGCGGCACCGGGCGGCCCATGCTGGACTGGGTGCGCCAATTGGCCCCGCTCGCCCGGCATGTCGTCGCGGTGGGCAGTTGCGCGGCCTATGGCGGCATCACTTCGGCCGGCGACAACCCGGCGGGCGCGACCGGCCTGCAATGGGACGGCACCCGACCCGGGGCCGTGCTGCACGCCAGCTTCCGCGCCCGGGGCGGCCTGCCGGTCGTCAACGTCGCGGGCTGCCCCACGCACCCCGACTGGGTGACCGAAACCCTGCTCCTCCTGGCCGAAGGCGCGCTGGGCGAGGGCGACCTCGACCGCTACGGACGGCCCCGCTTCTTCGCCGACCACCTCGTCCACCACGCCTGCCCCAAGAACGAGTTTTACGAATATAAGGCGAGCGCCAAGGCGCTGTCGCAGATGGGCTGCATGATGGAGCATCTGGGCTGCGTCGGCACCCAGGCGGCGGGCGACTGCAACATCCGGGGCTGGAACGGCGGCTCCTCCTGCACCCGCGCCGGCACCCCTTGCGTGGCCTGCACCGCGCCTGAGTGGGAGGAGCCCCGGCATCCCTTCACCGAGACGCCCAAGCTCGCCGGCATCCCGGTGGGCCTGCCCTCCGATATGCCCAAGGCCTGGTTCATGGCGCTGGCCTCTCTCTCCAAGGCGGCGACGCCGGATCGGATCGGCGCCAACGCCACCGCCGACCGCATCCTCGTGCCACCCAGCCTGCCCAAGCGCCCATGACCTCCCGCACCCTCCTCGTCGGCCCGTTCAACCGGGTCGAGGGCGACCTCGAGGTCCGCCTGACGGTCGAGGAGGGGCGCGTCGTCGCTGCCCACGTCAACTCGCCCCTGTTCCGGGGCTTCGAGATGATGCTTCTGGGCAAGGACCCACGCGACGCGCTGACCATCACGCCGCGCATCTGCGGCATCTGCTCGATCAGCCAGTCGGCGGCCGCCGCGCTGGCGCTGGCCGATGCCGCCGGGGTTACGCCCGCGCCGCAGGGGGCGCTCGCCGCCGCGATCCTCCACGGGGTCGAGAACCTGTCCGACCACGTGACCCACTTCCACCTGTTCTTCATGCCGGACTTCGCCCGCCCGGCCTATGCGGGTCGCCCCTGGCACGCGCAGGCCGTCGCCCGCTTCACCGCCATGGAGGGCAGCGCCGCCCGCGCCATGACCTCCGCCCGGGCCGAGCTTCTGCACATCGTGGGCCTTCTCGGGGGCAAGTGGCCCCACACGCTGGCCATCCAGCCCGGTGGCGTCACCCGGGCGCCGACCGTGCGCGACAAGATCCGCATGGCGACGACTCTGCGGTCGTTCCGGAGCTTCCTCGAAGCCAGCCTCTTCGGGGGCGCCTTGGAGGACTTCGCCGCCCTCCCGTCCCTCGACGCCCTGATGGGCTGGTCCAGCGGCGACGCGGGCCTGTTCCTCCGGATCGCCGCCGACCTCGACCTCCTGGGCCTCGGCCCCGGCCCGGGCCGGTATCTCTCCAGCGGCGGCTATCCGACCGCCTCCGGCACCGCCTTCGCGCGGGGCATCTGGACCGAGGGCACCACCGCCCCGCTCGACTCCTCCGCCATCACCGAGGACCTGAGCCACGCTTGGATGCTCGGCCCCTCGCGCCACCCCGCGCAGGGCGTGACCGCCCCCGATGAGGACATGGCCGCCCCGGCCTATAGCTGGTGCAAGGCCCCGCGCCTTTCGGGCCGGACCATGGAGACGGGGGCGCTCGCCCGGCAGGTCGTGGACGGGCACCCGCTCGCGCTCGACCTCGCGGCCCGCTCCTCCGTCCTGGCCCGCGTCGCCGCGCGGCTGCTGGAGATCGCCCGCACCCAGATCCTGCTGGAGCAATGGGTCGCCGCCCTCGACTCCGCCCAGCCCTTCATGGCCGAGGCTCCCCTCTGCGACGGCGAGGGCGCGGGGCTGGTCGAGGCCGCGCGCGGCACCCTCGGCCACTGGGTCCGGATCGAGCGTGGCCGCATCGCCGCCTACCAGATCGTCGCGCCGACGACCTGGAACTTCTCGCCCCGCGACGCGGGCGGCGTCCCCGGCCCGGTCGAGGCCGCGCTCGTCGGCGCCCCGGTGGGCGAGGGGGAGGTGGCCCCGCTCGCCGTCCAGCACATCGTCCGGAGCTTCGACCCGTGCATGGTCTGCACGGTGCATTGAGCGGCCCGCTCGCCATCCGCGTCCGCGGGCAGGTGCAGGGCGTGGGCTTCCGGCCCTTCGTCTGGCAGCTTGCGACCCGGTTCGGCCTGCGGGGCGAGGTCCTGAACGACCCCGAAGGCGTGCTGATCCACGTCACCGGCGACGCGCTCCCCGCCTTCCTCGATGCTCTGCCCAAGGAGGCCCCGCCGCTCGCCCGCATCGATGCCATCGAGAGCGCGGCTCATGTCTTCGCGACCGAACCTGTCGCCTTCACCATCGCCCCCTCTCGCGGGGTGGGGGCCGAGACGCGCGTCACCCCCGACGCCGCGACCTGTCCGGCCTGCGCCGCCGAAATCCGCGATCCGACCCAGCGGCGCTTCGGCTATGCCTTTACCAACTGCACCCACTGCGGGCCGCGCCTGTCGATCCTGTCGGGCCTGCCCTACGACCGCGCCCGCACCGCCATGGCCGATTTCGTCATGTGTCCCGACTGCGCGCGCGAGTACGCCGACCCCGCCGACCGCCGCTTCCATGCCCAGCCGATCGCCTGCCCGGCCTGCGGCCCCCGGCTCTGGCTCGAACAGGACGGGCGCGAACGCCTTGGCGACCCTGTTGCCCACGCCGCCACGCTCCTGCGAGATGGCGCGATCCTTGCCGTCAAGGGCCTGGGCGGCGTCCACCTCGCCTGCGATGCGACGAACCCGGAGGCCATCGCGACCCTCCGCGCCCGCAAGCGCCGCCCGACCAAGCCCTTCGCCCTCATGGCCCCGCTCGCGACCATCCGGGCCCACGCCGAGGTCCGACCCGAGGAGGAGGCCCTCCTCTCAGACCCCGCCGCCCCCGTCGTCCTCCTGACCAAGGCCGGGACGCCCCTCCCGGACGGTCTCGCCCCCGGCCAGCCCACGCTCGGCTGGATGCTGCCCTACACGCCGCTCCACCACCTCCTCCTCGACGCCGTGGACCGACCCCTCGTGATGACCTCCGGCAACCTGTCGGGCGAGCCGCAGGTCATCGCCAACGACGAGACGCGCGCCAAGCTCTCCGCCTTCGCCGACGCCTTCCTCCTCCACGACCGCGACATCCTCCGCCGCCTCGACGACGGGGTGGAACGGTGGACGCCGCACGGGCCCATGACCCTGCGGCGCGGGCGCGGCCGGGTGCCCACCACGCAGCCGCTCCCCCCCGGCTTCGAGTCTGCGCCCCCCGTGACCGCCTATGGCGGCCATCTCAAGTCTGCGATCTGCCTGACCAAGAACGGACAGGCGCTGCTGTCGCATCACCTGGGCGACCTCGACGACGCCCTGACCTTTGAGGAGTTTCTGAAGGCCGACGCCGACTACGCCGCGCTCTTCGATCATCGCCCGCACGCCGTCGCCTGCGATCTCCACCCGGACGCCCGCGCCTCCCTCCACGCCCGCAGCCGCGGCTTGCCCGTCATCGAGGTCCAGCACCACCACGCCCACCTCGCCGCCTGCCTGGGCGAGAACCTCTGGCCCCGTCGAGGCGGCCCTGTCGCCGGGATCGTCCTCGACGGCCTGGGCCTCGGCCCCGACGGCACCGTCTGGGGCGGGGAGCTGCTGGTCGGGGACTACGCTGACGTCACCCGCGCCGCCCACCTCGCCCCAGCGCCGCTCCCCGGCGGCGACGCCGCGCAGCGCGAGCCCTGGCGCAACGCCGTGATGCGGCTCGACCAAGCAGGGCTGTCCGACCTCGCCGACCGGCTGTTCCCGGATCGCCCGCGCGACCTCCTCCGCCGGGCCGCCCGCGCCGGGGTCAACGCGCCGCTCTCTTCCTCGGCGGGCCGCCTGTTCGACGCCGTGGCCGCGCTGGTCGGCTTCGGCGATGCCGCCCAGAGCTTCGAGGGCGAGGCCGCGATGCGGGTCGAGGCCCTGGCCCTCACCGCCCCGGACGCCGAGCCCTATCCCTTCGCGCAGGACGGCCCGGTCATCGACCCCGTGCCCCTGATCCAGGCCATCGCCGCCGACCTCGCCGCCGGCACCCCGCCGGGCCACATCGCCGCCCGCTTCCAGTCGGGCCTGGCCCAGGCCTTCTGCCGCCGCGCCCGCATCGAGGTCGAACAGGGTCGAGCCCGCGCCGTCGCCCTCACCGGCGGCTGCTTCCAGAACGCCACGCTCCTCGACCTCTGCCTGCGCGAGCTCGACGGCCTCCCCGTCCTGATCCACCGCCGCGTCCCGGCGAACGACGGCGGACTCGCTCTGGGTCAGGCTCTGGTAGGCGCCGCGCGGCTGGCGGAAAGCGCCTGACCACGACGCCTGTCCGACCGATCAGCCTCCTGCCATCCGGCAGTCCGGCCGGAATCGGCTAAGTGTCTGGAGAATCCTTCGGAATGCTCCGCGCGGCACCGCCACGGTTTCCACACCCCCGCCATCTCCTTCTTCGGCATACCTCGGTGCACTACGCAGCCCAAGGCTCGCGGCACGCTACGGAGGGGACCTTGCCACCGATCGAAACCTTCTACGAGGTCATGCGCAAGCAGGGGATCACCCGGCGCAGCTTCATGAAATACTGCTCGCTCACCGCCTCGGCGCTGGGCTTGGGTCCGTCCTTCGTCCCCCAGATCGCCCACGCGATGGAGACGAAGCCCCGCACGCCCGTCGTCTGGGTCTCGGGCCTCGAATGCACCTGCTGCTCGGAAAGCTTCATCCGCGGCGCGCACCCGCTCGCCAAGGATGTGGTGCTGTCGATGATCTCGCTCGACTACAACCACACGCTGATGGCCGCCGCCGGCCACCACGCCGAGGCCGCTCTGGAAGAGACGCTCGAGAAGTACAAGGGCAACTACATCCTCGCCGTCGAGGGCAACCCGCCCCTGAACGAGGACGGGATGTTCTGCATCATCGGCGGGCGGCCCTTCCTCGACCAGCTCAAGCGGGCCGCCGAGGGCGCCAAGGCCGTGATCGCCTGGGGGGCCTGCGCCTCCTACGGCTGCGTGCAGGCGGCGAAACCGAACCCGACCCGCGCGACCCCGATCCACGAGGTCATCACCGACAAGCCGATCATCCGCGTGCCGGGCTGCCCGCCCATCGCTGAGGTCATGACCGGCGTCATCACCTACATGCTGACCTTCGACCGCCTGCCGGAACTGGACCGCCAGGGCCGCCCGGCGATGTTCTACGGCCAGCGCATCCACGACAAGTGTTACCGCCGCGCCCACTTCGACGCCGGCCAGTTCGTGGAAAGCTGGGACGACGAGAACGCGCGCAAGGGCTACTGCCTCTACAAGATGGGCTGCAAGGGCCCGACCACCTACAACGCCTGCTCCACCATCGGCTGGAACGACGGGACGAGCTTCCCGATCCAGTCCGGCCACGGCTGCATCGGCTGCTCCGAGGACGGGTTCTGGGATCAGGGCTCCTTCTACAACCGTGTGACGGACCTCACCCAGTTCGGGGTCGAGGCCAACGCCGACCAGATCGGCCTTGCGGCGACCGGCGTCGTCGGCGCGGGCGTCGCCATCCACGCCGCCATCTCGGCCCTCAAGGCCGCCCAGAACCGCGCCGCGCTGCGCGAGGAGGCCTGACCATGGGCATGACCACACCGAACGGCTTCGACCTCGACACCACCGGCCGCCGCATCGTCGTCGACCCGGTGACCCGGATCGAGGGCCACATGCGCTGCGAGGTCAACGTCAACGACGAGGGCGTCATCACCAACGCCGTCTCCACCGGCACGATGTGGCGGGGGCTGGAGGTCATCCTCAAGGGCCGCGACCCGCGCGACGCCTGGGCCTTCACCGAACGCATCTGCGGCGTCTGCACCGGCACGCATGCGCTGACCAGCGTGCGGGCCGTGGAGGACGCGCTCGGAATCACGATCCCCGAGAACGCGAACTCCATCCGCAACATGATGCAGCTGAACCTGCAGATCCACGACCACGTGGTCCATTTCTACCACCTGCACGCGCTCGATTGGGTCAACCCGATCAACGCGCTGCGGGCGGACCCCAAGAAGACCTCCGAACTGCAGCAGACCGTCTCGCCCAGCCACCCGATGTCCTCGCCGGGCTACTTCCGGGACGTGCAGAACCGGCTCAAGGCCTTCGTCGAATCTGGCCAGCTCGGCCTGTTCAAGAACGGCTACTGGGACAACCCGGCCTATCGCCTCCCGCCCGAGGCGGACCTGATGGCGACGACGCACTACCTCGAGGCGCTCGACCTCCAGAAGGAGATCGTGAAGATCCACACAATCTTCGGCGGCAAGAACCCGCACCCGAACTGGCTGGTGGGCGGCGTCCCGTGCCCCATCAACATCGACGGCGTGGGCGCGGTCGGCGCCATCAACATGGAGCGGCTGAACCAGGTCAGCTCGATCATCACGCTCTGCGAAGACTTCGTCCGCAACGTCTACCTGCCCGACGTCGTGGCCATCGGCGGCTTCTACAAGGACTGGCTCTACGGCGGCGGCCTCTCGGGCCAGTCGGTCATGGCCTATGGCGACATCCCCGAGCGGGCCAACGACTTCTCCTCCGAGAACATGCTGCTGCCGCGCGGCGCGATCGTCGGCGGCGACCTCTCGACCGTCCATGACGTGGACGTCCGCGACCCCGAGCAGGTGCAGGAGTTCGTGGACCATAGCTGGTACGCCTACGGCCAGCCCGGCGTGGGCCTGCATCCCTGGGACGGCGTGACCGAGGCGAAGTTCGAGCTCGGCCCCAACCTCAAGGGCACCCGCACCAATATCCAGGAGATCGACGAAGGCGCGAAGTATTCCTGGATCAAGGCCCCGCGCTGGCGCGGCCATGCGATGGAGGTGGGCCCGCTCGCCCGCTACATCGTGGGCTATGCCAAGGGCCACGAGGACATCAAGACCCAGGTCGACGGCCTGCTGCGGACCATGGACCTGCCGGTGACCGCGCTCTTCTCGACGCTGGGCCGCACCGCCGCCCGCGCGCTGGAATCCGAATACTGCACCCGGCTCCAGCGGCACTTCTTCGACAAGCTGGTGGCCAACATCAAGGCGGGCGACAGCTCGACTGCGAACGTCGCCAAGTGGGACCCCAAGACCTGGCCCGCCGAGGCCAAGGGCGTCGGCATGACCGAGGCGCCGCGCGGCGCGCTGGGCCACTGGATCCGCATCAAGGACGGCCGGATCGAGAACTACCAGTGCGTGGTGCCGACGACCTGGAACGGCTCGCCCCGCGACGCGGCCGGCAACATCGGCGCCTTCGAGGCCAGCCTGATGAACACCAAGATGGAACGCCCCGAGGAGCCGGTGGAGATCCTGCGCACGCTCCACAGCTTCGACCCCTGCCTCGCCTGCTCCACGCACGTCATGTCGCCCGAGGGCGAGGAACTCACCACCGTCAAGGTCCGCTGAGGAGGACGACCATGAAGCGCATCGTTCCGACGACCCTTCTGGCGCTGCTCGCCACGCCGGCGCTGGCCCATCCCGGCCATGGCGCGACCGGCCTCGCGGCGGGGCTCGTGCACCCGCTTTGGGGGGCGGACCACCTGCTCGCCATGCTGGCGGTGGGCCTGTGGTCCGGCTTCGTCCTGCCCCGGCGCGTCTGGGCGGGCGCGGCGGCGTTCCTCACGGCCATGTCGGCCGGCGCGGGCCTGAGCTGGGCAGGCTTCGGCCTGCCGGGCGTGGAGGGTCTGACCCTTGCCTCGGTGGTGGCCTTCGGCCTGATGGTCCTGGTGTCCCGGCGCGGGCAGGCACCTGTGGTCACGGCGGCGTCCCTCGCCGCCATCGCGGGCTTCGCCCTGGCCCACGGCTACGCCCATGCGAGCGAAACGGCAGGGCAGGTGGGCACCTACCTGGGCGGGTTCCTGATCTCCACGGCGGCGTTGCATCTGGCTGGCATCGGCCTCGCACGCATCGCTGCCGGGCGTCCCTTCGTGCAGCGCGCGCTGGGGGCATCGCTGATGGGTTCGGGCCTCCTCCTCGCGGCGTTGGGCTGAGGGGGGACGCCATGAGCATCCCGCAGCCCGGCCCGTTCCAGCCCGCCCCAAGCCGCAAGGCCACCGTCACCGACCTGCCCTTGGGCGGCGCCCGCGGGGCGCGGCGGCTGACCGCCGTCTACGTCTACGAGGTGCCGGTGCGGCTCTGGCACTGGATCAACGCCTTCGCCATCGTCGTGCTCTGCATCACCGGCTACCTGATCGCCTCGCCGCTGCCCACCATGCAGATCGGCGAGGCCGCCCACCAGTTCGTCATGGGCTACGTCCGCTTCACGCATTTCGCGGCGGCTATGATCCTGATCGTGGGCTTTGCGGCCCGCGCCTACTGGGCGCTGGTCGGCAACCACCACGCCCGCCAGATCTTCACTCTTCCGCTCTTCAATTTCCAATGGTGGAAGGAGGTCTGGCACGAGATCCGCTGGTACGCCTTCCTTGAACGGCAGCCGCGCAAGTACGCGGGCCACAACCCGCTCGCGCAGTTGGCCATGTTCACCTTCATCACGCTGGGCGTGCTGTTCATGATCGTGACCGGCCTCGCGCTCTATGGCGAAGGCGAGGGGGCGCTGAGCTGGATCGGGCGGGGCTTCGGCTGGGTGATCCCCCTCGCAGGGGGCAGCCAGATGGTCCACTCGCTCCATCACCTCGGCATGTGGTCCATCGTGATCTTCACCCTGGTCCACATCTACGTCGCGGTGCGCGAGGACATCATGAGCCGCCAGTCGATCATCTCCACGATGATCTCGGGCCAGCGCACCTTCAAGGACGATCGGCCGGATTGAACCCGCTCTAGACTGACCGACCCCGTTGCGGCGGGCCCCCACCCGGGCCCGCTGTTTTCGTTTCGGGACCATCGATTCGGACGGCTTCGGTCCGGGTGGTCACCCAGTTTCCATGTTGCTGGATGAATGGCAGCTTGATCTGCATCAAGGTGCTGGGCTTGCCTGGGGCGGTATACTGAATTCGCGCTCAGCATCAGCGACTTGGCAAGTCGGGCGTCCAGGCGGAAGCTTCGTGACCGGTCGGGCCGCCGTTGCGGTAGAATGCCAACCAGAGCCGGCAAGCGGATGACCGGCGCGATGGGACACGGGAGGAAACGGCATGGCGCCCCGCGCGCTGATCCTTGGTATCGGCAACGTCCTCTGGGCCGACGAGGGCTTCGGGGTCCGCTGCGTGGAGCGGCTTGCCCAGACCCACGCCTTCGACGACAACGTGTGCCTGCTCGACGGCGGCACGCAGGGCCTTTACCTGCTGCCGTTCCTCGAGGAGGCCGACATCCTCCTCGTCTTCGATGCCATCGACTACGGCCTCCCGCCCGGCACTCTGAAGGTGATCGAGGGCGACGACGTGCCCGCCTTCATGGGCGCCAAGAAGATGAGCCTGCACCAGACGGGCTTTCAGGACGTGATCGCCACCGCGAAGCTCCTGGGCCGCTGCCCCGGACGCCTCGTCCTCGTGGGCTGCCAGCCCGAGGAGATCGAGGATTACGGCGGCGGCCTGCGCGACGCCATCGCCGCCCGGATCGACCTGGCCCTCGCGCTGGGCCTCGCCCGCCTCGCCGACTGGGGCATCATCGCCCGTCCGGGGCAGGCCGACGCCTCGCTGCTCGCCGATCCTTCGGTCAGGCGCGACGCCTATGAATCCGGCCGCCCCAGCGCGGAGGAGGCCTGCCGCATCGGCGACGCCCGCGTCCTGCCCGAGGGTGTCGCCTGATGTGCGTGGGCGAGCCCTTCCGCATCCTGTCGGTGGACGGCATCGCCGCCATGGCGACCAACGGTCCCCGCGAGGCGCTGATCGACCTGTCGCTCACCGGCCCCGTCGCGCCGGGCACCTGGGTGCTGACCTTCCTCGGTACCGCGCGCGAGGTCATCTCCGAGGATGAGGCCCGGCACATCGCGGCGGCGCTCGCGGCGCTCCGGTCGGTGATGACTGGCGGCGATGTCGGCGACGCCTTCGCCGACCTGGAGGCCACCGGCCCCCGCCTTCCCCCCCATTTGCAGGCCGCCCTCGCCGAGGGCCGCGAGATTGCCTGAGGACGCCATGACCCATCCCCTGATCGCCCGCCTGACCGGCCAGCTCGGCTGGCCCTCGCTCGACAGCGCCGAGGCCACGACCGCCTACGCCGGGGCGCCCGGCTGCCACGCGGTCTTCGTGCCCGGCGACCCGACGCGCAACCTGGAGACGGCCGACGTCGCCGTGATCCTGCCGGAGTTGCACAAGGCCTTCGCGGGCCGCTTCGACTGCGCCGTTGTGTCCGAGGACGCCGAAACGGGGTTCCGCGAGGCCACGCAGGTCTACAAGACGCCCTCCATCATCTTCTTCCGCGACGGCCGGCAGATCGGCGCGATCCCCAAGATGCGGGACTGGGCCGACTACCTCGCGCGGACCGCGCAGATCCTGGCCGAACCGGCCCTGGCCCATTGAGGACCCCATGAGCGGCTTCACCCTTCCCCCCATGGGCTTCGGCCCCGGCTCCCAGGCCCACGAGGCCGACCTGCCGACGAACCACATCCCGCTGCCTCAAGGGATGCGGACCTACATCCCCCACCTGCCCGAGGTGGAGGAGGTCGCCAGCGTCGCCCCCGCGATGGCGCTGCTGGCCCGGATCGCCGAGGCCTGCGACCGCGCCGTGGCTGACGGGGCGACCGAGGTCTTCGACGTGGCGCAGCTCGACCCCGCCTCGCGCCGCTTCCTGGCCGAAACGCTGGGCGAGGGCGAGGTCTCGGTGAGGATGCTGGGCGTCCCGGCCATCGCCGCGCAGGAGAGCGTCTTCGCGGGCGTCTGGTCGCTGGCTGGCTCCGGCGTGGACCGGGTGGAGGTCGCGCCGCTCCCCAGCCTCGCCCAGGCCCGCGCCTTCGTGCCCCGCCGCCCGCGCAGCACCTCGCCCACGCCCGAGGTCCTGATGAGCGCCCCCGCCATCGTCACGGAGCTTGAGGCCAAGTCGGCCGCCTGGACCCCCGCCGACGGCCTGCACGTCGTCAACCTGACCCTGCTGCCGCACTCGCCCGAGGACCTCCTGTGGCTCGACACCACGCTGGGCGAGGGGTCGGTGACCATCCTGTCGCGCGGCTACGGCAACTGCCGGATCACCGCGACGGCGCTGCCGCAGGTCTGGCGCGTGCAGTTCTTCAACAGCATGGACACGCCGATCCTCGACACCTTCGAGGTCACCGCCGTCCCCGAGGTCGCGCTGGCGGCCCCCGAGGACCTGTCCGACAGCGCGAAGCGAATCCGCGACCTCCTGGAGCAACTGCAATGAGCGGCTTCGAAGGCTCCTACCTCGGCTCCTCGGCCAAGATCGGCCCGGCGGCCATCATGGAATGCAAGATCTGCTGGACCCGCTACGATCCCGCCCAAGGGGACGTGACGCGGCAGGTCGAACCCGGCACGCCCTTCACGGACCTGCCCTGGGACTGGTCCTGCCCGGTCTGCTCCTCGCCCAAGGCGCAGTTCCTCGTGCACTCCGACCCCGGCGGGCCGGAGGAGGCCGAGGCCGCGTTCCTGGCGGAACGGACCCGCGCCCTCGTCGCCGACTTCCAGGAGATCTGGAACGGCAAGATGCGGGACGTGCCGCTGGTCAACAAGCTCCTCGCCATCGAGGCCGTGGGCTTCCGGATGTGGGAGGGGCGGCCCTTGGGCGTCCTCGTGTCGCCGTGGTTCATGAACCTCGTCATCCTGCCCGGCGAGGGCGAGGACTGGTCGGACCTGATTCCCGGCACCAAGGAGGACGTGGCCTTCCCCTCGGGCGACTACGAATTCATCCACAACACCCGCGAGCAGACGGGGGGCTACATGGCCTGTTCGCTGTTCTCGGCCATGGGCGAGTTCCGCACTCAGGCGCAGGCCGTCGACGTCGCGAAGGCCATCCTGCCCGCGCTGTTCGATCCGAAGAACCGGGTGGAGCTGCCCAGGCGCGAGAAGCCCGCGCAGGTCGCCCCCACGCGCCGCCAGCTCCTGGGCGGTCGCGCCCAGCCGCAGGTGGCCTGAATGGATGGCGCGGTCGTCTCGGGACGGCTCGTGGCGGTCCGCGCGCCCGGTCTGCCGGTCGAGGCGCTGCTTCTCGGCAAACCCGCCGAGGAAGCCGCCGCGTTGCTGCCGCGCCTGTTCAACCTGTGCCGCGCCGCGCAAGGACTTGCGGGCCGGGTCGCGCTGGGCCTGCCCGCGCCCGAGGGGGCCGCGGGCGACCTGCGGCGCGAGATCGCGCGCGACCACCTGATGAAGCTGCATCTCGCCTGGCCAGCCTACTTCGCCCGCGCCGCGATGCCGCTGCCGCCCGATTGGGTCTCGGGCTCCCGCGCGGCGCGAGAGGCGCTGTTCGGGCCCCCCGGGCGGATGCCCGCGACTCTCGCCGACCTCGGCGCCTTCCTCGCCTCCGGCCACGGTATCGCGCCGACGCTGTCGGCCATCTCTGGTTGCTTCCGCCCCGGCGAAGCAGTGACGCCCGCCCTGCCGCTGGTCGAGCCTGCCACCGCCCACGAGGTCCGCGCGGTCGAGAACTCTGTCGCGGCCCGGCAGGCGGCGCATCCGCTCATGCGGGTCGTTGAGGCGGGGTGGGGGCGTAGCCCCTTCTGGCGCGCGCTGGGCCGGGCGCTGGATCTGGAGGCCTGCCTGAACGACGCCCTTCCGGGCGTCGAGGCCGGGCCGGGCCGCGTTGCCGTCCCCGCCGCACGCGGTCTCTACGTCGTGACCGCCCGGGTGTCGCAGGGCCGGGTGGCCGCCTTCGCGCGGGTCACGCCGACAGACCATCTGTTGGCCCCCGGCGGCGTCCTCGACCTCGCGCTCGCCACGCTCGACCCCACCCGCGCGGCCCTCGCGCCTCTGGTCCTCGACATCCTCGACCCGTGCAGCCCGGTGCGGCTGAGGGAGGCCGACCATGCATGAGATGTCGCTCTGCGAGGGCATCCGCAGCATCGTGGAGGAGCAGGCGAGGGCGCACGCCGTCGCGCGCGTGACCCGCGTGCGGCTGGAGATCGGGCGCTTCGCGGGCGTGGAGAAGCAGGCCCTGTCCTTCGCCTGGGACATTGTCATGCGCGGCACCCCCGCCGAGGGGGCGGAGCTGGTGATGCTGGATGTCCCCGGACAGGCGCTCTGCTTCGACTGCGGGCGCGAGGTGGATATCGAGGAGCGCCTGTCCCCCTGTCCGCTCTGCGGAGGCGGCAAGCTGGTCCCGACCGGGGGCCAGGAGATGCGGATCAAGGACCTGGAGGTGATCTGATGTGCACGGTCTGCGGCTGCGGCGACGCGGCGACCCTTGATCGCGGCTTCCACTTCCACGCGGACGGGACGATCCACGCGAACCACCATCACCACCACGGCCCCGACCTCCACTTTGGGCTCGGCGCAGCAGGGGTCAGCGTTCCCGGCATGAGTCAGGCCCGGCTGATCGAGGTCGAGACGGCGATCCTGTCCAAGAACGACCAGTTGGCCGCCGTCAACCGCGCCCGCCTCGCCGTGCTGCGGACGCTCGCGGTGAACCTCGTCTCCTCGCCCGGGTCGGGCAAGACGACGCTGCTGTGCCGCACAGTCGGCGAGTTGCAGGGCGTCCCCCTCGCGGTGATCGAGGGCGACCAGCAGACCGCCAACGACGCCGAGCGCATCCGCGCGACCGGGGCGCCTGCCGTGCAGGTCAACACCGGCAAGGGATGCCACCTCGACGCCGAGATGGTCGCGCGCGCCATGGACGCGCTGGCGCCCCGGACCGGGTCGCTCCTGTTCATCGAGAACGTGGGCAACCTCGTCTGCCCGGCGGGGTTCGACCTGGGCGAGGACGCCAAGGTCGCCGTCCTCTCGGTGACCGAGGGCGAGGACAAGCCGCTCAAGTACCCCGACATGTTCACGGCGGCGCGGCTCGCGCTTCTGAACAAGATCGACCTCGCGCCCTATTGCGACGTGGACCTCGACCTTTACGAGGCGAACCTGCGTCGCGTGAACCCGGGGATCGAGATCATTCGCCTCTCGGCCCGCACCGGCGAAGGGTTCGGGGCCTGGACCGGCTGGCTCCGTGCCCAGCTCCTCGCCAAGGCGCTCGCGGCATGACGACGTTGCCGACCCTCCTCCTCGTCGACGACGAGCCGCATTCCCTGGCCGCCATGCGGATGGCGCTCGAGGACGCGTTCGACTGCCTGGAGGCGCCCGGGGCCGAGGAGGCCTGGCGCCTCATGGAGGAGAACGACGTCCAGGCCGTGTTCTGCGATCAGCGCATGCCGGGCCGGACGGGGGTGGAGCTCCTGACCGCCATGCGCGAGCGCTGGCCCGAGACGGTGCGGATCATCATCACCGGCTACACCGAGACCTCCGATATGATCGGCGCGATCAACGACGCCGGGATCTACCAGTTCATCGCCAAGCCCTGGCACCCCGACCAGCTTTTGATGGCGGCGCGGAACGCCGCGCGGCTCTTCCAGCTCACCCGCGACCATGAGCGGATGAGCATCGAGATGCGCTATCTGGCGCGGTCGGCGGACTCCAAGCTCGACAAGCGGCGGCAGGCCCTGCGCGAGGGGCTGGGGTTCCAGTCCGTCCTGCGCGGCCCAAGCTCGCCCCTGAACGCCGTGGTCGCGGCGGCCCGGCAATACGCCAGCTTCGACGTCCCGGTGCTGATCCAGGGCGAGGCCGGGACGGGCAAGGCCGCGATGGCGCGGGCGATCCACTACGCCTCGCTGCGGTCGGACCGGCCCTTCTTTGACCTCGACTGCACAGGGATGCCGGACGATCTGCTGGAGGCGCAGCTTTTCGGTGCCAAGCGCGGGGCGCTGCCGGGGCTGGTCACGACCAAGGTGGGCCTGCTGCAAAAGGCCGAGCGGGGGACGCTGTTCCTGAGCGGCGTCGACTCGTTGAGCCCCCGGATGCAGCTTGCGCTGCTGCGCGTGGCGACGGAGCGGTCGTTCCAGCCCTTGGGCTCGCACGAGACGCTGACAGCGGGGATGCGGCTCCTCGTGGGGTCGCACCGCGACCTGCGCGCCTTGGTGGCCGAGGGCGCGTTCCGCGCCGACCTCTACTTCGCCCTCGCGGTGACCGAGGTCGCGCTGCCGCCGCTGCGCGCCCGGCCCGGCGACATCGCGCTCCTCGCGGGCAATCTCCTGATGGAGGCTGCCGCGGCGCATGGGAAATCGGTCCACGGCTTTTCGGACGAGGCGCTCGCGTTCCTCGAGAACTACGACTGGCCTGGCAACCTGCGGGAACTCTCGAACGAGGTCACGCGGATGCTGATCTTTGCCCAGGGCAAGGTGCTGGGGCCTGAGCTGATCTCGCGCCACATCCTCCAGGCCCAGCCCGCCGAGGACGGGGCCGACCGCAGCGCCGACCGCGTGCTGGAAGGGTCGGGGACGCTCAAGGACCGGGTGGAGCTGATCGAGATGCGGATCCTGCGCGAGACGCTGACCCGCCTGAGATGGAACAAGAGCCGCGCGGCGGCCGAGCTGGGACTGTCCCGCGTGGGGCTGCGCGCCAAGCTCGACCGCTATGGCGTGAAGCCGCCCAAGGGCGCGGTCGTGGCAGAGGAGGACTGACCGATGTGCCTGGGGATTCCCGGACGGCTCGTGGCCGTCGCGGACGAGGCGACGCTGATGATGGTCGCGGACGTGTCCGGCGTGCGCCGGGCCGTCAACGTGGCCTGCGTGGCGGACGGCGCGCTGCCCGGCCTGATCGGGCGCTGGGCGCTGATCCATGTGGGCTTTGCCATGGCACTGATCGACGAGGACGAGGCCGAGCGGACACTGGAGGCGCTGCGGTCCTTAGGCGAGGCGCAGGAAGCCCTGGCCATGATGGCCGAAGGGGATCGGGCTTTGGAGGGCGCGGCATGAAATATGTCGAGGAGTTCCGCGACCCCGCCGCCGCACAGGCCGTGCTGGCGCATATCAAGGCCTTGTCCGACGACATGGGCCTGACCGCCGAGCAACCGCTCCGCATCATGGAGATCTGCGGCGGGCACACGCACGCGATCTTCCGCTTCGGCCTCGACAAGCTGGTCCCGCCGGGGATCGAGTTCATCCACGGTCCCGGCTGCCCGGTGTGCGTGCTGCCGATGGCCCGCGTGGACGAATGCATCGAGATCGCGCGGCAACCGGGCGTGATCCTGACCACCTTCGGCGACGCCATGCGGGTGCCGGGGGCCAAGGGCTCCTTGATGCAGGCGAAGGCCGCCGGGGCCGACATCCGCATGGTCTATTCCCCGCTCGACGCGCTGGAGCTTGCGCGACGCAACCCGGACCGGCAGGTGGTGTTCTTCGGCCTGGGGTTCGAGACGACGACGCCCTCGACCGCACTCGCCATCCTTCAGGCGGCGCGCGAGGGGCTCGGGAACTTCACCGTGTTCTGCAATCACATCCTGCTGCCCCCGCCGCTGCGCGCGCTGCTGCAGGACCCGCTGAACATGATCGACGCCTTCATCGGGCCGGGTCATGTGTCCATGGTCACGGGCACCCACATCTACGACTTCATCCCCGCCGACTACGGCAAGCCCGTCGTCGTCGCGGGCTTCGAGCCGCTGGACCTCCTCCAGTCCGTGCTGATGGTGCTGCGACAGGCCCGCGACGGGCGGGCGGAGGTCGGGAACCAGTACGCCCGAGTCGTGCCCGAGCATGGCAACCCCGTGTCGCTCAAGGCCATGGCGGAGGTCTACGAGCCGCGTCCCTCCTTCGAATGGCGCGGCATGGGCGAGATCGACGCCTCGGGCCTGCGCATCCGCGACGCCTTCCGCGCCTTCGACGCCGAGGCGCGCTTTGCCATCGGCTACGGCGCGCCCACGGCCCGCGAGATCGAGGAGCCCGAGGGCTGCGCCTGCGGGCTGGTCATGACAGGCCGCGTGAAGCCCACGGCCTGCCCGCGCTACGGCAACGGCTGCACGCCCGAGACGCCGCTCGGCGCGCTCATGGTGTCGTCCGAGGGCGCCTGCGCGGCCTACTGGCAGTACGGCGGCGCGCGGGCGCTGGAGGCCGCGGAATGATGGCGCTGCGCGACACGCACGTCACCCTCGCCCACGGCGGCGGCGGCAAGGCGATGCGGGACTTGATCGCCTCGGTCTTCGAGCCCGAGGGGCAGGAGGATCAGGCCCGCCTCATGGACGCGGCGCTTCAGGAGCCCGGCGCGAAGCTGGCCTTCACCACCGACAGCTTCGTGGTGACGCCGGTCGAGTTCCCGGGCGGCGACATCGGCAAGCTCGCGGTCTGTGGGACGGTCAACGATCTCGCCGTGGGCGGGGCGCGGCCGCTCTGGCTTTCGGCGGCCTTCATCATCGAGGAAGGCTGCGAAGTGGCGCTTCTCCGCCGCATCGCGAAGACGATGCGGGAGGAGGCCGATCGCTCGGGCGTGCGGATCGTGACGGGGGACACGAAGGTCGTCGGGCGCGGCTCGGCCGACAAGGTCTTCGTGACGACCGCCGGAGTGGGGGTGATCCCGCCCGGGCGGCACCTCGCGGCCGACACGATCCGGCCCGGCGACGTGGCGCTGGTGAACGGCGTTCTGGGCGACCACGGCGCGGCGATCCTCGCCGCGCGCGGCGACCTCGCGCTGTCGACGGACCTGCAGTCCGACTGTGCGAGCCTCGGGCACCTGATGGAGGCCGTGCTGACGGCGGCCCCGAACGCCCGCGCCGCGCGGGATGCCACGCGCGGGGGCCTTGCCGCCGCGCTCAACGAGATGGCGCAGGCGGCGGGCGTCGGCGTGGAGATCGACGAGGCGGCGCTGCCGCTCCGCCCCGAGGTGAAGGGAATGTGCGAGATCCTGGGCCTCGACCCGCTCTACCTCGCGAACGAAGGGACTCTCGTGCTGTTCGTTCCGCCCGAGGAGGCCGAGGCCGCTCTGGCCGCGATGCGCACGCGGCCCGAAGGACGGGCGGCGGCGATCATCGGGCGGGCGTCCGACCAAGGTCCCGGGCGCGTCACCATGCGAACGGCTTTCGGCGGACGGCGGATCGTGGATATGCTGGTGGGCGAGCAGCTTCCCCGCATCTGCTGAAGGCGCGCCTCATGACCTTTGCCCAGCCCATTGCCGCGCTGCCGGACCACCCCCAGCGCGTCGCCCTCGCCAACGAACTGCACGCCCGGCCCTTTCCGTCGCTGCGTGCACCGGGCGATGCCGTCTATCTCGCGATCAAGCCGGTGGATGGAGCGGCCCGGAACCGGGAGGCCGAGCGGTCGCATCTCCTCGACCTTCTCGACCGGCATGGGGCGCCGCACCCCGCGCCCGGGGCGACCCACTGGTCCGGACGGATCGGGCGCTGCGAGCTGAAGTGGGAAAGCCACACGGAGTTCGTGACCTACCTCCTCTGGGAGGAGGGGGCGGCCGGTCCCGCCTTCCACCCCGATCTCCTGCGCAAGTTCCCGGCCGACTGGCTGGCCGCGGCGCCGGGCGCGCGGGTCGCTTCGGCCCTGATCCGGGTGGAGCCGCTCCGGGACGAGGAGGACATCGTCGACAAGGCCGCCGAGTGGTTCGTGGCCGAAAGCCTGACCGTGTCGCGGGTGCTCGACGATCAGGCGGTGGTCGCGGGGGACTTCCGCATCGACGCGGCAGGGCACATGCGCTTTGCCGTGTTCGCCCGCGATGACCTGGGGGAACGGCGCACTGGCCGCGTGGTCCAGCAGCTCTGCGAGATCGAGACCTATCGCGCCATGGCCATGCTGGGCTTCGCCACCGCCCGCGACCTGGCGCAGCCCATGGCTGACCTCGACCGCCGCCTGTCGGCGCTGATCGAGGCGATGGCCTCGGAGCACGAGCAGCCGGCCGAGACCCTTCACAACCTCCTCGGCATCTCGGCGGAACTCGAGCATCTGGTCGCGCGGTCGAGCTTCCGCCTTTCGGCCACCGTCGCCTACGAGACCATCGTGCTCCAGCGCATCGAGGCGCTGCGGGAGGCGCGCTTCGGCGGACGCCCCACCTTCGGCGAGTTCATGCAGCGCCGCTTCGATCCCGCCATGCGGACCGCCGGCAGCACCGAGCGGCGGCTCCAGGCCATGTCGGCGCGGGCGCTGCGGGCGGGGGACCTGCTGCGGACGCGGGTGGACGTGGAACGGTCGGCGCAGAACCAGCGCCTGCTCGAGAGCATGGACCGCCGCGCCGATCTGGCACTCCGGCTCCAGCACACGGTCGAAGGGCTGAGCGTTGTGGCCGTCAGCTACTACGGTGTGGGACTGGCGATGTACCTTCTTGGCCCCTTGGAGAAGTTCGCGGGCTTCGAGAAGCCGGTCCTCGCGGCAGTGGTGGCGCCCGTCGTGGTCGGCGTGACCTGGTTGGGGCTGCGTAAGGCGCGTCGTTCGCTTCACTGACGGCGGGATAACTGCAGGGGCGCACAAGCTGCCGGACATGAACGCTTCGAGGTCTGGATCATCGAGGTCCCTCAGGGATACATGTCCGGCGTGTTGCAGCCGCTCCTGCGGAACCTGCTGGCCGGGGAATTTGAAAGTCTGGTGCACTGATCTATCTGCCCCTTGCGATGTCAGGCGATCTGAGTGAACGAGGGCCGCGACGGGGCCTGTGAAGAATTGCATCGGGGCATGATGTGCGATGATGAGCTTCTGCCCCGACCCAACTGAAATGTCCGCCAACGGATCCCACGGGAAACTTCCGCAAGGTCTGCTCGATGCGTCGAACGACCTGGACAACGGCGACCTCTACGTCCTGTGGTGGTCCGATCCCCTGATGCGTGGACGTGTGACCCTTGCGAGGGCTCGGACCGTCCCGGACCTGGAGCAGTTTGCGACCGTCTGGAACCTGCCCCTGCGCTGGAAGTGGGTGGGTCTGATCGTTGGCGGGGCCTGGATCGAACGGGAACGCTAGGCTGCCCAGTCCGATCGGCCTTGGTCGAAGATCATGCGTCCGCCCCCAAAGAGATCGGTGGTGCCGGGTAGCTCCCACGGGCCACGGAGGTCGGCCTCTCGTGATCCAGTTTGACCCGACCGCTTGGGACTGCGTCGGCCCGACATCATGATCCGGTTGACTGAGGCTGGCCCCTGGCGGCGGACAGCCGCGGGGTCTGGGCCGGGTGCATGGCCATCGGACGGCTCCGGTCGCGAGGCTCAGCTCTGACCGACGACCTTGGACTCTGCGTCCTTGGACAGGCTCCCGCGTCGCAGATCCGCAGCGACAAACGCGGGCGGCCAAGCCGCTTGCAGGATCGGGACTGGGAGCCTGTAGAACCAGCCAAGACCCACGCGTGTGGCGATGTACTCCAGGATCAGGGACCCGGTCACTGCCGTAGCGAACAGTCCAAGCCACACGGCCAGAGGATGCAGGATGAGAAGCTGGACCGGCATGACGGCGTAGATGCCGGCCATGACAGGCATGTGACCCAGGAAGATCGGCAGCGAACGGCGCCCGAAGGCGTCAAAGGTTCGACGCAGGACCGGGACGGCCTGGACGCCCACGGCGGTGGCCACGGCGAAACCTGCACAGGCCAGGCTTTCGGCCGTCCCCTGGACCAGGCCGGACGAGACCAGGGCGTGAGCGATGAAGAACCCGCCAATGCACAGGAAAGCTATGACGGACGCGCGGGCATAGGTGGCGGTTGCCTGACGTATGAGGGCGGCCCCCAGGACGCCGAACATGTAGAACGGATAGTTCGAAACCATCGCGTAGGTGTAATATTCATCGCGCCATTCGTTGTAGGCGGCCAGGATGCCAAAGAACGCGAGCACGAAGACCGCTCGCCACAGGTTGCCAAAAGCCATCGTGATCCGGGCCGTCACGGCGAACAGCATGAGGGCGTACAGGAACCATAGTTCGCCCTGCGGCTCCCACAGAAGTTCGCTCAGCCGGGGAAGATTGCCATCCAGCCAGGGATACAGAGGGATCCAGGCGTTGATGGCCCTGCCGATGATCGTCCAAATGACGAGCAGCCACGCCAAAGGTCCGATCCTTTTGCGGACCAGTTGCCCGAAGGATGCCTGGACCACCCGTTCGGACAGGATTCCGGACGCCAGGAAAAACACTGGCATTCGCACATGCGTGAGCCAAAGGTTCAGGGTGGCGAGGGCCTCGGGAAAGGGTCCATGCAGTCGCGCGATCAGGAAAGCATGCCAGAATACAACCAGCAGGATAGAGCCGCCTTTGGCCGTATCGATCCATCCTATCCGCTTTGCATTGGCCGGCATCGATTATGCGCTCGACTACAACAGCTTCCTGATTCACCCTAGCTCAGTGCGCGATGAGATACTATTGTTCTTGTATGTGCGCCGATCCTTCCGAAACTGGCCCGAGTGTTCTTGATCGGAAGATCAGCTCAGAAACGCGACTCTGCGATTTGATGATCCGGGCCACGCCCAAGCTGGCCCGAAGTCTAAGACCATTCCAGATTCGGTCGATGTTCTGGCTGACAAGGCCCAAGCGGTTCAGTCTGGACCATGGTGACAGCGATGCGGCCGGAACCTGCACGGCGATCGGACATCGCTTGGTCGGATCGGCGGGATCGACGGGCGATACCGGATGGGCAGATTTCGGACCAAGGGTTGCAGCACATCGGTTCTTGGACGGTGAGGGAGGTTCAGCATGCTCCAGACCGGCGTCTGGCGCGATCCGTTAAGAGCGATTTGGCCGCGACGTCGCGTTCTGGCCGCCGCCGTTGCCGCCAGCGGAGCCACGGCCATCTTGGGCGGCTGGCTGCGGCACGTCTTGGGGACCCGGCAACTCAGCGATGCGGAACTGGCCGACATCTACGCTACGCCAGCGCCGCCCCCGGGCGGACCCCTGAGGGTGTACCACCTCGGTCATAGCCTGGTCGGACGCGATATGCCGGCGATGCTGGCGCAACTGGCGTCAGCGGGGCACAGATACGAATCCCAGCTTGGCTGGGGCGCCACGTTGAAAGCGCACTGGGAGGGGAAAGACGCCGTCGCCGGCTTCGACGAGGAGAATGCCCATTCCCGGTTCCGGGACGCGCGCGATGCGCTATCAAGCGGTGACTACGACGCCTTCATCTTCACCGAGATGGTCGAGATCCGGGATGCCATCCGCTATCACGACAGCTCCGGCCACGCCCTGAAGTGGATGCGACTGGCCCGCAACGGCAATCCGGACATCCGCGTCTACCTCTACGAGACGTGGCATGCCCTAGACACGCCGGATGGCTGGCTCGAGAGGCTGGACGGCGATCTTGACCAGTCCTGGGACCGCGGCGTCCTCCGGCCCGCCCTGTCCGTCGACGCAGCCGTTCGCCCGGCCCACATCATTCCGGCAGGTCAGATCCTGGCCCGCTTCGTGCGCGAGGTCGAAGCGCGCGGCGGCATCGACGAAGCGGGCAGTCGCAAAGATCTCTTCGCACGGGACGCCGACGGAACGCTCGATCCCATACACCTGAATGATCTGGGAAATTATCTCGTGGCCCTGGCCCACTTCGCGGTGCTTTACCGGCAGGACCCGACAGGCCTGCCGCGCGAGTTGAGGCGGGCCGATAGCACCGCTGCCGCGCCGCCTTCCGTGGCACTGGCCAGGCTGATGCAGGAGATCGTCTGGCAGGTGGTGACGGAAATGCCCGCGACCGGAGTTCAAGTGGAGACGGCGGCCTGAGGTGAGGGGCACGTGCCTGCTCCGGCGACACGGCCTGCATACGGTCGAGGAAGACCCGAAGCAGGCTTGGCCGCCACCCCATTGCTCCTCCAAGGAGCCGGGAGGCCAGTCACGAGGGCGAACGCGCAAGGGCGGCAAGCCGCGATCGAACCGGCAGAAACCGTGCCGCTGGACAGACCAGTGTCAGGGTGAACGCGACATCGGTCCATCCGATGCCGTTGCTGTCAATCCTTGTCCAGGCAGACATCGACCTGGGCAGCGGCAAACGCGATTGCGGGAGGTTGCAGAGTTCGGTTTCAGGTTGCGGTGACGGCTCCGACCAGCGCGATCGGGCGAAACGATGCAGGTCGCCACCCCGTTGCGCGCCGATCAGACCTGATCTGGACCCGCAGCGCAGGGAGGGTCCGATCCTTGACGGCGGCTCGTCCGGGTGGACCCGCACGAGCCATGGAGCGCAAAGTTCAAACCGCCTCGCGACGACGACGGCTCCGCTCCCAAGCAAGCAAGGTGATGCTGGCCACTGCCGCAATGGCGAGCAACCCCGCCGAGGCATCGATTTCGGGGACTTGGTGAACGACAGGAGGCTTCGGCACATGGGGTGGGGGACCACCCCTGTGGGTGGGCGTATGATGAGCAAGGGCCGGTGAGGCCAGTGCTACGTAGACAAGCGCAGTCAGCAGTTTTGATTTCATGGTGTCGCGTGGCCTTCCCTGGCAACCCGATGCAAAGTCAACATTTCCAACATGTATGTTGTTATATTTCCAGATCGGAAACAGTGATGCAATAGAAATACGAGGCAGATTCGGCCTTTTCGACGCCGTTTTTCCGAGCTCGATTCTGTGAATGCGTATCCCGGCTCCACTCGATTGAAAGTTGTGAAATAATGACTTCATGTTCTATATGATCAATCCTGGGTAGATCGAATGATTTTCCAGGCGCGGGGGTGGTTGAGCTTTTCGCGCTCACGGCAGCGGTCATCTGGGCACGACCCTCGGCAGGCGCTCGGGAGCCCTGATCCCGGGCTGGGACTGGACGGAGCGCGCGGGAACCAGTCATGACTGGCGACATGGTTGTGGAGGAGTCAACGTGCGTGCCGGTCGGCTATGGGCGGTGGTCGGGATGTCGGCGCTCTTGGGCGGATCTCTTCTGGCCTGGGCCTGCTCCGGGTGGCCCGCTGTGACATCCGCCCCAGTTTCCTCGGCTCTCTGGACGGTCCTCCGACTGGGCTCGGCGCCGGACCTGACAGTCGCGGAGCTCAGTTGGCACGAGGTCGGGAAGCTACAGCTGCAGGCTCTGCCATTGACCCTGATCGGCCGGACCTTGTCGGAGCCGGGCAATCCGGCCGAAGGCGAGGGCGGTTTCCGGCATCAGTGGCCCGGTGTCTATGCGACAGGCCGGTTCGATGGAGACACCGTGGTGATTGGGTTCGACGACGGCCTGAACCGGTATCGGATCGCGGTGGACGGGGAGCCTGGGCCTGTCATCGTCGTCAACCGGCCAGGTCGCCGATCGATCCGATTGGCTGGCCTCGGTCCGGGCGCGCACCTGATCCGCATCGACAAAATCAGCGAATCCCCGGATGCGTCAGGGCGCTTCATCGGGATTGGAGTGCCGGAAGGCCACGGCCGACCTCCGCCAGCCCCACTGGATCGGCAGATCGAGTTCATCGGCGATTCCGACACGGTGGGCTACGGCAATCTGTCATTGGACCGCGACTGCGCGCCTGAGGATCTCCTTGGGCTGACGGACACCCGGGAAGCGTTCGGTCCGCGGGTCGCCCGACACTTCCACGCCGATTACGAAACGATGGCGCAGTCTGGCATCGGCGTGGTGCGCAACTACGATGGTGCGCTGCCTGGGCGCACGATACCCTTGATCTACCCTCGCGCACTGCCCGATGAAGCCGCGCCGAAGGCAGGGGACAGGTGGGCGCCTGACATCATCGTTCTGGCCTTGGGATCCAACGACTTCGCCACGCCGCTGACCGAAGGGGAGAGGTGGGCCGACAACGACGACCTCCGAACCGATTTCCAGGCCGGCTATGTCGAATTCCTGAAGGCCATCCGCCGCGCCCATCCCGGGGCGTACCTCCTGCTCGGTGCATGGGAGCAGTACGGTCCCGACTACATGCTGGCTCATCAGGCCATCGTTCGGGATCTGAAGGCCCAGGGGGAGGCCCGCGTCGATCTGATCATCCTTCCGCAGATGGACCGTTCGGCCTGCGATTGGCACCCGTCCTTGTCCGACCACGAGACCGTGGCGCAGGCTCTCATCGACTATATCGAGGCGCGACCGGGAATGTGGGACGATGCGGCCGAAGCCAAGGGGCATTAGGCCCGGCGTTCGCCGGGGCAGCGCCCGCCGAACGGGATTTCATTCCTCCCGATCGGAAAACATGTATGCTGTATTATAGGGGAGACAGGGCTGAACAGCGGGCTCGACCGCTCAGATGAACCCGGCAGGGGTGGATCCTGATCCAGCCCTGTGGGGAAATTTGGTTCGGCCTGCCAAGATGGGAACGGAGCGTGATCCGATTTCGACCGGTGGCGGGGCTTATCCGCAAAGTCTACAGTGGCACGATCCCTGATCTGAGCATGCTGGCGCGGGATCAGTGGGACGCGGCGCCGGGCGGCGTCACTCATGTCCCCCCCGCCATCCACCTTCCGGGCCAGCTCGATCGGATCAGGGGCACGGAGTTTGCCTCCTTGACCGATGTCCTTGCGGTTTTCCGTGGCGGGTTCGATGTCGAACATCCGCCGACCAGGGCCTATCGGATCATGGACGTGGATCTGGTGGACGGGGTGCTGTTCGGGTCCGGCGCGCAGCGGCACCTTCGCCCCCGCAGCCTCCGGGTGCCCGTGTATCGGCCTCCTCGGGAGGCCATGTCCGCGGCAGTGTACGAAAGCTGGAACGGGAACCGCTGGTTCGGTGTCTGGCTCCACGAGGATTGTCTGACCTATCGGTTGGCCGAGGCGTCGGGCCTGCCCGTCGTCGCGACGATCCCGAAGAGCGAATGGTGGCACAGGCCAGCCTATGAGGCGCGGCTGGCCATCGCGCCGCGGTTCGTCGGAGACATGCACTTCGATGAGCTCGTCCTGTTCGACGACCTGTCGAACAACCTCGGCAAGGCGGAGCGGGCGCGCGATCTGAGGTCAAGGCTGGTCGGCCCGGGTCGGGAGCCATCCCTTCCAGGCGTCTACCTGATGCGCGGCACGGGAGGCGATCCCCGCGTCTTGGCCAACGAACGCGCTATCGCGGAGCGCTTCGCGCAGGAGCTCGGTTTCGAGATCCTGGACCCGTCCAACTCCACGCTCGATGAGATCGCGGCGGCCTGCGGTCGTGCCCGCGTCGTGGCCGGAGTCGAGGGCAGTCATCTCGTCCATGGAATCATGATGATGCCAGAAGCTGCAATTCTTCTGGTTATTCAACCTCCGGAACGGGTTTGTTCGATTCTGAAGTCCCTGACGGATAGACAGGCCCAAAAGTTTGCCTTTGTTGTTGCCGAAAGTGGGACAGACAGCTTTACTGCCAATTGGGAAGATATCAGACGAACGTACGACATGGCCGTGTCGGCCCAGTAGGGACCAGGCCGGAGCGTCCGATTGTCTGCCAACCGGGACAGTGCTGAGGGAGTGCTTTGTTTCTTCGTCGATCAAGGGTAACGAGCTTCGGTCCTTTTCTCGGAAGCGATCATGCGGAGCCTGGGGCTCCGGTCCGAAACGAATCGGCCTTCGAGGTCCTGCGAGGCGACTATGAACGGCATGGCCGCTCACTGGTCGAGCCGGCGTTCATTTCCCTCGTGGTTTATCGTTATGGGCGATGGGCGATCCATCGGAAGAGTCCGGCGATGCGCTGGCTCGCCAATAAATTGTATGGCCTGCTCAAGTTCTTCATCCTGAACGTGACCAAAGTCTGGATTCCACCGCAGGTGGTGATCGGAAAGGATTTCCATATCATTCATGCGGAGGGTTCGCTTTCCATTCACCCCGACGTCGTCATCGGCGACCGCGTCGGGGTCATGCACAACGTCACCATCGGCACCAACATGGGTCCCGGCGCGCCGGTGATCGGCAACGACGTGTTCATCGGCGTGAATTCGACCATTCTGGGGCGTGTCAAGATCGGCGATCGGGTCCGCATCGCGGCGAACACCGCCGTGACCCGCAACGTGCCGCCCGACTCGGTCGTGGTCGGCTCGCCCGCGCGCGTGTTTGCCCGGCTCGCCCCCCTGGGAGGTGGAACCCAGGGCGCGGCCCGCTCCGATGCCAACCAGCCCAAGTGTGCGTCATGATCAACTCGCCCAGCGTGTATCGCCTCCTGTCCGGCAATCTGCCGCAACGCGCCCACAAGGCGGCGCTGATCGACGCGGACAAGGGCCGTGCGGTGACCTATTCGGAACTGGCCCAAGAGGTGGACCGGGTCGCGGCCTATCTTGCCGGAGTAGGGATCGCCCCAGGCGACCGGGTCATCGTCCATGTCCGCAAGAGCATCGCCGAGGTGACCGCGATGCTGGGGGCGGCCAAGATCGGGGCGGTGGTCGTCAACGTCAACGTCCTGTGGACGCCCGAGCAACTGGCCTACGTGGCCGGCGATTGCGGCGCGAGAGCTCTTGTCATCGGACCGGAGGGGGTCAAGGCGCTGGCTGGGCGCCCCCTTCCGGAGTCGCTGGAGCGGGTGCTCGTGCTCGGCGCGTCGGGAGCGCCGCTGCCCGAGGGCTACGACGTCATCGAGGCCCAGAACTCGGGCCGCGACGTGGCCGAGGTTCCCGTCGCGTCCGACAGCCTGGCGATGATCATCTATACGTCCGGCTCCACCGGAATGCCCAAGGGTGTGATGCTCACCCACAGCAACATCTGGGTTGGAGCGGAGTCGGTCATCCAGTACCTGGGCCTGACCGGCGAGGATCGTCTGATCAGCGTGCTTCCCTACAGCTTTGACGCCGGACTGAACCAGTTGACGACCATGCTGATGGCTGGCGGCACGGTGGTGCATCAGCCGGTGGCGATCCCCTCGGAACTGGTCAGGACGGTTCGGGTGCATGAGGTGACCGGGTTTGCCGGGGTGCCGCCGCTCTGGAACCAGATCGTTCGCTATCTGGACGAGACCCGGATCCCGATGCCGTCCCTGCGACGGATCACCAACACCGGCGGCAAGCTGCCCCCGAACATCCTCGAACGGATGCCCATAGTCTTCCCGGAGGTGGACATCTACCTGATGTATGGTCTGACCGAGGCATTCCGGTCGACCTATCTCCGCCCCGACAGGTTCACCCGGAAGATGGGCTCCATCGGCCAAGCCATTCCGAACGCGCAGATCTTTGTCGTCAAGCATGGCATCGGCCTGGCCGGTCCGGGCGAGCAGGGGGAGCTGGTCCATGGCGGTCCCCTCGTGAGCCTCGGCTACTGGCAGAAGCCGGAACTGACCGCCCAGAAGATCCGGCCCTGCCCGGAACTGGCCGGGCTGATCGGGGACGCGCCTGTCGTGTTCAGCGGCGATCTGGTGCGGGTGGACGAGGACGGCGACCTTTGGTTCGTCGGGCGCATGGACGACATGATCAAGACCAACGGCTTCCGTCTCAGCCCGACCGAGGTGGAGGATCTGGTGGCTCGTAGCGGCCTGGCGTCCGACATCGTCGCCTATGGAGTGGATGACGACGATTTCGGTCAGGTTGTGCATGTCGCGCTGACCCCGCTCGGCGCCTACGAGGAGGCGGCCCTGATGGCGCACTGCCGCCGCGTGATGCCCCATTACATGGTCCCGCGTCGCTTCCACGTGTGGCCGGCCGCCATGCCCCGGACCTCCAGCGGCAAGCTGGACCGGCCTTATGTGATCTCCCGCTCCAAGGCGGGCCTTATCGATATTCTTCAGGAAGGTGTTTCATGAGCCTGACCAGCCACGACGTCATCGACTTTCTTCGCGATGCCCTGAACGTCGATGACCCCATCGACGTGGAAAGCGCGCTGTTTTCCAATGGGCTTCTGGACTCGGTCGCGATGCTCAACCTCATCGGCTTTGTCGAGGAGAAGGCGCGGATCGAGGTGCGCGCCGGCGACGTTACCCTCGAGAACTTCGACACTCCGCAGCGGATCGAGGCCTATGTCGAGACCCGGCGCTGACATGACGGGCCTGGATGGCCTGCTGGCCCGGGTGGCCGAAACCATCGGGACGCCGAGCTACGTCTATGTCACCGACGCGATCGAGAGGCGTCTCGCGGAGTTGCGCGCGCATCTGGGCCCTTGGTTCGCCTTCAGCTATGCGATGAAGTGCAACCCCAACCCGGAACTGCTTCGCTGGCTTTCGGGCAGGGTCGACCTTCTGGACGTGTCCTCGATCGGCGAGTTCAGATTGGCCCGGTCCGCCGGCTGGGCGGCACGGCTGGCGAGCTTCACCGGACCCGGCAAGCAGGACTTCGAGATCGATGAAGCCATCGCCTCCGAACTGGGAGAGCTCGTGGTCGAAAGCTACCGGGAGGCGCAGATTGCCGACCGGATGGCCCAGCGTCGCGGCCGCGTGCAGGACATCCTGATCCGTCTGTCCCCCGCCGTCGTGCCCAAGGGGTTCGGTGACCACATGGCCGGGCGGCCCAGCCCATTCGGGTTGGATGTCGAATCCTCATCCGATGATCTCCGCCGGATCGCATCGCTCCCGCGTCTGCGGATCGTCGGCCTGCACATCTACTCGGGCACCCAATCCCTGAAGCCGGATGCGATCTGCGACAATTATCGCATCTTCATCGAGTGCTTCCGCAGCACGTGCGAGTTGCTTGATCTCACGCCCGAAAAGCTGGTCTTCGGGTCGGGGCTCGGCATTCCCTACCATGCGGGCGACAGTGGCCTTGATCTTGCGGCCGTGGCCTTGGGGATTGGTGCCGATCTGGATGACCTCAAGAACGACCCTCGGTTCAGAGGGACCCAGCTGATCCTTGAGTTGGGCCGGTATCTGGTTGGGGAAGCGGGGTATTTCCTGACTCGCGTGGTATCGATCAAGGAGTCGCGCGGCACCCGGATCGGGGTTTGCGACGGTGGGATGAACAATCACCTTCCCGCCTCCGGTCATTTCGGAATGGTCATCCGCCGGAACTACCAGATGCACCGGGTGGGCGGTGGAGACGGCGAGGAGAAGATCGACCTGTCGGGGCCGCTTTGCACCTCGATCGACCGGCTCGCGACAGGGATCCTGCTGCCTCGCTTGGAGGAAGGTGACGTGGTCGCCGTCCATACCAGCGGCGCTTATGGCCTGACCGCGAGCCCAATCCACTTCATCAGTCACGCTGCTCCGCGCGAGGTGATGATCGAAGGTATGCAGATGCGCGATGTGACGCGTCAATGGTATCTGGGCGGCGGGGAGGCTGAACAACTGCTTCGGAAGGAGAACCCGGCTGCCTAGCCGGTGCCTGGGCCAACTTGGCAGGCTCAGAGGGCCGTGGAATGCAGGATGAGACCTGGACCTGACATCCGGAGTCCAGGGCAGGCTCGCGATGCTCTGGCCTGTTCCACCAGGTCCCGAACGGATCGAGCTTTGGAGTTCTCCCCACGCTCATCGGCAGGGTATCGTCTCAGGATGATGCCCAAACGGCCCTTGGGACGCTCCGTCAAGGTTTGATGTCGGATCCTGTACAAGTTCCCTTTCGTGCGCTGACTCGTGCGCGCGATTGTGGAGCCTACGCCCCTGCTGATCTGGTCGTGCGTTCCGGCATAAGACTTCCCGGGCTGCGGTCGAGGCCGTTCCGCGCCGCTGTCGACGATGTGGGTCCGACGCTGCGGCCCGACCGCCCGATTATGGACACCAGTGCCATGCAGGCGCGACGGCTGCGCAATCCGAGTTTCCGCGCGTGGTGCTCAGCGAGCTATCGAAACACCGCCGACCAGCAGGGGTCCTGATCCGCAACTTTGCGAAGCGGGTGATGATATTGTTCATCCATAGCGGGTCGCAGACAATCTGGAGCAGTAAGGCAGGCGGCGAATGACAATCAACTAAGCGGTGGCCATATACTTCTCGTCGTGAGATCCATAGAGTGCGGCGGGGCACCTAAAGTCAGAGGGCGAGATAAGCACTCAGTTATTGCAACTTCCGGTGGATTGGATGTCCTCAGGGTTGGATTGGGTCAAGTCGCACTCATATTTCGGCCTAGCTTGTCCAGGATCTACAACCCAAGATAGATTTGGTTGCCGGCCAAGTGCAATGCCATGGCAGATGTTCTCTTGCTTTCCGGATGCGCGAACAACCCTATGACGGAATGCATTGGGGCACTGAAACCGCGTGACAAGATGTCCGAAGTGCCTGAGCGCTTTGATATGATCCCATTGCGCTGCAAAGAATGGTTTGCTTTGCGGATGCGGACCGTTGAAGATAGGCAAGGCCACTGCTGATCGGTCGTATCTACATGTTGACGGTGATAATTCCTGCCTCGAATGAGGCTCGTGTCCTGCCGAACTGCCTGCGCGCGGTCCTGGCTTCGGAGGGCCTGACCACGGGGGCGGAGATCGTCGTGGTGTCCAACGGCTCCCGGGATGGGACGGCCGAGGTGGCCGCAACTTTCCAGGAGCAGGCCAGGGCCAGGGGATGGGACCTGACGGTTCTTGACCTCCCACAAGGTGGCAAACTCCGCGCTCTCAACGCCGGCGACCTTGCCGCGCGGGGCGATACAAGGGTCTATCTGGATGCGGACGTGACCGTATCGCCGCGTCTGCTGGCCAGCCTCGTGCGTGTCCTCGACCGGCCCGAGGCGGCCTACGCCGCCGGTCGCGTGACCATCCGTGCGCGGGGCACGATCTCTCGTGCTTACGCGCGTCTTTGGTCCCGCGTCCCCTTCATGACCAAGGGCGTGCCCGGCTGTGGCCTCTTCGCGGTGAATGCGCCCGGACGCGCCCGATGGGGCGATTGGCCAGCCATCATTGCGGACGACCTATACGCGCGCCTGCATTTCGCACCGTCCGAACGGCATCTGGTGCCCGAACCTTATGACTGGCCCATCGCTGAGGGACTTCACGCCCTGACGCGGGTCCGACGCCGCCAGGACCGTGGCACGGCCGAGATCGCGGAGCGGTTCCCCCGACTCCTGGCCAACGAAGACAAGCTGCCGATCACGTCGGCGGGCCTTCTGGGATTGATCCTTCGAGACCCCGTCGGGTTCGTGTTCTATGCCACGGTCGCCCTGGCGGTCCGAGCGTGGCCCGGAGATGGAAGCTGGAGCCGAGGACGATGACCGCAACCGCAGCTCCAACCCTGGGTCGCCGGGTTCTCCGATCATCGGCCATCACGGTCGTTGGTTTCGGCGCGACGCAAGTGATCCGCTTGGGGACCAACCTGATCCTGACCCGGCTCCTGTTTCCCGAAGCGTTCGGGATGATGGCCCTGGTCTCGGTGTTCCTGATGGCGATCGTCATGCTGTCGGATATCGGAACCGGCCCGGCCATCATGCAGTCCAGCCGGGGGGACGATCCCGTGTTCCTGGACACGGCCTGGACCATCCAGATCGTCCGGGGCGTCGTTCTCTGGCTGGTTGCGCTGGCGGCGACGCCAGGCTTGGCCTGGTTCTACGGCGAACCTGACCTGAACTCCTTCCTGCCCGTCGCGGCGCTCGCGCTGATCGTGATGGGCTTCTTTCCCACCCGGCTCGAGACGGCGAACCGACATCTTCAGGCGGGGCTCGTGACGCTTGTGGAGATCGGCTCGCAGGTCATCAGCGTCTGCGTCGCCATGGCACTGGCCTGGGCCTTTCAAAGCGTCTGGGCTCTGGTCATATCAGGCGTGGTGGCCAGCATCGCGCAGCTGATGCTCTTGCACCTGCTTCTGCCGGGCCACCGCAACCGGCTTGGATGGGAGCCTGCCGCGGCTGCAGAGCTCATTCACTTCGGCAAGTGGATACTGCTGGCGACGCTGTGCGGATTCGCAGTCGG
The DNA here is from genome assembly GCF_017916275.1 of Rubellimicrobium arenae. GTDB lineage: Bacteria > Pseudomonadota > Alphaproteobacteria > Rhodobacterales > Rhodobacteraceae > Rubellimicrobium > Rubellimicrobium arenae. The sequence goes on from NZ_JAFMST010000005.1 coordinate 86,280, forward strand.
CCAAGCGGACAAGGTCATCCTGGGGCGGCACCTCGATCTTGGACATTTCGGCCTTTACAACATCGCCTATTCGCTTGCGTCGCTCCCGGTCATGCTGGGCGCGGTGGTCATGCGACGCGTGCTGATCCCGGTCTATTGCAATTCCCCGCCCCTGGCCTCACCTGCCAATGCGGCGCGGGTGCGGCGGCTGCGCGAGGGGGCTCTGGTGGCGCTCCTGGGGCTGTCGGCGGTTCTGGCCTTTGGCGGTGGGGCGCTCGTACGGCTCCTTTATGACGCGCGCTATCAGGAAGCCGCGGGCATCGTCGTGCTGATCGCCGCCACGCAGACGCCAGCCCTGGTGATCCTGACCTGCGATCATGCCGCCTTGGCGATGGGTGACTCCCGGCGCTACTTCGTGCTTACCCTGGTTCGAGCGGTGCTGGTCACGGCGGGCCTCGGAATTGGCCTGCATCTGGGTGGGCTCGTGGGTGCGGTTGTGGGCCAAGGCGTGGCGCAGATCGTGACCTACCCGGCGCTGGCTTGGCTCGTCCGCCCGCACGGCGCCTGGGATCCCGCGGTGGACGCCCGCTTCATGGTGGCCGCCGCGCTTCTGGCGGCTCTTGCGCTCTGGACCAATCAGATCGACCTCGCGCTCATTCCGCACTAAGGCCAGGGCGCGTGGACGCTGGTCCCCTTGCGGTCCGCCGACAGGGGGAGACCCGGGTTGAGACGGAGTCGGCATGGCGGCCAGGCTCCATGCGGACCCGTAACCTGATCGAACGCCAGTTGCCGGATCACAGGTCTTGCCTCAGGTGATCACGCGTCCGATCCGCTGCCGTCCCAGGAGGCGCAGGACGATCCGGCGTCGGAGCGGAACCTGCCGCACCATCTCGCGATGGCCGTTCCATAGGCTGCCTGTCAGCGAGGGGTCCCGCATCAACGCGAGCTTTGCGCCCCAGCGGGCCATCTGCGCCGCATCCATGCCTTCGGACCCATCGATCCTGGGGGTCGGGTCGCCGGGAACCCAATGGTTGACCACGATCCTGGGAAAGCGGCTGGCCAAATCAGCCACCACCGTCCGGGAAAAGATCCGCACCGCCCCCGTTGCGACAGCAAGCGCGGACGATGCCGGAACGGGGTCAAGATCCGCCAGGCTGCCGATGTGCATGATCCGGCCTTCGCCGCGCTCGACCATGTCGACCAGCGCTTCGTGCGTGCAGGCCATCACGCCCCCAAGTTGCGCCACGACGGTCGCCGTGAAACTCTCGGCGGTTTCATCAAGGATGTCGCGGCGGGGGGCTTCGACCGGGCTGGTGATCAGGATCTCCGCAGGCCCCACCTGCCTCCGCAACTCCGAGAACGCGTGGCGGGTCTCGGCCGGGTCGGCGATGTCGCAGGCGATGCCCAGAAAGAGCTCGCCCGCGCGGGCGGCTGTGGCGTCCAGGTCCGGCTGACGCCGCCCCAATCCGACCACCCGGCGCCCCATGGCGCAGAGTTCGATCGCGATCGCCCTGCCGAGCGCGCCGTCCGCTCCAGTCACGACGGCGGGTCCCGTGGTCATGTCACGACGCCTTGCCCGCTATGATCGAGCCGACGCGGAGCGCATTGGCCGCAAGAGTCAGGCTGGGATTGACCCCCATGGAGGTTGGAAAGACGCTCGTGTCGGCAATCCAAAGGTTCTCCAGTCCATGCACGCGGCAGGTCGGGTCCACCACGGACGTGGCCGGGTCCCGTCCCATCCGGGCGGTCCCGCAGGAGTGACCCCAGTTGGGTTCCGCGGCGTGGTTGAGGAACAGCGGGTGAAGATTGCGGAACGCCTGGCGGATGCCCCGTCGGAACAGACGTCGCCGGGCCTGCAACTCCTCGGGAATGTGGTAACGGCAGATGATTTGGCCCGGCCGGCCTGGGTCCACCACGATGCGGTTCGCCGGATCGGGGTGATCCTCCAGGAGGCCGACGAACAGCTTCGCTGTGCCCAGGACCCGCGAGGCCGCCTTGGCTGGCACCCGCGCCCATTCCCGGGCGAGCCGCGTGCGGCCCAGGGCGTGACGGGACATCCTTTGACGAAACGCGTGCAGGATCTCGGGCTCCCGCGCATCGACGCCAAGGCTCTGCACCATGCCCAGGCGGTGTCCGTCCCGGATCATCAAGTCGCGCAGCGCCACGGCCCGGGATGGTCCTTCGGCACCGGTCGCGTCGCCCCGCCTGGGCCAGACGGCGAACATCTCGTTCAGGTGCACCATGAGGTTGCGTCCCACCAGGTCACCCCCGTTGCCGCAGCCTTGGGGCCAAGCCTCGGACGCCGACGCGATGAGCAGGCGTGGGGTCGAAAGGGCGCCGGCGGCAAGGATGATCCGGGGGGCCGTCAGGCGCCGCACCTCGCCGCCATGGAGCACCTCGACGGCGCTGATGCGCGTTGGCCCCCCGACGAGCCTGAGCACCTCGCACTCCTCGAGGAGCGCGGCCCGTCCTGTGGCGAGCGCCGGTTCCACACCGGCTGACCGGCCATCCATCTTGCAGGTCCGGGGGCACTTGCGACCCAGGCACTCCGCACATCCCGGAACGTACCTGAGCGCGACGTGAAGGCGGTAGGGATGCTGGCCGTTCCGCCGCAACTGTCCCATGATCGCCGCGTCGGCGGCGGTCGAGGGCGGTGCCGCCTGAAGGTTGGGGCAGGGAACGTCCGACAGCGGATCGGGCTCTCCCCTTACATGAAGGATGCGTTCGGCCTGATCGTACCAGGGGCCCATCTCCTCGTAGGACACGGGCCAGCCATCATCGAGATCGTGACGCTCGGGGCGCTCGAGGGTGGCCGCGAAGAAGACCGAAGAGCCGCCGACTCCACATCCCAGGGGAGCATACATGCTTCGGGGTCCGCCGCCGTCGTCGATCTCGATCGGGTCGGGCCAGGCACCGAACATCAGGCGTGCCACCGGGTCCTCCGAGGTCAGATCGAGGCCCGTCTCTTCCCTGCGCCAGCCCGACCGCCCCTTTTCAAGGAAGAGCACCGACAGGCCCCGCTCGGTCAGGGTGCGCCCCAGGACGCCGCCTCCCATGCCTGCGCCGACGACGATGGCGTCGAAGCGGTGGTCGAGGATGCCGCCGCTCATGATCGGATCCCCGGCCCCAAGGGCCTCATGCAACAAGAGGTGCTCATTTGAACCGTCACCAATGCGAACACGAACTGGGCCTTCAGGATCGTGACTCCTGAAGCGGCCCACTGAATGACCAGTCCCGGGATGGTGCCCGCACACGGATCATGGGATTGACGTCGAAGCCGAGCACCTTTCCACGGTTGATGCAGACAGCGAAGCCGTCGTTCGGGCCGCGCACTGGCCGAATGAGACGGAGAACATGACTTTGCGTCAAGGCATTGTCGGGGCCTAAACGGGCGCGGGCTGGATAATGGTTCGTTTCGCTCGCTTCCAGGTGGATTACAGAAGGTGAATCCGCATGGTGCGACAGGGCCAAGGCACCGGACGTTCGTTTCCTGTGCTCGGAGTGACATCCCGGGTCACCTTACGGAACGACTGATTCGCAGCCGCCCTTCTGCGGGGACCGGCCCGGCCGTGCCCGCGAATCAGCACTGCCGGAGAGGACTGGAATTGCAGCGATTGACGTGCGACCGGGGTAGGGACGTCTCTGGTCATCGGGACCGACTGGCGATCTGGGCGATGACCACCGACCCGTTCGGAGTGGCGCGGTGCCGAGATCAAGCGAACGGCAGCGTTCCGCCCCTGTCCATGGCGTCCCATTGGGTCGGCTACGCGGGAGGGGCTCGTTCATCCTGAGACGCAACCCTGTCCGGTGGGGTGGGGCAGGTCGGCCTAATGCGACGGTCTTCCCGAGAGCCGCTCATTCATTCCATTTCCATCCACTTATCGACTTGGAGTTGAAACGACCTGACATGGCAGTGCTTCGCCGAGTCGGACGACAGCCAGCCGCCAACCCGCACAATTACTTGGTTTGTCAATTTGTGGATGTGCAATGTTCATCCGCGAGTTGTGCTTTGCAGATTTGACGGCTGGCGAATGCAGGACCCGCAGGATGTTTGCGCAAGTGGTGTTCTCGATGTCGTCGCTTCTTGGGCCGATGACGTGATGCGGCCCCTGATCGACCTGTTCGTGCGGAAAGCCAACAACCCTAAGTGGTTAAGCAGTTTGCAGCGATGCCGGGCGGCCGGGACCCGTTGTGATTTGGCCAGCCCCGCGCCCATTCCACAATAATCCCCGAGGACGAAGGAAATAGTAGCGCATCGACAACAATCGCTGTCATACTGCACAGGCAGCATCGCTCGCGGACCTGATTGGGGAAACAGGGGAACCGTTATGCAATTTGACAAGGTTTCGCCGCTCGACGTGGCGGATACCGATATCGCCATTATCGGGCTCGGGCTCCATGTGCCCGGAGCCAGCAGCCCGGAGGAATTTTGGCAGAACCTTCGGTCAGGGCGTCGATCGATCCGTCGCCTCACCCGCGAGGAGTTGCTGGCCTCGGGGGAGGCCGCTCATCTGGTGGATCGGCCCGATTACGTGCCGTTCGCCGCCGACCTGCCCGGCTTCGCCGACTTCGACGCCGAGTTCTGGGGCCTGTCGCCCAAGGACGCCGGCATCATGGACCCCCAGCATCGGCAGTTCCTCGAGGTGGCGTGGGAGGCGCTCGAGAATGCGGGTCACATGCCGGAAAGCTTCAAGGGCCGGATCGGGGTCTTCGCGGGCTGCGGGCAGGGCACCTACTATCACCAGAACATCCTGACGAACCAGGATCTGGTGGACGGGACGGGCCTCTTCCTTCTTCGCCACACCGGCAACGACAAGGATTTTCTTGCCACGCGCCTGAGCCACATCCTCGACCTTCGCGGGCCGAGCGTGAACCTTCAGACGGCCTGCTCGACCTCGCTGGTGGCCACGCATTTCGCCTGCCAGGCGCTGCTGTCGGGCGAATGCGACATGGCCCTCGCCGGAGGCGTGACGATCGAGCTGCCCCATGCGCGCGGCTACCTTTACCGGGAGGGCGAGATCCTGTCCCCCGATGGCGAATGCCATGCCTTCGATCACCGGGCGGCGGGAACGGTCTTCGGGTCCGGCGCCGGGGTGGCCGTGCTTCGGCGGCTGTCGGACGCGATCGCGGACGGCGACGAGATCTGGGCCGTGATCAAGGGCAGCGCCGTCAACAACGACGGGGCGGCCAAGGCCGGCTATCTTGCTCCCTCGGTCGACGGCCAGGCCGCGGCCATCGCGGAAGCGCAGGCCGTCGCGGAGGTCAAGGCCGACAGCATCGGCTACATCGAATGCCATGGCACCGGCACCTATCTGGGCGATCCGATCGAGGTGGCCGCCCTGACCGAAGCCTTCCGCAGGACCACCGACCAGACGGGGTTCTGCCGCATCGGCTCGGTCAAGACCAACATCGGGCACCTCGACACGGCTGCGGGTGTCGCAAGCCTCGCCAAGACGGCGCTCGCGCTGCACCACGGGGAGATTCCGCCCTCGCTCGGCTATGAGGCGCCGAACCCGGCCATCCCCTTCGAGAGCAGCCCGTTCCGCGTCGCCGACAGGCTGGAGAACTGGCCCCTGAACGGTCCGCGCCGCGCGGCTGTGAACTCGCTGGGCGTGGGCGGCACGAACGCCCATGCGATCCTCGGGGAGCCGCCGGTCCGTGGCGCCTCCGAGGAACCGATGTTCCCGTTCCAGCTGATCACGCTGTCCGCACGCAGCAAGTCCGCGCTGGATGACGCCTCCCGCCGCCTTGCCGCCCATCTGCGGGCGCATCCCGAGCAGCCGCTGGCCGACGTGGCCTGGACCCTGAAGGAGGGCCGCCGGGCCTTCGACCGGCGCCGCGTACTGGTCGCCGCCACGCACGAGGATGCCGCCGCGATGCTCGAAGCCGGCGACCCGCGGCGCGTCTTCTCGCATCAGGTGGTGGGGGCGGACCCGGATATCGTCTTCATGTTCCCCGGCGGCGGAGCCCAATATGCCGGGATGGCGCGGGACCTTTATGAGACCGAGCCCGTCTTCCGCGATTGGATGGACAAGGGGCTCAGCGTCCTGACGCCCAAGCTCGACTACGACCCGCGCGAGGTCTGGCTGCCCTCGCCCGACCGCGAGGCCTGGGCGTCGGAGCGGCTCCTGACGCCGTCCGTCCAGCTCCCGCTCATCATGATCGTCGAATACGCCCTGGCGCAGCTCTGGATGAGCTGGGGCGTGCAGCCTGCCGCCCTGATCGGCCATTCCATGGGCGAGAACACGGCGGCCTGCCTGGCCGGCGTCATGTCCTTCGAGGACTGCATCGGACTCGTCCATCTGCGTGGCCAGCTGTTCGATACGGTGCCGTCGGGCGGAATGTTGTCGGTGAGCCTCGCGGCAGCCGAACTGCGGCCTTACCTCGAGGAGTTCGGGCTCGATCTGGCTGGGCAGAATGCGCCCCGGCTTTCAGTGGCGTCGGGACGGGCCGACTCCCTGGATGCGCTGGCGCGCCGACTCGAGGCCGATGGGATCGAAGCCCAACGCATCCCGATCGCCATCGCCGCCCATAGCCGGATGCTGGACGGCATCCTGGGGCGTTTCGGCGACTACCTGCGTTCGATCTCTCTGCGGGCGCCCCGGATCCCGATGGTGTCGAACCGCACCGGGGCAATGCTGACCGCCGAACAGGCCACCGATCCCGATTACTGGGTCGGCCACCTGCGCAACAGCGTGCTGTTCGCCGAGGGGCTTTCGACCCTCGCGGCCCAGCGGTCCGCGCGGATCTACATCGAGGTCGGTCCGGGCAAGGCCCTGGCCTCGCTGGCCGGGCAGCATGGCACCGTCACGCCGAACCAGGTGCTCGGATCCCTTCGCCACCAGAACGACACGGTGGCGGACGACGCCTATTTCCAGGCAATGCTGGGGCGGGTCTGGGCGGCGGGCGGTCGCTTCGACTGGGACCAGATCTGGGGCGGGGCACGGCGCAACCGGGTTCGCCTTCCCACCTATGCATTCCAGCGGAGCGAATACTTCATCCACCCGGGCGTCGTCTCCATGTCCGAGGCGCCCGGCCTGCCGCAGCGGGTCGAGGACGTTTCGGAATGGGGGTGGGTCGATGGCTGGACCCCCAGGTACGCCGCATGCGACCTGGATGTCACGACGGACCTGGACCAGGCCCCGCGCGAGACCTGGCTCGTCTTTGCCGACGAACTGGGGCTCGGCTCGGATCTGGCGGCGCGCCTGCGCAAGGCTGGTCATCCGGTCACGGTCGTCCGGCCCGGCGACAGCTTTGCCCGATTGGCCGAAGGGGAGTACCTTCTTCCGCCCGAGCAAGGTCGCGAGTCCTACGATCGCCTTCTGCAGGACCTTTCCTCGCAGGGGCGGCATCCGACCCGGGTCCTGCATCTGTGGCTCATCACCAAGGGAGAGCATTTCCGCCCCGGGTCCAGCTTCTTCCATCGCACGCAGGAGCAGGGCTTCTGGTCGCTGCTGTTCCTGGCCCAGGCCTGGGGCGAGGAAGCGTCCGGCGCTCCGCTCCACCTCCTGACGGTCACCTCGGAGACGATGCAGGTCCGGGCCGAAGGTCTGGCCCATCCCGCCAAGGCGACGGTTCTCGGACCCGTGCAGGTCATCCCGCGGGAGTTCACGGGCGCAACCTCGGCGCTGCTGGACATCGACCTCGCGATGCCGCGCGACAGCCTGGTCGCCGCCCTGCTGGAGGAGGCTCTGGCTTCTCCGACGAGCCGGATCGCCGCGCTCCGCAAGGGCCGCCGCCTGGAACGCAGCTATCGTCCTGCCCCGCTTCCCGCCGCCGAGCCTGTGCTCAGGGCGGGAGGTCCGGTGCTCATCACCGGCGGCTTCGGCGGGATCGGCCTGACCCTGGCGCAGGAGCTGGTGCGGCGCGCCACGGCCCCGATCGTGCTGGTGGCGCGCACGCCGCTCCCTGCCCGCGAGGAGTGGGATGCCATCCTCCGCCGCGAGGGCGGAGCGACCGCGGCCCGCATCCGCGCCGTGCGATCGCTCGAGGCCGCGGGCGGCACGGTGCTGACGCTTTCGGCCGATGTCGCCAACCTCGAGGAGATGCGCGAGGCCAAGATCGCGGCCGAGGCGGCCTTCGGTCCGCTGAGCGGCGTGATCCATGCCGCTGGCGTGGTGGACGACGCGCCGATCCTCGGGAAATCTCCCCTCGCCGTCGAGGATGTCTTTGCGCCCAAGGTGCATGGGACGCAGGTGCTCGACGCCTTGTTCCCGGACGGGATGCTGGACTGGCTGCTCCTGTGCTCCTCGACGTCGACGGCAACCGCGCCGGCGGGGCAGGTCGACTATGTGGCGGCCAACGCCTACCTCAACGCGTTCGCCCGGTCGCGGGCCGGCGGGCGCACCAGGGTCATGGCCTTGGACTGGGGGGTCTGGAACGGCGTCGGCATGGCGGCCGAAGCCATGGCCGCCCGCACCGGGCGGACGGAGGCCGAGCCCGAACCCGTGGACCTGCCGCTGCTGGACGCGATGGGCTTCGACTCGGAGGGATGCCGCCTCTTCACGGCGCGGTGGCTCCCGCGCTCGACCTGGGTACTGGATGAGCACCGGACCAAGGCCGGGGATGCGCTCCTGCCCGGGACCGGGGTGATCGAACTGATCGCCGAGGCGATGCAGGGGCAGGGCGAGGACGGGGCCTACGAGATCCGCGACCTCGCCTTCCTGCGCCCCCTCCGGGCTCCGGACAGCGGAGTCGATGTCAGGCTGACCCTGCGCCGCAACGCGAGCGGCTATGACATGCGGCTGGAAAGCGCCTCCGGTCGGGAGGCGTTCGAGCTCAACGCCGAAGCTCGGATCGAGGTGCTGGGCATCACGGCGCCGGCGAAGATCGATCTGCCGCTCATCCGGGGGCGGCTCGGCGATCGGGATGCGCTCCTGGCGCCTGCGGCAGGGGGAACGCTGGCTTCCCCGCAGGAGCGGCACCTGGCCTTCGGTCCCCGCTGGCGCGTCCTGCGGGACGGCAAGCTCGGAGCCGAGGAGGGCCTTGCGCGCCTGAGCCTCCCGCCGATGGGATCGGAAGGGATGCCGCTCCATCCGGGGCTTCTGGATCTGGCGACGGGCTGGGCCATGGCCCTGATCCCGGGCTATGCGCCCACCAACCTTTGGGCTCCGTTGTCCTATGCCTCCGTCCGGGTGTTCGCGCCTCTTCCGGCCGAGGTCCTGAGCCATGTGCGGCTCGTCTCCGGCGGCTCCGAGGTGGCGAGCTTCGACGTCACCCTGGCTGCCCACGACGGGACGGTTTGCGTGGAGGTCGAAGGGTTCACCATGCGCCGTCTCGAGGCCGGTCCCGGTTTCGCCGCGCCCAGCCCTTCCGTTCGTCGCGACACGCCACGTCCGCTGTCGCCGGCCGAGGAACGGCTCGCCCATGCCATCCGGCAGGGCATCCGGGCCGAGGAGGGGGCCCAGGCCTTCGCCCGGGTGCTTGCTCTTGGGCGGTCCGAGATCATCGTGTCGTCCATGCCCTTGCCAGATCTGATCGCGCAGGCCGGGGCCGCGGAGGTGACCGCCCCCGCGCGCGGCTTCGAGCGTCCCGCCAGCGCAGGCGACTTCATCGCGCCCGAGGGCGAGATCGAGACCCGCCTCGCCGCCTTCTGGGCGGATCTCCTGGGGGTGTCGCAGGTCGGGGCAGAGGATTCGTTCTTCGACCTCGGTGGCCATTCCCTCATCGCCGTCCGGCTGTTCGCGCAGATCAAGAAGACCTTTGGCGTCGATTTCCCGATCTCGGTCCTGTTCGAGGCGCCAACGATCCGCGCCTGCGCCCGGCTCATTGCCGAAAAGGGCGGGGTCGCTCAGAGCGGAGGCCCGGGGGCACCCGCGGCTCCGGCCCGGCCGGCGCGGCGCTTCACGCATCTGGTCCCGATGCACCAAGGCGAAGGGGGCCCGAAGACGCCGTTCTTCCTCGTGGCCGGGATGTTCGGCAACGTGCTGAACCTGCGGCACCTGGCTCAGCTGATCGGACAGGATCGGCCATTCTATGGCCTTCAGGCCCGCGGCCTTGTCGGAGGGGAGCCGCCTCACACCTCGCTGGTCGAGGCTGCGCGCGACTGCCTCGCCGAGATGCGGCAGGTTCAGCGGGAAGGACCCTGGATGGTGGGGGGGTTCTCCGGGGGCGGGATCACGGCGTTCGAGATCGCCCAGCAGCTGCGCGCAGCGGGCGAGGAGGTGGCCGCGGTCGTCCTTCTCGACACCCCCCTGCCGCAGCGGCGACCGCTGACGCAGCGGGACCGCGCCATGATCCAATGGCTCGAGATCAGGTCGCGCGGCCTTGCCTACCCGGTCCAGTGGGCGGCACGGCGCGCGGCCTGGGAACTGGCGAAGCTGCGCGGCAAGCAGATCGAGGCCCCGCCGCAGCCGGGCTTTCACAACGACGTCATCGAAGCCGCCTTCTACGAGGCCATCGCCGCGTACAAGATGGCGGATTGGGATGGACCGCTCACGCTGTTCCGCCCGCCGATGCGCGGCAAGTGGGAAGTGGCGCCGGGGCGGTGGATCTCCTCCGAACGGGCTTACGTGCTCCATGACAACGACTGGGGTCCCTGGGCTCCGCGTCTGCAGGTCGTCGAGGTTCCCGGCGATCACGACTCCATGGTGCTCGAGCCCAACGTCCGGGTGCTGGCCGCCCGGGTCCGACGGGTGATCGAGGCCGCCGAACGGAACGCCGTGCGGCCCATGTCCTGGCCGGTTCGGGAGGCCGCCGAGTGAAGGTCCTGACCGTCATCCTGAATTGGCGCACCCCGGCCATGACGCTGGAGTCCGCCGAGGCCGCAGTCCGCGAGATGCAGGGCATCGAGGGCGCCATCAACATCGTGGACAACGACTCGGGCGACGGCTCCGAGGCGCTGATCTGCGAGGGCGTGGCCGCCCGGGGCTGGACGTCGGACCGGGTGCGCGTGCTCCAATCCGGCCGGAACGGCGGATACGGCGCGGGCAACAACTTCGGCATCCGCGCTGGACTGCCGGATGGGACCGCGCCGGACCTCGTCTACATCCTCAACTCCGACGCCTTCCCGGACGCCGGGGCGATCCGTGCCCTGATCGACTACCTGGAGCGCACGCCCCGGGCCGGGCTCGCCGGAAGCTACATCCATGGGCCTGACGGCGACCCGCACCTGACCACCTTCCGCTTTCCTTCGGTCGCGAGCGAGTTCGAAGGCGCGGCGAGGTTCGGCCCGATCAGCCGCCTCCTCGCGCACCGCGTCGTGCCTGTCGCCCTGCCGCAGAACTCCGGGCCCGTGGATTGGCTGGCTGGGGCCAGCATGATGGTGCGGCAGTCCGTCCTGGACCGGATCGGCCTCTTCGATGAGACGTTCTTCCTTTACTTCGAGGAGACGGACCTGTGCCTTCGGGCCGCCCGCGCCGGGTTCGAGACGCACTATGTCCCGGAGAGTTCCGTCCTTCACCTGGGCTCTGTGTCCACGGGCATGAAGACGTGGTCCCGGGTCCCGGACTACTGGTACGATTCCCGACTTCATTACTTCCGAAAGAACCACGGAGCCGCCGTCGCGGGCGCCGCCACCCTGGCCCATCTCGCGGGCGGGTTGGTTCATCGGGCCCGCATGGGCCTCACGGGCCGACGGGCGGTCGATCCCCCCGGCTACCTGCGACGGCTTCTGTCGCATGACATGAGAGCGATGACGGGCCCCTCGGCCCGTCGGCAAGAACTGTTTGGTGCCGAATGAACGGAGTTTTTCCATGAGCATGTCCGTTGTCCTGATTGGCCACGACACCCTGGCCCTGCATTGCGGCCGAATGATCCTGGAGGGCGGACGTACCATCGAGGCCGTGGTCACCCGGCATGGCGAGGTGCGCGCCTGGGCCGAAACGGCGGGCCTGCGGGTCATGGCGCCGGGCCGGGATCTCGGCCAGCAACTTCGCGCGCTGACCTTCGACTGGCTGCTTTCGGTCGCGAACCTCGACATCCTGCCGGCCGATATTCTGGCGTTGCCTACCCGTGGGGCGGTCAATTTCCACGACGGACCGCTGCCGGAGCGGGCCGGCCTCAACGCGCCGGTCTGGGCCCTTCTCGAGGGTGCCCCGGAGCATGGGGTCACATGGCACCTGATCCAGGGCGGCGTCGACGCCGGGCCGATCCTGGCGGCACGCCGCTTCTCGGTCGCCGAGGGCGAGACGGCCCTGTCGCTCAACACGCGCTGCTTCGCGGCGGGCCTGGACTCCTTCCCCGAGGTTCTGGCCCAGTTGCGCGACGGCCTGCGCGCGCAGCCCCAGGAGCTGTCGCGGCGTCAGCACCTGCACAAGGCCAAGGACCGGCCGCGCGGCGGAGCGGTGCTCGATCTGTCGCGCCCCGCCACAGAACTCGCGGCGCTCGTGCGCGCGCTCGACCACGGCGACTACCCGAACCCGCTGGCGCTTCCCAAGGTGGACCTGGGCGGGGTGATCGCGCTGGTCGGCTCCGCCGACGTCGTGGGCGGTCTGGGCGATCCAGGTCAGATCCTCGAAGCCTCGGCGGAAGGGCTGACCGTGGCAACGGGGCAGGGCGCCCTGCGCCTCGGAAAGCTTCGTCCGCTGGGGGAAGGCCTGCCGTTGCTGAAGGCGGGGCAACGGCTCCCGCTGCTGACCCCGGATCGGGTGGCCCAACTGGATGCCGCGATTGCCGAAACCGTTCCGGCGGAGGGCCACTGGCGTGCCCGACTGCTGGATCTCAGGCCGGCCCTCCTCCCGCCGTTCGGAGGCCCGCGCGGGAACGCCCCGCTCGAGCGCACGCTGCCCGCAGGGGATGTGGCGATGGCGCTCGCGGTCATGATCCTGCCGCCGGGTGGCGGGGCCGTGGATGTTGCCTTGGCTTACCCGCAGACCGAGGCTGGCGTCAGCGCGACCTGGGTTCCGTTCCGGGTCGAGGGTTCGACCCTGGCGGATCTCGGTCATAGCCTTGCCGACGCGTTTCGGATCCCCGGACCGATGGCCGCGGATCTGCCCTTCCGCCTGGGACCCTCCCGTCCAGCGCAGCCGCAGGTGGGCCTGTCCCGGCAGGATCATGTGCCCGGCACGGCGCTGACGCTCTGCCTCCGGCCGACCGGCGCGGTCCTGACCGGCGATCCCGCCAAGCTCTCGTCCGAGGCCTTCGCCCTTCTGGCCGGGCGGCTGGAGCATGTGCTCGCGAACTTGGCGGGGCGGGAACCGTCCACGCCGCTGGCCGCTCTCCCCGTGATCCCGGCCGCCGAATGGGACGGCATCGCCGCCTGGAACGCCACGGATGCAGACTTCGAGGATCGCCCGATTTCAACACTGATCGCCGAGCAGGCCGCCCGCACGCCGGACGCGCCCGCCTTGGCGTACCGTGATCGCGTGATCACCTTCGCCGAGATGGAGGCCCGGGCGGAGCGGATTGCCGCATCGCTGCAGGCCTTGGGCGTCAGGCCGGGGGTCCGGGTCGGCCTGCATCTGGGACGCTCCATGGATCTCGTGATCGGCGCCTTGGCCATCCTCAAGGCCGGGGGCGCCTATGTGCCGCTCGACCCGGCGTATCCGGCGGACCGGATCGCACTCTATCTCGAGGACTCCGATGCGTCGGTGGTGCTGACGGACGCCGCCCTGGCGGCGACCTTGCCCGCGCACACGGCGCGGGTCCTCCGGATCGATGCGCCGCTGCCGGAGGGCGTGGCGGGCCAGGGACCCTCGTCCGAGGATCTGGCCTACCTGATCTATACCTCCGGTTCGACCGGGCGGCCGAAAGGGGTCATGGTCACCCATCGCAACGTGGCCAACTTCTTCGCGGGCATGGACGCGCGAATCGCACCCAAGCAGCCGGGCACCTGGCTTGCCGTGACCTCGCTGTCCTTCGACATCTCCGTGCTCGAGCTGTTCTGGACGCTGGCCCGGGGCTTCAAGGTCGTGGTGATGGGCGACGACGAACGCACCCTTGCCGCCGGGGAGAGCCTCGGGCGCGGGCCCGGCATGGACTTCTCGCTCTACTACTGGGGCAACGACGACGGGGTCGGCCGGGACAAGTACCGTCTCCTGCTCGAAGGCGCGAAGATCGCCGACGAGAACGGCTTCTGTGCCGTCTGGACGCCCGAGCGGCACTTCCATGCCTTCGGTGGGCCCTATCCCAACCCGTCGGTCACCGGCGCGGCCGTGGCGGCCATCACGCACAACATCGCCGTTCGCGCCGGAAGCGTGGTGGCGCCGCTCCACCACCCCGCCCGCATCGCCGAGGAATGGGCGGTCATCGACAACCTGACCAACGGGCGCACGGGCCTTGCCGTGGCGTCGGGCTGGATGCCCGAGGATTTCGTCCTCCGGCCCGAAAACGCGGTGCCCAAGAACAAGGCCGCGATGATCGACAGCATCCACCAGCTCCGCAAGCTCTGGGTGGGCGAGGCGGTGGAGTTCCAGGGGCCGAACGGTCCGCAGCAGGTCAGGACCCAGCCCCGCCCCGTGTCGAAGTCGCTGCCTCTCTGGGTCACGACGGCCGGCAACCCCGACACCTGGCGCGAAGCCGGGACGCTCGGGGCGAACGTGCTGACGCACCTCCTGGGCCAGTCGATCGCCGAGGTCGAGCAGAAGATCGGGATCTACCACGCCGCCCTGCGCGACGCCGGTCATGATCCGGCTGATTTCACCGTCACGCTGATGCTGCACACCTACCTGGCCGAGACGCGCGATGCCGCGCGCGAGGTCGCGCGGGAGCCGATGAAAGCCTATCTCCGCTCCGCCGCCGGGCTGATCAAGCAGTACGCCTGGGCGTTCCCGGCGTTCAAGAAACCCCAGGGCGCGGCGCAGCCCATGGACATCGACCTCCGCTCGCTCTCCGAAGAGGAACTGGACGGCATCCTTGAGTTCGCCTTCCACCGCTACTTCGAGGAGTCGGGGCTTTTCGGGACGGTCGAGGATGCCTTGGGGCGCGTCGAGCAACTGAAGGCCATCGGCGTGGGCGAGGTCGCCTGCCTGATCGACTACGGCATTCCGGTCCAGCAGGTCCTGGATGGGCTCAAGCCCCTGTCCCGGGTCGTGGCGGAATGCCGTGGCACCGGACCCGCCGCGAACGACTTCTCGATCGCGGCGCAGATCGTGCGCCATAGCGTGACCCACCTGCAATGCACCCCGTCCATGGCCCGGATGCTGGTCACGAACCCGGATTCCGCGCAGGCGCTCCACCGGCTCTCGCACGTCCTTGTCGGGGGTGAGGCGCTTCCAGGCGCCCTGGCGGCCGAGCTTCGCCTGACCGGCGCGCGGGTGACCAACATGTATGGCCCGACCGAAACGACGATCTGGTCGTCGACCGCCGAAGCCGTGGCCGGGGCAGGGACGGTCGGCATCGGCCACCCCATCGCCAACACGCAGCTGCATGTGCTGGACGAGGCGATGACCCCCCTCCCGGTCGGGGCCGAGGGTGAGCTCTGGATCGGCGGAACGGGCGTGGCCGACGGCTACTGGAAGCGGCCGGACCTGACGGCCGAGCGGTTCGTGCCCGATCCCTTCCGCGCGGGCGGGCGGCTCTACCGGACCGGGGATCTCGTGCGGCGAACGGCAGACGGGGGCCTGGATTTCCTGGGTCGCGCCGATCACCAGGTGAAGCTGCGCGGCTACCGTATCGAGCTGGGCGAGATCGAGGCCGTGCTCGACGCGCAGCCCGGCATCCGCCAGAGCGTGGTGATGGCGCGCGAGGATGTGCCTGGCAACGTGCAACTCGTGGGCTATGTCACGGCCGACGCCCCGGTCGACGAGGCCGCCCTGCGCGAAGCGGTGGGACGGCAGCTTCCGGTCCACATGGTCCCGGCGCGCGTCGTGCGGCTCGAGTCCTTCCCGCTCACGCCCAACCGCAAGGTGGACCGCAAGGCCCTTCCGGTGCCCGGCGCGCGCGAGGTGTCCAAGCCCGTCGCCGCGGCCACCGTCACCCGCACGGAGCCGATCGAGGTGTCGCCCTCGGGTCAGGCCGGACCGAGCCTGGCCGGCATTGCGGCAATCTGGTCCAAGATCCTGGGGGTGGAGCAGATCGGCCCGCAGGACAACTTCTTCGACCTGGGGGGCCATTCCCTGCTCGCCGTGCAGGCGCACCGCGATATCCGCGCACGCCTTGGCTCGGACAAGCTGTCGATCACGGACATCTTCCGGTTCCCGACATTGGGCGCCTTGGCCCAGCGGGTGGACGAGTTGACGGGCGCCAGGCCTTCGACTCCGGCCGAAGAGCCCGCGCAGGCTGGCGACGGCCGCGCCGATGCGATGGCACGGCGACGCGAGCTGCGCGCGCGGCGGCTGACCACCACCTGATGGGCGAACGGGCGTGCTGAACATCATGGAGCCGCCCCTTTCCGCGGGCTTGCTTGCGCAGGCCCGCGAGGCCCTTGGACCGTCGATCGCGGTCGCGGGCGGGCGCGTCTCCGACTGCCAGGGCCCCCTCCTGGAGGGCGAGGCGTCCGCGATCTCCCGCGCCGTCCGACGGCGCCAAGAGGAATTCGTGGCGGGGCGCACGGCGGCGCGGCAGGCCATGGCCGATCTGGGTCTGCTCCCACGTTCTCTTCCTCGCCGCCCCGACGGACCTCCAGCCTGGCCGGAGGGCGTTACGGGAAGCATCACCCATGCCGGCGGCCAGGTCCTTGCTGCTGTCGGGCGGCTCGGCCCAGGGCTCCGGGCGATCGGCTTGGATCTCGAGGAGGATGTTTCGCTGCCCGGGGACCTCGTCCATGAGGTATGCCGGCCTGATGAGGATCAGTCGCGCGCGATCCGGATTTTCAGCGCCAAGGAAGCGGTCTACAAGGCCCAGTACATGCTGAGCCGGCAGCCACTCGAATTTGCCGACTTGCGTCTCGAGATTGCAATGACCGGTGAATTCTCGGCCGAGTTCATGCGGCCGGCCCCCGGCTTCTCGTCGGGGCAGCGATTGGCTGGTCGGCAAATGGCCATCGGCCGCTTCGTTCTTTCTGCCGTAATAGTCAGGTGTTAGGATTCCAAATGACTGATATGCTGAATTTGGCTGTGCGCCCCGACTCCTGATGGCGGTTTAGCCAGAGCCTGAGGCCGGCCCCCCGGGGACCGGTTGCCGATTGTCCGATCCATCGCGAGCAGAACGTCCCCCATGGGTTCCATTTACTCCTTCTCCGATTTCCTGGCTGCGTTGCGCCGGCAGGTCTGGATCATCCTGATCGTCGTGATCGCCGGACTGCCCGCGGTCTATTGGTACGCGACGTCCCGTCCCATCTATTTCGAGGCGAAGGCGGTCCTGGGCGTCGAGGAAATGCAGGCCGCGCAGACCGGCCTCAACGTGAACCGCCAGCTCGACGAGATCCAGCAGGCGCTGATGTCACGCGACAACATCGTCATGCATGTGCGGAACTTCGACCTGTTTCCCGACCTGCAGAGCGAGAACGAGAAGGTCTCGCTCACGCGGGAGGCCATCGCGATCACCAAGCTCATGGATCCGGCGCAGGCCTGGAGGCCCGATGCCCAGCCCTACGGTCTTTCGATCACGGTACGGCTGGACGATGCGGCCCAGGCTGCGGCTTTCGCCAACGCCTTGCTGAACTCCATCGTGAGCGAGGACGCCCGACGCGCCCGCGCACGCGAAGCCTCCACCCTGGACCGTGCGGAAGCGATGCTTGCCTACCTCGACCGGGAGGAGAAACGCGTCACGGCCAACATCGACTCCATTGAGGAGGAGATCGCCAACTACCGCGCCATCCACGTGGATTCGTTGCCTGAAAGCCTTCAACTCCAGCGAGACCAGCTCTCGCGATTGACCTCCGACCGGATCGAGCTGGATCAGAAGCTGATCGAATTCGACGGGGGGCCGCTGGGCCAACTCCGGTCCAATGTCGCCGAGCGGCAGCGCGCGCTTCTGACCGAGCAGAGGGAGGTCATCGTCCAGGCGATCGCCGACAGTGAAGCTGCCTTGGCAGCCGCTCCGGGCGTCCAACGGGAGCTCAACGTCCTCACGCGGCGGCTCCAGGGTCTCGAAGGAGAACTCGACTCCATCACGGCCCAGCGGACCGAAGCTGCCATGAACCAGTACCTGGCCGAGCAGACCGATGTCGGCTACTTCACCGTGCTCGAAACTGCGGTGCCGCCAGAGCTCCCGGTCTCGGCCAACAAGCGGAAGATCGCGCTGGCTGGCGGGATGGCGGTCTTTGCGGCGGCCTTCGGCCTCGCCCTCGGGCGGGAGCTGATGCATCAGGTCATCCGCAATGCCACCCAGATGCAACGCCAGCTTGGGATCCAGCCGGTCGTGGTCATCCCGCAGGTGACGTCCCGTGCCGCGGCGCGTCGCCGGATGGGCCTCGTCGCGCTCTTCGTCGGGCTTCTCGTGGTCACCGTCTTCAACGGCAAGCAGATGACGTCCGAGATATCCTCGCTCGAGCTTCAGCCCACGGGAACTGGTGCCGCAAGCCCGGACGGCGAGGACGCCTAGTAGCTGTAGTCGCGGGTTCCTTCGCCTTCGGCCTTGTTCAGCACCACGCCCAAGATGGGCAAGGCATCCCCTAACCGGTGGCTGGCTTCCTGAAGTTCGCGGGTCGTGGTCCGTCCGCCGCCGGCAACCACGATCACGCAGTCCAGATGCGGCTTGAGCGCAAGGACATCGTCCTGGGCCAAGACGGGCGGAAGGTCCATCAGCACCACATCGGGGGCGAGCATGGCCTCCATGCGGCCGAACGCCTCTTCGGTGCAGGGGTTGTGGAAGAGCTCAGCCGCGAACGGTTCGGGCTTTCCATTGAGCCCCAGCGCCAGCGAAGGACCGATTGCCAACCCCTTTCCGCCGACCTGGCTCAGGAAGTCGTCAGGTGCGACCAGGCCGCGGAGGAAGTCACCCATGGAATGCGGCGGACGGACCCCGAGCTTTCGGGCAACCGACGGCACGTGCAGATCCATGTCCATAAGAATGGTGCGGCACTTCTCATAGCGCGACAGGGTGACAGCGAGGTTGACGGCCACGAAGGACTTTCCGCAACCTTTCGTGGGCGAGGTGATGCCCACCCGGCGCCACTTGCGTTCGGCCAGGGCCTGGAACACCTTGGCCCGCAGGACATCGAAGGCTCCGTGGGCGGGATCGCGGCGCGCGGCCGTGATCACCAGATTTCGGTCGAGCAGCGAGGGGCGGAGCGTCAATTGACGCAGCTTGGACCAGGCCTCGGCGACGATGTCATGCTCTGGAGCGGTATCGGGGGATGCCAGAGGTTCGACCGGCTCGGCCGTGGCGAACCGGACCTTCTTGCGAACTTCTTCAAACATCGTCCATCGTCCCATCAACCCTGCGCCAATTCCCAGGCAAACCGTTCGCCCATGACGGGAAACCGTGAGCTTTGAGACATTGCACGACTGCAATCACGATCTGAGCCTAGACGAGAAAGAGGCCAGTAACATCAACAAACTGCGCGACGCCATGATGCCGGGGAAATGACAGGCCTCCGGGGCATGAGGACTCATCCATTCGTCCATCCCTCGACCTTCCAGCCACAAGGTGATGCCATTGCAATCCGCAATATACCTGTCCTGATCCCGTGCCAAATCGAAATGGGCCGCCCTACTTGTATTCGATCAGGTGGAACTCCCTCCGGCGCAGGCGCCGAAGATAATAGGTCAGCATCCCCTGAGCGTTCGGTAACTTCGAGATCGCAAGGAAGATAGCCTGGCGCCGCGCATCCCCGGATGACAGCCCGGCGCCGGCAAGCCCCGCCGCCGTCCGCAGGATATTCGCGGCAAGAAGCAGGCCGACCAAGACCGCCAGCCACCATTGCCCCGTCAGCAGCCCGACCATGGCAAGGGCCGGAAGCAGCAGGCCATACCCCCAGGCCCGGAGCCGTTCCCGGCGGAAGTGCATGGGATACATGCCTCCGACTTCCGCGAAGCCGTGCCCCGCGCGAAGGTGTCGGCGCCACCATTCGCTGAACCGCGTCATCTGGATGTCATGGCGGGTCATGATCCTGGGGATCCGAACGACACGAAGGCCCGTCCGCTCGGCGAGGCGCTGACAGAACTCCTCGTCCTCCGACGCGATCAGGCGGGGGTTGAAGCCGCCAGCCTGCCGGAACGCATTGACTCGCACCATCATGTCCCCCCCGCAGGAGGTGATGTCCCCGGCTGGGCGGTGCCACTCGACCTCGCACATGGCGTGGTAGATATTTCTTGTGGAATCGATCTCCGTGCGCCAGCCGGTGACGATCCCGATATCGGGATGCGCGTCGAGGGTGGCACAGGCGGCGTCGATCCACCCGGGTTCCACACCGCAATCCCCATCGACGAACTGGACGTAATCCAGATTTCCTTGGGCAAGCAAAGCCTCAAGTCCGGCGTTACGGGCACGGGCTGCCGTGAAGGGGACGCTGGTGTCGAGGAGAACCACATCGAGGCCAAGGCCGCGCGCGAGGGCCACGCTTCCATCCCTCGAGCCCGAATCGACATACACGATCCGCTCGACCTGAGTGCGAAGAGAGGTCAGGCATCTTTCCAGGCGCTGACCTTCATTGCGGCCGATCGCGACTGCGCCCACGCGGCTCATGGCTGAAACTCCTCGGGCCGGCGCGATGGCCGTGGGCCGCCAACCACGGCCCACCGCACGAGGGACGCAAGCCGCGCCGCCTCGGCCCGGGAATCATACTCTTCCCGGACCCGGGCCTGGCCCGCGGCACCCATCGCGGCGGCCCGGGCCGGGTGTTCTGTGATCCCCAAGATTGCGCGTGCGAGCGCTTCCTCTTCTCCGGGCGGCACCAGAAGCCCCGACACGCCATCCTCGACCAGCTCACCAATGCCCGCGATTCGCGTAGCGATCACGGGCAGGCCTGTCGCCAATGCTTCCATCAGCACGACCGGCACTCCTTCGGCAAAGCTGGGCAGCACCAGGGCAGACGACTCGGAGAGGATCCGGGCGACCTCGTCCTGGTTGCAGTAGCCCCGGAACGTGACCGCCTCGCCAAGGCCAAGGGCTTCAGCTTCCCGTTCCAGCTTCTTGCGATCAGGCCCATCGCCCACGAGGGTCAGCCTCAGGCTTGGACGCGTGGCGCGGGCCCGGGCAAGAGCGGCGAGCAGAACTGGCACGCCCTTCACAGCGGCCAGTCGCCCCACGAACAGCAGGCGATCCGTCGTCTGCTCCGCCCGCCGGGCGTAGCGGTCGGGCTCTACGCCGCAGTGAACGACATGGAGCTTGGCCCAGTCCGCCTGCGGCGCGTGGAGCATCGCCTGGGAACGGGCAAAGGCGCTGATGCAGGCGACGAAGTCGGCTTGCGCGATCTTGTCATCGAGCCGCCAGTGGTCGGCTTCGGCGATCTCATCGGGCCCATGCAGCGTGAAGCTCCAGGAGATGCCGGCCAAGGGTGCGGCCAGTCGCGCCACCGTGGATGACGACATCGCCAGGTGGTTGTGCAGATGAACGATTCCCTGCTTGCGCAGCTCCCCGGCGAGGACGACCGCCTCATGGAAGTAGATCAGGTTATACAGCCGGCCCTGGACGCCCTTGGGCGCCGTCGACCATGCCTCCGACAGCGTCCGGAGCCAAAGTCGCGGGGAGCGGCCCAAGGCGGAGGCATGCGCGCGAAGAGCCGCGAGCGGCCTCTTTGCCACCTCCAGCACATAGAAGGTGCGCTCGGCCTCCTCTTCGAGGTCGCGGCCCACGATCTGGTCGCGGCCACTCCGCCTGATCGAGAAGGTCCTCAGGTCGAAGCCGAGGTCCCTGAGGGCGGCTACTTCCCGGCGCATGAAGGTGTGCGAGACACGGATGTATTCTCCGGTAAGCCAGGCCACAGGTCCCGGCAACGCCACAGTCAAAGGCCGACTCATGGCAGATGGCCGGAGGAGATCACGCGCCGGACGGACAGTCGCGTCCGAGAGCCCGAACCGCCGAACGATCGGCCCATGGGTATCGATGATGTCCGACCGGGATGGTGCCTCCGCGAGATCCGGAACCTGGTCGATCATCTTATGGCCACCTCTTACTGGAACAGATGCGAAATGCGCAAAGGATCCTGACTGAACGAAGCGGTGCATCCTGCGCCTCCCCATAAGGAAAAGCTGGAAAGGGTGCTAATGGCAAGAGCGAGCATAACTCGACCGAAGTAGTTCCGCCGTTGATCGCCAATTCGATGAGTGAAGCCCTTATCTACACAACTTCCGATAAATCCAAAATCATCCTAAAGGCGAGTCCTGATGACCTGTCCCCGAGGGCAACATCTTTCTTGATTATAGCCCCCGATCTGTTACGGTTTTTTTGGGGCGTATTTGTGGCAGGATCAAGGCAAGCTGAGGGCGGGGGAGGTCCCGGCGCTGACCTGCTGCAACGTACGAGTCCTGCGCGTGCAGGAGGAGGGGGTGCTGTTATGTTTTTTCCGGTTGGGGACAGGAATATCAAGGTCAATGTTGCGCACGAGAATATATTGCTTGACGAGATCGGCCGCCGCTTCGCTGTCGGAGAGGGTTTTGCCTTGGCGACCTTGAATCTCGATCACCTTGTGAAATTGCGGACCAACACGGCATTTCGTGCCGCTTATGCCAAGCAGGATCTGATCACCGCCGACGGTAATCCGATCGTTTGGCTGGCCCGGGCCGCCAAGCAGCCTGTTGATCTTCTTCCCGGCTCCGACCTGATCCGCCCCGTGCTGCGTGTGGCCGCCGCGGCGGGTGTGCCCGTGGGCTTCATCGGCAGCACGGAGGCCAGTCTCACTGCTGCTTCAACGACACTCTGTGCCGAGATCCCCGACCTTGACGTTCGGGCCTGCGTCGCGCCCCCGATGGGTTTCGATCCCAATGGGTCCGAAGCGCTTCGAATCCTGGATGATTTGGCCAAGGCCGGCGTTCGACTGGTCCTGGTGGCGTTGGGGGCGCCGAAGCAGGAGCTGCTGGCGGCAGTCGGCCGCGCCCGTCATCCCGGTCTGGCGTTCCTGTCGATCGGAGCTGGCCTGGACTTCATCTCGGGCGAACAGCGTCGCGCCCCGGTCTGGATGCGACGTCTCGCATTGGAGTGGTTGTGGCGGGCCATGTGCGAGCCGCGCCGTCTCGCCCCCCGCTACCTTCGCGCCGCGCTGATCTTTCCGACTTATCTATCGCGCGCCATGATCGAAGGATTAGTGAAGGGCAGAACGACCTGACGCCATCGCTGATCACCTGATCTGGTCCGGCCTTTCTTCTGGGTCGTCTTCGTCTGAGGGTTAGGGCCGGCCACGGTTGCATCCCGATGGCCTTTCGCAGCGCGATCCAGTCGCTCGTGAAGCGCGTTAGGTCCAGATCATCCCAGCCTGGATTATCCGATGTGGCCTCCGGCCTGGACCGGAGGGCAATAGTCTTATCCACGGAGTCTGCGATAAACTATCTGACAAATCGTACGGTCAGCCGGAGCGATGGGCTTGTTCCATCGGAAAGGCTTCGTATGAGAATGGGTCGTTATTCAATCCTGACGCGATCTGTGGCATTGATGGGCGCCCTAATCACGGCAGAAATGATTCTGCTCGTCCTTGCCTATCAGCTGTTTCTCGACTTCGAATGCCGGGCCACCGATTTCATCCACCTTTGCGGATTTCTCAGCAGCCTTGTTGGGCGGACGATCACCGTTCTTGTCGCCAGCGGGCTTTTTCTTTGGGCAAAAGGGGGCTGGCAAGGCCAACGTTCCGACGCACCCGGATATCGACCAGACCCCCTCGTGTCGGGACCTGACCTGGGCACGTTCGATGTCCCATCCGGCCAGAGGGATCCGAAAGGGCGGGAGCGCTATGCGGTTGCATCCTTGGCGTTGCACTTTGCGGGCGTCGCCTTGCTGTTCGCTCCGCTGTTCTCCGCAGTGCCCATAGACGACAACGTGTTCTTTGTCACTTCGGTGTCGGCGTGGCTGGTCGGGGCGTTCCTGGCCGGGCTTGGTGCCCTGCTCTGGATCGCATCTGCCCGAAGCTGGTTTGGCTGGCTAGCCAGGGAAAGATGGTGGCCCTTCGTCATTGTCGCAGCTGCGGCCATGGCTCCAGACATCGTGAGCCTGATCCTGCCTTTGTGGAACTGGCAGGTCCTTACGGGCGCGACGTTCGCGGCGGCGGCGCAGATGGTCTCGATCCTCGGCTTGAACGTGCACGCCGATCCCGCGCGTCACGTTTTCGGCGTAGACGGCTTTCTTGTCGAGGTCGGTCAGCCCTGTGCAGGCCTCGAGGGCATCGTCCTGATCTCTGGCTTCATCCTGCACTACGGCGTTCTGTTCCGTCGCAGCTTGAACCTTTGGAGGTTCTTCATCCTGCTCCTGCCGCTTGGCCTCGTGTTGAGCTGGCTCCTGAACGCGGTTCGAATTGCGGCGCTGGTCGTGATGGGCGCTCGGGTGTCGCCAGAGATCGCCGTGAACGGGTTTCATAGCCACGCAGGGTGGATGTTCTTTGCCATGGTATCTCTAGGTCTGATCGCCGTGGTTCATGCCGTCCCGGGCTTTCAGAGGAATCCCGCGCCAAGGCCTGCGATGCCGTTCCGGGACGACTGGCTCGCGGCTTGCATCCTGCCGTTCTCGGTCTTTGTGCTGACAGGTGCGATCGCACCGGCCTTCACCATCCATCCAGACCAGATCTTTCCGGCGCGGATGCTCGCGGTGTCCGCAGTGCTGGCTGTGCTGTCGGGTAACTTCTGGGACAGGCTCATCTCTCTTGATCTGGCGGCCATGATCCTTGGGGGTGTCGTCGCCGCTGGCTGGGTTGCAACGCAAGTGGATGGGACGTCCGATCCGGACCTGACCCGATCTCTCTCCCAGTCCGCCGTGCTATGGCAGGTCACCTGGGTCCTGTCCCGGCTGGTCGGGGGCGCAGTCTTGGTCCCGGTCGTTGAGGAGTTGTTCTTCCGAGGCTACTTGCAGGACCGGATGGATGTCGGAGGCAGGCTGGGCCGCGTCATATCTGTCGCCGGGTCGAGCCTGCTGTTCGCGGCCCTGCACGAGCGTTGGATCGTCGGTTTCCTGGCTGGGGTGGTGTTTGCCATGGTGAAGCTGCGTCGGGACAGGGTCTCGGACGCGATCCTGTGTCATGTGGTGGCCAACAGCTTGATCGCCTTGTGGTCGGCCCGCACTTTAGGCTGGTTCGATGTCTAGCCGCACTGCTTGGCGCAGGAACGGGCTGGGCTGCCGCTCCTGGCCGGAAGCAGTTCCGCCCGGCAGATCCGATCCAGACAACCGTTTGACGACCCCCAGCTTTGGGCGCGCTCTCAACCCTCTTGGATCCCGCCTACGACATCCATGACCAAGCCTGTGTCGATGCGGCCCCCCTGCGACGTACCGATTCTGCGGCTCGCGATCCATCCGGGCGGATCCTTGCGCCGCAGAAGGTGAGCCAACCGGGCCATCACCGGGCAGGACGATGGCTGCCGTGGTCACCGACATTTGGACGAGGCCAATACGTTCGAAGACTGAAAGACAGCAAACGGCGTCTTTTCCTGCGAACGTTATAGGAACTCTAATGCATTTCCAGCGACCGCCTTCTCCCCAGGGTAGTTTCGTTGTGACGTTCTTTCCGACATGCCGGAGCGTGGGCCGTCTCAGCGGGCTTGCGCACCCGAGCCAGAGGTCCGCTTGCGGCTCGTCTGCAAGTTGAAAATGTGAACAGATGTGAACGCTTAGTGGCTTTTTCTTGACGTTCATGCCTTGATTGAGGAACTTAGGCGCGCGGGAACGACCGACAAAGGGCAATCGCTGTTTGAGCTCATCTAAGGTCGACTGGATTGAAATGGAGGTTCTTGGGTGAGCAAGATTGAAACAGTCGGTTCAGCGGTGTCCGAGGTTAGCTTATCGATCGCTTTTGTCGGAAACTGCATCAGCTTTTCCAACGATCTTATGCGTCTCGTCTCGCCGGATTTTCCGGGTCTTCAGGTCAGGCGCCATGCTTCGTTCGCCGAGTTGCTCAGCTCTGGAGAGGCAGCCCTCGGTACCGTGGTGACGCTTGTGCTGGAGGAGGGGCTCGCCGGTCGATTGGCCGACGACTATGCCCAGATCCAACTCTTGGTGCCGAACGCGCATGTGGCCCTGGCCTACCGCGATCATGACCTCGCGGTCCGGTTCCTGCGGAAGATCAGCCATCAGCCGCTGCCCAGTCGGCTGAGCCTCTTGCCGATGCGGATCCAGTACGACGCCTGGAGATCGATCGTGTCGCTTCTGATCAGCGGTGAAGGGTATATTCCGCGGGACGTGGTGAACTCCATTCTGCGTGACCTGGCGCCGGACCAGATGGACAAGGAGAGGGCCGAGCCGCTGCTGCAGGACGGCCCGGCGGCGAACCTGACCGACCGGGAACTCCAAGTCCTGGAACTTGTATCGAGGGGCAAGCAGAACAAGTCCGTCGCGGCCGAGCTCGGACTCTCGGAGCATACCGTGAAGCTCCACATGCATCACATCATCAGCAAGCTTGGAGCCCGCAATCGGACCGAGGTGACGGTTTGGTATCTGTCGCGGTTCGGCAGTCACGCTGGACGGAGTCGCGGGTTGAGTCAGGCGGCCCGCGCCTGAGCCGCCGGACCGCACCGAGGTCCAATGGCCTTGTTGCATCCAAAGTGGCTGGACTATCCCATGGCCTTGGCGTTCGTGGGACAACAAGGCGCCTTGTGGCGAGTGTTCTCCGGAGCGGCAACGACACCCGTTCGGCGCGGCAAGCGCCGGAGTCCATGCGCGACGACAAGATGGGGAGCATAGGGGTCGCCAGCCGCTGGCCATCTTGCTGAGACGATCCGGCCAAGTCTTGCTGCTTGAGCTGTCGCCTGGGCCGGCAACACAGGTCTTGGCTGACCGTTTCCCCAGTCCGGCGGTTCTGGCGTGGTGATAGAGCCAACACGCCTTTGATTGCTCCTCTTAAGGTGTCGATCGGACCACCGAAGCGGCAATCGGGAGCGAACCGTCGCTTGAGGGAACACCCACAACTTTCAACCTGACCTCAGGCGACCAGCCCCAAGGGTCTCACCTGCAACCTCCCCATCGTTGACCTTGCACCCGCGGCTCTGATCACGTCCAAGGACCACCAGTGTGCCTGGATGTGTTGCCCCTAACAATCCGCAGCAGGCTCTCGGCAAGCCATCGGAACTCAGGTTGGGGAGGGCGGTTGCTTCAGGCCGAACACCCGACCTGAAGCCCCTCTCCGCGTGAGCGGTCAGAACTCCTCCCAAGCCCCTTCGGCGGTACCCGAGCGTACACGATGTCCATGCTCTGCCAAGCTGGCGTCCTTCAGCGACAGTTCCAGCGCAGGCGCGGGTTTGATCATCGGGATCACATTGGTCGCGACTTCGGCAGCCGTCAGCCTGAACCGAGAAACGATCTCGCCAAGATGGGCGGCATCTTGGCTCAGAACGTGGCTTGCTGCTGTCGATTCCTCAACCATGACCGCGTTTTGCTGAGTGACCTGGTCCAGCTGTGTGATTGCGATATTGATCTCGCCGAGCCCGGTCGATTGCTCACGTGCTCCGACCACGATTTCGCTCACGAGGGATGAGATTTCCGACACGCGCCCAACGATGCTGGTCAACGCGGTGCCTGCACGACCGACGAGTGCCACGCCGTCCTGCACCTGCTTGGCGCTGCCTTCGATCAACGCTTTGATCTGGCGTGCCGCTTCGGATGACCTCTGAGCGAGAGACCGGACCTCGGATGCCACGACGGCAAAGCCGCGCCCAGCCTCCCCTGCGCGGGCGGCCTCGACCCCAGCATTGAGGGCAAGGAGATTCGTCTGGAATGCGATGTCGTCGATCACTCCGATGATCTGGGAGATTTCGTCCGAAGAACGCTTGATCTCGGACATGGCGGACACGGCTTCGCGCACGACGGAGCCACTGCTCTCGGCTTCACCACGGGCCTCACCGACAACGTTCTCGACCTCTGTGGCCCGTGCCGCGGCCGAGGCCACACTGGCCGTGAGCTCGCCGATGGCGGCGGCTGTCTGCTCCAGGGCGGCGGCCTGGCTTTCCGTGCGACGTGACAGATCGTCGGACGAGCTGCTGATCTCCGACGACCGGTCACGAATGCTGGTCGCACTTCCCACGACAGCTGACACGATGCTGCTCAGGGTGTCGAGCGTACGATTGAAGTCCGCGCGCAGCGCCTCATAGGCCGGGGGGAACGGCACCTCGATGGTGGCCCCCAGTTCGCCCTGCGCGAGGCGGGTAAGACCGCGGCCGAGTTCAGTCACGACACGCTCCTGCTCTTCCCGAGCCAAGCGTCTTTCTCGTTCGATCAGATCGGATTCGCGCAGCTTGTGCCGAAAATCCCCGAGAATGGTGGCGATGTCACCGAACTCGTCGTCTCGATCGAGACCTGGGATCTGATAATCGAAATCGTACTGGGCGACGGCCTCCATGGAACGGCCCAAGTCTTCCAGTGGCTTGGTGACCGAGCGGGCCAGCAGCCAACCCACAGCCCCTGCAATGGCCAAGCCCAACCCCATGAAGCTCAGCATCAAGCCATCCAGCTTGGGGGTAGGGTGGAAGGGATCCGCCCGGCCATGCTGATAGAACAGGAGCGCAAAGGCGGCCGTCATGACGACCATCAGGCTCATGACGGTGACGGGCAGGCGCAATGTGAGCGGAAAGCGACGGGTCATAGGACGTCCTGAAACATGCGGGTTGACGAGACTTTCAGAAAAGCTCGACGGGGATATCGTGGGGTGTTGGGATCCTGGGCGCCCCGAGGGCGGCAGCCAGGTTTACGGCGACGCGCTCAAGTCTGAGAGCCTCCAGCGCGGCCGTTGCGTCGACACGAAGTTCTGCTGGCACAAGGCGGCCGAGCCGCAGGATGAAGCCCTCCAGATCGTTCAGAACCTGCAAAGCCAGGTCGATCCTCTGCAGGTCCTGAGCCGACCCGTCGGGAACCTCGGTCCAGTCCAGCGTTTCGGCCAAGTGCTGTTCCGCCCAGAGGATGGCCTGGCGAGGGCCGTCGATCTCTTGCGCGATCGCGGAAAGAAGCTCGGCGAGGGGAAGGTCAGACAACCGATCGGTCATAGTCGTCCGACCACCTGCTCGATGGAGGCCTTGAGCGACGCCGTCGTGAACGGCTTCTTGACGAGGTTGTTCAATCCGAGTGCGCGTCCCTTGTCGACCATCTCCTTCGTCGGGCTGCCGGTCACCAGGATGAAGCCGACATTCTGGGTCTGCCGATTGGACCTGACCGCCTCCAAGAGCTGCAGGCCATTCATCCCGGGCATGTTGTAGTCGGCCAACACCAAGTGAACCGGACTTGCGACGATCTTGTTGAGTGCGGCCTGCCCCGCGCTCTCTGTCTGGAACTTCCAGAGACCCATCTCTTCGAGTGCCTGGGTCAGGAGCGCGCGGCTGACGGACATGTCATCCACGACCATCACGCGGAGCGTGTCCTTGAGTGTCATTTCTTGCTCCTTAGGGCTGTACGGACGGTCGAGCCGCCCGCTTGCGGTAAGCGGTGATGCCCACATGCTCGAGGCAGTCGAGGGCTGGTCCCAGGACGCGTTCAGAGTGACCGATGATCAGGTACCCGGCGTCGTTGAGCGCATCCGCGAACCGCCGCCAAAGGCGTTCACGAACGCCTCGATCGAGGTAGATGGCGACATTCCGGCAGAAGATGATGTCGAAGCCGCGGCGCATTGGCCAGTTATCGATCAGGTTCAACCGATTGAATGTCACGAGCGAGGAGACCTCGTCGCGGACGATGGCGGGCCCAGCCCCGCTGACATGACCGAACAGCGCCGATTGCCGGCATGGCGAGAGCTGTTGCAACTCCTCCGCCGGGTAACTCCGTTGTTCAGCCTGGCCCAAAACCTGCTGATCGACATCCGTGGCCAGTATCCTGACATCCAGGTCGCGCGCTTCAGGGCACAAGGCCAATATGCAGGCAGCCAGGGAGTAGGGCTCTTGTCCAGTTGAACATCCGGCCGACCAGACCCGAATCCGCGCGCCCTGTCGGGCTCGAGCCACCAGCGCTGGCAACACCTCCAGTTCCAGGAACTCGAAGTGGTGGGCCTCGCGGAAGAACTGGGTGACATTGGTCGTCGCTGCGGAAATCAGGATGTCGCGTTCCCGGCGCCCCCCGGATCCTTCGATCACGTCAAGGTATTCGCCGAGGGTTGCCAAGCCGAGTTGCCGAATGCGCCCGGACAGCTTGTGGTGAACCGTCGCGGCCTTCGACGGCGGCAGGTCGATGCCGAGCAATCCCCTTAGGAGGCGGGATAGCCGGATGCCGTCGGCGGGGGAGGTCGTACGCCCCGGACTGTGTCTTGGTTCAACGTCCTGGACCGGGCTCACGGGGCTGCCCCTGCCAACACAGGCGCGACAGCATCGACATCGAGAATGCAAAGGGCCTCCTCGGACAGAGCGATCATCCCTTGAATCAGCCGGGCATTCGCGCCGGGCAGAGGCGGCGCGTTGCTCACCGCTTCGTCCGAGGCCTTCAGGATTTCAGCCACGGCATCGACCAGGAGGCCCACGGTCCGATCGCTGGCCGTGACGATCATGACAACATGCCGGGGGGTGATGGCCGTCGACCCCAGCCCAAGCTTCATCGCGAGATCGAAGATTGGAACGACAGCGCCACGAAGATTCATGACGCCCAACAACCATTCCGGCGCATGTGGCAACGGGGTGACCGGTGACCAGCGGCGGATTTCTCTCACCCGCGCAACCTCGATGCAGAAGTCCTGGCCTCCCGCCACAAGCTTGACGAACTCGATGTCGTTCGGATTCACGGTGTCAGGCTGCGTGCTCATGGCGGACCTCCCTCGAAGCGAGGTGTTGAACTGCGTGCTGTGCCGCGCGGCGGCGTGCCGCGAGGGCGGTCAGCGCGTCGGGATCAAGGATGAGGGCGACTTTGCCGTCGCCGAGGATGGTGGCAGCTGAAGTGCCGGCAACCTGGCCGACATTGGACCTGAGGCTCTTGATGACGACCTGCCGTTTGTCGGAGATCGCCTCCATCACCAGTGCGGCCAGGGAATCGTCGCTGGCCCGGACGAGAACCACGATGGCGTCCATGGGATCAAGTTCAGGGCCGAATCCCAGAAGCGAAGGCACATCGATGACGGGGACATGGTCACCCCGAACCGCAAGGACTCGATCAGCGTGTCCCAGGGCTATGAAGTCACGCGGCGCAGGTCGGATCGTCTCGATGACAGAGGCAGCCGGAACCACCATCGGCTGGCCAGCAACGGTCACGATGAGACCCTCGAGGATCGCAAGCGTCAGAGGAAGGATGATGTTGAAGGTCGTGCCTTCGCCGGGGGTGCTGAGGATGCCAATTCGGCCGCCCAGCGCCGTGATGGCTGTGCGGGCCACATCCATGCCGACGCCCCGGCCCGACAGGCTCGTGATCGAGGCAGCTGTCGAGAACCCGGGCAGAAACAGCAGATTGTCGATCTCGGCTTCAGTCAGAACGGCATCCGCTGCAACCAGCCCCTTGCGCAACGCCGTGGCGTGGATGCGGTCGCGGTTCAATCCGGCGCCATCATCCCGCACCACGATCCGGACATTGCCAGACACATGACTGGCGGAAAGGGTGATGCGGCCGCAGGCAGGCTTCCCTGTGGCGATCCGCTCGGACGGAGGCTCGATGCCGTGGTCGATGGCGTTGCGGACCATGTGGGTCAGGGGGTCGGCCAAGCCCTCCACAACAGTGCGATCAACTTCGGTTTCTTCACCTTCGGTGACCAACTCGACCTGCTTGCCTGTCGCTTCCGCCGCTTCCCTGACGACGCGCGCCATTCGTTGAAACAGTGCTTTGACGGGTTGAGCCCGGATGAGCATCACGCCTTCTTGAATCTCGCGCGCGAGAAGGCTCAGGTCTTCGACATGTGCAACGAGGCTGGAGGCGGGGGGCAAGCCGGCCTCTGAGACCTTCTGCGCGATGACCGCCTGATTGATGATCAACTCGCCGACCGAGTTGATCAGGCGGTCCACGCGATCAAGGTCCACCCGCAATGTTGGACGGGGCGCAGATTCCCTTGCGGCCGCAGGTGTCGGGACAGCGGACGAAACATCCAGGGGACGCGGGAGAACCTCGGGATCTGGTGCCTGGGCCAGGGTTGGCATGGCAACCTCGGGCAGAGTGGAATCATCATGCGGAGGTCGGTCATCGAATGAATCGAGGGACTCGACTTTCCTGAGTTCCAGTTCGCAGAGGCCTTCGACAAATTCGAACACATCCCGGACCTGAACTTCGTCGGCATCGGTCCTGAGCTCAAGCTTCCAGGAGAGCTGGTTGCCCTCAGCGTCCGTTTCCGCCGACGGGGGCAGGTCTGGCACGGAGCACGTGACCGTCAACTCACCCAACTCGGACAGCGCGGCGAAGAGATGCTGGTGATGATGGCCGTTGGGATAGAAATTGCCTGTTGGCCGAAAATCCAGATGGAAGCCTGTCGCCTCTGCCGGAGGGAGCGCCAATGGCGCCATCATCCCCAGGCCAAGTGGCTCGAAAACGAAGTCGTCGGGGGTAGCATCGTCCTGCCCTCCCGTGATCTCCTCGAGCGCATCAAGAACAGAGCCCAGAGCCGACGGGGGATCGGATCGATCCTCGCGGGCATGCTCCAGGAGTTCCGCAAGGACGTCCCCAGCCCGTTGGAGGACGCGCATGACGTCCGGATCCGGCACGAGACGGTCGGAGCGTACAGCATCGAGAACGGTCTCGAAGCTATGGGCAAAGGCCACGACATCCGACAGGGCGAAGGCGCCTGCAGCCCCTTTGATCGAGTGCACGGCGCGGAAGACGGCATGAACGGTCTCGCTCCCAGCGCTTCCGTCCGACATGGCCGCAAGCCCCTCACCCATGGCGGTCAGGAGGTCCTCGCTTTCGGCGAAGAACGTGTCGCGGAGATCGTCCATCATGACAGGGGGGCCCCCGTGACCCGCTTCAGGGTTCGCACGAGGACAGCACCGTCGAACGGCTTCGTGAGCCAGCCCGTCGCGCCGGCGTCCCTGGCGCGGGCGCGGAGCTCGGGCCCGGTCTCAGTCGTGAGCACCAGGATAGGTACCCGCGTGTTCCGTTGGCCGCTGCGTATGGCCTCGATGACGCCGAACCCATCCAGGTTCGGCATGTTGATGTCTGTGATCACCGCATCGAACGCTGATTCGCCGAAGGAGGAGACGCCATCGAGGCCGTCGTCGGCGGTCGTCACATTCATGCCCGCATTCTCAAGAGCGCGGCGGACCAGTTCCCGGATCGTCCGGGAATCGTCGATGGCCAGAACGGACAGCATCTCAGGCCACCCCCGCCGCACGGCGCACGACGATGGCACAAAGGCCGATACCGAGACGGTGATGGGCCAGAGCGGGCACGGAAGGGGCGTCGTCCATCGGGAACCTCATCGATTGGCTCGCGAACGCTCGTGGCGTTCCAACACGTCGATACCCGGCCTTCGTTAATAGCCGCTGAACGGGGCAGCAGTGGAAAGCCAGGCGACGGTGGACCCGTCTTAAGTCCGCTTTAAGGCTGTCCGGCTAGGAACAGTGGACAACTCTCGATTCGAGAAAGGTGGCCCATGTCCAGAAGCCTGTCCGCCCGCCCCCTCAGCTGGAGGGCATCCAAGTGACCCGGCGCATTCTCGTCGTGGACGATTCTCCTTCCGTCCGTCGAATGGTGGCCATGACCCTGAAAGCTGCCGGTTACGATGTCGTCGAGGCGGGAGACGGCGTCGAGGCGCTTGAGAAGGTAGCCGGGGCGGAGGTCCACGCTGTCCTGACCGACCAGAACATGCCCCGGATGGATGGGCTGACCTTCATCCGCGAATTCCGCGCCGATGCCTCGCGCCATCGGATTCCCATCGTCTTCCTCTCGACCGAGAGCGAGGGCGAGATCAAGGAACGGGCCCGCGCAGCCGGGGCGATCGGCTGGATGGTGAAGCCCTTCGATCAGGCCAAGCTTCTGTCCGTCATGTCCCGCGTGGTGGCCGCCTGATGGATGAGGAAACGCTTGCCATCTTCCGTGCGGAGGCCGACAGCCTCGTCGAGAGCCTGGAGGGGGGGCTGCTTGCCCTTCAAACGCGTCCGGGCGACCGCGCCCTGATCGATCAGGTCTTTCGGGACCTGCATACCCTCAAGGGCACCGGGGGCATGTTCGGCTACACCGAACTTGCGGCTTTCGTGCATGGGTTCGAGTCCGCCTTCGAGGCCCTTCGCTCGGGATCGAGCGTAGCCAGCTCCGAACTCGTGGCGATTTCCCTGAAGGCCCATGACCATATCGTGGCCTTGCTGGACGGTCAGTCGTCGGGAGACCCAGACGCGATCCTGGCCGGACTCGCGGCCGCTGTCGGTGATCAGACCCCGATCCCGGGGCCCAGACCCGACGTCGCGCCTGTGGCTGCCGATATCGACATCGTCATTCCGCCAGAGCCGCAACCTGCGCTGCGTGTGCAGCCGCCGGCAGCCCCGGTGTCAGTACCCGAGGGTCCAGCGAGCGCGCCCGCCAAGAGCAGTTCGACGATCCGGATCTCGGCCGACCGCCTGGACGAGATGATGGATCGTGTCGGAGAGTTGGTGATTGCCGAAGCTCGGCTCGCCGAGATTGCTGCCAAGAGCGGCAGCCCGACTCTGATGTCCGTCACCGAAGACATCCAGCGCCTGGCAACCGGCATGCGGGACGCAACGATGTCTATCCGCATGACGCCGTTGTCGTCCATCACCGGACGCTTCCGAAGGCTCGTCCATGACTTGGCCGATCAGACCGGCAAACCCATCGAACTGGTTCTTGAGGGCGAAGATACCGAGCTCGACAAGAGCGTGGTTGAGCAATTGGCCGAGCCCTTGATGCACCTGATCCGCAACGCCGCGGATCATGGCCTTGAAGATCCGATGACTCGGATCGACCTCGACAAGCCCATGGCTGGAACGATCACGCTGTCCGCGCGCCACTCCGGAGCCGAGGTGCTCATTCAGCTCGCGGACGACGGGCAGGGGCTCGATGCCGGGCGTATCCGGGCCAAGGCGGTCGAAAGGGGGCTCATCTCTGCGGAAGCCGATCTGAGCCGCAACGAGCTTCTTCGGCTCGTCTTTGCACCCGGCTTCTCGACAGCCGAGCGCGTGACGGAACTGTCGGGCCGTGGCGTCGGCATGGATGTCGTCTCCCGCACCATCTCGGACCTGCGGGGCAGCGTCGATCTGGACTCCGAGCCGGGCCAGGGAACCCGGATCACCCTGAGGCTGCCGCTCACTCTGGCGATCATCGATGGTCTCCTGGTCGAGGTGGCGGGCGAACGCTTCACAATCCCGCTCGCCGCCGTGGAGGAGATCGTGGAACTGCCCGAGATCCTCGATGATCAGCAAGCCACCGCCCGGCTGCTCGATATTCGCGGGCGACTGGTGCCTTACCTGCCGCTCCGTGAAGTGTTCGGAAGCCCCGGCCGGCCGGGACCGTTCCAGAAGATTGTTGTAGTCAGTTCAGGCGGGGGGCGGGTCGGACTGGTGGTCGATCGGATCATCGGGTCCAACCAGACCGTCATCAAGCAGCTCTCGCCGCTCCATTCGGGGCTCAAGATCTTCTCTGGTGCCACCATCCTGGGCGATGGCGCCGTAGCCCTCATCTTGGACGTGCCTAGCCTTGTGACGCGGTCCAAGCGTCCTTCGCCCTCCGTGAACCGCCTTCAGGAGGCCTATGTATGAGCTTGGTATCCTCGACACGCGATCGAACGTCCGGATCTCTGGACGTTGTCACCCTACGTCTAGGTCAGGATACGCTGGCAATCCGAGCGGGCCTGATCCGAGAGGTTCTGGAGCCTGTCGCCATCACACGGGTTCCAGGCGCACCTGAGTTCTGCACGGGACTCGTCAACGTTCGGGGCACCGTGGTTCCCCTGGCGGACCTGAGGGTCATCTTCGGGATGCATCGGGGGCCCGTTGGTCCGGATACACGGATCCTCGTCCTTGATCTTTCGATGGAGGGTCGCGCTGCGGTGGTGGGCATCATCGCCGATGCGGTGCACGAGGTGACCCGTATCAGTCAGGACAGCCTGCAGGATGTGCCAGCCGTCGGCACCAGTTGGCCCGCGCAATTCGTCGAGGCGATTGCGAACCGAGATAGCAGCGTCGTCATGATCCCCGACCTTCCAGCCATTTTCGCATCTGCGCTGAGCACTCAAGCGACCCCGGTTTCGTCTCATTCGGGCGGTACGCAGCTCCCGCCGCACCAGTTGGATCGATGATGACGACAGCCGGTACGTCATGGGCCAGAGATGTTCTTAGAACGGCCAGTCACGCGAAAGCCGAAGGTATGCTCGTCGTGCCATTCATTGCGGCTTTCGCTTCTGACGTAGAGAGGCCGCCCCGCGGAGCTGAAAATTCAGGTCACGCACCTCCAGCTCTCCCCAATCCAAGGAAAATGCTGATCCACGAATCGGTCGGCGTTCGGGGCGAAATGGTAGGGACCTTGCAGGGCGTCATCTCCTTCGGCCTGCCGGGGGGGCCGAGCCGTCGCTGTCCAGACCCGCCCCGCAGTCCTGGGGCTGGACAGGCCCTCGGGCCCTCGGCGGCCACCGCCCGCCGTGTCCCGCGGCTGTCTCGTGGGAGTGGAGGTCAACGGGGATGCCTGTCTCTTCAGCGGTCGTCCGACGGACGACATTGATGTCAAGTTCGACCGATCCAGCCAATCAACCTGAGAAAAAGTGAGGACCGCCATGTTGGAAGGACCAGTGGTGACATTCGGCTTGGGCGACTCCCTCTTTGCCCTGCCTGTAGCTTTGGTGCAGGAAATTCTCGATCCGCGGCCTGTGTCGCGCCTTCCGAACGCCCCGGCGCACCTATTGGGCGTGATCGACGTCAGGGGGGCCTCCGTAGCGGTCATCGACCTGCGCATCCTGCTCGGCGAACCCGCGCGCGCCGACGAGCCGGACACCCGCATCATGGTGCTCCAGATCCCGAAGTCGGGTGACGCTCTGCTGGTGGCATTGCGAGTCGATCGAGTGATCGAGGTGGCCGGACTTGATGACGACCGTCTCGAACCATTGGCCGAGGCGGGCTTCCTGGACTGGGACCAGCGCATGGTGGAGGGCATCGGACGCCGCGACGGGACCTTCGTGACCGTGCTGCGCGTCGCAGGCCTCTTCGATCCGGAGGTGATCGCCATGCTGGCCGGCCGTCAGACCGCGTTCGGAACCACGGAGAAGGGGGCGGCCCGTCTTGAGCCGGGACTGGTGTGACGGCCCTGATCGTTCGCGCTCGCCTGGCTGAGCGGTTCCGGAAGCTCGTTCATGAGACCACTGGGATTTTCCTCCCGGACTCGAAGGACGGGATGATCGAGTCCCGCCTCCGTTCCCGACTGGTCGCCCTCGGTCTCAGGGATGTGGGAGAGTACTTCCACTACCTCTTCGAGAAGGGGGCTCTCCAGGATGAGTTGCCTCGGATCATCGAAGCGGTCACGACCAACAAGACCGACTTTTTCCGGGAACGGGCTCACTACGCGTTCCTGTGGGAGACTATGATCCCGGCCGCCCTCAAAGCCGCGCCGGGAAGGGTGCCCTTCAAGTTCTGGAGCGCAGCCTCGTCGACCGGCGCAGAGGCTTGGTCCGCTGCCATGGTGCTGGCCGAAGCGCAAGCGCACTCTCCTCAACTCGACTGGGATGTCCTTGGGACCGATATCTCCCGCAGAGTCCTGCAAACCGCGGGGCGCGCCATCTATCCCGAGGCGGAACTCGAGCCCGTGCCTGCCGCCTTGCGAGATCGCTACGCGATGGTTGGGAGGGGGCGGGACGGGGCGCCTCTTCGCCGCATCGTTCCCGAGCTCCGTCAGCGGGTGCGGTTTCAAGAGATGAACCTGATGGATCCGTCCTATCCCGTTGATCGCAACCTCGATGCCATCTTCCTGAGAAACGTCTTGATCTACTTCGATCCCCCGACGCAGGCGCGGGTCATTGCCTCGATCTCCTCGCATCTTCGACCCGGCGGACATCTGGTCGTAGGCCACGCTGAGTCGATGATCGTTCGCCAGAATGGGCTTCGGCAGGTCGCACCCGCCGTCTTCGTCAGGGAGCGGGGTGACGGGGCACCGGTGCCTCGCGATGTCGGGCCACGGCACCCTGCGACAGGAGGTCTGCTGTGATCAGGACTCAGGGTCTCGGAGCCATCAAGGTCATGATCGTGGACGACAGCGCCAGCGTTCGGGCGGGCCTGAAGTCGATCCTGGCAAGCGACCCCAACATTGAGGTTGTCGCCACCGCAGGGGATCCCTTCGAAGCCGCGGACCGTCTACGAGAAACGGTCCCGGACGTGATGCTTCTCGATATCGAAATGCCCCGGATGGACGGGCTCACCTTCTTGGGCAAGATCATGGCCCAGAGACCATTACCCGTTGTGATCTGCTCGAGTCACAGCGAGGTCGGGTCGCGCAACGCGGTGCGGGCGCTCGAGCTTGGGGCCGCCGAGGTGATCTGCAAGCCCAGCATGGCTACTGCGGCGCAGCGACAGGACGCCCAGATGCGTGTCTGCGATGCGATTCACGCCGCAGCCCAGACCAGGTCGAAGGCTCGGACAACCGTGCCGAGGCCCCTGCAGCCAGGACCCAAGCACACGGCGGACGTGATCCTGCCCGCAGCACGGCCGAACTCGCCCAAGCCTCCGCGGACGGCCCCGATCGTTGCCATCGGGGCCTCGACCGGTGGAACCGAGGCTCTTGCCACGATCCTGCGCGAGCTGCCGGTGGATGCGCCGCCCGTCGTGATTGTGCAGCATATGCCGGAGCGGTTCACAGCGGCCTTTGCGCAACGCCTGGATGGACTTTGCCGGGTTCGGGTCAGCGAGGCCGTCACGGGCGACCAACTGTCGCCGGGGACGGTGCTGATCGCGCCGGGGGATCACCATCTTCTCCTGAGGCGGCAGGGGCTGGCGTACCGCGTCGAGGTCATCGACGGTCCCTATGTCGCGCGTCACCGCCCATCGGTCGATGTGCTGTTCAGGTCGTTTGCCCAAGCGGCGGGCTTCAACGCCCTGGGCCTGCTCCTCACAGGCATGGGAGACGACGGGGCGCGGGGTCTTCTGGAGATGAAGGAAGCTGGGGCGCGCACGGCGGCACAGGACGAGGCCACCTCCGTCGTCTTTGGCATGCCGCGTGAAGCTCTGCGCCTGGGCGGGGCCGATCGCGCTCTGCCCTTGGGTCGGATGTGCAACGAGATCGTGACCTGGGGAAGAAAGAATGTCGTCGCTGAACAATGAAGGTCCGGATCTGATGGAATCGACCGCCTCCGTCACGGCGGTCCGCCGTCGCACCGAAGCAGTCTTCGAATCCTCCCTTGATGCCATGCTGGCCGCGATGGAGGATCTAAGCGTCACCGAGTCCTCCTTGACGGCGCTGTCGGTAACGCTCTCGCCCGAGGCGATGGGACGGCTCAAGTCGCTGCAACCCAGGTTTCATGAACTCGGCATCCAGCTCGAGGCCAAGGCTGCGCGTTGCCGGGAGGCCGCCCGGGACCTGAGCCGGCTGATGGCAAGCGCCCGCGAGAGCCTGGAGGAACTGCGGCGGCTGGCGCGGACTGCGACACTGGTGTCGCTCAATGCGTTGGTGGTCAGCCGCACCCTCACGTCCGACAGCGGGACGATCGATGGACTTGCCCGTGAGATGCGCGCCGTGCTGAGCGGCGTGGGCGGGCTCGTCGCCGACCTTGCGGCCACCATGTCGGCCGGTGGTCTCGGCCTGGAGCAGGTGGAACGAGAGACGGCAGCCTTGGCCGCCTTGACGCGGTCCGAAGCCCTGCCCGCGATCCACAGCTTCACCGAGATGGTCGTGGCGCGGTCGCGTGACGACCGGGTCGCCCGCTCGGCCAGTCTTGTCTCCAAGAGGTTCCGGGCTCTTCAGGACAGGGTTGGTCAGGTGGTTGTCCACCTTCAGGTTGGCGACAGCTTCCGGCAGCGACTGGAGCATGTCGAGGACATGCTGGCCATGGCGGGGCAGCCTGATCCTGCGATCCCTCGGGCCGTCATACGTGATCTCGCGCGGGCGCAGACAAGGGCCGCTCTCGACGATCTGGGACATGCGCTGCGGGCGGCAGGGCGGCATCTGCGCGCTCTCAAGTTGTCCGCGACGGACATTCCCCGTGCGGGCGCGATAGATGCGCTTTGTGGCACCGGGGAGGGCAGCCTCGTGCCGCTGCTGGCCGGCGCGGCGCGGATGGAGCGCATGATGGCCGAGGTGTCGCAGACCAGCGAACGCCTGCTCGCTGCCTCAAGGGGGCTCATGCAAACGCTGGCCGGTGCGGGGCGCGATGCCGGCGAGGCAGCCGAGTTCGAGCGGCGCATGACCGTCCTGGGCCTGAACGCGATCCTTCTATCCTCGCGACTGGGACCGGAAGGTCGCGCAATGGAGGAGGTTGCCCAGCAGCAGAGGGATATCGCGCGAAGCATCATCGATGTCATGGGCCGGCTCCGGCGCAACATCGAGGATGTCATGACCACGTCCGGCAAGCTTGATGATGCAGAGGACAACCTGCTCGTGGAGTCCCTTCGGCACGCGGGGGACGGAGCCCGGGAGGTGACGATTCTGGCGGGTCGGGTCAGGAGCCACCTGTCCGCCATGTCAGGGGGGCGGGGCCCGGAAGAGATCGTGCACATCATGGGCCGGTCCGGAGAGGAGATCGACGAATTCCTGATGTCGGCTCTTGCGCTGGACCGGATGATGCCGGCCAGCGACGTCGAGCCTGTCATCAAGGACCTCGATGCCGAAGGCGAGGCGTTCCTGCAACGGATCAGGGCCATCTACACCATGCACGCCGAACGTGAGGTGCATGATGCCAAGTTCCCCAATCTCGCCGCCGCGCCGGCTACCGCTGCTGCGACGCTTGACGAGGACGACATCCTGTTCGCCTGAGATGCTCGGGGCCGCAACTGGTCGCGCAGGTCCACTGGCCACGAGTTGCGTCCCAAGAGCGGGGACCCTGAACCGGACCAGTCACTGAGGGCGGATAATTATCGTCAGCGGGCTTGCTCGACCCCTGTCGGGGCACGAGCAGTGCTCACCTGACGCGCCGCAGGAACTCCTGGGTCCGAGGATCGCGGGGCGAGTCGAACACCTCGCCGGGGGTCCCCTGTTCGATGATGCGTCCGCCTTCCATGAAGATGACGCGGTCTGCGATCTCGCGGGCGAACTGCATCTCGTGGGTGACGATCAGCATGGTCTGCCGGCGCTCGGCGATGCGGCGCATGAGGTCCAGCACCTCACCCACCCATTCCGGGTCGAGCGCCGACGTCGGCTCGTCGAAGAGGATCAGATCGGCATTGAGCGCCAGCGCACGGCCGATCCCGATGCGTTGCTGCTGCCCTCCGGAAAGCGCAGCGGGGTAGGCGTCCGCCTTGTCGATCAAGCCGATGTCGCGAAGGATCGCGTCCGCCCGGGCGACAGCCTCGGTCTTGGGCAGACCTTGGACGGTCACCAGCGCCTCGGTGATGTTGCCGCGCGCCGTCCGGTTGGCGAACAGGGCATAGTTCTGGAACACGAAGGCCGTCCGGCGGCGCACCGCCAGGATCTGGGCCCGCGTCGCGCGGGAGGCGTCGACGGCAAGATCTCCGATGCGGATCCGGCCCGCGTCGGCTCGGTCAAGGAAATTGATGCAGCGCAGGAGCGTGGATTTCCCGGTGCCCGAGGGCCCGATCACCACGATCCGTTCGCCGGGCCGGATGCTCAGGTCGATGCCGTTCAGCACGACCGTAGGGCCGAACCGCTTGATGAGTCCCGAAATCTCGATCATCGCGCCAAGGCCCTGTTCATGCGCACCTCAAGCCATCGCTGGACGACCGAAAGCAACTCCACGACAATCCAATAGAAGATCGCGACGAGCAGGAAGGCCTCGAAGTAGCGAAAGCTGCTGGCGGCCTCCTTCTGCGCTGCTCCCATCATCTCGGTCACGCCCAAGGTGAACGCGAGCGAGGTGCTCTTGATCATGTCGATGAAATAGTTGAGCAGCGTCGGCGCGGCGATCCGCGCCGCCTGGGGCAGGATGATCCGCCGCATGGCCTGGACCTGCGTCATGCCGATGGCCTGGCTGGCCTCCCATTGGCTCCGGTCCACGCCGAGGATGGCGGCGCGAATGCTTTCTGCCATATAGGCCGCGAAGTGCAGCGTGAGCCCGGTGATGGCGGCCTGGACGCCGTTGATCGCGCTGAAGGCCGGGACGATCTGCGGCAGCCCGTAGTAGAAGAGGAACAACTGCACGAGCAGCGGGGTGCCCCGGAAGAAGCTGATGAAGCCCTGCACGATCTGGTTCAGCACAGGGATGCGGGAGACCCGCACCATCGCGAGCAGCAGGGCCAGGATCAGCGCCAGCACCATCGCGGCCACCGCCATGGCCAGCGTCAGAGGCAGATACCGAAGCAGGACGGGCACAAGACCCAGCATGTAGTCGAGGTCGAGTGCCCGCATGATCTCAGTCCACCGCCGTCACGTCCAGCCCCAGCCACTTTTCCGAGATCGCCTTCAGCGTGCCGTTCTCGCGCAGCGTGGTGATCGCAGCGTCGACCTCGTCCCGAAGTGCGCGGCCTTCCTCGTCGTTGCGGAACGGCAGAGCGTTCTGGATCTCGCTGAACGGCTCGCCGGCCAACTGCAGCGGCAGGCCGCTGTCCTTGACGACCGTGGCGGTCGAGACCCGGTCCATCACGAAGGCATCCACGCGGCCCAGGGCCACATCCTGTTCGATGTTGCTTTCGTAGGTGCGGATGTCGATCTCGCTCGCATAGGGCAACTCGCGCAGGAGTTGCTCGAAGTTGGAGCCGAGATTGACGGCGACCGAATGACCTTTCAGGTCCTCGACGCCATGGATTTCGTCGTTTCCTTCGCGGACGACCACCTGCGCACCGTCGATCACGTAGGGCTGCGTGAAGAGGAAGGCCTGCTCGCGTTCGGGCGTGATGGTGATCTGGTTGGCGACCGTGTCGATCCGGCCCGATTCCAACGCGCCGATCAGGCCCGAAAAGGACATCGTGACGAAATTGACGGGACGGCCGATCTCCTCGCCGACGGCATTCATGAAGTCGACCTCGAACCCTTGCAGAACATCCTGCTCGACGAAGGTGAAGGGATAATAGCCCCCCGACATGCCGACGTTGATGGTCTCCTGGGCCGACGCGCTGGTCACGGCGGCTAGGCTGAGGACCACGGAACCGACGAGCTTCTGCATCTGCACCTCCTGTTCGGTTGCACCCCGCGCCGTTCATACGAGCGAGGCCAAGCCGGGAATGTGTGGAACAGGGCCGAGGTTCCTTGCAAGTGCCTGACGAGGGGGCAGGGCCGTCATCCGGCGCGGGCCGGGGGGGGCGGTGGAATGATTTCGGGATCGGCGGCCTTTCACGCCTTGGAACAGCCACCGTCCGGGGGGCTGTTGAATGCGGGTGCCAGCGCGACGCCCCTGGCATTCGCTCACCCCGGCCTGCCTGTGGTCACGACCAATGCCACAAGCGCAGGAACCGTGTTGCGACTATCTGGCCGGGGTGCTTGGCCTGGACGAAAGATCGCGTGTCCTGACGGGGCAACGCGCCTGCGCCTGCGACCCGGTGCCCCCAGTCGCCTGCACTCCGCCGTGGCCTCAGCGCACTGTGCTGTCCGATGGGCGTGGGGCTCGTCCTGAGATGGATGTGCCTACGCCGGGTCGATCGACGCCGCACAGACACGGCGGTCTAGTCCGGTCGATCGCAGATGGTTGCTCATTCCTGAAGAGACTGGCAGTTTACAACCCATGCGACGCGCCGGATCCGTCTTCATGCAACCTCAGGCCGGGCTTGCGCCCTGCGCCGGACCTGCTTCATATCCAGCGGCGACCGCAACGTCGTTCAACCTCGACGTGATCGCGGAACGAGCCATATCCTCAGGAGATGTCCGGTGAGGTTATTCGGGCAGAACAAGGGCCAGATCAGTGGCTCGCCGCAGGCAGGTGACCCGATGGGACAGCAGGACGCGCCTGACAGACCAACAGCGACCGAGGAAACGCCCGGCTTTCTTGGCGGCGGCGGCACCTGTGGCGAGCTGATCGCCCGGCGCGACTGGCAGGGCACCCCGCTGGGTCCGGCGCGAAACTGGCCCCGCAGCCTGCAGACCGCCGTGGGCATCATGCTCCGTTCCCCCAATCCCACCCTGCTGCTCTGGGGCGTGGAGGGGATCGTCCTTCACAATGATGCCTTCGCGCTGATCACGGCGGGCCTGAACCCCGAGATCATCGGTTCGCGGGCGTTGGACCGCTGGCCCGACTCCGCAGGTTTCCTGTTCGAGGTTCTCGAGCGGAGCCTTGCTGGCGAGACGCTCACTTTCCGCAATCAGGAGTTCACCTCTCACCGGCACGGCCATGCCGAACGAATCTTCCTGAATATCGATTGCGTGCCCGTGCCGGGCGAGGACGGGAACCCGGCCGGGATCCTGATGACCATCGTCGAGACGACCGAGGCCGTGCTCGCGCCGCAGCCCCGGTCCCAGACCGAGCCGCCCCGCCAGGAAGAACTGCAGCGGCTCGACATGATCGGGCAGATCACCGGCGGCTTTGCGCACGACTTCAACAACCTGCTCACGCCCATTGTGGCCGGGCTCGACATTATCCGGCGCAAGCTGCCGGACGAACGCTCGCAACGGCTCATCTCGGGGGCGCTCCAGTCATCCGAACGGGCGGCGACCCTGGTGCAGCGTCTCCTGGCGTTCGCCGGGCGGCAGATGCTCCAGCCCAGCGCGATCAGCCCATCCGGCCTGCTCGAAGGCCTGCGCGATCTCATCGACCGCAGCCTCGGCCCGTCCGTCGAACTGCGCCTCGAGGTGCCGCCGGACCTGCCGCCCATCATGGTGGATCCGAGCCAATTGGAGGTCTCGCTCCTCAACCTGAGCGCCAACGCCCGCGATGCCATGCCGACGGGGGGCCGCGTGACCCTGACGGCCGAGCTCGTCGACACCGACGACGATCCCGTGCCTGGGCTTCCCCCCGGGCTGTATGTCAGCATCGCGATGGCCGACAACGGCGTCGGGATGGACACGGCCACGGCGAACCGGGCGGTCGAGCCGTTCTTTTCCACGAAGCCGGCGGGGCAGGGGACCGGGCTGGGCCT
This sequence comes from Rubellimicrobium arenae, assembly GCF_017916275.1. Lineage (GTDB taxonomy): Bacteria > Pseudomonadota > Alphaproteobacteria > Rhodobacterales > Rhodobacteraceae > Rubellimicrobium > Rubellimicrobium arenae. Next base: position 131,129 of record NZ_JAFMST010000005.1, read on the forward strand.
GTCGATGGTGCATGGCTTTGCGGCCCAATCCGGGGGCGCGTTCAAGCTGCTGACCGAAAAGGGCCGTGGCACTGCCGCCGTCCTGTTCCTGCCCGTGGCGCAGGAGATCGCGAACGAGGGGGAATCCGGCGAAGCGGCGATGGTCGCACGCAAGACCGTGGTCCTCCTTGTCGATGACGAGGATCTCGTCCGCATGTCCATGGCGGAGGGCCTCCGCGAACTGGGCTATGATGTGGAGGATGTCGGCACCGCCGCCGAGGCGCTCGAGGCCGTTCGGATGGGCTTTGTCCCGGACGTGCTCGTGACCGACCACATCATGCCGGGGATGCTCGGGGCGGATCTGGCCCGCGAACTGCGGGAAAGGCTTCCCGACCTGCCTGTGCTGATGATCACCGGCTATGCCCAGCTTTCGCCCGAGCAGACCCGCGGGCTCCAGGTCCTGGGCAAGCCGTTCCGCCAGTCCGACCTGGCCAGCCGGCTTGCGTTGATGCTGGCCGTCGAAAGCGACAAGGTGGTGCCGCTGCGCCCGCGCGGCCCCGGAGCTTCGGCCGCCAGCAAGTGAGCAGCGATGGGGCGCGGACCCGGAAGGGTCCGCCTGATCCCGGTCCTGACGACCCCACCCTTCAGGTGCCGGCCCTGAGCTTGAGCCAGCGGTCAAAGGCCACGGCTGCGATCAGGATGAGGCCGATCACCACCTGCTGCGTGTAGGACGACACGTTGTTCAGGACGAGCCCGTTCACCAGCACGCCGATCAGCGCCGCGCCGACCACGGTCCCCCCAACGCCGCCGATGCCGCCGAAGAGGGATGTGCCCCCGATCACCACCGCCGAAATGACGGTCAGCTCGTAGCCGATGCCCGCCACCGCTTCGGCCGAGTTCAGCCGCGCGGACAGCACGAAGGCCGCAAGGCCCGAGAAGAAGCCCACGATCATGTAGACCGCGACAAGGATGCGATCGACGCGGACCCCCGACAGGCGTGCGGCCTCGGCGTTGCCGCCCACGGCATAGACCGCCCGTCCGAAGCGCGTGTACCGCAGCACGATGTGGCACAGCACGGCCGCCGCGCCGAAGATGATGACCGGCACCGGCACTGGTCCCACGAGGCCGGTGCCGAACCAGCGCATCCCGGGCGTGAAGCCCGAGATCGGGCCGCCCCCCGACAGGGTCAGCGTCAGTCCGCGGAAGATGGTGAGACCGCCCAGCGTGACCACGAACGGCGGCACCCGGAGCCGGGTGATCGCGAGCCCCTGGATCAGGCCGGCCGCCGTGCCGACGAGCACCGCGGCAAGGAGCGCCGCGAACCAGCCATATCCCTGGCCGGCGTTCGACGAGAGCGACAGCGTGTTCGCCGCCCCACCCTTGGCGACGATCGCCGCCACCATGCCGCAGAAGGCGAGCAGCGAGCCCACGCTGAGGTCGATGCCTGCCGTCAGGATCACGAAGGTCATGCCCAGGGCGATGAGGCCCGTGATGGAGATCTGCCGCGCCACGTTGAACAGGTTGAGCTGGCTCAGAAAGTTCTCGTTGGTGGCGGCGAAGACCAGCATCAGCGCCAGCAGGAACATGAGCGGTCCGAACTGCTTGAGGATGCGAAAGGCATTCAGGCCGCCGATGGGCCGATGGGCGACGGGTGAGGTCATGCAGGCTCTCCGGGACGGGACTCGAGCGCCATCAGCGCCATGAGCGATTCTTCGGTGGCCTCATGGGCCGGCATCTCGCCGCTGATCCGCCCCTGACGCATGGTCACGATGCGGTCGCTGACCGAGAGGACCTCGGGCAGTTCGGACGATATCATCATGATCGCGATCCCGCGCGCGGCAAGCTGGACAAGGATCTGATGCACCTCGGCCTTGGCGCCGACGTCGACGCCGCGCGTGGGCTCGTCCACGATCAGCACCTTGGGGTCGCGGGCCAGCCAGCGGGCGAGGATCACCTTCTGCTGGTTCCCGCCGGACAGGCCGTCGATCGTCTGCTCGGGCGAGGCCATCCGGATCGACATGGCCTTGCGATACTCGGACAGGGCGGCGACCTCGCGCGCGCCGGACATGAAGCCGAGGCGGCCCGAGTAGAGGTCCATGGCGGCGATCGAAAAGTTCTGCCGGATCGGCAGCATGGCAAAGATGGCCTGGGCCTTCCGGTCCTCGGGCACGAGCCCGATGCCCAGATCCCGCGCATCCGCCGGCGAGGCTGGCGCGACGGGAACCCCGTCAAGCAGGATGGCTCCTTCGGCGATCGGGTCGGCTCCGAAGATGGCACGGGCCAGTTCGGTCCGGCCGGAGCCCACAAGACCCGCCACGCCCAGGATCTCGCCCGCGCGAAGGTCAAGGTCCACCCCGTCCAGGACGATGGCATGCGGCGCGTCGGCGGCGCGGACCGTGCGCAGCCCCCGGACGCTGAGCCGCACGGGACCGGCGATGTCCCGGCGGCTGGGGCGGGCGTAAAGCTCGGACGCGGCGCGGCCGACCATCTTCTCGATGATGCGGGGCACCGGGATGGGGCCGCCTTCGCGCATGAGGTGGCCGGCGAGCCGTCCGTCTCGCAGGACGGTCATCCGGTCGCACATGAGCGAGGCTTCCTCGAGGCGGTGGGTGACGAACATGATCGCCATCCCTTCGCGCCGCAGGCGTTCCATGATGGAATAAAGGCGCTGCACCTCGGCCTCGGTCAGGGCCGAGGTAGGCTCGTCCATGATGATGAGCCGCCCGCCGAGCGACAGCGCCCGCGCGATCTCGACGAGTTGCTGCTCGGCGACCGACAGCGCCGAGACCGGCGTGTCGGGATGGACGGACAGGCCCACCCGGCCCAGGATGGCCAGCGCCTCGCGCCGCATCCGCCGCCAGTCCACGAGCCCCAGCGCCCCGGTCGGAGCCCGGTTGACGAAGATGTTCTCGGCCACCGTCAGGGTGGGGATGAGGCTCAGCTCCTGGTAGATCGTCACGATCCCGGCGGTTCGGGCCGCGACGGGGTCGGCGGGCTGGTAGGTCTCTCCGTCGAAGGTGATCCGGCCGGCCGTGGCGGGCTGCGCGCCGGAGAGGATCTTGAGGAGGGTCGATTTCCCCGCGCCGTTCTCGCCCATGAGCCCCAGGATCTCTCCGGCGCGAACGTCGAGCGACACGTCGTCGAGGGCCACCACCCCGGGGAACCGCTTGGACAGGCCCGAGATCTCGAGAAGCGGGGGCGGCACGGCCTGGGCCGCGCTGGCGCTGGTCATAAGCCTCTCCGTGAATGGGGGTGGCCGGAGCCGGTCTGGCTCCGGCCGCGTCGGATCAGTTCGTCTCGCCGATGCGCTCGGCCTTATCGAGGTTGTCGGACCCGATCACGATCGGGGTCAGCAGCACCAGCGACTCCGCAGGTTCGGTGCCATCCTTGGCGTAAGCCACGGCGATCCGGACCGCGGTGCGCGACTGCTCGCCCGGGAACTGCTCCACCGTGCCGGCCAGGGTGCCGTCCCGGACGGCGACCAGCGCCTCGGGAAGGGCGTCGAAGCCATAGATCTTCACGTCGGTGAAGCCCCGCGCCGCGCAGGCTTCGATCGCGCCCAGCGCCATGTCGTCGTTCGCGCAGACGATCGCGTCGGGCTTACCGTTGGCCGCAAGGCCCGCCTCTGTGACGGAAAGGGCTTCGGCGCGGGCGAAGTTCGCCGTTTGCTCGAAGATGATCTGGTACTTGTCGGACACGGAGTCGAGGACGTTGTGGACGCCCTGGTTCCGGTCGATGGCGGGACCGGCCCCCGGCTGGCCCTGGAGGTGGAAGATCTTGGCGCCGTTCGGGAAGGCGGCCATGAGCGCCTGGGCCTGCGCCTCACCGCCCTTGACGTTGTCCGCCCCGACATGGGCGAGGATGCCCTCCACCCCGTCGACCCGGCGGTCAACGGTGACGACCGGCACCCCCGACTGGATCGCGGCTTCGATGGCGGGCGCCAGGGCGTTCACGTCGAGCGGCGAGATGACGATGGCGTTCACCCCTTGCACCACCGCCGCCTCGATGTCGGCCGTCTGCTTGGGCGCGGAGTTCTGGCCGTCCGACTCGATCAGATCCACGCCTTGGGCCTCGGCCTCGACCTTGATCTGGTTCAGCATGTGAACAAAGAACGGGAATCCGAGGCTGGGCACCGAGCCGAGGATGGTGAGCCGCTCCTGGGCAAAGGCCGCAGGGGCGGAGGCCGTCAGGGCGCCAAAGGCTACTGACGACAGCAGGAAACTACGTCGATCCATTCATTCTCCTCCAAGTGGAAGCAGCCGGATCGCGCCATTTCGGCTTATTTCTTGGGCTGCTAACACGCCTGAGCCTATCGGCCCCCGGGCTTCGGACGCAAGCGTTTCCATGAGGGCCCGACACGGTGCGGCAAGCACCCGGGGGTTTGGCCGAATCCCCGAATAAGTTGGCGCACGCCGGTCTGCGAGGGTGCCACGGCGAGGTCACCTCTGCCGCAGGCGCCGCCAGATCGGGGGACCCGCGAGGGGGAGGGGACCCGATGGCCGAGTGAGTCATGCAACTGTGGACAGCCTGTACGACCCATGGACCGGGCAGGTCGCGGCGGATCTCGACCGCTCTGCCGTCCTCGGCCCTAAGACACCTGAGGACGATGGGCTGGGCAAGGCGCCGATTTCTGGCACTCGCGCGGCCTGCTGCCTAGAGCAGGGACGCGAACCCGGACCCGGCCAAGGCAATGGATTGGTGGTGCAAGCCGAGGGATGCGGCATCGCTCCGGTCGTGCGGGCTTGGCCCTATGTGCGTCGCGATCACCCTTGGGGTAGCAGGAACGACCAGATGACCCGGATCCTGGCCGCCTCGGGTGCCGAACTCCTGGCGTGCCCGGACAGGTCTGGCCAAGATCAACTCCCGGCTGACCCGAAGACCGGGCTGGCGGCCTCGCGGGCAGAGAGGCCGAAGGTTCGTGGGGCGGCCATGGGTCGCCGCTCAGCCAAGCTCGCCTGCCGCGATGGCCGCGAGGATGCGTTCACGCCAGCTTGTGTCGCGGTCCGGGTGCTCGTTCTCCACGCGGCTGGCCTCCTGAACGAAGTGCTCATAACCCCGGCCAAGTTCGACACCGCGGCGCGTGTGCATGTCGATGGCGAAGTCGGGCACCCCGGGGGCGCGGTCGCGGACCACCAGTTCCAGCCGCGCCCAGTTCGTCATGTCGTCCGAGGTGCGATCCTTGGGGCTTTGTGCAATGAGCCGGACGGCGTGGGCCGCGAACAGGAAGCGATCGCCGAGGGGCCGCGGATAGCGAAGCCGCTGCTGGAACAGGGTTTCCACCAGGATGGGGAGGGTGGGATGGCCCAGGCCCACGTCCTCCACCGCGATCACGACGAGGCGGGACCAGAGCTTGTCCTCCAGTTCGGCCGAAGTGAGGAACATCTCGTAGGCCAGGAGCAGCGCCGTATCAACGAGGCTGCGGCGGAGGCTCTTCTGCAGTCCCGAGATGACCTCGTCCGCGGGGAGATCATGGAGGGTCCGGACCTTCTGCCAGGGATCCGGGGGCAGGCTGACCTTCATTCTGGGCTCCAGGTTCGGGGCGGTCCCGTTCGCGATCGGGACCGTGCGGCCCCGGGCGCAGGTTGGAGCCGTTCGGCCCGGAGCCGCAAGGGTCCTCGTCGAAGGCGCGACCGCGATGGATCAGGTTGCGATCAGCCTGTCGATGGTGATGGGCAGGTTGCGGTGGCGCTGGCCGGTGGCGTGGAAAATGGCGTTCGCGATCGCTGCCGCGGTGCTGATGATGCCGATCTCGCCCACGCCCTTGGCGCCAAGGGGCGTGACCTCAGGGTCCGGCTCGTCCACGAAGATGACCTCGATGTCGTGCACGTCGGCGTTCACCGGGATGTGGTACTCGGCCAGATTGTGGTTCATCCAGCGGCCCAGGATCGGGTCGCCCATCGTCTCCTCGTGCAGCGCCATCCCCATGCCCATGACGACGCCGCCCAGGATCTGGCTGCGGGCGGTCTTGGGATTGATGATCCGGCCGGCCGCGACCGCGTTCACGATCCGGGTGACCCTGACCTGGCCCAAGTCCTCGTCCACGCGCACTTCGGCGAAGACGGCGCTGTGCACGTTGCGCGACTTGGTCATCTGGCTGATCCGGTCGCCCAGACCCGGCTTGGCGGTGGCCTCCTCCTCGATGACGTCAAGCCCTGAGGCCGCCATCGCATCGGCAAAGCTGACCGCCTTCGACGGGTCGCTCCGGAGGATCATGTAGCCGTCCGTCAGGGTCACGTCCTCGAGGGAACGCGCGTCGCCCAGCGGCTTTCCCTCGACCTTGGCCGCGGCGGCCAGGAGCTTGGCCCCGACTGCCTGGCAGGCCAGTTGCACCGCCGCGCCGGCCGAGGCCGCCGCCCGGGAGCCGCCTTCGACCTGGGAATGCGGCAGGTCGCTGTCGCCGATCCTGACGGTGATGCGCTCGGGCCGCAGGCCCAGGGTGTCGGCGGCGACCAGCGCCAGGACGGTGTAGGTCCCCGTCCCGATGTCCGAGGTGGCGCTTGCCACCTCGAGCCGTCCATCCGCCGTCAGCCTGGCCCGCGCGCTCGTTTCGACGAACTCGGCGTTCCAGAGGCCGGTGGCCATGCCCCATCCGATCAGCTCGCGGCCCTCCCTCATGGACCTCGGCTCGGGCGAGCGGCGGTCCCAGCCGAAGGCGGCCGCGCCCTCGCGGTAAGCCTCGCGAAGCGCCTTGCTGGTGAAGGGGGTCCGGTACATCGCGTCGATGTCGGAATAGTTGATCATCCGGAACTCGAGCGGATCGACCCCGGCCTTGTAGGCCAGCTCGTCCATCGCGATCTCGAAGATGGTCATGCCGGTCGCCGCGCCCGGGGCACGCATGTCGGCGGACGTGTAGGTATCGCGTGGGGCGATCGAGTATTCGCCCTTCATGTTGGGGCTGTCGTAGTTGATCATGCCCCAGATCACGACGTCCTCCATGTTGTCCTCGAAGCGCGAGGTGGAGGTGGTCGCATCGCCCAGGATGGCCGTGAGCTTGCCCGTGGGCTCCGCGCCCAGCTTGACGGTGTAGACCGCTTCGGGCCGGTGGGCGTGGGTGAACATCTGCTGGCGGGTCATCACCACCCGGACCGACCGCTGCATGTGCTTGGCCGCCATCACCGCGAGGTAGACCTGATACTGGGGCCGGAGCCCGGACCCGAACGCCCCGCCGACATAGGCGTTCACCACCCGCAGCTCCTTCTTGGAGAAGCCGAAGATGTTGCAAAGGTAGCTTTGCACGCCTTGGGAGCCCTGGTTCTTGTCGTAGACGGTCAGCGTGCCGTCCCCGTGCCAGTCGACCGTGGTGGCGTGCATCTCCATGGGATTGTGGTGCTCGACGGCGAGGTGATACCGCGCCTCGTGCCGCAGCTCCGCCTTGTCGAAGGCGGCGTCGGCGTCCCCGTGGTTCTTGGGCTCGTGGTACGAGTTGCGCTTCTTCGACGGCAGGAACTTCTCGGCCAGCGAGGCTTCGAAGTCGATGTTGTGGGGCGCGGCCTCGTAGGACACGTCGATCAGGCTTGCCGCAAAGCGGGCCGCCTCGAAGGTTTCGGCCAGCACAAGGGCGACCGGCTGGCCGCTGAACTGGATCTCCTCGCTTTCCAGCGGGCGAAACGGGTCCCCGGGGATGCTGAGCTCGTCCTTGTAGTTGCGGTCGAGCCAGGGCGTGTGGGGACGGTTCCGGTGCGTCAGCACCTCGACGACGCCGGGCACGCTGCGCGCGGCCGTCTCGTCGATCCCGGTGATCCGCCCGCGCGCGATGCGGCCCGACACGATCACGCCGTGAAGGAGGCCCGCGGCGGGGTATTCGGCGGCGTACTGCGCCTGGCCCGTGACCTTGGCCTCGCCGTCGACGCGGTTCAGTGGCGTGCCGATGCCGACCCTGATCGGCTCGTGGCGGGTGTCGGGCATGGTGTCCGCTCCTTCTCAGGCGAGGCGCTTGTCGGTCTGGGACTGGGGCGTGCCGGCAGCGGCCTGCTCCAGCGCGCGGGGAATGGCCTTGCGGGCCATCGGGATCTTGAAGTCGTTGGCCCCGTGGCCGCGGGCGCCGTCCAGGAGCACCTCGGTCGCGGCGTCGAAGGCCGCGCGATCGGGCGCCCGGCCGACCAGGACCTCCTCGGCCTCCAGGCGTCGCCACGGCTTGTGGGCAACCCCGCCCAGCGCGATGCGGGCCTCGGCGATGCGTCCGTCCTCGATCCGCATGGCCACTGCCACCGACACGAGGGCAAAGGCGTAGGACAGGCGGTCGCGGAGCTTCAGATAGGTGAAGTTCTGCGTGAACCGCTCGGCCGGGAGGTCGATGGCGGTGACCAGCTCGCCGGGCTTCAGCGTGTTGTCGCGCCAGGGCTCCTCGCCGGGCAGGCGGTGATAGTCGGCGAACGGGATCACGCGCTCCCCGTCGGACCCGGTGACCCGGACCTCGGCCTGCAGGGCGGCGAGCGCCACGGCCATGTCCGAGGGGTGGGTGGCGATGCAATGAGGGCTCGTGCCCAGGATGGCGTGGATCCGGTTCACGCCGCCGATGGCGCCGCAGCCCTGGCCGGGGTTGCGCTTGTTGCAGGGCGTGGCCACGTCGTAGAAGTAGTAGCAGCGCGTCCGCTGGTTGATGTTGCCCCCGTTGGTGGCGGCATTGCGAAGCTGCGCGGTCGCGCCCGCCAGGATCGCCGAGGAGAGCAGGGGATAGCGCTCCTGCACCCGGCTGTCGTAGGCCGTCTCGCTGTTGGTCACGAGGGCGCCGAGCCGGAGCCCCCCTGACTCGGTCTCGCCGATCTCCGCCAGCGGCAGGCGACCGATGTCCACGACGCGGGTCGGCCGGGCCACGTTCTCCTTGAGCAGGTCGACGAGGTTGGTGCCTCCCGCAAGATAGGTCGCCTGCTCGGCGGCCCCTTCCCGGACCGCGTCCGAAACCTCGGTCGGCCGGGCGTAGTCGAAGCGGATCATTCCCGGTCCTCCGTTCCCAGCACCTCGAGGATCGCGTCCGCGATGTTGGTGTAGGCCCCGCAGCGGCAGAGGTTGCCGCTCATCTGCTCGCGCACGTCATCGCGCGTGCGCGCATGCCCTTCGGCGATCAACCCCACGCCCGAACAGATCTGGCCGGGCGTGCAGTAGCCGCACTGGAAGGCGTCGTGCTCCAGGAACGCCGCCTGCAGGGGGTGGAGGTTCCCCGGCTGCCCCAGCCCCTCGATCGTCGTGATCTCGGACCCGTCCAGCGTCACCGCGAGCTTGAGGCAGGAGTTCATCCGGCGTCCGTCGATCAGCACCGTGCAGGCCCCGCACTGGCCGTGGTCGCAGCCCTTCTTGCTCCCCGTGAGGTGCAGCCGTTCGCGCAGCAGGTCGAGGAGCGTCACCCAGGGCTCGACGGCCAGCCGATGCTCCTGCCCGTTGATGGTGAGCGTGACCGGCACGGTGCCGATGGCCGAGGACGCGACCTCTCGGCCGGGGTCGTTCGCAAGGGACAGGGCGGCCTCGCTCATGCCGGGATCTCCTCGATGCTGGCGGTGTCGGCGGGGGCGATGCCGTTCGCGCGGTGGCGGATGTCGGACAGCGCCCGGTAGACCTGCAGCCGCCCCCGCATGACGGACCCGAGTGGCCGGTGCGCGGCCAGGCTGTGGGCGGGGCGGAAGGTCATCACCTCGTCGAAGTAGCGGACCCGGTCGTCCCCGTAGGCGTCCTGGCGCGGCAGGGTGATCGTGGCGATGGTCCGGTACTGGCTGTCCGCGCTGGGCCATTCGACCGAGGCATCCTCGATGGGCTGGGTCTTGGCATCGGCCCAAAGCTGCGCGCGCAGTTCGAACACGGCATCATACGCCCGGAAGAAGGCGACGGTGGCGGTGCGGAACCCGTCCTCGTCCTGATGGGGGTTGAGCCGCCACGGCTTCAGCCGGTCCTGGTGGACCGAGGACGGGAAGGCGGCGACCTTGGCCACGTAATCGCCCCAGCGCAGGGGGGCCTGGCTGAAATACGCGTTGCAGATCGGATGATCGTAGGGATGGCCAAGGAACTCGGCCAGGGCGCTCGACGTCCCGACCGCGTTCAGCGCCCGGTTCAGGTTTCGCGCCAGCGACGATACCGCGCTTTTCGCCCCTTCGGGCAACCCCGCGGAGCCGCCGATCACGGTCCCGTCCCGCAGGAACCCCTTGGCCGTGCCGGACGGGAACGTGGCCCCGGTGGCCAGCACGAAGTCCTGCGTCGGCGCGTCGTGCCCGGGCAGCCGCTCGCCTTCGGCCCCGAACACCTTGATGGACATGCCCCGGTGGGTGGACACCCGGTCGCCCAGCGTCTCGCCCGGGCCTTGGGCAAAGCGCACGGCCACCGGGTAGGTGCCCCCCCGGGCGAAGAGCCCCTGGGCGAGTTCCATCGGCAGGTCGTCGGGTACCTTCATCTCGCCGATCACGCAGGCGGTGCTCTTGGCGTGGCTGGCGCGGACGGCATGATGCTCGCGCGCTTCGACCGTCCCGGCCTGCGCGGTCATCCCGGCGATGATGCCATCGATGGTCTTCTGCTCGTCAGGCTCGGGGCGCTCGATGTCGGGCGAGTAGCGCAGATAGGCCATGCAGCCCTCCTGGGGTGGCGGTCAGTGGGCGGCGGGATCGAAGCAGAACAGTTGCGTCCGGATCGATGGCGGCGCGCTGGGCTTGAACCAGAAGGTGTCCTGGATATGGCTCGCGGTGACATAGATGCGCCCGTCCGGCCCTTCGGAGAAGGTGTCGGGCCAGCGAAGCCGCCGGTCGGTCAGGACAGGCTCGACCCGGTCGCCGGCCAATCGGGTGATGCCGTTGTCGGACGGCGAGGTCAGGTAGAGCACGCCCGCCTTGCTCATCCACAATCCGTCCGCGACATGGGTCGTGGCGATGGTCCGGACCTTGGCGGCGCGCTCGTCCTCGCCGATCTCGGGCCGAAGGAGATCGGTGTCGATGGCGTAAAGCGTCCGTCCGGTGAGCGCCTGCCAGTAGAGCGTCCGCCCATCGAGCGAGAGGGCGATGCCATCGGCCGAGAACATCGGCTGGCGTCCGTCCGGCCGTGTCAGGGGCTTGCCGTCCACGGTGACGGTGACGGACGGGTCAATCTGCGTCGAAGGATGCCCGTCGAGGGCGCGGAACCCTTCGCCGCTCTCGAGGTCGATGACGATGATGGCGCCGCGCGTCCCGCTGTCGGTGATGTAGCCGGTCTTGCCGTCGGGCGAGAAGCGGATGTCGTTGAGATAGGTGCCCTGCAGCGCCACATCCTGGGCCACGGGAATGACCTTGGTGACGCTGTTGGTCGAAAGGTCCACCCGCACCAGCTTGGGCGCGCCCTCCAGGATCTTCTCGTTCCCCGGGGCGCCGGGATCCAGGACCCAGAGATGGCCATGGCCGTCCGGCACGACGGACTGCACGCAGACGAAATACTCCTGCACCGGCATTTCGCTGGCCTTGGCGTTGCGCCAGCTGTTCCATCGTTCGTCCGGGTAGGGGCGCAGGGTGCCGTCGGCCAGCACCTCGGCCACCGAGATCGGGGCGTCGTCCGTCCAGCGCGGGAAGTTGACAAAGCGCCGCCCGTCCTCGGTCACCGCGACGCCGGTCACCTGATGGTCGAACTCCGCCACCAGGGTCAGCGGCCCGCTCGTCTGCGACAGATGCCGCGCGATGGCCGCCGCGCCCACGACGCCGGCCACGCCCATACCGGCCTGTATGATCTGGCGTTTGTTCATCTTGGATCCCTCCCGGGATAGTCTGCAATGGCGCGCCCGCTCCGTAGGGAGGAGGCGCCGGGCCTTGGCGCCGATCCGGCGCGTTCGCGGGAAGACGTGTCTCGGGGCATTGCGGTTCCCCGCGGCGAAGCGATCCGTCGGGCGCCAGGTGCCGGGGCTTGGCGCCGGATCACGGGCCACCAGCCGGAAGGCTCCCCTTCTGCCGGGCCTGACGCGGAACCTGACGGCCAGGGCGAAGGGGCCCATGAAAGGTCCCGGGCCTGCGACGCGTCCGGCGCAGGCTGCCGCAGCCTGTCCGGGAGCGACAGAGGTCAGGGCGGCGTGGACATGGCGTCAAAGAAAGCGGACGCGGTGGTCGACCCCGTCCCAGCCGTCCGGCCCCTGCCGCGTGAAGACGATCTCGCGCCCCGGCTCCGAATGGATCGTCAGGCCATGCAGTCCGAAGGCGCCCGGCTCGGCCTGACGGTCGAAGGCGGTCCGCCAGTCGTCGAAGCTGAAATGCAGCAGGAAGGGGGCCGTGTCCTCGATCCGAAGGGCCGCGCCCACTGGCACGGTCCTGGCCGGCGTCTCCGGTCGCCAGGACCGGAGGTGCGATCGCGGCGGCATTTGGCCATACCGGGCGAGCACGCTGTCCAGGATCTCGACGGGGCGGCCCGTCATCGTCGCCGCCACAAGGCGCAGGAATTCCGAATGCGCCCAGACGAGCGGCATGGCGCCTCCCGTGGGTCGCCCCGGAGCCAGCGGGCGGCCCGGGATGGGCGGGCCGTCCCAGACCTGCTCGGGGATCAGGCCGCCCGGTCCCGTCATCGCGGCCATCGTCCCGAGCCAGGGTTGCGGATCCTCGCCGGACTGGAGCGCGTAATGCCCGCGTTCCCCGGTCAGGAGGGGCCAGCCGCGCCCCCGGCCCGTCCCGTCGAAGGGCGATCCGTCGTCATGCTCGCCGTAGCCATCCTCGTTGTAGCGGCGGTAGGTCCGGCCGAAGGGCGTGTCGATCCCGAGGACCCCCTCGCAGACGCGGAGCGTGTCGCGGATCCTCGGGTCGTGCGGGCTCCGCAGGCCGAACCGGCAGAGCGCCAGGAAGTCCATCGCCACGACCTCCGTCGCCGGCACTTGGAGGCCCCCGCGATTCTGGATCGGCAGCAGCTGTTCCGCCAGCGGAGCGGTCGCGCGCGGAGCGATGCGGACGTAATGGCCGGGCACGGATGCCGCGCGGGCGAGCGTCCCGCCCTCGGCAAAGGTCCAATCCTCGATCCGGGTGTTCCAGTCGTCCGCGAGCGCCAGCGCAGCCTCGCGCTCGGGCCCCGACAGCCAGTCCGAGCCGGCCACGAGGGCGCAGACCACGACCGCCAGCGTGTAGGGGCTCAGCCCGGCATTCTCCTCCCAGCGGTCCTGCGGCGTCACGGGGCCATTCCGCACGATGTAGCCGACGGCGCGGCGCACCATCCGGGCGACCCGCGCCCGCACGCCCGGGTCGGCGCTGAGCGCCCCGGCGTCCTGGAGCTTGGCCGCAAGCAGGACGGGGAACGCCACCTCGTCGAGCTGCACGCCGCTCCAGTAGGCTCGGCCGTCGGGGTAGAAGTTCTGCGCCCAGCGCCCGTCGTCCTGCTGGGTCGCGGTGAGGTAGGCAAGCATCCGGCAGGCGTCCTCGGTCTGCCCGCTCGCCAGGAGGCCGAGGCCGGTGTTCACGGCGTCACGTGGCCAGACCAGGTGATAGCCGCCCAGGTCGTCGCGGGAGTTGCCCCAGGGCACGCTGAGCGAGGCGACGATGGCACCCGGAAAGCTCCGGTCTTCGTGGGTCTTCAGGACCGCGGCCGAGCGGCGCCCCTGGTCCAGGAGGCCAGGGTCGAGGTTTCCCCAGGACAGCGGCCTCACGCGGGCCGCCCAATCGCTCCATCCCCGGATGGCTTCGGCGCGGATCGCGTCCATGCCGTCGGCCAGGCTCGATCGGGCCAGCGTCACCGCACCCTCGCGCGAGGCCGCGAAGGCCAGGGCCAGGGTTCCGGAGCCGGCGGCCAGCTCCCCCATGACGGCGACGTTGCCCGGGCCGGCCTTGCCCCAGTCCCAGGTCATCGCGCCGTTGCGATGGAAATCTTGCCAGCCGTCCGAGGTGCCGACATGGCCGGCGCTGGACCGGGTGAACCCGCCGTCCCCCGCCAGGCACAGCCACAACGGACCGCCGTTCGCGACCAGCTCGGACCCGGCCCAGGCCGTGTTCATGGTGCCGGTCGGCCCCAGGCGCGGGGCCAGCAGGGCGTAGAGCCGGCATCCCTCGCCCTCGAGCGCGTAGCGGATCAGGAGGCAATCACGCGAGGGGTCGGGCACGACCTCGAGGGTAAGCCTCCAGTCGGGACCCCCGTCGTGGACCACCGTCGGCAGGGGAATGTCCGGTGCGGGGGTGGACAGCGTGTAGCGGTTCGCCCGCTTGACCTCGGTCCAGCCAGCCGGACCCTGAACGATGAAGCCGAGGTCGCGGATCTGCGGATTCCCCGTCGAGGGCCAGTAGACCTCGTTCAGGATGCCGTAGCCCAGAGTGGCCCAGACGCGCCCCGGGCCGAGCGCCGTCACCACCAGATCCTTGGCCGAGGAGGTCCAGGTCGGCCCGACATCCGTCGGTCCGGAAGGCGCGTCCGGTCGCTCCGTGTCCCTTGTCATCGTGCAAGCCCCTTGATCCCCGCGCAGGGACCATATTGTTCCGGCGGAGCAGGTCCCAGCCCCCTGACGCCGGACCGGTGCATCGTGCCGAGGCTACCCCAGACCTCGGGCACGCTTGGGGCGGTCTCTGATACCATGAATGCAGGGCTGCCATGCCGGAACATTGGTCCCTGCGCGTCGTTATGGCCCCCGACACACCGAAAGCTGAGGGCGGCGCGATGGCATCTTCGAACCTGGGCCGGCGCAGGCCGGGCGTCTTGGCACGTGCACTTGCCGTGATCTTCCTGTTGATCGGGGTCGGCCTCTTCGTCGCGGGGGGATGGCTCATCAGCCTCGGCGGATCGCCCTACTACGCCATCGCGGGCGTCGGCATCACCCTGACGGGGTTCCTGCTGTTCCGAGGCTCGCCTGCGGCTCTCTGGCTCTATGCCCTGGTCGTTCTCGGCACGCTCGCCTGGGCCGTGGCCGAGATCGGGCTGGACTGGTGGGCGCTGGTGCCCCGCGGCGACGTGATCTTCGTGCTCGGCGTCCTGCTCCTCCTGCCCTGGGTGACACGCGGCCTGGGGGGCAGCGCGTCCGCCCGACGGGGTGGCGGGCTCGCGCTGGCCGGGTCGCTGGTGGTGGCCGCGGTGGTCGGGATCGCCGCCATGATCGGCGACGAGCATACGCGGCCCGGAGAGCTGGCCACCGCACGCGCGGACGTGCCGACGAACTACGGCGGCGTTCCCGACGACGACTGGTGGGCCTATGGCCGCTCCCTGCGCGGGGAGCGGTGGTCGCCGCTGGACCAGATCACGCCGGAGAACGTCCAGCAGCTGGACGTGGCCTGGACCTACCGGACGGGCGACATCGCCGGCCCGGACGATCCGGCCGAGACCACCTACGAGGTGACGCCGCTCAAGGTGGGGAACACCGTCTATCTTTGCACGCCGCACAACTGGGTCATCGCACTGGACGCCGAGACCGGGGAGGAGCGCTGGCGCTACGACCCGGAGATCGAAGTGCGCGAGAACCTCCAGCACCTCACCTGCCGGGGCGTCGGCTATCATGACGCGACCCAGCCCGGCGCCGCGGCCGCGCCCGGCGGCGAGTGCCCGCAGCGGATCCTCGTGAGCACCAACGACTCCCGCCTGATGGCGCTGGATGCGGCAACGGGCCAGCCCTGTCCCGGCTTTGGAGAGGGCGGAGCGGTCCATTTGGACCAGGAAAGCCCCGAGTTCCGGCCCGGCTGGTACCAGTTCACCTCGGCGCCGCTGGTGACGCGGCAGCTCATCATCCTGGGCGGGGCGGTCTACGACAACGCCGCCGTGACCATGCCATCCGGCGTGATCCGCGCCTTCGACGTCAACACCGGCGCCCTCGTGTGGAACTTCGATCCGGGCCGCCCCGACGATACCACGCCGCTGGCTCCGGGCGAACATTACGTCCCCTCGACGCCGAACAGCTGGGGCACCTCGACGGCGGACGAGGATCTGGGCCTGGTCTATGTCCCCATGGGCATGGGCGCCGTGGACCAATGGGGCGGCAACCGGCCCGAGACGACCGAGCGCTTCGCGACCAGCATCCTGGCGCTCGACCTGGCGACCGGGGCGCCGCGCTGGACCTACCAGGCGGTCCACCACGACCTTTGGGACATGGACCTCGGGGCGCAGCCGACGCTCGTGGACCTCGACATGCCGCAGGGCCGGGTGCCCGCGCTGGTGCAGCCCACCAAGACCGGCGACCTGTTCATCCTGGACCGTCGCACCGGCGAGCCCGTCCACCCCGCGCCCGAACGGCCCGTGCCGCAGGGCGCCGCCGAGGGGGACTGGACGTCGGAAACGCAGCCCTTCTCGACCGTGACGCTGCGGCCCGGCCTCGTGCGCGAAAAGGACATGTGGGGCTCGACCCTGTTCGACCAGCTCGCCTGCCGCATCCAGTTCCGCCAGATGCGCTACGAGGGTGACTACACGCCGCCTTCGGTGCAGGGCACGCTGGTCTATCCGGGCAACTTCGGGGTGTTCGACTGGGGTGGCGTGGCGGTGGACCCCGTGCGGCAGATCGCCTTCACCAATCCCGACTACATGGCCTTCGTGGACCGGCTGGTCCCGCGCGAGAACCCGGCCTCGGACGCCCAGGTCGACAATCCGCAGAACCAGCCGACCGGCGGGTCGGACATCCAGGGCTCGCACAGCGAGGACGGCCTGAACCCGAACGAGGGCGCCCCCTTCGCGGTCGCGCTGAATGCGTTCCTGTCACCCATCGGTCTGCCCTGCCAGGAGCCGCCCTGGGGCTATGTCGCCGGCGTGGACCTGGTGAGCGGCGATGTCGCCTACATGCGCCGCAACGGCACGATCCGGGACAACACGCCGCTTCCGCTTCCCTTCAAGATGGGGGTGCCGGCGCTGGGCGGCCCGATCACGACCCAGGGCGGCGTGGCCTTCCTGACCAGCACGCTCGACCAGTTCATCCGGGGCTACGACGTGACCACCGGGGAAGAGCTGTGGCAGGCGCGCCTGCCGGCCGGCGGCCAGTCGACGCCGATGACCTACCGGTCGGCCGACAGCGGGCGGCAGTTCGTGGTGACCGTCGTCGGCGGGCACGGCTCGCTCGGCACCAACCTGGGCGATTACGTCATCGCCTACGCCCTGCCGGAGGAAGGCTGAAACGGACGGCGCGGCCCGGGGATCGCCTGGGCCGCGCCGCCGTCTGGAGAGCCTGCAGGGCAGGTCCGGGGGTCGTCCCGAACCTGCCCTTCGCCTGCCTACTCGTGCGCCGACTTGGGCACCGGCATCGCGGGCGTGCCATAGAGCCGCGGATCCACCTGACCCAGCTGTCCCATGTCGTCGGACATGGGCCTGGGCTCGGCCAGGTACTCGAACTCCCCCTTGCCGTCGGGCGTGGTGCCGGCGGCCCAGCGGCCCGCGCTGCTTTCCGTGCCGCCCGAGCAGTTCCAGAACTGATAGCTCACGCGCTGGTCCTCGAGCGACTGCGGGAACTTGGAGGGCACCGGCGTTTCCTCCAGCCCGTCGGCCTGCAGCTCCTCGATGGCGGCCAGCCACTGGTTCTGGTGCATGGTGTCGCGCGCGATCATGAACGCGAGCATCCGCTTCACGCCCTGGTCCTCGGTCAGGTTGTAGAGGCGCGACACCTGGAGGCGGCCCTGGCTTTCGGCCGTGACGTTGAAGCGGAAGTCCGCGAGCAGGTTGCCGGAGGCGATCGTGTACTTGGCGTTCCAGGGATAGCCCATGCTGTCGGACGGCATGGCGCCCGATCCCGAGACGATGGCGTGCTGGGGGTTCATGCCGGCCAGGATCGCGTCCTCGACCCGCGCCCCGCCCATCACGGCGGCAATGGCCGAGTTCTTGGCCGCATCCTCCTGCGTCTCGACGGGCGAGGTTTCCAGCAGCCGCGCGATCATGGTGGCGAGCATCTCGACATGGGCGATCTCCTCGGTCCCGATGTCCATGATCATGTCCTTGTACTTGGCCGGGCCGCGGCAGTTCCAGCCCTGGAACAGGTAGGTCATCATGACGCTGATCTCGCCCCATTGCCCGCCCAGCGGCTCCTGGAGCATCTTGGCGAAGACGGGGTCGGGCCGTTCGGGCTTGGCGTCGAACTGGTATTGATTGGTGCGGAAGAACATATCCGGCTCCTGTTCAGGACAAGGCATTCGTGTCTGGCGCCTGCGCCAGCAATGACGATGCGGCCACCGATCGGAGCTGTCCTGACTCGCGGTCGGGGACATCGGCTCCGCGGCAACGGCGCCCTAACCCGGGGACGCGGCGATCGTTCCCGCCCGGCACGGGATCGCGCCCGAGGCCTCTTCCCGTCCGGGCAGGGCGGGGCTAGGCAGGGCCCCGTCATCCCGGCCCGGAGAAAGATGCCATGCACATCGCCCCGTTCGACGTCGAGATCTGGATGAACGAGTGGGAAACCCGGTGCGAGCTCAACCTCGCCGAGACCTGCGTGGAGAGCCTCACCCTGGCGGAGCTCCTCGAACTGTCGGGACGAGGATCGGCCGATCTGGCCGACCTGCTTCCGCTCAAGATGACCTACGGGGCCATCGAGGGGTCGGACCGCCTGCGCGACGCCGTGGCCGCCCTCTACGATCACCAGGACCGCGGGAACGTGCTCGTGACCCACGGCACCATCGGGGCCAACGCGCTCGTGCATCAGGCGCTGGTCGGGCCAGGGGACCGGGTCGTTGCCGTCGTGCCCACCTACCAGCAGCATTACTCGATCCCGCAAAGCCTCGGCGCCGATGTCAGGCTCCTGCACCTGCGCGAGGAGAACGGCTACCTTCCCGACCTCGACGAGTTGCGGGCCCTGGTGACGTCCGGAACGCGGCTCATCGCGCTCACCAACCCGAACAACCCGACGGGCGCGCTGATCGACCGCCCCTTGCTCGAAGGGATCGCCGCGGTCGCGCGCGATGCCGGGGCCTGGGTCCTCTGCGACGAGGTTTATCGCGGCACCGATCAGGAGGGGGCTGGCCTGACCGCCTCCATGGCCGACATCTACGAACGGGGCATCAGCACCGGCGGGATGTCCAAGGCCTTCTCGCTCGCCGGTCTGCGGCTCGGCTGGATCGTCGGCCCGCGAAGCGTGACCGAGGCCGCGATGATCCACCGGGACTATAACACGATCTCAGTAGGTGTGCTCGACGACCACTTCGCCGCCCTGGCCCTGGAAAGCCGTGACCGCATCCTGGCCCGCAGCCAGGCAATCACCCGCAGCAACCTCGCCCATCTCTCGACCTGGGTCGAGCAGGAGCCCTTGATCTCCTGGGTGCGGCCCCGTTCGGGAACCACGGCGCTGCTCCGCTACGATCTGCCGATGTCGTCGCGCGACTTCTGCATTGGCCTGCTGCGCGAGACGGGGGTGATGTTCACGCCGGGCTCCGCGCTGGGCATGGAAGGGCAGGTGCGGATCGGCTACGCGAACGGCCCCGAGGTGCTCCGGGCAGGGCTGGCGCGGGTGTCGGAGTTCCTGGCCCGTCGCGCGACGGCCTGAGGCCGATCGGGTTCTGCGCATCTCTCGTCCGGATGGGCGCGGCCCCGGATCGGAGTTCGTCGGGGCTCCCGGCCCGGCGTCGCGTTGCGCCTTTCGGCGCAGGGTTAAGCGTGCGTTCACCAGTTTGGGGCAGGATGTCCGGAAAGCGTTGCCGACACGGCGTCGCGACGATCTCCAAGGGACTTACATGATCCGCCCCACGATCAAGCTGAAGCTTGCCTCCGTTTTCCTGGTACTCATTGCGGCCTCGGCGGGCGGCATGGGCATCGCCATCCGCAACCTCGCCGCCCTGGACGGTGGGATCGACAGGATCGTGCACGGCGAGGCCGAGAGCATGCGCCTGTCCCAGTCGCTCCTGCTGGAACAGATGCGGGTCCAGCGTGAAGTCCGGGGGCATCTTCTCAGCCTTTCCCCTGCCGCGAAGCAGGAGGCCGAGAACCGCATCATGGAAGCGCGGCGGCGCACGGACGACATCCTCACGCAGCTCAGGGCGCTGGCCGACGCCAAGGACGAGGAGCGTTTGGACCAGTTCAAGGACATCGTCCTCCAGATGCGCGAACTCAACAACCGCGCCCTGGCTGCCTCGCGGGCGAACAACACCGCCGCCGCATTCGACCTCGTCTCCGGCGAAGGAGAGGAGATCTGGACCCGGATGGAACCGCAGCTGCAGGACATCGTGGACGCCGATCAGAGCGCCATGCAGGCCGCGAACGCGAACTCGGAGCAGCTCTATGCCTCCTCACGCGCCCTGCTGCTCGTCATCCTCGTCACCGCCGCGCTGGCGGGGGCAGGAGCCGCGGCCTGGGTCCTGCTGAGCGTGACCCGGGGGCTCGGACGCGCCAACGACCTGGCGGACCTGGTGGCCACGGGTGACCTGACCCAGACCGTCGAGGTCGCGTCCCGGGACGAGGTGGGCGTCCTGCTCGGCCGGTTGAACGGGATGGTGCAGCGCCTGCGTCAGGTGGCTGGCGACGCGGGTGGCAGCGCGCGTCAGGTCGCGGCCGGCGCCGGCCAGATGGCCAGCACGGCCGGCCAGTTGAGCCAAGGGGCCACCGAACAGGCCGCCGCGACGGAAGAGGCGTCCGCCGCCATGGAGGAGATGACCGCCAACATCCGTCAGACGGCCCAGAATGCCTCCGAGACCGAGGCCGTCGCTGCCCGGTCCGCGCAGGACGCCCGGGACTCGGGCCAGGCAGTCGCTGAAGCGGTCGAAGCGATGCGGACCATTGCCCAGCAGATCCTTGTCGTCCAGGAGATCGCGCGCCAGACCGACCTTCTGGCCTTGAACGCCGCCGTGGAGGCGGCGCGCGCTGGCGAACACGGGCGCGGCTTCGCGGTCGTCGCCTCGGAGGTCCGCAAGCTGGCCGAAAGAAGTCAGGGCGCCGCCGGCGAGATCAGCCGCCTGTCCGCTTCAACGGTGGAGGCGGCCGAAGCAGCGGGTCGCAAGCTGCTCACCCTGGTGCCCGACATCGCGCGCACGGCCGACCTCGTGGCCCAGATCTCGACCGCCAATCAGGAACTCGCGACCGGAGCCGCCCAGGTCAACCTTGCTCTTCGGCAACTCGATCAGGTGACTCAGGACACCAGTTCCTCGGCCACCGAAGTCGCGGCCACGGCCGAGGTTCTGGCGTCTCAGGCCGAGACTCTCCGCGCCTCCATGGCCTTCTTCCGGCTTTCCGCAAGCCCGGTGGGCGTCACGGGACCCCGCGGCCCGGCGGCGGCAGGCGAGACCGGGTCGCAGGCCCGGATGACGCCCAACGCCCGAGGGGCGGGGCCGTCCCAGCCAAATGGAAGCGAGGCCGATCTCGATCTCCAGTTCCGGCGCGCAGGTTAGGGCAACGCACAAACGGGATCAGCGCTTGGACGGGCATCCGTCCGGTCCCGCCGTTTCTCAGAGCGTGCCCGGGCCGGCAGGGTAACCTGCTGCAGCGAGCGCCTCCTTGAGGGCCGACACATCGGCCGTGCTGTCGATTTTGACGGCGCGGCTGGCAAGGTCGGCGTCGACCTGGGCGCCGGGATCCACCGTCTGGACCGCGCGGGTGACCCGGCGCACACAGGCCGCGCAGGACATGTCGGGAACTTGCAACTGGTGCATTCTAGCCTTCCTGATCCACTGTTCACCTTGGATAAGGGTTCCCATCGTGGGAAGGTCAAGCCCGAAAGAGACCATCTGCGGATGCTCCCTTGACCTTCCCATGATGGGAACCCTTATGTGGTCCAGCGTCGTAGACCGGCAAGGAGACGAGGCATGGCACAGGCAGGCGCACAGACCCCCGGGAATGCGCCCGGAGCAAGGGTCAATCTGTCCATCGAAGGCATGAGCTGCGCGTCCTGCGTGTCGCATGTCGAGAAGGCGCTCGCGAAGGTGCCCGAGGTCACGTCGGTGGCGGTGAACCTCGCGACCGGACGGGCAGAGGTCACGTTCAGGACCGAGCCCGATCCCCTCGCGCTTATCCACGCCGTTGAGGAAGCGGGGTATTCCGTTCCGGACGATGAGGTGGACCTGGCCATCGAAGGCATGAGCTGCGCCTCCTGCGTTTCTCATGTCGAGAAGGCGCTCAAGGCCGTTCCTGGGGTAACCGAGGTTACCGTGAACCTTGCGACGGAGCGGGCGCACGTCCGTTTCGGACGAGGGGTGGCCACGCCAGCCGAACTGGTGGCCGCTGTCCAGGACGCTGGTTATCAGGCTCATCCAAGCCCGGACTCAATCGACGCGAACAGCCGAGAAGAGGAAACCCGTGAGCGCGAGGCGGCCTCTCTGCGCCGATCCCTCTTGATAGCCGGTGGACTGACCGCACCTGTCTTCGTCTTGGAGATGGGGGGGCATCTTATCCCCGCCATGCACGATCTGGTCATGACCACCATCAGCATGCGGGCTTCGTGGATCCTGCAGTTCCTGCTGACCAGCCTGGTCCTGTTTGGTCCCGGATTGCGGTTCTTCCGCAAGGGCCTGCCTGCCCTTCGCCGCGCTGCGCCGGACATGAACTCGCTGGTGGCGGTCGGAACCCTGGCCGCCTGGGGCTATTCCGTCGTCGCCACGTTCATGCCCCAGCTTCTGCCGCCCGGCACGGTCAACGTCTATTATGAAGCGGCGGCGGTCATCGTGACCCTGATCCTGCTCGGCCGTTTTCTGGAACTCCGGGCGCGTGGGCGCACATCGGACGCGATCAGGAAGCTCGTTGGGCTGCAACCCAGAACGGCCCGGGTCCGACGCCCGGATGGTGCCGTCGACGTGCCGCTGGAGATGGTCGAGGTCGGCGACATCGTCGAGGTGCGCCCGGGCGAACGGATCCCTGTGGACGGCGAATTGGTCGAAGGGTCCTCCTATGTCGATGAGTCGATGATCACGGGCGAGCCGGTTCCCCTCGCGAAGGCGGCAGGCGACCGGGTCGTCGGCGGCACGATCAACAGAACGGGCGCCTTTGCCGCCCGTGCAAGCCATGTCGGGGCGGACACGGTCCTGGCCCAGATCATCCGAATGGTCGAGCAGTCCCAAGGGTCGAAGCTGCCCATCCAAGCGACAGTGGACAGGATCACGGCCTGGTTCGTTCCTGCCGTGATGAGCGCCGCACTGCTGACCTTTGTCGGCTGGCTGATCCTGGGGCCGGACCCGGCTCTCGGGCATGCGATGGTGAACGCGGTGGCGGTGCTGATCATCGCCTGTCCCTGTGCCATGGGGCTTGCCACGCCAGTCTCCCTCATGGTGGGGACCGGCCGGGCGGCCGAACTGGGCGTGCTGTTCCGGCGTGGCGCCGCGCTGCAGACCCTGCGGGATGTCAGTGTCGTCGCTCTCGACAAGACTGGGACTCTGACCCTTGGTCGGCCCGAATTGACCGACCTGCATCCGGTCGAGGGCTTCACGGCTCCGGAGGTTCTGGCCCTTGCCGCCGCGGTCGAGGTCAAGTCCGAACACCCGATCGGGGAAGCCATCGCCCGCGCCGCTCAACTGCAGGGCCTCACCCTGGGACAAGTCGAGGCCTTCGACGCGGTCCCTGGTTATGGCGTAGCGGCGAAGGTCGACGGTCGCCGCGTGGAGATCGGGGCCGACCGGTACATGGCACGGCTCGGTTATCGTCTTGATGACGCATCGGTCGGCTCGGGACGGCTTGGAAGAGAGGCAAAGTCGCCGATCTACATCGCGATCGATGGCCGGCTTGCCGCGGTGATGGCCGTAGCCGATCCTGTGAAGCCCACAACGCCGGAGGCGATCCGTGCGCTCCATGAACTGGGCCTGCGGGTGGCCATGATCACGGGCGATCATCGCGTAACCGCCAAAGCGGTCGCGGATCGGCTCGGAATCGACGAGGTGATCCCCGAGGTTCTCCCCGAAGGTAAGGTGGCGGCGCTTCGACGGCTGCGTGAGGGCGGTCGAACTGTCGCCTTCGTGGGCGACGGCATCAACGACGCGCCGGCGCTCGCCGAAGCGGACGTGGGGCTGGCCATAGGCACGGGAACGGACATCGCCATCGAGTCCGCCGAAGTCGTGCTGATGAGCGGAGACCTCCGGGGCGTTGTGAACGCCATCGGGCTTTCACGTGCAACGATCCGGAACATCCGGCAGAGTCTGTTCTGGGCGTTCGCCTACAACGGCGCCCTCATCCCGGTCGCGGCGGGTCTGCTCTTTCCGGTCTACGGCATTCTTCTTTCTCCGGCGCTCGCAGCTGGGGCAATGGCGCTCTCGAGCGTGTTTGTCGTCGCGAATGCGCTCAGGTTGCGGAACGTGCGCCCGTGGTTGCCGGCGGCGTCCGACGTCGGCCATCATCCAGGACAGGAGCAGGCACGTCCACAGGCGGCCTGAAGTCGTGATCCAGCAAAGGACCCTGAACATGAATATCGGAGAAGCCTCCAGGGTTTCGGGGGTGAGCGCCAAGATGATCCGCTACTATGAGGAGATCGGCCTGATCCCGCCTGCTCCGCGGCGGGACAGCGGTTACCGCGACTACGCCGAGGCCGATGTTCACCGATTGCGTTTCATCCGTCGGGCCCGCGATCTCGGATTTACCGTGGATCAGATCACGGAACTCCTGGGATTGTGGAGTGATCGCTCCCGGGCGAGTTCGAAGGTCAGATCTCTTGCGCTCAGCCATGTCGACGAGTTGGCGCGCAAGAAGAAAGAGATCGAGGCCATGATCTCCCTGCTGGAACGTCTTGTTCGGTCCTGCCACGGGGATGACCGCCCGGATTGTCCGATCCTCGACGAATTGGCGGCTGACGAGGCTGAACCGTTCGGGCGCCCAGCGACCGGGCCCCAGCGGTTTGGTCAGATCGGCGAGCGGAAAGGGGCTGGGCGGGCAACGAGGCCCTGATCGAAGTGCATCGATCGGCTTAGCGGGGATCGCTGGGGGTCGGCTTTGGCGCCGTTTGCAGGTCCGAAAAAGCGCCATGCAGAGGCTCCTTGATGCTGGGCTGGCTTCGCCCGGCCGTCCTCGGGGGCGCTCAGATGTGCTTGCTCTTGCCGCTCGCAACCAGCAGTCGAACTGGCGTGAACAGCAGGACGCCCAAGTTCGGGCAGATCGGGCGGTAGGTGGAGCCGATGCCTCAGGCTATGACGAAGGGATCGGCAGGCCGGCCTGTCTTTAACCTTGATGAGACGTCAACGTGGCCGTGCCGGTCGCGATTCCGATGGGCTCGGGCCCGGAGCAGCCACGTCGACGAAGGACCGTGGTCAGGATGGACTCGGCGAGACTGATTCTTGCCTGCCGGCGACCTCATTCTTGACCGATTTGTTTGAGACACTGACGCCCGTGAGGCCGCAGATTCAGAATTTCGTTTACAAACAATGTAGCGTTGCAGGGGCCATTCTTCAGCAATCTCCAGACGTTCCGGGGTAACAGTC
This sequence comes from Rubellimicrobium arenae, assembly GCF_017916275.1. Classification (GTDB taxonomy): domain Bacteria; phylum Pseudomonadota; class Alphaproteobacteria; order Rhodobacterales; family Rhodobacteraceae; genus Rubellimicrobium; species Rubellimicrobium arenae. The sequence goes on from NZ_JAFMST010000005.1 coordinate 156,274, forward strand.
CGATCGTTCACCGGGCGATTGATGATCGGGTGGCCTTCCATCCGCGGCACCGATAGGGCGCCGATCCGACCTGGCCAACCGTCAGGCGGAAACGAATTGTTCATCTTCGCTAGGCTGTAACCCGCCGCCTGCGCGGGGGATAGTCGGGGTGCGATCGCTTAAGACCACACCTGGAAGATGTCGGCTACGGATCTTCGCGATCCAATCAGGGGCGGAATACCCCGGATCGGAGCGAGTCCGCAAGTAAAGGGCGAAAACCACACATGAGCACCCAGATCATCAGCGTCTCGGACTCGGCGGGCCTTCTCGCGGCGTTGAGCCAGGCCCGAGGGGGAGAGGTCGTCGAATTGGCCGGTGGAAACTACGGCGATTTCGGCCTTTGGAATGTAACCCAGCCCTTCGCCCAATATGCCTCGACGGTGACGATCCGGTCCGCCGACCCAGAGAATCCGGCGTCGTTCTCCAAGATCGCCATGACCGGGGTATCGAACCTGACGTTCGATGCAGTGAAATTCGATTATGACTTTCAGGATGGCGATCCGATCTACTACAAGCCGTTCAAGTTTTCGAGTTGCACGAACATCACGATCACCAATTCGAAGTTCGACGGAGACTACGCCGAGAATGTATCCGCCGAGGCGGACGGATACGGGTATGCCCAGGGGCTGGTTATCAACAACTGCAAGGGCGTCACAATCCAGGGCAATGAATTCGAGAACTTCCATCGCGGCCTGGTAGTCACGGAAAGCCAGAATGTCGTGGTCGCCGACAACAACGTCCATTCGATGCGCAGCGATGGAATGGACTTCAACCAGGTGGATGGCGTCGTCATCGAGAGAAACTGGTTTCACGACTTCACTTTGGCCCCTGGATCAGGCGACCATCCCGACATGATCCAGTTCTGGACGACCGGAACCACCGCGCCGTCGCAGAACATCGTGATCCGGGGCAATCTGATGGACATCGGGGAAGGCGCGGCCACCCAGTCCATTTTCATGCGGAATGAGCTCGTCGACCGCGGGCAAGCCGGATCCGAGATGTTCTATCGGAACGTGCTGATCGAGGATAACACGATCTTCAATGCCCAGTTGAATGGTATCGTGGTCGGCGCGACGGAGGGCCTGACGATCCGCTGGAACTCGGTGCTCCATGCCGATGGCGGAAACGTGGATGGGGCGGATTCGACGGTCGAGATCCCGCGGATCGAAGTCGCTTCGGCCTCGGTTCTCGTCGAGATCGTCAAGAACCTGACGTCGGCCATATCCGGGTTCTCGGGGCAGTCCGGCTGGGTCATCCTGGACAACGTGATGGTGCAGGACCAGAGCACCCTGAAGGCGGGTTACTACGGCACGATGTTCGTCGGCTCGACCCTGGATGTCGAGAACGGGCAGACCCATTACCTCGTCCTCGAGGGAAGCCTCATCGATCTGCTTGACGCCGGATCGAGCTATATCCGGACGTCCGGGACGGGGCTGGAGCCGTTGTTCCACGTCACCGAGGCGAACAGGGCCACCCGGGTCTTCGACGCCGGTTTCTCCCTGGCCGACGGGCAGCACCTGCCCGACGGCACGACCTTCCTGTGGGACTTCGGGGACGGGACCGTGGCCGAGGGCATGAAGGTCGCCCATTCCTACACGACGGCCGGCGACTACTCCGTCGCGCTGAAGGTCATGTTGCCGGACGGCAGCTTCGCCCTTGAAAAGACCGTCGTGGCCGTGGAGGGCGCCCATCTCCTGTCGATGGACTCGGCGAACGGGATCATTGCCTATGACCGGGACACGGCGATCGCGCTGGGGCAGCCGGCTGCCATGACGAGCGAAGGGCTCCAACTGGGTGCATCCGGGGTCGTGGCGTCCGTCGGGCGCCAGTATGTCGCCGACGTGGTGGCGGAGGATGATTTCTTCATGTCGTTCTCGCTGGATGCGGACAAGGTGGGGGCTACGGGCGAGGTTTTCCGGCTTCACGGCAGCTTCATCGCAAGCGTGCTGAGCAGTGGAGAGCTTCAGTTCCTGCTACTGCAGGATGGCCAGAGCTCGACCAAGCTCCTGACCTCCGGCGCGAAATTGAACGCAGTCGCCGATCAGGATCATGACCTGGCGATCAGCTTGGATGACGGCAAGCTCCAGATCTGGGTGGACGGGACGCTGAACGCCGAAACCTCCTTCCATGGCGTCGTCGGCGGCGCGAGCGGGTTCTCATCGCACAACCTTGTCTTTGGGAACCCCTGGGGTCAGGTGAACTTCAACGGGGACCTGGATCATTTCGACTTCTCGGTCAGCACGGGTGACTTCCCGTCCGACCCGGTCGCTCCCGACCCGCTGCCGAGCGGCACCGATGCGGCCATGTCGTCAGAGCCCGACGATGGTTCTCTCGCGTCGGAGCAGATCGGATATGTGAACAGTCCCTACGTGGACGAGCCGGGAGTGAACGAGCTTCTGCTCTGAGCGTCGGTCGGCGGGAGGCGAGTTCGTCGCCCCGCCAGACGGGGTGTGACGCTCATGAGCCGGGTTTCGCATCCGGGCGGTCCGTCCCTGCCGACATCTCATCGATCAGGAGCGCGAGGCGGCGCCAGTGCCGCTCGGCCCCCTCCGGGTGGAAGGCGGGGGTGTCCGGCACGGTCCAACCATGGGCGCAGCCGACATAATTCTCGAGCGCGTGATCCACACCCGCAACGCGGAGTGCCTCCGCGAGGCGCGTGGACTGTTCGGGCGGAAAGCTGGTGTCCTCGCCTGCCATGCCGACATAGACGCGTGCCCTGATGCCACTGGCCAGGTGGTGCGGGCTGCGTTCGTCCAGGGTGGCTAGATTGCCCCCATGGAAGCTTGCCGCCAGCGCGATCCGGTCGCCAAAGGTCCCAGCCGCCCGGAACGCCGCGGTCCCGCCCATGCAGTAGCCGACGACGCCCAGCGGTCCCGACGCACCATTCGACCGCAGCGCATCCAGATAAGCCCTGGTGTCCCGCATCATCATGTCCGGGGTGGTGGCCCTGGCGCGCGCGAAGACGGCTGCTCGAGCACTTTCATTGGCCATCGTGGCTCTCACGTCGATGGCCTGATAGTCGCCGGCGCGGTAGAACAGGTCGGGCAGCAGGACCAGCACGCCGAGCTCGGACAAACGCTCTGCCATCTGCTCCATTGCCGGCCGGAAGCCTAGGGCATCCATGAACAGGACCACACCCGGACGCTGGCCCGACGCGGACTGAACGACGGGCAGGAATATCCGTGCGCGGGCCGTTCCATCCGCGGCATGGATCGAAAGCTCTTCCATCAGCATCTGGGCTCCGGGGTTAAGGGACAGCTCAGTCCGCCTGAGCTTTCATGCTGCGGAACTGTAGCCCAGCGTCGCACGCAGTCGCCCCGTCGCGATCACGCCGACACACAAAAGGAGATCAAATGCGGTGGTAAAGAGAGCGGGCCATGACCCCGAAGCGCCGAACTGGCCTCCTTAGGCCGGAACTCATGTCGGTCTTGGGGAAAGGCTAAGTGTTGGCGTCCCGGGTGAGGGGCAGGTCGATGGTGATGCGCCCAGTCATGGCGCCCAGGTCGCCGGTAGCCTTGCGCGGCGCCCAAGAGGTCCGTCTCGTCGCTGGCCCCAGCAACGGGCTGGCCCGCCGCGTAGGTGCGGTCGTGTTTGATTCCTTCGCCGCGCGTTCCTCGGCGGTGCGGCGCGCTGGCTGCCCAGTGCCGGATGTGCCATTCGCCACAACCGGGCTCCTGGGTTCAACCGGGCTTGGCGTCGGCCCGTTTCCGATGAAATGATCAGGTCCCCCGGGATGCCGGGAACCCGCTCGGATCAGATCGGCAGGGGTGATAGGCCAATCACGTAGGGATGGAGCAGGAGCAGCGCAGGCCAGAGACCCAGAGCGAGGATGAGGCGCGCCAAGTTTCCGCGATCCCATCGACCGGACGTAGCCCGGACAAGGGCGCGCGGCGCGAAGATCGCGGTGCTGGCGAAGTAGGCGCCGGCCTCCTCGGCCGACAGCCTCGTTCGGGCACGCCGGTCGAAGGCCGCCATGCCGGCAAGCGCCATGGCCAGGAACCCGCCGAACAGGAGGACATGCGCCAGATCTCCGTTGGGCAGCAGGTGGGATCCTGACCAGAGGGCCAAGGCCCAGAGCAACGGATGCCGCGTCAGCGCCGCCAGTCCCGGGTCCGCGACATCTACTCTGGGCGTCCGGCGGCCCCCCAGCGTCACGGTCCGGGACGGCAGCCCAGAGACGGCGAGGGCGATCGCGATCGGCATGATCAGGTTCGGAACCCAACGCGTCCAGGGGAGCTGCGGCCAGAGCTCGACGAAGGGAGCCTGACTCGCCGCCGCGATCACCCAGGCCGTGACGGCGAGCGAGATCAGCCCGTAAAGGCTGAACCAGAGACGTCGGCCCAGCGTAGCGATCAGTCGTGCCCGGATGGCAGGACGCGCCGGCACGAAATGGGTGAGCAGGAAGGCCAGCCCGGCGACCGCGAACGACCCCCAACCAGTCATGATGCGACCTCCCCGTCCGCCTCCGCCATCAGCCGCGTCAGATGCCGCGCATAGGCCCAGGCGGCGGGAAGCCCCAGGACCAGTCCCAGCGCGCCAGCGTTCAAGGGAGACAGGACAGCCCATCCGATCCAGCTCAGGAGGAGCGAGACGAAGTAGACGTTCAGCGCCATCGCTCCGGCCGCGAACGGGTAGAGCGCCCACACCAGCATCCAGCGAGGTTTCATCGACGTGCCACGAGCCGCTGGACGGCGAGCAGCGTCAGCAGCATCGCGACCGAGGCGACGGCATACCAGAACTCGGCCTCGGAGGTCTGCGCCTGGGGAACGGGCGGGGCGAAGGGCTCGGCCATTGCGACAGCAGGCAACATGGCGAGCAGGGCGGAAAGGATACGCATGTTCAGGTCTCCCGTGTCAGGCCGTGATAGATGTCGGGGAGCGCGCGCGGAAGGCGCTCCGGGTGGGGCAGAAGGGTGAAGCCGGTGCGCCCGAAGATGCGCGCGAACCAGTCCTGGCCATCGGCATCGATGATGACGCCATGGACCGACTGGCCCAGGGCACGCGCCTCGCGCACCGCCATCCGGCTGTCCTCGATGCCGTGGATGCCTTCGTAATGGTCGAGGTCGTTCGGCTTCCCGTCCGTGAGCACGAGCAGGAGCCTCTTGGTCGCGCCCTGGAGCGCCAGTTGCGCCGACGCGTGTCGGATCGCCGCGCCGAGCCGGGTGTAATGGCCGGGGCGCAGTCCGCCGATGCGGGCGGTCACCGCGGCGGACATGGGTTCGCTGAACGACTTGCAGCGGTGCAGGAACACTCGATCCCGTCGCAGCGAGGAGAAGCCCCAGATCGCCATGCGGTCGCCCACCTTGTCGAGACCCGCCGCCAGGGCGGCCACGGAGTCCCGCGCCGTCTCGATCACGGACCGGTCGCCCGTCACGGCTTCGGTGGAGCGCGAACAATCCACGAGCAGGGCCACGGCAAGGTCCCGCTCCGTCGCGCGCGAGGCGAGGTGGATCCGGTCGCTGCCTTGGCCGGTTGCCCGGATCAGCGCCTGCGACGCGACGACGGAGTCGAGATCCAGCTCCGCGCCGTCCATCTGGCGGGGCAGGGTGACCCGCCGGGGATGCAACGCTTCGAACTGGCGCCGCACGCGGGCCGCTAGGCGGGGATCGGGCATCGTCGTCGCGCTGGCGGCCTCGGCCTCGGCCTCCAGCACCCGCGTGTGATCGGGCAGGTAGGACCGGGTGCGATGGTTCCATTCCGGGTAGGTGAAGCGGTCGGACAGGCGCTCATGGTCGGCGTCCTGGGGCGCGAGATCGAGCGAGACGCGCAGGCGGGATGCGGCACGCCGGAAATGCTGCGACAGGGTGACGTGATCCTGGTCCTCGGCCGCCTTGGCCGCATTCTCGGCGTCATCGTCGTCGGTCATGCGCGCGAGGTTGAGGCTTTCGGCCCAGGACAGGATGCCTTCGAAGCGATAAAGGATGAAGCTGTCGCGGCGGTTGGCCTGATCGAGCGTCTCTCGCCGGCCTTGCTTGCGCGAGGGAACCGCGGCGCCGGCCGGACCCGGCTCGGGTTCGGGCGAGTCGCTCGCCCCTTGTCCTGCGGCACTTCGCTCGAGCCTGGGCCAGATGGGAACGGAGGTCATCGGGACATAGCCCCGCGGCGCCGAGACGCCGGTGTCCATATCGGACAGGAGCGCTCGTGCGGGACCGTTGGCGGGCAGGTCACCGCCGAGCATCCACAGCACCAGCTCCTCGACGGCGGCCTCCGCCGCCCCGACCGGCTGGACCGCCCGTTGGGACCTGAGATGCGCGGCAAGGATGTCGCCCGTCGGCGCAAGGCCGGGGCATTGGCTCCGGACCGCGCGGCTCGCTTCGCCGATGGACCTGATCTGCATCAGATCGGCCATCAGCGGGTCATCGCACCGGTCCGGGATCCTGGCCGTCGCGGCCAGGGCCGCGATCCAGAGATAGGCCGCCCGGTTCAGATCGCGGGATGCGAAGACCGTCAGGGCAGGTGGAAGGCGAAGGCGTTCGCCGTCGAAGCTCGCCCGGTACTCCCGGGGCCAGACGCCGGCAACCTGCTCCTTCAGGCGACGGCGCCGGGCAACCACGGTCGCCGGAGCCGGTCCGATCTCCACGCCCGATGTCCCGTCGAGCGCGCGGAACAGCATCCCGGCGGACATGCGCATCTCCTCGAGCGTGACCCCATGATCCACCCCTTGGTCAGGTACGGTGGCCATCCGGCTGGCCCAGCCATGCCAAAGGTTGCCAACCGTCTCTTCGGGCTCGAGGAATTCGAGGGCTGCGTGCAGCATCTCGTCACCCGAAGACGGTGGCCGCGAGGTCGCGCAGCGCCTGTTGCGTGTCCGGGTCGTCGCTCAGCGGCTCGATGACCGCGGCTTCGAGCGCGCGGTCCACCGACATCCCGCCCGCGATCAGGCTCCCGGCATAGATGAGGAGGCGCGTGGACACGCCTTCCTCCAGGTCCATGCCCGACAGCTTGCGGATGTGCCCCGCGAGCCGGACAAGGGCCTTGGCTCGGCCATCATCGAGCCGCGTCTCGTGCGTGAGGATGCGCTGCTCCAGTTCGGGCTCGGGAAAGTCGAAGGCGACCGACAGGAAGCGCTGACGGGTGGACGGCTTCAGCTTCTTCAGGATGCTCTGGTAGCCAGGGTTGTAGCTGGCCACGAGCATGAAGTTCGCGGGCGCCCGGAGATCCTCGCCGGTGCGGTCGATGAACAGGCGGCGGCGGTCGTCCGTCAGGGGGTGCAGCACCACCGTCACGTCCTTGCGGGCCTCGACCACCTCGTCGAGATAGCAGATCCCGCCATCGCGGACGGCGCGGGTCAGCGGGCCGTCGACCCAGACCGTCTCGCCGCCCTTGAGGAGATAGCGGCCGATCAGGTCGGCTGCCGAAAGGTCGTCATGGCAGGCGACCGTGTAAAGGGGAAGGTTCAGGCGCGCCGCCATGTGCTCCACGAAGCGCGTCTTGCCGCAGCCGGTAGGCCCCTTGAGCAGAAGGGGCAAACCCTTGGCCTGAGCGGTGACGAAGATTTCGCATTCGTCACCCTTGGGCTGGTAATAGGGGACTTCGTGGACCCGGACGGGCGCATTCATGGCTCATTCTCCCGGTTGGAGGGCTGCCGGCACGGCCCGCTCACGCGGGGCGAAGGCGATGGAGTAGATGAAGAGGATCGCGCCCAGGACGACGGCTGCGCCGGCGCCGAAGCGCATCAGGTAGAAGATGGCAAGCTGGTCCTGCACTTCCATGTAGTACATGCCCATCACGCGCTGGAGATGCGTTTGCACGGTCCCCGCAAAGGTGAGCACGAAAGTCATGAAGGAGACGCCACCGGTCATCAGCCAGAACGAGGCCATGTTGAGCGACTGGTTGTAGGGCTCGCGGTTGCGGAGCACCGGCATGGCGTAGGTCATGATGGCCAGGTTCACGCAGACATAGGCGCCGTAGAAGGCAAGGTGCCCGTGGGCGGCCGTGACCTGCGTGCCGTGGGTGTAGTAGTTCACGCCGTGCAGGGTATGCAGGAAGCCCCAGACGCCCGCGCCGAAGAAGGCGACCGTGGCGGAGCCCAGCGACCAGAGCAGCGCGGCTTTGTTCGGATGGTTCCTGCGGCCCTTCCAGACCATGAGGAACGAGAAGCTCATCATCGCGAAGAACGGGATCACCTCGAGAGTCGAGAAGATCGAGCCGATCCACTGCCAGTAGCCCGGCGCGCCGATCCAGTAGTAGTGGTGCCCGGTGCCGAGGATGCCCGAGAAGAGGGCGAGCGCCACGATGACGTAAAGCCACTTCTCGATGACCTCGCGATCCACGCCGGTCAGCTTGAGCATCAGGAAGCCCAGGATCGCGGCCATGACCAGCTCCCAGGTCGCCTCGACCCAGAGGTGGACGACGAACCACCAGTACATCTTGTCGAGCGACAGGTTGTCCGGGTTGATGAGGGCGAAGATCCACAGGAGCGACAGGAGCCACAGCCCGAGCAGCAGGATGTTGGTGATCGCGGTCTTCCGCCCGGCGAGCGAGGTCAGCGAGATGTTCACGAGGAAGATCACCGCGGCGACGAGGATGCCGAGCTTGACCCAGAGCGGCTGCTCGAGGAACTCGCGGCCGCCATGGATGCCGATCAGGTAGCTGGCGACGGCGCCCAGGGTGCCGATGGTCAGGATCGCGAGCTGGACCCAGGCCAGCTTGACCGAGAAGACCTCGCGCTCGGCCTCCTCGGGGACGAGGTAGTAGGCCGCGCCGAAGAAGCCCAGGAGGATCCAGACCACCAGAGCGTTGGTGTGGATCATGCGGACGACGTTGAACGGCAGCACCGTCGCCAGGGTATTGGGCGAGACGTAGATCCAGCCCGCGAGCAGCCCCGCGAGGACCTGGACGGCGAAGAGGCCGAGCGCCACGGCGAAATACGCCAGCGCGACCTTTTGGGATTGATACTTCATGTCGGGTGATCCTTCTCAGCCGGCGTCGTTGGGCGGCCAGGACTGGGTGTCGGTGTGGTCGGCCCAGCGGAGGAACTCGGCCAGGCCGCGCGTCTCCTCCTCGGTCAGGTCGAAGTGGGGCATCTGGCGGCGCCCCTCGATCCCGGAGGGCTGCGCCTTGATCCAGCCGTCGAGCGCCTCGTAGGCCCCCTCGGCATCGTCGGCCAAGCCCCAGCGGGTCATCACGTTCCCGAGCTCAGGTGCGAAATAGGCGCCTTCGCCGTGGAGCGTGTGGCAGTTGATGCAGCTGTTCGCCTCCCAGACCCGTTTCCCCAGGGTGACCTCATCGGTGAGGGGCAGGGAGGATGTCGAGGTGGTGGCGATGTAATGGTGACTATTGGCGACCAGGGCCGCGAAAACGGCTACGAAGAAGAGGGATCCTCCGTAGAACACGTTCCGCGCCCTGGTTTTTGTCAGGATTTCCGACATGGGCTTCCTCGGACGATGGTTCGGACCTTTTCGGTCCTAGCCGGATCGCCAGGAGCGGTTGTTGCGGTTGCGCAAAGACCGGAACGATCGTCGCGGCCATGGTGCCTGTGATCCGGCCCCCGTGCCGCAAACCAGGAGATGAGTCATGGCGGCTCCGTCTGTCGACGACCCTGACCTCGCGCTGCTCAACCTGTTCGAACTGTGGCCCGGCACCGGCGCGGTGTTCCTGAAGCACCGAATGCTGTGCTTCGGATGTCCGATCGCCCCCTTTCACCGGGTGATCGATGCCTGCCGCGAATACCGCCTGGACGAAGCGGAGTTCCGCGAGGAGCTGCGGGCCGCGGCCGCGGAACCGGCCATCAGCCGCCGCTAGCGCCCGAAAGCAGCACGAGACGGTGCGGCGCGGTCACCACGATGTGCTTGCGCCGGCTTTCGACGACACCGTCCTTTTCCCAAGCCGACAGAAGGCGGCTCACAGTGTGGAGCGTGGTTCCGGTCATCTCGGCGATGTTGGACCGGGTAATGGGAAAGGCGATCTCGATCCCGCCCTCGACCGGTCGGCCGGTCTGGTTCACCATCCGCAGCACGCAGGCCGCGACGCGCTGCTCGACGGCCTGGGTGGCCATCGCGGCCATGTCGTCGTGGAGCTGGTCCAACCTCCGGCCCACGGTGGCCCAGGTTTCGGTCGCGAAGCCTTCGTAGCGTTGCACGAACCCGGCCCAGAGCCGCGTGGGCCAGGCGAGGGTAAGAGCCTCGCTGGCCGCGAGGGCCGAGGCGGGGTAGGTCGAGCGGCCCAGGGCCGACGCAATGCCGATCAGCTGCCCCGGCGGGATATGCCGCAGGATGACCTGATCCCCGCCCGGCAGGATGCGGACCACGCGCACGACTCCGTCCAGCAGCAGGAAGAAGCGGTCTGCCTCTTCCCCCGACCGGAAAACCTCTGACCCTTCGTCGTGTCGCCGCGACGTGGCCTGATCCAGGATCTCGCGGATCTGGGTCCGCTCCAGCCTGCGGAACGGGGGCAGGGGCGCGATCAGGCTTTCGTCCAGTTTCCTCACCATCGGCCTCCGAGTTTGTCGCCGCGCAACGTCCCGGCCGCGCCCATAGCCTACCACCGGGCGCAGAACAAATGCATCACGCTGGAAAGGACAGTCCGATGCTCGCCAAGATCCTCACTGTGTCATCCCTCCTGGCCCTGGTGGCCGGAGTGGCCCCCGCTGAGACCATTCAGGTCCAGCTGCTGAACAAGGGCGCCCAAGGCGCAATGGTGTTCGAGCCCGCCTTCGTGACCGCCGCCCCGGGCGATGTCATCGAGTTCATCGCGACCGACAAGGGCCACAACGTGGCCTCGATCGACGGGATGCTTCCGGACGGCGTCGAGCCCTTCGAAAGCCCCATGGGGCAGGGCTATACGCTGACCGTCGACAAGGAAGGCCTTTATGGCGTCAAGTGCACGCCCCACGCCGGAATGGGCATGGTGGGTCTTGTGCAGGTGGGGGCTGCCGCCAACCTCGACGCTGCGACCGCCGCCGCCGAGGCCCTCCGCGGAAAGGCCAAGACGCGGCTGGTCGAGGACCTGGCTCAGGTCCAGTGATCCTGGATCGATCGTGCAAGGGCGGCGGACACATGTCCGCCGCCCTTTTCTCATGTCGATTGTCCCGATCAGCGTACCTCTGGGCCGCGATTTGCCGAGTGATCGGACTCAACGCCCCGCAGGGACCTTTCGGAGGCGGCCCTGACCCTTGGTTCCATCGACAGGTCACCCCCGACCCGGCTGGGTCCTCCGGCTCCTGCACCGTCCGCTACCGGACGATCACTCCTGCGCCGTCCAACGCAACAGGGGCGGCCGTCACTGGCAGCCCCGCTGGCGTATCTGGATGGTCTGGCAAGGGGTCAGGGCAACGCTGTCCTGATCTCAAGATCTGCGTCGTACGGGGTCGGCGCGACGAGCTGTTCCATCAGGTCGTTGTTCCATTCGCCTTCGACCTTCACGTGCGCGGTGGCGCCCAGGTTCACGGCCTCGATCAGGTTGTGGTTCACGTAGGCGTAAAGGCCCGGCTGCCGGAACTGGTAGAGCGCCGCGCCCGAGGAGCCCCCGCGGATGAACCAGGTCTCCAGGTCGACCGCCGGCGGATTGTTGAACTTGCCCTGTTCCCAGACAAGGTCGCCGTGCCCGCCGATCAGGTGCGGGCGGGTGTCGCGGTTGGCTTGGTTGTGGATCATGAGGACCCGCTCACCGACCTTGGCCTTAAGCGCATTGTCTCCGGTCAGCGATCCCACACGGCCGTTGAACACGACGTGGCTGGGGATCAGCTTGTTCATCACCTCGAGCATGTCGGGATAGGCCTCGCCATGATCGGGGTAGCGCTTGAACGCGCCGTTCTGATCCCTGGGGATGTAGAAGTCGTTTTCCCCGATGTAGAAGATGCGGTCGTAGGCCACCGGCTCGCCATGCTGGTCCCGAAGGCCGTTGCGCGGCAGCACCATGATCGTGCCAGACATGCCCGAGGTGACATGCCACGGGATCATCGGGCCGCCGGGTGCGCAGTGGTAGGTGAACACGCCCGCGCGCGTGGCCTTGAAGCGCAGCTTGGTCATCTCGCCGGGGTTGATGAGCGTCAGGGCGCCGCCGCCCAAGCCGCCGGTCGCAGCATGGAAGTCGATGTTATGCTGCATCATGTTGGTCGGAGGATTCTTGAGCGTCAGCTCCACGTAATCCCCTTCGTGCACCACCATCATCGGGCCCGGCACCGAACCGTTGAAGGTCATCGCCTGCAGCCAGGCGTCGTCGGCGATCTGGATCTCCTTCTCCTGGATGCGCATCTCGAATTCGACGATGCGGGGTCCGCCGAGAGCCACCTGCTCGTGCTCGTGCACTTCGGGCGGCGCGACCAGCTCGCGCTTGATCCGGGTCAGGCCCGAAAGATCGCTCGGCGCCGAGTTCGAGGTGTCGAGACCTCCTTCGGCGAGAACGGGTTGGACCAGCATCGGTGCGGCAGCAAGCCCTGCACCGATCATCAGGGCGGCTCTGCGCGACAGCATCGTCATCTCCTTGGTTACCTGTCGAGCGGGACCTTGCCCTGACCGGTCCAAGCGGACGTTGCGGTTTCGCAAGCTTTGAACGATCTGCAGCGGACGTGGCTCCTGCTGTGCCAACCACACGCCATGTGCCGGGCCGCGCTGTCGCAGCGGGCAGGGATCCATCTGGGTCGACGGCGGGGCCTGACCGACGGATCCGGGCAACGCCGGATCCAGGCCCGGCCGGTGATGGCGTTCAGGCCGCCGCAGCCTGCTCCATCCGGTGACGGAAGTAGCCGAAGATCCTGAAGCCCTGTGCCGGGAGGTCAGCCTCCGGGGTCAGCACCATGCCTTCGGCACGGGTGCAGTGCAAGACATGTCCGGGAGCGACCCAGACGCCCACATGGGCCAGCCGATCCCCTTTCCACATGATCACGGCATCGCCTTCGGCGGGTCGCCGGACCGGCACCCAGTCGGGCTTGGCCAGTTCAGCCTTCAGCAACGTCTGGGCGACGTTCAGATCGCCGAAGGCGGCCGGCACCTCGATGTCCAGGCCGAACTCCTGGCGCCACACCAGCGCGGCGCGGTGACTGCATTCGCCCACCCCGAGAACGTAAGGAAGGCCGACGTAAGCAACGGCCCAAGCTGACGGACCCACACCATGAGAATCGGCCATAGCGACCTCCCAGTCGGCAAAAAAGGATACAATGGAATGTTGGGGTTTCGTGACTTGAAACGATTCAAGCCGAGGATTAGGACTCCGTCAAGTGATTTTTGAATCGATCCAAGTCGGGTGCGAGCTACCGGACAGGGGTCGCAGGGCAGAGGGCTGCAGGAGATGAAACGAACGCCGAACCCGATCCGGCTCCGAGACGTGGCCGAGGCGGCCGGCGTATCCCAGGGCACCGCGTCCAACGTGTTCAACCGTCCCGATCTGGTACGCGAGGAGGTTAGGGAACGGGTCCGCGAGGCCGCCAGGGTGCTCGGCTACGCCGGTCCGAGCCCGAAAGGCCGGCTTCTGCGCGCCGGCAAGGCCCATGCGATCGGCGTCGCCGCCGCCGAACCGTTGGACTACTTCTTTGCCGATCCATGGGCGCGGCGGCTGATGACCGAAATCGCCAGCGTATGCCACGCGCGCGGCGCCGGTCTGGCGCTGGTTTCAGTGGCCGAGGACCACGGGCTCGCCTGGAGCATCGAGAGCGCCTTGGTCGATGGATTCCTGTTGCGGTGTGGGGGACGTGAACTTCTTGTCGAGATCGCCCAGCGGCGCGGTCTGCCGTTCGTGGCCCTGTCGCTCGACACGAGCGAGCCGGACGTCCCGGCCGTGGACATCGACGATTTCGGCGGGGCTCGCGACGCCGCGCGCCATCTCGTGGACCTAGGGCACCGCCGTTTCGCCATCCTGGGCATCGGCGTCGGCGATGGCTCGGGCCGGTCCACTCCCGACGAGGTGCGGGCGACGCGGTTCGTGAATGTCCGCGAACGGGCGCGGGGCTACTGGGCGGCCCTTGCCGAGGCGGGCATCAAGGACACGGATGTTCCGTTCCTGAGCACCCGCAACGATCAGGCAAGCGTCGCGGCCGCCATGGAGGCGCTGTTCGAAGGAGCCGAGCCGCCGCCGACGGCCGTCCTGGCCATGTCGGATCTCGTGGCGCTGGCGGCGCTGGACTGGCTTGGCGCAAGGGGCTGGCACGTCCCGTCCGACGTCTCGGTCGTCGGCTTCGACGGCGTCCCTGAAGCGGCGGCCGCCATCCCGGCCCTGACCACTGTCGAGCAGCCCTACCGGCAGATCGCGGAACGATCCGTGCGGGCGATCCTGGACGACGACCTTCCCGTCGGCCGCGAAGTGCTGCCGCTCAGGCTGCTGGTCCGGGATAGCAGCGGGCCGCCGCCCCGTCGGACGGAAGCCGGCGCGGATAGCCGCGACACGTCGCCGGACCGCCCCAAGCCATTGGTCGCAACCGGCTTGGGCGTCAGCGTCACTGGGGAAGTCTGATCCGGGACCGCCCTCAGTTCGATGGGGTTCCCGGGCGGAGTATGTGCGTTCGTCCAGCCCAGCGACGTCGGGTGGGGTCTTGCCGTGCCTCGCTCCATAGGTGCCAGCGCATAACCTGCCGAGAGGGAGGCCCACCCGGTCCGTATGGTCCAGGGCGACGTGCAGAGGCCCAAAGCTCCCTGAGATTTTCAGATCAGGCCGAAATTCAGGACCATCTCTGGTTCATCGAAATGGCTGAACACTTGCGCAATAGATCGGCCCTTTGTGCGGAAATATTGCTACGGTTTGGGTCATGCGCCTGACCCGAACCCGAACCGCTTCGGGGTAGCCGAATAATGCTCGATAGGGTGGGTTAAGATCCGGACCCGTCAGCTTGAAGGCCGTGTGGCGAGCGGCTCGACCATATCTGCTGGATTAAATCGTTCGATTATCGCGACTGCACGTCGCGGTGCTGAACTGCGCTCAGACGGGCCGGTAAGGCACTGAAATCAGAGCTCTGCTGCATGGATCTAGGGCAGCGCGAGCCTTTCAGAAAGTCGGGATTTCCCCACCATCAGGACCGCTCGGCCTCCGTTGACAGGCCATCCGGCTGCACGCACAATTCCGCCATATTCTTCGATCTCCATATCACTTTCCCAAATCTCAAAGGGGCTTGGAATGGCTGTTATCAACGGCAAGAACGACTGGTATTATTCTGGCTACGATTATCTGTTCGGCACGAACGCCCAAGACCGTATCAATCTGTTCCACGGCGACGATTTTGCCTCGGCAGGCTCGGGAGACGATGCGGTCTTTGGGGGCTACGGCAACGACTCGATCGAAGGAGATACCGGCAACGACAACCTGACCGGCGACTACGGCAACGACAGTCTCAGCGGGGACGCCGGTCGTGACACGCTCTACGGCGGCGAGGGCGACGACCGGCTTTATGGCAACTCCTACTCCGGAGGCGGGCCGGACGGCGCCGACCGGCTTTACGGCGGTGAGGGCAACGACACCCTGGTCGGTGGCGCTGGCGGCGACGTGATGAACGGCGGGAATGGCGACGATGTCCTCGATGTCGGAAGCGGCCGCGACATGGTGGACGACGTGGTTGATGGCGGAACGGGGGTCGACCTCCTCCGGGCGAGCTACCACGAGCGCAGCTCCTTCGTCTCGTTCGCGGCCAAGGACTATCTGAGTCCGACCGCCGTGCCGGGTGGTTTCACCATCCGGAACATCGAGCAGTATGAGATCCGCGGTTCGAACTACTCGGACCGGCTCACAGGGTGGGCCATGGGCGACACTCTGATGGGGGGCAAGGGCGACGACGCGCTCTCCGGCATGGGCGGGGCCGACAGCCTGTTCGGGGCCTATGGCGACGACGTGCTGCGTGGCGGGAACGGGAACGACAGCCTTCAGGGCGACCAGACCGGATACTCGGACTGGAGCGAGACGCCGGCCTCTGCCGGGACCGACGTGCTTTATGGCGGCCGCGGGGACGATACGGCGTCCGGCGGCGACCTGGCCGACAAGATCTATGGCGAGGATGGCCGGGACAGCCTGAATGGCGACTACGGGAACGATCTGGTCGACGGGGGCCAGGGTGCCGACATCCTGACCGGAGGCTTCGATGCCGACCGGATCTACGGGGGTGCCGGCAACGACGAGCTCTATTCGTCCAACTGGCGCAGCAGCGACGATCTCCGGAACATCGACGTCCTGTTCGGCGGCAGCGGGAGCGACGAGGTCTGGGCCGGCGTCAGGGACAAGGCGGTCGGGGGCGACCAGCGCGGAACGGTCGACTTGGTCCACCTCACGTTCCAGTACCTGTCGTCGAGTGATCCCGAGTTCGACACCGGCGTGACCTATAACCTGGCGACGCAAGGCCAGAAGATGACCACGTTGGCCAACGGCACCCAGCTTGGGGGCTTCGAGGTCATCAACTTCGACGGCGGGGCCGGAGCCGACCGCGTCACCGGCGCCCGCTTCGCCGATATCCTGGAGGGGGGCCGAGGTCAGGACGTCCTGAACGGCGGCGGCGGCAACGACACCATCGATGGCCAGGCCGGGTCCGACAGGGCGGATGGCGGCTCGGGCAATGATACGTTCCATGACACGGAAGGCGTGGATGACGCCAGCTCGGACACCTACTTCGGCGGCGGCGGGGCCGACACGTTCAACGACGGGTACGGCGCTGACATCCTGAACGGCGGAGCCGGCGGGGACGTCTTCCACATGGGGGCCTATCTTCGGTCGGAGGATTTCAAGTCCGATCGGATTAACGGGGGCCAGGGATACGACCGTGTCGATTACATCGACGCCGACCTTTCGGTCCACATCGACCTGGCCAAGCAGTCCGCGAACTCCGGAGCAGCCCTGGGCGATCGGCTCTCGAGCGTCGAGCACATCGAAGGCTCCTCCCATGACGACTACATGTTCGGCGACGGGAGGGGCAATTCGCTGGACGGAGGCTCGGAAGATGACGTTCTGAATGGTCGGGGTGGCGCAGATGTCCTGGACGGGGGATCCGGTGCCGACGAACTGACCGGCGGGGGCGGCAAGGATAGCTTCGTCCTTGAGCTCGACGAAGGTTTCCTCAGCCATCCAACCTATTGGCCGCATGACATCATCAAGGACTTCAACAAGGCCGACGACGAGTTGTCGATCCTCGAGTCAGAGTTCGGCGTCGATGCGGACAACTTCAGGATCCGCAACCAGAAGAGCGTCGACGTGACGACGTCTGGACCGACCTTCGTCTTCGAGACTGACACGCACAGGCTCTGGTTCGATCAGGACGGCAAGGGCGTGGACACCGACCGGGACGGTCAGATCGACGAAAACGTCGATGCCATCCTCGTCGCCACCCTGAACGGAGTCGGAACGCTCTCCAAGGCGGACTTCGGGTTCTACGACTTCTGATCCGGCCAGGGGGCGTCGCGACCGTTAGGTCCGGCGCCCTTCGTCCTTCCAGCTTTGCTCAAGAAGCAGGCATCTGACCGATCCACGTCGTTGTGCGTCGTTCTGTCCCGGCAATGCGCCGGTCGAGCGCGAACGAGCCTTTCGTCCGGACTCCCCCGAGGAATTGGCGGTTTAGGCGCTCGGGAGGACCCATCAACCATCGATATAGGTGTTGATCTCACCCTCTGACCTAGTTGCCGCCCCGTGGCTGCTATCCGTCAGCAGTGGATTGTTTCGGGTATGACTCTAGCTCGCGACCGGGGCGTGTGATTGAGCGCCTGCAGAAAACAGTCATAAGAGGGTCTACCATGATCGACAGATTGAAGGCAGCGGGATTGGCAGCTGTGTTGCTGGCTGCACCGTGCGTGGCCTCGGCCACGACCCTTGTATCGCCGGGCGGCAGCTACGACCTCCTGAGTGACGACTTCTTCTTCGACGGGGTCTTCGAGATCGGCGACGCCGGAGACACCTATACGTTCTCCTTTACCAACACGTCCTCGGGCGGTGCGGCACTCTCCATCCTTGGAGGCACGGTCCAGCAGCTCTCCGCCGCGTTCAAGGGCGGGGTGTCCTTCGCGTTCGGGACCGCCGCTCCGGTCACGGTCGGGCAGGACGTCACGACCGGCTTCGAGGAGCCGCTGTTCGTCCAGGCCGGCCAAACGGTCGACCTCGTGCTGACCTTTGGCGAGGTCATTGACACCGGCGTCCGTAAGGGTGGCGTGGCCGACATCGACTTCGCAGTCGAAGCGGCCGTGATCCCGGTGCCGGCCGCAGGCCTCCTTCTGCTGTCCGCGTTGGGCGGAATGGCGGCCCTTGGTCGCCGCAAGAAGACCTCCTGAGCCTCAGTTGGGGGGCTGCCGGACTCGGCAGCTCCCGACCCCAAGACCGTCCGGTCGGAGTTCCGGTGCCGAGGCTCGTCCTTGGCCCTCCGATCATCTGCTTTCGTCATGAAGGGACATCGAGCATGTCTGACCTCACTCCGATCCGACCGCGAACAGCGACGAGCATCGTGGTTCATCCCGTTCACTGGGATTTCGAAGAGCCGGTCATCACAGCCCGGGTCTCGGCCGGAGCTGCCGGCATCGCTGTCCGGGACCCGGCGTTGCCGATCGGGTTCTACGAGGACGTGGTCCAAGCAGAGCCTGATGATGCAAGCCTTCTGAACATCGAGAAGATCGACGCTCTGACGCTACTGATGTGCGGGGTCGTCCTGCTGACCTGCGTCGCGGGCTGGGCGGCCACCGTCAGTCTCGTCAAGGCCACTCTGCAGCTTGCCCTCGGGTAGCTAAGCCGGCCTTTAGGGAAGAGCATCTGGACAAATCGACTGTTTCATCGATAGTTGCATCATGTTCATCATCTATAGGCTTAGGATGGCACCGGCGCTGGATGCGTGAAGTTGCTCCTTCAGAACTTCGTGGTCTCGCTCAACTGAGGGGTGCTCGGATTCCCGCCGGGGCAGCTCTTCAGCGGGAGGTAGCGATGGGCGTGCCATTCGCTGCCTCCCAGCCCGGGCACCCGTTCCTGGACCGATGCTGCCCGCAGGCCCCGGTCGGGGCCACTGGCCCGAACGCCCGGCTCAGCCAGCGATGAGCAGTCGTCGTGGGTGCTAGACACGCTTCGTTCTTGAACTATCCGGGCCAAGCCTGTTGGCGTCTGGACTCTCGCGGCACGGTGACGCCGGCCCTCGCATCCAGAGTGTGATCTGTTGCAGCGAACTGGGCTGCTCGGCGCACCCATCCTGCGCCGCTCTGAATATCAGGGTATGAGCCTGCCGACCTGATGTCAGCCGCGACCCGAGAAGATGGGGGACGGATCATCCTTGGTCGCGATGCTTGGATCGACCCCGATGTCGTCCAAAAGATGTGGCGGAAGGCGACCTATGGCGTCCTGCAACTGGCGGTCATGGCCTGACCGACCGCCATGGCTGATGACTCCGACCGGATGAAAGTCGGCAAGGTGCTGGAGAGTCGCAAAGAACGAGAGGCTGGGCGTCCTGCGGGCGGCAAGCATGGGAACCACTCCTGGCAACTGAGAACGGCACGTCGTCCAGGCAGGATGCGCCACCGCGCCTTTCGGGTCCTGAGAGAAGGACGAAATCCGGACGAAATTACTTGGCTCGGTAGTCCGATACATTCGTCATTGCGCCTCGAGCCTCGCCCTGTTCGGGAAGTCCGGCCTTACGAAGGCTGGCAACCGCAAGCTCCAGCTTGCGAGCGTCCTTATACCGCTGGGAACGGCGGATCTGCTCCATCCCGAAGCTGGGAAAGAGACGTCGCAGCGAAGCCACCTCCCGGGCCGCCTCGGCCTCATAGCCCTGTAGAGCGAGGATCATCGCCAGATTGGCATAACCATAAGGGTCGCTGGGCTCCGCATCCCGGTAGCGCCGGGCCTGCTCCGCCGCGCCCGGGCGACCGGCCCAATGGTTCGCCAGCGCGAGGTTGTACAGGTACCAGTTGGGGGGTCGGGGCGAGAGGCTGAACGCTGTGTCGAAGGCCACGAGAGCACCGTGCGGGTCGTCGCCGTAGATCTGGACCAGCCCCAGCACGGCATAGTTCCACGAATTGCCGGGCGCCAGGTCGCAGCTTCGGCGGCATTGTGCGACGGCCTCCTCATGGCGGTCGCGGAGGAATGCGACCAGTCCAGCCAGCATGTGACCCCCGGCAACCCCGAAATTGGCAGCCAGAGCCCGTTGGGCTTGCTCCTCCGCCTGGAGCAGCGCCAGCTCGGGATCGGCGGACAGGTAGAACCGGGCATCGCACCAGTGAGTGAGGCCGAGCAGGACCATCGCCGTGACATAGCCGGGGTCGATGTCCAAAGCCTCGCGGAGCAACAGCCTTGCCCGGAGGTTGTCGCCTTCGTTGAATCGAAGGAACAGGTCCCTGGCAACGACCATCTTCTCCCAGGCTGCAAGGTCCCGAGTCTGCCCGTCCCAGAGCCGGGCAAGCTCGCCGTAGGTCAGCTTTATTTGAAGTGCGACAGCGACTTGCCGGGTGATCCGATCCTGGAAGGCGAAGACGTCCTCCCGGGTGCCCTCGAAGCGTTCGCTCCAGATCAGCGATCCGGTGACGCTGTCCACCAGTTGCGCCGTGACCCGCATCTGCTCGCCGGCCACGCGCACGCTTCCTTCCAGCAGGTAGCGGACGCCGAGCTCCTCGGCCATCTGCCGGGGCGGAATGGTCCGCCCGCGGTAGACGGCCGTGGCGGCCCGCGAAACGATGAAGATCTCCCGGACCAGCGACAGGGCCCTGATGATATCCTCGGTCAGCCCCGTGGCGAAGTAATCCTGATCGTGGTCCCGGCTGAGATCCTCGAACGCAAGCACGGCGATGGCCGGTTTGTCCGACCGCTCCGGACCGGACGCGGCAACGGTGGCTGGCCCACGGACAATGTGCCCCGAGAAGAGGTAGCCCCGACGGGGAACCGTCCTGAGCAGGCCCCCTCCATCGTCGCCGAGCGCGCGACGGAGTTCCGAGATGCACTGGGTCAGTGAATCCTCGGTGACCGTGACATCGGCCCAGACCGTATCGAGCAGCTCATCCCGCCCGATGATCCGTCCTGCGTTCGAGACCAGATGAGTCAGCACGGCGTAGGTCTTGGGTCGTAGCGCGATCTCCTGATCCGCATGGCGCAGGGTGCCGGCCCCAAGATCGAGGGTATAGCCGTCGAACTGGTAGACTGGCCCTGGTGGCGCCGTGGTCATCATCGTCCGCCTCAGCCTCTCCGACCGGGAAAGGTGCGATCGCCTAAAGGACCGATGAACGTAAGTCGCGCAACAGTGTCTCATTGCAGGCCCGGATCGGCAAGCGTCATGGAAGCCAGGGCCAGCCGTCAGGCCGGGGCGCTCTGGACGAACGGGATGGAGTGGATGCGGGTGGCGACCCCGCTCGGACGACCGGA
Organism: Rubellimicrobium arenae; assembly: GCF_017916275.1. GTDB lineage: Bacteria > Pseudomonadota > Alphaproteobacteria > Rhodobacterales > Rhodobacteraceae > Rubellimicrobium > Rubellimicrobium arenae. The sequence continues at coordinate 177,534 of NZ_JAFMST010000005.1, forward strand.
GGGCAATATTACCCTTGACCCCAGCGGTTCAGGGCTTCAGTGGGACGTCAAACGCGCGTCGCCCGTCCTGGCCGTCGCGATGCGCACCGCCGCGCCGACCTAGCTGAATCGGATCTCCCGAATGATACAGACCCTGTCCGATGCGCTCGTCGAGCGTGGATACGACAACCTGACTGCGGTGCAGCAGGCCGTCACCGACGCTGAACTCCGCACCTCGGACCTGCTCGTGTCGGCCCAGACCGGATCGGGCAAGACGGTGGCCTTCGGCCTGGCGATCGCCCCTACGCTGATGGGCGAGGCGGATGTCCTTGGTCCGGCGGAGGCGCCCCTGGCGCTGGTCGTCGCTCCCACCCGGGAGCTCGCGTTCCAGGTCATGCGGGAGCTGGCATGGCTCTACTCCAAGGCCGGCGGTCGCGTGGTGTCCTGCGTGGGGGGCATGGACATGCGGGACGAACGCCGTGCGCTCGAGCGTGGGGCGCATATCGTCGTGGGCACGCCGGGCCGGCTGCGTGACCACATCCAGCGCGGATCGCTGGACATGTCGCACCTGCGCGCCGTGGTGCTCGACGAGGCGGACGAGATGCTGGACCTCGGCTTCCGCGAGGATCTGGAGTTCATGCTCGGCCAGGCGCCCGAGGAGCGGCGGACGCTGATGTTCTCGGCCACCGTGCCCCCGCAGATCGCCAAGCTCGCCGCCCAGTACCAGCGGGACGCCGTTCGCGTGACGACGCTGTCCGGCACAAGCCAGCACGCCGATATTGCGTATCAGGCCATGCGGGTCGCCCCAGCGGACGCCGAGAACGCCATCATCAACGTCCTCCGCTATCATGACGCCAGGAACGCCATCGTCTTCGCCAACACCCGCGCGGTGGTGAGCCGCCTGAGCGCCAGGTTCTCCAACCGCGGTTTCTCGGTCGTGACCCTGTCAGGCGAACTCAGCCAGAAGGAGCGCACCCATGCCCTCCAGGCGATGCGCGATGGACGGGCGCGGGTCTGCGTGGCCACGGACGTGGCGGCGCGCGGCATCGACCTTCCGAACCTCGAGCTCGTCATCCATGCCGAGCTCCCCTCGAGCGCCGAAGGCCTGCTCCACCGTTCGGGCCGGACGGGTCGGGCGGGCCGCAAGGGCACCTCGGTGATGATCGTTCCGCCGAAGGTCGTCCGAAAGGCCGAGAACCTGCTGCGGATCGCGCGCATCGAGGCCGAATGGACCGTCGCACCCTCGGCCGACGAGATCCTTCGCCGTGACGAGGAGCGCCTGCTCTCGGATCCGGTCTGGACCGAGGAGCTGTCCGACGAGCAGAAAGCCTTTGCGGCACGACTCCTGGAAGCATACTCGCCCGAGCGCATCGCAGCCGCGTATCTCCTGCTCCACCGCGCCGGCAAGTCCGCGCCGGAGGAACTGGGCTGGGCCGATGCGCCCGCCGAGCCCAAGCCGCGCAAGGCGGCATTCGGCCCCAGCGTCTGGTTCTCGCTGTCGGTAGGCAAGGAGGATCGTGCCGAGCCGCGCTGGCTCCTGCCGCTGATCCTGCGGGCGGGACGCTTGGACAAGAGCGCGATCGGGGCGATCCGCGTGCAGCAGTCCGAGACCTTCGTGGAAATCGCTCGCGATAGCGCCTCCGGGTTTCTGGCGACCCTCGGCCCCCGGGCGGAACTTGAGGACGGCGTCACGGTCCGGCAACTGGACGGAGCCCCCGACATGTCGTCCCGTCCGACGGCCAAGCCGCGGGCCAACCGGCGCAAGCCGGGGCAGGACGTGGATGACGCCGGTCCCGTGCGCTCGCGGGCGCCCCGACCGCAGGACGAGGGTGCGGAGCGGGACGACCAGACGCGCGACTTGGCTCCGTCGGACCCGTCGCCCGAGCCGACTGGACGGTCCACGGAGGTGAACGACAGGGCTGGCAGAGAATCCACCGAGGCGGACGCCCCGACCAGCAAGCCGCGAGCAGCCAAGAAGGCCAAGACCGCCTCCACCGAGTCTGGCAGCCGGACCAAGGCCAGTCGCTCGGACGCGTCGCTGGCGGTCACGCCTCATCGCGGCAAGTCCTTCGGCGGCAAGCCAGCCGGCCCCACCGGTCCGAAGGACAGGCGGGTCCGATCCCGTCCGGGCAATGATGGCGGACAACCGCCCCGGCGCGGCAAGCGGTGAACCGGGCCTAAGGTCGCTGCCTGCGGCGGTGCCCCGATCCAGGGCGCATCGGCGCGAGAGGCCCTGTCCATCCGGAACCTGACGGCAGATCCGGCCCGGCCAGAGATCACGGCTTGCAGGTTCCCGGGCCCCCCATGCTAGGCTCGCAAAGGCTCGTCCGGCTTGCCGGCGGACCGGGGCTTGGGGGACTGGATACCGTCGATGCGCCTTTCGGTCGCTCAGCGCGTCATTGCGATCACGGCGTCCGCGCTGATCCCGATCCTCTTGGCCCTGCTCTACAACGAGATCGCACTTCGACAGAGCCGGGAGGCCGAGGTGCGTGGGCTTGCGCTCGCTGCTGCGACGCAAGCGGCGCTTGAGATGGAGCGGCTCACCTCCGGGTCGGCTGGGATCCTGCAGGCGATCGCCGCAGCCCCGGCGGTCCAGTCGTTCGACCGCGAGCCGTGCACCCGGTATCTGGACCGTCTCAAGCCCCTTCTCCCGCAGTTCAAAAGCATCATCGTCACGGACACGATGGGGCGAGTGGCTTGCCGCGACGACCTGTCCGACATCGACCTTGATGTCGCAGAGCATGCCTATTTCCAAGAGGCGCTTGCCGCGAAGGGGCGTCTTGTGGTGGGCGACTTTACGGTTGCCCGGGTGACGGGCGACAAGGTGCTGCCCCTGGCCCTGGCCGTAACGGGCGCAGACGGCCGAGCTGTCGGGGTCGTCACGGCAGTCCTCGACCTCGAATGGCTTGCGGGGTCCCTGCGCGAGAGAAAGATCGCCGCCAACGGATCGCTGACCATCGCCGACCCTCAGGGCGTCATCATCGCGCGCGAACCCTTTCCGGAGCGCTTCGTCGGGACCACGATTCCCGACAGCTTCCAGTCCTTCGTCCATAGCGACGCGCCAGGGACCGCCGAGGTCCTGAGCCAGGACGGGACCACGCGCATCCTTGGCTTTGTGCCGGTCGGGGCCGCTCCAGCAGGTCTTTATGTCAGTGCGGGCATCTCCCGCAACGAGGCGTTCCGCCCAATCAACCTTGCCATGGCGCGAACCTTCGCCCTCACATCGGCGGCGGCGATCCTTGCGGCGCTCCTGTCGTGGGGCCTGGGCCAGCGCCTGGTCCGGGGGCCGGTGTCGCAGATCGCGTCCGTGCTGGCCGCCCGGAGGTCCGGCAATGACGATGCCCGGACGCGGATGAAGTCGAGGGATGGCGAGATCGAGGCTCTTGGGGCCGAGTTCGACAGCTACATGGATGAGTTGAACGCCAGCCGCGCCGAGCGCGACCGGGTCGAAGCCGAGCTGCGGTCGATGGCCCGCGAAACGGAGCGGCTTGCGCAGCGCAACGAGCTTCTGGCCCGCGAGATGAGCCACCGGGTGATGAACAGCTTCCAGCTCATGGAAAGCACGTTCAGCCTCCAAAGCCGCCGCATCTCGGATCCGGTTGCCCAAGCCGCGGTTCGCGACGCTGAGGAACGCCTCAGGGCCATGGCGCTGGTCCATCGCCAGCTGTTCCGGCTGACCCGCGACGAGGTGCAGAGCCTCGATGCCGGCGCCTACCTGCGTGGCCTGGCGCGGGAGCTTGAGGCGGCGTTCCTGGCCGGGAACCAGTTCGACCTCGAGGTCGAGGCGGGGGAAGGCATCCTGCTGGCCCCGGCGCGGGGCATCGCTCTGGGCCTCCTCGTCACCGAGCTGGTCATCAACGCGGTCAAGCATGCCTTCCGGGGCCGCGATCGGGGGTCGATCCGGATCGTCCTCTCGATGGTCGGCGAAGGCAGCCTTCGGCTTGTGGTGGCCGATGATGGCACCGGTCTGCCGCCGGCCGAGACCAGGTCCGGGTCGGGAGGGGTCGGGATGAAGCTTCTCGACGGCTTCGTGCGCCAATTGGAGGGCACGCTCGCCATAGAGGGACCCCCAGGGACGCGCTTCGTGGTCACGTTCCCTGCCGGATAGACGGCCAGTCGGGACGATCCCGACGGCGCGGACAGGACGCGGGACTTCGCTCGCCGGAGGCGGTTGCTTCCCTTCGGGCCGGGCTAGATCTGACACGTATGTAGCTGGTTCAAGCGGAAGGTGGATGACGACGCGGGCCAACCTGTCCTTGCCCTCTGCCGGACGCCAAGCCGGACCCGGACTGACCTCGGGCTCGGCTCGGGAACGGTTGGCACTCGGCCCGTCCAGTCAGCTTGGGTGCTGGTGGGTGCTGGCGCCGTTCCTGTTGACAGCCTGCGACGGCCCGCAATCCGCGCTGTCCACCGGAGGCGCTGACGCCGCACAACTCGATCGCCTGTTCACCGTCATGCTGGTCGGGGCCGTCGTCCTCTGGCTGGGGATCAATGGCCTGTTCCTTTACGCCACGCGGAGGGGCGGGCGACCGGTCTCGCGCGGGTGGGCGGAGGCGCTGATCATCGGCGGGGGCATCGGGTTGCCGGTCGTGGTGCTCACCGCGCTGCTGTCCTATGGCCTGTCGATCATGCCGGACCAAAGGGCCGTCGGCGAAGGCCTGAGGCTTCGCGTCACCGGCGAGGAGTTCTGGTGGCGCGTGGAGTACTGGCCCGACGGAGCCGATGCGCCCATTGTCGCCGCCAACGAGATCCGCCTGCCGGTCGGGCAGCGCACCGAGATCGAGCTTGCCTCGACGGGCGTCATCCACTCCCTCTGGCTGCCTGCCCTGGGTGGCAAGACGGACATGATCCCTGGACGGATCAATCGGATGTCGCTGCATCCGACGCAGGAGGGGCTCTGGCGCGGCCAGTGCGCCGAGTTCTGCGGGCTGTCCCATGCGCTCATGGCACTCCAGGCCGTGGCGATGGAGGAGGGCGATTTTCGTGACTGGCTGGCGCGGGAGGCCGCACCGGCCGGGGGGGCGGGTGGCGCCGGCGCCGCCATCTTCGCCGCCCAGGGCTGCGGAGCCTGCCATGCCGTCCGGGGCACCGGAGCCCGCGGCGCCGTCGGTCCCGATCTCACGCATCTGGGCGCGCGCGGCTCCGTGGCGGCCGGCATCCTGCCGATGACCCCGGAGGCCATCGCGGACTGGATCCGCGACCCGGCCGCCTTCAAGCCCGGGGTCCGGATGCCAGCCTATGCTCACCTGCCCGAGGATGAGCTGACGGCCTTGGCCGACTGGCTCTGGAGCCTGAAATGACCCCCACGAGCGCACCACCTCCCGAGGGACCGTTCCCCCCGCCCGAGGAGCTCCTGATGCAGCCAGTTCCACCCGAGGAGTCGCGGGCTCAGGCCGAGCGCCTGCGCAGGACCTGGGAGAACCCGACTGGCTGGCGAGCCCTCAGCATCGTCAACAACTCGCAGGTGGGGGTCTGGTACACCATGACGGCCTTCGCCTTCATGCTGGCGGCGGGTGTGCTCGCGCTGCTCGTCCGCGTGCAGCTGGCCGTGCCGGACAACGATTTCCTGTCGGCGGACCGCTACAACCAGTTCTTCACCATGCACGGCTCGGCGATGATGTTCCTCTTCGCCGTGCCGATGTTCGAGGCGGTGTCGATCCTGCTTCTGCCATCGCTGCTTGGGGCGCGCGACCTGCCGTTCCCCCGGCTGTCCGCCTACGGCTACTGGTGCTTCCTGATCGGCGGCGTCTTCGTGCTGGGCTCGGTGCTCTTCGACGCCGCGCCACGCGCCGGCTGGTTCATGTACCCGCCGCTCTCCGTCGAGGACGAGGGCGTGGGATCGGACATCTGGCTTCTGGGCCTGTCCTTCATCGAGGTCGCGTCCATCGCCGCCGCCGTGGAGCTGATCGTCGGCGTCCTGAAATGCCGCCCGCCGGGGATGCGCGTGAACCTCATGCCGCTCTATGCCTGGTACGTGCTGGTGGTCGGCGGCATGATCCTGTTCGCCTTCCCGCCGCTGATCGCCGGGGACCTGCTCTTCGAGCTGCAGCGGGCCTTCGACTGGCCGTTCTTCGACCCAGAGCGGGGGGGCGACCCGCTACTTTGGCAACACCTGTTCTGGATCTTCGGTCACCCGGAGGTTTACATCATCTTCCTGCCCTCGATCGCGCTGACGGCGATGATCGTGCCCACCTTCGCGCGGCGGCCGATCGTGGGCTATTCCTGGATCGTGCTGTCGGCGGTCGGGACGGGGTTCCTGAGCTTCGGGCTCTGGGTCCACCACATGTTCACGACCGGGCTGCCATCGATGTCGCTGGGCTTCTTCTCGGCGGCCTCGGAGGCGGTGGTGATCCCGACGGGCATCCAGCTCTTTGCCTTCGTGGCGACGCTGCTGGCCGGGCGGGTCAAGATGGGGCTACCAATGCTGTGGATCGCGGGGTCGCTGGCCATCTTCACGGCCGGGGGACTTACGGGGGTCATGGTGGCGGTCGCGCCGTTCGATTGGCAGGCGCATGACACCTATTTCGTGGTGGCGCACCTGCACTATACGCTGTTCGGCGGCTTCGTTTTTCCGGTGATCGCGGGCGCCTACTACTTCTATCCGTTGATCAGCGGGCGAATGCTCTCGGAACGGTTGGGCCGCTGGGCCTTCTGGCTGATCTTCACGGGCTTCAACGTGAGCTTTCTGCCCATGCACCTCACGGGGCTACTGGGAATGCCGCGCCGGGTCTTCACCTATCCGAGCGGTCTGGGCTGGGATACGCTCAACCTCGTGTCCACCGTGGCGGCCTTCGTCATCGCGGCTGGCTTCGCGGTGCTGGCCTGGGACCTGATCCGTCCCAAGGGGCGGGAACGTCCGGCCCGCCGGAACCCCTGGAACGCGGGCACCCTCGAATTCACGCCCGACCCTGACGAGGATTGGGGGGCGCGGTCCGTCCCCTACATCGACACCCGCTATCCCGTCTGGCAGCAGGACCGCCTTGTCGAGCGGATCGAGGCTGGCCGGTTCTACCTGGCTGACGCCCCCGAGATGAAGCGCGAGACCCTGGTGACCTCGGTCATCGACGCCCGTCCGCTCCAGGTGCTTCGGGTGGCGGGCCCAGCCTGGATCACCATCTTCACCGCAGTCGCGACGGGCGCCGCCTTCATCCTTCCCACCTTTGAATGGTATCGGCCCGCCCTGGCGGCGACGGTGGTGGCCATCGCAGGTGTGCTCGTCTGGCTGTGGCGGACGGCAACGGTCCGGCCAGAGGCCGAGATGAAGGACGCCGGCCTGGGAATGCGGCTGCCGCTTTACGTCTCGGGGCCGGGGGCTGTCGGCTGGTGGGGCATGTGGATCACCATGCTGGGTGACGCGACCGCCTTCGCGAGCCTCGTCTTCGGAGTCTTCTTCTACTGGACCGCCCGCCCGGACTTCCCGCCGCCCGGAGCCGATTTCGCCGACGCTGCGCTGTCGGTGGCCGCCGGAGTCCTGCTGGCCGCAAGCTGGGCGCTGACGGTCGGGGCCCGTGCGACGAACCGTCGTCACCGCAGCGGGATCGCCATGCTCTGCCTTCTTGCCGCGGCGGTGCTGGCCTGCCTCGGCGGGGCGGCTTTGGTCGGCGCGGTCCACCTTCCCGACCTCGACCCAACCACCCATGTCTATCCGGCCACGATGTGGGTCCTCGTGATCTGGACATCGCTCCACATCCTGGCAGGTGTGCTGATGCAACTCTTCTGCCTGGCCGGGCTGCTCACCGGCCGGTTCACGCCGCGTTACGACGCGCCGCTGTGGAACATTGCGCTGTTCTGGCACTTCCTGGGTCTGAAGGTGCTGGTCACCGTCGCGACCGTGGCCGGCCTGCCGAGGCTCCTGTGACATGACCGACCAGCCGCCGAGCCCCGAGCACGAGTTCGCCGAAGAACAGGCGAGCCTTTGGCGGATCACCCTCGGGCCGTTGATCTGGGCGCTTCACTTCATCGCCTGCTATGCCGCCGCTGCCGTGATCTGCGCCAAGCTGGACGCGTCGCCACCGGCGATCGAGGCCATGCGCTGGTCCATCGGCGCCGGAACGCTGGCGGCCCTGGCCGGGATCGGCTGGGCGGGACGCCGGTCCTGGACGCAATGGCGCGACGGCAACGACGACGTCTTCGACGATGACGACGGGTCCAACGAGGATCGGACCCAGTTCCTGGGCCATGCCGCGCTTCTCCTGTCGATCATCTCCTTCCTGGGCGTGATCTACACGGCCTTGCCCGCCTTCTTCGAGACGAGTTGCCTATGAGCCCCCGGATGGCAGTCCTGGCCCCGGCCGGCGCGGCCTTGGCGCTGGCTTGGGGCGCTCCACTCGAAGATTGGTTCGGGGCAGCCTTTCCCGCGCATATGCTGACGCACATGACGCTCGTTGCCTGCGCGGCTCCGTTGATCGTGCTGTCGGTCCCAAGCCTGGTTCGCCGGATGCACGTTCCTGTCCTGGCGGGCGCGGCTGCGGAGTTCGCCATCGTCTGGGGGTGGCACCTGCCCGTGCTGCATGGGGCGGCCCGTCTCGATCCCGGATGGGGATTTGCCGAGCAGGCCATGTTCCTGATCGGAGGGCTGATGGTCTGGGCGGGCGCGCTGGGGGCGGCCCAGCCGCTGGCCGGAGCCGGGGCGCTCCTGCTGACTTCCATGCACATGACCCTGCTCGGGGCCTTGCTGGTCCTGTCAGGCAATGACCTTTACGCCGCCATCTGTGGAACGTCCCCCGATGTCGGCGGCCAGCGCCTGGGGGGGCTGCTGATGCTGGGGATCGGCACGCCGATCTACCTGGCAGGGGGCCTGTGGCTCACGGCCCGGGCGTTGCGCCTGCCGGACGGGGAGGTGGCATGAGGACCGTCCTCCTGACCATCGTGGCCTTGATGGCGCTGGCAGTGCTGTCCGGAGCGGCCGTCGTGTTCGGCGGGCTCTACAACGTTTCTGCCCGGGCTGGCCATTGGCCCATCACCGAATGGGTCCTCCACACGGCCTACAGGCAGTCCGTCAAGCTGAGGGCCCCCCCCGAGCATGAGGTCCCGGAGTTGACCGACGCCCTGGCGGCGCTGGGCGCGCGTCACTTCGACCGGGCGTGCCGTCAGTGTCATGCCGCGCCCGGTGAGGAACGGACCGCGACCATCGAGCGGATGATGCCACGGCCGCCTCCGATCGAGGTGGCGGTCAGGGACTGGGACCCGCGCCATCTGGGCTGGATCCTGCGCGAGGGCGTCAAGATGAGCGGGATGCCCGGCTGGCCCTCAAGCCGACAGGACGAGATGTGGTCGGTGGTCGCGTTCCTGGTGCGGGTGCAGGGCGGGATGGATGCCCAGACCTATGCCGCACTCACCGAGACGCCGGAGGCGCGCGGCCCCGAAGGGCTGGGTTACTGCGCCGGCTGCCATGGACTCGATGGACGCTCCGGAAACCCGCATATTCCGCGGCTCGACCTGCTGGACGCCGCCTACCTGACCGAGTCGATCACGGCCTATGACCGCGGCCTTCGCGAAAGCGGGATCATGTCCCATGCCGCCTCCGAGTTCATGCCGGAGCAACTGGATCGGCTGGTCGCGTATTTCGGCTCGCTGCCCGCCGCCGCCGAGCCGCAGCCTGCGGACCCGACCCTCGCGGCCCGGGGGCGGGATTTGGCCCATGCCGCAACGGCAGACCCCGAGGTTCCAGCCTGCGCCGCCTGCCATGGTCCCGAGGCGAATCCCGCATCGCCCATGGGACCCGGGCCCGCCATTGCCGGACAATACGAGACCTACCTCGGCACCCAGTTGAGGTTGTGGCGCGAGGGTGCGCGGGGCGGCGGACCCCAGGCCCAGCTGATGCGGGCCGCCGCCCGGGACCTCTCCGACGAGGATATCGCGGCCCTGGCCGCCTACTATGCCAGCCTTCTTCCGTCAGCGGATCGGGACGGCTGAGACCTGTTCCAGTAGAAAGCTGTCTCCGCCATGGGGCACCTTTGACGCGGGACGACCCCCGATCTCGCCCAAGCGAAGGCTGCGTTAGGACTGTTGGTGTCGCCCATGCAGTTGGAGGCACGACCGACCCGGGACGGTCCGGGCCAGACGGAGGCGGTCGGCGGTCGCGATAAGGGCTGCCGGATTGGATGTTGCGGAAGGTTCCGCACGCTTTCCGCACCAGCATTCGGATGGCGCAGGTTGTACTGGTTGAATGCAGCGCGTCCGGTCGGAAGGAGGGCAGGCCGCCCTCAGGCCCATTCGCCCTTCCGGAAGACGGGCACCCTGCTCCCATCCGCCGAGAGGCCGTCTATGTCGATCTCGGCCGATCCTATCATCCAGTCGATGTGGATGGCGCTCCGGTTGCCGCCGCGCGCGGCAACCTCCTCCTCGGAAAGGGTCGCGCCATCGCGGAAGCACTTGGAGTAGCACTGGCCCAGGGCGATATGGGACGCCGCGTTCTCGTCGAACAGGGTGTTGAAGAAGAGCAACCCCGATTGGGAGATCGGCGACCCATGCGGGACCAGGGCGACTTCCCCTAGCCGACGCGCGCCCTCGTCGGTATCCAGCGCCTTGATCAGCACGGCCTCCCCCCGCGAGGCGTGGGCTTCGACGATCCGGCCGCCCTCAAAGCGCACGCGGATGTCCTCGATCAGGGTGCCTTGGTGGGAGAGGGGCTTGGTCGAGGCCACATGACCTTCGACGCGGTGGGCATGAGGCGTGGTGAACACCTCCTCCGAGGGGATGTTCGGGTTGCAGATCACGCCGTTCCGGGCCAGTGAGGCGCCGCCCATCCATTCATGGCCGTCGGCCAGCCCGACCGTCAGGTCGGTCCCCGGCCCCGTGAAGTGAAGGGCCGCGAAGGACTGCCCGTTTAGCCAATCCGACCGGTGCCGCAGGGCGGCGTTGTGCGCCTCCCATGCGCCGACCGGGTCGTCGCCGTCCACGCGCGAGGCGGCGAAGATCGCCTGGGCGAGCCGACCCTGCGCATCCTCGGGCGAGAGATCGGGGAACATCCTCTGCGCCCAGGCGAGGCCGGGCCAGGCGATGATGTTCCAGTTGATTTCGAAGTTGGTGATGCGTTCCCGCGCGGGCGTGTAGGCGATGGACATGGCCCGGTTGGCCCGGCCGACCTTGTCGGGATCCTCCTGCGCCAGCAGCATGGGATCGTCGCCGACGATGGCAAGCCGCGCGGTGTTGGCGTCGAAGGCCTTGGCCATGCCGTCGTAGAGCCAGCCCGCCGCCTTGTCGAAGGCGGCATCCGGCGCGTGCCGGTAGCGGGCCAGCGTGACCTCGGGATCGGCAAGGATCGGCGTCACGATGCCCGCGCCGGCCCGGTAGGCATGTTCGGCGATCCGGCGGACCAAGGGGAGTGCCTCGGCCGGAGCCGTCAGAAGGAGGTCCTGGCCGGGTTGCAGGTTCAGGCCGACCTTGACCGCGAGTTCGGCCAGCCGGTCGAGCCGATCGGCATCGATGGTCCCGGCGGCGATCCGTTGCTGCGTGTTCATGGTCGCTCCTGCGTGTCTGACCTTGCCCGGTGACCTTAGCGGCGGCGTCGATGGGGTCAACGAAGGGGCGCGCGCCGCCCCCGCGTCAGTGCGCCCCGGCCGCCTTGCCCGGAGCAGGCTTCTTCATGAGGAGCGCCGTCACCGCCAGTCCGCCGAACAGGACGGTGATGAGCATGAAGATGTCGATGAAGGACATCACCGCCGCCTGTCCGCGAAGCCGTCCGGCCATCTGGATCAGCGCCCCCGTGGAGCCGTCGAGCCCTTGGGACTGGAGGTTGGCCGCCATGGAGTCGAGCTGCCGCACGGCCTCCGGATTGGACCAGGTCACGGACTCCGCCAGCCGGGCGTAATGCAGGTCGCGCCGGTCCGACAGCACCGTGTTGATGATCGCGAGGCCCACGGCGCCGCCCAGGTTGCGCATGAGGTTATAAAGGCCCGAAGCTCCCTTGATCTTCGCCGGAGAAAGGGTGCCAAGCGCGAGGTTGTTGATCGGCACCATGCAGATCATCAGCGACAGCCCCCGCAGGATCTGGGGCAGCAGAAGTTCATGGAAGTCCCAGTCCGCCGTAAGCCCGGTCAGCATCCAGGTCGAGCTCGCGAAGCCGATGAAGCCCAGCAGGAGCATGACCCTGAGATCGAGCCGCGAGGACAGGATCCCGGCCAGGGGCGCCGAGACGAACATCGCCATGCCCGAGACGAAGACCGTTTCGCCGATCATCAGGCTGTCGTAGCCCCGGATCGACGACAGGTAGAGCGGATAAAGGTAGGTCAGGCCGTAGAGCCCGATACCCATGACGAAGCTGAAGACGGATCCGACGGCGAAATTGGTGTTCCCGAAGGCCGAGAAGTCGACGAGCGGCTCGTCCCGGGTGAACGCGCGCCAGAAGGTCGCAATGCAGCCCGCCACCGTGATCGCGGCCATGATCGCCACCGCCTCGTCGGCGAACCAGTCGTTCCCGGGTCCCTCCTCCAGTACGTATTCGAGGCCGCCCAGGAACGCGGCCAGCGCGAGCAGCCCCCACCAGTCGAACTTGGAGAACAGGTTCCAGTTGGGTCGGTCGAAGTCGATCAGCGTGAAGGCCGCGGCGGATACGGCGATGCCCGGAATGACGTTCACGAGGAACAGCCAATGCCACGACATTGTATGGCTCAGGTAGCCTCCCAGGGTCGGTCCCACCGTGGGCGCGAGCGTCGCCACGAGCCCGACCATGGGGGACACGATGTTGCGCTTGGACGCCGGAAAGATCGTGAACGCCGCGGCGAAGACCGACGGGATCATGCCGCCGCCCACGAAGCCCTGCACGGCCCGCCAAAGGATCATCTCGTTGATCGACGACGACATCGCGCACAGGAAGCTGGACGCGGTGAACCCCGCCGCCGCGACCGTGAAGAGGATGCGCGTCGACATGACCCGCCCCAGGAAGCCCGAAAGCGGGATCATGACGACCTCGGCGATCAGGTAGCTGGTCTGCACCCAGCTGATCTCGTCCCCGCTGGCGCCGAGCCCCGCCTGGATCTCGGGCAGGGAGGCCGAGACGATCTGGATGTCCAGGATCGCCATGAACATCCCGAACACCATGACGAGGAACGCCACGATGCGCCGGGGCGTGAGCTCCGGCTCGGCAGGGACAGCAGCGGGGGCGGCCAAGGACGTTACTCCGTCCCGGTCGCGGCGGTCAGCGCGGCGTGCTGCTGGCCTTCCCGGTCGGGGGCGGTCCGGCGATCCACGGCGACGACCGCCGACAGGCCGGCGCGCAACTGCCCCGTTGCAAGGGCCTCCGCGGGGATCTCGATGCGCACCGGCACGCGCTGCACGACCTTGGTGAAGTTGCCGGTCGCGTTGTCCGCAGGCAGCAGCGAGAAGACCGAGCCCGTGGCCGGAGCGGTCGAGGCCACGGTGCCCTCGAACTCCTGGTCCGGGAGGGCGTCGAAGGTCAGGTGCACCTTCTCGCCGGGGACGATGCCCTCCATCTGGGTTTCCTTGTAGTTCGCCTCGACATAAAGGTCGCCGTCCGGCACCAGGGCCGCAAGACGGGCGCCCGGCTGCACAAGGTCGCCGGTCTCGAGCGACAGGTTCGCGACGATGCCATCCGCAGGCGCGCGCAGGACCGTCAGGTCGAGGTTCCGCTGCGCTTGGGCCACTGCGAGCTCGAGCTCATGGCGGGTGCCCTCGGCCTCTCCCCGCTGGGCGCGGAGCACGGCGACCTGCGCCTCTGCGCTGGTCACGGCGGCCCGCGCCTGGGCGAGGCCAGCAGTCGCGGTGTCGAGACCCTCGTTCGCCTCATCAAGCTTGGCCTGCGCCACCACGTTGCTTTGCGCCAGGCTGCGCGACCGCTCCGCCGCAGAGGTCGCCGTGCGGAGCTGCGCCTCGGCGGCGTCGCGCGCCGCCTCGGCCTGGGTGATACCCGCCTGCGCGGCCTGGATCTGGGCGTCGATCCGGGCCAGCGTGTCATCGGCGGTCGCCACGCGGCTTTGGGCTGTATCCAAGGCGATCCGGTAATCGCCGTCATCCAGGCGCACGAGCACATCACCCATGCGGACGTGATCGTTCGCGTCGACCAGCACCTGCGCCACATAGCCTTGCACGCGGCTGCTGATCAGCGTGATGTCGGCCTGCACATAGGCGTCGTCCGTCTCGACAAGGAAACGGCCTTCCGTCCAGTAATCCTGCGCCTTGTAGGCGACGCCGCCCAAGACCGCCAAGGCGATCACGCCCAGGATCAGCTTCTTGCGGCCCTTCTTGGGGGGCACCACGGCGGCCTCGACAGCCACGGGCTGGGCTGCGGGGGCGGCTGCGTCCGCTCCGGATTGCCGCGCGGCGGGACCCTCGGCAGGGGCAGGGCGGGCGGCACCGGCGTCCAGCGCCGTGTCCTGGTTGAGGCGTTCGTGTCGCGACATCTCGCCAATCCTTGAAGCGCCGCCGGCGGCGTTGATGGAGGATCCCGACGGCGGTCGCGAATCCCGACCGAACCGTTCAGTTCGATGGCGATGTAGCGCCGGACCCAGTACCAATCAAGGGTTCATAGAACCGATCGGTTCGATTATATGGAGATTGTGAGCACGAGGGATCGCATGACTTCTTGGCAGAATGGTTCGACGGCTGGCGGCGACGAGGACGCGCTGGATCCCTGCGATTCCGCCGAAGGCGGGTCGTCGCCAAAACGGCGCCATTCGGCCGGCGAAGACCCTGCCAAGCGGGATCAGATCCTGGACGGCGCACGGCAGGTGTTCATGGACCAAGGCTACGATGCGGCCAGCATGAACGACATCTGTCGGGCCGCGGGCGTCTCCAAGGGCACCATCTACGTCTACTTCTCCAACAAGGAAGAACTGTTCGTTGCCCTGATGGCGCGCGAGAGGGACAGGCTGTTCCTCGACCTTGACCAGCTTCTCGACGGCGACCGCCCGCTTCGCGACCGGCTCCATGCCTACGGATGCCGGCTGGCCGAACTCATCTGCTCGGACGACGCGGTCAGGGCGCAGCGCATTATCATCAGCACGGCCGAACGGATGCCCGAGCTTGGGGCGCGCTTCTTCGATGGCGGCACCCAGCGGATCCAGGGCAGCCTCCGGCGGCTGCTGGAGCGCGAAACCGTCGCGGGGCGGCTTGCCGTGACGGATGTGCCCTTGGCCGCGCAGCAGTTCGTGGAGTTGTCGGCAGCAGGATTGCTGAGGCCCAGGCTGTTCGGCAAGGCACGCACCCCTCCTTCGGCGGCGACCATCAGGGCCAACGTGGACTCGGCGGTGCGGATGTTCCTGCTGGCCTATGGGGCGGGCGGGACCTGACGACGGACCGTGGCCAACGCTCGATGCCGCCTGCCGTCCTGCGTGGGTCAGGCGTCTTGATGCCGGTGGCTTGGTCTTGGGGCATCGCGTCCTCGCTCACCGTCGGCGGCTTTGGCCTGGAACCAAGATTGATCCTGCTTTGCCAACCGGACGGGGAGTAAGGTAACGCTTGGAGCATGACCCATCTTCTTGCCATCGACCAAGGTACGACCTCCTCGCGCGCAATCCTCTTCGATGGGAACCTGCGTCCTGTTCGGATTGTGCAACAGGAGTTCCCGCAGATCTTCCCGCACTCGGGCTGGGTGGAACATGACCCGGAGGCGATCTGGTCCTCGGTGCTCGCGACGGCGCGGGAGGTGATGCAGGGGATCGCTTCGACCGAGGTGGCTGGGCTCGGCATCACCAATCAGCGCGAGACGACGCTTGTGTGGGACAGGCGGACGGGGCGGGCGATCCACAATGCCATCGTCTGGCAGGACCGCCGCACCGCCCCGACATGCGAGGCCCTGGCGTCCGAGGGCTGGGCCGAGGCCGTCGCCGACCGGACGGGCCTCATCCTCGATCCGTATTTCTCGGCCACCAAGCTGGCTTGGCTGCTCGACAACGTCGACGGCGCTAGGGACGCCGCCACGGCCGGGCATCTGCTGTTCGGGACGGTGGACAGCTTCCTGATCTGGCGACTGACCGAAGGCAGGGTCCACGCCACCGATGCCACGAACGCCGCCCGCACCATGCTGTATGACATTCGGGCAGGCGCCTGGGACGAGGAACTCTGCGGCAGGCTCGGCGTCCCGATGAACCTGCTGCCGGACGTGCGTGACTGCGCGGACGACTTCGGCACGACGACCTTGCTTGGCGGGACGCTCCCTATCCGGGGTGTCGCCGGGGATCAGCAGGCCGCAACCATGGGACAGGCCTGCTTCAACCCCGGCATGATGAAATCCACCTATGGGACGGGGTGCTTTGCCCTTTTGAACACGGGCCCGGACTTCGTCCGGTCGCGCCACCGCCTGCTTACCACGATCGCCTATCGCCTGGGCGGGCGCACCACCTTCGCCCTGGAAGGGTCGATCTTCGTCGCCGGGGCCGCGGTCCAGTGGCTTCGGGACGGCCTGCATCTGATCGGGCGTGCCGAGGAGTCCGGTGATCTTGCCCGATCCGCCGACCCCGAGCAGGACGTCATCCTCGTCCCGGCCTTCACCGGGCTGGGCGCACCGTATTGGGACGCGGGTGCGCGGGGGGCGGTCTTCGGCCTGACCCGCGCCTCGGGCACGGCCGAGTTCGCGCGCGCGGCCCTCGAGTCGGTCGCGTTCCAGACTCACGACCTCCTGCAGGCCATGCGGCTCGACTGGCCGGCCGCGAACGAGACCGTGCTCAGGGTGGATGGCGGGATGACGGCCTCGGACTGGACGATGCAGCGCCTGTCCGATCTTCTCGGGACACCGGTGGACCGACCAGCCATTCGGGAAACGACGGCTCTCGGAGCGGCTTGGCTGGCAGGCTATGCGGCCAACGTGGTCCCCGGCCCCGAGGGCTTCATGGAAAGCTGGTCGCTCGAGCGGCGTTTCTCCCCGTCGATGCCATCCGACGAGCGCACCCGCCGCCTTGGGTTATGGCAGGATGCCGTCCGTCGCGTGATCGGACCCTGAGCACGCGGCCCTTCCCGGGTCAGCCCGCACAGGCCGGATGGGCCGCGACGATGACGGTCGTCTGCCAGTCGCGGCACAGGCCCGCCAATGCTTCGGGAAACGCCCGATCGGTCACGACGCAGTCGATCTCGGCCAGGGAGGCGATCCGGGCCGGGGCATGGCGCTGGAACTTGGAATGGTCCGCCACCAGGATCGATCGACGGGCCTGGTCCAGGACCGCACGACTGACCCCAACCTCCTCGAGGTCGTAGTCCAGCAGGTCGCCCCCTTCATCGAGGGCCGAGCATCCGATGACCCCGACATCGAACCTGAACTGCCGGATCGTCTGCGCGGTCAGCGCTCCGACCATCCCGCCATCGGCGTGCCGAAGCGCGCCGCCCGCGACGACGACCCTGCAATCCGGGCTGGCCTGCAGGATGTTGGCCACGTTCAGATTGTTGGTCACGACCAAGAGGTTCCGGTGATGGACAAGCTCGTGCGCCACCGCCTCTGTGCTGGTTCCGATCGCCAGGAACACCGAGGCGTCGTTCGGGATCATCTCCGCGCAGGCCCGGGCCATGGCCGCTTTCGCGCCCGCCTGAAGTCGCCGCCGTTCCTCGTAGTCGATGTTGGTGGTGCTGGACGGGTAGACGGCGCCGCCATGCACCCGCTCCAGCCGCCCGGTCTCGGCCAGTTCGGCCAGATCGCGGCGGATCGTCTGCAGCGTGACACCGAAGTGCTGGGCGAGGTCCTCCACCGTGACCTTTCCATCGCGCCGCGCAAGGTCGACGATCTCGGGCTGGCGAAGTGACTGAGACATCCGAAACTCCAGCAGGTGGGCGAGATCGGTAGCATGATTCCGGCGCGGTTGGCGAGACGCTGCATATCAATATGGAAGGAAAACGAAGCACGATATGCGCGGAAATGCGTGCATTCGCGCGCGGGGGGATTATATCGAACATCAGCGAACATGGAGAGTGCCGTGCCGACTCCTGCTGCGGACCAACCCTTCGACCTCCTCATCATTGGTGGAGGCGTGAATGGTTGCGGCATCGCCCGCGATGCGGCGGGCCGGGGGCTCCGTACGGTGCTCTGCGAAGCGGGCGACCTCGCCCAGGCGACGTCCTCGGCGTCGACCAAGCTCTTTCACGGTGGGCTGCGCTACCTCGAGTTCCTCGAAATCCGTCTGGTCCGCGAGGCCCTGATCGAGCGGGAAACCCTCCTGCGGGCCATGCCACATATCTCCTGGCCGCTTCGCTTCGTGCTGCCGCTCAATCCCGACATGAGGTTCGAAAGCCAGACTCCCGTGTCGCGGGCGCTGGGACTCGCGATGCCGTGGATGAAGGGGCGGCGCCCCGACTGGCTCATCCGGCTCGGCCTCGGACTGTACGACACCCTGGGTGGACGGGAGATCCTGCCCGGAACCCGGACATTGGACCTGAGGACCGACCCGGCAGGGCGGGCTCTCAAGCCGCGGTTCACCCGAGCGTTTGAATACTCGGACTGTTGGGTCGAGGATTCGCGCCTGGTCGTCCTCAACGCACGGGATGCGGAGGCTCGCGGGGCGACCGTGATGACCCGCAGCCGCGTCATGTCCGCGAAGGTCAAGGCGGGCCTCTGGGAGGCGGAGGTGGCGCGACAGGACGGTTCGGGCTCGCGCACGACGGTCCGCGCCCGGGCCATCGTCAATGCGGCAGGACCCTGGGCCGGCGAGGTGCTGAGCCACGCTTTGGGCCTGGAATCGCGGGACCGGGTGCGGCTGGTCCGTGGCTCGCACATCGTGACACGACGGCTCTTCGATCACGACCGCTGCTACTTCTTCCAGGGGCGCGATGGGCGCATCATCTTTGCCATCCCCTATGAAACGGACTTCACCCTGATCGGGACGACGGATGTCGAGCACCCGGACCCCTCGGTGCCTCCGGTCTGCACGCCAGAGGAGCAGGACTATCTCTGCGCCTTCGCGTCCGAGTACCTTGCCGCGCCGATATCGCGCGAAGATATCGTCTGGACCTACTCGGGCGTGAGACCCCTCCATGACGAAGGGGCCGCTTCGGCGACAGCTGCAACCCGGGACTACACGCTCAAGCTCGATGACAGCCGGGGGGCGCCCGTTCTTCACGTCTTCGGGGGCAAGATCACCACCTATCGCCGGCTGGCCGAGGCCGCGGTGGGCCGGATCGGGCCTGTCCTGGGGAATGGGCGCGGACCCTGGACGGCAGGGGTGTCGCTCCCCGGGGGGGACTTTCCGGTCGATGGGGCGGAGGCCCTGGCCGCCGGACTTCGGCGCGACTTCCCCTTCCTCGACGAGCGCTGGGCGCGTCGCCTCGTGCGGGCCTACGGCACCGAGGCCCGGATCTGGCTGGGCCAGGCCAAGCAGGCCCGCGACCTTGGCGAGGACTTCGGCGCAACCTTGACGGAGTCCGAGCTGCGCTGGCTCATGGAGCGCGAGTACGCGCTGATGGCCGAGGACGTGCTCTGGCGACGCAGCAAGCTTGGCCTTCGCTTCGACGCAGCGATGACGGCCCGCCTGGATCGCTGGATGCAGCAGCATCGGGCCGCGGCCCGGGGCATCGCCTCCCAGGATGCGTCGGCCAGCCTGGTCCCCTGAAGCTCCCTGCTGGTGCCCTGCGGGTCGCCGGGTTCGCCGGGCGCTCACCAGCGGTTGATTGGACCGCTCCGTTCTGGCCGCCATCATCGCTGGCACCTAGCCTGGAGAGCCGCCATGATCCGACTGAGCCGCCGGACCCTGTTCGCAGGCGTTGCCGCCTTTGCCGCCCGCCCCGCCCTGGCCCAGCAGCCTACCTGGGACGACGTGGCCGAAGCGGCCCGGTCGCTGCCGCAGCTTCACGCCATCATCATCGCCCAGGACGGGCAGCCGGTCCTGGCCGAGGCGATCCGAGGCTCTGGGCTCGACACTCCGACCAACGTCAAATCGGTGTCGAAGTCCATCGTCGCGCTGCTTCTTGGGGCGGCCATCGACCGCGGGGTGGTTCCGTCGGTCACGTCCACCTTGGGCGAGGTCGCGCCCCGGCTGATCCCGGACGGAGCCGATTCCCGGGTCGCGGGGCTGACGATGGAGGATCTCGTGACGCTGCGGGCCGGGCTCGAGCGGACCTCGGGGCCGAGCTACGGGGAATGGGTGTCGTCCTCCAATTGGGTGGCCAATGCGCTCTCGCGTCCTTTCGTCGCAGAGCCGGGGGGGCGGATGCTTTACTCGACCGGCACCTTCCACGTGCTGGGCGCGGCGCTGGCCGAAGCCTCTGGCGAGTCGCTCCTCACCCTTGCGCGCGAATGGCTGGGCAACCCGCTCGATATCGAGATCGCGCCATGGACGCGGGACCCGCAGGGCTACTACCTGGGCGGAAACGAGATGGCTCTGAGTCCCCGGGCGATGCTGCGGGTGGGCGAGTTGCTGCGCCAGGGCGGCACCTGGGACGGACGGCAGGTGCTCTCCCGCGATTGGGTGGAGGCAAGCCTCACCCCGGCCACGCGGTCGCCCTTCTCGGGGCTGGCCTATGGCTATGGGTGGTTCCTGGGTGACACGCCGGCCGGACGGCTTGCCATCGCGCGCGGCTATGGCGGGCAGATCATCGCGGCGGCCCCGGATCCGGGGCTGACCATCGTCATCACCTCCGATCCGACGCTTCCGGCGCGGAGCGAAGGCTATTTCGGCGACCTCATGGCCCTGATCGAGGAGCGGATCCTGCCCCTCGCTGCGTGATCCCGTCGATCTCCGCCCGACCCATCCGGCGAGGACCGGATCAACGCAGGGGTCGACCGGGGAACATTCGACGGCCTCTCCGGTTCGAAGGGATCATGGCAGATGACATTGATGAACTGGCGCGCTCGATCCACGATCGCCGTGCCATCCTGTTCGTGGGCGCGGGCGTCTCCATGGTGGTGGGGCTGCCGTCCTGGCAGGAGTTGATCGACCACATGGTCGAGGATCTGGGGCTGGAGGAGGAGGCCATGGCCGGCGTCAGCCTCGACCACCCGATCCTCGCCGAATATTACCGGATCCGGCATGGCAGCATCGGCCCGTTGCGAAGCTGGATGGACCGCGAATGGAAGGTTTCGGAAGAGCGGGTCCGGGACTCGCGGGTGCACCAGCTCATCGTCGAACTCGATTTTCCGCTCATCTATACGACCAATTACGACCGCAACCTCGAGCTCGCCTTCGAGACCCAGGGAAAGGCCTTCGCCAAGATCGCGAATGAGCGCGACCTGACCTTCGCGGGGTCGCACCGCACGCAGATCATCAAGTTCCATGGCGACTTCGACGACGATGCCAGCCTTGTCATCACCGAGTCCGACTACTTTTCCCGGCTCAACTTCGACAGCCCCCTGGACGTGAAGTTCCGGGCCGATGCCATGAGCCGGACCCTGCTCTTCATCGGGTACTCCATGCAGGACCTCAACATCCGGCTGCTGCTTCACCGCATTTGGGAAAGCTGGAGCAGGTCCCCCTACGAGCAGAACCGGCCACGAAGCTGGGTCTTCCTGCCCCGGGCCGGTCCAGCTCAGGAGGCCGTGCTGAACCGTTGGGGGATCTCGGTCGTGACATCCAGGGACAAGGACCCGACCAGCGCCTTGACCTCGTTCCTGGAGCGGCTGGCGGAGCGCGTCCGGGAGTTGGGTGCGCCGGAGCCGGAGGATTGAGGCCAGCCTAATCGAGCGGGCGAAGCTCGAATCCGGCCGACGCCGCGCGGCCGTTCGCATCGACCACGGTGACCCGAGAGAAGCCCTCCCCAAGGTCGTCCAAGGCGAGTTCCCTTGACCGCGAAGATCCCGCGGGACGGCCGTTCGCCAGCCAGGTGAACGGCGCCAGCCCTCCCGTGATCCGCGCGGTGACGGATTGTCCCTCGATGATGGCCCCGTCCGGCGGGAAAGCGAGCATGGGTCCGTCGGTCCCCACGTCCTCATCCCCGCGGAAACGGCGCAGCGGCGCCGGCAGAGCGTCGTTGCCGACCATGAGTGTGGCCGGGGGTGCAGGAGGGAGCGGCGTCACCCGGCCCAGCCTCTCGAAGGTGGCAAAAAGAACAGGGGCCGCGAGGTCCGCCCCGAAGGCGCCGGGAACCGACGTGCCGTCCGCCCGACCCATCCAGACGCCGACGACGTGCCGGCCGTCGAAGCCCATCGCCCAGGCGTCGTGGTGGCCGTAGGAGGTCCCCGTCTTGAAGGCGATGCCTTCGCCCCGGACGCCGCGCGGACGCGGCGTATCGCGCAGGATGTCGGCCAGCTCCCAAGCCGCCACGTCGCCGAGGACACGGGTGGCTGAATGGGGGGCAGCTTGGCCAGGGTCGATCCGGAGATCCACGGACAGGCCGCCCCGGGCGATGGCGGCATAAAGGCCGGTCAGATCCCGAAGCGAGAGCCCCATGCCCCCCAATGCGATCGCGAGCCCGGGCGAGTCCCCGCTGGCGTTCGGCAGGACGGGATGCGCCCCTGTCTGACGCAATCCCGCCATGAGATGGGCAGGCCCCACGGCCTCGAGGACCTTCACGGCCGGGACATTCAGCGACAGCTGCAGCGCCTGGCGCACGCGCACGTCGCCCCGGTACAGGCCATCGAAGTTCTGCGGCCGCCATCCTCCGAAGTCGGTGGGCCGGTCGGCGATCAGCGTCTCGGGATGCAGGAGCCCACGGTCGAAGGCGAGACCGTAGATCAGCGGCTTGAGCGTGGATCCGGGGGAACGTCGCGCCTCGGTCATGTCCACAAAGCCCCGGCGGGCGTCGTCGGTGAAGCCCGAGGAGCCGACCGAGGCCAGGATGTCCCCGGTCGCATGGTCCGCGACCAGGATCGCCACCTGAAGGCGGTCCCCCTGGTCCCGGACCGCCTGGGCGGCAAGTTCCTCGAGCCGCGCCTGGAGCGATGCGTCGATCGTGAGCCGCACCTCCTGAGCGAGAGGATGCACCGCCCGGGCACGGTCGGCGGCATGGGCGGCCAAGAGAGGGAACGGGATCCGGCGGTCCGGCACCGGTTCCGTCGTGGCCGCGTCAGCCTCTTCCGCGGGCAGGATGCCGTCGCGCGCCATGCGGGCGAGCACGCGGTCGCGGGCGACATGGGCCACGTCGGGGTGCCGGTCCGGCCGGCGCGACTCCGGGGCCTGTGGGATCGCCACCAGCAGCGCCGCCTCTGCCGGAGTAAGGCGCGTGGGAGGCTTTCCGAACCACGCGAGCGATGCGGCCCGCACCCCTTCGAGGTTGCCGCCGAAGGGGGCCCGCTCGAGGTAGAGCTCAAGGATCTGAGCCTTGGTGAGCCGCCGTTCGAGCGCCAGGGCCACCCGGATCTGCCGGATCTTGCCCATCCAGCGACCTGTGCCGCTCTCCTCCAGCAGGCGGGCGACCTGCATGGTCAGGGTCGATCCGCCCGACACGACCCCACCCGACACCACGGCCTGACCTGCGGCGCGAAGGAACGCCCAGCCGTCAACGCCGTGATGGTTCCAGAAGCGTCGATCCTCGTAGCGCACCAGCATGTCGAGGTAACGGCGATCGACCGCGTCGATCGAGACGCCCATGCGCCAGCGACCGTCCGCCACCGTGTAGGCGCGCAGGAGCCGACCGTTCCGGTCGACCACCTCGGGCGACTGGGCGGCGACCAGCGGCGGCAGCACCGTCGCATCCACCCAGGCGTCGAGCGCGTCGCGTCCCGCCGCCACGGCCCAGAGCGCCAGCGTCAGAGCCAGAAGGGCGCGCGCGACCCTCATGGCGTGATGGTCACCTCGCCGGTGGCGCCGTTGGCGCGCATCGCCGGGCGGTACATGTCCTCGACGGAGGGCGCGGGGTGTCGATACTCGCCGGGGGTCACGGCGCGCACGATGTAGGCGACCTCGAAGGGATCCTCGGACTGCCAGTCCACCGCCGCCAGGAACCTGTCGTCACGGGCCTCCGTATGGCTGGGCTGGATTGCGGTCAGCCACTCCAGCCCGCGGGTGCTTCCGCTGGACAGGAGGTTGGGGTTGTCGATCTCGAACCCCCCCGGAAGAGGATCGTTGACCATGAGGCGCGCCGCCTGGAACCCCATCGGCGTGACCTGCAGCACCGCGACGAGCCGCGTGCCGACAGCCACCTCGTTCGGCGAGACCGGCGCCCCGTCCAAGGTGTAGTAGGTCCGCTCGATCGACCATCCGGTGCCGCCAGCCGGTTCCGGCGTCTCGGGCACGCCCAGCGCCGTGACGGTCAGGTCGATCTCGCGGGTGCCCGTGTTCTCCACCCGGGCGGTCGCGCCATTCTCCTCCATGTGCCAGGCCACCGGTCCTTGCGGCACGGTTCCGTTCACCGTTACCCCGGCTGCGCCCGCATCCTGCGACATCGCGGCTGCGGCCAGAAGGGTCCAGACCGACTCCTGGGTGGAAGCGGGTTCATTGACATGGCTCCCGACCTCCGCAGACAGCGCGCCCGTGTCCACCGCGCTGCTCCCGGCCTCGACGGCGAGCGTCAGGACTGCGGCGGCGTCGCGCCATTGCGTGCCATAGTCGGCGCGCCACACGGATTGCTGCGGCTCGGCCCCGGCCATTCCGAGCATCGCGTCCGCCTGGCCAAAGAGCCGGTCGGCCCGGGGCTGGTCCCCGTAAGCGGCCAGCGCTGCGCCCAGTTGCGCCAGCGCCAGCGGCGTGGCGAACTGATCGGCCTTGGTGTCGGCGTAGTAGCGCAGGTCGCCCACCAGGGCCTCGCCTTCCTTCGCCAGGACTAGGAGCGCGTAGGCCAGATCCTCGCCGCCCGCCTCGAAGTCGGGATAGTAGGCAACCTGGTTTTTGAGGTTGGCGATCGCCAGCGCGAATGCCACATCGGGCACCTCGTGGCCCTGAGTCCGCGCCCGGCTCAGGAAGTCGGTCACATAGGAGTCGAGCCACAGGTCCCCCGACCAGGGCCCCCAAAGGCCGAACGCCCCGCTCGAGTCCTGATTGGCCAGGATCAGCGTGATCGCATCCGAGATGCGCCGATCCAGATCTGTGCTGGGCATCAAATCCAGCGCCTTCGCCACATCGGCGAGATAGAGCAGGGGCAGGGCCTGGGAGGTGACCTGCTCGGTGCAGCCGTAAGGTGTCCGGTCGAGGGCGGTCAGCAGGCCGGCCACGTTGAGCCGGGCGAGCGGGCCGACCGACAGCGCCGCCTCGGCCGAGCCCGGAACAAAGCCTGCGAGCACCGTATCGTCGAACGTGAACCCCATCCCGGGATCCAGGGTGAAGCGCAGGGTGCGGGCGGTCACCGGGTCGCGGGATGTCACGTTGACCGGATAGGTCCGCTCCAGGCGCTCGCCATCGGGCGTCGTGATGCGAACGGTCACGTCGTGGGTGCCGGGCGCGGAGGCTATGACCCTCAGGTCCCGCCGCCAGGTTCCCCCAGGTTCCAGGTCCGCCAGCGGGCGTTCGCGCGTCATCGGGATCGACAGCCCCTCCGACGGGATCACCTGCACCTCGTACTGGCCGCCCACCCCCGCCGTCTCGGTCAGGTCGATCCGTAGGCGGCTTTCGTCCCCCGGCGACAGGACACGGGGCAGGGAGGCCGTCAGCACCACGGGATCCCGGACGATGACCTCGTCCTCGGCCGCGCCCACGCCGTCGTCGGACCAAGCGATGGCCATGAGCCGGACACTCCCGTTGAAGGCCGGAAGATCGAACGTCACCTCGGCATGACCTTGGGCGTCCACCTGCACCGGACCTTGGAAATAGGCCAGCAGGTCCTCGGTCGGAGGGGACGACTGAGTGGTGACGCTCATGCCGTCGCCACCTTGGCGCAGGACCCCCGCCGCCCCTCCGGTCGGCTCGATCAGACGGCCATAGAGGTCCCGCAACTCCACGCCGAGACGATGCTGGCCGAAGTAGTGCGCGGCCGGATCCGGGCTTTCGAAGCCGGTCAGGTTCAGGATCCCCACGTCGACCGCGGCCAGCGTTACATAGGTGGGCTCTCCTGCCACAACGCCCTGGACGTCGATCCCGACGGTCAGGGGCTGCCTCGGCCGGACCTCGGCGGGCGCATCGAGCGCCACCGAGAGATGACGCCGACCGGGGTCGATCGACGCATGCGCGATTCCCAGGGACCGGGCGGGAAGCCGCGCGTCCTCGGGCGCACGGCCGTCGAGCGGCCGAAGCAGGTGCGCTGCGACATAGACCCCGGTGCCCCAGTCGTCCGTAACCGGAAGCTGCACCTGCGTCTCGCCGGCCGTGACCTCCACGGCCCTGAGGGCGACGAGCCGGTTCGCGAGCACGGAGACGATGGCCGTTCCCTCACCCTCGGCGGCGATCCGCAGGGTGGCCGTCTCACCGGGCTTGTAGCGGTCCGCATCGAGCGAGACATCCAGACGGTCGGGCGACTCCTCGGCCGAAGCCGGGGCGTACCAGCCGGCAAGGAACGTCGCCGAGGCCGCCGCATGGTCGCCATCCAGTTGTTCGGCGACGATTTCGTAGCGGCCCCATTCGACGGGAACGCGAACCGTCGCCGGGCTGCGGCCGTCCAGGGCCGTTTGGCCCGAGCTGACACGGACGCGGCGCGTCACCGGCTCCCAGGACCAGTCGCCATCGAGGGAGTACCACTGGTAGCGCGTTTCGAGCTTGTTCACGGTCCAGGCGACGGTCATCGTCTCTGGGGCCATCTCGGGGCCAAGCCCCAGGATCGAGACCTGGGCCACGCCCCCCACCGCGACAGGTTCGGACGGAACCTTCAGTCCCAGGATCGACCGTCCCGGATCGACGGGCACGGTGACGCGGCGCTCGACCGGGCGGCCCGAGCTTTCGACGGCCCGGACGGCGATGCTGGCCTCGAGCGGCTGCATCGGGGGCTCGTCGAGGACGGGAAGGGCCAGAGACAATTTCGCTGAGCCATCCGCTTCCGTGATCGTCCCGCCGAAGCTGTCCTGCCGCGTTCCGACGGGTGCGTCGTGCAAGCCCCAAGTGTAGCCAGGGTAGGCCTCCACGTCCTGTGCGGCGGCCAGCGTCACGTCGCCCTCCAGGGTGATCCCTGCCGCGGGTGCGCCGAAGAGCCAGTCGGCCTGCACGTCCACCGGGATGGCATCGGTGATCCGGGCGCGTTCGGGTGCGTCGAGCGTCACGTCGATGCGCTCGGGCAGGAAGTCCTCGACGAGAAGGCGGCTCTCGGCCAGCGGCGCCTCGGTCTCGGGGTCGATCAGGACCGAAAGGCGCCATGTGCCGCGTGGCGCGTTGGGGGCGATGTCGAAGGCGAAGACGTGCCCGCCCGCGGCATCCTGCGCCGAAGTCTCGCGTGCGTATTCGACCCCGTCGGGACGGGTGAGCACGGCGGTCAGGGGGACGCCGGACATGGCCCTCGCCTGATCGTCGCGCAGCAGCGCCGTCGCATGGATGGTCTCCCCGGCACGGTAGGCCCCGCGATCCGTCGCCAGGAAGGCATCGGTCGGTCCCGAGGGCTCGATCCCCTCGACGCCGCGATCCGACAGGTCGAAGGCCGGGTCCATGAGCGACAGGAAGGCCATGTCCGACGGAGCGGCTGCGTCACCTCTGGTGACCGTGACGAGCGCCGGAGCCTCGCCGCCCGTGCCGCGCGACAGGCCTGCGGCAAAGCGGGCCACCCCTTCTGGATCCGTCGTCGCCCGCCCCAGCACGCCGTTGGCTCGGGACACAAGGGCAACCTGCGCCCCTTCGACGGCCGACGCGTCCGACAGGGATCGCACCACCACCGTGAGCCCGTCATCGCCCTGGAAGGTCGCAAGGCCGAGGTCGGACAGCACGAACCACTGGCTCGTGGCCGGCGCGGCGTCGAGGTTCTGGCCGGGAACGGCGGCGGTCAGCACGAACACCCCGGCGGGCTGGTCCTTCAGCAATTCCGCCAGGGGCACCTCGGTCGTGACGTCGGCGTTCAGATCCGCCTTCCCGACCTCCACCGTCCCTTCCCAGACGAGCTGGCCCAGGTTCTCCGTGAACCAGGACTGGTCCCAGTCGTAGACGGGCGCGTCGAAGTTGCCGTCCACCAGCGTCCGGAGCAGGTTCTGGTCGTTGACCCGCGACAGCCGCAGCGCGACCTCGGACAGGTTGACGGTCTCGACCGGGATCGAGGTCTGTCCGTCCCGCGGCAGCACATAGGCGCGCGACAGAACCCGGACGGCGGGGCTGCGGTCGCGGACGTAAAGGTCAAGAGGCACGGTCTTGGCCAGCGTCTCGCCCGAGGCGGAGGGAAGGCCTTCGCGCAGCGCCAGGTGGATCCGCTGCCCATGGGCCAGCCCATCCACGCAAAGCTGCTGGCCGTCGGCGGAGACCGTCAAGGCGGCATCGGGCAGCTGGACGAAGGGAGCGTAGTCGAAGCCGGGCCTGAGACCCTCATTGAAGGAGACGCAGGCCCGAGGCTCGGCCGCGTCGCTGTCGACCTGGGTGTCCGTGACGTTGAACCCGAACAGCCCGACGACCCGGTCGAGCGCCTCATCCAGCTCGGGCCGGGGATCGAGCTGATAGGCCTGTCGAAGCACCGGGATCGCCTCGCGTCCGCGCCCCTGCGCTTCGAGAGCTTGTGCCAGCAGGGTGAGGGCGTCGGCCTGCGAGTGTCCGTCGGCGCTTCGCAGGTAGGCTGCGATGGAGGCCGACACGGCGCGTCCG
The DNA here is from genome assembly GCF_017916275.1 of Rubellimicrobium arenae. Taxonomy (GTDB): domain Bacteria; phylum Pseudomonadota; class Alphaproteobacteria; order Rhodobacterales; family Rhodobacteraceae; genus Rubellimicrobium; species Rubellimicrobium arenae. Next base: position 205,955 of record NZ_JAFMST010000005.1, read on the forward strand.
CGCGCGATGTCCGCTTCGTTCGACCCCGAGGGGAGCGACAGCCCCAGGCGGGCGTAGTCGCGCCAGAGGCCCGGATCGTCGTTCAGGGCGACTGCGGCTCCCGTGAAACGGAATGCCGCGAGGAGATCGCCGGCCGCCTCTCTTTCCCGGGCCGCCGCGATCAGCTCGGGGGCGGAGAACTCGTCCGACGAGTGCTCCCGACCGACCTCCCGGCCCAGCGTTTCCGCGCCCTCCAGGTCCCCGGGAGGCAGGAAGCCGAGCCGAGCCGCCCGTTGCGCCGCATTGGCCAGAACATCCGGATCGGTGTCGAGCACGCGGCCCGAGATGGTGCCGTCAAAGGGCCGGATCTCGCCCACCCCGCTCTTGGGGAAGCACGAGGCAGCGCCCTGATTGTAGGTGAACGCGACGCAGGCCCTGTCGGCCAGGCAGGTCGCCTGACAGGCATCGAGCGAAAGGTCGAAGAGTTGCGTGAGGTCGGAGCCATAGAAGTCCACGTCCCGCGAGATGGCGACCCGGCGGTCCGGCACCCCGTCCGGGGCATCGCCTTGCGCAAGGGCCGGCGTGGCCAAGACAAGCAGGGCGGCAATCAGGCGGCGCATCACGGGTCCTCCCCTGGGTCGTGCGATCCGAGATTCGCATCACGAGCCGGCGCTGTCTACGCGGCGGCGGGTGCGGTTATCCCGACTTGGGGCCGTCCCGAGGCAGAACGTGTCGCCCCGCAGCCGCTGGCGGGCCGGCCTGCTCGACGCGGATGATTCCCGGCCCGCGAAGACGCCCCAGCCGGGGCAAGGGCAGTCATGGACCTGCTTCGGCCTCGTGGATCCTCATTCGAAGGCGTAGGCGAACCCACCGTCACCCCCGGTCACGGTGACCTTTGCCAGGGTCTGCCCGGCCAGCTTGCGGCCGAGCACCTGCCGGCTCAGCTCCGGCAGCAGGGTGTTCGTCAGGATCGCGTCGATCATCCGTCCACCCGACTCGATCTCGGTGCAGCGCGCCTTGATGAGGTCGAGCGCTCCTTCGCCCAACGTGAGCTCCGCGCCGTAGCCGTCGGCGAGGCGGCGCGCGATCGAGCGCAGCTTGTGGCCGGCGATCGCTTCGATCATCGCGTCCGAGAGCGGAAGGTAAGGGATCGTGACCACCCGCCCGAGAAAGGCGGCCGGAAAGACCCGGAGGAGCGGCGCGCGCAGGGCCGCCGCCAGTTCATCCCGGTCGCCGGGCTGTCGGCCGTCCTCGGTCAGCGCCATGATCTCCTCGGACCCGACATTGGACGTGAGCAGGATCAGCGTGTTCTTGAAGTCGATGCGCCGGCCTTCGCTGTCGTCCATCATCCCCTTGTCGAACACCTGGTAGAAGATCTCGTGGACGTCCGGGTGGGCCTTCTCGACCTCGTCGAGGAGCACCACGGAATAGGGCCGCCGGCGGACCGCCTCGGTGAGGATTCCGCCCTTGCCGTAGCCGACGTAGCCGGGCGGCGCGCCCTTGAGCGTGGACACCGTATGCGCTTCCTGGAACTCGCTCATGTTGATCGAGACGAGGTTCTGCTCTCCCCCATAGAGGGCCTCGGCCAGGGCGAGGGCGGTCTCGGTCTTTCCGACCCCAGACGGGCCGCAGAGAAGGAAGACGCCGACCGGCTTCTCGGAGGCGCCTAGCCCCGCATAGGCGGTCTGGATTCGATTGGCGATGATACCCATGGCATGGTCCTGGCCCACGACCCTGTCCGACAGGATCGAGGCCAGCTTCAGCGCCTTCTCGGTCTGGCTCGCCAGCATCCGGCCCAGCGGGATCCCGGTCCAGTCCTGCACCACCGAGCCCACGGCGTTCCGGTCCACCGCAGGGAGGATCAGCGGCCGTTCCCCCTGCGCCTGCGCGAGCTCAGTCATGCGCGCGCGGAGCTGGGCCATCATCTGTGCGCAGTCCTCGGGCGACGGGTTGGCGTCCCCATCGGCGGCGCTGCCCGAAGCTTCGGGCACGGAGGGCTGGGGGGCGACCTCGGAACGCTCCGGCCCTGCAATCCCCGCCGGAGCATCCACCGCAGCGCCGCCGCGTCTGAGGCGTGCGCGCAGGTCCAGGATCTCGTCGACGAGGGCCTTCTCGGCGTCCCACCTTTCCTTGGCCTGACCAAGCTCGGCCTCGGCCTGAGCGATGGCGTTCGCCACGTCCTTGGGCCGGTCGCCGACGTCCAGCCCGATCCCGGCCTCGCGGGCGATGATGTCCTGCTCGACCAGGAGGCTGGCCCGGCGCCGTTCGATGTCTTCGACCTCGGCGGGGGTGGCGTGCTGGCTCACCGCGACCCGGGCGCAGGCCGTGTCGAGCAGGCTGATCGCCTTGTCGGGCAACTGGCGCGCCGGAAGGTAGCGGTGCGACAGGCGAACGGCGGCCTCGATCGCCTCGTCCAGGATCTCGACCTTGTGGTGCTTCTCCAGCACGCCTGCGATGCCGCGGCACATGCGGATGGCCGCGTCCTCGGAAGGCTCCTCGACCTTCACGACCTGAAAGCGCCGGGTCAGGGCAGGGTCCTTTTCGATATGCTCCTTGTATTCGGACCAGGTGGTCGCGGCGACCGTGCGAAGCTCTCCCCGGGCAAGGGCCGGCTTGAGCAGGTTCGCCGCATCGCCCGTGCCGGCAGCCCCGCCCGCGCCGATCAGGGTATGCGCCTCGTCGATGAACAGGATGATGGGCGTGGAACTCGACTGCACCTCGTCCACGACGGCCTTGAGACGCTTCTCGAACTCGCCCTTGACGCTCGCCCCGGCCTGCATGAGCCCGATGTCGAGCATGTGGAGATCGACGCCCGCGAGCTGGGGGGGCACGTCGCCCTTGGCCAGGCGCAGGGCGAACCCTTCGACGACGGCCGTCTTGCCCACCCCCGCCTCACCGGTGAGGATGGGATTGTTCTGCCGACGACGCATCAGGATGTCGATGATCTGCCGGATCTCGGCGTCCCGCCCGACGACAGGGTCGATGCGCCCGTCGCGCGCCCGCGCCGTCAGGTTCGTCGCGTATTGCGCGAGCGCCGAGCGCCCCCCGGCCTGCGGCGACGCGGCGGCGGGGGGCGGGGCGCCGGTCTGCTCGGCCGAGTCCGACAGGAGGTCGGGGAGGGCCGGCACCAGCGACGCCGCATCGAGCTTGTCGAACTCGAGGCTGATCTTGAGCAGAAGCCCCTCAAGGACCGGCGTCCTGAGCGCGGCCAGGAGGATATACGAGGATCGGACCGTGTCGTCGCCGGATTCCAGGCTCCCATAGGTCCAGGCCTCCTGAATGGCGCGAAAGATGTGGTCCGAGAACTCCTCGACCGCGGTTGCGCCGCGAGGCAGGGCGTCGATGGCGCGGACCGTGTCGGCGGCAAGCCGCGACAGGTCCACGCCCGCGGACCTGAGCAGGATCTCGAAATCCGAGCGCGGGGACATCGAGAGCTGTTCCACGAGGTGGACGAACTCGACATAGGGGTTTCCGCGGGCCTTGGCGGTCTGGGCCGCGTCCGAGAAGGCCCTGAGGCAGGTGGGATTGAGCTTTCCAACCAGCTCGCGCCGCTTGATGGTTTCGCCCGTACCCCGTGCGGCCATCGGACCCTCCCCTGTGGGATCCTGCCGCGTTCCGATGCAAGATTTCCGGCACGCGGCCCGGCTTCCAGTCTATGAAGGAGTTGGGCCGCTGGCGACAACTTTCTCGGCCCGAGGAGGAACGGCGCATGATCCAGCCCCTTCCGACGGACATCTTCCACCAGGGTCAGGTGCTCAACAACACCTACGAGATTGAGGGCGTGCTGGGCCGGGGCGGCACGGGCGAGGTCTACCGGGCGCGCAACCTGGTGTCCGGGCGCATCGTAGCGGTCAAGGCGCTGGCCCGCCAGTTCTCGGGCAACGAGGACTACATCGAGCTGATGCGCCGCGAGGAGCAGATGCGCGACATCGCCCACGATGCGGTGGTGCGCTACACGGAATGCTCCCGCTCGGACGATGGCAACGTGTTCCTGGTCATGGACTTCATCGACGGGCCGTCGCTGTTCGACGAGCTGCGGCGGCGGCGCTTCGACCCGCGGGAGTTGCTGATCGTCGGCCACCGTGTCGCCGAGGGGCTCGCGGCGGCCCATCGCAGGGGGATCGTGCATCGCGACCTTTCCCCCGACAACGTCGTCCTCCGCGGGGGCGAGCCCGAGCGGGCCACGATCATCGACTTCGGGATCGCCAAGGATACCACGCCGGGAGCTCGGACGATCGTCGGCAACGACTTCGCCGGGAAGTATGAATACGCCGCGCCCGAGCAGCTGGAAGGGCAGGCCGATGCGCGTTCCGATCTCTACGCCCTGGGGGCGTCGCTGCTGGCGGCTTGGCGGGGCGAGGTGCCGTTCGTGGGCACGACGCCGGGAGAGATCGTCCGCCGCAAGCGCCTGCCGCTCGACACCGAGGGTCTGCCGCAGCCGCTCAAAGGGCTGATCGACAAACTGTCGGCTCCGGCGCCGGGGTCCCGGCCTGCATCGGCGACCGAGGCGCTGGCGGATTTCGAGAACGCCTTGCGCCTGGGCCGGGGGGCCCGGCCGGCCAAGGCTGGCGGGCAAAGGACAGGACGCAAGTGGGGGCTCGTGGCCGCAGGGCTCTTGGTCATCGTCCTTGGGGCCGGCGGCGGTCTTTGGCGGGCCGGGATGCTGGACGGGGTCCTTCAGCCCGATCTCCCCGAGGCCGTCCCTTATCGGCTGACCGCAAGTGTCCTGGGTGGGCCGATCCTGGAGGGCAACGCTCCGGACGCGGAGGCCTCCCTTGCGTTGCGGCAGGCCTTTGGCGCCATAGCCGGCCAGATGCCACCCGAGGTCAGCCTGGTCCTTGCCCGCGGCGTGCCGTCCGAGGCCTGGCCCGGAACGATGGCCGCGATGATCGAGGCTGCCGCAGGGCTCGAGGATTGGACGCTCGAGGCGGAGGGAAGCGCCGTGCACCTGTCGGGCTTTGCGCCCGATACCGGATCCCGGGACCGCCTCGCCGCCGCCCTCACCGAGCGCGCGAGCGAGGCAGGCCTCAGCCTTGATCTGGACCTCCGCCTGGCGCCGCGGCTGCTTCGCCCGGATCAGGTGATTGGGGCGCTCGCGCCGGTCGCGACCTGCGGTTCCATGGGACTGATCGAGCCACCGGAGGACGCCTACGGCCCTGCGGACCGGATTCGCGTCACAGGCGACGTCGCGGCCGCCGGGGACGAGGTTCGCATCCGCGAAGCCTTGGACGCGGTGGCCGGAGATCGTCCGGTCCAGCTGGAGGCCTCGGTCCTGAATGCCGACCTTTGCGCGATCCGCGCGCTGCTGCCGACGCTGCCCTCAGCCGGGATGTCCATCCGCTTCTCGGACGGGGCCACCGGAGGCGTCAACCTGTCGGGCATCTATTCCGCCGGGGCGAACCCGGTCGTGGAGGTCGAATTGCCTGCCACGGTCCGCGACGGCTGGCTTTGGGTCATCCTGGTGGACAACACCGGAAAGGTCTTCAACCTGCTGCCCAACATCAGCCAGACCGAGCATCGGATCGCAGAACTGGGCACGGTCGAGAACGGCATCCGGCGCATCCCCGTGCTGCACTCGATCGACGAGTTCTCCCACGACAACACCAAGCTCGCCTTCCGCATATCGGCGCAGGACTTCGGCAAGAGCGAAGTCATCGCCTTCCTCTCGCGCGAGCCCCTCTTTAGTGTGCGACGCCCCCGCGACGAATCCGTCGCCTCGTTCGCCGAGGCTCTGGCGGGGGTCGAGAGAAACCAGCCCGGGAACCTGACCGCCCTGGCCGCCCGGGTGCTCGAAGGCCGACCTTGACGCAAGGATAACGTGCTGCGACAGTCAACCTGACGGTGAGACGGATCGACGTGGTTTCGTGACGGCGCTCGTCCTGGATCCAAGCTGATTGCAGTTGCCCCGTCCTGTCCTTGCCCTGGAGAGGCGGACATCGTGACATCGATTGACTCGTTCCTTGTTCCCATCTCGCAAGCGAACCCCTCCGGGCTCGAGCTTCGGAACGACGCCCGTTTCCATGCCATCGAGCGTATTCTTCTTCCCGCCACGCAGTCCGCGCGGGCGCAGGCTCCGGACTCCGAGCCGGCCGTGGACTGGGACGACGTGCTGCGGCGCTGCGAGGAGGTCGGAGCCGACGGGCATGACCTGCGGTTGCTTGTCATCGTCGTCAGGGCGCTGGCGCAGATCGATGGGTTCCGGGGGATGGCCCAAGGGCTGTCGCTCCTTACCCAAGCGGTCGAGACCTACTGGACGACGTTGCACCCGGTGCTGCGGGACCGTCCGTCGCCCCGGGACGCGGCGGTCCGTCGGCTCAACGCGCTGTTCCAGCTCGAGAACGATGAGGACGGCCTGCTTTGCGACCTGTCCTACATGGCCCTGTTCAGCCTGAGGAGCCTCGGACGGTTCACGGGCGCAGACCTTGCTGCCGGCAGCCTGTCGCGGACGGCCTTCCTCAACGAAACCCCGCCGGGACTGGGCGAAGCCGAACGGGCCGCGATGGCGGCGCAGCACGAGGCCAGGGTCGGACGCGTGAGGACCGGCTGCCGCATGCTCGCCGTCGAGGAGCCGACCCGGCTGGCCGACCTGAGCGAAGGCGTCGCGCTGGCCCGCGCCGCCTTGGGCAGACTGGAGGACCGGCTGTCCGCCCGGCTGGCGGAGGAAGGGGCGGGCGTGACCTTTGCCCGGCTCGGCCGTTTTCTGGAACGGGTGGCCACGACCCTGGGTCAGTCCGGCCAGAGTCAGGATGCGGCCGGAACAGTCCTGCCCCAGGCAGGTCCGTCGCCCGCGACGGCCGCGGCTGCGGGCGGCCCGTCCGCCGCGCCGGACCAGGTCGGCGGGGATGTGGTGACATCGCGGCAGGATGTGGAGCGGATGCTGGACCGCATCATCGAATTCTATGAGCAAACGGAACCCGCATCGCCGATCCCGCTGCTGGCGCGGCGCCTGAGGCGGATGGTGCCCATGACCTTCCTCCAGCTCATGGAGGAGCTTGCGCCCAGCGGGATGAAGGAAGTCCGCAACCTCGCCGGCGTGACCGACGAGAAGACGAGAGCGAAGGGGGGAGCCGCCGATGGCTGAAAGCAAGCAGAAGGTGATCGAGCGAAACCGCGCCCCGCGGGTCCAGATCGCCTATGACGTGGAGCATTACGGAAGTCCGACGACGATCGAGCTGCCCTTCGTCATGGGCGTGATGGCCGACCTCGCCGGAGCGTCCGAAAGCCGGGAAGCGCAGAAGCCCGTGGGCGACCGGAACTTCGTCGAGGTCGATGCCGGTCGGTTCGGCAAGTTCATGGACGCCGTCGCCCCCCGGGTCACGGCGAGGGTGCCGAACCGGCTCCCGGCGCAGGACGGCCAGCCGTCCGAGGAGGAGATGTTCGTCGACCTGACCTTCCGGTCCATGCGCGACTTTGCGCCCGACCGGGTGGCCGAGCAGGTCCCGGCCCTCGCCGAGCTCCTCAGGATGCGGCGGCAGCTCGAGGAGTTGCTGGGCTACATGGACGGCAAGGTGAACGCCGAAAAGCGCATCGCCCAGCTTCTGTCCAACGAGCCGCTCCTGGCGCAGGTCGCCGGGGAGGCGATGAAGAGCGGGCAGGGGGGTGAATGACCATGGCCGATGCCGCAAAGCAGGACGTCGCCGCCGCCCCGGCCGAAGCACTGTCGCTCGACGAGTTCAGCAGCCTGCTGGAGAAGGATTTCCGGGTCAAGGACACCGAAAGCGAGAAGCTTCAGGCGCTCGTGCAGAACCTGGCCCGCGCCGCGACCGAGCGGTCGGGCACCGCGACCATATCGGGCAATGCGATCAAGTCGATCAAGTCGCTGATCGCCGGGATCGACCGGCTGCTGTCGGCGCAGGTCAACGAGATCATGCATTCCGACGAGGTGCGGACCATCGAGGGCACCTGGCGGGGGCTCCATTATCTCGTGAACAACACCGAGACGGATCAGAAGCTGAAGATCCGGGTGATGAACATCAGCAAGGACGAGCTGGCCGACACCCTCGAGGACTTCGAGGGGCAGATGTGGGACCAGTCGCCGCTGTTCAAGAAGATCTATTCCGACGAATATTCCATGCTGGGCGGGGAGCCCTTCGGCAGCATCATCGGCGCCTACGAGTTCAGCCATCATCCCAGGGACGTGAGCCTGCTGCGCAACCTGTCCGGGATCTGCGCCGCCGCCCATGCGCCCTTCATCGCGGCGGCGGCTCCGGCGCTGTTCCGGATGGAAAGCTGGCAGGAGCTGCCCAACCCGCAGGACCTCCAGCAGATCGTGTCCTCGCCCGACTACGCAAGCTGGCAGAGCCTCAGGGAAAGCGAGGACAGCCGCTACATCGGCCTGACCATGCCGCGCGTCCTGGCGCGCCTGCCCTACGGCGCCGCGACCGTCCCGGTGAAGGGCTTCGCCTTCGAGGAGGAGATCGACGGCAAGCACGACAACTACGTCTGGATGAACGCGGCCTTCCCCATGGGGGTGAACATCAACCGCAGCCACAAGCTGTATGGCTGGGGCACCCAGATCCGGGGCGTCGAGTCGGGCGGCACCGTCATCAACCTTCCGGTGCACACCTTCCCGACGGACGACGGCACGGTCGCCATGAAATGCCCGACCGAGATCGCCATCGACGAGCGGCGCGAGGCGGAGCTGACCAAGCTGGGCCTCATGCCGATCCTGCATCGCAAGAACACCGACATGGCGGCCTTCATCGGGGCGCATTCGCTCCAGGACGACGAGGCGCGGGCGGGTCGTCTGGTGGATCCCGACGCGCAGGCCAACGAACGGCTGTCGGCGAACCTGCCCTACCTGTTCCCGGTCTGTCGCTTTGCCCATTACCTGAAGGCCATCGCGCGGGACAAGATCGGCACCTTCAAGGAACGGGCCGACATGCAGGTCTGGCTGAGCGAGTGGATCAACCGCTACGTGCTGGCGAACCCCGCAATGGCCGACGACAAGGCCAGGGCCAAGCGCCCGCTTGCCCGGGCCGAGGTGCAGGTGGACAGCGTCCTGGGTCGCCCGGGCTACTACAACGCCCGCTTCTACCTGCGCCCGCACTACCAGCTCGAGGGCATCAACGCGAGCCTGCGGCTCGTCTCCGAACTTCCATCGATCAAGGGCTGACCGCCCGCTAGCAGGGGGAGCATATCACGATGGCGATCTCCGGTTACGTGAAGATCGAAGACATCAAGGGCGAGTCGAAGCGCGCCGACCACGAGGAGGAGATCGACGTCCATTCGATCGCCTGGACCGTCGTCCAACAGTCCTCCGCCAATCTGGGATCGGGCCGGTCGCGGGGCCGGGCGCAGATCAGCGACGTCACCGTTCGCAAGTTCACGGACGCGGCGTCGCCCTATCTCGCCCTCGCGGTCATGCAGGCGAAGTCGATCCCCGAGATCGTCATCATGGCCCGAAAGGATTCGGGGGACGCGCATCTCGACTACCTCAAGATCACGCTGTCGAACGCGGCCGTGTCGGGCTTCAAGATGCTCGAGACCGAGGCCACCACGGCCGAGCAGATGATCGAGGAGGAGGTCAGCTTCACGGCCGAGAAGATCAACGTGGTCTACACCGTCCAGGCCGAGGATCATTCGGCCGGAGACGAGCACGAGATCGAATACGACATCGTCGCCGGTCGCTGAGCCGGGACGGGTGGGGAGGTCGCGTGCAGGAACGATCCGGCATCCGGGAGGCACGGCGCGAGGCGGTCCAGCCCAGCCTGTGGGACCGCCTGATCGACGACCTGCCAGGACTTGAAGCCGAGATGGCGACGCGCACCGCCGAACTCGGCCGCGAGCTTGGGACCGAGACGCTCGGACGGCTCCTGGCGGCGGGGCGGCGCGGGGTCGAGCAGGAGCCGGGGCTCGACGACCTGCACCGGCGTGAGCTGCGGGACCTGATCGCGATGCGCGAGCGGCAGGCCTTCCTCAAGGACCGGGGCATCGTCGTGACTCCAGACGTCCTGCGTGAGGCCGTTCGCCGGGACATCGAAGCCCTGTTCAACGTCGAGCGTTTCGAGTGCGATCCCCTCCTGACGGATGCGGAGCGCGCCCACATGTCCAGTGCCGCCTCGTTGATCCGCGAGTTTCCGGAAGCGCGCCGGAGCGTCCTGAACTATGGCGTGCCTGCCTTCGCCGGTCGGCGCGCGCGGGACTTCGACCCGGACCGCCTGTCCCGGGAGCTGCGCGAGGTGGTCGCGGTCTATGAACCCAGGCTCCGGTCGGACACCATCGTCGTCCGCGTGGCCACGAACGACAGGACGGGCCTCCGCATCGAGTTGGAGGGCCTCCTCCTGCTGTCGCCGGTGCCCGAACGGCTTCGGCTGTCGACCATGATCGACCTCGACAGCGGCCGCGCGGCGACCCAGCTCGCGGAGCGCTGAGATGGACCGCACCTTTCTCGGCTACTACGAGGAGGAGCTGATCCACCTGAGGGAGCTTGCGGGCGAGTTTGCGGCGCTGAACCCGACGGTGGGCCGCCACCTGTCGCTGGATGCCGTGCCATGCCCCGATCCCTATGTGGAGCGGCTTCTGGAGGGCGTGGCCTACCTGGCAGCCCGGACGCGACTGAAGCTGGACCTCGAGAGCACGCGCTACATCGAGATGCTGCTGGACGCCCTGGCGCCCGATCTTCTGTCGCCGGGACCTGCCGCCGGGATGGCGATCCTTCATCCGGGGCCCCAGGTCGCGGGGATGCACGGGGGGCACACCGTCCCGCGGGGCACGCGGCTGACCGCGGCCGTCCGGGACGGGCTCGCGACACGCGCCATCTACACCACGGCGCAGGATGTGACGCTCTGGCCCCTGCGGCTGGAGCGGGCCGAGTATCTTCCGGACCGAGGGGCGCTGCATTCCGCGGGCCTGCCTGACACGTCCCGGGAGGCCGAGGCAGGGCTGCGCCTGACCTTCTTGCGCGATGGGCCGGGCACGCTGTCCGAACTGGCGCTGGATCGGCTGGACCTGTTCCTGGCGGGGCGGGGCGGGGTCCTGTTCGACGCCATCCACAGCCATCCGCTGCCAGTCCAGGCGCGCGCGGCTGAAACCTCTCCGACCCCGGGGGTGGGCAGGCCCTACCATCAGGCAATTCCGGCCCGGATGGCCGGGCTGGAGGATACGGAGGCCCTCCTGCCGCCGGTGCGGCCTGCGTTCGGCGGCTATCGCCTGCTGCGCGAATACTTCCTGATGCCCGAACGGTTCCACTACCTGCGGCTGGAGGGACTTGCCCGGGCGGTCCGGGACTGCACCGGCGGCCCGCTCGAGGCGGTGATCCCGCTCCGGCTCGCGCGGCCCGAGATCGCGGACCTCTCGGCCCGGGACTTCCGGCTTTTCGCGACACCGGTGGTCAACCTGTTCGAGAAGGAGTGCAACGTCGTCGACCTGGACCCGCGCCGGTCCGCCCATGTCGTCCACCCTGACCGGACCGAGCCGCGCGACTTCGAGATCTATCGCCTGCTGCGGGTCGAGGACGCCGACGCCGACGGACCGGAGGCAGCGATCGTGCCCTTGCACGGCCTGTCGCGCAGGACGGCGACCGGCGCCGTCTACACCACCGAGCGGCGGCCGCGCCGGCCCGGCGAGGATGAGATCCGCCGCGGGCAGATGCGGACCGTCTATGCCGGCGACGATCTCTACATTTCGGTCGCGGGACAGCGCATCCCCAAGTCGCTCGACATCCGGGCCATCTGCACGAACCGCGACCTGCCGATCCTGGACGACGCTCCGACTCTGCTCATCGAGAGCGGGGACCCGGTTCGGCAGGTGGAGCTTCTGGGCCCGGTCCGCCGTCCGATCCCGGGCGGCCACGGCCGTCCCCCTAGGCGGGGACCCGGCGGGGAGGTGGAGGACGACGACGTGGCGTGGCGGCTGGTGGCTCAGCTTGCCCTCAGCCATCTGTCGCTGGGAGAGGAGGTCAAGGGGGCAGAGCCCCTTCTGGCGCTCGTCGGACTTTATGCCGACCGGGGCGATCCCTCCCTGGCGCGCCATATCCAGGCGTTGCGCCAGGTGACCTCCCGGCGCGTCGTGGAGCGGCTGGACCTGCCGGGGCCGCTCTGCTTCGGGCAAGGACTGGAGATCACCCTGGGCATCGACGAGGGGCCTCTGGCCGGTTCGAGCACGCTTCTGCTCACTGCGCTGCTGTCGCGCCTTTTCGCGCGGCACGCGTCGGTCAACGGATTCGTCCGCACCCGGGTCCGCCTGGGCCAGCGGCAGGAGGAGGTGGCATGGCCGATGACGCTCGGCGCCCGGGCGATGATCTGATCGCGCCGGATCGCGCCGCCTCGATGGGCTTCTTCGAGCTGCTTCGGCGTCTCGAGGCGTCGGGCGGACGCTTCGGACGGGGCGGGCCGCCCGACCGGGAACCCGCGCGCCTGGGCCAGTCCGCTCGTCTCGCCATCGCGACAGGCGACGTCGCGCAGGTCCGGGTAGGGGACGGACCGCCCCGGGTGGATGTGGAGGTCATCGGCCTGCTCGGCCCCGAGGGACCCATGCCTCTCCACCTGACCCGATGGATCCTTGAGCGGCTGTCGCAGCGGTGGTTCGAGACCGGGCGCGACCAGGCCACCGCCGACAGGACTGCGCTCGAGTTCTGCAACATGCTCCAGCACCGGATGATCGGCCTGTACTGGAGAGCCTGGGGGGACGCGCAACCCGCGGTCCATCTTGGGCGAGGTCCGGGAGCCGGTCGGATCGGGGCGACTCTGGCGGCCCTTGCGGGTGTGGGGCTGCCGGGCCTTCGGCCTCCAGGCGGTCCGATGGCCGACACCGAAGCCGTCAAGCTCGACCATGCGACCCGGATCGCCCACCAGCTGCCTGGTGGCGAGCGGCTGACCGTTCCCCTCGCCGACCTCCTGGATGCGCCCGTCCGCCTGAAAGAGTTCGTGGCCGCGTGGATCGACATCCCCGTTCCGCTCCAGACACGGATCGCTCGCGACCATGCCCGCCTCGGCCGGGGGGCTGTCGTGGGGGAGCGTGTGTTCTCCCGACAGGACAGGATCGAGCTCCGTGTGGGTCCTGTCGGACTGAAGGCCTTCGTCCGCTTGGCCGACGACCGCTCCCTTCGACGTCGGTTGCGGCATCTGGTCCTGCATCTGGTCGGGCGCGAGGTCGACGTCGACCTCAGACCCGTGCTGCATCGGGACGAGGTCCCCGAGCCTCGGCTCGGACAGGTCGCCCTGGGGCGGACCGCGTGGCTGCCCACCCGCCGCGCCGCCGACCGCGACGACCTGTCCCTGCGCCGCATCACGAGGGATGCCGCATGAGCCTGCGCCTCGTCATCGAGCATTCCCCGCACCAGCAGCCGGTCACGGAGGTCCTGCACCGCGACGGCGACCTGTGCATCGGGCGTGGCGCCGAAGCCGACTGGCGGATCGAGGATCCGGACATGTTCGTCTCCCGCCGGCATTGCCTGATCGCGGGCGATGAAGAGGGGTTCACCGTCACCGACATGAGCCGGGGCGGCTTGTTCGTGGACGGGGCCGACACTCCGCTCGGCGCCGGCCGAAGCTGTCCCCTGCAGGATGGGATGCGGCTCCGCTTGGGCGATGTCGTCGTCCGGGTGGAACTCCGATCCGACGCCAGCGTGGCTGGCCGGGCCGCCGGTCAGGGCCAGACGGGACCGGGCCTCTTCGTCGATGACGACTTCTTCTCGCGGCGTTCGACGGCCGAGCCCGAGTCGCCCCGACCACCCGATCTTCCCGACCCCTTCGACCGGGACCGCGAGAGGGCGCGGGGCGGGGCGGCGCCGGAAGCCAGGCGCAGGTCCCCTGATCCGGACGACTTCACGCTGGAAGCGGTGCCCGGCCCAAGGCAGGACGGCCATATCCGCGCGCGAGAGATCGTATCGGACGACGGGGACGACCGGGCCGGGTTCGCCTTCCCGTCCGAGGCCCGGGCCCATCCTCCCCACGAGCCGGACGACCGCCCGCCTTCGCGGGGCCGCGCTACGCCCGGACCGGCAGCGGAACCTCCGCCCACTCCAGCCGCCGAGGCCGCGAGCGATCTGGTCGAGGCCCTGCTGAGGGGGATGGGACTGGACGCCGCGGAGGCGGCCCGGATCGGACCGGCCGACATGGAGGTGCTGGGCCGCCGGGTCCGGGCCCTCGTCGGGGTCGTCGATCAGTCGCTACGCAACCGTGCGCGCGAAAAGCGCAACCTGCGGGTGGCCCAGACCGTGATCGGATCCTCGAACGTCAATCCGCTGAAGTTCCTGCCCGTGCCCGAGGACATGCTCCTGGCGCTGATCGGCCCGGCCCGGCCCGGCTACATGGACGCCGACGAGGCGATTGCCGCCGCTGCGCGGGATCTGGCCGACCATCAGCTGCGGTCCTGGTCCGGGCTTCAGGCCGCGTTGCGACGGATGATCGAGCGGTTCGACCCGGACCTGATCGAGCGGGAAATGGAAGCCGCGGGGCGGCTTCGCGCGATCCTTGCCGGAGGACGCTCGGCCCTCCTCTGGCAACTCTACTGCGAACGCTTCGCGTCGATCGCCAGGTCGGCCGAGGAGCGGTTCCTGGGGGATGTCGGCCAGGATTTCCGGGACGCCTATGAAGGACAAGGGAGGACAGATGATGACTGATCGTCGAACCCTGCTGCTGGGCGGGGGAGCGCTGGCTCTGCTGGCGGTGTCGGCCTGCGCGAAGCCCGAGGAGGAGCCCCCGCCCGCCGCCGCGACCATCACGGCGACCGGGGCGGCCGGGGCGAACCCCGGGCCGGATGGCGCGGACCGGCCGCTGACCCTGACCGTGCTGCAGCTGAGGTCGGCCTCGGCCTTCGAGGCTGCGGATTTCTTTGCGCTCCAGACGCCCGAGACGGCTTTGGGCGGGGATCTCGTTTCGGCCACCCAGATCGCGCTGACGCCCGGCGGGACAGCCTCCACGGTGGTTCCGCTGGACCCCGCGACCACCGCCTTGGGCATCGTAGGCGGCTACCGCGATCCGGCGGGCAAGGCATTCAGGGTCGTGGCACCTGTCACGCCGGGATCAAGCGTCAACCTGAACCTGGCCGCCACGAGTTCCGGCGTGGCGATCAGCCCGGCGTGAAGCGGGATGGACGGGGCAAACAGAGTGGTCTGGTCGGAGGGTCTCTTCCTCCGCACCCAGCATTTCCAGCAACAGGACCGGTTCGTCGAAGCCCTCGTGCGAGGGAGCCTGCGCGCTGCCCATCTGCAGGCCTGGGGATTCTCCGCGCTGGCTCTGGACGAGGGCGCCCTCCGGTCCGGGCGTGTCGGCCTGTCCCGGGCGATCGGCCTCTTTCCTGACGGGACGCCCTTCGCCATTCCCGGCGACGCCCTTCCGCCCGAAGGGGTCGCGGTCCGGCGCGAAGGTGCGGCTGGCTTCGCGCGGATCGGCATTCCGGCCGAGCGGCCGGGCACCCCGACCACCGAGCCCGCGCATTCCGCGCCCGGAGGCGCCCGCTATCGCGGAGCCCTGGTGACGGTCAGGGACGCCGTCCGGGGCGGAGCGGAGCCGACCGAGATCGAGGTGGCCAGCCTGACGGCGCGCCTTTTCGTTCCGGGCGAGGACACGGCAGGTTATGTCACGATGCCTGTGGCACGGATCGAAGGGCTGGCGGCCGACGGGTCGGTGCGGCTTGCCCCCGGCTTCCTGCCGCCCGCGCTCGTGACTGCGGCGGCCCCCTGGTACGCCGCCTTCGCCCAGGAGGTCGCGACGGGGCTGGAACGCATCGCCGAGGCGCATGGGCGCATGGTGCTGGGCGGGACCGGGCGCTCGGTCGAGAACCTCCTGATCCTTGAGCTGGCCAACGCCGCCGGGCCGCGGATCGCGCATATGGCGGCGCAGGACCTTTACCATCCGGCCGACCTGTACATGGAGTTGGCGGGGCTCGCCGGTCGCATGGCGACCTACGGGTCCTCGTCGCGGCGGCTGTCGGAACTCGCGACCTATGCCCACGAGGACCCGGAGCCAGCCTTCTCCGCGCTGGCCGACACGCTCCGGTCGCTCATGCTGTCGCTGCGCCACGTCGAGCCCAAGTCGCGCGCGCTCCCCGTCGCAGTCCATTCGGAGAACATCTGGAAGGTGCGGATCGACAATCCAGAGATCCTCAAGTCGAGCCGGATCGTGGTCCGTGTCGCCTCGGACCTCTCGGAAGCGCTGCTGCGCCGCATCTTCGTGGATCAGGCCACGGTCGGCGCCGCCGACGAGTTCGAGAAGCTCTGGCGGTCGCGCCTGCCCGGGATCCCGCTCAGGCCGCTGCATTCCCAGCCGCGCGAGATCCCCTACGACGGCGATCGCCTGTGCCTCGAACTGGACCGCAAGTCCGAGCACTGGGGCCACATCCTCGAATCGCCGGGCTTCGTGATCGGCGTCTCGGGGCAGCTTGAACGACAGCCCGTGATCGACTGCTATGCGGTGAGCCAGTGATGCCATGACCGACGCGGATGACCCCTTCGGCCTCATGAACGACGCGGGACGGACGCGCATCCGGCCGTCGGGGCGAAGGGCCGAGCCGGTCCGTTCGGAGAACCGTCCAGAGCCAGCCTCTGCCCGGTCCCAGCCGCGCAGAACCGGCGCCGTCTCGGTTCGGCATCCCCGAGCGCATCCCAACCCGCTGGTGGCAAGCTTTGCCCCGCTTCTGGAGATCGCGCCGGAACTCGAAGGCGCCGCCCCACCGGAAAGCGCCGAAACCCTGCGGGTTCGATTGCTCGCCAACTTGATCGAGGCGCGCGACGCCGCGGTGTCGCGGGGCGTCCCGCTCAGCCGCGCCGATCAGGCCGCCTGGTTCGTCGCCGCACTCCTCGACGACCTGGCCATCAACACGCCTTGGGGCGGGCAAAGCGACTGGCCGCGTCGTCCCCTGGTGGTCGAACTGGCCGGCGAGGTCGATCCCGGGACCCGGTTCTTCGAACGGCTGGCCGACCTCCAGCGCTATGCTGAGCGCGACCGCGACCTGCTCGAACTCGGCTACATGTGCCTGTGCCTGGGATTTCGGGGGCGGTTCCGGGTCGATGCGCGGCAGGGGCAAGCGGCTTTGCTTCAGACACGGGCGGCACTGGCCCGCCTCCTCCGCAGCCCCGACGCGATGCGATCCGCCCTGTCACCACGATGGGAGGGCGTGGACGTACCGGATGTTCCGCGTCGGTTCGCGGTCCCGCTCTGGACGATCGGTCTGGGGACGCTGGCCGTCGTGACGGCCATCTATGTCGGACTCGGAATGAGGCTGTCCGAGAAAGGAGAGCAACTCTACGCCTTGGCCCGGCTGATCCCGCCGCCCGAACCCGCGGGCATCTATCGACCCATTCGCCAAACGGATCCGGTGAGCGAGCCCGTCGAGGCCGCCCTGCCGGTCGAGCCCGTCGTCCTTGAGCTTCTGCCGCAGTTCCAGGCGGCGGCCCCGGCGGACACTGGCCCGGCGCTCACTGGCCACGACGACGTAGGCCTGGCCGTGCTGGTCGTGCGCGGCTCCAGCCCCGAGGTGTTCCGCTCGGCCCGTGCGGAGGTCAACGACGTGTATCGTCCGCTCTTCGCCTCGATCGCGCGGACCATCCTTGACAATGCCGAGGTGATCGGCCGCGTCACGGTGATCGGCCATACGGATTCCGTGCCCGTTCAGGCCAGCAATCCGTTCGCCTCGAACCAGGGCCTGTCCGAGGCGCGCGCCCAGACCATTGCGCGCCTCCTGGCGGAGGCTGGCGTGCCTTACGAACTCTTGCAGGCCGAGGGGAGGGCGGACAGCGAGCCGGTCGCCGACAACGCGACGCCCGAGGGGCGGGCCCAGAACCGCCGGGTCGAGATCCGGATCGAGAAGAGGCTCTGAGATGCGCCTCCTGAAATCGGTCCTCAGGTTCATCTTCTCACGGAGGCTCTGGACCTTCGTCGGGATCGTCCTGCTCTGCGTTCTCGTCTGGCAATTCGGGGCGATCGTGAAGATCGGCGAGGCCGTGCCGCTCGAATCTCCGACCGTCCGGCTGATCGCGATCGGCATGATCGTGGTCGCCTGGCTGGTCTCGGTGCTTCTGGCCCAGCTTCGGGCCGCCCGGGCCAACCGGATCTTCGTGGAAGAGCTCGCACAGCCGCAACGCCCGGTCGAGAGACCCGGCCAGTCGGCCGTCGAGGAGATCAATACCAAGTTCCAGGCTGTCCTGGCCGAGATGAAGCGATCGAGGCTCGGGGACCGGCGGTTCCTCCGGGACGTGTCCTGGTACCTTTTCATCGGTCCGCCCGGCACCGGCAAGACCACCGCGCTCAGGCAATCCGGCCTGCATTTCCCGATCGATCTGGGCGACGACCTGCGCGGGGTCGGCGGGACGCGGAACTGCGACTGGTTCTTTGCCGACGATGCGGTGCTCGTGGACACGGCAGGCCGCTACACGGAACAGGCCAGTGCTCCGGAGGTGGACGCGGCCGAGTGGCTGGGCTTCCTCGACCTGCTGCGCAAACACCGGGGCCGGCGTGCGCTGAACGGGGTCATCGTCGCCATCTCCGTCCGCGAGTTGCTGGGTCCCAAGGACGACCTGCGCGCCCATGGCCGCGAGATTCGCAAAAGGCTGGCCGAGCTGCGGGACCGTCTGGCCCTCGACCTGCCCGTCTATCTGGTCGTCACCAAGCTGGATCTCGTTCCCGGGTTCGACGCGTTCTACGGCGAACTCACGCAGGAGGAGCGGGAGCAGGTGTGGGGCGCGACTTTTCCGCCGCGCAAGGGCGTGGACGCCGCAGCCGTCGGTCACGAACTGGAGGCGCTCGCCGCACAGGCCGAAGCCCGGGTTGCGGGCCTGCTTGCCGAAGATCTCCCGTTGTCCCGCCGGGCGGAGATCTTCCGTTTCCCGGCCCAGATCCTGCGGCTCGAGGCACCCCTGAGGCTGCTGGTCGAAGCCGCCTTCGGACAGACGCGCTATGACGAGGCCCCGTGGCTGCGCGGAGTCTATCTCACGTCGGCAACGCAGGAAGGCTCGCCCATCGACCGGCTCGTGGCCGAGCTGGCCGACGACTTCGGCCTGCCGCCCCAGGTTCCCGCGCCGGGACGGCATGGCGAGAAGCGGTCGTTCTTCCTGCGCCGTCTCTTCACCGATGTCATGTTCCGGGAGGCCGGGCTCGGCATCCTCGATCCTCGGGCCGAGGACCGGAGGAAATGGATCTGGCGCGGCACGCTGGCCACCTCGGTCCTCGTCACCGCCTGTTTGGCTGCCGTTTTCGTCTTTTCGTTCGGCCGCTACTCCGGCGTGATTGCCGAGCAGGAGCGGCAGCTCACGGGATTGCAGGGCCGCTTGGCCGACGTTGCGGCGCGTCAGGCGCCCACGGACCCGCTGGACCTCGATCTGGCGCTGGCAGCCATGGACGAGGTCGAGGCGGCCGCGGTGTCGGTGCCCAAGCATCCGCTCACCATCCTTGGACCGACGGCCGGACGCGAGCTCGCCGAGACGCAGCGGATCGCCTACGACCGGGCGCTGTCCAACATCCTCAGGCCTCGGATGGTGGCCGTGCTGGAGTCGACGATCTGGCGGCAGATCCGCGACCCCGACTATCTTCTGGGCGCTCTCAAGACCTACTACATGATGACCGGGCTCGCCCCCTTTGACCGGGAATTCGCATCGGTCTGGTGGCAGGAGGCGCTGCCGAGCGGGGCCCCGATCGATCCCTTTCCCACCGAATCCGCGCGCCGGCATCAGGCTGCGGCCCTGGAGCGGTGGGGCCGCGACGACTCCACCATCGCCCCGGACCAGCCCTTGGTCCAGGCGGCGCTTCAGGCGTTGTGCGAGATCCCGCTGGCCGTGCGCGCCTACAACGCCCTGATGTCGGACCCGGCGGTGACCGCGCTGCCGGAATGGACGCCGGCCGAGGCGGCCGGTCCCCACGGGCCCAAGATCTTCACCCGCCTGTCGGGTCGGACCCTGCAGGCCGGTCTGGCCGGCGCCTTCACCTATGACGGCTTTCACGACACGGTCCTGCCGCTCGTGCCCGAGATTGCAGCCCAGGCCGCGCTGGACCGCCTGGTTTTTGCCGGGGGCTGCCAGGACAGCGCCGAGGCGGATGCGGGCGTACTGGAGCAGGAGATCCTGCGCCTCTACGAGCAGGACTACATCGCGCAATGGGACGGCTTCCTGAGGGACATCCGCCTTGCCCCGATCGGCGACCTGACTGTCGCGACCGAGAACCTCAAGGACCTGGCAAGCGACGACAGCGCGTTGCGACGCCTCCTCCGGGCCGTGGTCGACGAAACCGAACTAACCCGCGTCGAGACCGCCGAGGCGGGAGGCGGGGAGGGCGGCGAGGTGCCCCCGGGGCTCGTGTCCGCAGCGGTCAAGCGGCTGGGCGCGCTCGGTCGGCTGGCCCGAACGGGCGCCAAGGTGGTTCCTGCATCAGGCAGCCGAACTTCCACCGCCACGCCAGCGGGCGACGAGGTCGCCGCCCATTTCCGCCCGCTGAAGACGGTCATCGACAGCGTCGACGACGCGCCTCCCCGCATCGACGACGTCGTGGCCGCACTCGGCGCGCTGGCCAATGAGCTCCAGACCGTGGCGGCGAGCCCCGACCCGGAGGCCGCACTCCTGGCCAGGGGCGGCCTTCCCGAGCTGACTGGCGCCATCGCCGACGTGGCCCGCGACCTGCCCGACCCGGTCGACGACTGGGTGGCGGGCATCGCCGGCGACACCATCGCGGTCACGCGCGAGGCGGTGGTGGCGCAGCTCAACGCCCGGCTGCAGGCGGACGTGCTGCCGTTCTGCCGCTCTGCCACGGCTGGCCGGTACCCGTTCGACGCCGCGAGCGCGATCGACGTCACCGTGGCGGATTTCCAGCGGCTCTTCGGGACGGGCGGCCTTTTCGACGAGTTCACCGGGTCGCAGCTCCTGCCCTATGTGGACACGACCACCCGGCCCTGGCGCTGGCGGGCCGACTTCGGCCTTCCGCCCGAGTCGCTTCGTCCCTTCGAGAAGGCGAGGACCATCCGCGACGCCCTGTTCCCAGGCGGAGCCGGTCCTCTCCTGGCGTTCACGCTGGAGCCCAAGGACCTCACCGCGAATGCGAGCCGGGTCACGCTCAACGTCGACGGGCAGGTGCTCGTGTACTTCAATGCCGCGACCCGGCCCGTGCCGATGACCTGGCCGGGGACGGACGGCACCAATCTCGTGTCGCTGTCCTTTGCGCCGATCGACGGCTCGGCCGAGGCCATCACGACCGAGACGGGCGCCTGGGCCTTCCTGCGCCTGATCCATGACGGCGACCTTTCCCGGACCGAGCTGCCTGAACTGTTCCGGCTGCGGCTGACGCTTGGGGGCTTCGCGGCGACCTTCGACCTTCGCGCGGCCAGCGTGGACAATCCGTTCGACCTGGGCATGTTCGACGGCTTCGCATGTCCGGAGCGGATCTGAGCGACGCCGGCTATGCCGGGCTGTTCGGCAAGGTGCCCTGGACCGGGGACTTCGTCGAACGCGGCCTGGCACCGGAGTTCCGGCGGAGCTGGGACTTATGGCTGACACGGCACCTTGCCGGGCCGTCCGTCGCATGGCCGGCTGGCGGCCTGCGCTTCCAGCTCGCATCCGGGTCGCGGACGGCCTCGGGCGTCATCGTTCCGAGCCGGGACTCCGCGGGCCGGCGCTTCCCCCTGAGCGGCCTCGTGGTGCTGCCCTTCGCCCCCGATCCAGCGGAGGTTGATCGCTGGTGCGACGACGCGCTCCCGCTCCTGTCGCCCGAGGACCCGACGGGGCGAGATGCCGATACCCTGTGGCAGCGCCTCGACGCCTTGGCGCGGCCCGGTGGCGGGGGCGCGCCGGCCGTGCCTCTTCTGCTTTGGGCCAACGGCCAGCGACCTCGGGCGGCCGATCCCCTCCGACCGGATTCGGTTCTGGCCGCTCTCGTCAGTTCTGGAGGATCTTCGACCCCTTGAGCACGAGATCCCCTCCGGCCTTGCCGGTGATCTTGCCGCTGCCATCCAGGACGATGTCCTTGCCCTTGATGCTGATGCTCCCGTCCTTCTTCAGCATGATCACCGCATCCCCGCATCGGATCGTGATCTGGTCCGCGGCCTCGAGGACCATGGTCTTGCCGGATGTGACCGTGACCGTCCCAGTGACGTTCAGCGCCTGATCCTTGGCCACGCTGACCGTCTGCTTGCCACCGATGTCGGCGCTCTGGTCGCCGGCCAGCTTCAGGGTCTGATTGCCGCCGATATCGGTGCCATGGTCCTTGGTGATCTTGAAGGTCTGACCCCCTTTCACGGTCGTCTCGTCGTCGCTCTGGACGTGGTGATGCTGCTTCCCGCCAACCCGGACGCTTCGCTTCCGGCCTACGGTGATGGTCTGGTGGCTGCCGACGACCCGGCTTTCCATGAGCCCGACCTTGTCCGTCCGTCCCGCCTTCACGAGGATCATCTGCGCGAGGCCGACAGTCTGCTTGTGCAGCCGGTCGATCGACTCGGTCGAGTTGCCGACGACATGGATCGTCTCGTCGCCATCCACGGTCAGGGAACGGTCCGCCCCGACATGTTCGGTGTCATTGGCGCCGATCTCGACCAGGCGGTTGTTCCGGACGGTCGTGGATTTGTCGTGGCCCACCGTCTCGGTCCGGTCATGGCCCACGCCCTGCGTGGCGTCGTGACCCACGTCCTCCTTCCAGTCGTGGCCGATGCGGCGGGACTCGTCGTTCTTGACCAGCTCGTTGTGGTCCTTCTCGGCCTGGAAGTAGACCTCTTCCGACCCTTTCTTGTCTTCGAAGCGCAGCTCGTTCCACCCACCGCCGCCCGGCGAGGAGTTCGACTTCCACCCTGACTGGGTCGCGGACCCCGGCAAGCCGTAGGGCGGCATCTGCTCGGCGTTGTAGACCCGGCCGGTGATGATCGGTTGGTCCGGGTCCCCTTCGAGGAAGTCGACGATGACCTCCTGGCCGATGCGCGGGATCTGGATAAAGCCCCAACCCGCGCCCGCCCAGGCCGAACTGACCCGGATGAAGCAGGACGAATCCGCATCCTTTCGACCGTTCCGGTCCCAATGGAACTGGACCTTCACGCGCGAATACTTGTCAGTGAATATCTCGGCGCCGGCGGGACCGACGACGACGGCTGTCTGAGGGCCGGTCATGCGGGGGCGCGGCGTGCGCCGTTCCGGCCGGAACGGCAGGTCGGACGGCTGGAGGTCCAGCCGCACCTCGCAGCCCACCTCGTTGCCCCGGCCCGTCTGGGCCGTGCCGCTCCGATACTGTCCATCCCACATCCGGTATTCGGTCCGAAGCACGAGATAGCTACCGTTCTCGGACCGGCGGGGGAACTCGGCCAGGGAGAAGCTCGATCCCGAGCGAAGGCCCGGGGCGGTGGCCCGGGCGCGGACGCGGTGCCGCGGCGCCTGGATCTCTTCGACCCGGAGCTCCGCGAGGTCGTCGCCCCGGGCAAAGGCCACGTAATTGCCCGGATAAGCGTAGGCCTCGGTGCCGGGGTCGGACAGACTGCCCTTGTCCTGCGCCTGCGACATCAGGTTGGCCGAAGGCTTCTCGAAGTCGTAGTCCGTATGGGCGAAGCGGGTCGTCCGGACGGACTGCGCGGCCGACCACTCCACGATGAAATCGCCGTCCAGAAAGTTGGCCCGCTCATCCCCTTGCCACGGCACCGTCTCGAGCCCGTCCACCGGCGCGATCCGCGAGTTCTCGTCGGCCAGGACCAGAAGATGGCCGTCGCGCTCGTGTTCGAAGAAGTAGAAGATCCCTTCATACTCCAGGAGACGCTGCAGGAAATCCAGGTCGGATTCGCCATACTGAACGCAGTAGGTCCGGGGCGGGTAGGACCTTCGCAGCCGGATGTCGAAGCGCACCTGCGGATAGTCCTTTAGGACCTCCTCGAAGATCTGCACGACCGTCAGGTTCTGGAAGATCCGGTTGTCCGTCGAAAGCGACAGGAGCCAGAAGGCCGGGCGAAGCGTCGCCCGGTAGCGGGCTTCGCCCAGGGCGGTATTCTCGTAACTGAAATCGGTGACGATGGCGTGCAGGTGATGGACGGGCTCCGGGCGACCGATGGAGACGGTGACGCCCTGTCCCAAGAGGTCGCTGGCCTCCACGTCGACATCTTCGCCGACCATCGACAACGCGAAGGCAAAGCAGCGGCTGATCTCGTCGTGGCCCTCCAGCGCGGCAAAGGCCAGCCGGTCGCCAAGCGGGGTGGTGAGGGTGATCTCGCGGTCGGTCACGGGTGATCGCCTCCGGCCAGGGATCTGCGGTGCAGTCGGCCCGTCGCCAGCATAGCGCAGTCGCTCCGGGTTGCCGCAGGGAAAGTCATAGGGCTGCGGGGCAGGTGAAGCCCTTGGCCAGCGCCAGTCCCGCGATGGGATTGGCCGCCGAGGGGAAGCTCAGCTCCACGAAGAGGCGTCCCGCGTCCGACCGGAGGTCGAGGAGGAAGCGTCGCCCGCCGTCACGCTCGCGCAGTCTCAGCCCGGCCGCCAGCCGCAGGAGTCCCCAAGGGCCTGCGTGGGACAGGCCTCCTTCCGAACCTCCGAACGTGACCGCGACCCCTGCGGCCGGGTCCGCGCCCGGCCAGTCCAACGTCACCGCATCGGACGCGGCATCCACCGAAGCTGTGGCGCCGCCAAGGGCTATCTCCGCCTTGCCGCGCTCGGCCAGCGTGGCAAGGCTCAACGAGGTGCCAAGCTGCCCGGACGACCCGAAGAAGGCGAGCCGAACGGACTGGGCCTGCTCGAACATTTCGGCGCTCTGCGCGGACAGGCCCGAGAAGCGGGCCTCGGGCCTCCACCGCCAAGGCGACGCGGTCATGTCCAGATACGGGCCGGCCTCGCCCTGGACAAAGCGATCCAGCGCCCCACCCGGTCCCAGCAGGGCCGCGAAGTCGGCGGGATCGGCGTCCTGTCCCGCCGGGTCGAAGGGAAACCTCCCCTCGGCGACGCGACGGCACAGGTCGAAGACGTCACGCTGCCACCGCTGCGTGAAGGGGTTCGCGATCTGATCCGCCCGGGGGACGGTCGTCTGGGCCAGCACATCCTCGACCACCTGGACCACGACCGGGGGGGCCTGCCGGAGGGCCGCGATGGCGGCGGCGCGGCTTTGGAAAGCCGATAGCCTCTCGCTGCGCTGGTCCTCATCGGCCTCGCGCGCGCCAAGTGCCGCGTTGAGAGCGGCGAAAAGGTCCGAGAGCCGGCCAGGGCCGCCCTGTTCGAGGAATTGGATCGTCGGCCCGAAGGCGGCGGCGATCTTCAGCTGGAGCGGCTGCGGGCGGCTCCGGTCGGGGCCGCCGACCTCGACCCACGCGGCTCTGAGGAGCACCTCCAGCGGAGACGCCCGCCGTGCGAGAAGCCCCGACACGCGGACCGCCGTGGCCGGTCGATCCAGCGGCCTCACGCGCAGGTCAGCCAGGAAGCCGTTCCATGCCCTCAGTGTTTCCTCCTGGAGCCTGGCCATGACGAGATCCGCCGGCTCCGGCGTCGTCCCGGGTTCGGAGTTGAACATCCGCCGCGCTTCGGCCCGGGCCGTTGCGACCGCTGCGGCGGCGGCTCCGGACCCCGCCAGATCCCAGCCGGCTGCCGTGTAGAGGCCGGGGATCGGCGTTCCGATCGGCAGGCCGGACCTGCGGACCGCGATCTCGTCCAGTCCTGGCACCTCGGACGTGGGACGCCAGGGTGGGAGCCCGGCCATCGCCGAGGATCGGGCCAGTTCGATCCAGGCGCGATCCGTTTCGCTGGCCTCGGCGGCAAATCCCCGCGCCTGCGCCAGCAGCTCGCCATCAACGGGCGCGAGGGGCTGCGTCGGGGCGACAAGGCGGCCCACATGCGGCACGAGGTCCTGAAGCTCCGGCAGCAGATCCGAGCGATCCGCGAGCCAGCCCTGCAGGTAGGCTGGATTCCAATCGGCCGCCCCTGACAGGATGTCCCAGGCCCGCAGAGTGTCATAAAGCGCGACGCTGTCCCCTTCTTGGGCGAGGACTCGGCCGATGGCGCGGCCCAGGGCCGGCGGAAGGTGCTGCCCGATCGCCTGGGACTGCCTCGCGTGAATGGCCGTGGCCGCATCGAACCCCAGTGGGCCGGCGAACAGATGGATCGGGGCTCTGGCCAGCGACCGGTCCGCATCGTCCACGGCGGCCGCAAGGCGGTCGAGCCGCGCGCCCAGGTCCGGGATCTCCCCCGGGCGGTCCAGCCCGATAAGCAGCGCCTCGGCTGCAAAGGCCCGGGCCGTTTCCCGGTGGAACCGCCATTCCGCCTGGACCATCCAGCCCAGCACGAGAAGGAGGAAGCCCAGCACGGCTCCGACAAGGAGGCCGGCCCACCCGTCGGAGGCGCTGCCCTTGCCGGCCTCATCGCCAGGTTCGGCCAGATCGCGGCACGAGCGCAGGAACGCCGCCAGGGCGGCGAGGCTCGGACCAGCGGCCTCGGCCCGCGCGACGAAGTCCCGGAGACGAGCCTCGGACATCTCCTCGCCTTCGAATAGCAGCCGGTGCGCGCCCGCGCCCCACTCCCGCCAGGGAAGGCCCGGGTTCGCGCGGGCGCGCCTGTCGATGACAAAGCCCAGCGCCAGCCGGGCCGGCGGGATCGCGACGGCGGGGATGCCGGCCTGCTTCAACTCGTCGGCAAAGCGGTCGAGCCGGCTCCGCGCTTCTCGGAGGAGCCCGGGCGTATCCTGCCAGTCCGGCAACTCCGCCAGTTCATCCGCCAGGGCCAGCGCCGGAGCCGCAGCCCGGTCGAACGGCGCGCCTCTGCCCGAGGGCAGGGCGTCGCCGGTTGAATCAGATCTGGCCTTCCGCAGCCCAGGCACGGAGCGTCTCCTCTCCCACCTCGAAATGCATCGAATCCTCCCGTCCGTAGGTGGCCCCCCAGAACCAGCCCTCCTCGTTGAAGTATTCGGCCAGAAGGACCAGCCCGAGCTGCGTCCCGCCGTCGGCAAAGCCGTCGAGTTCCCCGGCCAGCGTGAGGTCGATGGCCGTGCCCCAGGAATGGTTCGAGATCGAACTGGTCGAACCCCGGATGAACCGCGCGCACAGGGCCCCCGCGGTCCCGAGCTTTGCGTAAATATCGGGTTCGTTGGCCTGGAGGCGGGTCAGCACGCGCTCCAGGCTGTCCAGGGCCGGGCGCAGCATCGTCACCTGGATGGGGCCGACCTGCCGGGTATCGAGAAGGGACCTGAGCCGAGGATTGGTGACCGGCTGGCAATCCGTTCCGTAGCTGTCCCGTGGCTGGCCCAGGATCTCGATCATCGTGCGGTTCCGTGGCTGGGTGATGCCCTTGTTGAAGCGCTGCTTGGCAAGCAGCATCACCTCTGTCGGCTGCTGGGTTTCCTGTGGCGCCTCGAAGTCCTCGCCTCCTCCGGCCTCGGGGTCGATCACCTGGCCTGCATCGACCGGGCCGGCCGGGGCGGCAGGCGCGGTGGACAAAGGCGGCGGGCGGTTCGCCAGCACGGTCAGGTCGTCGCGCAGCCGCGCCACATCGGCCCTGGCCTCCGCGAGATCCTCGCCGAGGTCCCGCGCCCTGCGATCGGAGTCCGCCAGCGCCTGCTCGATGCGGCTGAGCCGGAGGTCCGTGGTGGCGTCCGCGGTATCGAGGAGAGAGGTGACCACCGCAAAGGCGATGGCAGCGGCCACCAGCCCGATCGCGATGACGGTCGCACCGGCCAGGCTGCCGCGCCGCATTCTCAGCCCTCCGGGATGTGGATGGCGATCACGGACACGTTGTCCGGCGCTCCGGCTTCCAGGGCTTCGATCAGGAGCTGGCGGCAGGCGTCCTGAGGCGAGGGCGCCGCGGCGAGTGCCTGCCCGATGCGCTGGTCGTACAGGCAGCCCGTCAGGCCGTCACTGCACAGCACCAGCCAATCCCCTGGCAGGAGGCGCACGCGCGTCAGGTCCAGATCCACGTCATCCGCCCCGCCAATGGCCCGTGTGACGACATGGGACTCGGGATGGAGGCTCGCCTGATCGGGGGTCAGATCGCCGTGGTCGAGGAGATCCTGGATCACGGTGTGGTCGTGGGTCAGCAGGCGAAGCCCGCCCCGGCGGAACAGGTAGGCCCGACTGTCGCCGACCCAGGCGACATGGGCGACCAGATGGCTGATCGCCGCCGCGACGACGGTGGCGCCCATGGAGGTGGAACCGAGCACGCGCCCGCGTTCGCGGACCATGCGGTTGGCCCGTCGGAGAGCGGCCAGCAGGACCTCGCCGAGGCCCAGTTCCAACTCGGCATCGCTGATGTCGGCAAGGCAGTCGATTACGATGTCCGAGGCCACGTCGCCATGCCCGTGTCCCCCCATCCCGTCCGACACCGCCCACAGAAGGCCTGTTGGATCGGTCAGGATGGAATCCTCGTTTCGGGATCGTACCCGGCCACGGTGCGTGAGACCTGCCCCCTCGGGACGCGGAGCCGGGGCACCGCCCAGGGGAACCCTGGTCACGGGCGCGATCATGACGGCAGCCGCCTGCAAGACGTGTCCCCGTGATCAGGCATGCGAGGTCCCGCCAGGGTTGTGAATTGCCTTGACGGCGAGCATACCTTAACCTTGGGTCAAGGTAATCCGTTTCTTGTAGCCGACCGGGTGCGACATGCGTCTTCCTTTCGGCCTCCTGCTCTGCCTCCTGATCGTTCCACCGGTGCCCGTCCTCGCGCAGGAGATGACCGACGAGGAGCTCCTCGACCTCTTCACGCGGCAGCGGGACGCCTTCCAGTCCGCCCGGCAGGGTGGGTTGGGCATGGCCCGGGGCCTGGAGCTCGTGACCGTCGACGACCTTTCGACCAGTCCGGACCTTGCGACCTCCGAAACAGTCCAGGACGACGTCGCGCCAGCCGTCCAGGACCAGCTCATGCAGCCCGCCGATCCTGATGCGTCCGACCAGCAACTCGCAGGGCGCGGTTCGGACCGCAGCCGCCATCCGGCCACGGCGGGCGCGGAGGGACTGGCCCAACCCGCAGGGTCGGATGCCTTGGGAACCACCGTAACCGCTGCCGCCAACCCTTCGATGGCAACGCCGGGAACCGTCGTGTTCGGCCAGCTCGACGAAAGCCTCCAGGTCAACGTGCGGGTGAC
Source organism: Rubellimicrobium arenae (assembly GCF_017916275.1). Taxonomy (GTDB): domain Bacteria; phylum Pseudomonadota; class Alphaproteobacteria; order Rhodobacterales; family Rhodobacteraceae; genus Rubellimicrobium; species Rubellimicrobium arenae. Next base: position 234,868 of record NZ_JAFMST010000005.1, read on the forward strand.
CTTCGCCTTCGATTCCGCCGTGCTGGCCGAGGATCAGCTGCCCAAGCTCGACCAGCTCTGCCATGTGATGAAGGACAGCGGCATCAACCTGTTCCGGATCGTGGGCCATACCGACGCGGCCGGCAGCGCGGAGTACAACGAGAAGCTGTCGCTGCTCCGCGCCGAGGAGGTGCGACGCTACTTCATCGGCCAGTGCGGGATGACCGCCGATCGCCTCGAAGCCGTCGGACTCGGAGAGCGGTTCCTCTTCGAGCCCTCGGATCCCCGGGCGGGAGCCAACCGGCGGGTGGAGTTCCAGGCGCTCAGCTGATGGCGCGAGGGGCTGTTGCGCCTGATCCGCAGGTGCCTGGGCTGGAGACCGGGACCCATGCTAGGACATCCTGTGTTGGGCGTTCCTTCGGCAACGCCGTGCCGCAGGTCCGGACGACACCCGCCGTGTTCGGTCAGACCTTGTCCAACCGAGCCTGGAAGGCGCTCAGTTCGTCCTCCTTCATGCGCACGAGGTGCTTGTCCTCCGGATAGGCGCCCGTCTCGACATCCGCGATGAACTCCCGGAAGGCGGACACCCGTTCGCGCTGGAGACGGTCGAACTCCGCCGAGAAGTCCCGGTAGACCTTGGAGTGCCGAGGCATATGCCCGCAGTTCGTCCGCAGGATATCCTCCGCGAACAGGTACTGCGCATTGCAGCCCGGCCCCGAGCCCATGGACCAGAGCAGGATCTCCACGCGTCGGCTGATCTCGGTCGCCACCTCGACGGGGACGACCTCGATCTCGACCGCAAAGGCACCCGCGTCCTGGTAGGCCCTCACCTCGTCGTACATCCGCAGCGCCTCGTCGGCGGTCTTGCCCACGGCCTTGAAGCCGCCGGTCCAGGTCGCGCGGGACGGGACCAGGCCGACATGGCCCACCACCGGGATGTGCTCGCGCGCGAGGAAGGCCACGGTGTCGAGGCTGCCGGAACAGTAGATGGCGTCGGCTCCTGCCTGCATCATCTGCCCGGACCAGCGGAGGTAATCCTCCTTCGTGCCGGCCTCCAGATGCGTCTTGCCGGTCATGGAAAAGATGGATGGGGCCACATCTCGGTACCGTGGATCGGTGAGCAGCTCGGGCGGGACCGAGGCCACGTCGATGCCCGCCTCCTCGGCGGCCTGGGCTTCGTCGAGGCTGAAGTAGCGCAGCATGGTCAGCTGCCGTTGTCCCTTCAGCGCACGCAGGTCGGCTACGGTCGGCTTCTTTCGCATTCATATCCTCAATGGTAGTCACGCCGGTCCCCGTTCGGGACTGGCCTGGTGAAAGTCGAGGCGATCCGTGGATCAGCCCGACAGCGCTGGATGGCCCGGCAGCAGGGCAGCTGGAGCCGTCGTCATGACGCTCCGCCATCCTGCGCGCCCCTGAGCGGCCCGAAGCGGCCCGACGGCTCGGGGAAGTCCTCCTGCGGCTGCATGGCGATGGCCGAGATCCGCGCCTCGGCGTCGGAGAGCGCCGCAGCCCCATCGAGCACGCGGACCCGCAACTCGTAGGAGCGTTCCTCCAAGGGACCGAGCCAGATCATCTCGCCCCGGTCGCGCGCGGCGTTGTCGCCCAGGACGTGATGGGTCGAGGGTTCGATCCCCAAAGCATAGCTGCCGGCCTGGAAGTTTTGCCACTCGTAGGCGCAGGGAAGCTGGTCCTTGCGGGTGGCCACCTCGACCCCGAGGCCCAGCCGGTCGTTGACCAGGGCGACCGGCACCCGGCCATCGCCGTCGGCGGCCATCTCGTGCTGCCAGACCTGCTCGACGAAGTCGAGCGCCGGGGCCGGCGCGCGGCGGTAGCCCACGCCCTGGGCCTGGTAGCGGGGGCCGGAATGGGCGGCCCAGATCACCTCGCGGATCGGCGCAAGGTAGCGCGCGCCGTCCTCCAGCAGCGGATGGCCCAGGTTGACGTGGTAGAAGAACATGTGCGGCGTCCGCAGGAAGCCCTGGTTCACCACGCGGTCCTGCACGCGGATCTCGTCGCCGCCCAGGTCGGCCTCGATCCGGCGATGAAGATGGAGGTTCTCGCCGAACACGGCGGACTGGGCTACGATGCCTTCGACCCACAGGACGCAGCGATCCCCTTCCCATCGCTCGCCGTAGCCGGTCAGGCGGGCGGGGATCGACGTGATGCGGCCATGAAGGACGTGCTTCACCGTTTTCTTCCCGGGATAGTTGTAATTGTCGGCCGGAACCTCGTCGGGCCCGAGGATGTGGTCCAGGCCGCAGGTCACCAGGAACCCTGTGAACGACCGGGCGAAGGCCAAGCCCTGCTCGCCTTCCACCTCGTGCAACCCGGGGTGGCGGAGGCCGGTCGGGGAATGCCAGCCGATCGACCGGCCCTTGTGCTCGACCTCCACGATGTCCATGGCCCGGTCGACCGCGACCGTGAACCGCAGGCCCGAGCCGGTGCGGAACTCGAGCAGACGCACGCCACGCTCGGGGCCATCGCCCAGGGTGACCAGGCGCACGCCTCCGAAGGCCGACAGCGACCCGGCATGGGCCGCCACGTCGCGGCGGGAAAGGGTGCGTCCGAAAAGCTCAGGCATGTCAGTCTTGTCCTGTCGTCGGGGCAGGGCCGCCCGACATGCGGGCGGCCCTGGAAGGTCAGAGGCCGTTGGCCCGCATCTTGTCTTCAAGGAACTTCTTGGAACGGGGCACGTCGGCCTCGTCCAGATGCTCGATGATGATCGGGATGTTCGGGTGCTTCTCGCTCAGCCGCCTCAGGTACAGGTCGTAGTTGAGGACGCCCATCCCTGGCGCATCGAGGGCGATGGCCCCCACGCCCCGGAACGTGTGCGAGGCCAGGGCGTCGTCGTCGCCGATGTCGGCGTGCTTTTCGCTGCTGTCCTGGGCGCGGGCCACGTCCTTGGCATGGGCGATTTTGATCTTGTCGGCCAGCGTGTCGAAGACCTGGTTCAGCACCTTGTCCATGTGGTCGATGTTGTGGTCCTCGAAGTAGTTCGTGGGATCCATCAACAGGCCCAGGCCGGGATGATCGACCTGGGCGAACATGCGGACCGTTTCCTCGACCGAGCCCACGACGTTGTTCACGTAGGTTTCCAGCAGGAACATCGACCCGTGGTCATAGGCCTCCTGCGCGAGCTCGGCGATCACCTTGCGGCAGGTCTCGAACCCTTCCTCGGTCCGGTTCTTGGGATCCGACATCCACTCGGATTCGGTGTTGAAGGTGCCGGTCTCGGAGATGACGTAGGGCGTGCCGAACAGCCGGGCGTTGCGGATGATCTCCTTCAGGCGCTCGACGTTCTGCTTCCGATGATCCTCGTCCGGGTGGATGATGTTGGTGTAGCCCGAGATGCAGCTGATCGGCAGGTCGTTGTCGCGGAAGGTGTCGCGCACGCGCTTGGCCTTGTCCGCGGTGATCTGGCCGTGGCTCAGGTCGATGTCCTTGAAGTGCAGGTCGAGCTGGACGGTGTTGAACCCGTGGCTCCGGATGCGCTTCGCGGTCTCCTCCAGGCCATACGGGAAATAGCCCGTGAAGATCCCCGTTTGCATCATGATGTCGTTCCTCCCCTATCAGGTCTTATCGGATGTCGATTTCATCGAGCCGCACCGTCCGCCGCTCGGCGATCGAACGGTAGCCGGCCTCGATCAGGGCCACGGTCTTCACGTTGTCCGCAACCGAGAGGGCAGGCGGCGTGCCCGTGGCGACGGCGTGCTGGAGCTGCTCCATGACGCCCACGAAGGCGTGGGGGAACCACATGGTCCCCCAGCTGGGCGTGATCCACTCGCCATCGGTCGTCCGCTTCGACGCATAGGACAGCGTCGAGGCGGCGCCCGTCGGCCAGCCGATGGTGCCCTTGGCGACGCCGTCCGTCCCTTCGACGCGCCAGCCGATGTGCTGGTCGTCCGTGTAGCCCCCCTCGCGCGGGCCGGACCACACGTCCTCGAGGCTCAGCGCAAGGACTCCGGACGGGAAGCGGAGCGTCGAGACGGTGATGCCGTCCGAGTGCTCGAAGGTCGTCCGCGGGTCCTTGCGGGTGATGGTGGTGATCTCGTCCGGGTCGCCGAACAGGAAGCGGAGCACGTCGAGGTGGTGCACGCTCATGTTGGCCAGCGTGAGCCGGTCGTAGTCCTCGAGGAAGGCCTGCCAGTGCGGGATCGCGTGCATGTCGATCTGGGCGAAGACGATCTCGCCCAGGTCCCCGCGGTCGAGGATCTGCTTGAGGACGCGCATCGACTGGTCGTAGCGCATGTTCTGGTTGACGCTCAGGATCTTGCCGGCGGCCGCGGCCTCGTCCCGCAGGCTGATGGCGTCCGCGAGCGTGAGGGCGAGTGGCTTCTGCGCCAGGATCCCCTTGATATGCGGCTGCCGGAGGGCATGGCGGATCAGGGCAGGCTGCTGGTCCGGCGGATAGGCGATGTCAAGGATCTCGATGGACGGATCCTCGATCAGGGTTTCGGGCGTGGGGTGGACCGTCGGGATCCCGTACCGGTCCGCGACCCCCTGGGCGCGGGCCTGTGTGCGCGACGCGATGGCCGCGACCGGGAACCCGGCCTCCTTGTAGGCGGCCAGGTGGCATTCCGCCATGATCATGCCGGCGCCGATGCAACCGATGCGAAGGCTGCTGGTCCGGACCTCGGGGTCCGGAGCGAAGCCCTGTGCGCTTGTGCTCATGTCGTTCATGCCGATCCTCCCGGGGCCAGGCGGAGCGCTTCGCCACTCTCGCCGAAGAAATGCGCGCGGCCCGGGTCGACCCGGAGCGCCACGCGTGAATCGATGCGGATATCCGGCTGCCCGCGCAGGAGCGCGCGAAGCGGCACGGCTCCGGCGTCCAGGGTGACGACCGTATAGCCTCCCAGCGGCTCCACGTCGGCGACGCGGCTGGGCGTGCCGTCGCCCTGCCAGGGCAGAACCCGCAGGTTCTCGGGCCGCACGCCGATCTGGGCGGCGCCGGAGGGCAGGTCGAGCAGCGGCAGGCGGATGGCGCCACCTGCAGCCTCGGCCTCCTGCGGCGTGCGCGTCATGGGCAGGATGTTCATCATCGGCGCGCCCAGCAGCCGCGCGACATAGGCGCTGGCCGGACGGTCGTAGACCTCCGAGGGCGTGCCGATCTGCCGGATCCGCCCGTTCTCGAGGATGGCCATGCGGTCCGCGACCGACATCGCCTCCTCCTGGTCATGCGTGACATAGACCAGGGTGCGCCCGGCCTCGCGCTGGATCCGTTTGAGCTCGACCCGGGTTTCCTCGCGCAGGCGGGCATCGAGCGCGGAGATGGGATCGTCCATGAGATAGGCGACCGGGTCCCGCACCAGCGCCCTCGCGATCGCAACGCGCTGCCGTTCGCCGCCCGACAGCTGCGCGGGCGGCTTGTGGAGGATGTGGCCGATGTGCAGCTTGGCCGCCACGTCGCGCAGCCGCGCGGCGATGACCTCGGGCCGTTCCCGCCGTTCCACGAGAGGGAAGCGGACGTTCTCCTCGGCCGTCATGTGGGGGAACAGGGCGAGGTTCTGGAACACCATGGCGACGTTCCGCTGCGCGGGCGGCACATGCGTGACAGGGCGGCCGTCGATCAGGATCTCTCCGGCGTCCGGCGTCTCCAGACCCAGGATGAGACGCAGGATCGTCGTCTTCCCGGCCAGCGGCGGGCCGAAGAAGCAGAAGAACTCGTTGTCCCGGATCGTGAAGGTGAGGTCGTCGGCGGCCAGGGTCGCGCCATAGCGCTTGGTCACGTTGCGGAAGGCGATCTCGGACATCAGAGGGCCTTTCCGGTCTGGGCGTCGAACAGGCGGACCGCGTCGGCGTGCGGCAGGACGCGGACGACATCGCCGACAGCGGCCGGGACGTCGTTCTCGAAGACGGCCTTGAACACGGCAGGGCCGTCGCCGAGGTGGACGATGCTGCGGGCGCCGATCCGTTCGACGAAGGAGACGGGGCTTGCGATCCCCTCCCGGGCCAGGGTCGTCTGCTCGGGCCGGAAGCCGTAGATCACCTCCCCGCGGGCCTGCTCCGCGGCCCGGGCCTGCGGCGCGGCCAGGGGCGGCGTGACGCCCAGGACGCCCAGGTCCACCGCCAGGCCGCGGTCCGTCCGCACCGGGCGCCCCCGGAGAAGGTTCATGCCCGGGGAGCCGATGAACGCGGCCACGAAGGTGTTGGCGGGATCGTTGTAGACGTCGATGGGCCGCCCGACCTGCTGGAGCACGCCATGGTCCATGACCGCGATGCGGTCGGCCATGGTCATCGCCTCGAGCTGGTCATGGGTCACGTAGACCATGGTCTGGCGGAACTGCCGCTGGAGCTGCTTCAGCTCGGTCCGCATCACCGCGCGGAAGGCCGCGTCGACATTGGACAGCGGCTCATCGAGGAGGAAGATGGCCGGCTCCATCACCGCCGACCGGCCGATGGCGACGCGCTGGAGGATGTTGACCGAAAGCCGGTCCGCCCGCCGGTCCAGAAGCGGCGTCAGTTGCAGGAACTCGGCCATGTCGAGCGTGCGCCGCTCCACCTCGGACTTGGGCCGGCCGGTCATGCGCAGGCCGTAGCTCAGGTTCTGGCGCACCGTCATGTGGGTGAAGATGGCGTAGTTCTGGAAGACGAAGCCCACGCCGCGCCGCGCCATCGGCACGCCGGCCATGTCGCGGTCGCCAAAGAGGATGCGGCCCTCGCTGGGCGTCTCCATCCCGGCGATCATGTTCATGGTGGTGGACTTGCCGCAGCCCGACGGCCCGAGGAGGGCCATGAACTCGCCGTCCTCGATGCGAAGGTCCATGGCCTTGAGGGCGGTGAAGCCGCCGAAGCGCTTCGCCAGATGCTCGAGGTGGATCGCGCTCATGCCGCGGCCCTCCCCATGCGCTTCATCGCCCAGACCGCCGCCACGGAGAGGATCACGAGGATCGCCAGCGCGATGGCGGCCACGTAGCCCCAGATCAGGTCCTGGGTCGTGACTTCGTAGATGTAGACGCTGATCGTCTCGGTCGCGACGCCGGGGCCGCCGCCGGTCATGATGTAAAGCGTATCGAAGATCTTGAAGTTCTCGATGACGCGGATCGCGAGGGCAATGATCATGATCGTCTTCATGCGGGGGAGGGCGATGGTGCGGAACCGCTGCCAGGCCGAGGCGCCCAGGAGCGTCGCCGCCCGCATCTGGTCCTGCGGCACGCCCACGAGCCCGGCCAGCAGGATCAGGAACATCAGCGGGGTCCACTGCCAGATGTCCGCGATCATCACGGCCACCAGGGCCAGCGTCGGGTCCGATAGCCAGGCCACGGCGATGTCGCGCCCGAGAAGGGTCCCCAGGAGGCCGTTCACGGGTCCGCCCGACTGGAACAGCATGAAGAACATGTAGCCGGCCACCGCAGGCACGACCATCATCGGCATGATCAGGATGGAATAGGCCACGCGCTTGCCCGGGAATTCATCCACGAACAGCATGGCGAGGCTCAGGCCAAGCAGGAACTCCACGGGGACGCAGACCGCCATGACCAGCGCCGTCCGGCCCAGCGCCGCCCAGAGCCGCCCGTCCTGCGCCAGGTCCGAGTAGTTGGCGAAGCCGTTCCAGAACTCCCAGGCCCGGGGCCAGGCCACGCCCGCCAGCGGCGACCAGTCGGTCAGCGAGATGTAGAGCTGCATGAGCAGCGGAAAGACGGCGATGAACAGCACCAGCACCTGCGCGGGCAGCGTGAGGCGGAACCCGAGCCGCGCGCCGTCCTCGGCGGGCGTCGGAGGGACAGGGGGCGCCAGGGGCGCATCGGCGAGGGTCATTGCTTGAGAGCCCCGAAGGTGAGGCCACGCACGAGGTGGCGCTGGATGAGGATGCCCAGGATGACCGGCGGCACCGCCGCGATCAGCCCGAGGGCCGCCTTGGCCCCATAGAGCTGCCCGGTCATCGAGGAGGACAGGGACGCCATGTAGACCGGGATGGTGACCCATTCGCGCGTGGTGAGCAGGAGCGCGATCAGGTAGTCCGACCAGTTCAGGATGAAGACGAAGAGCGCGGCCGAGGCGAGCGGCGCCCGCATCATCGGCAACGTGATCCGTGTGAAGACCCGCCACCGCGAGCAGCCCTCGACCATGGCCGCTTCCTCGATTTCGCGCGGCATGTCGTCGAAGAAGGTCTTCATCAGCCAGAAGGCGAAGGGCAGGGTGACGATCCCATAGATGAGCGCGAGGCCCCACCACGTGTCCATGAAGCCCAGGAACGCCCACATGATCATCACCGGGATCATGACGGCCATCGGCGGGAACAGCCTGAGCTGAAGCAGCGCCAGGGGCAGGTTCTGGCCCGATCCGTAGCGCGACAGCCCGTAGGCCGCGGCCGTGCCCGCCGTCATGGCGATCAGGGTGCCGAGGACCGAGGCAAGCAGCGACGCCACGATCGGTTGCACCGCGGTCCGGTCCAGCGCCACGATCAGGTTCGACGAGCTTTCCCCGAAGATGAAGCGGAAGTTGTCGAGAGTCGGGTCCTTGGGGATCCAGGTCAGGTTCTGGCCGGTCGCCTGCCATTCCGGGATCGGCTTGAAGGCCATGGAGGCCATCCAGAGGATGGGCACCAGCGTGATGGCGAGGGCGATCAGGATCGCCGCATAGCGGAAGGTTTCGAAGATGGGGGAACGCGTCATCGGACCCGGAGCTTTCGTTCAGGAAAAGGAGGGGCAGGGCCGGAACCCCGCCCCCAGGCCGGGAGAAATCAGTTCATCGCGTCGATGGTCGTGGGCCAGGCGGCCTTGGCCTTCTGGATGGCGTCCACGACCTTGTCCTCGCCTGTCCGCCGGACGATCCGGGTCCATTCGGATTCGACGTCCTCCATCGCCTGCTCGGGTGTCTTCTCGCCCGTCAGCGCGGCCATGAGGCTTTCATCCAGCGCGTTGTGGAAGGCGGTCGCGCCCGGATAGTTGATCGTCGGCACCGTGCGGGCCACCGTCTCGCGCAGGACCTTCACATGGTATTCGTGATAGGTCTCGTTCACGAGGGGATCGTTGAAGTCCGACAGCCGGAACGGATCGAGGTAGCCGCCCGGGTTGGCCGACATCCACGCGTAGATGCGCGCCGAACCGAGCCATTGCAGCAGGAGGTAGGCCGCCTCGGGCGCCTCGCTCTGGGCGCTCACCATCCCGGTGAGCGAATACCAGAGCACGGACCGGCTGTTGATCCCGCCCTCGACCTGCCGGCCCGGGGGCAGCATGGAGCCGATCTTGCCGGTGACGGTGCTGCCGGCGTTGCCTGGATTGTCGAGGAACTTGGGCAGGTTGGAGAAGGCGCAGGTCATCGCCGCCCCGCCCGAGCCAAAATTGCCGTACTGCTCGGGCCAGCCCCAGGAGATAGCGTCCGGCGAATGATGCGCGAGCGAGTCGACATACTCGCGCGTCGCCTGCACGCCCTGCGCGCCGTTGATCAGCGGCGAGCCGTCATCCCCGAACAGGAACTGGTTGGGGGCCGCCATGCTCACGTAGCGCTGGTACCAGTTGGTGTAGCCCCAGCCCTGGTTCCTGAGGTCGGTCGAGCCGAAGAGCCCCTTGTCCGGCCGGTGGAAGAACGCGGCGACCTGCGCATGGTCGTCCCAGGTCAGCGGCACGCCCAGGGGGCGCCCATGCTGCTGCTCGAAGGCGGCCTGCTCGGCCGGATCCTCGAACAGATCCTTGCGGTAGACCCAGGTCTGGAAGTCGCCGTCCAGCGAGACCCCATAGGTCGAGCCGCGATACTGGTTGAGAAGGGCCACGCCTTGCGAGCCGCCAACATAGCCGTCCTCGGGGTCGTCCCACTCGGGACGGTGGGCCGCCACGAACTCGTCCAGATTGGCGATGCCGCCGGATTCCGCGAGGTCGCCCAAGCGGTTCCATTCGACCGAGTAGATGTCGTAGCCGCCGCCGCTCGTGGAGATGTCCTGCATCACCTTCGTGAACTCCTGCCCGTTCGGCAGGCCCACGATCTCGATCGGGATCCCGGTCTCCCGCTCCCACACCTCCTTGACGGACGGCGCCCCCGCCGGGAACGGCTGCGTGAGCTGGCCGATGGACCCGTCCGACAGCCCCAGGACGATGCGCGCCGGGGCCGACCCGTTGGCCTTCATGGCCTTCGCGGCTTCGATCGCGCGGCCCTCGGGCGTATCGGGGCCGTACTGGTAGCGCTCGGCTCCGGGGAACCCCGTTGGCCCGCCGATCATGCCGGGGGCGAGGGCGCCGTCCTGGGCCCAGGCGGGCCGGATGAACCGCGGGGCGATGCCGACGGCCGCTCCGTATACGCCGAACGTGAAGCCGGACTTCAACAGCCCTCTCCGGCTGAGGCCGTTCTGTTTGGCCATGACTCCTCCCTGGAATCCGGGGTCTCGTTGTTGTCGCGCCCCATGAGTGATGTTTTCTGATGTGGGTGGCCGCTCTGTCAATCAATTCTTGCGGTCAGGCGTGATTGATTTGATGATGCACTGAACAAGGCAGCTGGCGGGAGGCCGAGCGTCGCGCCAACCGGCCGGCCCCATGGTCCGGGCAGTCCTGACGCCTCCCTGGATGAGGGTTCGGGATGCAACGTGGCGCCTCGAGAGCGGGAGGAGCGAAGTTTGAGCCGAGTGGCCGGCAGGGAACCTCAGAATACATCAACCGCCAAAGGGGGTGGTCATGGGCTTGACCTGCCTGCGGCATCGCCTCAGGGACGACGCGCGGGGCTGAGGGAACGGCCCGCCACGGATCTGCAAGGGAGTGGCCCGGCCGTCATGCGCGTGACATTGCTCGATCTGGCTCGGGAAGCGGGCGTATCCTCCGCGACAGTCGACCGGGTGCTGAACAATCGCCAGGGGGTGCATCCGCGCACCCGGGAGATCGTGCTCTCCACGGCGCGGCGGATCGGCTATCTCGCGGAGGAGATGGAGGCGCCCGAGGCGACGGCCCGCCCCATCCGCTTGGCCTTCGTGCTGCCGGCCGGGACGAACGCCTTCATCGAAGCGCTCCGGGCGCAGATCGTGGCCCAGGCGGCCGAACGCCCGGGCGTGGAGGTCGAGGTCGAGACGATCGACGACTTCAACGCCGAGACGTTCGCCCGACGGCTCTCGGACCTGCCCGATCACTTCGACGGGGTCGGGGTCGTGGCGCTGGACCACCCCTTCGTCCGCCAGGCCATGAGGAGCCTGACCCAGCGCGGGACTCAGGTCGTGACGCTGGTGTCGGATGTGCAGGGCGTTCCGCGCGTCGCCTACGTGGGCACCGACAACCGTCAGGCCGGACGCTTGGCCGGATACGTGATGGGCCGGCTTGTCGGTCCGAAGTCGGGCGCGAAGGTCGCGTTCTTTGCCGGGTTCCGCGCCTATCGGGGGCACGAGGAGCGCGAGATGGGGTTCCGCAGCGTCCTGGCCGAGGATTTCCCCGGCCTGCGGCTCGTTGAACCGCGCGAGACGATGGACGACGGCGAACGGGCGCACGACATCGCGCTTGCGCTGCTCGATGCGCATCCCGATCTCGCGGGGATCTACAATTCCGGCGCGGGGAACGCCGGCCTTGCACGGGCGCTGCGGGAGCGCGGCGTCGCCGGGAAGGTCCTCCTGATCGGTCACGAGGCCACGGAGGAGAACAAGCGGCTTGTCCTTGAGGGTGTGATGGACGCCGTCATCGACCAGAACCCCCGTGTCGAGGCCCGGGAAGCGCTGAACGCCCTCACGTCGGCCGCCGCGGGCAAGCCCTACACGGTCGTTCCCCCGCGTCTCATGATCGTGTTCCGGGAAAACCTGCCCGACGACTGAGCCCTGCCGGATCGGGGCGGGTCTAGTCCGGAACCTTCTCGAAGACCGTCTCGGGCAGACCAGGAGGCAGCCAGGTGCCGTCGAAGGCCACGGTGACACGGAAGTCGGGCGTGCCGTCGTCGATGAGATCGATGACCTCGCCGGTCCGATCCCGCAGGTTGAAGTGCTGCGCCCATGTCGATGTGCCTCGGGCCAGTCGCACCTTGTCCCCGAGTTGCAGCCTCCGGGGCCGGGGTTGCCGTATGATCATGCGGGTCCTCCTCTGCGTCCGACCCTGCCATGCGCGCCCGTCGCAGCGGGCCGCCTTGCCGCGTTCTGTCCGGCAAGGCTGCGCCAGTCGCCCGGACCGGGTGCAGGGATGCGTCCCGATGCTGATCTCCTGGGCGGAGTCGGGACGGCGACCTGGGCTTCGGTCGGGCGGCGCAAGCGGACCGAACTGTTCGCAAATCCGCCGCGCGCCAGCCGGACCATGGACGGCAGCGGCGTGATCTGTTCAATCACATCTGGAACCAACACGAGTCATGGGGGTGGCGATGAAGGCGCTGGTACTTGAGGAGAAGGGCAGGCTGGCCCTTCGCGACATCGAACTGGATGACACGCTCGGCCCCGATGACGTGCGGATCGCGATCCACACGGTCGGCGTCTGCGGCAGCGACGTGCACTACTACACCCACGGTGCGATCGGACCCTTCGTGGTCCGCGCGCCCATGGTCCTGGGCCACGAGGCTTCGGGCACGGTCGTCGAGGTCGGGTCCAACGTCCGCCATCTCAAGGCGGGCGATCGCGTGGCGATGGAGCCGGGGATCCCCGACGCGAACTCCCGCGCGTCCCGGCTGGGCATGTACAACGTCGACCCGGCGGTGCGCTTCTGGGCGACGCCGCCGGTCCATGGCGTGCTGGCCCCGACGGTCGTTCACCCCGCCGCCTTCACGTTCAAGATCCCGGACAACGTCAGCTTTGCCGAGGCCGCGATGGTGGAGCCCTTCGCGGTCGGCATGCAGGCCGCCGTCAAGGCGCGGATCACGCCCGGCGACGTCGCCGTCGTCACGGGGGCGGGCACCATCGGCCTGATGGTCGCGCTGGCTGCCCTGGCGGGAGGATGCAGCAAGGTCATCATCTCGGACGTGCACCAGCCGAAGCTCGACCTCGCGGGGTCGTACCCCAACATCGTTCCCGTGAACGTCGCCCAGGGCAGCCTGGTCGAGGCAGTCTCGCGCGAGACGGATGGCTGGGGCGCCGACGTGGTGTTCGAGGCGAGCGGCAGCCCCAGGGCGATCGCCGGGCTCGTGGATCTCGCGGCACCCGGCGGCACGCTGGTCATCGTCGGCATCCCGGTCGAGCCGCATCAGCTCGATCTGGCCGCCGCGATCGGGAAGGAGCTCGAGATCCGGACGGTCTTCCGCTACGCGAACGTCTTCGACCGGGCGCTGAACCTGATCGCGTCCGGCAAGGTGGATCTCAAGCCGCTGATCACCGAGACCTTTTCCTTCGATCGCAGCATCGAAGCGTTTGATCGTGCCGCCGAAGGGCGCCCGGCGGACGTCAAGCTCCAGATCCAGGTCGGGGCCTGAGCCGACCATGCCCCGCCGGCGATCACGTCGCGCGGGGCACTTCGCCACCAGGCAGGCCAGGGCTGGCCTGCAAGGAGCCGACCTCTTGACGACCGATCCGGGAACCGTGCCAGCGCGCCGCAGCCGCGCCGCAAGGCTTTCGGCCGGGCAGGCGCTGCGAATCGTCAACACGCATGGCCAGCAGGTGGTGGACACCCTCCGCAGGACATGGTCCCGATCAACGGAGCGGCGTGCCAGCCGACCGAGGTTCATTTCCAGGTTCTGGACTGACTGGCGCCGCACGGGCCAGGCATGCCCGCCGATGAACCTCTTCGGTCCGCCCTGAACCCAGAGCAGCGCTTGTGATTGTTCGCTCCAGGCCGTTTGATGCACCGCATATGGCATCATCCGAACTAGGAGACCGAAGATGAGAACCCTGACCCTCGCCGCCGCCCTGGCGGTCGCTGCTGGCGCGGCGGCTGCGCAGGACGTCGTCCGCATGGGCACCGAGGGCGCTTACCCTCCCTACAACTTCATCAACGACCAGGGCGAGGTCGACGGCTTCGAGGTCGAGCTCGGCAACGAGCTTTGCGCCCGCGCCCAGCTGACCTGCCAGTGGGTCACCAACGAATGGGATTCCATCATCCCCAACCTGGTGTCCGGCAACTACGACACCATCATGGCGGGCATGAGCATCACGGACGAGCGTGACGAGGTCATCGACTTCACGCAGGACTACATCCCGCCCACGCCGTCGAGCTATGTCGGCCTCTCGGCGGACGTCGACGTGACCTCCGGCACGATCGCCGTGCAGACCTCGACCCTCCAGGCCAGCCATGTCGCCGAGACGGGCGCGACCCTCCTCGAATTCGCCACGCAGGACGAGACGATTGCGGCCGTCCAGAACGGCGAAGCCGACGCGGTGTTCGCCGACACCGACTTCCTCACTCCGATCGTCGACGCCTCGGGCGGAGAGCTCAGCTTCATCGGCGATCCGGTTCCGCTTGGCGGCGGGATCGGCATGGGCGTGCGGGAGAGCGACACCGAGCTGAAGCAGAAGTTCAACGACGCGATCACCTCGATGAAGGAGGATGGGTCGCTGAATGCCCTGCTGACCAAATGGTTCGGCGACAAAGAGCAGGGATACTGAGGACGGGCGGGCGGGGCCATGCGCCCCGCCCGACCCGATCATGGGGCAAAGCGGTCCAGCCCGAAGCCGTCGGCGATGGGATCGCGCCGCCCGGTCAGGATCTCCTCGGCCACGATGCGTCCGATCACCGGCGCAAGCGTCACGCCCGAATGGGTCACCGCGACATGCAGCCCGGGCGCCGCTGGGCCGATTATGGAAAGGCCGTCGCTCGGCACGGGGCGGTGGCCGATGGTGTAGCCGTGCAGCTCCAGACGCTCGCCGCCCTTGACGCCGGCGCGGATGGCGTCGAGGAGCGCCGCGGCAACCGCATCCGGGTCGGTGCCGGGATCGCTGCCCGCGTAGTGACCCGACCCGAGCAGGCGGCCATCCCGCAACTGACGCAGCTCCAGCCCCGGCCCGACCACCAGCCCGTTGAGGAGCGGCGGCACCGGCTTGGTGGACACCAGGAGCCCGGCGGGGTCATCCACCGGCACCCGGACCCCGACCTGAGCGGCCAGCGTCGCGGTCGTGGCGCCAGTGGCGAGAACGACCTGATCGCCACGAATCTCCAAGCCATCGGCGAGCCTGACACCCACGACCTGCCCGGATTCCGACAGGATCCGATCGACCGGCTGGCCCGAGATCACCCGGGCTCCACGACGCTCGGCGTCGGCAAGGATGGCCATCGTCGCTTCGAGGGGCTCGATCGCGCCTTCGGCGGGCGAGTGGGCGGCGATCCGGGGCGGGTTGGACAGGGCGGGCTCCAGGGCCGCCACCTCGTCGGCTTCGACCAGACGGATGTCATAGCCCTGGGCGGCGCGTTCCGCCACGAAGGCGCGCAGCTCCGCATCCGGCAGATCCCAGACGAGGCCACCGCACCAGTTCACATCCAGCCCTGGGACTTCGGGCTGGAGGGTGCGCCATTCCGCCATGGATTGCATGCGGAGGCGGATGTAGGGCTCGGGGTGACCCCAGCTCGCGTTGATCCAGGCCCAGGACCGAGGGGTCGCGAGGCCGCCACGCTCGGCCCCTTCGACGACGGTCACGCGCGCGCCGCCCCGTGCCAGGTGCCATGCGACCGACGCGCCGATGATCCCGCCACCGACGACGATGACATGAGGATTCGCTTCCAAGCTCCCGCTCCCTCTGCTGATCACGCAGGGCTATGGCCGACGTTGTGGAGATCGGCAAGGTATCCAGGCCCGTCCTCGGGCCGAGGAGGGAACGGGCCGGGCCGCCGTGCCGCCCTGCGTCCGTTGCTGGAAGAAACCGTTAACCCTGATCCCGTAGCGTCCCGGTCAGGAGCGCTGCGGACACCCCGGGTTGCCATGACCCGACAGGGCGGCAGGAGGTTCGGCGACTCCCTGGCACCAACCCTCGGCAGGAGAACATGGAGCACCACCTGAAGCAGCAAAGGTACGGGATCCCCCTTCGGATCCTGCTTTCCAACGGAGAGGAGTTGCTGGGCCTCGTCTACGTCCAGTGGGGTCAGCGGGTCCGCGACCTGCTGGCCGAGGGGGATCCCTTCCTCCCGTTCCGGAGCAGGTCCGGAACGCACCTGATCAACAAGGCCAGCCTCATCCGCGTCGATCTTCTGACGCTCGAGCAGATCCTGGACCGCCTGGACGAGTTTCCGGAGGTGGACCTCGACTACCTCGGTCACGGCCAATGGTGAGCGGACCCTGCCCGGAGCGGGACCGGACGACTGAGCGGGGCCTGGGGGGCGCAGGTCCACCCCGATCCATTCGGTGCAGGAAGTTTCGTCCCCATGGCGCGTCCGATCGCTGCTCGATCGAACAACACGTCACGAGTTCAGCGGTCCGGTGCAGTCGGGATCGGCCTGGATCGCCCGGGCGCAGGGCTTGGACGGCCCAAGACCCGGACCCCGCCGACTGTCTCTGGTCTCACCCGGCCAGCGGATCGCTCTTCGGGTAAAGGAACACCAGCGTGTCCGCCGGCACTCGGCTATACAGGTCGATGATGTCCGCGTTGATGAGCCGCGTGCATCCGTTCGACACCGCCGCGCCGATGGTCTGCGGGGCGTTCGTTCCGTGGATGCGCATGAAGGTATCGCCCCGGTCAGCCGTAAAGAGATACAGCGCCCGGGCGCCAAGTGGATTGTCCGGCCCGCCCGGCATCCCTTTTTCGGCATAGGGCTCGTAAAGCTCCGGCTCGCGCTCGACCATGTCGGGCGTGGGCGTCCACGAGGGCCATTCCTTCTTGGCGCCGACATAGTAGACGCCCGGCTCATAGAGCCCCGGTCGGCCGATCCCGCACGAGTAGCGGATGGCCGTCTGGTCAGGGAGCGTCCAGTACAGCGCGAAACGGTTCGGGTCCACATGAACCTGACCGGCCGGAACGCCAGCCTGGATGGGGACGATCCGGGGCTGCAACTCGGGCGCAAGGATCTGTGCCACCGCAATCTCGTCCTGCGCCCAGGCTCCGGTGGCTGCGGCAGCCAAGGTTCCCAGCCCTGTGGCCAGCAGGTGACGGCGTGTCAGCATCGCGCTTGCTCCATCCTTGTGCTCGTGTCCCGTCCGCAACGACCGAAGGGGGCCGGCGGTTCACTGGACGTATGTTCACTTTCGCTCCGCCGGAGGTTCTCCCGTGATGTTTGCCCAGCGCCGTCATGAACTTAGGCCCGAATCCTCGAAGAGGTCGGCCTGCGGCTGGTCGCTTTCGGGTTGCCGCCGCTATCCCATCATGTTTCCTTGCAGGAAAAATCAGGACATAGGACGCTCAGCATATGTCGGACAACATCGACGACCCGATCGGATCGACATCGCCCCGGATCTCCCGTCAGAAACCGTCGCTCAATCAGGACCCGCATCGGATCCGCGAGATCGCCGACCGGAACCTTGAAAGTGCGATCGGCCGCGAAGTCCGCGCCTACCGCCGCCAGCAAGGGATGACGGTGGCCGATCTCGCCACTGCGACAGGTCTCTCGATAGGGATGCTCAGCAAGATCGAGAACGGGCAGACCTCGCCGTCGCTCGCCACGTTGCAGGCCCTAAGCCATGCACTTTCGGCGCCCATCACCGCCTTCTTCCGTGGCTTCGAGGAGCGGCGCGAGGTCCAGCACGTGAAGGCCGGCGAGCACATCGAGATCGAACGTCGGGGGACCCGGGCCGGACACCAGTATCATCTGCTGGGGCATATCGGCTCGAATGCAGCGGGAGTCGTAGTGGAGCCGTACCTCATCACGCTGACCGAGGAGTCGGACGTCTTTCCGACCTTCCAGCACGACGGGATCGAACTCCTCTACATGCTGGAGGGGGAGGTGACCTACCGGCATGGCGACCAGCTGTTCCACCTTCGGCCTGGGGACAGCCTGCTGTTCGACGCCGACGCGCAGCACGGCCCGGAAATCCTCGAAAAGCTCCCGGCCCGGTACCTGTCCATCATCTCCTACCCCCAGCCATGATTGCCCGGAGGTGAAAACTTATTCCTGAGGGTTGATATGACGGTCTGATCGGAGTAGCCATTTGCCGTGAGTTGCACGGAGGCGAATGGCATGTGCGGAATCGTGGGCCTGTTCCTGAAGGACCCAACACTTGAGCCGCAGCTCGGGGCGATGCTCGCCGAGATGCTGGCGACGATGACGGACCGCGGCCCCGACAGCGCCGGCATCGCGATCTACCGCCGTGCCCGGGATGGCCGTGCCAAGCTGACCGTGCAGTCGCCCGATCCGGCAAGCGACTTCGACGGCCTGCAGGCGGACCTCGAGCAAGCGGTTGGTGCCCCGGTTCAGGTCGCGGTCAAGGACACTCACGCCGTCATCGACGTTCCGGACGACCGGCTCAACTCGACTAGGGCTGCGGTCCGGGCGCTCCGTCCCGCCGTTCGGATCATGAGCGCCGGGGAAGGGATCGAGATCTACAAGGAAGTGGGTCTGCCCAAGGACGTGGCCGCCCGTTTCGAGATCGCCTCCATGGCCGGGACGCATGGCATCGGCCACACGCGCATGGCCACCGAATCCGCTGTGACGACGGCGGGCGCGCATCCGTTCTCCACCGGTCCGGACCAGTGCCTGGTCCACAACGGCTCGCTGTCCAACCACAACGCCGTCCGCCGCAGCCTGAAGCGCGATGGCATGGCCTTCGAGACCGAGAACGACACCGAGGTCGCGGCAGCGTTCCTGTCCCACAAGATCAGGAATGGATCCGGCCTGGGCGAGGCGATGGAGGCCACGCTCACCGATCTGGATGGCTTCTTCACCTTTGTCGTGGGCACCAGGAACGGCTTCGGCGTGGTGCGCGATCCGATCGCCTGCAAGCCTGCAGTGATGGCCGAAACCGACCAGTACGTCGCTTTCGGGTCCGAATACCGTGCGATGGTGTCCCTTCCGGGCATCGAAGCCGCCCGCGTCTGGGAGCCCGAGCCCGCCACCGTCTACTTTTGGGAACGCTGATGCTGCACACCGCGACCATCGCCCGCTCTGACCTGGACCGTCCCCGCCAGACCTTCGATCTCGCTGCCCAAGGGCTCCGGGCCCTCAACGAGATGCTCCACCAGCTCAGGGGTCAGACGAACGAGACGGCCTGGGAAATCGTCAACACCAAGGGGTCGCATGCGATCGCCGTAGGGGTGGACGCCCCGATCGACATCATCGTGCGGGGCACCACCGGCTACTACTGCGCCGGCATGAACAAGCAGGCCACGATCCGCGTCGACGGCTCGGCCGGACCGGGCGTCGCCGAGAACATGATGTCCGGCACCGTCATCGTGGAAGGCGACGCGTCGCAATACGCGGGCGCCACCGGGCGAGGGGGGCTGCTCGTCATCAAGGGCAACGCCTCATCGCGCTGCGGCATCTCGATGAAGGGCATCGACATCGTCGTTCACGGCAACATCGGCCACATGTCCGCCTTCATGGCCCAGTCCGGCAACCTGGTGGTGCTGGGGGATGCGGGCGAGGCGCTGGGCGACTCGCTCTATGAGGCGCGGCTCTTCGTGCGCGGCCAGGTGAAGAGCCTCGGGGCCGACTGCATCGAGAAGGAGATGCGGCCCGAGCATTACGAGGTCCTCGAAACGCTTCTGCAACGGGGCGAGGCGGATGCGACGGCGGATCCCTCGCAGTTCCGCCGCTACGGCTCGGCCCGCAAGCTTTACAACTTCAACATCGACAACGCGTCGTCCTACTGAGGCTCCGCCCGTGACCGAGTTCCTGCGCACGCCCCCGCGGTTCTCCGCGACGTTCTCCAACGACGCCAACGCCGAGATCCGCCGCGCGGCGGCGACCGGCATCTATGACATCCGCGGCGGCGGCTCGAAGCGGAAGCTGCCGCACTTCGACGACCTGCTGTTCCTGGGCGCCTCAATTTCCCGCTATCCCTTGGAAGGCTACCGCGAGAAGTGCTCGACCGACGTCTGGCTGGGCACCCGCCACGCCAAGAAGCCGATCCACCTCGACATCCCCGTGACCATCGCGGGGATGAGCTTCGGGGCGCTCTCGGGCCCCGCCAAGGAAGCGCTGGGGCGCGGCGCGACCGAAGCGGGCACCTCGACCACCACCGGCGACGGCGGCATGACCGAGGAGGAGCGGGGGCACTCCAAGACGCTGGTGTACCAGTACCTGCCCTCGCGCTACGGCATGAACCCCGACGACCTGCGCCGTGCCGATGCCATCGAAATCGTCGTGGGGCAGGGCGCCAAGCCTGGCGGCGGCGGGATGCTGCTGGGACAGAAGATCAGCGACCGCGTGGCCGAGATGCGCAACCTCCCCAAGGGGATCGACCAGCGCTCGGCCTGCCGGCACCCGGACTGGACAGGGCCCGACGACCTCGAGATCAAGATCCTTGAGTTGCGCGAGATCACCGACTGGGAGAAGCCCATCTACGTCAAGGTGGGCGGCGCGCGGCCCTATTACGACACCGCGCTGGCGGTGAAGGCCGGGGCGGACGTCGTCGTCGTGGACGGGATGCAGGGCGGCACCGCTGCCACGCAGGACGTCTTCATCGAGCATGTGGGCATGCCGACGCTGGCCTGCATCCCGCAGGCGGTGAAGGCCCTTCAGGACCTCGGGATGCATCGCGAGGTGCAGCTCATCGTCTCGGGTGGCATTCGCAGCGGTGCGGACGTCGCCAAGGCTCTGGCGCTGGGCGCGGACGCGGTCGCGATCGGGTCGGCGGCGCTCGTGGCCTTGGGAGACAACGATCCCTCTCTGGAAGAGGAATACCGCAAGCTGGGCACCACGGCCGGGGCCTATGACGACTGGCACGAGGGCCGCGATCCCGCCGGCATCACCACCCAGGATCCGGAGCTTTACGGTCGCTTCGATCCGATCCTGGGGGGGCGGCGGCTCAGGAACTACCTCAAGGTGATGACGCTGGAGGCACAGACCATCGCGCGCGCCTGCGGCAAGTCGCACCTCCACAACCTCGAGCCCGAGGACCTGTGCGCGCTGACCATCGAGGCGGCCGCCATGGCGGGCGTCCCCCTGGCAGGAACGAACTGGATCCCCGGCCGGACCGGGATGTGAACCGAACGGTCCCCGGATCAACCGGGGCCTTGCACCAAGACAGGGAGACGCAACGTGGCGCAGGACATTCACCGGGGCCCCTGGGAAGGACAGAGCGGCGAGGTTCAGGATCTGGCCGAGTTTGCCAGGGCCAACGGTGTCAAGTACTTCATGATTTCCTACACCGACCTGTTCGGCGGGCAGCGGGCCAAGCTGGTGCCCGCACAGGCCATCGCCGACATGTCGGTGGACGGGGCGGGCTTCGCGGGCTTCGCGACCTGGCTCGACCTGACACCGGCGCATGCCGATCTCATGGCCATTCCCGATCCGTCCTCGGTCATCCAGCTGCCGTGGAAGCCCGAGGTCGCCTGGGTCGCCGCGACCGCGACCATGGAAGGCGAGCTGGTCGAGCAGGCCCCGCGCAACGTCCTCAAGAAGCTCATCGCCGAGGCCGCCAAGGAAGGCCTGCGCGTGAAGACGGGGGTCGAGCCTGAGTTCTTCCTGCTCAACGCCGATGGGTCGCAGGTGTCGGATCCCTACGACAACGCGGTCAAGCCCTGCTACGACCAGCAGGCGGTGATGCGCCGCTACGATGTGATCGCCGAGGTCTGCGACTACATGCTCCAGCTCGGCTGGGAGGCCTACCAGAACGACCACGAGGATGCGACCGGCCAGTTCGAGATGAACTGGAAGTACGACGACGCCCTCAGGACCGCCGACAAGCATTCCTTCTTCAAGTTCATGATGCGCAGCATTGCCGAGAAGCACGGCCTACGCGCCACATTCATGCCCAAGCCCTTCAAGGGCCTGACCGGATCGGGGTGCCACGCCCACATCTCTGTCTGGGACCTCGATGGACAGAGCAATGCCTTCGCCGACGGGGGCAAGGAACTGGGCCTTTCGGATCGGGGGCGCTGCTTCCTGGGCGGGATCATGAAGCACGCCTCGGCGCTGGCCGCGATCACCAACCCGACGGTGAACAGCTACAAGCGGATCAACGCCCCCCGTACCGTGTCGGGGGCGACCTGGGCGCCCAACACCGTCACGTGGACCGGCAACAATCGGACGCACATGGTGCGGGTGCCGGGTCCGGGGCGGTTCGAGCTTCGGCTGCCGGACGGGGCGGCAAACCCCTATCTCCTGCAGGCGGTGATCATAGCGGCGGGCCTTGATGGGTGCCGCAGCAGCGCCGATCCGGGTCCGCGCCACGACATCGACATGTACACCCAGGGGCACACGGTCAGGGGGGCGCCCAAGCTTCCGCTGAACCTGCTCGATGCGCTGCGCGAGTACGACAAGGACGAGACCCTGAAAGCCATGATGGGCGAGGAATTCTCCAGAGCCTTCCTCAAGCTGAAGCATGACGAATGGAACTCGTACATGGCCCATTTCTCTGGGTGGGAGCGCGACAATACCCTGGACATCTGACCGGTGCGGCCGTGGCAGCGGCGTCGGCCCATGCCGACGGCGCCGCCGGTCAGATGGGGTCGTTCATGATCGTTCCGGGACCGGCAGCGGCATGCAGGTCTGCCGGTTCCGGTTCTTCCAACAGCGCAGCCGAAGGCAAAGACGGACCATGAGATTCTCGGCGTTGCGGGTCTTCCGCGAGGCTTTGACGGGGCACAAGGGATGGACGCCAACCTGGCGCGACCCCGACCCCCAGCCCTCCTATGACATCATCATCGTCGGCGGCGGCGGCCACGGGCTCGCCGCAGCCTACTACCTTGCCAAGGAATTCCGGCGGGCCCGGATCGCGGTTCTCGAGCGCGGCTGGATCGGCGGCGGCAATGTCGGCCGCAACACGACGATCATCCGGTCCAACTACCTCCTGGACGGCAACCAGCCGTTCTACGAGTTCTCGATGAAGCTCTGGGAAGGGCTGGAGCAGGACTTCAATTACAATGCGATGGTCAGCCAGCGCGGGATCCTGAACCTGTTCCACACGGACGCGCAGCGCGACGCCTACACCCGCCGGGGCAATGCCATGATCCTTCATGGCGCCGACGCCGAACTGCTGGACCGGGAGCAGGTGCGGGCCATGTACCCGTTCCTGAACTTCGACCACGCCCGCTTCCCCATCAAGGGCGGCCTGCTCCAGCGCCGCGGTGGGACTGCCCGGCATGATGCGGTGGCCTGGGGCTATGCCCGTGGCGCCGATGAGCATGGCGTCGACATCATCCAGAACTGCGCGGTCACCGGGTTCCGGATCCGGAACGGCCGCGTCCTGGGCGTCGAGACCACGCGCGGCTACATCGGCGCGCTCAAGGTCGGCATCGCCGTCGCGGGCAACTCCTCGACCGTGATGGCGATGGCGGGCCTGCGGCTCCCGATCGAGAGCCATGTGCTCCAGGCCTTCGTGACCGAGGGGCTGAAGCCCGTCATCGACGGCGTCATGACCTTCGGCGCCGGCCATTTCTATGTCAGCCAGTCGGACAAGGGGGGCTTGGTCTTCGGCGGCGACATCGACGGCTACAACTCCTACGCCCAGCGGGGAAACCTGCCCGTGATCGAGGACGTGGCCGAGGGAGGCATGGCGCTCATGCCCATGATCGGCCGGGCGCGGCTGCTGCGGACCTGGGGTGGGATCATGGACATGTCCATGGACGGCTCTCCGTTCATTGACCGCACGCCGGTCGAGGGGCTCTATTTCAACGGCGGCTGGTGCTATGGCGGCTTCAAGGCCACGCCGGCTTCGGGCTACTGCTTCGCGCATCTCATCGCCCGGGACGAGCCTCATCCGACGGCGGTCGCCTACCGGCTCGACCGCTTCCGACGGGGCGCGATGATCGACGAAAAGGGCCAAGGCGCCCAGCCCAACCTGCATTGAGGCTCCTACGATGCTGATTCCGCATCCGATCCTGGGCCTGCGCGACGCGCAGGAGTTCACCTATCTCGGCGACGCCGCCCTGATCGACCGGCCCGACGGGCTGGCCAACCCGGAGGCGTTTCACGACTACCTGTACCTCAGGGACAATCCGGCCGGGATCCACCGGGAACTCTGGTTCCACGAGCAGGGCGACCGGTCCTGGATCGTGGTGACCCGCAACACCGTCACTCACGAGATCCTTGGGGCTGTGCTGGCGCAGGATGTGGCGCGAGCAAGGGGACGGTCGCGATGAACGCGCGCGTGTCGGGGACCTTCGCCGGACAGGGCGAGTTGTTCGGTTTCGTCAAGGGCGATACCAGGCCTCACGACCCTCGCTACAGCGGGGATGGTGTTCGAGCCGGGCAGGGCCGAGACGCGACAAGCACCCCGGAGCGGCTGCCGGGTGGCCTGATCGACCGCAGCCGCAGCCTGGAGTTCGCCTTCGACGGGCGCAGCTACCGGGGGCATCCCGGGGACACCCTTGCGTCGGCGCTGCTGGCCAACGGCGTTCGCCTGATGGGCCGCAGCTTCAAGTACCATCGCCCGCGCGGCGTCCTGACCGCAGGGTCCGAAGAGCCGAACGCCTTGGTCGAGCTCCGCTCGGGGGCCCGTCAGGAGCCGAACTCCCGTGCGACGGTGGTCGAACTCTTCCATGGTCTTGAGGCGTGCAGTCAGAACCGCTGGCCGTCCCTCGCCTTTGATGTCATGGGCATCAACGACCTTCTTTCGCCGTTCCTGACCGCAGGCTTCTACTACAAGACCTTCATGTGGCCGGCGGCCTTCTGGGAGACGCTCTATGAGCCGGTGATCCGTCGCGCGGCCGGTTTGGGCAGCCTTTCTCGCGCCGAGGACCCGGACTGCTACGACAAGGGCTTCCTTCATGCCGACCTGCTCGTGATCGGAAGCGGTCCTGCGGGCCTCATGGCGGCGCGGACGGCTGGACGGGCCGGGGCCCGGGTCATCCTCATGGACGAGGACTTCGTCCTTGGGGGGCGCCTGAACGCGGAAACCCTGTCCGTGGGCGGCCAGATGGGATCAGCCTGGGCCCAATCCGTGGTCGCGGAACTCTCTGCCTTGCCGAACGTGCGCCTCATGACGCGCACGACAGTCTTCGGTGTCTTTGACCACGGCATCTACGGCGCGGTGGAGCGCGTGGCCGACCACCTGCCCGCTCCCGAGGCGGGCAAGCCCCGGCAGATCCTCTGGCGTGTCTACGCCAGGCAGGCGATCCTGGCCGCCGGTGCCGTGGAACGGCCAATCGCGTTCCGCAACAACGACCGGCCCGGGATCATGCTCGCTGGCGCGGTGCGGACCTATGCCAACCGCTGGGGCGTGGCGGCGGGGCGGCGCGTCGCCCTCTTCGTCAACAACGACGACGGACTGCGCACGGCCCGTGACCTGGACGCGGCGGGCGTGGACGTGGCCGCCGTGATCGATGCCCGCGCTGAAGGGGATCGGCTGCCGGGCATCCGGCATATCAAGGGGGCCGTGGTCA
The DNA here is from genome assembly GCF_017916275.1 of Rubellimicrobium arenae. GTDB lineage: Bacteria > Pseudomonadota > Alphaproteobacteria > Rhodobacterales > Rhodobacteraceae > Rubellimicrobium > Rubellimicrobium arenae. The sequence continues at coordinate 260,063 of NZ_JAFMST010000005.1, forward strand.
CCGATGCTGCTGGACGGCTCGGCTTGCGCGGCGTCACCTTTCGTGATGGCCGGGGCCGCGAGGATCGGATCGCCTGCGACTGCCTGGCCGTGTCCAGCGGCTGGAATCCGGCGGTTGCGCTCACCTCGCATCAGTCGGCACGTCCGGTCTGGGACGAATCCATTGCAGCCTTCGTGCCCAGTCCGAATGGACCCAAGGGGCTGAAGGTTGCTGGCGCGGCGGCGGGCGTCATGTCCACCCATGGAGCGCTTGCCACCGGGGCAGCCCGGGCCAACGACGTGCTGGAGGAGTTGGGGCTTCCCACTCAGAAGCCCGAACTTCCCGAGGCGGAAGATGCCCCCGTGCGCCTTTCGCCGCTCTGGCATGTGTCCGGCGCGGGGCGGGCCTGGGTGGATCTGCAGAACGACGTCACGGTCAAGGACGTCAGGCTCGCGCATCAGGAGAACTTCCGGAGCGTCGAGCATCTGAAGCGCTACACGACGCTCGGCATGGCGACCGACCAGGGGAAGACGTCCAACATGCTCGGCCTGGCCGTGATGGCCGAGCTCACGGGCAAGTCCATCCCGGAGACGGGGACGACGATGTTCCGCCCGCCCTATACGCCGGTTGCCATGGGCGCGCTGGCCGGGCGCTCCCGGGGCGAGGACTTCAAGCCGCGTCGGTTGACGCCGTCGCACCGATGGGCGGCCGAACAGGGGGCCATCTTCGTCGAGGCCGGCCTATGGATGCGCGCGCAGTGGTTCCCTCGGCCCGGCGAGACGACGTGGCGCCAGTCGGTGGACCGGGAGGTGCTGGGCACGCGTAAGGGCGTCGGCATCTGCGACGTGACCACGCTGGGCAAGATCGACATTCAGGGCACCGACGCGGGTGTCTTTCTTGACCGGGTTTACGCCAACACCTTCTCGACGCTTCCGGTGGGCAAGGTCCGCTACGGGATCATGCTGCGCGAAGATGGCATCGTCATTGATGACGGCACGACCGCCCGACTGGGCGAACACGAGTACATCATGACGACGACGACCGCGAACGCGGTCCCGGTGTTCCGGCACCTCGAGTTCTGTCGGCAGTGCCTTTGGCCCGACCTCGACATTCAGCTGATCTCCACCACAGAAGCCTGGGCGCAGTTCTCGGTTGCAGGGCCGAACGCGCGGAGGCTGCTGCAGCGGATCGTGGATCAGGATATCTCCGATGCCGCGTTCCCCTACATGGCCTGCGCCAACGTCACGGTGTGCGGCGGCCTGCGTGGGCGCCTGTTCCGCATCAGCTTTTCGGGGGAGTTGGCCTATGAGGTCGCCGTCCCGGCGCGGTACGGCGATGCTCTCGTCCGCGAGATGATGGCGCAGGGACAGGATCTGGGCGTCATGCCCTACGGGACCGAGGCTCTGGGCGTCCTGCGCGTCGAGAAGGGTCATATAGCCGGCAACGAGTTGAACGGTCAGACCACGGCGCTCAACTTGGGCCTGGGCAAGATGGTGTCGAAGAAGAAGGATGCCATTGGCATGGTCCTGTCCCAGCGGGAGGAACTCGCCCGTGCCGACGGGCTTCGGCTGGTGGGCATCCGGCCGGTGGACCCCAAGGCGGTGCTGGAGGCTGGAAGCCATCTGATCGCCGCGGGCCGGGACCCCGTGGCGGCCAACGACGACGGCTGGCTGACCTCGGTGGTCCACTCACCGCACCTGGGCCACCAGATCGCCTTGGCCTACCTCAGGAATGGGGCCAGCCGGCTGGGCGAACGACTGAGGGCCGTGAACCTGCTCGCCAAGACCGAGGTCGAGGTCGAGATCGTATCCCCGCACTTTGTCGATCCGGAAGGAGAGCGTCTCCGTGTGTGAACATCGCTTGAGGGCGCGGCCGGCGCTTGGCATCGACCAGCCCGACGTGGTCGCGGTCGGTCCGGTTCGGATCGCGGAGTCGATGGGGACGGCCCTTGGGTCCCTGGCGAGCCGGCGGGGGCGGGACGATGAGGTCCGCCGCATCGCCGCGGATGCCGGAATCCCCCTGCCTGCGCCGGGGCAGATGGTGCGCCAGGGCGACTGGGCGGGCTTTTGGCTTGCGCCGTCCCAATGGATGATCGAGGGGCCTCAGGACACCTACGAAGACATTGCCGCTGTGCTGAAGACGATCTTTGGCGAATCGGCGTCCGTGACCGAGCAGACGGACGCGTGGGTCAGGCTTGAGGTGACCGGCCCATTGCGGCCGATGTTCGAACGGCTGTGCAATCTCGACCTGGTGCGCTTCGTGCCGGGCTCCGCGACCCGCACGATCATCGAGCATCTGGGGTGCTATGTCCTCCGCCAGGCCGATGACCGGATAACTCTGCTTGGCCCGCGCTCATCGGCGGCATCGCTTCACCACGCCCTCATCTCCGCAGCGCGGAGCGCCTTCTGAGGGGGTGTGGCACGGCGTCAGGCGGCGCCGACCGGCACTGGTCGTGGGAAGAACGATTCGACAAGCTCGACCGAGCAGCCCGGGCCAGCCCGTTTGGCCAGCATCCGGTGAACCGGGTCCATCGCATCGTCGAGATAGGGCGACAGCATCTCAAAGAAGGCACCCGGGACTTCGACCATCTCCACGGGCGACACGAAACGCCCGAACGACCGGCAGAACTCCACAGCCTCATCGAGTCGTGACTGGCAGGCCTTCGCCATGCTGTCCGTGGCGGCAAGCTTCCGGGCCAGCGCCTGGGCAAAGCTGGCGCGGGCTTCGTCGGGCAGGCTGTCCATGAGGCCGGCCGCCAGTTCGTAGGCGTCGAGCAGGCGCGCGGCGTCGCGGAGAGTCCGCTCCGCCGCGGCTGCTGCGTCGGCCTTGAGGGCGCGACCGGCCACGAGAGCCGGCAGGCTTGGAACACTGATCGTCATCGCACTGTCCTTCAACCGGCGTCCTCTTCCTGAGGATCTGGCGACAGATTGACCCTAGATTGTGGAAATATCGCGACTCAGTTGCGGTGAGGTGATGATTCCGGATCAGAATGGCAGCCCGCAGATCCGACTCCACAGAGGCGCTGGATCCGAATGGGAGAGCGGCTGCCCATGTCAGGGCAGGCTCGATCGATCATTCCAGGAGCCCCGCGGTTTGCGTCTGACGGATCAGGCCCACCTCAGACCATACGCGGCTCCCGCCTGAATGGACGAGGGCAGGGCGCGCCCGCAGACATGTGGAACGCGTTCCAAACACGTTGGCCTGCGATCCGGCGGATCCAGGAAACGACCTGTCATTGGATGGCGCCACGATTCCCGACAAGGGCACCACGGACCTGCCCGACGTCATGCGCACCGACACCCGAAGACAGATCAGCCCAGCCCTGATGAAAACAGGGCCGGGCCGATGATCGGTCGGTCATGCGGGCAGTTGAGCTGCCCAGCGAGGCGTCAGCTTCCCCAGGTGCGGACGTCGCCGCAGTCCATATGCACGAAGTTCGAGCTGGAATAACGCCCGACACCACCCGCCTGGCACGCTGCCGCAGCCCGCGCGATCTGGTTCACCGACCGCGAGTCGAGATGGAGGTCGGCCGCCTGACCCCGCATGTGAAGAGAGTTGCGGGCCACGCCCGACGAGTTCGCCCGCAGCATCGCGTTGGTCTGTGGAGAGCGATAGCCCGACAGCAGCATATACGGCTCCGACACATCCAGGAGATTGTGAGTCGCCGCGATGATGTCGATCGTCCGTGTGTCCATGGCCACGGCCTGGCCGTTCCGCCAGTCGCGCATGAACATGCTGATCTCCCGGACGGCTTCGGCGATGTATTCGCCGTCGATCCAGTAGATCGTGTCCATATGTTCACCGGTACGGCCCGAATACATGCGGACCCGCCGGATATCGCCTGCCCCGCGAAGCAGGCCAGCCGCGTTTGTCAGAGTTGGGGCAGCCGTGACTGCCGTTGCTGCGAACACGCCCAAGAGCGCACGCCGAGAAATGCCCGAAGAGCTGTTGTTGTCCATACCGCCAGCGCCTGTCCCGTCGCCTATATTATAAACCCATGTTTCATGGGTATTTTTTGTCATCCTTGCCCAGATGCCTCACGACTATGACATGACTCGCGAGCTCTACCAAGGTCAGACTGCCACAGAGTTTCTTGCCATCTAGTTAACTAGGCGGGAATCTGCTCACATGCTGGGCGGCCGTTCGCTGTTGCAGAAATGCCCGATCGCCTCACCCCGCCATGGCAGGCGCGTTGTGGCGTCCTCGGCGGAAACCCACTATCTTCACCTTGTCCCCGCATCAGCAGCCCGAGGCCCCCATGACCATGACATCCCGACGCCGATTCCTTGCGGGCTTGTCCGCAGGCGCCCTGGCAGCTTCGCTTCCCGCAACGGGAGCCACTGCGCTGTCCGCGGTGACGGGATTCCGCCAAGGCGTCGCCGAGGCGGCCGCGCAGAGCGATGTCCTTGCCGCCTTCTATCGCGGCCGCTCGTTCGAGGGGATCTGGACCGGGGCGGACGACGCCGTCGTAGCCCGTCGCAATGCCTTGCTGGCGGCCATGGCCGAGGCTCCGATGCACGGCCTCGGGGGGCAGCGTCACGATCCCGAGGCCCTCGTCCGTCGCTTGCAGGAGGCAAGGTCCCCCTATGACCAGGGGCGCGCCGAGGTCGAGGTGAGCCAGGCGTTCCTCAGGCTCGCGGGGGACCTGAATGCCGGGATGCTCGTTCCGTCCAAGGTCGATCCCCACATCAAGCGCGAGGTGCTGGCGGCAGACCCCTTGGGGATCATCACGGTCCTTCCGGAAGAGGAGCCCGTCTCCTTCATCCGTGGGCTGGCGCCGGCCACGCCGGAATACGCCCGCCTTCTCCGGGAGAAGATCCGCCTGGAGGAGCTGATCGCGAACGGGGGCTGGGGCCGCGAGGTGGCCGGGACCGCCTACGAGCCGGGCCAGGACGGACCGGGCGTGATCGCGCTCCGTGATCGCCTGATCGACATGGGATATCTCACGCCGACGGCCACCGCACGTTACGACGCGGCAATGACTCAGGCCGTGCGGGCGTTCCAGGCCGAACATGGCCTAGCGGCGGATGGCGTGGCCGGGTCAGGCACCCTTGAGCAGGTCAACCTGTCGCCGACCGACCGGCTGCGATCCGTGCTCGTGGCGCTCGAGCGGGAGCGCTGGAACGCAGGGCCGCGCGGAGCCCGTCATGTCTGGGTGAACCTGACCGACTTCTCGGCCATGATCGTGGACGACGAGGTGCCGACCTTCCGCACCCGCGCCGTTATCGGCGGGAACGCCGAGGACCGGCAGACCCCCGAATTCTCGGATCTCATGCAGTTCATGGTGATCAACCCGAGCTGGTTCGTGCCGCGCTCGATCATCGTCAAGGAATACCTGCCGCAACTGCAGAGCAATCCGAACGCCGCCGGCCACCTCCGGATTACCGACTCTTCGGGCCGCGCGATCGACCGGGGCGCCGTGAACTTCGGCGCGTATACGCCGTCGAACTTTCCCTTCGCGATGAGCCAGCCTCCCGGCGACAGCAACGCCCTCGGGGTGGTCAAGTTCATGTTCCCGAACCCGTGGAACATCTACCTGCACGACACTCCGGCCAAGGACCTGTTCCAGCGTGAGACACGGGCCTTCAGCCATGGATGCGTCCGCCTGGCCGACCCGCGCGACTTCGCCTACCGCCTGCTGGCGCGGCAGACCTCCGATCCGCAGGGGTTCTTCCAGGACAAGCTCCGGTCGGGCGCCGAGACGCGCGTCAATCTGGACCAGCCGATTCCCGTCCACCTCGAATACCGGACCGCATTCACGAACGTTCGCGGGGGCCTCCAGTTTCGGCGTGACGTGTACGGCCGCGATGGGCGCATCTGGGCCGCTCTCGAAGCTCAAGGGGTGGAGGCCGCGCCGCTCCAGGGCTAGAACGCGCCCCGACAAGCACGGGGATGCACATGCCGACCATCGCGGAGATTGCCGAAGCCCTGCAGGCCGAGGCTGCGGGAAACCTCTCCATCGAGGTGGACCGCGCGTCCGAGCCGGGCACGGCCGGGCCGCGGGACCTCGCGCTCGCGCTCGCCCCGGCCTGGGCTGAGACACTGGCGCGCGGAACGGCGCGAGCCGCCGTCCTTTGGCCCGGCGCCGACTGGCGGGCGCTGGGTCTCCAGGCGGCGGTCTTCGCGCCGCGGGGGAGGCTCGCCCTCGCCGGGTTGACGCAACTCCTCGATGAGAGCCCCTATCCGGCTGGGGTCCACCCCTCGGCGATCATCGATCCGACCGCCCGCTTGGGGCGCAACGTCGGAATCGGGCCGCTGTCCGTGGTGGGACCGGGCGCGGTGATCGGGGACGGCACGCGGCTTGGTCCGCATGTCACCGTCGGGACCGACGCGCGGATCGGTCCGCAGGGCCTGCTCCACGCCGGGGCTCGGATCGGGCGCCGCGTGCGGATCGGGGCGCGTGTCGTCGTCCAGCCGAATGCGGTGATCGGCGGCGACGGATTTTCCTTCGTGACCCGTGAGCCCGCCTATGTCGAGATCGCCCGGGAGACGCTGGGCCGAGGCGAGGTGCCTGTGCCTGCGGACCCGACCTGGCACCGGATCCACTCGCTCGGGGGCGTGGCCATCGGTGACGACGTCGAGGTGGGTTCTTCGGCCACCATCGATGCGGGAACCATCCGGCCTACCAGCATCGGGGATGGGACCAAGATCGACAACCTGGTGATGGTCGCCCACAACGTCGTCATCGGGCGGCATTGCCTTCTTTGCGGGCAGGCCGCCGTCGCCGGCTCGAGTGTCCTTGGCGACAGGGTCGTGCTGGGCGGCCGTGCCGGGGTCGGCGACAACCTGACGGTCGGCAACGACGCCGTGCTGACCGCGAATACGGCGGCCCTGTCGAACGTGCCGGCGGGTCGTGTCATGATGGGCTATCCGGCGACGCGGATGGACGTGCAGATCGAAAGCTACAAGGCGCTGCGGCGGCTGCCGCGCCTTCTGCGCGACCTTGCCGCAGGGGTTCCAAAGCCCCGGAAGGATGAGTAAGTCAGGCCCAACTGGCACCGGGGACAACCAATGGACACGCGCGGGCGCGTCATCGCCATCATCGCAGAGCAGGCGCTTCTGGCCCCGTCCGATGTCCGCGAGGATATGACGCTGGCTGACCTCGGCATCGACTCGCTCGGTGTGGTCGAGAGCATCTATGCCATCGAGGAAGCCTTCGACATCCAGGTTCCGTTCAACGCCAACGATCCCGAGGCAAGCGACTTCGACATCTCGTCGGTGCGGAGTATCATCGAGGCCGTCGAAAGGCTGATCTCGGGGCGGGCCTGATGCGTCGTGTCGCGATCACGGGCGCGGGGACGATCAATGCCCTGGGTCACGACGTGCCATCCACCTTCGCCGCCATGCGGGAGGGGCGCTGCGGGATCGACCAGCTGGCCCTGCGCGACGTCGAGCGCCTTTCCGTCCAGATTGGCGCGCAGGTCAAGGACTACGACGAGACGGCAAGGTTCGGGCGGCAGCAGCTGACCCTGTTCGACCGCTTCACGCAGTTCGCCCTGATCGCGGCCGAACAGGCCGTCGCGCAGTCCGGCCTTGTCCTGGACGACGCTCTGAAGTTGCGTGCCGGAGCGATCCTCGGCAACAGCGGCGGCGGACTCTCGACGGTCGATGACAACTATCGCACGGTCTACCAGGAAGGGAAGAATCGCGTTCACCCCTTCGTGGTCCCGCGCCTCATGGCCAACGCCGCGTCAAGTGCGCTGAGCATGCAGCACGGGCTCCAGGGGCCGACCTTCACCGTCTCTTCGGCTTGCGCATCGTCGAACCACGCGATGGGGTTGGCCTTGCAGATGGTGCGCTCGGGCGCCGCGGATGTCATGCTGACGGGCGGGTCCGAAGCCATGCTTTGCTTTGGCGGCATCAAGGCTTGGGAAGGCCTGCGTGTCATGTCGAGCGACGCTTGCCGACCGTTCAGCGCCAACCGGAGTGGCATGATCCAGGGCGAGGGGGCGGCGGTCTTCGTGTTCGAGGACTGGGACCGCGCCGTGTCCCGCGGGGCCGAGATCCTCGCGGAAGTCGCCGGCTTCGGCATGACGGCCGACGCCGGGGAGATCGTGACACCCTCGGTTGACGGGGCGGACCGGGCCATGCGTGCGGCCCTTGCCGATGCCGGGCTGAGCGCCGAGTCGATCGGTTACGTGAACGCCCACGGGACCGGGACGGCTGCCAACGATCGAACGGAATGCGCGGCCCTGTCCCGCACCTTCGGCAATCACGCCGGGTCGCTGATGATCTCCTCGACCAAGGCGATGCATGGGCATGTGATCGGCGGAACGGGAGCCATCGAGCTTCTGGCTTGTCTGATGGCCCTGCGGGAGGGCGTCGTCGCACCAACCATCGGTTACGAAGCGCCCGATCCGGACTGCCTGCTGGACGTCGTGCCGAACGTCGCGCGTGACGCGAAGGTCGAAGCGTGCCTGTCGAACGCCTTCGCGTTCGGCGGCCTCAACGCCGTGCTTGCGCTGAAGGCCGCCTGACCCACGCGTCCCGCCACGGCGGGCAGGACGCCTGGGGTTTGGAGGTTACTGCTGCTCGGCGGCGTCCGGCGGCACCGAGCTCGCGTCGAAGCCGGCGGTGAAGCCCGAAAGGGAGATCGTCAGGTCGACGGTCTGGTCCGGCGCCGCGGCGGGGACGATCGACAGTTGCGCAGAGTTGCCCCGCTTGAACTGAGCCAACTCCTCGGCGGTGAACCCGACCCGGGCGATGCATCCAGCGCGGTTGCAGAACGTGAAGGGATAGCGGCGCGCGCCCGTGCCGTCGACCGAAAGGGTCAGCTCTTCAGTGAGAAGGGTCTCCAGCGGGGCCACGATCGTCGCGCCAGCCGCGGCCCGCTGGCCTTCGGGCAGCGGGAACATGCTGATCTCGGCGACGGTGTTGCCCTGATCGTCATGCAGAAGCTGGTAAAGCTGGCAGGGGTCCGGACCTTCGGCGGACTTGAGGCAACGCAGGGCCCAATCGCCGAACGACTCGCGGGTGTAGGGCTGGCCGACTTGCGGCTCGCCCGAGGCGGCTGCCGGTTCGCCCATGTTCAGGTCGGTGGTTGGATTGGCCTGATCGGCCCCGGATGCGGCATCGTCCGCCGGCGCCGTTGCCGCGGCGGCGGGGTCCGTGGCGGGAGCATCGGTGGTCTCCTGCGCGAGGGCCGGGCCGGCCAAGGCGACCAGGGCCAGGAAGGTGAGGGGCTTGAGCGAGATCGGCATCGAGTCGTGTCCGTTCCGAATGTGGCGTCGGGCCGCGCTTAGCACGCGCAGGCCGGAGTGTCAGGGGCTCATGCTCCCGAAGGAGGGGCAAGGATGCGGAGATCAAGAAAATGAGAAAGGGGTGCGAACCCGCACCCCTTTCCCACTTTCTCCCTGCCGGACTTGGCCAGCTTTCAAGCGGACGTTAGGGCAACTGTCCTTATGCGTCAACGGGATTCCCGCCGGCAGCCTGCCCGGAGCCGCTGCCCGCTGGAACGGAAAAGCGCCGCGCCCGAAGGCGCGGCAAGTTCACAGGGAGGAAGTGTTCGGACTGCGAGGGGACTTGCTGCATCCCGAACAACTGCAGATTCGCAGACCTTAGTTAATTCGACGTTGAGCACGGCGCGCCGGGACACGAGGAAGGCCGTTCCACTAACTGGCATCCCCGTCCGGTTGAGCCAACGGATGCCTGGTGAGGACCAGTTCCTTCAGTTTCTCGTCGAGGACGTGGGTGTAGATTTCCGTTGTCGCCACATCGGCATGGCCCAGCATGACCTGAATCGACCGAAGGTCGGCACCGCCCGCCAGCAGATGGGTGGCAAAGGCGTGCCGAAGCCGGTGCGGGGTCACGCGCTCCGGCGGGATCCCAGCCCGAAGAGCGAGTTCCTTGAGCATCCCGAAAAAGCCCTGACGGGTGAGATGTCCAGCCGATCCACGGGACGGGAACAGGAAGCGGGACGCCGGCCCGGCGCCGCCCCGCGCCGCCTCGGCGCCATCCCTCTCACTCAGCCAATGGGCCAACGCCTCGCGGGCCGTGACAGAGAGCGGAACGATGCGCTCCTTCCCGCCTTTGCCCTTCACGAGGAGCACCCTGGGGTCGCCGCGCGCGGCTCCCACCGGCAGCGACACGAGTTCGCTGACCCGCATCCCCGTCGCATAGAGCACCTCCAGAAGGCAGGTGCTCCGGGTTCGGTCGCGCGGCGCTGTCCGGGCCGCAGCGATCAGCGCCTCGATCTCCGGGACGTCCAAGGTCCCCGGCAGCTTGCGTGACCGGCCTGGGCCAGCAAGGCGGAGCGACGGATTGTCGGTGCGCAAGCCTTCATCGAGGGCAAAGCGGAAGAATTGCCGGATCGACGAAAGCCGTCGCGCCCGTGTCGCCTTGGAGAGCCCGTCAGCCTCGCAGGAGGACAGATATCCATCGATATCCGACCGGGTGGCGGTTCCCAGATGGACCCGCCGTCCAGCGAGCCATACCGCGAAATCTTCGAGATCGCGCCGATACGCCATCCTGGTGTTCAGCGCGGCATCGCGTTCGGCGGCGATGGTGTCGAGGAACGCCTCGATCCAGCGCCCCTCGCTCATGCGCGGGCGTCCAGCAGCAGGTATTGCAGCGCCGCCCGATGCGCCACGTCGTCCAGCCCGACGGACGACAGGGTGGCCAAAGCTTCGGTGATCGCCTTGTGGTCACCGTCCAAGCCCTGCTGAAAGGCCGCGATGGCCCTCAGGATGGCCTCGCCGGTGCGGCCCTCCTCGATGGCGGCTTTCAGGGGCTCGGACAGGGTGGGGTTCCGGAATCCCGACAGGACCGCTTCGGAGGGGGCGTCTCCTCCCACGAGGTCCTCTGTCACCTCTCCGCTCGCCACGGCCCGCAGCACGCGGTCCTGGGCAGAGATGGGGGCATAGGACCGGGCGGCGTCCTCGTAGCTGGGAGAGAGCAGGGCGATCCGGTGCGCCAATGTGCCGGCTTCACCGTCGAGCCCGAGGTCCAGGAGAGGCTGTCCGAAGAGCCGCGCGAACGGCACCTCGAGGTCCACATCCTGCATGGCCTTCCAGGCTGGCAGTAGGGCGTCGCCGACGGCAGCCTTGTCCTTTGCCGACAAGGCACGATCCAGCCTCTGGATCGCAGCGGCGCGGTCCCAGATCCCCCCCGAAGCCGCGGGCGCGCGCGCCGTGTAGATTCCCAGAAGGACGTTCTCGGACAGGACGCTGTGTCGGGCCAATCGCTCGGCCGCTTCGATCTGCGCGCGCCAAGACACGATGTCCCGCAGGTCCGCGTGAGAGAAGGCCAAAGGCAGGCCGGATGTGGGCATCAACTCACCCACCGCCTCCTTCAGGCGATACACCAACGGACTCGGGCGGGATGGGGGCAGGAGGTCTTCCTCCGGTTCCGCGAACTCGGGATCGAGGAACCGGGTCAGGAGCCCGTCCTCGTCCGGCGTGACGTCGCCTAGCGCCCGCGCGCTGTTCAGCGTCAGCACGGCCGCGTTCCAGTCGCCGTTCCTGGCCAGGCAGAACACCCGCGCCATCAGCGTGGGCGCGAGGGAGGTGTTGTCGCGCAGGAGCGTACAGGCGTCCGCCTCGGTGCCGCGAAGCAGGGATACGTCGAACCAGCGGCGGAAGGTCTCGGCGTCATGAAGGTCGCCCGATTCGAGCAGCGACTGCGCCGCCTCCAGGGCTCCGAGGTCCAGAAGCTTGTCCACGCGAGCCAGGAACATGGCGTCTGCGGACCCGTTCACCGGGGCGCTGGCCTCAGCTAGCATGAGCGTGACCATGAGCTCCTGAAGGGCGGGCAGGGTCTCTGTCTGCTCGGCCCGGATCAGCGATATCAGGACGCTTTCATCGCTCTTGGCCCAGAGGTCGAGGGGCAGGCCAGTGACTTCGGGCGGCAGGATGCCCGTAGCGCTGGCCGCCGCCGCGAGTGGCGCCACCGAGATGGTCGGAGCCGCCGCGTTCCCGGTAACCGGCGGCTCGGGCCGGGGTGGCTGCTCGACCCGCGAGGCCGAGGCGCTTTCCACGCTCTGGGACAGCCAGTCGATCGCGGACAAGGGGGCCGCAGAGTCCTGGGCCGCGATCGGCGTGGCCAGCAGGATCAGCGTGGCGGCAAGGGCGACTCGCTGGGTCACTGAAGGTTCAGTTCCACGGGTTCTTCGACCTGATGCGAAGGCGGCTGGAAGTCGCCCGGCAGGATGAGGGGACCCACATAGGCAAAGGCTATCAGTGCGATCCCGGCGAGCACCGCCAGGATCAGCAGAACCTTGATGAGTCGCCACATCGTCCCGTCCGATCCCCCAGCGGCCAACCTGCGCCGCCGGTCGGGTTATATATGGCCTTTTCCCGGAGTTCACCCCATTAGGTCATGCAAAGATGAAATCGGCACGGTCCCACATGGGCCGGCCCGCCACAGCATGGCCCGGTGGATGGCAGGGAGCGAACCGAAGAAAAAAGCCCCGCGCGCGCGCAAGGCCCCGGTTTCGGAGCCCGCGTCCGCACGGCTTCGCCGCAGCCTCGTGCTGGTCGGCATGATGGGATCGGGCAAGACCGCCGTCGGCAAGGCACTGGCCGCGCGACTCGGGGTGCCGTTCCTCGACAGCGACGCCGCCATCGAGGATGCGGCGAAGGCGACCATCCCCGAGATCTTCGCCCGGGACGGAGAGCCCTTCTTCCGCGACCGGGAGGCTGAAGTCATCGCCCGGCTGCTGTCCGGTCCGCCCGTGATCCTGTCCACCGGGGGCGGGGCCTACATGGCGGAACGGAACCGGCAGGCGATCTCGGCCTCAGGGGTTGCCATGTGGCTGGACGCGGACCTCGATCTGTTGTGGGACCGCGTGCGCCACAAGGACACGCGCCCGCTCCTCAAGACGCCCGACCCCAGGGCGACGCTGGCCCAGCTGTATGAGCAGCGGGTGCCGATCTACCGTCTGGCGGAACTGCACGTCCGCACCGAACCCGGGTTCTCGATCGAAGAGACGGCGAGCCGCGCGATCGAGATCCTGGCCGGCCGCCCCGACATTCTGGAGACGCCATGACCGTCCGCGTAGACCTGCCCGGCCGTGCCTATGACATCGAGATCGGCCAAGGGCTCCTGGCCGGCGCCGGACGGTTTCTCGGGCCACTGCTGCGTCGTCCCCGGGTCGCGGTCGTGACCGACGCCCATGTGGCTGCACTTCACTGGGAAGCGTTCCGTGATTCCCTTTCCGCCGCCGGGATCGATTCCGAAGTCCTCGTCCTTCCGCCGGGCGAAGGCACAAAAAGCTGGGGTCATCTCGCGGAAACCGTCGAATGGCTCCTGGATCGGAAGGTCGAGCGCCGCGACCTCGTGGTGGCGCTGGGCGGCGGCGTGATCGGCGACCTCGTGGGATTCGCGGCAGCGGTCCTGCGGCGCGGCGTCCGCTTCGTCCAGGTGCCGACGACGCTCCTGGCCCAGGTGGACTCGTCGGTCGGCGGCAAGACCGGGATCAACACCCCACAGGGGAAGAACCTGGTCGGAGCGTTCCACCAGCCCGTGCTGGTGCTTGCGGACACCGGCCTTCTGGCGACCCTGCCGCGCCGGGACTTCCTGTCCGGCTACGGCGAGGTGGTAAAGTACGGTCTGCTCGGCGACGCCGCGTTCTTCGACTGGCTCGAGTCGAACGGCGCTGCGATCCAGGCCGGCGAGATTTCGGCCCTGGACCGGATCGTGCGCCGCTCCTGCGAGATGAAGGCCGAGATCGTCATGCGCGACGAAACGGAGGAAGGGGACCGGGCCCTCCTCAACCTCGGCCATACCTTCGCCCATGCCCTCGAGGCGGCGACCGGCTACTCGGACCGCCTTCTGCATGGCGAGGCCGTTGCCGTCGGGCTCGGATTGGCCTTCGACCTGTCCGCGCGGCTGGGCCTGTGCAGCCAGGAAGACCCGTCACGCGTCCGCGCGCATCTCCGTGCGATGGGAATGAAGTGCAACCTCGCCGACGTCCCGGGCGGGCTGCCGACGGCCGAAGAGCTTTTGAAGCTGATGGGGCAGGACAAGAAGGCCGTCGGCGGCAAGCTGCGCTTCATCCTCGCCCGCGGCATCGGACGGGCCTTCGTGGCCGACGACGTGCCGACCCAAACGGTGCTGGACGTGCTTCGAAACGGCTAGGGCGGACCGAAGCCCGCCCTGAACCGTCCATCTGCCGTTGACGAAGCCGCGGCCGGTCGCTTCGGATCAGAACGGGATGTCGTCGTCGAGGTCGGAGCCGCCACCGCCGCTCCGGCCCCCGCCGTAGCCGCCGCCCGAGCCCGACGAGCCTCCGCCGTACCCACCGCGGCCACCGCCGCCGTAGCCGCCGCCCTGCTCGTTGTCAGCGTAGGTATCGGCCCCGCCCGAGTCGCCGCCCCGGCCACCCAGCATGGTCAGCGAGCTGCGGAACGGCCGCAGGACGATCTCGGTCGTGTAGCGGTCCTGGCCGGACTGGTCCTGCCACTTCCGGGTCTCGAGCTGCCCTTCGATGTACACCGTCGACCCCTTCTTGAGGTACTGCTCGGCCACGCGGGCGAGGTTCTCGTCGAAGATGGCGACCGAGTGCCATTCGGTGCGCTCCTTGCGCTCCCCGGTGTTGCGGTCCTTCCAGTTCTCGGAGGTCGCGATCCTCAGGTTGACCACCTTTCCACCGTTCTGGAAGCTCCGCACCTCGGGGTCGCGGCCCAGGTTCCCCACGAGGATTACTTTGTTCACCGAGCCCGCCATGGCTCTCTCCTTTGTCTCGTCGCGTCGTGCGTCACGCAGTTAGACCATGTCATGCCCCGGAATGAAAGCGGAACACGGCCGATCCCCGCACCTGTAAGGGCCTTACAGATGCGGGTCCACGGCATGAACCCGCGAACTCCGGAGCCGGCCGGAATTCAGGCGGGCGACGCCCGAGTGCAACTCCCGCGGGGCGGCACCGGAGACCCCGACGGCACAGGGAGCAAGGTCGTGGCAGGGGCCGGACCCCATGAGGCGCGTCGGGCGGCGGGACAGAAGGGCAGATCTTGGAGCCGTCACCACGATCTCGGCCGCCGCCCCGTGCCTCGGACTGTGGATAAGCCGCAAGAACGATCTGGCAAAGTTCGTCAGATTGGGTAGGCTAGCCGGACACGAAAAGGGAACCGGGACAGGTTGGCAATGCGCTTTCAGGGATCGTCGGTCCTGCTGGGTGGATGCGTACTGGGTCTTTGGATGGCTCAATCCGCGGCCGCCGATACGATCTCGACCATGAATCGGCCCGGACTGTTCGCGTCGCAACTGTCCGTGCTCGATGGCCGGGCGGCTCAGCAGTACAACAACTCCACGCGGCTGCAGCCCCCCCGGGTGGAACTGCCCGAGCTTCCGGTGGCGTCCTACAATGGGCGTTATGATGGGCCCCTGATCGAAGTCGCCCGCGAGGCCGCGCGCCGCCATAACGTGCCCGAGGATCTGTACCTCCGCCTGGTCCAGCAGGAGTCGGGCTGGTACCAGGGCGCCGTCTCTCCCAAGGGCGCCATCGGATTGGCTCAGCTGATGCCGGACACGGCCCGGCTGCTGGGCGTCGATCCGACCGACCCGAGCCAGAACCTAGAAGGGGGCGCACGTTACCTGCGCCGCCAGTATGAACGGTTCGGGACCTGGGACCTTGCGCTCGCAGCCTACAATGCCGGCCCCGAAGCGGTTCAGCAGTATGGCGGGGTCCCGCCCTATGCGGAAACGCAGGGCTATGTAAAGGCTATTTGGGGTCACTGAAGGCCCGGCCCCGTTGCGGAGCGGCCGGACCGGTGGGCTGGCACCCTAACCCAAGCGCGCGCTGCTGTTCGACTAGGTGGCCGCGAGGCGGATCACCGGCTGCATCCGTTGCAGTTCCTCTTCGGGCAGATGGCACTTGATCTGGTGCCCGGGCGCGAGCGTGCGCATCGGGGGAACCTGCCGTTCGCAGAGACCACCCGGAACCGCGCTCTTCCAGCGGCACCGGGTCTGGAAGGGGCATCCGGGGGGCGGGTTCATCGCCGACGGGATCTCACCTTCGAGCACGATATGGGTCTTTTCCACCTTCGTGTCGGCAATCGGCACCGCTGACAACAGGGCTTCGGTGTAGGGGTGGTAGGGCGGCGCGAAGACCTGATCGGTCGTCCCGATCTCCACCACATGCCCCAGATACATCACGAGCACCCGGTCGCTCAGATAGCGGACGATGGACAGGTCGTGGCTGATGAACAGGAGCGTCGTCCGCTCTTTCCTTTGGATCTCCATGAGGAGCTCGGTCACGGCGGCCTGGACGGAAACATCCAGGGCTGACACGGGCTCGTCCGCGATGACCACCTTGGCGCTGCCGGCAAAAGCCCGGGCGATTCCGACACGCTGCTTCTGCCCGCCCGAGAGTTGCCGCGGCATCCGGTCGGCAAAGGCACGCGGCAGCTTCACGACATCAAGAAGGCGCAGCATCATCTCGCGACGCTCGTGGCCGGAGCGCCCCATCCGAAAGACCTCCAGGGCGCGCGTGATCTGGCGGCCGACGGTCATCGATGGGTTGAGGGTGTCGAACGGATTTTGGAACACCATCTGCACTTTCGACACGGTGCCCGGATCGCGCGCCTGGATGGGCGTCGACTGGATGTCCTGGTTGAACAGGGTGATGCGCCCGCTCGTCGCGGTCTCGAGGCCCATGAGGACCTTGGCGAAGGTCGACTTGCCGCAGCCCGACTCCCCGACGATGGCGAGCGTTTCACCTTCGCGAGCCTCGAAGCTCAGCGTCTCATTGGCCTTCACGACGCGCCTGGCCTTGCCGCCGAAGGCGCTGCTCCCCGCCTCGTAGTACTTCTTGAGGTCTTCCAGCCGGAGCACCACAGGACCGGGCGCCAACTTCTCCTGCTCGGATGCGATCGTGTCCGGGGCGCTCCAGTCGATCTCCCGCACGCGGAGGCATCGGGATTCATGCCGGTCGCCACCGTCCACGGGGAACATGGGTACATCCTGCGCGTCGCAACGGCCTTGCTGGAAATAGGAACAGCGCGGCCCGAAGTTGCAGCCGGGCGGTCGTTCATGTGGCAGGGGAAAATTGCCCGGTATGCTCTTGAGAGGACGCAGGTTCTTGTCGGCGCCGGGCAGCGGGATCGACCGGAACAGGGCTTGGGTGTAGGGATGCCTCATCTGGTCGAAGACGTCGCCGACCCGGCCACGTTCAACGGCTTCGCCCGAATACATGACGCAGATGCGGTCGCAGGTTTCCAGGACCAGCCCGAGATTGTGGCTGATGAACAGCATGGAGGTCCCGTACTTCCGCCCGAGCTCCTTCACCAGCTCGACCACCGCGGCCTCGACCGTCACGTCCAGCGCGGTCGTCGGTTCATCCAGGATCAGGAGCGACGGCCGGGACATCAGCGCCATGGCGATGACGATCCGCTGCTGCTGCCCCCCGGACAACTGGTGGGGATAGGACCGGAGGATCCGCTCGGGATCGGGAAGCTTGACGTCGCCCACGACCTCGAGCGCGCGGGCACGCGCCTCGGCCGAACTGGCGCCCTGGTGGATCATCGGGACTTCCATCAACTGCCGCCCGATGGTCAGCGCCGGGTTGAGGGACGCCATCGGCTCCTGGTAGATCATCGCGATCTCCGAGCCGCGGATCTGACGCAACTCGGCCGGAGTCATCCTGGCGAGATCGCGGCCCTTGAAGCGGATCGACCCTCCGACGACCCGTCCGTTAACCCCGAGATCCTGCATGACGCCCAGCGCCACGGTGGATTTGCCGCACCCGGATTCCCCGACCAGCCCAACGGCCTCGCCAGGCATGACCGAGCACGAGAACGACATGACGGCCGGGATCTCGCGGGTGCGGGTGAAGAAGGAGATCGAGAGATCATCGATCTCGAGGATGGGGCCACGCTCCATCTCGAGCAGCGCGGCGGCGGATTCCATCGTGCCCAGGCCATGGGATGCGTTCATGTCCTCAGTCCCTCAGGCTCTCTTCGCGCAAGCCGTCCGCCAGGAGGTTGAGCCCCAGGACAAGGCTCAGCAGGGCGACGGCGGGCACGATGGCGGGGTGCGGGAACACGGCAAGCAGTTGCCGTCCCGCGTTGATCGTCGAGCCCCAGTCAGGGCTTTCGGGGGGCAGTCCGAGGCCGAAGAAGCCCAGGGTTCCCAGGAGAATGGTCGTATAGCCGATCCGGAGGCAGAAATCGACGATCAATGGCCCCCGGGCGTTCGGCAGGATCTCCCAAAGCATGATGTACCAGGGCCGTTCCCCCCGGGTCTGGGCGGCCGCCACGTAGTCCCGCGTTTTGATGTCCATGGCGAGACCCCGGACGATCCGGAACACTGTCGGTGAATTGACGAAGACCACGGACACGAACACCACGAGCACCCCCGGCGGGACATCGAACAGGTCGACCGGCCCCATGAAGGCCAGGGGTGTTCCAGCTTGGCTGATCAGCGAAAGGTAGCCCCATCCCATCACGGCCAGGATGACGCCCAGCATCGTCATCGCGCGGCGCGGCTCGGTCCGGTAGCGCGACCAGATGAGGACGCCGACGAAGACCAGGGGAAAGATGAACAGCCCCGCCGCCATGAAGCTGGGGATGCCGGTCTGAACGATTTCTGGCGTGACAAGGAGATAGAAGAGGAGGATGACAGGGAAGGCGAGGATCAGGTTCGCCAGGAACGAGATCGCGGTGTCGAGCCGGCCACCATAGTACCCCGCTGGTAGGCCCAGCGTGATCCCCACCATGAAGGCGAAGCAGGTGGCGATCGGAGCGATCTGCACCACGATCCACGAGCCATGCACGACCCGCGAAAACACGTCCCGGGCCAGGTTGTCCCCGCCCAGCAGATAATGCGACCCAGGACCGAGCAGGTCGACCCCCGGAACCGGTATTCCGGGAGGCTTGTTCTTGAGGCCCGATACGGCGGCGAGCGGGTCATGCGTGGCGATCCAGCCGAACACCCCCACGCTCAGGGCGGTGAACACCCAGAACATCACGAGCCCGAAGCCGATCTTGCCGACGGTGGAGTCGAACAGCCTCCCGTAGAGACCGAGATGCGGGCTGTAAGCTATCGACAACGTGAAGGTCAGGATCAGGGCCACCCAGACCGGGAGGAACCGGCGCGCGATGGCGCCCACGATCCCTGCCTGACCCCAAGGTAGCAGGATGCCCCCCAGGACATAGGCCAGCAGCGTCGCAACGAGCAGGGCGCCGGCGGCCCGGACCGCCAGGCTCGTGTAGCTGCGTAGTCCGGGATGGACCGCGAGCGTGCCATCCGGGCTCACCGTGACCTGCGGCTCTGGCGTGACCAGGCGGATCAGGACCGACAGCACGACCGCCACCAGGAGGAGAACTCCGCCCGCCAGCAGGAGGGGGTTCAGGACGAACCCAAGGCTGCCGGTCCAGGTCATGGGTTCCATGGTCTCTTCCTCTCAGGCGAGGCGGATGCGGGGATTGAGGAACACGTACCCCACGTCCGAGATGAGTTGGGTCAGCAGCACGACGATGACCGACACCACGGACACCCCCAGCAGCAGGTCGATGTCGTTGTTCCCGGCCGCCTGCACCAGCGTCCAGCCAAAGCCTTTGTAGTTGAACAGCGTTTCCACGATCACGACGCCGTTCAGGAGCCAGGGGATCTGAAGCATGATGACCGTGAACGGGGCGATCAGCGCGTTGCGAAGTGCATGACGCAGGACGATCTTTGGAAAGCTCACGCCCTTGAGCCGCGCTGTCCGGATGTACTGCGCCGTCATGACCTCGGCCATCGAGGCCCGGGTCATGCGGGCGACGTAACCCATCGCATAGAGCGCGACAGTCAGCACCGGGAGGGTGAAGTTGACGAGCGTCGCATCGTCCATGGCCGATGTGGCCGAGCCGTTGAACCACTTCAGGCCCACCGCGGACGAGGTGAACACGGCGATGAAGACGACGCCGGACACGTATTCCGGGGTCGCCGTGGCGACGATCGAGGCGGTGGACAGGGCCCGATCCGTGCGCGATCCCTCCCGCATCCCGGCGAGGACGCCGGTCAGCAGCGCACCGGGCACCATCACGAGCAGGACCCAGAACATGAGCTTGCCCGTCAGGCCGAGGCCGCGGGCGATGACGTCGGCCACCTCCTGCCGGAAGACGCGGGAATAGCCCCATTCGCCCTGGAGCACCCCGCAACGGATGGGAGCCGTCGCAGGATCCTCGCCCTCACGGATGCAGCGGCCGTAGACGACGCCATTCTCGTCGGTCCGTGTCCAACCCGGGAGTAGGCCCAGCCATTCACCGTAACGGACCAGCAGCGGCGCCCCGAAGCCGTTCTTGTCCAGCCAGGATGTCACTTCCGCGTCCGAGATCCGCGTGCCGATCTCGGACTTGGCGATCTTCTCGAGGTTGGGAGGAAGGTTGGTCAGGGCGAAGACGACGATGGTCAGGCAGATGGCCGTGACCAGCATCGTGACGAGGCGCTTGACGAGAAACAGCAGCATGGAGGTCGTCCCCTTCCCACGCCCTCAGGCCCGCGCGGAGGGGGCCGGACGGGCGCGCAGGTGGACGCGCCCTTCCACGGTGGTTCCGCCGCCGCTCAGGACGCGGCCTCTTTCCACCACTTGTAGTGGTGGTGCTCATAGATCGGATGCTGCTCCGCCCCATGAACCTGGGCCGTGGTGTGCCGGTACAGGGACTGCCAGTAGGGTTGGATCAGAACCCCTTGGTCCTGCATGATCTTCTCGAGCGTCGCCATGACCTCCCGACGCTGATCGGCGTCGCTGATCGAGTTGGCCTGCGCCAGCGCGGCGTCGAACTCCGGATTGGCGAAGGCGGTCTCGTTCCAGGCCACGCCGGACTTGTAGGCCAAGTTCAGGACCTGCACGCCAAGGGGGCGCATCACCCACTGCGTCGCCGAGAAGGGGTAGTTCAGCCAGTCGTTCCAGAACGTCGACCCCGGAAGGACCGTCCGCTTGATGTTGATCCCGGCGTCCCGGATCTGCGCGGCGACGGCGTCGCAGGTGGCGGCCTGGAACGAGTCGTCGAGTGAGATCAGCTCGAACTCGGTGTCGGCCTGCCCGGCGGCTTCGAGGGCAGCCTTCGCCCCGGCCGGGTCCACCACGGGAGGCGGGAGCTCGGCATATTCGGGGTGGATGGGGCAGACGTGGTGGTTCTCGGCCACGACGCCAAGATTGTTGTAGCCGAGCTCGAGCACGACGTTGTTGTCCACCGCCATCTGGAGCGCCTTGCGCACCTCGACGTTGTCATAGGGCGGCTGGCTCTGGTTGAAGCGCACGGCGAGGGTGGTGGCCGTCACGGCTTCGGATTTCACCCAGCCCAGGCCGTCGTAGATGTCGATGAAGTCGCCGGTCGTCTGGTAGGTCGCATCGACCTCGCCCGACTCGGCGGCCGCGAGCACGGCGGCGGGGTCGGTGCCGTAGTCGATGTACTCGATCCGGTCGAGGTAGGGGCCACCATAGACCGCTGTGCCCCACCAGGTATGGTCGGGGTTGCGGACCAGCACCTGCTTGACCCCGACCTCGTTGGTCTCGGGCAGGAAGGCGCCGGTCCCGATGGGGTTCGCGGCGGGATCGCCGTTGTCGTAGCTCTGGTGGACGACGGCAGCCGGGTAGTCGGCCATGTTCACGACGACGGCGATGTCAGGCTCGGAGAGCTTGAGCCGGATGGTGGCGGGGTCGACGATCTCGACCGCGTCCTCGCGCATCTGGCTCGTCGCGGCATCCATGAGGCCGCCGAACCGGGCTGCCATCGAGTTGCCCTCGACGGTGCCGTCGCACCAGCGGCGGATGTTGTTCACGACGTCCTCGGCGGTGAAGTCGTCGCCGTTGTTCCATTTGACGCCCTGGCGCACCTTCAGCGTCCATTCCGTCGCGTCCTCGTTCGCCTCCCAGCTCTCCAGCAGCATGGGGCGAAGCGACCCGTCGGGCTCATACTCGACCATGTAGTCCAGCCAGCCACGACCGAAGTTCGCGATCTCGGACCAGTCCCAGGTGCGGGGGTCCTTGGTCGCCCGCGTTTCCATGTTCATCCGCAGCGTGCCGCCCTGGACCGGGGTCGTCGCGTCCTGGGCATTGGCCGGCGAGGGAAGCCCGATCAGGCCGTAGGCGGTGGCCGACGCCACGCCCAGCGCCGTGGCACGGGTCAGGAACTCACGCCGGGACAGCAGCCCGGCCTTCGCCTCCTCGGCGTACAGCAGGGCCGCCGGATGCACGGCGCGGAGGGCTGTGGTGTGAAGCGTCATCTTGTCTCCCCTTCGCCGCATTCTTGTGGGTGCGGTCCAGATCGGGCCGGACCGGCACCACGCGCGGCTTTGCGCATTGGGCACGGCGGGCCCCGCGAGGTCAATGCGCGCTTTCGACTCCTTGGCTCGCCAAAGCGACCTCAGGGCAGCGAAATCGGGGGCCAGGATGCCATTCGCGACCTGAACCAGGTCCGTTGCCGTTTGGCGTAAGCGCGTGACGCGATCACGGCACGCTCCGTGGCCTCGCTCCTCGTTATTTCGCCAACAAGCCAAGCTCGGATCTCCTCGGCGCCAAGAGCCCGAAACGCCGGGGTGCCGGCCCGCCACACGGGGAGTAGCGCCTCCACCTCCTCGACCGCGCCTTGGGCCAGCATCGAATCGAACCGGGCCTCGATTCGCGCATTGAGCCAGGGCACCTCCGGCCGCAGAACGACGGCGTGGGCGCGGGGCAGGGGCAGGAGCGGCGGTGGCGTGTCGGCCTGCCAGTCGGCCAAGCCGCGCCCGGTGGCGGTTCGAACTTCCCAGGCCCGCTGGACGCGGGCGCGGTTGCGCTGGTCGAGACCGGCCGCAGTGCGCGGGTCCAGCCCGGACAGGAGCGTCTCGAGGCTCAGGCCGTCGGCCTCGGCGCGGACCTCGGGCGGCGTCGCGGGGATCTCGGCCAGACCCTCGGTGAGGGCGCTGAAGTAGAGCCCTGTCCCGCCGACGATGACCGGACGGAGAGGGCCGTCCAGCAGCGGCCCTACATCGCGGAGCCAGTGTCCGACGGAGTAGGCCTGCTCCATCCCCACATGACCGAACAGCGCATGGGGGATGTCCCGCTCCTCCTCGGGCGACGGGCGCGCGGTCAGGACCCGCCAGCCGGAATAGACCTGCAGCGCGTCGGCATTCACGATGATCCCGCCCGCGTCGCGTGCGATCCGGATCGCCAGGGCCGACTTGCCGGATGCGGTCGGCCCGGCGATCAGCACGGGCCGGTTCGGGGGAATCCCGCGCAGATCCATCGCTGCCTCCCATTGAATCCCTCCGCTCTTTGCGACATTGGAGGCGCCGGTGGAAGCAGGCGGAGGCAGCGGATGAACGACGTAACGGAAACGCCGGAGTTCCAGTCCTCCCAGCCAACGTTCAAGCGCGTCATGCTCAAGATCTCGGGCGAAGCGCTGATGGGCGACCAGGGCTTCGGCCTGCACCCGCCCACCGTGGAGCGGATCGCCCGCGAGGTGAAGAGCGTCCGCGATCTTGGCGTCGAGATCTGCATGGTGATCGGCGGCGGCAACATCTTCCGCGGGCTCCAGGGCTCGGCCCAGGGGATGGAGCGGACCACGGCGGACTACATGGGGATGCTGGCGACCGTGATGAACGCGCTCGCCATGCAGTCCTCCCTGGAGGCCCTTGGCGTCTTCACCCGGGTGATCAGCGCCATTCCGATGGATCAGGTCTGCGAGCCCTACATCCGCCGCCGCGCCGTCCGTCATCTCGAGAAGAAGCGCGTCTGCATCTTTGCGGCCGGCACCGGGAACCCCTATTTCACGACCGACACGGCCGCGACCCTGCGCGCCTCGGAGATGAGCTGCGAGGCCATCTTCAAGGGCACCAAGGTCGATGGGGTCTATGACAAGGATCCCAAGAAGCACGCCGATGCCAAACGGTTCGACCATGTGGGTTACACCGAGGTCCTGACCAAGAACCTCGGCGTGATGGACGCATCCGCCATCGCGCTCGCGCGGGACAACAACCTGCCGATCATCGTCTTCTCGCTCGACGAGCCCGGCGGGTTCCGGGGCATCCTCGCGGGGCGCGGAACCTACACGACGGTCCACGGCTGACCGGAACCCGCTCAGGCCAGCGCCCGTTGTCCGCCCGACCCAACGGCGGAGGCGAGGATGGCCGAGCAGATTCCCGTGCCAGACGAGGCGGTGGCCACGCATCCCGTGCTGGACGCCGCAAGGGCCGACAAGACCCGGGAGGTGACGCCTGACGTCGCCTACCGGCGGCTCGGAATGGTCAACGTGGTCTTCGTCGGGCCGCCCGGAGCGCCCGACCGTGGGTGGGTCCTGATCGACGCCGGACTGCCCGGGACCAGGGGCTTCATCCGCAGCGCGGCGGCGGCAAGGTTCGGTGAGGCATCCCGGCCCGCCGCCATTGTCATGACGCACGGGCACATCGACCATGTCGGCGCGCTCGAGGCCTTGGCCGAGGAATGGGACGTCCCGGTCTACGCCCATCCCCTGGAGCGGCCGTATCTCGACGGCTCCGCCGCCTATCCGCCGGGGGACCCGAGCGTGGGCGGGGGCCTGATGGCCCTGCTCTCGCCGCTCTTCTCTCCCAAGCCCGTCGATGTCGGAGCCCGACTTCACGATCTCCCGGCGAATGGAAGCGTGCCCTTCCTGCCGGGCTGGCGCTGGCTCCATACGCCGGGACACACCGTCGGCCATGTCTCGTTCTGGCGCGAGGCGGATCGCTGCCTCCTGGCCGGGGACGCCTTCGTGACCACGGGACAGGAGTCCGCCTATCAGGTGGCGATACAGGAGCCGCAGATGCATGGCCCGCCGATGTACTTCACGGTGGACTGGCCGGCGGCCGGGCATTCGGTCGGGGTGCTGGCGGAGCTGGAGCCCGAGATCGCGCTCACGATGCATGGCAAGCCGCTGCACGGGGCCGAGATGAGAGCCGCGCTTCATCGCCTGGCCCAGGAGTTCCCCCAGGTGGCCGTCCCCCGGCAGGGGCGGTATGTCGCCGAGCCACGGCGGGCCGAGGACGGCAGCGCCTATGAGAAGCCCTGAAACCGGAGCGCCCTGTAAGCGCCTTATTGCAAACACAATTGGGGCTGGCAGGGGCTTTTGTGCACAGCCAGGAACAAGCTGGACGGCCCGACGTCCGTCGCACCTATACAACCTCGTCGCGATGCGGATATAGAGCACCAAACCCGCGACGAACCTCGGGACGATACCCTCATGTCTGACGACTTCGAACTCGACACCGACGACCTCCAGCGCCGGATGGAAGGGGCCATTGCCTCGCTCCGGACAGAGTTCGCCTCGCTGCGCACCGGCCGCGCCTCGGGCTCCATGCTCGAGCCCATCCAGGTCGAGGCCTATGGACAGATGACCCCGGTCAACCAGCTCGGCACCATCAACGTGCCGGAGCCGCGGATGGTGACGATCAACGTCTGGGACCGTGGCATGGTCTCCAAGGTCGAGAAGGCGATCCGCGACTCGGGCCTGGGGATCAACCCGCAGACCAACGGCACCATCATCATGCTCCCGATTCCCGAGCTGAACGAGGAGCGGCGGCGCGAGCTGTCCAAGGTCGCGGCCAACTACGCCGAGCACGCCCGCGTGGCCGTGCGGAACCTGCGCCGCGACGGGATGGACCAGATCAAGAAGGCCAAGACCAACGGCCTGTCCGAGGACGACGTGAAGTTCTGGGAGTCCGAGGTCCAGGACCTCACCGATCGCTACATCAAGGTGGTCGACCAAACGCTCGAGGCCAAGCAGGCCGAAATCATGCAGGTCTGACCTGACCTAATCCGGAGTTCGGCCATGGCCCTAGACAGCAAGACGGACGCCCCGCGGGGTGCCGGCCCGGCCGGACCCCGGCACGTGGCGATCATCATGGACGGCAATGGCCGTTGGGCCCAGATGCGCGGACGGCCGCGTCTCCTCGGGCACCACGCCGGCGCAAAGCGGGTCCGGGAGATCGTCGAGGCCTGCCCCGACTACGGGGTGAAGTATCTCACGATCTTCGCGTTCTCGACCGAGAACTGGAAGCGGACCCAGTCCGAGGTTGCCGGACTGATGTCGCTCTTCCGTCGCTACATCCAGCGCGAGGCGCAGGATCTCTACCGACGGGGCGTGCGCGTGCGCTTCATCGGTGACCGGATCCGTCTCGACCACAAGCTCGTGACACTGATGGATGACCTGGAGCTGCTCACCTCGGGCAACGACCGGGTGCACCTCACCATCGCCCTGAACTATGGCGGGCGCGACGAGGTGACCCGGGCCGCCAAGCGGCTCGCCTACGAGATCGAGATGGGGCGGCTGAGCCACAAGGACGTGGACGCCGAGACCTTGGCGCGGTTCCTCGACACCCATGTCCTGCCGGACCCCGACCTTGTGATCCGCACCTCGGGCGAGGCCCGGATCTCGAACTTCCTGCTCTGGCAGTCGGCCTATGCCGAGTACGAGTTCATCGACACGCTCTGGCCCGATTTCTCCGCGTCCGAATTCGGGCGCATCGTCCAGAACTACGCGGCCCGCGACCGCCGGTATGGCGGGGTGAAGGCCCCGGCGTGAGAACGCCCGCCGATCCGTCGCGATGGGCCGATCTGGGGCCGCGGGCGGCCTCGGCTGCCGTCATGATCGGGATCGGGACGGCCTGCGTCGTCGCGGGCGGGGTCTGGTTCCAGATGGTCACCGTCTTCGTGACGGCGGTGATGATCTGGGAACTCTGGACCATGATCGAGCCGCAGGGACCCACGCGCGGGATGCTGCTGGCGGCCCTCGTGGCCAGCGTGCTTTCCGGCCAGCTCGAATTGCAGGAGACCTGGGGGCTCGTCCTGTTCCTGCTGGCTGCGATCGGCGGCGCGGTGACCCTGAAGCGTGAGCGGCTGACCTTCTTCGCCTTTGCGCTGGGGGTCCAGGTCGCAGGCTGGGGCTTGGTGACCTTCCGTCTGGAATACGGCTTCTACTGGCTCCTTTGGCTGATCGGCGTCGTCGTCATGACCGACGTCGCAGGCTATTTCGCGGGCCGACTGATCGGCGGGCCGAAATTCTGGCCCCGCGTGAGTCCGAAGAAGACATGGTCGGGGACGATCGCGGGCTGGGTCGGCGCGGCGGCGGTCGGCATGATCTTCAGCAGCTTCGCGGGTCTGGGTCCGCAGATGGTGCCGCTGTCCATCCTGCTGAGCGTGGCGTCCCAATGGGGCGACATCGCCGAAAGCGCGCTGAAGCGACGCATGGGCGTCAAGGACTCGTCGGCCCTCATTCCCGGGCATGGCGGGTTGTTCGACCGGTTCGACGCGATGCTGGGGGCTTCGCTGTTCATGCTGCTGGTCAGTGCCGTGGTGGGCGTCCCCGGGGGCCCGACGTGAGGCGCATCACCGTCCTGGGCGCGACGGGAAGCATCGGTCAGAACACCCTCGACCTGATCTCCCGGCGGCCGGACGAGTTCGAGGTCGAGGCACTGACCGGCGCGGCCAACATCGACCTGCTGGCGCAGGACGCGATGCGGATGCGGGCAAAGCTCGCGGTGACGGCGAACGACCAGCTCTACTCGGCGCTCAAGGAGTGTCTCTCAGGGACGGGGATCGAGGTCGCGGCCGGTGCGGCCGCCGTGGCCGAGGCTGCGGCCCGGCCTGCGGATTGG
This sequence comes from Rubellimicrobium arenae, assembly GCF_017916275.1. Taxonomy (GTDB): domain Bacteria; phylum Pseudomonadota; class Alphaproteobacteria; order Rhodobacterales; family Rhodobacteraceae; genus Rubellimicrobium; species Rubellimicrobium arenae. Next base: position 287,552 of record NZ_JAFMST010000005.1, read on the forward strand.
AGCATCAATGCCGTCGTGGGGGCTGCGGGACTGTTGCCCAGCCTGGAGGTCCTGCGCCGTGGCGGGACCCTGGCGCTCGCCAACAAGGAAACGATGGTGGCAGCCGGCCCGCTGGTGATGGCCAGCGTAAAGGCGAGCGGAGCGACGATCCTGCCCGTGGACAGCGAGCATTCCGCGATCTTCCAGGCGCTTCGCGGGGAAGACGCGCGCGAGGTCGAGCGCGTGATCCTCACGGCCTCGGGCGGGGCGTTCCGCGACTGGCCGCTCGAACGTCTTTGCACGGCGACCGTGGAGCAGGCCTCCTCCCACCCGAACTGGGCCATGGGGCAGAGGATCACCATCGATTCGGCCTCGATGTTCAACAAGGCGCTCGAGATCATCGAAGCGCGGGAGCTGTTCAACCTTGAGCCCCGGTCCGTGGAGGTCCTCATCCATCCGGAAAGCCTGATCCACGCGCTCGTCGGGTTCCGGGATGGTGCCCTGATGGCGCATCTCGGCGCGCCCGACATGCGTCATGCGATCGGCTTCGCCCTGAACCATCCCGCCCGCGCCGAATTGCCGGTCGAGCGGCTGGATCTGGCGAGGATCGGGCAGCTCAACTTCCGCGCCCCCGAGGTCGAGCGTTATCCGGCCCTTGCCCTCGCGCGTCGGGTGATGGAGGCCCGCGGCCTGTCGGGGGCTGCGTTCAACGCGGCCAAGGAGGTTGCGCTGGATGCGTTCCTTGCGCGCAGCCTCCGTTTCACCGACATGGCATCCGTCGTGACGGAGACCCTTGACCGCCTGGGTGGCGATCCGGCCTTTCCACGCCTAAGTTCCCATGACGCGACACCGATCCTCGAGGATGTCCTCGAGGCCGATCGGATCGCCCGCCTGCGGGCCGGAGATGCCGTGGCGCGCATAGGGGAGTGACCAGGTGGACGTGACGCAATTCCTGCCGCAGTTCGGCAACCTGGCCTTTACGCTCATTGCCTTCGTGGTGGCCCTGTCGATCATTGTCGCGATCCACGAATACGGCCACTACATCGTCGGACGTTGGACCGGCATCAAGGCCGAGGTCTTCTCGCTGGGGTTCGGGCCCGTGCTGTTTTCGCGCACGGATCGCCACGGCACGCGCTGGCAGGTGGCGGCCCTGCCGCTGGGGGGATACGTCAAGTTCCTGGGGGATGCCAATGCCGCCTCGGTCGGGGCAGGTTCGGCGCCCGCAGGCACGGATCGCCGCCACACGATGCTGGGCGCGCCGCTTTGGGCGCGGGCCGCGACCGTGGCTGCGGGACCCTTTGCTAATTTCCTCCTGACGATCGTCCTGTTCCTCGTCTTGATCCTCACCCAGGGCCGCCCGGTCGATCCCTTGACCATCGAACGGCTGGAGCCCTTGCCTCCGGGGTATGTGCAGGATCTGCGGGAAGGTGACCAGATCCTCGCGATTGCGGGCCGGTCCGTCACCGTCGACTCCCTGGCCGACGTGGCCGCCGAACTGCCATCGGCCGCGACCGTCGACTACAGGATCCGTCGGGACGATGAGGAGTTGACCGTGCCGGGACCGTTCCCGTTCCCGCCGGTCGCCGCCTCGGTTTCGCCGAACAGCGCCGCATGGGACGTGGGGATCCGTGCCGGCGACGTGGTCCTCGAACTCGACGGCCGCCCCGTCCAGGCCTTCGACGACCTCGTCGAGGCGGTCCGTGTGTCCGACGGGCGTCCTATGGGGCTTCTGATCTGGCGCGACGGCCAGGAGCACGAGTTCACCGTCGTGCCGAGGCGGGCGGACATGCCGCTGCCGGGCGGAGGCTTCGAGACACGCTGGCTTGTCGGGCTCTCGGCCGCTCCGTTCTTCGAGGCCCGGACCGAGACTCCGGGGTTGCCGACGGCCATCGGCGACGCAGTCGGGCAGCTCTGGTTCGTGCTCAGTTCATCCTTGTCGGGGATCGGGCATATGCTGACCGGGGCCATCTCGACCTGCAACCTGTCGGGGCCGGTGGGAATCGCCGAAACCTCGGGCGCCATGGCCTCTCAGGGCACCTCGAGTTTCCTGTCGTTCCTGGCTGTCCTGTCCGCCGCTGTCGGCCTCATGAACCTGTTCCCGATTCCCGTCCTCGATGGCGGGCATCTGGTCTTCCACGCCTGGGAGGCGGTTACCGGTCGCCCGCCGGGGGATCGGGCGCTGCGGGTTCTCATGGCGGCTGGGCTCTCTCTCCTGCTGACCCTGATGTTCTGGGCTGTCGCGAACGACCTTTTCCTCTGCCCCTGACGGGCTGGTTACCGAATCGTAAGAACCTTCCCGCAAGGTGTCCCAGAAGGGAGACCATAGGGATGACGAGGATTCTGCCCGCCGCTCGGGCGGCGACGATGCTGGGGGTGATCCTGGCGGAATGGGCGATGGCCCTCTTCACAGTGGGTGGGGCCTTGATCCTGGCAGCGTGGCTTGCATCCCGCGCTCTGGGTTGACCTCTCGCCAAGGGGCCGCGTGGCTTTTGACAACAGGTCTGGATGCGGCTACGCCTGAGCCCGCATAAGCACAAGAAGCGGGCGGTGGAGATGAGCGGTTCCCAGTGGCGCACGAAACGCGCGGCATGGCGCGCCCGCGTGATGGCGGCGGTCCTGGTTTCGACCACGCCTTTCGCGCTCGGCGCCCAGACCTTCAGCTTCAACTCGGTTCGGGTCGAGGGCAACCAGCGGATCGAGACGGGAACCATCCTGGCCCGTGCCGGCATCTCGCAGGGCGAAGCCGTGTCGGCGGGCCAGCTGAACGACGCCGCGCAGGCGCTGCGCTCGTCCGGGCTCTTCGAAGCCGTGGACGTGGTTCCCGAGGGCAGCACCCTGGTCATCCGCGTGCAGGAATGGCCAACGATCAACAGGATCAACTTCGAAGGGAACTCGTCCCTTTCGGACGAGGAGCTTTCGGCTCTGGTGAAGTCCGTTGAGCGGCGGGTCTACTCCCCGACGCAGGCCGAACAGGACACCGCCGCGATCACGCAGGCCTATGTGACCGCCGGCCGCGTCAACGCCGTCGTGACCCCGTCCATCATCCGCCGCGACGACAACCGGGTCGATCTCGTGTTCCAGGTCGCCGAAGGTGGCGTCACCGAGGTCGAGCGGATCTCGTTCGTCGGGAACCGCAGCTTCTCCGAGCGTCGTCTCCGGAATGTGCTCGAAACGCGGCAGGCCGGCTTGCTGCGCGCGATCATCGGCAGCGACACCTTCGTGGCGGAGCGCATCGACCTGGACCGGCAGCTCCTGACCGACTTCTACCGGTCCCGCGGCTATGCCGACTTCACCATCAACGATGTGAACGTGAACCTCACGCGGGAGCGTGACGCCTACCTGATCACCTTCAACATTCAGGAAGGCCAGCAATTCACCTTCGGCAACGTCGCCGTCACCAGTGCGATCCCCGAGGCAGATCCCGCGATCTTCCAGTCGGTCATCAGGGTCCATCGCGGACAGACCTATTCGCCGGTGGCGATCGACAACGACATCTCCCGGATCGAGGCCGTGGCGCTCCGGCGGGGGATCAACTTCGTCCGTGTGGACCCCCGCATCACCCGCGACGAGCGGGGACGCATCCTCAACCTTGAATATGCGCTCGTTCCCGGGGACCGCATCTTCGTCGAGCGGATCGACATCGAGGGGAACGCGACCACGCTGGACCGGGTCATTCGGTCCCAGTTTCGCGCGGTCGAGGGGGATCCGTTCAACCCGCGCGAGATCCGCGAGTCCGCCGAGCGGATTCGCGCGCTCGGCTACTTCGCCAACGCCGACGTCGAGGCGCGCGCCGGGACCGCGCCCGACCAAGTCGTGATCGACGTCAACGTCGAGGAGAAACCGACCGGGTCGCTGTCCTTCGGCGTCAACTACTCGAGCGATGACGGTCCGGCGCTGATCGCCAGCTTCTCCGAAGACAACTTCCTGGGCCGCGGGCAGGAGCTGAACTTCAGCATCTCGACCGGCCAGGACAACCGGCGGCTGTCCTTCGACTTCACCGAGCCGCAGTTCCTGGGGCGCGATCTGGAAGGTGGCATCAGCCTCAACTTCCGTCAGACGGACAACGCCAGCGCGCTTTACGACACCAACAACTTCCGCCTTTCGCCGTCGCTGGGCTTTCCGATCAGCGAACGCGGCCGGCTGAACGTGTTTTATGCCACCGAGTTCACTGACATCACCGATGTCGATGAGGACGCGAGCCAGATCATCAAGAACGAGGCCGACGATGGCGGCATCTGGACGAACTCGGTCGGGTTCACCTTCAGCTTCGACACCCGGCGGAACAACATCGACACGCCGACCAACTACTTGATCCGCGCCGGTCAGGAGTATGGATTCGGCGACCGGATGTTCATCCAGACCTCGGCGCTCGCTTCGGCTGAAACCAAGGTCTGGGGTGAGGATCTCACCCTGCGGGCGACGGTCGAAGGCGGGATCCTGAACTTCACGGATGGCGACAGCCGTGTGACGGACCGATATTTCCTTGGCTCCCGGATCATGCGCGGGTTCGAGCGTGGCGGCATCGGGCCGCGGGACGAGGACACGGACGACGCGCTGGGCGGAAATACCTATGCCGTCGCCCGCCTCGAGGCCGAGTTCCCGCTTCCCGTTCCGGAGGAATATGGCGTCTCGGGCGGGGCGTTCGTGGACTACGGCTCGGTCTGGGATGTCGGCGTGGACGCGCCCGAAGGCGACCGCATCCTGGGCGATGAGTTCACACCGCGCGCCACCGCCGGCCTGTCGCTGTTCTGGACCACGCCTCTGGGCCCGCTCCGGTTCAACTTCAGCCGTCCCCTCATCGCCGAGGATTATGACGAGGTTCAGAACTTCGACGTGACGGTCTCAACCCAGTTCTGATGCGCGCCCTTGCCCTGATCGCCTCGCTCGTCCTGGCGGTCGCGGCTCCGCAGGGGGTTGCGGCCCAGACCGACCTGTCGATGGGGCAGATCCGGAGCCCGATCCTCACGATCGACGTCGACCGGCTCCTGAGCGAAACGCGCTACGGGCGGCGTATCAACGAGGACCTGAAGGCCCGCACAGAAGCGCTGGCCGCCGAGAATGACCGTCTGGCCACCGAACTGACGGCCGAGGAGCGTGCGCTTACCGACCGTCGGCCCAGCATGGAGGTCGAGGCGTTCCGATCCGAAGCGGAAGCCTTCGACACCCGCGTCCAGTCGATCCGAAGCGAGCAGGACGCCAAGCAGCGCGAGCTCGAGGCCGCCGTCAGCAAGGGACGCGAGGATTTCCTCAATGCCGTCACGCCCGTTCTGGCCCGGCTGATGATCGACAGCGGAGCCGCCGTCATCCTGGAACGGCGTGACGTCTTTCTGAGCGTGGGTCTGGTGGATATCACCGACGAAGCGATCACGGCCATCGACCAGCAACTCGGCGAAGGACAGGGCGGCGCCGGCTCCACCACGCCGACGGACAGCGGCCCAGCCGAGGCGCCGCCGAGTCCGGAGCCGGAGGAGCCCGGGTCCACGGATCCGGCCGAGGCGGCGCCTGGCACATCGGGCCCCGATCAGGACGGCTGATCCGGGGCGCTTGCGGGTGCGGGGGCTTGTTGCTAGGCAGGCGCCGCATAGTCAGAGGGGATGCGCAATGGAGCAGGCGGCTGCCGAGGGAGGCCAACCAACGGCGATCACCGAGGCGGATATCCACCTCATCCAGCGCATCCTGCCCCACCGCTATCCGTTCCTCCTGGTGGACCGCGTCCGTCACATCGAGGGTACGTCCCGGGCGCAGGGCCTCAAGAACGTCACGATGAACGAGCCGCATTTCCAGGGTCACTTCCCGGGGGTGCCGGTCATGCCCGGCGTGACCATCGTGGAGGCCATGGCCCAGACCGCAGGCGTGATGATCGGCACCTCCCTGGGGCTGACCGGGGGGAACCTGCTCATCTACTTCATGTCGATCGACAACTGTAAGTTCCGCCGCAAGGTCGTTCCCGGCGACCAGCTCCTGATGGACGTGACCACCGTGCGGGGCAAGCCGGGCGGAAAGGTCTGGCGCTTTGCGGGCCGGGCGACCGTGGATGGCGAACTGGCGGCCGAGGCCGAGTTCGCGGCCATGGTCGATTGGGGCGCGGGCGCCTGATGGAGGTCCATGCCACCGCACTGGTCGATCCCCGGGCGCGGCTCGGCCAGGGGGTCCGGATCGGCCCGTTCTGCGTCGTCGGACCGGACGCGGTCCTGGGCGACGGCGTCGAGCTCCGGTCGCATGTCGTGGTGGCCGGCGACACCGAGATCGGGGCAGGGACCGTCGTCTTTCCCTTCGCGGTCCTTGGCGAGATCCCGCAGGATCTGAAATACGCGGGCGAGCGGACCCGCCTGCGGATCGGGGCGCGCAATCGCATCCGCGAATATGTCACCATGAACATCGGCACCGACGGTGGCGGGGGTGAGACGCGGATCGGAGACGGGTGCCTGTTCATGGCGAACTGTCACGTGGCCCATGACGCCCAGGTCGGGGACAGGGTCATCGTCGCCAACTCCGTGGCGATCGCGGGGCATTGCACCGTCGGCGACGACGTCGTCATCGGGGGTCTTGCCGGGGTGCATCAGTGGGTGCGGATCGGACGCGGCGCCATGATCGGCGGGATGTCCAAGATCACGCATGACGTCATTCCCCACGGTCTCGTCCAAGGTCCGCGGAGCGAACTCGAAGGCCTGAACCTCGTCGGCCTCAAGCGCCGGGGCATTCCGCGGGACGACATCTCGGCCCTGCGGGCCGCGTTTCAGGTCCTGCGTGAAGGGGAGGGTTCCTTCCTCGAACGGATGCGGTCCTTTGCTGAGTCGGAGAGCGCGCTGGTTCGTGAATGGGCGGATTTCGTGCTGGCCGGGTCGGACCGCCAGTTCATGACGCCGAGATGATCGCCCTCGTTGGCAGTCCCGACCCGCTGACCTCACGTCTGGTGAGCGCTCTGCACGAGCGGGGCGAGCCCAGCATCGTCTGTGTCGTCAGCGACAGGACCGAGTTGAACCCGTCCGCAGGGGCACCGGTCACGTTCCGGGTCGAGCATGTGGGCACCCTGCTGCAGCATCTCCGGGCCCTGGGCGTCGGGCAGGTGTGCTTCAGCGGCGGCATTCGCCGTCCCTCGATCGATCCAGGGCAGATCGACAAGGCGACCGTCCCCTTGGTGCCACGGATCGTTGCGGCATTGGGGCAGGGCGATGATGGCGCGTTGCGGGCCGCCCTCAGTCTTTTCGAGGAAGCGGGATTCGGCATCGTGGCGGCCCACGACCTCGTTCCCGCCCTCCTTCCCGCCCCCGGCATTTTGAGCGTCGCCCAGCCGACCCGCCAGCACGAGGCCGATGCGGCTCGGGCCGAGCAGGTTCACCGGATCATGGCGCCTGCCGATGTGGGCCAGGGCCTGATCGTGCGCCGGGGCCAGGTGATCGCGGTCGAGGCGGCGCCCGGCACGGATGTCATGCTCCGCTCCGCGCGGGAGCATGCAGAGGGGGCGCTCTTCTACAAGGCGCCCAAGCTTGGGCAGGATCGACGGGCCGATCTGCCGGTCATCGGCGCTGGAACGGTCGAACTCGCGCGGGCGTCCAGGCTGTCCGCCATCGTCATCGAGGCGGGCGGAGTCATGATGCTGGACCACAGCGCGACCATCTCCGCGGCCGACGCGGCCGGTCTCGTGCTCTGGGTCCGCGAGCCCTCGCAGTGAAGGTCTTCGTCCTTGCCGGAGAGCCTTCGGGAGACCGGCTGGGGGCCGCCGCAATGGCCGGTCTGAAGAGCCTTCGCCCGGACGTGGTCTTCGAAGGCGTAGGCGGGGATGCGATGGCCGGAGAGGGGCTTTCGAGCCTTTTCCCGATGTCGGATCTCAGCGTCATGGGGGTCGTCGAGGTGCTGGGACGATACCGGCTTCTTCGGCAGCGGCTCGATCAGACCATTCAGGCGGTGCTGGCGTCGCGGCCGGACATCCTGCTCACGATCGACAGTCCTGATTTCGGCCTCCGTGTGGCGCGCGCGGTCAAGGCGGCAGGTGCTCCGGTTCGCTGCGTCCATTACGTTGCTCCGACCATCTGGGCGTGGCGGCCCGGGCGCGCGCGGAAGCTGCGGGGGGTGTCGGACCAATTGCTGGCCCTCTTCCCCTTCGAGCCGCCGCTCTGGGAGGCGCAGGGCATTCCCTGCGACTTCGTCGGCCATCCGGTCGTGGCCGAACCTGTGGCCACCCAAGCCGAGGCCCAGGCCTTCCGGAGCGCGCTCGGGATCGGGGATGCTCCCCTGGTGCTCGCTCTGCCCGGTTCGCGCCGGAGCGAGGTCGAACGACTGAGCGCCCGGTTCGGAGAGGCCTTGGGCCGCGTGGCCGCCGCACGCCCAGGGACGCAAGTCGTGCTTCCGGCGGCCGGGCCTGTCGCCGATCTGGTGCGCGACCTCACGGCCTCCTGGCCCCTCAAGCCGGTGATCCTCAATCCGCGGAGCGACCCACTGGCCCAAGGCGCAAAGAGGGCAGCCTTCAAGGCAGCCGATGTGGCGCTGGCGGCCTCTGGAACCGTCTCGCTTGAGTTGGCGGCAAGCGGGACGCCGATGGTGATCGCCTATGACATGGCCTGGATGACCTGGCAGGTGGCGCGCTGGATGGTTAAGGTGGACACGGCAACCCTTGTGAACATCGTCTCGGATGTCCGTGCCGTGCCCGAGTTTCTTGGCCCCAACTGCCAGCCCGGACCGATCGCCGACTCCCTGCTTTCGGTCATGGCCAACCCCGGCGCCCAGCGGGCCGCCATGGAGTTGACCATGCAGCGGCTCGGCGCAGGAGGGGAACCCCCCGGGCTCCGGGCTGCCAGGGCCATCCTGGCCCGGTGGAGCTGACGCCAGGCGACCCCCGGCGGGCCTGCTACGAGGCACGCGAAATCCAGCCGCCGCCCAGGACCCTGGTGCCTTCGGGGGCGTAGAACACGCAGGCTTGGCCAGGGGCTACGCCTTCTTCCGGCGATAGCAGGGTCACTTCCGCACCGTCCGGCGCAGGCCGGACCAGAGCGGGAACCGGCTGCCGAGTGGACCGAACGCGGACCAGCACGTCATGCTCCCGGTCCAGGGGTCCGTCGCCAAGCCAGTTCACCTCCCGCAGGCTGATCTGGCGGGAGCGGAGAAGGTCGCGCGGGCCGACCACGACCTGCCGCTTCTCGGCATCGAGCCGCACCACGAACAGCGGCTCGTCCAGTCCGCCGATCCCGAGCCCGCGCCGCTGTCCGACGGTGTAGCGAAGGACCCCGTCGTGCCGTCCCAGCACCCGGCCTTCGTGATCCACGATGTCGCCCGGCTCCGCCGCTCCGGGCCGAAGCTTCTCGATGACGGCCGCATAGTTGCCCGACGGGACAAAGCAGATGTCCTGACTGTCCGGCTTGTCCGCGACGGGCAGCCCGTACCGCGCCGCAAGGGCTCGGGTCTCGGCCTTGGACGCAAGCCCTCCGAGGGGGAAGCGAAGGTAGCCAAGCTGCTCGCGCGAGGTGGAGAAGAGGAAGTACGACTGGTCGCGCGCCGGATCGGCCGCCCGGTGAAGTTCAGGCCCAAGGAGCCCCACCTCGCGCCGGATGTAATGCCCGGTCGCCATGCAGTCGGCGTCCAGGTCCTTTGCCACATTGAGCAGATCCCGGAATTTCACCCGTTCATTGCATCGGATGCAAGGCACCGGTGTTGCGCCGGCCAGATAGCTGTCCGCAAACTCATCGATTACCGATTGGCGAAACAGAGTTTCGTAATCGAGAACATAATGCGGGAAACCCATTGTTTCCGCAACGCGACGCGCGTCGTGAATATCGCGCCCCGCGCAGCAGGCCCCCTTTTTCGCAAGCGCGGCCCCGTGGTCATAAAGCTGCAAGGTGACGCCGACGACGTCGTAACCTTCCTCCGCCAACTGGGCGGCCACGACCGAACTGTCCACGCCGCCGGACATGGCGACCACCACGCGGGTTTCGCTCGGCGGCTTGGGAAGGCCCAGGGAGTTGAGCCCAAGGGTAGGAACGGCGGGATCGAGGGGCATGAGAACCGGGTCCAGGCAGGGCCGTATTCGGCCCAAGTTGGTGGACAATATAAGAAAATGCCGTCTATTCACAACCCCCGGCTTCACCCACTCTTAAGGCTGCAGGGCACAGCATCCCCGACGCGAGGACCGTCAAACAGGGGTGAGAGATGTTTCTGCGCAAGGTTGATGGGCCGCGTTCGGTAACGCTGCCCGATGGAACGATCATGACCCGGGCGGATCTGCCGCCGCCCGACACGCGAAGGTGGGTGGCCTCGCGGAAGGCTGCGGTGGTGCGCGCGGTGACTGCGGGACTGATCTCCCGCGGCACGGCGCTGGGGACCTACGGTCTCAGCGACGAGGAGTTCACGGAATGGGAACAGGCTGTCTCTTCGCATGGGGAGGCTGCGCTCCGGACGACATGGCTGCAGAAGTATCGACAACCATAACGAGAAATGTAATTACGGAGATCTCGTAACGAGCAGTTAACCAATGGCCCATTAGGGTGGCTCGCGAATCGAGTAGCGGAGGCCCCGGGATGCGAATCCTGCTCGTAGAAGATGACCCGACTACCTCTCGCAGCATCGAGTTGATGCTGACCCACGCCAACCTGAACGTTTACGCGACGGACTTGGGCGAGGAGGGGATCGATCTTGCGAAGCTTTACGACTACGATTTGATCATCCTCGACCTCAATCTTCCCGATATTCCGGGCCACGAGGTGCTTCGACAGTTGCGCCTTTCCAAGGTCGAAACACCTATCCTGATCCTTTCGGGAGAGGATGACACCGACAGCAAGCTCAGGGGCTTCGGGTTCGGGGCGGATGACTACCTGACCAAGCCCTTCCACCGGGAGGAGCTGGTCGCCCGCATCCATGCGATCATCCGCCGGTCCAAGGGCCACTCGCAGTCGGTCATCCGGACGGGCCGGATTGCCGTCAACCTCGACGCCAAGACCGTCGAGGTCGGCGGGCAACCCGTTCACCTGACCGGGAAGGAGTACCAGATGCTGGAACTCCTTTCGCTTCGGAAAGGGACGACCCTGACGAAGGAGATGTTCCTCAACCACCTTTATGGCGGCATGGACGAGCCCGAGCTGAAGATCATCGACGTCTTCATCTGCAAGCTTCGCAAGAAGCTGGCGCAAGCGACCGGGGGCGAGAGCTACATCGAGACCGTCTGGGGGCGTGGTTACGTGCTGCGCGATCCAGAGCCCGTGGAACGTGACATGGAGCGGATGGCAGTCGGGGCCTGAGGCTGACCCCGCGGCACCCCATTCTGAGATCTGCGGCGGCGCATCCCTGAAGTCCGCTCTTCCGTCGGGCATTTTGGGATCCTTGGGCGCGTGACGCGTTCAAGGTCGTCGTTGCTGTTAGTCCAGGCCAGCCGTCGCCCTTGGACCGCCCGCCTCCGCTGACATGAGCTGATCTGCTGCGTCCGCCGGCGGCTCGGTCTCAGGGGGCTCCACAGGAGGTCGACGTCTGGACCACGGCGGACCCTCTGCCTATCACTCAGGAGCAGACGTCGGAGGGGTGACATGCAGGCACGCGATTCTGGTTCGATGGATGCCGGTGCCGTCCATCTCGCCACCACCGACGTGAACGCGCTGACCGAGGCACAGGCCGCAGTCGAGTTGAGCCGGCTGTCGCAGGAGCTTGCTGCGGCGAACCAAGCCTACCATGGGCTTGATGCGCCGATCATGTCGGACGCCACCTATGATGAGTTGAAGCGCCGGAACGCGGCCATTGAGGGCCGCTACCCGAACCTCAAGAGGCCTGACAGCCCGTCCGATCAGGTCGGGGCCGCCGCTGCGGAAGGCTTCGGCAAGGTAGCGCACCGGGTGCCGATGCTGAGCCTGGCCAATGCCTTCCAGCCGGACGATATCCGGGAGTTCGACGCCCGGACGCGCCGATTCCTCAACCTCGGGCCGGACGTGCCGCTCGCCTATGTCGCCGAGCCCAAGATCGACGGACTCTCCCTCTCGCTGCGCTACGAAGAGGGACGTCTGGTCCAGGCCGCGACGCGCGGGGATGGCGAGGTGGGCGAGAATGTGACGGCAAACGCCCGCACCGTGGAGGACATACCGAACCAACTGGCCGAGGGGGCTCCCCGTGTCCTCGAGATCCGCGGTGAGGTGTACATGACCCATGGGGACTTCGCCGCCTTGAACGCGCGTGCGATCGAGACCGGTGGGAAGGTGTTCGCCAACCCACGTAACGCAGCGGCGGGATCCCTGCGCCAGTTGGATGCCCGGATCACCGCCAGCCGGCCGCTCCGATTCTTTGCCTACGCCTGGGGCGAGATGTCCGAGCCGCTGGCGGACACGCAGTGGGGGGCGCTGCAGCGGCTCAGGGAGCTTGGTTTTCAGGTCAACCCCCTCGCAAGGCTCTGCGACGGCCCGGATGCCCTCTTGTCGACCTATGAGGAGATCGAGGCGCAGCGGGCGACCCTGGGCTACGACATCGACGGTGTGGTCTACAAGGTGAACGAGATCGGGCTCCAGCGACGGCTAGGCTTCCGCTCAACGACGCCGCGCTGGGCCATAGCGCACAAGTTCTCGGCCGAGCGGGCGTGGACGCGCCTCCTTGCCATCGAGATCAATGTCGGCCGCACCGGGGCGCTGGCGCCGATCGCCCGCCTCCAGCCGGTCACCGTCGGCGGGGTGGTGGTGTCGAACGCCACCCTCCACAATGAGGATTACATCGCCGGCCGCTCGGCTTCGACCGGAGAACCCATCCGGGGCGGCAAGGACCTGCGGCCGGGCGACTGGGTCGAGGTGCGGCGGGCCGGTGACGTGATCCCGCAGATCGTGGACGCGGACCTGACCCGGCGCGACAGCGACGCTGCGCCTTTCGCGTTCCCGACGATCTGCCCGCAATGCGGGTCCGACGCCGTTCGCGATGCTGGCGATGCGGTGCGCCGTTGCACGGGCGGCATCGCCTGTCCCGCGCAGGCGGTGGAAAAGCTCAAGCACTTCGTGTCCCGGAACGCCTTCGACATCGAAGGCTTGGGGATCAAGCAGATCGAAATGTTCTTCAACGATCCCGTGCTTCCGATCCGGGAACCCGCCGACATCTTCACGCTCGAGGAGCGGGACCGCCAGAACTCTGAACGGCTCCGCGACCGCCTGGGCTACGGGGAGCGAAGTGCGGCCAATCTCTTCCGCGCGATCGAAGAGCGGCGCAGCATCGCTCTCGCCCGGCTGATCTTCGCGCTTGGCATCCGGCATCTGGGTGAGGCTGGCTCGGCCCTGCTCGCCCAGCACTATGGATCCTGGCCGGCCTTCGAGTTCGCCATGACCGCAGCCCGGGTCGGCGAAGGTCCGGAGTGGGAGGAACTCAACTCCATCGACGGGGTGGGACGGGTGCTCGCCACGTCGGTGGTGACCGCGTTCCACCAGGAGGCTGAAAGGGCAGCCATCGACCGGCTGATTCCGCACCTCCGGATCGACAATCCCGCCCCGCGCGCCACGGAAAGCCCCGTGGCCGGCAAGACGGTGGTCTTCACGGGGACCCTGGAAAAAATGACGCGCGCCGAAGCCAAGGCACGCGCCGAAGCCATGGGGGCCAAGGTCGCTGGATCGGTGTCGGCCAAGACCGATCTCCTGGTGGCAGGACCGGGGGCCGGATCCAAGGCCAAGGACGCGGAACGGCTGGGCGTCAAGGTCATCGACGAAGCCACCTGGCTGGACATGATCGGGGCCGCATGAACGGGCGATCCACGGGACGGCCCGAGATCCTATGGCCCCTGTTCGGGTCCCTGACCGGGCTCAAGGGGATCGGGCCGAAGACGGCGCAAACGCTTGAGCAGGCGGGCCTTGGCCGCTCGCGGGACCTGCTGTTCACGCTGCCGCAAGGCGGGATCGACCGTCGCCTGAGGGGCAGCATCCAGGACGTTTCCTTGCCCGCCACCGTGACCGTGGCCGTCAAGGTCGAGCGTCATCGCCCCCCCGCGGCCAAGGGCAAGCCGCACATCGTCACGGTGTCCGACTCGCAGGCGAGCTTCCAGATCATCTTCTTCCATGCGCCGGCCGACTGGCCCGCCCGGGCGCTTCCTCTCGGAAGCCGCCGTATCGTGAGCGGAAAGGTCGAGCTTTACGACGGCGTCGGCCGGATGGCGCATCCGGACTACATCCTGCCCGAGGATGACGTCTTAAACCTCCCGGCCTTCGAGCCCGTCTATCCGCTCGTGGCCGGCGTCACCCAGAAGACCATGGGCAAGGCTGTCCGGGGTGCGCTGGCGCTGGCGCCCGAGCTGCCCGAATGGATCGACGCGGGGCTGATGGCGCGCGACGGGATCCCGTCCTGGCGCGAGGCCCTCCGGGAGGGGCACGCGCCCAATGAGGCGGCCGACCTGTCGCCCGACGCCCCCGCGCGCAAGCGTTTGGCCTATGACGAGCTGTTCGCGCATCAACTGACGCTGGCGCTCGCGCGGGCGACGGCCCGGCGCGCCCGAGGGCGGGAAACGCGCGGCGACGGGCGGCTCCGCCAGCGGGTGCTGGAATCCCTGCCATATCGGCCGACGGCGGCTCAGCTGCGGGCCGTGGCCGAGATCGAGGCCGACCTGGCCTCGGGTCGGCGCATGAACCGCCTGTTGCAGGGGGATGTGGGCGCCGGAAAGACCCTGGTCGCCCTCCTTGCTCTTCTGGTCGTCGTCGAGGCGGGCGGGCAGGGCGCCCTGATGGCGCCGACGGGCATCCTTGCCCAGCAGCACTACGACGGGCTGAAGCCCCTTGCGGATGCTGCCGGGGTCACTGTCGAACTGCTGACCGGACGCGACAAAGGGGGGGAGCGGGCGGCCAAGCTCGCCGCGCTGGCAGAGGGTCGGACGGACATCCTGGTGGGCACGCACGCGCTGTTCCAGAAGGACGTCGAATTCCGCGACCTCCGCCTGGCCGTCGTCGACGAGCAGCACCGCTTCGGGGTCGCTCAGCGGATGGAGCTGGGCGCCAAGGGCGAATTGGCCGACGTTCTCGTGATGACGGCGACGCCCATTCCGCGGAGCCTGGCGCTGGCCCAGTACGGCGATATGGACCTGTCCGTCCTCGACGAGAAGCCGCCCGGACGGAAGCCCGTGACGACGCTGCTCGTCTCCACCGAGCGGCTGGACGAGGTCGTGGGCAGCCTGGGCCGGGCCATCGCCGAAGGGCGGCAAGCCTACTGGGTCTGCCCTCTGGTCGAAGAGTCCGACACCAGCGACCTGACCGCGGCCGAGGAGCGGTTCCGCCAACTCCGGGAGGTGTTCGGCGCAAAGGTGGGGCTTGTCCATGGACGTCTTCCCCCGGCCGAGAAGGACGCCGCCATGCAGGCCTTCGCCGAGGGGCGCACCGCGCTGCTGGTCGCCACTACGGTGATCGAGGTCGGGGTGAACGTGCCCAACGCCTCAATCATGGTGATCGAGAGGGCCGAGACCTTTGGGCTGGCGCAGCTTCATCAGCTTCGCGGCCGGGTCGGCCGGGGCTCAGCTGCCTCGACCTGCATCCTCCTGTATGAGGCCCCTCTCGGCGAAACGGCGCGGAGGCGTCTCACGCTGCTGCGCGAGAGCGAGGATGGCTTTCGCATCGCCGAAGAGGACCTCGCGATTCGCGGTGCCGGCGACGTGATCGGCACGGCCCAGTCCGGGCTCCCGCGGTTCCGCATCGCGGATCTGGAACGGCAGGCCGGGCTGATGGAGACGGCCCAGCGGGACGCCCGCAAGCTCCTTCACGACGATCCGCGCTTGGAAAGCCCAAGGGGACAGGCGGCGCGCCTGCTCCTGTGGCTGATGGAGCAGGACAGGGCAATCCGACTGATCAGCGTCGGCTAACGAAGCCACCGCCGGCAGGACAGACCCGCCCCCGGTTCACTGGGCAGAAGGCCACAGTTCCCTCGTCGGCAACTATGTTCTCATAAAGTTCTTTACAGGTGATGAAGAGCATGAGAACAAATGGGCAACGAATCTGAACGACAGGAGGACGGGATGGAACGCGACGACGAACTGATGACCGAACTCGACTGGGATCTGCTGTCCGACGCCGTCGGAGCCCTGTCCTTGGTCGTGATCCTTGTGGGGTCCCTGGTCCTGCCCAGCTTTCTCTGATCTGCCCGCGCCCCCGTACCGGCGCCGCCTCCCTGTCTCGAGACGGGAAACTTGGCCGACTGCCCTGTGGCCAAGGGGGAACCATCTGGTTCCCGGCGGATGATCCGGGTCCCGGCGGGGGTGCTTCCTCAGCCGCCGCGCGCCTGTCAGGTCGCGGCGGCTTTTTTCTGCGTTCCGGACGCCTGTTCGATGGCCTCGAGCGTGGCCTCGATCGCGAGCATGATCGAGCCATGCCGGTTCGGATGGTCGCGGGCCGGGATCAGCACCGCAAAGCCGTCCCAGGGCGCGACCGGAGGTTCGGCCCCGTCCCGCAGCATGGACCAGAGCGCGTCACGTCCCTCCCGGACCTGGTCGGGGGTCAGCCCCACGACAGTCGCGCCGACGACCGAGGCTGCGGCCTGGCCCAGCGCGCAGGCACGGACATCCTGGGCGAACTCGCGGACGCGGCCATCCTCCAGCGCCACCTCCACGGCCACCGAGGAGCCGCACAGGGGCGCACGTCGCCGGGCCGTGCCCTGCGGCTCGGGCAGGTGGCCCAGGCGCGGAATGCTGGAGGCGAGCGCCAGGATGCGGGTGGAGTAGAGTTGCAGGAGGTCCTGGTCCGACATGATTTGCCCTTCGGTCGCGTCACGCCTAGATAGGCGCGTTCGCCCGTGTTGCCAAAGGACTCCTGCCATGGCCTTCGATCCTGCGACCTTGACCTACAACGACGCGGGACTGATCCCGGCCATCGCGCAGGATCATGCCACCGGCGAGGTGCTCATGCTCGCCTGGATGAACGCCGAGTCTGTCGCCCGCACGCTCGAGACCGGTCGCGTGACCTACTGGTCCCGGTCGCGCCGCGCCTTTTGGGTCAAGGGCGAAACGAGCGGCCATGTCCAGGAGCTGGTGGAGCTGAGGGTGGATTGCGACCGCGACGCGCTCCTTCTCAAGGTGCGCCAGACTGGGCCGGCCTGCCACACGGGCGCGCGCAGCTGTTTCTTCACGTCCGTGCGCGATGGCGTGGAGCGGTCAGAGGCCGATCCGGCGGCGTATGTCTGACGGCGTCTCGCCCTCGGCCCGGTAGCGGGCGATAGCCTTGGCATCCTCGCGCTTCGCCAGCCGCCGCCCGTGTTCGTCGCGGATCAGGCGGTGATGGTGATAGGTAGGCTTCGGCAATCCGAGCAGCTGCTGCAGCAGCACATGGATCGGGGTCGCCTCGGCGAGATCCTCGCCCCGCGTGACCAGCGTCACCCCCTGGGCCGCATCGTCCACGGTTACGGACAGGTGATACGAGGTGCCGAAGTCCCTTCGGGCGAGCACGACGTCCCCGACCTCGCGGATCATCCGGATCGGATCGACGACGACCTGTCCCGGGCGATGCACTCCGGTCTCCGTGTAATGGGGGACCTTTGTGCCGGACAAGGCCAGTTCCATGTCGAGCCGCAGCGCCACGCCCTCGGGAAGCGGCCCGGTCCGCGGCCGGTGCCGGCAGGTGCCGGGGTAGACGATCCCGTCAGGTCCGATCAGCGGCGCCCCGCCTTCCTGCGGCGCGGTCGCGGCCTCGAGGATATCGCGGCGCTGGCAGGTGCAGGGATAAAGGAGCCCCAGCGCCCAGAGTTCGGCCAGCGCCGCGCGGTAAGTCCCAAGCCGATCCGACTGGCGCATCGGCGGCTCGTCCCAGCCAAGCCCGAGCCAGGCCAGGTCGTCCAGCGCCTGTTGCTCCCATTGCGGCTTGGAGCGGACCCGGTCGATATCCTCGATCCGGAGCAGGAAGGCGCCCCCCGCCGCGCGGGCGAGGTCATGGGCGGTGATGGCGGCAAAGGCGTGACCGAGGTGCAGCGGCCCCGTGGGCGAGGGCGCGAACCGTGTCCTCACTCGGCCGCCTGAGCCAGTCCGCCCGCCAGCCATGCGGTCCAGTCGGCCTTGGCCCGTTCCGTGTAGCCGCGATACCGGTCGGCTCGCCCGCGACGGCCCGAGCGCGCCTCGGGCAAGGGCGGGAACAGGCCGAAATTCACGTTCATCGGCTGGAACGTCCTGGCGTCCGCGCCCCCGGTGATGTGGCTCAGCAGAGCCCCGACCGCGGTGGTCGGCGGCACATGCGGCAGGACCTCACCCTTCAGCTCGGCGGCAGCGAGACGGCCCGCCAGCATCCCCATGGACGCCGATTCCACGTAGCCCTCGACGCCGGTGATCTGGCCGGCAAAGCGGAGATGGGGCCCGGCCTTCAGCCGCATCTGCCCATCCAGCAGCGTGGGCGAGTTGATGAACGTGTTCCGGTGGATGCCGCCAAGGCGGGCAAAGCTTGCGTTCTCAAGCCCCGGGATGCCCCGGAAAACAGCGGTTTGCGCCCCGTACTTCATCTTGGTCTGGAAGCCCACGATGTTGTACAGCGTCCCCAGCGCGTTGTCGCGGCGCAACTGGACCACGGCATAGGGCTTCACGTCCGGCTGATGGGCGTTGGTCAGCCCGACCGGCTTCATCGGACCAAAGCGCAAGGTTTCGCGCCCACGCTCGGCCATCACCTCGACCGGGAGGCATCCATCAAAGTAACCAGCGGTCTCGCCCTCATGGAACTCCGTCTTCTCGGCGGCGAGAAGCGCGTCGATGAAGGCCTCGTACTGGTCACGGGTCATCGGGCAGTTGATGTAGGCGGTCCGCTCCTCCTCGGTCTCGCCCTTGTCGTAGCGCGACTGGAGCCAGGCCACGTTCATGTCGATCGTGTCGGCATGGACGATGGGCGCGATGGCATCGAAGAACGCCAGCGACTCTGCCCCGGTCGCCTGACGGATCGACTCGGCCAGCGGACCCGAGGTGAGGGGTCCGGTCGCAACGATCCAGCGGCCATTCGCCGGAAGCGCGGAGATCTCCTCCTCGACCACGGAAATCAGGGGATGCTGCCGAACCGCCTGCGTCACCGACTGGGAGAACGCCTCCCGGTCGACGGCCAGCGCGCCGCCGGCGGGCAGGCGGTGCCGGGCCGCCATCTGCATGACGAGCGAGCCCGCCGCCCTCATCTCCCAGTGCAGCAGGCCCACGGCGTTCTGCTCATGGTCGTCCGACCGGAAGGAATTGGAGCAGACCATCTCGGCCAGGTCGCCCGTCTTGTGGGCGAATGTGCCGGTCTTGGGCCGCATCTCGTGGATGACGGCGGGCACGCCGGCCTGGGCCGCGGCCCAAGCCGCCTCGACCCCCGCCATCCCGCCGCCGATGATATGGATCGCGTCGCTCATGGGCAGGGGTCTAGGGCGATCCCGCCGGATTGGGAAGGGCGAAGCCGGTCAGATCGCCGCGATCCCGGCGCCGTCGACAAGACCGGCCCACCCGTCGGCGGCAAAGCTCCGGGCCTCAGCGGCCCGGCAGGATCTCGAACAAGCTGCGGGAATCGAAGGTCGTCCCCGCCTTGGGTCCGATGGCCAGCCGCGCCCCGACGCTCACATAAGCCTCCGGATCCTCGTCCACGCTCCTCCGGCCGACTTCGGCGTAGAGGGTCGGCCCCAGGCCGAGTTGGTACTCGCCCCCCAGGGCCAAACGGCTGCCTTCGATGTCGCCGGTCAGCCCGCCGGCAAAGCCGGTCGCGGCGAAGTTGCCGAACCCGTAGCGCGCGTCCACCGACAGCATGCCGCCGTCGCCGTCGTCCCCATTGTACGAGCCTAGCGAACCCTGGATGTTGCCGCCCATGACCTCTGTCGCGGCCTCGACCCCGTACAGGTTGGTCTCGTCATCGTCGTTGCTGTCCCGCCCGACATAAAGGCCGACGGTCGCCATCGGCAGGCGGTCGTAGAAGCCGTGCAGCGTCGTGTTATGGCCGCCCAGGCCCAACTCGCGCGAGTTGTGGTAGGACAGGTCCGCCGCCGCGCCAAAGCCGGAATAGATGTCGAACTCCAGGGCGCCGCGGTACTCCTTTTCGCCCAGGTCGAGGTCGTCGGCATAGGCCAGCAGCTCGGTCGAGATCTCGGCGCCGGCAAAGCCTTGCGCGGCGGCCATGCCGCCGGGCAGCGCGAGGAGAACCGCGAAAGCGGGAAGGAAGCGGGTGGTCATGCTCGTGCCCTCATGTGATGCGGACCTTGGGCGGTCACGTCTCGGTTGGCTGCATCCTGCGACCAAGCGCGATGAGGGGCAAGGGGGCGTCGGCACGTTGGCGCCCAGGTCCGGCAGAGAACCGCCGGACCCGCAAGGTTTTCCGACGCGGTCAGAGCGCGCCGTCGGCCTCGGCCTGCTCTGCCACCTTGGCGACGGAGACGACCTCCTCGCCGTCCACGTCGAAGACGCGCACGCCGCCCGAGCCGCGCGAGCGGAAGGAGATGCCGTCGACCGGCATCCGGATCGACTGCCCGCCCGAGGTCACGAGCATGACCTGATCCGACATTTCGACCGGGAAGGCGGCCACGATGCGGCCCGTCTCGCGTCCCCGCCGGTCGGACAGGTCCATGGCGACGACGCCCTGGCCCCCGCGCCCGCGCACCGGATAGTCGTGGCTGGAGCTGATCTTGCCCAGGCCGCCGGTGGTGACGGTCAGGATCAGGTCCTCGGCCGCCGACATCTCGGCGTAGCGTTCCTGGCTGATCGCCCCGGCCACGGCCTCATCCTCTTCGGGGCTGACGCCGTTGTCCTCGTCGGTGACGCCCAGGACGGCCCGCCGCATCTTGAGGTAGGCGACGCGCTCCTCGGACGTGGCTTCAAAGTGGCGCACGGTGGCCATCGACACGACGTGATCGCTCTCGTCGCGCAGCGTGATGCCCCGGACCCCGGTCGAATCGCGGCCCTTGAACACGCGGACGTCGGTGGTCGGGAAACGGATGGCGCGGCCATGATCCGTGACCAGCAGCACATCGTCCTCCTCGGACGCGATCCTGGCGTTCACGAGCCGCGTCCCGTCAGGCAGTTTCATCGCGATCTTCCCGCCGCGCCGCACGTCGGTGAAGTCGGACAGGGCGTTGCGCCGCACATCCCCCGTCGAGGTCGCGAAGACGATCTGAAGCTCATCCCAGTGGTCTTCGGGCCGGTCCACGGGCACGATGGCCGCGATCGTCACGCCCTGGTCGATGGGCAGGAGGTTGACCAGCGCCTTGCCCTTAGCCGTGCGTCCGGCCAAGGGCAGCCGCCAGCACTTGAGCTTGTAGGCCATGCCGTCGGTCGTGAAGAACAGCAGCGGCGTGTGCGTGTTCGCGACGAAAAGCTGGACGATGACGTCCTCCTCCTTCGTCTGCATCGACGAAAGGCCCTTGCCACCACGCCGCTGCGACCGGAACTCGGACAGGGCGGTCCGCTTAATGTAGCCGCCCTGGGTCACGGTCACGACCATGTCCTCGCGCTCGATCAGGTCCTCGTCCTCGAGATCGGCGGCCCATTCCGTGATCTCGGTCCGGCGCGGCACGGCGAAGAGCGAGCGCACCTCGCGCAACTCGTCCGCGATGATGCCCATGATCCGCTCGCGCGAGCCCAGGATCTCGAGGTACTCCTTGATCTTGCCGGCCAGCTCCTGGAGCTCGTCGGTGACCTCCTGAACGCCCAGCTGGGTCAGACGCTGCAGCCGCAGGTCGAGGATTGC
Source organism: Rubellimicrobium arenae (assembly GCF_017916275.1). Classification (GTDB taxonomy): domain Bacteria; phylum Pseudomonadota; class Alphaproteobacteria; order Rhodobacterales; family Rhodobacteraceae; genus Rubellimicrobium; species Rubellimicrobium arenae. The sequence continues at coordinate 309,109 of NZ_JAFMST010000005.1, forward strand.
GCGCGCCTGCGCGTCGGACAGGTTGTAGGTCCCATCCTCGTTCATCGGATGCAGGGGATCGTCGATCAACCGGATGAAGGGCGCGATCTCGTGGGCGGGCCAGCGGCGCTCCATCAGGCGCGTCCGGGCCTCCGACGCATCGCGCGACGACCGGATGGTCTGCACCACCTCGTCCACGTTCGACACCGCGACCGCGAGCCCGCAGAGGATATGCGCCCGCTCCCGCGCCTTGCGCAACTCGAACGCGGTGCGACGGGCGACCACCTCCTCGCGGAAGTCGACGAAGGCGGTCAGGAACCCGCGCAGGGTCAGGGTCTCGGGCTTGCCGCCATTCAGCGCCAGCATGTTGCAGCCGAACGAGGTCTGCATCGGCGTGAAGCGCCAGAGCTGGTTCAGCACGACATCGGCGGTCGCGTCGCGTCGCAGCTCGATGACCACGCGGACGCCGTTGCGGTCGGATTCGTCCTGGACGTGGGCGATCCCCTCGATCCGCTTGTCTCGCGCGGCCTCGGCGATGCGGTCGATCATCGTGGCCTTGTTCACCTGGTAGGGGATCTCGTCCACGATGATCGCCTGACGGCCGCGGATCTCCTCCATATGCGTCTTGGCGCGGATCACGACCGAGCCCCGCCCCTCGAGGTAGGCCTTGCGCGCGCCTGACCGGCCCAGCATCTGGCCGCCCGTGGGAAAGTCCGGGCCGGGGACGTACTGGATCAGGTCTTCCGAGGTGAGGTCCGGGTCCTCGATCAGCGCCAGCGTCGCGTCCACGACCTCGCCCAGGTTGTGTGGCGGGATGTTGGTGGCCATGCCGACGGCGATGCCGCCCGCGCCGTTGACGAGCATGTTGGGGAAGCGTGCCGGCAGGACCGTGGGCTCCCGGTCCTTGCCGTCGTAGTTGTCCTGGAAGTCGACCGTTTCCTTGTCGATATCCGCAAGGAGATAGGCCGCGGGCTTGTCCATCCGCACTTCGGTGTACCGCATGGCCGCGGCGGAATCGCCGTCCATCGAGCCGAAGTTGCCCTGGCCGTCCAGAAGCGGCAGCGACATCGAGAAGTCCTGCGCCATCCGCACCAGCGCCTCGTAGATCGCGGCATCGCCGTGGGGGTGGTATTTCCCCATGACGTCGCCGACCGGGCGCGCGGACTTGCGGTAGGGCTTGTCGTGCGTGTTCCCGGTCTCGTGCATGGCGTACAGGATGCGCCGGTGCACGGGCTTGAGGCCGTCGCGCAGGTCGGGAATCGCGCGGGACACGATCACGCTCATCGCGTAGTCGAGGTAGGAGGACTTCATCTCCTCCTCGATCGAGACGGTCGGGCCGTGCACGCCTTTCGGGCTTGCGCCGAAGGTCTCGTCGGGGGTGTCGGGCGTGTCGGTCATGCGAACGGGCCTGCTCAATATCTAGTCGGTGTCGGGTCTGAACACCCCCTGCATATAGGGCAGAACGCTCCCGCAAACAAGGGTGGCAGCCGCGGACGCCATTTGCTAACAAACTGAAATTGTTGACTTATTGGGGAACCTTGATCGACCCTGTTCCGTAGAGGTCCTGAACCGCCTCGACAGGGGAGACGACATGACGACACGACCCGCCTCGGAGACCGAGCTGATGCTCAGGGGATACGGCCTGACCACGGCCGAACTCTTCTACCGGATGCCCGATTACCGCAACGTCCTGAACACCTTCGTGTGGCAGGACTACGACCTGGCCCCCGATCATCCCCGGCTCTTCGAGTTCATCGAATTCTGGCAGAAGGAGATCGAGGGACCGCTTCACTCCGTGCGCTTCACCCACCGCAAGCTGATCAAGCCCGGTGAGTGGCGGCACGTCACCGGCGAGTTCACCTATCACTGATCCCGTTCGCGCGGGCGACGAAGTCGGCAAGGTGGGGGATGTAGTCCTCGGGGCCGTCGCCCCCGGTGGTCATGGCCGAGGCGAAGGTGTTCTTCGCGGCTGACGCCATGGGCGTGGCCACCGTCGCCGCGTTCGCCATGGACTCGAGATAGCGCAGGTCCTTGTAGGCGTTCGAGATGGTGAACTTGTGCGCCTCGCGGTTGCCGTCCAGCGCATACTCCATGAAGGTCTGGTAGAACCCGCAGTCCATCCGTCCGCCGCGGATCACGCTGTCGAACCCCGCGACGGGGATCCCCACCTTGCGGGACAGCGCCAGCGCCTCGGAATAGAGGGCGGCATAGCCTAGGGACAGGAAGTTGTTCAGCAGCTTCATCCTGTGCCCGTCGCCCGGCCCGCCGACCCGGACCACGCGGCGCGAGAAGGTGCTCAGGATCGCCTCGGCGCGCGCAAAGTCCATGTCGGTCGATCCGACCATGCAGTCGAGCGTGCCCTCCCAGGCGTCCTTGGGCGTCCGCGACAGCGGCGCATCGACCAGCGACACCTTGCGGGGGTGAAGCTCGTCGCCCAGCCGTTCCGTCACGGTGGGGTCCGAGGTGGAGCAGTCGATCACCAGGCTGCGCGGGCGCAGCGCCGGCATCATCTCCCGCATCACGGCCTCGACCTGCGGCGACCCGGTCAGGCAGAGCACGACCACGTCCGACGATTCGGCGAGCGCGGCGGGCGAGGGGGCCTCGGTGGCTCCCTTGGCGACCAGATCCTCGACCGCCTCGCGTCGGCGGTTGGCGACCACGGTCAGGGAATGCCCTTTCGCCAGGATGTTGTGCGCCATCCCGTGACCCATCAGGCCCACGCCCACAAAGCCGACCCGTTCCGCCATGACCATTCCTCCCCTGGTGTCGGGCCATCATGGAAGGACAGGCCCGGGGCGTCCAGAGGAGCCGGCCCGCGCAACGCGCGATGCTGTCGGGCGGCGTTAACTGCTCCGTGGGACTGTTTCGCCGTCGCACCCGATTGAAGGAGGTTCCCGTGCCGACTGCGTCCCACCCGCCCGCGCGGCCTTCAGGCCCCGGCGCGCATCAGCATCCCGAACAGGTCGCGCGGATCGTCGGGATCCGCGATCATGTCCAGCAGGTCGTAAAGGCCGGTCGCCACGGCCTTTTCGCGCACATAGGTCAGCGCCGAGAAGTCCTCGACCGCGAAGCCGACCGAATCGAACAGCGTGATCGCCCGGTCGTCCCGGCGACCGGGCTTCCGCCCCGCGATCACCTCCCAAAGCTCCGTCACCGGATGCTCGGGATCGAGCTGCTGGATCTCGCCCTCGATGCGGGTCTGGGGCGGGAACTCCACGAAGATGTCCGAACGCAGCAGGATGTCCCGGGCCAGCTCGGTCTTGCCGGGGCTGTCGCCGCCGACCGCGTTGATGTGCACACCCGCGCCCACCATGTTGTCGGTCAGGATCGTGGCCAGCCTCTTGTCGGCGGTCGCGGTGGTGATGATCTGCGCGCCCAGGATCGCCTCCTCGGCCGTGGCGCAGGCCACGACGCGAAGTCCATGCCCAGCGAGGTTCGCCGCGCATTTGGCGGTGGCCCGGGGGTCGATGTCCCAAAGCCGCACGGTGTCGATCCCGCAGATGGCCTTGAAGGCGACGGCCTGGAACTCGGACTGGGCGCCGTTGCCGATCAGGGCCATCACCTTCGCACCCTGGGGGGCGAGGTGCCGGGCCGCCAGCGCCGACATCGCCGCCGTCCGCAGGGCCGTGAGCAGCGTCATCTCGGACAGAAGGACCGGGTAGCCGGTGTGCATGTCGGCCAGCAGCCCGAAGGCCGTGACCGTCTGGAGCCCGGCGCGCATGTTGCGCGGATGGCCGTTGACGTACTTGAACCCGTAGACCTCTCCGTCCGAGGTCGGCATCAGCTCGATCACGCCTTCAGGCGAATGGGCCGGGATGCGGGCCGTCTTGTCGAAGCTTTCCCAACGCCGGAAGTTGCCTTCGATGACCTCGGCGATCTCGGCCAGCATGGCCTCGAGCCCGATGCGATGCACGAGGCGCATCATGTTCGCGACGCTGACAAAGGGGATCAGCGCCTTTTCGGACGGCGCGGCCGCGTGCGTCACAGGCATGGGAAAGCTGGCGTTCATGCGAGGCTCCGTGTGGGTCGGTCAAAGATGCGGCGTCCGAGCAGGGACGCGGTGAGGTCCACCATGACTCCGGCGGTGCGCCCGCGTTCGTCGAGGAAGGGGTTCAGTTCCACGAGGTCGAGGGAGGAGACGAGGCCCGAGTCGCAGAGCATCTCCATGACCAGATGGGCCTCGCGCAGGGTCGCGCCGCCCGGCGACGTCGTGCCCACGGCCGGAGCGATGCCCGGGTCGAGGAAGTCGACGTCGAGCGAGACATGAAGAAGCCCGTTCGCCGCGTCCACCCGGGCCAGGAAGTCCGCCAGCGGCGTCCTGATCCCAACCTCGTCGATATGGCGCATGTCGGCGAGGTGAGTCTCGGTCTCGGCCAGGGCGGCACGCTCGGCGGGATCGACGGAGCGCAGCCCGATCATGCAGATGTTCTTGCCCGGGATCGGCGCGGGCATGGCCGGGAACATGGAGAACCCGTCGCGTCCAGCCAGATATGCCACGGACACGCCATGGAGGTTGCCGGTCTCGGTCGAGGCCAGCGTATGGAAGTCGCTATGGGCGTCCAGCCACAGCAGGAACAGGGGCCGGCCCACCCGCTGCGCATGGGCCGCGACGCCGGCGACCGATCCCATCGACAGCGCATGATCGCCGCCCAGGAAGATGGGCATCCCTTGTGGCGCCGCCTCTTCGGCCGCGCGCATCAGGCTGACCGTCCAGCCCACGGTCTCGCCCAGCGCGAAAAGCCGGGGATCCTCGGCCACGTCCACCGGGTCCGGCGCCACGTTGCCCCGGTCCACGACCCGGTGCCCCAGGCTGGACAGCGCCTCGGCCAGGCCCGCCACGCGATAGGCGTCCGGCCCCATGAGGCAGCCGCGGCGCCGCTTGCCGCTGTCCACGGGGGCACCGATGAGAATGATGTCACGCGATTCCATAATGTCAGGCTCGTTTCGTTGAGTGGAGGACTGAAGTAGGTATTCTGTGCGAATGGTATGTTGATTGCGCAATCTGGGCAGCAACCTTGGACGAACTGGATCAACGGCTGATGGCGGCGCTGCGGCGCGACGGACGGGCGAGCCTGTCGGAGCTTGCCCATGATCTGGGCGTGACGCGAACCACCGTGAGGGCGCGGATGGCGCGCCTCATCGCCTCCGGCGAGATCGCCGGCTTCACGGTGCTCAGCCGGGCCGACGTGGCGGCGGCTCCGGTTCGCGGGTTGATGATGCTTCAGGTGGAAGGACGCGGGACGGACCGGGTCATGGCGCGGATCTCGGGGCTGCCCGAGGTCACGGCCTTCCATACCACGAACGGCACCTGGGATCTCATCGTGGAGATCGGAACGCCCACGCTGGAGGCGCTCGACCAGGTGCTGTTCGCCATTCGGCGCATCGAGGGCGTCACGAGGAGCGAGACAAACCTGCTCCTCAGCACGCGGCGGCCGATCAGGCGGCCTGGCTAGAGGACCGCCGCGCCGCCACGATCCAGATCACCATCAGCACCAAAGAGAAGATCGCGTTCCAGGAGGCCATGGACAGGCTAAGGAATTGCCAGGCGATCTGATCGCACATGACGATCCGCGGACCTTCGACCGCCAGCAGGTCCCCGCCCGACAGGCCGCCCAGGCCCGACCCCGTGCAATGCGCCGGGCCAAGCCACCAGTGACGTTCCACCCCCGTATGGTAGGCCCCCAGGATGGCCGTCGCGGACGCGGCGATGGAGCCCAGGATCGGGAAGAGCGGGCCCCTGACAGCAAGGGCGAGGACCCCGATCGCGACGGCGGCAAAGTGGGGGTAGCGTTGGTACCAGCACAGCGCGCAAGGCGGATAGCCCATGGCCTGGAACAGGTAGGCCCCGGCCAGGAGCGCGAAGGAGCCTCCGGCAGCCAGGAGAACGAGGGTATTGCGGGTCAAGTCGGGTCTCCGGGAATCGCCCCGCACCCTTTCCGAGCCAGACCGAAGTGACAAGACGGTTATGGGAACCTTTGGTCTGGCTCGTCGCGTTGTGAACCGGCAATGGACAGCGGTGGAGGTCGGCCATGAGGTGGCAGGGGCGGCGCGGGAGCAGCAACATCGAGGATCGTCGCCGGATGGGCGGCGGGGCCGCCATCGGCGGCGTCGGCGGCGTGGGTGCCCTGGCGATCGTGCTGATAGGCTATTTCCTCGGGGTCGACCTCACGCCGATCTTGAATGGCGGCGGCGGCGGCATGATCCAGAGCGGTCCCTACGAGCCGACCCAGGCCGACGAGGAGGCGGCCCAGTTCGCTTCGGTCACCCTCGCGGACACCGAGGAGGTCTGGGCCGACATCTTCCAGAACCAGCTGGGCCAGACCTACGAGCCTACGACCCTGGTTCTCTTCAAGGGATCGACCCAGTCCGGCTGCGGTGGAGCAAGCGCCCAGACCGGGCCGTTCTACTGCCCGGTCGACAAGAAGGTCTATCTGGATACAGATTTCTTTATCCTGATGGATCGGCAACTTGGGGCCGGCGGCGACTTTGCCGATGCCTATGTCGTCGCGCACGAGGTCGGCCACCATGTGCAGGACCTGCTCGGTATCCTGTCCCAGGCGCAGCGGGGCAGCCAGCAGGGCGCCGATAGCAGCGCCGTCCGGATCGAGCTTCAGGCCGACTGCTTCGCCGGGGTCTGGGCCTATCATGCCCAGACTCAGCTCGGCACCCTCGAGCAGGGCGACATCGACGAGGCCCTGAACGCGGCCGAGCAGATCGGTGACGACACGCTGCAACAGGAGGCGGGACAGGCCGTGCGACCCGACTCCTTCACGCACGGGTCCAGCGAACAGCGCGAGCGCTGGTTCTACACGGGGTACCAGTCCGGCGACATCGGCCAATGCGACACGTTCGGGACGAGGGATCTTTGACCCTTTGACGGAGGCGATGCGGGACGTTAGAGCAGCGGGGCTGGCCGGTGTGGCGGAATGGTAGACGCAGCGGATTCAAAATCCGCCGAGGCAACCCCTCGTGAAGGTTCGAGTCCTTTCACCGGCACCATGTTTTCTTAGCTTTTGGCCGAAAGCTGGCTTGCGAGCCAAGGCCCAAGGTTTACACGGTTTATCGTGGTTTACACTCGCTCCGAGGGATCGGATCTACAAGCGAATCGGATCTGGCGCACATACGACCACTTGCCACGATTGCGTGGAAGCATCGGTCCCGATGGGCGGGGCAGCGTAGGCAGGCGAGTACCGCACCGGACTTATGCACAGTCCAAGATATTGATCCTGTCCAGTCGATGACGCGTGCGTCAATTATGACTTCTGCGCTGTCCCTGAGGCTCTAGCTCGTCCTCATCAATGCTCCGCTCAGGTCCGGCCGAAGCTCCGGGCCAGCCAACCGTCCGCGCGGAAACCACAAGAACCGGGTCGCGGCCCCACCACCCTGCGGCTAGCTCCCGGCCGGCAGCACACCGGAGAGCCACAAGAGTCACACATGACAACCGCCGCCAGCCGTCCCATGACCACCGGGGAGTGGGGGATGCTCCTCGCGCTGTCGGTGCTCTGGGGCGGCTCGTTCCTCTTCAACGGCATTGCCGTGCGCGAGCTGCCGGCCCTCACCATCGTGCTCGCCCGCGTCGCCTTGGCCGCCTGGATCCTGCTTCTGGTGTGCCGGGCCATGGGCGTGCGGATACCAAGGGACGGCCGCGCTTGGGCGGCGTTCGGGGTCATGGGGCTCCTCAACAACGCGGTCCCCTTCACGCTGATCGTCTGGGGCCAGCACCACATCGCCTCGGGCGTGGCCTCCATCCTCAACGCCACGACGCCGCTTTTCGGGGTCGTGCTGGCCCATGTCCTCACCGCCGACGAGCGGCTCACGCCCGAGCGCCTCGGGGGCGTGCTAGTCGGGCTGTCGGGGGTTGCGGTGACGATCGGCCTTGATGCCGTGGGCACCCTTGGGGCGGACCTGCCAGCACAGCTCGGCGTCCTGGCCGCGGCACTGTCCTATGCGCTGGCTGGCCTCTGGGGCCGGCGCTTCCGCCGCATGGGCGTGGCGCCCTTGGCCACCGCCACCGGGCAGGTCTGCGCCTTGAGCGCGGTCCTGCTGCCCTTGGTGCTGCTCGTGGACCGGCCCTGGACGCTGCCCATGCCCTCGCTCGCCACCTGGGGCGCGCTCCTCGGCCTCACGGCCCTCTCCACGGCGCTGGCCTATGTGCTCTACTTCCGCATCCTGGCCACGGCGGGGGCCACGAACCTCTTGCTCGTGACTTTCCTGATCCCGGTCAGCGCCATCCTGCTCGGCCTCCTGTTCCTGGGCGAGGCGCTGGAGCCGCAGCACCTTCTCGGCATGGCGCTGATCGGGGCGGGGCTCGCCCTGATCGATGGGCGGCTCGTGCGAGGGCTGCGTCGAACGATGGTGCGAAGAACCTAGCTGCGCGGTGATCCCGGCACGGGAGGCGGGGCCGAGCTGTCCCGCAGCGTGGTGCGGGCGGGGCCCGCGACCGCTGGAAGCGCTCAGATGGTCAGGAGCAGTGGCCGGTGGTCGGACACCTCAGGGTGCTCGACCACCTCGAAGGCCAGGACCTCAACCGCGTCGTTGACGAGCAGGTAATCGGCGAGGCGGCCGGGCTTGCGGTAGTGCGAGGTCCGGGTGTCCCGGTGGCCGCCGCCGGTCACGAGGTCGTGCAGGCCGAGCCGCCCGAGCACCTCGAAGGTCTCGCTATCCGGCTCGACGTTGAAGTCGCCGCAGACCACGAGCCGCTCCCCCGGCTCGGCCACGGAGCCCACGAGGCGCGCGAGCCGGTGCGCCTGCGCCAGCCGCTCGGGCGTGTCGGCCTTGCCCCAAGCAGGATCGCGCAGCCCGTGCATGTGAGCGATCGTGACGGGCCAGCCCCGCTCGAAGTCGTGGACGCGAACGGCGTGGGCGGTGCGCGATCGGGGATGCTCGCCGTAGCTGTCGGGCGAGAAGGCCCCATGCACGAAGCCCTTTGCCTGGCCGATAACGGGGAGGTCCGCGCGCACGAAGGTGGCCAGCCCCCACTCCGAGAGAACCGCCTGGTCGCCGTCCCAGAGCACGCCCTGAGCCGCCGGGCAGAAGGTGCCTCGGTGCCTGGGCAGGGCAGCATTGACCTCGCGGAACAGGTTGGCCCGCTGCGGTAGGACATGGTCGCCGTCGCGGTAGGTGAGCCAGCCCGTCATGGCTGCTGGCGTATGCACGACCTCCTGAAGGCAGAGCACGTCCGGCTGTTCCGCGCGCAGGTAGCCGTCCAGCTCGTCCCAGAGCGTGCCGCCCCAGCCGTTCAGGCATATGATCCTCAAGCCCAGCTCCTTCGACATGCAGGGAAGACCGACATGCCACCTGTTACCATCCGCCCGCTGCGCCCTGACGATGGACCGCACGCAGCGCGGGTTTTCTTCGACGCCGTGCGCGAGGGCACAAGGAAGTACTACACCGAGGCGCAGCGGCGGGCCTGGGCGGGCGAGCCTCCCGGTCCGGACAGCTGGCGCGACCGGCTCTGGGGCGTGGAGGGCTTTGCGGCCGAGGAGGACGGCCGGCTCGTGGGCTTCATGACACTCGCTGGGACGGGGGGGCATATCGACCTGGCGTTCGTGGCGCCTGCGGTCCTGGGCCGGGGCGTGGGCTGGCAGCTCTACCGGGCCGTGGAGGCAAGGGCGCGGGAGCGTGGTGCCTCGGTGCTCACGACTGAGGCGAGCCGGATGGCCCGGCCGTTCTTCGAGCGGCAGGGCTGGTCGGTGATCACGGAGCAGGTGGTGGTCATCCGCGGGGTGGTGCTGACCAACTACCGGATGCGGAAGGCGCTGTGAGCCGCGGCGTGCAGGTCGGCAAGGGCACAACCAAACAGCTCCACCTCGGCAGAATTTAAGAAATACGCATTGATCGTCTGTAGCCTGTTCTCGAGAAATGTTGACTCACAGAAAGATCACTTTATGTATGATGCATACATATAGGTTTGACCCTATCGACCGTTTTGCCAACCTCTTTGGAGCCCTAGCCCTTGCGGTCACGGACGAACAGCTCCGGCGCATGCAGGCGTCCGCGGACCTCGGCCCCAGTGCGCTTGGGGCCCTTGTCACCTTGGGCGAGTACCCAGGCGAGTCGCTGGGCGGGCTCTCGCGCATCCTCGGTCTGACCCACTCGGCCACCGTTCGGCTGGCCGATGACCTGGAGCGGCGTGGGCTGGTCCAGCGCGAAGGCAAGGCCGACCGGCGGTCCGTAGGCCTGCTGCTGACCGAGCAGGGGATCGCCCTGCGATCAGCCGCGATGCGAGCCCGAGCGGAGGTGCTGGAAGGCGCTGTCTCGGTTCTGGAGGACGACGAGCGGGGCGCCCTCGAGCGCGGCATGGCGCGCCTGCTTCAGAACTTCGCCACGAGCCGCGCGGTGGCCGATCACATCTGCCGGCTGTGCGACGAGGAGGCCTGCGGCCGGAACAACTGCCCGGTGGAGCGCCGCGCCGTGGAGATCGACGGACCATGAGCGAGGCGGTCCAGGATCTCCGCCCCGGTCTGGGCCGGGGGATCTCAGTCGTCGCCATGGTGGGCTCGGCCGCCTGCTGGGGTGGGGCGACGGTCATGACCAAGGGGGCACTGGACGCCATCCCGCCCTTCACGCTCCTGTCGATCCAGCTTGCCTCGAGCGTCGCCGTGCTCTGGCTGGCCGTACTCGCATTCGGCTTGCGCCTCGGACCGCGAGGGCCGGCGCTGCGGGCCGCCTCGACCGGGCTGTTCGAGCCAGGCTTGGCCTATGCGGTGGGCGTGCCCGGCCTCGCGCTCACCACGGCCGGGAACGCCTCGGTGGTTGCCGCGCTCGAGCCGGTGTTCGTGGTCCTGCTCGCCTGGGCGGTGTTCCGCGTCCGGCCGGGATGGGTCGTGGCGGGCGCCATCGGCGCAGCCCTCCTGGGGGTCTGCCTTGTGTCGCTGCCGGACCTGTCCGGCCTTGGTCAGGGCGACCTGCGGGGCGACGCGCTCGTTCTGCTCGGGACCGCCTTTGCCGCCATTTATGTGGTCTCTTCGAGCCGTCTGGTGATCGACACCTCGCCGTTGGTCCTGACCTGCCTCCAGCAAAGCCTGGGCCTTCTGGTCGTGGTCGGCCTGGCCGCCGTCGCCTTGAGCTCAGGGCTGGAGAGGCTCCCGGCCAGCCTGCCCCGGGAGATGGTCCTGCTCGCGGTGGTGTCCGGGTGGGTGCAGTATGCGCTGGCCTTCTGGCTCTACCTTGTGGGCCTGCGTGGCTTGCCCGTCAGCGTCACGGGCCTGTTTCTGACCCTGACGCCGGTGTTCGGGGTGACGGGCGGCATGCTGTTCCTGGGCGAGCGCATCGCATCCCTCCAACTCGCCGGCGCTGTGCTGATCGTGGGAGCGGCAGGGGCCATGCTCACCACGACGAACACGCCTGCCCCATCACACGATACACAGGGATCACGACATTGACCCACCCCATTGCCATACGCGACGCGCACGCCTCCGACATCCCCGCCCTTGAGGCCGTCATTCGCGACTGCGGCCTGTTCACCCCCGAGGAGGGTGACGGCTTTGCTGGCAGCCTGCCCGGCCATTTCGAGGGTGGGGGTGAGGGCCGGGTCTGGCTCCTGGCCGGAGACGGCGCCGGGGCCGCCTACTTGTCGCCGGAGCCCGGGCCGGGCGTGTGGAACCTCCTGTTCCTGGGCGTCCAACCCGACGCGCGGCGCCGTGGCGTGGCCCGGGCGCTGATCGCCGAAGTCGAGCGCCGGCTGCGCGAGCAAGGCGCGCGCATGGTGCTGATCGACACCTCGACCGAGCCACCCATGGAGGCGGCGCGGGCGCTCTACGAGGCGTTGGGTTACGAGCGCGTGGCGCTCATCCCCGACTACTGGGGCCCAGGCGACGGCAAGCTCACCTTCTGGCGGGCGCTCTAGCTGCGTGGTGCAGGTTGGACTGCCCAGAAGGGGGTCGTCTCGTGTTGCTGCTGGCAAGTTCCTCCCCCTATCGTAAGCCGCTGCCCTGGAGACACGATGACCCGCACGCTGCCCCAGCCCCACGCCGAGTTCCTCGAGCGCATCTGTGACGCTGTCGAGCGGGACCCACGGATCCACAGCCTGCTGGCGGCCGGTTCGTTCATCCACGGCGGGCTGGACGAGTTCTCGGACCTCGACTTCGTCCTGGTGGCGGAGCCGGAGGCTCAGGAGGACCTGCTCGCATCGCGCCGCGCCTTTGCCGAGGTGCTTGGCCCCTTGCTCAGCGCCTTTACGGGGGAGCACGTGGGCGAGCCGCGCCTGCTCATCTGCCTCTATGGACCACCCCTTCTCCATGTGGACCTGAAGGTGGTCACTCTGGCCGACCTGGACCGGCTCATCGAGCGGCCTGCCATCCTGTTCTCCCGAGATCCTACCGCGCTGGAGGCTCGGCTCGACGAGGCCCCGGTGGCCTGGCCCAACCGGGACCCGGACTGGTTTGAGGCGCGCGCCTGGATCTGGCTCCACTACGGGGCCACAAAGCTCGGCCGGAGCGAGCTCTTCGAGGCCATGGGCATGCTCGCCTTCTTTCGCGAACAGGTGCTGGGCCCGATGCTGCACCGGCGAGCGGGGCTCCCCCAGCGCGGCATGCGGCGGATCGAGGCGCTGGGCCTAGACGGGGACAACCGGCTGTCTGACACAGTGGCGCGGCATGAGGCGGCCATGGTCAGAGACGGCCTCCTCGCCGCAGCACGCCTGTATCTGGACCTGCGGTCTGACGATCCACCGTCGGTGACCACTCCTGGCATGCCGGGCGCCTTGGAAGATTTCATCGCATCCTTCGGTCAGCCTGCGGCTGCACGGACGCTGACCTGAGGCTGTGGTTCAGGCGTGCGCATCCAGTCCGGCCTTCCACGGACGCCGCCATTCCTGATTGACGCACACCCCTTCGCAATGACCCCCGGGCCACGCTTTCTCACGGCAGATGTGTCAGAACAATCATGATCCAGCTCGATGATCCCAGAGACTAGGAACTCTTCAGATACTCCATCTCTGGATTGCTCGATCAGGTTACCCTCCGCCAACGGCCCGCAGGCCGGAAGCGAGAGAGAGAGACCGTGAGGACGTAATCATGTCCGATCACTCGATCTCACGCGACAGGGCAAGTGCCAGCTTTTCTAGGATGTCATCCGCCTCTTCCGGCACGAGACACACGTACTTCTCGATCACGTTGGAGGCATGGCGAATGCCCCAACCCATGTAGGTCGCAATCTGCTTCAACGAACAGCCCGCCCGGAAAAGACGCGTCGCAGCGGTGCCGCGCATATCATACAGGCGCAGTTCCTGCCGGATGCTATTCGGCTGCCGGAAATTCGCACGCATCTTCATCGCTCGGACGATCTGAGCAGCCCGTTCCGGGCTCAACTGGCCGCCATCGAGCGCCACGAACAGATATTCTTGGTCGGGAGGGGTCTCGTCGACAACCCGGTCGAGGTCCGGAGTCAGAGGGATGCTGAAGGGTTTCCCCGTCTTGGTGCGCCGCCAGAGAAACCGGCGACCCTTGGGCGTGGGATGAACGTGCTCGGGCTTGATCAGGCCGATGTCTTGGGGCGTGAGAGCATTGAGCGCTGCGACCGCGATCCGGTACTCCCGTTCAGATGCTCCTGTAAGCAGAGCTTCACGTTCCTGCGGCAACCAGATGATGTGGGAGCGGTCGCAATTGTAGTACCGTTCCTGCTTCCAGTGGTGATGGGTGTTGATCGCCTTGTCGGTGGCCTTTGCCCAATTCAGGAAACGGGTCACAACGGTGGTGGCATAGTCATACCGGCGCGGTGCGTGCGCCCAGGCCTGCTTCCAGTCGTTGATGTGAGACACCGACTCGGGGTCTTCGAAGATCTTGATGGGGTCAGGGCCGAACTCTTTGACGAATGAGTCCAAGAACTCGTCATAGTCGTCCTTCGTCCGCTGGGCGCGCAACACATAGGCCGGACTGGCGCGGTAGCGGTCCATGATGATCTTCGTGGTGCGCTCCTCCGGCGACGACAGGCTCAGTTGCGGCAGGCTCTTGGACCGCCGATGCTCAGCAATCTTCTTCTGACGTGATGCTTCGTAGGCCGGGGAGTCGACCGGGATCTTGTCTCCGGTCTTCCAGAAGAGGGGGCCGCCGCGGAAGGCGTAGTGATACTGACGAACAGTGCCGTCGGTGAGGGTCTTCGAGACGCGATGGATACCGGTGGTGTCAGCCATGGGACATGCGAGCCTTCCGCTGCTGCATAGGGGTAGAGACCAGCACGTCGGTGTTTGCCGGCGCGGGGTGATTCATCTGAATGGCATCGAGGCGCTGCCGCACATGGCGCGGGTCGTAGATGTCGCGGCGACCCGGAACCGTGGTGATGCCGACCTGCGTGCACCACGAACGGAAGGAGGACGTAACGCCTTCGAAGCCCTGGAGGCGGGCCAGCTGGTCGCCCGTCAGCATGACCAGGTCTGCCACGGACGGGTTAGAAATAGTGAAGAGATCGAGGACCGAAGTCGCACCCTTGTTCGTCATTTCCACGCTCCTGCATTGCGTGGTCGGGAGATCGAGCCGCCTCTCGTTCAGCAGCCGAAAACTCCCGATGGGGTCCCGCCCAGAGGCCGAGCGGGTTCGCGTCCCCGTTTTGACGTTGGTCAGCCTCTGATATCGCAGGGCGTCGAGAGGGTAGGGGGTCGAGTGAGGCAGAGGCCCGTGCTGGCCCGTCGACGTGACAAGGCTTGTCTGCACAAGCGGTCTGGCCGATGCGGAAAAGGCAGCCTTTCTGGTCTGCGCGGAGCCTGCCTTGATTGAGGGTTCCCCAGATCGAAGGTCAGCCTGACTTCTAAAGCTCCGCACCTGCACGGAGCCGCGTGATCCGGGCGTGATGGCTCTCGTCGCGCCGGCACTCCAACTCCTGGAAAGCATGTAGGACGCTGAAGTACTGCCTCAGGGCGGCCTCGGGATCCGGAAGCCCAGCGAGCCGGTCGACCACGTTGAGGGCTCCGAGGTCGGGCCGGAGGAGATCCCTGAGCCTCTCGTCACAAGCTGTGTAGAACGGCCGTCCGTCGGGGTGCCTTTGGGCCAACACCAGATTGACAAAGGTGAGATAGACCCTGCTTTCGATCATGACGGCTGCCTGTCGGCGCTTCCCAAAGACGACGATCGGTACTTGCTGAACCACCGCGATGCTCTTTGGATCGACGATACAGAGACTCAATGACCTGAGGGTTTCGCGGGACGAGATCGTCATGGCGATCTGAATGACTACCTTCGGCGGTGGTGCACGGCCGAGGAGAAACGGCTCGATCTCCTCAACCCGCGTTCGATCAAGCCGGTTTAGAATGCGCACAGCCTCTCGTTGCGCTCTATGACGTAGGCGCAGCGAGAGGGGTGGGATGAAGAGTGTCGTAATCAGCCTCTCTCTGAATATAGGATGCGAGCGACCAGGGGGTGAGGTTTGATCTGTCACCTTCCCCGCTAAGCGATGGCTCCACGGATCAAACACTGTCCGAGGCTCTCGCCAAGAACGTCGGCCGTTCGGCATATTCGATATCTAAGGCGCGCGACGCAGGGCAAGGTCGGTAAGATCAGCAACCCGGCATCGACGGTTGAGGACGGCCCGCTGGGCGAGAAGACCGACCGGTTCATCGACCGTTCTCGCGTGACGTGGACGACCCGAGAGGCCGGCGGCATTCCTCGATGCCTTGCTGTGTTCCTCGATGAACTGCCGCAGTCGGTCGCCTCGGCATGACTGCGCGCTCGTGGCAGATGAAGGAAGGGTGTGGATCATTGCCAGTCTGTTGGCTCCTCGGCCGGTAGTTTGCCCAGGTCGGGGGTCCTCGGATGATTGTGATTGCTATCGATCCCAGGAGCCCTGGCCCCCGCGCTCGGCCGGGTCTCGCCTCGAGGACCCGGACGTGCGCGGAGGTCGGGCCGACGCTGGTCCCCCTGAACGATGGATGCGGCTTTGCGATCTCGGGCCGCCGATGTCAGGTCATAGAGGAGGCCGGCTGGGCCTTTCCCCTGTGTGATGGCGGGAGAGGTCGAGGAGAGGGGGCACCCGCCTCTCCTCGCCGCCGGAGGCGCCAGGGTGCCGGGGTGGCGAACGCCCGGCCGCCCACCGCGCAGGTGCCCCCGGAGGGCGGGTCCAGGGCAGAGCCCGGCGAAGGGAAAACTCGAACGCAGGCGTAGCCGCAGTGCGAGTTTCCTACTGAGTATCAAACCCGCTCCCCGAGGAGCGGGCGCAGCTTTGCAGCGCGATCTCCCCACCGGATGGTGAGGAGATGGGTCCATGTCAGAGAAGAAGCACCCGATCGTGTTCCGGTTTGCGAGCATCTATCCGGCCGCTCTGGCCCGCATCGAAATGCATGCCCGGCGCAGCGGGGGACCTCTCGACAACATCGAGCTGGCCTTCTCGGATCGCAACAAGGTCCATGTCGGCCCGACCTTCGCGAAGGAGGTGCGGGCCGAGATTCGGCAGATGAAGCGCCAGAACCTCGATGAGGAGGTAGCGGCTTGTCATGCGCGCAGACGCAAGAAGGAGGCCAAAGCGCGCGAGGAGATGGGCCTGACCAACCCCTGGCACGGCAACTCCCAAGGTCCGATCCGGGAGGTAGTGGTGACGGCGCACTGGCAGTACTTCGAGGTCGAGATCATGTCCGACCTCGACGACGTGCTCACGACCTACGGGGTTGATCCGAACGGCAAGGACGTCGTCCACACCCTGAGCAAGAAGAAGATCGCAGCCTTCGAGGAGGCGACGCTGGAGTTCTTCGAGAAGTACTTCCCCGGTGCTGTGCGGCACCTGCGCCTAGACCTAGACGAGGAAACGCCACATTTCCATGCCGTGCTCTTCGTCACTGCCGAGACCACGAACAAGACGCGCGGCATGCAGCGGCTCATTCAGCCCTCCGCCCATCCCCTTCTCGCCGACTACGAGCTGGCCCAGGACGTGGCGGGGGAGCACTTCTCGAAGATTGGGCTCGTGCGTGGCCAGAAGCGGGCGCAGGAGGTGCGTGACGCCAAGGAATCGGATCTGCCGCTGCCCGATGCCGTCCGTCACGTCCCGCCCCGGGAGTATCGCAACGCACGGGCTCGCGCGATCCGCGCCAAGGAGTTGAACCTGCGTGATCGCGAGAACGATCTGGATCTTCGCCAGGCGGAGATCTTCCTCGACGAGGTCGCCCTGGATGCCTCCCTGGCGGACGCCGAGGGGGCCGAGCGGAGGGCCGAGAAGAAGGAGCGCCACGCCGACGAGAAGCTCTCAGCCGCGTCTGAGAGGGAGGCGGAGGTCAACGCCTATGCCGACGCGATGACCGAGGGGCTGGAGGCCATCCTTGACCACCGCCTGGAGTACACGCCTGCCGAGCATGGCCAGCCAGAGGGGCTGGAGGACGGACCAGAGGCAGAAGCACAGCCGTCGGAGGAGCAGGGCAGGCTCTGGACGCGCATCCAGCCTGCCTATGGACGCTTGGTCCGCTTCGCAAGGCAGGCCTTCCGGCTCAGAGAGAGGGTGTTCGCGGTGCGACGGTCGGAGGCTGACGTCACCCGCCGCGCGGCCGTCGTCGCGGATGCGGAGAGCCGCAACGGGCGACCGGTGTCTCCTGGCCTTCAGGAGATCCTGGATGCCTCCAAGACTGTCACCTACGAGGTGGAAGATTTCCCGGGCGCCTGGGCTATTCAGGCTCATCCGGATCCTCGCAAGGTGAAGGCCCGGCTCGACGAGATGTCCAACAGGGGCCTGCGCGACTGCTTTCTTGCCACCAGGGACGCGGCGGAGATCACGGTCGGGCAACAGGAAATCCATGCCGGCTTCGACCGGGGGCAGCAGTTGCTCAAATGGGAGGCGGGCCGGCGCGGGTTCGACCTCGAGACCGGCCGACATGATCCGTGTGCAGCCTCTGACCCGGAGCGGGCGAGGCTGCACACGGATGAGGACGTTCAGGCGATCCGGATCACGCTGCCGGGCGCTCAACGGCAGCGGGTTCGCCAATGAGGCCGAACATGTTCGTCTGGTGGGGATCGTCGGGGCCGCGCTTTGCCCCGTCCGTCGCGTCGTCAGCTTCCTTGCCGCTCTCCTTGGCCGCCTCGATGCGCCCCTGAAGACGTCCTTCCAAGCTGGCGATCTTCATCTTCAGTTCCAGGTTTTCCCTGACCTGCGCAGCCAGCCTGACTTCCGCCGCTTCGGCCCGGGTCAGGGTGGCGTCACGCTCGTCCTCCAGGAGGGCGACCTCGTTCTCGCGGTCATCCCGCTCGGCCTCGAGCGCCTTGATCCTCTCGGCACTGGCCCGGCGTTCAGCGGCGGCGCCTTCGTCGGCGAGGCGATACGCTCCTTCCCAGAGCGCCGTGGCGAGCTCGGCCACGTCGTCCGGCATCTCCGGCACCTCGCGCTCGGCCTTGGCGCGGGCCTCCTTCTCGGCAAGCAACGCCTTGACGAGCGGACCGAGGTCGCGGAACGACCCGCCGGTCTTTGCGCGAACGGTCGCATTCGTGACGCGGACACCGTCCTTCTCGAGTTCGGCGACCGCCGCCCGCACCTTCTTCTCGAGGGCGGCGCTAGCCTTGTTGTTGGTGGTCATCTTCGGCTCCTGCCTCTGGTAATGGTAAGCGCCGGTATTACCGATACCCGCGCTACCGCCCCGATGGGGTGGCAGGGAGGAATTGGAGTCGTCCGGATGTGGACGGAAACGCAAAAGGCGCGACGTAGCCTCTACGCCGGCATCTCCGACGAAGGTGGCAGGTTACCCAGATGGGCCTTCGTCGAAACCACCCGTCCGCACATGTCACGGTAGGTGGCGTCATCGACGACGCTCAAGACCACGACCGTGCGCGTCGCCGGATCGATAGTCAGGAGGCCAGCATCGAAAAGGCGGTGGACGTCTGCTCGCAAGATCATTCCATTTCGCGGATCATCCGGCCCGCCAGTAGCGCGCTGGGCGATGTGAGCGGCGTCAAGTACTTCGGGGATGGCGCACCCTGTGACGGCGCACCTGAGGCCATCGCGCTCGGCGATCTGTCGGCGGAAATTCTGCTGCTCTGGCCTGGTCTCGCGCATAGCCCATCTTCGAACGCGCTCTTTCAGTTCGTTGTCGGACTGCGACGGGGTAACACGGCGGCCATCAGGCTTCTCGACCATGAGACGATACTCATATGGGCCGATCTGCTGGAACACGACCACATCACCGGGCGCCGCCTCGGCCAACACCGCCTTGGTGAACTCGCCACGTTCCCTCATGAAGCCGCGTGGGCGTCCGGAGTGCCTTTCGGTCGGCAGGTCCGCTTCGGTAGAAATCTGGCCCCAGTGAAGCTTCAATCTACGAGGCGCCGGTCGCGCCTTGTCCGATCCCCCGATGACGTCCGTAGGAAGCTGCGACAGAAACGGGGTGATCGTGATGCGTGCTGCCTTGAAGTTCCCGTCCGTCAACGGGGAGCTACGGAACTCTGTCGTCATTCAGCAGCCGACCTCTTCTTGTGCCTTGCAGTGGGAGCACCGGCGCGGGCAGCGCGGATGCGGGCGAGGAGGACCTCGGCGGGTTCGTCGTCTGGGTTTTGGGGGACGAGATCGCCCCGGAAGGCCTTGGCTAGCAGACGCTCGTCGAACCGGTCGAGGAGATGGGCGGCGCGGGTGGCCTCCTCGGTCAGCCGGTCGATACGGGCGAAGGCGGCTTCGATGCGGCGGACAATGGCTTGTTGTTCTGCAATCGACGGCACCGCGACTCGATAAGTCTTCAGGTGATTCAGCCCGATCCTTGGCCGGGTCGCACCATGGACAAGTTGCTCCATGTCCCAAAACGTCTGGCGGGCGCTGAGCCGATATAGCAGGAATTTCGGACAGATGACGCTCCTGTCTGCCCGGATGCAGAAGCAATCTGCCTTATTGATCGCCGGACCGAGGTCCCCGGGGATGAGGGTTGCGCGTATGTCATCAGCCACGAATGAGGAGAACACAACATCATCGGCAAAGAGTTCGTGACGACGAAGCGTCGCAAACTTTTCAACGGCGATGAAGGTCTCCTTGTCCGCTCGGAAACTCATCACTCCAATATTCTCAAGGCGCACAACTCGCACGCCAAACGCGGTATAATCCTCAGTTTTCAGATTTGAACCGAACGGCCCATCAAATAAGGTCGCTGCCACATCAGCGATTGATTGTGTTTGGCAGGACGAAAGCCCAGCTACGGTTTCCCAATCGAGGATTGCCTGCTTGGCGCGGGCGGCAAACTTGGTGGTGCGGGCGAGGTGGTCGCGCGCGGCGGCGGAGCGCGCCGAGAGCCGGTCCAGCTTCGCCACGATCCGCCGCTGTTCGGGCAGAGGAGGGATGGGAATGGCAATCTTGCGAAACCGGTCGAGGCTTACCTTCTGATGGGCAACGCCGGTGGTGATTGCCAAGATCTGATTCTTCACTGGCTGCGACCGAATCGCGGCAGATAGGAATTCTGATGACGTCAGACCGGGATGCGGTGTAATCTTGATGCAGTCAGATGTGATTATAGCCGGACCCAATCCCTCCGGATAGATCGCCGTGTCGCCTGGGGGGTCACCCATCTTAGTGACAAGCAGATCACCCGCATCTGCGGAGTGCGATCGAAGCTCCGATGCCTTCTTCTCAGAAACGAATCGCGAGCCGAGATCAGAGAAGTCTGCGGCTCGAATATTCCGGACAAAGATAAGTCGCACACCAGAGTCCTGGTAGTCGGACTTCAACAGATTGCTGCCGAAAGGACCGATTGCGATAGAGTGTGGATGATCTGAGGCGAGCTCGTCCGGACTGATCCATGACCAGCTATCCGGGATAGCCTCATCGCTGGGGACTTCCGTCGCAGGCAAGCGCTTCATTCCGCCGCCATCGCCTCTGGCGCCTCTTCTTCCTCGCCTTCCAGCTCCAGCACCAGAGCCTCGATCTCCCGCGTGGCCTCGCGCAGGTGGCCGAGGATCGCGGCGGTGATGTCATCGGGGTCGGTCAGGCCGTCCTCGGCCTCCTCCTCGCCGTCGCGCAGCCAGGAGATGTCGAGGTTGTCACCGCGCTCTCGGATCTGCTCACGGGTGAAGCGGCGGAAGCGGCCCTCCTCGCCTTGGTCACGCCGCTCGGCCCGGCCGTAGGGATCGTCGCCGAAGGCTGCCTCGAAGTCGGCGAAGTCGGCCTCGCGCAGCGGCCGGGTCTTGCCGTAGGAGGGGGCACCGGCCCGCATGTCGTAGACCCAGACCTCCTGCGTCCCGCCCTTCTGGGCGCCACCGCCGTTGCGGGTGAAGAAGATGACGTTGGTCTTGACGCCCTGGGCGTAGAAGATGCCGGTCGGCAGGCGCAGGATTGTGTGCAGGTCGCACCAGTCCATGAGCATCTGACGCAAAAGCCGGCCCACGCCGTCCTCAAACAAAACATTGTCGGGGATCACCACGGCAGCACGGCCGCCGGGCTTTAGCGCGCGGATAATGTGCTCCACAAAGGCGAGCTGCTTGTTGGAGGTGCCGGCGGTGGTCGAGAAGTCCTCGCGCTGCGGCCGGCCGCCGCCCTTCTTTGTACCGAAGGGCGGGTTGGAGAGGATGAGGTCCGCCTTGGGCAGGCCCGCGCCCTCGGCGGTCAGCGTGTCCATGGACTGCGCCTGGCCCTCGATGCCGTGGAGCATGAGGTTCATCAGGCAGAGGCGGTGGGTGTCAGGGACCAGCTCGGCCAGGATGTAGCAGTCGCGGATCTGACGCTGGGCCACGCCTTCGTCGAGGCCGAAGAACTCGTTATTCTTCTCGTGGATGCGCCGGTGCGCAGCGACGATGAAGCCGCCTGTGCCGGCCGCCGGATCCTGGATCCGCTCGCCCAGCCGGGGCTTCATCAGGCGGACGATGCAGTCGATCAGTGGACGTGGCGTAAAGTATTGCCCAGCCCCAGACTTGCGATCCTCGGCGTTCTTCTGGAGGAGACCCTCATAGAGGTCCCCCAGGCCTTCTTCGCGGGCATCGAACCAGTCGAGCCCGTCGATGCTGGTCGTCAGGCTCTTGAGGTTGGCAGGCTTCCTCAGCTTCGTCTGGGCGTCGGTGAAAATGGCGAGAACCAGCGGGTCCTTCGCTGGCTTGCGGTTGCCCTTCTCGTCCATCTCAAGCGGATCGCCGAGGGCATTGAGGAGCTGCTTGTAGAAGGAGAGCTGGTCGAGACCCTCGCGCCGCGCGAGGTTCGCCCAGCGGTACTCCGGCGGCAGCCGGTTCTCCTGGCCCGTCTCCTCCAGCATCTTGAGGAAAAGCAGGTAGGTGAGCTCCGTCACGTACTCCGAGTAGGTCACCCCGTCGTCGCGCAGGACGTGGCAAAGATTCCAGAGCTTGGCGACGATGTCCTGCGTGGCACTCATGAATACAATCCCGTGTCTCTTCCGTACTTCGAAGACATCTTCCAGTTGGTCATCTCAATGAAATATTTTCGCCATTGCGATTTTCCGCCAAGATACTGCAATTGAACTATGCTGTTTCCAATCAGATCCTCTGCGTCCCGCGTATGAGAACTTCGCAGTTGGCAAAGAACTAAGAACTGATACAGGTGTATCCAGGCGAATTCACTCAGGTCGAATCGTAGGCGACTGCAAAGATAGTCGTCCGTCTCCGTTTCATACTGGCGCTTGTGCATCTCTCGAAACAGCAGATCCGCAACCAAGCTTACGTCCTGTCGTTGCATGCCCGCCTGTTGCGCGACAGCTTCCAAAATATCGTCGGTTTCCAATTCATCAATCAAGCTGCGGGCTCCCATGTCTCCGTTCTGAGGTCGTCGAGGAGGGCCTCGAGCCTGCCTTCGAAGAGTTTGTCGAGCCGTCGGAAACCGCCCTGCTGGGCGAAGGGCGGCTCGTCCAGCGACTCGCGGTCGACGACGATCCGGCTCTTCATCTCATCGGCGATCCGGTTGAGCCAGCGCCTTTGCGGATCATCGAGCCTGTGGCGCGCAGCTACGCGCCGGATGGCATGGTCGACCCGTTCAGCATAGGGCACGAGGGGGTCGCCCAGCGCCGCCTGCCGGATGAAGCCGATGAGGCCGGCCGCGACATCCTCGCTGGTCTGGTCGCGCCACGCGGCCCGCAGCGCGGGCTCGGTGAAGTGATGGCCGTCGAGGAGCAGCTTGAGCTCGCGCAGGCTCCCGCGTGTGAGGTCGCGCGGGCGGGTGAGGACCAGGTTCAGCGCGGCGATCCGGTTGCCGTTCTCGCGCACGAAGCTGGTGAAGGCGTCGATGAAATCGGCAGGCCGGACACCCTCACCATAGCCACGCGTCACGCTGATCACCCGGTCGTCGTGATGAGAGATGGGGATGATCGGCGGGGCGCCTCGCGGCCCCTCAAAATCGAAGAAGGCGCCGAGGCCCGGCCGCTGCCTGGTCCAGGCTTGAACGTCAGCCGAGGGTCCGCTGCGAAAGCGCGTGAGCGTCTGCTCCGGCGTCTCGCCAGCCTGCGCCGTGTACTGGGTCCGGATCTCGTCCGTCATCTTCCGGATCTTGCGGGCAAGCTTGACAATGAGCTGGTCGAGGATCTCGTCCCGGTGGTTCTCGTCCTCCGTCCCCTCGAACCCACCGAAGAGGGTGGCGAAGTCAACCTGCGGGTTCACGACCACTGGCCGCATCTCCGTCATCGCCTGGAGGTTCGGGTAAAGGTCGACCGCGTCGTAGACTTGGAAAACCTCCTTACTGATGTCGTCGCAGCGGCGCGTGGCGCGGCCGATCATCTGGTCGTAGAGGATCCGAGAGTTGACCCGGCGCAGGAAGACAAGGCTGGTGATGGTCGGCACGTCGATCCCGGTGGTGAGAAGATCGACCGTCACTGCGATCCGCGGGTCCGCCTCGTTCTTGAACTTCAAGATCTGCTTTCCGGGAGCGTCGACCGAGCCGGTGATCTTCGCTATCATGCCATCTTCGATCGCTAGCCCCTCGTTTCGATAGGCCTGCCGAAGCTGATGGACTACCTCGTCCGCGTGGAGGTCGGAGGCGGCAAAGACCAGGGTCTTGCCCGCATTCGGCGACAGGATGTCGATGCGCCGGGCAAGTTCCTCGGCCACTACCTTGTTGAACTGCGGGGAGAGCACCTTCCGATTGAAGTGCTCGACCGAGAAGTCGAGGCGATCCTCCAGCGTGGCGGTGTCGATGGCACCCGTATACGGGTTCAGGGCCTCGATCGTCTCGCCGGCCTCAAAGGTGATGCCGGCACTGCTAAGAGCGGTCGTGATGAGGTGCGGCGGATCGTGGTCGATGAGCCAGCCGTCCACGACCGCCTCACGGTAGCTGTAGCGGTAGATCGGGGCACCGAAGATCTGCGCCGTGTGGAGCGCGGGAGTGGCGGTCAGGCCAACCTTGACGGCATCGAAGTACTCCACGACCCGCCGATACTTTGAGACATAGTCGTTCTCGTCGCGGAAGGTCGCCTCGGCCGCGCTCATCTCGCGGTCGAGCAGGTAGCCGCGGTGACACTCGTCGATGAGGATGAGGTCATACTGGTCGATCGGCGGCCGGCGCTCGGGCTCGCGCTCCAGAATGCGCTTCACCAAGCTCTGGACCGTGCAGACGTGGACCTTGGCATCAAGATCGATGTCGGCGTCCTCCAGGCCCCGCAAGCCAAAGATCTCTGCAAAGGTCCGGGCGCCGACCATGCGGGTGGTCTCGAAGGCGGTCTCCGCCTGCTCGCCCAGCGCGCTGCGGTCGACGACGAAGCAGACCCGCAGGAAGCGCTTCGCTTCTAGGAGCCGGTAGATCATCGCGATGGCGAGCTTGGTCTTGCCAGTTCCGGTCGCCATAGCCACCAGCATCTCGCGCCGACCTTCGGCGATGGCGGCCTCGACGGCCTTGATAGCGTTCACCTGGTAGGGCCGGAGCGGGAAGCCGAAGTCGAAGGGCTTCGTGGCCAGTTCCTTCTCGGCAGCGGCCCGATCCACCTCGAGCCGCTCCATCAACCCATTTGGCGTGGGCCAACCTTCGAGTGCCCGGGCGGCGTTGATGGCCAGGCGGGTGTCCCGGAACCAGATACCGCTCTGGATCGAGATCTGAGGATAGTAGCCGCGGCCGTTCGTGGCGAAGATGAAGGGAACCCGGTGCTCGCCCCAGGGCCCACCAGCCATCTGGAACGCATCGCTGGGCTGGATGTCCTTCGCGTATCGGCTGGCCTGCACATCAAGCGCGGCCGGCACGTTTGTCCGCTGCCGCTTGGCCTCGACCACCCCGACCAGGGTGCGGCCGACAAAGAGCGCATAATCTGCCGAGCCCGAAGCCGTAGGCCATTCCGCGATCGCCATGTAGCGGTTACGCTCCGGCCGGGTGCCGGCCGAGTGGCGCAGGACCTTCGTGTCCGCCTCCCAGCCCGCCTGCCGCAGTTGCTCGTCCACCAGAAGGCGAGTGTCGGCCTCGTCGAGATCCAGGCTTCGGGCGGATTCGAAGGCGGCCTGCACGAAGCCCCTGGCCGCGGGTGCGGACTGCGCCTCGTTGGCCCGCCGCTCGGCTTCCTGGGCCAGTTCCTCGTAGACCTCCCGCTCTTCCGCGGCCAGGCGAGCCCGCTCCTCTGCATCGAGAGCCGCCTGCCGCGCCAGATGGAGCGCCTGGGCTTGACGCTCGGCTTCAGTTGAGTGCGCTTCGAGTTCGGCCTGAAGAGCCGCAATCTGTGCGCGCAGGTCCTCGGCCTCGTTCGCGGCCGGCCGCGGCGGTACGAACGCCATGGCGAAGCCGGGCACGCGGGTGACGGTCGCCCGGAGCCAAACGCCGAGGCGGTGACAGAGCTTCATCGACTCGAAGGCAGCCCTGCGCTCACCAGCGAAGCCATGGACGGCGTCGTTACCAGCAACCCGGAGGTGATGCAGGACGTCGAGCACCTCCTTGGGGACGACGGCATCGGCGCGCATCCTTTGGAGAAGATCGGCGAAGGTGTCGCGAGGCTCGAGGAGAATGCCCGACCGCTCCGCGACCACCTGGGCCAGCCGCTCGGCAAACTGGCGGGTCTTGATCAGGGCGGTATTCGCGTCGTCGACGAAGTAGCGTTCGGCATGGGAGCCGAGCATGGCCAGCGGCGCATCAATCTCTTCAAGGTGGGAAAAATTCTGGCTTGCAGCCTGTCCTGCCGCGATCTGCTTGCGCTGCTCCTGCACCACTTTCGCCCATCCCACTCGCGACACCGGAGCAGACATCATTTCGCCCCGGACGGCCACTCCCCAAGCGGTAGAACAGCCGCCGGCGTGCGAAATCGATCACCCCCGGCTGGTACAAAGGTTGCACACGCGGATGCGTCTCGACAACGACTTCGAAGCAGGTGTCGGCCGCGAGTTCCGGAGCGTTCTCGGCTTTGTCGGCTGAGCTGGCGGGCTCGTGGCGGCGGGAAGGGTTGGGGGGTGTGGAGCCTTCCGTCGAGGGGCTTTGCCCCTCGACCTGGGCCTCCGGCGAGGCGGAGCCCCCCAGTAGCGGACACGGACCAGTGCCAACTTCGGTCGTGGCACCCTGGTCGGCACAGAGCGTCCCGGCTGCCCTGCGCCTGAAGTATGTTCGGCGGGAGATGCCGAGTTCGACCCACGGTTGGCGACGCTCCTGATCGTTCGTCTCCAGCCATGCCTCCCGGGTCGCGGCACCAGCCGTCTGCCGCCGCTCTTGCTCCCTCGCAGCCTTTCGACGCGCGCGTTCCTCCTCGGGCATAACCTGCTCGAGGCCGAGGGTTTGGGTCATCTCGGCGGAGATGCCCAGTATCTCCGCAATGGTCGCGCCTGAGTAGTGGTATCGCCCGTCCTTGAGCGGACCCGCCGAGACCGGTAGGGCCGCATGCCGGGAAGCGGCCTTGATGAGCGCCCGGACTTCTGCCGGTGGCAGACCCGGTGTGGCAAAGGCCGCGACCTCCAGGATCCGGCTCTCGACTTCCTGCGGCGTAGAGAAATGGGCGAGGCTGGTCGCGTAAAGGTGGAGCCAGCTGTTGCGCACGCCCTTCGGAACGGCGCCGCCCCAAGCGGTCCGGACTCGGTCGAGATCGCGCAGAACCGCCCGGAAAC
Organism: Rubellimicrobium arenae; assembly: GCF_017916275.1. Classification (GTDB taxonomy): domain Bacteria; phylum Pseudomonadota; class Alphaproteobacteria; order Rhodobacterales; family Rhodobacteraceae; genus Rubellimicrobium; species Rubellimicrobium arenae. The sequence continues at coordinate 335,958 of NZ_JAFMST010000005.1, forward strand.
GCGCCTTCGGCGTGAGGCCCTGCGGCATGCCAGTGATTGCCAGTCTTGCCTGTCGTTCCTTCCGTTTCTGGAGCTCGGCTCGGGCGGGGCGTCCCGCAGCCGTGTAGATGCTGTCGGCGAGAGCGTCGAAGTCCAGGCGCTGGAGGGTGCCCGTGATCAGCCGCGCCTCCTTGCCGCTTTTGGAATTGATAGAGCCCGGCAGGCGCGTGACGCGCGCCGCGTCGCGGCAGCTCGGATCCGCCCCCAGTGAGCGGAACAGCTCGATGAGCGCGGTCTGCGCCGCGTGCCACCTCGGGAGCGCCTGAGGGGGCAGGGGAACCACCAACCAGATGGCCGCGAGTCCACGTCCCGTGAACAGCACGAAGGTCGGTTCGGGCAGCTTGAGGTCGAACAGGCGCATGCTCACCTCCAGCCACCACATGGCGGGATCTGTGGCCGTCATCGGGGGCACCCGATCCACGTCGAGGTCCAAGAACAACCCATTCAAGGATGCCAGCTTGGCGATCTTCCGAGGGCCATGGAACCGGTGGAGCGTCACATAGGCGTCGTAGTCGAGCAGGCATTCCGCGCGGAGCGGCGCCTCGTCGACCGGGTAGATCTTGCTGTGAGCCTGCCGTGCGCCGGTCTTGACCATGAGAGACAGCTTCCCGACCGAGCCTTCGGGATGCATCAGCCGGACGTAGTCGGCCGTGCTGATGGTCTGCGCGACGAGTTCAGCGTCGTTAAGGTCTGTGAAGTTCAGGTGTTCCATCGAGGGAAGCTGGTTCCCGGAACGCCCGTCGCAAAATGTGCTCGAGCCGGCTCGACTCATTGACCCGCGATTCGCCCTCAGGACAGGCCATGTCGTCGGGGCAAGCCGTTTCCGGGCGGATCGGGTGGACCAATCTCCTTGTCAGGCCGGGCATTCCGCCAGGCTCCTGAAGGACCTTGCCATGATGTACGACAAGAACGACCACCTCGCCGAGCTCTCGGATCTCGAGCACTTGCGCGGGACCGCCCAGTCTCTTCCGTCCCCGTTGAACGAGCCCTTCCGGGCGGATGCCTGCGCCTGTAGGGAGATTCTCTCCTCGTCCTGCACGGTCGACGAGGCCGTGGAAGGTCTCTCGATCAGCGAGGCGATTGCGGTGGCTCTCGCGTTCGGCCGCGCGGATCTTCTGCCCGAGCCTTACGATGATTTCCGTACCGCGTGGCGCCGGCTCGACCATCGCCAGCGCCGGCTTGTGGACCTCGCCGCCCGGGCCCGCTGGAAGGGCAGGGGGGAAGGCGCCACCTGCTGACCCGACCGGTGCGGAGCGCAGATCGCTGTTGGGGAACGAGAGCGTTCGTCCGGAAGGATCTCGCTCTTTCCTCAGTTCGGGACCCTGCTCGCGGATCCTGCGGAGCAGGTTCTCCTCAGGCGACGTCCTCAGGCAGGTTCAGGGGGTGCGAGTCCTCATGAGGAACTTCCCCCGCTCATGATGGGACATGACGTCGAAATTCCGGCAGGATCGAGAGGAGTCCCCTCGTCATGTCTGCTGAACTCCCGTGAGAATGCGGTCACCGGGCCCAGCCAAGGGTGGTGGCTTCGAACAGCAGTTTCTCGTGGTGCGACATGGCCTCGACCTCGAGGACGAGCTGCCTGGCCATGATACGTCGCAGGCAGGCCTCGACGAGCAGCCCGTGTCCGGCGGCATCCAGCGCGGCCATGAGCCGCTGCTTCGGCCCGATGTCGGTAGGCCACCCACGCCATGTTGCCTGCTGGCCGGTAATGACGATCTCTTCGGGCGGAATTTCGATCGGCATGGTCATTATCCTGCTGAAGTCTTGGAGGTCGGACAGGGGGTTGACCGGGCGGCCTTGGACCACCCGGTCGCACGAGATCAGGCCTCGAACGTCGAACTGGGTTCCTCGCTCATCTCGGCCTTGTCGGCGTGCTTGTCCTCGCCCGCATCCGCGTCGAGGCGCAAGGAGAGATGGCTGCCCTTCTCAAATCGAAGGGAATTGAGGATCGCCTGACGAAGCGCCTCCTCCGTGGAGAGGTAGAGACCCGCCTCCGTCATGAGGTCGTAGTGCATGACTACGCGCGCGGGCAGCTCGAGCGTCACGGTGATCGGCTGGGGTGCAGGCTTGGGGTGGTCGGTGGTGTCACTCATGTGACGGGCTCCTTGTGTCCTGCGGCGTTCGGCGCCGCTGATAGGGAGGTTGGCCGGTCCGCGGATCGACGAAGCGGATCCGGCAAGGAATTTCGCAATCCCATCGCAAAGGGGGTCAGGGTGTGTCGGCGGTGATCTGAACAGCAGCTGGCTATCCCGCCGGCGTCTCCTCCCCGTCCGAGGGAGAGCTCTTACTTGCCTCTCTCGAGGAATCCTCGCGCCCGACCAACCACCCTCTCCGCCACAGCCAGATCGAGCATGTATCTCGCAAGATGCAGAGCTTGGGCGACGTCCGAGCGGACGCGCTCGATGTGGCGCCCTGTCTCGGTGAGACGCCGGTCCGGCGAGATCGGCTCCTCCGCGTCGGATGAGCCGTAGGCTGGCACGTAGTATGCCTCCGCCTCGACGAGGACGTGCAGCTCGCCTTCCAGCTCCTCGAGCTCGGCGAGCGCGAGTTCCTCGAACAATGCTTCGGAGCTCAGGAGGCGCGCCAGATGACCGACACGGCCGCCCGGCACGATCCCGAGCTGGCGCAGCCCCGCGGCAGCACGGCGACCAGCCTGGAGCGCGCCTGCGGCGATGTCCTCCGCGCAAGCGAAGTCGGAATGGGTCTTGGTAATGATCGTCATGGAGAGCTCTCCTTGCGCCAGCCCGATGCCGACGCGTCAAGCGTCCGCCTCACTCGGGCGGACGTGGGGCCTCAGGTTGCCGGAGCCTGGATTCCTATCTGCCGCCCGCCGTCCTGAGCTGCCGGCTCTTCGGTGCGCAGTTGCCGGACGATGTCGTCGAGGGCATCGAAGTGACGGCAGCAGACGTGGACCTTCGGGTCCTCCGGGTCGAGGCACACGAACGGTCTGGCTTCGGTGTCTTCAAGATCATCGATCCGCTCCAATGCGAGCAGGCCACGCAGCTCCTCGAGAACGCGGCGGTGCCATCGGCCGAGGGGCTCGGAGCGGAGCACCGCCATAATGAGGGTTTCGGCCATGAGCCTCCACTTTGGGCCACTCAACTATTCACAGCAGGCAATGAGGTCATCGCTCCCCCCTCAAAGTAGGCCCGCCAGCGCGAAAATGCGCTGGATGTCTTGGCGAGCGGGAAGATGGCAGGAACGGCAGTTTCGATGGCGATGGCAGGGTAAGTCGTCATCTGGAGATCCCCATTGGTGCCACAGGCACCGCGCCTTGGGCCGTCAAGATCGGTGCGGAGATCCCTCTCTTTCTTACGTCCCGGCCCGCCACGTGAGGCGCGCTCTCGCCATGAGGAGCGCGCCTGGCGAGGTGAGGGCCGGGCAACCGCAACTTCGTTCTAAGGGTGACATGCGAAACGGGCATCTTTCCGATCAGGGGGAAATATGCGGGCCGCTCGTTCATCCTTGTTCCCATCAAGGGCGCTCGGAGCGGTGCTCTCGATGTTGCTCTGCTGATCGCGTCCATCTCGAGGCTACTCAAGGAGCCTTGCGCAACCAAACTCGAACATGCACTGGATGTTAGCTGATCTCAAAAAACGCGCAGCCGAGACGCGCTCACAAACTCAATGGGGGATTGCGTGAAGGTCTATGAAGTATTCACTCCGAATGACATCCCGACTGTCACATACGTCGACCGGGCTGCACACCAACTCGAACAAAAATTGATAGACTTCTATGAGACACCAAACCTCGTTATTTCAATCGCTGGCCCCTCCAAGAGCGGCAAGACAGTTCTGATCAAGAAGGTCGTGCCTGACGATCATCTGATCACCGTACGCGGAGCCAGCATAGAACGCGCCGAGGACCTCTGGAACAGAGTTCTTGACTGGATGGGCGCACCCTCCACCGTCACCATTTCTTCGAACAAATCAAACCAGATTACTGGGAATGCCGAGGGGGGAGGCAAGATTAAGGTACCTCTGGTCGCAGAAGGCGAAGCAAAGGTGGTCTGCCCCCTGAAAAGTGGTCCTCCCTGAAGTAGGCTTTCGGGCCTGAGGAGGATGAAGGAATGCCCCAGAAGAAGCACAAGCCGG
>NZ_JAFMST010000006.1 GCF_017916275.1 Rubellimicrobium arenae
GACGCGGGCGCGGGGGCAGGCGCGGAGGCCGAAGCCGGGACCAGCCCGTGACCGGACCCGGCCGGGCCGGGCCGCCCAGGGGGGCGGCCCGCCACGTCTGCCGTCCATGATCGTCTATTCCGATCGCGAACGGAGCGAAGATCCCAAGGCCCTCGTGTCCGCCCTCCTTGGCGGTCTTGCCTTGCGCAGCGCCACGCCCGACGTCCTGCCGGACCGGCTGATCGAAGCCGGGCTCCTGGAGTCCGCCGTGACCGACGCCCTGTCCCCGGATCGCGATGAGGAGCCGCCCCTGGCCCGCCAGTTGCGGGCGGTAACGCTGGATCTGGCCCACGCCGTCCGTGGAGGGTCCGGGACCGAGGCGCGCATCGACGCCGCCAGGGCCAGGCTGGCGGTAATCGCCTCTGGCCCGCTTCCTGATGTCGTGGCGGTGTCGGAGCCGGAGGGCTTTGCCTTCTATGCGCTTTACCCCGAGCTCTACGCCCAGGCGGCCCGCCAGTTCCTGCAAGCCACGGGACCGGAGCGGGCGCTCGTCATCGGCCTGCGGAACATTGGCACCACGCTCTCGGCGGTGGTCGCGGCGGAGCTGGAAGCGGCCGGGCTTCCGGTCAGGACCTTCACGGTCCGGCCCCGCGCGCATCCCTTCGAACGCGAGTTGCGCCTTGGTCCGCGGCTCCTGCAAGCGATGGAGGACGGTGCGCCGGGTCATGTGCTGGTCGTCGACGAAGGACCGGGGATCAGCGGCTCGTCCTTTGCCTGCGTGGCCGAGGCAGCCTTGCGGGCCGGCGTGCCGGAGGCGCGGCTCGCCCTCTTTCCGAGCTGGGACACGGACGGAGCCGGCATTCGATCCGACAAGGCGCGCGCGCTCTGGCCCCGGCTCTCACGCTGGACGGCCAGCTTCGAGCGCAAATTCCTCGACACCGGCCGCCTGTCCGAGCCCTGGGGCGGCGGTGCGTTGCGCGACATGTCCGGGGGCCTTTGGCGCGATCTCCTGTGCCCCCCGGACCGTCGTCCGGCGGTCCAGCCGCAGCACGAACGGCGGAAGTACCTGCTGGGCGGGGAACGGACGCCGCTGCTGCTCAAGTTCGCGGGCCTGGGGTCGCGTGGACGGCGGGCGCGCATCAGGGCCGAGCGGCAGGCCGAGGCCGGTCTCGCGCCCGCTGTCGAAGGCCTGTCCAACGGATTCCTGGCGTTGCGCTTCGTCCCGGGCCAGCCGCTTCAGGCGTCCGACCTCGATGCGGGGCTCCTCGATGTCATGGGCCGCTACCTTGGTCATCTGGTGGACGGAGGCGCGGACGGCGTCCCCCGGTTCGAGGACCTCCTTCACATGACGCGCGTCAACGTCACGGAAGCCCTGGGTCCGGAGGCAGCCGCCCGGACCGCCTGGATGGACAGGCTGCGCGACGCGGTGCTCGCCCGGCCCACGGTCGCGGGCGACGGGCGGATGCTGCCGCAGGAATGGCTGCGGACCCCGGAGGGCATCCTGAAGACCGACGGGATCGACCATCACGACGATCACTTCTGGCCCGGCGCGCAGGACATCGCCTGGGACCTGGCCGGGGCAACGATCGAGTGGGGCATGGACCCGGCCGCACAGGGCGCCCTCATCGAGGGGTATGTCGCGCGCACCCGCGACGCCGGCGTCCGGGAGGTGCTGCCCTTCTATCGGACGGCCTACCTGGCCTGGCGGCTCGGCTACACGAGCCTGGCCGCCGAGACCCTGGGCCAGGGGGATGACGCCGACAGCCTGCGACGCGACCGGGACCGCTACGCCGCCCTGCTGCGCCGGGACCTCGCGCCCGAGGGGATAGCGTGACCCCGTTTCCGCCGCATATCCGGCTCGTGATCTTCGACGCGGACAACACCTTGCGCCGGGTCACCATCCCCGGGAAGGTCTGTCCCCACGGCCCCGGCGAATGGGAGCCGCTGCCCGGGATCCGCGAGGCGCTTGCCGGGACTCGGTGGGGGTCCGGCGGCCTCCTGATGGGCATGGCGTCGAACCAGGATCATGTCTTCTACGGGCACCTGACCGAGAGCATGGCCCGGCAACTCCTCATGGATGCGGCCGAAGCCGCCACCGGCCATCGCCCCCCTGCAGGGGCGGTGCGCTTCTGCGCCCATGCGATGGACGCGGGCTGCGCTTGTCGGAAGCCCGAGCCGGGACTTCTGATCGAAGCCATGGCGTTCCACGGCACCCCCCCGGGCGCGACCCTGTTCGTCGGAGATGCCGAGGTCGACCGGGAGGCGGCGCACCGGGCGGGCGTCGCCTTCCTGCATGTGAACGACCTTCTCGAGCGACCGACCCCGGCGCGAGCCAGGGGGCTCCACTAGGCTTCGGCGGCTTCGGGCTCTCCGTCCTCGTCCTCGGAGGTCGGTTCAGGCGCGTCCATGCACCAGAACACCTGGACGCTCTGCCAGTCGATCGTGGTCTCGGCGCCTGCCTCCTCGTCGCAGGCCACGGTCTCGCGCGCGGTGTCGATCCGGAGCCGCCAGCTGCCTTCGGGCATGGTGAACACGGCTTCGTCACCGGCATTGAGAAGGATCAGCAGCCGGGGTCCGCCCGGCAGGAACAGGTCCACGCCAAAGAGCGGCAGCCCGGCGTCGTGCCAGTCGGCGTCCGACATCTCGCGCCCCTCGGGGTGCAGCCAGCGCGCGACGGGACCGTCGCCCACCCCTTCGCCCAGAGGCGAGGCGAAGCGCAGCCGGGCCAGCCTCGCCTCGTGCCGGAAGGCCGCGAGGTCGCGCACCGCCGAGAGCAACCCTTGGCGCGGCTGCGACCAGTCGATCCAGGTGATCTCGTTGTCCTGGGCGTAGGCGTTGTTGTTCCCGTCCTGCGACTGGCCCATCTCGTCGCCGGCCAGCAGCATCGGCACGCCCTGGCTCAGCAGCAGGGTGGCCAGCATGGCACGAGCGCGCCGCTCGCGGGATTCGTTCACCCGCTCGTCCTCGGTCGGCCCCTCGATGCCCATGTTGTCGCTGAGGTTGTTGTTGTGGCCGTCGCGGTTGTCCTCGCCGTTGGCCTCGTTGTGCTTGTCGTTGTAGCTGACCGTGTCCCAGAGCGTGAACCCGTCATGCGCCGCCAGGAAGTTGACCGAGGAGGTGGCCGGCCGGTGCGAGTGCCGGAACTGCACGGGGCTGCCCATGAGACGCTCGGACATCGCGGGCACGAGACCCTGGTCCTTGCGCCAGAAGCCGCGCGTGTCGTCGCGGAACTTGTCGTTCCATTCCCGGAAGGGCCAAGGGAAGCCGCCGACCTGATATCCCCCTTCGCCCACGTCCCAGGGCTCGGCGATGAGCTTGACCGTGGACAGGATCGGGTCCTGCCGGACGGCGGCGAAGAAAGCCCCTTCCCGCTCGAAGCCGGTGGACTCGCGGCCCAGCGTGGACGCCAGATCGAAGCGGAAGCCGTCCACGTGCATGACCTGGACCCAGTAGCGCAGGCTGTCGAGGACCATGCGCAGCACCATGGGATGCGCGACGTTCAGCGTGTTGCCCGTCCCGGTCGTGTCGTAGCTGTGGCGCTTGTCCTCGGGCGAGAGCAGGTAATAGCTCGCGTTGTCGATCCCGCGATAGGAGAGGGTCGTGCCCTTCTCGTTCCCTTCGCAGGTGTGGTTGTAGACCACGTCGAGGATCACCTCGATGCCGGCGGCATGGAAACGGCGCACGGCCTCCTTGACCTCGCGGATCGTGCCGGTCCTGAGGTAGCGGGCCTGCGGGGCGAAGAAGGACAGCGTGTTGTAGCCCCAGTAGTTCGACAGGTCCTTTTCCACCAGGAACCGGTCGTTGGCGAAGGCGTGCACGGGCAGCAGTTCGATGGCGCTGACGCCCAGGCTCTTGATGTGGTCGATGACCGGCTGCGCGGCGAGGCCCTGGAACGTGCCCCGGTCGTCCTCGGGGACGCCGGGATGCCGCATGGTCAGGCCACGGACATGGGCCTCGTAGACGAAGGTGTCCTGCCAGCGGTGCCGCAGCGCCCGGTCGGCCTCCCAGTCGAAGTCGGGGTCCACCACGACGCCCTTGGGCATGAAGGCGGCGCTGTCCCGCAGGTCCGGGGTGTCGTCGTCCTGATCCTCCAGCACATAGCCGTGGAGCGCATTGTCCCAGACGATCTCCCCGCGAAGCTCGCGCGCATAAGGATCCAGAAGGAGCTTGTTCGGGTTGAAGCGGTGTCCTTCGGCCGGAGCATAGGGGCCATGGACGCGGTAGCCGTAGACCTGCCCCGGTCCCACGCCCGGAAGGTAGCCGTGCCAGATGCCGCCCTCCATCGCCGGAAGGACGAGCCGATGCGTCTCGACCTTGCCGGAATCGTCGAAAAGGCAGAGTTCCACGCGCGTGGCATGGGCCGAGAACAGGGCGAAGTTCGTCCCCTGCCCGTCGAACGAGGCGCCCAGCGCATCAGCGTGGGCGGACTCCCGATCGAAGGCAAGGGACGGCACGGGTCGTTTCAGCATCATCAGCGTCCTGAGGTGGCTAGGCCGGGGGTCCGGCTCTGAAGTCGGGCGCGCATGCGCTCGGCCGCGCGGGCCGCGAGCATGGGCGGTGTGAGAAGCGTCGTGCCGCCGGGCGTGACCCGGAACCAGCGGGCGTCATCCTCCGGGTCCTCGCCGACCACGAGGCCGGCAGGGATGATGGCGCCAGGGGCGACGACGGCGCGGGTCAGGCGGGCCCCGGCGGCGATGCGCGCGCCCGGCAGGACCACCGTGTCCTCCAGGAGCGTCCAGCGGCCCGGGGTCCGCGCGCCGAAGCGCGGCGCCGAGAGCGAGATGCCGCCCGCCTCGAAGGCCAGATCGCGGCCATCGTCGGCAAGGGGCCCCGCCTCGCCCGGCGGGAGCAGGCAGGAGACCCCGCGCTGCACGTCCAGGAACACCTCGCGCAGGTCATCGAGGGTATCGACGTCGCGCCAGTAGGTCCGGGACGGCGGCACCCAGGTCGCGAGATCCCCGTCGGCGGCGATCCGGGGCAGAAGATCGGCCCAAAGGTCCTCCGACGCGGCCTCGGGGACGGCGGCCAGATGCGGACGCAAGGCGGACCAGTCGATCAGGACCGGCCCCGGGAGGTCATGGCGGCTGGCCAGCGTCGCGGGCGCGCCACCCTGGGCATGGGCGTCCATCATGGCGCGCAGGTCCAGCGCTTGGACCTGATCGGCCGGAAGGATCAGGATCTGGTGCGGGTCGGCGGCGTCAATGGCATCGACCGCGCTGGCCAGGGCCTCGACCGTGCCGCGTCCGCCGCCGAAGCGACGCCCGTCATGAACCGAGATGTCGATCTCCTCGCCCCAGCGCATGGGAAAGTAGCGCAGCAGCGTCTCGGGCCGGTGCCGCACCAGGGCCAGCACGCGTCCCACGCCCGCCGACTTCGCCGCCGCGATGGCGACATCCGCCAGGCGCCCCCCGGCAAGCGGGAGGGCACCCTTGGCCTCCAGGGCCGACAATTCATGCAGACGCGATCCCGGTCCACCCGCAAGGAGGACAGCCAGGGTCCGCGAAGGGTCGAAGATATTCGTTCGGTCCAAGGGGGACTCCGGCAGGGACTGCGAAGGGGGCGCCCGGGTCAACCGCACGGACCTCGCCGGGTTCCCACGAAGCCGTAACGCCGTCGCCTGATTCCGCCTTGGCTCGCTTCGCTGCCCGGATTTCCGGCGCGCGCCTACTCCGCCGCGTGCATGGCCGTTCCGGACGACCACTCCAGCGAGACGGGCTGGGCCCCTCCGGTCCAGTCCAGCGACAGCACGACGCGCCCGTCCCCGCTCTCCCGGACGAGGCGCCACGCATCGTCGGTTCCTTCGACCCGCACTGAACCCGCGGCCAAGAGCTCCGGCCGCTCGGCCCGGAGCCCCAGAAGCTGCCGGGTCAGCCGGTCCTTGCGGGCTGCGAAGCCGCCCGGCTCCGGGCAGCCCAGCCGGTCCCAGTCGACCCCGAGACGGTTGTCGGGGTCCGTCAGGTGATGGAGCGGCCCTTCGGCCCCCTGGTAGAAGTCGGGGATGCCCGGCATCAGCCCCTTGAGCGCGACCTGCGCAAGCGAAAGCTCGTCGGCCCGCGCGATCAGCTCGGCCGCACCCGGCGGGAGGGCCCGGTCCCATTCGGCCGCGAGGGCGCGGGCGAAGTCCTCGGGCCGGGCCTCGGCCTCGGGACGGGGATGGGTCCAGTTGGTGACCTCCCGCGCCTCGCGCATGGCCTTCTCCAGATGGGCCGCCAAACGGTCGGCCAGGCCGTCGCGCCCGTCCTCCCACAGGGCCAGGAGGCTCTGGACGATGTACCAGCGCGTGCCCGCATCGACCTGGTCCGCCCCGGGGACGGCGGCGCTGGCCTCCCAGACCCGCGTGAAGGCCCCCGGAAAGTGGGTCATGGCCACGAGCCGCATCCGCGCGTCCTCGGCCCGCTTGGTATCATGCGAGGAGGTCAGCGTCAGGTCCTGTCCCGTCCGCTCTTCCAGCCATTCCCCGAAACGCCCGGGGGTCCAGGCCGGATCGCCGGGCTCGTTGCCCACCTCGCAATGCGCCAGGCAGCGCGTGAAGCGGAAGAAGGCCGTGTCCTCCTGCGACTTGGCCATGAGGGCGCCGGTCACCTGCTGGAAGCGGGTGCGCAGCCTGAGGGCCTCCTCGGTCTCGCCCTCCCGGATGGAGCGCGCGACGAAGCGCAGGGCCTTGTCGCTGACCAACCCCTCGGCCGCCCGGTCGGCGCAGGCATCGAGGAGGCCGACGTCCTCGTCCCGCCGCGTCGGGTCGGCGGTTTCCAGGTAGGTGCGGTAGCGCGGCATCTGCACCAGCAGGGCGAGCATCGCCTCGCGCAGGGACTCCTCGCCCGCTTCCACCTCGCCCGAGGCCGCCGCGGCGCCCATGGCGAGGTTCTTGAGCTGGGCCAGCTCGGCCGCGAGGTCCTGGCGGATCACCTGGGCCTTGGCCTCGGCCAGCACCTGCAGCCAGTCGCGCTCCTCGCCCGTCGCCTGCCGCCACAAGGCGTCGATGCGCTCCAAGCCCTTCCGACTGGTCAGGACGCGGGTGATCGCGGCGCAGGCCTCGTAGCCCGTCGTCCCCTCGATGGGCCAGTCGGGGAGCCGTTCCTCCCCCACGAGGATCTTCTCGATCCAGATCGGGCAATCCCCGGCCGCCTCGCGCAGGCGCTGGAGATAGGCCCCGGGGTCCGCGAGGCCGTCCACATGGTCCACCCGCAGGCCCTGCACCAGCCCGGTCCGCACCAGATCCAGGGTGAGCGCATGGGTGTCCTCGAAGACCTGGGGGTCCTCGACGCGCATCCCGATCAGTCCGGTGACGTTGAAGAAGCGCCGGTGCGTGACCCCGTCCCGCTCCAGCTCCCAATGGGCGAGCCGCCAGGCCTGGCGTGCGTGGAGCGCCCGCAGCGCCTCGGGATCGCCCGCCCGCTCCTCCTCGGTCAGGGGATGGGGCGTCAGGGGCACCTCGAGATCCCCGGCGCAGAGCACGGGGCCGTCCTCGCCCTCCTTGGCCCTGATCCGCCCGGCATCCAGCATGGCCTCGAAGGGCTCGGGCAGGAACGGCAGCACCAGCCGCCCCGCGCTCCAGTCTATGTCGAAGTGCCGCGCCCAGCGGCTGCGCTCGCCGTGCCGCAGCACGTCGAGGAGCCAGGGGTTGCCGAGCGAGAAGGCCGTGTGGTTCGGCACGATGTCGATGATGATGCCGAGTCCGTGCTCCTGCGCGGCGCGGGACAGGGCCTCGAAGCCGTCCCGCCCGCCGAGGCAGGGCTCGATCTCGCTCGGGTCCGTCACGTCGTAGCCGTGGCTGGACCCGGAGGCGGCGGTGAAGATCGGGGACAGGTACAGGTGGCTGATGCCCAGGTCACGGATCGGACCGAGCCGCTCGATGGCCTTTTTGAAGGTCATCCCCTGGCGCAGTTGCAGGCGGTAGGTGGCGCGGGGCAGGGTCATTCGGGGCTCACGATCAGGGTGAAGGCATAAGGGTCGGCGGTGAGGTCGCCGAGCGCGAGGTCGTTCACCTCGGGCACGGCGGTCGGTCGGTCGGGGGGCGCTCCAAGGTTGATGTGGGCGGCGATGGTGCCCGCCCGGAAGGGCCAGGTGACGGACAACGAGCAGTCCCCTGTCCGCTCGACGCGGGCAGGCCCGGCGCGGCCCGTCTTGACGAGGGGGACGATGCGTTCGTGCCGCAGCGCGAGAAGGCGGCGGGTCAGCTCGCGCCAGTACCGCGCGTGCTCGCTGCCGCTGTCGGTAAAGGGGCGCGAGGCCTCCATGGTGGCGGGGTCGTTGGCGTCCGGAAAGTCGGTCCGGCCGAACATCTTGCCGAACTGCTCCCGCCGGCCTTCGGTGATCTTCCGCGCGAGCTCGGGCGACACGTCGCAGAAGTAGTGGAAAGGCCCCCGCTCGCCCTCTTCCTCGCCCATCCAGAGCATCGGCACGAAGGGCGAGGTGAGCTGGAGCGCGTGCGCCACCTCGACCGCGCGCGGATCGTCGACCAGCGTCAGGAGCCGGCCTCCGTCCGGGCGGTTGCCGATCTGGTCGTGGTTCTGCTTGTGCACGATGAAGGCCGTCCAGGGCAGGCCGTAGACCGGCAGCCCCTCCTCGGGCTCCGGCGCTTCGTCCGCCTCCCAGGCAAAGCCATGGGCCAGCAGGCGTTCCAGCTTGCCCATCGGGTCCTCGGCGAAGTCCGCCAGGTAGTCGCTGCTCTCGTCGGTCAGCAGCGTGTGCAGCGCATGGTGGAAGTCGTCGTCCCAGAGCGCGGTGAACAGCCCGTCCCGGATGAGCCAGGGATCGTTGCGCGGGTCCTCGGCGATCAGGTGGATCGGACGGCCGAAGTCGCGGCCCCGGATCTCGCGCGCGAGCTCCACGAGGTATTCCGGATCGGAGCGGGGGTCGCGGATCTCGTGGATGGCGTCGAAGCGCAACCCGTCGATCCGGTATTCCGTGATCCAGCCCAGGCAAAGGTCGGTGAAGAAGCTGCGCACCGCAGGATCGCCGAAGGCGATTCCGGTGCCCCAGGGGCTGCTCGTCTCCGGATCGAAGAAGCCGGGCGCGATGCGCTCCAGGTCCGATCCTTCGGGCGAGAAGTGGTTCAGGACGATGTCGAGGATCACCATGATGCCCTGGGCCTGGGCGGCCTCGACGAAGCGCTTCATCTCCTCGGGCGTACCGTAGGCCGGATGGGGCGCGGCCAGCAGGGCGCCGTCGTAGCCCCAGCCGCGGCGGCCCGGTCCATGGGCCACCGGCATGACCTCGATCGCGGTCACCCCGAGCGCGGCCAGATCCGGCAGCCGGCGCATCGCCGCGGCGAAGGTGCCCTCGGGGGTCAGGGTGCCGATGTGGAGCTCGTAGAGGACCGCTTCCTCCCAGGGGCGGCCCGGCCATTCGCTGGTCCAGGCGTGGCGGCGCGGATCGACGAGCCGCGATGGCCCCTTCAGGTCCAGGCCCAGTTGCGCCCGCGCCAGGGGATCGGGCGTGGGCCGCCCGTCGACCACGAAGGCGTAGGCGTCGTCCGCCCGCGCCGTCTGGGTCGTGCGCCAGAAGCCATCGGGCCCGCGCTCCATGCCGTGCCGCGCATCCCCGATCTCGACCGCGACCGCATCCGCCCCGGGCGCCCATAGCGCAAAGCGCCACAATCCGTCGCCCAGCGGCTCGGCCCCCCAGGTGCGGACATGGTGCAGGGCATGTGGCTGCCCCACGATCCCCTGCGTCCGTTCGCCTGGTCGTCCATCGGGCATCGCCGCTCTCCTTGTGCCGTTCCCCCGCAGGCGTCGCCGTCAAGGCTCGCCCGCCCCCACGGAACATCCGCCGCGCCCCTAAGTTCCGGGCGTTCCGGAACCGAAGCGCGGGGGAGTCACGTTTCCGTGCCGTCATGGGCCCGGCGCCCCGCCCCGGACCCATCCCCGATCCCAAGGAGCCGAGCCCATGCCCGATCCCAGCGAGCCCTTCGACGAATCGCCCCGAGGCAAGGGCAGCGACAAGCTGCGGGGCAAGACCGCCTTCGTGACCGGCGCCTCCTCGGGCATCGGACGGGCCACCGCGCTGCTTTTCGCACGCGAGGGCGCCAAGGTCGCGATCTCCTATTACTCCGACCCGCAGGACGCGGACGAAACGGTCCGGCGCATCCGGGAGCTGGGCGGCGAGGCCCACGCCGTCGGCATGGATGCCGGGATCCACGAAGAGAACCTGCGCGCCACGCGCGAGGCCATCGAATGGCTGGGCGGCACACTCGACATCCTCGTGTGCAACGCGTCCATGCAGATCGTGCAGGAGGACGTGCTGGACGTGTCGCCGGACCAGGCCCGGGACACGCTGTTCGTCAACGCCCTGGGATATCTTTGGACGATCCAGGCGGCGCTGCCGCACATGAAGGAAGGGAGCAACATCGTCGGCACCGTGTCGGTGGTGGCCTACAAGGGCAACCAGCAGCTTGTCGACTATGCGATGGGCAAGGGGGCCGAGCTGGCGCTGCTCCGGTCCCTGGCGGCGCAGCTGGCCGAGCGCAGGATCCGGGTGAACGCCGTGGCGCCCGGCCCCGTCTGGACCCCCTTCATCACCGAGACGATGAGCCCCGACAAGGTGGCCACCTTCGGGCAGGACACCCCGCTGGGCCGGCCCGGGCAGGCCTACGAGCTCGCCCCGGCTTACCTGTACCTCGCCTCGGACGATGCGAGCTACGTGACGGGACAGGTGATCCACGTGAACGGCGGCACTCCGGTGGGGAGCTGACATGGCGGGGCAGGGCATCCTGGGGGGTGCGCTGGCGGGGCTTCTGGCCCTGCCGGCCTCCTGCGACCTGCCGCGCGACCCCGAAGGCACGCTGGACCGGCTTGCCGGGGGGACCCTGGCGGTCGCCGTCGTCGCACCCGAGCTTTCCGCGGACGAGCGACAGGCCCTTTCCTTCCTGGCCGACGACCTGGGGGCCGAGCTTTCCTTCGTCGCCGGGGACATCCATTCGGCGGTCGACGCCCTCGGGCGGGGCGAGATCCAGGCGGTGGCGGGGGCGATCCCGAAGGACACCCCGCTGACCGACGAGACCGCCGCCACCAACCCCGTCGGTCCCGAACGGTTCGTGCTCCTGCTCCGGCAGGGCGAGAACGCCCTCCTCCTTGCCGCGAACCGCGCCGTTGCCGATGCGAGGGAGGAGGACCGGTGACGGCGATGCTCGATCTCCTGCCGCGCTCGCGGCACCCCGGCGGCGAGGACCACCCCGAGTATCCGCCGCAGGTCCGCGAGGCGATGGCGCGGGGGCGACGGCTCGAATGGTGGTCGCTGGTCTGGCTGGCCTCGGTCATCGCGATCATGGGCCTTGTCACCGGCCAGAGCCAGGCGATGCGGACGGCCTGGATCGAGGACTGCCTGAGCCTCCTGCCCCCCGCCTTCTTCCTGCTGGCCACCTGGTTCGAAAGCCGGGCCCCGACGCACCGCTTTCCCTACGGCTTCCACCGCACCGCCTCGCTCGCCTTCTTCGCCGCGGCGGCGGTTCTCCTGAGCTTCGGCAGCGTGCTGATCTACGGCGCCGTGGCCACCCTGATCCGGCAGGAGCACCCTGCCATCGGCTCCCTCCGCATCGCGGGCGAGGAAGTCTGGCTGGGCTGGCTGATGATCCTGGCGCTGGCCTATTCCATCGTGCCGCCGGTCATCCTGGGCCACCTCAAGCAGCGCCCCGCCGAGCTGCTGAACGACAAGGTCCTGGTGACCGACTCGGAGATGAACAAGGCGGACTGGCAGACCGGGGTGGCCGGCATCCTGGGCATCCTGGGGATCGCCTGGGGCTTCTGGTGGGCGGACGCCTTGGCGGCGGGGCTCATCGCCGTGTCGATCCTGTGGGACGGGGTCGGGGCGCTCCGCAAGGCCGTGGCCGAGCTGGTGGACGGTGCCCCCCGCGACCTGCGCAGCGACCGCATCGACGACGAGGCGCTCCTGCTGGGCGAGCGGGCGCGGCAACTGGGGGCCCGCATCGTGCTGCGTGAGACGGGCCGCGTCATCACCGGCGTCCTGGAGTCCCGTGACCCGGCCGATCTGGGCCGCATCACGCATGGCCTCTCATGGCGGGTCCGGGACCTGTCGTGGCGCCCGCTGGGGGATCGGGACCTCTGAAGTCGGAACCGCCAGTCCGCTTGGACGTTGGGGGGCCGAGCGCGACGACTGACCGCGCCCCAGGCTCTCCGAGCCGTATCATCGAACAAACCTTGGGAGAACGCTCGTGAAAAAGCTGCTGCTGTCCACCGCCATTCTGGTGGCCGCGTCCGTCCCCGCCCTTGCGCAGGATCAGGCCCAGACCACCGACCAGACCCAGAGCATCTTCCGGCAGGCGCCCGAAGACATGGAAATCCGCGCCTCGGATTTCCTGGGGATGCGCGTCTATGCGACCGAAGCCGCCGTCGATAACCAGGAAGTCCAGGGCATCCAGGAAAACTGGGACGACATCGGCGAGATCAACGACATCGTCCTCGACCGCGATGGCATGGTCCAGGCCGTGCTCGTGGACATCGGCGGTTTCCTCGGCATCGGCGAGCGTCAGGTCGCCCTGAGCATGGACTCGCTCCAGTTCGTGTCGGATTCGACCACCGCCGAAGACGCCGACGACTTCTTCCTCGTCGTGAACACCACCCGTGAGGCGCTCGAGAACGCGCCCGAATACACGGGCGGGAACAACGGCGACATGAACGCCGAGCAGGCGGCCCAGCAGACCGAGCAGGCCGTCGAGGGCGGCGCCTCGAACATGGCTGCGGCGGGCGCGGCCGCCGGTGCGGCGGCAGGCGCTGCGGCCGGGGCCGCGGCGGGCGCTGTCGAGAACGCGGGCGACACGGTCGCGGATGCCGCGGGCGATGCCGCCCAGGCCACGGGCAATGCGGTCGACAACGCGGCTGACGCCACCGCCGACGCCGCCGGGAACATGGCCACCGAAACCGAGATAGAGGCCGACCAGACCGCCCAGGCCGCGACGGACGATGCCGCGGCGGGCATGGCCGCGACCGACCAGACGGCGGCCGACACGGCGACGACGATGGACGACACCGCCGCCACCGGCATGGCCGCGACCGACGCCACGACCGACATGGCCGGCCAGGACGTCACCAACACCGAGCAGACCTCGGCCGACACCGCGAGCGCGCGTGAAGGCTTCGTGGCCGCCGGCGCCGAGGACATGACCGCCGAACGCCTCCAGGGCGCGGGCGTCTATGACCAGAACGACGAGCGCGTCGGCGAGGTGGGCGACATCGTCCTGACCGCCGAAGGCCAGGTGTCCGATCTCGTGATCGACGTGGGCGGCTTCCTCGGCATCGGCGAGAAGCCCGTGGCCTTGCCCATGGACTCGGTCGAGATCCTGCGCCAGGACGGCGGTGAAGAGCTCCGCGTCTATGTCACCCAGACCGAGGACCAGCTCAACGCCATGGAGCGTTACGAGGAACAGGCTCAGTAAACCGGGCCGCCGGAACGATGAGACGGAGGGGTTCGCGCCCGGCGCGGGCCCCTTTTCCATGCGCCCGGATCCATTTGGACAGCTGCAATCTCCCGCCGTGCCGGCGGAACATGGGGTCGGCCCCGTGACATGGACGGCGAGCCATGCAATTCTAGGCCGTCACCGGCCTGTTCGTCCGCCTCTCTGTCCTGGGCTTCCGGGCAATTGCGCCGGTGGTGAACTCGGATCAGCCTGCTGGAGCGAAGATCATTTGGGTTCTCGTGATCGTTGCACTGACCGGCCCGGGCGCCTTGGCTCCGCCCCCATCCGGGCCGAGGAGCCTGCACCGCGGGTCCTGATCCGGGGAGACGGCCCCTGAAACGCGCCCTCGACGCCTTCTGGTTCATCATGGACGTGATGGACCGGCTGAACATCAGCCTGATCGCGGCCGGCGTCGGCTTCTTCGCCATGCTGGCGCTGTTCCCGACACTGGCCGCGATCGTCCTTCTCTGGAGCTGGGTGGCCGATCCCGGGCAGATCAACACCCTGCTCGATCTGGCGGGGCAGGTCGTGCCCCCCGAGGTCCATCAGATCCTGATGAACCAGGTGGCCGGGGTCGTGAACGCGGGCAGCAGCGGCAAGCTGGGCACCGCGACGGTGATCTCGTTGTTCGTGGCGCTGTGGTCGGCCCGGGCCGGGGTCTCGGCGCTGATCCGGGGGCTCAACGCGGCCTATGACATCGGCCACC
This sequence comes from Rubellimicrobium arenae, assembly GCF_017916275.1. Classification (GTDB taxonomy): domain Bacteria; phylum Pseudomonadota; class Alphaproteobacteria; order Rhodobacterales; family Rhodobacteraceae; genus Rubellimicrobium; species Rubellimicrobium arenae. The sequence goes on from NZ_JAFMST010000006.1 coordinate 14,097, forward strand.
GCCAGAGCATCTGGCGCCGCTACATGGCCGATTTCGGGGTGACGCTGGCTCTCTGCGGGCTTACGTTCGTCGCCATTGCGGCGGTGGTGCTGGCGCCCGTATTGATCGCGATCTTTCCCCTGGGACCCCTCGCCACCGTCGCGGCGGAACTGACGCGGTGGATCGTGGCCATCGGCGTCGTCATGATGACTCTGGGGATCGTCTACCGCTACGGCCCCAACCGCCGGGGGCACCGGCCCAAGTGGATCACACCCGGAGCGATCGCTGCCACCCTTCTCTGGCTGGTCGTGTCCATCGCCTTCACCATCTATGTGCGCAGCTTCGCCCACTACAACGAGGTCTACGGTTCGCTCGGGGCGGCGGTCGCACTTCTGATGTGGTTCTACCTGTCGGCCTATGTGGTGCTCTTCGGCGGATGCCTGAACGCGGCCATCGAGGCTGGCGGGGCGGAGAAGCTTCAGCACACGCTGGAGGTCCAGCAGGCCCGCGAGGCCCGCGCGCGCGCCTCGTGACGCCTGAGCCCTTAGACGGCTTGGAGCCGGTCGCCCATCAGGCCATGGATGAAGCCCAGCTTCCGGATGACCTGCGGCGCGAGCACGAAGGGGTACAGATCCGGCTGCCCCAGCGCGCGGCTCATGGCGTTCATCGCCACCGAGAGCGGCACCCAGGCCTCCGCCAGGGCCTCGACGGTCCCCTCGGCGTAGGGATCGGGTCCCGAGGTCAGGCCATAGGCCTCGGCCGTCTCGAGCCCGTCGGTCATGTGAAGCCAGTGCGCGAAGGTTTCGGCGAAGTCCTCCCAGGGATGGGTCGTGGCATAGGCCGAGACGAACCCGTCCTCCCATCCGGACGGCGGACCCTCCCGGTAGTGGCGGTCGAGGGCCTCCTGGTAGTCCTGGTCGGGATCTCCGAAGATCGCCTCGAACTCGGCGCGGCGCCCGCCCTCGTCCACCAGGACGTCGTAGTAGAAATGACCGACCTCGTGACGGCAATGTCCCAGCAGGGTGCGGTAGCGCTCGCCCATCTCGACGCGCATCTTCTCGCGCCGGTCGTCGTCGGCCTCGGACACGTTGAGCGTGACCAGCCCGTTGTCATGGCCCGTCAGCACCCTCTGGATGCGCCCGTCCGGCATCTTCTCGTCGGCCAGCAGGCGGAAGGTCAGGGCGTTCCCGGCCTGCGAGACAAGGGGCAGGTCCAGCCGGAGCAGGGAATAAACGAGGCGCCTCTTGGCCCCTTCGATCCGCCGCCACCGCAGGTCGTTGCCCAGCACCCCCAGGTCCGGAATCGTCTCGGTCATGGCGCAGGACACGCAGAAGGCGCCCTCGCCCGGCTTGCGGGCGACCCAGTTGCACCCGATCGCCGCCCGGTTCCCGCAAGGCTGCCGTCCGCTCAGGTCGACGAGGCGGGCCACGTCCGGCGCATAGGCAAGCTCGGTCCCGCAGTTGAGGCAGGACAGGCTGTCGAAGAACACCTCGTGGTCGCAGACGGGGCAGGTGAAGCGCTTCATGGCGAACTCACGCCGCCGCGGCGCGCAGCTTCACCTCGTCGCACCAGACCTGGAAGCTGTCGAGCGTGGTCGCCCCGAAGGACGTGATCATCGGGACGTCACCCGCGTCACGCCCCCGCACCATCACGATGCGTCCGATCCGGGGGACGTTGTAGCGCGCGTCGAAGGTGTACCAGCGCCCCCCCAGGAAGACTTCGGTCCAGGCGCAGAAATCGCCCGGGCCCTGGTCGGGCCATTCGATGTCGCCCAGGTATCCCGAAACGTAGCGCGCCGGGATGTTCAGGGCGCGCGCAAAGGCGATGACGAGATGCGCGTAGTCGCGGCAGACCGCCTTGCCTTCCTGGATCGAGGAATGCGCCGTGCGGAAATGCGAGGCGTCCTTGTAGTCGAAGGTGAGGTTCGCATGCGCGTAGTCGCAGATCGCCTGCACCCGCCCCCAGCCCGTCGGGAGATGCCCAAAGCGATCCCAGGCCTCCTGGATCAGGAGATCGCTTTCACAGTAGCGCGAGGGCTGGAGGAACTGCAGCACGTCATCCGGCAGATCCTCGACGGGATGCTGCTCCGCCTCGGGGTTCACATCGTCGGGACGGCCGCTGTCGGTGGCCAGACCTTCCCAGGTCAGGCGCAGCTCACCGGCCGGCATCACCAGCCGGCCGCGCCGGTTGCCAAAGGAATCGACATACCACTGGAGCGGAATCTCGGGAAACGCCGTCAGGGCGTTGGCAGAAATCCTGTGCATTTCCTCTGGATGAGGGCACAGGGCCAGGATCAGCGGGGTCGGCGCGGGCGCGGACAAGGTGATGTCGAGGGCGACGCGGATAAGCATGACGATGATCCCGGAAAAGGCACGCGCGAAGGCCAGCCCGGGTTGGAACCCGGCCCCATGGCTCGCTGGGGTCAACGCTTCGGCCCGCTTCGGGTTCCCCTGGGCAAGGCGCCGCCCGGCGGAGGGCGCAAGCCCGGCCACGGAACCCGGCCGACCGGCGCGGCGTTCTCGCCTCAGACCGTCATTGACGGATTCCCCATTGCCGCAGGAGGCTTCCTTGTTCGACCTGGCCGCGTCCCTCCTTCATCGCCTGCTCGACCTCATCGCGCCGTACGGGCGGCAACCGGATCTGATCGCCATTCCGATCCGCCGCGACGACCGGCGCGGCCCGCGTCGCTGACGCGCGCACGGGCTCCGGCCCGTCAGCCGCCGAACTCCCCATGAACCCCCTGACCCTCGTCCTGGCCATGCTCACGGCCACGGTCGTGACCGGCCCCTTCATTGTGGCCGCCTTCGCCCTGGGCCTTTATGGCTGGCCGACGATCCTTCTCGCGCTGGCCCTGGGCTCGTTCGGCGCGGCGATCCTCGCCCGTCGTCTCGAACACGAGATCAAGCGCCAGGATCCCGCCTGGGATGAGCTCCGCGACTGCGCCCGCCCTTTTGCGGTGGTTCGCCCGCGCGTGGATGACACGCGCGCCGAACGGTTCGACCCGCGCCGCCACTGGCGGCATTGATCCCTCCACAGCCCGGACCCAGACCGGGAGGTTCCCGTCTTCGCATCGGGGAACCTCAAGCCGAAGCGCGCGTTTGGCCCGCGTCACGACCTCGTCACGACCCTGCGATCCGCACCCTGGGCGCGACCGGCGCCGCGCCGCCCCAGTTCCTTGCCAGGAGTTGCAGGCGTCCGGGATCCGGGTCGGCACCCCCTAAGGAGACCCCGATGACCGATACCAGCATGAGCGACGCAACCAGCCAAGGCTCCTCCATCGCGAGCAGCCTTTCGGACGCCGGGCGCGACACCTACCAGCAAGTGAAGTCGAAGGCGATGGACGCGGTCTCGCGCACCACGGACGCGGCCCGCACCCAGGCCATGGACCAGGCCGAGACGGCCAAGGACGCCCTCGCCTCGACGGGCGACCGCCTGGCCCAGTCGCTGCGGAGCGCGGTGGACGGAGGCGACGACTCCATCCAGGCGCGCCTCATGGCCGCTGCGGCGGACAGCATCTCCAACGTCTCGAATTCGCTGCGCGGGCGCAGCTTCCAGGACCTGCTGGCCCAGACCGAATCCTTTGCCCGCCGCAACCCGGGCGCCTTCGTCGCGGCGGCGGCGCTGGCCGGCTTCGCCTTTGCCCGATTCGCCCGTGCCTCCTCGACCTCGTCGTCCTACGGCAGCGGGCAGTTCCAGGATGACTCCTACGGCGGGAGCCAATCCTCCGGCGGATATGGCGCCAGCTCCTATGGCTCGAGCTCCTATGGCTCGTCTGGGCTGGGCGGCACGTCGGGGGCCGGCGGCCCCTCCTACGGCACTTCCTCGGTCGGCGGCACCGCTGCCATGGGCGGCATGGACAGCGCCGGCGGCTTGGGCGGAACCGGCGATGTCGGCGGCTCCTCCATGGGCGCGGGGTCGGGCTCCGGTCTCGGGTCGGGCGGCGACTACGCCGGCGGCGGCTCCTTCGGAGTGGGCACCGGTGGCGGCTACGGCGCAGGACGGACCGGCGGCTCGGTCAGCACCAGCGGCATGAGCACCCATGACGACGACCTCGACGACGTGGGGTCGATCGCGGACGACGGCATGGGCGGCGGCAGCGCCTCGGGCGATGCCGGCACCGCCACCCCGAATTCGTCGGGGGACACCTCCAACAGAGGTTACGACAGGTAGGATGAGATGAGCTTCGACGCCGATCCCCGACCGACGGGCTCACTCCTGAGCGACGCGATCAACCAGTTGACCCGCCTCGTGCGGGGAGAGGTCGCGCTCGCCAAGGCCGAAGTGGCCCAGAACATCCGCAACGCCGGTCTGGGCGTCGGCCTCCTCGTGGGGGCCCTCGTCCTGGCGTTGGTTGCGCTTCATGTCCTCGCGGCGGCCCTCGTTGCCGCGCTGTCCAACTGGATCGGCCCGGGCTGGGCCGCGCTCCTCGTGGGTGTGGTCATCCTGGTTGTGGCCGTCATCCTCGCGCTCAGGGGGCTGAACGCGCTGAAACCCGAAAACCTGGCGCCCAGCCGCACCGTCCGCAGCGTGCAGGCCGACGCCCAAGCCATCAAGGAGACCGTTGCAAATGGCAACCACAAGCACTGATCCGCGCGACATCGAGGCCGACCTCGACCGCGAACGCGCGGCACTGGCCGATACCCTGGACACCTTGTCCGAACGGGTGTCGGTGGACAACCTGGCCAAGGAAGCGCTGGGCATGCTCAAGTCCCACGCCGGCAGCGCCACCAGCACCATCGACCACGCGGTCCGGGCGAACCCGCTCGCCGTCGCGCTGATCGGGGCCGGGATCGCCTGGATGTTCGTCGGACCCCGCATGAAAGGGTCCTCGAGCTCGTCCAGCCAGTCCTCGGGCTATGCGGGCGGCCTTCAGCATGACGACCGGGGCTGGGCCTCGGCCGACAACCGGGCGTCCGACTATGGCCGGGTGGGCTACGTTCCGTCCGACAACGACGACGACCACGCCTGGTCGCGCGAGGCGACCGGCTTGCGGGCCCGCGCCTCGGCGGCGCTCCACCGCATCGAGCAGGAAGCCAAGTCCTACTACGACAGCCTTCGGCACGCGCTGCCGGGGTCCGGCTCGTCCTCCTCGTCGGGCGGCTCCCGCGATTTCGAGGCCGAGCGCCAGTCGGTGATCTCCAACTTCACCAGCGACCTGCGCACCCGCTTTGCCTCGGGCCTCGACAGCCTGCCCGAAGGCTCGCGCCAGCAGATCATCGCCGCGCGCGAACGCGCCTATGGCGCGATGCTCCGGGCCGAGCGCGTCGGCCGCGATGTCGTCCGCGATCCGTCCCGCGCCATGGAGGAGCACCCGCTCGTGGCCGGCTCGGTGGCCTTCGCGCTCGGCGCGGCCGTGGCTGCGATCCTGCCCAGCACCGACGCGGAAAACCGTGCCTTCGGTTCCGAGCGTGACCGGCTGATGAACGAAGCCTCGCGCCTTCTGCGGGAAGAGCGGTCGCGTGCGATGCAGATCGCGGGCTCGCTGGGCCAGGAGGTCAAGGCCGCCGCCCAAGAGACCGTCGAGGCGATGGTGGATACCGCGACCCAGAAGGCCTCCCAGGCCGCGACCCGCGTCACCGACCGCGCCTCCGAGGAGTTCCGGAACATCCAGGGCCAAGGCGGCTCCGGCTCCTCGCCCTCGATGGCCGGGCCGGGCGATCCGGTCATCGGCTGACCAGCCCCCCTCTGAAAACGCAAAGGCCCGGGTTCGTCCCGGGCCTTTCCATGTTCTGCCTTGGGTCTCATCCCGCTGGGAGACGATCTGCCTCAGACCATCTCCTCGGGGACTCCGGGCACCGCTTGGCCGAGGCGCTCGGCCGCCTTCAGGTCATAGGGCACGACAAAGCCTTCGCGGTGCTCGGGCGGGCGGCGCGCGTTGCGCAGCGCCAGGAGCCGCCACATGGTCGCTGCCTGGGCCGGGTCGAGATAGCGGGGATCGGGGTCCGCGGGCAGCCAATGCCGCATGACCCGTTCCCGCAAGCGGCGCGCGTCCTGCGGATTGCGGAGGAGCACGCCGGCCTCCGTGTCCCAGCGCAGGCTGCGGCCATTGAGGTTGGCCGACGACACGATCGCCGCCGTGTCGTCGAAGATCGAGATCTTGGCATGGATGTACACGAGCGGCGCCCCGAGGACATGGCCGCGCCGCTCGGCCGCCATGGGCTCCGCCGGCTCGTCCGCGCCGGAAAAGACCTCCGGCCCGTCCTTGCCCTCGGGACCTGCGGCGTCCGGGCCATCGTGACTGGGGCGCGGGTGCCGCCGGGGCTGGGCGGCTCCGCCCACGAACAGGCGGGGTCCGAAGGCCCGCTCCAGGATCCGGAGGCACTTGGCCTGCAGATGCTCTCCGTAACGGGTGTCGATGCCCCAGGCACGGCCGAACGCCACCTCCTCGGGGGCAGCCGGCAGGATCAGGATCAGGCTGAGCTTGGGCCGCATCCGTCCCGCCCGCGCCAGGCAGCGCGCAAGGCGCGTGTCGCGGAAGAACTGCGTTTCGAGATAGATCAGCGATTCGGCGCGGCTCGCGAGCATTTCGTGAGCCTCGAGGATCTCCTGCGTCACCGGCTCGGGACCGAAGCCCAGCCAGGGGCGGCCCCGCGTGCGCGACAGCGTGCGCAAGAGGCGCCGTTGCGGCGGGGGTGGCGCCCGCCCCGCCGTCACATCCAGGAAGCTTTCGAGATGGGTCTGGGCCTCGCGCACGACAGGGCCTTCGACCATGAGCTGGAGGTCCTGCCAGGTCTCCGCGCCGGGGCGGTCGTGGTCAGGCGTGTCCCAGCGCCGCTCATCGAGGTCAAGGCCCCCGATATACAGCTTCTGGCGGTCGAACACCGCAAGCTTCTGGTGGTGCGTGGCCGGGTGCAGGACGGGGAGCCGCCAGGGCCGGGCCCGAACCCGTCCGTCCGGACCGATGCGGAGCAGCCCGGCGAGGCCCGGCATGTCGCGCAATGCCGAGATGCGACGCACCGGATCGCGGGCGTTCAGCCAGCGCGCGGTCCGTGCGAGGCTCACGGCGACCTGCGGCCACAGGACGGCGCGGGGCAGGCGCCCGGTCACCGCGGGATGCATGGCCGCGCAGACCCTCAACCGCTCCGGGGCGCCCGAGGCCTCGCCGGCCGCAAGGACCTGGCGCACGGCCGCCCAGGTGCCCCGGTGAAGCGATGGCCGCGCCACCGGATCGAAGTCCGAGATGATGAGGTTGATGGAAACGCCACGGCGGAGCGCATCCGCCACGAGGTCGAACCAGGTCGATCCTATGGCGCGCGCCTCGGAGCTGCGCAGGCGGGTGCGCAGGTCGAAGATGCGGAACGAAGCCCAGATTTCGGACTCGGCCGCCAGCACCGCCCGCTCGAAGGCCGGAAAGGCTTCAGCGGCGGTCAGTAGAATCTCGGTCTTGGTGCGATCCCGCACCAGGCCCGTCACATGCTGCATGGTCCTGCTCGGTATGTCACAAGGTCAACACACCGTGGCGCACAAGGTTCCGGGTGCTCAGGCCGAGTGCCGTTCCTCGCCGCCTTCGAGAGGGTGGATCCCGAATTCGAGCCGCAGGGTGAACCGGCCGTCCTGCATCGCCGTCTCGACCTGGCCGCCCAGCTGACTGGCGAACGCCATGACGAGCTGGCGGCCGAGGCCCGTTCCTTCCGGCTCGGTGGCCTGCGGGCTCCCGTCGCGGACCGAGTTGATGATCGTCAGCTCGGCCCGGTTGGGTCCCACGGGAATGAACCGCAGGACCAGGCGGGGCGAGGACTCCCCGGGTTCCGGCTCTGCGTATTTGATGGCGTTGGTCAGCCCTTCGGTCAGCAGCAGGGACAGCGGGACGGCCTGATCGGGCGTGAGCGGGATCGGCGCGAAGTCGGATTCGATCCGGAAGGTCCGCCCGGGGGCCGAGGCCATGCCGACGATCTGCCGGGTGATGTCGCCCAGGAGCTCGTCCGCGCGCACGTCGGCCAGGCCCGAGGTCTGGTAGAGCTCCTTGTGGACGGTGGCGAGGCTCATGACCCGCTCCTGCAGCCCCTGCATCAGGGCGCGGGTTTCGGGCGACCGCGCGCGCCGCATTTGCATGTTCATGATCGAGGCGATGAGCTGAAGGTTGTTCTTCACCCGGTGGTGAACCTCGCGCAGCAGCACCTCGCGCTGGTGGACCGTGTCCTCGAGCTCGGCCTCGTCATGGAGGATCGTGTCGGTCATCCGCAGGAAGGCGTTGCCGACGTCGCGGATCTCGGACGGCGCGCGCGACATGTCGAGATCGCCGACGACGCGGCTGCCCGAGGCGAAGCTGCCGATCGCCCGCCCCAGCCGGCGGATGTAGCGCGACACCAGTCGCTCCGCCGCGGCCCAGGCCACTATGAGGCTGCCCCCGTACATCAGCACGGCCAGGAAGAACGGTGCGACGATCGACACGGGCCCGAGATGCAGCGCCTCCTTGGCCGGCACGGAGCCCAGGGCGAAGAGCTCGCCTGGAATGACAGGCACCATCGAATAGACGCGGTCCTGTCCCGCCGCCGTCGAGGCGGAGAAGTTCCCCTGCCTTTCGGAGACATGGGCGAGCAGATCCCTGTCCGCGGGAAGGATGTCGGCGACACGGTCCAACCCTGTCGAGGCCGTCAGGACCACGCCATCCCGGTTGAAGGTGACGAAATCCGGCGCGTCCCGCAGGCCGCCCCCGGCGTCGGGAATCGGTGCCTCGGCCGACAGCGCGGCGTGCGGCAACGCCAGCGCGACATAGCCGGAATAGCCGCCGGTCTCCCCGACGACCGGCTGGACCACGAGGACGATCGACGTGCCCGAGACCGGGCCTCGGGGGTTGACGATGATCTTGGGCCGCAGGTCGCGGATCAGGTCCTGGAACACCGGATCGCCGGAATAGTCGTGGGCGGCTCCGTTCGAGGCGCAGGTCATGTCGCCGCTGACGGGGACATAGGCCGCAACCGAATATTGCGGACTGATCGACACCAGCTGCGACATGGCAGCGTCGCAGGCGGCCTCGTCATCCAGAAGGGGTCCGACAGTGCGGGCCAGCGCGGACGCCGTCCCCTGGGCCTCGCGGATGAAGCCGGTGACGGGCGCGCTCACCCGCAGGGTTTCGCCCATCAGGACGGCAGCCCGCTGCTGCTGGGCGGCATCAAGCCAGGCGTTCGCCTGCAGGAGCGAGATCAGCCCAAGCGGCAGGAGCGCGACGGCCAGAAGGGCTGCCAGCCGAAAGCCGAGGCGGTGGAAGAAGGGAGGACGAGGAGACATGGCGGACGAACGGCGAAGCCGGTCGGACGACCGACCGGCTTGGGCCGTGACAGGATGCGTGGCGGCGAGGTCGGACATTCAGGCTACGGGTCGGCCCCCTGGCCGGCGGATCGTCATGCCGCCCGGACCCCGGACTTGCCCAGCACCGCCAGCGTGGCCCCATCGACTCCCGAGAGAAGCTCCTCTCCCTCCTCAAGGCCCAGCATCTCGGCCAGGCGGGCGCGGGCGCGATTGGCGCGGCTCTTCACGGTGCCGACGGCCACCCCCATCATGATGGACGCTTCCTCGTAGGCGAAGCCTGACGCGCCCACCAGGATGAGAACCTCGCGATGCTCGGGCGAGAGCTGGTCGAAGGCGCGGCGGAAATCGGCCAGGGCGAGCCGTCCGTCATGGCTGGGCTTTTCGCAGAGCGCGGCAGCGTAGACGCCTTCGGGATCGGCCACCTCCCGCCGGGTCTTGCGTTTATCGGAGTAGAAGGTATTCCGTAGGATCGTGAACAGCCACGCTCTCAGGTTCGAGCCCGGCTGGAACTTGTCCAGATTGGTCCATGCCTTGACGATCGTATCCTGCACGAGGTCGTCAGCGGCGGCGACATTGCGGGTCAGCGAAATGGCAAAGGCGCGAAGGGCGCCAAGATGCTCGGGGAGTTCGTCGCGCGGGTCGCGGGCACCGATGGGGAGAACGCCTTCCGGTCGGCCTACGATCACGCCCGACCCTCTGTCGTCAGTCGCTCCAGGAACCTCGGCCTTCGGCTCCGGGACCCCCGTGGCCTGGGGTTCCCTCATTGGCCGCCCTCCTTGGAACGCAGGCGCGCGATCAGGTCCTTGAACCGGTCAGGGATCTCTTCGGTCAGCGCTTCCTCGTACACGCGCTTCAGGTTTTCATCGATCTGCTGATGAAGCCTGCTTTTCCCCTTGTTTTCGGCCATTTCCACATACATGCCCAAGACTGTCCCCGCGCTCGTCCCTATAACCATTCGGAACCGAACGCGCGAGAGATGCGTTCGGTTCCAGGGAGAGATCTAGAGGGATAATTCATGACGTCCAACTTTGCCTCCGCCGTGGGGGCCAGCCTGCCGCACCTGCGCCGTTACGCCCGTGCCCTGACGGGAAACCAGACCGCGGGCGACGCCCTGGCGGCGCAGACGCTGGAAGCGCTGATCCTCGATCCGTCGTCCTCGGCGGAGGATATGCCCCCCAAGGTCGCGCTCTTCCGCGCCTTCCACCGGGTCTGGACGCAGGCGGGGACGCCCCTCGACGAGGCGCAGAGCCATATCGAGGCGCGGGCGCAGGGCCACATGGCGCGCCTCACGCCCCTCACGCGCGAGGCGCTGCTCCTTCATGCCATCGAAGGGTTCCTGCCGCAGGACATCGGCGCCATCATGAGCGTCACGCCCGAAACGGCGACCGACCTCATCGACACCGCCATCCGCGAGATGGAGGAATCGGTCGCGGGCCGCGTCATGGTCATCGAGGACGAGGCCATCATCGCGATGGACATCTCGGCGGTCGTCCGGGAGATGGGCCACCGGGTCACCGGCGTCGCCCGCACCCGGACCGAGGCCGTGCGGCTGGCCCGCGAGACGACGCCCGACCTGATCCTGGCCGACATCCAGCTGGCCGACAATTCCTCGGGGATCGACGCCGTGAACGACATCCTGGGCGAGTTCCAGGACCTGCCGGTCATCTTCATCACCGCCTTCCCTGAACGCCTGCTGACCGGCGCCCGTCCCGAGCCGGCCTTCCTCATCACCAAGCCCTACTCCGAGGAGCAGGTCCGGTCGGCGGTGAGCCAGGCCATGTTCTTCGCCTCGACCGAGACCCTGGCCGCCTGATGATCGCAGGACCCTGTCCGGCCCCGCGCCGTTCAGGCCATTCTCCCGGGCCGGAAAGGGGCTTGCCGGCGGGGCCGTCAGCCGAGGGCGGCCAGGAGATGGTCGGCGACGTGCGCGGTCAGGAACGGGCGCTCCAGCACGGCATAGCCGTGACCCGCGCCATCCTCTTCGGCACGATCCCCCATGAGGACCACATGGCCGCCCTTTTCCGCGACGATCCGGGCCAGGGCAGACTGTTCGTAGTCGCCCGGTCCTTGGTCCACGAAGGCCACGGCGATTCGGTCCACCCCCTCCAGGACGGGAAGCGCCTCGGCGGTCGATGTGGCGGCGACCACGGGGGCGGTGGGGTCGAACTCCTCGATCGTCATCCTCAGGTCCAAGGCCACAAAGGCCTGGGACAGCACGATGAGGTAGATCGGTCCTCGTACGACAGCGTCACTCATCAACAACCCACACCTAGCCCCCGGGTCAGGACCCTTCTGGAGGATCGGGCGGAAGGCTGCATTAACCTGCAACACCGTTCGTGACGATCCGCGTCCCGGTTCCACGCCAGGCGATCACGATTCCGTGTCGGGCCTGCCCGCTTCGACACCGCCCCCTGTTCACCCCCATGAGCGCCGACGAGGTGCGCTTCATGGAAGGTTTCAAGATCGGCGAGATGTCGGTCGACCCCGGGACGACCCTTCTGGCGGAGGGACAGGAAAGCCCCTGGATCTACACCGTGCTGGAAGGTCAGGCCGTCCAGTACAAGTCGCTTTCGACCGGGCGGCGGCAGATCATCAACTTCGTTCTACCGGGCGACTTCCTGGGCCTCCACGCTGCCATGATGGGCGAGATGAAGCACTCGATCGAGGCGCGGACCCGGATGGTGCTCTGCGTGTTCGAACGAGCCCGGGTGCAGGAGGTGTTCCACGGGCAACCCGCGCGGGCGCAGGCGCTGGCCTGGATCGCCGCCGTGGAGAGCCACCTCCTGGGGGAAACGCTGGTCTCCGTGGGCCAGCGGAATGCCGGGCAAAGGATCGCCTGGGCGTTCCTGCGGCTCTGGCGGCGGCTCGAGGCCATGGGCCTGGAACGGGACGGAATGGTTCCCCTGCCTTTCCGGCAGCAGGATCTTGCGGAGGCGCTGGGCCTTTCGCTCGTCCACACGAACAAGACGCTGGCGCGCTTCCGGCAGGCCGGGCTTTGCGACTGGTCCGGGGGCAAGTTGCGGATCGGGAACCTGGCCGCGCTGACCGGGATCGCCCTGGTGGACAGGGACGACCCCGAGCAGCGGCCGCTCATGTGAGCGGCGGCTTCTCCAGGAAGGCCAGAAGCCGCGTCTCGTCGGTCGAAAGGCCCTTGATCGGCTCGGGCGGGGGCAGGTCGGGCACCTGTCCCGCCATCTCCAGGACGGCGGGATGGATGTAGGCCTGCTTGGCGACCGTGGGTGTGTTGTGCAGTCGCTGCGAGGCGGCCTCGGCCAGCGCCTTGATCTTGGGGGCGTCGCCCTGCGCCAGCCGCTCGAAGGCGGCGAGCGTGCCGGCCCAGGTGCGGAAGGTCTTGGCGGTGAAGGCGAGGCTGTCGTCCCCGTCGGCCTCGTCGAGGTAGGCGTTGAGCTGGGTCGAGGTCAGGCTGTGGACCTGCCCCATGTCGTCCACCCAGGTCAGGAGCTCCGCCCCGGGCAGGTCGGACGCCTTCTCGAGCACCTTGAGCAGCCGCGAATCCTTGAGCCGCCGCCGGACGCGCTGTCCGCTCTTGGCCTTGAAGTCGAGCCCGATCTCCCCGTCCCTGAGCCGCACATGCTTGTTGCGGAGGGTCAGCGCACCGTAGCTGCCATTCTCGCGGGCGTATTCCTCGTTGCCCACCCGGAGGGACAGCCGGTCGATCAGAGTCACCGCGGCGGCAAGGGCAAAGCGGGGGTCGCCCGGAGGGGCGCGGAGATCGTGCGCGACACGCTCGCGGATGGCGGGCAGGGCGTGCCCGAAATCCACCAGCCGGTCGAACTTGTTGCCGGATCGGTGCGAGGACCACTCCGGGTGGTAGCGGTACTGCTTGCGCTGCCGCACGTCGAAGCCGGTGGCCTGCAGGTGGCCGTTGGGGAGCGGGCACATCCAGACCCGGTCATAGGCCGGCGGCACGCCCAGCTTCTCCAGCCGCTCCCGCTCGGCCCCGCGCTCGATCGTGGTGCCGTCCGGGCCGATATAGCTGAAGCCCTTGCCGCGCTTCTGCCGCCGGATGCCGGGCATGGAGTCGGTGACGTAGACGAGCCCCGCGGGCACCTCCACGCGGGGAGGCTCGGCGGGGCCGTCCAGCAGCCCTTGCTCCATCGCCTCGATGACGTCGGTGTCCTTCAAGCCGCCTCCCCCTTGGGGACGGGTGCCCGCATGGGGCTGCCCCTCCCAGGCCTTCCGTTTCCGAATTCCGTGGGACGGAAACGCGCAGCCCCCGCCCCGGGGTTCCGGACGGTCAACCCGGCGTGACGCGGTAGATGCCGCCGTTGGCGTCGTCCGTGATGATCAGCAGGGATCCGTCGCCCAGTTCCTCGACATCGCGGACGCGGCCCAGCTCCGTCAGCATCCGCTCCTCGCCCACGACCCGGTCGCCTTCGATGTCGAGCCGCACGAGCCCTCCGGTCTTGAGCGCGGCGATGACGGCGTCGCCCTGCCAGGGGAACAGGTCACCCCGGTAGAAGGTCATGTTGCCGGGCGCGATCACCGGGTCCCAGTAATAGACGGGCTCGGCGAACCCCTCGGCCCGGGGCTGCCCCGTTCCGACCGGAGAGCCGTCGTAGTTGAGGCCGTAGCTCACCTCGGGCCAGCCATAGTTGGCGCCGGCCACGATCAGGTTCAGCTCGTCCCCGCCCAGCGGCCCATGCTCGATGGTCCAGAGCCGGCCCTGCGCGTCGAACGCCGCGCCCTGGATGTTGCGGTGCCCTTGGGTCCACACCTCGGGGCGGCCCTGGCCCACGAAGGGGTTGTCCGACAGGGCCTCGCCGTTCTGGGTGATGCGGACGACCTTGCCCCAGGTCGCGTCCGGATCCTGGGCGCGCTCGCGCTCGGGCGCGTCGGAATGCTCTCCGGTGGTGACGAACACGTTGCCCCGGCCATCCGGCACGATCCGGGACCCGTAATGCTTCGTGCTGTCGGAGGCGGGCGTTTGCACGAAGATGTCCCGCACATCACTGAGCTGCGTGCCATCCTCGGACAACTGGCCCCGCGCCGCGGCCGTGGCGACGAGGCCGTCGCCCATGGGCTTGGCGTAGGTCCAGAAGACCGTCCAGTCCCGGGCGAAGTCCGGCGACACGGCCACGTCGAGCAGCCCGCCCTGCCCGCGCGCATCGACCTCGGGCAGCCCGGCGATGGGTTGGGAGATGGTGCCGTCCGCAGCCACGAGCCGCATCCGGCCCGCCTTCTCGGTGACGAGATAGGTCCCGTCCGGAAGGGACGCGAGGCCCCAGGGCTTCTCCAGCGCCCCGGCAAAGGGCTGCGCCTGCACGGAGGTCCCCGGCAGCGCGGGCGCGCGGGTCTGGTTCGCGAAGGCAGGCTCGAAGGGTGCGTTCGGCGCCCCCTGCTCCACGGCGGCCAAGGCCGGCAGGGGCAGCAGCAGGGCCAAGGCAGTCAGCGCATGACGCATGGATCGGGTCTCCTGGTGTCGAGGGCCTTTGGCCCGTCAACGCCCATCGGCGCGCTGCGCTTCCGTCACAGGTCTTCACGGAGCCGCGAGACGGCCCAGGCGGCCGCCTCGGCGACCACGGGGTCCTCGTGTCCCAGATGCCGTTCCGCCGACGGCAGCAGCGTCCTGTCGTCCGAATTGCCGATGGCGTAGAGCACGTTCCGCAGGAACCGCGAAAGGCCGATCCGTTTGACCGGGCTACCGGCGAAACGCGCCCGAAAGGCCGGATCGTCCAGGGCCGCGAGGTCGCCAAGGCGCGGCGGCCCGTCCCCTCTAAGGTATCTCATCTCCGAGGCTGCGACCGAGAACTTGTTCCAGGGACAGGCCGCCAGACAGTCGTCGCAGCCGTAGATCCGATTGCCGAGCGCCGGGCGGAACTCCTCGGGCACCGGGCCACGATGCTCGATGGTGAGGTAGGAGATGCAGCGCCGCGCATCGAGCTGGTAGGGCGCGGGAAAGGCGCCCGTCGGACAGGCGTCGAGGCAGCGCCGGCAGGACCCGCAATGCGAGACCTCGGGCGCGTCCGGGGGCAGGTCGACCGTCGTGAAGATCGCGCCGAGGAACACCCAGTTGCCGAACTCGCGGCCCAGGAGGTTGGTGTGCTTGCCCTGCCAGCCCAGTCCCGCGGCCTGCGCCAGCGGCTTCTCCATCACCGGCGCGGTATCCACGAAGACCTTGCCTTCCGCCCCCGGCACCTCGGCCAGAAGCCAGCGGAGCAGGCGCTTCAGACGCGGCTTGACGCTGTCGTGGTAGTCCCTGCCCTGCGCATAGACGCTGACGGCGCCCCGGTCGGGATGGCCCAGCACCTCCGTCGGGTCATGCTCGGGCGCGTAGCTGTCCACGAGCATGATGACGCTTCGGGCCTCGGGCCAGAGGGCCGTCGGGTCGCCGCGCCAATGCGCCCGGTCGGCCATCCAGTCGAGTTGGCCATGACGGCCCTGGTCGAGAAAGGCCCGAAGACGGCCCATCGCCTCGGGGATCGCGTCGGGGCGGCAGATCCCCATGGCGGCAAATCCGGCGTCGCGCGCCTCCCCGGCCAGCCGCGCCTTGAGGGCCGGCGGGTCCGGGCGCGCCGCGCGGGCGCGATCAGAAGTCGAGGTCCGCATAATGCGGGGCGGGCCGGAAGCCCGGGACCTGGTCGGCCAGGATCGACCGGAAGGCGGGGCGGGACTTGATCTTGGCGTACCAGTCCTTGACGGACTCGTACTTGTCCCAGGGCACGTCCGATACGTAGTCCAGGCAGGACAGATGCGCCGCCGCCGCGAAATCGGCGAGGGTCATGTCGTTGCCCGCCAGCCACCGGCGCGTTTCCAGCAGATGGGTCATGTACCCGAGGTGGTACTTGATGTCGCGCGCCCCGGCCTTGACCGAGGCCGAGTCCGGCACGCCGCCCCCGCGCAGCTTCTTGAACACCCGCTCGCCCATCAGCTTGGAGGTCACCTCGGCGTGGAACTTGCCGTCGAACCAGGCGCAGAGTCGCCGGACTTCGTAGCGGCCATCCGGATCTCGCGGCAGGAGCGGAGGCGTGGGGACCGTTTCCTCGAGGTATTCGCAGATGGCCTGGCTGTCCGATAGCATCCGGCCGTTCATCCGCAGGATCGGAACCTGCCCCGCCGGGTTGCGGCGCAGGAACTCGATGCCCTGCTCCCAGTACCGCTCTTCCGCAAGCTCCACCTCGATGCGCTTCTCGCCAAGGGCAAGGCGCACTTTCCGGGAAAAGGGGGAGAGCGGGTAATGGTAAAGCCGATTCATGCTGCGCGGGGGATCCGAAGGTCGGGGGAAGCGTCCGACCCATGCCGCAACCGTCCCTCGCGTTCAAGGGCAAGCGTGGCGCCTGGTCAGAGGCCCGCACCCTCGAAGCAGGAGGCGCGCCCATCCGCCTCGATGGTGGCGGCGCCGTCCAGGATCCGCACCGCGCGCCGCCGCAACTCGTCGGTGGGGTGGGCCGGGTCGCGGTTCTTGGGATCCGGCAGGATCGCGGCCAGACGGGCGGCCTGCGCGTCCGACAGCTCCGCCGCGCTCACGCCGAAATGATGGCGCGCGGCGGCCTCGACGCCGAAGACGCCTTCGCCGAACTCGGCCACGTTCAGGTACACCTCGAGGATGCGGCGCTTGGACCAGAACGCTTCCATGGCCGGGGTCATGGCGGCTTCGATGGCCTTGCGCAGCCAGCTCCGGCCCTGCCACAGAAAGACGTTCTTGACCACCTGCTGGCTGATGGTCGACGCGCCCCGGTTGCCGCCCTGCGCCGCGGCCTCGCGGATGGCGCGCAGGTCCAGGCCCCAGTGTTCGCAGAATTCCGCATCCTCGGCCGCCACGGCCGCGCGGGGCATGATCGGGGCCATGTCCTCCAACGGGACCCAGGTCTGCTGCACACCGCCCAGGCGCTGCCCCTCGCTCCACATGTAGGGCGTCGTCGGAGGGTTGATCGCCCCGACGACGGCAATGACGGCCAGGACCGCAGCGATCACGAGAAGCACCCCGCGCACGAGGAGAACCAGCGGACGGTGACGCGGCCCGGAGGCGGGCGCCAGGTCGGCGGGCGAAGTGGAACGGGACCGGCGGCGGCGTTTCGGCGGCCGAGGATCGAGGACCTCACCTTCGCCGTCAGCCGCGTCGGAGGCGTCAGCCGCCTCCCGTTCCGCTTTCGTCCTGCCCGTCGCTCTTGCCATGGCGCCATGACTGGCCCCCCGGGGCGGGGGGGTCAAGGGCCGCGTCGGCCCGACTCAGGGCTGACTGTGCGCGCCCTGGGGATCGGTGGTCACGCTCGCCGGCGCGGTGGCACCGGACGGAGCCCCGCCCAGCGCCGGGGCGGGCGCCGCGCTTTCGAGGTCGGTCGGGGTGGTCGCCGGCTGGGCCGGGGTGGGATGAGGGGTGCCAAGGGAAAGCCGGGTGCGCAGCCGCTCCTCCAGGTCCTGGGGCAGCGAGGTCTGGAGCACGCGGCCCCCCAGGGACCCGAGCCGGTCGATCACCCGGTCCGCCGTGAACTTGCGCAGCAGCACGGCCAACGCCGCGCCTCCACTGTCGAGCGTGCTGCCCACCTCGCGCAGGAAGTCGTCCTCGATGCCCAGGTCGGTCAGCGCGCCCGACAGCGCCCCGGCTGCCGCGCCGGCCGCTGCGCCCAGAAGGGGATTCAAGAACAGCAGGCCGATCATGGTGCCCCAAAGCGTGCCGCCCATTGCCCCGGCCGCCGTCATGTTCACCGCCTGATGGAGCTGGACCTGACCGTCCATGGAGCGGGTCACGACGACCACGTCCTCCATGTCGACCAGGTAGTCCTTCTGGAGCTGGACGAACTCGGCACGCGCCCGAAAGGCGGACGTATCGTCGGGAAAGCCAATCACGATGAGGTCGGACATGTCTGTCTCCTGCTGTGTTCGGGCTGGGAAACCGGGCCGGGGCGGCACGGTTCCCCGCCAGCCGCAATCTACGACCCCCGGGGTCGCGGACCATTGATCTGGCTCAAGGACAGGGCGGGCCCAGGGATCCAGCCTGATGATGCTCCCGATGAGCAGCGACATGGAGGATCAGATGACCGACACCAAGGACCGCACCGTGCTCGAGGAGATCGAGGTTTCGGGCAACCAACTGGTCGAACGGGTCAAGGACCTGTTCCACGAAGGCAACATCCGGCAACTCAGGATCATCGCCAGGGACGGGGAAACCCAGTTCGAGGTGCCCCTGACCATCGGCGTGCTGGCCGGAGGGGTCGTGGCCCTGGCAGCGCCCTAGCTTGCCGTGCTGGGGGTGATCGCGGCCATGGTCAAGCACGTCCGGATCGTGATCGAGCGCGAGGTCGATGTTCCTCCAGCGGCTGATCCGGCCGAGCCTGTGGAGCCGCCCAAGGTCGACGCCTGAGACCGCGCCCAGGGGAGCAGGCGGCCGGAACGGCGCCTGTCATCAAGACGAACGAGCCGCGGCACCTCGGACGGCGCGGCTCGAAGGTCGGGGGACGGCCCCCCCGACCGCTGCCGATCCTACTCGGCGGGGATGGCCTGATCCTCGACCCAGAGCGGGTGCTTGATGTGGGGCAGCATCTCCTTGGGGCAGACCTGCACGAACTGCCCGAGCATCGTGGGCCAGTCGCTCAGGATCTCGTTGCCCCGGCGCGACCCGGTCTCGGCCACATGACGTTCGATCAGGGTGCGGAGCTGCTCTTCCCAGAAGGGCACGGTCACCTGGCAAGTGACCAGCGACTCCGGGTTGATGAGGTTGCGCGCCCTGCCCTCGGGGTCCCAGACATAGGCCATGCCCCCGGTCATCCCGGCGCCGAAGTTCGCGCCGATGCGGCCCAGGATCACGGCCGTTCCGCCCGTCATGTATTCGCAGCCGTTCGATCCGCAGCCTTCCACGACCACGGACGCGCCCGAGTTGCGGACGGCAAAGCGTTCGCCGGCCCGGCCCGAGGCGAAGAGGAAGCCCCCCGTCGCCCCATACAGGACCGTGTTGCCGATGATCGTGTTCTCGGACGCGACAAGGGATGACGCCATCGCCGGACGGACCACGATGGTGCCGCCCGAGAGGCCCTTGGCCACGTAGTCGTTCGCCTCGCCCGACACCTCGATCTTGAGGCCCGGCGCGGCGAAGGCGCCCAGCGACTGGCCCGCCGTCCCGGTGAGCTTGATCGTCAGGTGGTCGGGCTGGAGCGAGTTGCGCATCCCGAACCGCTTGACGATGTGGGAGCTGACGCGGGTACCGATGGTGCGGTCGGTGTTCCGCACGGCATAGGCGAGCTGCATCTTTTCCCCGTCCTGGAGGAAGCGCTCGGCGTCCTTGACAATCTCCGCGTCCAGCGTGTCCGGAACGGCGTTCCGGGGCTTGGAGCGGTCGTACACGGTCGTCCGCGCGCCATCGACGGTGATGAGGAGCGGGTTGAGGTCGAGGTCGTCGAGGTGGGTGGAGCCACGCGACACCTGCGTGAGCAGGTCCGCCCGGCCGATCACCTCGTCGAGGGACCGCGCGCCGATGGAGGCCAGGATCTCGCGCACCTCGGTGGCGTAGAAGGTGATGAGGTTCACCACCTTGTCGGCCGTGCCGGTGAACTTGGCGCGCAGCGCCTCGTTCTGGGTGCAGACGCCCACCGGGCAGGTGTTCGACTGGCACTGCCGGACCATGATGCAGCCCATGGCGATCAGGGCGGCGGTGCCGATGCCGTACTCCTCGGCGCCCAGCATGGCGGCCATGACGATGTCGCGGCCGGTGCGGAGGCCGCCGTCGGTGCGCAGCGTGACGCGGCTCCGGAGGTTGTTCATCGACAGGACCTGATGCGCCTCGGTCAGGCCCATCTCCCAGGGGAGGCCCGCGTACTTGATCGAGGTCGCGGGGGAGGCCCCGGTGCCGCCGTTGTGGCCCGAGATCAGGATCACGTCGGCCTTGGCCTTGGCCACGCCCGCCGCGATGGTGCCCACGCCGCTGCTCGACACGAGCTTCACGCAGACCTTGGCCCGGGGGTTGATCTGCTTGAGGTCGTAGATGAGCTGGGCGAGGTCCTCGATCGAGTAGATGTCGTGGTGCGGCGGCGGGGAGATCAGCGTCACGCCGGGGGTGGAGTGGCGCAGCCGGGCGATGAGGGCCGTGACCTTCATGCCCGGAAGCTGGCCGCCCTCGCCGGGCTTGGCACCCTGCGCGACCTTAATCTCCAGCTCCTCACAGGCGTTGAGGTATTCCGCCGTGACGCCGAAGCGGCCGGAGGCGACCTGCTTGATCTTGGCAGACGGGTTGTCGCCGTTGGATTCGGGCAGGAAGTGCGCCGGGTCCTCGCCGCCCTCGCCCGAGTCGGACTTGGCGCCGATGCGGTTCATGGCGACGTTGAGGGTCTTGTGCGCTTCGGGCGACAGGGCGCCCAGCGACATCCCCGGCGTCACGAAGCGCTTGCGGATGGCAGTGATGCTCTCGACCTGCTCGATCGGGATGGCGGGGCCGAGCGGCTTGATGGCCAGGAGGTCCCGCAGGTGGATCGGCGGGTTGGACTGCATGACCTTGGCGTATTGCTGCCAGAGCTCGTAGGACGCCCGGTCGCACGCGCTTTGCAGCATGTGCATGGTCGTGGCTTCCCAGGCGTGCTTCTCGCCGGTGCGACGCGCCTTGTAGAAGCCGCCGATGGGAAGGATGCCGGTCGGACCCTTCCAGCCCTTGCCGTGGACCTCCTCGATCTTCTTCTGGAGGCCGATAAGGCCGATGCCGGAGATGCGCGAGTGCATGCCGGGGAAGTATTCGGCGCACATGGCGCGGCTCAGACCCACGGCCTCGAAGTTGAGGCCGCCTCGGTAGGAGGAGATCACCGAGATGCCCATCTTGGACATGATCTTGAGGAGCCCTGCATCCACCGCTGCCCGGTAGCGGCGCATGGCGTCCGTGAGCGTGCCGTCCAGCAGCCCCCGGGCAATCCGGTCGGCGATGGAGTCCTGCGCGAGATAGGCGTTCACCGTGGTAGCGCCCGAGGAGATCAGCACCGCGAAGTAATGCGGGTCGATGCACTCGGCCGAGCGGACGTTGACGGAGGTGAAGGTGCGCAGGCCCTTGCGCGTCAGCCAGGAATGCACCGCGCTGGTGGCAAGGATCATCGGCATCGGGACCTTGTCGGGGTCCTGATGCTCGTCCGTGAGGACGATGTGCGCGGCGCCCGAGCGGACGGCGTCCTCGGCCTCGCCCCGGATCCGTTCGAGCCCCAGGCGGAGCGCGTCGGGACCGGGCGCGAAGGTGCAGTCGATGAAGGCCACCTGGCCGCCGAACTGCTGCACCATCACGTCGAATTCGGCGTTGGCGATGAAGGGCGACTCGAGGACCAGGATCTCGGTCTGCGACGAATCCTCGTCGAGCACGTTCTTGAGGTTGCCGAACCGGGTCTTGAGCGACATGACCCGTCCCTCCCGCAGGGAGTCGATGGGCGGGTTCGTCACTTGGGAGAAGTTCTGGCGGAAGTAGTGCGACAGCGGCCGGTACTGCGCCGACAGCACGGCAGCCGGGGTGTCGTCGCCCATCGAGGCCACGAGCTCCTTGCCGTCCTCGGCCATGGGGGCCAGCACCTGCTCCAGCTCCTCGACGGAGTAGCCGGCGGCGATCTGGCGGCGGCGCAGCTCCTCGCCCTCGAAAAGGGTCCGCTCCGGCACGTCGCGGAGCATGGCGTTCAGGTCCACGACCTTCTCGACCCACTGGCCGAAGGGCTGGGACCCGGCGAGCCGGTCCTTGATCTGCGTGTCGTGGTAAAGACGGCCGTCCTGCATGTCGACGGCGATCATCTGGCCGGGGCCGAGGGCACCCTTCTCGACGACGTTGCGCTCCTCGACCGGGACCATGCCGGCCTCGGAGCCGGCGACAAGCAGGCCGTCGGCGGTGACGACATAGCGGAGCGGGCGCAGGCCGTTGCGGTCGAGGCCGCCGCAGACCCAGCGGCCGTCGGTCATGGCCAGGGCGGCGGGACCGTCCCAGGGCTCCATGATGGCGTTGCAGTAGGCGTACATGTCGGCCCAGGCCTTGGGCAGGTCCCCGGTCATCTTGGACCAGGCCTCGGGCACGAGGATGGTCTTGGCCATGGGGGCAGAGCGTCCGGCGCGGACCAGCACCTCGAACACCGCGTCCAGCGCGCCCGAGTCCGAGGTCCCCGAAGGGATGATCGGCTTGATATCCTCGGCCATGTCCCCGAACGCGTCCGAGGACATGCGGATCTCGTGCGACCGCATCCAGTTCACGTTGCCCTTGAGCGTGTTGATCTCGCCGTTGTGGGCGAGCATGCGGAAGGGCTGGGCCAGCGCCCATTGCGGGAAGGTGTTGGTCGAATAACGCTGGTGAAAGATCGCGAAGGCGCTCTCGAACCGCTCGTCCTGGAGGTCGGGGTAGAAGGTGGCGACCTGCTCGGCCAGCATCATCCCCTTGTAGATGATCGACCGGCAGGAGAGCGAGGCGAGGTAGAGCCCCGGGATCTGCGCGGCGATCGCCGCCTTCTCGATGCGGCGGCGGATGATGTAGAGCTCGCGCTCGAACTCCTCGGTCGAGAGCGGCTTCTCGCAGCGGATCAGGATCTGCTCGATCTCGGGGCGGGTCGCGTTGGCCTTCTCGCCGAGCACGGAGATGTCCACGGGAACGTGGCGCCAGCCGTAGATGTAGTGGCCCATGCGGAGGACCTCGGTCTCCACGATGGTCCGGCAGCGTTCCTGCGCGCCGAAGTCGGTGCGGGGCAGGAAGACCTGACCCACGGCGATGAGCTTGTCCATCGCGGGCTCGTGCCCCGTGCGGCGGACCTGGTCGTAGAAGAAGCGGACGGGGATCTGGACGTGGATGCCCGCGCCGTCGCCGGTCTTGCCGTCGGCGTCCACCGCGCCCCGGTGCCACACGGCCTGGAGCGCCTGGATCCCCTTCTCCACCACGCCGCGCGACGGCTTGCCGTCGATGGCGACGACAAGGCCCACGCCGCAGGAGGCATGCTCGTCATCGGCCTTGTAGAGCGAGTTCTCGGCCATCCAGGCGCGCTTGGTTTCCTCGGCCTTGACCCAGGATTCGTCGTAGGTGGTCGTCATGGGTCGTCTCCTTCGATGAAGGGGTTCTCGTGTTCGTATTCGGCGCGCGTCTTGCGCAGGTGGTCGCCGGCGAGCTTGGCCGACTCCATGGCGCGGTCGGCGTAGATCTCGGAGCGGAGCGGCCAGTCCCTGGCCTCGTCGAAGAGGCCGGGCATCAGCTCCAGCGTGCCCTCGGGCTTGTCGAGGTCGTGGAACCAGAGGTGCGAGCCGCAGGTGGCGCAGAAGGCCCGTTCGCTGAAGGGGGAGCTCTGGAAGCGCGCGACGGGACCGCTCGCCTCGACGTCCTGGGCGTTGAAGCAGAGGAACAGGCCTCCGCTCCAGCGCTGGCACATCCGGCAATGGCAGGCGCCGACTCGCGGGTCGTGCCCGCCCCGGACGGTGACGGTGACGGCGCCGCAGAGGCAGTGGCCGGTGATCATCACGTGCCCTCCATCTACCCGTGGCATCCGATCAAAGGCTTTTCGGCCATGAAGCCCGGCTCTCCGGGGAAGATGAAGTCCATAGGCAAACCGCCCGAGACGACGACGGAGCCCGTCGGCCCGGTTTGGCTCGTCCGCCCCTGCAGCACGATCCCGAGTTGCTGGTCTATGAAGACCTCTGCCGCCGTGGTCCAGATCGGGCCGTTCTCGCCGTATTGGAGCTTGCTTTCTCCATGACCAGTAAGGAGGCTGCGCCCGTCGATCATAGTGGCTTCCCCGTCCAAGCGGACGAACCCGTCCAACCTTGAAGGACGCACTGGGGGATTGTTGTAAGGTTGCCCAGGTCCGTAGGTTGGCAAATCCAATGCAACCGTCTGGTCGAACCGGTCCTCGCCCCTGACCAAGAGGTTGCTGAGAGAGAACGGGTCGCGGTCTTCGAGGATGCTGTTGATGCCGGGACCTGAAAGACCGTAAGCGTTGGTCACGTCCCCGTCTGGCGAGAACACGACTCCCAGAGCGTCGTACGGCGCGGTCGACTCGTCCGAGTTCACATACATGATCCCAGCCGAGTTACGACCGAAGGTCTCGACTTTGCACCCTTCGTATTGAACGGTCAGGAAGGGCGGATACGCATCCCAGATGTTGACGTATATTTCACCGACTTCTTGAGCAGTGGTCGGCAAGGCAGTGCCTCCACCTACAGTAGCGACAGAGAGCGCGGCGAAGATCGACTCGGCCCGCATCAGCCGTGGCTTTCCGGAATCGGCGACATGAGCGGCGCGTCGTAGGACGACATCACCTCGTTGCAGCCGTGCTTGGGGCTGACCGACAGGAAGCCGGGCTCGCCGGGGAAGATGAACTCCACCGGGCTGTCATCCGTCTCTGTGACGTCCTCGCCGACGACGTTCGAGCTCTTGCCCGACAGGAACATTCGCCAGTCACGGCTGATGTACTCGTTCCCCGCGCTGCGCCAGACCTCGTTGCCCTGCCCGTCATAGGCCGTGATCTCGTACTCGGTCTGCTCGAGCGGCACGTCGTCGATCGTCACCGTCTTTCCGGTCAGCCGGTCCCGGCCCACGTACCGCGTGGAGCCGATCTCGGCCGAATTGGTCATGAAGTCGAAGCTGTCGGACTTGTTCGCGGTCAGCGCGTCGAAATCTGCGGGATCGGCCGGGCTCGGGGCCAGGATCTCGCTGTGGCCCGTCATGACGTGGTAGGACTCCATCCACTGCGTCTGCTGGTCGATGGCGCCGAAATAGGTGATGCCGCTCTCGTCCATGTCGACCCGGCGCTGCCAGCCCTCGGGATCGCCCTCGCAGCGGAAGTGATGCGACACCGTGCAGGACGCCATCTGGACGGTCAGATAGGCCGTGCAGCCCTGCGGCGGCTGGAAGGTGCGGCTGTCGGTCGACGTGTCCTGCGCAAAGGCAGGCCCGGCCAGGAGAAGCGGAAGGACGGCAAGGCAACGCATGGAGGATCCTCGGTTCGGGATGACCGGGCCATGAGGCCCGGCGTCGTGCGTCTTGTCGAGGGGACGATTGCCGCCCCTCACTCCGCCGCGACCGGCGTCGCCGTCGCGCTCTGGCCAAGGTAGCCCAGGATCGCCGCGGCCGCTTCCCGACCGTCCCGGATCGCCCAGACGACCAGCGAGGCCCCGCGCACGATGTCGCCTGCGGCGAACACTCCGTCGAGGCTCGTCCGACCGCTGCCGAACTCGGCCCGGACAGTGCCCCAGCGCGTCACCTCGAGGCCGGGCGTTCCCCAAAGCGACGGCAGGGGCTCGGGCTCAAAGCCCAGGGCCTTGACCACCAGGTCGGCGCCCTCGAGCACGACATCCCCCATCGGCTCGGGCGAGCGGCGGCCGGTGGCGTCCGGGGCACCCAGGCGCATCCGCTGGACGCGGACCCCGCTCACGGCGTTGCCCTCGAAGCCTTCGGGCGCGGAAAGCCACATGAACTCCACGCCCTCCTCCTCGGCGTTCGCGACCTCGCGCTGCGAGCCGGGCATGTTGGCCCGGTCGCGCCGGTATAGGCACTTCACCGACGAGGCGCCTTGCCGGATGGCGGTGCGCACGCAGTCCATCGCCGTATCGCCGCCGCCGATGACGACGACGCGCTTGCCGGAGGCGTCAAGCTCGCCCGAGTCGAACTCGCGCACCTCGTCGCCGAACTGCTTCTTGTTGGACGCGGTGAGATAGTCGATGGCCCGCACGACGCCCCGCGCCTCGGCGCCGTCCGCCTCGATCTCGCGGCTCCGATAGACGCCGGTGGCGATCAGCACGGCATCGTGGCGGCCCCGGATCGCATCAAAGGACAGGTCCTCGCCCACGTTGCAGTTCAGCACGAACTCCACGCCGCCGTCGCGCAGATGATCGATGCGCCGCATCACGACGTCCTTCTCGAGCTTGAAGCCCGGGATCCCGTAGGTCAGCAGGCCGCCAGCCCGGTCGTAGCGGTCATAGACCGTGACCTGCACGCCGACCCGACGCAGCGTGTCGGCACAGGCCAGCCCCGCCGGACCCGCGCCGATGATGCCGACGGACTCGGCACGTTCGTGCGCTGGACGGATGGGCTTGACCCAACCTTCGTTCCAGGCGTTGTCCGCGATGTAGCGCTCGACCGAGCCGATGGTGACGGTGCCATGGCCCGACTGCTCGATGACGCAGTTGCCTTCGCAAAGCCGGTCCTGGGGGCAGATGCGGCCCGTGAACTCGGGAAAGTTGTTGGCCGCCTGGGCGATCTCATAGGCTTCGAGAAGCCGCCCTTCGGCCGTCATCCGGAGCCAGTCCGGGATGTTGTGGTGCACCGGGCAATGCGACTGGCAATAGGGCACCCCGCATTGGGAGCACCGGCTGGCCTGTTCGGCCGCCTTGGGCTGCGCGAAGTCGCCGTAGATTTCGAGGAAGTCGTGACGACGATCGTCGGCCTGCCGCTTCTGGGGCATGTCGCGGCCGACGGTCACGAACTTGAGCATTTTCTCGACGGCCACGACGCATCCTCCTGACGCTGGGTCGGAGATGGCCATACGGCACGCAGCCCGGCAAGGCAAGTCAGCAATGCTGACCTAAACCGGATATTTTCTGACCCTTTGGCGAATAGAAAGGCTCCACTTACCTCTTATTTGGTCAGTGATACTGACCTTATATTTCAGAACCTCAATGAAAGAAGGATCAGCGCAACGGTTCCGACAACGATGCGCCACCAGCCGAAGACGCCGTAACCACGCCGGCTCACGAATCCCAGGAGCCCGCGGACCACGAGGAGGCCGCTCAGGAACGCGGCCGCAAAGCCGATCGCAATGAGCCCGACATCGTCGAAGCTCAGAACGTCGCGGTTCTTGTAAAGGTCGAAGGCCACGGCCCCGCCCATCGTCGGAAGCGACAGAAAGAAGGAAAACTCGGCTGCCGCGCGCTTGGAGACGCCGAGGAGCAAGGCCCCCACGATCGTGGAGCCGGAACGCGACACACCCGGCACGAGCGCCAGGCACTGGCAGAGACCGATGCCCAGCGCGGTCCCGAAGGGCAGGCGATCCGCCTCGTCGTAACGCGGACGCAGCGGCAGCCGGTCCACGAGGAGAAGCACGATCCCCCCCAGGATCAGCATGATTGCGATCAGGCGGGGCGTTTCGAAGAGAACGGTCTTGATGACGTCGTGGAGCGCCGCGCCCAGCACCGCCGCCGGCAGAAAGGCCAGGAGCACCGCCCCGATGAACCGCCGCGCCGCCGGGTCGCGGGGCGCAGAGCCGAAGACCCAGACGAGCTTTGCGAAGTAGGCGATGACGATGGCCAGCACGGCCCCGAGCTGGATCACCACCTCGAAGGTCTTGCCGCTGCTCTCGAAGCCCAGGAAGTGGCCGGCAAGCAGGAGATGGCCCGTCGATGACACGGGAATGAACTCGGTCGCTCCCTCGAGAAGCCCGAGGAAGACGGCCGTGACGGCCTCTGGCAGGGTCATGGGTCAGGTCCGATGAGAAGAGGGGCGCGCGTCAGCTGCGGAGGTTGCGCGCGGATTCCTTGAGAGCAGCATACTGGCCCGAGGGCCGGAAACGCCACAGGTAGTCGGGCAGGACCACGTCCATGGCCGTGGGCACGATGCCCAGCGCCTCGAGGCCACGCGCGCCCGCGGAGACGACGTTGTCGGTGCGCAGGGAGGCCACCTGATCGCGGGTGATCGGCGCCGGAGCCAGCCCGCCCGTCAGGGCCCGGCCGGTGTCGAAGACCGAACCCATGATTCCGCCCAGCCAGAACGGCAGGCCGATCACGAGCCTCCGGCGGCGGGTGATGTGGAGCATCTTGTCCATGAGCTCGCGGAAGGTCATGACCTCGGGCCCGCCCAGCTCATAGATGCCAGGGGCGGCCTGCCCGGTCGCCCCCATCGCCGCAGCCGCCGCCACGTCGTCCACCCAGACCGGCTGGAAATGCGTCCCGGCCCCGATGAGCGGCAGGATCGGTCCGCGCGCGGCCATGCTGGCGAAACGGTTGAAGAACGAGTCCTCGTGACCGAAGAGGATCGAAGGCCGCAGGATCACCGCATGCGGCATGGAGTCGAGCACCGCGGCTTCGCCTTCGGCCTTGGAGCGGGCGTATTCGC
This sequence comes from Rubellimicrobium arenae, assembly GCF_017916275.1. Taxonomy (GTDB): domain Bacteria; phylum Pseudomonadota; class Alphaproteobacteria; order Rhodobacterales; family Rhodobacteraceae; genus Rubellimicrobium; species Rubellimicrobium arenae. Next base: position 42,310 of record NZ_JAFMST010000006.1, read on the forward strand.
TGCCCCCTTCGGCCGAAGCGCCCAGCGCGGAGATGTGCACCATGCGACGCACGCCGAGTTCGAGGCAGATGCGGGCGATGCGGGCCGCGCCCTCCACATGCACGGCCTGGAAGGAGTTGCGGCCGCCCCGGTCGAAGGTGCCGACGCAGTTGATCGCCGCATCCGCGCCCTGAAGCGCCGCCCGCACCGATTCGTCGTCCCGGATGTTGCACGCCCAGGGAAGCACCTGGCCGACATGGCCATACATGCGGACGAAGCCTGCCCCGTCCGGGCGACGCACGGCGACGCGCACCCGCCAGCCGTCCTTGGCCATTCGCCGGGCGATGTAGCGCCCCAGGAAGCCCGAGCCCCCGAAGATCGTGACCAGCTTCGCCATGGGCATCCCCTTTTCCGTGTCGCAACGCATCTACCGCCGACAGAAAGCGCGAGCAAGCGCATCCGCCCCCTGTTGACACCCCTCGCCACTCCCCGTAAGACCCCGGCCACACCCCGTGCCCAGGTGGTGGAATTGGTAGACGCGCTGGTTTCAGGTACCAGTGTCCGAAAGGACGTGGAGGTTCGAGTCCTCTCCTGGGCACCACTCTTCCCCCGAAGATTGGCAGACGATCAGATCGCCCGGTGTCGGGCAGGTCTCTGGTCGCAGACAGGGCCGGATGACTGATGTGGCCTTGTTCCAAATGGTGCCGTGCCGCGCCTGTTGTCGGCCTTGGTCAGGTCAGTCATGCTTGGGAACGGCACTGTCTTCCTGATGCTCGCGTGCGTCGGCCGCCAGTCCGTGAGCACCTCGGGCTCCCGTCTGGCTGGCACAAATCCATCGGGCTTCGCGACGGTGGATCCTGAAGGTCCTTTGGCCTGAAGCCCAGCGTCTGGTGCCCTCTTTGGACGTTGGAGGTCAGGCGCTTTCGCAGGGGGCGGGCAGATAATCGCGCAGCAGTGCCAAGGCCAAGCCCGATCGTTGCCAGGTCATGGCATTGCAGGGTCGGTCCAGTCCCGACGGGGTTCGCCGGGATCGTGACCACCTGGCGGAGAGGTTGAGCTCAAGCCGCCTCCGAGGGTTGCCGAAGGTCGGTCGACGTTCCTGGATCACCGCGCGTTCTACTGCTTTGCCTCCTGCGTTGGGTGTGCAGGTCCGACCAGCTCAGCCCGTCAGGTCAGCTGCCGGTTGGGGCCGCACGCCGCATCAAGGAAAGCCGTCCGGCTTGGGCATTGAACGAGCCCCAGGGTGCAGGTCGATGGCCAACTCGATCCTACGCCGCTGAACGCGGCGCGGGCCGCATAGGATGCTTGGCAAGGCTCAGGGGGACGAAACGTCAGGCCGTTTGGGGCCCACCTGATGTGCAGGATCGCACATGTGCCAATTTCCTGAGGTTTTCAGTCGATCTTTGAGGGTGGTCACCCAATAGTATTCATTTTCATACTATGTCACCAGTTCCATCCTACTTGAGAGATCCACGCTGCTAGCAAAATCGATGTGGCGGAGGCGCTGCTCTCCCTGCGCTTCCGCCATATCCCTGAAAGGCACTATCATGACCAAGCTTCTTCCCCTTCTTGCCGCCGCCTTTGTCGCAACCGCAGGCGTGGCGTCGGCCAGCAGCTACTTCGGCTTCAACGAGGTGCAGAGCTCCAGCAATCTCATCCAACTGGGAACCGTGGTCTCCAGCGGCGCCGGCGTGGTCGAGGTCTACGATTACCGGACCGGACAAGAGGGTCGCCTGCTGGGCTCCCGCACGGTGCGGGCCGGTGCCAACACCGACGTGAAGATCTCGCTCGCCCCGGCCTACACCAGGGACGTCCTGGCCGTGCTGAAGGTCGATGGCGACGTGGTGGCGCAACAGGTCGTTCGCGTCCGCTGACAGCGACAGCGACAGCGACAGCGACAGCGACAGCGACAGCGACAGCGACAGCGACAGCGACAGCGACAGCGAAGTGAGGCACGCGCAGGCTGGTCTGCGCAACGGGGCGCCGGGGCGCCGGGACACCGGCGCCCCTTATGTCTGTTGGCCCGGCAGGCCGTCCAAGGCCGGTCAGTCCCTGAGGTTGAGGTCGGTCGACCGTGGAGCATGGGCTCGAAGGAAGAGGTCCACCCCCCGCACCACTCGGCTCCGGAGATCCTCGGGATCGATCCGCTCGACGATCCCATGTCGCAGGCGCTCGACCTCCGCCCGATGCCATAGGCCCGTCAGATCCTCGGCGGCAAGCCTGAGGTCGTCGGGGGCGATGGCCCCTTCCGCGGCGCCCTCGGCGATGAGCCGCGCCAGTTCGTCCAGAACACGGGCCGCCCCGAGTTCATAGACCTTGTGGGCCAGTTCGGGGCGACGCATCGATTCCATGCGGAAGAGAGCGGTCGAGGCGTTCAGCGCCGGGTCCGTCGAGCGTGCGACGAGCCGCAGCCCGAAGGCGATGAGCCGGTCCCGGAAGCTGCAGTCCGTGATGGCGCCGCCCCCGTCGGGGTCGGTGATGGCGCGAACCTCACGGGCGATGACGGCCTCGAACAGGCTCTCCTTGTCGGGGAAGCTCTTGTAGATGGTGCCCTTGGCCACCCCCGCCGTCGCGGCCACGCCTTCGATCGACAGCCCTTCGTAGCCGCGATGAAGGAACTGGTCCCGCGCCGCCGCGAGCACGGCCTCGCGTTTGGAGGGATCGACCGGTCGCCCACGCATTCGCCGGTGCGCCGGAGGGCCGTTGGACGGCTCATCGGGCATGGTCATGTCGAACTCCATGTTTCTGGGTTTCTGGCCCGGATCGGGTGCTGTCACGCCTTGGATAGCAGGCCGCACCAACCTGCGGGTGAATGATAACAGCCTGACAGGAAGAAGAAACTTGGGAACGGCCGCGTGGGCACACCCCTGCGGACCCGTCCGGATGGACAGGGTCGGCGCACCATCGCCCGAGGCTGTTGCAACATGAAATATTACTTGAACGCTATCGTTCAAGAAATGCGCTTCGGACACTTGTGGGCCCCGGCTGAGGCCTCTAACTAGGCTGCAGAGCGGATGAGACCCGCCCCGGCTGCCCAACGCGCGCAGCCGATCACCAAGAAAGGAATCGATCATGTCCCATCGCACCCGTGCGCTGGCTGCTGGCGCCCTGCTGTCCGCCGTCGCCGTTCCGGCCCTCGCGGGCGGCTTTGCCCCCGTGGTCGCTGAAACGCCGGTCGCCGCGCCGGCTCCGGTCGTCGTGACCGCCGCGCCCGCGCCCTCCGCCGACTGGAGCGGGTTCTACCTGGGTGGCCAGCTGTCCTATGGCCAGCTCGGCTACGAAGTTGACGACGGCATCACCGATGACGCCGACTTCGACGGCGCCGTGGGCGGCCTGCATGCCGGCTATATGCGCGACTTCGGGCGCATCGTCGCGGGCGCCGAGCTGGCCTACGACTGGGCCGACCTGGAAGCTGACGACGACAATGGCGCCACCTCGTACAACGCCGGCGCCGATCTCGAGGCCGTGGCCCGGGCGGGCGTCCGCGTGGGTTACGACGCGGGCCGCGTGCTCCCCTACGCGACCGCAGGCTACGCCAATGCGATGTTCTCCGACGAGCTGGCCAGCACCGGCGAGGACAACGCTGACGGCTACTACTTCGGCGGCGGCGTGGAATACGCCGTGAACGACCGCTTCAGCGTCGGCGGCGAGGTGCTGCGCCACGAGTTCGACCTCGATGACGACGACATCGACTCCGGCCTGACCACCGTGGGCGTCCGCGCCTCCTACCGGTTCTAAGCTGGACCAGGGGCGTCCGGCGGCTCCGGTCCGTCGGACGCATCCCGGCAAGCTGACGTCAGTCTTGGAACGCGGGCGGCCCGAACAGGGCTGCCCGCTTTTTGTATTCCGGCCCTTGGGCGACCTTCGGGCCTAGCGCAGCTCCGGGCAGGCGATGCCGCGGAGGAAGACCTCGATGGCCAGGTTGAACCTGGCCTGGACCGCCGGGTCGTCCGGCAACTCGCCAGGATCGATCAGCACTTCGAGCGGACTGGGGCGAATCATGTCGCTGAGCAGCGTCGCGGCCGCGCCCGTGTCCGCGATCCCGATCTCGCCCCGGGCAACCGCCCGGTCGAGTTCGGCGCGAATCAGAGCCTGGATCGCGCGCGGGCCCTCGTCCAGGAAGCTGCGCGCCATGTCCGGACGTTCCGGCGCTTCGGCGATCATCGCCCTGAGGATCGCGAGTGGCAGGTCGAAGGAGGTGGGGCAGGATCGGGGCGCGAGCAGGTGCCGCAGCCGCTCCTCGAGCGGGAGATGGAGAGCGGCCTCGTCCAGAGGCTGCACGAAGTCGCTCCGCAGCCGCTGGAGATAGGCGCCGAACAGCGCCGCCCGGTCGCTGAAGACGTCATACAGCGTGCGCTTGGACATGCCGGCCTGGCGGGCGACGGCGGCCATGGTCGTGCCGCTCATGCCTGCCGCCCGGAACACCTCGCCCAGGGCGTCGAGGATGCGCTCGCGGCGCTGCTCGGGGCAAAGTGCGACAGGACGCCCCCGTCGGGGTCGAGCAGGTTCGTCCGCGACGTCGGTCACGCGCGCCTCCTTTTCCGGCAGTGCCCGTTTCTCGGCCAGATATCAGCGGGACAGGTCGGCATCCACTTGCATCCCGGGAAGTCCCGCGTTTATGAAACCGCTGGGTTCCATATTCCAACTCCGGGTCGCCGCACAAGCCGCCCGATTTCATTCGGGAGCGTTGATCCATGTCTGTCATCGGTCGGACGATCGGTCTTGCGGCAGCCGCGCTGCTGGGGTGCGGCGGGGCGGCCGTCTCGGCCCAGGACGCCCCGCCGCCGCCTGCGGTGACCGTCGTGACGCTGCAGCCGCAGACCGTCACGCTGACCTCCACGCTTCCCGGACGCGTGGTGCCCTCGGCCTCGGCCGAGGTGCGCCCGCAGGTGGCGGGCATCATCACCGAGCGGCGGTTCCAGGAAGGGAGCCGCGTGGAGGCGGGCGACGTCCTCTACACCATCGATCCCACCACGTATCAGGCCGCGCTGGCCCAGGCCGAAGCGTCGGTCGCCCAGGCCCAGGCCCAGCTCGGCGCCGCCCAGCGCGAGGCCGGGCGGGTCCAGGAGCTGGCCGCGCGGGCCGTGGCCAGCCAGCAGGTCGTCGATGAGGCCACCGCCGCCCGGGACGCCGCCGAGGCCGCGCTTCAGGTCGCGCAGGCGCAGCAGCTGTCGGCGCGCATCGAGCTCGAGCGCACCACGATCAAGGCGCCCATCTCGGGCGAGATCGGGCTGTCCCTGACCAGCCAGGGCGCGCTGGTGACGGCGAGCCAGGCCGATCCGCTGACGGTCATCCGCCAGATCGATCCGGTCTATGTGGACGTCACGCAGTCGGCGGCCGAGCTCCTGGCCTGGCGGCGCGGTCAGGCCGAGGCCGACCTGGGCACGGCCGACCGCACGGTCCGCCTCATCCTCGCCGATGGCACCGAGTTCGAGCACACCGGCGAGCTGACCGCCGCCGAGCCCCATGTCGACGAGCAGACCGGCGTCGTGGTCCTGCGGATGGAGTTCCCGAATCCCGAGCTCCTGCTGCTGCCAGGGATGTATGTCCAGGTCGAGATGCCGACCGGAACCGCCGACGACGTGTTCCTGATCCCGCAGGAGGGCGTCAGCCGCGACCGCCGGGGCCGTCCGACCGCCTGGGTGGTCAACGCCGACAACGTCGTCGAGGAACGGCAGCTCACCGTGCTGGAGGATCGCGGCTCGGACTGGGTGGTGAGCGAAGGCCTCGAGGCCGGGTCCCGCGTGATCGTGGCGGGACTGCAGAAGACCGCGCCCGGCGCGACCGTGGCCCCCGAGGAGCAGCAGCCGCCGGCAGACGCGGCCGCGGAGGCCACCCCTACCGCCGAGTCCGAGCTCGCCTCGGGCGAAGCCGCCGCCGACTGACGCCATCCGCACGGGAGAGCCGCCATGGCCCGCTTCTTCATCGACCGCCCCGTCTTTGCGTGGGTGATCTCGATCCTCATCATGGGCGTCGGGCTGCTGGCCGTGCTGACCCTTCCGGTCGCGCAGTATCCGCAGATCGCGCCGCCCTCCGTGTCCATCCGGGCCGTCTACCCCGGCGCCTCGGCCGAGACGGTGGGCAACACCGTCACCCAGGTCATCGAGCAGCAGATGACCGGCCTTGATGGGCTGCGCTACATCTCCTCGAACTCGACCTCGGCGGGCAGCGCGACGATCACCCTGACCTTCGAGACGGGCACCGACCCCGACATCGCGCAGGTGCAGGTGCAGAACAAGCTGGCGCAGGCCACGCCGCTCCTGCCGGAGCCGGTGCAGCGTCAGGGCGTGAGCGTGCAGAAGTCGGCGGCGGGCTTCCTCATGGTGGTGTCGCTCATCTCCGACACTGGCACCTACGAGGAGGTGGACCTGGCCGACTACATGGTCACCAACCTCGTGGACGAGCTCAGCCGGGTGGAGGGCGTGGGCAGCGTCCAGGTGTTCGGCGGCCAGTACGCCATGCGGATCTGGCTCGATCCGTCCAAGCTCGCCGCCTTCAACCTCACCCCCGCCGATGTCGTCGCCGCGGTCTCCGAGGAGAACGCCCAGATCTCGGCCGGGGCCTTCGGCACGAGGCCGGCGCTCGAGGGCCAGCAGCTCAACGCCACGATCACCGCCCAGTCGCTCCTGCAGACGCCCGAGGACTTCCGCCAGATCGTGCTCCGCGCCGAGACGGGGGGCGGGCTCGTGCTGCTGGGCGACGTGGCCCGGGTCGAGATCGGGGCGCAGAACTACGAGTTCATCTCGCGCTACAACGGCGCGCCTTCGGCGGGCATGGCCATCAGCCTGGCGCCCGGGGCCAACGCGCTCGACACCTCCGAGGCGGTCAAGGAACGGCTGGCGGAGTTCGCCCAGTTCTTCCCGGAGGGCATCGAATACGTCATCCCCTACGACACGACGCCGTTCGTCGAGATCTCGATCGAGGAAGTGGTGCGCACCCTCTTCGAGGCCATCGGGCTCGTGTTCCTGGTGATGCTCCTGTTCCTGCAGAACCTGCGCGCCACGCTGATCCCGACGCTGGCCGTTCCGGTCGTCCTCCTGGGGACCTTCGGGGTGCTTGCCGCGGCAGGCTTCTCGATCAACACGCTGACCATGCTGGCCATGGTGCTGGCGATCGGCCTCCTCGTCGATGACGCCATCGTGGTGGTCGAGAACGTGGAGCGCGTGATGCAGGAGGAGGGCCTTGGCCCGCTGGAGGCCACGCGCCGTTCCATGGACCAGATCACCGGCGCCCTCATCGGCATCGCGCTGGTGCTGTCGGCGGTGTTCGTGCCGATGGCATTCTTCGGCGGCTCGACGGGCGTCATCTACCAGCAGTTCGCGATCACCATCGTTTCGGCCATGGCGCTGTCGGTCGTGGTGGCCCTGACGCTGACGCCGGCGCTCTGCGCCACGCTGCTCAAGAACACCGGGCATGCCAAGACGCGCGGCCCCTTCGGCCTGTTCAACCGCGGCTTCGACCGGGTGCTGGGCGGGTATGTCCGCAGCGTGGGCTGGATCGTGCGCCGTCCCGTGCGGGTGGGCCTCGTCTATGTCGCGCTGGCCGTGGCGATGGGGTTCCTGTTCCTGCGCACGCCCACGGGCTTCCTGCCCGAGGAGGACCAGGGCATCCTCTTCACCATGGTCCAGGCTCCGACCGGGGCGACCGCGGATCGCACGCTCGATGTCGTGGAGCAGATCGAGGACTACTTCCTCGAACAGGAAAGCGCGGCGGTGGAATCGGTCTTCGGCGTCGTCGGCTTCGGCTTTGCCGGACAAGGCCAGAACATGGGCCTGGCCTTCGTCAAGCTGAAGGACTGGGCCGACCGCGACGATCCGGCCCTCAGCGCGCAGGCGGTGGCGGGCCGGGCCTTCGGCGCGCTCAGCCAGATCCGCGACGCCTTCGTCTTCCCGGTGGTTCCGCCTTCGGTGATCGAGCTTGGCAACGTTTCGGGCTTCGACTTCTACCTGCAGGCCCGGGGGGGCCAGACGCACGAGCAGCTGCTCGACGCCCGCAACCAGCTCCTGGGGATGGCGGCGCAAAGCCCCCTCATCGCCTCGGCGCGGCCCAACGGCTTGGAGGACGCGGCCCAGTTCAACATCGACATCGACTGGCGCAAGGCCGGCGCCATGGGCATCTCGGCCACCGACATCGGCAACCTGCTGTCGGTCGCCTGGGCGGGACGCTACGTCAACGACTTCCTCGACCAGGGCCGCATCAAGCGGGTCTATATCCAGGGCGAAGCGGGCTCCCGCGCCGCGCCCTCGGATCTGGAGCAATGGCGGGTCCGAAACGCCTCGGGCGGGCTCGTCCCCTTCTCCAACTTCGCGGAAGGCTCCTGGTCCCAAGGGGCGCAGGGGATCAGCCGCTACAACGGCGTGCCCTCGATGCAGATTCAGGGCTCGCCCGCGCCGGGCGTGACCACCGGCGAAGCCATGGCCGAGATGGAACGCCTGGCGGCCCAGCTTCCTGGGGGCTTCGGCATCTCCTGGACGGGCCTCTCGCTCGAAGAGCGGGAATCGGGCAGTCAGGCTCCGCTCCTTTACGTGCTCTCGCTCGCGGCGGTGTTCCTGTCGCTCGCGGCCTTGTACGAAAGCTGGAGCATTCCGTTCGCGGTGATGCTGGCCATGCCGATCGGCGTGCTGGGCGCGCTGCTGGGGGCCTGGCTCGGCGGCTTCGAGAACGGGGTCTTCTTCCAGGTAGGCCTGCTGACCGTGATCGGCCTCACCGGCAAGAACGCCATCCTGATCGTAGAGTTCGCGCGCGAACGACAGGAAGCGGGTGAGTCGCTGTTCGACGCCGTCAGGGAGGCCGCGCGCCAGAGGTTCAGGCCCATCGTGATGACCTCGATGGCCTTTTCCCTGGGCGTGCTGCCGCTGGTGCTCAGCCATGGAGCGGGCTCGGGCGGGCGCACCGCCATCGGCTCGGGCGTGCTGGGCGGGACGATCTCGGCCACGGTGCTGGGCGTGCTCTTCGTGCCGCTCTTCTATGTGATCGTTGCGCGCATCTTCCGCCGCCGGGGAACGCCACCCGTTCGGGATGCGGCCGCGCAGGCCCCGTCCGCCTGATCCCGCGAAGGGTGGCCCGGGCGATGTCCCGGGCCGCCCCCGCCAGCCCGCTGCGGCTCCGACGCGTCAGTCGTCCGAGACAGCGCCGGCCGGTCTCAGGATGGCCCAGCCCAGCTCCAGCAAAAGCAGCCCGACCGGGACCGCCGCGAACAGCTCGGACGGCGGAACGCCAAGGCCCTGCGCCAGGATGGCGAGGATCAGCAGGCCGCCCGCCAGCGCGGCGCGCACACAGAACTCGTAGAAGAGCCCCACCGCCGTGAGCGGCCGGCCCGAGCCGGTCGCCCCCAGGACCATCCCGGACGGAAGAGCCACCGCCAGGATGAGGCAGGTGTAAAGATTGGTCTGGATCATGTTTCGCGCCGGAAAGCCCTGAGCTTCATCCGGCGCGGTCTAAGCCGGCATCTCGGCAGGAATGCGGCAGGCAACGGACGCCCTCTGCACCAAGAGCGCCCTTCATCGCCGGCCGGCAGCGAAGCAGGCCGACGAAGCCCAGGCCCCCGCGGCCGGCCGTGTCGCCGAAAGGCCGGCCTGTTCCCTCAGCCGGGCTTGTAGTCGCGGGTGGCCTCCGGGTCCTCGGTCGAGGCGGGCAGCGAGGCCAGCTCCTCCCACAGGGCCTCCGGGATCTCGGTGGCGGCCCAGTCCAGCGTCTCGGACACGCGCTCGGGCTTGGACACGCCCACGATGGTCGAGGCGATCCGCGGGTCCCGCATGGAGAACTGCAACGCCGCCGCCCCCACCGGGATCCCGTGACGCGCACAGGTCGCCTCGATCCGGCGCACGGGCTCGAGAGCCTCCTCGCTCGCCTCCTGGTAGGTGATCCGCGGCATCACCGCGCTTCCCTTGGCCAGCACCCCGCTGGCGTAGGGTGCCGCGTTGAAGATCGTGATGCCCTTGGCCCGAGCCTCGTCGAACATGGCATCCGCCGCCCGGTTCAGGAGCGTGTAGCGGTTGTGGCTGATGAGCACGTCGAAGGGCCAGTCGCGCAGGATGGGCAGCATCAGGTCCACCGGCCCCATGGCCAGGCCGACCGCCTGGGCGAGCCCCTCCTCCTTCATGCGGAACAGCTCATCGAGGGCGCCGCCGGTTCCGGTGATCTCGCCCAGGTCGCGGGCGTGCTCGGGGTCGTGCAGGTGAAGGACCTGGATCCGGTCGAGCCCCAGTCGCTCCAGGCTTTCTTCAACGGACCGGCGCGCCCGGGCAGCGTCGAAGCGGCCGGTGTCCATGTCGCGATCAAGCTTGGTGGAAATCACGAAGCCGTCGGGCAGGCCGCCCCGCTCGCGGATCGCGGCGCCGATGCGCTGCTCGCTCCGCCCCATGCCATAGTTGTTGGACGCATCGAGGACGTTCACCGGCCCGTCGAAGATCGCGTGCAGGGTGGCGCGGGCCCGCTCCTCGCCGACTTCGTAGCCGTAGGTGTCGGGCATGTTGCCCAGGCCCGAGGTGCCGAAGCAGATCTCGGTCACTTCAAGCCCGGTCTGTCCGAGGGGGCGGCGTTTCATGAGGCGGCTCCTTGCTGGTGGAAGTTCGCGTGCAGGAGGGCACCGGCCGGGCCCAGGCGCAAGCCCCCGGATCCTCCTGCGCCGGCGGTCCGATCGAACCGGAGCGTCACAAGGCGGCGTGGTCCTGCCGATAAAGGGTGTTGGCGCGGTTCAGGTGCTCGGCCATGCGGCCCACCGCCAGGTCCGGATCTCCGGCCTCCAGGGCGTCCACGATGCGGCTGTGCTCCTCGATGGTCAGCCGTTCGAGGCCCGGGCTTCGCACCCGGTCGACATGAAAGTAGGCGAGCCAGTCGAAAAGAGCCCCGCAGAGGGCCGCCAGCACAGGGTTTCCGGTCATCAGTGCGATGGCCTTGTGGAAGTCGCCGTCGAGCCGCAGGAAGGCGTCGTAGGCGATCCCGGTCGGCCAGCCGGCCTCGGACCCTTCGCGCCACTGTTCGCGCTGGACCTTGGCGGCGTCCATGGCCCCGATGAGGTCGCGCAGGTGCTGGATGCGCTCGGGCCTGGGGACCAGCGCCGCAAGGCGCACCATCTCCTTCTCGAAGACGAGGCGGGCATTCTTGAAATGGTCGAAGGTGTCCCCGGAGTAGGTCAGCGTGTGGCGCATCGTCTCGCCCATGTCGCGGATGACCTGCTCCAGCGTCGGCTGCCGCACGCGGGGACGGCCGCCGTGCCGGATCTCGACCAGACCCATCCGCTGCAGGTTCTGCATGGCCTCGCGGATGGTGACGCGACCGACCGACATCGCCGTCATCAGTTCGCGTTCGGAAGGCAGGAGATCCCCGGGGCGCAACTCGCCCTCCCGGATCCGGGCCAGCAGATGCGCCTGCACATGGTCGGCGCGCTTCGTTCGGGCGGGCTGGTCGGCACTGGTCATACCAGAACTTATGACAACCCTGCGACTCAGGGCAAGATGGCGCCTCGGGGTCCGGTGCAAAGCCACAGCGTGGATCATCCAGACCCAGAGATAGGACCAGTCCGAGTTTTCCGACCGTCGTTGCCAGTCCGGGTCTCACGGCCGGACATCGCGCGGAAGCAAGACCGGACGTTTCGGCCCGCAGTCGAAGCCCGGCCAGGGTGGCGCGAGACCTGCATCCAAGTGATCCGGCGACCTCGCCTCGGCTCCGGGCGCGGTCCTTCGGACGAGCCCGAGCCTGAGGCGCCCGAGCTCGTCATTCAGCCGTCATGCCGGTGGATTGCCCTCGACCCCGTTCGACAGGGCGCGCCGTGGGCAACAGCTCAGATGAACGGCGTGCCCCCCGTGACCGCGATCGTCGCGCCCGAGGTGTAGCTGGACAAGGGATCCGCGAGCATCACATAGGCCGTCGCAAGCTCGGCCGGCTGCGCGGGGCGCTTCATGGGCGACTGCTGCCCGAAGTTCTTGACCTTTTCGGCGGGCATGGTCGAGGGGATCAGCGGCGTCCATACCGGCCCCGGCGCCACGCAGTTCACCCGGATGCCCTTTTCCGCCACCATCTGGGCAAGGCCCATCGTGAAGTTCTGGATCGCCCCCTTGGTGGTCGCGTAGGCCAGGAGCTGCGGGCTCGGCTTGTCGGCATTGACCGAGGTGGTGTTGATGATGGCGCTGTTCGGCTTCATGTGCGGGACGGCAGCCTTGGCCAGATAGAACATCGCATGGATGTTCACCCGGAAGGTCAGTTCCCATTCCTCGTCGGGGATCTCGGTGATCTCCTCGAAGGTCGCCTGATGGGCGGCGTTGTTCACGAGGATGTCGATCCCGCCCAATTCGGACAGGGCCCGATCGACGATGGCGCGGCAGTGCTCGGCGTGCTGGATGTCGCCGGGGACCACGACGGCCTTGCGCCCGGCCGCCTCGACCAGGCGGCGCGTCTCCTCCGCCTCGTCATGCTCGCTGAGATAGGAGATCAGCACGTCCGCGCCCTCCCGCGCGAAGGCGAGCGCGACCGCCCGGCCGATGCCGCTGTCCGACCCGGTCACGATGGCCTTCAATCCCTCGAGCCGGCCCGAGCCACGGTAGCTGTCCTCGCCGTGATCCGGCCTGGGATCCATCTGGTCGGTGCGGCCCGGCATGGGCTGCTGCTGGTCGGGGAACGGGGGGGTGGGGTAGTCCTTCATGACGGATCTCCACTGAGTCGGTGTTGTCGGGAGCCTGAACGGGCGCGGGCGCGGGATGTTCCTGGGAATCCGGTCCCGGGCGGCATGGAACAATGGCCCGCCTCCTGGGTTCCGGCGGCATGGCGCTGCGAGCGGGCCCAGGGGCGGATGGCCCGCCTCTGCCGTCCGCAGGCTCATCCATCGACACGGGGGAGGACCAAATGGGCGCCACCGGGATCGGGATCTCCGAAGGACCGCTCGAGGTCTCGCAAGTCTGGCTGGACGATCTGGTCGACGAGGAAGCCACCATCGGCATCGACCGCCAGGTGTCCTAGCATGTGCTGGGCGCGGTGCTCTGGTTCGATGGCGAGCATCGCCCGCCGGATCCGGGCGAGGATGCCGCGCCGCCCCGCCAGCCGGATCTCTAGGCCGTGCCGTCCAGCCCTGCGAACGTTTCCGGGATCGGATCGGCGCCGCCGGGGTCGCGCCGCCCCAGCCTGCCACCTTCCGTCAGGCTTGCCATGGCACCCACATCCTGGACAACGGCGGCCGCCCCATGACCTTCCGTGACCGCAGGGACGCGGGGCGCCGTCTGGCCGAGGCCCTGCAACAGACCGTTCCCGACCTTGGGGACTCCATCGTGGTCGCCTTGCCCCGTGGCGGCGTCCCGGTCGGCTATGAGGTCGCCCAGGCGCTCGGAGCGCCGTTGGACGTCCTGATCGTCCGCAAGATCGGCGCGCCGGGCCATCCCGAACTTGGCTTGGGCGCCGTGGTCGACGGATCGCCGCCGCAGGTGGTGCTGAACTCCTCGGTGATGGACATCGTCAAGCCGTCCCAGGCTCATGTCGATGCGGAGACCCGGCGCCAGATCGAGGAGTTGGAGCGCCGGCGCCAGGCCTATGTCGGGGACGGCCCACCCCTTGCGACCGCGGATCGCACCGTCATCCTTGTGGACGACGGCATCGCCACGGGTGGAACGGTGCGAGCCGCGCTCCGGGGACTTGCCCGGTCGCGCGCGGCGCGGCTCGTGCTGGTCGTACCCCTGGCGCCGGCCGAGATCCTCGGCCCCCTCCGGGCCGAGGCGGACGAGGTCGTCTGCCTCGCCACCCCCGATCCGTTCATCGCCGTCGGTCTTCATTATGTGGACTTTGGCCAGACCACCGACGAGGAGGTCATTGCCCTCCTGGCCGAGGCCCGCCGGCCCGGGCTGGGCCTGCGATCTTAGGTCTGGTCCGCCCTCGCCGACCTCGATGGGCCGAACCCCTGTTTCCCTTCGATCAGGCTGGTTCCCGCTCGGGGATCGCCTGGTGGAGGTCGAGCCGGTAGGGTCGGGCGGTCGAGGGCAACTGGCGCTGGAGATAGTAGCCCGGCTCGCGGCGCTGGCGCAGGACGGCCTGCATCATCTCCCGGTAGGCGGCCCAGATGGAGGGGTTCGGCGGCGGCAGGTCGTGCTTGATGACCTCGTGAAGCCGGGGCAGCGCGTGGTAGGGCACCATCGGGAACATGTGATGCTCCACGTGGTAGTTCATGTTCCAGTAGATCCAGCGCGAGATCGGATTCATGTAGACGGTGCGCGAGTTGAGACGGTGGTCAAGAACGTCCTCGGCCAGGCCCCCATGCTGGAGCAGGCCGGTCATCACCATGTGCCAGCAGCCATACATGCGCGGGCCACCGATGATGAGGAAGGGGATCACGGCCATCCACCCCATGCCCGCCGCCAAAAGGCCCAGCGCCACGAGCGCGGTCAGAGCATAGATGGTCATGTGGATGCGCGCGGCCAGGATGGCCTTGGGCCATTCGCTGCGGGGGATGTAGTCCGCCTCGTCGGGCGACAGCACGCCCCGCGCCTGTCGCGCCAGGGCCCGGAAGCTCTGCCAGGCGTCCACCAGCCCGACATAGGCCAGCGCCTTGAGGCCGAGCTTGATGGGGTGCATCCAGGCGATCTCGGCGTCGCGGCCCACGATGATCGTGTCGGTGTGGTGGCGGGCATGGCTCCAGCGCCAGCTGACCGGGTTGCGCATGACCTGGAAGCTGGCGATGTGGTAGACCACGTCGTTCATCCAGCCCGTGCGGAAGGCCGTGCCGTGGCCGCATTCGTGCCAGCGCGAGTCGCAGGCGGACCCGTAAAGCACGCCGTAGGCCAGCCAGAAGGGCACCGCCCACCAGCTTCCCCAGAAGTAGATGCCACCCCAGGCCAGAAGCACATGCAGCGCAATCCAGATCGCCGTGTCGCGGAGGGCCGGTCCATCGCGACGCTGCATAAGTTCCTTCATCACCTTGCGCGGCACCTCCGTGTGGTACCACTCGGCCGCGGCGAGGCCAGCGGCCACCGCCCGCCGCGATGACTCCCCTGTCAGCCCGTAGTCGCGCGCCGCCGGCGGCGCACCGAACGAGGAGGTTGGATGCGTGGTCATGATGGAACCTCATGATCGGATTTGCGATGCTATGATCGATTACATCAGAACATGCGGCCGGGCAAATCAAGATTTCGTCCACAGATGTCGCACCTGCAGGATCTGCTGGCGCCTGACCAGAGCCAAAAGGCAGCGTCCGACGCTTGGCCCCAATCCTGAAGAGGTCAGGAGATCGGCCACCGGAGCGCTGGCGATGGGATCGATGCGACCGAGGGACAAGGCATCAGGGGACAGCGGGCGGCGCCCGCCCGGCGCGCGGGCGTCCGAACCTGTCCCGGCCCGGGCCGGATTGACCCGCCAGCCCCACGCGCGTAGCTGAGGGCCTGCCCCACCAGAGCGGAATGCCGATGGCCAACCATCTTTACAAAGGCGACCTGCCGGACGGCCTGGACCTCGGGCCCATGGTCGCCATCGATTGCGAGACGATGGGTCTCGTGCCCGGCCGCGACCGGCTCTGCCTCGTGCAGATGTCCGGGGGTGACGGCGACTGCCACCTGGTGCAGGTGGCTCGGGGCCAGACCGAGGCGCCGAACCTTTGCCGGATGCTGGCCGATCCCAAGGTGCTCAAGCTCTTCCATTTCGGGCGCTTCGACATTGCGGCGCTGGATCACGCCTTTGGGGTGCTGGCCGCGCCGGTGTACTGCACCAAGATCGCCTCCAAGCTCGTGCGGACCTTCACCGACCGGCACGGGCTCAAGTACCTGCTGCAGGATCTCATCAGCGTGGACATCTCCAAGCAGCAGCAGCAGTCCGACTGGGGGGCCGAGACTCTGACGCCCGCGCAGCTCGACTACGCGGCCTCGGACGTGCTTCACCTGCACCGGCTCAAGGCCGCCCTCGACACCCTGCTCGCACGGGAGGGCCGGACCGGGATCGCGCAGGCCTGCTTCGACTTCCTGCCCTATCGCGCCCGGCTCGACCTCGCTGGCTGGCCCGAGATCGACATCTTTGCCCACTGACCCCGCCCGCGCCCGCGCCACCGCGACCCGCGTGATCCGGGAGGAGGCGCAGGCCCTGTCGGCGCTGGCCGAAACGCTGGACGGGGGCTTCGTTCGGGCGGTGGAGACGATCCTGGCGGCCCGCGGACGCGTCATCGTCTCGGGCATGGGCAAGTCGGGCCACATCGCCCGGAAGATCGCGGCCACGCTCGCCTCGACGGGAACGCCGGCGCACTTCGTCCATCCGGCCGAGGCCTCGCACGGGGATCTGGGCATGATGCTCCGGGGCGATGTGGTCCTGGTGCTGTCCAATTCCGGCGAGACGCCGGAACTCGCCGACCTCGTGGCGCACACACGGCGCTTCGACATCCCGCTCATCGGAGTGGCGGGACGGGCCGACTCCTCGCTCATGCGCCGGGCGGACATCGGACTCCTGCTGCCGTCGCTGCCCGAGGCCTGCGGGATCGGCGTCGTGCCCAGCACGTCGACGACGATGATGCTGGCTCTGGGCGACGCCCTTGCCATCGCGCTGATGGAAGCGCGGGACTTCACGCCGGAGGACTTCCGCGACTACCACCCGGGCGGGCGGCTCGGCGCGCGGCTGACCAAGGTGGCGGCGCTGATGCACACCGGCGACGCCGTGCCCCTGGTGCGCGAGGATGCGCCCATGACCGAAGCCCTGCTGGTCATCAGCCAGAAGGGGTTCGGCGTGGTGGGCGTCACCGACGCGGGCGGGTGTCTGAGCGGGATCGTCACCGACGGGGACCTGCGGCGGCACATGGCGGGGCTCCTCGACCGACGGGCGGGCGAGGTGATGACCCGCGCGCCCCGGACGATCGCGCCCAACGCCCTGGCCGAGGAAGCGGTCAAGCTCATGAACGACCGCCGCATCACCTGCCTGTTCGTCGTGGATCCCCGGGCGCCCGGACGCGTCGAAGGGCTTCTTCACATCCACGACTGCCTGCGGGCAGGCCTGGGCTGATGGCGATGGCCGAGCCCGGCCCGCCCCGCGTTCCCTTCCGCCGCCGGTCCCGCGCGATCGCCTGGGCCAAGATCCTGCTGCCTTTGGCGGCTCTGGCCCTGCTGTCCACGATGTTCCTCCTGGCGCGCGAGCCCGGAGGACCCGGCGAGATTCCCTTTGCCCAGATCGAGGAAATCGCCCGCGATCCCCGGATCGATCGCCCGCGGCTGGCCGGAGTGGCCCCGGACGGCACCACCGTCGTCCTGTCGGCGGACCGGATCATGCCCGTGGCCGGGCAGCAGGATCTGTACCGCCTGGCCGCGCCGCGCCTCGAGACGGTGAGCGTGGCAGGCGGCGCCGCGACCCTGACGGCCGGCACGGGCGAGGCGGACGGGCCGTCGCAGCGGCTGCATCTGACCGGAGGCGTGCGCGTCGAAGCATCCAGCGGGCTCGAGGTCGAGACGGCGGATGTCACCGCCGATCTCGCCACCGGGACGGCAACCTCGGGACCGGTCACGGCAAGGGCGCCCTTCGGAACCATCACTGCGGACAGCATGGTCCTGACGCAAGGTGAGGGGAAAGGCGCGCGGCTGGTGTTCAACGGAGGGGTTCGGCTGCTATATCTGCCCCAGGACCCCAGAGCCGAGGCCCCTTGATGAGTTTTCCGCGCGTCATCCTTCTTGCGGCCGTCCTGATGCCGACTCTGGCGGGGGCGCAGAACGTGGCGCTGGGCGGCCTGTCCGCCGATCCATCGGCCCCGGTCGAGGTCACCTCCGAGTCGCTGAGCGTGGACCAGGCCACCGGGGCGGCGACCTTCACGGGCAACGTGCTGATCGGACAGGGCGATCTCCGGCTGCAGGCCGGCGAGGTGGAGGTCCGCTACGATGAGGGCTCGGGGCAGATCGCCCGGCTCCTGGCCTCCGGCGGGGTGACGCTGGCCACCCCGAACGAGGCGGCCGAGGCGCAGGACGCGGATTACGACCTGACCGGCCAGACCCTGACGCTGACCGGCGACGTCCTGCTCACGCAGGGGCAAAGCGCGATCTCGGCGGATCGCATGGTGGTGGATCTCGCGGCCGGAACCGCGCGGATGGAGGGGAACGTGCGCACCGTCCTCCAGCAGCAGGCCAAGCCATGAGCCCCGTGCCCGAGCCTCCGGCCCGCACGGGCCTGTCCGTCCGCTCGCTTCGCAAGAGCTACCGCCGACGCCCGGTGATCCGCGACGTGAGCCTCGACCTCGCTCCGGGCGAAGTGGTGGCGCTGCTGGGACCGAACGGATCGGGCAAGACGACCTGCTTCTATTCCATCGCGGGCCTCATTACGCCCGAGGGCGGCCAGGTCGTCATGGACGGGCAGGACGTCACCGGGCTACCCATGTACCGCCGGGCCCGCCTCGGGCTGGGCTACCTCCCGCAGGAGATGTCGATCTTCCGGGGCCTGACCGTCGAAGAGAACATCCTTGCCATCCTGGAGTTGTCGGAAACGCCCAAGGCCCGCCGTGCGCGGCTCGAGGAGCTTCTGTCCGAGTTCGGGATCACCCATCTGCGCCGCGCGCCCGCGCTGGCGTTGTCCGGTGGCGAGCGGCGGCGGGTCGAGATCGCGCGTTGCCTCGCCGCCCGACCTTCCTATGTCCTCTTGGACGAGCCCTTCGCGGGCGTGGACCCGATCGCCGTCGGCGAGATCCGGGCGCTGGTCGAAGGGCTGAAGGAGCGTGGCATCGGCGTGCTCATCACCGATCACAACGTGCGCGAGACGCTGGGGATCGTGGACCGAGCCTATATCCTGCATGACGGCCGCGTCCTCATGTCGGGCACGGTGGCCGAGGTGGTCCGCGACGAGGCGGTCCGCCGCGTCTATCTGGGGCAGGGCTTCGGGGCTCCGCTCGAAGCGCAGCGGTCGGCGGGACTGAACATCGTGGGGGGCCGGCGCACCCCATGACCTTGACGCGGGACGCCAGAGCGGCGAAGGGCCGCGTCGACAGGCCCGAAGCGGTGGGCGAAGGATCGGCTGGCCCGGTGCGCTTCGCTCGCTTCAATGTTTTTCAACTGCCGGCGCGCCAATTCGGGCGTCGGTCCGATCCGAGGAGATGACATGCGCATCCGAGTCAGCGGCAAGGACATCGATATCGGCGAAGCGCTCCAGACGCATGTGAACCAGGGACTCGGCGAGTCCGTGGGCAAGTACGCTGGACGACCCACGGACGCGACCGTGACCTTCTCGCGCGATGGCTTCGGAAATGCGTGCGAGATCTTCGTGCACCTTTCCACCGGACTCGTGGTGCAGGCCAACGGCACCGCCGCCGACTGCTATGCCGCCTTCGAGGCCGCGCGCGAGCGGATGGCCAAGCAGCTGCGCCGCCACAAGCGGCGGCTCAAGGACCATCACAAGGAGCGCCCGACCCCGGTGGACACCGTCCCGGCCGGAGCCTTCGTGCTGGCCCCCTTCAACGAGGACGAGGGTGACGACGGCGAGATCGGCGACAGCGATGAGGCGGCGAGCAGCGATGCCGGGCCCACCATCATTGCCGAGACCGAGCTCCGCGTGCCGTCGCTGTCGGTTGCCGAGGCGGTGATGCAGATGGATCTCGCCCATGCCCCCGTGCTTGTGTTCCGCAACGAGAAGGGCGGCGCGATCAACGTCGTCTACCGGCGCGAGGACGGCAATATCGGCTGGATCGACCCGCGTGTCGATGCCGGCGGCGGCTCACCAGCCCAAGGCTGACGGACGGATTTATGCAAGTTTCGGAAATCCTGAGGCCCGACGGTGTGAAGGTCCTCGCTTCCTCGCCCAGCAAGCGCCGCCTGTTCCAGGACCTGGCCGACATGGCCCAGGGCTGCTGGGGGCTCGACCCCGCCATGGTGGCCGAGGCGCTTCTCGAGCGTGAGGCGCTGGGCCCTACGGGCGTGGGACGCGGCGTCGCGCTGCCCCATGCCCGCCTGCCGGGCCTTGACCGGGTGCGCGGGCTGTTCCTGCGGCTTGAGCGCCCGCTCGACTTCGATGCGGTGGACCGCGCGCCGGTGGATCTGGTGTTCTGCCTCCTGGCTCCGGCCAGTGCTGGGGTGGAACACCTGAAGGCGCTGGCGCTGGTGTCGCGGACCCTGCGCGACGTGGCGATCTGCGCCAAGCTCCGGGCCAACAGCGACCCCGCCACGCTGCATACCATCCTGACCGAAGGCGGCCCGAGAAACCTCGCGGCCTGATCGGGACGAGCACCCCCTCTCAATTCTTCGGATCGAATGTCCGGCGGGCCGGCCCTGGCGACAGCTTGCCATGGCCGGCCGACGTGCCAGTGCGTCGGCGCCGGAACGCAGGCCAGCCTGATGCGGCAGGTCGGGCGTCGGGCGAAGCGTCGGTGTTGGACGGCTGCCTGAACCGCGTTGGCATGGCCCCGGCCTGCACGGCCCGGCTTGGGACTGTCGTAGCGTGGGGAAGGTCCGGCCCTCAGCCGGAGCTGCGCGGGCCGCGCGGGCCTCCGGAGCCTCGGGCCCACGCTGCATGACAAAAGCCGCGCCCGGAGTGAGCGCGGCCTTGAAGGCAGGTCGAAAAGAAGAGCGGGTCCGCCCGCGATCAGCCGTACTGGCCGCCTTACTGGGCGGCCTCGCGCATGGACACGATCTGCTGGAGGTAGCTCGAGAACTCGTCCCGCAGATCCTCACGTGCCAGACCGAACGCGACGGTGGCTTGCAGGAAGCCCGCCTTGGAGCCGCAGTCGAACCGCTCGCCCCGGAACCGATAGCCGAAGACCGGACGATCCTGGGCGATCTCCATGGCGATGGCGTCCGTGAGCTGCAGTTCGCCCCCGGCGGACGGCGTGATCTTCTCGAGGTTGTCGAGGACGGTCGGCGCCAGGATGTAGCGGCCGATGACCGCAAGGTTCGACGGCGCGGTGCCAGCCTTGGGCTTCTCGACCATGCCCTTGACGGAGACCATGGACCCCATGTCCTCCTGGATGTCGAGCACGCCATAGGACGAGGCACGCGCCGGCGGCACCTCCATGGCGGCAACCATGGAGCCGCCGGTCTCGGCAAAGGCCTCGGCCATCTGCTGGAGGCAGGGCTTCTCGGCGGCGATCACGTCATCGGGGAGAAGCACCGCGAAGGGCTCGTTGCCGATGAGCTTGCGGGCGCAGCCCACGGCGTGGCCAAGGCCCAGCGCCTTGTGCTGACGGATGTAGGCGATCGCGCCGGATTCCATGTTGGACGACCGCAACGCCTCGAGAAGCTCGTGCTTGCCGTCCTTCTCGAGCTTGGATTCAAGCTCGGAGGCGTGGTCGAAATAGTCCTCAAGGGCCGACTTGCCCTTGGCGGTGACGAAGATGAATTCGGTGATCCCGGCGGCCCGCGCCTCGTCGATGGCGTATTGGATCAGAGGCCGGTCAACCAGCGTCATGATCTCCTTGGGGACCGACTTGGTGGCCGGAAGGAAACGCGTTCCCAGTCCCGCTACCGGGAAGACCGCCTTGGTGACCTTGCGCTGCATCATGATCCCTTTGCTCACCCAGTGCTGCGACTTTTACCTATCACAGGAACCGGCAGAGGCAAATACGCCGCAATGCGGCACTGCGTCCGACCCGTCACTTCTGGCCCATGGATGCCATCATGCCCTCGATTCGGGCAATGTCGGACGGGTTGTTCAGTTCCCAGAACTCGCGCCCGCGCGATTGGACCTCGACGCAGAGCACCGGACGCCCTTGCTCCAGGAAGCGGAGCTGCTCGAGTCCCTCGAGAGTCTCGATCGGGCCCGGCTCCCAGGTCCCGTAGGCTTCCAGCGCCGCGGGACGGTAGGCATAGACGCCCACATGGTGAAAGACGGGGGTGGCCTCCTGCGGAGCGTAATCGCGGCCCGTGTAGGGGATCACCTCTTTCGAGAAGTAGAGCGCCTGCCCCCCGGCCCCGAACACAGCCGTCGTGCCGCCCACGCGGCCCATGCGACGGTCCTCAAGGAAGCCGGACAGCGCCGCCCCATCCATCCGCAGGACAGGGGTGGCGACCTCCATGGCCGGGTCGGCGCGCAGACCTTCGACCAGCCCTTCCACGAACCAGGGAGGCGTCAGCGGCGCATCGCCCTGAAGGTTCACGATCAGGTCGTAGCCTCCGCCCAGTGCCTCCAGGGCCTCGGCGCAGCGTTCGGTGCCGTTGCGGGGCCGGTCCGAGGTCATCACCACCTCGGCCCCGAAGCCCATGCAGTGGGCGCGGATGCGCTCATCCTCGGTGGCGACCACGACCCGATCGATCCCGGCCACGGCCATCGCGGCCTCCCAGGAGCGGCGCACGAGGCTGCGCGCCTCGCCGTCCGCGCCGCGCAGCATGGCAAGAGGCTTGCCCGGGTAGCGGGTCGAGGCATAACGCGCCGGGATGACGAGAAGGACGGGCATCAGGCCGGTTTCAGCGCGACGCCCGGCGCATGGGCGATGAAGAACGGGTTCTCGTAGCCCGGCTTGCCGTAGTCCAGAGGCGCATGGGTGTCGAACCGCACCACGCGCCCCCCCGCCCCCAGCAGGACCGCCTGCCCCGCCGCCGTGTCCCACTCCATCGTGCGGCCAAGGCGGGGGTAAAGGTCGGCCTCGCCCGTCGCGACAAGGCAGAACTTCAGCGAGGATCCGGCGCTCTTGAAGTCGCTGACGGCGTAGTTCCCGATATAGGCGTCCGTGGCGGCATCGCGGTGGCTTTTGGAAGCCACGACGCGCAGCGCGCGGTTGTCGGGCTGCGCCACGCGGATGGGAACGGAAACGCCGACGCGGGACGGATCGTGGGTTCCATCCTCCTCGACCGAGTCGCCGACGGCGTTGGTGTAGAACAGCCGTCCCTTGGCCGGCGCATAGACGACGCCGCGGATCGGCACGCCATCGCGCACGAAGGCGATGTTCACGGTGAAGTCGCCCCGCCGCTGGACGAACTCCTTGGTGCCGTCCAACGGATCCACGATCAGGAAGTCGCCGTGAAGCGCGCCATGCGTCGCGGCCTGCTCCTCGGTCACGAGGGGTATTTCGGGAAACTCGGCCCGCAGGCCGTCGCTGATGATCCGGTCGGCGGCAAGGTCGGCGGCCGTCACCGGCGATGCATCCGCCTTCTGCTGCACCCCCATCTCGGGAGCCTCGTAGATCTCCATGATGGCGGCGCCGGCCTCGAGCGCGAGGCGGCGCATCGTCTCGCTCAGACGGTCGAAATCCATGGGCCCTCCGTCCCGTTGATCCGGGAATGCCGCGTTCTTATGCTGGCGCGGCGCGGGATGGGCAAGGATGTCCTGCGCCGGGCCGCCCGGCTGGCCGCGACTGCCCTGCCACGACCCTGACCTCGGGAGCCCTGCCCTGATGCCCGCCTCAATGATTGCGCGACCGACCCCTTTCAGGCTTCTGGCCCGCATCCTGCCGACGGTAGCGCTGCTGCTGGCAGCCGGGACGGGTCACGCGCAGATCCTGCCCGCCCGCTACGCGGTCGCCGGCGTCGCAGCGAATGATGTGCTCAACGTGCGGGCCGAGCCCCAGGCCTCCGCGCCCGTTCTGGCGACGCTCGCCCCAGGCGCACGGGGGGTCGAGGTCCTGGCGATCTCGGAAGACGGGCGCTGGGCGCGCGTCTCGCTGCCGGAGGGGGCCGGATGGGCGGCGCTGCGGTTCCTGTCCGCGGAGGCGGCTGCGCCAGGACCGGTGCCGCGTCCCCTGCGCTGCCTGGGGACAGAGCCGTTCTGGTCCATCCGCCTGTCCGAGGACGCCTCCGTCTTCGACTCGCCCGAGAGCGGGGCCGTGCCCCTGCGGCCGCTGGGCGAAGCCGGGGGCCGGGTCGGCGCCGTGGCGGCCTTTGACGCCGGGGGCGAGACATTGGACCTCACGTTGATCCGCCAGGAATGTTCGGACGGCATGAGCGACCGCCCCTACGGCTTCGCCGCCCTGGCCTGGAACCGGGGAGAAGTTTTTCTCGAAGGTTGCTGCACGGTCTCGTCGCAGTAAAGTCCGCCGGCTTCCGGACTGGTCCGACTAGGGCGCTGCCCCTCCGTCGGCCGAGGTCACCACCCGCAGGGTCAGGTTGATGCGGCCGCCACCCGGGATCAGGTCCGAGGAGCCCTCCCTGACGCGGTCGATCCCGTGATGAACGAGCCGCGCGGCCCCGCCGATCACCGCCACGTCGCCCGACCGCAGCCAGATCGACCCGGTCGGGCCACCCCGTTGCAGTCCGCCGACCCGGAACAGGGCCTCATCCCCGAGCGAGATCGAGACCACAGGCTGGGACAGGTCCGCCTCGTCTCGGTCCTGATGAAGTCCCATCCGCGCACCATTCCGGTAAAGGTTGACAAGGCAGCATTCCGGCGTCCGTGCGCCGGGGGCGACGGCCTCCCAGACGGCAAGCACCGAGGCCGGAATGGGCGGCCATGCCATCCCCTGGGGGTGATGCTCCTCATAGCGGTAGCCGCGCCGGTCGGAGATCCAGCCGAACCGGCCGGCCGCCGTCATGGCCACGGACATCGACTTGCCCCAGCGGGTCACGGGATGGACGGGCGGCGCGACCGCCATCACCTCCAGGATGTCCGACAGGACCGCCTCCTGTTCGGATCGGTCCAGCAGGCCCGGCCAGACCACGACGCCATTGAGCTCAAGCGGTTGCGCCATCTCCGTCCTTCCTGCCCCGAGGCGCCGGGGCCACCTGCTCAATTTCGTTGCAGGGTTGCTGCCTGGCGCAGTTGCGCCCCCAAAACCCCACTCTTATATACCTCCCGTCCGCGGCGGGGCCGCCCCGCCCGCAACACCCATCAACCATTGGGGGCGCCTCCAGTTCAGGGCCCCCGCGCTCAAACCGCCTGAAAGGGATTTGAACATGGCCAAAGTGATCGGGATCGACCTCGGCACGACCAACTCGTGCGTGGCGATCATGGACGGCTCGCAGCCCCGGGTCATCGAGAACTCGGAAGGTGCGCGCACGACCCCGTCGATCGTCGCCTTCACGGACTCCGAACGGCTCGTCGGCCAACCTGCCAAGCGGCAGGCCGTGACGAACTCGGAGAACACGATCTTTGCCGTCAAGCGCCTCATCGGCCGTCGCACGACCGACGCCGAGGTCGAGAAGGACAAGAAGCTCGTCCCCTACAAGATCGTGGACGGCGGCAATGGCGACGCCTGGGTCGAAGCGCGCGGCCAGAAGTACTCGCCGTCGCAGATTTCCGCCTTCACCCTGCAGAAGATGAAGGAAACCGCCGAGTCCTACCTCGGCGAAGAGGTGACGCAGGCCGTCATCACCGTGCCCGCCTACTTCAACGACGCCCAGCGTCAGGCGACCAAGGACGCCGGCAAGATCGCCGGGCTTGAGGTCCTCCGGATCATCAACGAGCCGACCGCGGCCGCCCTGGCCTATGGCCTCGACAAGAAGGACACCAAGACGATCGCGGTCTACGACCTCGGCGGCGGTACCTTCGACGTGACCGTGCTCGAGATCGACGACGGCCTCTTCGAGGTGAAGTCGACGAACGGCGACACCTTCCTGGGTGGCGAAGACTTCGACATGCGGATCGTGAACTACCTCGCCGAGGAGTTCAAAAAGGAGCATGGCGTCGACCTGACCAAGGACAAGATGGCGCTCCAGCGGCTCAAGGAAGCCGCCGAGAAGGCCAAGATTGAGCTGTCCTCGACGTCGCAGACCGAGATCAACCAGCCCTTCATCTCCATGGCGAACGGCCAGCCGCTTCACCTCGTGATGAAGCTGACCCGCGCCAAGCTCGAGTCGCTGGTGGCCGATCTCATCAAGAAGTCGCTGGACCCCTGCAAGGCGGCGCTCAAGGATGCGGGCGTGACGACGGCGGACATCGACGAGGTGGTCCTCGTCGGCGGGATGACCCGCATGCCCAAGGTCGTCGAGGAAGTGACCAAGTTCTTCGGCAAGGAGCCCCACAAGGGCGTGAACCCCGACGAGGTCGTGGCGCTGGGTGCGGCGATCCAGGCGGGCGTGCTGCAGGGCGACGTCAAGGACGTGGTGCTGCTCGACGTGACGCCGCTGTCCCTCGGCATCGAGACGCTGGGCGGCGTGTTCACCCGTCTGATCGACCGCAACACCACGATCCCGACCAAGAAGTCGCAGATCTTCTCCACGGCCGAGGACAACCAGAACGCCGTGACCATCCGCGTCTTCCAGGGCGAGCGCGAGATGGCCGCCGACAACAAGATGCTCGGCCAGTTCAACCTGGAGAACATCCCGCCGGCGCCGCGCGGCATGCCGCAGATCGAGGTGACCTTCGACATCGACGCGAACGGCATCGTGTCCGTGTCGGCCAAGGACAAGGGCACCGGCAAGGAGCAGAAGATCACCATCCAGGCTTCGGGCGGCCTGTCCGACGCCGAGATCGAGAAGATGGTCCGCGACGCCGAGGCGAACGCCGAGGCCGACAAGAAGCGGCGCGATCTGGTCGAAGCCAAGAACCAGGCCGAGTCGCTGATCCATTCGACCGAGAAGTCGCTGCAGGAGCATGGCTCCAAGGTGGACCCCTCGACCGTCGAAGCCATCGAGTTGGCTGTTGCCGCGCTCAAGGATGAGGTCGAAGGCGACAACGCCGGCAAGATCCGGTCCGGCATCCAGAACGTCACCGAGGCCGCGATGCGCCTGGGCGAGGCGATCTACAAGGCCCAGCAGTCCGAAGGTCCGGACGGCGACGAAGGTCCGGCGGGGCGCGGCGGAGATGACGATGACGTCGTCGATGCCGACTTCGAGGATCTGGGCGAGGACAAGCGAGGCCGCTAAGGTGCGGGCCACCTGACCCGAGAAGGCCGGCCCGCACTGGGCCGGCCGCTTTCGTTTCAGGGGCCGGAGGATGTGACGATGGCGAAACGTGACTACTATGAGACCCTGGGCGTGGCTCGGGGCGCCTCGGCCGAAGAGATCAAGAAGGCCTATCGGGCCAAGGCCAAGGAGTTGCACCCCGACCGCAACACCGATGACCCTCAGGCCGAAGCCAAGTTCAAGGACGTGAACGAGGCCTATGAGGTCCTGAAGGACGAGCAGAAGAAAGCGGCGTACGACCGCTTTGGCCATGCGGCCTTTGAAGGCGGCATGGGCGCACGGCCGGGTCAGGGCGGTGCGGGGTTCCGTGCGAACGGCGATTTCGCAAGCGCCTTCTCGGACGTGTTCGACGATCTTTTCGGCGACATCATGGGCCAGAGAGGAGCCCAGGGCCGGGCCCGGGCCGCGGCGCGCGGCAATGACCTGCGCTACAACCTGCGTATTTCCCTCGAGGAGGCCTATGCTGGCCTCCAGAAGACGATTCAGGTGCCCACGGCCGTGACCTGCACCGTCTGCAAGGGGACAGGCGCGGAGGGCGGCTCGGAGCCGCAGACCTGCCCGACCTGCTCCGGCATCGGCAAGGTGCGCGCGCAGCAGGGCTTCTTCACGGTCGAACGCACCTGCCCGACCTGCAACGGCCTGGGCCAGACCATCAAGAACCCGTGCAAGAACTGCCACGGGGCGGGCCGGGTCGAGAAAGAGAAGACGCTGTCCGTCAACATTCCTGCTGGCGTCGAGACCGGCACGCGCATTCGTCTGGCCGGCGAGGGTGAGGCTGGGATGCGTGGCGGTCCCACAGGGGACCTCTACATCTTCATCGAGGTCAAGGAGCACCCGATCTTCGTGCGTGACGGTGCGGACCTGCATTGCCGGGTGCCCGTGTCCATGGTCACAGCGGCGCTGGGTGGAGACATCGAGGTCCCGACGATCGACGGCGGTCGGGCCCGCGTGAAGATCCCCGAGGGGTCGCAGGCGGGTCGGCAGATGCGGCTGCGGAGCAAGGGGATGCCGGTCCTGCGCAGCAAGGATGTCGGCGACATGTTCATCGAGCTCAGCGTCGAGACGCCGGTGAACCTGACCTCCAAGCAGAAGGAGTTGCTTCGCGAGTTCGACAAGCTCTCGGAGCAGAAGAACAACCCGCAGAGCGCCGGCTTCTTTTCCGCCGTGAAGAGCTTCTGGGACTCCATGAAGGGCTGAAACATGAGGCAGGGCGTGGTTCCGAGCCATGCCCTGCCGCACCAGCCTGGACCGCGGACGACCGCAGCCTTCCTGCAGGATCCGGACGTGGCTGCGCCTATCCCCATCCCCGCACATTCATGATTCCTTAACCATGATCCGGCACCCTGCCGGGCATGACTCATCCGCCTGGCTTGGCCGATCCCCATACCCTCTTCCCCTTGGACGGGGACGAAGCCCTGCCCGTTCCACCGGCAGGGGGGAAGCTGCCGTCTTACATCGCAGATCACCGGGCGCGTCTGCGGCAGCGGTTCCTGGACGGCGGCGCGGCAGCCCTTCCGGATTATGAACTGCTGGAACTGGTGCTGTTCCGTGCCATCCTCCGGCAGGACGTGAAGCCGCTCGCCCGACGTCTTCTGAACCTGTTCGGAGACTTTGCCTCGGTCACGTCAGCCCCCCTGCCCCGACTTCTTCAGGTCGAGGGTGTCGGCCCTGCTGTGGCGACGGAGTTGAAGATCGTGGAAGCGGCCGCGCATCGCATGGCTCGCGCCAAGGTGCTGCGCCGCCATGTGGTGTCGTCCTGGGCACAGCTTCTCGATTATTGTCACACGGTCATGGCGCACAGGGAGCAGGAGCAGTTCCGCGTCTTGTTCCTTGACCGCAAGAACGTCCTGATCGCCGATGAGGAGCAGGCACGCGGCACTGTCGATCATGTGCCAGTCTACCCTCGTGAGGTCGTCAAGCGCGCACTGGAACTGAACGCGAGCGCTTTGATCCTTGTACACAATCACCCCTCCGGCGATCCCACTCCCTCCCAGGCTGACATCGACATGACCGGACAGATCGAGGCTGCCGCACAGGCGTTGGGTCTGGTCCTGCACGATCACCTGATCATCGGACGCGAGCGTGAACTGAGCTTCCGCGCTGAAGGACTTCTGTGACGCGGACGACCGTGCCAAGGAACTTTGCCTCGGCACGCCGGCCGGGCTTCGCCTGACCCTGTCGAAGCCAAGTCCACCCGGCGTTTCACGTGAAACAGAAAGGCCGGAGCAGGTTCCTGCCCCGGCCTTGTTCAACTCCTGGACACCTTGGGTCCTAATAGGCCCCATGACAGTGCTTGAACTTTTTTCCCGATCCGCACGGGCATGGATCATTGCGCCCGGGATTGCCCCATGTGCCGGGGTCATCGGCATTGAACCCTTCGCGGGGCGTTCCTGCGACAGGTTCGGCCTCCGCGACTGCAGCACCTCCAGCCGCCAGCGAAGGGGCTGCCACCTGGATCGAATTGACAAGGCTCGTCGGCGGCACGGGGGTCGGCCTGTTGGACGCCGGCGCCGCCGCTTCAGGCTCCTGCCCGATCCCTTGAGCCACCTGCTGGGCGCGCCGCTGCTGCAGAAGGTTCTGCATCAAGGCCTGGCTTTCCTCGGCCGTCATGGGCCGCAGCACGGACAGCTTCTGGGTCACCTCCTCACGCAGCGAGTCGAGGAGCTTCTCGAAGAGTTGGAAGCTCTCGGTCTTGTATTCGCTGAGGGGATCGCGCTGGGCGTAGCCCCGGAAGCCCACGACCGAGCGCAGATGCTCCAGCCGCAGCAGATGCTCGCGCCATTTGCCATCGATCGTCTGAAGCAGGATCTGCTTCTCGATGCTGCGCATGGTCTCGGGGCCGAAAGCGGCTTCCTTCTCGGCCATGAACTTGTCGGTGGCCTCAATGATGCGGTCCCGGATGGAGTCCTGGTCCACGCCTTCCTCGCCAGCCCACTGGAGGATGGGAAGGTCCTGCCCAAGCTTCAGCCGCACCGACTCCGCCAAGGCGTCGGTCTGCCACTGTTCCGGATAGGATCGCGGCGGCATGAAGTCGTCCACGAGGTCATGAATGACCTGATGGCGCATGTCGGCCACGATCTCGTTAACGTCCTTGGACTCCATGATCTCCCGACGCTGGGCGAAGATGACCTTGCGCTGATCGTTCATGACGTCGTCGAACTTGAGGAGCTGCTTGCGGATGTCGAAGTTGCGCCCTTCGACCTTGGCCTGAGCCCGCTCCAACGACTTGTTCACCCAAGGGTGAACGATGGCTTCACCTTCCTTCATACCCAGGGTGGACAGCACCTTCTCCAGCCGCTCGGAGCCGAAGATCCGCATCAGGTCATCCTCGAGCGACAGGAAGAACGAGGAACGCCCCGGGTCGCCCTGGCGGCCGGACCGGCCACGGAGCTGGTTGTCGATCCGCCGGCTTTCGTGCCGCTCGGTGGCCAGGACATATAGCCCCCCGGCCTGCTTCACACGCTCCTTGTCGGCGGCATGCTCCGCCTCGATCCGGGCACGGACCTCATCGGGATGCGCCTCGGGATCGGCGGCCAGCGCCTCAAGCACCTTCATCTCGACGTTGCCGCCCAACTGGATGTCCGTCCCACGCCCGGCCATGTTGGTGGCGATCGTCACGGCGCCGGGCTGCCCGGCCTCGGCCACGATCTGCGCTTCGCGCGCATGCTCGCGGGCGTTCAGCACATTGTGCGGGATGCCCTCGCTCCTGAGCATGTTCGAGAGCATCTCGGACTTCTCGATCGAGGTCGTGCCCACGAGGATGGGCTGTCCGCGTTCGTGGGCATCCCTGATCGCCTTGACGATGGCCTCGTACTTCTCCCGAGCAGTGCGGAAGACCTGGTCATGCTCGTCCTTCCGGGCCACGCCGCGGTTGGTCGGGATCTCCACCACGCCCAGGTTGTAGATCTCGCGGAACTCGTCGGCCTCGGTCAGCGCGGTCCCGGTCATCCCGGCCAGCTTGCCATACAGGCGGAAGTAGTTCTGGAAGGTCACCGACGCGAGGGTGACGTTCTCGGGCTCGATCTGGACGCTTTCCTTGGCCTCGATCGCTTGATGCAGTCCGTCGGACAGGCGACGTCCGACCATCATGCGGCCGGTGAACTCATCGATCAGAACGACCTTGCCGTCGCGGACGATGTAGTCCTTGTCGCGCTGGAACAGCTTGTGCGCGCGCAGCGCTTGGTTGACGTGGTGGACCAGGGTCGTGGACTCGGGGTCGTAGAGGCTTTGCGTCTCGGGCAGCAGGCCCGCCTCGCGCAGCTTCTCCTCCAGAACGTCGTTGCCCTCGTCGGTGAAGGTGACGTTGCGGGTCTTCTCATCGACCGTGTAGCCGCTTTCCGGCAACAGCGGGATCAGCTTGTCGACGCGGATATAAAGGTCCGAGCGGTCCTGCGACGGTCCGGAGATGATGAGGGGCGTCCGCGCCTCGTCGATCAGGATCGAGTCCACCTCGTCCACGATGGCGTAGTTGTGACCACGCTGCGTCATCTGCGACAGGTCGGACTTCATGTTGTCGCGGAGGTAGTCGAAGCCCAGTTCGTTGTTGGTGGCGTAGGTGATATCGGCCTGGTAGGCCTCGCGCTTCTCGTTCTCGGGCTGCTGCGGGACCACGATGCCGGTCGTCAGGCCCAGCATCCCGTACACCTTGCTCATCCACTCGGCGTCACGCCGGGCCAGGTAGTCGTTGACCGTCACGACATGGACGCCCTTGCCCGCCAAGGCGTTCAGAGTCGCTGGAAAGGTGGCGACAAGGGTCTTGCCCTCCCCGGTCTTCATCTCTGCGATGTTGCCCTGGTGAAGGAAGATGCCGCCCATGAGCTGGACATCAAAGGCGCGAAGGCCCAGCGCCCGGCGGGCCGCCTCACGCACGAGCGCAAAGGTTTCCGGCAGCAACCGGTCCAGATCCTCGCCCTGCCTGGCCCGTTCCCGCAACGCGGCCGTGCGGTCCTTGAGCCCCTGGTCGCTGAGCGCCTTGACTTCGGCCTCGCGCTCGTTGATCGCCTGTACCAGGGGGCGGACCGAGCGGACCTTGCGGTCGTTCGGGGTGCCGAAGATGCTCCGCGCGAGCGTGCCCAAACCCATAATCGTCGTCCTCGTCCTCTGTCCGCGCCCTCCGGGCCCGGACCGGGACTCCCGCCGAATTGAGAGGAGGTTCCTTGTGGCCCGCGCGCGCCCGGCCTAGATGGGGGCCGGTGCGCCCCCTCGGGATGTTCGCGGACATAAGGGGGGGCTGTCCCGCTGTCAACGCGGCCCGGGTGGGCCGCCCGATCAAGGCTTCGTTCCATGCTGAAACAGCTCATGCTCCTCCAGACCGCCTCCGCGCTGGCTCTGGCCCTGGCCTTGCCGGCCAACGCGCAGGAGACGACGACCGAGGACGCCCCGGCCGCCCAGGCTCCGGCCGCCGACACGGCTGCGACCCCTGAGGCGTCGGGTGCGGAGGCAGGCACGACCGAAGCCCCCGCCGAGACACCCGCTGCTCCGTCCGAGCCTGCGACACGCGACACCGTCGTCGCGACCGTGAACGGGACGGACATCAAGTTGGGCCAGGTTCTGATCGCCGTCCGCCAGCTGCCGCCCCAGTACCAGCAGCTGCCGCCCGACATCCTGTTCGGCGGCGTCGTGGACCAGCTGATCCAACAGGAGCTCCTGGCCCAATCCGTGACGACCCCGTCCCCGTCCACCGAGATCGCCCTGGAGAACCAGCGCCGGTCGCTGCTCGCCAACCAGGTGATCGGAGAGATCGCCACGGCGGCGGTCACGGACGAGGCGCTGCAGCAGGCCTATGATGCCCAATACGCGAACGTCGAGCCTACGACGGAATGGGACGCCTCGCACATTCTGGTCGCCAGCCAAGAGGAAGCTCAGGCCGCGATCGATCGCATCAACGGCGGCGAGAGCTTCGAGGATGTCGCCAAGGAACTGTCCACCGACACCGGGTCGGGCTCCCAGGGCGGCGAGCTGGGCTGGTTCAGCGCCGGCATGATGGTGCCCGAGTTCGAACAGGCGGTGGCCGGCCTTGAAAAAGGTCAGCTGTCGGCACCCGTCCAGTCGCAGTTCGGCTGGCACATCATCCGCCTGAACGACACCCGTCCCAAGGCGGCTCCCACCCTCGAGGAGGTCCGGAGCGAGCTGGAGGGCCAGATCCAGCAGGAGGCCGTGCAGGCGCGCCTGACCGAGCTCGAGGGCGCCGGTCAGGTCACGCGTCCGGAGCCGGGCCAGTTCGACCCCGCCGTCCTCAACGACCCCTCGCTGCTCGAGGACTGAGTTGGCGCCCAAGATATCGCCCCTGGCGCCCGCACGTTTTCCGGACCTCCCCGTTATCGGGGGGGTCCGTTTCGCCTCTGCCGCCGCCGGCGTCCGCTACAGCGGGCGCACGGACGTGATGCTGGCTGTCTTGGACGATGCCGTCGTGGCCGGGACCTTCACCAGGTCGGCCACCCGCTCTGCAGCCGTCCGTGACTGCGAGAGCAAGATGGCACAGACTGACAGCAGGCCCGCAGCCTTCCTTGTCAATTCAGGCAACTCCAACGCCTTTACGGGCCGTCGTGGCGAAGAGGCTGTGCAGGCGATCTGCCATGCAGCCTCTGAAGCGCTCGGCCTGCCTGCGAAGCGGATCTTCACCTCCTCGACCGGGGTGATCGGAGAACCTCTGCCCTGGGAGAAGGTGGCCCAAGCGGTCCCTGCCCTTCGCGATGCGTTGGACCCAAACGGGATCGACGCCGCGGCCAAGGCAATCATGACCACCGACACGTTCCCCAAGGGCGCCAGCGCCGAGGTCGTTCTGCCGGGCGGGACGGTGCGGATCGCAGGCATCGCCAAGGGGTCGGGCATGATCGCGCCGGACATGGCGACGATGCTCGTCTATGTCTTCACTGACGCGCGGCTCGATCAGGCGGAATTGCAGGCAATCACGTCATCCGCCTGCGACAGGACGTTCAACCGGATCACGGTGGACAGTGATACGTCCACTTCGGACACCCTTCTCGTGGCTGCGACCAGCGCCTCAGGGGTGGACGTTGCTGGGCATCCAGAGTTTGCCCAAGCGCTGGAGAAGGTGTTCCTCGATCTGGCGCTCCAGGTGGTCAGGGATGGTGAAGGCGCACAGAAACTCGTGGAGGTCCGCATCACCGGCGCGGCGGACGAAACGGACGCCCATCTCGTCGGCATGGCGATCGCCAACTCCCCCCTGGTGAAGACGGCCGTGGCTGGCGAGGATGCCAATTGGGGGCGCATCGTCATGGCGGTCGGAAAGTCGGGAGCACAGGCGGACCGGGACCGACTGTCGATCCGCTTTGGCGACATCACCGTCGCCAAGGATGGTTTCCGGGCCCCCGACTATTCGGAGGAAGCGGCTTCGGCCTACATGAAGAGGTCCGAGTTGGTCATCGGCGTGGACCTGGGCCTTGGTTCGGGTGAAGCCACGGTGTGGACCTGTGATCTGACCCACGGGTACATCGATATCAACGCCGACTACCGGTCGTGACCGGCACGGCGAAACCCATCGTGCTCGTGGCGGCCGTCGCTTTGATCGATGCCGACGGCCGCGTCCTTCTGGCACAACGTCCCGAAGGCAAGACCATGGCGGGACTTTGGGAGTTTCCGGGCGGCAAGGTCGAACCCGGAGAAACCCCCGAGGCGGCCCTGATTCGTGAGCTGCGCGAGGAACTTGGCATCGACACCCACGCATCCTGCCTCGCCCCACTGACCTTCGCAAGTCACGCCTATGAGGCGTTCCATCTTCTGATGCCGCTGTTCGTGTGTCGCCGCTGGCAAGGCACGCCGCAGCCCCAGGAAGGACAGGTCCTCAATTGGGTGCGGCCAACAGACCTGCGGAGCTATCCGATGCCGCCGGCCGACATACCTCTTGTTCCCGTACTCCGCGACTGGTTGTAGAACTTCTGTGACACTCTCCTAAAGTTGAGCGTTTTCTCGGCAGAATTAGTGCATAGTTAACTTATACTATGGCAGCTTGATGACAGCCGGTTCGGCGGGAGGGAGAGCAGATGCTGCGCACGATCCAGATTGGGACCTGCGTTTCGGTCCAAGGTTTTTTCGTCCGTCAACTCGACGACGGTCGTGTTGTGGTCCGTGTCGATGACAAGACCTACAAGGGGTTCCCCATAGAACGGCCCCTGCCCCGAGCCGCCTGAGCTTGTCATCCGGCTGTCCGGGATGCCCGTGCCGAAAGGTGTGGGCACTGGGCCAAGAGCCACCGGAGTGTTGAGGTTCTTGGCCCGGAGCGCAGAGAACAACGTGCTTGGGCGCGTGTTCTCAGGTGCCGTAGATTTAGTCCGGTAGATGGTCGGGGCAAGATCCTCCGACTGATACTGCCAGTCCAGCCGCCCAAGGCGTCGAGCTACGTGGGCGGTAGGACCTGGGTCAGGGCGTGCGGGCGTAAGTCCTAAACGCCGATGTCGGCGATCTGAGGACTCAACCCGAAGCGCTAGGTCCGACCGACGGGCCTCTCGCGGCTCAGGTTATCCAGAAGACCGCGGCCTTCAAGCTGACTACCCATAAGTCTGATGAAGAAAGGGGAGTTGGCTCAGCCAACTCCCCTCAACTTTGGTGTTCCTGGGCAGGATGATGGACGTCAGAGCGTCCGTTCCACCGTCTCGCGCTCGAAGATCTCGATGATGTCGCCTTGGCGAACGTCGTCGTAGTTCTCGAAGGCCATCCCGCATTCCTGGCCCGACTGGACCTCGTTGACCTGGTCCTTGAAGCGCTGCAGCGTCTTGAGCGTGCCTTCGTGGATGACCACGTTGTCCCGCAGCAGACGAACGCCCGCCGACTTGCGCGCCACGCCTTCGGTGACAAGACAGCCCGCGACCTTGCCCACGCCCGAGACCTTGAAGACCTCGAGGATGCGCGCGTAGCCGATGAACCGTTCGCGCACCTCGGCCTTGAGAAGGCCAGACGCCGCGGCTTTGATGTCGTCCACCAGGTCGTAGATGATCGAGTAGTAGCGGATCTCCACGCCCTTCTGGCTGGCCGCCGACCGCGCCGGCGCGTTGGCACGGACGTTGAAGCCGATGACCGGCGCCTTGGACGCTTCGGCCAGGCCCACGTCGGATTCGGTGATCGCACCGACCCCGGAATGGAGCACGCGAACGCGCACCTCCTCGTTGCCGACCTTCTCAAGCGCCTGTGCAATGGCCTCGGCCGAGCCCTGCACGTCCGCCTTCACCACCACCGGCAGTTCGGCCACGTCCTTGTCGGCCTTGGCACGCGCCATGAGCTGTTCCAGCGTGGTCGCCGCACCCGCAGCCGCCCGCTTGTCGCGGGTGACCTTCTCACGGTAGTCGGCGATCTCGCGGGCTTGGCTCTCGGTTTCAACGACGTTGAGGACGTCGCCAGCCTCGGGCGTGCCGTTGAGGCCGAGGACCTCCACCGGGACCGACGGGCCGGCTTCGTTGACCGTCTCGCCCTTGTCGTTGATGAGCGCGCGGACCTTGCCCCACTTCTCGCCCACGACGAAGATGTCGCCTTTCCGAAGGGTGCCGTTCTGCACGAGCACCGTCGCGACCGGACCGCGACCGACATCGAGCTTGGCCTCGATCACAGCGCCCATGGCGGGACGTTCGGGATTCGCCCGCAATTCCAGGATCTCGGCCTGGAGCGCAATGGCCTCGAGCAGGTTGTCGAGCCCCTGCCCCGTCTTGGCCGAAACCTCCACGTCCTGCACGTCGCCCGACATCGCCTCGACCACGACCTCGTGCTGCAGCAGGTCCGTGCGGACCTTTTGCGGATCGGCGTCGTACTTGTCGATCTTGTTGATCGCCACAATCATCGGGACCTTGGCGGCCTTGGCGTGATTGATGGCCTCGACTGTCTGCGGCATCACGGCGTCGTCCGCTGCCACCACCAGCACCACAATGTCCGTCACCTGCGCGCCGCGGGCCCGCATGGAGGTGAAGGCCGCGTGGCCGGGGGTGTCGAGGAAGGTCAGGATCGAGCCGGAGTCGGTCTTCACCTGGTAGGCGCCGATATGCTGCGTGATGCCGCCGGCTTCGCCGGACACCACGTTGGCGTGACGGATCGCGTCCAAGAGCGAGGTCTTGCCGTGGTCGACGTGGCCCATGATGGTCACGATCGGTGGACGCGGCTTGAGCTGCTCCGGCGCGTCGGCGACGGTATCGATCGCGTGCTCCACGTCGGCATCCGACACGCGCACCACACGATGCCCGAACTCGTCGATGATGAGTTCGGCGGTGTCGGCATCCAGAGTCTGGTTCTGGGTCGCCATGATGCCATTGCGCATCAGCGCCTTGATGACGTCGGCCACGCGCTCGGCCATGCGGTTGGCCAGCTCGGCGACCGTGATCGCCTCGGGAAGCTGGACGTCACGCACGATCTTCTCACGGGCGTCATGGCCGCCCATGGCCTTGGCGCGCGCACGTTCCTGCTTGCGGCGCATCGCTGCCATGGAGCGCTGGCGATCGCCATCGCCCAGGGCCTGCGTCAGGGTGAGCTTGCCACCACGACGCTCCTCGGTTTCCCGGGCGGGCTTCGCCTTGGTTTCCTTCGCCGGGCCACGGCTGTCGCCCTTCTCGCGATCGGGCTTGCGGGCCTGCAGCGCGGCGCGGCGGTCCTCCTCGGTCGGCGCAGGACCGGTTTGGGCCGGCGCACGCGCCGGCGTGGCGACCGCAGCGGCCTGGGCGGCGGCCTTGCGTTCGGCGATGAGGCGCTTGCGCTCCTCCTCGGCGGCGGCGGCCCGTGCGGCCTCCTCGCGCTCGCGCTCCTCGCGCTCGCGGGCCTCGATCTCGGCGCGCTTACGGGCGCGCTCCTCTTCGCGGGCGGCTTCCTCGACGGCGCGGCGGGCCGCGTCCTCCGCCTCGCGGGCGCGAGCGGCGGCCAGCGCCTTCATGCGCCGTTCCAGCTCGGCGTCCGAGATGCCGGCCGGGCGCTTCGAGGGATCGCCCAGGATCGCGCTGGCGCGCGTGGCGGTTCCCGCCGGCGCCGGCGCGGCGGCCGGCGGCGTTGCCACCACCCGCTTGCGTGCCTTGGTCTCGACCACGACGTTCTTGGTCCGGCCATGCGAGAAGCTTTGCTTCACGTTGCCGGGACGGGAGCCGGGGGTACGAAGTCCAAGGGGTTTCTTGTCGCCGGTATCGTTCATGAAGGGTATCTAATCCTCAGGGAGCGGCGCGGTCGCCGCCTTCCAGTTCTCTTAGGCCACGGAGTTTCGCGGCCTCCTCTACAACACGGTCGGCCAAGGCGCCAGACGCCAATGCCGCATGAATCACGGTTGGGCGACCAAAAGCCTGCCCCAGTTCCTCACTGGTGAGGCAACCGAAGTAGCGCGCGCCTTCGGGCGTCCAAAGCTTGGCCTTGCCCCGCTCGGAGCCGTCAGAGGCCTGAAGCAGGACGCGGATGTGGGCCCATGATTTCTTTCCGAGACCTTCGCCCGCAAGAGCCAGGGCCTCCTTGACCTTCTCGAAGCCCGCAATGGCGAGCCCCGCCTTCCGAGCGAGCGACACCAGGTCGATGACGCGATGCGCGAGCTGACGCTCGACTTCGTCGGCTAGACCTTCGGGTACGGTGACGGGAGCCTTTGCCGCGCGGGCGAACTGACCCTTCCTCGCTTGCTCCAATATGGGGCGCGAGGCGGTCACATAC
The DNA here is from genome assembly GCF_017916275.1 of Rubellimicrobium arenae. GTDB lineage: Bacteria > Pseudomonadota > Alphaproteobacteria > Rhodobacterales > Rhodobacteraceae > Rubellimicrobium > Rubellimicrobium arenae. The sequence continues at coordinate 80,592 of NZ_JAFMST010000006.1, forward strand.
AGCCCCCGTCCGGGAAGTTTTCCGGAAATATCCGGCACCACCGCATTGTCGGGTCCCACGACGAAACGCACGAGGCCCGACTTGGGCCCCGTTTCGTTCGTGACGAGGCAGCGCCGTTCCGGCTCCTCGCGTTCCACTTTGGCTCCGCCTCGCGTCATCGCGGCGATCCGGAGGAGGTCAGACCTCCTCCGCCTCCTCTTGGCTGGCCTGATCGATCTCGTCCGGGTCCACCCAGCCAAGAGCCACGCGCGCCGACATGACCATGTCCCGGGCTTCTTCCAGGCCCAGATCGAACTTTTCGAGGATGCCGGTGTCCTTGACGCGTTGGCCGTCCTGCTCCGTCCAGCCGCCGGCCAGTTCCCAGTCGGCCAGGGTTGCGAAGTCCTCGAGCGTCTTCACGCCGTCCTGGGCCAGCGCCTCGATCATCGGCGGCGTAAGGCCCGGGAAGTTGATGAGGGCTTCCTCGACACCGAGGGCGCGGGCGCGGTCCAGGATCTTCTTGCGCTCGGCTTCGATGTAGTCGCGGGCGCGGGCCTGAAGCTCCTCGGCGGTCGACTCGTCCACGCCATCGATCGCCAGGAGATCCTCCTGATCCACGTAGGCCACTTCCTCAAGCGTCCGGAAACCTTCCGCAACGAGGAGCTGGGCGAAGAACTCGTCCAGGTCCAGCGCCTGCACGAAGAGCTTGGTGCGCTCGTCGAACTCCTTCTGACGGCGCTGGCTTTCCTGCTCCTCGGTGAGGATGTCGATGTCGAGGCCAGTGAGCTGGGACGCCAGGCGCACGTTCTGTCCGCGCCGTCCGATGGCCAGCGAGAGCTGCTCCTCGGGGACCACGACCTCGATCCGCTCGGCCTCGTCGTCGAGCACGACCTTGGAAACCTCGGCCGGTTGCAGCGCGTTCACGAGGAAGGTCGGGACGTCCTCGTTCCAGGGGATGATGTCGATCTTCTCGCCCTGGAGCTCATTGACGACAGCCTGCACGCGCGAGCCCCTCATGCCGACGCAGGCGCCGACGGGGTCGATGGAGTTGTCGTAGGAGATGACGGCGATCTTGGCGCGCGAACCGGGATCGCGGGCCACGGCCTTGATCTCGATGACGCCCTCGTAGATTTCGGGCACTTCCATCTTGAACAGCTCGGCCATGAAGCGCGGATCGGTCCGGCTCAGGAAGATCTGCGGGCCGCGCGGCTCGCGGCGCACATCCTTCACATAGGCGCGGATGCGGTCGCCCGGACGGTAGGCCTCGCGCCCGATCTTTTCGTTGCGGCGAAGGATCGCCTCGCCGGCGCCGACGTCCACGACGACATTGCCGTACTCCTCGCGCTTGACGGTGGCGTTGATAATCGAGCCGACGCGGTCCTTGAACTCCTCAAACTGACGGTCGCGCTCGGCCTCGCGGACCTTCTGGAGGATGACCTGCTTGGCGGATTGCGCGGCGATGCGGCCGAGGTCCACGGGCGGAACCTCGTCGACGATCTCGTCACCGATCTTGGGCTCGGGGAGGTACTGCTTCGCCTGCTGGACGGTCAGCTGCGCCTGATAGTTCTCGACGGCGTCGTCCTCGACCACGGTCCGGACCCGGGTGAAGGTCGCACGGCCGGTCTTGCGGTCGATCTTGACGCGGATGTCCATCTCGGCGCCGTAGCGGGACTTCGCGGCACGGGCGAGCGACTCCTCCATGGCTTCCACCACGAGGCCGGGATCGATCATCTTCTCCCGGGCGACCGCCTCGGCGGTCTGGAGAAGCTCCAGCTGGTTCGCGGAGGTGATGGCCATCAGTGTTTCTCCTCTTGATTCGGGGCGGGAGCATCAGCTTCATCCTCCCCGTCGATGATGGTTTCGACGGCGTCGAACTGGGCCTCGTCGATCTCGCCCCGGTCGCGGCGGCCGCGCAGCGTTTCGCGGATCAGATCGTCGGTCAGCACGAGCTTGGCGTCGGCGATCCAGTCGAACTTGAGCCCGATGGTCACGTGCTCGGCCCCTTGCTCGATCTCGAGCAGCACCTCGTCGCCTTCGGTGCCCTGGAGCGTGCCCTTGAAGCGCTTCCGATTGTCCACGGGCTCGGACAGCTCCAGCTTGGCCTCGTGCCCGGCCCAGGCCTCGAAGTCCTTGAGGCGGGTCAGGGGACGGTCGATGCCGGGCGAGGACACCTCGAGCGTGTAGGCGTCCGAGATCGGATCCTCGACATCAAGCACGGCCGACACGGCGGTCGAAAGACGGGCGCAGTCGTCCACCTCCATGGTGCCGTCGGCACGCTGGGCCATGATCTGGAGGGTGGGGTGCTGGCCGCTCATGAGGCGCAGGCGCACGAGTTCCAGGCCCATGTCGGAAGCCACGGGCTCCACGATCTGGGCGAGGCGTTTGTCGATGGCGGTCTTGGCGATAAGGTCGGACATGGTGTTCAGGCAGTCCCAGAAACGGAAAAACGGGCGCGCGGCCCGTCGATAGTCTGCCGGTGGGCGCCGGGGGTGGAGACCGGCGCGCCGCTGTCAAGGGGCATATAGGCGGATGCGGTGGCCGATGCAAGGGATTTAGGCGAACCACCAGCGTTCGGCCAGCCGCCCGCCGTCCAAGGGCGCCAAAGGGGACACGGCGGCGTGATGGGCCAGACCGGGGGCGTGCAGCGTCACGGCAGGAATATGGGCCGCCACGACCACGGGCGCGCGCTCGGCGCAGAGGACCTGTGCCGCGGCATAATGGGCTGCCCGCTCGGGGCCTTCGGTCACGCGGGCCGCAGCCAGGTGGCGGAGCAGGGTAGGATCGCCGTTCAGGGCGGACCAGGGACCGGACAGGGCACGCCGGAAGGTCGCCTCCTCGGTCGGTGATCCCTCCCAGGCGGACAGAATGGGGCTCAGGCCGCCCAGCGATGCGGCCGGGTCCGGGGCAGGGACGGAAAGGAGCGCCAGGGCCGGATGGAGCGGCCCCAGCGGATGGTCGGCGGCCGGTTCGCCACTCCAGTCCGCCGCAATCGCAGCCCGGTCGAGCGCATGACGCAGGTGGCCCGACAGCGCAGGGTCGGCACCGGCCGGGAGCCGGGCATGAAGCTGACGGTTGCCCTGAACGGCCGTGGCCGGAAACCCTGCGGCGAGGGCCTCCCTCAGGAGATCGGGAGGCAGCGGATCGACGACATCCACATCGCCGGCCAGAAGAGCCTCGAGCCGCTGGAGCGGGGCGGGCAGGGACACTGCCTCCACGGCCTCGAACCAGCCGGCCTGGCCGTCCTTCCAATGGGAGGCGACGCGGTCGAGCCGGAGAAGGCCAGGGGCCTGCCGGTCCGAGACCCGGTAAAGGCCTGTCCCGGTCCCGTCGAGAGTGCCTTCGGGGCCGATGATCAGATGCGGGTCCGCCAGAAGGAGCGGGAAGTCGGGGTCTCCCTCGGGCAGCGTGACCCGCAACGCATGCGGGCCCTGCGCCTCGAGCGACGTCACATGCGCGAGAAGGCCGCCAAGGTGCCTGGCCAAGGAGGCCAGCACATCGGACGAGCGGACGTCCCGGCCATCATGGAACAGGGCATCCCGGCGCAACGTGATGTGCCAGAGCCGGGCGTCCGGGGTGGCCTCCCACGCCTGGGCCAGCTCACCGACCAGTTCACCGGTGGCGCGGATCTCGGTCAGGGTCTCGTGAACCGCTCCCTGCGCAAGCACGGCCGGAGCGCCGGTCCAGTCATGCCGGGGCAGGGCGCCTGCCAAGCCGATCCGCAACGTGCCCGTGCGCGTGCGGGCCTGAAGGGGCACCCCGCTCGCCGCCAGCACGCCGGCCAGCACGCCCGCGCCCAGCAGGCCGCGCCGGCTCACCCGGGAGTCGAGGCGGCGCAGCGGCGGGGCAGGGCGGCGGCGGATCATCAGGGGGCGGCCTGTCGCTGCCGGCTGGGCGAGAACCGCTCGCCCAGCCCGTCCATGGCGCGAACGAGAGCGGCGGTGATGCCGGGCTCGCTCAGGGCATGACCGGCTTTGGCGACCATCTCGAGGCGAGCGGCGGGCCAGGCGCGGGCCAAGGCCCAGGCCGAGGAGGGGGGGCAGATCATGTCGTAGCGGCCCTGCACGATCACGCCCGGGATATGGGCGATCCGGTGCATGTTGGACAGGATCGCCTGGTCGGGCCGGAGAAATCCGCCGTTCACGAAAAAGTGGTTCTCAATCCGGCTGAAGGCGCGCGCGTAATCCGCCGGAGCATCGAAGCCCCCCAGGGGGGCGCCCGTCACGGCATGGGTCCCGCCCGGCCCCTCGCTGTCGATCGACGCCAGCGCATTCTCCCAGCCGGCCCAGGTGCGGGCGAACCGCACCTCCTCGCGCAGGTCGCCCGAGAACAGGCGGCGGTTGTAGGCCGCGATCAGGTCGCTCCGCTCCTCCTCGGGGATCAGTGCGGTGAAGCGGTCCCACAGGTCGGGCCAGAATGCGCCTGCGCCGCCGCCGTAGAACCAGTCCAGCTCGCCTTGGGTCATCAGGAAGACGCCGCGCAGCACGAGGGCGCGCACCCGCTCGGGGTGGGATTGCGCATAAAGCAGCGCGAGCGTGGCCCCCCAGGAGCCACCGAAGACGCAGGCCCAGAGATCAATGCCAAGATGCTCGCGGATCCGTTCGATGTCGGCAACGAGGTGCCACGTCGTATTGGCCTCGACCGACGCATGGGGGCGCGAGCGGCCGCAACCACGCTGGTCGAACAGCACGATCCGGAAGATGCGCGGATCGAAGTAGCGCCGCATCGCCGGGCTGCATCCGCCCCCCGGACCCCCATGGAGCACCACGACCGGCAACCCGTCGGGATTGCCGCATTCCTCCACGTAGAGACGGTGACCCTCCCCGACCTCAAGCGCATACGTCGCAAATGGCTCCAAACCCGGATAAAGGGCGGGGTGCGGTGCGAAGCGGGCGTGAAGGGGCGCAGAGACCTTGTCCATGACGGGGCTATATCATTCCTTGGGGAGAGGTTGCGAGGGGAGACACCATGCATATGCGCGCTGACGAGTCGACGGGGAAGGGGGCGTCCGGTCGCAGCATCGATGCCTCCGAAGTCGAGAAGTTCGAGCGGATGGCCGCTGAATGGTGGGATCCCCAGGGCAAATTCAAGCCGCTCCACATGCTGAACCCGGTGCGGCTCGACTATATCGTGACGCAGATTGCGGCGCGGTTTGGACGTGACCGGCGCGATCCGACGCCCTTTGCGGGGCTTCGCCTGCTCGACATCGGCTGTGGCGGAGGATTGCTGAGCGAGCCCATGGCCCGGCTGGGGGCCGAGGTGGTGGGCGCGGACGCAGCGGCGCGGAACATTCCCGTGGCGCGCCTTCACGCCGAGCAGTCCGGCCTGGCGATCGACTACCGGCACACCACGGCCGAGGCGCTGGCCGAGGCGGGGGACCGGTTCGACGTCGTCCTCAACATGGAGGTGATCGAGCACGTGGCCGATCCGAAGGACTACCTCCGGTCCGTCCACGAGCTGCTCAAGCCCGGGGGACTCCATGTCTGCTCCACGATCAACCGCAACGCCCGGAGCTACCTGATGGCCATCGTGGGGGCCGAGCAGGTGATGCGCTGGCTGCCCCGTGGCACCCATGACTGGCGCAAGTTCATCACGCCTGACGAGCTGTTCGGGTTGCTGCGGGCGTCAGGCCTGCGGCCCGTCGACCGGATGGGCATGGTCTTCAACCCGGTGACCTGGTCCTGGCGCCTGTCCGAACGCGACCTGGCGGTGAACTACGTCACCTCCAGCGTCAGGGAACCGGCCTAGGACCCTCGAAGGGCCGATCATGGAGGAGGGCGGGGATGCGCCGCCGCGCCTTTTCGACCTCCTCCAGATCCAGGTCCACAAGGGTGACCCCCGGGTTGCGTCCCGCATCGGCCAGCACCTCGCCCCAGGGGGCGACCGCCAGCGAATGACCATGGGTCAGGCGCCCGCCCGCGTGCTCGCCGGTTTGGGCCGCGGCCAGCACGAAGCAGCCCGACTCGATGGCCCGGGCGCGCAGGAGCACCTCCCAATGCGCCTCACCCGTCGGGCGCGTGAAGGCCGCGGGCACGAGGAGGACCTGGGCTCCGGCCTTGGCCAGCGCCCGGAACAGGTGCGGGAAGCGCAGGTCGTAGCAGATGGCGAGCCCCAGGGTCGCGAAGGGCAGGGCCGCCGCCACCGCTCGATCCCCCGGCCGGAAGCCCTGTGATTCGCGCCAGGTCTCCGTGGCCGAGACGTCCACGTCGAACATGTGGATCTTGTCGTAACGCGCGGCGATGCCGCCGTCGGGCCCGATCAGGAAGGAGCGGTTCGCCAGCCGTCCGTCCGCGTCGCCGGTGCGGATGGCCAGCGACCCTGCCGCGATCCAGACACCCCAGGCGGCCGCCTCCTCCCGCAGCCCGGCCAGCACGGGATCGGCATCCTCGCTGGTCGCGACCTCCAGGAGCCTGGCCCGGGGGGCCACGCAGTTGGTCACCTCCGGCGTGCAGAGCAGTTGCGCGCCACCCTGGGCCGCCTCGGCGATCATGGGCCGGAGCCGCGCAAGGTTATCCGCAGGGTCGTCGAACGACGAGAGTTGCAGCAGCGCCGCGCGCATCGCGTTCAGGCGGTTCCGGCCAGCATCGGGTCGAGCTTGCCCGCCTCTTCCAAGGCATACAGATCGTCGCAGCCGCCGACATGATGTCCGTCGATGAAGATCTGCGGCACGGTGCGGCGGCCGTGGGCGCGCTGCATCATCTCGGGCCGGCGGGTCGGATCCCGGACCACGTCCACTTCGGTATAGCTCGCCCCTTTCTGGGCAAGGAGACGCTTGGCCGCGTGGCAGTAGCCGCAGGTCGGGGAGGTGTAGATCTCGATGGTCGCCATGGGTGGCCTCCTGAAGCTGTTGCCCTCTAACCTAGGGGCGGGCAGCGCAGGGTTCTAGGGCTCGAACAAGGCACGGGCGAGGACCAGGACGCGCACGTCCGCCGCTCCCGCCTCACGGGCCGCCCCGGCGCAGGCCGAGAGGGTCGCACCGGAGGTCATCACGTCATCGATGAGCAGGACTGCGCGGCCCTGAAGGCGGCGGCCTTGGCGTGGGTGCGGCACGATGACCCCCGACAGCGCGGCGGCGCGCGCTTCCCGCCCGCCATGGCCGAGCGAACGGGTCGCACGGCAGCGGACCAGCGCGTCGGGCACGACCGGGCGCCCAAGGAGGCGCCCCGCCTCGCGCGCAAGCAGTTGGGCCTGGTTGTAGCGCCGCCGCAGGAGGCGGCTCCAGTGCAGCGGGACGGGAACGAGCACCTGGTCATCCTGGAGCAAAGGGCTGGCCGCGGCGGCGAGCCAGCGTCCCATCGGCTTGGCAAGGTCCGTGCGGTCCCCATGCTTGAGAGCCAGCGCGAGTTGCCGTCCCGTTGCGCGATAGGGCAGCGCGGCGCGACCACGGCTCCAGGGGCGGGGGCGGCGGAGGCAATCGTCGCAATGGACCGGGCCGGCATCCTGGCCGGGCAACGGAATCCCGCAACTGTCGCAGACAAGCGCGCCCATCAGGAACCCGGCGTCCCGCCAGCAGGGTCCGCAGAGCGCGAATTCGGATTCGGTCAGGGCGCCGCAGGCGATGCAGGCGGGCGGATAGACGGCCCGGCGCAGAGCCCCCAGGACCTCTACCGTCGCCGTTCGCGCGCTTTTCAACAACCGCCTGCTCCCCTACATGGGCACCATGGCCCAGCTGACCGACCGTCCCGCCCTCCTGCGACACCGCCAAAGAGCCACAGCGTTCTTCCTCAGGGAGGCCGTGGCGGACGAGGTGCAGGAAAGGCTGGAAGAGGTTAATAAGCGGTTTACCAAGCCGGCCGTGGTGACCCCGTTCCCGCAGGTCTGGGCGGACCGGCTGCCGGGAGCGGCGCTCATTCCCGATGAGGAGGTGCTGGATCTCCGGCCGGGGGCACATGATCTCGTGATCCACGACCTTTGCCTGCACTGGGCCGAGGACCCGGTGGGGCAACTCGTGCAGGCCGGACGGGCGCTGGCCCCCGATGGGCTGCTGATCGCGACGCTGTTCGGGGGCACGACTCTGGCGACGCTGCGGGCCGCCCTTGCCGAAGCGGAGATCGAGGCGACGGGCGGGCTTTCCCCCCGGGTCGCTCCGATGGGCGAGATCCGGGACCTGGGCAATCTGCTGGGCCGTGCCGGGCTTGCCCTGCCGGTCGCGGACGCAACCCCCTTCGACGTGAGCTATCCGGATGCGCTGGCGCTCATGCGCGACCTGCGCGCCATGGGCGAGGCCAACGCCCTGCACGGCCGCCTCCGGCATTTCTCCCGCCGCACCGTGATCGCCGGGGCCGCCGCGCGCTACCCGCTCACCGAAGGCCGGGCCATCGCCCATTTCGAGGTGGTGACCCTTTCCGCCTGGGCGCCCGCGCCGGACCAGCCCAAGCCGCTGCGCCCTGGTTCGGCGGCGCGAAGCCTCGCGGATGCGCTCGAGGACGCGCGGCGCACCGGCGGCCCGGACCCGGTCGAGCCAAATTGATGCGACAAGGCAGGGAGTTGCAGCCCATCCTCCCTTGCCTCGGTTCCCTGGTCCCGGCAATGTGCCGGGCGCTGTTTCGGGAGAAACCATGAACGCCCTGACGCCCCAGACACCCGCCGTGCCCGTCCATGCCCCCGACGGGCATCCCGCGGTTCAGCCGGCCCGGATCGGCATCCTGCTCGCGAATCTCGGGACGCCGGACGATCCCGGCTACTGGTCGATGCGCCGCTACCTGAGCGAGTTCCTGTCCGATAAGCGGGTCATCGACTACCCGTCCTGGAAGTGGCAACCGCTTCTCCAGACGGTGATCCTGGCCAAGCGGCCCTTCACCTCGGGCGCGAACTACCGCAAGATCTGGGACAAGGAGCGGAACGAAAGCCCGCTTCTCACCATCACCAAGGCGCAGACCGAAGGACTTCGGGATCGGCTCGTCGCCCGCTTCGGCGACGCGGTCCGGGTGGAGTTCTGCATGCGCTATGGCAGCCCATCCACACAGTCCGTGCTGCACAGGATGGTGGAGGAGGGATGCCAGCGCATCCTGTTCGTCCCCCTGTATCCCCAATACGCGGGGGCAACCTCGGCCACCGCCTGCGACCAGTTCTTCCGGGCCCTTATGGCCGAGTCGTGGCAGCCCATCGCCCGGGTCATGGATCCCTACTTCGACGACCCGGGCTATATCGAGGCTCTGGCCGGCTCGGTCCGGCGCGGCTGGGCCTCGGCCCAGCAGGAACCGGAGTTGCTGATCTGCTCCTATCACGGGATGCCGCAGCGCTACCTGATGCAGGGCGATCCATACCATTGCCAGTGCCAGAAGACGACGCGCCTCCTGCGCGAGGCCCTGGGCTGGGAGAGGACAAAGATCCGCACGACCTTCCAGAGCGTCTTCGGCCCCGAGGAATGGCTGAAGCCCTACACCGTGGAAGAGGTGGCGCGACTGGTGAAGGAAGAGGGCGTGAAGCGCATCGCGGTCTGCGCGCCCGCCTTTTCCGCCGATTGCATCGAAACGCTGGAGGAGATCGAGGGCGAGATCCGCGAAGCTTTCGAGCATGCAGGCGGGGAGCAGTTCACCTACATCCCGTGCCTCAACGACGACCCGGCGCATCTGGACGCGATCGAGGGGGCGATCCTGCGGAGCATGGGCGGCTGGATCTGAGCCGCGGACCCGATGGCTTCGGCCTGACTGCCTGAAGGCGGCCGGGCCAAGGCATGGATCGAGCGGCCAACGGCACCTCTCTCCCGGTCAGGCCTAGGCCTGGCGATCCTGCTGGGCTGGTCGCCTCCCGCATAGGCCTGCGCGCCACGCTGGCGGCCACGCGTGCCGCCGCGCTACAGCGGCATCATGGCAGGGCGGCTCCGCCCGTGGAACGGAGGACGCGATGGACGCGAGGACCGGGCGCTTCGTGGTGATGGGTGTTTCGGGCGTCGGAAAGACGCGAACCGGAACCCTTCTGGCCGAGGCGGTGGGCGGGCACTTTGTCGAAGGAGATGACCTCCATCCCCCGGAGAACCGTGCCAAGATGGCTGCGGGGACGCCCCTGACGGACCAAGATCGCTGGCCTTGGCTCGATCGCGTGGGCGGCACGCTCGCCGAAGGGGAGCCGCCTGTCGTGGGGGCCTGCTCGGCCCTGCGCCGAAGCTACCGGGATCGCCTGCGCCGCTGGGTGCCGGACCTCGTCTTCGTGCATCTCGTAGGGGACCGGACGCTGATCCATGAACGGCTCCTCGCCCGGAAGGGACATTTCATGCCCCCCGCTCTGCTCGACAGCCAGTTCGGGACGCTGGAGCCTCTCCGGCCCGAGGAGCGGGGGCTGGAGGTGCCCGTGGATGGCCCGGCCCCGGATGTGGTGGCCGACCTGCTGCGACGGCTGGAGCGGCTCTAGGCCATCACGCCTGACGCCGCCTCGCGCAGGGCCGCGATGTTGCGGCCATAGGCTCCGGTCCCGCCCTGGAAGACGGCCGACCCCGCCACGAGGATGTCGGCCCCTGCGGTCACCAGCGACCGTGCGGTGGTGGCGCTCACTCCACCGTCGATCTCGATCCGGATGGGCCGGCCCTGGATCAGGCTCCTGAGCGCCCGCACCTTTTCCACCATCGCTGGAATGAGCGACTGGCCCCCGAAGCCGGGATTGACGGTCATGACGCAGACGAGGTCGATATCGTCCAGCAGATGGGCCACCGCGTCGATCCCCGTTCCGGGATTGATGGCGAGTCCGGCCTTGCAGCCCGCGGCACGGATCGATTGCAGCGTGCGGTGAATATGAGGGCCGGCCTCGAGATGGGCGGTCAGCACATCGGCCCCCGCCTTCGCGAAGGCCGGGATGAAGGGGTCCACCGGGGCGATCATGAGGTGAACGTCCATGGTTCCGGCGATGTGGGGCCGGAGCGCGGCGCACATCTGCGGTCCGAAGGTGATGTTGGGGACGAAGTGCCCGTCCATCACGTCCACATGGATCCAGTCGGCCCCGGCCTCTCCGAGAGCACGGCATTCCGCGCCAAGCGCCGAGAAGTCGCCCGCAAGGATGGACGGGGCGATAGTGGGGGGCTGGGTCATGATCGTTCCTCCTGGGAGGGACTTAGACGCCTGCTTTGGGGAAAACCAAGCCCCCGATCGGCCCGGGCGCACGAATTCGACCTGGGGTGCCCGCCTCAAGGGCCCGCGGATGGCCCGTGGATCCTTGGATCTGCGCCCGGCGGCCAGGGATCCGGACCGGCTATGCCTGCCGGTCCGGGGTCCTGCCGGTCAGATGAGCTTGACCTGCGTGCCGACGGTGGTCAGCCGGAAGAGCTCGGTGATGTGCTCGTTGTAAAGACCGATGCAGCCGTTCGACGACCGGCGGCCGATCTTGCGCGTGTCGTGGGTGCCGTGGATCCGGTAGTACTGCCAGGACAGATAGAGCGCATAGGGGCCGAGCGGGTTCAGGGGATCGCCGCCCGCCACGAACTCCGGCCAGTCGGGGTTCCGCTCACGCATGGACGGGGTCGGACGCCACGGCGGCGCAACGACCTTCTCGACCACCGAGGTGTCGCCCTTGCGGGTCAGCTCGTCCGTCGCGGGCACGGAGGTGGGATACAGACGGTAGATCGTCTGATCCTCGTTCCAGAAGTGGAGCGCGCGGCACTGGATGTCGCAGATGATGACCCCGCCGCGGGTGTTCTGGAAGTAGTCCTGCCAGTTCAGCGTCCGGAACGCCGACACGTTATGGCGCGTGGACTGGGAGATCTCCTGCTCCATCTCGGTCGAGTTGGCCTGTTGCGCCAGGGCAGGCGCAGCCAGTCCAGCTCCCAACATCGCCATTCCGGCCCCCAGGATGCCCCTGCGCGTGATTCCCTTGCCTTCGGCCATGCTGCCTGCCTCTTTTGTCATGTTCGTGAGCGAAGCGTTACAATCGTCGTTCGACGCTCTCAATTCAAGGTCTCGTCAGATCGCGGCAACGGTATCGATCGCGTTTGAAACCCCCTTGCACCCTCGTTAAGGAGGCGCCCGGGACAATGGCGAAGGTGCTTTCGATGCAACGCAGGGCGGTGATGACGGGATTGGCTCTCCTGGGGCTCGCGGCCTGTGGCGGGCGGCAGCCGGTGCGGCCACTGGTGGGTCCCGATGGACTGCCGCTGCCCACGGTCTATCGCATCACGCCCGAGATGGAAGCCGAGGTCGGCTACCGGATGCTTGATTCGCTGAACACCCTGCGGGCGGCGGCAGGCGCGGCGCCGGTGGCCTTCGACCCTCTGCTGAACGCGGCCGCGGCCACACACAGCCGCGACATGGCCGTGCAGAACCGCCCCTGGCACTTCGGCTCCGACGGCTCTTCGCCCATCGACCGCCTGGCCCGCGTGGGCTACCGGGGCCAGCTGATCGGCGAGGTCATCTCGGAAACCTATGAGGATGAGCTCGAGACGCTCGCGGCCTGGGCCAAGGCGCCGGACACCCGAGCGACCATCCTGAACCCCAGCGCCACCAAGTGCGGACTGGCCTGGTTCCAGGAGCAGTCGGGCAAGATCTGGTGGACCATGGTGCTCGCCGCCTGAAGCGCCGGACCGACCGGGGCCGCCAAGGGGCGGCTCCTCCGCTTCGGGGGGAAAGACCGGCCCTGAACTCCCGCGTCAGGGGAAGATGTAGATCGGCGTGTTGTCCCGCACCATCGCGTAGATGTCCTCCATCTCGCGGTTGGTGACGGCGATGCAGCCCGCTGTCCAATCCTGGGCGCGGCGCATCTCGCGCGGGGTGCCGTGGATGAAGATGTCGCCTCCGGGGCGCAGTCCCATGGCCGTCGCCCGGGCCACGTCGGCCTCATTCGGGTAGGAGATGCCGATCGACAGGTAGTAGCTCGAATTCGGATTGCGGCGGTTGATCATGTAGGCGCCCTCTGGCGTCTTGCCGTCGCCTTCGTACATCTTCGCGCCGACCGGATCGCCCCCAAGCTCGAAGTCGAAGGTCCGCAGAGCCTTGTCGCCATGCATCAGGTACATCTTGCGACGCGACTTGAAGACCTGGATGCTGGTGACCTGGGGGCCCTGATAGTTGCGGAACTTGGATTGAGTCGCGCAACCTGCCAAGCCAGCAAGGGCCGCGCCGCCCACGAGAAGGGTTCGCCTGGAGATCATCACTGTCGCCTGTCCGGTCTGCCGCCGTTCAAGGCCGTGCATACCCGATTATCCACAACCCCGCGAGGGGTCGTGAGATCAGGTGAGCGAAAATCGTGTCGCAAGCTCCACATGCGTGGACCAGCGGAACTGGTCCACGACCGTGATCGGGTCCATGCAATAGCCAGCCGCCAGCAGGGCTTTGGCGTCGCGGGCGAAACTGGCCGGATTGCACGACACGTAGGCCACGACGGGCACCCTGGCCTCCGCCAAGGCACGGACCTGCGTCTCGGCTCCGGCGCGGGGAGGATCGATCACGACCGCGTCGAACGCCTTCAGGTCAGCCACCTCAAGGGGTCGGCGGAACAGGTCGCGCGTCTCGGTCGTGACCCGGTGCAGGCCCGGCGCGCCACGCCACCCCTTCTGGAGCGCCTCAAGCATGGAGCCCTCGCCTTCGACGGCGTGAACCTCGGCTGATTCGGCCAAGGGCAGGGTGAAGGTTCCGACCCCGGCAAAGAGATCTGCCACGCGGCTGGCTCCTTGCAGCGCGCCACGCACGACGGCCACCAGGGCCGCCTCGCCCTCGCGCGTCGCCTGAAGGAAGGCTCCGGGCGGCGGCACCACGCGAGCACGGCCCATGGGTTGCCAGGGACCGTGGTGCAGGGCGACCAACTCGTTGTTCCACGTGAAACGCGCGACCCCGGCCGCCGCCGCCCAAGCCGCCGCGTCCTGCCGCAGACCGACGTCGAGGTCGCGCCCCTCCTCCACGACGACATCCGCGCCTGCTGGGCTGTCGGTCAGCATGAGCCCGATCTCGCGCGAGCGGGGGGCGGCCATCTGCACGAGATCGAGGAGGGCCGGGCGCAAGGCCATGAGGCCGGGCGTCAGTATCCTGCATTGCGGGTTGTCGACCACCGTGTCCGACGCCCGGGCATGAAAACCCAGCAGCGCGCCCTTTTTGAGCCGTCGAGCGGCAAGTCGGGCCCGCCGGCGGCTCTGGGGCGGAGAGGACAGGACCCCGGCCACCTCGCCCTCGATCCCTTGGCCTGCAAGCGCCCCCCGAACGATCCCGGCCTTCCAGTCCGCCACCAAGGGGTCCGAAGCGTGCTGCATGGCGCAGCCGCCGCAGGCGTTGAAATGGGGGCAGGGCGCCGCAACACGGTCCGGCGATGGGGTCACGATGCGCCAACTGCCATCGGGGCGGGGAGAGATGTCCTCGCCCGGGAGGACGCGCGGAACCAGCGTACCGTCAGCCAGCCGGCCTTGGCCATGATGGGTCAGGGCAGTCACGTGCTGCGTGGCGGTATCGGGGCGGGCGGTCATGAGTGCAACCTTGGAGATCAAGGCGGCTTACATGAGGGACCCGGGCCCTGCGTGCAAGAAGGCGGGAGGCCGCAGGTGGCCTACTCGGCCGCCTCGGCCTCCATCTGCAGGAATCCGCCCGACTGGCGGTTCCAGTAACGGGCGTAAAGGCCCCCGCGCGCGAGCAGGGCCTCATGCGTGCCTTCCTCCACGATGGTTCCGGCATCCATGACCACGATCCGGTCCATGCTGGCGATGGTGGACAGCCGGTGCGCGATCGCGATCACCGTCTTGCCGACCATCGCTTCCTCCAGCGCGGCCTGGATCTCGGCCTCGACCTCGCTGTCCAGCGCGGAGGTGGCCTCGTCGAGCACGAGGATAGGGGCGTCCTTGAGCATGGCGCGAGCAAGCGCGATGCGCTGCCGCTGCCCGCCCGACAGCTTGACGCCCCGTTCGCCCAGATGGGCGTCGTAGCCCCGGCGGCCCTTGAAGTCCTCGAGCTGCAGGATGAAGTCGTGGGCGCGGGCAGCCTTGGCGGCGGCGATGACCTGATCGTCGGTGGCGTCGGGCCGGCCATAGCGGATGTTGTCGCGGGCCGAGCGGTTGAACATGGCGGTCTCCTGCGTGACCATGCCCACCGCCTTGCGAAGCGACTCCTGCGTGATCTTGCGGACATCCTGCCCGCCCACGAGGATGCTCCCCCGTTCCACGTCGTAGAGCCGCAAGAGCAGGGCCACGAGGGTCGACTTGCCCGCGCCCGAGGCGCCCACCAGCCCGATCTTTTCGCGCGGGGCGATGGTCAGGTCGAGGTTGTGCAGGCCTCCGCCCTCATCCTCGTCGCCCTCGCGGCCATAGGTGAAGTTCACGTTGTCGAAGCGGATGCCCTCGGCCGACCGCAGGGGCACGGCGTCCGGAGCGTCCACGAGCGAGTGGTTGTGGGCGAGCGTGTTCATGCCGTCCTCCACCTCGCCCACGTTGGCGTAGAGACCCATGAGGGCGAAGCTCACCCAGCCGGTCATCTGGGCGATCCGCAGCGCGACCGTCCCGGTCGCCGCGATGTCGCCCGCCGTGGCGGTGCCCTGCGTCCAGAAGTGCAGCGTAAGCCCCACCATCAGAACCGGGAGCGTCCCGGCGATGACCATCAGGCCAAAGCGGAAGCTGGTCGAGATGGTCCCATAGTCGAGCGTGGTGTCGCGGTACCGCTCCATGGCACGGATCGCGGCCTCGTCCTCGGCCTCCGCATGGGCGAAGAGCTTCACGGTCCGCATGTTGGTGATGGTATCCACCACCTGCCCGGTCACCACCGCCCGCGCGGCGGCCCGGCCCTCGGCCCGCTTGCGGATGCGGGGAAGGAAGCGGCTGATGTAGAGCAGGTAGACGACGAACCAGAGGCCGAGCGCGAGCCCCACGCGCCAGTCCACCGCGACCACGAGGATCAGGGTGGCGATGACCGAGGACAGGGCGAAGACGATGGTGTTGATGAACTCCACCGTGGACTCCGTCACGGCCCGGCCCGCCTGCATCTGCTTCTGCGCGATGCGGCCCGCGAAGTCGTTGTCGAAGAAGGTGATGTCTTGTCCCAGGGTCCAGCGGTGGAGCCGCGACAGCACGAGCACGTTCAGCGACGGGCCGATCACGACTGACTGGAACATGGCCGAGGCCCCGAAGGTCAGCGGGCGCAGGATGATCAGGAAGACGGCGATGGCGGCGAACAGGAGCGTGTGCTCGCTCCAGAGCGCCTCGGGGCCGCTGGTGTTGGCCGAGTCGATCACCGTCCCCAGGAGCATGGCCGAAATGACCTCGGCGCTCCCTGCGAGGATGCTCACCACCGATGCGATCAGCAGGATCGGAAATGACCCCCGCAGGCACCAGGCGAAGAAGGCCCACAGCGTGCGGGGGGGCTGCGGCACCGGCCCTTCGTCGAACGGCGGAATCAGGCGGGAGAACCACTCGGCCCAGGTCGGGCGCGGGTGGCGACGGTCCGCGGCGTCAGTCATTCAGCGGCCTCCGTGAGGTCCGAGTCGAAGTCGAGGAACCCGCCCGACTGGCGGCTCCAGAAGCGGGCGTAGAGACCCCCTCGGGCAAGAAGCTCCTCGTGGGTGCCGTCCTCGGCGATACGTCCATCCTCGAGCACCAGGATGCGGTCCATGCGCGCGATGGTGGACAGCCGGTGCGCGATGGCGATCACCGTCTTGCCCTCCATCATCGAGGCGAGCGTTCCCTGGATGGCGGCCTCGACCTCGGAGTCCAGGGCCGATGTGGCCTCGTCGAGCACCAGGATGGGCGCGTCCCTCAGGATCACGCGGGCGAGCGCGATCCGCTGCCGCTGCCCGCCCGACAGCTTCACGCCCCGTTCGCCGACCTTGGCGTCGTAGCCCCGGTTTCCGTCGCCATCCTCCAGGCGCAGGATGAAGTCGTGGGCCTCGGCCTGCCTGGCGGCGGCGATCATCTGGGCTTCAGTGGCGTCCGGGCGCCCGTAGAGGATGTTCTCCCGAACCGTGCGGTGGAGAAGCGAGCTGTCCTGCTGGACCATGCCGATCGAGGCGCGGAGCGAATCCTGCGTCACGCCGCGGATGCTCTGGCCGTCGATGAGGATGTCCCCGGACTCGGCGTCGTAGAAGCGCAGGAGGAGCTTGACGAGCGTCGACTTGCCTGCGCCCGACCGCCCCACGAGCCCCACCTTCTGGCGGGGCGCCACGACCAGGTTCAGGCGGTCGAGCCCCCCGCTGCCCTTGCCGTAGTGGTGGGACAGGTCACGAAGGTCGATCCGTCCCTGGGGCACGCGCAGCGGCACGGCATCCGGGGCGTCGAGCAGGGTCACGGGTTGGGCGATGGTTTCCATGCCCTCGGACACCACGCCGAGCGACTGGAAGAAGTCGGACACCGACAGCATGATCCAGCCAGACATGTTCGAGATCCGCAGCACGAGCGCCGAGGCCGCGGCCACGACCCCGACTGTGGCAAGTCCGCCGGTCCAGAGCCAGATGGCCCAGCCGACCACGCCCACGATCAGCACGCCGTTCAGCACGCTGAGCCACAGGTCCATGACCGTGAAAAGCCGCATCTCCCTTTGGAACGTCGCGCGCGTCGCGGCGATGGCGTCGCGGGCGTATTCGAGCTCTCGGTCGCCTTGGGCGAACATCTTGACGGAATGAATGTTGGTGTAGGCGTCCACCACGCGCCCGGTGGTGAGGCTGCGGGCCTCCGATGAGGCCTTGGACGCCGGGCCGATGCGGCGAACCGTCCAGACCACCAGGGCCGCATAAGGAACGAGCCAGAACGACAGGGGGATCAGCAGCCTGGGGTCGGCCACCCAGAGCAGGACCGCTGCGCCGGCGATGTACGAGATCGCATAGGTGATCGCGTCGAAGACCTGATAGACCGCATCGCCCGCCGAGGGCGGGGCCTGCATGACGCGGTTGGCGATGCGGCCCGCGAAATCATTCTCGAACCACCCCACCGACTGGCGCAGGACGTGACCATGGGCGCGCCAGCGGATCAGCGTGCCGAAGTTGGGAAGGATGGCGTTGTTGAGCAGGAGCGCCTGCATCCCGAACACGAACGGCCGCACGAGCAGCACGAAGAGCGCGACGAGCAGAAGCTCCGTCCCATGATCCCGCAGCACGGTGTCCGGCGACGAGGAGGTCAGCGTGTCGATCAGCTGCCCCGAGTAGGAGATGAGCCAAAGCTCCACGGCCGCCACCAGGGCGGCGAATAGGCCAGTCATCCAGAACACGGTCCGGAACGGCCCCATGTAGCTTCTCAGGAAGGGCCAGAGCCGGCGTGGTGGATCGTCCACCGGCACATGCGGCGCGAAGGGATCGACGAGGTTCTCGAAAAGGCGGAACATGGGGGACACGAATAAGGGCCCGTCCGTCGGACGAGGACGAAAGGGGCCAGGGGAATGGGGTTGCCCGGCGGATATAGACCGCGGGCCATGGCAGGGAAACGGACGCCGGCGCTTTTTTGGGCAGCCGGCCTAGTCTCCGTGGAGGAGCCGCTCACGGGCCAGCGTGAAGCCGGATTCGATCCAGGCCTGCTCGAGGTCCCTCAGCCGCTGCCCAAGGGCAGGACCAGAGAGCGGCGCAAGGTCGGCCGCCGCGAGAGGGAAGCGCTGGCCCGCGCCCTCCCGGGACAGGCGCAAGGCCTCGGGGTCGATCAGGGCATTGGACAAGGCGGCCCGCAGGGCAAGCACATCGGCGGCCTCATCGGCGCCCCAGCGGTAGCCGAGCTCGCCGGGGCTCGTGAGCCCGGCCAGCCCATCATGCAGCCGACCCAGGCGCTTGGCCTGAGCCTTGGACAGCCGCAGGGCCTCTGCCGGACCCTCGCCTCCCAGGGCGGCGAGCCGGCGGAGAGCATCGGGCGCAAGGCCAGCCTCGCCTTCAACATGGACCAGCGGGGCCAGCAGGCCATCGCCCGCCCCCGGGAGGACGCGGGCCAGCGCTCCCGTGGCCCGCATGGCGGCCACGGCGGGCGCCGGATCCGGAGCCGCGAGAAGCCGCATCATCTCGTGCCCGACCCGCTCGCGCGAGAGGGTGTCGAGCCCATCGAGGTTGCGGGCCACCGCATCCAGGGCGTCGGGGTCCAGCCCTTCCTCCGGATCGCCGTGCCAGGCATGGAAGCGGAAATACCTGAGCGCGCGGAGGTAATCCTCGCGGATGCGGGTGGACGCATCGCCCACGAAGCGGATCCGCCGGACCGCGAGGTCGGGCAATCCTCCGGTCGGATCGAGAAGGGTCCCGTCCGCCGCCAGATACAGGGCGTTCATGGTGAAATCGCGGCGGCGCGCATCCTCGACCGGGTCGGTCCCGAACGCCACGACCGCATGGCGGCCGTCCGTCTCGATGTCGCGGCGAAGGGTCGTGACTTCGACAGGATGGCCGGCGAGCACGGTGACGGTGCCATGGTCGATGCCGGTCGGCACGGTCCTGAGCCCCGCAGCCTCGGCCAGGTCGATGACGCGCCCGGGATGGGCGTCCGTGGTGATGTCGATGTCGCCGATGGGCTTGCGCAGAAGAGCGTCGCGGACGGCGCCGCCGACGATCCAAGCCCGATGGCCGCCGCGCACCAGCATGGACAGAACCCGCTGCGCGGACTTCTCCCCAAGGAGGGGCGACAAAGCGTTCGTCAGATTATCCACGGACCGCCTCCACACGCTCGGCCAATTCGCGCAGGAGCCGGGCCGTTGCACCCCAGATATAGTACGGCCCGAAGGGGACCACCCAGTAACGCCGGTGACGACCCTGCCAGCGGCGGCCCTCGACCCGGAAGTTGTCGAGCGTCGTGACATGGGTCAAGGGCACCGAAAAGACCTCGGCCACCTCGCCCACCTCGGGACGCGGGATGAAGGGGGATCGGACAAGCGCCAGGACTGCGGCGACCGAGAAGCCGGTGACGGTCTCATGGCTCCCGTAGGTGCCAAGCACCTCCGGCAGATCCGAAGGCAGGCCAACCTCTTCGCGCGCTTCCCGCAGGGCAGCGGTGACGATGTCCTCGCCCGGGTCGAGCTTTCCGCCCGGAAGGGCGATCTGGCCGGGGTGGTGGCGCAGGTGGGCGGAACGCTTGGTCAGGATCACGCGGGCCTGAGGCCCCGTGAGATCGACGGCCACGAGGACGGCAGCGGGTCGAAGCTCCCGGCCCGCCGGGCGGGGCAGGCCAGGGTCGAGGTCGTAATCGGACGAGGCGGCGCGACCGGCCTCCAGCGCCCGACGCAGCACAAGTTCGGCGTCAGAGAGACGCACCCGCACCTGCCGGAGTGGTTGCCTCGAAGCCGAGCGTCGTGGGATCGAACTCGTAATGGGCGCCGCAGAACTGGCAGTCGGCCGTCACCACGCCGCGGTCGGTCGTCATGTGGCCGATGTCCTTGGCCGAGTAGATCGACAAGGACTGCCGCACCTTGTCCTCGCTGCACGAGCAGCCGAAGCCGACAGGCTGGGCGTCGAAGATGCGGGGCCCTTCCTCGTGGAAGAGGCGCACGAGCAGGTCGGTGGGCTGCACCTGCGGACCCACGAGTTCCATGGGTTCGACCGTATCGAGGAGGATGTTGGCGCGGGCCCAGTTCTCGCCCTCCTCGCCGTCGAGGATGTCGTTGGCGTTGAGCAGGCCGCCCTCGCCCGAGCCTTCGGCCGCCGCGACGCCCATGCCGACCTTGGGCATGTGCTGGAGCATGACCCCACCCGCACGCCACCGCTCGGCCGCGTCGCCCTGCAGCCGCGACCGCCCGAACGACAGGGCGAAACGCGTGGGCAGCTGCTCGGACTGGGCAAAGTAGGTTTGGGCGCAGGACACGAGCGACCCGCCGGACAATGGCGTGATGCCCTGGTAGGGGGTGGTCCCCTCGCCCTGGTCGATCAGGATGGCGAAGTAGCCTTTGCCGATCTGGGCGAAGGCGTCGCCTTCCGTGTCCAGGCGCTCGGGGTCGAAGCTGGCCCAGGCGCGGATGCGCGCGGGCTCGCCCTCGCTCTCCGGGGCGTAGTAGTCGGCTGCGATGATGCGGGCCGGACCGTCGCCCCGGACCTGGATCGACAGCTTCCACCGCAGCTTGACCGTCGGACCGATCAACGCCGCCAGGAGCGCGGTCTCGGCCACGAGCGCCTCGACCACGGTCGGGTAGTCATGCTGCGACAGGATCTTCTCAAGCGTGCCATCGAGGCGCGCCACGCGGCCCCGGATGTCCGAGGCATCGAGCTGGAAGGGCAGGACGGTGTCGTCCCAGGCAAGTCGGGCGCCGAGGCTCATGAGGTCATCCTTTAGCGAAGAACGTAGGCGGCTCCAACAGGGGAGTAAGGTCCGGCTGGCCGCATGGGGGGTCGATCGCCCATATAGGGGGCCGGAACGCGGTGTTGAAGGGGTCAGGAATGCGGCGATGGGGCGAGGCGATGGAACGCGGGCGGGTCTACCGGCGGCGCCCGGGAGCCTATGCGATCCTCTGGCGCAGGGGAGAGCTGCTTCTCACCTTCCAGGCCGAGCCCCACCCTGAGGTGCAACTGCCCGGCGGGGGCATCGACCCGGGCGAGTCGCCCCTTGGGGCGCTGCACCGGGAGGTGCTCGAGGAAACCGGCTGGACCATCTCCGGGGCACGGCGGCTCGGGGTCTACAAAAGGTACGCCTACATGCCGGATTACGACCTTTGGGCCGAGAAGGTCTGCCAGGTCTGGCTCGCCCGGCCGGTGCGTCGGGTTGGGCCGCCGACCGAACCGGGGCACGCCGCGCTCTGGGCCTCGCCCGAGGTGGCGCTGGACCTGCTGCCGAACGCAGGGGAACGGGATTTTCTCCGCAAGCTGCTCACGTAAGGGGGTCCTCTCGGGCCAAAGCGGGCTTGGATGCCTTGGCCGGGGTTCAGGCTTTCCTTGGAGCCGGTCCGCGCCGGTCCATGACACCCCGCTCCGACCCCGGCGCAACCTACCCTCCGCGGCACCACGGACGCGGGTGGCCGCTAGGTCAACGGCCCTCGCTTGCTGCCCCAGCCGAAACCCGCTACGGCGCGCGAAACTGCCTCACGGAGCCGCGCCATGACTGCCCCTGCCCCCAAGAAGGTTGTCCTTGCCTATTCCGGCGGACTCGACACCTCCATCATCCTGAAGTGGCTCCAGACGGAGTATGGCTGCGAGGTCGTGACCTTCACCGCCGACCTGGGCCAGGGCGAGGAACTGGAGCCCGCGCGCAGGAAGGCGGAACTGCTGGGCATCAGGAGCGAGAACATCCACATCGAGGACCTGCGCGAGGAGTTCGTGCGGGACTTCGTGTTCCCGATGTTCCGGGCGAATGCGCTCTATGAGGGGCTCTACCTGCTCGGGACCTCCATCGCACGGCCTCTGATCGCGAAGCGTCTCGCGGAGATCGCGGCTGAGACGGGCGCGGATGCGGTGGCGCACGGGGCCACGGGCAAGGGCAACGATCAGGTGCGGTTCGAGTTGGGGGTGGCGGCGCTCAATCCGGCGCTGAAGGTGATCGCGCCGTGGCGGCTGTGGGACCTGACCTCGCGCACGAAGCTCCTGGAGTTCGCGGAGGCGAACCAGATCCCGATCGCCAAGGACAAGCGGGGCGAGGCGCCGTTCTCCGTGGACGCGAACCTGCTGCACACCTCCTCGGAGGGAAAGGTGCTCGAGAACCCGGCCGAGGAGCCGCCCGCCTATGTCTACCAGCGGACGGTGGACCCGGAGGCCGCGCCCGATCAGGCCGAAACCGTGGAGATCGGGTTCGAGCGCGGGGACGCGGTGTCCATCGACGGAGAGCGGATGTCGCCGGCGACGATCCTGACCCGGCTGAACGAGATCGGCGGCCGGCACGGGGTCGGGCGACTGGATCTCGTGGAGAACCGCTTCGTGGGCATGAAGTCGCGTGGGATCTACGAGACGCCCGGCGGGACGATCCTGCTGGAGGCGCATCGGGGCATCGAGCAGATCACGCTGGACGCGGGCGCGGGGCACCTCAAGGACTCGATCATGCCGCGCTATGCGGAGCTGATCTACAACGGCTTCTGGTTCTCGCCCGAGCGGGAGATGCTGCAGGCGCTGATCGACAGATCGCAGGAGCACGTGACCGGGACCGTTCGGGTCAAGCTCTACAAGGGCTCGGTGCGGACGGTGGCGCGGTGGTCGGACCATTCGCTGTATTCGGAGAAGCACGTAACTTTCGAGGAGGACGCGGGCGCCTACGATCAGAAGGACGCGGAAGGCTTCATCCGGCTAAACGCGCTGCGCCTCCGGCTGATCGCGGTGCGGAACGCCCGCACGAAAGCCTGACCCAAGAAGACTGTGCACTGCCGCACAGGGCGGCCGGTCGGTGGCAGCCCTGTGCAGGCCCGCACATCCGGACCTGAGCGAGGGACGTCCCTCCGCCCTGTTCGGCTGGCTGTGCCAGACTGACCGTTCAGAGCCCTCGCGACCGCATCTCACTGAAGGCGGAGCCGGGGTGACCGGACGTCCAGGCACAAGGCAGCCGCAGTCCGGTGCCGCGAGCCGTCATGATCCTGTCCCACCCAGGGCGCCCCATGAGGGCGAGCTCGAGGCAGGTCGCCTGAAGGGCAGGCCCCTGCCTCGTGCGGTCACCCAATGAGCAGGCAGGCATCGATGCCGCCGAGAGGTTGCGCCTGTTTGCCCGCCCCGAGAGCTGCTGGCCACCTCATCCGGGGCTGAACGCGAGCACCTCCTGTTTCGTCGGGATGGCATCGGCAGCGCCATGGCGCGTGACCTTGAGCGCGGCGGCGCGCGTCGCGAGCCGGATCGCTTCAGGCATGGGCTGTCCGGCGTCGAGACCTGCCAGAACATAGCCGGTGAACGTGTCCCCCGCCCCGGTGGTGTCGACGGGGGTCACGCGGGCCGCGGGAAAGCGGCTCTCCTCGTTGCCGTGGAACCAGAGGCAGCCTTCAGCGCCCAGCGTGACGATGACGTCGGCAAGACCCAGGCTCCCGGGTCCCTGGCCGGTCTCCTTGCTCAACTGCTCGGCCTCGATCTCGTTGAGGATGAGGAGATCGGTGAACGGCAGGATGGCCCGCACCGCTGCGGCTTCGAAGGGCGCGGCGGCATAGGTAACGCGGAGCCCTCGGGAGCGGGCGGCACGGGCCGCTTCCACCTGCAGGTTGGTTTCGTTCTGGGTCAGGAAGAGGTCGCCCGCCTTGGCGGCGGCTAAGGTCGTGTCCACGTGGGCCGGGGAAATGCGACGGTTGGTGCCGGGGAACAGGATGATCATGTTCTCTGCCGACTCGGCTACGGCGATGATGGCATGCCCTGACGGAGTGTCGAGCGTGGCGACGGAACTCGTGTCCACGCCATAGCCACGCATGCGGTCGAGCATCCAGCCACCTTCCGGGCCGATGGCACCGATGTGTTTTACTTTGCCGCCAGCCCGGGCCGATGCCACTGACATGTTTGCTCCCTTGCCCCCCAGGCCAGCGGTCAGCATGTGGGCGGCCAGCGTCTCGCCAGGGACCGGGATGTGTGGGAGCGCATAAACGTGGTCGGCGTTGATGCTGCCAAGGTTCCAGATGGTCATTCGTTCCGTTCGACTTGGGCTGCGGCCATCACGGCCATGTTGAGGATGTCATTGGCTGTGGAGACCGTGGAGCAAAGCTGGATCGGCCGATCCACTCCGGCGAGGATCGGCCCGATCACCGTCGCTCCGCCCATCTCCTGCATGAGCTTGACGCTGATCGAGGCGGAGTGGCGGGCAGGCATAACGAGCACATTGGCCGGGCCGGTCAGTCGCTGGAACGGATAGGCCTCCTGCGCCTTGGTGTTGAGGGCCACGTCCACCGTCATCTCGCCCTCGTATTCGAAGTCGGCGCCTTCCTCATCCAGGACACGCGGTGCCAGATGCATCTTGGTGGCCCGCTCCGAGACCGGATGGCCGAAGGTGGAGAAGCTGAGAAAGGCCACCCGCGGCGTCAGGCCAAGATCGCGCGCCACCTGCGCGCCACGCCGGGCGATCAGGGCAAGGTCCCGCTCCATCGGCCATTCCTGCACCAGCGTGTCGGCAATGAGCACGATCCTGCCCCTCTGCAGGACGGCGGTGACGCCGACCGCCCCGCTCGCGGTGTCCACATCGAAGACATGGCCGATCAGGTCCATGACATGGGCGGACTTGCGCGTGGCTCCGGTGATCATGCCATCGCCATGCCCATGCGCGAGCATGAGCGCGGCGAAGACATGGCGGTCTCGGGCGGCAAGGCGATGGATGTCGTGGGCGTCGAAGCCCCGGCGCTGGAGTCTCTGGTAGAGGAAGCTCTTGTAGGTTTCGAGGTGGGGCGTGTTGGCGGCATTGACCACCTCCAGCTCGCCCACGGCATCCGCCATCCCCTCGGCGGCGAGCTTGTCCTTCACATCGCTGGACCGGCCGACCACGAGAGCACGGCCGAAGCCGCCACGCTGGTAAAGGACGGCGGCGCGCAGCACGCGGGGGTCGTCCCCTTCGGCAAAGATCATCGTGCCTTGCGAGGCGCGGGCGCGGGCATGGATGCCCCGCAGGACGCTCGCGGTCGGATCCATGCGTTGACGAAGCTGGGCGCCGTAGGCCTCGGCATCCTCGATGGGCTTGCGGGCGACGCCGGTGCGCATGCCCGCAGCGGCAACGGCCGGGGGAATCCGGTGGATCAGGCGGGGATCGAAGGGCGTGGGGATGATGTAATCGCGGCCGAATGCGAGCTTCTTGCCATAGGCCATCGCGACCTCGTCGGGCACGTCCTCGCGGGCCAGCGCGGCCAGAGCCTCGGCGCAGGCGATCTTCATCTCGTCGTTGATGGCGCGGGCGTGAATGTCGAGCGCGCCCCGGAAGAGGTAGGGGAAGCCCAGGACGTTGTTGACCTGGTTGGGGTAGTCCGAGCGCCCGGTCGCGACGATGGCATCGGGGCGGACGGCGTGGGCCTCCTCGGGCGTGATCTCCGGGTCGGGGTTGGCCATGGCGAAGATGACCGGATCGCGGGCCATGCTGGCGACCATCTCGGGCGTGACGGCGCCCTTGGCGGAGACGCCCAGGAAGACGTCGGCGCCGCGCATCGCCTCCTCCAGGGTGCGGAGGTCCGTCTTGACCGCATGGGCCGACTTCCACTGGTTCATGCCATCGGTCCGGCCCTGGTAGATGACCCCCTTGGTGTCGCAGGTGAGGCAGTTCTCGGGGCGGGCACCCATGGACTTCAGGAGCTCGATGCAGGCGATCCCTGCGGCGCCCGCACCATTCAGGACGATCCGGCAGTCCTCCAGGCGCTTTCCCGTCAGATGGAGGGCGTTGATGAGACCCGCCGCGCAGATCACCGCCGTCCCATGCTGGTCATCGTGGAAGACGGGGATGTCCATCTCCTCCTTCAGGCGGGACTCGATGATGAAGCACTCCGGCGCCTTGATGTCCTCGAGGTTGATGCCGCCGAAGGAAGGACCGAGAAGGCGGACGGCGTTGCAGAACGCGTCCACATCCTCGGTGTCGAGCTCAAGGTCGATGCTGTTGATGTCGGCGAAGCGCTTGAAGAGGACGGACTTGCCTTCCATCACGGGCTTGGAGGCCAGCGCGCCGAGGTTGCCCAGGCCCAGGACCGCCGTGCCGTTCGAGATCACGGCCACCAGGTTCCCCT
Source organism: Rubellimicrobium arenae (assembly GCF_017916275.1). GTDB lineage: Bacteria > Pseudomonadota > Alphaproteobacteria > Rhodobacterales > Rhodobacteraceae > Rubellimicrobium > Rubellimicrobium arenae. The sequence continues at coordinate 106,982 of NZ_JAFMST010000006.1, forward strand.
TGTTCGTCAGGTCGTAGGCAAGCTGGGCATCCTCCCGGATCGCGAGACAGGGATGAGCCACGCCGGGGGAATAAGCCAAGGACAGGTCCCGCTGCGTCGTCATGGGCTTGGTGGGCTGGACCTCCCACTTGCCGGGCACGGGGAGGCGATGGAAATCCAGCGCCTCTTCTTGGGTGATGCGCGTGCGCGCCATGACGGTCCTCCCCGGGTTTTCCGGGCAGATTGCGCGAGCGCCACGGCCGCCGCAACCATCCTCGGAGCGGGGCTGGCTCGCCCGGTCCCGAAGCCTTAGCCTCGCGGATGGCTGACAGGGAGCAGGCGATGGACGGGGCGGGACCGGAGACTGGGCCTGGAACGGGCGCCATCACGCCGATGATGGTGCAATACCTGGAGATCAAGGGGCGGCACCCGGACGCGCTCCTGTTCTACCGGATGGGCGATTTCTACGAGATGTTCTTCGAGGACGCCGAGGCGGCCGCCCAGGCCTTGGACATCGCTCTGACCAAGCGGGGCCAGCATCTCGGACGGGACATTCCCATGTGCGGGGTGCCGGTTGCCACGGCCGAGAGCTACCTGCTCCAGCTGATCCGGAAGGGCTTCCGGGTCGCGGTGGCCGAGCAGCTGGAGGATCCGGCCGAAGCCAAGAAACGTGGCTCGAAATCGGTCGTCAAGCGCGACGTCGTGCGTCTGGTGACGCCGGGCACGCTGACCGAGGAGGCGCTTCTCGAGGCGCGGCGCGCGAACTTCCTGGCTGCTTATGCCAGCCAGAAGGGCGAGGGCGCCTTGGCTTGGGCCGACATCTCCACCGGGGCGTTCGGGGTGAAGTCCTGCCTGGTGGGCGACCTGGGTGCCGAGCTGGCGCGTCTGGCCCCGCGTGAGCTGCTGGTCTGCGACGAGATGGAGCGCGAGCTGTCCGCTGTCGCCCAGGACGCCGGAACGCAGGTGACAGCGCTCCCCCGGGCCGCGTTCGATCCCGGGAGCGGAGCACGCCGACTCCAGAGCTGGTTCGAGGTCGCAACCCTTGATGGCTGGGGAAGCTTTGAAAAGACCGAGATCGCGGCCATGGCGGCCTTGGTCGACTACCTCGACCTGACCCAGAAGGGCGCGCGGCCCCACCTGTCACCGCCCCAGCGGGAGGGAACAGGCGAGTTCATGGAGATCGACGCCGCGACGCGCGCCTCCTTAGAGCTGACCCGGGGGCTGGGCGGCGGTCGGGGGGGATCGCTGCTGGCCTGCATCGACCGGACCGTCACGGCGGCGGGCGCGCGGAAGCTGGAGGCCCGCATCGCAGCGCCCTCGCGCCGGCTGGACGTGATCGGGGCGCAGCTCGACGCGGTCGAAGCCCTGGTCGAGCGGCCGGAACTCGTGCGGGACCTGCGGGACGCCTTGCGGAGCGCGCCGGATCTGGACCGCGCCCTGTCACGACTGGCCTTGGACCGGGGTGGGCCACGCGATTTGGGCGCCCTGCGGGACGCCTTGCAGGTGGCCGAGCGCGTGGCCAAGCTGCTTGCGCCGGAGGACCTGCCGCCGCGTCTCGTGCAGGCTGTCCAGCGCCTAGCCGGACCCGAGGGCTTGGCCGAGCTTCTTGGAGAAGCGCTCGTGGCCTCGCCTCCGACATTGGCGCGTGACGGCGGCTTCGTCGCGACTGGCTTCGCCGGCGACCTCGATCAGGCACGGCAATTGCGGGACGAAGGACGCGCCGTGATCGCCGCCATGCAGGCGGACTACGCCGGGCAGACCGGCGTGGCCTCGCTCAAGATCCGGCACAACGGGACCCTCGGCTATGTGGTCGAGGTCAGCACGGCCCAGGCCGATAAGCTGCAAAAGCCGCCGTTCGATGCGATGTTCCATCATCGGCAGACGACCGGCTCGGCGGTTCGCTTCGTGACCCAGGCCCTGACCGAGACCGAGGCGCGTCTTCTCAATGCGGGAGAGGAAGCACTGGCCATCGAGCGCCGCATCTTTGGAGACCTGCGTGGCGCGGCCCTGAGCGAGGCGGCCGTTCTGGCCCGGGTCGCAGGCGCCTTGGCCGAGGTGGACGTGGCAGCGGCGCTGGCCGACCTTGCCATGCAGGAAGGGTGGACCCGGCCCGTTCTGGACGCCTCGCGCGACTATCATGTGCGCGGTGGGCGGCATCCCGTGGTCGAGGCGGCCCTGCGGCGCCAGGGAAAGCACTTCGTTGCCAATGATTGCGATCTGTCGGACCGGCCGATCCGGCTGCTGACCGGACCGAACATGGGCGGCAAGAGCACCTATCTGAGGCAGGCGGCCCTGCTTGCGGTGCTGGCGCAGGCGGGGAGCTTCGTCCCGGCGGACGAGTTGCGGATGGGGCTGGTCAGCCGCCTGTTCAGCCGGGTCGGCGCGTCCGACGATCTTGCGCGCGGGCGATCGACCTTCATGGTCGAGATGGTCGAGACCGCTGCGATCCTGAATCGGGCGGATGACCAGAGCCTCGTGCTGCTGGACGAGATCGGGCGCGGCACAGCGACCTGGGACGGCCTGTCGATTGCCTGGGCGGTGCTGGAGCACCTGGAGGGCGTGAACCGCTGCCGGGCGATCTTTGCCACCCACTACCACGAGCTGGCGACCTTGGCCGGATCCTTGCCCAGGGCCTCGAACGCCCATGTGGCCGTCGCGGATTGGGAGGGGGAAGTGGTCTTTCTCCACGAGGTCCGGGACGGCGCAGCGGATCGGAGCTACGGGGTGCAGGTCGCGCGTCTGGCCGGGTTGCCCCCCAAGGTCGTGGCGCGGGCCAAGGCGGTGCTGCGGGGCCTGGAGGCGCGGGCGCGCGAGGGCGGGCCAAGGGCGCTGGAGGATGAGTTGCCGCTCTTCGCGCGTGGAACAACGCCCGAGGAGCCGAGGACCTCAGCCGTCGAGGAACGGTTGAAGGAGGTCCGGCCCGACGACCTCAGCCCGCGCGAGGCGCTGGCCCTCGTCTACGAGCTTCGGGGATTGCTGTAGGCCTGTGAGGCCCCACGACGGCGGCGTGCCGACGTGGGTCCTCAGGAGCGGCCCGACCGAACCGGAGCGCCGGTTCAGGACGCCGGCATCGACGAGACGCCGACCTGAGCCGGGCGCAGCAGGCGGTCGTGAAGCATGAAGCCCTCGGTCGCGACCTGGATGATGTCGCCGGATCGGGTGCCGGGAACCGGGGCCTCGAACATGGCCTGATGGACCGCCGGGTCGAACCGGTCGCCGACCTGAGGCGCGATCACCGTGATGCCGTGCCTGGCGAAGGTGCTGACGATCTCGCGCATGGTGAGGTCGATGCCTTCGAGAAGGGCGGAGTTGGCGGCGCGCTGCTCCTCGGTCACGGCGTCCAGCGCGCGGCGGAGGTTGTCGTAGACCGGCAGCAGGTCGCGGGCGAGCTTGGAACCGCCGTACTGCTCGGCCTCCTTGCGGTCCCGCTCGGCGCGCTTGCGCATGTTCTCGGTCTCGGCGAGCTGCCGCAGGACGCGGTCCTTGAGCTCGTCCCGCTCGGCGCGAAGCGCGTCGAGGTCCGCCAGCAGGTCCGCATGGGCCTGCTCGTCGGCGTCGGCCTCGGCCGCGAGCTCGTCCAGCGACTTCAGGTCGTCCTGGCTGGACAGCGTCTGGGGATCTGATTGGTCGGACATGAAGGGATCCTTAGGAACGTTCTGAAAGGAGGCGGCCCACGAGCTGCGCCGTATAGTCCACGATGGGGACGATGCGCCCGTAGTTGAGCCGTGTGGGGCCGATGACGCCGATGGCGCCGACGACCGTACGGTCGGCGTTCATATAAGGCGAGACGACCAGGGATGAACCCGAAAGCGAGAAGAGCTTGTTTTCGGATCCGATGAAGATGCGGACCCCCTCGGCTCCCTGGGCCAGTTCGAGGAAGCGCGCGATGTCGCTCTTGCGTTCGAGATCGTCCATGAGGACGCGGACGCGATCGAGGTCCGCCTGCGCCTCCGGACTGTCGAGGAGGTTACCGGCCCCGCGCACGATGAGCCGCTCGGGCGCGCCATGATCCTCGCTGGCCCAGGTGGCCAAGCCCGACTCGACCATGGCCTGGGCCAGGCTGTCGAGTTCCTGGCGGCGCTGCTCCATCTCGCGGGCGATGACGCCATGGAGTTCGGGAAGCGTCCGGCCTTCGGCCAGCGCGTTCACGAAGTTCGCCGCCTCGCGCATCGAGGAGGGCGTCTGGCCAGGGGGCGGCGCGAAGACGCGGTTCTCGACGTGACCGTCGGCGAAGACGAGCACCACGAGCGCGCGGTCGGCCCCGAGGGATACGAATTCGACGTGGCGAATGGGGGCGCTGTCGCGCTTGGGGGCAAGAACGAGGCTTGCGCCGCGCGTCAGGCCGGACAAGGCGGCCCCGACCCGGTCAAGGGCCGCGTTGACGTCGGCGCCGCGCCGGGTGGGGGTGCCCGTCACGGTGGACTCGAGCCGCTCCCGGTCCTCGCCGGTCATGGGACCGACTTCCAGAAGACCATCCACGAAGAGCCGAAGGCCCGCCTGGGTCGGAACCCGGCCCGCGCTGACATGCGGATGACCGAGGAGGCCCATCTCCTCCAGGTCCTGCATGACGTTGCGGATGGTGGCGGCCGAGACCTGCTCAGACATGGTCCGCGTGAGGGTGCGCGATCCGACCGGAGCGCCGCTCTCCAGATAGGCTTCGACCACGCGGCGAAACACCTCGCGCGAGCGGTCGTTCATTTCCTCGATGGCGGGCGAGCGGTCGGGCATGGGCCTGTGCGATCTCCGGGGCGAACGCATGTAAGCAACGCAGGATCGGGCGTCAACGGGACGCAGAGCGACGGGTTGGCGTCAAGAGGCTTGTCCTGTAGGGACCAAGGCCGATCATCCCACAGGAGTTTCCATGCGCCCCTCCGGCCGAGCGACCGACGCCCTGCGTTCCCTTTCCATCGAACCCAACTTCAACCGCCACGCCGAGGGGTCCTGCCTGATCCGGGTGGGGAACACGCATGTGATCTGCACGGCCTCCCTCGAGGAGCGGGTGCCGCCGTTCCTGAAGAACACCGGCAAGGGCTGGGTGACGGCCGAGTATGGGATGCTACCGCGCGCGACCAACACGCGGATGCGGCGCGAGGTGAAGGACGGGCCGTCGGGCCGGACGCAGGAGATCCAGCGCCTGATCGGGCGGTCCCTGCGGGCGGGCGTGGACCTCGTGGCCCTGGGCGAACGGCAGATCACCGTCGATTGCGACGTGATCCAGGCTGACGGCGGAACGCGCTGCGCCGCCATCACCGGCGGCTGGGTCGCCCTGCGGCTGGCGATGAACAAGCTGCTGAAGGCGGGGGCAATCCAGAGGGACCCGCTGGCGGCGCCGGTGTCGGCGGTGTCGGTGGGGCTTTATGCCGGCCAGCCGGTGCTGGACCTCGACTACCCGGAGGACAGCGAGGCCGGCGTGGACGCCAATGTGGTCATGACGGGCGACCGGCTGATCGAGGTGCAGATGAGCGCCGAGGGGTCGACCTTCTCGCGCGAGCAGATGGTGGTTCTGCTGGACCTGGCGGCCCGAGGGAATGGCCTGCTGGCGCAGGCGCAGATGGGGGCGGTCGCCTGATGCGGCGGTTGACCGACACGCGGCTGGTCGTCGCGACGGGGAACAAGGGCAAGCTCGAGGAGATGCGGGCGCTGCTCGAGCCGCGTGGGATCGGGATCACCTCCAACGCGGACCACGGGCTGCCCGAGCCCGAGGAGACCGAGAACACGTTCCTGGGCAACGCCCGGATCAAGGCGCATGCGGCGGCCAAGGCGCTGGGCCTGCCGGCGCTGGCCGATGACTCGGGGATCGAGGTCGAGGCGTTGGACGGCGCTCCGGGCGTCCGTACGGCGGACTGGGCCGAGACGCCGAACGGGCGCGACTTCCTGGTGGCCATGGAGCGGACGCATGATGCCTTGGTGGCCAGCGGCGCGCCGGAGCCTTGGCGGGCGCGGTTCGTCTCGGTTCTCGTGCTGGCCTGGCCGGACGGACATGAGGAAAGCTTCCGGGGCGAGGTGAACGGTCGCGTGATCTGGCCGCCGCAGGGGGTCCTGGGGCATGGCTACGATCCCATATTCATCCCGGATGGGCACGAAAGGACCTTTGCGGAGATGACGGCCGAGGAAAAGAACGCCCTGAGCCACCGTGGTGCGTCGATCCGCGCGTTCGAGGCCGCCTGCCTTGGCTGATGGCGAGCTCAAGCCCGAGGTCGGGGTCCGGCGGGAGGACTGGGAGGCGGGGGGCTTCGCTCTCTACGTCCACTGGCCCTTTTGCCAGGCGAAGTGCCCGTACTGTGACTTCAACTCGCATGTGGCGCGGAGCATCGACCAAGGGCGTTGGGCGCGGGCCTATGAGGCCGAGATCGCCCGGGCGGCGCGGGAGGTGCCGGGGCGGGTGCTCCGGTCGATCTTCCTGGGCGGGGGAACACCCTCGCTCATGGAGCCCGAGACGGTGGAGGCGGTGATCGGCGCGGCGCGGGCGGCCTGGGGCTTTGCCAACGACATCGAGATCACGATGGAAGCCAACCCGACCTCGGTCGAGGCGGAGCGGTTTAGGGGGTATCGGGCCGCCGGGGTGAACCGGCTTTCGCTGGGCGTACAGGCGCTGAATGACCGTGACCTGCGTGCGCTGGGGCGGCTGCACTCCGCGGACGAAGCCGTCCGGGCATTCGGGGTCGCACGCGACACCTTCGAGCGGGTGAGCCTGGATCTGATCTACGCGCGTCAGGGCCAGACGCCGGAGGCCTGGGACGCCGAGTTGTCCGACGCCTTGCGGCTGGTTGACGGTGACGGGGCGGGCCACCTGTCGCTCTACCAGCTCACCATCGAGGATGGGACCGCCTTTGGCGACCGTTTCGCGGCCGGCAAGCTGCGAGACCTTCCGGATGAGGATAGGGCGGCGGACCTGTGGGATGTGACGCAGCACCTGACCACTCGGGCGGGGCTTCCGGCCTACGAGGTTTCCAATCACGCGGGCCCGGGACAGGAAAGCCGGCACAATCTCGTCTACTGGCAGGGCGGGGATTGGGTCGGCGTGGGGCCGGGCGCCCATGGGCGGCTCACCCTGAATGGCCAGCGCACCGGCATCGAGACGGAACGGGCGCCCGGGCGATGGCTCCAGACGGTCGAGCAGGGCGGCACGGGGGAAAGCGCCCGCGAGGTCCTATCCGATGTCGAAGCCGCAGAGGAGCGGCTCATGATGGGGCTTCGCCTGACCGAGGGCGTCGAGATCGGTCGCCTGTCGGCCTTGGACGGCCTGGCGGAACGAGCGGCCACGCTGGCCGACATGGGCCTCGTGGAACCTGTCGACGGTCGTCTGCGCACCACGGCCGCAGGGCGTCCGCTGTTGAACGCCGTCCTGCGGGACCTCTTGGCCTAAGCCTCAGCCGCCCGAGAGACGGCGGAGCAGATCGTCCAACTGTTCCAGGTTCTTGTAGGTAATGGTGAGGCGTCCGCCTTCGCCTGCCGTGCCATGGTCGATCCGCACCGACATCTTGAGTGTCGCGGACAGGTCCCCCTCGATGGCGCGGGTATCCGCATCCTTCTCCGCCTTGGCCGGGCGCGGCTTGTCGGCCGCCGGAGTCTTGGCGATCCGTTCAGCGTCTCGGGCGGAAAGTCCCTTCTCGGCGATCCGGCGGGCCAGGTCCAGCGCGCGGGGATGCCCGATCAGCGGACGGGCGTGACCGGCGGTTATGGTCCGGTCGGCGACCATCTGCTGCACCTCCTTCGGGAGGCCCAGAAGGCGCATCTGGTTGGCGACATGGCTGCGGCTCTTGCCGAGCGCGGTCGCCACCTGCTCCTGACTATGGCCGAAGCGGTCGATGAGGCTGCGATAAGCCGCACCTTCGTCGATGGGGTTCAGGTCGTCCCGCTGGATGTTCTCGATGATCGCAATCTCGAGAAGTTCGGCATCGTCGTAGTCCCGGACGATGACGGGCACCTCGGACAGGCCCGCCTTCTGCGCGGCGCGCCAGCGGCGTTCGCCTGCGACGATCTGCCAGGCCGAGGGCTCCTTGGGGTCGGGTCGAACAATCAGGGGCTGGATCACGCCCTTGGTCTTGAGCGAAGCCGCCAGTTCCTCGAGCGCGCCAGGCTCGAAGGTGCGGCGGGGCTGGTCGGGGTTCGGGCGCAAGGCCTCGATCGGCATGAGGCGATCCGGGCTTCGGGGCGCAGGGGGAGGAGGCGCGGCCTCCTTGGCGAGATCGGTGCCGAGATCCGCCATCAGAGCGGACAGGCCCCGTCCGAGGCCGCGTTTCAGGAGAGGTTTCTCGGCCATCAGGTCTGTCTCAGGTTTCGCGGGCGAGGAGTTCGGCGGCGAGCGCGCGATAGGCGTTCGCGCCGGCCGAAGCGGGATCGTAGTCCAGCACGGACTGAGCGTGGGAAGGAGCCTCGCTCAAGCGGACATTGCGGGGGATCACCGTCTGGAACACAAGGTCCCCCAGGTTCTCGCGCGCGTCGGCCTCAACCATCTGGGCCAGGCTGGTGCGGCGGTCGACCATGGTCAGGGCCACCCCCTCGATCCGGAGGCTGGGGTTCGCGCTCTGTCGCACTTCGCGGATCGTGAGCATCAGCTGCGAAAGGCCTTCCAAGGCAAAGAACTCGCTTTGCAGCGGAACCAGGACGGACTGCGCAGCGACCAAGGCGTTGAGGGTCAGGATGTTCAGCGACGGTGGGCAGTCAATCAGGATGTAATCGAGGGCGAGCTCGTCCATCAGAGGCTGCCGCAGCGCGCCGCGCAGCAGGTGAGTGCGTCCCTGGCGCGAGCTCAGCTCCGGGTCCGCGGCGCTGAGATCCGAGGTTGCCGGGATGAGGACGAGGTTGGTGCTGGTCGTCTCATGCACAGCCTCGGCTGGAGTCGCCTCGCCGAGCAGGAAGTCATAGGAGGTGACGTTCCGTTCCTCCGGGGGCACGCCCAGGCCCGTTGAGGCGTTTCCCTGCGGATCGAGATCTACGAGGAGCACGCGACGCTCGCGGCGGGCCAACGCGGCCCCGAGGTTGATCGCAGTCGTGGTCTTGCCGACGCCGCCCTTCTGGTTGGCGACGGCGATGATCTTCGGAGTCTTGCGCGGGCTAGCCATGGGCGAGGTTCGTGATGCGCAGGATACGCGCGGCAGGGTCGGTCAGGCTGGGCAGAATGTCGGCGTCGAAGGTCCAGCCGTCCTTTCGGGCCGCTTCGATCTCGGCCGCATGATCGCGGCCCTTGGGAAGAAGAGCGGTTCCGCCGGCAGCCAGATGACGTGCGATCAGTGGAAGGAGCGAAGCCAGCGGGGCCAGCGCCCGGGCCGAGACGACCTGCGCCCCCTGCGGTGTCGCGGATTCGGCACGCTGGTCGAGGAGGGTGACAGCAAGACCCAGTTCCCGCGCCGCGGTGCGCAGGAAGGCGCATTTGCGTTGGTCGCTTTCGATCAGGGTCACCTTGGGAGCGCCCGCTTCGGCGGCGATGACAGCGATGACGATCCCTGGGAACCCGCCGCCCGAGCCGAGGTCGGCCCAAGCTTGGGCCCCGACGGGAGCAAGCGGCCAGAGCTGGGCGGAGTCGAGAATATGCCGCGTCCAGAGGTCAGGAACCGTTGCGGGCGAGATCAGATTGATCTTTTCGGTCCAGCGGCGAACGAGGCTCTCGAAGACCTCCAGCCGATCCTGGACGGCCGGGGGCAAGTCCAGCCCGGCAAGATCGCGGGTCGTGGTCATGCGGCAAGGCCGTCCGGGCGCTTCTTGAGGCGCGCGGTGAGGAGGAGGAGGGCGGATGGGGTCATGCCGTCGATCTCGGCCGCGTGGCGGAGCGTGGCCGGGCGGTGGCGTTCGAGCTTCTGGCGCAACTCGATGGAAAGGCCCGGCACAGCAGCGTAGTCGAAATCGGCGGGAAGGCGGGTCGCCTCTTCGCGCCGGAGTTGGGCAATGTCACGCTCCTGCCGGTCAAGGTAGGTGGCGTATTGAGCCTCGCGCTTGAGCTGCTCGCGGATCGCGGGAGCAGGCAAGGGCAGCGCGGGGTCGAGCGTGGCGAGGTGGTCCCATGTCGCGTCGGTGAGGGCGAGGGTCTGGAGGCCGTCGCGGCTCTCGCCGTCGGGGTTCAGGTTGAGGCCGGCGCTGGCGATCCGGCGGGCCGTGAAGCGACGGGCGCTGAGGTCGGCGCGAGCCGTGTCGAGCGCCTCCAGCTTGTCGCTGAAGGCGGCCCAGCGGGCCTCGCCCACGCAGCCCCAATCTCGGCCTTGGGCGGTGAGGCGCTGGTCGGCGTTGTCGACGCGAAGCGACAGCCGGAACTCGGCCCGGGAGGTGAACATCCGGTAAGGTTCGGAGACCCCCCGCGAAGTCAGGTCGTCGATCATCACGCCGATGTAGGATCCGGCGCGGCTGAACTCGGCCGGAGCCTGGCCTTGCGCGGCCCGGGCGGCGTTGAGGCCGGCGACGAGGCCCTGAGCGGCAGCCTCCTCGTAGCCCGTCGTGCCGTTGATCTGGCCGGCGAGGTGGAGGCCGGGGAGGGCCTTGACCTCGAGTGACAGGGTCAGCGCGCGCGGGTCGACGTAATCGTACTCGATAGCGTAGCCGGGCTGGGTGATGATGGCGTGTTCCAGCCCCTCGATGGAGCGGACGTAGTCCTCCTGCACCTCGGCGGGGAGGGAGGTGGAGATGCCGTTCGGGTAGACGGTCGGGTCGTCGAGGCCCTCGGGCTCGAGGAAGACCTGATGGCTCTCCTTGTCGGAGAAGCGGACGACCTTGTCCTCGATCGAGGGGCAGTAGCGCGGGCCCACGCCCTGGATGTGGCCGCCGTACATGGCCGATCGATCCAGGTTCGCGCGGATGATCTCGTGCGTCCGCGCATTGGTGCGGGTGATGCCGCAGGCGACCTGGGGCACGACGGGACCGGTGCTGAGGAAGCTCAGCATCGCCGGCTCGTCGTCACCCTCCTGCCGTTCGAGCCGGTCCCAGGCGATGGTGCGGCCATCGAGGCGCGGCGGCGTGCCGGTCTTGAGACGGCCCATGGGGAGGTTCAGGCCGTAAAGACGTTCAGCCAGGGCCTTGGACGGCGGCTCGCCCACGCGACCGCCCGGACGGGAACGATCGCCGACGTGGATGATGCCGTTGAGGAATGTGCCGGTGGTCAGGACCACGGCGCGCGCCGGAATGCGCGAGCCGTCGGACAGGCTGACCCCGGTGACGCGGCCCCCCTCGACAAGAAGGTCGGCGGCCTCGCCTTCGAGGAGGTCGAGGCCGGGACAGGCGGCGAGTTCGGCTTGGACAGCCTCGCGGTAGAGCTTGCGGTCGGCCTGGGTGCGGGGACCCTGGACGGCGGGACCCTTGGAGCGGTTCAGGAGTCGGAACTGGATGCCGGCGCGATCGGCCATCCGGCCCATGATGCCGTCGAGGGCATCCACCTCGCGCACGAGGTGGCCCTTGCCCAGGCCCCCAATGGCGGGGTTGCACGACATCACGCCCACAGAGGCGAGCTTGAGGCTGAGCAGAAGGGTGCGCGCGCCCGCGCGGGCCGCCGCATGCGCGGCCTCGCAGCCCGCATGGCCGCCGCCCACCACGATCACGTCGTAACCCTGTTTCACGTGAAACACCGCCTCACTTGCCGATGCAGAAGCTCGAGAAGATCTCGCCGAGTATATCCTCCACCCCGACGCGCCCCACAAGGGCGTCGAGTTGGCGCAGGCTGCGGCGGAGAGTTTCGGCCACGAGCTCGACCGCCGCGCCGATGTCGATCAGGGCGCGGGTCTCGTCAAGGAGGTTCGCGGCATCCAGCATGGCGTTCGCATGGCGCTCGCGCAGGCCGACCCCGAGTCCGGACGTGCGATCGGACAGGCGACGGCCGATCTCGGCCACGAGCGCGTCCAGGCCCTGGCCGGTCCGACCGGAGACGGCAAGACCCGAGCCGGGGGCCAGGTCCGCCTTGGCAAGCACGATGAGGTCGTCCGGCCCGGCCTCCGGTGCGGTCTCACCAGGAAGATGCAAATGGACACGGAGGTCGGCTTTCGCAGCACGGGCGCGGGCGCGTTCGATGCCGATGGCCTCGATGGGGTCCTGCGCCTCGCGAAGGCCCGCGGTGTCGATCAGGGTGACGGGGAGGCCTTGGAGATCCATCCGGACCTCGATCACGTCGCGGGTGGTTCCGGCAATGTCCGAGGTGATGGCGGCTTCGCGACCGGCCAAACGGTTGAGGAGAGTGGACTTGCCGACATTTGGCGCCCCGACGATGGCGACCTCGAAGCCTTCGCGCAGACGCTCGGCGATGCGGGCGCCCTGGGCTTCCATGCGGAGTTCCTCCTCCAACAGGACGATCAGCTCGAGGACCTCGGGCCAGACATCCTCGGGAACGTCCTCGTCGGAAAAATCGATCGTGGCCTCCACCAGGGCCACGGCCCGGAGCAGCCGGGCGCGCCATTCCTCCGCCTTGCGGCCAAGCGCGCCGGCGAACACGCGCATCGCCTGCCGGCGCTGGCCCTCGGTCTCGGCGGCGAGGAGATCGGCCAGGCCCTCCACCTGCGCGAGGTCCAGGCGACCGTTCTCCAGGGCCCGGCGCGTGAACTCGCCGGGCTCGGCCGCGCGAAGATCCTCTTGCGTCCCAAGCGCCCGGAGCAGGGCCGACACCACGGCCGGAGCCCCATGGCAATGAAGCTCGACGACGGCTTCCCCCGTAAAGCTCCGATCGGGGGCGAAGGTCAGCACCAAGGCCTGGTCCAGCGCCTCGCCCCGAGGGTCCCTGAGGGTGCGGAGCGAGCGTCCATGCTCGGGCAGGCGTCCCGCCAGCCGCGCCGCCGCCGAATGCGCCGCAGGACCCGAGATCCGGACGACCGCGATCCCCGCCCGGCCGGCGGCGGTGGCCAGGGCGAAGATCGTGTCGGCCATGGTCTTAGGCGTTCATCGAGTCGAAGAAATCGGAGTTGGTCTTCGTCTGCTTCAGCTTGGAGATCAGGAACTCGATGGCGTCGGTGGTGCCCATCGGGTTGAGGATCCGTCGCAGCACGTAGGTCTTGGCGAGGTCGGCCTTCTCGACCAGCAGGTCCTCCTTCCGGGTGCCGGACTTGAGGATGTCCATCGCCGGGAAGACGCGCTTGTCGGCCACCTTGCGGTCGAGCACGATCTCGGAGTTGCCCGTGCCCTTGAACTCTTCGAAGATCACCTCGTCCATGCGGCTGCCGGTGTCGATCAGCGCGGTCGCGATGATGGTGAGGGAGCCGCCTTCCTCGATGTTGCGCGCCGCGCCGAAGAATCGCTTGGGCCGCTGGAGGGCGTTCGCGTCCACGCCGCCGGTCAGCACCTTGCCCGAGGACGGGACCACCGTGTTGTAGGCACGGCCCAGGCGTGTGATCGAGTCGAGGAGGATCACCACGTCGCGCTTGTGCTCCACGAGGCGCTTGGCCTTCTCGATCACCATCTCGGCCACGGCGACGTGGCGCGTCGCAGGCTCGTCGAAGGTCGAGGAGATGACCTCGCCCTTCACGCTCCGCTGCATGTCGGTGACTTCCTCCGGCCGTTCGTCGATCAGCAGGACAATGAGGTAGACCTCGGGATGGTTCTTCTCGATCGAGTGGGCGATGTTCTGGAGGAGCACCGTCTTGCCGGTGCGCGGCGGCGCCACGATGAGGCTCCGCTGCCCTTTCCCGATCGGGGCCACGAGGTCGATGATGCGCGCCGAGCGATCCTTGATCGTGGGATCGTCCTCGATCTCCATCTTGAGGCGCTGGTCGGGGTAGAGCGGCGTGAGGTTGTCGAAGGCCACCTTGTGACGGGCCTTCTCGGGATCCTCGAAGTTGATCCGTTCGACGGTGACGAGGGCGAAGTACCGCTCGTTCTCGTTGGGCTCCTGGATCACGCCGGACACGGTGTCCCCGGTCCGAAGGGAATACTGCCGGATCATCTCCGGCGAGACGTAGATGTCATCGGGGCCGGGAAGGTAGTTGGCCTCGGGGCTGCGGAGGAAGCCGAAGCCGTCCTGCAGCACCTCAAGCACGCCGTCGCCGCCGATGACCCATTCCTCGTCCGCGCGCTCCTTGAGGATGGCGAACATCATGTCGCCCTTGCGCATCGTCGAGGCGTTCTCGATCTCGAGCTCCTCGGCGAGGGCCAGCAGGTCCTTGGGGCTTTGCGCCTTGAGGTCGGCGAGGTTGAGACGGTCTTGGGTCATGGAGATCCTGGGAAAAGTCTTGCACGACCACGTTCACCCTCAAAGGGCGGCGGTCGGGACGAAGCTATGCGCGTGAGGTGCCGTTCCCGGACGGGAGGGCAACGCAGAGATAGGCATTCCGGAGCGGTCCGTCAATCGGCTGTGCAGCCCGCCTAGAACGGCCGCACGATGACCATGACCACGATCACGAGAAGGAGCAGGGTCGGCAGTTCGTTGGCGATGCGGTAGGTCCGGCCGGAACGGGTGTTCCGCCCCGAGGCGAAGTCCTGTCGCCGCGCGGCGCACCAGCCATGGAATCCGGCAAGACCCAGCACCGCCGCGATCTTGATCCAGGACCAGGCCGCCCCCCAGTCCAGCCCGCCCATTGCCGCCAGCGTCAGCCCGAAGGCGAAGGTGGCGATCATCGCCGGACGCATGATGAGCCGGAGGAGCTTGTCCTCCATGACCTGGAAGGTCTGGTCGAGCTCGGAACCCGGGGCCGCCCGCTCCGCATGATAGACGAAAAGACGTGGCAGGTAGAACAGCCCTGCCATCCACGCGACCATCGCGATGACGTGGGCTGCCTTGATCCAGGGATAGAGCAGGTAAAGCAGGTCGATCATGCGGATCCGCGGAGTGAGGCTGGCCCACCTTCTCTAGAGACTCAGGAATGAAAGGGAAGTGGATGGCGGTTGTACTGTGGAAAACTGCGTCGCAATGGCGCAATCCACCGAATGATCCACAAAGGTTCATGTCGAATCATCTGACCTGGATGCCACATCGGATCCCTTATGGTCCTGATTTCGTTGAACTGATGCGTCGCGTTCCAAGAAGGCCGCCTGACGCTCTTCCTGAGTCGTCCACAGGGGCGACTTATCCTTCTCCCCGGTGGGGGACTCGGGGCGGGTGACATGGGGCAGGGGGTGAGTCTCCCACAGCCCTTCCGCCCGGCCTGCAAGTCGTCCACATTGCCCTTCGTTTCGCCCCTTCTTGCCCGCAGGGTTATCCACATGCCGCCCGAAGATCTCGTCCTGGCGTCCGGGTCCGCGACCCGCGCGTCCATGCTCCGGGCCGCAGGCCTTGAGTTCGACGTCGTGATGCCGCGGGTGGACGAAGGAGCCCTGAAGGATGCGCTCCTGGCCGAAGGGGCACCGGCGCGCGACATCGCCGACGCCTTGGCCGAGATGAAGGCAGCCCGTGTGGGCCCAAGGCGGCCCGAGGCGCTGACCCTGGGCTGCGATCAGGTCCTGTCCTGCGATGGCCGCCTCTTTTCCAAGCCGGCAACCGTCGAGGACGCTCGGGAGCAACTCATCGCCTTGATGGAACGGACGCACCGGCTCCATTCCGCGGCCGTCATCTACCGGGGCGATGAGCCCATCTGGCGCCATGTGTCGGAAGCGCGGCTCACCATGGGACGACTTTCGGAGGAGTGGATCGCAGGCTACCTGGCCCGCAACTGGGAGAGCGTGCGGCACTCGGTCGGTTGTTATCAGATCGAGTCCGAGGGGATCCGGCTTTTCACCCGGATCGAGGGCGACCATTTCACCATACTGGGGCTGCCGCTCCTGCCCCTCTTGTCTTTCCTGTCGGCGCGCGGGACCATTCCGTCATGACCAAGCCTTATCTTCTCGCGGGCGTCGTTGGACGACCGATCGCTCACTCACGCTCGCCCAGGCTCCATCGGCACTGGATCGCTCGGCATGGGGTCGCGGGCGACTACGTTGCCATGGAGGTTGCCGAGGCGGATCTCGGCGACGTGCTGCGGACCCTGCCGAAGGCCGGCTTCCGGGGCGTGAACGTGACTATCCCGCACAAGCTCGCGGCGCTGCGCCTCGCCGACGAGGCGACGGAGCGCGCGCAGCGGATCGGGGCGGCGAACCTCCTCGTCTTCGAGGAGGACCGCATCCTGGCCGACAACACGGACGGGGAGGGATTCGTGAACTCGTTGCGCCAGGGGGCTCCCGGCTGGAACCCGGCGTCGGGGCCCGCGACGGTGCTGGGCGCTGGCGGCGCTGCCCGGGCGGTGATCGTCGCGCTTCTGGATGTGGGCGTGCCCGAAATCCTGCTCACCAACCGGACAAGAGCGACGGCGGATGCGCTGGCGGACGAGTTCGGCGACCGCATCCGCATCTTCGACTGGATCCAGGCCGGCAACGCCGTCGAGGAGGGCGTGACCGTGGTGAACACCACGTCCCTTGGAATGACCGGCAAGCCGGAGTTGCGCGTGCCGCTCGATGGGCTCCGGCCCGGGCAGGTCGTGACGGACCTCGTCTATTCGCCGCTCGAGACACGGCTCCTGCGCGAGGCCCGGCAGGCCGGGGCAACCACCGTGGACGGGCTGGGAATGCTGCTGCACCAGGCGGTCCCGGCGTTCGAGCGCTGGTTCGGTCCCCGGCCCGAGGTGGATGCCGCGCTGCGTGCCGCCGTCCTGGCCTGATATGAAGGAGGCGCGCTTCGTCCTCGGCCTCACCGGCTCCATCGGCATGGGGAAGTCCACGACCGCGCGGATGTTTCGGGACCAAGGGCTTGCGGTTTGGGACGCGGACGCCTCCGTTCACGCCCTTTATGAACCCGGAGGAGCCGCCGTTCCGGGGATCGCCGCGCTCGTGCCCGCGGCGGTGACCGGCGGGTCCGTCAGCCGTCCCATCCTCCGCGAGGCGCTGGAGGCCGACCCGACGCTCTTTCCCAGGCTCGAGGCGATCGTCCACCCCTTGGTGGCCCAGTACCGGAGGACGTTTCTGGCCAGAGCGCCGGGCGATATCGTCGTGCTCGATGTTCCTCTCCTTCTCGAGCGCGGGATCGACACCGAATGCGACGGGGTCGTGGTGGTCTCCGCCTCGCCCGAAACGCAGATGGCACGCCTTCTGGCGCGGCCGGGCCTAGACCGCGCGGCTGCGGAGCTGCTGCTGTCCCGCCAGATGCCGGATGCCGACAAACGGGCCCGGGCTCGCTGGATCGTGCCGACCGAAACCCTTGAGGGCGCCCGCGCTGCCGTGCGACAGATCATCAAGGAAATCCGGGGCGGCCTTGCCCCCAGTCACGAAGGTTCCTGATGCGCGAGATCGTCCTCGACACCGAGACCACGGGCTTCGACCCCGAAACGGGGGACCGCATCGTCGAGATCGGGGCGGTGGAGCTGTTCAACCACCTGCCGACCGGTCAGCACTTCCACGAATACATCAATCCGGAACGTTCGATGCCGGCCGAAGCGTTCGCGGTTCACGGTCTCGGGGACGACTTCCTGCGGGACAAGCCGGTCTTCGCCCAGGTGGCGCAGAAGTTCGTCGACTTCATCGGCGACGCCAAGCTCGTCATCCACAACGCCGCCTTCGACATGAAATTCCTCAACCACGAGCTGGGGCGGCTCGGCTACACGGCCATGCCCATGGACCGGGCCATCGATACCGTGCTGATGGCGCGGCGAAAGTTTCCGGGCGCGCCGGCCTCGCTCGATGCGCTCTGCCGCCGGTTCGGCATCGACAATTCGGCGCGAACCCTGCACGGCGCGCTTCTCGACAGCGAAATCCTGGCGGAAGTCTACCTGGAGCTGATCGGTGGACGCCAACCCGACTTCGGACTCCAGGCCGAGCCTACGACTCCGGCCAAGGCGGAAGCCGTGGCCAAGGTGGACAGCGACTGGCGTCCCCGGCCGCGCTCGACGCCTCTCCCGTCCCTCCTGACGGACGAAGAGGCTGCGGCGCACGCCAAGTTCGTTGCGGGCCTGGGGGATGCAGCGTTGTGGCTGCGCTCCTGAAGGGCGGCCGCGCCTTGGACACGGCCGCCGGTCTTTGTCAGGCGTCCAGCTTGGGGGCGGCTGCCGGAGCCTGGGCGCGGCGCGCCAGCTCGTTCCGGTAAAGGGCCATGAAGTCGATCATCTCGAGGTTCAGGGGCGGGAACCCTCCGTCGCGGGTCACGTCGCTCACGATCCGGCGCAGGAAGGGGAAGGTGATGCGCGGGCACTCGATCAGGAGGTAGGGGTGCATCTGGTTCTCGGGCACGCCCTCGATCTGGAAGACGCCCACATACTCGATCTCGAGCACGAAGAGCACTTCGCCCGAGCTCTTGGTCTTCGAGGTCGCCGTCAGCTTGGTCATGACCTCGTACTGGTTGTCGCCGCCGCGCTTGCGGCCGTCGAGGCTCACCTGGACGGCGATCTCGGGCGCGACGTCGCTGGTCGTCACGCCCTTGCGGGCCAGGACGTTCTCGAAGGACAGGTCGCGGATGTACTGGGTCAGGATGCGCTGGCTGATCCGAGGAGCAGCGGCCGGCGTGGGGGAGGCCCCTTGCGGGGTCTCGGGCGTGTCTTGCATGGGGGTCCTCCCGGGGGACGCAACTGTTGCTTTGGCGGTGTTCCCTATCATCCCCCGGAGCCCGTCTCAATGCCGGGCGGAGCGGACCCTAGTGGCGCGTCCAGCCCGAGGGCCGATGAGTCGGCTGCTTGGGCGGCGGAACGTCTTCCCAGTCGGCCTCCAGGATGGGCCCTTGCGATGTCCGCGGCCGCATCTCCTCCCGGCCATAGGTCCGGGTCTGCAGGTTGACCACGCGGGCGCCCTTCCGGGCCAGATGCCGCACGACGGCACGCTGCACAGGAGGCAGGAGCAGCAGGAGCGCTACGATGTCGCTGAGGAATCCCGGCATGACGAGCAGGAGCGCGGCCACGAGCCCGAAGCCCCCCCGCAGCAGAGCCGGACGGGGATCCTGCCCGACGCGCAACGTGCCCCGCATCTGCGCCAGCGCCTCACTGCCCTGCCGCTTGAGGATCGCCACGCCGAGCAGCGTCGCGAGCACGACAAGGGCGAGGGTGCCCAGGATGCCGATCGCTCGGCCAATGATGACGAAGCCCGCGATTTCGGCCAGGACGAGGGCCGGGACGATCAGGCGTGCATTGAACATGAGAGCCTCCGAAGCGGGGATGCCCAGATCCTGTCGCGCGGCGGCGGCCGATGGACTTGATCCTACCCCCGGCATACATAGGTGACCCTAGGCCGCTGCACCACCCGCGGCCTTCATCCGGCCGCGAGGATCACATGAATTCACCGATCATCCAGCTTCTGGTCCTGGCTGGCATCGCCATATTCCTCATCCTGAGGCTGAGAAGCGTGCTGGGGAGCCGTGAGGGTTTCGAAAAGCCCCCGGTCGCGATCCCCGAGGCCACCGGTCGCAGGACCCGGCCCGAGCTCGAGGTGATCGAAGGACGGCCCGACCGCGACATCACGGACCACGTGCCCGAGGATTCGGAGCCCGCCCGTGCCCTCGCCGCCATGAAGGGAGCCGATCCGTCCTTCAATGTGCGCGAGTTCCTCCAGGGCGCCCGGGCGGCCTACGAGATGATCCTCATGGCCTTCGAGCGGGGCGAACTCGCGCAGGTCAAGCCATTCCTGTCGCCCGACGTCTACAATGCCCTGGCCCAGGTCGTGGAGGAGCGGCATCGCAACGGCTACAAGGTCGAGGCGACCTTCGTCGGCGTCAGCGACCTTGCCCTGAGGGACGCCAGCTTCGACCGATCCACCCGTGAGGGCGAGATCTCCGTCCGCTTCGTGGGCGAGCTCACCTCGGTCGTACGTGACAGCACCGGCGCCATCGTCGAGGGCTCTCCGACCGAGATCCGGCGGCAGAAGGATGTCTGGAGCTTTGCCCGGGTCATGGGATCGTCCGATCCGAACTGGATCCTGGTCGCCACCAGCGAATGATGAGATCCGGCAGCGCGGTCAGCGGCCTGGCCGCCCCGCCGCTGCGGGGCCTTCAGCTGACTCCGGTCGGTTTTGCCGATCTGGACGGATGGGCCGACGACGATCACGCCGAGGCGTTGCGGGTCTTTCGCGCCACCTGCGGCGCCCTGAACGGTCCGGCCTGGGCGCGGCTGGCCAGGTTGTCCCAAGGTGTCGGGACCTCCGAGGCGCGCACCTTCTTCGAGCGCAACTTCCGTCCCGTTCTCATGCAGGACGGTGAGGATGGCCTGTTTACCGGATACTTCGAGCCCGAGATCGAGGGTGATCTCGCCCCGTCGGAACGCTGTCCGGTGCCGATCTACCGTCTCCCGCCGGACCGGCCCGCGTCAGGGCCTTGGTTCACGCGATCAGAGATCGAAGCGGGCGCGCTTGATGGTCGCGGCCTGGAAATCGCCTGGGCAAGGGATCCGATCGACCTCTTCTTTCTCCAGGTGCAGGGATCGGGCCGGCTTCGCTTGCCAGGGGGCAAAGTCATGCGGATCGGTTATGCCGGGTCCAATGGCCACCCCTACAGGTCCATCGGGCGGGCGCTGCTCGACCGGGGTGCCTTGAGCCCGGAGCGGTCGACGGCCGAGGATGTCCGGACCTGGCTGCGCGCCCATCCCGAGGAAGGCGCCTCGGTGATGCGGATCAATGCGTCCTATGTCTTCTTTCGGGAGCTGGTGGACCTGTCCGCCGATGCGGGACCCCTGGGCACCCTGGGGCAGCCCGTCACGGCCGGGCGTACCCTTGCTGTCGATCCGGGCTGCGTGCCTCTGGGCGCGCCGGTCTGGATCGAGATGCAGGGTCCTGAACCGCTTCGCCGCCTGATGGTCGCTCAGGACACCGGAAGCGCGATCAAGGGCGCGCAGCGGGCCGACATCTTCTTCGGCACCGGCGTCGAGGCCGGTCGAAAGGCTGGCCGTGTCCGGAACGGCGGGCGCATGGTCGTCCTCTTGCCCGCTGACGGCGAGGGACCTGCGCCCGTTTCAGCGGCGGCCGATGCGTCGTGACACGGCGGCTGTCGTCAGAAGAACGTGAGCTCTGGGACCGCGTCAGGGGCAGCGCGATCCCGCTTCATGCCGAGACCAAACCCATTCCGGCACCAGCCCCCAAGTCACCCGATCCCCTGCCGCGGCCGGCTTCGGCTGAACCATCCGCGACCTTGGCCCCGTTCCGCGTCGGACAGGTGGTGGACCATCGACGCTCGGACGACCTCCTGCCGGGCCTGGTGGAAAGCTTTGCGCGGATGCCGCTGCGGATGGACGCCGGTCAGTTCGGCCGGATGAAGCGTGGCAAACTCAGGCCCGAGGCGCGGATCGACCTCCACGGCATGACCCTGGCCGAGGCTCATCCCGCTTTGACGTCCTTTATCCTTGGATCGCGTGCCGCGGGGCGTCGCTTCGTGCTGGTCATCACCGGAAAGGGCCGAGTCTCCGACGACCTTGCCCCGATGCCGGCCCGGGCGGGGCGGCTTCGGCATGACGTCCCGCGCTGGCTGATGCTGCCGCCATTGGCGGGAGCCGTGCTTCAGGTCGCCCCCGCGCACCAGCGGCATGGAGGGGAAGGAGCGCTCTACGTCTATCTTCGGGCGTGAGATCGGGGAAACCGGGATCGGCCCGCTTGCGTTGCGTCCTCGCGCATGTCGCGCCAAGCCCTGGACCCGAAGATGCCCGATCAGACTCCTGCCGCCGCCTTCGACCGTATCTGCGTGATCTGCAACGAAGGATCAGGCCGTAACAGCCGGGAGGCCGATGCGATCAAGGCCGCCATGGACGTTCTGGGACCCCGAGCGGTGATCCGGCGGGTGAAGGGCGAAGACATCAAGGAGGTCGCCCGCCAGGCTGTCCGCGATGGTTTCGGCGCGGTGGTGGCCGCCGGTGGGGACGGGACGATCATGACGGTTGCGGGCGCCGTAGCGGGATCTGGCCGGCGCTTCGGCGTGCTGCCGCTCGGGACGTTCAACTACTTCGCGCGGGGGCTCGGGGTGCCCGAGGATCCTGCGGGCGCCGCGCAGGTCATCCTGGACGGGGCCACCCGCCGCATGTCGCTGGGGGAGGTCAACGGCCAGGTCTTCCTGAACAACATCAGCCTGGGCATCTATCCCGCGATCCTGAGGGCGCGGGAGGACGTCTACGCGCGGTGGGGGCGGCGGCGCATCGCCGCACACTGGTCGGCTGCCAAGACCTTCGCGCGGTTCCAGCGCCCGCTTTATCTCAACATTCAGGCGGACGATCAGGAGATGCGGGTGCGCACTCCGCTTCTGTTCGTGGCACGCTCGGTCTATCAGCTCGAAAGCTTCGGCCTGGCCGGAAGCGACTGCGTCGCCCAAGGCAAGTTCGCGATCTTCGTGGCCCCCGACACCGGCCGCGTGGGGATGTTCGAGAAGGCCTTCCGGCTCGTGCGGCGCAACATGCGCGAAGGGCGCGACTTCGACCTGACCTGCGCGGAGCAGGTGACCATCGCCACCCGATCGCGCCATCTGACCGTGGCCTGCGACGGCGAGAAGTTCCGCATGCAGACCCCCCTGCGGCTCAGGATCCGCCACGACGCCCTGGAGGTCTTTGCGCCCAACCAGGCCGACTCGGGATCGGTGCCGGAGTCGGCCGGGGCTGCGGCATGAGGCGCATCCTCCACATCTCGGACCTGCATTTCGGGCGCACGCGGCCCGACCTGCTCGATCCCCTCGTGGCTCTTGCGGCCGAGACGACGCCGGACCTTGTCGCGATCTCGGGGGACTTCACCCAGCGCGCCCGGCGAGGGCAGTTCGTGGAGGCGGCGGCCTTCCTGGACCGCCTGCGTTCGCCTTGGCTCGCTGTCCCGGGGAATCATGACGTTTCGCTGGACAACGTGATGATCCGGCTGCTCGATCCCTGGGGGCGGTACCGGAGCCTGATCCATCACGATCTCTCGCCCCGGCACGAGGACGAGGAGATCACGGTGATCGGCCTCAATACGGTCAACCGCTACGTGCATCAGGCCGGACGGATCGGCCGCTCTCAGCTCCGGAGCATCGCGACCGCCTTCCAGGAGAACCCGCAGAAGACCGTCGTCGTCGTGATGCACCATCCCCCCGAGCACCCTTTGGGCTCGGACAAACGGCTCATGCGACACTCGGCCCAGGGCGTGGAGGCCCTGCGGAAGGCCGGAGCCGACATCGTGCTGTCCGGGCACCTCCACAACGCCCATGTGGCCCCTCTGACGGCCGCACCAGGGGTGTTGCTGGTTCAGGCCGGGACGGGCCTGTCCACGCGCCTGCGGAACGAGCCCAACACCCTGAACCTCCTGACGATCGAGCCGGGACACGTCCGCATCGACCGCTACGCCGCCTTCGAGAAACCCGTCTTCGAGATCATCGAAACCGCGTGGTTCGGGCGCGACCCGTCCGATCCCAACGCCCCCTGGGAGGCGGTGACAGGAACCGCGACCGCGCCCCGGACGGCTCAGAGCACGTAACGGCCCAGATCGGCACGGGCCATCAGCGCGCCCAGGTGCTTCTCCACGAAGCCGGCGTCCACCGTGACCTTCTCGCCGCCGCGGTCGGGCGCGACGAAGCTCAGGTCCTCGAAGACACGTTCCATGACCGTGTAAAGCCGGCGGGCCCCGATGTTCTCCACGGTCCGGTTCACCTCGGCGGCGATGCGCGCCAGGGCGGCGATGCCATCCTCGGTGAAGGTCACGTCGACGCCTTCGGTGCCCATCAGCCCTGCATACTGCCGCGTGAGGGCGTTCTCCGTTTCGGTCAGGATCCGGACGAAGTCCTTCTCCGTGAGCGGCTGAAGCTCCACCCGGATCGGGAGGCGCCCCTGAAGTTCCGGCAGCAGGTCCGAAGGCTTGGCGATGTGGAAGGCGCCCGAGGCGATGAACAGGATATGGTCGGTCTTCACCGGCCCGTGCTTCGTGGACACCGTCGTGCCCTCGATGAGAGGCAGCAGGTCGCGCTGGACGCCTTCGCGGCTCACGTCGGCGCCGCGCGTTTCGGCCCGGGCGCAGACCTTGTCGATCTCGTCCAGGAACACGATCCCGTTCTCCTCCACGGCCTGCAAGGCGGACCGGGTCACCGTTTCGTCGTCGAGAAGCTTGTCGGCCTCCTCGTTCAGGAGGATGTCATAGCTTTCGGCCACGGTCATGCGCTTGCGGACGGTGCGACGGAAGGCCTTGCCGAAGAGATCGCCCAGCGAGGCCATGGCCATGCCCTGTCCGCCGGGCAGGTCGAGCCCGGGGGGAAGGCCCATGGGGCTCGAGGTGTCGTTCAGCTCCAGTTCGATCACCGTGTCATCGAGCTCCCCGGTCTTGAGCTTGCGCCGGAACGCGTCGCGGGTGCCGGAGCGGGCATCCTCTCCTGCAATGGCCGTGATGACCCGATCCTCGGCCGCCTGCAGGGCCCGGGCCCGGACATCCTCGCGCATCTGCTCGCGCGTCTGGACGATGGCTGCGTCCACCAGATCGCGGATGATCTGCTCCACGTCCCGGCCCACGTAGCCCACCTCGGTGAACTTCGTCGCCTCGACCTTCAGGAAAGGTGCCCGGGCCAGACGGGCCAGGCGGCGGCTGATCTCGGTCTTGCCGACCCCGGTGGGCCCGATCATCAGGATATTCTTGGGGGTGACTTCCTGGGCCAGGTCGGATGGGAGCTGCTTGCGGCGCCAGCGGTTGCGCAGCGCCACGGCGACGGCCCGTTTTGCAGCGTCCTGGCCGATGATGAAGCGGTCCAGCTCGGATACGATCTCGCGGGGGGTCAGGTCAGTCATGGTCGCTTTCGGATGAAGGTGGTCAGGCTCCAGATGGGGCCGGCGGGCTGGGTGCTCAAGGCGCAGTCAGGCCACGGACGCCCGGAGCGGGCAAGCGGAGCGAGCCGAGGCCCCACGGACCCGCCCCGGCCCGCCCCGGCCCGGATGCATCCGGCCTCGCGATCGGAGGCCCCCGCGCCGGCTCGGGGCCTGCTGCAACGTGGCGCAAAGGGACGGACAGCCGAATCCGGGTGTCGGCGCCCGCCCTTGCCCTGGCCCGTCACGACGGCAGGGCTTCGACCGTCAGGTTGCCGTTCGTGTAGACGCAGATCTCGGCCGCGATGGACATCGCCTTGCGGGCGATCGTCTCGGCGTCCAGATCCGTGTCCATGAGCGCGCGGGCCGCCGCGAGCGCATAGTTTCCGCCCGATCCGATGGCCGCGACGTCGTTCTCCGGCTCGAGCACGTCGCCTGCCCCGGTCACCACAAGGAGCGTGGCCCCATCGGTGACGATCAGCATGGCTTCCAGCTTCTGGAGATATTTGTCGGTGCGCCAGTCCTTGGCCAGCTCCACCGCCGCGCGGGCAAGCTGGCCGGGCGAGGACTCGAGCTTGGACTCGAGGCGTTCGAGCAGGGTGAAGGCGTCGGCGGTGCTCCCGGCGAATCCCGCGACCACGCTGTGCCCCCCGGGCGAGAGACGGCGCACCTTGCGCGCCGTCCCCTTGATGACGGTCTGGCCCAGAGAGACCTGGCCGTCGCCCGCCACCACGACCCGTCCCTCCTTGCGGACCGCAAGGATCGTCGTGCCGTGCCAGCCGGGAAAATCGCCGTCAGCCATCAGATGGCCGAGTCGATCCAGGCCTGGAGCGCGGCCTTGGGCGCGGCCCCGGCCCGGTTCGAAACGGGCTTGCCGTCCTTGAACAGGAACAGGGCGGGGATGCCGCGCACGCCGAGCTGGGCGGCCGCGTTCGGGTTTTCGTCCACGTTGACCTTCGCGATCTTCACGCGGTCGCCGTACTGGGTGGACAGTTCCTCGAGGGCCGGGCCGATCATCCGGCAAGGACCGCACCATTCGGCCCAGAAGTCGACGACCACGGGAACGGAGGAATTGCGGACCTCGGCGTCGAAGGTCGCGTCCGTAACGGGAACGGTGGCCATGATGGCACTCCTGCAAGAGCGTCGCGGCACAAGGGACGCAACGCGTGGGGTCGGACGGCGAAGGTATGGAGCGCTTCCGTAGGCGTCAAGTCGGCAGGCCGGATCCGGTCGCGCGGCGCAGGGCCGCCATGACGAGAGGAGAAGGCAGGTAGGTCAGCTGCGCCGCCCGCGTCCAGAGGACGGCCGTGCGGATCTCCCGGCCCGGATAGAGCACGCCCAACATCGCCGCATAGGCGCCAAGCTGGCGAAGGATGCCCTCAGGGACCTGTTCGGCCGTATTGGGAACGACGCGGTTGGTCTTGAAGTCAATGGCCGTGACGATGTCCGACGTCACGACCAGGCGGTCGATCAGGCCATGAAGCCGTCCCAGCCCGTCCACCTCGGCGCTGAGCTCGATCTCGGCCAGGGTGTCGGGCCCGAAGAGGTCGGCAAGCTCGGGGTTGGCGATCAGCTCGCCGGCCTCGGCGACGATCTGCTCGAGATCCCCGGCCAGGAAGGCCTCTTCTGTGGCGGCCAAAAGCGCCAGGACGGCCTTGGGGGAGGTCCGGGGCAGGTGCTCGAGCGCGAGATGCATGAGGTGCCCACGCGCAAGGGACCGGGCGCGGACAGCTTCCGGGTCCTGGTCCGCGTCCTCGTCGTCCAGGATCTTGGCCCCTCCCAGGTCCGAAGGGGCGCGGGCCTGGAGGTGCGGCCCGGGCGTGGTCACAGGGGCCAGGTCCGGCACGGGAACGACCGGCTGGGGCAGACGGCGCGCCCGGCGCGGTGCCAGGGGCAGGTGATCCCAGTCGCCTCCATAACGCCGGCCCATGCCGTCCAGGACCGGGACCTGAGGCGCCTCCAAGGCATCCAGGCCCTTTTCGACAGCGCCGTGCCAGCTCTCCGGGCCACATTCCCCGGCCGCGCAGACGACCAGCCAGGACTCGGCCCGGGTCATGGCCACATAGAGCAGGCGCCGCCGTTCGCGCTCCTGCGCGTCGAGGAGAGAGGCCCGCCTGTCCCGCATGGCACGCGGCATGTCGCTCCGGCCACAGGCCCACAGGACGTAAGGGCGGCCCGGCATGGAGTAGAGCGGCGACAGGGGAGGCGCATTGCGCTTGGCGCAGTCGGGCAGGAACACGATCGGCGCTTCCAGACCCTTGGAGCCGTGAACGGTCATCACGCGGATGCGGTCGCCGGCGGCGTCCATCTGGCGCTTCACCTCCGCTTCGTCCTGCCCTCTCCATTCCAGGAAGCCGGTCAGGGAGGGCACGGATTCCTGCTCATAGGAGAGCGCCTGGGACAGGAACGCATCGATCCCGTCCTCGGCCTCGGGGCCGAGCCGGGCGAGCAGCCGCCTCCGCCCGTCGTGCCGGAGCAGGAGTCGGTTCACGAGATCGTAGGGCCGGAGGAAGTCGGATTTCCGCCGCAGGTCGTCGAGGATCGCCCGCGCCTCGCAGGGCGGCGCATGGCAGAGCGCCTCCCACAGGGTCTGTCCTTCGGGACGGGGCTGGGCCAGCTGGAAGAGCTGCTTCTCGGTCCAGTTAAAGAGCGGGCTCTTGAGAGCGCAGGCAAGGGACAGCGAGTCGTCGGGAAGAGCCAGGAACCGGAGCACCGCCTCGATGTCGCGGACGGCCAGTTCGGCCCGCAGCTTGAGCCGGTCCGCCCCGGCCACGTCGAGGTTGCGCTTCTTGAGCTCCCGGATGATGGCCGAGAACAGCGCGCTCCGGCGTTGCACCAGGATCATCACGTCGCCGGGCGTCACGGGCCGACGCATCCAGGTCCCATCCACCTCCACAGGCAGGGTGCCGTCCCGGAGGATTTCCTCGACCGATCGGGCCACCTGCTCGGCCAGCAGGATCGACTCGCTTCGCGGATCCTCCGAATCGACCGGGTCCGTCCAGTGACGCTCCTCCCGGGTCTTCTCGGCCTTGGGAATGGCGGGCCAGAGATCGACCCGACCCGGCATTCCGGCCTTGAAGGCAAGGTGATGCGGCGCGGCATCCCCCAGGCCCTCATGGTCCTGGAACGTGGCGTCCACGACCCGCAGGACGGCTTCGGAGGAGCGGAACGAATACTCCAGCGCAGTGGACTGGAGCGTTTGACCGATCCGGCCCAACCGTTCGCCGAAATGCGCCTGCATGCGGTCGAAGCCTTCGGCGTCCGCTCCCTGGAACGAGAAGATCGACTGCTTGCGGTCCCCGACGACAAAGATCGTGCGACGGCGTTGCGGGTCCCGCCCTTCCCCGGCCGCGAACTCGTCGGCCAACTTCTCGATCACCGCCCACTGGCCCGGCGATGTGTCCTGCGCTTCGTCCACGAGGATGTGGTCAATGCCGCCATCAAGGCGCCAGAGCACCCACTGGGCCACGGCCGGATCGGTCAGCAAGCTCCGCGCGCGTGCGATGAGGTCGTCGAAATCCAGGAGGCCGCGGGCCAGCTTCTTGCGCTCATAGGCGTCCACGAAGGCGCTTGCGAAGGCATGGAGGTCGCGGTTGCGGGCGTGCGCCGCCAGGCAGAGCCGCAGGTCGCGCGCGGCCTCCACCTCCTTCATCAGCTCCTCGAGACGCTCGACGAGTTCGGGCTCCTTGGTCCGGAGCGCCTTGGTCGGGAAGGCCCCGATCTTGGCGGTGTAGGGGCCGCTCTTTTCTGCGCTCTCACCGTATAGGAACCACCGTTCAAGCTCGGCCAGACTGTCGAGGCTGAACCGGACCTGGGCGCAGACCCGGGCCAGCGCGACGCCCGCCTTCTTGTCCGTGACGGTGCCGGTGCCGCACAGCGTGACGACGTCCCGTAGCAGCTGCCGCCGTTCAGTGGACTCGATGCAGGCCAGGAGCGACTCTTCGGTCACGTCCTCTGCCAGATCGAGCAGCCCGCGAAGGTCAGCCTCGCTGGGACCGGGCCAGAACGCTTCACGCTTTCCTGCGATCTCCTCCAGCATGCGTTCGAAGGCATCGCCGGACAGGTGCTGCGCCACGGCATCCACCAGGGGCGCTTGGGAACCCGTGGCCATATCCTCGGCCACCTCGGCCCGCAGCAGAGCCATGCCACGGTCGTCCAGCTCGCGGAACTGCGGCGAGACCCCGGCTTCGAGTGGAAAGCGACGCAGAAGCGAGGCGCAGAACGCGTGGATCGTCTGGATCTTGAGGCCGCCCGGCGTCTCGAGGGCCTGAGCGAAAAGACGGCGCGCCTCCCGAAGGTTCACGGGCTCCAAGCCTTCGGTCAGGCCAAGAAGGCGGAGCTCCTCGATGAGCTGGTCATCCTCCTTCATCGCCCAGCCGCCCAGCCGACGGAACAGGCGGGTCTGCATCTCGGCGGCTGCGGCCTTGGTGTAGGTGAGGCACAGGATGTTGGCGGGATCGACCCCAGCCAGCAGGAGCCGTGCCACCCGATCGGTGAGCACGCGGGTCTTTCCGCTGCCCGCGTTGGCCGAGAGCCACGTCGAGGCCAGAGGATCCGCGGCTTGGCGCTGCCGCTCGGCCGCCGGGTGGTCGGCCAGGAAGGTCGGGCGGGGAGCGGTCATCCGGAAGCGGGCGAGGTCCTGGGTGGCGTCGGGTCCGACGCTATCAGACCATGTCCTCCGGCGTCACGGGGGTCGCATGATCCCATTCGCCGTATCGTGCAAGATGGTCATGGTCGCCTTCCCAATCTTCCCGCTCGACCGCCATGCGCGCCGAGAAGCCGCGCGCGGGGTCCATCCAGGCGCGCAGGAGGACCTGGAGTTCCTCCCAGACCTGATCGGGCGAGATCTCGGACAGGGGCGCCCTGATGACCTGAGGATTCGACCCGAGCCCGACGAAGGCGGCATCCGCGACTTTGAGGGCCCCCAAGGCCCCGAAGGCGCCTCGTTCGGCCATTGCCGCCATGAGGAGCAGCTGCTTTGCGAACTGCTTCTGCTGCTTTTCGGTCGGGACCTGCCCGGTCTTGTAGTCGAGGATGACCGCCTTGCGGTCCGGGGTGAGGTCGATGCGATCCGCCTTGGCCACGAGGACGATGCCAAGGCCGGGCAGCTCGATCTCGCCCTTGGTTTCGAAGAGCTGGGGCGTGGCCCGGGTGCGGCGGTCGGCTTCGGTTTCAAGGAACCACGGAGCCACCCGCGCCAGATGGGCCAGCCACAACCGTCGCATCACGGGCCAGGCGCAATCTGTTTCAAACACCTCGGAGGCGGTCTGAAGAAGTTTGAGAGCTGCTTCGGGCTGTTCCGGAGAGACCCCGGCCTTGATGAAGTTCTCCAGGGCGCGATGCATGACGGTGCCACGCAGCGGAGCGTCCGGAGCCGCCGTGAGCGGGTCGAGGGCCGGCAGGCGGAGCACCGATTCGGCGTAGACGGAGTAGGGGTCCCGGCGCAGCCTCTCGATCGCGGTGACCGAGATGCGTCGGGGGCGTGCCCAGACCGGCGGCCGGGGTGAGGGCCGGGGTGCCGGCTCGAGGCGTTGCTGGGGGCGCGACAGGGCTGCCGCACGTGCGAGCCATCGGTCGCCGCGTTCCCGCATTCGGGCGATCGCGTCGGGGCCGCCTTGCCCCGGCAGTCCGTCGAGCAGGTTGGCGAGGCGGTTGAGCCACCGCGACGGGACGGTCGGGGCCTCGTCGGTCCGCACCGCCCGTGTGATCCAGGCCTCCGGGGCGCCAAGGGCCAGCATGTAGTCCAGAGCGGTCTGGCCAATGCGACGTTCGGGTAGGGGCAGGCCTGCGGTTTCCCGCATGCGACGATTGAGCCAGGGATCGGTCGATGCGGCCGGGGGCCAGACCCCTTCGTTCATGCCGCCGAGGATGACGAGGTCGGCTGTTTGCGCCCGCGATTCCAGCGTGCCCCAGATCAGCGCCTGGGGATGGCCACGGTCCCGGTCCCTGACTTCGGCAGTATCGAGCACGCCATCGAACAGGCTCGCGTAGTCGCGGGGCGAGAGGCGTCCCCCGGCGTCCGCATGGCGGGCAAGCTGATCGCAGACCCGGCGAGCCTCGCGTCCCGCAGCCTCCTGCCAGAGCGGTGATGTGCCGGCCGAGTCCGGGGCCGAGGCAAAGGCCTCGGTCAGCGCCAAGTGGTCGGCGACGTGCTCGGACAAGGGCCGGTCGTCCCGCGGATGCAGGCGGTCGAGCAAACTGGCCAGCCAGTCGGCCCAGGCGGAGACCCCGGGATCCTGGCCGACCTGTCGTGCCGCAAAGCTACGGATCGCCGCCGAGCCAACGACCGGAGGACCCCGGCGGCGGAGCGACAGCTCCAGTTCGTGCGTGCGGCGAAGATGGGGTCCCCGGTCGCTGCTGGCGTGGCAGAGCGGATGCTTGAGGAGGGACAGCAGCATCTCTCCGGAGATCCGGGCGCCCCTCAGATCCGCGACCTGCCGCAGGAGACGACCCGGTGGCGATAGCGGCAGAGGCTCGCCTGCGCTGTCGTCCGGGCTCACCCCCCAGCGGTCCAGCGCGGCCGCGACGGCGCGCGTGAGCACCCGGTCGGGCGTCACGAGGGCGCAGGTCCGACCCTCCTCGATGGCCTCCCTCATGCGAAGCGCGATGGCTTCGGCCTCGCTCCGGGGGGAGGGGGCCTCGATCAGGGTGAGATGCTCGCAGGCGGGGGCGAGGTCGCCCAGGAGCGGACCTTCGGACAGCCATTGATCGGTCACGGGTGGGGGACGAAGGGACAGGGACACCAGCCGGTTGCGCAACGCGCAGGCGGGCGGAGTCGGGGTCCAAGACCCCACTTCGGCGGGGCCGAGGCCCAGCCGGCGCAGAAGGCAAGCATACAGGAACTGGGGGTGATCCTCGCCCGTCAGCGGGCTGTCGAGCCGGTCCCATATCGGTCCGGGCAGGTCCGTGTCGAAGCCGGGCAGGACCACCGCCCCTTGCGGCAGGCGCGACACCACCTCCATGAGCCGCATCGTTGCCCCGCGCGATCCCGTGGCTCCGGCGACGATCATCGGGTCGGCCGGCGGGGCGGTCAGCCATTGCCGTTCCAGCCGGTCCACCACGCGGCGCATCCGCGCGTCGCCGTCAGGCGCACCCTCGGCTTCGAACCACGGCTCCAGGATGCGGAGGAACTTGAGCGAGCGCGCCCAGTGGCCGGACAGATCCGCCACGTCGAGCCCGGCAATGGCCGAGGGCGGCACGCCTTCGCCCTGCATCTCTTCCATCAGATCGGCCAGGCTGTCCGAGAGGTCGAAGAGCCGGGCCCGGGGCGCGAGGTCAGGTTCCCTCGCCAGGAGGGCAGCAATCAGCTGCGACAGCTCCAACCGACGGCGCAGCGCCGGAACCGGCGGCGGCAGGTCAGCGCCGATCGGATCCAGCGCGACGTCGCCGATCAGGCGGATCCGCGGCACGATCCGCGCGGCTCCTTTGTCGAAGGCGTCGCGCAACTGGCGCTGCATGCGGCGGGTGGGAACATAGATCGTGACGCGGGCCCAACTCTCGGGCGAACCCCCGTCGAGCCGCTGGGCCAGACCGCGCAGCATCTCGCGCGCGAAGTCCGCCCCGGGCGGCAGGCCGAAGACGCGAGGCCCCGGGGAACTGAACATCAGCCAGCCTCCGCCTGCAGCAGACGTTCCGCCAGCCGGAGGTTCTCGGGCCGGCCCACGTCGCACCATTGCCCCTCATGGACAAGGCCAAAGAGCCCGCCCCGCGCGGCAGCCCGGTCCCAAAGCCGGTTCAGGGAGAACACAGGGTCGGAAATTTCGGCCAGTCCTTCGGTGCGGAGGATCTGCGCGCCCGTATAGACATGACCGGTCCCCCGGGCGAGACGCCCCGTGGGGTCAATGTCGAAATCACCCTGGCCCGCATAGCCCAGGGCCTGCGAAGTCGGGACCAGAAGCAGCAAGGCCTCCATTCGGGGCGACCACGCCTGGCCCAGGGCGATCAGCGGATTGGGTCCCGTCCAGGCCGCATCGCTGTTGAGCGTCCAGACCGGACCTTGTCCCAAGAGCGGCAAGGCCGCCTTGAGGCCGCCGCCCGTCTCGAGAAGGCGCTCGCTCTCGTCCGAGATCCGAACAGGGTGGCTGGCCAGATAGGTGCGGAGTTGGTCCGCCTTGTAGTGAACATTCACCACGGTGGGCTCCGCGCCCGCCTCCCGGGCGAAGTCCAGCGCCTGGTCGATCAGACGGCGGCCCGCCACCTCGATCAAAGGCTTGGGCCGGTCCGCCGTCAGGGCCCCCATGCGGGTGCCGAGCCCGGCGGCGAAGATCATGGCCGGGTGCGATGTCACGAGCGGACCTCGGGCGGCGGGACAGCCCTGCCGATCAGGTCCGCCATCGGGCTCAGGGCCGGATGTTCCAGATCCGCGCGGATGTGCGCATGGACCCGAGGCATCAAGGCCAGATAGCCGGGCTTGCCTCTTTCATGGGCGAGGCGCGCGAAGATCCCCAGGATGCGCAGGTTGCGTTGGAGTCCCAGCACGGCCGCGGCCGCAGTGACCTGGGCGTCCTCGCGCCCCGTCGCTTCCGCGAAGCGACGCATCATGGCCGTGCGCAACTCATCTCCCGTGTCCCGCCTCGCATCGCGGAGGAGGGAGGCCAGGTCGTATTCGGGCGGGGCCAGCAGGGCATCCTGGAAGTCCAGAAGGCCAAGACGGTCGGTCCCTTCGCGCTCCGGGCGCCACACGAGGTTCTCGGCATGGTAGTCGCGCAAGGCCAGGACGCTGGGTGTGCCGGCGTGGACTTCCAGCACCTCGCGCAGCCGGCCCGTGACCTCGGCTGCGAGACGGGGGTCGGTGTCGGGCGCGTAATGCTCCCACAAGGGTGCGATCATGCCCGCGGCCCGGAGCGGTGTCAGCGCCACCAGGCCCTCGGGAGGCGGGGCCGGCTGCAGGCGGCCCAGGACGTCGACGGCCACTCCGTACAGGAGACGGGTGTCGTCCGGTTGCCGGTCCAGCCACCCGGCCATGTGCGAAAATCCCAGATCCTCGATCAGCAGAAGGCCGCCGTCCCGCGCCAGGACTTTGGGGGCGCAGAGATCCAAGCTCAGAAGATGCTGCCCGATGCTCAGGAATGGGGCGACGGAGTCGGGTTCGGCTTGGGCGTCCATCAGGATGGCGGTGCGCCCCTCAGGTCCCCAGAGCCGTTCATACCTGCGGCCCGACGCGTCCCCGGCCAAGGGCTCGCGCCGCCAGCCTGCCACGCCCGTGGCGGCGAGGAACTCCTGGCAAGGATCGATTTCCTGGTCCGAAACAAGCGGGGTGGCGTCAGGCATCGAGGCCCTCCAGGCGCGGCTTCCATTCAGGCGAGCCCGAAAAGGTCGCGACCCGCGCCTCCTCGTCGGATGGGGCGAGGTCGAGCACCAGGGCCGTCGGTGGGGCCAGGGGGCCAAGACGGTCGGGCCATTCGATCAGGCAGATCGCCTCTTCCATGGCAACGGCGAGACCCAGCTCCAGAACCTCCTCGGGATGCGACAGACGATAGAGATCCGCGTGCCAGAGGGTGTCGTCGCCCTCACCATAGGTCTGGACGAGAGTGAAGGTCGGAGACGGGACCTCCGCCTGGGGATCGCCCAGCCGGGCCCGGATCAACGCTCGGGCAAAGGCGGACTTTCCGGCCCCCACGGGACCCCTGAGCAGGACGGTGTCGCCGGGCACCAGACGATCGGCCAGGCTCGCGGCCAGATGGGCGGTATCGGCTTCCGTGAAGAGGGTCTTGGGTCCGGCCAGCAGCATGTCCTCCAGACTACGCAGTCCGGCCGAACCCCGCCAGCCCCGCGCGGCAGGGACTACGACGTCCCTTCCGTGACGTGTCGGATCAGCGATGACAGTCGGGCAGAAGGCCACGACGTCCCACCATGCCGACCCGCTCGACTTCGGCTTGGCAAGTCCTGCCGAATCCGAGCCGTTCCGTCGGTGACTGGGTCCGACGGTGTCTTCAGGAGGCTACCTGAGTTGGACCGAGCCGGTGTTCAGGGTCCTCACGGAACATCGCAAGGAGACCGCCCCCGGTCAGAGTGACCAGGCGGACCCGGAGACGACGGCCGTCCCTGTGCTCCAGCGCCGTTTCCAGCGGGACCCGGGCGGAGTCCGACCGGGCGTGGAGCTGCGCCCAGAACGGGGTGGGGAGGCAGGCCCGCTCCCATTCGGCGGCTTCGGCCTGGAGGTGACCCGGATCGGTCGTTCCTTCGGTGCGTCGCCAGAGCCGGGCATAGGCCATGTTCCAGAGCGTCAGGTCCCCGGTCGGGGAGAAGGCAGCGACAGCGTCGTCCAACGCATCGAGCGCGTTGCGGGCCAGGCTGAGTTCGGCCCGGAACCGGCGCGTGAGCCCGATCTCGTCGCTGATGTCCTCGAACAGGAAGGCCACTGCGCCGTCGGGGTGCGGCCGACCCGTGACCCGGTAGATCTGGCCATTGGGCAAGCTCCAGTTCTCGCAGTACTGCCCCTGGGCGGCGGCGGCCTCGAGGGCGGCGACCTCGTCGCGCCAACCTGCATAATCGCGGGGCTCCGGGAGGATCTTGGCCTCACGGAGGCGGTCGAGCACGGTCTGGACCACGGGCCGTCCGCTCAGGAAGCCGATGGGCAGGCCCGTGAGGTCGACGAAGGCCGGGTTGAAAAGGACGAGACGGCGGTCACGGTCGAAGATGGCCAGCCCGGTTCGCAGCGAAGCGAAGGTCTTGGCCAAGGTCTGCACGAAATGCTGACGTGCGGATTCGGCCAGGACGAGGCCGCTGACGTCATTTGCGAAATGCAGGCTGCCTTCCCCGCGGCGCACGCTCGTGACTTCGTACCAAACAGGGCTCTCGCCGACGGGCCGGGGGAGTGAAAGGCGGCGTTGCCGGCACTCTCCTTCGTTCAGGTCGCGCGGGGGCTCGAAGAGAGGCGCCGCGGGCCAGAAGGATCGGCCCCCTTCGGCCTGAGCTGGATCATCCGGTGCAACGCGATTCCGGTCCGAGAGCTCCAGGTAAGCGCGGTTCGCCCAGGACAGCTGATCCTGGGAGTCCTGCGTCCAGATCGGCAGGGGCGCATCCTCGGCGAGGCCGCGCAGCAGGAGCAACTCCGCTTCCAGCGCATCCACGGACAGGCGATCGACACTGCCCACCGACCGGCAGTCGGTCCTGAGTGTCAGGCGAAGCAGGCCGTTCTCCTCCTCGGCCTCAAGGGTCTCGAGGCCGTCGATGGAGGTCAGGATCAATCGCCCGTTCGCGCGCAGCTCGGACAGGCGGTGTGTCAGGACCGTGCCGAACCTGCCCCCCACGACGTCCGCTAGTCGTGACAGATCCGAGTCAGCCCGGCGCTTGCCCCGGAGGAGTTGCCGTGCCGCTGGGGTTGCATCCACCAGCGTGCCGCCTTCGAAAAGGAAGATGACCGCCCCGCCGGCCGATAATGAACGGACAGGTGCCGCATCCGTCCAGCGATCAAGGCCAAAGACAATCGCGGATGCCCCGACGAACGCGGAAAGTCCCGCGCCGAGGATGTTGAGGGCGTGCAGCACCATTCCTCCTGTCCAGGCCATCTTGGGCAGGAATGGGCAGGAAAGATTAATTAGCAGTTAATCACTTTCGCCGAGTGGCTTGGGGATGCCTCTTTAGCTGTGCGGGACCACACCGGGCTCTGCAGCCGTGGGCTCGGCGCTTGCCGGTGACGCAGCCGACAAGGCACCGTAGGGCCATGCCACCACTGCGACGGCCCCGCCGCCCGCGTCGTTGGCGAAGGTGAGTCGAGCGCCCGTACGTTCGAGCAGCGACTTGGCGATGAACAGGCCAAGGCCCATTCCCTCATACCCCGGGCGAGGCGGATCGGCTTCGTGCAGGACCGGTCGCGACGACGGCCGGCCTCGCATGAACGGGTCTCCGATGCGGTCGAGGAGTGCCGGTTCGAAGCCGGGTCCATCGTCCCGGATCCGCACGACAAGGCGGTCCCGCGTCCAGTCCAGGCGGATCTCGACGCGGCTGTTGGCGAAATCCACGGCGTTCTGCACGAGGTTCCTCAACCCATGGACGATCTCGGGGCGGCGCGGGATCTCGGGCTGGCGCCCGGCGGCCACCAGGATCTCGACCGCCTTGCCACGGTCCAGATGCGGCTCGGCCGCCTCGCGGAGGACCGCCTCGAACGGCGCCCTGTCCAGGTAAGGGTCGCGTCGTCCCTCCCGGCCCATGGCGCGAAGGATGTCGCGGCACCGGTCGGCCTGCGCGCGCAGCAGCTCGGCATCCTCGCGCAGGTCGGCAAGTTCGGGATGATCGCTCAACTCCTCGATCATCTCGCTGGACACCAGCTTGATGGTGGCCAGCGGAGTGCCCAGCTCGTGGGCCGCGGCGGCAACGACGCCGTCCAGATCCGACAGGCGCTGCGCCCGGTCCAAGGCGAGCTGCGTGGCGGTCAGGGCCTCGCTGATGGCGGCCATCTCGGCCGTGACGCTTCGGGCATAGAGCCCCAGGAACCCGACGCCGATCATCAGGGCCACCCAGAACCCCCACAGGAACAGGCGGGGCGTCTCGAGGGGGCCGGCCGAGGTCAGCAAAGGCAGGTGCCAGGGTCCCAGCGCGGTGATGATGGTGAGCGTGAGGCCACCCAGCACCAGGGTGCTCCGAGGGTGCAGGACGCTGGCTGCGATCGTCACGGGCGCCAGCAGGAGCAGCGCAAACGGGTTGTTGAGCCCGCCCGTCAGCGCGAGCAGGAGTCCCAGTTGCAGGATGTCGAAGGTCAGGAGCAGGGTGGCCTCCCGCTCGGTCAAGCGGCGGGTGGGGGAGGTCGTGAAGGTGGCCACGAGATTCACCACCACCGAGGCCCCGACGGCCAGGGAGGCGGCGCCAGTGGCGATGTCCAGACTCAGGACCTTGGTCGCCACGACGAGAGCGGCGACCTGTCCGGCGATGGCCAGCCAGCGAAGGACCGTCAAGGTGCGCAGGGGCACCCATTCGCGGCGGCGCACGGGACCCAGAGCATCGGGCCAGGAGAGATCGGTGTCGGCGTCCGGCAGCACGGACCTCCTTGCGGCGGATAGGCGCATTGTTACGTACCGTCGGCGGGTCGATCAACGCCCGGAACAGCTAGGAGGATCGCGCATGCGGACCAGAACCTTTGCGCTCGCGGCCGGTTTCGTGGCCGTGGCCGGCGTGGCGGGAATGGCCTTGGCCCCTCGGTTCGGGGGGGCGGGTGACGCCTTTGCCGACTGCCGCGAGGGACAGGTGGCGGGGGGCGACATCGGCGGACCCTTCACCTTGGTCAACGGCGCGGGACAGACGGTCACGGACCGCGATGTCATCGTCGAGCCCTCGATCCTTTACTTCGGCTTCACCTCCTGCGCCGATGTTTGTCCATTGGACGTCGCCCGCAACGCGCAGGCCGTGGACCTGCTGGAGCAGAGGGGGATCGAAGCCACGCCGGTGTTCATCTCGGTCGATCCGGATCGCGACACGCCCGAGGTCGTGGCGAGCTACGCCCAGAACTTCCACCCCCGCATGGTGGGCCTCACGGGAAGCGCCGAGCAGGTCGCCGAGGCCGCTCGCTCCTACAGGGTGTACTACGCCAAGCAGGATGGTGACCCGGACTACTACCTCGTCGACCACTCGGCCTTCAGCTACCTCGTTCTGCCCGGGGTCGGGTTCGTTGATTTCGTGAACCGGGATGAAACGCCCGACGAAGTGGCGAACAAGCTGGAATGCTTCGTCAAGGCGGCGGCTGCCTGAACCAAGGCGCGTTGACGTGGGGATGGGCTGTTCTATTCTCGGGCCATGGCGCCCGAAGGTCCTCTTCCCATGTCAGACCAGATGCCCGAGGATCTCGATCTCGGGCCGGATCCGTCGTTGCTCCTTGTGGATGACGACGAGGCGTTCCTGCGCCGCCTCGGCCGCGCGATGGAGCGCCGCGGCTTCCAGGTGCAGATGGCCGGGTCGGTGGCGGCCGCGCTGGCCGCGATCGCGCTGAACCCTCCGGCCTATGCCGTGGTGGACCTGCGCCTTGGAGACGGCAATGGCCTTGATGTCGTGGAACGCCTCCGGGACACGCGGGGGGACGCCCGGGTGATCGTGCTGACCGGCTACGGCGCGATTGCAAGCGCCGTGGCGGCCGTGAAGATCGGCGCCATCGACTACCTGTCCAAGCCCGCCGACGCCGCAGAGGTCACGCGCGCGTTGCTGGCCCGCGCGGGAGACTTGCCCGAGCCACCCGAAAACCCCATGAGCGCCGACCGGGTCCGGTGGGAGCACATCCAGCGCGTCTATGAGATGTGCGACCGCAACGTCTCGGAGACCGCACGCCGACTAGGGATGCATCGGCGGACGCTCCAGCGCATCCTGGCCAAGCGTAGCCCGAAATAGCGATGCCCACCTTCGCCCGTTTCACGTGAAACATGTCTGAAGCGGATCAGCCCTCGGCGGCGACCGACCTCAACCATGTCATGAAGCGTCGCAAGGCCCGGCTGGGCGGCACCTTCCGGCGCACCATCCAGTAACCGAACCGCGCATCCGTGGACGTTCGAACCGCCTGGAGCCGTCCAGAGGCGATGTCTTCCCCGATCAGGGCCCCGAGTTCGACGTAAAGTCCATAAGCGGCCCGTGCGGCGGAGAGGGCGAGTTCTTCCGTCGGCATGGTGGTCGCCTGAAGGTGATCGGGATCCAGCCCGATCCGGCGCAGCCAAGCTCGCTCCTCGTCGGCCCCGGCCTCGAAGATCCAGGGCATGACGGCCATCTCCTCGGGTGTGAGGGATGACCGCCCTTCCAGGAGCGCCGGGGCCGCCACGATGGTATAGGCGGCAGGCACGAGGAGCTCGGCCTTGAGGCCGGGCCACTGGCCGTCGCCGAAGCGGATGGCCAGATCCATGCGGGCCTGCACGAGATCGATCACCTGCCGATCCGGATGAAGCGCAATGGGCACTTCCGGGTGCTCGGCCCAGAACCGCCCAAGTCGCGGCATGAGCCATTGGCTCGCGAAGGCCGGGGTCAGCGTCACCCTCAGGGGCCGCCCTTCTTCGCCGGTCCGCACCTCCTCGATGGCTGCCGCAATGCCTTCAAAGCTCAGGGTCAAGGCCGAGGCGAGCCTTTTCCCCTCCGGCGTCACGGCAAGG
Source organism: Rubellimicrobium arenae (assembly GCF_017916275.1). Lineage (GTDB taxonomy): Bacteria > Pseudomonadota > Alphaproteobacteria > Rhodobacterales > Rhodobacteraceae > Rubellimicrobium > Rubellimicrobium arenae. The sequence goes on from NZ_JAFMST010000006.1 coordinate 146,586, forward strand.
CCCCGTCCCGCCCGCTCGAGCAGCGTGACTCCCAAGTGAGCTTCGAGACTGCGGACCTGCTGGGCGATGGCGGCGTGCGTGACGTTCAGTTCGCGGGCCGCGGCCGAAAAACCGCCGGTCCGAGCGGCCGCCTCAAAGGCCCGGAGGCTGGTGAGCGAGGGAAGGTACATGAAAGCCAACCTAACAGATGTGCAGGATTCCTGCCTCGCAGCCGGTGAGGGCTTCGCCTATCTCAGCGTGGTAAGTTGAAGGAATTGAGGTCATGTTCCAAATTCTTGTTGAAGCGATCAGCGTTGCTGCCCGCGCCCCGCACCACCCCGAAGCCGCCCCCGACCGGAGGATGCGTCGCTTGCGCCGCGTGGTCTGGCCGCGCCTCGGGTGAACCGTCATTCGGCGAGTTCCGAATGCCGCCGAAGGAACGCAGCGCGCGTTTCCATCGGCGGCCTGAGCCGAAGCACGAGGCCGGCGAGCACTCCATCGGGCGGACGCCCGAAGATGCGATCGGCCTCGGCCACTGAGAAACCGGCGATCCGAGTGGCCTCCAGCCAGGCGCTGATCCGGTCCGCTTTCTTGATGGCTGCCTTGACCTCCCGCGGGAGGGTGGCCGGCAGGCCGAAGCGGAGGTGCACTGCCGCTGCGAGCCGCGCGTCGAGCGCGCCATAACCTTCTCCCAGAACGGTCTTCACGGGCGAGATCATGTCGCCGATGACGTATTCGGGGGCGTCATGCAGCAGCGCGGCCAGACGCCAGCGCGTCGTCGGGTCGGGGGCCGTCGCTCCGAAGATCTCTTCCACAAGAAGGGAATGCTCGGCCACGGAGTAGGGCCAGTCCCCGACCGTCTGGCCATTCCAGCGGGCCACGAAGGCCAGGCCGTGGGCGATGTCCTCGACCTCGATGTCGAAGGGCGTGGGGTCGAGCAGGTCCAGCCGCCGTCCCGAAAGCATCCGTTGCCATGCGCGCCTGACCACCTTGACCTCCGTCGTGCTTGCGCGATGTAGCCAGCCCGGCCGGGGTTCGCCAAGTAATTGCCGGTTAACGAGGGGAATGCTAAGTCCCGCCGCTGAACACGCCCAAGAAGGAGCCGCGCATGCCCGCCGACCACATCGTCAAGGACCTCGGCCTTGCCGCCTTCGGGCGCAAGGAGCTCGCCATCGCCGAGACCGAGATGCCGGGCCTCATGGCGCTGCGCGAGGAGTTCGGCGCGAGCAAGCCGCTCAAGGGCGCCCGCATCGCGGGATCGCTCCACATGACCATCCAGACCGCCGTCCTGATCGAAACGCTGGTGGACCTCGGGGCCGAGGTCCGTTGGGCCTCGTGCAACATCTTCTCCACCCAGGATCACGCGGCGGCGGCCATCGCCGACCGCGGCATCCCCGTCTTCGCCATCAAGGGCGAAACCCTGGAGGAGTACTGGACCTACACCGACCGGATCTTCCAGTTCCCGGAAGGCACGGCCAACATGATCCTGGACGACGGCGGTGACGCCACGCTTTACATCCTGCTCGGCGCACGCGTCGAGAATGGCGAAACGGACGTGATCGCCGTGCCGACCTCGGATGAGGAGGTCTGCCTTTTCAACCAGATCAGGAAGCGTCTCGCGGAGGCGCCCGGCTGGTTCACCCAGCAGCGCGAGGCGATCCGCGGCGTCAGCGAGGAAACGACGACGGGCGTGAAGCGTCTTTACGACCTTCACAAGAAGGGCCTGCTGCCCTTCCCGGCGATCAACGTGAACGACTCCGTCACCAAGTCCAAGTTCGACAACAAGTACGGCTGCAAGGAATCGCTGGTGGACGGCATCCGCCGCGCCACCGACACCATGATGGCCGGCAAGGTCGCGGTGGTCTGTGGCTACGGCGACGTGGGCAAGGGCTCGGCTGCCAGCTTGCGCGGCGCGGGCGCCCGCGTGAAGGTCACCGAGGTCGATCCGATCTGCGCGCTGCAGGCGGCGATGGACGGCTATGAGGTCACGCTCCTCGAGGACGAGGTCGCGACCGCGGACATCTTCATCACTACGACCGGCAACAAGGACGTCATCCGGCTCGAGCACATGCGCGAGATGAAGGACATGGCGATCGTCGGCAACATCGGCCACTTCGACAACGAGATCCAGGTCGCAGCACTCCGCAACCACAAGTGGACGAACATCAAGGAACAGGTGGACATGATCGAGATGCCGTCGGGCAACCGGATCATCCTCCTGTCCGAAGGGCGGCTCCTCAACCTCGGCAACGCCACCGGCCACCCCAGCTTCGTGATGTCGGCTTCGTTCTCGAACCAGGTTCTGGCCCAGATCGAGCTGTGGACGAAGCCGGGCGACTATGCGCCGGGCGTCTACATCCTGCCCAAGACGCTGGACGAGAAGGTGGCGAAGCTCCACCTCAAGAAGATCGGGGCCAAGCTCACCGAACTCAAGAAGGATCAGGCCGACTACATCGGCGTGACGGTCGAAGGCCCCTTCAAGCCTGAACATTACCGCTACTGAGGGCACCCGCCCGACCAAGGCCGGAGGACTCCGGCGCTCCGACTTTGCGGAACAGGCCTCCGGGATGCCGGGGGCCTTCTTCGTATTCAGGCAATTGACTAAAATTCTTGGCGCTTGGCATTTGGTTCGTCGGCGTTGCGATGCTAGTACCGCCATGAGCCAGGACGGTTCGGACCAAGACCTTCGTCGCGTGTGGGAGCGCGGGTGAGGAGAAGGGGTTCCGCTCCGTCCTGCGGAACCCCTTCATGCATTTCCAGGAACTGCTTCGGTGTAGCGCGATCCGGGCATGTGGCCCAAGGACCGGCTGGCTCAGGGCTCCGTCCCGCCCAACTCGCAGATCCGTTGCCATTCCTCGGGACGAACGGGTTGGACCGACAGTCGGCTGTTCCTCACCAGCACCATGTCGGCCAAGCCCGGCTCCGCCCTGATCTCATCGAGCGTGACGGCCCGGGTCAGGGGACGCAGGGCGCGCAGATCGACGCAGTCCCAGCGCGGGTCCTCGGAGGTGCTGTCGGGGTGCGCGGTGCAGATGACCTCGACGATCCCGACCACCTCGCGCCCCTTCTGGGAATGATAAAAGAACCCACGGTCGCCGGGAACCATCGCACGCATGTTGTTGCGGGCCTGGTAATTGCGGACCCCGTGCCACTCGCCGCCGGCGTCGCCCAGGGCGACCTGCTGGTCCCAACTGAAGACGTCCGGCTCGGACTTGAAGAGCCAGTAGGCCATTGCTGCTTCCTTTGTCTGTCCCGCGCCTGTCCTATTCGGCCCTGAGCGGACGGTCGAGAAGTCGCCGCAGGGCCGAGCCGACATCGCTTCGTCCGTCCACAAGGGCCGCCACCGCATCGGTCACCGGCAAATCGATTCCCAGGCTCTGCCCCAGCCGTGCGGCCGCGAGGGCCGTCGCCGCCCCCTCGACCGTGACGCCGGACTCGAAGGCCTCGCCACGACCCAGGTGAAGGCCGTAGCGGTAGTTCCTGGAGCCCGGCGAGGTGGCGGTGAGCACGAGATCCCCAAGGCCCGACAGCCCCATCAGGGTCTCTGCCTGGGCTCCCAGGCGCAGGGCCAGGCGCTGCATCTCGGCGAACCCGCGCGTCAGCAGGGCGGCGCGGGCCGACTCGCCGAAGCCACCGCCGATGCAAGCCCCGCAGGCGATCGCAACGACGTTCTTGAGGGCCCCGCCCAACTCGGCCCCCACGAGGTCGGTCGTGCGATAAAGGCGGAGGGCCGGCGTGGACAGGCGAGCCTGCAGGCGCATCCCGTCGTCGGGGTCCGCAGCGGCCAGGGTCAGAGCGGTTGGGAGTCCGCGCGCGATGTCGGCGGCAAAGCTGGGTCCGGTCAGGATCAAGGGACGCGCCGAGGGCACAACATGCCCGATGGCGGCACTTGGACCCTCGAGCGTGGCGAGGTCGATCCCTTTGCCGCAGGCGACCAGTGGCTTGCCGGCCAATAAGGATGCGTGATCCAGAAGGAAGCCGCGCAAGGCCTGGGCCGGGATGGCCAGGAGGACGAGCTCGGCCCGCGAGACCACAGCCGGGTCCGCGCTGACGGACAGGGCTGGGGGCAGGTCCACCCCGGGCAGACGCGGGTTGCTCCGGGTGGTCGCCATGGCCTCCATGGCTGGCGCATCGCGTCCCCAGAGCGTCACGTCCCGGGTGGCGCAAAGCGCGACCGCCAAGGCCGTGCCAAACGCGCCTGCTCCGGCGACGGCGATCCCGGTCATGCCTTGGCGCCCTTGCGGCCGGCGCCGATCATGGGCGCAGCCGACTGGTCCAGGGGCCAGCGCGGCCGCGCCACGATAGCCGGATCCGGGGGCAGGCCGATCCGCGCCCGCTCGATCCCGGCCCAGGCGATCATGGCGGCGTTGTCGGTGCAGAGCGCGAGCGGCGGAGCCACGAACGCCACGCCTTCCCGCTCGCACAGGGCCTGGAGCCGGGCGCGGATCGTTCCATTCGCCGCCACACCGCCGGCGACGGCGAAGCTGGGGCTCTCCGGTGCGTGCGTCCGATAGATCGCAAGGGCCCGTCGGGATTTCTCGACCAGCACATCGGCCACGGCGTTCTGGAAGGCAGCGCACAGGTCGCGCCGGTCACCCTCGCGCAGGCCCCCGGCCCCGGCCACCAGGCCATCCCGCGTCCGGAGCACCGCCGTCTTCAGGCCGGAGAAGGACATGTCGCAGCCCTCGCGGTCCAGAAGCGGGCGCGGCAGGGGGAACCGTCGGGGATCCCCGTCCGCCGCCTCCCGCTCCACCTCGGGGCCGCCGGGCTGCGCGAGCCCCAGGAGCTTGGCAACCTTGTCAAAGGCTTCGCCGGGCGCGTCGTCGATCGTTCCCCCCAGTCGTCGGAAGTCGTCCACCCCTTCGACCAGCAGGAACTGGCAATGCCCTCCGGACACCAGCAGCATCAAATACGGAAAGGCGCAGTCGTGCGTCAGGCGCGGCGTCAGCGCGTGTCCTGCCAGGTGGTTGATGCCCCAGAGAGGCCGCCCCGTGGCAGCGGCGAGACCCTTGGCCGTCATGACGCCGGCCAGCACGCCTCCGATCAGGCCTGGGCCGGCAGTGACGGCGATCCCGTCGAGATCCGTGAGCTCCAGGCCGGATTCAGCCAGCGCGGCCTCGACGCAGAGGTCCAGGGTCTCCGCATGGGCCCGTGCGGCGATCTCGGGCACGACCCCCCCGAAGGCCGCATGGAGCCGTCCTTGTCCGCGGACCACCGAGGCCAGGATCCGTGTCCCTGCAGGGCCGTCGCGCAGCACGGCCGCGGCGCTGTCGTCACAGCTCGACTCGATGCCAAGGAAGGTGAGAGATCGGTCCATGCCTGTCCGTCCTGGAGGCCGGTCCGCCATGGGCTGGCCTCTGCCCAGGATCCGCGCGTAACATCGGTGGCGGCATCGGGCAAGGACGGGAACCATGAACGGGGCGGCACGTCTCTTGCTCACGCGTCCTCAGGCGGCATCGGAGCGGCTCCTCGACGCCTGCGAGGCCGTGTGGGGCCGCCCGATCCCCGCGATCATCAGTCCCGTGATGGCGATCCAGCCAAGAGCCGTCGATCTGCCCGAACGGCCCGACGGGCTCATCCTGACCTCCGAGCATGGGGCGAGGCGGGCCGGGGCGCTCGGACTGGCGGGTTTGCCTGCCTGGTGCGTGGGACGCCGGACAGCCGACGTGGCGGCGGCCGAAGGGCTCCAGGCTCGTGTCGCCGGTCAGGAGGCCGAGGAGTTGGTCGAACGGCTGCTGACCGAACGGCCCTCCGGCCTCCTCCTGCACCTCCGGGGCGAGCACGCCCGCGGAAACATCGCGGCGCGGCTGAACGCCGCTGGGCTTTGCGCCGGCGAAGCGGTGGCCTACAGCCAAGAGGCCCTGCCTCCCACTCCCGAAGCCCATGCGGCCTTGCAAGACCCCGATCCGCTCGTCGTGCCGCTGTTCTCGCCGCGCAGCGCAACGCTCCTGGCGGCCTGGACGCCTGCTGCGCCCCTGGACGTCATCGCCCTCAGCGACGCCGTCGCCCAGGCGGCGGGTCCCTTGCGACCCGCGAGCCTCGTGACTGCGGCGGGTCCGAACGGCACCGCCATGGTCCAGGCCATCCTTGATCGGTTCACCGGGTTGCAGGCCTCCGGCTTGAGGGGGGCAAGAGAGCAGATTAGGTAAGGATCGGCACCTGGTCCCGAGTGACCCTTAGCGAAGGAACGAACATGGCGCGCAAGCCGGGCCCCGACGATGGGGCAGAGGTCGCCCCGGAGGGGCGCGCGGATCTCCCACCGACCGACCGTTCGGAAGCTCCTGACCAGGGCCAGTCCGGCGATTTCCCTGACGTCCGACAGGTCGATGTGGAGGAGCCGTCGCTCTCATCCTCCGGCGCGCCGGCGACCGAAGGGCGCGTCGAAGCCCTTTCCGAAGAAGGCCTGGTGAGCACGCCATTCGGCGAGCCCGTGACATCCGAACCTTTGGGCGGGGCCGACAGGGCCGGATCGACCGGGGCGGCACCATGGACCTCGTCCGCCTCCTCGGATCCGAGGCCGGACGACGCCATCGTCGCTGGCGGAGGCTCCGACACAGCCATGCGCGGCTCCGAGCCGCTCGGTGGCAACCATTCCGGCCTGCACGGCTCCGAGCCGCTGGTAACCTCCGGTGTCAGCTCTTCCGCGTCCCGGATCAGCGATACCGGGGCCGCAGCCCCGACGGATCCGGTCAGGCGTCCCCCTCTGTCCGATCTGCCTCCCTCAGCGGCTTCGGTGCCCGCCTCGCGTCGGAGAGGCGGCTTCGGCGGCCTGCTGCTGGGCGGCATGATCGCCGCGGCCCTTGGGTTCGGGGCGGCCTGGCTGGCGCACGACCGGTTCGGCCTGTTCCCGGCACGGCTGCCAGCCGATCTGGACCAGCGCCTGGCCGCCCTGGAGGCCGAGCCGACGGTTCCGGCAGATCAGGTGCAGGCGCTGACCGACCGTCTGTCCCAGGTCGAGGCGCGTCTCACCACCCTGGAGGAAGCTCCGGCTCAGACCGCGGACGCGACCGCCACGGCTCCCGCCGTCGATCTGGAGCCGTTGCGGGCCGAACTGGCCCAGGAGGTCCAGACGGCTCAGGAGCGCACGTCCCAACTCGAGCAACGGATCGCTGCCCTTGAGGCTCGTCCGGCCCCGCCTGCAGGGGGCGAGGCGCCGCTTGGCTCGCTGGCCGCCGAGGGGGCACCCGGACCCTCCGCCCCGGCCGTCGATGCGGAGGCGCTGCGACAGGAGGTCGTGGCCGCTCTCGAGCCCCGGTTGGGCGAGGCCGAGTCGCGGCTGACCGAGACAGGCTCGACGCTGTCGCAGGTCCAGGCCGCCGTGGACGACCTGGATCGCCGTCTGGATGCCGCCGAGGCTGCCAGCACGGCCGCGACCCAGCAGGCCCAGGCGGCCGCCAGCGCCGCCACCGAGATGGAGTCCCGCGCCACGGCTGCCGAGGCGCAGGCCCGCCGGCAAGCGGCGCTGTCCCAGGTTTCCGCCGCGCTGGACGCCGGCGAGACCTTCGAGGCTCCCTTGTCGGACCTCGCCGGAACCGGCGTCGACATTCCCGGCGCTCTGACCCAATCGGCAGGGGCCGGCGTTCCCACCCTCGCCACCTTGCGCGAGACGTTCCCGGAGGCGGCCCGCGCCGGCCTGTCCGCGGCCCGCGACCAGGGTCTTCTCGACGATGGCCCGGGCGTCCTCGGTTTCCTGCGGGGACAGCTTTCCTTCCGTTCCGTGACGCCGCGGGAAGGGCAGGACCCGGATGCGGTCCTATCGCGCGTGGAAGGCGACCTGGGGCAAGGGCGGCTGACCGAGGCACTGGCCGAGATCGACTCGCTGCCCGACCCCGTGAAGGCTGCCATGGCCGACTGGATCTCGCAGGCCCAGGCCCGGATCGACGCCGAAGCCGCCCTGGCAACCCTGCGCGACGGCGCCACCTCCTCCCAAGCCACCTCGGCCGACTGACGGCCCCAGGAACAAGAACCGAAAGGCCCCGGCCATGCTCTGGTCTCTTATCAAGCTCCTCGCCTTCGTGGCCGTCGTCGCGGGGCTCACCATCGGTGGCGCCTATCTCATGGAGCAGAGTGGCGGCGCGGTCATCGCCGTCGGCGGCTACGAGTTCACGCTCAGCCCTCTGCAGCTCGCCATCGGACTCCTGCTGCTGGCCGTCGTGGTCTGGCTGCTGCTCACGGTGTTCGGCGTGCTCGGCGCGGTCATCCGCTTTCTCAACGGCGACAACAACGCGCTTTCGAACCACTTCTCCCGTCGCAAGGAGCGCAAGGGCCTCAATGCGCTGACCGAGGCTGCCGTGGCGCTGGCGTCGGGCGATGGGCGCGGGGCGCTCTCCCGGGCGATGGCCGCCAACCGCTATCTCGACCAGCCCGAGCTGACGCAGCTCCTTGTCGCGCAAGCGGCCGAGATGGCGGGCGACCGCGCACGCGCCGAGGAAACCTACAAGATCCTCGCTCGCCACGAACGCACGCGGTTCGCCGGTGTCCGGGGTTTGCTGCGCCAGAAGCTGGCGGAGGGTGACGATGTGACGGCGCTCCGGCTGGCGGAAAAGGCGTTCGAGATCAACCCGCGCCACACCGAGACGCAGGACGTGCTCCTGCGCCTGCAGGCCGAGTCGCATGATTGGGCGGGTGCGCGGAAGACGCTGGATGCCCAGCGCAGGTCCGGAGCCTTGCCGCGCGACGTCCACAAGCGGCGGGATGCCATTCTGGCCCTGTCCCAGGCCGCCGACGTCATCGACGAAAGCAAGAGCATCGAAGCCCGCGAGGCGGCGATCGAGGCCAATCGACTCTCGCCGGATCTTATTCCGGCGGCGGTCATGGCGGCCCGCGGCTATATCGCAGCCGGCAACTCCCGCTCGGCCGCGCGCATCCTTCGGAAAGCGTGGGACGTGCAGCCGCATCCAGACCTGGCGGCGGCCTTTGCAGAGATCGTTCCGGACGAGACGCCGCAGGAGCGCCTCAACCGGTTCAAGGTCCTGACGTCGATCCGCACGGAGCATCCCGAGACGAGGATGCTGGTGGCCGAACTCCTGATCGCCGCCGAGGACTTTGAGGCTGCCCGCCGTGCGCTGGGCGACCTGCCCGAGACTCAGCCAACCGGCCGCAACCTTACCCTGATGGCCGCGATCGCCCGAGGTCTGGGCGATGATGAGGCAACGGTCCGGGGCTGGCTGACGCGAGCGCTGGCCGCCCCCCGTGGCCCCCAATGGGTCTGCGACAATTGCGGCCGCATCCATCCGCATTGGGTTCCGGTCTGCGCGAACTGCCACGCCTTCGACACCCTGAGCTGGAAGACCCCTCCTGCCGAGGCGAGCCTGCCGGGTGGAGTGGAGCTTCTGCCTCTCCTAGTGCAGAACGGGTCCGAAGGAAGAAGCTCGACGGCGATCACCCCCATCATGGAGGATCTGGAACCCGGCCGCCCAGGCCCGTCGACATCAAGTTAGGGCTTCCACCTCCTGCGGGGGGGTGCTAAAGCCCCCCTGCGCCGCAGTAGCTCAGCTGGTAGAGCACGTCATTCGTAATGATGGGGTCGGGGGTTCGAGTCCCTTCTGCGGCACCACATCTTCCCTTCAGAAGCATCCAAGAAACGCTAAGACCTTTGTTTCTCTTGGTTTTATGTTGACCTCCCGAGGCCATAAGCCTCCAGGAGACCTCAAGACATCCCGAGATCCTGATGGTATCCTTGATGGTATCTCGCTAGTCTGCGGGCCACAGGGCTCCGAAATACCATCACCTGCGCTTCGGTCAGCTCTCACCCGCTTACTTTCACTGAGCGATTCGTCATGCGGCTGACCGCTGTTGCCATTCGGGCCCTCAAGCCGGCTGAGAAGGCCTACAAGGAGACTGACGGGGGCGGGCTCCACCTCCTCGTTACGCCAGCTGGCGGCAAGCTCTGGCGGATGAACTTCCGCTTCGCCGGCCGGCAGCAAACCTTGGCGCTCGGCGCCTTCCCGGAAGTCGGCCTCGCCGAGGCCCGGGTCGCGCGCGATGAGGCCAAGAGGCTTATCGCGCAAGGAGTCAACCCCGCAGCCGAGAAGCAGGCCCGTAAGAGGGGGTCATTACCTGCACCCAAAGCTCCAAGGGGCCCGACGGTCGGGGAGCTAGCCCGCGCGTACATGGAGAAGCGCCGCCGGGAGGGCGCGGCCGCTGCCACCATGGACAAGATGAACTGGTTCATGGATACGGTCGGCGAGGAGATCCTTGCGATGGCCCCCGACACTGTGGAGCCCCGCAAGATCCTCGAGCGGCTCCGGGTCTACGAGGCTTCGGGACATCTCGAGAAAGTCGCACGAACCCGGACGTTCCTCGCGCGAGTTTACGCCTTCGCGATCGCTTCGGGCGATGCCAAGACAAACCCTTGTGCCTTGCTCTCGGAGGCACTGGCCTCGCCCCAAGTGACGCATCACCCCACCATTTTCGAACCGAGCGACTTCGGTAAGCTGCTTCAGTCCTTCGACAGCTATCGTGGGGACCCATCGGTTCACTTCGCGCTGCGGCTCGGGCCAGTGATCTTCCTCCGCTCGGCAGAGATCCGGCGCTTGCGGTGGAATCACGTCCGATGGTCCGAGGAACTCATCCGCGTGCCGGGATCTGTCATGAAGAACCATCGCGACCACATCGTTCCGCTGTCGCGTCAGGCGCGGGCCCTTCTCGAAGAGGTCCTGCCTTGGTCGGGTCCCGGCGGCGGCCGAAACGGCAACGGCCTGATCTTCCCTGGTGCGGTAGACAAGTCGCGGCCGCTATCCGAGAACACTCTTAACTCCGCGATGCGCCGGATGGGCTACGACAAGTCGGAGATCACCTTCCATGGCCTGAGGCGGACTGCCTCGACCTGGCTCAACGAGTCTGGTCTCTTTGAGAGCGATTGGATCGAGCTGCAGTTAGATCATGTGGATCGCGACACTGTTCGCCGAACCTACAACGCGGCCGAGTATCTCGAGCATCGCCGCCGTATGATGCAGTGGTGGGCGGATCGCCTCGATGAGGTTAAACTAGCTTCATAGTATAAGCTCTACTTCAAGTTTCCTGTATCAGGTCGGCCGCCCTACGTAGGATCCAGAGATGCTTTCTGGAACCTTCGCTATGTCCTCCGCACCCTGCGCCCCTGACGCTACCAGTACCCCCGACCACCCTGTCTTCATCGCCGCATCCGAGGTCCAGCGCCGTGTCGCTCTCTCGCTGAGCACGATCCATCGCTATGTTGCGAACGGCTGCTTCCCTGCTCCTCTGAAGCTCGGGCCCCGGCGCAGTGCTTGGCTCGAGGGGGAAGTAATCGCCTGGCAACTCGACGTGATTGCTGGCCGTCCGCCTGCACCCGGCACCTATATCAAGAAGCCCGCTAACGATGCCTGCGAGACCTGACCACAGGTGTGCTACTCTTTGAACAAGCTGAATGAGGAATGCTGCAAGCGTTGCGCGGGCCTGCTCTCTCTACTCCCGCCATGGTGACACTCACCAACTCAACTACCTGCGCTCCCTCTCTTTGCAGCGGCCGTCAGACAGGACCTAGTTCTCGAGGCCCCAGGCGAGGCGCTGCGGCTCTGGGCGACGTGAGCGGGCCGCTGCCTGCTGCAATTGTCGAGGCGATCGCAAGGCCAGACTTTCCGTAAGGTATGTGATGCGACTTCGGCCAGTAAAGGCGGTTCGGAAGCCAATCCGAAGTTGGGTCAGAGCGTCAGCGAAACGGCTCGGGACGGCGATTGCCGGACGAACATGTAGGCGCGTGCCTCGAACATCAGCCAATAACGCAGCCTTACGATGAGCAGGGCAGAGAAGTCGATGTCTCTCTCACCATCCACCAAGCCTTGCATCGAGGCCACATCCTCCGAACTCGGCCTGACCGGGAAGCTTGGATGCGAATGCCACTCGCCCAGGTAGTTGAACCGCTTGTAGTCTGCGCCAGTCCTCCGGAAGAATTCGCCAAGCGCTGCTGAGTGATGCTCGGGGCTGCGAACGAAGTGCGCGGCCGTGCCGGTCACCGGGTCGACGGAGAACTCGACGATCTGGAAATGATCGGGCGCGACCTGCTCCCCCATGAGGATTCCGCCGATCTCGCGCCGCCCGGCTCGCTTGAGGTATCCGCTCAGCCTGGCGCGCTGCTCACTGGGCAGGCTGATCGTGATCATCGAATGCGCCAGGCATCAGCTCGCGAAGCAACTCAAGGCTCTGCTCCAAGGAGGCTACATCGCGTTCGGCTTTCCAAGGCTCGGCGCCGACCAACTCGATCGGCCACGTCTCGAACGGAGCCGAGAAGATCCATCCCCGGCTGAGGCCGACTGCGTAGGCCGGCGAAGGAAAGGCGCTTCCGTCAGGGCGGACCAGCGTGTCTATAACAAAGCGAGCCAAATGGCCCGCTATGATGGCCACCTCCGCGTCGTCCGCAAGGAGGGGCGCCTCGTCCTCGGCTAGGCCGGCATAAGGCGCCACCGTGTGCGCCAACGGTGCCGCGACTCCGTGGGCATTACACCAGTTCACAATCTGGTTCCGCGCCGCCTGCGGCTCGGGCTCGCGCTCCGGTCGGACCCGCGCAACCAAGCCGCCGATTCCGCCGCCGAAGACCTCGCCCCAGATCATCGGCCTTTGGCTGGCCCGAGCGACGGCCGCGCAAAAGTTGAAGCAGCTGGGATCTGCCGTGGCGTCGACGATGACATCACACGCCTGTAGGCCTGACATCACGAGGTCAGTCGCCTCGGCGCTTTCCTGACCGCCAAGCGCTATGCGGTGGGCCTTAACTTCCACCTCGCCGGCGATCTCGATGAGACGCGCGCGAAGCGCATCCACCTTGTGAACACCGACGGCAGGCGAGGCGAGCTCGTTGCGCACGAGGTTGCCCTCCAGCAGGACGTCGTCATCGACGAGTGTGAAGCGACGCAGCCCCGCTCGCAGGAGCATTGCCGCTATCTTGGACCCGAGCGAACCACAGCCTACGAGGCCCACGCTCTTCTCGGCGAGTGTGGCATAGCTATACGGGACGCGGGATTCGACTGGCTCGAGCATGAGCGTGCGCGAGCGGCAGAAATGGCGAGTGCCATTCGCGTCGAACACAAGGAAGTGGGCCGGATCCTCGCTCGTCAGGATAACGAAATCCAGATCTTCGCCAGCCTGCATAGCCCGCTCCCGGAGGGCGGCGAAGCCCAGATCGCCTAGGAGAGAGGACAAGCCTTCCCGGGTCGGTGTGGGCATCGAGAAGTCAGGTGGAAGGCGAATTGCAAAGCCCCGACGAGAGGTCCCAGGCACCCCAACAGGCCAAGCCCCAACCCAAGGCGACCCCTCGATATCGGTCACGGTCGTGGCGACCACGCCAAACTGAAATTTCTCAAGAAGGCCGATCTCGACGCACAGCCCCGCTTCAAGGTGTCGCAGTCGTTCGTTGGCCGCCTGCGTTATCAGGAACCTGAAGGACGTCCCACGAACGCTCTGCCCCGAAGAGAGACGATGTGCCGAAGGCACTTCGACAGGAGCCAAGCCCCTTTCGCTGGTCAAGAGCCGATGGGCACTTTCCAACATCGTCGCGCCCGTGATGTCGGCGGTCCAATTGTCGGCACGATACTCAAGGCAGAGGCTCCCGCCGTCACCGTACTGGTGACCCGACAGCCGGGTCCCCTCACGCGGCACGACCCTGGGCGGGGCGTTCGGATGAAATTCCGAGTATGTCATTGTGAGCGGGATCACCTCGCCCTCGTGATCGACATCGAAGTCGACAGCCAGAACCGCTCCACTGGACAGATGCCATCGCACGTTGCGGAGCCAGCTAGCTCGCTCGGCAAGGTCGGCGATGCCTCGGCGCTCCGCTTTGGCTCGCGTCGGATCCTCCAGCCACCAAATCATGTTGCGCCGCCGAAGCCCTGGGGCTTCGTCGGCACCCGTTCCTTGTTGGGGAACGACAACGCCGCACTGGGAGGAGCGACAGAGGCCGCTTTGAGGAGCGTGGGTCGAGCGGCAGGCTGACGACGCCGGTAGGTACGGTCCGCGAGCTCGGTGCCCACTCCACGTTCCCAAGTCTCCGTAATGATCTTGCGGTCAGTCGAGCTCGCGGCCTGCAAGAAGTCGCCTCGCGCTCTGTCCAGCCATTCGAAGAAGGCCTGAGCCCGTTCAGGGTGCGCAGCCCACTTGTCAGCGAAGTTTTCCAAGGCGTCGGTAGGATTGGGTAACCAGTAACGGCCGGCGCGCTGTTCGATATGCTGATCCATGCCGGCGAGGATGGACGCGAGCGCCTGCCCGACGGACTCTTCTCCTTGGTAAGAGTGCGCTGAAAGAGTAGTAAGGATCACCGAAATCGGGCGGACTTCCGAGCGGCCTTCGAACATCTGATCGCGGTGGCGCTTCAGAATCATGACTGCGGCTTGGAGCGGAGTACGCACCTTGTAGTCTGGTATGTCCTCGATGCTTGCCCGAACCTGTTCAGCCAGCACCCGCTTCCTGCGTTCCAAGGTCACAGCCATACGGCTCTTGAACCACTCGCTGTAGCCCTTCGGGTTGGAACGAGGCCAGTCGTCAGTGACGTACGGGTAGCTCCAGACCTCGTTGTCGGTGATGGCGATCGCAGTTGAGGTCCATCGAGGATCGGCGCCCTTGCTTTCAAGCAGAGCACGCACGGATGCCTCGTTCGGAAGTGCGGGGACCACGTCCATGTGGAACTGCGCACCATCCGCATAGTCGAGCGCCCAACAGCGCCGCCCCTCCCTGAGGGGCTTGATCATGCTCTTCGACCGACGATAAGCCTCGATCTCTGCCCCGAGTAGCGCCTTCAACTTCTGCTGGCTGAGGTGGCCCTTGCTCAGCTTGCGAAGCTCGCACACGGAGTCGACGTCGTACTCTTCGTCCTCATTCGAGGGTCGGATCGTGGTTCCAAGACGGAAGGATCCTTGGACGTAGACCTGTGGATCGTACTCACGAACTGTCGACCCATCCCGGTGCAGCCACTCACCGAGCGACTTGTAGCTTCGCTCCGCCTCCTCGTAGCGGCTCGGCGGAACGCTCAGCTCCTCGGCGAGATCCTCTAGAAACTCGGCGCTCTCGGTCGAGAGGTCAGGTCTTCTCACATCAACCCTCCAAACATAATCCCGCTGTGAAGCCACCCCTCAGGTGATCAGCGGCCTCGACTGGACTTGGTGAATGAAACGTGAACACGATATAGTTGAGAGATGCAGGGACCGCTATGGCGAAGACGTACATTCCGGAGAAAATTCAAGTAGCATTGTGGGTAAAGGCTGGAGGCCGCTGTGAATATCGCGGCTGCAACACCGAACTTATCGGCGACTTGATCGCCGGGCGTGAAGACGGGAAGTTCGGCTTCATCGCTCATATCGTGGGCGACAGCGCCGACGGTCCGCGTGGCGATCGTGTCCGTTCACCCCTCTTAGCCAAAGACATTTCCAATTTGATGCTGCTCTGTGCCACGCATCACAAGGGTGTGGATGTCGACTACCTTGCGGACCATCCCGAAGAGGTCCTGCTCGACATGAAGGCGGAGCACGAGGACCGTATCGCCATCGTCACGGGGATCGCGGAGGAGCGTGCTTCCCACGTAATCCGGTTCGCGGCCGACATCGGGCAGAACGATGCCCTAGTCTCGACTCGCTCCATCTTCGCAGCCATGCCGCCCGACCGCCACCCTGCGCAGGGCCGTACCATCGACATCGAACTCGTTGGCTGCGACTACGCCGACCACGAGGCGAAGTACTGGGAGGTCCAACAGGACAACCTGAGGCGGCAGTTCGCGCGCAAGGTGAAGGAGCGCATCGAGCAAAGGGAGATCAACCAGATCAGCGTCTTCGCGCTGGCGCCCCAGCCGTTGCTGATGGAGTTGGGACGTCTCCTGGGCGACATCGTGCCCGTGTCGGTCCACCAAAAACATCGCGAGCCGTCGACTTGGCGCTGGCAGCCGAACCAGCCCGCGATCACGTTCCGGACTGCGGAACCTGATGGACCGCGGCACTCGAAGGTCGCGCTGAAGCTCGCGCTGAGCGCAACAGTAAACGACGACCGCATCCATGCGGTCCTGGGGGACGATGTATCGATCTGGTCGCTTACTGCAGACAACCCTCACAACGACATCATGCGCCGACCAGAAGACCTCGCAGAGTTCAAGCGGCGCGTCCGATACCTGTTTGACCGCATCAAGGCCGCCCATGGCGAGGACGCCGTAATCAATGTCTTCTCGGCACTACCCAACTCAACTGCCGTGGAAGTGGGACGCGTTTGGATGCCGAAAGCGGACTTACCGCTACTCATTTGGGATCAGAACCGCACTGTGGGCGGCTTCGTTTCCACGTTGACGATCACATAACCCGATGCCTGGACTCGGACGCCTCGGACCTGGAGAGGCCCGTTCATGGGGAGCGATCCCTAACCGCCGCGTTCCACAGGCTTGGCCAAAGGATCGGCGGTTTCGCATCTTATCGCTCGACGGCGGCGGCATCCGAGGAGTTTTCCCGGCCACGATCTTGGCCGAACTGGAGCGCCGCTATACGAACGGCCGAGCCATCGGAGATTACTTCGACTTGGTCGCAGGAACCTCGACAGGTGGCATCCTGGGACTGGGACTGGGCGCCGGCCTCACAGGACGCGATCTCCAGAACCTATACGTCGAGCGAGGCTTCGAGGTCTTCCCATCACTTCCCAGAGGCCTTTGCGGCCGCCTGAAAGGGATCTGGCGCAACGGACTTCACTACCTCCGATATCGTTATGACCAGACCGCGCTCGAGGCGCTGCTGATGGATCGACTTGGGGCACGCAGGCTCCTCGGAAGCTCCAAGGTTCGGCTGGTCGTGCCCGCGTTCGAGGGCCGCCACAGCGAGGTCTTCGTTTTCAAGACCCCGCATCATCCCGACTACAAGACCGACAGGCATGTGCCCATGGTCACAGTCGGGCTCGCGACTGCTGCGGCTCCGGCCTTCTTTCGGCCTCTGGAGCGCGGCGGCTACCTCCTTGTGGACGGGGGCGTGTGGGCCAACAACCCGGTCATGTTGGCGGTCATCGAGGCACTGACCTGTTTTACGGTTGAGCCTACCCAGATCGACGTTCTGACGATTGGCTGTGGGAACGACCCCTATGTGGTCTCATCGAAGCAGATCCAGCTGGGAGGCCTGTTCTTCTGGAAGGACGCCATCTTCGCAGCCATGCGGCTTCAGTCGCTCGCCGCGACAAACCAAGCACGGCTGTTGCTCGGGCCTCCCAACGTCATGCGTCTCGACGCGCCGACCAATGAGAAGCAGATCGCACTCGATGACTGGCGGAGGTCGGTTGAAGAGCTCGTTCCTGAGGCAGTGAAGTGCGTGGCTACGAAAGGAGACATGATTGCAGCGCAGTTCCTCTTCACGCCGGCGCAGCCTTACACGCCTTGTCCCGAGTAGAAAGCGTCACGCTGCTTACGAGCCCACCAAGCCCTTCTTCGCCAGAAACTATGTCCAACAAACGACCCCATAGCGGACAGGCCTAGATAGGGTGAGCGAACTCCCTCTGCCGCTTCCCTGGTTGGTCCGAGAACCGCGTCAGGATATCATCTGTCTGGCAAAGGGTACTAAGATTTATCCTGACGTGCCGAGGGCGACGGCGCCACCGGTAAACTGCTCTCACCCTCGTTGGACGGTGACCCTGTAGGCATACGGGCCGATCATCTCCACCAGAACCGCGTCACCCGGGATGGCACCGGTTCGCGCAAAGAACTCCCGAACCCATCCTCGCTTTCGGAAGAACTTCTTCTCTCCGTCGAGATCGGTGACTACAACGCTGTCGCCACCCCACTCGACCGTAATCGTCTGCGGAGCCGTTGCAGCTGCATTCGATCCGCCGACGACCTCCTTCGGAAAGGCGTCGAAGAAGTCCCGAAGGTAGATGTGGTTGTTGCGGATGTTCCCCGCCGTGAGCGTCGTCCGCCCGATGAGCTTCGCCGTGGGGGAACGGTTGGTTGCAACCGTTGAGGTCCCGGCCGAAAGGTTTGGCGTCTCCTCGAAATTCTCAAGGACGTCAGAGGCACTGTCGCCGTGTCCCGACGCGACGACGATCCGGCGACCGGCCTCGGCAAGCAGGACGACCTGCGCAGCCGCGCGGGCGTCCTCGCCGGCGTCGTGATGCTGGAACGACAGGTTCAGGCGGGCTTTGAGGGATGCCAATCCGTGCCCGCCGTTGCCCCGAAGCTCCGGCCAGGCCCGCCGTGCGACCTGAACGCTGTCCTTCCATTCCCATTCCGGCGCAGGACGTCCGCAGGTCTGGCAGGCAGCCTCGATCGCGCTGCGATCAAAGCCGGAGTGCTGATAGACGACAGGCCCACGCAGCGCATCGGCGAGCACCGGCAGGACCTCCCGGAACGTCGGCGCGCCCCGCACGGTCTCCGGGCCGATCTTGTGCAGGTAGGTAAAGGCCCAGCGATCCACCTGGGGATCGACGTAGGTCACCCAAGGCACGATCCTGTTGTCAGGTCGGACACAGGCGACACCGATCTGGCAGATGCTCCCCCGGTCATGGTTCGCTGTCTCGACATCGAGTGCGAAGAAGCGGAACGGACCGTCTGGAAACGGCGGCATCGCTCTGTCGTGGGTCGAAGGTGTCGTGGTGGGCCTAGCGATGCCGGCCGACGCCGCTTCGTATCTCTGCTTCTGACGCCCCAAGGCAGCAAGTTCCGAGGCGCCGAGACCGAGCCGGGTGATAATCCGGTCAACCAGGTCCTGCGGCTCTGCGTAGACTTCGCTCGCGCGCCGGTTCCAAGCCACGGCTCCGGCGGGCGCGAGCTCGATTACTGCCCTCTCGAGCCCGGCGATGTCGGCCCCATCCGGCAACGGCACCCAGACCGCCCGGCAGTACTCCGCGATGAACGCGTTCCTCAGCGCCTTTGCGATATCGCCGTCGGCGCGCGTCGCAGGATCGTTCCGCATCCGCCACATCCGCCCGGTGTTATACATACGGGAGAAGTAGTGGCTGCTGTCTTCTGAGCCGGTACGGTGCCGCTGATGGATCCGCTCGTAGAAAGTCTGCGTCGTCGAAGCCGTCGAGCCGACGTATCGCAGAGCACCGTGGTGATCCACGAGACCGTAGATCCCACGACTATCCTTCGGGGCGAGGGACGTACGTTCGGGCCCTGCCCCGAGAAGGCGAGACAGAACATCTTCGGCGGACAGGTCGGCTCCAAATCGCATGTTCATGGTCAGATCTCCTACTGCTGCCGTTCGACACGCTGCCAGGCTACGCCGCTCACAATCCCCCAGTGCCCCTTGTCGTTAGGGCGGCGCCAGCGTGGCACGGGCATGGCATTGAGCGCCGCCAGCGCGTCAGTGAAGTTGCTGAAAGTCTGCTCCTCTCCCTTTGCGCCGATCTGGTAGACGCCACCCCGGATCAGATCGGGGTTGAAGATCGAGCCGTCCCGCGCCACTGGTACAAAGGTGATCCGATCCGGCTCGATCGGCCCGGCAGGTTCGCTGTCCTCTGTCTCGACCGGTTCGTCTTCGGCCCAGATCGAGTTCAGGAAGTCCTTCCGCTTCTGAAGCCAGGTCAATGCGCTCATCGCAACGATGCCTCCCTCGGGGCCTCGTTCGAGTGGCCCCTCTGAGCCGGACAGCAGGTTGCGGACGCGCCCTTCCGAAACCCCGCCGAGGACGGCCAGGGAGTGGACGTCCACCTCTCCCCGACCGGTGTCCAGGTGATGGCGGGAAGAGGCAAGGTTCGCGATCCTGATGATTGCGTTTCCTCCACCTTCCAAGGCGCGTACGTCCGACCGGGCGGCAAAGGTGGCGACTTCCTCTACAAGGTTGGCGATCCAGCCCGCCCGCTCCTTGAGCGGAATACTTTCGGGCGTGACGCCATACATCCCGTAGAGAAGGGCATAATGAAGCCGATCGGAGATCGGCCAGACCGTGCCCGCGGCGAGAGTATCTTCAACGACGTCGCGCCAGGTCTCTGCACTGCTATGGCCGCCTGAGTTGGCAACCGGCTGAACGAGTTGCCGCAAGGGGGCAGCCGCCGCCTCCTTCCCTACCAATCCCTCGATATGCTCGAGAGCCTGGAACAGCATGTCTGCGATCCACTGGGCATAGTCCCAGTAGTGAGGATCGTCCCCATACTGGAACATCAGCTCTGAGAAGGTATCGCGCCGCGCCTCAGCGTCTGTCACGTCGTCCATGTCCATCTCTCAAGTTAGCGATGCAGTCGCCGAATGGCGCTTCTGATGTTCTGAATGTTGCGGTGGTCGGACGGGGTCATCGCCGCCACGATGAACCCAGCATCGAACCGAAGCCGACAATGACGGCCGGACACTTCTATAGCGAGCAGCGGATATCCCTCGGCGCGACACAGCGCCTCGTACTCTCGGAAGACCTTCTTCATGCCATATCCGATCAGGTGTGAATCTTGATACCACGCTTATGCCACCGAGAGCTCGGCTTGGCAATACCTCTGGTTCGTGAAATTTGCCTTCACGGTTTTGGCACGGCAAGCAGGATAGGATCGTAGCCGCTTGCGGTACTTATAGGACTAAAACGGTCGTTTTTGTCCCACCTGAGCTGACTCAGCAGCTACAAAGGCTTGACTGAGACAGAACCCTGGGCCAAAACCTCCGAGGTTTTGGGAGGGTTCTGTCCATGATCTTAGGCTACGCGCGGGTGTCGACGAGCGAGCAGAACCTTGACGGTCAGCGCGAGGCCTTGGAGAAGGCCGGGGCAGGGCGCCTCTATGCGGACACCATCACCGGCACGGCCCGGCAGCGGCCTGAGCTCAACCGCCTCCTGGACCAGCTCCGTCCGGGCGACGTGGTCGTGGTCACCAAGTATGACCGGCTCGCCCGCTCGCTGAAGGACCTGCTGGAGATCGTCGAAATCATCGAGAGTAAGGGCGCTGGCTTCCGCTCGCTGGCCGAGGACATCGACACCACCACTCCGGCTGGGCGTCTGGTGTTCCATGTCTTCGCCTCGATCGCTGAGTTCGAGCGGGGCCGGATCGCGGAGCGCACGCGCGAAGGCCTGGAAGCGGCTCGCAAGCGGGGCAGGGTAGGGGGACGGCCTCCAGCTCTGTCGCCCTCTCAGCGGGCCGAGGCTCGCCGGATGCGGGACGAGGAAGGACGGCCCATGGGTGAGATCGCCGCCCTGTTCCGGGTGAGTGCAAAGACGATCCGGCGAGCCTGATCGGTCGCCCACATCTTCGGTGCCCTATTCGAACAGGTCGCCGAGGGCGCGGAGCCGGAACACCTTGCTCCATCTCCGCCTGCGGTGCTCCTGCGCATCGTGGAGCATGTGGCACCTCTGGCAGAGCGCCGCCAAGTTGCGGGGCCGGTTGTTGCCTGGGTCGTGGTCGAGATGCGCGCTGGCCAGGACCACGCGCGTGACAGGCAGACGTGGGGCAGGGGGGATGCCGGTGAAGCTGGGCTGCCCCGCCTCGAACACCTGAGGTGGGGGCAGCTTGGGCACCCGTTTGCCCCGGCCATCGCGCCAGGTGCTGCATGCTTTGTCCCACCAGGTGCCGTTGCCCAAGTGTGTGACGTCCTGTCCATGCGGGCGGCCGCAATGTTCGCAGCGGCTCTGAGCCCGGGTGAACCGAATGAGATCGGACAGTTCGCGCCAGTCGATGGGGTAGTACCAGCGGTGCTCAGGCGCGATCGGCATGCTGGGAGTCTGAGTCACGTCTCGCTTCGCGGCAACCCAGATGTTGGCCTCATATGCAGGGCCGTGGTTCATGAACGGCAGTGCCCCAGCCCAACGCGACCACTGACCTCCAGGACGTCCTATCGGGGCGTCGTAAAAATTCCGGGGGCAGACTCAAGCCGCCCCCGGTCTCCTTGCCGCTCAAAGGTGCTTACTGCGCCGCAGCGCCTTCGTTGTTCGCGCGCTCCTGAGCGATCACGTCCGCCGCGGCGCTGTCCGGATTGGCCTCGCAGGCCCGGATGATGTTCTCAACGGGTACGGCAAGCCAGTTCTCTGCCACGCTGACGACGGGATCGACGTCCGTTTGGCCGGTCGCCGCGTCGTAGGCGATGTTATAGCCATCGATCCAGTAGACGAGTTGTGGGACCAGCTGGACGTCCGTGTCCACGATGTCCTGGCAGGTGATCGTCACTGGACGGATCTCGCCGGAGGGACCGGCCTGAGCTGTGCTGTCCGCGGCCGCTTGATCGGTCCCCTGCTCAGCATCCGTCTGGTCCGCGGCCTGTCCGGTGCCTGCGTCGGTGCTGGGCTCCGTAGTCGCCTGGCCTGCGTCCTGTCCGGCCGCCTCGTCAGTCCCCTGCTCAGTGGCTCCTTGGCTTGCGTCCTGCTCAGCCGCCGGATCTGTCGGTTCTGTTGTCTGCTCGGTGCCAGACGTTTCGTCCTGCGCCAGGGCTGGCAGAGCGGTGGTCAAGGAGGCCGCAAGTGCCAGACCCAGATAAGCAAGCGATCTCATTCGCCTTCTCCATCTGCTAGTTTGGACCTTGATGGCAGCGCCCTCGTTGGTGCTGCGCCCACTCAGACGCTGCGCACAAAAAACCAGCAGCCCCTTTTTGGAGTTCCTGCCGTGCTACTTGGAATTGTTTGTCTTTGGCGCAAAGATCTACAAGCCGGATGCATGGCCGTGGAGGTGGAGGCGCAGGACATGGCGGCGCGACCCGGCCATGCCCACCTCTACGAAGCCCGCGCGCTGGAAGGCTGGCACGAAGCCCATGTAGCGGTAACTCGGCGACTCGGGATCGACGGGGTAGGCCTCCACTGCGGTCGCGCCGTTCCGTCTGGCATACTCGACCGCTGCCGCGATGAGGTCGTGCGCCAGTCCGCGGCGACGATGGGTCGGACGAAGAACCATGCAGGCGAGCGACCAAACAGTCTCGCCCTCCACCGGATCGGGACCACCGAGCCTGCTGTAGGTCTCCTTGGGCGCAATCGACACCCAAGCGACCGGCTCGTCACCGTCATAGCCCAGAAGCCCGACGGGCGTGCCCCGACCGATGCGGCCCAGCATCTGCGCCCGGCGGACAGGCGGGCTCGTGCCCTGGCCCTCCTCCTTGGTCGCCCGCCACACCATGCACCAGCACTGCTTTTGCGTACCGGGTCGGTCGAACAGCGCGACAAAGTCCTCCTTTGTCCGCCTGGTCACCGGGCGGAAGACAAGGCGCCCCGCCGGGCTCGTGATCTCGTCGCCTGCTTCCTGAATTGCTTCCTCCCTCGAAGTTTCCTGCGCCGCCGGGAAGGCTTACGGTGAGGCCAGTATTACGGCCGAACCGATATTCCCCAGGCCGTTCAATGATGGTCGGTCAGTAAGGCACAGCATCCGAAGCTAATCTAGATGTCTATATCGATGTCAAAAACAGGTGAGCGCTCTTAAACCCATTAAAGTTGTTCAACATCTTTCACCCGGCATCTCTGAGCCGCAGGCTGGCGATGCCGGGTGCGCGAGCTGCAATCGCGCATGTCAATGTGTTGTGGTCTTCTTGGAGGTTCATGACCAATGACACCGATCCATATATCTCAAGGGCGCCGAGCGGGCATGCTCGCCGGAGTCGCCCTGTCCGCTCTCTGCCTGGTCGCTCCGCTGGGTGCCACGCCGGTTATGGCGCAGACCGCTGAGACGCCTGCCCAGGAGCAAACCACCCTCTCCCAAGTGGCCGAAGCGGCGGCTCAGTCCGTCGTCACCATAACCGTGACAGCCTCGACGCCCGACTTGCCCCGCTCAGGCTTGGACCCGGACGACAATATGATGCGCGAGTTCCTCCGTCGCTTCGGGGACAGCGATCAGCCAATACCTGATCTGCCCTTCGCCGGGCCAGAGCTTGGAGCCGGGCCTGTTCAGACCGTAGGCTCCGGCTTCATAGCCGATCCCGAGGGGCTGATCGTGACCGCCGATGCGCTCCTCGCCAATGCCGACCGGGTCGAAGTCACGTTGCCGGACGGCAGCTCGGAGCCTGCCGAGATTATCGGCCGTGACGCTCAGACAGGGATTGCCCTGCTCCGGGTCGAGGGGCAGCAACTCCCCGCACTGTCCTGGGGCACCTCAGAAGAGCTCGACTTGGGCGAGAGCCTGCCGTCGGTCGGGCGCACAGAGGACTTCGGCCCCGTCTTGGTCACAGGCCTGCTGGCCGGGCGGAGCACCAATGGAGAGCGCCTGCTGATCGATGATGCGCCGGCTTCGGCTCTGGTCGGCGCGCCGGTGCTGGACAACGAAGGTCGGGTCATCGGCATCCGCACGAATGCGGGCGACGCAACCCAGACCGGAGCCACTGTGGCCCTTGCTGCCGAGGTCGCGCGCGATGTGGTCGACGAACTGGCGCAATCTGGCGCCGTCGCGCGCGGCTACCTGGGTGTTCAGATCCAGCCGGTGACGGCCGATATCGCCTCCGCGCTGGGCTTGGACCAGCCCGAAGGCGTGCTGGTCGCCGGAGTCCAGCCGGACACTCCTGCAGCTGCCGCTGGCCTGCGAGACGGCGACGTCATCATGTCACTGGATGGGGAGGCAGTCGCCGAGCCGGAGGTCCTCTCGAGGTCGGTTGCCAGCCGCGAGCCCGGCGAGAAGGTGCGACTTCAGGTCTGGCGATCGGAGGAGGTGGTCGACCTGACCGCGACCCTGGCAGCTCTGCCTAGTGAGACTGCGACGCCCGATAGCGATGCGGCTCCTCTGTCCGGTGTCGCTGTGCCCGACCTCGGTCTCACGCTGCAAGAGCTCACGCCGGATCTGCGGGAGGAGTGGGGCCTGACGGAGTCCACCCAAGGCGTGGCCGTTCTTGGGGTGGAGGACCCAACCCGGTCCGACGTCCAAGACGGCGACGTGATCGTGTCGGTCCACAGGGTGGCGGTTGAGACGGTCGAGGACGTGCAGAAGGCGGTCGAGACCGCGAGGACCGAGGGCCGGTCCTCCGTCCTTCTCTTGATCGACCGGGCGGGCGCACGGTCCTTTGTGGCCGTTCCGCTGGTCCAGTCCTGAGGCGACAGGCATCGAGGCGCCCCGCCGCTTCACCGTGGCGGGGCGTCTGGCGTAGCCCGCGATCCCGGTGCGGAGCGGAACGAAAGTCCAGTGTGGAGGCGTGCTTCCGCTAAAAGAGCCGGACAGCGGTGGCCAATGAGCTGAGGTTCCCATGACCGGTCCAGCCAACCCGGGGCAGGGCACAGGGCTGTGGAGCGCAGCTAGGCTCCTCGTGCTGGCGGCTGCCATCGGGGCCGGAGCTCTTCTGGTCTGGCATCTCGCGCAGGTGCTACTCCTACTGTTCGGCTCCGTTCTGGTGGCCATCCTGCTGCGCTCGATCGCAGGTCCGGTCGCGCGCCACACGCCCATTCCGGACCGTTTGGCCGTTGCATCGGCGGCGCTGCTCATTCTCGTGCTGCTGGTCGGCTTTGCTCTTCTTCTGGGGGCGCAGATCCGGGCACAGGGGACTGCCCTGCTGGAGCGCCTGCCCGATCTGGTGCGGGCCGTTGAGGACCAAGTCGGGGCCGACGCATTGGGCGAGTGGTTGGACCAGCAGCGGGGCCAGGGTCTTGCGGGTGCAGATCTGGTCGCGAGCCTGGCCGGCTACACGACCCGGGCGATCACGGCGGCCGCCAAGCTCGTCGTAATGCTGGCGGCCGGCATCTACCTCGCCCTGAACCCGGCCCTCTACCTGAACGGGATCCTCAAGCTCGTGCCCCCGAGCCGACAGCAGATGGCGCGCTACACGGTGTCCGCTCTCGGCCAAGCTCTGAAGCTCTGGCTGGTCGGTCAGCTCGCAGCCATGATGGTCGTCGGCGCGCTGGTGACACTGGGGCTTACGGTTCTGGAGATCCCGTCGGCCTTGGCCTTGGGGTTCATGGCCGGCCTCTTCGAGTTCGTGCCCTTTGTGGGGCCGGTGGCCAGCGCCCTCCCAGCGGTGGCCTCGGGCTTAACGGACAGCCCGCGCAGTGCGCTCTGGGTGGCTGGGCTTTACGTCCTCGTCCAGCAGGCCGAGGGCATGCTCATCTTGCCGCTCCTGCAACAGCGGACAGTGAGCCTGCCTCCCGTGCTGACAATCTTTGCGGTCTTGAGCTTTGGCGTGCTCTTCGGGCCGCTGGGGCTGATCCTAGCCACACCCCTGGCCGTGGTGTGCCTTGTGCTCGTTAAGAAGCTCTGGATGTGTGAGGTGCTGCACGAAAAGGTCAGCGTGCCGGGCGAGGAGGCATGACTGAGTGGCTGCCAGACCTGCCATGGCCAGCAACCATCTGGCGCAAAACCGATTTGGCATTCTGGTTTGAGGTCGCGCCTCCGCGGGGTCATTTGACGAGATAATCTCCCAATGAAAGCGCTGACGCCAATCCATTGTTGATCTCCCCCTCTTGAAATGTCGAATGCCCTTTCCATATCGCTGGTCGCCAGCCGCCTGCATTGGGGCTGGCCCTGTCAAGCGGGCGTCGAGAACGCATTCGGACTTGGCGCCACCTTGTATCCATGTTGCTCAATGGAGGATGTGGCTATGAGACCCACGTTTGATTTCTCTCCCTTGTTCCGCTCGAGCGTCGGTTTCGACCGCATGCTGAACCTGCTCGAGAACACGAGCCGGCTCGAGGCTGTCGATGCCTGGCCGCCCTACGACATCGTCAAGACGGGCCAGGACAGCTATCGGATCGCTATGGCGGTGGCGGGCTTCACGCCCGAGGAGCTGACCCTCGATCATGAGCCCAACCTGCTCGTGGTGACCGGGCAGAAGGGCGGCGAGGAGAACGCGCAGTATCTGCATAGAGGCATCGCGCAGCGCGCCTTCAAGCGTCGCTTCGAACTGGCCGACCACGTGAAGGTCACTGGAGCGAGCCTTGCCGACGGCCTGCTCACTATCGAGCTCGTGCGCGAGATCCCCGAGGCT
Organism: Rubellimicrobium arenae; assembly: GCF_017916275.1. Taxonomy (GTDB): domain Bacteria; phylum Pseudomonadota; class Alphaproteobacteria; order Rhodobacterales; family Rhodobacteraceae; genus Rubellimicrobium; species Rubellimicrobium arenae. The sequence continues at coordinate 173,311 of NZ_JAFMST010000006.1, forward strand.
ATGAAGCCGCGCCGCATCGAGATCGGTCGGGCCGAGCCTCAGTCTTTGCCCGGGACCGAGACGAAGCAGATCGAGGGCGACCAGCAGGCCGCCTGAGGCCAGCTTTCCCCACTCATGCCGTCCAGGGGCGTCCGGCCAAAGGCCGGGCGCCTTCGGGGACGTTGCGAGCACACATAGGAGGATGACCATGAACATGCGTAGTCTGATCCCTTGGGGCCGCAGCAACGACCAGCAGGCCCCGACTCTCTACCGCGAGAGCGAGCAGAACCCGTTCCTGTCGCTCCAGCGGGACATGAACCGGCTCTTCGATGACGTCTTCCGTTCCTTCGACAGCCGACTACCCGCGACGGGGGCGTTCGGGTCCTTGGGGGGCTTTGGCGCACCCTGGCCCAGCGTCGAGATCTCGGACACCGACAAGGAGATCCGCGTGACGGCCGAGGTGCCGGGGCTCGAGGAAAAGGACATCGAGGTGCTGCTCGACGGCGATGTCCTGACGCTCCGGGGCGAGAAGCGCTCCGAGACCGAGGACAAGGACCGGCACTTCTCCGAGCGCGTCTATGGCCGCTTCGAGAGGCGCATCCCGCTTGGGATCGAGGTCGAGGAGGAGCGGATCGAGGCGCGCTTCCGCAACGGCGTGCTGACGGTCGTGCTGCCCAAGACCGAGCAGGCGCAGGCGCAGGTGAAGCGCATTCCGATCAGCCACTGAGCGGCAGAACCGAGACCAGACGCTGGCGGCTCCGAGCGGGCCGCCAGCCCCATCCTTCGCCAAACGGGAGGGATGAGTCATGACAGATGCAGCAGCAATCAAACACGCGAACGCTGAACCCTTTTCCATTCTAATCCCGATAAGGCCCATGAAGGGCACTCCGAAGGCGGGTAACACTGATCCTGTCCTGCCCTTCGCGGGCGCGATCTGGCCCAAGGGGGTCAGGGCGCGCATTCAGAAGGCAGACCGCTCGGTGACCACGTCCGGGAAGGCCCGAGCCAAGGGCTGGCGGCTGACCTTTGAGCGGCGCAGCCCGCCGGTCCTGGACGACCTCATGGGCTGGACCAGCGGGGACGATCCCCTGGCCCCGGTGGAGCTGAGCTTCCCGACGCTGGAGGCCGCCATCTGCTACGCCGAAGGGCAGGGGCTCTCTTACGAGGTCATCCCGCCGCCGGGTGCCACAGATCGGCAGCGCGAGCAGCTTGCGGCCGCCGTGCGACTGTTCTCCGACGCAACACTCGATCGCCTTAAGATGCGCTGGCTTCAGGACCGCTATGGCCAGGCCATGGCGGGAGCCGCCGAGCGCGGCGACCCTGTGGGCGAGGACACCTGGGCCGACCCGATGGACGTGGTGGCCGATCCCAAGTTGTTGATCGAGGCAAAGCGCTCGGTCCTGATGAACTGGGCCTGGAGCGAGCACCTGGCCGACCTGGCCACAACCGAAGGCATGCCGGAGAACGGCCGGCCCTCGCGCTTGGCCGACGTCGAGCAGGCCCTTCTGGCCCTGGAGAGACGCGCCCCCTTTGAGACGGCCAAGGCGGACCAGACCGGGCTTGCGGCATGAGGTGACGCGATGAACCCGCTGATTGTCTTCGATGCCAAGAAGGTGGTCCCTGACCCCTTCGCCCTGACCCTAGCCGCTGCGGCTCGGGCCCGTGCCCTTCGACAGGGGGCCGAGCCCCGGGTCATCGCCGGGGCCGCGCCGGGGCCTCACCTGGCTTTGGCCGAGATCGCCGCGGGTGCTTTCGCCAAAGGGGAGTTGGCGTCCTTCCTGCCCGATGCAGCCGGGGTGCCACGCCTAGCGCCGCCCAAGCCCCGCCTCGCGATCGGCGACGGCGGACGGCCTGCCGTCGCCGTGTCCGTCCCTGCCAAGGGGACGGTTCACTGAAGCAAACCGCAGAAACAGAAAGGAGGAAAACCAATGATGCATTCGACAAACTTCCGCGACCACAACCCGGCGGATGCTGCCAACATCCTCGCGGGTCTCGGTCTGGCCCTGTCGCCTTGGTTCCTGGAGTTCACGACCGTGACGGCCGCGGCCTGGAACGCCTGGATCGTGGGCGCCGCCATTGCGCTCATCGCGCTGGCGGCCCTGGTCTCGTATCACCGGGCGGAGGAATGGGTGAACGGCCTGCTCGGCCTCTGGGCGGTGATCGCGCCCTGGGTGCTGGGCTTCTCGGAGCTGAGGACCGCAATGGGCGCGCATGTCGTGCTTGGGCTCGTCGTGGTCATCGTCGCGGCGGCCCTGCTCTGGTCCGATAATCACCGGCCGCATTCGACAGCCTAATCGGGGCTGAGTGGGAGTGGGCCAGCCCGTAGGGGCCGGCTCGCTCCTCCCTGACGGCCATCGGGGTTCTACAGCGATGGGGTGTTACGGCGATGGATGACACGAGACGAATAAAGCTGTCCGCCTGGTATTGGGTCGCCGCCTTCGTCGGCCTGATGCTCTTCCAGTATGTCTACACCACGGCCACAGAGGTCGCGCAGATCCCCTACAGCGCCTTCGAGTCCTATCTGGACGAGGGCCGGATCGCCGAGGTGGCCGTCTCCGACCGGTTCATCCAAGGCAGCTTCACAGAGCCTCTGGATGGCCGGTCCATGTTCATCACCACGCGGGTGGAGCCGGACCTCGCCCGTGAGTTGGCCGAGCATGGTGTGGTGGTGACAGGCCAGATCGAGAGCACCTGGCTGCGCGACCTCCTTTCCTGGATCATTCCCGTCGCGCTCTTTGTCGGTGTCTGGGTCTACCTCCTGAAGCGGATGGGCGGAGGTGTTGGCGGTACGCTCATGCAGATCGGCAAGAGCAGGGCCCGGGTTTATGTCGAGCAGGACACCGGGGTGACCTTTGCCGACGTGGCCGGGGTGGACGAGGCCAAGGATGAGCTTCGCGAGATCGTCGAGTTCCTCAAGGACCCGCAGAGCTACGGACGCCTGGGTGGCCGCATGCCCAAGGGCGTACTGCTGGTGGGGCCTCCGGGCACCGGCAAGACGCTGCTGGCCAAGGCCGTCGCGGGCGAGGCGGGGGTGCCGTTCTTCTCCATCTCAGGCTCCGAGTTCGTGGAGATGTTCGTGGGCGTGGGGGCTGCGCGTGTCCGTGACCTCTTCGAGCAGGCCCGCAGCCGCGCCCCGGCCATCATCTTCATCGACGAGCTCGACGCGCTGGGCCGCGCCCGGGGCATCGGCCCCCTGGCGGGCGGCCACGACGAGAAGGAGCAGACGCTGAACCAGCTCCTCGTAGAGCTCGACGGCTTCGACCCTTCGACCGGGCTGGTGCTGCTGGCGGCGACCAACAGGCCGGAGATCCTCGATCCGGCGCTGCTGCGCGCCGGGCGCTTCGACCGGCAGGTGCTGGTGGACCGGCCCGACAAGCTCGGGCGCGTCCAGATCTTGGGCGTGCATATGAGAAAAGCCAAGCTTGCCTCCGACGTGGACGCCGAGAAGGTGGCAGATCTGACCCCGGGCTTCACCGGCGCCGACCTCGCCAACCTCGTCAACGAGGCCGCGCTGCTCGCCACGCGCCGGGGGGCCGAGGCGGTGACGATGGAGGACTTCACCAACGCCGTCGAGCGGATTGTGGCCGGGCTCGAGAAGCGCAACCGGCTCCTCAATCCCAAGGAGCGCGAGATCGTGGCCTATCATGAGATGGGGCACGCGCTCGTGGCGCTGGCGCTCCCCGGTGTGGATCCGGTCCACAAGGTGTCCATCATCCCGCGAGGGGTAGGGGCTTTGGGCTACACCATCCAGCGCCCGACCGAGGACCGCTTCCTGATGACCCGCGAGGAGCTCGAGGCCAAGATGGCCGTGCTCCTGGGCGGGCGCGCGGCGGAGTGGATCGTCTATCGGCATCTCTCGACCGGGGCGGCCGACGACCTCGTCAAGGTCACCGACATCGCCCGCGCCATGGTCACGCGCTACGGCATGACCGAGCGGCTGGGCCATGTCGCGCTCGACCGTGAGCGACGCTCGTTCGTGGCGACCGACCAGCCCTACTACGGGCCCAAGGAGCGCGACTACTCCGACGAGACCGCCGCCGCCGTTGACGAGGAGGTGCGCCGGATCGTGGACGCGACCTTCGACCGCACGGTGGCGCTGCTGGAGGCGCAACGGCCCGTGCTGGAGCGGACAGCACGGCTCCTTTTGGAGAAGGAAACGATTGGCGAAGAGGAGTTGCGTTCCCTGGTAGATCGAGGCGCCGTGCCCCAGGAGATCGCCCGCCGAGCCTGAGCACCGAAGTTTGCTGCTGATACAAAGAAGGGAGGGCCGGATCCGTGAGGGACCCGGCCCTTTGCCTTGGTCGTCCCGGCGGGCTAACCGCCGGGCCCGGCACCTCCCTATTCTGCCGCCTCGGCCGAGTGCCTATCTCTGTTGGCATCTTTCCTGTCGTCGGAGATCTCCGCTGCGGGGGTGTCATCCGGCTGCGGCTCCAACACGACCTTGCCCGCTTCGGCGTCCCAGCGGGCGACCACGCGGTCGCCCTCGTGGACCTCGTTCGCGAGCATCGCGCGGGCAAGCTGGGTCTCGACCTCCGACCGGATCAGGCGCCTGAGCTCACGGGCACCGAACTCGGGCCGGAAGCCCGCTCGCCTTCCTGCAGGATCATACCACCGCGCACATGAACTGACCCGTCCGAGTCGCAGGCGCGCCGTTTCAATCCCGCCCCTGCGCGCCTCTGGCGCGGCAGTTGTCTATATCGTTGCGCCACATGGGTCAGTTCATGTGCGCGGTGGTATCAGTCCTTTGCTTTACCCAAAGGAAGGCACGAAGGGCAGAGTGATCGCCCTTGCCAAGGCTAGTCGCCTCGGCCGTGGCACTGCAACCAAGGCTGGCTTGGGTATCTCTGGCGATACGTCTCGCGCCTGGAGAACGAGGCCGTGCTGGGCCGCATGGCGGTGCGGCTCGCAGCCCGCCCCGAGGTCCTCAATCAGCGAAGAACCTGCGTCGAGCACCCGTTCGGCACGATCAAGCAATGGACGAACCAGGGCGCTTTCCTCATGCGGCGACTGGACAATGCCCGGGGCGAGTTCAGCCTGACGGCGCTCGTCTACAACATCCGGCGCGCCATCAGCCTGATCGGAGTGCCCGGCCTGATCGCCGCGGCAAAGGGTTAACAGCACACCCGTGCTGCCTGACTGGTGACCACCCGAGGTAGTTCCTGATCGCTCAGTTCGCTCTACGGCCCCACAGGAGCCGAAAGCGGGTCAGCGTCCGTCACCGAGAGTTTGAAGCTCCCTGTCGCTCGGCGCCGGGTGCGTTTCCACACGGTCTGCAAGAAATACGCACACGGCGAGCCGCCATTTCTGGCAAGGGCGAGGTCATGTGAGACAGAGGTCCCTAGCAGGAGACCAGGACAGCGCCGGAGGGCACGTCTGCGAGTGCAGGGATTTTGAGGGTGAGCACGCATCCACCGTTTGGCTTGCAACGCGAGCACCATGTGCTCCCTCAGTCCTGACCGCTGAACTCCAGAGAGAGCGCCGTCCCTGGCTCGGCTGAGGACCAGACGGGCTTGGCCTCGATCTGATGCGCTAAGAGGGCCTAACAGAACCTCCTGATCTGGTTCAGGCAGATGAGCGCGGCGCCGAGCTTGGTGAAGGCCAGGTGGATGTCGGCGCGGCGCTCGTAGCGGATGGCCAGCCTGCGGAACTGAGCGAACCAGGCAAAGGTGCGCTCGACGACCCAGCGGTGGCGGCCGAGACGGGCGGAGGTCTCGACGCCCTTTCGTGCGATGCGAGGGCGGATGCCGCGGGCTCGGCATTCCGCGCGGCACCGGCGGCTGTCGTAGGCCTTGTCGGCGTGCAGCTTGGCCGGGCGCTTGCGGGGGCGACCTCGCTTGCCCGATCGCACGCCGGGCACGGCGTCCAAGGTCGGCGCGAGCGCCATGCTGTCGTGACGGTTCGCGCCGGTGATCGTCACGCCGAGCGGCGTGCCGCGGGCATCGGTGACGGTGTGGCGCTTGGTGCCCGGCTTGCCGCGATCCGTCGGGTTCGGGCCGGTCGCAGCACCCCCCTTTTTGCCCCGACCGAGGCCGAGTCGATGGCAGCACGCGACCAGTCCAGCTCACCGGCCCGGTCCAGCCGCTCAAGCAGGACCCGGTGAAGGCCGTCCCACACCTCCGCCCGCTGCCAATCCCGCAGCCGTCGCCAGCAGGTCATGCCCGAGCAGCCGAACACCTCTCGCGGCAGCATCTCCCAGGGCACGCCGGAGCGCAGCACGAACACGATCCCGCGCAAGGCCGCCCGATCCGAGCATCGCGGCCGACCACCCTTCGGCTTCGCCTTCTCCTCGGGCAGCAGCGGCTCCACCGCCGACCACATCTCGTCGCTCACCAACTCTCTCATGATGAGGACAACGCCATCACCACAAGGAGGTTCTGTTAGGCCCTCTAAGGCACCGATCAGCCGCAGACCCGTCCCGGAGCCGGGTCGCGCCTCACGTGGCCCGGAGGACAGGCCCTTGCCGTTGTCCCTGACCTGCAGGCGCATCGTGCCCGTGTCCTGGGTTTCTATCTTGACCTCGATCATCCCACCACGCCCGTCGAATGCGTGCTTCAGGCTGTTGGTGACGAACTCGTTCAGGATCAGGCCTAAGGGCACGGCCCTCTCGGGGCTGACCTCCACCTCTTCGATCGCGAACTCGAGCCGCACCTCCCCAGCCTCGGGAGGGTTCAGGTGAACGAGGTTCTCGACCACCTGCATGATGAAGGGACGCAGGCGCAGCCGATCGACGGTGCCCGCGATGTAGAGCTGTTCGTTGAGGATCCTGAGCGTCTCGACACGCTGACCCACGGCCGCCAGCTCCTGGCGTGTCTCTCCGGACTTGGCCTGTCTCGTTCCCATGCGGAGCAGGCTCGCGATGATGGTGAACTGGTTCTTGACCCGGTGCTGCAGCTCCTCGAGCAGGTGCCGGTTGGTCAGGAGTGCCTGCTCGAGGCTATGGGACTTGTGCAGACGGTCGATCACCGGGCCCAGGATGGTGGCGTAGGTGCGCAGGAACTGGATGTCCTCGTCGTCGAACTCGCGCGGCGCGCGGCTGTCCACCTGGAGAAGGCCGTAAGGTTTCCTGCCCGGCAGGAAGATGGGCACGTTCACCAACGCAACAACGCCATGCTCTCTCAGGAACTCAGGGATGTCGAAGCGCTCCTCGTGGCGGATGTCCTGCATGATGACAGGCTCGGCGGTCTCGATGGCGTAAGCCTCGGACGACCACTCGCCCATGAGGATCCGCGTCTGGCCAACAATGCCCGGCTTCCAGCCCACGCCCGCCTTGACCAGCAGCTCCTGGGTCTCTGGCTGGATCTCCAGCACCTTGGCGAGGTCGGTCTCGAGCGCGTCGGCCACGATGCGGCAGGCCTCCTGCAGCACCTTGTCGAGGCTGTCGCTGCGCAGGGTCAGCTCGCCGAACTCGGCCAGCGCCTTCTGGCGGACCACCATCTGCTCGCGATCAGCCATGTCTCTCGGTCGCTTTCTTTTCAGGGGTGAGGAACGCGGAGCCAGCAGGCTCGTGGTCCACCGCGTTGCTCATGAAACCATTGCTGGTCAGGGTCGCAGAGTCCCGAGCTGAGTATCGGCGTTCGATCTCTCTTCGCTCTTCGGGAGGGCCGTCTCAGGTCTCCACGCCTCTATGCGGTGATCAGCTCTCTGATCCGCGCGGCCAGGATGTCGACCGCGAAGGGCTTGGTGAGCACCGCCATACCAGGCTCCAGGTGTCCGTTCCCGACTGCTGCGTTCTCGGCATAGCCGGTGATGAACAGCACCTTGAGGTCGGGGCGGCTCACTCGGGCCGCGTCCGCCATCTGCCGGCCGTTCATGCCCCCGGGCAGTCCCACGTCGGTCACAAGAAGATCGATCCGGGCACTGGACTGCAGGATCTTGAGCCCTGCCGCACTATCAGCCGCCTCAAGGGCGCTGTAGCCCAGCTCTTCCAGCACGTCGGTCACGAGCATGCGCACGGTGGGCTCATCGTCCACAACGAGCACCGTCTCGCCTTGGCTGGCTCCGACTGGCTCACTGTGGTCGCCGTCACTGTCATCGATCTCGGCGGAGCCATGATGACGGGGCAGGTAGATGCACACCGTAGTGCCTTCTCCCACTTCCGAGTAGATGCGCACCTGCCCGCCCGTCTGCTTGGCAAAGCCGTAGATCATCGACAGACCCAGGCCTGTCCCTTGCCCAATGGGTTTGGTGGTGAAGAACGGGTCAAAGGCACGGGCCTTCACCTCCGCGCTCATGCCCGTCCCGGTGTCCGTCACGCAGAGCGACAGATACTGCCCCTCAGGCATGTCGTGCTGGCGCGCGGCCGCGCGGTCCATCCACTTGTTCGCGGTCTCGATGGTGATGCGCCCCCCGTCCGGCATCGCATCGCGGGCGTTGATGCAAAGGTTGAGGATGGCGCTCTCCAGCTGAGGAGCATCGACCAGCGCCGTCCACAGGCTCGAGGCCCCCACGGTCTCGATGGTGATGGCCGGCCCGACTGTGCGCTGGATCAACTCTTCCATGCCCGTCACGAGCCGGTTCACGTCGGTGGGCTTGGGGTCGAGTGTCTGGCGGCGGGAGAAGGCCAGAAGACGGTGGGTCAGCGCGGCGGCCCGCCGAGCGGCTCCTTGGGCCGCAGTCATGTAGCGCTCGACATCCTGCACCCGGCCTTGGCTCAGGCGCGAGGCCATCAGCTCCAGGCTGCCCGAGATCCCGGCCAGGAGGTTGTTGAAGTCATGCGCGATGCCTCCGGTGAGCTGGCCCACGGCTTCCATCTTCTGCGACTGCTGAAGCGCTTCCTGGGTGCGGACAAGCTCCTCGGTGCGCTCGGCGACCCGGGCCTCGAGTGTCTCGTTGGCTCGCTGCACGGCCTGGAAGAGACGCGCGTTGTCGATGGCGATGGCCGCCTGCGCCGCGAGCCCCACGATGATGCGCTCATGGCGCTCGGCAAAACGGCCCGGCTCGGGATGGCCGAAGAAGAGGCCACCCACCACCTCGCCCGAGCGGGAGACGACTGACACGGCCAGGTAGCTGCGAACCGGCAGGTGGCCCTCTGGCATACCCTTGTGCGGATCGTTCTTGCCGTAGCGCGGATCGAGGAGGATGTCGTCGGAGCGCACCACACCCTCGCCGGCAAAGGTTGGGTGGAACACGGCCGTGGCGCGCGGCAGGCCGAACTGGTCGAAGTGGGCGCGATCTGCGCCCGAGAGGCTGTAGAGCAGCATGCTCTCGCCTGCTTCGGTCAGCACGTTGTAGAAGAACGCCCCGAACGCCGCCCCCGTGAGGTCCACGCCGGCGTCTGTGACCTGCTGGACGACCTTCTTGAGGTCGAGTTCGGCCGCGATCATGACGCCGGTGCGGTTCAGCGTCTCCGCGACAGCTTGGGCCTCCTCCAGCTCACGTTGCCCCGCCTTCTCTTTCGAGATGTCTCGCACCTCGATGATGGTGCCGATCGTGCGGGAGGCCTCGTCGCGGATGGGCGACGCGACATAAGCGACCGGGTAGAAGGAGCCATCCTTATGGACGAAGACCTCCTCGCCGCGCGTGTCGGCGTTCTCCGGGAAAGCGCGGTCGATGGCGCAGTCCTCGAGGGGGAAGGGACGGCCGTCCGGGTGCGTGTGGTGGATGACGTCGTGCAGGGGACGGCCCTGCGTCTGGGCAAAGGTGTAGCCCGTGAGCTCCTCGGCCGCGCGGTTCATGTAGGCGCAGTGCTGCCGCTCATCCATGAGGAAGATGGCAACGGAGGCGTTGGTCAACACGGCGTCGAGCCGGCGCTGGACCTCGGCCACCCGCTGTTCGGCCGTGTGCCGTTCGGTGACGTCCACGCCTTGAGCGAAGATGCCCGTGACCAGCCCGTCCGGATCGGTGACGGGCTGGTAGACGAAGTCGAAGATGCGCTCCTCGGCTGGCTCGCCGGTCACGCGCACAACACGGGCCGCCATCGAGGTGCCCCGGAATGGCTCGCCCGATCGGTAGACCTGGTCGAGCAGTTCGAAGAAGCCTTGGCCTTTCAGTTCCGGGAGCGCCTCTCGGACCGTTTTGCCCACCACCTCGCGGCCGCCGATCAGCGTGCGGTAGGCCGCGTTGACAAAGGTGAAGCGGTGCTCTGCGCTCTCCAGCATAGCAACGAGCCCGGGCGCCTGATCAAAGGCGCGCAGGAGCTGCTCGCGCTCGGCTGCAGTGTCATGCCGCACGTTGTCCGGCTCACCGAGATCGTGGGCGCGGCTCAAGACGGGACGGCTTCAGAGCCCGGCGGTCCTGTTACAACGTCCCGTTCGAGGCAGCGGAGCGCGGCCCGCACCACCTCGCTCGCGCTGGCATAACGGCCTGAACCGACCTGAGCGGCCACGAAGGCCACCAGCTCGGGGGTCAGGGATACATTGAGAGCAGCGCGCCTTGTCATAACAGCTATTTAGGGCGTCCCCACCGATAGCAACCTGTGACGCAGCGCTTTGCTCTGTTGAGCACTGATAAGGCGTCTCCAACCCCCACCCTTTCTCAGTGCGTCTTTCTCGAAAGACGCACATGCTGGCGGACCTCACCCGCTCAGTCTCTTGAGCGGTGCATTTTCTAGGTGCGCATAGCTCTGTGCCCAAGCTGGGCACCAGTGTCCCTTTTCCAGCGCAACGATCCGCGGCTTTCCTGAGGGAACAGAGGTTTTTCTGGACAAGCGGGTTGAGCCGCGGCGGAGCATGGAGCTCCGACGGCCTCAGAGGCCGCGCAACAGGAGGGACACATGGCCAACCAAATGACCAAGGCGCAACTCGTGGCGGCGCTGGCCGAGCGCACGGGAGGCGACAAGAAGCAGGCCGGAGCGGCGCTCGAGGCGCTCACCGGCATCATCACCGAAACGGTGGTCCAAGGGGGCGCCGTTACGCTGCCTGGCGTGGGCAAGATCTACTGCCGCGAGCGGCCCGAGCGCACCGCACGGAACCCGTCTACGGGCGAGCAGATCCAGAAACCTGCGGACAAGGTGGTCAAGATCACCGTCGCCAAGGCGCTCAAGGACAGCATCAACGCCTGAGCCCTCCGGGCACCATGACCTCTCCTCGGCCTCGACATCTGGCCGAGGAGAGACCTACTGCGAGCGCCGCCTAGTACACTTCATGTGCCTAGGCCCGACACCATGGGCACCGGTGTGCGGCGGTCCCCTGCCCGTCGAACCCTCTCGGAGCCCTGCCTATCGACCGCCCGCCTCATTCAGCAGGTTGGACACGGCCGTGATGATCTGGGCCGGCACGAAGGGCTTGGGTACCATGACGCTCCTGGGCACGCCTTCAGCGGCCCACATGTTCGCGCTTCCCCCGCTCATGTAGACAACGGACAACTCGGGCACGAGCCCACGGGCGTGGCGGGCCACGGCCCAGCCATCCGGACCCGCGCCAAGGTCGATGTCCGTCACCAGAGCCCGAAACCGGGCCGCGCCGGCGGTGAGTGCCGCCATCGCCTGATGGCCGTCCTTGGCCAGCACCAGACCGAAGCCCTCGTCGGTCAGCGTTTCTTCGAGCAGGAGGCGGATCAGCGCCTCGTCCTCCACCAGGAGGAGCAGTATAATAGGGTCCAATGACACGTTCCCGAGCCGTTGAGGCGGGAGCGCGCAGGACCTTCGGTCCCCTGTCTCTCAGTCGTCGGGAGCCACAGCCGAAACCGACGATGACGGGGCCTTAGCACAATCGGAGCGCCATGGAACTGCGGTCTGTCGCGCAGGGTCGGAAAGCTGGCGCAGTGCCTAGGCCCGGCACCAAGAGCGGCGCCGGCAACCCTGACTCTTCTGACACATAGAGCTTCGAGGGGGCGCCTGATCCACCCTGTCGTCCACCTTCCCAATGAGAGACGGCGGATGCACCAAACGAGCATGGTGCGCCTGAACAGGCACCAGGTCGACCGGTTCAGACATTACCCGCAATCGAGGACCAGACTTGTCCAGATTGAGGAATGCTTCCCCCTTAGTCACAATCTGGTCATCGAGCGAGGAGGCCTCGGGTGGTCAGTGAATGGTTGACGATGCGGAAAAGCCAAGTGTGGAGCTCGGGCTTGGGGAGGCCGCGCTCCGGCACCGGCGGGTGAGCCACTGGATCAGGGTAGCCTCGCGGGCGGTGTCGAGGGATCGGGCAGGCTGGGGAGGGGCGGCGTGGATTTAGTGGCGCAGAAGTACCCAGGCGCTCGCCTCCATGTCGATCTCAACCACTTTCTTGCCGAAGCGGAAGTTCAGGTCGGCCCTGGTCAGGATCGCAGCCGAAGGGTCGACCACCAATCGGTGCGGGCAAAATCTTCTGCGAATCGGCGCGGAGAGGTCACCGTCGAGATGGAAGGCGAGGCAGGGGACCTTGATGGCCTCGCCCCGGTCGGCGGGGCAGCGGGAAGCCTTGATGCGGAGGGCGTGGCGACACGGAGGGGTGGGCCGCAAGCTCGGCCTTTCGGGTGAGTGAGTAGAACTGGGGCATGGGGGCGTCGCCTGTTCGTTTGTCCGAGTTAGGATGGGCGGGCGGCCCTTGCGCGGGCGAATCCGGACGTTCGACTCTACGGCTTCGGTCGTCGGAGGGGGAACATGGACGTCCGGCTCCCTTGCATCGATCCCGCCCGGAACCGCTTTCGCGCCTATGGGCTGAGCGTCGGGCCGGACCTGTTCGGGGATTGGGTCCTCGTAGCCTCCTGGGGCCAGATCGGGCGGCCGGGGCGGATGCGCGTGGTCTGCCCGGGCGAGAAGGGGGCGGTCAGGGCGTGTGCCGAGCAGCTCCTGCGGCTCCGGGCGCGGCAGGGATGTATTGTCGTGGGGAGAGGCCCCGGGCTGATGCCGGGGCGCGCAGGAACCGACGGGCATCTGGGTGCGCGGCCCTTCGCGAACCACGGCCGGAGGCAGGCTCACCGCTGACCGGACCGCACCTCAAGCTTCGTCCCCCCTCAAATGTTCTCGGGGCACAGGGCTTGAGGGTCCGGGTAGGGCACAAACCAGCTCGGCTCGCTCTTATCCCTCGTCCGCCGGGACGTGAGCTTGCCGTTCGGCCCTTTCTGGGCGCGAGCCGGTTTCCCGGCGAGGACGGAGGTCTCCTCCGCCGCAGCGAAGAAAAATTCTTCAATAAAAAGATTATGTTACAAATGATACTTCACATAACACATTTAGTGACGGCCCTAAGCTGCCGAAGAAGCAGGCAAAAAGGGCCCTCTGTCCTTCTATAACAACTAATTCTATATGTATAAGGAGTAAAAGAGAGTCCCAGAGGGCCTCACACACCACCTCATGTATAGAGACACATTTTCCGGTCAGATCCGTTGCCGGCGTTATAAGCCAGGTAAGTATCTGGAAATTCTGAGGATTTTTGTAACAAAAAGGCGTACGCCCGGCGATTCGGGCGTTATGGGCCGCCCGAGGGGACCTGTCGAGCAGGGCCCCGGCCAGAAAGGTCGGGGGCGGCTTTCGCAGGCCAGGCGGTCAGCCGCTTTTATGGACCAGGCCGCGTTGCGATTGGCTTGAGGGTCTCTCCGAAGCGAGCCCCGTCGTCGCGCGATGTCAAGGCACATTCGGCGTCGGCCTCCGGATGGCTTGCCCCCGCCGGTGACTCCCCGGGCCCCCGGCGTCGGCCACCAGATGGGGCTGGGGCCGGTCGATTCCGTGGACCCTCACGAGGCAGGGCGCTGCGCCGGAGGCCGCGATTTCCTGCCGGCGGGAGGAGCGCGGTGTCGGACCGACGGCCACCCGGACAGTGGTGCCGCAGCGGCACCAAACCGGCGGCGAAACGGTCGCCGCCGTCACCCGCGCCATCGCGGCGGGGCCGCGGAACCGCCCGATCGGTGACCAGGAAAAAAGTTGCGATGGGTGAAAAAGAGCCGGCACGATTTTCGCAACCTGCCTCTAGCCTCAGCGTATCGACAACAAGGCCACGGCGCGCGCCGGGCAACACGAGGGACAGAAATGCGTGAATCTGCCAATGAATACAACATCCGCTTCGTCGCGGGCCTGCTTGACGAGACCGCCCTGCGGGCGCTCCTTGAACAGGAGTTCGACGTCAACCGCTGCTCGATCGAGCGCGCGCCCTGGTCGGCCGTCGAGACGCCCCGCAAGGCCATGACGGTCCGCAAGGCCGTGACGCGCCGGCCCGGCCGCGAGAAGGCCAAGACGGCCCAGCCCGAGCGCCGGAACGCTATCCAGGTGGCCCTCGACCCCGCCGAAGTGGCGAAGAGCTTCCCGATCCTCCGCGGGAAGATCGTGCAGGAGCTCGCGCGGGTGGGCGAGGCCTCGACGGAGGAGATCAGCTCCGTGCTCAAGGCGCGCGGTGTCCGGAGCGCGGACCACACGCGGGTCCACATCCAGCGTCTCCGCGAGAAGGGCTTCCTGGTGACCGTCCGGGGGAAGCCGGGCAACCGCCACCACCTGACGGAACTGGGCGAGAGGCTCCACCAGGAGCTCCGCCGCCTGAACGACGAGGCGCGCTGAAGCACGGCACCCGGCTCCCCCAGACCTGAGACAGGGTCGGGGGAGCCCAGCCACCGGCCCGGAGAGAGATAGACGATGATCGACGAACCCTCTGACCGCGAACTCGGTGACGTCGAGCCCATGCGTGAGGCGGTGGCCCGGAAGCGCAGTGAGGTGGCGCTCGGGGCAGGCAACCTGCACCTCGCGCCCGCGGAGCGAAAGCGGGTGGTCCGCAAGAAGGCAGCGCCCTCGGTCCGCAACTCCGAGTGCCGCTTCGAAGGTCCTGCCTCGCGCTTGCAGATCCGGGGGCAGGGACGCCGCCCCTTCCACCTAGCGGCCTGCTGCCTCCGAAAGGTTATCAAGCGCGGTCCAGAGGACGGAGAAGGACCACTGACGCGGCGCCGCTCTTCAAGCGCTGTTCCCTTGACGGAAAGCGCCGTCCACAACTTCATAGAAGTCGTGCTGCCGCGACAGCTTTCGGTGTTCCGGAACCCCGCCAGAGTGGCGCTGGAGACCACAAGGTGACCGCTCTCCCTCGCGGCGGAGATCGCAATGCCCCTGGACCAGACCAACGCTGAACCCCCGTGCGCCCGCGCCCAAGTCGCCGAGCTCATGATCGAGGTCGCAGGCGGCGAGATGATCCGGTCCTTCACGGAGGATGGCGAGCGAGGCTTCATCGTCCTGATCCACGGCGGCAGGATGGAGTTCGTGGGCGTCGACGCCTTCTTCCACTTGGCCCAGGGCGCCATGTTCGCCTCGGGCACTTCACCTACTGGGAGTGCTGAACGGAGGTAACGTTCCGGCCTGACCTGTCCCCGAACATGGGCGTTGTCAGGCGCCGCGGAAACGTTCGTCCTCGCGGCTCTTGCCCGGAACTTCGCAAGATTGGCGAAGCCGGTCCTGGCACCGAACCAGGGCCGACAGCCGGGAGTGCGGCCGGCGAACAAGATTTCCCTTGGCGCCTCCAGCGACCCGCTAGCACCTTGCCCGCCGGGTCACGAAATCTCGCGGCCCAACTGCCTCTTCGTTGTCGGTCGGATTGGTTCCGGCAGTTGATCATCAATGCAGATGCGAAGTTCGAACTCCTAGGCGGCTTGTTGTTGCCACGGTTGGGCCGAGGTCGATGAGGCGGCACTCGCCGCCCTCGCCAGCGCGCGTTCAAGACTGAGCCGGCAGCGCATCCGCGCTGACAGAAGGATGGTTGAGGCGCTCCGGGTCTTCGCAAATCGCCGCGCGTTGGAGAGGCGTGGGCCAACGTCAGGGAAGCCGGAGCGCAGATTGGAGGGCTGCGCCAGGAGCCGCATTGGCAGACCCGCGAGAGCTGGGCGGATAGGAGCCATGACTTGGCGGAGACGGACCAGCACGTCCGCAGCCGACCTCGCCCCCTCGCGAGAAAAGGCAGCCCGAGACGGCCAAGCACATGCCGCTCCTCGGCCTCGGGTCCAGACGGTGGGGGAGTAGGGCCCACTAGCGCGGCACCGACGTGCTCCTCCCGGCGAGCTGCCGTTCGCTCGCCCGGACCCTCCATGCGAGAAGCCCGAGCACCGCAGGACCGACAGAGGCCATAAGGAAGCGGTGAGGTCGGGTCCTCTCACTGTCATCTCAAGAAGCGCATCACGCGAGCGGTCGGCTCCGGTCCGTAGCTTCTCGAAGATGGTGAGGATAAACTCGCTGTCTTTCGGGCGGGCGGCGTCCGAAGCGGGCTGAAGTCCTAAGCGCCTCCGTTGAGGCGATGAGGCCAACCTCGGCTGAGGAATCGCCGACCGCTGTCTCGCTCCTTCGCTTAGGGCATCGCAGGCGACCTAGTTAAGGCGGGAAAGACGGTGTCGGTCGGCTTAGAGCCGCGCCACACCTCGAAACCCATATATTGTCGAAAGAGAGTAAGGGGATGTCCACTCCCTGGAAAAATCCCGGCGGGAGTCTCCGCGAGTGGTCCGACGTCGCCGGAGGCATCCCTCCCAAGGCCTGCCGGGCCCATCTATGCGTTTCCCGACCGACTCCGGGCGCGATCTGCCATTTCTCATATCGCAAACCGGCAGGGAAACTGGACATGGCAAACGCCATCGCGGCCGCAAGGCCATCGGGTCGCACGGGGCTGAAAAGCAGCCCTGCCGCGGCCAGGCTGGAGCTGCCCCGGCCGTCTGATCTCTCGACAGAGGCTGCCGTGTTATGGGAAGCTCCCGGATTGGCGCGACGTGAGACGAGGAGCGGCATGACCAATCGGGTTCCCGACGAGATACCGGCGTCGGCCCCCGCGCCGGAGGGCGCGTCGAGTCCAAGGGAGGCCGTGGCCGATGGCGAGGCTACGCGGCCGATCGAGGAATTGCCGGTCTGGGCCGCGAACTTGCAGCACCTGACCCGGCGCAGCGGCCTCACGCAGGCAGAACTCGCGCGCCGTGCCGGCCTGCAGAGAGATGCATTCGGGCGCTATCTTCTCGGTCGGACGCGACCGCCGCCGGCCAAGCTCGTGGCCATCGCCAAAGCCTTGGGGGTCCGACCGGCGGACATCGACCCCGAGCGGGGCGACCTCGAGGAGGTGCCACCCCCGGAGCAGGGCCGGGTGCCGTTCCGGATCACCCCCGCCTACGGTGGGGGCCGGGGCCGGGTGTTCCTCGAGGTCGCGGCGGAGATGGACATCGCCGACGCGCTCCGGATCGTCGAGCTGATGACGAAGGAGAAGTAATCTAGGCCACTGGAGGACCCGCCCGAGACTTGGCTGTCGGTCGTCGACGGAGCTTCGTGCGCGCCTGCGGCACGGCCCAAGCTCCTGGACCGGTCGCAGGACGCGCTCGCGCGTGGCGCGGGACGGTGGGAGCGGCTGGGCTCGAACCAGCGCCCTCTCGCTTATAAGGCAAGCGCTCTGCCGCTGAGCTACGCTCCTGAGGTTGCCGCCAAGCTTGACTCGTTCTCCTCTTTTCGTGGGGCCACTGTCCTAGTCGCCGGGCGTCATATCGAGGGCCGTCCGGGGCGGGACGACCTAGATGATCTGGAGCGGCACCGAGATTGGTCATCGATGAACAAAATCGGCCTCGAATTCTCCCGAAAGGGCCATCCGTGACCAAAACGGTGGCGGCCCAGGAGGGCTCCCGGAGGTCGTCGGCCCTGGCTCCGAGGAGATGGAAGCGGGCTGCGCGCCGGCCCGTGGGATCGACCTGCCCCTGCTTGGCCGCCGCGCCGACCACGGCCGCCGCAAGCAGACGCGCCACGCTACGGGGCCGTGCGACCCCCGCGGCGATAGTGGCCTTCTCGCCCACGGTGACCGGCCAGCTGCCGATCCGGAGCGGCGACACTAGCGTAGGTTCGCCCTCGATGCGCCGCGCGACCTTCACGGGCCTGTACCGCTCCTAGCCCTGCAGCCTGGCGAGGTGAGGCTCCAAGCTAATCGGCTCACCGCCTCGCGGTCGCGCAGGCGTCGCAGAGCGTCTGCAGATAAGGTTGGTCGGTCCGGAGCTCGCCTAGGCGGCCGCAGGTCTCGCAAGTCCGCGCGCGCGGCGCGCGCCTCGGCGCGGACGATGGCGGCCTCCACCGGATCCGTGTAGGGGTGGACGTAGACCCTCAGGCCCTCGTACTTGTCCTTGACCTGCAGGATGTGGATGCCCCCGACGCCCTCCTTGCGCACGAGGACGGCGAGCTCCTCGAGGAGGCCGAGGACGAGGGGCCGCCAGCCTTCGCCGACCATGAGGCCCCAGACCATGCAACCGGTCCGCGCGTCCCAGCGCCCCGACCCAAAGAGCTCGGGGAAGGCGCTCATCACGCGCAGGTCACGCTCACTCAGCAAGCTGCTCATCTCTCCCTCCCGTCAGTGCAGGACCGGCCGATTGGCAGCGGCCTCGGCCGCTTCCACGAGGCGCGCGACCTGGCGCAACCCGAGGTTGGCGCCGCGCTTCAGCGCCCGCTCAACCTCCCCGGCCACGAGCTCGGCCCCTTCCTCGTCGAGCTTGACCGCCGCCATCCGGCGCGCGGTGGTGACGAGGTCGCGCTGGCCGACGGCGTCGAGCTCGATCACCCGCACCCGATCGAGAAGCGCCTGCTCGATGTGCATGACACTGTTGGTCGTCATCACCCAGCTGTGGTGGCGCAGGTCGATGGCCACCTCGTAGTAAGGGCACACCCACGCCGCGCCCGTCGACGGCTCGATCATCCCCATCATCACACGATGGATTGAGGGCGAGCGGCCGCCCCCGTGGACGCCCATGGCGCGGCCGGCGTCGATCTCGTCGACCGCCACCACCGGGTTGCCGATGCGCGTCGCGAGGAGCGAGCGCGTGATACGCCCCGGGGAACTCCCACCCCATTTGCTGTCGCTTCCCTGCAGGTCCCACACGCCACCGGCTTGGCCCACGTCTACGGTGACCGTGGGCACGCTGAAGGGTGCTCCGAGCGCCCGCGCGAAGCTGGACTTGCCGCAGCCCGGCGGCCCGAGGAGGACGACCGGCCCAACCCGGAAGGGCAGGCCGTCTCGGGCCCGCAGCCGTGCCTGATGCCACAGGATCTCCGTCGCCCGGGCTAGCCACGGAAACTCGGCGTGGATGGCCGCGAAGGCCTCGTCCACTTCGGCCTCGGTCGCGACCCCGCTTAGGCGCATGGCGTGGGTGGCGGCGAAGAGCTCGTCGCGCTCCTCCCGAGCGATCCGGGTGGGCAGCGGCGTCGGCGGGAGCCGGCGCGCCTCGATCGTCGCCGCGGCGCGCTTGATGCGGGCGCGGTCCGACTCGGGGAGTGCATAGGCCGCTTGCGGCGGCAGCCAGCGCGGGTCGTCGCGGCTTCCGTCGCCTGCGAGGGACTGCGCGATAAGGGCGGCGCCCCGTCCCTTATCCAACCGGGCGTTGCGGCGGGTCTGGGCGCGCCAGCGATCGACCTCGGTGTCGCGACGGCGCGCCTCGCGCTCGGCGGCCTCGAGGCGCTGGAGATAAGCGCGGGCGAGTTCGCCGGGCGCGCGGGGCTTGGGTCGGGCGGTGATGAGCCCGGGGGCGGGGAGGGAGCGCATGACGTCACACGGAAGGGTAGAGTGGGACGGAGGACGCGCGGTCAGCGCGTGGGGGCGAAGGTCGCGGGCATGCGTATGGTCGTCATGGCGAGCATCGTAGCGAGCGGAGGTCAGTCGTCGAGCGGCGGACAAGTTGGGCGGTCGCCGAGGTCAGCCGCTCTTGGGGGTGAGGAGATCGTGGCGCAGCGCATCGCACCAGAGTTCAGCGCCAAGGAGCGTCGCGACCACGGCGAGCTCACTGGTGAGGGTTGCATGCGCCCCGAGCTCAACCCAGGCGGCACCGACGAGCCACGCCGCGCTGAGCCTCGGCGCGACAGCCAGGAGCGGGAGGTTCAACCGCTCCGCCGCGCCGTCGAGATGGCCCTGGATGTGGAGCAGGTCGTGCTCACCCAAGTCGATCTGCCAGCCGTCGAGGACGGGCAGGCGGCCGTTCGGAACGCGAGGCAGGTGCTCGCTGTCCGCGATGAGGAGGAGCAACTCGCCCAGGGGGATCCGGCCAAGGGCGGGCCGGGCGACGGGGAGCGGCTCCGGCATCACGCAGCCTCCTGGATCACGACCCACCACCAAGGGCAGGGAGCGGGCCGCTGCCTGCCCGGCCGCGTCAGGTCCGGGCGGTCATGGAGGAACTGGTCGCACGCATCAAACGCGGCGACGTGAACGCGCGCGGCCCAGATGAACAGGATGGGGTGGCAAGCGGCGAGAAGTCGAAGAATCTGGTAGGGGAGATCGCCAAGCATGATGGATCCGGGATGACCCGCCGGCGGAGGACCGGGCGGAAGGGAACACGAGGAGAGCAGCACCGGCGGAGTGGCGGCCGGTGTGTATGTCGTGTCGCCGGAGGGCCAATCGGGCGCGAGTCATTGGAAGGGATCCTGAGGGCGGTCTAGGCGGTGCCTCGCGACAGTCTGTGCCGAGGGGCGTCATGGCGGAATCATAGAACACGGCCTGCGGAAAGGGAAGTATGAATCATGCGAGTATCGCGTTACTGATGTAAAGACGTTACATCGGGGCCGCCGTGCCGAGCTGCCCTTGCAGTCTCCGCTGCGACGAGCCCGAGCGATAGTCCTCCATGTCGGTGTGGCAAGGACGCGTGTCGGCCGGATCGCACGTGCGGCACCTCCCGCGCAGACGGGCGGGCAAGGCTTCGCGCAGGCCCGGCCTCAGCTGGGCAGAGGATAAGGCTTCTGTCATCGGGCGGTCTCGTGCCAAGCGGCGTTCCGCGCCGGGAGCAGGCTTCTATTCGTGCTGCCCGCGGCGGGGCTCACAGGATGCGCTCGGCGTGTGGTCGAGGGGCGTCGATCTTGGCGGCGTCAAAGCTCGTGCCTTGTTGTGAGGATCCCTCATCCACGTTCCACCCCCGCGGTCGTGCCCCTGTGATGACGTCTGATCCGACGGTGGCTGGAGAATGGCTCCGGTGTTCGGCGAACCGAAGATCTCGGTCCACTCGTCGAACAGCCGTTGCTGGTGATCAGCGTGGCGCCGCGCTCGTAGCGTTGGGAGATCAGCTCGAAGTGCAGCTCAGCCCCGGTCGTCGAGAGCGGCGCGAAGCCAGTTCGTCGATGATCAGCAGCGTGTGGCTGGCGATCCGCTTCTGGAGGCGCATGAGCTGGCGCTCGCCACGGGCCTTCATCAACTCATGCGAGAGAGCAGCCGTGCTGGTGAAGCCGACAGCGAAGCCCTTTTGGCAGGCGGTCAGGCCAAGCCCGAGGGCGACATAGGTCTTGCCTGTGCTGCTTAGGCCGAGGGCGATGACGCTCTCACTCCGAGGCCCCCCGGCGTCGGCCACCAGATGGGGCTGGGGCCGGTCGATTCCGTGGACCCTCACGAGGCAGGGCGCTGCGCCGGAGGCCGCGATTTCCTGCCGGCGGGAGGAGCGCGGTGTCGGACCGACGGCCACCCGGACAGTGGTGCCGCAGCGGCACCAAACCGGCGGCGAAACGGTCGCCGCCGTCACCCGCGCCATCGCGGCGGGGCCGCGGAACCGCCCGATCGGTGACCAGGAAAAAAGTTGCGATGGGTGAAAAAGAGCCGGCACGATTTTCGCAACCTCCCCCTAGCCTCATCATATCGACAACAAGCTGAGGCGCGAGCCCAGCAACACGAGGGACAACGATGCGTACGGCACCCCATTTTTACAGCATCCGCTTCGTCGCGGGCATGCTCGATGAGACCGCCCTGCGGCGGATGCTCGGAGAGCAGTTCGACATCCCCTGCTGCTCGATCGAGCGCGCGCCCTGGCCGGCCGTCGAGACGACGCACAAGGCCAAGACGGTCCAGCCCGAGCGCGAGAAGGCCGGGACGCGCCGGCCCGGCCGCCCGCGGGGGAGCAAGCTCGTCCTGGACCTCGCCGTCCGGGCCGCGGACTTCCCGCCCCTGCGCGGAATCGTCCTCAATGAGCTCGCCCGGGTCGGCAATGCCTCGACGAACGAGATCAGGCGCGTCCTCGAGACGCGCAAGGTGCGGCGCGCTGACCTGACCCGGGTCGAAATCGACCGGCTGCGCCAGGAGGGCTTCCTGCGGACGGAGCCCGGTGCCCCCGACGACCGCCACCACCTGACGGAGCGGGGGCAGCGGCTCGCCGAGGAGCTCCATCGCCTGCACGGCGAGGCGCGCTGACGCCCGCCCTCGGCTTCCCCGGCGCCCCAACCCAGGGCCCTGGGGAGCCCAGCCAGCCGACCCCTCTCGTATAGGCGAGTTGCCTTGGCGACGACATGATGGCGACTTGCTCGTCAGGGGGCGACCGTCTGCCAGCGCTCATCGCAGATCTGATGCACTTGGGGTCCTCATGCTGCAGAGCGCCGCAGCGGGGATCCCAATTAGAGAGGATACTCCACAAGTTGGGAGCCGAGGAGGATGAGCGCCAAGGACCCCATGCAGCCGCACCATGCGCTCCACCTCACCGCTCAGCGGCTCACCCAGGAGCCGCAGGGCCTCCGTAGCCGATAAGGCCCAGGACGATGCGATCCCGAGAAAGGCCTGGCACGCGGCGCGGCTCTCCGGTCCAGGATCGGCGGCCGGCGGTGCTGGGATGGCTCGCCGCCTTGTCTTGCGGACCGGCAGATCGGTCCGTGGCGGCGAGGTGACCAAGGACGAACGCTCTGCGTGCGGAACCCGGCCAAAGTGACTGGCCCGTCCGAGTTCCTCTGGACCTACCTTCACCCGGGTGACGGCTTCCGATAGATGTCTTCGTGCCCGAGCCAGCCATCCACTCCGTCCTTCTGAACCTCCGAGGTCTGCGATGAATGTGAGCAGCATGATGCCGCTGCGGCTTGCCGAGCTCGCCAGCCCTGCGAGCCTCACCCGTGTCCTGCTGGACAAGATGACCGAAGGTGTGAGCCTTTCACGCGAGGACGGCACGATCGTCTACACGA
The DNA here is from genome assembly GCF_017916275.1 of Rubellimicrobium arenae. GTDB lineage: Bacteria > Pseudomonadota > Alphaproteobacteria > Rhodobacterales > Rhodobacteraceae > Rubellimicrobium > Rubellimicrobium arenae. The sequence goes on from NZ_JAFMST010000006.1 coordinate 196,031, forward strand.
ACCCGGCCGAGGAACGGCTGTTTGGCTACGGGCCCGGCGAACTCCTGGGCCAGCACGTCTCGTTGCAGAACGCCTACTCGCCTGAGGAGAACACTCGGGTTGTCGAAGAGGTCATCGAGGAACTCAAGCGTTCGGGCACCTGGCAGGGCGAGTGGCGCAACCGGCGCAAGGATGGGTCGGAGTTCACAACCCGCTCGCGCATCAGCAAGGTCGAGATCGCTGGCGAGCGGCACTGGCTCTGCGTTCAGGAGGACGTGACGGACGAGCAGGAGATCGCGAAAGCCCTGCACGACGAGCGGGCCCGGCTCAAGCTGGCCACCGAGGCCGCCGGCATTGGCATCTGGGATCTGGACGTCCTGACGGGTGGGATGACCTACTCGCGTCGCGCCAAGGCCATCCTTGGTCTTCCCGAAGAGGAAGCAGTCACGCCCGAGCGGATCCTCTCCGTCATCCATCCCGACGACCGCGCTCATGTGGAGGCGCTCTATCATTCGGCGCTCGACCCGAATGAGCGCTGCCGCGACCCCTTCGAGTACCGGGTCTTGCTCGAGGATGGCTCGATCCGCTGGATCCTCGGTTTTGGAGAAGCAATCTTCGAAGAGGTGGACGGCAAGGCTCGAGCCGTCCGCTATCTCGGCACGATCCAGGACATCACCTCTCGTCGCGAGGCCGAACAGGCCGAAAGCCAGGCCGCGCAACGCCTGCGTCTGGCGGTCGAGGCTGGCCGGATGGCGGTATGGGATCTCGACGTCGCCACCAACACCGTCACCGGCTCGCCGGATGTGAGCCGGCTCCTTGGCTTCCCCGAAGGCGAGCCGATTGACGCTGAGGCGGCTCGCCTTCGTTACTGCCCCGGCGAGTACGAGCGGATCTCGGCGGAGCATGCGGCGGCTATGGCGCGAGGGCAGACCTCGTATGACGCCGAGTTCCGCTACCAACACCCCGAGCTCGGAGTCCGTTGGCTTCGGTTGCGCTACGATCTGCTCTTCGATGCCGAGGGGCAGCCGACCCGCATCATCGGTGTCATGTCCGACGAGACCGAACGGATGCACGCGCATCTGTCGCTGAAGGAAACCGAGGAGCGGTTCCGCCTCATCGCGGACAGCGCTCCCGTGATGCTCTGGATGGGCGACCCCAAGGGCAAGTGCCTTTACCTCAACCACGCCCAGCGGGAGTTCTGGGGCGTGGCCGAGGAGGACATCCCTCGCTTCGATTGGACCCCCACCATCCATCCAGACGACGTCGTCGCACTGTCTGAGCCCTTTGGCCGGGGGATGCGGGACCAAACGGCATTCACTGTTGAAGCCCGGTATCGGCGAGCGGATGGCGAGTATCGCCTGCTCCGAACGGATGCGCGTCCACGGTTCAACGCGGTAGGCGAGTTCCTCGGAATGACCGGGGTCAACGTGGACGTCACCGAGCAGCGGCGAGCGGAGCAAGCCTTGCGGCGCGAAACCCGGGCGCTCGCTATCGTCAACGAGACGGGTGCCGCCGTCGCGGCCGAGCGGGATCTCGAGCGCATCGTGCAGATGGTCACGGATGCGGGACGGGAGCTCACGGGAGCCGAGTTCGGAGCTTTCTTCTACAACGTCCTGAACGAACAGGGCGAGCGCTTCATGCTCTATGCCCTGTCAGGCGCGAAGCGGGAGGCCTTTGCCAACTTCCCCATGGTGCGCTCCACAGCGCTCTTCCACCCCACGTTTCAGGGGGAGGCGGTCGTTCGTTCCGATGACGTCCTGTCCGACCCACGCCATGGGATGAATGCCCCTTACAACGGAATGCCAGATGGGCATCTGCCGGTTCGCAGCTACCTGGGCGTCCCTGTGATCTCGCGCTCGGGCGAGGTGCTGGGCGCACTGTTATACGGCCACGGTAAGCCCAATGTATTCCGAAGCGAGCACGAGACCCTTCTGTTAGGGATCGCCGGTCACGCCGCAACGGCCATCGATAACGCCCGCCTGTTCCAGGTCAACGAATGCGAACTGGCGGAGCGCCGGAAGGCCGAAGCTGCTCTGCAGGCGCTCAACGAGACGCTGGAACAGCGCGTGGCCGCCGAGATCGTCGCGCGGACCGAGACCGAGGAGGCTCTGCGCCAGGCACAGAAGATGGAAGCCGTGGGCCAACTCACGGGCGGCATTGCGCACGACTTCAACAACCTGCTCGCAGGCATCGTGGGCTCGCTTGACCTCATGCAGACCCGGATCGCGCAAGGCAGGACGGCGGGGCTCGACCGCTATGTGGGCGCGGCGATGACCTCGGCGCAGCGCGCGGCGGCGCTCACCCACCGCCTTCTGGCCTTCTCGCGCCGCCAGCCGCTTGACCCCAAACCGGTGGAAGCCAATCGCCTGGTGGCCGACATGGAAGACCTTCTGCGGCGCACGCTCGGGCCTGCGATCTCCCTTGAGATGGTGATGGCCGGCGGCCTCTGGCGCACGCTGTGCGACCCCGTGCAGCTCGAGAGCGCACTTCTGAATCTTTGCATCAACGCGCGTGATGCCATGCCTGACGGAGGGCGGCTGACCATTGAAACGGCCAATGCTCATCTCGACGACGCCTACGCCGCCGCCCAGCGCGACGTGACACCGGGCCAGTATGTCGCCATCTGCGTGACAGACACCGGGATGGGCATGTCGCCTGAACTCGTCTCGCGTGTCTTCGAGCCGTTCTTCACCACAAAGCCCATCGGGCAAGGCACGGGGCTTGGCCTGTCCATGGTCTACGGCTTCGCCAAGCAATCGGAAGGGCACGTCCGAATCTACTCGGAGGAGAGGCAGGGCACGACGGTCAAGCTTTACCTGCCGCGCCATCGAGGGCAGGAGGAGAGCGCCGAGGCTGAAGCCGGAGTGGTCGAGCTTGCCCGAGCGGAAGCCGGGGCGACGCTGCTGGTTGTCGACGACGAGCCTGTGGTGCGCGGCCTGATCGTCGAAGTGCTGGGCGATCTGGGCTACCATGCGCTCGAGGCGGGGGATGGTCCATCGGGCCTCAAGATCCTGCAGTCGAAGCGTCGCATCGACCTGCTGATCACCGATGTCGGCCTGCCCGGCCTGAACGGTCGCCAAATGGCGGACCAAGCGCGGGAGCGACGTCCCGACCTCAAGGTTCTTTTCATCACCGGGTACGCCGAGAACGCCACGTTGGCCAACGGTGTCCTGGAACCCGGCATGGCTATGCTCACCAAACCCTTCGCGGTAGACGCGCTGACGCGCAAGATCGGGCAACTCCTTGAGCACCCTGCGTCGGGATAGGACGACAACTCGAGAACAGAGTAGAGACTGTATTCGGCAGTCGCTGCTTTTCCGTTGGTTGTTGGACATCGAAGGCACCTTCCTGCTCCTCGCTGGAGATCATCGAAGGTGTCTCGCCGCATCGCGCGGTCCTACAGTCCGAAGGGCCTTGGTGCCTCATCCTGTTCTCGAGGTTAAAGTCTACGCGGCGAACCTCAGTGCCCGAGCCTTCCACGCCCACCTTGGCTCCACCAAGACTGGAAGGCGCGATAATGGCGACTAGGGCTGCCCTTGGCCGATTCTACACTTTTATCTGTGCGCCTGACCCTTGCTTTAGGTCAGCCTGACGCGCGAGGCCCAGCTACCTGCGGAAACCGTGGATGTGTCTGTGGTTGCGCCAAAAGGCCGCAGAGCCTTCAAGATCACGGGTCCGGATGGTGATGAGCGGGTTTCAAAGCTCACCCTCGCGTCACGGCTCGGGCCGAAAGCGGCACCAGGAGCACCAGCGCGGCCAGGAGCCAGAAGGCCGCCGACAGGCTGGTCGCGTCCGAGACAAAGCCCATGAGAGCCGGGCCGGCGAGGATGCCCGCGTAACCCGTTGTCGTGACCGCCGCGACTGCCAAGCCCGCCGGCATGATGGTCTGTCGCCCGGCCCGGCTGAAGAACACGGGCACGAGGTTGGCGGCCCCCAGCCCGATCAGGAGAAAGCCCAGGAGCGCCACAGGCGTCCAGTCGACGGCCAGCAGCAGCACGAAGCCAGCCATCGTCAGCAGCCCGCCCCAGACGAGCACCCGCAGATCTCCCAAGGCGCTGACCACCCGATCGCCCGTGAGCCGGCCCACGGTCATGGCGACGGAGAAGAGCATGTAGCCCACCCCCCCCTGCGCGGCCGAGTCGACCAGGTCGCGGCCAAGGAGCAGCAGCGCGCTCCAGTCGAGGATGGCGCCCTCGACAAGGAAGATGAGCCCGGACAGGGCCGCAAGCAGGAGCACGATGCCGCGCGGGGCCACAAAGGCCGGGGCCTCGCCGCCTTGAACCTGCAACAGGCGCGGCCACGCCAGAAGAATGGCCACGAGGGCCAGGGCGCTGCCGCAGAGCGCGCTCGCGAACGGCGAGACTCCTTGAGACAGAAGGAGCGTGATGCCGCCCGCGCCCACGAAGCCGCCTACGCTGAACATGCCATGGAACCCCGACATGAGCGGCACGCCGGCGGCCTTCTCGACCTCCGTGGCATGGACGTTCATCGCCACGTCGATGGTGCCCAGCGAGGCCCCGAAGAGAAGGAGCGCGGCGGCGAGCAGGAGCGGACTGCTGACCACGGAGAGGAAGGGCAGGATCAGGACGAGGCCCAGGCCCCCGGTCAGGATCATGGGCTTGCTGCCCACCTGGGCGCTGATCCAACCGGTAAGCGGCATGGCCAGAATCGAGCCCAGGCCGAGGCAAAGAAGAAGGAGCCCAAGCTGGCCCTCGTCGGCGCCAACGTTCGCCTTGGCGAAGGGCACCATGGGCGCCCAGCAGGCCATCACGAAGCCGGCGGCAAAGAAGGACAGGCGCGTCGCGAGGCGGGTGCCCCCTGTGTCCGCCGACGAAGGCGTGGTCTCAGCGTAAGAGGTCATGTCAGGGCTCAAGGAAAAGGGAGGAAAGGGTCAGAAGTTCGGGGCTTCAGCGATCCGCAGGTCAGCGCCTCTCGCGCGAAGTGCGGAGACGACCTCGGAAGGCGCGTCATGCTCCAGGACGACGTGGGCGATGTCCGAGATCGGGCCGATCGCAAACGGAGCCGAGGTCTCCAGCTTGGCGTTGGTCATCATCAGGGCGGTGGCTGAGCTCACCTCAAGGAGGCGGCGCTTCATGTCCACGTCGTCCATGTCGAAGCCGGCGAGGCCATTCTGGGCCGACAAGGCGCAGGCACCCAGGAAGCAGAGGTCAAAGCGGAAGCGCCCCAGCTCGGCCAGGGCCCGGGCGTCGACGCAGCCACCAACGGATGGGTTCACGCGGCCGCCGATAAGGATCAGCGAGAGGTCGTCCCGAGTCATCAGCGCCGCCGCGGCCGGCAGCGAGTTCGTGACCACCCGCAAGCCGAAGTCGCGCGGCAGCAGTCCGGTCAGCTGAAGCACCGTGCTGCCGGTGTCGAGAAAGATGGTCTGTCCCTTGGAGATCAGGGCCACGGCGGCTCGCGCCAGGGCGCGCTTCCGCGCGGCATCCTCGCCCGAACGGACCTCGATAGGCGTCGAGGCCGGCGAGAGCGGTAGCGCGCCGCCATAGACGCGTTGGCAGAGCCCTTCCTGCGCCAAAGCCCGCAGGTCGCGGCGGACCGCGTCCTCGGAGACGCCGAACTCCTGCGCGAGTGCAGTGGCTACCACGGCCTGACCGCGAGCCAGACGATCAGCGATTTGTTGGCGACGACCAAGGGAGAGAGCGGGTGAATCGTGCATGAACAAGAGATAACAGACCACAATGAGAGTTTCGAGGCCCAACGTGATCGCAACTGCTCCGGTGGGGCAGCTACATACCCAGACTATGCCGTTGTGGGTCTTTCGCTCGTCTGGCGAACAGCAGTGGCTTAGAAATGCCGCAACTATTCCCCCTCAGCATCCGCACCGGAGCGCTGGACGCATCGTATGAAGCGTGCGCAGGCAGGAAACCTCTGCGATGCGGTGACACGGACCTGCTTGGAGAGGCAGGCGGACGCTGTGAAAGATGTCTTGTGCCCTGCTCGGCCAGCCATAAGCGCGGTGACGCGCACAAGCTGGGGGGGCGGGTTCTTCAAGGCGGCCGCAAGGTCATGACGCCAGCGTTACGGGTCTTCGGATTCGCTCAGTGTCCAGTATGATGCTGGTGGACGGCAGCATGTCCCCGGCCTCGGGCAATGAGCCACCGGTTGACCGGAAAGGCCGCCGCTCCGGCGATCAGCAGCGCCATGGCCAAGCTGCCCCAGAAAAGGCCAGAGCCGACCCCAGCGTGCATCGCCCCGGGGATGAGGAGCATGATGCCGTTGTCCACGACCTCCATCAGAGTGATGGAGATGGTGTCCGCCGCGAGCGCAAGCCGGACGGCCGCCCCAAGGGTGAGGCCTGCGCGCAGGAGCGGCAGCATCGTTAGACCATACCCGAAGAGAAAGGCCAGGATGACGGCGAGAGCGATGGTGGCACCATTGCTCCAGCCTAGCGCGGTACCGATCACAAGGCCCAGCACCTCGCCGATGGCACAGCCGCTGAGGCAGTGGACGGTCGCGCTGAAGGCCAATCGATTGAGCGTGGCGCCGGGTGCAGCGTGGTGGTCGTGGTGGCTGATGTGAGTCATGGCAGCTCTCCGGAGGTGAACTGCCATGCAAGCTGGCCCTTCCCATCATGGGAAGGTCAAGGAGTTTCTCGCCTGCACCTGCGGCGGCTCAGATCGACACAGATCAGCCAGGATGTTTCGGCGAGCTTAAGCACTGCGGATGCCAGACCAAGCGCAAATTTGGCAGTGCTCCTGCGCTACGGGTGTTGCCATCTGTCATGCCAGGCAGTGGCACGACCTGTTCCTGGCCCAGCTCAACCGCCCTTCTCGCTCTCTCCCGGCTTTGCCCGCAACCAACTCACAAAGGCGTCCACGGCCGGCCGGCGCGGGCCAGGCAAGGTCACGACCCAGTAGGTGAGCTCGGGCAGGCCCGGAAAGGGCACCTCGACGAGCCGTCCGGCGGCCAAGTCGGAGGCCACCACAGCATCGGCCGAGAACAGAAGACCATAGCCGGCCAGTGCAGCCGAGACGGCCAGGGTCGGGTTGTCGATGCCGTTCACCGTCAGCGTCGCCGGATCGATCCCGGCGCCTTGAAACCACAGGGCCTCTTGCGGATCATCTGGTGCCAGAAGCCACGGCAGGCGCGTGATGTCGCTGTCGCGAGCGAGAAGCTCAGGCGTTCCCACCAGGATGTAGCGTGTCCTCACCAAAGGCTCGGCCACCGTTCTGGGCCACGACCCTTGGCCGGTCCGGATGGCCACGTCGTAGCCATCCCGGGTCAGGTCGGACACTGCATAATCCGGTGTGATCGAGACAGCCACGTCGGGGTGGCGGCGCCAGAACTCCCCTAAGCGGGGCAGAAGAACGGACTGGGCGAAGTTGGGTGTGGTGGTCACGCGAAGGCCTCGACGCTTCTCCACCCGTCGCAGCGCCTCGACCCCGGCGGCGATGGTGCCGAAGCCGTCATGGAGCGCGCGGGCGAGGCGCTCGCCGTCCTCGGTAAGAGTCAGGTCCCGTCCGTAGCGCCGCAACAGCGTTGTACCGAGTTCAGCCTCAAGGCCGCGGACCGCCTGCCCGATGGCCGCATGCGTAACGTTGAGCACGCGTGCGGCCTCGCTGAAGTTGCGGTGGCGGGCCGCGACCTCAAAGGCTCGCAGCGCTGAAAGGGAAGGAAGATGCCGCCAGTCGGGTGCCGACATGTGAAACCCCAGGTTTCAGATCTGAAGAATTGCTGATTAGCTCACATCAGGCCTGCAAGCTAGCTTGGCTCCATACCTGCCTTCGAGGAAGCCAAGCCATGTTACAGAGCATCGATCATCACTACTTGCGGTTGGCCGGCCGATTTGAACGCTTCGAGGCCCATGATCCGGCGGCCATGCACCGGCGCGAGCTGGTCCGTATGCTGCGCCAGGAGAGACGGGCTCGCTGGTCGGCCCGAAGGCTACGGCTGCGTGAGTGGATCACCAGGTGGTCGTTGCAACGGAAAACAACCGCGCCGGTCGAACTCGAGGAGTGCCGGTCCTGCTGAGCCGGTGTTAGAGGGAAGCAGGATGGTCCTGGTCCCAGTCCGGACGAAGAAGAACAGGCGGGGCTAGATTGGAGCCACTTGCCTCGCCAATGCTATAGCGTCGCGACCCTACCCCTTGGGCTGATCGGCACCTGCAGATACCCTGTGACCGTGGGAGAGCATCGTTCCTGCTGAAGTTTTCGGAGGAAGCGCTGGACCGTCTGTCTGTCATGAGGGCCTTTTGCCGGATCGTGGAGCGCGGCAGCATCGCACGAGCCGCCGAGGACCTCGCCGTCTCCCCAGGGCTGCTCAGCCGCGAGCTCAAGCTCCTTGAGACAAGCCTGGGCTGCTCGCTTCTCAGCCGCACGACGCGGCGGATGTCCCTGACCGGGCATGGTCAGATCTACTACGAGGACGCACGTCAGATCATTGACGATCTTGCCCGGGCTGAAGAGCGGGTGCGGGCCGGCGCCGGAGTGATTGGCGGGCTGCTGCGGGTGAATGCCCCGCACTCCTTTGGCACAACAGTGCTCTCGGCGACCCTTCCACAGTTCCTCGCGCGCTACCCGGAGGTGCAGCTCTCGCTGTCCTTCGACGACCATGTGATCGACATGATCGAAGGTGGCTTTGACCTCTCGATCCGCATCCGCGCAGAGCTTCCCGACTCCGGGATCGTGGCGCGAAGGATCGGCGGCGTCCGGCAGGGGCTGTTCGCGGCTCCTGCCTATCTCGAGACCCGTGGCAGTCCCACCTCTCCGGAGGAGCTGCACGCGCACGACCTTGTCGCCTACGCTCTCTCGGACACCCCAGGAAGCTGGATGCTGAGAGGCGCCGAGCGGACCGAGGCCGTCGAGATCAGCCCCAGGCTCCGGCTGGGCAGCAGCGTCGTGCTCCGGGACATGCTCGTCGCAGGACAGGGCATTGGGGCATTGCCGGATTTCCTCTCGACCCCGGCGGTCGAGGCCGGACGGCTTATGCGGGTTCTGCCGGGCTGGGAGATGCCGGAACGCACGATCTACGCGGTGACCGCCTCTCGGCTGGGGGCCGACGCGAAGACACTCGCTTTCATTGATTTCCTCCGATGCGTTGTGAGTCCCCACTCGTGACGCCAGCTCACGAATGACGTTCGCGCAGCCGGGTTAATCCGGGCCGTCCATCGCGCCATCCTCCGGGTCATCGCATCCAGACAACCGGTGGATCCCATGACAAAGGTTCTCGTTCTCTACTACTCTAGCTACGGCCACATCCGCGCCTTGGCGCAAGCCGAAGCCGGAGGTGCCGGCTCCGTGCCTGGCGTCCAGGTCGACCTCCGGCGCGTGCCGGAGACCGTGCCGCAGGTGGTGCGGGACAGCGCGGGCTACATGCTTGACGACACGCCGGAAGCTCGGGTCGCCGACCTGCCGGACTACGACGCCATCATCCTGGGCACGCCCTCGCGCTTCGGCAACATGGCCGGACAGATGAAGCAGTTCCTTGACCAAGCCGGCGGGCTTTGGGCCCGCAATGCGCTCGTGGCCAAGGTCGGGGCGGTCTTCACCTCGTCCAGCACCCAGCATGGCGGACAGGAGGCGACGGTGCTGTCGGCGCATGTGCCGATGCTGCACTTCGGGATGCTCATTGCGGGGCTCCCCTACAGCTTCGAAGGCCTGCATCGGACCGATGAGATGGTGGGCGGATCGCCCTACGGCGCTGGCACGATCGCTGGGGTAGACAACTCACGGCTACCCTCAGAGATCGAACTGGCCGGCGCCTGGTACCAGGGCCGCCATGTCGCTCGGATTGCCGCGCGGCTCGCCTCCGGCGCCGTCCAGAGGGAGGCTGCGTGATGCCTCGCCTGACCATCGACTTCTTCCATGACGTCGTCTGCGGCTGGTGCTTCAACATCTCGCCACGTCTGCGCGCCTTGGCCGACGAGTTCGACCTCGCGGTCCATCACCGGACCTTCGTTCTCCAGGACAGCCGCGAGCGGATGATTGAGGTCTGGGGCTCCATTGCCGCAGCGAAGGAGACCATCCTCGGCCATTGGGAGGCCTGCCGCCGGGCCAGCGACACCCCGGAACTGTTCAACCTCGACGGTATGAGGGCTGCCCCGTTCGAGTATCCCTTCGGCCTGCCCGCGGCACTCGCCTGCAAGGCTGCAGAACGGATCGGCGGCCCTGCTGCGCACTGGGACATGTTCGACCGGCTTCAGAAGGCGCACATCACCGAAGCCCGCAACGTTGCCGACCCCGAGGTGCTGATCTCGATTGCGAAAGAGGCGTGGTACGACCCGGCTCACTTTTCTGAGGTGATGGCCGAGTTTGGCACCCGTCGCGCTGTGGAAAGGGACCGTCAGTACGCGCACCGGCTCCAGGTGCGCTCGGTCCCGACGCTGGTCGTGCGCGAGACGGGCGCCCGCCTGATCAACGGACCGGTCGAAGATCTGCGCGCTCAGTTGCGCGTGGCCCTGAAGCTCGTGGCCTGATGGAGAGCGTCATGGCCCCGACCCTTGCCCGACTTGCGTCAACTCCTTCCACGCTGATTGCCCGAACCCTGCGGAGCTGGTTGGTCCGCCACCATCGCCGTCGCGAGGAAGAGCGGCTCGACGCTGCGACCCGGCACCTGCCGCACAGGCTCTTGCGCGACATCGGCCTTGAACCCCACCCGGACGACTTCGGTGCCCGTCTCCGCCGCTACCTGTAACCTCGCGGTCGGACGCTCGACCGACCCGCCCCGTGCTTCGGTGCTTCGCATGACCCGCTCGACCGACCTTGTTCTGACCGTCTTGGCGCCTGTCGTCTGGGGCAGCACCTACTACGTCACCACCGAGTTCCTGCCCCACGGCTATCCTGTAACTATCGCAGCGCTCCGTGCGCTGCCTGCGGGACTCCTGCTTCTTGCCGTCACGCGCCGCCTACCGGAGCGAGAATGGCTCGGCCGGATCTTCATCTTAGGCGCGCTCAACTTTGCCGTTTTCTGGATTTGCTTGTTCGTCGCAGCCTATCGTCTGCCAGGGGGCGTTGCCGCCACCCTCGGAGCGACCCAGGCGCTCCTAGTGATCGTGCTGGCGCGCGGCCTTTTGGGCATGGCCATCAACCTGCCCGCCGTGGCGGCAGCTGCCACTGGTGTGGGCGGCGTGGCACTTCTGGTGCTTGGCCCTGAGGCAGCGCTCGACCCCGTGGGGATCGCTGCAGGCCTTGGCGGGTCCGCCTCGATGGCCGCCGGCACGGTCCTGAGCCGCAAATGGCAGCTGCCCGTATCCGCGCTCACCGTGACCGCATGGCAGCTGACAGCAGGCGGACTAATCCTGGTTCCCTTCGCGCTTGTGGTCGAGCCACCACTTCCCCCGATCGAGGTGCGGCATCTGGGTGCTGTGGCCTACCTTAGCCTGATCGGCGCGGCAGTGTCTTACGTCCTCTGGTTCCGTGGCCTCGCCCGGCTCGGGCCCGCACCTCTCTCGATGCTGGGGATGATGAGCCCGGTCACGGCCGTCCTTCTGGGCTGGGTCCTACTCGGACAGGAGCTGAGCCCGGTGCAAATGATCGGTGCCGTCATCGTCTTGAGCTCGATCTGGGCTGGACAACACGCTGCAACCCAGCCTCGATTAAGGATGCCGGCTCACTGAGCTAGATGGCTGCGCTCCTCATGGCGGCAGGCTCGCTGGAGCCGGATCTCTGCTGGGATTATCGACGCCATTCTGGACGAAGCTCTTGCGAGAACCGAGGACGGCAGAGCCAAGGCGGCAGGAAGCTCCTCAGCATTTTCAGACTGCAACGTTTTTCAAGCAAGGCTCACTGAGTGTATCTCCCGAATGACGCACTGGCGGGTAGATCTCACCCTACGAGTTCAGGAACCGGGAGTGGCGGCCATAGCCGGTATCATGCCATGATCGGATAATACGTTTCTAATGATCCGGCTGCCCGTCCATGCTCCAGGCCTTTAACCTTGCCCTGCGCTTCGTGCTCGAACTCTTGGCCCTGGTGGCCGTAGGTTATTGGGGCTTCACTCTCTCTGCCCCGCTCGGTGTGAGGTTACTCGGAGGGCTCGGGCTGCCGCTCCTGCTCGCCACAGCCTGGGCCGTGTTCCGCGTGCCGGGTGACGGAGGCGAGCCAATCGTGGTGGTCAGCGGGGCGGCGAGGCTCCTGCTCGAAGCTGCCGTCTTCAGCATCGCCATTGCGCTTCTGCTCGCGGCCGGCGCCCCTCGACTCGCTGGAGCCTTCACGTTGGTCCTGCTCCTGCACTACGGGATTGACTATCAGCGAGTGGCCGTACTGCTACGCAGGGCGTAATGTAAGGCTAGGCCTTCCGCCTGTGCGCTTTAGACCGTCAGGTCGGTCGGAGCAGAGCAAGGTAGATCGAGTCTGCCCACTCCCCGTAGACGAAGAAGGTCCGCGCGGCGCGTCTTGTTACCTGAAAGCCAAGCTTTGTCAGCAGCTGAAGCGAGGCCTCGTTGCGCGGGTCAACATCAGCTGTGAGTTCCGGCACGTCCGTCGTCGCGAACAGGTGGGTGATGACAGCGCGGAGCGCCTCGTCCATCAGACCGCGTCCCCAGTGTTCGCGACTGAGCAGGAAACCGATCTCAGGTGTGCTCCAGGCCCCGGCCTTGCCGATGATGCGTCCATCCACCTCCAGCATGAAGTCGAGCCCGCGGTGAGCCTCGCCGACCATAGCCGCCAGGTAGCGCTCGGTCTCCGCCCGGTCGCGGTGTGCTTCCGTCGACCAGAAGCGCATCACGGCTGGGTCCGACATGATGGCATGAAGGTCATCGAGGTCTGACATCCGCGCTGGACGCAGAAGGAGGCGGGCCGTCTGGATCGCCGTGCCCGCCGTCCCGTCGCAAATAACAAGCCGCTCCTCTTGCTCCACTTGTCAGACCCAGACCTACCCTGCGGCGGTTTGTGAGAGTGATGGACCGGCGGCTTGAGCCACGCGGGACGCGTCCACCCGGCGCTCCGACCAGAGGGCATAGCCCAGCCAAGCAAAGGCAAGCCCCATCGGCACGGCCGCAAGCCGCTGGACCTCGTGCGGCAGCAAAGCGGCCAGGGGCGTCAGCAGGGCCGTGATGGCGAGAAGGCCTGCCGGCCAGCGCGGCAGGACGCCAGCCCGGAAGGTGGCAATGCCCAGGCACAGGCCTCCGAGCAGATAAAGGATGCCGAGCACTCCATAGACCGGTCCGAGAGCGCCGATGGCCATCTCGCCCGGTCTCCCATTCACGATGCCCAGGAAGCTGTCGACGAACGAAGGTGCCGCGGTCGCCATCGCCGGTAGGATGAAGAGTTCGGTAAAGACATAACCGATCTGGAGCATCCAGCAGAGGCTGAACAGGAGGGCTCCGGCCAGCCCCAGCCATCCCGCCTCCTCAAGCTGCCTCGCGTAGAGGCCTGCAATGGCAAAGAGGAAGAGGAAGCACATGACGAGCTTCAGGACCATGATGACCGTCCAGTAGCTCGAGGTGACCGATGCCAGCACGTCGGCTGGGTGGATTGGCTGGATGGCCGCGAAGATGATCCCGGCCATGATGGCGGCCAGACCCGTCGCGCGAATGAGGCTGGCTCCTGTGATCGTCATCTTACTCTCCTGGGCCTGAGGGATTGCATTTGCAGTGCTTGGGATCTGCGCGCCCGAGCGGAGGCGGTGGGGCTCCCGGTTCCAGCTTGGTGGTCGCCTCGGCTCTCGGGAGCGCCCACCATCCTTAGTCCGGCGTGGGCGGACATCACGGGCGGGGTTCGTGCAGCGCGGCCAAGGCGGTCGGACTGAAGCCCTTCACCAGCAGCCAGATGCCGAGCGACAGCTCCCAGAAGAACTCCGGGATGGTGGCGATGATCTGCGCGGTGGAGCCGGCCTCGATGAGCCCGAACACGATGGAGATGCCGGCCAGGAGGAGCGCGGGACCCCCGATCAGGCCCAGAACCGACATGGCGCGCGGGACGAGCCGGGTTCTCCACAGCATCCAGCCGAGGATCAGGCCGTTGCCGACGCCGACGACGACGCCCGGCCCGAGGTTAAAGGTCCAGTCGTGGATCGCGACCAGCGACTGGCCGACCACGAGGAGCGACGCCTCGTCAGCATCTCCGGCCTCGAGCCGCAGCGTGTTCAGGGCCAGCATGGTGATGATGCCGACGGCGATGAACACGCTCTCGGTGATGCGCGCGGCCACGAAGCCCAGCGACAGGACCTCGAAGCGTCTCCGCAGCACGGGATAGAGCGCAAGCGCCGAGCCGATGTTGGCGATGATCAGGATAAGCTCGAGGAACGCGCCCCAGGAGACGCCCCGATCGAAGCCGCCGCCGAGGATGAAGGTGGGGTCGCTGAGCGCCGGCACGTAGAGGGAGAGAGCGGCGGGGATCGAAGTGGCATAGGTGATAAGGAACAGCAGGCCGGTCAGGCGGGCCAAGCGTTGGTCCTCTGCGAGTTGGTCCTGACGGACCCCAGCTTGGCTCGCCAGCCGCCCTAAGGCACTTGGGCTGACATCAGGTTGAGCGATCAAGTCTGCTGCGGAAGCGGGCGTGGTGATGCTTTCCATAGGAGCCTCTTGGCTGGGGTGGCGGGCAGCACCCTCTGCACTAGGCACTCGGCGTCGGTTGCGGAACGCGCGTCGTTTGCACTCTGTCCGTGCGCCTGACGCTACGTCAGATCAGGCAGGCCGTCCAGCATCTCACCATGGCGGGTGCCGCATGCCGAGCGCACGCAGCCCCGCAACCAGCGGTGCGCGAGATCACCATCCATGCGTGGATGCCACAGCATGGAGATGGTGAACGAGGAGATCGGGACCGGGAGAGGGAAGCTGTCCATCCCCTTGCGCAGGCCCCTGGTATGCCGCTCCGGCACGGTGGCCACGAGCTGCGCGTCCCGAGCCAGCGCGAGCGCCGCGGCAAAGCCGCCTACGATGGTCACGACCCGCCGCTCAAGCCCGGCGGCCCGCAGGGCGTCGTCGATCTCGCTGCTGTGGAGACCTCGCCGCAGGACCACGACGTGGCCTGCGCCGGCATACCGCTCGCCTGATACGGTGCCTTGGGCGAGGGGATGGCCAGCCCTGACCACGCCGACCCAGCGATCCTCGAAGAGCGGGGAGGCCCGCAACTCGGGCGCGGTCGTTGCGTCTATGACGCCCGTCTCGATGTCCACCTCTCCTTCGCGCAGCGGGGCGCTCTCCTTGTCCGGCTTGGGCAGGAACTGCAGCGTCACGCCGGGGGCCTGATCGGCGACAAGGGCCAGCAGCCGCGGCCCGAAGGTCTCGACAAAGCCCTCGCTGGTCCGAAGCGTAAAGCGGCGCTGTAGGGTCGCGAGGTCCAGCGTCTCGGCCGGCCGCAGCACGGCGCGGGCGCTCTCCACCAGCGCCCCGACCTGCGACCGCAGCTCGACCGCACGTGGCGTGGGAACGAGGCTGCGGCCCGCTCGCACTAGCAGCGGATCACCCGTGACCTCGCGCAGCCGCGCCAGGGCCCGGCTCATGGCGGATGGACTGAGGCGCAGTCGGCGAGCCGCGCCGGCCACGCTGCCTTCCGCGAGTAGGACATCGAGCGTCACCAGAAGGTTCAGATCGGGCACTGCAGACCTCAGCATGACAGATGGCGTGGGATGCACTGACTACATGCGATCAGTGCGCGTTCTGCAACGACTCTCCTACATCTATGTGGCAGGCATCTCTTCACAGGAGTTGAGAATGCCCGCTCGTTTTGCTCCCGCCCTCTTCGGCTTCGTCCTCTCCGGACTGATGTCGCTCGTCGTCTCCGGCATCGCCACCCTTCGCAACGCCGGTCTGGCCGATGGTGTTCTGACGCTCTGGCTCGGCGCCTGGCTGCTGTCTTGGCTGGTCGCCTTTCCCTTCGTACTCGTCGTCGCCCCGCTCGCCCGGCGTCTCGTGACCCTCGCGGTCGTGGCTCCGGCTGCGCATCAGGGGTGACCGAGATGCCGACCGAGTCTCATCACAAAGCCAGCTGGCAGCTTGCGGCCCTCGCCGTGGTGATGCTGCTACCATCACTGGGCACCAGCATCGCCAACGTGGCCCTCCCGACGCTCAAGCTAGAATTTGCCGCTTCCAGTCAGGACGTGCAGTGGGTGGTCATCGCCTACCTTCTAGCTGTGACCTCCCTGGTCGTGGCCGCCGGGCGCCTGGGTGACCTTTGGGGGCGCAAGCGGATGCTTCTTGCGGGCGTCGGTATCTTCACCCTGGCCTCAGCAGGCAGCGCGCTTGCGCCCAGCCTTTGGGCCCTCGTTGTCGCACGCGGTCTCCAGGGCGCCGGAGCCGCTCTCATGATGGCACTCGCAGTCGCCATGGTGGGCGACTTGGTCCCCAAAGAGCTCACCGGCCGGGCCATGGGACTGCTGGGCACGGTGTCAGCGGTGGGAACCGCGCTGGGACCGTCGCTCGGCGGCCTCCTGATAGCCTTGTCTGGCTGGCCATCCGTGTTCGCCGTCATGGCGCTCGCGGGCGTTGGAGCGCTCCTGCTGGCCACGTGGACCCTCCCGGGCAATCTCCTGGTCATTCGCCAGTGGCTTTCCTTGGATCTCCCCGGGATCGTTCTGCTGGCACTGTCGCTCGGAGCCTTTTCTCTCGCGACGACCCTCGACGCGAACATGTCTGTGAGGGCCGCCCTCGCGGTTGGGTCGGTGCTGGGCCTCATCGCCTTTGTTGCGGTGGAGGCGCAGGCTGCCTCACCCTTGATCCAGCTTCATCTACTTCGCGACGCAGAGCTGAGCTCCGGCCTCCTCGCGCTGGGGCTCGTCTCCGCCATTCTGATGGCCACCCTTGTCGTGGGTCCGTTCTATCTGTCAGACGCTCTGGGGCTCGGCCCAGTGGCTACGGGCCTCGTGATGACCGTAGGGCCCGGCATCGTGGCGCTGGTCGGCGTGCCTGCCGGCCAGCTGGTCGACCGCTTGGGCTCGCAGGCGGTGACCTTTACAGGCTTGAGCGGCGTCGTGCTGGGCTCGGGGCTCATGTCATGGCTGCCCGGCCACTTCGGGCTCGGCGGCTACGTCGGCAGCCTCGCACTCATCACTATGGGTTATGCGCTATTCCAGGTTGCGAACAACGCAGCCATCATGGGCAAGGCATCAGCCGATCGGCGCGGCGTCACGTCGGCGCTCCTTGCCCTGGCCCGCAACCTGGGACTCGTGACGGGAGCCTCGGCCATGGGTGCGCTGTTTGCTCTAGGATCGCGGGTCGCCGGGAACCTGGGGGCCGATGCTGTTGAGGCGGGGCTGCAGGTGACGTTCACAGTCGCGGCCAGTCTCGGAGGCCTGGCGCTCGCCGCCGCATGGTGGAGCCATCGTTCGCAGAATCTGGTCCGCTCGAGTCAGAATCTGTGAAGACCAGCATGGCGATCCGCTGGGCGGATCCCTCCACCGGCGGCGGGACCAAGGTTTGCTCTTGGGCTCGGGCGAGCTGGGGTAGAGCGGGAGCGAGGGTGAGGCCTGCCAGGGCGGCGAGGGCGGTACGACGATCGATGGCCATGAATGCTCTCCTTCGAAACGGCAAGAGGGCATCTACGGACCGCGCGGCGCCGTCGCTTGAACGTTCCTGCTAAACCATCGCGAGCGACGCCGCCTGCACTCCGAACATGCGCATGAAGGTGCGGCTGAAGTGCGCGGAATCGGAGAACCCGGCCAGATGGGCGGCGTCCGTCAGGCTCGCTCCGGCCCCTCGCGCCTGCATCGCCCGCATCATGCGACGCCAGAGCACCCAACTGCGGAAGGGCAGGCCGGTCTCCTCGGCGAAGAGATGGCTGAAGCGGCTCTCTGACAGGCAGGCAACCGATGCGGCCTCCGGCATGGTGACGGCCTTGTCCAGCCGGTCCTCCGCCCAAGCTATGGCGCGCGCGATCCTCTGGTCGATGGGGGAGGGGGGAGCGGCGGGCCCGAGGAGTTGAGCGAGAATGTCCTGCCCCAGCTCAGCGACACAGGCATCCGGCGGGCGCGGCGTGTCCCATATGGCAGCCAGGCGTTCCGCCACGTCAGGGAGCCGGTTCGGATCTACGGCCGCCATGGACTTGCCGTTGAGCTCATGCAGAAGCGCGGCGCCCGTGCGGCTTTCGGGTTCCACGAAGATCAGGGCGTGCCGGCCCTTGGGTAGAAAGGCGTGTGGCACGTCGGGGGCAACCAGGACGAGCGGCCCCGGAAGGGAGGACGCCTCAGTCTGTAGCGTGTAGTGCCCGCCGGCCGCAATCGTAAGCTGGATGGCGTGATGGACATGGAGACGGGTGGATTGCGGGGCGGGTGCGGCCCCGCTCGCGTCAAACGCCCAGAGGCTCGTGCCCTCCCAGACGACGATGCGGCAGTCCTTGGCGACGGTTGTGACCACGTTCTTCCTCCCCCGGTCAGGATAGCATCTTCGTTCAAGCGGCGCCTAGCAGCCGTCCCTTATGTCCCGCCCGTGCTGATTCTCACGGAAAGGACTTCAACAATGCCATTCATCCGCTCCCGCCGCGCCTTCCTGATCGGGCTTCCCCTCGGCCTTGCCGCTGTCGCCACTGGCGCCATGGCCTTTATGATGCGCCCGCCCTCCGACCTCGACCTGTCGCTCGCCAAGGCGAGCGTGGCCGGTCTCTACGTCGCCGCTATGGCGCCGGTGCAGGAGCCTGTCACCGTGGGCCCGATGCACGCCTGGGTCGTGACGCTTCAGGACGCGCAAGGACTCCCTGTGGACGGTGCCGCGATTCATGTCGATGGTGGCATGCCCCAGCATGGCCATGGCCTGCCCACCGCGCCGGCGGTGACCGAGGCTCTGGGCGAGGGCCAATACCTTGTTGAGGGCATGAGGTTCAACATGGGTGGATGGTGGGAGATCGACCTCGCCATCGAGGGCACCCCCGGCTCCGACGCCGTCACCTTCAACCTCGTGCTGTGAGGACAGACATGCGCCGGCTCTCTTTTCTCGTCGCGGCCTCCCTCCTGCTCTCAGGCGCCACCGTCGCGGGTTACGGCTTGGTGCAGGGGCCGGACTGGACCGAGGAGGAGCTGGCGCTCGTCCGCTCCCTCTCGCTCGAGGCACTGCCGCCATTGCCGCCCGATCCCTCGAACCGCGTGGCCGACGACCAGGCGGCGACCGAGCTGGGCCGGGCGCTCTTCTTTGACACCCGCCTCAGCGCCAACAGCGAGGTTGCCTGCGCCAGCTGCCACCTGCCCGAGCGGCAGTTCCAGGATGACCTTCCGCTCGGCCAGGGCGTCGGCACGACGGGACGCCGTACCATGCCCATTGCAGGCATGGCCTATGCTCCGTTCCTGTTCTGGGATGGGCGAAAGGACAGCCTCTGGGCGCAGGCGCTTGGGCCGCTGGAGAGCCCAGTCGAGCACGGCGGCGACCGCGCCCAGTATGCCCACCTTGTCACCGAGTACTACGCGGACGAGTACGAAGCCGTGTTCGGACCTCTCCCCGACCTCGGCGGTCTTCCGTCCCACGCCAGTCCGGTTGCCAACCCAGAAGCCGCTGCGGCTTGGGACGCGTTGCCGGAGCCCTTACGGGCGGCGGTAAACTCGGTCTTCGCCAACATGGGCAAGGCTATCGCTGCTTACGAGCGGACGATCCTGCCGCCCGAGACCCGCTTTGATGCTTGGGTCGCCTCGGAGGACTTCCCCGAGGCAGGCCTCCTGTCGAAAGACGAGATCGCGGGCCTGCGCCTCTTCCTGGGCGAGGGCGAGTGCGTGAACTGCCACAACGGGCCGCTACTGACTGACAACCACTTCCACAACACGGGCGTGCCTTCCGTGCCGGGCTTGCCCGAGGACACCGGTCGCCTGGACGGAGCACGTCTGGTGATCGAGGACGAGTTCAACTGCCTCGGCTCCTACAGCGACGCCGCGCCTGAAGACTGCGCGGAGCTGCGCTTCATGGCCGAGCCCGGCCATGACGCCCTGCGTGCGTTCAAGACGCCCTCGTTGCGCGGCGCCGCGACACGTCCACCCTACATGCACGCAGGGCAGATCGGGACTTTGGACGAGGTGCTGGCCCACTACGCCACTGCGCCAGAGGCGCTGGACGGGCATAGTGAGCTGCGGCCGCTGGACCTGAGCCAGGAGGAGCGGGAGCAGCTCTCTGCGTTCCTGAAATCTCTGGAGCCGAAGGCCTCGGACCGGGATCATATTGCCGAGGCGCTTTCTCCATCAGAAAGCCCATAAGCTGGATACCGCAGTCCGCGCCCTGGGCGTATTCTGGCCACCTCACCTCACCTCTCCTCTCCTGACCAACGACCTCTCATGCCCGACCCGATCTTCGACCATGTCTCGCTCGCGGTAATCGACCTCGACCGGTCCCGGCGCTTCTACGATGCCGTGCTCGCGCCGCTCGGGGTCGTGCTGCTGTCCTCGAACGAGCGGATCGTGGCCTACCATCGTGGCGGGTCGGACGAGTTCCTTCTCATCCGCTCCGAGACGCGACCCGTTCCACTGCAGGGCTCGCATTTCTGCTTCGTGGCGCCGTCCCGCGCAGCCGTACGCGAGTTCCACCGCGTCGGGATCGCCGCAGGCGGAACCGACGATGGTCCGCCCGGCCTTCGTCCGCAGTACAGCCCCGACTACTACGCGGCGTTCCTTGTGGATCCCGATGGTCACCGGATCGAGGCCGTCACCCGCTCAACGGAGGAGTGAACAGCGGTATGTCAGGATGAGGCATGCCGCCTTTAGGCTCGTCAAGCAGCTCTGCCGGCGCTTCGATGAGCAGATCATCGTAGCCGTTGACATAGGCCGGTAGCGGAACTGCCGGACAAGGAGCACTGTGTTTGCCTCGAGATTGTAGGGCAGCAGCGTCGCCCCGATCGTAGATTTCGCAGTTCATGGTCTGGCACGCACCATCCAGACGGCGCCAGGCGAATGTGGTCATCTTAAGAGTGTACCAGTCGTCCGAGAGGGTGCGGACGTTCTGGATCTGGAAACGATCTTTGATGCTCATGAGGTTTTCGAAGGCTGGTTGCCGGCCTAGCTTGCCGCTGCAGCCTAAGTGAGTTGGGCGGCATAGGGGACGCTGGCCTGACCAGAGTCTGCCGGGATCGGACCCGTGTCGATCGTGTCCGGCTTCGCTTGTGCAGATCGGTTCAGGTCTGGGTGTTTCGATAGAGGTGAAGAAGCGGATAGGGCCGCCCCGCGCCGTCGACAGGCGAGCGGCTCTCGCGGCGGAAGCCCAGTCGTTCGTAGAACGCAGTGGCACGTTCATTTTGCTCGTTGACGTCGACAGTCAGGCGGGGCTGCCGTGCAGCGGCATGCCTGACCAGGGCTCGCCCCACCCCTCGACCTTGGTGATCCGGGGCGACGAAGAGGGCCTCAACGTGCGAGCCTGACTGGCCCATAAAGCCGAGCACCTGGTCCTCGTCGTCCGTCGCAACCCAGAGCGCTGCATGGGGCAGGTAGCTGTCCCTGACCTCGGCTTCGATGACGGCGAAGTCGGAAGGGCTCAGGAAGCCGTGTGTCGCGAGGACAGCCTGCCGCCAAACGGCCAGCAGGCGGGGCACGTCGTCAGGCCCGGACTGTCGGATGTGGATGGTCGGGAGCATGGGATCTGTCTGCATGATAATGCACGAGCGGAGTACCGGTTTAGGGGTGATAGATTGGTAGCGTGCCGTCGCCGATAGCAACGGAGCGATGCCCGGATCTCATGGTCCTGCTCCCAAGTGCGCAAGGCCAGAGGGCAACCAGCTTGGCCGTTCTCCCAACGTGACGAGCGCCGTGACACTTGCCAAAGGTGCGATCTGGAACGGCGAGGTGGCCCCGATCTTGTCCGGCGTGGCCAGCACGATCGTCTCGGCCGCCGAGCGGATCAGACGTGATTTGAGTTCAGCTTCCTCTGGGTGGCCGGTCGTCAAGCCCGCCTCGGGATGCACGCCGGTCACCCCCAAGAACAGCAGGTCCGCCGAGATGCGCCCGAACGCCTCGGCCGTGGCGGCCCCGAGCGCCACCATAGAGAGCCGGAGGAGCGTGCCGCCGATCAGGATGACGTCCACGCGCTCGAAGGGCTCCAGCGCTGCGGCTATCGTTGGGCTGTGGGTGACAATGGTGGCGTGAAGGTTGCGGGGCAGGGCCTGAACCAGGGCCATGTGGGTCGTGCCCCCGTCGAGGATGACGATCTGCCCAGGCCTGATCAGTTCGGCGCCCCGCCGGCCAAGCCGGACCTTCGCCTCCGTCTGCATGGCTGAGCGCTCGGCCAGGGGTCGGTGCGTGGGCGACGCAGGCAGGGCGCCGCCGTGAACCCGGGTTAGCCGCCCCTCGGCCGCAAGCTCGCGTAGGTCCCGCCGGATCGTGTCCTCCGACACCTGCAACTCGATGGCCAGGGCTGCCGCGACCAGGCGGCCTTCGACAGCAAGGCGGTCGAGGAGCAGGGCTTTGCGCTCACGGGTCAGCATGGTCCAGACTGCATGATCTTGCACGATACTGAAGGACATTGCATGAACCTGTGGGATGTGGCAAGTGGAGATCAGCAACCACGGAGACCCTAATGCTCAAACCCATGATGATCCTGATCGCCGGCCCGTACCGCTCGGGCACCGGCGACGATCCTGACTTGATGGCCGCGAACCTGCGCCGGTTGGAGGAGGCGGCCTGGCCCATCTTCCAGAAGGGACATGTGCCCATGATCGGCGAGTGGGTGGCGCTTCCCGTGCTGCACGGTGCGGGTGGAGGGCGGGTGGGCGACGCTCTCTACGACCGGGTGATGCACCCGACCGCCCACCGGCTCCTGCAGCACTGCGATGCCGTGCTGAGGCTGCCCGGCGCCTCGACCGGCGCGGACAACGATGTGCGGATCGCACGAGAGAGGGGTATCCCGGTCTACCACGCGCTCGATGAGATCCCGGCCTATGTGGCCGAAGCTGCTTGAGGGCCGGCGTGGTGAAGTCGTCGGCTCAGCCTGACGTCATCGCGTCTGCCTTATATCCTCCAGTCGTCTGCTCCGCGGGCCTGTCCATACCGGTGAGCAGGGCGCGCTCGGCTATCAGCGCCTCGCCCACGATGTCGAGGAACGCCCGCACCCGGGCCGTGCGCCGCAGGTCGGCGTGGGTGACGATCCAGAGCTCGCGCGCAAGCTCTCGGACAGGATCAAAAAGCCGCACGAGGTCCGCCTCCGGGTCGCCCAGGTAGCACGGCAGCACGGCCGCGCCGAGGCCCGCCTTGGCTGCGACGAGCTGGTTCACCACGCTGCTGGTCCGGTAGACGATCTGAGTGTCCGAGACATGGCGGTCCAGCCATTCGGCGGCGTTGATGCCTCGCACGCCGTCCTCCCAGCCGATGACCGGCAGGTGAGACAAGGCCCCGAGGCCGTCCTCGCCCGAGGCGCCCAACTCCCGGGACGCATAGACCGTCCATGCGATGTCGGCGAGCTTGCGGCCGTGGAGCTCGCCTTCGGTGGGTCGCATGACCCGGAGCGCGATATCGGCCTCCCTGCGCGATAGACTCAGGACACGGTTGTCGATGACGAGCTCGACGGTGATGCCGGGATGGGCGTCGCGGAAGCGACGGATGGCTGGGGTCAGAAGGCGGAAGGCCAGCGTCTCGGACGAGGTCACGCGCAGTCGGCCAGTGAGTCGGACATCCTGGCCCGCGATGTCGCGCCCCAGCGCGGCGGCCTCGGTCTCGATCCGCTCGGCCGCCGCGGCGGCCCGCTCGCCCGCGGCGGTCGCGAGGTAGGTGCCGCCGGGCAGGCGCTCGAAGAGCCGAACGCCCAAGCGCTGCTCTAGGCTCCCCAGCCGGCGGAACGCGGTCGAGTGGTTGACGCGCAGGACCTCGGCCGCACCGGTGAGGGAGCCGGCCCGGGCCACGGCCAGCACGAGGCGCAAGTCGTTCCAGTCGTCCATGGCTGTGGTCCTTCCGAACGGTACCTCATGCTAGTCCAGCCCAGACGGTCCTGCGCTTGCAATCCTGCAAGCGCCCTTTGCCGAACTTGCGATGGATTTGCGCGCCATGGGCCGGCAGATTGCGGTCATCCGAGGCCACGACGGCCTTGGGCCAACCTCGACAGGACCCCTCCGATGACCTCTCCCCTCGCGCTCGATGCGTGGGCGGGCCGGGCTGGCGTCACCCTCTTGCGGGTGTCGCTCGGCACGATGTTCCTCGCCCACAGCGTCGTCCTCAAGCTCTTCACCTACACCCTCCCCGGCACCGCCGCCTTCTTTGAGGGCGTGGGCCTGCCCGGCTGGCTCGCCTACGTCACCTTCGCCGCCGAGGCGGCGGGCGGCCTAGCCCTCGTGCTGGGCATCCAGGCGCGCTGGGTGGCGATGTTGCTCAGCCCCTTCCTGCTGGGCGCCCTCGTGACCGTCCATTGGGCTAATGGCTGGGTCTTCACCGCCGCGGGCGGCGGTTGGGAGTACCCCGCCTACCTCTTCGTGCTCTGCCTGGCTCAGGCCCTTCTGGGCGACGGCGCCTGGGCGCTCAGCCCATCTATCTCCCTCGGGCGCCTGTTCGGCCTCGCTCGCCCCCAGCCACGCCTCGGCTGAGCGCGCGGCCGATCCCCTGATCCCGACACCCTGTCCAGCATAAGGACTGCATCCATGAAGCTCTACTACTCTCCGGCCGCCTGCTCCTTGGCCGTCCACATCGCCCTGCGTGAGGCGGGGCTGCCCTTTGATCTCGCCAAGGTCGATCTCGGCCGCCATCGGCTGGCCGACGGCTCTCCGCTCATTGCTGTGAACCCCAAGAACTACGTTCCCGCGCTCGAGACCGAAGCCGGCGACGTGCTCACCGAGGTCGCGGCGATCCTGCAATGGGTGGCCGAGCAAGCACCTGACCGCCACCTCCTGCCGCCTGCAGGGACTCTGGAGCTCCAACGCGCCCGCGAGTGGCTGAACTTCATCGCGACCGAGCTGCACAAGGGCTTCTCGCCCTGGCTCTGGCACAAGGAGACCGAGCCCGCCACGCGCGAGCAGGTGGTCCAGAAGCTTCATGCCCGTTTGGTGCTCGTCGAGGAGCGTCTGACTGGGCGCGACACCGTGCTCGACCGCTTCAGCGTGGTGGATGCCTACCTGTTCACCATCCTGAACTGGGCCGGGATCCTCCGCTTCGACCTCTCGGCCTATCCGGCGATCCGCGCCTACCTCGGTCGCATCGCCGCTCGTCCAGCCGTGCGCGCCGCACTGACCGCCGAGGGGTCACTCAGGGCGCAGGCGGCCTGAAATCGGCACCTCAGCAAAGTCGGGGGTGCGGCCGCCCGCGCTCCCTCCCGTTCACCGTACCCTCTGGAGACCTCCCATGCCCCGCCTGGAACTCGTGAGCCACGCCCTTTGCCCTTACGTCCAGCGCGCCGTCATTGCGCTGACTGAGAAGGGGGTGCCCTTCACCCGCACCGTGGTCGACCTCGACAACAAGCCAGCCTGGTTCTCAGCCCTCTCGCCCCTGGGCAAGGTGCCCCTCCTGCGAGTGGACGACGCTGTGCTCTTCGAGTCCGCCGTCATCTGCGACTACCTCGACGAGACCCTGGAGCCGCGCCTGCATCCGGCCGATCCGCTGGAGCGGGCGCGCCACCGCGCCTGGATCGAGTTCGCCTCGACGGTGCTCAACGACATCTGGCGGCTCTACACGGCAGCGGACGAGGCGGGCTTCGACGCGCGCCGGACCGACCTGGCCACCCGCTTCGATCAGATTGAGGCGGTTCTAAGTGAAGGACCCTGGTTTGGAGGCGAGCGCTTCTCGTTGGTAGACGCGGCCTTTGGTCCGGTGTTCCGCTACTTTGACGTGTTCGACAGCTTCGTCGACCTCAGGCTCTTCGACGGACGGCCGAAGACGAAAGCTTGGCGCCAGGCGCTGGCAGCCCGGCCCAGCGTGCAGGGGGCGGTCGCGCCCGACTACCCCGAGCGCCTGCGCGCCTTTGTTGTGCGGCAGGGCGGGTACTTGGGCCAGCTCGCATTGCAAGTCGAGCAGGCCGCGTGATCCCTTGTTCTGACTGACCTACCCAATGGGCCGCCGGGATCGGCGGCCCGCTACACGACCGCTCACCCGACCCAAGGGACCCCTCGATGCCCATGATTACAGTCCGGTACGTCACCCCTGAACCTCGGCCCGACCTTTCCGAGCAGATCGCGGCCCTGGCCACCCGTTTGGCGGCCAACCACCTCGGAAAGCGCCCGGAGGTCACGGCCGTGCTCGTCGAGCCGGCCGCGCCGGGATCGTGGTTCGTCGCAGGTCAGAACCCAACTCAGCTCGGGTTCTCTGTCTTCTGGCTCACCATCACGATCACCGCCGGAACGAACGTGAAGGCCGAGACGGCCGCCTTTATCCGGGCCGCCTTCGATGGCATGCAAGACCTGCTCGGTCCGGTCCGTGAGGAGAGCTACGTTCTGGTGCAGGCGGTGGACGGGGACGCCTACGGCTATGCCGGGCGGACGCAGAGCGCTCGCTGGGCGGACGCCCACCCAGGCTGAGCGTAAACACGGCCGCGCAGGGATGGTGACGCCACCCCAGCGGACCAGACCGATGTTGTAGGGCATGGCCTGCAGGCTACCGGGACGAGTAAACGAAGAGCTGCCGAGTTCCAAGGATCCGACATGAGCAACCTGCTGCAGAAAGCCATCGACAACAACGTGGGCCTTTACCGGACCATCCTCGGCCACCTTGGGATCGGCTGGCGCGTCGAGGCTGACCTGGCCCACACGGATGAGAAGGCTCCTCCCTACTACTCGAACGCAGTCACCCGCTCAGAGCAGTGGCGGCCCGATCACCGGCTCCTGCGCATTGCCGAGACCGCCACGAGGAACGGCTGGGCCGACTGGTCGATCAAGGACAGCCACGACGTCCTGGATCTGGCACCGCTTGGCTTCCGAAGGCTGCTTCGCGCCAACTGGATCCACCTGAACGCGGCCAGCCTGCAGCCAGTGTCCCATGATCTTCGATTCGAGATTGTGGCGGAGGAGGAGGGCTTGGCCCGTTGGCGGGCCGCCTGGGACCCCGACCTCCAACTGGGTCAGCTGCTCTTCGGTCCGCAGTTGCTGAACGACCCGGATCTTGCCTTTATCGCAGGATACGACGGCGACCGCCTGGTCTGCGGCTGCCTTGTCAACCGAACCGACGATGTCCTGGGAATCTCCAACTGCTTCGCACTGGAGGAGCCGAGGGCCTGCTGGGCTGCAATGGTGCGCTTCATCACTGATCGGCTCGGCCAATCCAGCCTCGTGGGCTATGAACGCGATGCCGCTTTGGCCGACTTCCAGTCGATTGGCTTCGAGCCGATCGGCAGCCTGTCCGTGTGGCACCGTCCCACAAGCGCGCTTGGATCAGCTTGATCGACGTGCAGAGAATCAATGCTGCGCCAAATGTCGGATAGGCGCAGATCATGCTCGGACTGGCGGTCAGGTCCAGACCCCGGTCCTCATGCTTGGGCGCTTACTCGTCCTGGCTGCTGATCCTGAGATAGTACCCGTCCGGATCAAGGATCCGGAAGTCCCAGGCTCCCCAGGGTTGAAGGGTCAACTCCGTCGATCGCGGCCAGTCCCTCGCTGCGACCCTGTCATACGTCGCTCGGACATCCTCGACCATCAGGGCGATCTCCACCCCACGCCCGAGTGGCTCCCCTGGTCGGCTGTGGATGGGGTGCGTGGGGTCCAGGGTGCTTCGCCGGTTCAGCGCGATCACAGCTTCCCCCTGCGCCAGGGCGATGTAGCCGTCCTCCTTGCGCTTGAGGACCTCGAAGCCCAGCACGCCCGTGTAGAAGGCGAGCGAGCGCTCGACGTCCTCCACGAAGAGTTCGAGTTGAAGCTTCACGCAGTGCCTCCAAAGACGGTCATCATGCGTCACGTGATCCCGGCCGCGCGTAGCCCTTCCAAGTAAGCCGGATTCCGCTCGGCCACGGCGGGCGGCACGCTGGCCGCGAGCCGCTCCATCGTCAGCCCCGGATGGGCCTCGAGCAGCTTGCGCGCTGCTGCCGTGGCGTTCGCGACATCACCGATGCGACCATAAAGGCTCGCTAAGGGGCGGTACGCCCAGGTGATCCCCGGCGTGTTCATCAGCGCCTCGTGAATCAGCCGGATTGCCAAATCGAGGTGGCCCAGATCGGCTTGGGCCGAGGCAGCACCGATGCGCATGTTGAACAGGAACGGATCGAGCGGGGAGAGCCGGCGGGCGCGCTCGAACTCGACAAGCGCCTCGGCCGGTTGCCCGTCATAGAACAAGGCCCAACCCAGGCGCATGCGCCCCCAGGCGTTGTTGGGATCGAGTTCGAGCGCACGCCGCACGAAGGTCAGAGCCTGAGCTTCGTCCGCGGTCGCCAGAGAGTAGGCTGCGCTGATCGCCACGAGAGCGGGCGCATCATCGTCGACCCGCTCGGCGGCTCGGCCGGCGAGGCGGAAGGCCTCGGCGCGATCAGCCAATGGATCGCTGGACCACATGTAGCTCGGCTGCTGCGCGACGGCCCAGGCCTTGTAGGCCAGCGCGCGGACATGGTTGGCATCGGCCTCGGTCGCGCGCGAAAGCAGCGCAATGGCCTGTGCGTTCTCCTCGCGCCGATGAGCCCAGAAGTGGGGCAGGGCGCGGAGGACCCACGCCCGCGCCTCATTGGTGATCTCGCAACTTCCATCCACGCAAGCGATCTCGGCCGCCCTGACCCGGCCGGGCAATTGGCCTGCCACTTGCATGGCGATGCGGTCCTGCAGGTCGAAGAGGTCATCAAAATGATCATCGAAGCGGCCCGACCAGAGCGTGTGGCCGCCCGCGTCCAGAAGGCTCACGCCGATGCGCAGTCGCTCGCCGGCCCGCCGGATGGTGCCCTCGACGAGATAATCCGCCCCGAGGATCTGGGCCGTCGTGCGAGCGTCGGACAGCTTATCCCGGAACACGAAGGCAGACTGGCGGGCAATGACTCGGAACTCATGAACGCGGCTCAAGGCCGAGGTGATCTCATCGACGATGCCATCGGCCAGAACGTCGTCCGGGCTGTCTGCGAGATAGTGGAAGGGCAGGACAGCCAAAGCTGGCATGCCATCGGACCAAGAGGGCGCACTGGCCCGCTTGGGCTTGGGCGCAGGATCGACTCGTTCCACCTCGACGGGGGCAATCAGGCGAAAGCCCCGCCGCGCCACCGTTTCGATGATCTTCTGCGCCTTGCCGCTGTCGCCCACGGCCCTCCGTGCGGCGTTGATGCGGGCGCTGATGGTCGCGTCGGACACGATCAGCCCGCGCCAGACATCGGCCAGCAGAGCATCGTGGGTCACCAGGTCGCCTGCCGATCGGACCAAAAGGTGGAGGAGATCGAATACCTGCGGCTCAAGACGCAAGACCTTCCCGTCCCGCACGAAGATGTGGCGGTCGGTATCCAGGCTGCAGGTGGCGAAGCGGTAGTTCACGGAGACGATCCAGGGCTCGGCGAGGGGCAGCTTATCACAAGCAGCGACAGCACGGTCAGCCCGGACTGAGGCGAAAGGCAAGAGGATCGCAAGACTTTCGCAAGAGGCGCTTCAAGCCGCGATCCGTTCCTCAGGGCATTGTTGCAGCAGGTCCCAACAAGGAGAGGCCGCCATGCGCTCCGCCCACTCGACAACGCTGACCACTGTCCCCCTGTCCTCTGCGTCGCTGATACGGCGCCTTGTGATCCGCCTCGTTGAGGCGGATGTCCGTTACCGCCAGGCACGTCGACTCGAGAGCCTGCCAGAGCATCTGCTGCGGGATATGGGTCTACCCACCTCGACGTCTGCGGGAGGATCGCGCATCTCGCAGACGTGGGGCTGACCAACAAGTGGTCGGTCGGGCCCGCTCAGATCGTCATCGCTGGGGGGTGGTTTGCAGGCTGGAGCCTGAGCAGGTCGCTTGGCGTCAACGTCGCCTTTCACGACTTTGCCGGTCCGACACCCGGCCAGCGCCGGGCGAGTGTCCCGCCCTGACCGGAGGCTCCAGCTCTCCTACCCCGGCCGTCAGCTCGGCGTCAGCCGCTTTGCAAACCGACGTGTGGAGCCGCGAAGTAGAACCAGCCCGGTTGTAACTAACAGGAGCGCATCGGCTGCGGGCTGGGCCAGCCAGATACCGGGCTCACCCAGGACCAGGGGCAGAGCAAAGCTGAGCGGGATGGCGAAGACATAGGTTCGCGCCAACGACAGGAGCGCCGAACGGCGCGCATCGCCGATGCTCTGGAAGTAGTTCGCGACCATCAGGCAGGGCCCGAAGACCACGTAGAGTGCGGCATAGGCCGGCAGGATACGCGCCACCTCAGATGCCACAGCCGGGTCTTCCACAAAGGCCAGCCCGATCGTATGCCGCAGCAGGATCAGATCGGCCTCGACCAGGGCCGAGTAGGCGAGGGCGACGACCAGCACGAGCCGCAGCGTGGCGCCCGAGCGCGCCGTCAGACCCGCGCCATGGCTGTTGCTGACCATAGCCTGAAGCGCGAGCGCCATTCCAAGGAGCGGGAGGTAGGCGAAGGTCATCAGGCGGGTGATCACGCCGTAAGCGGCCACGGTTGTATGCTGGTCTGACCCGCCATGGAGGCGCAGTGCTGCGATGATAGCCCCGGAGCCCAAGGCGATGCCGATGAAGCTGAGGCTGCGCGGGGCGCCCAAGGCCAGGATCTCGCGCCAGCCGAAGTGCCAATCAGTCGCGAATCCCAGGCGGAAGCCGAGAGGTGTCTGACCGCGGGCGCGGTAGGCGATGACGACCGTCAGAGCCAGTGCCTGCGCCAAGGCAGTGCCCCAAGCCGAGCCAGCGACCCCGAGGTCGAACCAGGCGATGAGGACGTAGTTAAGCCCGAGATTGGCCATCGACACGAGAAGGCCCGCCAGAGCCATGAATCCGATCCGCCCCTCGCTCCGCAGCCCATCGGACTGGAGCGAGAGCAGGAACAGGAACGGCGAAGTCAGGACTGCGATGCCGAGGAAGGTATGGCCCAGGTTGGCCAGTTCGACTGACCCATTGGCCAGCGCAAGGACGAGGGGCAGGCCCATGACTGCGAAAAGGGTGAAGGCGGCCGCGCAGACGACGAGGGCAAGCCCGTGGGCGCCGGCGAAGTAGCGGCGCGCCTCGTCAAGCCGGCCTGCGCCGAGTTGCTGCCCCAGAAGTGTGGCCATGCCACTGGCCACCATGGTAGCGAGCGCGACCAGGAGCATCGAGAGCGGAAACACCAGGGTGACCGCCGCCAGCGCCTCGGGGCCGACGAACAGGCCCAGGAGGACGGCATCGGCCACGGTCAGCAGGCCATTGACACTGGTGAGCAGGATGATGGGGAGGGCCGTGCGGGCGAAGGTCGCGGGGACGGACCCCTGAAGGTACACATTCTCGGACAAGCGGGTCATGGAAGGTTGCCTTGCTAAAGGGGGATGCCGACGAGGGAGTCCTGTCAGCCAAGTACGGGATGGAACGGGCAGCGGAGCCGCAGTCGGGCCTCAAGGGTGAGGCGGGCCGCTCAGGCGCGCTGCAGGCGCATGTGGGGCTCGCCGTTGCCGGTCCGCGCTGGGGATGTTCCATCCTCGTCGAGCGTCGCGGTCACGCGCCGCCGCATATGGGCATACGGGCTTCCCGCCGTCACGTTGATCGGCGCATCGAACTGCACGGTGACGCTGGTCTGCCCGGAGCCCAAGGGCGTTGCAGCCAAGAGGACACCCTCGAAGGGATGGCCTAGATAGGTGCCGGTGACCCGGTTACTCGGGGCAAGGGGAGTGGGGTCCCGCTCAGGCAGGTGGGCGCAAGCTGTGTTCCAATCACGGAAGCCGTGCCGTCGCGCCACGACCTCGAGCGCGGCCCCGTGCGTGACTGACGCGCCCATGGCTTGGCGTTGCCCGCGCCAGGTTCTTGCTTCAGTCTTCAGAAACTCGCGGCTCAGCGCCTTCACATGCGACGTCATGGTCGTCCTCACATTCGTGAGGCGGATCATCTCATGGGGCCCGCGTTGCCATGAACCGCCTCGGAGGAGGTACGATCAGGTCCGTCGAAACTGACTTCACCATCGGATGAACCGGCGAGCGGCGGGCGTCAGCAGCCGCACGCTCCATGCCGGATCGGCAGGTGTTCGTCAAGGCGGATCCGGGCCGCCCTAGGGCTCATCGTTGCCGAATGGCGCAAACATCATTACCACTGGCAGCCAGATCAAGAGACAACACCCTCAGCAGACATGAAGCTCGTTACACAGCGGATTCTGCTTTATTCGCCAGAGCGCGTTTGGTCCGTTTTGGCTGATTTCGAGCACTACTCTGACTGGAACCCGCTGAACGTGTCCGCGATTGGTAAGGCCGGGTTGGGCGCCAGGGTGCCGATGACGTTCATGAACCCGGGCAGGCCAGGAGCGACCATCAAGCAGACCGTGACCGTGGTGGCCTTTGACCCACCCCGGTGGCTGGCCTGGCGCGGGCACATCCCGGTGCTGTTCACAGGTGTCCACTTCTTTGAACTTGCGCCATCGCAGGACGGAACCGAGCTTCACCATGGCGAGGTACTGTCAGGCCTGGTGCCATTGACCTGGACACGCGAACGGATGGCCAAGCAGACGGCGGCTTACGAACGGATGAACGACGCACTGGAGCAGCGCCTTGCTCGGATCAGCATCTGAGACAGGCAGGGGGCCGCTAAGCTCATCCGTGGACGCGTCCTGGAAAGCATAAGGATTTGTGGACTGCGGGCGCGTGGTCAGGTTCCGACAGCTGTCCCCGGGGACGCGTTGAGCCGGGCCGTCGTGGCCCGGCCCGGTCCAATTGTCACTGCCCGCTGAGATAGCGGCGGTTGACCCAGCCCTCCCAGCCGCCGGCGCGCACCTTTTGCCAACTGCCGACAGCATAGGGCAGAAAAGCGATGTCACATTCGTTGGGCGCGAGTTCCGTCAGGATCCGGGAGGTTGCGGCCGGCCAGGCTCGCAGGTTGAGGACGTCCCACTCCGCCACGCCTGTGACGCAGTACATGGCCGGCGAGACGGCGGCGAGGTAGCGCCGATGCGCCCAGCCCCGGTAGTGCCCATTCTCGACGGGGCACCAGTCGACCTGACAGTCGTCCATCAAGGTGACACCGCAGGCGGCATAGGGCAGGCGGGTCAGGACCCGCGATCCGGTGCCCGGTCCTTCCCGCAGGTTGAGCGTATCATCGGTGGCAATGTTGATGACGCAATGCTCTCCTCCGGAGACGAGCGGGTCGGCCGCAGCTCTGTCGGGCAGGAGCAAGGGGGCAAGTGCCATCGACAGGGCCGCAAGGAGGGAAAAGGTAGTGCTACGCATCGAATGATCTCTCTCGTGAAGTGATCCCCAAGTGCGGCAGACCACTGCGCAGGCTCTATGCGCCAAGCCCGAAAGATCCAAGAACACGCGCGCGTTAGCGAATATCCACCACGCCACTGAACCTGTTGCTGACGGGCAGGATGCAGGCGCGAGCGATCGCTCAGCCGGAAGCAGACCGAGGGAGGAGTTCCGCCGGTTGGTGCGCCTCGGCGCTGTCAGTGACCACGCGCCCATCCTCCAGCGTGATGATACGATCGGCGAGCTCCAGGATGCGGTTGTCGTGCGTCACCATCACCGTCGTGGTGCCTCGCTCGCGTCCCAAGGCCTTCAGCATGCGCACGACCTGCAGCCCGGCCTCGCGGTCGAGCGCGGCGGTGGGCTCGTCGGCGAACACCACCTCGGGGTTGGAGACCAGCGCGCGGGCGATGGCCACACGCTGCTTCTGCCCGCCCGAGAGGTTCTCGGGCAGGTAGTCCACCCGGTGCCCGAGCCCCAGAAGCTGCAGGATGTGCTCCGCGGCCGCGTCCTGTCGGCCCCGGTCGCCCCGGCCGTGGACCTCCAGGCCCATGAGCACGTTCTGCCGGGCTGTGAGGCTCTCATGCAGGTTGTGGGCCTGGAAGATGAAGCCGAGCCGGCGGCGGAGCGCGACTTGGCAGGCGGCCGAGGCGCCGCGGAGCTCCTCGCCCAGAAGCTGCACCGACCCGCCCTGCACCTCGCGAAGACAGCCCATCAGGGTGAGAAGGGTAGTCTTGCCCGACCCGGAAGGACCCATCAGGATGGTGAGGCTGCCGGGCTCGATGGAAAGGCTCACGTCGAAGATGGCCTGCTTGCGGGCCTCGCCTGCGCCAAACCAGTGGTCGAGATGGCGGACCTCGATGGGCGCGAGCATCAGAACAACTCCGCCGGATCGGCGCCGCGCAGCCGCTGCGTGGCAATTGCGCCCGAAAGCGCGCAGGCCAGGATGGTGCCCGCGAACACCGCAGCGGCCCTGAGCGCGGTCATGTCGACCGGCAGCCCGGTCTTCGCGGCCATGGCGGCGTAGATGCCGAGCGAGAGCATCACGCCGGGAAGGAAGCCCAGCACGGCCAGGATCAGCGCCTCCTCGAACACAAGGCTCAGAAAGAACCGATGAGGGTAGCCCATGGCCTTGAAGGTGGCGTACTCGCGAAGATGGTCGGCCACATCGGTCGCGAGCACCTGATAGACGATCACGAGGCCCACAAGCATGCCGATGAGCACGCCCATGCCGAAGATCACGCCCACGGGGCGCTGCGTGGTCTGGTAGGCGAGATCGGCGGAGGCGGCCTCCTCCAGGGTCCGAACCAGCACGGGCGCGTCGTCCAGCGCCTCGCGCAGCCCAGCAGCGACAAGGGTAGGGTCCTGTCCCTCAGCCACCCGGACCAGGATGTGGGTCGGTGTCCCCGCGAGCCGCTGGCCGAAGAGGCGTAGGAACGTCTGGTCCGAGGTGACCATCGCCCCATCGGCGCTGAAGCCACCACCCAACTCGACGGTGTCCACCGCCGTCAGAGCCACGCCGTTGGCCTCGAAGCGCAGCGGGTGGTCGGGTGAGACGTCGGCAAGGCTCTCCGGGTCCACTCCCCGTGTGCGGAGGTCTAGGAGCACCCGGTCCGCCACGGCAAGTTGTCGGAAGCCGGAGCCCACCGCAGGACCGGCAAAGCTCTCCGCTTCCGGTGGCAGGCCATAGACCGTCAGGGTCGCCGTCGAGCCGTCGGGGCGCGTCCAGTCCGTTTGCCCCAGATAGAGCGGCGCCGCGGCCGCCACGCCGGGCTCGGCGAGGGCCTGGAACATGACGCGCCGCGTCAGGGGGGAGCCGTCGGTGAGCGTATTGGCGTCCGACGAGGAGATCAGGATGTCGGCCTGCACAAGGGAGTAGGTGGCGCCGATCGTACCCTGCAGGGCCCCCAGCATCCCCAGCTGCACAAAGACCAGGATGTTGGCGAAGGCCACGCCTGCCATGGCTGCCACGAGCCGGGTGCGGTTGTGCGTGAGTTGCAGCCAGCCGATGGGCAGCCGCCCGAGGAGCCGGTGGAGAAGGCGTGTCATGGCTCTCCCGCCACGATCCGGCCCACGACCTCAAGCCCCGTAAGGCTGCGCGCCCTCTGGGAGGACACCGGGTCGAGCGCCACCGTCACGCGCACGACGCGGGCGTCGGCATGGGCGGCGGGGTCGTCCGCCAGGACGGACTGGCGTTCTACTTCAAGACCGATGCGGGACACCTCGCCCCGAAGGGGCGCATCGAGCGCCTCGGTCGTGAGCTCGACCGGCTGTCCCACATCGACCCGCTGCACGTCGGTCTGGTAGACCTCCAGCTCCGCTTCCATGCGGGCGATATCGCCGAGCTCCACCACGCCCGCCGCGCCGGGCTTCTCGCCTGGACGGACGTGGAGCCGCAGGATCGTGCCCGCCTGGGGCGCGACGACCACGCCTTTGGCGAGCTCCTGGCGGGCGCTGTCGAGCTCGGCTCGCGCTGCCTCAACCTCGCGCTGGGCGAGGAGGATGTCGGGCTGGGCGCCCTCGGCTTCTCCTTGGTAGCGGCTGAGCGTGGCTTCGGCCGCCTCAAGATCGCGCCCGGCCTGCGCGGCCGCCGCCTCGGCCCTCTCGAGCTGCGCTTGGGCGGCGACGCCGCGCTCGGCCAAGCCTTGGGCGCGAGAGAGTTCGGAGGTGGCCAAAGATAAGGCCGCTGCGGCCCGGTCACGGCCGGCCTGAGCCTCTCGCAGGCTCGCCGCCACGGCGGCCCGGGTCTGATCGAGCGCCGCCTCGCGGGCGGCCAGCTGCGCCTCGGCGCTGGCGACCCGCGCATGGAGCTGCGGCAGGCTGTCGAGCTCGGCCACGATCTGACCCGCGTCTACCGCATCGCCTTCCGCCACAAGGAGGTGAGCGACCCGCGCATCCCCGGCCCCATAGGGCAGGGCCAGCGTGACGACGTCGCCCTGGGGCAGGAGCCGGCCAAGCGCGACGACGTCGCGCGAGACAGCCATAACGGGAGCGGCTGGGGGCGGGGCTGCGACGGCAATGGGGCGCGAGGTGCCGCCCCCGGGCTCCAGCCCCGTCACGCCGAAGAACACGCGCAGGAGGGGTGGCTGGAAGTAGAGGCCGATCACCGCCCCGGTGAACAGGATCGCCATGACGAGCGGCACCCGCCAGAGGCGCAGGCGCCGAAACCGCTCGAACCGCTTCACGGGCCGGGCCACGGCCTTGCCGTTGTCGAGAAGCGGGAGCTTCGGGGCCTCGATGATCGTGATGGCTTGGTCTGTCATGGCGGCGCCTAGTTGACTAATGACCCGTTGGTCATTAAAGCATAGTCATGCCCCTCACGCAAGAACCGTCTCCGAGATCCGAGCCTGCTCCCCGCCGCCCGCGCCAACGCCGCAAGGAAGCGCGGCCCGGGGAGATCATCGACGCGGCCCTCGCGCTCTGGGCCGAGCAGGGCTTTGCGGCCACGCGGCTCGAGGCGGTGGCCACGCGGGCCGGGATCGCCAAGGGAACGATCTATCTCTACTTCCCGTCCAAGGAGGCGCTATTCGAGGCGGCACTGCGTGACCGGATCGGTGGTACGCTGGCTTCGGTGGGCGCGCAGCTGCCGGAACTGGAGGGAAGCCTTGAGGCGGAGCTCGGTCTGTTGCTCCACGCCATCTACGACCGGCTGCTCGAGACCGACAGCGCCGCACTTCTCAAGGTGCTGATCGGGGAAGGGCACCGCTTCCCAGGCTTGGTCGAGCTCTACCGCGAGGTCGCGCTGGCGAGCGGATTGGGAATGGTCCGGCGCATCCTCGAGCGGGCGGCCCAAAGAGGCGAGCTGCGCCTGCCACCAGAGGCCGTGGACCCGCGCATGGTCGTAGCCCCCGCGATTGCCGCGGCGGTCTGGCGGATGCTGTTCGGGGTCGGACCCTCCCTGGACCGGACAGCGTACGAGAAGGCACATCTCGATCTGGTGCTGCGGGGGCTGTTGGTGGAGCCATGCTCGACCACACAGTCACCGTGAGAAGCAGGATCATCGGGGGACAACCGAGAGGCATCAATAAACTTGCCTGCGATCGATGAGCCTTCTCGCGTATCGCAGCCTCGGACTGTGAAGCTGACCGCCTGTTGGTCGTTGCCAAGGCAGCTACTCGCGCCCGTTGCTGTCACCGTGTGAGCCAAAGATGTTGAGTTCGCTTTCTGGGATAGGCTGTGGCAGGAGCAGGCGGGCCTGGTCGGGGCCAGCAGTGCCCCCGCCGCTCGCCGCGCTCGGTGAAGGGTCCCATGGGTCAAATCTCAGCGGGAACTAGGTGCCCAGCCGGGTCAGTTCTGAGCGAGAATCAACAAGCAATGACGTTCTGAAAGGCGGCATACCATGGCAGCATTAGC
Organism: Rubellimicrobium arenae; assembly: GCF_017916275.1. Taxonomy (GTDB): domain Bacteria; phylum Pseudomonadota; class Alphaproteobacteria; order Rhodobacterales; family Rhodobacteraceae; genus Rubellimicrobium; species Rubellimicrobium arenae. The sequence continues at coordinate 233,413 of NZ_JAFMST010000006.1, forward strand.
CCAACTCATACGGTCTCCGGCTGATTGACTCAGGGAGGTGGGATTCCCAGCGGGAATCGAGAGGTTTACAGTCCTGCGCCAGCACAACGCGGGGGCAGACATGGCGCGGGTGGCGGATCATCTGAGCGTGGCAGAGTTGCAGGCGGGCTATCGAGGCAGCAAGGAGGCGACGCTGGCGCGGCATTACCAGGTTGTCTGGCTGCTGGCGCAAGGGCGGACACGGTGACCGAGACGGCGCGACTGACGGGCTTTGTGCCGCGCTGGGTCGAGCAGCTGCTGGTGCGTTACAATCAGCTTGGACCGTCCTCACTCGGTGACCGCCGCCGAGGCAACGGGACCAAGGCGACGATACTGACCCCTTCGGTGCTCGATATGCTGCGAGAGCGGTTGAAGAGCCCGCCCGAGGATGGCGGGGTCTGGACCTCGAAGAAGGTTGCAGCGCTGATCGCGGCCGAGCTTGGGCTGGCGGCCGTAGCGGAGCAGCGCGGCTGGGAGGCGCTCCGCGCCATTGGCTGGACGATCCAGCGACCCCGGCCCCGGCACGCCCGGGCGGCGAGCCCCGAGGCACAGGCAGAGTTCAAAAAAACCTTGCCCAAGCCGTCGCAGAAGAGGCAGAGCGCCATCCCGGCGCAGTAATCGAGACCTTCGCCACTGATGAGCACCGCGTTGGGCTGAAGCCGATCCTGCGCCGCATCTGGGCCCCGCGGGGCGAGCGGCCCGTCGCGGTCGGTCACCACCGCTTCGAGTGGCTCTATGTCACCGCCTTTGTCTCGCCGAAGACCGGCGAGAGCTTCTGGTACCTGTCCACCGGCATCTCCAAGCAGGACTTCGAGGACGTGCTGGCCCTCTTCGCGCGAGAAGCAGGCGCGGGCCGGGACCGCATCATCGTGCTCGTGCTCGACAACGCCGGCTGGCACAGCTCGCTCGGGCTCACCGTTCCGGAGGGGATCCGTCTCGTCTACCTGCCGCCCTATACCCCGGAGCTCCAGCCCGCCGAGACCCTGTGGGTCCACCTCGACGAGCCCATCGTCAACCGGCACTTCGACAGCCTCGCCGATCTCGACGCGGTCGTCGCCCGCCAGTGCGTTGCCCTCAACTCAGACCGAGACCGCGTCAGGGGCCAAGCCGGCTTCCATTGGTGGCCAGATCGTGTCGTCCCGAACTGATCACCCGGAGTTGGTATCACATACACAGTTGCTAGGTCTTGCCTATCGGTGTTGCCCCACCTTGCGGGATATAGGCGGACGAAGACCTGAAGCGCTCGGCTGAGCTGGGAACGGCTTCCCGCGGTCGAAGGGTCGATCCTCGGGGCCGGCCGTTCTCCCGTCTGATCTGGTTCTGACGTACCGCTGAGGTCTCAGCCCGGCTTGGGTAGGGCCTGCACGAGACCCACGCCCAGGACCAGCAGGACCGCGGAGGCGGACATTACGCCCAAGCCTTGCAGAAGCGGCAGGTCCGAGACCGCCTCCAGCCGGTGGACATAGCCATGGCAGCCCCCGAACATCGCCACGGTGCCGGCGGCTTCCCGCATCGGCAAGCGGAGAGGCACCACCAGGGCACCCGCGATGAGCAGGAGCGATCCCAGGATCAGCACATGGACTAGGGCGTCGATGAGCGGGAATGGCGGCTGCCCCGCCGCCAGCACGAAGCCCAAGGGCGTGCCCAGGAGATAGGCGGCCGGCAGCGCCCATTGCGCCGTCCCGCCCCATTGACTGGCCCAGAGACCCACGCCCAACAAGACCATGAAGTGGTCGAGGCCGAGGACCGGATCGAGGAGGCCCGCCGCGAGCGCATCCCGCCCCCGGTCTCCCCAGCCCAAGGAGGCCAGCAGCGACATCATGGTGAGAACCGCCGTCATCAGGGCAACGCGTTTCATGGATCCATCCAGGGCTTGCCTGGGCCTGAGCATAGATCAAAGCGGATCTCGGGCGAGAGGTCCGCGGCGGCCGGTCTTGCCTTATGGCTGAACCCTTTGCCCCCTTAAGGCATTCCCAACCCGTCGCAGATGAGCGAGCCTTGCAAATGCAACCAGCGGGAGGAGAACGCCATGGACCAGGTGTGCCGCGACCCGGCACGGGAGAGACGACCCACCCCGAGCATGACCTCCCTCTACGGCCGCAAGGGCTATCCCGCCGATACCGGCTCCCGCGACCTTCGCTTCGACTTCCTGCGCGGCTTTGCCATGCTGTCGGTGGTGGCCGCGCACCTCGAGTTCTTCTCCTGGTTCAACTTCCTGTTCTGGGAGCGGCTGGGTTTCATCTCGGCGGCCGAGCTATTCCTGGTGGCCTCGGGCCTGGTGCTGGGGCTCGTGAACCGCAAGGTGCTCGAGCGTGAGGGCATGGGGAGCGTGACGGAGCGGCTCTGGCGGCGCTCCTTCGTGCTGTGGCGGGCGCTGGTCGTGACGGTGATTCTGGTCATGATGATCCGAGGCTTGGGTCTCATCGACATGACGATGCTGACGGCCTTCACGGACCGCTTCTCCGGGCAGAGCTGGCCCATGGTGCCGGCCCCGGAGGTGCCCTGGCGCGACGACCTGGCGCTTATTCTCACCATGCGGGTGTCACCCCACCAGATCCAGATCCTGGGGCTCTACGTGGTCCTTCTGGCCCTGGCTCCTGCCGCCTTCTGGCTCCTGCAGCGTCGGCTTCTAGGGCCTTTCTTCGCCCTGACCTGGGGGATCTACTTCGCAGGCTGGCTCATGCCCGTGGACACGCCGCTCATGGCCATGCAGTGGGAGTTCGCCTTTCCCGTGATGATGTATCAGGTCTTCTTCACCCACGCCTTGGCGGTAGGCTACTTCCGGAGGGAGATCTCGGAGTGGCTGGCCCAGGCGTCACGGCGCATTCTCACAATCGCGGTTGGCGTCGCCCTGGCGCTTCTGTTCCTTATCGCCGCGCAGACGACGCCCAACCCGTCCTTCCCGGCCTGGTCGCACCTGGCGTGGCTCCCGGCCGAGCAGTGGCAGGCGCTCTACGACACCTATCTGATGAAGAAGCACCCCAGTCCCGTGCGGCTCCTCAACGTGGGCGCCTTCTTCGTCGCCTTTTACGCGGTCCTGACCTACTTCTGGGTGCCCATCAACAAGGCGCTGGGCTGGCTCCTGATCCCCCTGGGTGAGGCCAGCCTCTACGTGTTCCTGATGCACCTCGTCTTCATCGTGCTCATCGACCAGATCCCCGGTTACTTCGACCAGATTCCCGACTGGGCCCACGTCTGGCCCGGGCAGATCTGGATCAACACGGCGCTCTACATCGGCACCATTCTCGGCTTGTGGTTGCTGGTGAAGAACAAGGTTTTGTTCGGGGTTGTGCCACGATAGGGACTTGCGTGGCCCATTTGGCTCCCGATGAGCAACTCTGCCACAAGAACGATCATTGGCAGACGTCGCTTTGCCATTCCTCTCGTCTTGGCTGTGCCCTCCGCCGACCAGCAGCGAGAGGAATCGCATGTCCACGACCGAAGGCACCCAGTCCATCGACCTCGTTCGGATTGGCGAGCCGGCAACCACCGAAAGCTGGCTCGTGTCGGACTGGGCGGCGGGGCAGAGCACAATCATGGAATGGTCGCCTGAAAATGTGGTGGAGCAGGCAGACGGGAGCGTGACCTTCACGCTCGCTGCCGCGCCTGCGGGTTCCGCTTACGCCTACTGCGGCGGTGAGGTGCAGTCCTGCGAGGCGGCCTCGCTCGGCACCTGGACCTGGACGGCGCAGGCGCCGCAGATGGTGGACGGCGCCGTCTTCGGGATGTTCACCTACCGGGCCGACCACTTCAACGACCCCTGGATCGAGTTCGACTTCGAGTTCGTGGGCGCCAACACCACGCAGGTCCGGCTCAACATCCACATGGAGACGGCGACCGGCGAGCACGTCACCCTTGAGGACGCGAACGGGGCGCCGGTCATTGTCGACCTCGGCTTCGATGCCTCCCAGGGCCTCCACACCTATGAGATCACCGTCACAGGGACTGAGGCCATCTTCCTGGTCGACGGACAGGTAGTCGGCCGCTTCGGGGCGGCGGACATGCCCTACGGCACTTGGACCACCGGCGACATGAAGGGATTCACCAATCTCTGGTGCGTGGACCCCTCTCTCGCGAGCTGGGCCGGGACCTACGGAGGTGAGGCGCTCACGGCGACGGTGACTGCCATCGACGTCCTCCCCGGCGATCTTGGCGACTTCGGTCCTGCGGTGATCGACCCTTCGATCAACGGGGATACCGGCGACAACATCCTGATCGGCACGGATGGCGACGACACTCTCGACGGCCGCGCCGGGAACGACGATCTGACAGGTGGAACGGGAAACGACACCCTTCTCGGGGGTGACGGGGACGACAGCCTGAACCTGGACGCCGGAAGCGATGTCCTCGATGGCGGGGCAGGCCTCGACTGGGTTCGGGCAGGCGGATCGACGGCGGCCACCCTGGACCTCGCTTTGACGGCCGTGCAGGACACCGGCTTCGGGCTCGACGCCCTCAGGAACATTGAGAACGCTGCCGGCGGCACTGGGGGTGACAAGCTCTCCGGCAATGACGGCGCCAACACCCTGACGGGCGGCGCGGGGAACGACACGCTGATCGGCCGGGGCGGAGACGACCGGCTCGAAGGCGGGGATGGCAGCGACAGCCTCGAGCTGGATGCCGGCAACGATGTGCTCGACGGCGGCGCCGGAGCCGACTGGGTTGCCGTCACTGGCTCCGCCGCCGCGACGATCGACCTGGTCAAGACCGGGGCGCAGGCTACCGGCTATGGCACGGACACCCTCACGGGCCTCGAGAACGCCGCTGGCGGCTCGGGAGCGGACAAGCTCTATGGGACCAACGGCGCGAATGTTCTCCAAGGGAACGCGGGCGATGATCTTCTCTATGGCCGCGGTGGAGCCGATACCCTCGCAGCCGGGGCTGGTAAGGACACGATCTACGGCGGCGTCGATGGTGTCCGGGACGTGTTCGTCTTCGCCTCTGTCGCGGACAGCCTTGTCGGCGCAAAGCGGGACTCGATCTACGACTTCGTCTCCGGGATCGACGACCTCGACCTGAGCGGGATCGACGCGAACGCTTCCCTTTCCGGAGATCAGGCCTTCGGGTTCAGCGGGACCACGGCCGCGGCCAACTCGGTCTGGTTCACCGCGAGCCGGTCCGAGGTCATCCTCAAGGCCGACATGAACGGTGACAAGGTCGCGGATCTCGAGATCCGCACCGACGGCCTCACATCGCTGAAGGGCGACGACTTCCTCCTGTGACTTTTGAAGTGAACTCGGCGGCCATGTCGAGCGAGACGTGGGCGCACTTGTCGCAGGGGCACCCACACATTCTCACGCGCTCGTGATGACACAATCTCGCCACGATCTGTAAGAGGCGCCATCCCGCACGGACCAGCCTTCGACGAGCTCCTCTGCTCGGGGAAGAGCCCCCTTTCCACCTAAGGATGCGCGCGTATGGTCACGAAGATCATGGCCCTGGGGGCCTCGAACACCTATGGCATGTACGAGGACGCGACGTCGCCCGGCGGCTACCGCGGGCCGCTCCAATACATGCTGCAGTCCCAGGGCGTGAGCTATGACTTCGTGGGCCTTGACCGCGACGGTGCCATCCCGGATGCCGAGCACAACGGCCATTCGGGCAAGAGGATCGACTGGTACACCAGCCCGGTGAACGAGGGCATCTACGACCGGAACGGCACCTACAGCCACACGGTCAACAGTGGAACGCAGACCGCCGTCCAATACATGGTCGACCAGGCCGACCTGGTCTCGACCGACGTGGTCCTGCTGCTCGCGGGAACGAACAACGTCATCGCCGGCGAGAGCGCCGAGACGATGCTCACGAAGATGGATGAGCTGCTCCGCCAGATCGTCGAGAGCCCCGAGAGTCCCAACGTTATGCTCATGAAGCTGCAGTATGTCGGCGGCGACTGGTGGGCGGACGGGGATACGTCCCGGACCAACAACGACACGATCCGGATCTTCAACGAGGGCTTGGAGACACTGGTCGCGACCAAGTACAACACGAAGGGCGTTACGCTCATCGAGAACGGCACCACGGAAGCCGACCTGTCCTCCGATGGCGTCCACCTCAGCGAAACGGGTTACCGCAAGACGGCGGACGCGTGGTTCGACGCCCTGATGGCGAGTGGCGGTCTGGACCTGAAGTCGAGCCTCCCGCAGCTGGCGGCCACCACGGCCCGTGAGAGCGGGGCCTATGATGCTGTCAACGGCGTGGCGCTGACCGGCACCAAAAAGGCCGACAAGCTTACCGGGACCGCCAGCAACGATAAACTCGACGGCGGCGCGGGCGCCGACACGATGACCGGCCTTGCGGGCGATGACCTCTACACCGTCGACAACCGGAGTGACGTCGTGGTCGAGCAGGCCGGCGGCGGCGTGGACACCGTCCGGACGACGCTCAATAGCTATGCCGCCGGCAGCCACATTGAGAACCTGACCTTCGCCGGGACTGGCAGCGCCACCCTCACCGGCAACGGCCTCGACAACATCCTGCGCGGCGGCGCAGGGACGGACGTGCTCAACGGCGGCGCGGGCGCAGACCTCTACTGGGGTGGCGCGGGCGCGGACACCTTTGTGCTGCGCAAGGGCGAAGCCGCAGGCGACTGCGTGAACCTGGAGACAGGGGATCAGCTGCGCCTGGAGGGCTTCGGCCGTGGCGCCGTGCTGGTCGAGAACGGCGGGACCGCTGCGTCAAACGACTGGTGCGTCTCCTACAATGGCGGGGTCGAGGTCCTCAAGATCAACGGGCGCGCGACTCTGACCGAAGGCACCGACTTCATCTTCGTCTGAGGCCGGTGGCCAACTCCCCCACTCTGACGTGGCCGGCGGCAGTTCGCCCCTGTCGGCGGCTGGCTTTCCGTTGCGGAACTCACCGTTTCGCTTACGGTTTCCCTGAACACCAGTCGGAGGAGACCTGCAATGAAGCCCGTCACGAAAGCCATCTTTCCCGTCGCGGGTCTGGGCACCCGCTTCCTGCCCGCCACCAAGGCGCAGCCCAAGGAGATGCTGACGGTCATCGACAAGCCGCTCATCCAGTTCGCAGTCGAGGAGGCCATCGCGGCCGGGGTGACGCAGCTCATCTTCGTGACGGGGCGCACCAAGCGCGCCATCGCGGACCATTTCGACGCCACGCCCGAGCTCGACCGCCTGCTGCGGGACAAGGGCAAGGGCGACGTGGCCGAGGCACTCCGGGGCATCATCCCCCCGCATGTCACCTGCATCTACATCCGCCAGCCGGAAGCGCTCGGTCTCGGGCATGCCGTTTATTGCGCGGCGCCCCTCATCGGCGAGGATGAGGCCTTCGCCGTGCTTCTTGCGGACGACCTTATGCAGGGCGAGCCGCCGGTGCTGGCGCAGATGGCCGAGGTGCAGCGCGCCACCGGCAAGTCGGTCCTCGCGGTCAATCCCGTGCCCTTGGACGAGATCTCGAGCTACGGCGTCGTCGCAGCCCAGGATCCAGGCGAAGGTCGCTCAGCTGCGATCACTGACATGGTCGAGAAGCCCCCGAAGGGGGAAGCGCCGTCCAACCTCGCCGTGGTTGGGCGCTATATCCTGACCGGGGACATCATGCGCATTCTCGCCAAGCAGGAGCCGGGCAAGGGAGGCGAGATCCAGCTCACCGATGCCATCAAGAAGCAGATCCCGACCACGGGCGTCGAGGCCTTCCGCTACCGCGGGCGCCGTTACGACTGCGGCTCCAAGATGGGCTACCTGGAAGCCACGATGGACATGGGTCTTGCCCATCCCGAATACGGGCCCCAGCTCCGGGCGCGCCTTCAGGGCATGCTGGGCGGCAGCGCCGCCGCTTGAGGCCTCAGGCCTGCCTCCTGCGTCAGGCGCGCGCCCGTCGCAGGAGCGTGAGCACGTTCTGTCCCTCGTCGCTCCGGTAGGTCACCTCGTCCATGACCGAGGCGATGAGCGACAGGCCCATCCCTCCTTCGGGGATGTCGAGCAGGTTGGCCGGATCGAAATCGAAGCGACTGAGGCCGGCGCTGGCCAGGGCCTCGCCCGGAATGGGCCTGCCCCAGTCGCAGATGCGCACCACCACGCCATCCGGGATCTCGGACGCCTCGATGCGAATGGGCCCGCCCTCGGGCCCGTAGCCGTGGCGGACCACGTTGGTGGCGGCCTCGACAAGGGCGAGTTCTACGTCACTCGCCCCCTCCGCTCCCAACTCCGGCTCCGCCAGGGATCGAACGACCTCGGAGATGGGGCCGATGTCCTCCAGGCTGCTGCGGTCGAGAACCCAAGTCCGCTCGCTGGCCATCGCGCCTCGCCTTAGCCCGCCAGTTGCGTGACGGCCGCATCAACGCTGGGGTGCAGCGCAAAGACACGGTCCATGCGGGTGAGCGAGAAAAGGCGCGTCACGGCCCCCTGTGCCCCGGCGATCGCGAGGGTGCCCTTGGAGCCCAGCCGCTTGACAGCTGAGACCAGCGCGCCGAGCCCTGAGCTGTCGAGGAAATCGGTCTTGGAAAGGTCCAGCACGATCTGGCTGTGGCCGGCATCGATGTGGCGCAGAAGCTCCTCACGCAAGGCGGGCGCCCGGGCAGCATCAAGACGGGTCTCGCCCACGCGGAGGACCAGGATGTTGCCCTGAAGCTCGTCGGTGATGTTCATCCGGGTTGCTCCTGCTGCTCTTCGGTGACGCCCGGCAGGCATCGGTTCTGTTGCGAGTCGTTCGTCTCCACCCAGGCCAGAGGATTCTCCACCAGCTCAAGGATCGGCCCGTTCAACTTGAAGTAGAGCGTCTCCAGCATGATGCCATTGTTGTTGGCAGTGTATTGCTGGATCGGACCGCTGCCGTTCTCGTAGATGCCTTCGACGTAGCCCAGCTCGGGGTCGAACTGTCCGGCAATGTGCTCGAAGAGCTGCTCGGTGTAGCCGGTCTCCCACAGGCCCCAGAGACCCAGAGCGCCCTTGAGCGCGACGGCCGAATGCTGCGGCACCCATTCACCCGTGTCGGTGATGGTGGCCCAAGGGCGGCCGTCGCTGAAGATCGTGTCATAGACGAAGTAGGGCGCGTCCAGGAGCTGATGCTCGGTCCGGGCGGTGAGGATGCCCGTATCTTCGAACCGGCGCACCTGCGCCTCGTAAATGTTCTGCGCGGCCCTGGCGATCCAGGCCGGGATGTCGTCACCGGAGGGATCCGCGAAGCCGAACTCGATGCCGAGAAGGGCGTAGCTCTCGGTCACCACATAGTTGTGGGCCCCGAGCACGCGAGGGTCGCGGCTGTCGTAGGGTACCTCCACGCCATAGAGCCAGATCGTGCTGTAGGGCTCGGGATCGTAGGCGGCCTCCACGTTGAACCCCCAGAGCGCGAAGGCGGCCGCCCCATACTCCTCGTAGCCGAGCCGCCCCTCCTGGAGATAGAGCGTGGCCCCATCGGGACCGACCGAGGTGCCCTGCAGCACGCCCGCTTCGGTCACGATGTTACACCAGTTCCAGCGCCGGAGCGTGCGGCGCACCTCGGGCTGGAACTCGGGATAGCGCTGCTCGACGACCTTGAGCCAGACCATGAGCCGCGCAATGTCGAGGGCCGAACAGCCGATCTCGCCGGGCTCGTTGGTGTAGGTCGTGGGGAAGGCCGTCTGGGTGTGATAGACCTTGTTCGGGCACTCGGTCCGGAAAAGCTGAAGGTGCTCGAGGGTGCCCAGGAGCCGGTCGAGCCGATCCCTGACCTCCTGCTCCTCGATCAGGCCCAGACCCTGGGCCGAGATCATCGCGGCCATGTAGGAGCCGGTGTCCCAGAGCGTCGTCGAGGGATAGGCGTTCACGGCGTTGGTGAAGCCGGTGTCCGGCTGCCAGTTGGCTTCGAAGTAGCGCCAGGCGTTCCGGGCCATCTCCATCTCGGCCTCGGTGAGCTCGCCATGGCGGGGCTGGGCGATCGGCTCCACGGTAGACAGCGGCCGGTCGGGCCAGTGTTCGTCCGCCGAGGCCAGCGGGGCCGAAATGATGCCGAGGAGAGCCAGGAGCGCGGGACGGGCGGTCGTGGTCACGTGTGGAACCTCAAGGCCGGGAACATAGATGGACAACGGGCGGTTCGCTTTCGTTTCGGAGGATAGAGCATGGCTTTCGGTGAACAAGGAACCCGCGTCCGGCGCCAGGGCCTGTTTGGCGGCTGCGTGGCTCTCCTGCTCGTCCCGCTCGCGGCTGCGGCCCAGGAGAGCGAGCGCCCGCCACCCACCTCCAGCGCCGCCTTGGACACGCCCCTGACCGAGGAGGAGCTGGCCTGGGCTCAGGCGGCTTGGGCCTACTTCACCAGCACCGGAGACGCTCCGCCCGCCGAAGGCGCCCCGCCCCGGCCGCCCTTGGTTCCTGCTCGGGCCGGAGCGCCCATCGCGTCCGCCTGGTCGATGGGCGACCAGCTCGCCGCCACCCTTTTGGCGCACCGTCTCGGACTCATCGATGACCGCGAGTTCGACCAGCGGTTCACGCGCCTGCTCACCTACATCAGCACCATGCCACTCGCCTTTGGGGAACTGCCCAACCGCTTCTACAGCACCGACACCGGGGCCATGCTGGGCGAGGACTTCGCCGAGGGCCAGGCGGGCTGGTCGGCGGTGGACACGGGACGCCTGCTGATCTGGCTCAGGATCGCAGCGGAGCAGCATCCGGAGTTCGCCTCCTTCATCCGCAACGCGGTGGGCCGGTTCAGTGTCTGCGGCGCGATCTCGGACCAGTCCCGGCTTCAGCGGAGCCGGCCCGGCGAGAACGGGACCGAATACGCGGCCGAGACCTCGCGCGGCTACGACTCCTACGCCGTGCAGGGCTACCGGGCCTGGGGTCTGGACGCCCCCATTCCCCAGACGGGGCCGGCCAATGCGGAAATTGACATCGACGGCGTCCGCTTCCCCTTGGACGTGGATGTGACCTCGCAGGCGCCAATCATGACCACGCCGCCTGCCTACATGGGGCTGGAGTTCGGCTTCCTGACTCTGGGCCCATTGTCCGGCGAGGAGGTGGCCGGCGGGCTGTCCTCAGGGGACCTGATGACGGCCGTCTACAACCTCCAGGCCCTGCGCACCACAGAAGCAGGCCTCCCGACGGCTCGCGCCGACTTCCGCCGCTCGGAGGAGCCGTTCACGCTGTATGGCACCATCCTCGCCAACGGCTATCCCTGGTCCACGGTCGATCCCGGGGGCACGCTCTATCCCCGGCTGGACCTTATCTCCACGCGGGCCGTCTTCGCTCTCGACGCGTTCTTCGACGGCGCGGTCATCGACACGCTGACTGCCCTCACGGCGGAGCTCCATGACCCGGCCGCAGGCTGGTATGAGGGGCGCTACGAAGCAACGGGGGCCTACGAGGCGACCCGCACCAGCGCCACCAACGCCTTCGTGCTGGAGGCGATCGCTTATCGGCACCTTGAGGCGCTGTTCCCAAGGACAGCCTGGCCCGAGGAGCTCGGGCCAGCCGCCTCGGTCGGCGGGAGCTGCCGCCTGCCCCTGGCGGTCCCTGCGCCGACCTGATGCGGGTGCCACATCGCTGTCAGGGCGTGGCGGCCGACGCGGTCTCGTCCCGCTCCTCGCCGCCCTGCGGATGCAGGATCGGCCCCAGCGCCCAGTAATGCAGCGCTTCCAGGATCACCGCGTTGGTGTTGGCGGCGAGAACCGCATTGGGCTCGCCCAGGGACTCGTAGTGTCCCGTCTGCCAGCCGTTCGGCGTCTGCAGGTCCCAGACGGCGGCGGCGAGTTCTTCGGTGTAGGGCGTGCGGTAGAGCGCGTGCCAGCCCAGCGCTGCCTTGGTGCTGAGGATGCGGAACTCGTCCGCGTCCTCGCCGGTGTCCGTCTGCACCGCCCAGGGCTCGCCCTCGGCGACGACGGAGCTGAAGATGAAATGCGGGGCGCGGTCGAGGTGGTCCTCGGTGACGGCGGTCAGGATCCCCGTCTCGGCATGCCGCCGCTCCTGCGCCTGGTAGACGCGCCAGGCGAGATCCCGCAGGCGCGTGTCCCAGCCGAACTCGAGCGCCGCGAGGAGGTAGGGCTCGCTCAGGGTGTGGGCGTGGGCGCCGAACTCCTCAGGATCGCGCTGATCGACGGGCACGTCCAGGCCCGCCACATCAACCCAGTCCAGATGCGCCTCGACGCGGGCGGCCTCACCCACGTCGTAGCCCAGAAGCGCGAAGCCCTTGGCCGAATACTGCTCGTAGCCGAGACGGCCTTCCTGCACGAGCTCGTAGCCCCCACCCTCGCTGGGCAGGGCCCCGATCATCTCGCCGTCCTGAACCGCTGAGGCGAGGTCCCAGTGGTCCAGCACTGCGTCCACGCCTGCTGCGTGCTCAGGGTAGTGACGCATCAGCGCGTCAAACGGGACGAGGATGCGGCCGAGGTCCAGGGCCGACCAGCCGATCCCCGCCTCAGTCGGGGTGTTGGCGTAGTCGGTCATGGCGAGGGTCGTCGTGTCGTAGGACTTGTTCGGCAGCCGCCCGTCGTAGAGCGGCAGGCGCGCGAGGCTGTCCAGGGCCTGCGTCATCCGCCGGTCGAACTCCTGCCGGGGAAGGATACCCAGCCGCTCGGCCGCGATGGCGGCCAGCAGGTAGCCCCCCGTGTCCCACATGGTCGTGGCCGGGTAGCCTGCGACGGAGTTGACGAGCCCCGTGTCGGACTGGGTGTTGCCCTCGAAATAGGCCCAGGCGGCGCGCGCAGCCTCGAGCTCATCATCGCCGAGCGGCTCCAGCGGCGGACGTGGCGCAGCCGCGTCCGGGTCGGCGGTCCAGGCAGACGCCGTGGACGTGCCCCCGGTTTCCCACTGCTCCAGCCAGTAGACCAGGGCAAAGGCGGAGATCAGCGCCAGGAGGAAGACGATGTGCCCACGGGCGCTCCTCCAGCCGTTGTGGGTGGGGGTCGTCATGCAGGAACTCCTTCCAGTTCGTCGTCACCTTCCTCCGGCTTCCAGAAGGCGGCAAAGATCATGCCGCCCATGGCCAGGATGTTGTTCGCCGCCCAGAACCCGTTGGCCACGATCCCGCCCAGCGTGTAGCCTTCCCGCCCCAGGGCCCAGGACAGGAGCCCGAACAGGAGCGCGAGCAGCGTCACGGCCACGACGGCGATCTGCGGCGCCACGAGCCGGGCGAAGTTGCCCGACTGCCGCACCTTGGGCGTGACCGGGAACTTGATCTTCTCGCCCCGCGCCACGGTCCAGAGCGCGCGCAGGTTGATCGGGAAGAAGGAGATGTACCACAGCTTGGAGCGGTAGCCGGAGATGCCCCAGGTGCCCACCATGGCGGCGAACTCGTTGAGGATCAGGAACGGCAGGATATGGACGTAGAAGTCCGTCGTATAGGCCGCGACCGGCGCGATCCCCGTGGTGAGATACACGACCGGCGCCAGGAGGAAGACCACGTTCCACAAGGCGCCGAGATAGGACCAGAAGGTCGCGCCGTACATGACGCGCTGCCAGAACGACATCTTGCCGCGGAACAGCGGATTGTCGTGGAACAGGATGTCGAGGCTGCCGCCTGCGTACTTGAAGCGCTGCACCGTCCAGCTCAGCAGGTCCTGCGGTGACAGCATCTTGCACTCGATCCAGGGGTGCAGGACCGACTTCCAGCGCCGCACCGGGTCCCCGTGAAGCTCGATGGAGGTGTAGATGTCCTCGGAGACGTGGAACTTGTAGGGCGTGAACTCCTGCTCCTCCAGCGCGCCGGCCACCAGCGCGGACCGGACCTCCGGGCCAAGCTCCCGCTCCGAAGTGAGCTTGCGCACGGCCGCTGCGTCCTCTCCCGCGCGGCGCAGCACGTCATCGGCGTAGGCGCCCAGCGCCGCCTGCATGACTGCCTCGCGCCGGTGGATGGACCCCGCGCCGCAGCAGAAGGACGCGTTGGCCCAGTTCCGCCGCCGCAGGATGACCTGGTAGAACATCTCGGGGTCGTTGAGGAACGGGTCCTCGCCCACGCGGATGGGCCCAAACACCGCCTCCACCGTCCGCCCGATGCCACGGCCCACCGCGCCGAGCTTTCGGCTCATCGCTTCAGGCAAGGGCGTGCCCTCGGGCAGGTCATAGAACCACTGCGGTGTCTGCACCCAGGCCACGTCGGGGTCACGGAAATAGCCCAAGGTGCGCTCAAGCATCGTGGGCATCGGGCGCGTGTCGGCGTCGCAGATGATGATGAAGTCGCCCGCGCTCTGCTCCATGGCGTTGCGGAGGTTGCCTGCCTTGAAGCCCAGGTTGTTGTCGCGGGTGATGTAGCCCACGCCCTCCGCCTCGGTCATGGCCCGCATCTCGGGGCGGCGGCCGTCGTCGAGGACGTGGATGCGCAAGTCGATCGCGTGGGGGTAGCGCATCGCCTTGGCGTCGCGCACGCCCCTCTGCACGATCTCCACATCCTCGTTGTAGGTGGTGAAGAACACGTCCACCACCACCGGCCTGTCGGGGGTGGCCGGGTCGTCCACGCAGTCGCGGATGGAGGCCGGAGGGGAGAGGACGGGATAGTCCTGCACGCGCCAGAGATTGATCGTGAACAGGATCAGCCCGACAAAGGCCAGGGTCTCCGCGAGCACCAGCGGGATCGCGAACCACAGCGCCTCCGGGTTGAGGCTCTCGGTCCAGCGCCACCAAAGATACCAAGCGCCCAGAACGAGGCTGATGGTCGCAAGGTACTGATAGAGCAGCTCGCGTGCGGGGGAGTGCGGCAGGGGCTCCGGCGGAACGCGGCCCTCATACCGGTCAAAGTAGTAAGCCATGGACAGCTTCCTGTGGAGCCCAACGCTTTTGTTCATTGGACAATAGCTTGGAACCACAAGCGGGCCACACTATCAGCCCGCGAGTGCGTTCTCCGCATACCCTTCCGGCTTTCCTCATAGGGACGTCACCTGTGTTCACCATCCGCCAGACCCTGACCGGCCTTTTCCTGCTCCTGGGCCTCGGCCTGTGCGTATCGGTGGCGATCCAGACCTGGACCGCGTTCGAGCAGTATCGGGAAGCCCAGGACCTGACGGTATCCAACCTGGCGAGAGAGCAGCTCTCGCGCGCGGCGGTGGCCGTCGCAGAGGAGAGGACCGAAGCGTATCTGTCCCTGCTGGGGAAAGCGGGGGTCGAGCGGACTGCGACGGAGCTCAGCGGCGCAACCGATGCTGCCTTCGTCGAGGCCGCGGAGACGCTGGCCCGGATCAACGGCGAGACCAGGTCCGCCGTTCTGGAACAGATCGAGCGGACCCTGGACAGCCACCGGAACACAGCGGCCGCAGCCTGGCTCAGGACGAACCGGGAGGCCCGGACTACGGCCGCAGCCGGGCTCTTGGCCGGCTATACGGCGGTGATCGAGGACTTGGTGACCCTCCGGGTCTCCCTGCTGGCGCAGGAACACCCGACGGACGCCGGCACGGCCAACGCCTTCCAGCTCCGGCGTTACACCTCCATCCTGCTTGAAGCCCTCATGCAAAACGAGGCCGTGATCGGCGGCCTTCTGGCGGACCTGCCGCCGGCCGCCGAGCGCGCCGCCTGGGACCAGATCCGCGGCAACTCGGAGCGGGCCGAGCTGGCCTTCGATCTCATCACCAACAGGTCCGCGGTCGAGGATCGGCCACTCCGCCTCGGGCTGGCCTCTCTGACCGTGGCCTATGCCGACCGTTACCGTCCGCTGGAGCAGGAACTGATCGCGGCGCTCGCCGACCCGGACCCGGCGGGGGACTCCATCGACTCCGAAGCCACCCGCCTGCTCTGGGACACACGGCAGATCACGCGCACCGGCGCCGACCTGCAGGAGAGCCTGTTCACCTATTCCCGGGATCGGCTGGCGCAGCAGCAAAGGCGAGCCTCATGGCTGGCGCTTCTCTGGCTGGGCACGCTTCTTATCGGCCTCGGCGCCGTCGCGCGGGGTGCGTGGGTGGTGAGCCGCCGGGTCATCCAGCCTTTGGGTTCCTTGCGCGACAGCATGCTTGCTCTGGCCGGTGGCGACCTCCAGGTGGCTCTGCCCGAGCGCTCCCGCAAGGACGAGGTGGGCGCCATGTCCGATGCCCTGCGGGTCTTCAAGGCCAACGCCATCCGCCGGGCCAGGCTGCAAGAGGAGCGCGTGGCTCTGCACGAAAAGCTTCAGGCCGCGCACCAGCAGCTCCAGAAGGACCTGGAAGCCGCATCCGCAGTCCAGCTCTCTCTTCTTCCTGCGGCCGCACGGCTGGGGGGCGTCCGGTTCACCGGGCGGCTCCAGCCGTCTCACTTCATCTCCGGCGACACCTACGACGTCTTGCGCCAGCCGAACGGACCCGTCCACTTCTTCCTGGCCGACGTGGCTGGGCACGGTGCGGCCGCGGCCCTCGTGTCGGTGGCCTCGCGCTATGCCGCCGCCCAGGCGATTCTGCAGCGCCGGGCGGGCGACAGCCTCGCCCACACCATGGCCATCCTAAACGACGACTGGCCCGAGCACCTGCCCTACTTCACCGTGATCATGGGCGAGTTGCGCCCCGAGGAGGGGCGGGGAAGCCTTGTTCAGGCGGGCCATCCGCCTCCAGTCCTCCTGCGACGCTCCGGAGCCGTCGAGATGATCGGCGAGGGTGGATTGCCCATAGGGGTCATCCGAGGGGCCAACTTCGATGAGATCGCCTTCGGCTTCGAGCCCGGTGACCGGCTCCTGATCTACTCCGACGGGCTCAGCGAGGCGGAGAGCCCCGACGGTCAGCCGTTCACGGAAGAGCGTCTACTCGATCTGCTGCGGGGCCGCGTTCATCTGCCCACGGAGGATCTTGTCTCCGTCGTCACCCAATCAGTCCAGGATTGGCGCAGTTCCGAGACGATGGTGGATGACATGACCCTACTCGTTCTCGAGGCCACCGAAGGTGACGAGGAGGAGGACTGGCGGGTCGCCGCGGAGTGAGAGGATCTGGTACTACGGCCGGCAACAATCGGAGGTCCAGTGCTCGGGGCGATCTACCCGTGCTTCATAAGGGAGCGTTACTAAACAGTCACCCTGAGGAGCGGGACCGTCGGGGAATGGCCGGGACGCATCAGCGGCACCAGTATTTCCCCCAACCCGGGTTAGGGGGGCGCTTACGAGTCACAAACAGGGACTCGACCTTCCAGCAACTCACTTTTGATGGTATTTACCTTGGTATCTCAGTTGATCTTCAGACTAAAGGTCTGATAAATCTGAATATTTGGGTCCCTTCTGCGGCACCACGCCAACTCAAGCAGCCTCGTTGAACCGGCTCCTAAGAGTGAGCTCTCGCTCTCAGGTCCACGATCTGTGTAATTCACCTCGAACAGTACGGCATAAGGAATTGATGTCAGGCATCGGTCTGACGGCGGTCTGGTCAGCCTTTTCGCTGAACGTCGCAGCGCCTTGCAGATGCGCCGAATGCTCTGAGTGGACAAACGGCGGCTTTGCCCCAACTCAGGCGCATGAGCCGCGAGATCGTAAACCTGACCTGCGCCGAGCTACCTGGGACCGAGAAGGTGCCGGGGCCTGAGGGCACCGACCTCTGGACCGCCGCGCACGAGCCGTTTGCCCGAGTGGGCGAGCAGGTGGAGGTGCGAGAGGATGGCCGCTGGGCCGAGGTGCCGACCAGCGATCTCCAAGTATTGCGGACGCGGATCGTCGCGGCGTACGAGACCTTGCGCGCCTCGCTTCCACCTGAGGTCCAACCCACCCTGGACCGGACCAGCGGCTGACCTTGCCAGCACGGCGCACAGGGGTCGTGGTCCGAGCTTGGCGCGGGACGTGTTCAGCGCGTGCAAGGGAGGGGGAGCCCTCAAGGGCCCAGCGCAAACACGGTGATGATGGACATCATCGTCAAGTCTCCTCCGTGGTGGGAGGACCGCGTCCCGGACGCGCCCCTGCTCGTGGCCGTGCTTGCCAGAGCGGACGGGCAACCCGTCCGTGGCTGGAAAGATCGTCTCCTCTTGCTGGGTGCTCGAAGGTTGCTGTCAGGCTGGAAGAGGCTCTCGGGTCAGACCATGCATCCGCAGGCGCCATGTATGCACCACGCGGAATCCGGCATCCACGCGCTCGACGCAGCCATTATCCGTTGCCGCATCAGAGTTGCGCCCCGCGTGCGGCCCAGGCCGCCATCTCGCCGTCGGGGATCGTCAAGGTCACTCGCCAACGGTCGGTGCGACGCAGGAGGTAGACGTGCTCCCACTCTGCCACCACGACGCCGCCTTCGCCATGCATCTGGTACGCCACCCGAGCCTCGGCGACCTGCGGAAAGAGCTCGGCTGCGGATAGCAGGCGGCCCTCAGGACGAACGACACCCTGTTGACGGTAGAAGTCCATTAGCGTCGCGCAGTGGTCCCGGAAGGTTTGCCGGTCCATGGCGAAGTTTCCGGCCGGGGAGGGAAACAGCCCGACCGGTTCCCACAGGTCGCAGACCGCATCGGCGTCCCATCGCGCGAAGGCATCGACATAGCTGTCGAAGAACGCCCCGATCTCATTGTGCAGACTCAAGACAGATCTCCCTGTTCGCTTGGGGCCTCCGCCCTCTCAGGCCGCCGCCTCCCCCCACAGGCAGGAGGTCCCGGCCCGGAGCCGTGGCCCGGTCAGCCCGTGACATTACGAGTGGACAGCAGGTTTCGCATCTTGACCCACAGGATCGCGCCGACCAGCAGGAAGGTGACGCCGTTGCCCAGCCAGATCGCCAAAGCGTCCCGCCAGACGCCGTAGATGATCCAAAGGCTTGTTCCGGTCATGAGCATGAGGAGCGTCGCCAAGCTGAAATCCTGGGCGCTGCGCGTGCGCCAGGTTCGCACGACCTGCGGCAGGAACGAGAATGTCGCCAAGGCACTGGCCGCGAGGCCCAGATACTCGATGCCGTCCACGCCGCGTCTCCCGGATAGCGGGCCTCCGCAACCGCGCGGACCAGGCCTGTTCGGGCGGGACATAGGGGCGGGGGCCATGGGCCGCCAGTCCGCACCGTCGGGACATGCGGTGTGATGGACGACAGTCCCCCGCGTCGTGCCGCCTGGTGTGGTCGGCCAGCCACGCGGCATCACCCTGCCATTGCGCGATACCCTGTCGCGGCGCGAGGGGGACGAATGATGCGGACATCCCGGTCTTGCCCGTCCGCTGGTCGCCGCTCATGGCGGATTTTGCCTATCCCAAGCTGTCCAGGAGCGTCGTGAGCAGCGCCCGACGGCGGCGCAACTCGCTCCGATGCGCGGCCGACAGGGTGTCCAGCAACGCCTTGGCCCTGGTGCTCAGCTTCACGACCCGCCGCCGGCCGTCCTCCTCCGAGCCGTGCCTTTCGACCATGCCGATCGTCTCCAGCCGCGAGACGAGGCCGCTGGCGCTGTGCGGGCGCAAAAGAAGCGTTTCGGCCAGGTTTCCGACCGTCATCTGCTGTCCGTCGGCGCCCCGGATCGCAAGCAGCGCCTGATACTGCTGCGGCGAGAGCCCCTGCGAGAGAGCGGCGGCCTCGCTGAACTGCAGGAACTGCCGCAACTCCCGCCGGAAGGTGGCGAGGGTGCGGAAATCGGAGTCGCTGATCGGCTCGTCCATGCGCGTCTCCTGAAGGCGCGGTTCGGTGCGGCCCGCCAATACACTGTCGCCCCCCACCCACGAAAGCCTGCGTCCCGAGTTGCTTTATATCGCTCTGCGATATAACAGCCGGCGGTATCCGCTTCGAGGGTCCCCCATGCTTCCGTCCCGCAGCCCCGCCTTTCCTGCCCGTCTGGGCGATCACAGCGCCGACCGCCGCATGGTCATGCTCTCGGCCATGGCGCTCGTCGTGGGCTCGGGCGCCGCTCTCGGGGCCTGGGTCCTGCTGCGCCTGATCGCCCTGTGCACGAACGTCTTCTGGTTCGGGCGCCTGTCGGTTGCCGAGGTCGAGATCGCGGACGCCTCGGTCGGGCTCCTTGCTCTGGTCCTCCCGGTCATCGGCGCTCTGATCATCGGCCTGATGGCCCGCTTCGGCTCCGACAAGATCCGGGGGCACGGCATCCCCGAGGCCATGGAGGCCATCCTCTACGGCGAGAGCCGGTTGTCGCCCAAGGTGGCAGTCCTGAAGCCCCTGTCGTCGGCCATCTCGATCGGGAGCGGGGGGCCCTTCGGCGCCGAAGGCCCCATCATCATGACCGGTGGCGCCATCGGCTCTCTTTTCGCCCAGTGCTTCCACCTGAGCGCAGCCGAACGGAAGACGCTCCTTGTGGCCGGAGCCGCGGGAGGCATGACGGCGATCTTCGGGACGCCCCTGGCTGCGATCCTCCTGGCCGTCGAGGTGCTGCTCTTCGAGTGGAAGCCACGAAGCCTGCTGCCGGTCATCGTGGCCGTCCTGGTCTCGCTGGCATGGCGCGCGACCTGGATCGGTGTCGGTCCCCTGTTCCCGACGACGGCGAGCCTTCCGGACAGCCCCTGGACGCTTCCCGGAGCGGCTGCCCTGGGGCTCCTCGTCGGGCTGCTCTCGGTCGTGCTGACGGCTGCCCTCTACGCGATCGAGGACGCCTTCCATCGCCTCCCCGTCCACTGGATGTGGTGGCCTGCGCTCGGGGCCGTCGCCGTCGGGCTTGGGGGGCTGATCGATCCGCGTGTCCTGGGAGCAGGCTACGCCAACATCCACATGATGCTGGCGGGCACATCGACCACGGACGCCATTCTGCTCCTGCTGGTGGTCAAGGCTGCGGTCTGGCTCCTGGCGCTCGGTTCGGGCACATCGGGGGGCGTGCTGGCCCCGCTCCTGATCCTTGGAGGAGCACTTGGATGGCTCAGCGGGAGGATGCTGCCGGGGAGCGAGGGGTTCTGGGCGATGATCGGGATGGCGGGGATCATGAGCAGCGGGATGCGGGCTCCGCTGACCGGCATCCTCTTCGCCGCCGAAGCGACCGGGCGGTTCGACGCCCTGGCCGTCATGCTGGCCTGCTCGGCCGCGGCCTTCGGCGTCAGCGTGCTCCTGAGCCACCGGTCCATCCTGACGGAGAAGATTGCCCGCCGCGGGCGTCATCTGCTGCAGGAGTACGGCGTCGATCCCCTGGATCTCCTGCAGGCCCAGGCGGTGATGACGCCCGGGCCCGAGACGTTGCCGGGGACCATGACCACCTCGGCCGCAGTCGAGTTCTTTGCCCGGGACGCCCGCCACCGCAGCTATCCCGTGGTGGACGAAGCGGGTCGCCTTCTCGGTCTCGCTTCGCGCACCGACGCGCTGGGCTGGCGGCAGGGCGTCGGTGACCCCGGCGCCACCTTGGTGGAGACACTGTCCGACCGCGCCTACCCAGTGGTCCACCCCGATGCGACCTGCAGCGCAGTGGCGGACCTGGCCGTGCAGTCGGGGGTGGGCCGCATCCCGGTCGTTTCCCCGACCGACGGGCGCGTGCTGGGCGTCATCACGCGGCAGGACCTCCTGCGGGCCCGTCTGGACTCGCGGCGCCAGGACAGCCATCGCAGCCGCACACGCCTTCTTCGGGCCTTCCCCGGCCCGTCATCCCGAGACGGAGCCGTCCCAAGTTGACTTCACGCCAGCCTTCCTTTCTGCGGCACGCCGCGCGAGCACTGGGCCCCGCCATCGCCGGCGTGCCTCCGACCGAAGCCTTGCGCGCCGGGGTCGGAGCGCTGGTCGGCCTGGGCCTCGCAGGCCTGCTCGTGCTCTCGCCGGCGGTGGACCTCCGGCTGGGGCTTTACCTGATCGCGCCGTTCGGGGCGACGTCGGTACTGATCTTCGCCGTGCCGAACAGTCCTCTGGCCCAGCCCTGGTCGGCGGTGGTCGGAAACACGCTTGCGGCGGTCGTGGGCGTGGCGGTCGTGCTGCTCGTCGCCGATCCGATCCTTCGCATCGCGCTCTCGGTCGGTCTGTCGATCATCGTCCTGATCCTGGCGCGGGCCGTCCACCCGCCTGCAGGGGCCGTGGCCATGACGGCCGCGATGAACCCCGACGCGATCCACGAACTGGGCTTCCGCTTTGCGCTGGCCCCCGTCGCGCTCGGCTCCGCGCTGCTGGTCGCCATCGCCATCGCCTACGCTCACCTGACAGGGCGGCGCTATCCGTTCCGCCATTTCGACGACGAGGGCGCGCACCATACGGCCGACCCTCCGGCGGTGGAACGCCTGGGCCTGAGCGAAGAGGAGCTCACGGACATTCTCCGGCGGTACCGGCAGTCGCTCAACCTCGGTGTCGAAGACCTCGCGCGCCTGATCGGCGCGGCCGAGATGCAGGCGGCGCGCCACCAACCCAACCCGCTCACGGCGGCGGACATCATGTCACGGGACCTCGTCACGGTTCATCCCGACACACCGCTTTCCGAGGTCGCCGACCTGTTCCGCCTCCACGCCTTCACGTCCCTGCCTGTCGTGGATGACGAGGACCGGTTCCTCGGGGTGATTTTCCAGTTGCACCTGATCCGCCGCGCCCGGGAGGACGCCCTGCGTCTGAAGCTCGGCTTCGCCGCCGCCATGGCGCGCCTTGTCGACCCGCGGCGGAGCACGCCGGTCCGAGCCGCCGACATCATGGCGACGGGGATGTCGCGCGTGGCCCCGACGACCCCCGTCAGCGCACTCCTGCCCCTCCTGGCGGAGAACGAATCCGACGCCGTCCCGGTCATGACGCAGGACCGGACCATCGTCGGCATCGTCACCCAGACCGACCTGATCGCCGCCCTGGCGCGACAGCACCTCCGGATGTCCCTGGCGGGCCAGACGGCCTGACCGGCGCCAAGGTCCACTTCGGATCGGACCCGGGCGACCGGGCAAGGCGGAAGCGTCGCGCGGGACATCGCCTTGCATGTGGGATCCTGGCCCGGGGCCATCAGTATGGAAGGGGGCCCGTCGTTTTGCGGCCGACGGGCCCATATCCGATCATTCCCTCTTGGGAAGAGAACTCGAACGGCCGGGGTTCTGAGGGCAGCGGCACTCTCCGGCTAACCCGCCGCAGCACGTGCTCACGGCTGCCCATGCCGGGTAGCAGGACATCGCGGCCAATCTTGGGCAGGGCCGAGGCGATCAGGTGAAGCAGCACAGGTCCAGGGCGTCCTTGCAATGCGAATCCGCCCACGTCACCGACGCCCATCCGGTCGACCTGCGTGACAGAAAGAACCTGCAAGCCCGTCCCATCCCCCACCAGGATAAGCGAACCAACTCTGGATCATGACGTTGGGCTCTGCGCGACGGATGGAATCGCGTCAAAGGAGCGGGCATGGAAGGTTCAGCCCTGATCGTGCCGGGCATCGCGCTCGCGGCGGCCCTGGCCTCGCCCCTGGGCGGTTTGCTTGCCGTCTGGCTCCGCCCATCGAGCCTGCTGCTGTCCGCGGCGGTGGGCCTCGCGGGCGGCGTGCTCCTGGGCACGTTCGCCTTCGAGATGCTGCCCAAGGCGCTGGAAATGGCGGGGCTTTCGTGGGCCGTGGCCGGATTCGCCTTCGGCTTCGGGCTTGTCTATCTCCTCGACCTTTACGTGAACCGCTGGGAGGTGGCGGGGCCCGAGGCCGACCAGTCCGACCGCGTGAAGCGCCATCACCGCCGGCGCAAGCCGCGCGGCGGCAGCACCTCCGTGCTGGCGGGCGGCACCAGTTCGGAGGAGATCATCGAAGGCATCGCCATCGGGGTCGGCGGCGCGCTCGATCCCAGCACGGCGCTGATCGTGGGCATCGCGATCGCCGTGGACAACATCAGCGAGGCCATGAGCATCGGCGAGCTGATCCTGAGCGAGGACCAGGGCAGGGCCAAGCGCAGGATCCTGTTCTGGACGTCCCTGATCGGGCTGGCGCTTTTTGCCTCGGCCCTGGTGGGCTGGTTCGCCTTGGGCCGCATCCCGGACGCCGTGCAGGGGGTTCTCTTCGCCCTGGGGGCCGGCGGCATGTTCTACCTGACCGTCACCGATCTCGTGCCCGAGGCCGAGTCGCACCAATTCCAGCAATCGGCCGCCCTGGCCATCGGCGCGGGCTTTCTGCTCATCCTGATCCTGTCCGAGCTGATGTGAGGCGCAGGCGAGGCCGTTCCCGGCTTCCACCGGACCTGCGTCACCGCCCAGGAACTCTGCTTCCGCAGGAGCGTTGATGACCGGCCCGGCGCCAGGAGATGGCCTGATGGGGCCAAACCGGAGGAAGAAACCATGGCGGGTCCCAACGGTCGAGCCCATCCCGACGCCGCCGTTCAGACGCTCACGCATGCTTCGCCCCATCCGCCGGGCCTGAGCTCGGTTCTCGAGCGCAACATCCAGGCCCTCAAGGAGCGGCAGCAGCGCGAGGAGCACGAGGCCAGCGCCCAGGAGCGGGTGGCCGACCGGATCACCCGCTTCACCGGGTCCATGCTCTTCGTCTACATCCACCTCGTGCTGTTCGGCTTCTGGATCGTCGCCAACCTGGGCTGGATCCCCGGCATTCCCCGCTGGGACCCGACCTTCGTGGTGCTCGCCATGTGGGCGTCGGTCGAGGCGATCTTCCTGTCGACCTTCGTGCTCATCAGCCAGAACCGGATGTCGGCCGTGGCGGAGCGGCGGTCCGAGCTGGACCTGCAGATCAGCCTTCTGGCCGAACACGAGATCACGCGGCTCACGACCCTGGTCGCCAGCATCGCCGAGCGGCTGGACGTCCAGACCAGGGTCGAGGACGAGCTCACCGAGATCCAGGAGGATGTCTCGCCCGAAGCGGTGCTCGATGCCATCGAGGCGACCGACGAGACGCGGAAGGTGGGCTGAGGCTGGACGCCGCAGAGGTCCGATCGGCCAGGCTCGATCCCTCGTGGCAGCGGGTGGGTGGGCTTCGACCTGAGCGGACCTGGATGGCGCGCGGGAGCGGTTGCCCTGTCGGCTGTCCGTCTCAGCGTTGCGCGCTCAGCGCGAGCCGCGCCGCGAAGACGATAAAGATGACGCCTGTGACGCGGTCGAGCCAGGCGACGACGGCGCCTTGGCGCAGGAGCCGGCCGATCGGCCGCGTGGCCAGGATCAGGAGTGCGAACCAGATCACGCTCAGACCTGCGTGGATCGCGGTGAGAAGCACCGTCATGCCCGGGACATTAGCCCCGGCCGGAATGAACTGCGGCACGAACGAGACGTAGAAGACGCCGACCTTGGGGTTCAGGATGTTCGTCAGGAAGCCCCGGGCCAGCCATCGCCTCCCGCTGCCTGCCGCCTTGGGTGTGGCCTCCGCCAAGGGGACGCCGTGTCGAGGCGCGAGCAGAAGCCGGACGCCCAGATAGGACAGGTAGGCGGCCCCCACCCATCGAAGGATGTGGTAGGCGAGTTCCGACGCGGCGAGCAGGGCGCCCAGTCCCACGGCGGCGATCAGGCCCCAGCCGAAGAGCCCCGCCACGACCCCGATCCCGGCGAGCATGGCCCGCGCCGGCCCCTCCGAGGCCGCTGTCCGAAGCACCAGAGCCATGTCGAGACCGGGCGTCACGGTCAGGATCGTGGCCGCTACCGTGAAGGTGGCGATCGGCTCGAGGAGGGGGATCATGTGCGTCCTTGCATGAAAGCGGCAGGCTGGAGCCCTTCGACCTGCGCCGGCCTGGATGAGAAGATCGGCGGACCCGCCCTGGATCCCGTCCCGCGTCTCCTCCGATAACATCAAGGCGATGGCACGGAAACTGCACGAAGGGGCCGGCATCCTGCGGCTGCGACACCCCATGCCGATCACCGCCGCACCCATTCGAGCTGTCAGGACGGCGTCGCCCCCCTGCAGGCTCGGTCAGCGGCCCTGACTGCGAGAGTGACCTTCGGGTGGCCTCGCGACGTGCCCGCCGGCATGAGCCCGCTGGCCCACGCCCGCAGGTGCGGCCAGGGTCGCAGGGTTCCAGGCCGGGGCGCGCCGCCCGTGACCGCCGGAACGATCCCCGCCGCTGCCATGCCGGTCATCGGGTCCAGTTCCTTCCGGGGCCCTCCGGCGCGCGGCGGGAGATGTAGGCCCTGGACGCGATCCAGGCCGACGACGTCATGCTGCAGGCGCTGCCGCCGAACTCGACCGGGGTCATGGGGCGGCGGCCCTGCCTGTTCGGCGCCCCGTCCTGCGGCCCAGGGACAGGGCCGGCGCGGGGCGGGAGCATGGTGCGGTCGGGGGCCGCACGGAAGATGATCCGGGCTCCCAGCGCCTGCCGCTCCTGCTCCGCTCCGGTCTGCCCGCTGC
Source organism: Rubellimicrobium arenae (assembly GCF_017916275.1). Taxonomy (GTDB): domain Bacteria; phylum Pseudomonadota; class Alphaproteobacteria; order Rhodobacterales; family Rhodobacteraceae; genus Rubellimicrobium; species Rubellimicrobium arenae. Next base: position 259,383 of record NZ_JAFMST010000006.1, read on the forward strand.
TCAGCTCCCACAGGAGGACGTCGCGAAGCCGTGCCGCAAGGCGGCTGGGTTCCCCTGGACCCGGGACAAGGCTGAGGTCGAACATGGGCAACGTCGACAGGCCCTCGGCTTCGCCCACGGGCATCAGGCCCGGCGGCACGCAGGACTCGACCAGCCCTGCGGCCGCAAGCCCGGCCCACGCCGCCGCGATGACGCCCAGCATGCTCGCGCTGGAGCAGACCACCGCGCGATCTTGGGGCATGTCCTGGCGCTCGTCTCGGCTCTGGGCTCTGCCGCCCATGGCGTGACCCGGCGTTGGCGCCGGCTCGACGATACCTTGCCATCCGCGCTGCGGGGCGGCGTCTTCTCCACCATCGCAGGCGCTCTGATCGCGCGGAACCTGGGACAGCCGTTGGCCATCCCCGGTCCCGGATGCGCTCTGGTGCGTGCTCATGGGCATGGTCACTCTGTCCAGGGGCCTTATCCTCTACACCCTGGGCAGCAAGGTCATCCCCGCGGCCGAACTCACGTTTCTCTCGAACACCGAGGTCATGCGGGCCGCATTCTGGATGTGGCTGGTTCCTGGTGAGACGGCCAGCGCGGGCGCCCTGGTGCCCGCCGTGATCCTGCTCGTGGCGATCGCCTTTGACGACCTTTCCGGCGCGAGGCGACCCGACCCCATGACGCAGGTCAGGCCGCTCGGACGGGCCGGGTCAGGACAGGGCGCGCTTCAGCGGCTTCACGTTCTGGAGCACCAGCATGTCAAGGACCAGCACGCCGATGAGCGTGGCGCCCACGAGCGGGAAGAGCATGGACAGCGCCACGGCCAGCGCAAGGGCGCCCTTCCACAGGGGCAGCTCCTCGGGCCGGGGCGGGGCGGCCAGACGCATCGCGCCAGTGGGGCGGCGCTTCCACCAGACCACGAGGCCCGAGACGCAAAGGAACGCGATCAGAAGGATCATCACGGCGTTCACGAGCACGTTCCAAAGGCCCAGCTGCCCTTCATGCATCGCCACTCCGACGGCAAGTCCCTTGGCCGCGAGCGAGTAGTCCTCGTAGCGGAGGTCCGCCAGCACTGCGCCACTGTATCGGTCCACATGGACCGTGCGGTCCGAGGTGGGCTCGTTGCTGTCGTAGCTCATCGAGTCGTGGGAGATGGTCCAGACGCCGGTATCGCCCTTGGGCGCGTCGATCCGGATCCGGCCGGGCAGGTCCAGCGCCTGGCCAAGGGTCACGATGGCGGTCAGGTCGGGCGCGGGGCCGGCCGTCATGCCATGGTGCTGGTGGCCCGCATGATCCATGGCGGCCTGGGCCGGGCCCGCATGGTGGGCGCTCGCGGCAGCCGGATCGGACTGGGGCAGGGGCGTCTGCTCCAAGCCCCAGGGGACGCGTTTCTCGCCCTTGAGGTTCAGGCTCGCATGGGTGAGATCCGAGGCCGGCGCGTCACCCCAGACCCCGGCCGGGAAGGTGGACCAGGCCTGCACCCACTTGCCGCCCCAGACTCCCGTCCAGGCCATGCCGGTCAGCAGGAACACGAGAAGCGCCGCCGAAACCCAGAAGCCCACGACGGTGTGGAGCGACTTCCAGAGCGACCGACCCCGGGCCGTCATCCGTGGCACGAGGAGGTCGCGCCAAGGCCGTCCGCCGCGCGGCCACCAGAGATACAGCCCCGTGGCCAGCAGCACGAAGCCCAGCCCCGACGCGATCTCGATCAGGCGGTCGCCGAGGGTGCCGATGAGCAGCGTGCCGTGTATATCCTCCAGCCACGCCTCCCAGGTCTGGCCATCGGCGGTCAGGCGAAGCGCCTCGCCGGTGTAGGGGTTCAGGGCGACGACGACCGGCGTCTCGGGTCCGGCCACGGTCACGAGCACCGGGTTCCCGGGGGCGTAGGCGGTGGCGTAGGCCGAAACGGCGGTGCCGCCCGGGACGGCAGCCAAGGCGGCCGCGACCTGGCCCTCCACGGACAGGGCCTGAGCCGCGGGCTCGATCACCAGCCGTTCACCGTATTCGGGCCAGACGCTTGACAGGAGCATCATGCCAAAGCCCGTCCCGGCCAGCATGAGAAGGAACGGAATCACGAAAAGCCCGGCATAGAAGTGCCAGCGCCAGGCGGCGAAGTAGAGCTTGTCGAGCCTGGGAGAGGAGGCGGACGCAACGGACGCGGGGGCGCCGCCCACGGCGGGCGCCGCGTTGGGAAAGGCAGTCATGGAAGAACTCGTCATCTGAGGCGCCGTGACGCGCACGGCAGGGATCGGGTGCGGGTCGCACCCAAGGGATCGGGTCTCAGAGGACGAGGGCAGGGGGACCGCGCGCGGGGGGTGCGCGGGCATGGGTTTCGGGTGGTGCACGAAGTCCTGGACCGATCCAGCCGAGCGGGTGCCAGACCATGGCGAGCGGCGGCAGGACCAGGCCGGGCATGTCCACGAAGGCGCCGGCGATCAGGCAGATCGAGCAGTGGGAGGGGCCGTGTCGATGATGGTCGGGCGCACCGTCCGGTCCCTTGCCGGCCCCCGCTCCATGGGCATCATGCCTTCCGAGGGCGCCATGCCCTGTCGGCATGCCTTGCATGGCGGCGACTGATGTCCCGCAATTGGCCGGCACCTGATCGCTGGCCATCCCCCCGTCCTTCGTTGCGGTCAGGCCGGGAGTCATGGCCATGCCACCCGACGCCGCCAGCGCAAGGGCCAGCAGCCCCACGAGGAGCCGGTCGAGCAGGCGGTGGATCAGATCCATGAGCACGCGCTAGGGAGGTGGTGGCCCTGGGTCAAGCGATCACCGGGCCGGATGCCCACCGCAGGTCCGAAGCCGGCGCCACCTCGGCCCAGCGGGTCACCGTTTGGCCGCCGCCCCGCGTGACGGCAAGGCGAAAGCCGGGCCCCGACTGGTTGCCGTCGTGCCCCTGGGCCTGCGCGACGATCCCGCTGCGCGGATCCTCGGGCTGTCCGAAGTCGGTCGATCCGATCCCTCTGTCGATCCCCGTCAGGGGTTCACCCCAGAGCCGGACATGCCGCTTGCAGCCGTCCGCCGCCGATCCTGCCATTGCGGCCTGTCCTGGGTCCCTGCTCAGGATCTCCTTGCAAGTGCCGCCGCCGGGCCTTCCCCTGCCGGCTCGGGCCGCATGGACCAGGACAGGCGCGGCGTCCGGGATCGGGACCGCTGCAGAGGTCGGGCGTCTGGGGCTCATCGCGGTCTCCGAGGTGCATCCCATCCAGGATGACCGACTGGCATCGAAAGGTGTCTCGCGATGTCTAGGGTGACCTGCGCGCGGCGACTTTGACCCAAGGCAAAGTTCGCACGTGATCAGCCTTGGAACCGAGCAGGCCCCCGCGCGCCCAAGGTCCCGGTCGCGCTGCTTGCGTGCTATAGACAGGTTGGGGCCAGACCCTGGACATCGGGCAGGCCCGCCACGACCGCAGAACCTAGGCCTGTCGATCAAGCAGGGCACAGGCCTGGGGATGGGCACGAACGGGCCGGGCCCCGCGACCAGATCGCGCGGGGCTGCTGCCGTGCCTCCCGGGCTGGATGAGGATGGTGGTCGCGCGGGCGGGCGGCGCCCGCTAGAGGAAGACGGTCCTGAAAGCCAGCGCCAGGGCCGCCCAACTCGACATACAGGCCAGGGTGACCAGCCCAAGGACCAGCACCGTCAGGATGTCCGTCTTCTCGACGGCCAGCAGGTCCCGTTCCGCATCGGTCAAGGACCGGACCGTCGTGTCCTCGTCGGCAGGATTTGTCGCGACCTTGGCATCGGGCAGGACAACTGGGTCTGCAGTCGGCGCACGACCCGGATATCCGGAGATCTGGTTTGCGTCCGGTCGGCCTGGACCGCTCCAGAAAGGAGCGCGCCGACCCTTGGAATGGTCGATGGCGTAATGAGTCATGCGTCCAACTCTTGGTGCAGCAGTCCGCCGCGTCGGTATCTGCGGCACAAAAGGGCAGGAGGCCCTGGATGAGCGCCTCCTGACCTTTCTTGCACGGTTTTCGAACAGCCGAGCCCAAGCTCGGGGACGAGGGCCCCCCTGATGGATGCCCCTCGTCTCAGGGTCGGATCAGTCAGCCCGACCCTGATGCGGCCGTCAGGCCGCCTTCTTGCGGCGACGCAGGGCCGCCAGGCCGCCCACGGCGGACAGGAGCAGAAGGCCAGCGGCCGGCACGGGGACCACGGCCGCCTCGACCGCGAAGTCGATGTCGGCCACGCCGCCCGCCCGCACGCCGGTATCGATCACGTTGCCGAACGACACGATGAGGTCGACGGTCTGACCGGCCGCGACGAACAGCTGGGATTCGAAGCCGTTGGTCTCATCCTGAGCGAAGTCGAACGGACCGATCGAGCCGAAGGAGACCGAGACACCTCCGGCAAAGGCGGCCGAGAGCTGCTGGACCGTGCCGCCCAGGATCGAGAGCGCGGCGTTGCGCGACGACGTGTTGACGAACGAGAAGGTGTAGCTGTCGGCAGCCTGTCCGATCTCGAACTGGCCATCGAAGAAGAAATCGTCTGCAAGCAGGTCGTAGCTGCCACCCGGCGTCACCATGGTCGTGGCCGAGGCCACAGCCGGAGCAATAAGCAACCCTGCGGCCAAGGCCGCGATTTTCAGTCTGTCAAGCATGAAATCTTCCGCCGTTTTGGTTTTCTTGGCGACCGCTGGGGTCGTGAACATAAAGGTAGCGGAATTTTGCCTAGGTCAATCATAAAAATGGCTGAATTCTGCCATAATCGTATTGAGCGCCTCAGAGGCCCGTCGTGGCGCGGTCTGGTCGACATATGACCAGAGATCTCCTGACGCGGATCGGACACCAGGATCCCGGCGCGCGGTCCGACATCCGCACGCTCTCGCGTGTCGCTCGAGTTCGTTGTCTCGACCCGATGGGCAACTGCTCGGGTCAGGCGAGGCTGGTGCGCATCATGGCTTCCCTCGGCAATCCGATGCACCGCTGGTTCAGGGATGGCTGAGCTGGCTCCCTGGTCGCGCGCGGCAAGGAGCCAGCGTTGAGGCGGCGGGAACGAGTTGCAAGGCTCCACGCGCAACCAGACCTGGCCGTGGGGGCGTTGCGCCCAAGAGGCTTGGCCGACAGCACCAGCCCGGGGACCCCGCCCGCTCGCCGGAGGACGTTGATCCCGGGAGCCGAGAATGGGGAGGGCGGCGGGGCCAACTCTGACATGTCGTGCCACATACCGGACCCGCCCTCGAGCGAAGGGGCGAGGACCAGTGCGAAACCATGGCTTCAGCGACGAACATCGGGAGAGGTGATGCCATGCGCCGCGCCCGACCAGTCTTGGCCGGCAACGCACGCGGAGGCGGGGGAACCGGGTGGTCCATCGCGGAGCGCCCCGTCAGGGCTCGCGTCCGGTCGGCAGCACGAGAGTCACCAAAGCAGCGCCAACGCTGTGGGGGTGGAGCCGCCCTCGTCAGTTGCCCTGGGTCAAGCGGGAGGGCAACGGGGTCACGGATCCATCCTCCCCGTCGCAGCGCAGGCTGCTTTGGGCGGGCCAGGAGGTCCGGGCGACGCTACGGTCGCCTGGACGGCCCCGACACGTGCCCCAAAGCCTTGAGTGGCCTTCTCGGGTGGAGGGCTAGACCAAACGCTCTCGGGCCTTGCCGGCCGGGCTCACTTCCGCTTGGGCGGGATCGGGTCCGCCATGGAGCCCGTGAACGGGTCCTCGAACGGGTCCAGCCACTTGGACCGCTCTTTCGCCGCCAGCTTCGTCACATGCGATCCGAGGCGGGCTCCAAGGTTCGAGATCGCCTTGCCAAGCCCGGTGCCGCCGCTTGAGGACGGCGTCGCCGGCGCAAGGGCCGCCTCCGACGGCATCGTCCAGGAGCGGGACAAGCCCTGCGACAGCTCCTGCATCTGCTGTCTCTGAACACGGCTCGGGTGGCTGACCATCGAACTCTCCAACATGCGAGATGTTGGACCTGACCATCCTCTTGTGTCCTCAAGATGGCGGGGCCGCGGCCAGAATCCAGCAGTCACCCCGAATCAGGACGAGGCGGCCGGAGTCCGCGGGACTCCTGCGCCGCCAACGCCCTGCGATCCTGTTTCCGTCGGGGCCGATCACCCCGGCGTCCAGGCCTGCTTCACCTCGCGAAGCCGCATGACCACCGGATCGGGAACGGCATACAGCCATCCCAGGCCCAGGCTGCGGGCGACCTGTTCGATCATGAGGGCGGCCGGGACGGCAATGCCGGCGAACCCGATCCAGACCACGGTCGGAGCGGCGGCCATCCATGGCTCGGGCAGCAGGGCGAACAGGATCGCCATGATCGGCATGTGGCCCAGATAGATCGGCAGCGACCGACGGCCTATCGAATTCATCCAGGCGGAGGCCGCTGGCAGGGATTGCAGCCCGTAGGCGGCCGCGACGCCGAGCCCGGCCCCCAGCGCGCTTCGGACGACCAGCTTCGTGAAGCCATGAAGCGGCAAGGCCAGGGAGATCAGGAGGCCGCCCGCGCAAACGGCCGCGACCACGAGCACCCTGCTGCCCCTTTCCGTGGCCCAGCGCATATAGGGGGCGCCAAGAACCCCGGCCATGTAGAATGGATAATAAAGGGCGAAGCTGCGGGTGAAGAACTCCTCGCGGAGCAGGTGATTGACGGCAAGCAATCCGAACAGGCCACCCAGCAACGCCAGCCGCCGCCAGCCGTCCTGCGTCAGGACCAACCAAGCCATGACGGCATAAGCCAGCAACGCATAGATGAACCAGAGTTCGCCCTGCGGGCTCCAGAGGATTTCGCCCAGTCCCGGAAGAGGTCGGGTGAACCACGGATAAAGCGGCACCACGGCATCGATGGCGCTGCCGATGACGGTCCAGACCAGCAGGATCCACACCATGGGCAGAACCCGCTTCCGGATGGTCTGCGCGATCGGGCGCCGCGCCAGACCGGCCGTCAGGATACCTGACGCAAGGAAGAACAGCGGCATCCGGGCGTAGATGAGCCATTCGTTCAGCCGGGTCACCTCGGTGGGCATGTCTCCTCCGAGGCGTGCGAAAAGATAGGAATGCCACAGGACGACCAATAGGATCGACGCCCCTTTGGCCGTGTCGATCCAGTCGATCCGTTCCGAATTCGCTTTCATGCGTCCCTCAGGGTGTTGGAGGCCAGCATCAACGACCGCGACTCGTACATTTCACGCAAATATGTCATGCGCATTTCAGTCTCCCTGCCGGCCATTCCGCGGGAAATCTACAATCGCATTCAAAGGAACCCTGCCTGATCTATGGGATTGGGTCCTTTGATCCCTTCTATTCCCTATTATCTGTCCCTTAGCCGACTTGATCGGTCTCGACGTCCCGGGCGCCGTATTTCCAGTGCCCTCGAACCACGCGAGATAGGTCGCGACCTTCGGATATTAACGGAGGAGGTTCATCTCTGGCCGGGCCCAAGCGGATTTCTGCCAAGCACCTCCGCGTAATTGCGCAAACGCGGCGCAAGAATAGGCATTCCGAAGACGCCGCCGCGCAGGGGTGCCGATCTTTGGCCGGAACACCCGACCCGCGAACCTGTCCAGGCGGCCCACCGGGCCGGGCGCGGGCGGCGCTGGTCCCGGCGAGACGGTGGCCCGGCCGGCTCTCCGCATCCTTCGATCAACTTCTGTTGCCTCGACAGCCCAGCGCCGGCTGGCGTAACGATGCCGCCATGGGGCCGCTCCGCACGCATCTGAGATCCGCCACGCGGCTGGCCCATGAGCGCGTCGATGCGGCGTTCGGCCAGTACGACCTGTCGCGCCGAAGCGATTACGCGACCTTCCTGAGCCACCATGCCGCTATCCTGACGCCGCTGGAGCTTTCCCTCGAGGCGGCGGGCGTGGCCCGGCTTCTTCCGGATTGGCCGGAACGGTCGCGCCGGCACGCGCTTCGTCAGGACCTGGAGGTCCTGGGCCTGCTCCCTCCTTCCATCGGGCAGGGGGCGACACCCCAGGGGCCGGCGGCTCTGCTGGGCATGGTTTATGTCCTGGAGGGCTCGCGGCTCGGTGCGGCGGTCCTGCTGCGCCGCGTGAGGGAGGCCACCGATCCGGATGTCCGGGCGGCAACGCTCTACCTTGGCCATGGAGCCGCGCAGGGGCTCTGGACCTCCTTCATCGACCGGCTCGAACAGAGTCCACAGGCGCTGGCCGACCCGGACGCCGTGGTCGCCGGAGCACTGGCCGCCTTCGCTGCCTTCGAGGCCGCGGCCGGGCCTGCCGGGCGTCAGAAGGAAGGTCGTACCGGCTGACCGGCCGGGCCCCGGCGCAATCCCGATGGCCGGGGCCGTCACATGGCTTGCGCCCTGGCCCCGGGACGGAGCCCGCACGGGCCGGCGGAACATTCGCTGGAAGCGCAGGTTCCCCCCGGATATTCCGGAAAGGTGTCCTGATGGTCCGCTTCGGCTACCACGCCTCGCATGAGCAGTTCGCCCCTTCCGAGCTCCTCGCCCATGTCCAGGCGGCCGAGGCGGCCGGGTTCGACGCGGCGAAATGCTCGGATCACTTCCGGCCCTGGGGATCGCAGCAGGGGCAGTCGGGGTTCGCCTGGTCCTGGTTGGGCGCGGCGCTCGCGCGGACGCGCTTTCCGCTGGGGGTGATCTCCGCGCCCGGCTACCGCTATCATCCGGCGATCCTGGCGCAGGGCGCGGCGACCCTGGCCGAACTGTTCCCGGGACGCTTCTGGCTGGCGCTCGGCAGTGGCCAAAGGCTCAACGAGGACGTGGTCGGGGGGCCCTGGCCCGAGAAGCCGGAGCGCAACGCGCGGCTGGAGGAGTGCGCCGGGATCATCCGGGCGCTCCTGAGCGGCGAGACGGTGTCGCACCATGGGAGGGTCACGGTCGTGGAGGGCCAGCTCTACTCGCGTCCTGCCACGCCGCCGCCGCTCCTGGGGGCGGCCGTGACCGAGGAGACAGCCGCCTTCGTCGGGGGCTGGGCGGACGGACTTCTCACCGTCGGCGGGGAGCCTGACCAGGTCCGCAGGGTGATCGAGGCTTTCCGGCGCGGGGGAGGGGAGGGAAAGCGGCTCGTCCTGCAGGTGGGCCTGAACTGGGCCCCGACCGAGGAGGAGGCGCTTCGGGGCGCCTGGGACCAGTGGCGCACCAACGTCTTGGGGGGCGAAGTGAACTGGGAGCTGCGGTCGCCCGGACAGTTCGAGACCGCGACCAAGCATGTCCGGCCCGAAGACGTGGCGAAGTCGATCCTCGTCTCCTCCAGCCCGGACCAGCATGTCGAGTGGATCGGCCGCTACATCGAGCTCGGCTTCGAGGAGATCCATCTTCATCAAGTCGGGCGCAACCAGGCGTCCTTCATCGAGACCTTCGGCGCTCGGGTCCTGCCGCAGCTTCGCTGAGGTCAGGACGCAAGGCCCAGGCAGCCGGCCAGGCCCGCCGGCAGCACCAGGGGGGCGCCCGCGCGGTAAAGCTCCGCGACAAGGTTCCGGCTCCCCCGCGCCACGAGGCCCAGGGCGTTGCGGTCGGTGATGGTCACATCCGGGGGCACCTCCTGCAGGAACCCCGGGGGCGGGAGGACCACGAGCACCGCCGGAGCCGGGCCGCCGAGCCGCAGGACCAGGGCGAGCACGGCGATCCACCCCAGGCCGGCCAGGAGGAGGCCGAGCAGCAGTTGGATCGGCCTAATAGTCATGGATGTGCTCGACCGCGACCGAGCCGTCGCGGAGCAGGTCGGACAGGTCCGCCACGGAAAGGAGGCGAAGGCTCCGCCAGTCGGAATGACCCTGGCGGGCGAGGGTGGCCAGCACCGTTCCGTGGGCGGCTTCATCTCCGGCCTGGGCGCCGAGGGTGGTCACGAGGATGTCGTCGTTTCCTGCGATCTCCACGAAGTCCGCGCCCTGGGCGGCGAGCACGCGCGCCAGGTCCGTGAAGGCCCGATAGCGGGGCGTCTCGATCTCGATGCCCTCCGGGCGTCGTTGGATCACCTCAACGCCCTCGATCGCGGACAGCTTCTCCACGGGCAGGCCCCGGACGATGCTCCGCATCGTGACCTCGTCGTGGCCCGTCCGCTCCACGGCCGCGGCGATCGCTCCGGCATAGGCGGCTTTGGCCCGGTATTCGAGACCCAGCGCAAGCCGCCGCTCCCGGTCCCGGAAGGCCCCGGTCGCCGCGGCGTCGAGCGCCTCCGCGTCCTCACGGAACGGCCAAAGGTACCAGGGCACCTGTTGCAGGAAGGTGGCGTAGTCAGTCGCCTGCCGCGCCGACAGGTCATCCAGCGAGGCGCGCTCGCTCCCCCGGATCCACGTCGCGGCGCGGCCCAGCGTCTCCTCATAGGTGGCCTTGAGAAGCAGTTCGGCCGTAAAGCTCACGCCGATTACATAGACCATGCGCTGGTACTCCGGGTTCCCGCCTCCATGCCCGGCCGAGGCGCGCGACAGCGTGCACAGGGAGGACCAGAAGTCGCCGATGGTGGGCAGGAAGCGATAGTCCTGCGGATCGCCGGTGCGGATCACGGCGGCATAATCCTCGTAGGCGTGCACGATGTGCCATTCGGGATAGGTGAGCAGCGTGTTCGATTCGGGCCTGCGATGCTCGGGCGGGAGGATCGGCGCGCGGTCGTCGCCCAGGGGCGTGCCCCGGCAGGCGAGCTCGACGTAGCCCACCGGGGACAGCAGCGCGGCCACGAGGAGGGCGGCCCCCAGGAGAAGGAGGCCCAGCCACCGGATCACCGCCCTCAAGGGAAGGCCTCGTTTCGCCGGGACCGCAGTCCCGCCCAGAGCGCGAACCCGCCCAGGGCCAGATGCGGCAGGTTGGCCAGGACGCGGAAGGTGAGCGGCAGGCTTTGGGGGCCGACTGTCAGGATTCCCAGGTCGAGGTACCCCGATCCCAGCGACAGCCCCATGAGGCCGTCGGCCAGGTAGGCGGCTCCGAACAGGATCAGGAACAGGCGCGCCGCCCGTGCCGAGACCAGCGCGGCCCCAAGGGCCCAGAGCCCCGAGGCCAGATGCAGGGCGTCATCATATGCGTCCAGCGCGAAGATGCCGAAGACCGCTCCACCCGGGCGCGGAATGCCGGGCAGGTAGTTGAGCGCCGCGACGGCCGCGAGGATGACGAAGTAGCCGAAGGCGATGGTGCGGTGCATGTCAGGTCTCCGCCAGGTAATTGTCCCAGAACCCGTTCCTGAGCCGCAGTCCGGGATCCACCTGGCGCTTGATCGCCACGAACTCCTCCCAGCGCGGATAGGCCCGGCGGAACTGGTCGCGCGTCGCATGGGGACGGTAGGGAAGGTAGTAGGTCCCGCCCAGGGCTTGGACGGCGTCGATCATCTCGCGCGTCATCCGGGCCATGTCGGCCTCGGCCCGTTCAGTCATCTCCTGGCTGAACAGGAGCACGGAGGCCATGCGCGGCCCGTCGGGCGCGTAGGACAGCAGCGAGGTGGCGTCCTGCCCGACCCAGCGGACGGTGATGTTCAGGAGCTCCTGATAGCTGTGGGGAATGATCGCCCGGGCCGCAGCCAGGAACTCACCGTAGCGATCCGGGGCGACGAAGTACTCGTGCAGGATGTCGGTCCGGGCCGGGTCGCGGTCGTCGAGCGTGATCACCGGCTCGTTGAGGAGGGAGTTGCGGCTGGCCGGTCCCGCCAGCCGGGGTCCAAGTTCGGTCTCGATCCACCAGCGGCGGCGCTTGATCCAGTCCGAGCCCACCTGCGCGCGAAAGATGGGACGGGCGGCCCTGCTCAGGAAGCCCGAACCCCGGGCGGGCGGAGACTCCCCGTCGAGGACCGCATGGGTGACGACCAGCGCCTCCTCCAGGAACCCTTCACGGTCCACGCTGAGCCGTCCATAGGTCATCGGCGAGGCTCCAGCCGCCTCGGCGAAGACGGCCGCGAAGCGGTCCGCCGACAAAGTCTGGAAACGGGGCTCCAGAAGCATATTGGGCGCGACCTCGACCTCCAGGTCGGTGATGAGCCCGATCAGGCCGTAGCCCCCCATGGCCGCTGCGAAGAGTTCGGCGTTCTCCGTCCGTGAGGCCGTCACGAAGCTCCCGTCCGCCAGCACCATGCGAAGGCGCGCGACGGTGGATCCCATGGGTCCGAAAGCGGTGGGCCAGCCATGGGCATTGACGCTGAAGGTGGCGGCGACTCCGAAGTCGTTGTTCGACTGCATGACCTTGGGCGACAGTCCCATGGGATCGAGCGCGCCGATCACCTGATGCCAGCGCGCGCCGGCATGGACCGCCATCCGTCGCCCTGTCCGATCCGCCTCGAGCCAGTCCGAATCGAAGGTGACCGCGTGACCGTCCCGGGGGATCGCATGGCCCCCCATCGAGTGACGCGCGGCGCCGACGTTCACCGGTCGGCCCTGGGCTTCGGCCGCCCGCAACTCGCTCCGGAGCGCGGCGACCAGAGCCTGACCCGGATCCTCGCGACACAGGAGATGGCGCGCGACGGGCGTCTCGGACAGGAGGGAGGCGTCGTTCAGCACGCCGTCGCCCCCCGCCGGCGTGATCAGCCCCGCCCGGTCCACCGGATCCGGTGCGAGCCCGCGCGTTCCCGCGATGCCCAAGCCCGCCCCGGCGGCGCCGGCCATGCCCAGCAAGAAGGTCCTGCGCGTCCAGGTCATCGTCCATCTCCGGGGCTCCGGCCCACGATGCGCTGGACTAGCACCGGCGGACCGGATCTGGGCAGTCCGGTTTTCCGGACGCGGCCGGCCCACCGCTCCCGTGCTGGACCCCGGACGGACATCAGCTCTGGCCGTCGATTGTCATGAAACTATTACACGTCTGTTACAGAAGCATCGCCCAACGGACTTAACCGGAGCGCCAAGGGCTGGCGGTGTTCACCTCCAGCCCCTCTGGGACAACGAGGAGCTTCCCCATGTTTCACGTGAAACAACCCGCAACCGCCCTTGCGCTGGTTCTTCTGGCCACGCCGGCCCTGGCGCGCGACAACATCCAGGTCGCGGGTTCGTCCACGGTTCTGCCCTACGCCACCATCGTGGCCGAGGCTTTTGGCGAGAACTTCGATTTTCCCACGCCGGTGGTCGAGGGCGGCGGCACGGGGTCGGGGCTGGCGCGCTTCTGCGAAGGCGTGGGCGAGAACCAGATCGACATCGCCAATGCGTCGCGCCCGATGCGCGCCTCCGAGTTCGAGACCTGCCAGGCCAATGGCGTGACGGACATCATCGAGGTCCGCATCGGCTATGACGGCATCGTGTTCGCCTCGCAAAAGGGCGGCGCGTCCTTCGCCTTCACGCCCGCTCAGTGGTACAACGCCCTGGCCGCGCAGGTGGTGCAGGACGGCCAGATCGTTGCCAACCCCTACACCAACTGGTCCCAGATCGACCCGTCGCTCCCCGACCAGCCCATCCTGGCCTTCATCCCCGGCACCAAGCACGGCACCCGCGAAGTCTTCGAGCAGCGCGTGCTCGAGCAGGGCTGCAAGGACTCGGGCGCCGAGGACGCCTTCGTCGCCGCGAACGGCGGGGATGAGGACGCGGCCGGCGACAGCTGCATCGCGCTGCGCACCGACGGGCTGTCCAACGACATCGACGGCGACTACAACGAGACCCTCGCGCGGCTGGAGGCCAATCCCGACGGCGTGGGCGTGTTCGGCCTGGCGTTCTACGAGAACAACACCGACACCCTGCAGGTCGCGACCATGTCGGGCGTCACCCCGTCCACCGAGACCATCGCGTCCGGTGAGTACCCGGTGTCGCGCCCGCTCTTCTTCTATGTGAAGAAGGCGCATATCGGCGTGATCCCCGGCCTCAAGGAGTTCGCCGAGTTCTTCGTCTCGGACGATCTCGCCGGCGAGGGTGGCCCGCTGGCCGACTACGGCCTCGTGGCCGATCCCGAACTGGCCACCACCCAGCAGATCGTCACCGACGAAACCGTCATGGCCGCCCCCGCGAGCTGACCTGACGCCCTGGACCGATGCGCCCTGCCGCGCATCGGTCCTTCCTTGCTTGGACAGTCCTGATGCCCCTCGGTTGGCTTTTCCTCATCGTCCTCCTCATCGCCGCCCTCGGCTATGCCGCCGGCCGCCGGCGCGCCCTGGCCGGAGCGGGCGGAAGCCTGCGCGCCATGCACTCTTTGCCCACCGCCTACGGCTGGAACGTCGCCATGGCGGTGCTCATCCCCTCGCTACTCGTCCTTGCCGTCTGGTCGCTCGCCTCGCCGTTCGTGCTTGATCGCACCGTTGCCCCCATGATGGCCGGCCAGGACGGCGAGATCGGCCTGCTGATGAGCGACGTGCGCCGCGTGGCCGAAGGGCTCGATCTCCTGGGCGAGGACCCGGCCTCCGTCAGCCTCGAAGGGCTGCGCGAGCGGCTGGCCGGCGCCGGCGTGGCGCTGGGTCAGGACGTGTCCGCCGCCACCTTGGCGGCCGCGGCGCGCTACAAGGAGCTGGGCGCCCGATCGGCGCTGCTGCAAAGCGTCCTCGTGCTGGCCGTGGCCCTGGGGATGGGCGCCTGGGCCGTCCGGCGCACCACGCCGGCCCTGCGCGCCCGCAACGAAGTCGAATGGGGCATCCAGGGCCTGCTGATCGCCGCCGCGCTGGTCGCCATCGCGACCACCATCGGCATCGTCCTCGCGCTGATCTTCAACACCATCAAGTTCTTCCAGCTTTATCCCGCGTCCGCCTTCTTCTTCGGCACGACCTGGAGCCCCTCGTTCGGCGGCGGCTCGTCGCTCGGGATCCTGCCCCTCGTCTGGGGAACCCTCTACATCTCCCTGATCGCGCTCCTTGTCGCGGTGCCCCTTGGCCTGTTCTCCGCCGTGTACCTGTCCGAATACGCCTCGCCGCGCGTCCGGGCCTGGGCCAAGCCCATGCTCGAGGTGCTCGCGGGGATTCCCTCCATCGTCTACGGGCTCTTTGCCCTGCTGACCGTCGGGCCGGCCCTGCTGGCCGTCTTCGGCAGCGGCGGCCTGGGCTGGATGCAGGGCGGCACCGCCGTGATCACCGCGGGCCTCGTCATGGGGATCATGCTGATCCCCTTCGTGTCCTCGCTGTCGGACGACATCATCAACGCCGTGCCCCAGGCCATGCGGGACGGCTCCCTGGGCCTGGGCGCCACGCAAAGCGAGACCATCCGCCAGGTGGTGCTGCCCGCCGCGCTGCCCGGCATCGCCGGAGCCATCCTCCTGGCCGCCTCCCGCTCGATCGGCGAGACGATGATCGTCGTCCTGGGCGCGGGGGCCGCCGCCCGGCTGTCGCTGAACCCGTTCGACGCGATGACCACCATCACCGCCAAGATCGTGAGCCAGCTGACCGGCGACCAGGACTTCACCTCGCCCGAGGCCCTGGTGGCCTTTGCCCTGGGCATGACCCTCTTCGTGGTCACGCTCGGGCTCAACATCCTCGCGCTCTGGATCGTGCGCCGCTACCGGGAGCAGTACGAATGACCGACATCCCTCTCGGCGACGCCGCCCCGGCCGCCCCGCGCCCCGCACGGTCCATCCTGGAAACCGACGCCCGCACGCGCGCCCGCAATCGTGCCGAGACGCGCTTCCGGGCCTATGGCCTCGCGGCCCTCCTCGTCGGGCTCTTCTTCCTCGTCTTCCTGATGTCGTCGATCCTTTGGAACGGCCTGGGGGCCTTCACCCAGACCCGCTTCGCGCTGGATGTCGAGCTTCTCGAATCCGAACTTGATCCCGAAGGGACCCGCGATCCCGCGGTGATCGCCAAGACCTCGACCTTCGGGTACGGCGACCTGATCGAGGCCGCGCTGGCCAAGGCGGTGGCCGCGTCCGGCATCCAGACGGACCTGGAGCCCGGCGACCTTGCCGACATCCTGTCCTCCGGCGCGGCGGCCCAGATCCGCGACAGGGTGACCGCCGACCCGTCTCTGGTCGGGCAGACCGTGAGCTTCGACCTGCTCGCCTCGTCGCGCGTGGATGGCTACATCAAGGGCCGCGTGACCCGCGAAAGCCTCGCGGACGACAAGAACCTGAGCCCGGCGCATCTCGACATCGTGGACGCGCTGGTGGCCGACGGCACGATCGCCCGCAGCTTCAACATGGCCTTCATCACCGGCGCCGACGCCTCCGAGAAGCGCCCCGAGGAGGCCGGGATGGGCGTGGCCATGGTGGGTTCGCTTTACGTGATGCTCACGGTTCTGGCGCTGGCGCTGCCCATCGGCGTCGCCGCCTCGATCTACCTCGAGGAGTTCGCGCCCAAGAACCGTTTCACCGACTTCATCGAGGTGAACATCGCGAACCTGGCCGCAGTGCCCTCGATCGTGTATGGGATCCTGGGTCTGGCCGTCTTCATCCAGTTCGCGGAACTCCCGCAGTCCGCCCCGCTGGTCGGAGGGCTGGTGCTGACGCTGCTCACCCTGCCCACGATCATCATCGCGACCCGGGCCGCGCTGAAGGCCGTGCCCCCGTCGATCCGCGACGCCGCGCTGGGGGTGGGCGCGTCCCGGATGCAGGCGGTGTTCCACCATGTCCTGCCGCTCGCTGTGCCCGGCATCATGACCGGCACGATCATCGGCATGGCCCATGCTCTGGGCGAGACCGCGCCTCTCCTTCTCATCGGGATGGTGGGCTTCGTCGCCTCGAACTACCCGGACGGCGCGCTCCACGGCTTCGTCTCGCCCAACTCGGCGATGCCGGCCCAGGTCTACGAATGGGCCAAACGCGCCGATCCCGCGTTCTACGAACGGGCCTGGGGCGGCATCATCGTGCTCCTGGTCTTCCTGCTTCTCATGAACCTTGTGGCGGTCCTCGTGCGCCGCCGCTTCGAACGCCGCTGGTAAGGGGCTATTCTGATGAACGACATGCGACTGTTCGAAAGGGCCGCTGCGGTGGACGGAGTGAAGATCTCGGCAAAGGGCGTGAACGTCCATTACGGCACGGCTCACGCGCTCAAGGACGTCTCGGTCGACATAGGCGACCGGCTGGTGACCGCCTTCATCGGCCCGTCGGGCTGCGGCAAGTCCACCTTCCTGCGCTGCCTCAACCGGATGAACGACACCATCCCCTCGGCGGCCGTCACCGGCCGGATCGAACTGGACGGGCAGGACATCTACGACCGCCGCGTGGACCCGGTGCAGCTCCGCGCCAAGGTGGGGATGGTGTTCCAGAAGCCCAACCCGTTCCCCAAGTCGATCTACGACAACGTGGCCTACGGTCCCAAGATCCACGGGCTGGCCAAGACGCGGGCCGATCTCGACGTCGTCGTCGAGACGGCGCTGCGCCGCGCCGCCCTGTGGAACGAGGCCAAGGATCGCCTGCACGCGCCGGGCACGGGCCTCTCCGGCGGCCAGCAGCAGCGCCTTTGCATCGCCCGCGCCATCGCGACCGAGCCCGAGGTGCTGCTCATGGACGAGCCGTGCTCGGCGCTCGACCCGATCGCGACCGCGCAGGTCGAGGAGCTCATCGACGAGCTCAAGCAGAACTACTCCGTCGTGATCGTCACCCACTCGATGCAGCAGGCCGCGCGGGTGAGCCAGCGGACCGCCTTCTTCCACCTGGGCCACCTCGTGGAATACGGCGAGACCGGGCAGATCTTCACCAACCCCCGCGACCCCCGGACCGAATCCTACATCTCCGGCCGGATCGGCTGAGAAGGCGCGCCATGAACGACCAGCACATCCTCAAGTCCTACGACCGCGACCTCGAGGCGATCCAGGCCTCCATCCTCAAGATGGGCGGCCTCGTGGAGGACGCCATCCTCCAGGGCGGCGAGGCCCTGGCCGCCCGCGACGTCGAGGCGGCCGAGCGCGTCCGCAAGGGCGACAAGGCCATCGACGCGCTGGAGGAGCAGATCAACGAGGAGGTCGCCCGCACCATCGCGCTCCGCGCGCCGGTGAGCCGGGATCTCCGGATCCTCCTTTCGGTGCTGCGCCTCGCCAGCTCGCTCGAGCGGGTGGGCGACTACGCCAAGAACATCGCCAAGCGCGTGAACGTCCTGGCCGAGGGCCGCCCCTTCGACGGCGCCGACGCGAGCCTCAAGCGCATGGCCCGCGAGGTGCAGGGCATGCTGCGCGACACGCTCGACGCCTTCGTGCGCCGCGACGCCGACCTGGCGCGCCAGGTCCTGACGCAGGACCAGAGCGTGGACCAGATGTACAACGCGCTCTTCCGCGAGATCCTGACCTTCATGATGGAGGACCCGCGGACGATCACGCCTGCGATGCACCTCCACTTCATCGCCAAGAACCTGGAGCGGATGGGCGACCTCGTCACCAACATGGCCGAGCAGGTGATCTATCTCGTCACCGGCGAACGGCCCCAGGAGGATCGGCCCAAGGGCGACCGGACCGCCTACATGGGCGCGGGTGATCTGGGCAGCCCATGAGCCAGCGCCCGTCCCTCGCTCCGCATGTGCTGGTCGTGGAGGACGAACCCGCCCAGCGCGAGATGCTGGCCTACAACCTGGAGGCCGAAGGATTCCGCGTGTCCCAGGCGGCCGACGGCGACGAGGGCCTGGCCTCGGTGCGCGACGACCCGCCCGACGTCCTCGTGCTGGACTGGATGCTGCCCGGGGTTTCGGGCATCGAGATCTGCCGCCGGATCCGGGCGCGGCCGGAAACCCGCAACCTGCCCGTCATCATGCTCTCGGCCCGCTCCGAGGAGGTGGACCGCGTCCGCGGCCTCGAGATCGGCGCCGACGACTACGTGACCAAGCCCTATGCCATCGCCGAGCTCCTCGCGCGTGTCCGGGCCCAGCTTCGCCGGGTGCGCCCGTCCACCGTGGGACAGGTGCTGGAGTTCGGCGACATCATGCTCGACGCCGAAACGCACCGGGTGACCCGGGGCGGCCAATCCCTCAAGCTCGGCCCGACCGAGTTCCGGCTCCTGGCGGCGCTGATGGAAAAGCCCGGCCGCGTCTGGTCGCGCGAGCAGCTGCTGGACCGGGTCTGGGGACGTGACATCTACGTGGACACCCGCACGGTGGACGTCCATGTGGGGCGGCTCCGCAAGGCGCTGATGGCCGAGGGCGGGGACGATCCCCTCCGCACCGTGCGCGGGGCCGGCTACTCGCTGGGATAAGGGGCGGGGCGCCGTTCCGGGCGCATCCCTGACGCGGACGCCCCGCGTTCCGAACGGCCGGGGGGCCGCGTGGCGACCCCCGGCCCGGGACCGTCAGACGGCCAGACGCTCGCCGATGATCTTCTCGAGCTTGCCGGCGTCGGCGTGGAAGTTGCGGATGCCTTCGGCCAGCTTCTCGGTGGCCATGGCGTCCTCGTTCATCTCCCAGCGGAACTGCGCCTCGCCGATGGGCTCGGCCGTTCCCTCGGCCGCTCCGGCCGACAGCTTGCGCGGAAGCTCCCCCTGATCCTCGGACAGCTTGGTCAGCAGCTCCGGCGAGATCGTCAGCCGGTCGCAGCCCGCCAGCGCCTCGATCTGCCCGGGGTTGCGGAACGAGGCCCCCATCACGATCGTCTGGATGCCGTGCGCCTTGTAATGCTCGTAGATGCGGCGGACCGACAGCACGCCCGGATCCTCCTCGGGTTCGAAGGTCCGGTTCTCCTTCTTGGCGTACCAGTCCGTGATCCGGCCCACGAAGGGCGAGATCAGGAACACGCCCGCGTCCGCGCAGGCCTTGGCCTGGGCCATGGAGAAGAGGAGCGTGAGGTTGCACTGGATCCCCTCGCGCTCCAGCCGCTCGGCGGCGCGGATGCCCTCCCAGGTGGAGGCGAGCTTGATGAGGATGCGGTCGCGGCCCACGCCCAGCCTGTCATAGGCCTCGATCAGCGACCGGGCCTTGGCGATCGAGGCCTCGGTGTCGAAGGACAGCTTGGCATCCACTTCGGTCGAGACCCGGCCGGGCACGATCCGGGCCAGCTCCACGCCCAGGCCGACGGTCAGCTCCTGCGCGATCGCCGCGACGGCGTCGTCCGACCCGCGGCCCGTCGCCACGGCGCGGGCGATATGCTCGTCCATGGCCGGGTTCTGCATGGCCTTGAGCACCAGGGACGGGTTCGTCGTGCAATCCTGCGGCTCGAGCCGCCGGACCGCCTCGAGATCCCCAGTGTCGGCCACCACCACCGTCATGGACCGGAGTTGCTCGAGCTTGCTGGCCATGGCCGTTGTCCTCCCTTGGATAGGTCAGCTTCCATCTAGGCCATCGGGGCGTCAGGTGCAAAGCCCGGTCGCGGTTGACCCGGCCTGCGAAAGCGGCAACTCCTTCGCCGGGCAGGAGGAGCAGGCCAGATGGACATGACGTCGTTCCACGACCCCTGGGCGGTCGCGGTGATGGGACTGGCCGCGGCCATCGTGGGCCTGGCCAAGGGCGGCCTGTCGGGCGTGGGGATCATGGCGGTCCCGGTCCTCGTGCTGGTGCTGCCGCCGGTGCAGGCGGCCGCGATCCTGCTGCCCATCCTGTGCCTGACCGACCTCGTCGCGACCTGGACCTGGTGGGGGACCTGGAGCCGCCGGACGCTCGCCTACATGCTGCCGGGCGCCATCGCCGGGGTCGGGGTCGGCTGGCTCACGGCGGCGCTGGTCCCCGACGCGGCCGTCCTCCTGATCGTCGGGGTGATCGCGCTGGCCTTCGTGGCGCGTTGGCTGTGGCAGCTCTGGCACCGGCGGCCCAGCGCCCCGAGCCCCGAGGCCGCGGCGCCCGCGTCCGTCTGGGGCAGCCTCGCCGGCTACACAAGCTTCGTGGCCCATGCCGGGGGTCCTCCGTTCCAGGTCTACACCCTGCCGCTGGGCCTCGATCCCCGGGTGCTGACCGGGACCAGCGTCGCCTTCTTCACCATCGTCAACTACGTGAAGCTCATCCCCTACGCCGCCCTGGGCGAGTTCGACGGGCAGAACCTGGGCACCTCCGCGCTCCTGGCGCCGGTGGCCGTGGCCTTCACCTTCGTGGGCGCCTGGATCATCCGCCGGATGCGGGCCGAGGTCTTCTACCCCGTCACCTACGCCCTGACCGCCCTGGTCGGCCTCAAGCTGGTCTGGGACGGTCTTTCGGGACTCTGAGTGCAGTTGCGCTATCGTCGTCGCCGATGCAATTTCGCGCCAACCCACCCGGGAGTGAACTTATGGCCATCCGCACCGTCGTCTGGGGCGAGAACGTCCACGAGCACAAGAACCGCATCGTCGCCGGGGTCTATCCCCAGGGGATGCACCAGACGATCGCCGACGCCCTCAACCAGGACGACGCCATCGAGGCGACCACCGCCACCCTTCAGGAGCCCGAGCACGGCCTCCCCAAGGAGCGGCTCGCCCGGACCGACGTCCTGCTCTGGTGGGGCCACGCCGCGCATGGCGACGTCCAGGACGAGGTGGTGGAGCGGGTGGCCGAGGCGGTCTGGGGCGGGATGGGCCTCCTCGTCCTGCATTCCGGCCACTTTTCCAAGATCTTCAAGCGGCTGATGGGCGCCCCCTGCAACCTCACCTGGCGCGAGGCC
This sequence comes from Rubellimicrobium arenae, assembly GCF_017916275.1. Taxonomy (GTDB): domain Bacteria; phylum Pseudomonadota; class Alphaproteobacteria; order Rhodobacterales; family Rhodobacteraceae; genus Rubellimicrobium; species Rubellimicrobium arenae. The sequence goes on from NZ_JAFMST010000006.1 coordinate 280,633, forward strand.
GGCGAGAAGGAGCGGCTCTGGGTCACCTCCCGCAACCACCCCATCGCGGCCGGCCTGCCCGACCATTTCGAGCTCGAGCAGGAGGAGATGTACGGCGAGCCCTTCGGCGTCCCCGAGCCGCTCGAGACCGTCTTCGTCAGCTGGTTCCAGGGCGGCGAGGTCTTCCGCTCGGGCCTGACCTACAAGCGCGGCGCGGGGTCGGTCTTCTACTTCCGTCCGGGGCACGAAACCTATCCGACCTATCACGACGCCAACGTGCAGCTCGTGCTCAGGAACGCGGTGAAGTGGGCCTACAACCCGGCCCCCCGCCAGGCCGATCCCACCAAGGCCCCCAACGTCCCCGTGGAGGCGGCGCTGGAGCCGATCCAGGAACGCGGCCCCAAGCTCCACCACGCCGGCGAGGAGGGCTACCGGTGATCGACGAATTGCCCAACGCCACCACCGCCGCGACGGAGCCCGCCGACAGCTCCGTCATGGCCCCGGCCGAGGCCGCCCAGCCGTCCGCCCGTCCGGACGAACGGCCCGTCCGCCTCCTGATCGTGGGAACGGGCGGCATGGCCCGGCAGCACGCCGAGAAGTTCGGGGCCATCCCCGGCGTGACGCTCACCGCCGGGATCGACACCAACCCCGACCGCCTCCGGTCCTTCCAGGACACCCATGGCATCGCCAAAGGCTTCGCATCCGTGCAGGAGGCCCTGGACTGGGGCGAGTTCGACGCCGTCACCAACGTGACGCCCGACGCCGTCCACTACATGACGACGCTGCCCTTCCTGGCCGCCGGCAAGCATGTGATGTGCGAAAAGCCCCTGGCCGCCAACTACGCCCACGCGGCCGAGATGGCGCAGGCCGCCTCGCTGGCGGGCGTGGTGAACATGGTGAACCTCACCTACCGCAACGTCCCTGCCATCAACGAGGCCGCGCGCCTCGTCTCCGAGGGGGCGATCGGCGAGGTGCGGCACTTCGAGGCCTCCTACCTCCAGTCCTGGCTGACCCAGCCCGCCTGGGGCGAGTGGTCCACGAGCTCCACCTGGCTCTGGCGCCTGTCCAAATCCCACGGCTCGACCGGCGTGCTGGGCGACGTGGGGGTCCATATCCTCGACTTCGCGACCTATGCCGCGGGATCGAGCCCGACCAACGTGTCCTGCCGCCTCGCGACCTTCCCCAAGGCGCCGGGCGACCGGATCGGGGAATACGTCCTCGACGCGAACGACAGCGCCGTCATGCACCTGCGGCTGTCGAACGGCGCGACCGGCGTCGTCCACGCCTCGCGCTTCGCATCGGGGCACCTCAACGACCTGACGCTCAAGCTCTTCGGGACCAAGGGCGGTCTCGAGGTGCAGGGCAGCAACGAGAAGAGCGTCCTGCGCGGCTCGCTGGGCGAGGACATGCTGACTGGCACCTGGCGCGACCTGCCCGCGCCGCCCGTGCCCACCAACTACCAGCGCTTCATCGCCGCGATCCGCGCGGGCACGCCCGTCCTGCCCGACTTCGCCCGGGGGGCGGCGCTCCAGAAGGTGCTCGACCTCGCGCTCGCCTCGGACGAGGCGCGCTCGCTCGACATGGCGGTCTGAGGCGGCCGGGGGATGAGCCGGGCGCCCGTCCCCAGCTCCGGGTCCGTGCCGGCCATCTTCTTCCACCCCGACCAGATCGAGGGGGCGGGCAAGGACCTGGTCGGCCGTCGCTCGGCAGGAACCGGGTTCCTGAACGGCTGGCTGGCCCATGCGGGCGGCCCGGAGATCCGGGCCGTCACCGAAACCGCCGAGCACGGCAAGGCGATGGCCCGGCTCCTGCTCGACCGCGGGGAAGGGCGCCCGCTGCGCGCGACCGCCCTGCAGGGCGGCGGCGACTTCTCGGATGCGGGCTGCGTGTTCTTTCCCGCGCCCGGCTTCCAGGGGGCGACCTGGCGGCGCCAGCGGCTCGGGCCCGAGAAGGTGTCGCTGGTCGGGCTCACCCATACGGTGTCGACGCGCCGCATCATCGAGGGCTTCCACGCCCTGATGTCCGAGCCGGTCGAGCCGTGGGACGCCATCATCTGCACCTCGCGCGCGGTCCGATCGGTCGTGGCGCGCCAGTTCGAGGCCGAGGCGCAGTACTTCCGCCAGCGATTCGGCGCGACCCGGGTGCCGCAGCCGCAGCTGCCGGTGATCCCGCTGGGCGTGGAGGCCGCCGCGTTCCGTCCGCGCGCCGGCGCCCGCGCCGCGATGCGCGCGGCCCAGGGAACGCCCGATGACGCGGTGGTGGTGATGACCATGGGCCGCCTTTCGGTGGTGGAAAAGGCCAACCCCGTCCCGCTGATGCTGGCTCTCGAGCAGGTGGCGGGGACGCTGGGCCACCCCCTTCACCTTTGGCTGACCGGATGGGCGTCCCGGCCCGAGGAGGAGGCCCTGCACCGCGACATGGCGCAGCTCGCCCCGTCGGTGGCCGTGCGGCTCCTCGACGGACGCGACCCCGGGATCCGTCGCGACGTCTGGGCGGGCGCCGACATCTTCACCCTGCCGTCGGACTCGATCCAGGAAACCTTCGGCCTCGTCCCGGTCGAGGCCATGGCCGCGGGGCTCCCCGTCGTCATGCCCGACTGGGACGGGTTCCGCGACACCGTCCGCCACGGCGAGACGGGGCTCCTCGTGCCGACGCGCATGGCGCCGCCGGGCATGGGGGCCACCCTGGCGCGCCGCTTCGGCGACGGCACCGACGCCTACCTCCACCACCTGACGCTGGTGCAGGGGCAGGTGCAGATCGACGTGCCCGCCTACGCCCGCGCACTGGCAACGCTGGCGCGCGATCCGGGGCTGCGCGCCCGCATGGGGGCGGCCGGGCAGGAGCACGTCGCCCGCCATCTCGACTGGTCGCGCGTCATCCCCTGGTATCTCGACCTCGCGCAGGACCTGGCGGCGCGTCGCCGGGCCGGCGGCCCCACGACCCCGGCCCTTCGCCCCGCCATGCCGAACCCGCTCGAGATCGACCCCTTCGAGCTGTACGCCGACTATGCCTCCTCGGTCATCGCCGCCGACACCCCGGTCCATCCCGGCGCCCCCGTCGGGGCGGAGTTCCTGGACACCAACGACCGCCTCTCGGGGCGCCTCGTCTACCGCCGCCGGATCTCGACCCCGGCGATCGCCCTGCGCCTCCTGGCCGAGGTCGCGGCCCATCCCGGCATCACCGTCCTCGACCTGGCCCGGCGCCTGTCGCTCGACCCCGTCAGCACGGCCTCCGCCGTGCTGATGCTGGCCAAGGCCGACGCGCTCCGCCTGCCCGAGCCGCCGCTCCGCCCCTGACCTCCTCCCACGCGGGTCCAAGGCAGGGCTTTGCCTTTCCGCTCCGTTTCGGCTTTTCTCGGGACGTCAGGTGCGAGGAGACGGGCCATGAAGCTCTCGGTGACCTTCGAGCGGGGCGAGGAGCCTCATGCCATGCACGAATCCGGGCGCGGCCCGGTGACCGTCGGCTGGTGCCTGACCGAGAAGAAGGGCGGCATCATCTACGCCCCCCCCGAGCGCGTCCGCAGCGCCGACCTCAACCGCCGCCACGCCAAGAGCGCGTCCCGCTGCCCTGCCGTGATCAACCTGGAATCGCGGCACTTCCTGATCCGCTGCCCGTTCGACATCCACATCGGCTTCGGCCGCGACGACAAGGGCAAGGGCTTCCTGCGCAACCTCGCGGGCGAGGCCAGCTCCATCCGCGCCTCCAAGCTCGGCGAGAAGCTCCACCTGACCTCCGAGCCCGAGTGGCGCCATCCGGGCGTCCCCACGATCCAGCTCGCGCTGCCCTACCTCTTCGTGTCGGACGAACCCGTCTACATGAGCCAGGTCGCCCCCTTCATGCATTACGCGCCGGACCCGCTGCCCGGCACGATCTTCGGGGGCCGCTTCCCCATCGACGTCTGGCCACGCCCGCTGATGTGGGCCTTCGAATGGCACGAGCCCGAAAAGCCCATCCGCATCCAGCGCGGCGATCCGCTGTTCTACGCCATGTTCGAGACGACGTCGCCCGACCGCAGCGTGGCCGTGGTCGAGACCGAGATGACCCAGGACCTCGAGGACTACATGGAGCTGATCTCGGGCGCGGTGAACTACGTGAGCCAGACCTTCTCGCTCTTCGAGGCCGCCGAGGCGCGCCGGCCCCCGCGGCTGGTGCAGCCCGTCAAGCGTCGGGAAAGGGCGGCCGAGTGATGGACGGGCCGATCCTGGCCGAGGGCAGCCTCGCCGCGCTCCGGGACCGGGCCACCGCGGCCCACCAGGCCGGGCGGCTGGCCGAGGCCCAGCCGCTTTATGCCGCGTTCCTGGCCCGCGAGCCGCGCGCCGCCGGGATCTGGACGAACCTGGGCGCCCTGTTCCGGTCCGAAGGGCGTCACGACCAGGCGCTGCGCGCGCAGGAGCGGGCCCATGCCCTCGATCCGGCGAATTCCGGCATCCGGAACAATCTGGCCAACATCCTCAACGACGTCGGAGAGCACGAGCGCAGCCTCGTCCTCCGGCGCGAGCTGATGCGCGACGCGCCCCAGGACCCCAACCAGGTCGCCATGGCGGGCAAGGCGCTCCGGTCGCTGGGCCGCCACGAGGAGGGGATCGCGCTCCTCGAGGACGGCCTGCGCCGCTTTCCTCGGGACGCCGAGATGCAGATCCAGCTCGCGCTCACCGAGCTGGCGGCGGGGCGCTATGCGCAGGGCTTCCGGCACTACGCCGCCCGCTGGCTCACGGGGGAGCTGAGCCCCCGCAAGGTGAGCGCGCCGAAATGGGACGGCGGTCCGCTGGACGGCAAGACGATCGTCGTCCTGCCCGAGCAGGGCTTCGGGGACACCCTCTGCTTCGCCCGGTTCCTGCCCGTGCTGCGCCGCTTCAACCCCGCCCGCGTGGCGCTCCTGGCCGAACGGCCCCTCCTGCGCCTCATGGCCGGGACGGATGGCGCCGACTGGATCGGGCCCGGAGCCCCGCCCGGCGGCTTCGACCTGTGGGTGGACATGATGGACCTGCCGACGCTGCACTTCGGGGCCGGGGACGGCATTCCCGCCCCGGCCTCCCTCGCCATCCCCGACGACGCCCGCGCCCGCGCGCGTGCGATCACCGCGCCGTTCCGCGACCGCTTCAAGGTCGGCGTGGTCTGGTGCGGCTCCGTCACCTACCGCGCCAATGCCTTCCGCAGCTTCCCCCACGAGCGGCTGCACGCGCTGCTCGACATCCCGGGCGTCCAGATGTTCTCGCTCTACAAGGGGCCCGAGCTGGCCGCCTTCCAGGCCGACGGCACCAGCGCCTTCATCGTGGACGCGGGCGGCTCGGACCGCGACTTCGCCGACTGCGCCGCGATGATGGAGGAAATGGACCTGATCGTCACCTCGGACACCGTGACTGCCCACCTCGCGGGAAGCCTGGGCCGTCCTGTCTGGACGCTCCTGCACTGGGACGCGTTCTGGCTCTGGGGCCACGGGCGGGACACGACGCCCTGGTATCCCTCGATGCGGCTGATCCGCCAGACCTCGCCGCGCGACTGGTCCGGCGTCTTCGCCCGGGTGCGGTCGGATCTGGCGGCGCTGGCCGCCCGGCGCGGGGCCGCGGCATGACCGATCTCCTCGTCCCCGTCTCGGCCGGTGAGCTGCTCGACAAGATCGCGATCCTCCGCATCAAGGCCGAACGCATCGCCGCCCCGGACAAGGTCGCGAACGTCCGGGCAGAGCTCGCCGCGCTCGAGGAGGTCGCCGCCCGGTCCCTCCTGGCCGGCACCGCCCTCGCGCATCTGGAGGCGGAGCTGCGCGCCGTCAACGAGGCGCTCTGGGACATCGAGGACGCCATCCGCGCCCGCGATGCGGCGGGCGACTTCGGGCCCGAGTTCGTCCGCCTCGCGCAGGCCGTCTACCGGACCAACGACCGGCGCGCCGCCCTCAAGCGGGAGATCAACCGGGTGACAGGCTCGACCCTCGTGGAGGAGAAGTCCTACCACGATCATTCCGGCGCCCTGGGCGATGACCACTGACGAGCGGGTCGCCCGGGCCCTGGACGATCTCCGCGCGGCGCAGGCCGAGGTGACCGCGGCCCTGTCCGGCGAAAGGTCCCGCCGGCGCGGCGGCCTCAACCGCCGCCTGCACGAGCTTCGGCGGATGCTGGACCCGGGCTACGCCTACACGTCGCAGGCGGGGCAGGACGCGGTGGTGGACCGGATCTTCGGCGGCCGCCGGGGGCTCGGCTTCGCCGATGTCGGCGGCTACGACGGCGTCACCGGCTCCAACACCCTCTTCCTCGAACAGCGCCGGGGCTGGCACGGGATCCTGGCGGAGCCCGTCCCGGCCCAGCTCGCCCGCGCCCGCGAGGTGCGCCGCTGCCCCTGCCTGCCCTATGCGGTCGCCGCCCGGAACGGCGAGGCCGAGTTCCTCGAGGTGGCCCGGGGCTTCACGCAGATGAGCGGCCTGGCCGAAAGCTACGATCCGGCCATCCTGGCCCAGGTCCGGGCCGATCCGCGCCACCAGGAACGCAGCCTCCGCGTGGAGACCCGCACCCTGTCGCGGCTCCTGGAGGAGGCCGGGCTCCCTCATCCCGACTTCGTCTCCCTCGACATCGAGGGCGGCGAGGAGGCCGCCCTGGCGGCCTTCCCCTTCGACCGGCATCGCGTCGCCGTCTGGGCCATCGAGAACAACACGGGCGCCCCGGGGGTCGGGGCCATCATGCGGGCGGCCGGCTACGATCTCGTCGAGTTCTGCGGCCCGGACGAAATATGGCGTCACCGCGACCTTTCGACGTGATTTGACCCGTTAAGGGTCCGTTTCCGCCTGCCTCTTATTCCTGGTCGCGGGTGAGAAGGGGGAAGGCGGTCATGGCCAAGGGATCGGACGCACCGATCATTCTGAAGCGCAAGAAGGTGTCGGGCGGCGACGGCCATCACGGCGGCGCCTGGAAGGTCGCGATAGGTCTGGTCCTGTAGAAAAGGCGCGTTTTGCGCCAGCGTTTCGGGACGCCGCGCCCCAAGCGTCGCCGGGCCGGCATGGACAGGTCATTCTGACGGGTGCTGGTGAAACTTCGTTCCGCCTGCGCCATCCCTTGGGATGCATGGGAACGATGCAGGATCGGGGGTGAAAGAGGACTTAACGCGGCCGAGCAAATACGAGCAGTTTTAATCGATGTTTCGGGCTTGGCGGGTCGAGAATGCAAAAGCCCGGCAGCGGGCCGGGCTGCCGGGCCATGACGCGTTCGCGAAGGGATCAGGCCTTGCGCTCGACCCTGGGGGGGCGACGGGCAGCTCGGCCCGTGCGCCCGTGGCGCTGTAGGTCACGAGGCCCTTGCGCGATGCCGCCATCGCCTGCCGACGTCGCAGCGCTTCGCGGACGCCATCGAGGGCGGCGGCCAGAAGCGCCTGATTCCGGGACAGCCCCCCCGCGAGGGCGGCCAGCGCCGTCCGATCCTCCGGGTCGAGGGCGGCGAGGTACGTGGCCTTTCGCGGCGCGAGCACCTGCAGCCCTGACCAGGCACCGGTCAGGATCATCCGGCGCTCCTCCTCCAGGAGGGTGGCGAGGCTGGATGCGGGGTCAGCCGGCATCATGGGACTTCAGGGCCTGGAACAGCGATTCGGCAAGGCCGATCCCGCCCGCCTTGGCCATCTGGAGGGCCTCGCCTTCGAGCAGGAAGGAGGAGAACTGATCCTCGCCCGAGCCGCCGCCGAAGCCGGTGGGCGCGCGGCCCAGCCCGGCCGCGGACAGCATCTCCTTGAGGAAGCCAGCCTCGAGGCGGATGGCGGCGTCCCGCAGGCGGGCATCCCGATCCGGAAGGGGGGGCCTTGGGCCGACAGGAACTGGGGCGGTGGTCATGCACACTCCCGAAGCTGGAACGCCGCCATCATCGGCGAGGAGCGTAAATGATTCGTAAGCTTCCTCTGGGAAACTGTGCGGAAGCGGCAGGAGACGATTCGCATGATGGACGCGGCGGTTTCGGGCAGGGTCTCCTGGGGGCTCGTGGCGGTCGCAGGCCCCGCGCAGGCGAACGCCGACGCCCCCGATGCGGCGCTCGGGACCTCCTTCGCGGCCCTCCTGGAGGAGCGGACCAGCCCGGCCTCCACCATTGCGCCGCCCTCGGCAGAAGATCCCGAAGGGGCCTCGAAGGCTGAGGAGGGGCAGGGCGAGCCAACGGACGGCGTGGACCTGCCTCCTGAGCCTGCGACCGTGGCCCTCCCTGGTCCAGCCGTGGCCGTGCCCGCCCGCGCGTGGAGGGTCAGCGACGTCCATGACGAACGCGACCTTGAATCCCTGGCGAGTGCCGTTCCGCAGCGCTGTGAAGCGCCCAGCCCGCTTGCTGGGCGCCCGACCGGACCGGAGCGGGAGAAAGCGGACGATGTCGGGTCCGGCCTGCCGCCGCCGACCGCTGACGACGAGTTCGAGGATGACGGCTGGCCCCAGGTGACCGGTGCCGAGATGGCATTTCCGTGCGATCCGGGGGCGATCCGTTCCCTGACGGGATCCGACCGGGGCGGTTCGCAGGCGGCAGCCTCGGACCCCGCATCGGATGGGCTTCAAGCCCGGGGTGATCCATCGCAGCCGCATTCGGCCTTGGGGCGGAATGCGGGACCTGCCTCCGCCATGCTGCCGACGCTGCCGCGGGAGACCTCTGGCGAACCAGAGCCGCATGGGGAACGGCAGCTTCCCGGGGCGCTCTCGACGACATCACTCAATGAGATCCCGTGGGGGCCAACGGATCGGATGGGTGCGCCAAGGAAGCGCGATGGGGGTCCGGCGGGCCAAGGGCTCTCGCCTGTCGCCATGGAGGCGGAGCAGGGGCGGATAGATCAGGTCGCTTGGCCCACCGGGCGAAGTCCGCAATCCCAATCCACCCGGCCCGCCGCCGATCCGGCATCGACCTCTGCATCCGCGCGGACGGGTCATCCGGAAGCAGCGAGGTCGACCGCCGACCCCCTCGAGAAGGTCAATCAGGCGCAGGCCCCGGCCTGGGTGCAGGGCCCCTCAGCGCAGGCCGCTAGGCCGACTCCGCCTGTGGTCGCCACGGCTGCTGCTGCAGGACGCCCGGAGGGTGCTTCTCCCGTGCCCCGGGGCGCATCGACGGCCACGCAGCCGGTGGCATCGGGGGCGACGGGATATGCGGGCGCTGCGGCTAGTCGGGCCGGGGTCGTTGCTGCCCCCGTGCGGGCCGGAGCGGCGCCCGACGCCGGGACGTCACGTTCAGGCCTGCGGCCCGGCAGAGAAGAGGCCATCGCCCCTCGGGGAGTGGAGCTGAAGGGCCGGAAGCTTTCCGCGATCGAGGGGGGTGACGGCGGATCCCTGGCGACCCAGGCGCCTTCCGCTCCGCTGGCCAGTCATCCCTTGAACTCGTCAGGGCCGTCAGGTGGGCCGGCGGTGGCGCGCCACATCGCCAGGCAGGTTGCAGAGCACCCCGCCATGCAGGCGGGCGGAACGGCGGAGATGACCCTGGCTCCCAAGGAGCTTGGCCACCTGCGGCTGAGCGTGGAGGTGACGGAGGCCGGCTTGCGCGTGGTGATCGAGGCGGCCCGGCCGGACACCGCCGACCTGATGCGCCGTCATGTGGAGACCCTTCGCCAGGAACTTCAGCAGGAGGGACTCGGCTCGGTCAGCGTTTCCATCGGTGGAGGTGGCGAGCGGAACGAGGGGACCCCGTCCGGACAGGGCCGAGGCGCGGAGCAGGGGTCCTATTCCGCCCTGCCGTCCACGCCGGGCGCCGGGCCCGCCAGTTCTGCCGCGGCCACGACCTCGCGATCACGTCCCTCCGCGGGTCATCTCGACCTGCGTTTCTAGGAGAGAATCTTGGATTCCACCGCCATCACCTCGGCCCTCACCACCTCTGCGACGGGCGCCGCAACCACGGCCTCCACCACCAGTTCGACATCCGGCAAAGCGGCGCCGGGCGACTTCAACACGTTCCTGCGGATGTTGACGGTGCAGATGCAGAACCAGGATCCGCTCGACCCGATCGACTCCGCCGACTACGCGGTTCAGCTTGCCACCTTCTCGGGCGTGGAGCAGCAGGTGAAGACCAACGAGATCCTGAACTCCCTGTCGGGGCAGCTCACGATGTCGGGCATGGCGCAGCTGGCCGGATGGGTGGGGCAGGAGGCGCGGGCGGCCATGCCGGCCTGGTTCGACGGTGCGCCCATCACCATCTCGCCCCATCCTCTGGCAGATGCGGACGAGGTGAAGCTCGTGGTGAAGGACGCGGACGGGAAGGAGGTTTCGACGACCAAGATCCCGGCCTCCTCGGAGCCGATCGAATGGGCGGGCGTAACCGCCGACGGATCGCCGGTGCCCCAAGGCTTCTACAGCTTCGACGTGGTCAGCCTCAAGGATGGCAAGCCTGTCCAGACCGACCAGGCCGAACTTTATGCGGCGGTCACCGAAGTCCGGTCCGAAGGTGGAAAGACGATCCTCGTGCTCGATGGCGGGGCGACCGTCGAGACGGACAAGGTCACGGCCCTCCGCGCGGCAAGCTGAGCCGAGGTTCGGCCCGCCGCAGCGCAGGCGCCTCCGGTGCTGGCGGTCGAACGCCCATGCGGGGTCTTGGGCCGCTCTAGAAGGACCCCAGCATCCCGCCCAGGACCACGAGCGCCGCGCCCGCAGCCATGTAGAGCAGGGCCAGCAGCGGGCCGATGCGCCAGGGCGTGGGGGGCGTGGCCGTTCGGATCAGGCTCGCGCGCGCCAGTTCGGGCAAACGGGGCGAGAAACGCGCCAGGATCCACGCCGTCCTGGCGAGGTCGCGGCCAAAGGCCACGGGACCCAGCGAGTCGCGGATGTACCCCTCGACCACCGGGCGGGCGCCGTCCCAGATGTTCATGCGCGGATCCAGGGTCCGTGCCACGCCCTCGACGACCACCATCGTCCGCTGGAGCAGGATGAGCTCGGTGCGCGTCTGCATCCCGAACCGCTCGGTGACTTCGAACAGATAGGCCAGGAGGCGTCCCATCGAGATGTGGGACGCATCCATGCCGAAGATGGGTTCCCCCACGGCGCGAAGGGCTTGGGCGAACTGGTCGATGTCACGGTCCGCCGGCACGTAGCCCGCCTCGAAATGCACCTCGGCCACGCGGCGGTAGTCGCGGCGGATGAAGCCGATCAGGATCTCGGCGTAGACCCGGCGGGTGTACTCGTCGATCCGCCCCATGATGCCGAAATCATAGGCCACCAGGTTGCCGTCGATGTCGACCTTGAGGTTCCCCTGGTGCATGTCGCCATGAAAGTACCCGTCGCGCAGCGCATGACGCAGAAAGAGCTGGAGCACGCGCCGGGCCAGGGCGGCCGTGTCGTGCCCCTGGGCCCGGATGGCGTCCACGTCCGCGGCGCCGATCCCCTCAACCCAGTCGAGCGTCATGACCCGCCGGCCCGAATAGGCCCAGCGGATGGCGGGCACCCGGAAGCCTTCGTCATGGGCCGTGTTGTCCGCGAACTCCGAGGCGGCGGAGCTTTCGAGCCGGAGGTCGAGCTCGCCCCGCACCACGCCTTCGAAATGCGCGATCACGTCCCGCGGGCGGAGGCGGCGGGCGGCGGGCACGAGCAGGTCCAGCGTCCGGGCCGCGAAGCGGAAGGCGTCGATGTCGCGACGGAAGGCCCGCTCGATGCCGGGGCGGAGAACCTTGACAGCGACCTCCTCGCCGGTGGTGCGCAGGCGCGCGCGGTGGACCTGGGCGATCGAGGCGGCGGCCACGGGGTCCGAGAACTCGGAGAAGATGGCCTCCACCGGGCGTTCGAGCTCGGTGGCGATGGCGGCCTTGGCGGCGGCGGTCGGGAAGGGGGGCAGGCGATCCTGTAGCACCCGGAGCTGGCGGGCCAGTTCCTCTCCCACCACGTCGGGGCGGGTGGACAGGACCTGGCCGAACTTGATGTAGGCCGGGCCAAGCGCGGTCAGCGCCCGGGTGGCGGGCGGCATGGTGGGGTCGCCCGGGTAGCCCATCCAGCGGAAGGGCAGGACCAGCCCCCGCACCACGGACCGCAGCAGGGGGGGCGCGTGGAACGCGTCCAGGATCAGGGTCATGGCCCCGGTCCGCTCGAAGGTGGCCCCCGTGCGAAGGAGGCGAACGATGTTGATGGGCCCGCGCATCAGACCTTCCAGGCGGAATGGAGGCAGGCCACGCCCATCGTCAGGTTGCGATAGCCCGCGTTCGCGAAGCCCGCCTGCCGGATCATGCCCAGGAAGCTGTCCTGGTCCGGGAAGCGGCGGATCGATTCGACGAGGTACTGGTAGCTCGCCCGGTCGCCGGTGACCGCCTGCCCCATGCGCGGGATCACGTTGAAGGAGTAAAGGTCGTAGGCCTTTTCCAGGAGGGGCACCGGCACGCGCGAGAACTCCAGCACCAGGAGCCGGCCCCCGCGCCGCAGGACCCGGAAGGCCTCGGACAGGGCCACCTCGGGCCGGGTCACGTTCCGGATGCCGAAGGAGATCGTGTAGGTGTCGAAGGTCCCGTCGGGAAACGGCAGCCGCATGGCATCCCCGGCCACCCAGGACAGCCGGTCCCCCAGGGCCTGCGCCTCGGCCCGGCGGCGCCCTTCCACCAGCATCGACTCGGTCAGGTCGAGCACGGTGACCCGGCTGCGCGGCGCGCGGCGCAGGATGCGGAAGGCGATGTCGCCGGTCCCGCCCGCGACGTCGAGCCCCGTCATCCCGGGGCGCGGCGCGAGCCAGTCGATCATCGCGTCCTTCCAGAGCCGGTGGAGGCCGCCGCTCATGAGGTCGTTCATGAGATCGTAGCGCGCGGCCACCGAGGTGAAGACGCCCTGCACGCGCCCCGCCTTCTCAGCCTCGGGGATGGTCTCGAATCCGAAATGGGTGTTGGGGTCGGGTCGGGTCTCGTCCGGCATGATGATCGGCTCGCTTGGGATGCGCGCGGGAGGATGGCGCGCGGTCGTGACTTGCCAAGGCTTGTCTGGCCCTGCGCCCGGGTCCTTATAGAGGACGGCCCCATCAGGAAAGGACCCTTCGATGCCCGAGCTGCCCGAGGTCGAGACGGTGCGCCGCGGCCTCCTCCCCGTGATGGAGGGCCGCCGGATCGAGCGCGCCGAGGTGCGCCGGCCGGACCTGCGCTGGCCCTTCCCGGAGCGGATGGCGGAGCGGCTGACCGGCGCGCGGGTGCTGGGGCTCGGCCGGCGGTCCAAATACCTGCTGCTGGAGCTCGACACCGGCGAGACGCTGATCGTGCATCTGGGGATGTCGGGGCGGATGCTGGTGGGCGGACAGGTCCTGGGCGAGTTCCACCACGACGTGGGCGCCGCGCCGGGGCCGCACGACCATGTCATCCTCGACATGGAAGGGGGCGGGCGGGTGACCTTCAACGACGCCCGCCGCTTCGGCGCGATGGACCTTTGGCCCAGCGGGGACCTGGCCGGGCACCGCCTGCTGCGGTCCATCGGGCCCGAGCCGCTGGGCAACGGCTTCTCGGCCGACACGCTGGCGCAAGCCTTCGAGCGGAAGGCCGCGCCGATCAAGGCGGCGCTTCTCGACCAGGGGATCGTGGCCGGGCTGGGCAACATCTACGTCTCCGAGGCGCTGGCCCGGGCGGGCATCAGCCCGACGCGCGCGGCCGGGCAGATCGGGCGCGACCAGCTGGAGCGCCTGGTTCCGGCCATCCGGCAGGTTCTCGAGGAGGCCATCGAGGCGGGAGGGTCCTCGCTCCGGGACCACCGGCAGGCGAACGGCGAGCTTGGCTATTTCCAGCACGCCTTCCGGGTCTACGATCAGGAGGGCAATCCCTGCCGGACGGAGGGGTGCCCGGGAACCATCCGCCGGATCGTGCAATCCGGGCGTTCCACCTATTATTGCCCGGACTGCCAGCGCTAGCCCGGTTGACAGTTACCCACATCCCGTCTAGGGACGCGGCTTCAAGAATTCCAACCCCTGCCGCGGGACGACATCACATGGCCAATACGCCCCAGTCCGAAAAGCGCGCCCGCCAGAGCGAGGCCCGCTTCAAGATCAACAAGATGCGCCGTTCGCGCATCCGCACCTTCCTCCGCAAGGTCGAGGAGGCGATCGCCTCCGGCGACAACGCGGCCGCCCGCGAGGCGCTGCGCCAGGCCCAGCCCGAGCTGATGCGCGGTGTGTCCAAGGGCGTGGTCAACAAGAACACCGCCTCCCGCAAGATGTCCCGCCTGGCCGCCCGTGTGAAGGCGACCGGCGTGGCCACCAGCGTGTCCGCCTGAGTCGCAGCGACTCGCGGCATGAGAAAGGGCGCGTCCGAAAGGACGCGCCCTTTTCGTTTGTCCAGAGGCCGAACCGGCAGGTTCCAGCCGGTTGGTAGAAAATTTCGAGTCCCGGGCGACTCCGTCACAAGCCTGTGACGCGACTCTGCAGAATCCTGAGGAGTCACGAATACACGCTCCGGCCCGCTTCGATTCGAGTCGCGTGACTCGGGCGTCAAGCAAGTTGTTCGGTTGCGGGACCCCATGACCTTGCTAGCTTCAGTCCTGCGATTCCAGTCGTTCCTGGGGGAATGAAGGGATCTGCGTGGCATCTCCTTGCCCCACCCCTGCCAGGGTGGCGCAAGGGACGGAGGCGGGCCCTGCCAGGTCCGTCGTTGAGGTCGTGCCGCGCCGATCGGACGAAGGGGCTGCGCTGCCACGCGGCCCTGGCCAGCGTGCTTTGCCTGTCGGGCGGGGCGCGATGTCATTCGTCACCCCCACAATGTCCTGGACGTGAAACGGGGCAAGGTCCTGGGGGACCGGCGGGCATGGCCCGCTCGATGCGAGGACGATGACATGGCCGATGGCGCGGGCTTCGGGACGATCCATGCCGGCACGGACGAAGGGCCCGAGGCTCTTTGGTCGCGGTGCCGGGCGACGCTGAAGGAACGGGTGGGGGCCGGGAGCTTCCAGAGCTGGATTTCGCCCCTGCGCCTGGCCTCTCTCGAGGATGGGGTGGCCACGCTGACCGTGCCCACGGCCTTCCTGGGGTCCTACGTCGCCCGGAACTTCCAGGACGCGATCCTGACCGTTCTGGCCGAGGCCGGGACCCCCGCGAGCCGCCTGATCTTCGCGCCGCAGGGGCGCGTCCTGTCCCCGGCTCCCGCAGCGGCCGGTGCGTCGATGGGGGCCCCGGCTCCGTCCGCCCAGCCCGAGCCCGCCGAGGAGGCCATGCGCCTCGACCCGCGGCTGACCTTCGACCGCTTCGTGGTCGGCAAGTCGAACGAGCTGGCCTATGCCGCCGCGCGCCGCATCGCCGAGGGCAATGCCGTCGGTTTCAACCCGCTGTTCCTTCATGGCGGCGTCGGCCTGGGCAAGACCCACCTGATGCAGGCCATCGCCCACGAGATGCGGGCCCGCCGCCCCGAGGCGCGGGTGCTCTACCTGTCCGCCGAGCAGTTCATGATCCGCTTCGTGACGGCGCTCCGCGACCGCAAGATGATGGACTTCAAGCAGGTCTTCCGCGCCGTGGACGTCCTCATGGTGGACGACATCCAGTTCATCGCCGGCAAGGACTCCACGCAGGAGGAGTTCTTCCACACGTTCAACGCGCTCGTGGACCAGGGCAAGCAGATCGTCCTGACCGCGGACCGTTCCCCGGTCGAGATCGCGGCCCTGGAGGAGCGGGTGACCTCGCGGCTGCAGTCCGGCCTCGTGGTGCAGGTGAACCCCGCCGACTACGAGCTGCGGCTTGGCGTGCTGCAATCCAAGCTGGCCGCCGCCCGCGCGACCGATCCGAACCTGCGGATCGCCGATGGCGTCCTCGACTTCCTCGCGGCGCGGGTGACCTCCAACCTCCGGGTGCTCGAGGGGGCGCTGACCCGGCTCTGCGCGCAGGCGAGCCTTGTCGGCCGCGAGGTCACGCTGGACCTGGCCCGCGATTGCCTGGGTGACGTGCTCCGCGCGAGCGACCGCAAGGTGTCCATCGAGGAGATCCAGCGCAAGGTTGCCGAGCATTACCACATCCGCCTTGCCGACCTGATCGGGCCCAAGCGGCTGCGGAGCTTTGCCCGGCCCCGGCAGGTGGCGATGTACCTGTCCAAGACCATGACCAGCCGGTCCCTGCCCGACATCGGCCGCCGCTTTGGCGGGCGCGACCACACCACGGTCATGCACGGCGTGCGCAAGATCGAGGAGCTGATGGGAGTCGATTCGCAGATCGCCGATGACCTGGACCTGCTCCGGCGTGCCCTGGAGTCCTGAATCCTCTTGAGCCACGCCGGGAAACTTGTACGTTTCGCCTCCCGGCGCAGTCCGGAGGGACAAGGAGAGAGCCAATGAAATTCAGCATCGAACGCGCCGTTCTCTCCAAGGCCGTGGCGCAGGCGCAGTCGGTGGTGGAGCGGCGCAACACGATCCCGATCCTCGCCAACGTCCTGATCGAGGCCGAGGGCGATGGCGTGCGATTCCGCGCGACCGACCTCGACGTCGAGGTGGTGGACAGCGCCCCCGCGCAGGTGGCCCAGAAGGGCGCGACCACCGTGGCGGCGCTGATGCTGAACGAGATCGTCCGCAAGCTGGGCGACGGCGCGCTGGTGACGCTCTCGACCCAGGGCGCGCCCGGGCGTCTGACCATCGAGGCGGGGCGGTCCACGTTCCAGCTCTCGACGCTGCCGGTCGAGGATTTCCCGCAGATGGCCTCGCCCGACTACACGACCAACTTCGAGGCGCCCGCGCCGCTGCTGCGTCGGCTCTTCGACAAGTCGAAGTTCGCCATCTCGACCGAGGAAACGCGGTATTACCTGAACGGCGTCTACTTCCACGTCTCGGCGGGCGCGGACGGCAAGCGCGTGCTGCGGGCGGTCGCGACCGACGGGCACCGGCTGGCGCGCATCGACGCCGACCTGCCCGAGGGCGCGGATGGGATGCCCGGCGTGATCGTGCCCCGCAAGACGGTGGCGGAGTTGCGCAAGCTCCTCGACGATGACGCGGCGGTCATCAAGGTCTCCGTCTCGGACACCAAGATCCGCTTCGAGACGCCCACCATCACCCTGACCTCGAAGGTCATCGACGGCACCTTCCCGGATTACACCCGCGTCATCCCGCAGGCCAACGCCCGCCGGCTGGAGGTCGACGCCAAGGAGTTCGCCAAGGCCGTGGACCGCGTGGCCACGGTGTCCTCGGAACGCTCGCGCGCGGTGAAGATGAACCTCGACGAGGATCGCCTGATCCTGTCGGTCAACGCCCCCGACCAGGGCACCGCCGAGGAGGAGCTCGCCGTGGCATATGGCGACGATCGGCTCGAGATCGGCTTCAACGCCAAGTACCTCCTGGAGATCGCGCATCAGGTGGACCGCGAGAATGCGGTGTTCCTGTTCAACTCCTCGGGCGATCCGACGGTGATGCGCGAAGGCGACGACCAGTCCGCGCTGTATGTCGTGATGCCGATGCGGGTGTGAGCCGGCCGCACGTACAAACCCTCGCGCTGTCGCAGTTCCGCTCGCATGCGCGGGCGCGACTGGCATTCGACGGCCGCCCGGTCGCGCTCTGGGGGCCGAACGGGTCGGGCAAGACCAATCTCCTCGAAGCCGTGTCCTTCCTGTCGCCGGGCCGGGGCCTGCGCCGCGCGGGAGCCGAGGAGGTCGGCCGGCGGGCCGAGGGCGTGGGCTGGAAGGTCGCCGCCAGCCTGGACATGCCCGGCGCCGCCCACGAGGTCGAGACCCAGGCCCTTCCGGGCGAGGCGCGGACCGTGCGGATCGACGGCAAGGCGGCGTCGCAGCTCGACCTCGCCCGGCTGATTCCGGTGCTCTGGCTGGTGCCCGCCATGGACCGGCTCTGGCTGGAGGGGGCGGAGGGGCGGCGGCGCTTCCTCGACCGCGCCGCGCTCAGCCTGTTCCCGGACCATGGCGAGGCGTCGCTGGCCTACGAAAAGGCGATGCGGGAGCGGAACCGCCTGCTCAAGGACGGCTCGCGGGATGCGCACTGGTACGGGGCGCTCGAGTCGCAGATGGCGCAGGCCGGGACGCAACTGGCCCGCAACCGTTCGGCCACCCTGGACCGGCTCATGGCGGCGCAGGGGCAGGCCGAGACGGCCTTTCCCGCCGCCACCCTGTCGATCGTCTACCCCGAGGACCCAATTCCTCCCTCGGAGGAGCTGTTCGCGGCCGGGCTGGAGCGTGGGCGCTGGCGCGACATGGCGGCGGGACGGAGCCTGCTGGGCCCGCACCGCGCCGATCTGGAGGCGGTCTGGACGGCCAAGGGCGTCGCCGCGCGGGACTGCTCCACCGGCGAGCAGAAGGCGCTGCTCGTGTCGCTCATCCTCGCCAATGCGCGGGCGCTGGGCGAGGAGGGGACCGCGCCGATCCTCCTCCTCGACGAGGTGGCGGCGCATCTGGACCCGGGACGCCGCGCGGCGCTCTACGACGAGGTCTGCGCGCTCGGGCTCCAGGCCTTCATGACGGGGACCGAACCTGGGCTCTTCACCGAATTGGGGGAACGGGCGCAATACTGGGAAACCGCCGAGGACGGCGGCACCACGATCCTGAGCGAACGGAGCGCGCCATGAGCCACCACCACCTGCTGCCCGAGCAGCGCGTCACCCTGATCACCCTGGGGGTGCGGGACCTCGCCAGGTCGCGGGCCTTCTACCGCGCCCTGGGCTGGTCGCCTGCGCAGGAGCAGGACGGCGTGTCCTTCTACCAGATGCACGGCGCGGCGCTGGCCTTGTTCGGGCTCGAGGACCTGGCCGACGATCAGGACCGCCCGTCCGGCGAGCTGGGGACCGGTGCGATCACGCTCGCCCAGAACTTCGCGGCCGAAGAGGACGTGGACGCCGCCTGGCACCGGGCCATGCAGGCCGGAGCCAAGCCTATCAAGACCCCGCAGGCGGTGTCCTGGGGGGGCTACTCCGGCTATTACGCCGACCCCGACGGTCATGTCTGGGAAATCGCCATGAACCCGTTCTGGCCCTTGGCCCAGGACGGCAGCCTGACCCTGCCGTCGGGCTGACCCCCGGGCGCGTCCCGAGGATGGCGCAAGCCCGGCCATCCTGGGGCCATGCGGCCCGCCGATCGGGTCGTCGTATGGACCCTCAGGAAGGGCCTGCCCTGGGTCCCGACCGCCGCTGCCGCGGGCGCCGGACGCGCCGTCGGGACCGGCCCTGCCCCGGGGGCAGGAGGTCGGTTCGCGACAGCGGCCGCCTCATCGGCACGGGACCTCCGATCCCTGTCCCGTGAACCCCCGCAGGGGTGGTAATTCCATTTGAAAATCCCATATTTGCAAGGGCCAAGGGGTGACATTCCCCCCTCTCCCTCCTATAAGATCGACGACTTTCAGAAGGGCTTTTCACCATGTCCGACACCGCCGCTGCGGCCGCCGCCTATGGCGCCGAATCCATCAAGGTTCTCAAGGGCCTGGATGCCGTGCGGAAACGCCCGGGCATGTATATCGGCGACACCGACGACGGGTCGGGCCTCCATCACATGGTCTACGAGGTCGTGGACAACGGCATCGACGAGGTGCTGGCCGGCCACGCGACCGAGGTGAACGTCCGGATCCACGCGGACAGCTCGGTCTCCGTGCGGGACAATGGGCGCGGCATTCCCGTGGACATCCACAAGGAAGAGGGCGTCTCGGCGGCCGAGGTCATCATGACCCAGCTGCACGCCGGGGGGAAGTTCGACCAGAACTCCTACAAGGTCTCGGGCGGCCTGCACGGCGTGGGCGTGTCGGTGGTGAATGCGCTGTCCGACTGGCTCGACCTGCGCATCTGGCGCAATGGCAAGGAGCATTACGCCCGCTTCGAGAACGGCGAGACCGCGGTGCCGCTGAAGGTCGTGGGCGACGCCCGGCCGGGCGAGAAGGGGACCGAGGTGCGCTTCCTGGCCTCGGCCAAGACGCATCGGCCGGACGGGACCTTCTCCAACCTCGAATACAGCTTCAAGACGCTGGAAACGCGCCTGCGCGAGCTGGCCTTCCTGAACTCCGGCGTGAAGATCACCCTGGAGGACAACCGCGGGGCCGAGCTTCAGCGCGCCGAGCTCTACTACGAGGGCGGCGTCAAGGAGTTCGTGAAGTACCTCGACCGCTCCAAGTCCCCGATCATCCCCGACGCCATCCACATCTCCGGAGAGCGGGCGGGCATCGGCGTCGAAGTGGCGATGTGGTGGAACGATTCCTACCACGAGACGGTGCTGCCCTTCACCAACAACATCCCCCAGCGCGACGGCGGCACCCACCTTCAGGGCTTCCGGGCGGCGCTGACGCGCACGCTGACCAAGTACGCGCAGGATTCGGGCATCGCCAAGAAGGAGAAGATCGACTTCACCGGCGACGACGCGCGCGAGGGACTGACCTGCGTGCTGTCCGTCAAGGTGCCGGACCCGAAGTTCTCCTCCCAGACCAAGGACAAGCTCGTGTCGTCCGAGGTGCGCCCGGCGGTCGAGAACCTCGTGGGCGAGAAGCTGGCTGAATGGTTCGAGGAGAATCCGCAGCACGCCCGCGCCATCGTCGGCAAGATCATCGAGGCGGCGCTCGCCCGCGAGGCGGCCCGCAAGGCGCGCGAGCTCACGCGGCGCAAGTCGGCGCTCGACGTCAACTATCTGGCCGGCAAGCTCAAGGACTGCTCCGAAAAGGACGCGTCCAAGACCGAGGTCTTCCTGGTGGAAGGGGACTCGGCGGGCGGCTCGGCGCAGACCGGGCGCGACCGGCGGACCCAGGCCGTGCTGCCGCTGCGGGGCAAGATCCTGAACGTGGAGCGGGCGCGCTTCGACCGGATGCTGTCCTCGCAGGAGATCGGCAACCTCGTGATGGCGCTCGGCACCGGCATCGGGCGCGACGAGTTCAACATCTCGAAGCTCCGCTACCACAAGATCGTCATCATGACGGACGCGGACGTGGACGGGGCGCACATCCGGACGCTGCTGCTCACGTTCTTCTTCCGGCAGATGCCCGAGCTGATCGAGGGCGGCTACCTCTACATCGCGCAACCGCCGCTCTACAAAGTGTCGCGCGGCAAGTCCGAGGTCTACCTCAAGGACCAGGCCGCTCTCGACGAGTACCTGATCCAGCAGGGCGTCGAAGGGGCCATCCTCCGGCTGGGCGACGGCAGCGAGATCGCGGGAGCCGACCTGCTTCGGGTCGTGGAGGAGGCGCGCGCCGTGAAGCGCAGCCTTGATGCCTATCCCACGCATTACCCGCGCCACATCCTCGAACAGGCGGCCATCGCCGGCGCCTTCCGGAGCGGGGCGGTGGACGCCGACCTTCAGGGCGTGGCCGAAACGGTGGCGACGCGGCTCGACCTCATCGCCCTCGAGTACGAGAGGGGCTGGCGCGGCCGCGTCACGCAGGACAAGGGCATTCGCCTGAGCCGCGTGCTGCGGGGCGTGGAGGAGCTGCGGACCCTGGACGGCGCCATGCTGCGCTCGGGCGAAAGCCGTCGCCTGGGCTCGCATAGCGATACGCTGGCCGAAACCTATGACAAGCCCGCGACGCTGGTCCGCAAGGACCGGAGCCAGATGATCTTCGGGCCGCTCGACCTTCTCAAGGCGATCCTGGCCGAGGGGGAGAAGGGTCTTGCGCTGCAGCGCTACAAGGGCCTGGGCGAGATGAACCCCGAGCAGCTCTGGGAGACCACGCTCGACCCCGATGCGCGCACGCTCCTGCAGGTGCGCATCGACGACCTGGCCGAGGCCGAGGACATCTTCTCGCGCCTGATGGGCGACGCCGTGGAGCCACGGCGCGAGTTCATCCAGCAGAACGCCCTGACGGTCGCCAACCTCGACACCTGAGGCGGGCTCACCAAAGGTTGACCCTGTCCGGCGCCCTCCTTACCCATGGCAGACACGCCATGGGGAGGGAGGAACGCCATGCGACCTGCGAACGAAGCCCTCGTCGTCATCGACGTCCAGAACGACTTCTGCCCGGGCGGAGCCCTGGCCGTGCCGGGCGGCGACGGGATCGTGTCCGGCATCAACGCCCTCATGGCCGAGTTTCCGGCCGTGATCCTGACCCAGGACTGGCATCCTGCGGGACATTCCTCCTTTGCCTCGTCGCACTGGGGCCGCGAGCCCTACGAAACGGTGGAGATGCCCTACGGCCATCAGGTCCTCTGGCCCGACCATTGCGTCCAGGGCACGCATGGGGCCGAGTTCCATCCCCTTCTCCGGACCGACGCCGACCTGATCGTCCGCAAGGGCTTCCGGCCCGGCGTGGACAGCTATTCGGCCTTCTATGAAAACGATCATGCGACGCCGACCGGCCTGGCCGGCTACCTGCGGGAAAGAGGGATCGACACCGTGACCCTTGTGGGACTTGCGACGGATTTCTGCGTCAACTTCTCGGCCCTGGACGGAGCGCGGCTCGGCTTCCGGGTCACCGTCCGCGAGGATCTCACACGGGCGATCGACCTTTCGGGCAGCCTGACGGCCGCCCATGCCGGCTGGGCCGAGGCCGGGGTCACGGTGGCCAAATGATCGACATCGCGACGCGCGTCTACAACCACACCTGGAAGATCGACCCGATCGTCCGGTCGCTGATCGACACCGACTTCTACAAGCTGCTGATGTGCCAGTCGGTCTTCCGGAACAAGCCCGACACGCACGTCACCTTCCAGCTCATCAACCGATCCCAGAACGTGCGCTTGGCCGAGATCATCGACGAAGGCGAGCTGCGCGAGCAGCTGGACCATGTCCGCAGCCTGCAGCTCACACGCGGCGAGTCGACCTGGATGCGGGGGAACACGTTCTATGGCAAGCGGCAGATGTTCTCGTCCGACTTCATGGAATGGTTCGAGAGCCTTCGCCTGCCGCCCTACCACCTCGAAAAGCAGGACGGCCAATTCGTCCTGACCTTCGAGGGGCGCTGGCCCGAGGTCATGCTGTGGGAGATCCCGGCGCTGTCCATCATCATGGAGCTCAGGTCGCGCGCCGTCCTCAAGGACATGGGCAAGTTCGAGCTCCAGGTCCTTTACGCCCGCGCCATGACCCGCGTCTGGGAAAAGGGCGAGCGTCTGAAGCGCATCCCTGGCCTGCGCCTGGCCGACTTCGGCACGCGGCGGCGGCACGGCTACCTGTGGCAGGACTGGTGCGTGCAGGCGATGATCGAGGCGCTGGGCGACAAGTTCGTCGGCACCTCCAACTGCCTCATCGCCAAGAAGCGGGACCTGGAGGCCATCGGCACCAACGCCCACGAGCTGCCCATGGTCTATGCCGCGCTGGCCGACAGCGACGAGGAACTGCGGCAGGCCCCCTACAAGGTGCTGGAGGAGTGGCAGGAGGAGCATGACGGCAACCTTCTCGTGATCCTGCCCGATACCTATGGGACCAGAAACTTCCTGGAGAATGCACCTGACTGGCTCGCCAACTGGACGGGCATCCGCGTCGATTCGGGCGACCCCGTGGAGAACACGGAGCTGGCGATCCGCTGGTGGAAGGACCACGGGCAGGACCCGCGCGAGAAGCTGATCGTCTTCTCGGACGGGCTCGACGTGGAGGAGATCGAATCGCTCCATGCCCGCTTTGCCGGTCGGGTCCGCCTGACCTACGGCTGGGGGACCCTGCTGACCAACGACTTCTCGGGGCTGGTGGAGGACGATGCCCTGGCCCCCTTCAGCCTGGTCTGCAAGGCCGTCGAGGCGGATGGCCGCCCCACGGTGAAGCTGTCGGACAACCCGGAGAAGGCCATGGGTCCGAAGGACCAGGTGGAGCGGTACAAGCGCGTCTTCGGCGTCGGGGAGCAGGTGGCGCGGGAGGTGCGCGTCTAGGCGGCCTCAGTCCTCGCCGCGGATCGGTTCGTTCCGTCCGGCCTTGACCTCGCTCCGCTTGGCCTTGGCCTCGAGCCGGCGTCGCACGCTTCCCAGCGTCGGCTTGGTCGGCACCCGCCGCTTGGGCGCGACCAGGGCCGCGCGGATGAGGTCGGCCAGCCTCTCCCGGGCGATCTCGCGGTTGCGGGCCTGGTGCCGGGTGTCCTCGACCCGGATGAGGATGGCGCCCGAGCCCTCCTCGCCGACCCAGCGGCTCCCCGCGAGCCGGCGGAGGCGAGCCTTCACCGGAGGGGACAGGGAGGGCGAGCGCTCGGCCTCGAAGCGCAGCTCCACGGCGGTCGAGACCTTGTTGACGTTCTGTCCCCCGGGACCCGAGGCGCGGGTGAACTGCTCGGTCAGCTCCCAGTCCTGAATCGTCACATGGTCGCTGATCCGCAGCACGCCGCTACCCTTTCGTTGACTCGTGGCCCCCGGGCCGTCATCCCGGAGGCCGATGATCTCCTCGCCCGTCCGATATAGCATCCTGGCCGGCCTCGTCCTCGGGGGACTGGGCGTACTGGCGGTGCAAGGCACGGGGCTGGGCCTTCTGCCCGCCCTGCTTCTGCTGCCGCTGGCGGCCGGTCCGGCCTGGGTCGGTCTGGCCTATCCGGCCGCGATACGGAAGGTCCAGGCAAGGGCCGTGCTGCAGGACGGTGCGTCTCCCTGGTGGGCTCCGGTCCTGGGGGGCGCCCTGTGGCGGCAGATCCTCGGGGTTCCCGTGGCGCTCCTGTCGGCCTGGAGCATGGGATGGACCCTGATCGCCGAAGGGTGGGCCGGCTGGGGCTGGATGGCCGCGACGGCGGTGGTGCTCTGGCCGGTGGCTTGGCTGGCCGGACGGCCGCTCGGCGCGATCAGACCCTACGCGCGGCTTCGGCCGGTGCTGCTGATCGCTCCTCCGGTCACCGCGGCGTTCCTGACGGTCGCCTGGACGCTATGGGCCGGGCTGGGGACGCTGGGCGAGGCCAGCCTTGCCGAACGGGTCGCCGCCGAGCCCCATTACGAGGGATCCTCGGCGCTGCTGGCTTGGGCGGTCGACACGATGGGCCTTTGGAACGGCGCGCGTCTGTGGGCGCTCGCCTGGGCCGAGGGGGAGGTCGGACCCCTGGCCCTGTTCTGGCGCGTGGGGGCCACCTTCGGGCAGTTCTGGCTGGCCGCGGGCGTGTTCGCCGCCGCTCTGCTGCCTTGGGGCGAGGCGCGGCGCATCCTTCGCGCATCGGCCGCCGACACCCCGCCCCCGGTCGGCGCGGGACGGGCGGCCGTGGCGGCCCTGATCCTGACGGTTCTCCTGGGAATCCTGGTGTCGAGCCTGGCCGAGGCCGAGGCCTGGGCGAGCCTGCGCCAGCACCCCATGGCGGTCACCGAGGTCGGGGAGCTCTCCGCGCCCGGGGGGCGGGAGGCCGGACCGCAGCTCATTCCCACCGCGGACCTGGCGCCCGCGACGCGCGCCGCTGCGCCGCCCACGCCTTCCGCCCTTCGCCGCATGGTCGAAACCGAACAGATCGGCCAGCTCGCCTGCCCGCCCGGAACGCTCGACGGGCTGGAGGCCTTCGACCGGCAGATCCAGCGTATCCTCGCCCTGCGGCGCGGCGAGGTCGAACGCATGACCCGTGCCGGCTTCGACGCCGTGCGGGCGCGCGTGCCCGTGTTCCTGGACGGCTATTACAGCCTGACGGCCGAGTATGTGCGGACCTTCCACCTGATCGCCGGGAACGGAGAGGCTTTCCTGGAGCGCCGGATGGCCGAGGCGCTGGGTGTCGATGAGGCTTTCGCGCCCCTGCGGGCGGCGGTCGCTGCCCTGGACGCGCCGTTGCCCGCCGATCTTCGGACGGCGCGGGACCGGCTGCTCGCCGCGTGCGGCGACCTTCCCTCGGACCTGTCGGCGCCGGTCGTGACCGCCCG
The DNA here is from genome assembly GCF_017916275.1 of Rubellimicrobium arenae. Taxonomy (GTDB): domain Bacteria; phylum Pseudomonadota; class Alphaproteobacteria; order Rhodobacterales; family Rhodobacteraceae; genus Rubellimicrobium; species Rubellimicrobium arenae. Next base: position 306,156 of record NZ_JAFMST010000006.1, read on the forward strand.
TGCCCCGGGGACGCGTCTCGCCCTCGCTCCCGACCAGGAGACGATCTCCCTGAAGGCGCGCCTGACGGCCAGCAGCGCGGGTTCGCTGGCCGGAGGGGTGGCGGGCGCCGTGGCGGGCAAGCTGATCGCCAAGCTGCTGGCGAAGGAGGCCGTCGGACTGGCGGCCGAAGCCGTGGCGAAGCTGGCCGTCGGCAAGGCCGCCGGAGGATTGGGCGGCACCGCCGCAGGGGCTGGCGCGGGAGCCCTGGCGGGCAGCGTGGTGCCTGGCGTCGGAACCACGATCGGAGCGGTCGTCGGAGGCGTGCTGGGCGGCCTCGCCATCGGGGTGGCCAGCGACTACGCCCTTCTCGAACTCGAGGAGGCCGTCTCGCGCGGGGACTTCGAGGCGCAGATCCTGTCGGCCATCGACGAGGCCGAGGCCGAGGTCCTGGCCACGCTGCTGCCCCCCAATTGAAAAGGGCCGCTCCGATCGGAACGGCCCCCTCGAAAGTTCAGGAGGTGGGGTCGGTTAGACCGTCAGATCCACCCGGGTTCCCGTAGGGCTGAGGGCTGCCTCAGCCGCGGATCCCCCGCGCTGTCCCGACACCTCTCTCCAGGTTCTTTCTCGACACTGGATCACCTCCTTTCTAAGGGTTTCGCCTGACTCCCAAGATGGGCTTTTCCAGGCGTCTGTCAAACCCCGAGTTTCAAGGATGACGCTCAGCTCACGCGTTGTTGCAACCGCATTGTAATCAGGCGGTACGGGACCATGGTGATCAAGGCGAGGGCGATCTTGACACCGAGGTCGGCCAGGGCGAGCGACACCCAGACCGGGGCGTCCGGCCCCACGCCCAGGAGCGGGACCGGACCCTGGGCCCAGCCCGCCGCCTCGTTGGCGGCCTGCGGGAAGATGAAGGACAGCATGGCGGCGAACGCCAAGGAGAAGAAGATCAGCGTGTCGAGCGAGGAGGACACGAAGGTCGAGGTCATCGGTGCGCGCCACCATTCCCGCTGCCGGAAGTAGTGGAAGATCGCCACGTCGAGGAGCTGCGCCGCCAGGAAGGCCGCGCCCGAGCCCACGGCCACGCGGAGCGGCACCGCCGGAACGCCGGGGGCCAGCTCGATCTGCGAGCCCACGAGCGAGCAGAGCACTCCGGTCAGGAAGCCCCAGAACACCACGATCCGGGCCGCGCGGGGGCCGAAGGTCCGGTTGGTGATGTCGATGAGCAGGAAGCTGAACGGATAGGTGAAGGCGCCCCAGGTGAGGAGGCCCCCCGCGATCACGAACTGCACGAGGATGTTGGAAGCCACGACGATCGCGGCCATGGCGAGGATGGCAGGCAGGAGGCGCATCAGGAGGTCCGTTTTGGCAAGGGTGCGGCACTTGGCCCCGAGGGGCGCCGCCCGATACGCCGTGCCGGCCGCCGCGTCAATCCGGCAGGCGGTAATCCACGATCTCGGTCTGCTGGAAGAAGCGGAGGTTGTCGTCGGCGATCATGGTGGCCCGCAGGCTTTGGCCATCGTTCCAGACGGCCAGCCCCTCGAGGTTGTCGTGGGTGCCGGTCTGCGTGGTGAGGAGGATCTCCTCGGCGCTCCCGTCCATGTGCATCCGGCGCACCCGCGACCGGAACCCCAGGCCGGTGAAATCGCGTTCGAGGATGTAGAACCGGCCGTCGGGGCCGATATCCGCATCCGACACGGCAAAGCCGTCGCGCTGCGGAATCCGGAACGCGATGTCCCAGGCGCCGTCGCGCAACCGGTACACCGGGAAGTCGTCCTCCCCCCGGAACGGAAGCTCGGGGATCGTGTAAAGCACGTCGTCGGCGTCGACGGCCAGCGCTTCGAGCGAGGCGTTGTCCCGCATCCGCGCGAAGTCCGGACTGTTGGGGAGCAGGAACGGCAGGGCGCCGTCGCGACCCTCCTGCCGTACGCGGGCGATGCCTTCGAAGCTGATCCAGATGGTGCCGTCCGATCCGACGGCCAGGCCTTCGCTGTCCGCACGCTCCCCCACGAGGTGACGGCCCCCGCGGTCGCGGAGCCAGACATGCGTGTCCGCCTCCACCGCCGTGACGACCCCGGAGGCGTCCCGCACGAGGTGTCCGGTGACGAGCGTGGAACGATCGCTCAGGGTGGTGAAGGCCAGCCCGTCCGCGGCGAGCTTGAGGGCCGAGAAGCCGCCGAAGTTGCGCCACTTCTCGTGCCAGACATAGGTGCCGAGATAGGTCGCCCCGCCCCGGGTGTCGCCCGAAGCGGGCATCAGGGCAGCCGAGGCAAGGCCCCCGGCCGTGAGGGCGGCGCTAAGAAGGGTCCGGATCACGGTGTCAGCGGCTGGCCAGGACGCCCATGCACTGGCTCGGAAGGTCGGCGAGAGTGAGGTCGCGGCGGGGCTCGGCGGCTGGGGCATCAGGATCCGGTGGCGGGGGATTGAGGATGTTGTCCACCCAGGCCTGCGCTTCGGCGCAGCCGTCGCCCGGGGGAATGGGATCCTGCGCCGCGCAGGCGCTCGATCCGGGAGGACAGTTCAGGCGGACGTGGAAATGCTCGCTGTGACCCCACCAGGGGCGGATCTTGCGGAGCCAGGAGCGGTCGCCGGTGGCGTTCCGGCACATCTCGACCTTGGCGCCGGCGAACACGAAGATGCGGGCCACGCGCGGATCCTCGGCAGCGTGGCGCAGCAGGGCCTCATGGGCCGGGGTCCAGCGGGCGTTCACATAGGCGCCGCCGCCCCGCTGCATGTCGATGGCGGAAAGGTTCTCACGTTCCTGGGCGGACAGGTTCAGGCGCTGGGGCGGGTTCATCCAGATGTCCGCGTCGAGCCCGGTCTGGTGGCTCGCATGGCCGGAGGTCATCGGGCCCCCGCGCGGCTGGCTCATGTCGCCGATGTACAGGCCTTGCCAGCCGGGCAGCGTGGCGGCGTACCGGCTCAGGTCCGCGAGGAAGTCGACGGTGGTCGGCTGGGCCCAGTTCCGGTTGCGCGACAGGCGCATGGCCTGCCAGGTGGGTCCCGTCTCAGGGAGTTGCACCGCCCCGGCCTGGCAGCCGCGCGAATAGCCCCCGATCGGCGACGGCGCCTGCGACGAGGGCAGGGGCATCGCCCCGAAGACGCCCTTGGCCACGCGCTGGTCGGCCACGACCGCGACGGCCGGGCCGGCGTTCGGGGTGCTCCCGCCGCCACAGGCGGCCAGAAGCACGAGGAGGACGAGGGCCTTGAGCGTGTGCGGCATCATGATCGGGCACGGTCTCCCTGGGGATCGGTGAACCGTAGCAGCCAGAGACCGACAAGGAAAAGCAGGATCACGGGCAGGAAGCCCCACTGTGCCGAACCCGTGACCGCCGTGCAAAGCGCCACCAGCGCCGGGGCGAGGAAGGCCGTCGCCCGGCCGGTCAGCGCGAACAGGCCGAAGGCCTCGCCCGCGCGGGCCGCGTCGGAGTGGCGGACCATGAGCGTCCGCGAGGCCGAGTACATCGCGCCGCCAGCCCCGCCGATCGCGGCTCCGCACAGGAAGAAGAGCAGGTCCGGCAGGATCGAGCCCTCGGCCAGGGGCAGGCCGAAGACGGAATGGCGCGACACGCCCACGATCACCGAGCAGACGGCGATCAGCGCCCAGCAGCTGGCGACGATCACGGGCTTGGGGCCGAGCCTTTGGTCGGCCAGGCCGCCGATCCAGGTCACGACCGCGGCGGCGATGGCGGACACGATGCCAAAGACCCCGATGCGGATGATCGTCCATTCCAGCACGATCGTCGCGTAGATCCCGCCAAAGCTGTAGAGCGCCCCCAACCCGTCCCGGTACAGCATCGACGAGACCAGGAAGCTGGAGAGCGAGGGACGGCGCGCGACGTCGCGGATCGTCCCCACGAGGTCCGACCAGACCTGCCGCAGCGACGGGCGCCGCGCCGGCACGGCGGCGTCGCGGGACCAGAGGAAGAACGGAAGGCTGAAGAGCACGAACCAGAGGGCGATGAAGGGGCCGACGCTGCGCGTCCCTTCCCGTGCCGCCGGGTCCAGCCCGAAGGCCGGCGGCTGGTTCAGGAGCGTCGTGCCCTGGCCGTTCTCGGCCAGGAACAGGAGCATCAGGAACAGGGACAGGACCCCGCCCCAGTAGCCCATCGCCGCGCCCGAGCCCGAGATGCGGCCGATCTCGGATTCCGGCGCGAGCGAGGGAAGCTGGGCGTTGTTGATGTTGAGCGCCGCCTCGCCCGCCACGAAGCCCACCCAGAAAACCACGAGCACGGGCAGGAGGTTCGCCCCGTCCGGGTGCAGGAACCAGAGTCCCCAGGCGCACAGGACGTACAGGACCGAGAAGGCGGCGATCCAGGGCACCTTGCGGCCCGAGGCATCGGCGTAGGCGCCCAGGAGGGGCGCGCTCAGGGCGATCACCAGGCCGGCCACCGTCTGCGCGCCGCCCCAGAGGCTCTGGGCCTCCGCGCCCGCCGCGGCCGGAGACAGGCCCTGGGAGGTGAACAGGCGGGCCGCGACCTCGGCGAAGTAGGGGGAGAACACGAAGGTGAGGCCGAGCGTCGCGTAGGGCTGCTGGGCCACGTCGAAGAACATCCAGCCCCAGATGCGTTTGCGCGAACTCGTCATTGGCTGTCTCCCGGCCCGGGGGGATCAGTGCGCGAAAGCCGGGCGGGCGGCAAGCCGGCGCATCCTCGGGCTCGATGGATCAGGGCGGGGCCGCGCCGGCTCAGCCGTCCGCCATGGGCGGCCAGGGGCGAAGCGCCTCCGCCTCGATCCACTCGGCCACCCAGGACGGCAGCGGCGGAGAGGGGCGGCTGGCGCCCATCGCCTCGAGGACCCGGAGGGGCGGGACGATCCCGTTGCGGTCGGTCACGGCCGAGCGGATGAGGATATGGCTCGCGCAGGTGCCGGAGGGGAGCCACATCGCCTGCTCGATGTAGAAGAACCGCTGGTCCCATCCCAGCGCGCGGGTCCGCATCCGGACGGACTGGAAGGTGTGCACCCTCTTGCGGTAGCGCACCGAGGCGCCGGCGACGGCCACCTGCCAGCGCTGGTCCCGCAGGATGCGGGTGAGGCCGATGCGCCGGGACCAGGGGATGCGCCCCAGGTCATAGAGCGTGAGCGTCCGACCGTTGTTGAGCTCGCCGAAGATGTCAATGTCCCAGGGCCAGCAGACGTGCCGGCTTTCGTGGATGCCGTCGAGGGGCAGCGGCGGATCGGCGCGGTGCCGCCAGGATTGGAACAGGAGCCGGACCAGGGGATACATGGGGACCTCCGTCCCGCTCCTCGCGCGAAGCTCGCCGATGCGTCAACCCTGACGGCAGGTCACGGCGCCGCAGCGGGGCCGCCGGGGATTGCGTGGGCGGGGCGCGCCCCTTAGGTCATGGCGCGAACGAAGCGTGCACAGGAAAAAGGCGGTCGGGCGGACATGCAATCCCTTTTCGAGATCCTCATGCTGATCCTTGGGGTCGTGCGGCTCTTCATCTTCGCCCATTTCATCATGAGCTGGCTCCTGGCCTTCAACGTGCTGAACCCGCGCCAGCAGTTCGTCCAGCAGGTCTGGCAGGGGCTGAGCCGCGTGCTCGAGCCGATCTACAGCCCCATCCGCAGGATCCTGCCGCCGATGGGCGGCCTCGACCTCGCGCCGCTGGTCGCCCTTCTCGCGATCTACGCGCTCGAGATCGTGCTGCGGAACAACGTCGCGCTCTTCCTCTGAGGCCATGGCCATCGACACGGCGCACACCCTCCTGAGGGAGGTCTGGGGATTCGACTCCTTCCGCCCCGGGCAGGAGGAGATCGTGCGCGCCGTGGCCGAAGGGCAGGACGTCCTGGCCGTCATGCCCACGGGGGGCGGCAAGTCGCTCTGCTATCAGCTCCCGGCGCTGCTGCGGGACGGGCTCACGGTCGTCATCTCGCCGCTGATCGCGCTGATGCGGGATCAGGTCCGTGCGCTGAAGGCGGCGGGGGTCGAGGCCGGGGCCTACACCTCGGCCAACACCGAGGAGGAGAACGAGGCCCTGCGCGAGAGCCTGCGCGAGGGGCGCATCCGCCTCCTTTACCTCGCGCCCGAACGGCTGGCCCAGTCGGGGACGGCGGCGGCGCTGAAGCGGTGGGGCGCCACGGCCATCGCGGTGGACGAGGCGCATTGCGTGGCCCAGTGGGGGCACGACTTCCGGCCCGACTACCTGCGGATCGGGGCGCTGCGGGCCGCGTTGGGCGTGCCGCTGGCCGCCTTCACCGCCACCGCCGACGAGGAAACGCGCGACGAGATCGTCGAGCGGCTCTTTGCCGGGCGGGAGCCGCGGGTCTTCCTGCGGGGCTTCGACCGGCCCAACATCCATCTGGGCTTTGCGCTGAAGGACTCGCCCCGGCGGCAGGTCATCGACTACGCGACCCGGCGCAAGGGCCGGGCGGGGATCGTCTACTGCGGGACGCGCAACAAGACCGAGGTGCTGGCCCAGGCGCTGCGCGAGGCGGGATTGTCGGCCATCGCCTATCATGCGGGGCTGGAGCCCGACGCGCGGCGGCTCGCCGAGGAGCGGTTCCAGCGCGAGGACGGGCTGATCGTGGTGGCCACGGTGGCCTTCGGCATGGGCGTGGACAAGCCCGACATCCGCTGGGTCATGCACGCCGACCTGCCGAAATCGGTCGAGGCCTACTATCAGGAGATCGGGCGCGCGGGGCGCGACGGGCTCCCGGCCGAGGCGCTCACCCTGTACGGTCCCGAGGACATCCGGCTGCGCCGGTCCCAGATCGACGAGGGCGGGGCCCCCGAGGCCCGCAAGGTCGCGGACCACGGGCGGCTGAACGCGCTTCTCGGGATCGCGGAGGCCACGGGATGCCGGCGGGTGGCGCTCCTGGGCTATTTCGACGAGCAGGCCGGCCCCTGTGGCGCCTGCGACAACTGCGACCGGCCGGCCGAGGTCTTCGACGCGACGACGCCCGCCCGGATGGTGCTGTCCGCCGCGATCCGCACCGAGGAACGGTTCGGCGCAGGGCACCTGATCGACATCCTCCTGGGCGAGGACACCGACAAGATCCGGTCCTGGAACCACGACAAGCTGCCCACCTTCGGGGTCGGGCGCGAATGGGACCGCAAGCAGTGGCAGGCCATGATCCGGCAGATGCTGGGACAGGACCTCCTGCGCCCCGATCCCGGCCGGCACGGGGCGCTGCGGCTGACGCAGATCGCCGCGCCGGTGCTGAGGGGCGAGCAGGCCGTGACCATGCGACGGGACGTGCTGCCCCCACGGTCGCGGTCCACGCCGCGCGACGAGCCCCGGACCCTGGTGGCCGAGGAGAACGAAGGCCTGCTGTCGGCGCTCAAGTCGCATCGGCGGGCGCTGGCGCAGGCCGCGAACGTGCCGGCCTATGTGGTCTTCACCGACCGGACGCTAATGGAGATGGCCGAGCGGCGTCCCACCACCTTGGACGCCATGGCCCAGATCGGCGGCGTCGGGGCCAAGAAGCTCGATACCTATGGGCGGAGCTTCCTGGAGGTGATCCTGGGGGAAAGCCCGGAGGCCATGCACCCGCGCCGCCAGAAGCTGGCCGGGCGGGAGGAGGGCACGGTGTTCGATCGTCTTCAGGCGGCGCAGGCGGGGCTGATCCGGGGGCCGGACGGGCGGGACAAGCCCTTGTCCCTGAACGCAAGCGCCCTGGCGCGGATCGCGGCGCAGCATCCGCGCGACATCGGCGGCCTGGAACGGATCATAGGGCCCAGGGCGGTCGAGCGATTCGGCGAGGCCTTCCTAGAGATCCTGCGGGACGCCTGAGCGTCCTAGCCGGACCGGCCGCCGGCCTCCCGCTTCAGCAGCGGCTCGGTCATCAGGTCCTCGATGAGGAGCGAGATGAGCGCGGGCCGGCCCGAAACCCCGGCCTTGCGGTAGATGGCGTTCAGGTGCGCCTTGACCGTGCCCTCGGCCGAGCCGCGCAGACGGGCGATCTCGGCAATGTCGGCGCCCTTGATCAGGAAGGTGGCGACGTCCTGCTCGGCGGGGGTGAGCTTCCAGACGGCGAAGTACTCGTCGATGATCTCGTGGAGGGCGCGCGCGGCGGCGGACAGGCCCCGGATCATGTGCGCCTCGCGCCGGATGAGGCGGACCAGGAGGCCGGCCTCGAGCCCGATCGCAAGGATCAGCGACAAGGTGGCCAGCGTCTCGACCTCGAGGTGGAGGCCCTCGGCGTCGGCGGCGCCTTCGGCGTAATCGTCGGCCGCATCCCACAGGAAGAAGGCGGCGCAGAGCACCTGCACCGCGATCAGCCCCGCGAGGACAATGGTGCGGGTGGGGCGTGGGATGGAGATGTTCATTCGGCGGTCAAGGCTTCGTCAGGCACCTCCTTGTAGCCCGTCACCATGGCGCGCGGAAGATTGACCCCGGTCCTGCGGCTTTCCCAGATCACCGCCACGACATGCACGGCGACCGAGATCTCGGCCCAGGTCACGGCCACCTCGTGCAGCTCCTTGACCCAGCGGATCCCCCAGAAGGCCAGGGTGGTCATGGCATGGCCGGAGCCCACCACCACGAGGAGCGTCAGCAGCAGGTTGTAGATCATCAGCGCCCCCAGCGGCGTGTGGCCCAGATGGACGCGCCGGCGCCCCGTGACCACATCGGCCATCTGGCCCATGGCGGCGGCGGGGTCGGGCGGAAAGGACGAGAAGCGGGCGTAGCGCGGCCCCATGAGGCCCCACAGGACACGCAGCCCAAGAAGGGCCGCGATCCCGTAGCCGATCAGATGGTGGAGATCCTTCTCCGGGTTCGTGACCAGCGCGTTGGCGGCAAAGCCGGCCGCCAGCGTCCAATGGAAGACCCGCACGAAGGGGTCCCAGACCTTGGCTTTCATGGCATGTCTCCCGACCGGGCGCGGGCTACCCCCTTGGGGTGGCCCGCAGAACCGGTCAGTCCTCCTCCGACTCGAGGACCTTGAGGTTCTCGTCGAGGTAGATCTCGTAAAGCTTGCCGTCCTTGACGGCATAAACCTCGATCTTGCCGTCCTCCGTGCCGACCGACCGCACCTCGTAGCCCTGCTTCACGAACATGTCGCGGATCTGGGCTTCCTTGGCCGGCTCGACGGAGGCTTCGTCCTCGGCCCGGGCGCCCGTCGCTCCGAGGGCGAGCGCAAGGGCGAGGGTGGCGATGAGGCTGCGGGTGGTCATGGTCGTGGTCCTGTCCGATGGCCCCGGTCCGGGATGGCCGGGCGCCGTGCCGCTGACCTGCCCCTCGGACGGCCCTGGCGGAATCGGCAGGGAGGTGGGGTGGTCCCGGGTTCAGGTCCCGGAGCCACGCCTATAACCGCAGTTTAGGGCCTTGAACCGCCCTCAGGCCGCGAAGACCCGGGTCGGGCGCAGGGTCCCGCCCTCGTAGACGCCGACCGCGATGGCGCGTCCGTCGCGGCTCGCCCAGGCCTCGTCGCCCCAGTCCACCCCATCGGGCGGAAAGACCGGGGCGGCCCCGCCGTTGCGAAGGAGGGAGAGGCTCGACTCGGGGCACCGGCACTCGGGCAGGCCGACGAGCGCGGTCTCCAGCGGCAGGAGCCGGGCATCGAGAGCCTCGCCCCGCTCGTTCGCCTCGATCTCGTCCCAGGTCACCGCGCCATGGAGGGAGAAGGGACCCGACCAGATCCGGCGAAGCCGGACGACGTGCCCCAGGCAGCCCAGCGAGCGCCCGAGGTCGCGGGCGATGGAGCGCACGTAGCCGCCCTTGCCGCAGACCATCTCGAGCACGGCGTGATCGGGGTCCGGACGGGCGACGAGGTCGAGCTTGCGGACATGAAGGGGACGAGCCTCCAACTCCAGCACCTCCCCATCGCGGGCGAGGTCGTAGGCCCGTTCGCCCTCGACCTTCACGGCCGAGAAGGCGGGTGGCACCTGCATGATGTCGCCGCGGAACTGCGGAAGGGCGGCCTCGATCTGCGCGTCGGACGGGCGGGCGGCGCTGGTCCGCGCGATCTCGCCCTCGGCGTCGTCGGTGGTGGTCTCCTGGCCCCAGCGGACGGTGAACTCATAGGCCTTGAGCGCCTCGGTGACGAAGGGGAGGACCTTGGTCGCCTCGCCCAGCGCGACGGCAAGGAGGCCGGTCGCCGCGGGATCGAGCGTGCCGGCATGGCCCGCCTTCTGCGCCTGCATGGCCCAGCGCACCTTGTTCACCACCGCCGTCGAGGTGATGCCCGCGGGCTTGTCCACGATCAGGAAGCCCGAGATGGCCCGGCCCTTGCGCGTGCGTCCCATGTCACCCTCCGCCTGGAAAGGCCCGCGCCCTAGACGCAGCGCGTCCGGGGGTCAAGCCTCAGGGGGCGGCATCCTCGGCCAGGAGCCCGACGATCGGCCCCATCCGGACCCCCCAGTCGTCGCGGCCGAGCGCGGGCGCATAAAGCCGCGAGATGCTGCCGTCGAAGTAGAGCGCGTCGGGCAGGCCCAGCCCGTCGCGGAAGAAGCGCGCGAACTCGTGGAAGGTCACGGGGCGCGAGGAGATGGCAAAGACCGCGCGGGCTCCGTCCCCGCTCGTCCCTACGCCGTTGCGGATGTAGCGGGAGTCCGAGTCGGGCAGGAAGCGGGGGTGAAGCTCGCCGTCGATGACCAGCATCGGGCCGGACTGGGTGGCCGACTCGCAGTCGCGCCCGCCCTTTTCATAGGCGAGGGTCTCGATGACGAAGGCGCCGTCGCGGCCGAGGCAGAGCAGACCGTTGGGCAGGAGGCCGAAGTTGCCGGGCCCGGCCTGAGTCACCAGCGGGGACACCTCCCGGCCGTCCTGGCGGAACAGGCCCACGGGGCGGCGGTCCTCGTGGTACATGCCGGCGTTCATGGCAAAGGCCAAGGGGCCGTTCTCCTCCTCCACGGCCGCGAACGAACCATAAGGACGCCCGCTGCGGTCATCAAGGAAAAGGGACAGGCGCTCCTGCCGGGGGGCGACCTCGCAGATCGTGTAGGGCAGGCCCTCGAACTCCACGTCGCGGCAGCTCAGCGCCAGGGCTGGTGCGGCCAGCGCGACCCAGGCCAGAACGGCCGCGCGGATCACTCGGGGGCGTCCTCGGGCGGGGCCTCCAGATCGCGCCGGATGCGTTCGTCCGCGAACATGCGCCGGGCGGCGTCGAGGCGGTCGAAGGTTTCGTCGATCTCGAAGCGGAGATCGGGCACGCTCTTGAGCGCCATGGAGCGGGCGATCTGATGCCGGATCTCGGGCTTGTTGCGCCGCAGGGCGGCCAGGATCGCCTCGCGGTTGCCGCCGCCCAGGGGAAGGACGTAGGCCGTGGCCTTCCTGAGGTCGGGCGAGGCCCGCACCTCGCCCACGGTGATGGACACGCCCTCGAGCTCGGGGTCGTGGAGGTCGCCCTGGGCCAGGATCTCGGACAGCGTGCGGCGGATGAGCTCGCCGACGCGGAGCTGGCGCTGGGACGGACCGGGGGGAGGGGAGGGGCTGCGGCTCATGGGCGCCATGTAGGCGTCCCGCAGCGGAATGCCAAGCGTGCTGGCCTTGGGCCGGGGGCGGCGCTAGAGGGAGCCCGGGCCGAGGGAGGATCACGATGCACGGGTTGCCGGGACTGGTGGTGACGGGCGCTTCGGGGCGCATGGGGCAGACGCTCGTGCGGCTCATCGCGGCAAGTCCGGAGCGCGCGCGGCTCGTGGGGGCCGTGGAGCGTCCGGGCAGTCCCTGGATCGGCCGCGACGTGGGCGAGGCCATGGGCGGCGGTCCCCTGGGGGTCGTGGTGACGGACGATCCGCTCGAGGCCTTTGCGCGCGCGCAGGGGGTCATCGACTTCACGACGCCCGCTGCGACCGTGGAGTTCGCCGGCCTGGCCGCGCAGGCGCGGGCCGTGCACGTGATCGGGACCACGGGGCTCGAGGCGGAGCACCTGGCCCGGATCGGCGCCGCGGCGCGCCATGCGCCGATCATCCGGGCGGGCAACATGAGCCTGGGGGTGAACCTGCTGACCGCGCTGAGCCGCAAGGTCGCGGAAGCCTTGGACGAGGACTGGGACATCGAGATCGTCGAGGCGCATCACCGCATGAAGGTGGATGCGCCGTCCGGCACCGCGCTCATGCTGGGCGAGGCCGCCGCCGCGGGGCGGGGCGTCGCGCTGGACGAGGTGTCGGACCGGGGCCGGGACGGCATCACCGGGGCCAGGGCCAGGGGCCGGATCGGTTTTGCGAGCGTCCGGGGCGGCGACATCGTGGGCGAGCACGACGTCATCTTCGCGACCGAGGGCGAGCGGGTCATCCTGCGGCACATCGCCACCGACCGCGGGATCTTCGCGCGCGGGGCCCTGCGCGCCGCGATCTGGGGGCAGGACAGGGCGCCGGGCGAATATTCGATGATGGACGTGCTGGGCCTCGCCTGAGGGGCCGCCGAACGCCGCTCAGAAGTCGATGGCGCGGCCCTTCAGCTCGTAGTCGCCGTAGCGCACGGGCTCGGGGCCTTCGCGACCGCCCTGCTCGGGCGGGAGGGCCAGCGGCTTGGACGCCTTGCGGCGCGCCTCGGCCTCGGCGAGGGCGCGTTGCGCTTCGGGCGGAAGCGGGGTTGGATCGGACATCGGGATCACCTTGCGCAGGCCGCGCCTTGCGGGCGCGGAACCCCGGTCATATAGGGCGCCCCGTCGCAAGGGGGCAAGGAAGGCGATGGCGCGAGAACCTAGACGCCCCGTGGAGGATTCGGCGGAGGACCGGGCAGGGCTTGGCCCGCGCCGGGCTGCGCTCAAGCTCCTCAACGCCGTGACCGGCGAGGAGATGCTCCTTTCCGATCCCCGCGCCGCCGCCATGGTCGCCAGCCTGCCGCCGGACGGGCGGGCTCGGGCGCAGCGGCTCGCGGTCGAGACGCTCCGGAACCTGTCGCGGTCGGACGCCTGGCTCGCGCCCCGCCTCCGCAAGGCCCCGCCTCTCGCGGTGCGGAACGCCCTGCGGCTCGGGGCCATGGAGATCGGGCAGGGCGCGGCGGGGCATGGCGTCGTGAACGCGGTCGTGGCCCTCGTGGCCGAAGGCAAGCGGACCGAGGGCTTCCGGAGCCTCGCCAACGCGGTCCTGCGCAGCCTGGCGGCCGAAGGGCCCGAGGGCTGGGCGGCCCTCCCTCCGCCGGTGCTGCCCGACTGGATCCGCGCGCCGCTGGTCGAGGCCTGGGGCGAGGGCACCGTCCAGGCCATGGAAGCCGCTCATCTGGCCGGGGCTCTTTTGGACCTGAGCCCCAGGGGGGACCCGGCGGCGTTGGCCCTGGCCCTGGGCGCGCGCCTGCTTCCGACCGAAAGCGTGCGTCTGGAGACCGGGGCGCAGGTGACGGCCCTCCCGGGCTACCAGGAGGGCACCTTCTGGGTGCAGGACGCCGCCGCGGCGCTCCCGGCGCGGGTGCTCGCCCCGGTGCGCGGGGAACGGGTGCTCGACCTTTGCGCGGCGCCGGGGGGCAAGACCCTCCAGATGGCGGCCCTGGGCGCGGAGGTCACGTCGGTCGACCTTTCGGCCCCGCGGCTGGACCGGTTGCGCGACAACCTCGTGCGCACCGGGCTGCAGGCCCGGGTCGTGCGGGCCGACGTCCTGGAGTTCCACGAGGATGGCTGGGACGCGATCCTGCTCGACGCCCCCTGTTCCGCGACTGGCACGATCCGGCGCCACCCCGACCTGCCGCAAGCGCGCAACGGCGCGGAGATCGGAGCCCTCATCGATCTCCAGGCCCGGATGATCGACCATGCGGTCGGGCTGCTCAGGCCCGGCGGCCGGCTCGTCTTCTCGACCTGCTCGCTGCTGCCGGATGAAGGGGAGGTCCAGGCCGCCGCCGCCTTGGAACGGCACCCGGGCCTCGTGGTCGAGCGGCCCGAGGCGCCCGGGATCGAGCCCGAGTGGCGGACCGAGTTCGGGCTGCGCCTCCGGCCGGACCACTGGGCCGGGCAGGGGGGCCTCGATGGGTTCTTCATCGCCCGGTTCCGCAAGCCCCTGGCGTGACCCGGGCGCGACGCCCATCCACCTGATGAATCCGCCCGGATGACAACGGCCCGGCGCCCGTCCTACTGTTCCCCACGTCTTCAAAGGGATCAGGGTTTGCGCCGAGCGACGGGATGGGGGGCACGGGCCCGCAGGCTGGGCGACCGGATCCAGGCCCGTCTCGCCGCCCGGGTCCGCTCGCCGGGACCCCTCGCCTGGCCCGAGCCGCGGGTCGCCGGCGACCCGGGGCGGGGGCGACAGTTGCTGCGCGGACGTCTTCGGGCCGGCCAGGCCGTCGTGTCGGTGCAGGATCGCTCGATCTGGGATCTGGCCGAGCCGGAGGCCGCGCGGCTGCACGGCTTCGGCTGGCTCGACGATCTGGCGGCGCAGGGAACGGCCTCGGCCCGCCTGCTGGCGCAGGCCTGGACGCGGGACTGGATCGACCGTGAGGCCAAGGGGACGGGGCCGGGCTGGACGGCCGAGCTGGCCGCCGACCGCCTGATCCGCTGCCTGGGCCATTCGCGGTTCCTGCTGCATCCGCCCGGGGTGGGGGAGGACCGGCTCGCGCGGGTCGTGGCCGTCCATGCGGCCTTCCTGGAGCGGCGCCTGCGGGCCGCGCCAGCCGGTCGCCCCCGCGTGGCCGTCCTGACCTCGCTCATCCTGGCCGGGCTGACCCTGCCGGAGGGGCGATCGCTCGCGCTGCGGGCGGGGCGGAGGCTCGCGGAGGAGGCGGGCCGCGCCATCGACCCTCAGGGCGCGATCGCCAGCCGCAATCCCGAGGAACTCCTGGACATCGCGGATCTGCTGGTCACGGCCAATCGCGCCTTGACGGGCGCCGATCTCGTGCCCGATCCGGCCATCGGAGCGGCCATGGCCCGGGCGGCCCCCACGCTGCGGGCGTTGCGGCACGCCGACGGGGGATTAGCCCGGTTTCACGGCGGCTGCCGAGGAGCCGAAGGGCGGCTCGACCAGGTGCTGGCGGCGGCGGGGCGGGCCTCTGCGGCGATCCTGCGGGGGCGGGTGACGCTTTGGATGGGGTACGCCCGGCTCGCGGCGGGCCGGACCACCGTCATCGTCGATGCAGCCGCGCCACCCACCGGCCCGGCCTCGATGACCGCCCATGCCTCGACGCTGGCGTTCGAGCTGACCTCGGGGCGCAGGCCGCTCGTGGTCAGCATCGGGTCGGGGCGCATCTTCGGCGCGCGCTGGCGGCAGGCCGGGCGCGCGACGCCCAGCCATTCCACCCTGGCGCTCGACACCGTCTCGAGCTCGCGGCTCGGCCATCCGGTTCCGGGAGAGGACGGGCCGCGCCTGGCCGAGGTTCCCGCGCGCGTCCTGGCCGAGGCCGGTCCGCCGGGCGAGGGGCAGCGGATCGAACTGGCCCATGACGGCTGGCGGGCCAGCCATGGTCTGACCCACGCGCGCATCCTGGAGCTGTCCGGGGACGGGCGATGCCTTTGGGGCGAGGACATGTTGACCACCCT
Source organism: Rubellimicrobium arenae (assembly GCF_017916275.1). Lineage (GTDB taxonomy): Bacteria > Pseudomonadota > Alphaproteobacteria > Rhodobacterales > Rhodobacteraceae > Rubellimicrobium > Rubellimicrobium arenae. The sequence continues at coordinate 321,481 of NZ_JAFMST010000006.1, forward strand.
GACGGCGGCGGACCGGGCGGTCTTCGACTCGGCGCTGGATGCGGCGGATCGGCTGGGCGTGCCCTTTGCGGTGCGCTTCCACCTGCATCCGGACGCCGAGGCCGATGCGGCCGCCGACGGATCGGTGACGATCACCCTCCCGAGCGGGGAGGAATGGGTGTTCAGCGGCGCGGACGAGGGCATGGTGGCCCTTGAGCCGTCGATCTATCTGGAGGAAGGACGGCTGACGCCGCGCTCCGCCCAGCAGATCGTGCTCTCGGGGCGCGCCCTGCAGCCCACGACACGGCTGCGCTGGACTCTGGCCAAGGGAAGCGGCACACCCGAGGGCCTGCGCGACCTGAACCCCCGGGCGGACTGGGACGAGGAGGACGAAGAATGACCCAAGACCTGCGACCCATCCGCCGCGCCCTGCTGTCCGTCTCGGACAAGGCCGGGCTGCTCGATCTGGCGCGCGGGCTGGCTGCCCAGGGCGTCGCGCTGGTCTCGACCGGCAACTCGGCCGGGCTCCTGCGCGAGGCCGGCTTGGCCGTGACCGAGGTCGCCGAGGTCACCGGCAGCCCCGAGATGCTGGGCGGGCGGGTCAAGACCCTGCACCCCCGCATCCATGGCGGCATCCTGGGCAAGCGCGGCGACCCCGAGCACGCCGCCCAGATGGAGGAGCACGGGATCGAGCCCATCGACCTCGTGGTGGTGAACCTTTATCCCTTCGAGGCGACGGTCGCGCGTGGCGCGTCCTTCGAGGAGACGGTGGAGCAGATCGACGTGGGCGGGCCCGCGATGATCCGCGCCGCCGCCAAGAACCACGCCGACGTCGCGGTGCTGACCGACCCGGCCGACTACCCGGCGCTGCTGGGGGAACTGGCCGCGAACGGGGGCACCACCGGGGCGTTCCGGCGGGCCTTGGCGCAGAAGGCCTTCGCGCGCACGGCGGAATACGACTCGGCGATCGCGGCCTGGATGTCCAAGGGCGAGGCCGCGCCGGCGTTCCGGGCGTTCACCGGGCGGCTGGTTCAGACGCTCCGCTACGGAGAGAACCCGCACCAGACGGCCGCCTTCTATCGCGGCGGCGAGGCGCGGCCCGGCGTGGCGACGGCGGTCCAGGTGCAGGGCAAGGAGCTGTCCTACAACAACATCGCCGACACCGACGCGGCCTACGAGATCGCGGCCGAGTTCCCCGCCGACGAGGGCGCGGCCTGCGTCATCGTCAAGCACGCCAACCCCTGCGGCGTCGGCACGGCCGGGTCCCTGGCCGAGGCCTATGCCAAGGCTCTGGCCTGCGATCCGGTAAGCGCCTTCGGCGGCATCGTCGCCCTGAACCGCCCGCTGGACGCCGAGGCCGCCGAGGCCATCGCCAAGGTCTTCACCGAGGTGGTGATCGCGCCCGGGGCCGACGATGCGGCGCGGGAGGCGCTGGGGCGCAAGGGGAACCTGCGGCTGCTGCTGGCGGACGGGCTGCCCGAGGCGACTGCGCCGGGCCTCATGTGGAAGCAGGTCGCGGGCGGGTTCCTGGTGCAGGACCGCGACGCGGGCGTGCTCGACATGGGGCGGCTGCGCGTCGTGACGCGGCGCGCGCCCACCAAGGAGGAGATGCGCGACCTGCTCTTTGCCTGGCGCGTCGCCAAGCACGTGAAGTCGAACGCCATCGTCCTTGCCAAGGGCGGGGCGACGGTCGGGATCGGCGCGGGGCAGATGAGCCGGGTCGATTCGGTCCGCATCGCCGCCCGCAAGATGGCCGAGATGGCGGCGCCGCCGCAGGGCCCGGTCGTGGCCTCGGACGCGTTCTTCCCCTTCGCCGACGGGCTTCTGGCCGCGGCCGAGGCCGGAGCCACGGCGGCGATCCAGCCCGGCGGGTCGATGCGCGACGCCGAGGTGATCGCGGCGGCGGACGAGGCGGGCCTCGCGATGGTGTTCACCGACATGCGCCATTTCCGGCACTGACATGCCCCGCCTGCGCCAGCCGCCTCCAACGCGCCTGATGGCCTGGACGGCCTTCTGGATCTTCATCCTCGACCAGGCCACGAAATGGTTCGTGGTCCATTGGCTCGACCTCCGGACCCGTCTGGAGATCGACGTCCTTCCGCCGCTCGTCAACTTCCGCATGGCCTGGAACCGGGGCGTGAACTTCGGGCTCCTGGCGGACATCGACATGCGCTGGGTGCTGGTCGCCCTGGCGATCGCGATCTCGGGATTCGTCGTGGTCTGGATCCTGCGCGAAGGCGGGGGACGGCTCGTCCACGCTGCGGCCGGCCTGCTGATCGGGGGGGCGCTCGGGAACGTCGTGGACCGCGTGCTCTACGGCGCCGTGGCGGACTTCCTGAACATGAGCTGCTGCGGCATCGAGAACCCTTACGCGTTCAACGTGGCCGACATCGCCGTCTTCGCCGGAGCGGCGGGGCTTGTGCTGTTCGCCGGGCGGGGAAAGAAGAAGCCGCAGCGGCCGAAGCCCGCAAAGACGGGGTGACGCCTGGAAATGGCTGCGCTATGAGGGCTGCATGACCGCGTCAACTCGCCTTCGCCGGGCGGCCTGGGCCGCACTGATCTTCCTCAGCGCCTGCGGTGGCGTGCAGGGCGACTGGCGTGCCACCTTCGGCAAGGCCACGCCCAATCCGGTCATTCTGGCCCCGGCGCTGCCCCTGGTGACGCCCGCCACGCTGGACCTTCCCGCACCGGGCGGCGTCAACCGGGCGACCCCGGGCCGCTAGGCCGCCTCGCGCCTCATCACGTCAGCGTAGCCCCGGCTTGCGGGTCGCCTATGTTCGGTGGACTGTGCCCCAACTGTCCGCTGTCCGGAGGAATTCGCCCGTGACCCGCCTGCCCGCCCTGATGCTGGGCCTGATTGCCGCCTCTCCCGCCCTGGCGCAGGAGGTGACCACCGCCACGCTAGACAACGGCATGGAGGTGGTGGTGATCGAGGACCACCGCGCGCCGGTCGCGGTCCACATGGTCTGGTACAGGACCGGCTCCGCCGACGAGCCCCCCGGCGTCTCGGGGGCCGCGCACTTCCTCGAGCACCTGATGTTCAAGGCCACGGATGACATGGCCGCCGGGGAGTTCAGCCGCACGGTGGCCGAGAACGGGGGCACTGACAACGCCTTCACCAGCTTCGACTACACCGCTTACTACCAGCGGGTCGCGGCCGACCGCCTCGCCCTCATGATGACCATGGAGGCGGATCGCATGAACGACCTCCAGCTCACCGACGAGGACATCGCCACCGAACGGCAGGTGATCCTGGAGGAACGCAGCACCCGCGTGGACAGCAACCCCGGCGCCATCGCGCAGGAGCAGATGCGGGCCGCGCTGTTCCTGAACTCGCGTTACGGCACGCCGGTCATCGGCTGGCGGCAGGAGATGGAGGCGCTGGACCAGGGGCCCGTGCGCGCCTTCTATGACCTCTATTATTCGCCGAACAACGCGATCCTGGTCGTCGCGGGGGACGTGGACCCGCAGGACGTCATCGCCATGGCCAAGGATCACTACGGCGTGCTTCCGGCCGAGCCCGGCCTGCCCGAACGGTTCCGTGCGCAGGAGCCGCCGCAACTGGCCCAGCGCCACATGACCTACGAGGACCCGCGCGTGTCGCAGCCCTATGCGGCCCGCACCTACATCGCCCCCGCGCGCAAGGCCGGCGACCAGAAGGAGGCCGCCGCCCTGACCTACTTGGCCGAGATCCTGGGCGGGTCGTCCTTCACCTCGGTCCTGGCCGAGAAGCTGACCTTCGAATCGCAGGTCGCGCTCTTTTCGGGCGCGGGCTACGACGGCACCGCCCTGGACGACGGCACTTTCAGCCTGACCGTCGCGCCGCAGCCGGGCGTGACGCTGGAAGAGGCCGAAGCCGCCATGGACGGGGCCCTGGCCGAGTTCCTGCAGGACGGCGTCGACGCGGCGCAGCTCGAGCGGATCCGCACGCAGCTCAAGGCCTCCGAGATCTACGCCCGCGACAACGTGGAAGGGCTGGCCAACCGCTACGGCGCGGGGCTCGCCTCGGGGCTCACGGTCGATGACATCACCTCCTGGCCCGAGGTGCTTCAGCAGGTCACGGCCGAGGACATCATGGCCGCGGCGCGCGATGTGCTCGATCCGCGATCCTCGGTCACGCTTTACGTGACCGCTCCCGCCTCCGGAGGGTCGCAGCCCGCCCCGGCCGCCGCGGAGCCCGCCCCCGCCTCTCCCGAGGACGTTCCTGCCGAGGAAGCCCAACAATGATCCGCGTCATCCTTGCCTCCGTTCTTTCGCTCTGGGCCGTGGTGGCGCAGGCGGACATCCAGATCCAGCAGGTGACCTCGCCGGGCGGGATCAAGGCCTGGCTGGTCGAGGAGCACTCCATTCCTTTCACCGCCCTCGAGATCCGCATCCGGGGCGGCGCCAACCTCGACCGCGACGGCAAGCGCGGGTCGGTCAACCTGATGACGGCGCTTCTGGAGGAAGGGTCGGGCGACATGGACGCCCGCGAGTTCCAGGAAGCGCGCGAGGGGCTCGCCGCGTCGTATGGCTTCGACGCCTTCGACGACGCGATCGGCATCTCGGCCACCATGCTGAGCGACAACCGCGACCAGGCGGTCGACCTCCTCCGGCAGGCGCTGGTGGAGCCCCGCTTCGATCCCGACGCCATCGAGCGGGTGCGCGGGCAGGTCCAGTCGATCATCGCGTCAGATGCGCAGGACCCGCAGTCGATCGCCAGCGACACCTTCATGGCCGAAGCCTTCCCCGATCATCCCTACGGCTCCAGCATCAACGGCACGAGCGAGTCGGTCGCCACCCTGACGCGCGAGGATCTGCTCCAGGCGCATCGCGACACCCTGGTAAGGTCGCGGGTCTATGTGGGCGCGGTGGGCGACATCACGCCCGAGGAGTTGGGCCGGCTGCTCGACACCCTGCTGGGCGACCTGCCCGAGGACGGTCCGCCGCTGCCCCAGGTCGCCGAGGCGGACCTGCACGGCGGCACCACGGTGGTGGACTACCCGACCCCCCAGGCCGTCGCGATCTTTGGTCAGACGGGACCCGAACGGGACGACCCCGACTACTTCGCCGCCTATGTGCTCAACCACATCCTGGGCGGCGGCGGCTTCGAGTCGCGCCTCATGGACGAGGTGCGAGAGAAGCGGGGGCTCACCTACGGGATCGGGACCTCCCTGGTGGACAAGGATTACACGGACCTGTGGCTCGGCTCCGTGGCCTCGGCCAACCAGACCATCGGGCAGGCCATCGACCTCGTGCGCTCCATCTGGGCCGACGTCGCGGCGAATGGCGTGACCGAGGAGGAACTGACCGGGGCCAAGACCTACATCACCGGCGAATACCCGCTCCGCTTCGACGGCAATGCGCAGATCGCAGGCATCCTTGTCGGAATGCAGATGATCGGCCTGCCGCCCGAATACGTCGTGAACCGCAACTCGTACATCGAGGCGGTGACCATGGACGACATCAAGCGGGTCGCGGCCGAGCGCCTCGATCCCGAGAGCCTGCACTTCGTGGTGGTGGGCCAGCCCGAGGGCCTCGATGCCGGAACCTCTCCCGACGCGGCCCTTGTCCCTGCGGGAGAAGGTGCGACGGCGGGGGGCCCGGCCGAGGAGCCGGTCGACATGGCACCGTCGGACGGCGAAGCCACGCCGTAACAGGTCCGGCCCAATCGGGGGCCGCCCCGCCGCGCCCCTCTTGGCCGGGTCCCATCGGCGCGCGTAAGGTTCGGCCATGACGCGCGCCTTCGCTCCGCCCCCCGCTGCGCCGACGATCCGGCCCCTCGACGCGCATGCGGTGAACCGCATCGCGGCCGGGGAGGTGGTCGAGCGTCCGGCCTCGGCCGTCAAGGAGCTGGTGGAGAATGCGCTCGATGCCGGCGCTTCCCGCATCGACGTGGCCATCCGCGAGGGTGGGCGGGCGCTCATCCGCGTGGAGGACGATGGCTGCGGCATCCGGGCCGAGGAGCTGCCCCTCGCGCTGGCCCGTCATGCGACCTCCAAGACCGATGGCGAGGATCTCCTCGACATCCGCTTCTTCGGCTTCCGGGGAGAGGCGCTGGCGTCCCTGGCCGCCGTGGCGCGCCTCACGCTCACGAGCCGCGTCGAGGGGGCCGACGCCGCCCTGATCGCGGCCGAGGGGGGGCGGCTGGGGCCCGTGCGTCCGGCTGCCCTGTCCCAGGGCACTGTGGTCGAGGTGCGCGACCTTTTCTTTGCCACCCCCGCGCGGCTCAAGTTCCTCCGGGGCGAGCGTGCCGAGGCCCAGGCCATCGCCGACGTGGTGCGCCGCCTCGCCATGGCCGAGCCCTTCGTGGCCTTCACCCTGCGCGACCTGACCGGCGGGGAGCGGCTGGTCCTCCGGCTTGATGCGGAGGTGCCCGATCTGGACGGCCCGCGGGAGGCGCTGCGGCGTCGGCTGCGGGCTCTCATGGGGCGGACCTTCTCGGACGGCGCGATCCCCCTGGAGGCCGAGCGCGACGGCCATCACCTGACCGGTTGGGCGGGCCTGCCGACCGAGGCGCGGGGCTCGGCCACCGCGCAGCATGTCTTCGTCAATGGGCGGCCCGTGCGGGACAAGCTGCTGCTCGGGGCCTTGCGGGCGGGCTACATGGACGTCCTTGCATCCGGCCGGCATCCCATGGCGGCGCTGTTCCTGGACTGCGACCCGCGTCTCGTGGACGTGAACGTCCACCCCGCGAAGGCCGAGGTGCGGTTCCGCGACACCGATACCGTCCGGGGCCTTGTCGTGGGCACCCTGCGGCGGGCGCTGGCGGACCTGCGCGGCGCGCCGCTGCTCGCGGACGAGCTCATCGAGGCCGCACAGCCTGCGACCTGGGCGCCGGCCGTCGCGCCGCCGGCCCATGACCGCGCCCCGACGCCGTCGTCCCGGGCCGTGGAGGCCGCGTTGCGCGCCCAGGCGCCCGCCTTCGCCGAGGCGATGCCGCCCGCCGCGCCCTGGGTGCCTGCGGCCGAGGTCGACGACGTCCGCCACCCGCTCGGCGCGGCGCGGGCGCAACTGCACGGCAACTGGATCATCGCCGAGACGGCCGGGGGCCTCGTCCTCGTGGACCAGCACGCCGCCCATGAGCGGCTGGTCTATGAGCGGCTCAAGCGCGAGGCGGCCCAGGGGCCGGTGCCCTCCCAGGCGCTGCTGATCCCGCTGGTCGTCGAGCTGTCCCAGGACGAGGTGCAGCGCCTGCTGGACGCTGGCCCCGACCTGATGCGCCTCGGCCTCGTGGTCGAATCCTTCGGGCGCGCAGCCGTGGCGCTGCGCGAACTTCCGGCGGCCCTGGCCGGGGCGGACGGGGCCGCGCTCCTGCGGGACGTGGCGGCGGCGCTGGGCGGGGATGGAGGCGAGGACGGGGGCGACGGCGGGCTTGGACGCCGGCTCGACGCCGTGCTGTCGCGCGTGGCCTGCCACGGATCGGTGCGCTCTGGCCGACGACTCCGGCCGGAGGAGATGAACGCCCTCCTGCGCGAGATGGAGCGGACGCCGAATTCCGGGCAGTGCAACCACGGGCGCCCGACCTTCGTGGCGTTGCAGATCAAGGACATTGAGCGGCTGTTCGGACGTCGCTGAATGGACAGGGCCATGGCAACGGGCTAGCCTTCTCCCGCGCAGCAAAGGGAGGGACGGCATGTCCTGGCACAAGGCGATGGCGGCGGCGGCTCTGCTCCTGCTCGGGGCCTGCGCGCAGCAGGCGGGAACGCAGGGGGCGGCGCCTGCGGGCGGTTTCCAGCCCCGGCAGCTCGAGATCGCGAATCTGTCCCAAGGCTACAACCGCACCTTCGAGCAGTCGTTCACCGAGGCACCCTTCGCCAAGGGGGCGATGTCCGTGGTCGCGACCGAAAACGGCGAGCTCCAGACCTATGACCTGGTGCCGTGCCAGGGCGGGGCGGCCATCTGCGCCGGCAGCCTGACCGGACCGGCCGTGCGCCTCGTCCGGACGCCGGACTGGTCGGTGGTCCAAGGTCTCTATGGCCGCACCTTCTGGCTCAGCCATGGCGGAGACGGCTACCTGGAACGCAACGGGCAACTGGTGCCGCTGACCTGGGAGGCGCAGATCACCGGAACCGGCGACGGCAGCCTGCCCAGCCTCGAGACACCTTACCGCCACGGCTGAGGCCCGGCCCCGGAACCGGATCCGACGGCCGTCCGTTGGCGTGGCCGACGCAGCAAGGGGAAGTTGGATGGAGATCGGAATCGATCAGGTCGGCGAGGTCATCCTCCTCGCCCGCGAGATGGTGGAGCAGTACACGGGGGCCGACGACCAGTTCGATGGCCTGATGGCCGGCTTGAACGAGGATCAGCAGCTCGATCTCGTCGCCCTGTGCTGGATCGGCCGCGGGGACTTCGAGCCCGAGGAATGGGACGAGGCCCGCCGCACCGCCGCCGAGGAAGCGACGCTGAGCACCGCCGACTACCTGAAGGGCGTGGATCATCTGGCCGAACATCTGGAAGCCGGGCTCGAGGCCATGGGCATCTCGCCGACCGATGCCGAGGACAGCGCCATCGAGAGCTGAGCGTCCGGCGCGGGACAGGGCGTTATTGCATAGCGACGGACGTGCCTCCATCTCGGCCCCGATCCCCGCCTGTCGGGTGGGGCCACGGGAAAGGACCGAAGCATGCGCCGACTCCTCGCGACCTCCGCCCTTCTGATCCTTGCGCCCGTCCTGGCCCGGGCGGCGGACGTGGCGCTGGTGATGGGCACGGCCGATTACGGCGCCTTGCCCGACCTGCCCCGGGGGACCGAGGTGGTCGAGGCCGTCGACGGGCTCGCGGGGCTTGGCTTCGATGTCCTGACGGTCGAGGACGGCGCGGTCGCCCAGGTGTCCCGCACCCTGGCCGACTTCGTGGCGCGGGTGCCCGAGGCCGAGCGCCTCCTGGTGGTGCTGTCCGGGCGCTTCGTCACCGACGGGACCCGCACCTGGTATCTCACCCGCGACGCCGCCGCTCCGAGCCTGTTCGGGTTGGATGAGCGCGCCGTTCCGCTGGAAAGCCTGCTGCAGGTGCTGGCCCGGGCACCGTCGCGGGCGGTGCTTCTTCTCGGGGTCGATCCGGGGGGGCAGGTGGCCTTCGATCCCTGGCTCCGCGAAGGCGTCGGCGCGCTTGCGATCCCGCAAGGGGTGACGGTCCTGACCGGGGCGCCGCGCGCCGCCGCCAACTTCCTGGCCGATGAGCTGTCGGCGCCCCGGGCCGACCTGTCCCGGCTCGTCGCCGAGAACGGCAACATCGCCGTCGCGGGTTACCTGCCGCAGGGCTTCGTCTTCGCCGGCGGTCCTCCGACGGCCGCCTCGGACCGGCAGGACGCCGAGGCCGAGGAAACGGCGCTCTGGCAGGGGGCGGCCGCCCTGGATACGCTGGACGCCTATCGCAACTACCTGTCCGCTTATCCGCAGGGCCGCTATGCCACGCAGGCCCGGCAGGGCATCGAGGCCATCCTGGCCGAGCCGAACCGCGAGCAGCGTCTGGCCGAGGAGGCCCTGGACCTCACGCGGGACCAGCGTCGCGAGATCCAGCGCAACCTGTCGCTCCTCGATCTCGATCCACGCGGGATCGACGGGATCTTCGGGCCGGGCACGCGGCGGGCCGTCACCGACTGGCAGCAGCAGAACGGCTTTGCGCAGACCTCGTATCTCGACCGCGAGCAGATCGAGCGTCTGGCCGCCCAAGCGGCCCGTCGCGCCCAGCAGATCGAGGCCGAGGCCGAGCGGCAGCGGGAGGCGGCCCAGGTCGCCGAGCGGGCCTACTGGGAGGAAAGCGGCGCCCGTGGCGACGAGCCGGGGCTTCGCGCCTACCTGGAGCGGTATCCGGACGGGATCTTCGCGGACACCGCCACCGAGCGGCTGGCCCGGATCCAGGACGAGAATCGCCGGCAGGCGCAGGCCGCCGACCGTGCCGCCTGGGATCGCGCGCGTGGTGCCGACAGGACGGAGGCCTACGAGGATTACCTCCGGGGCTATCCAGAGGGCCGCTTTACCGCAGAGGCGCAGGCGCGCCTTGCGGAGCTGGCTCAGGCGGACCGGAACGCGCAGGCCAACGCGCAGGCCGATGCCGAGGAGCGGGCGCTGGGACTGAACAGCCTGACCGCGCGCGTGGTCGAGCAGCGGCTCGATGTGCTGGGCCTGCGCCCGGGCGAGGTGGATGGCCGATTCGATGCGGACACCCGCCAGGCGCTGCGGGCCTACCAGCGTGATCGGGGCCTGCCGGTGTCCGGCTACCTCAACGAGCCGACCCTGGTGCGGCTGTTGGCCGACACCCTGGGCCGGGCCCTGGCGGAATGAGGCGCCCCGTCCGAGGCAGGCCCAGGGACCTGCCTCGTGGCTCCGCCCGAAGCGGAAGGGGTCCGGGCGGCCTTTACTGGGGGGCCGGCTGAGCGGGCACGTAGCTCTCGAAGAGCATCCGGGTCAGCGCCTGCGTGCCTTCGCCCATCTGCCGCACGCCGACGACATAGGTGCCGGGCATCACCCGGGCCGCGATCATCGAATCGTACGAGGTCCCGTTGTCGTCGTTGAAGGCGATCTGCCGGCCGAAGTCGTCGAACAGCACCAGCGACGGATCGCCCATGTTGTTCGTCACCGCCTCCACGAGGATCAGCCCGCCCTGGGTCGCCTCGAAGGAGAACCAGGTCGTCTTGTCGGTGGTCTGGACGTCCTGCCGCAGCCGCGTGGTGATCGGGCCGAGCGCCGTGACCGGATAGGACCCGTCGAGCGGAGGCGAAGCCTCGCCGCGGTCGTACATGCCGATCTGAGCCGCCTGGGCGTCATAGGCCGAGACCGTGACCGTGACCGGCTGCGACGTGTCGCTGAGCGCATTCATGGACAGGCAGTAGGTCCCGGGCTGGAGCGGCGCGGCCATGTCGATCCGCGAATTGAGGCCGTCCCAGTCGTCGTTGTCGGCCAGATAGGATCCGAACTCGTCGTAGAGCGTGATGCTGGGGTCCGCGTCCGTGTTCTCGGCGGTGATCGAGATCGCCGTCGGGGCGGACAGGCGGAAGCCCCAGAACGGGACCTCGTTGACCGAGGCCGTCGCGGTGATCCCGCCCGTGCCGAGGAGGCTGTCGATCGGCTGGCCGTCGCCCAGGAAGGTCGAAAGGGTCGCCATGTCGCAGGCGCCTCCGCCCACGGGCGTGACCGGAGCGTCGGGCTGCGTCGGCTCGACCGGCGGCATCGGTTCGACCGGCGTATCGGCTCCGGCGGTCAACGCTTCCTGGTCCGTCCGGGCCACGCGGACGAAGCCGGTCATCGGAGAGCCATCGTACGATCTCATGGACAGGCAGTAGCGGCCCGGCTGGAGGTTCGTCTCGGCCCGCGCGGCCCCATTGCCGCCCGAATCATCGTCGGACAGGACGATGTCGCCAGCTTCGTTCCGCAGGTCCATCGCGGGATCGCCGGCGCCGCGCCCCTGCGCCTCGAGCCGCACGTCCGTCGGCGCCGAGACCGAGAACAGGGCGACGTACTCGTTGTTCTGGAGCACCAGGGCCATCTGCTCCATGTGGCTGGCGGCGGTGGTCACGTCCGAGGCGGCCTCGGTGCCACCGATCCATTGGCCATTGGCGCTGACCCCGCCGCAGAATTCCTGCGAGGCGGCCGGAAGTGCGGCGCCGATCGCGAGGGCGGCCGCCGAGCCAAGCCTCCATGCGGTCCTGGTGATCATCGGATGAGCCCTCTCGCTGCAGGTTCCTGTCGGGCGGAATCTACGGCGACCGGGGGGGCGCAAGCCAGCGCCAAGTGCTCGATGCCCGGTGTGGAAAACCGGACCTTCGGTCCCGGGGTGCCAGCGATCCCGGGGCAAACGAAAAGGGCCGCCCCAGTTTCCCGGAAGCGGCCCTTGCGTAACGCTGGCTGCGCCTCAGCCCTGACGGGCCTTGTAGCGGCGCTGGGTCTTGTTGATCACGTACACCCGGCCCTTACGGCGCACGACGCGGCAATCGCGATGGCGCTGCTTGAGCGAGCGAAGCGAGTTGGCGACCTTCATCGTCGTCTCTCCTGTTCGCGGCGCGCATTGCGCCTTGGTTGCGTTCATGCGGGGTCCGAGGAGCCTCGCCGGAATATGGTGGGCGGTACTGGGATCGAACCAGTGACCCCTACGATGTCAACGTAGTGCTCTACCGCTGAGCTAACCGCCCGGTCCGCGCCGCTGGCCGCAAGGCTGTCGGCGTCGGGTGGGCGGTGGATAAATGCTGTGAAAGGGGCGGTCAAGGGCTTTTGGCATGTCCGTGTTTCGCGCTATGTAGACCTCCGGCTCGTTTGTGACGGATCCTCGACGCTTATGACCCAGGCCTTCCAGATTACGCGGCCCGAGCGGCGGACCACCTCGGTCGTGTTCGCCTCGCCTCATTCGGGACGCGAGTATCCCAAGGCCTTCCTGGACAGGGCCGAGCTCGATGCGCGGGCCATCCGGTCCTCCGAGGACGCCTTTGTCGACCTCCTGTTCGACTGCGCCCCGGCGCATGGGGCGCCCTTCCTGCGCGCTCGCGCCTCGCGGGCGTTCGTCGACCTGAACCGGGCAGCGGACGAGCTCGACCCCGCCCTCATCGAAGGTGTGCGGCGTCCGGTTCACAACCCGCGGGTGGCCTCGGGACTGGGGGTGATTCCCCGGGTCGTGGCCGGGGGACGGCCGATTCATCGTGGCCGCATCGCCCTGTCCGAGGCGCAGGGGCGGATCGACGGCTACTGGCGGCCTTACCATGAGGCGCTGCAGGACCTTCTGGTCGAAAGCCACCTGGCCTTTGGCGAAGCCATCCTGATCGACTGCCATTCTATGCCACACGAGGCGATCGAATCGGTCGGGACCCCGGGCGGAGCCCGGCCCGACGTGGTTCTGGGCGACCGTTTCGGGGCCGCGGCCTCGACCGCGATCGTCGACCAGATCGAGGCCGCCTTCACCGGGGCCGGCCTCCGGGTCTCGCGCAACATGCCGTTCGCCGGAGCCTACATCGTCCAGCATTACGGACGGCCGTCCCGGAGGCAGCACGCCGTCCAGGTGGAGATCGACCGTTCGCTTTACATGGACGAGCGGCGTGTCGAGCCCTTGGCCCGGTTCGAGGAGTTCCGGACGTTGCTCGGGGCTGTCGTTGCCCGTTTGACGGCGATTGGGTGTCCGGAGGGGACGCGGGTGGCGGCGGAGTGAGGGCTGTGGCGGGCCGGGGGCGGGCTGGGGGCGGTGCGGCTGTGCTGTGGGGTTGGGCGCTGTGGCGCTTTGACGTTGAGTTAAGCGGGCGCTTGTGCAGAAAGTCCTTGCGGCCCTCGGGGGTCTTCACTAGATAAGCGCTCCACGGTCGGACGCTGGCGGCGCGGAAGCGGGGTTGGCGGGCTGGACGGGACCTTGTTGGAGGGGTGAGCGGCTGGGGGTTGCCTGGGAACGGGCGACCGGGGCTGCGCTTCCGACGTGGTGGCTGTTTGACATGGATGACGCATTGAAGGGATATGCGGGCGGTTCCGGGTTGGTTGGCAACGACGGACTGGACGTTTGCATATCGGG
>NZ_JAFMST010000007.1 GCF_017916275.1 Rubellimicrobium arenae
TCAGCCCCACCATGATGAGCTTCACCGCAAAGGTCGCGTGGGCAAACAGCCCCCACATCGTGTAGTCGGTCGCCTGGTCCATGTGCCTGATCCTTTGGGGTCGGGGGTCAGCCGATCAGCTCGATCCGGTTGCGGCTCGACAGGGCGAGCCCCGAGATGCAGGTGGCCGGGTCCGCCCCGGCGCCGTCGCAGGTCGTCACCCCGTTGATGAGCACCTGCCCGATGGCGTCGCAGGCCAGCCCCGCGAGATCGAACTGGCGCACCCGGGGGCGTCCGGCCGGCAGGTCTCCGAAGTCGAACAGCGTGACCTGCTCCACCTGCCCCGCCGTCGACAGCACCACCGTCTCGAGCGACAGGCTCGCAAGGTCCGTCCCGAGCCCGTTCTCGGCCAGGAAGGTCAACCGGCAGCCCCCTTCGGTCGGGGCGGCGTCGTTCAGCTCGACCGAAAGCGACGGGGCCGCCGCCGAAGGCGCCGCGTCCTGCGCCTGAAGGGTCATCGGCGCCAGAGCCACAAGGGCAAGCACTCCGGCGGGCCAGCGGATCGGGAGGGAGGGTCTGGTCATCGGAGCCTTTCCGTCAGTGGTTCTAGGACCGGATGTCGCGGGGGGCCGCCAGGACGGCCCGGCCCGCAGGTCCGGGGTCGAGGGTCCGGTCAGGCCGGCAGGACTCGACGTCCCTGATCCGCTATGCTACCCGACTAAAACCGTCAAGTATTGAGTTGGCGCGTTCCCTTCCGCCCTGGAGGGACGCGGACCAGGCGGATCGATCGCATCCGGCACGCCCCGGCCTTTCGGCATCGGGGGAGGGCCGACCTCAACCCGGCCGGAGGTGCCATGGCGTTTCGCCCCAACATGACCGCCTTCACCGATGGGATCCGCCTGCTGGGTGGCCTGCGATGGCGCAGTTGGGACGGCACCGTCGCGGACCTTTGGGAGGCGACCGGCGACAATGGCGGCTGCGGGCAATACGAGTCGCCCGACCCACGGATCGTGGTCTTCCTGGGCGACGGCCCCGCCCCCATCCGCCTTTCCGCCCGGCCCGGCGGCTCGACCGCCGGGAAGGTCGCCTTCGTTCCGGCGGGCCAGCCCATCTGGAGCCAGGTCGTCGAGGCCCGCCCGTTCCGTCACCTGGACCTGCATTTCGATCGCGCCCATCTGACCCGACGCCTGCGGGACCGGCAGGACACCCGGCGGCGCGCCACGCTGGACCGGCCCGTGCTGCTCGACGGCCATCCGCAAGTCGAGCACTTGGCCGGCCTCCTGGCGGCCGAAGTGACGGAGCCACGGCACGACGACCTCGTGCCCGAGGCCCTGGCGACGGCGATGCTGGGCATGATCCTGGCCCTGCCGCCCGAGGCGGACCCGGACGCGTCGCGCGGGGGGCTCACGCCGGCTCAGCTCCGCCGCGTGGTCGACCTGATGCAATCGGAGCTGCATCGGAAGCTGAGCGTGGCCGAGATGGCCGATGCCGCCGGGTTGTCGGAAAGCTGGTTCGCCCATGCCTTCCGGCAAAGCATGGGGATCTCGCCGGTTCGCCACCTGACCCGGCTCCGGATCGATGCCGCGCGGCGGCTCCTGCTCGGGGGCGGCCCCACGATCGGGGAGATCGCGGTCGCCACGGGCTTTGCCGATCAGGCGCACTTCACCCGCGTCTTCCGCGAGGCGACCGGCACCACGCCGGCGGCCTGGCGGCGGCATCATGGCATCTGACGGCATTTTGCCAACGGATCCGTCAACTCACGACAGGATCCGGCAAGACGCGGCCGGATACCCGACATAAATGCTCGGAAAACAGATTGGCCGCGGCGCAGGGCTTGCCCCGTGCTGCGCGGCCAAGACCACTCAAGGAAGGATCATCGATGCCCCGCCCACCCCGTCTGGCCTCGCTCCTGGGCCAGACCGCCCTTGTGACCGTCCTGCCGGTCCTTGCCGCCGCGCAGCAGGCCGCCCCCGCGCCGTCCGACGTCGTCGACCTGGGCCAGATCACGTTCAGCGTGCTCGGCGCGGATCCGGTGGGCGACCGGGCCAATCCCTTCACCCTGACGGGGGTCAAGACCGCCACGCCCATCACCGAGGTGCCCCAGTCGGTCAGCGTGGTCAGCGCCGAGCAGGTCGCCGCGACCAACGCCGCCAAGGTGGACGAGGTGCTGGCCTACTCGGCCGGGGTGCAGGCCGCGCCCTACGGCTATGACAGCGACACCAACTGGTTCTTCACGCGCGGCTTCGACGCCACGCAGACGGGCGTGTTCCTGGACGGCCTGCAACTCCTGTCCTACGGCTTCGGCGCGGTCTACGTCGATCCCTTCCTCGTGGAGCGCGTCGAGGTGCTGCGCGGCCCGTCCTCCATGCTGTATGGCGCGTCCAACCCGGGCGGCGTGGTCAACTATGTCAGCCGCCTGCCGGGCGGCGAGCCCGGCGCCCTGGCCGAGGCCGGGGTCGACAGCGAAGGGCGGGCCTGGACCAGCTACGACCAGGGCGGGACCACGAACGGCGGACTGGCCTACCGCTTCGGGGCCAAGCTCCAGCGCGTGGACGGCCACGGCGCCTTCGACGACGGGCTGGAAGGCGTCCTGACGGGGGGCGTCGCCAAGACCTTCGGGAACGGCGGCACGCTAACCGTCACCACGAGCTACACCCGCATGGACGAGGATCACGTCGGCGGGGCCTGGCTGCCCTACTACGGCACCGTGGAGCCCACCTCCTTCGGCACCTTCGACCGTTACTTCAACACCGGCGAGCCCGGCTACGACTCCTATGAGCGCGAGCAGTGGCTGGCCACGGCGATCTACCGGCAGGACATCGGCGCCTGGCGGCTCACCAACACCACCCGATACAGCTGGGTGGACCTGTCCGAGCGCGCGGTCCTGGGCCTGGGCTACACGACCGGGGCGCAGCCCCTGAACGGGGACGACAGCCTGTTCCGCCTGGGCTTCATCCTCGACTCCGAGGCGACCAGCCTGAACAACGACCTGCGGATCGAGCGGACCTTCACGACCGGGGCCGTCGAGCACCAGCTCCTGTTCGGACTGGATGCCAAGCACTACGAGCTGGACGAGGTGCAGTCCTATCCCGCGGCGGGCCCGCTCTCGGCCTCGGACCCGGACTACGGCACGATCCCGACCGACGGCGGCTTCCCGACCTCGGTGGACCTGCGGATGAACCAGCTCGGCCTTTACGCCCAGGATCAGCTGCGCTGGGGCGACGGCTGGATCGCGACCCTGAACGGCCGTTACGATCTCGTGGACATCGACGTGACGCGGGGCGGCGTCGAAGGCGCCTCGCGCGAGGATGGCGAGTTCTCCTGGCGGATGAGCCTCGCCCGGGAGATCGGCAACGCGGTGCCCTATGTGACCGCCGGCACCTACTTCAACCCGAACGTGGTGGAGCTGCCGCTGTCCGGCGACGTGTCGCCCGAGTCCGGCCGTCAGGTCGAGGCGGGCGTGAAATGGTCCCCGAACGAGCGGACGCTGCTGACCTTCGCGGCGTTCCAGATCGACCGGGAGGACATCGTCGACACCCGCTGGACGGGCTCGACCACGCCCTACGAGCCGGTCCTGATCGGCGATGTCCGGTCGCGCGGGTTCGAGATCGAGGCCCAGGGCGAGCTCGTGGACGGCCTGACCTACCGGGCCAGCCTCACCTCGCTCGATGTCGAGGTGACGGAGAACGAGGCCACCCCGGCGCTGGAGGGCACGACCCCCTGGCGGGTCATCGAGGACCAGGCCGCCTTTGCGGTCGCCTGGCAGCCGGCGGCGGCCGAAGGGCTGACCGTCTCGGCAGGGGTGCGCGTCATGGGCCCGTCCTGGGCCGACAACGAGAACACGCTGCGCGTGCCTTTGACGGTGCTGTACGACGCCGGGATGTCCTATGACTTCGAGGGGGGCTGGACCGCCAACGTCGACGTCTCGAACCTCACGGATGAGGATTACGTCGCCGCCTGCCAGGGGGCCACGACCTGCTACCAGGGCGAAGGCCGCAACGTCAGCCTCGCCGTCCGCAAGAGCTTCTGAGCCAACGCCGGCTTCGACGGGCCGGGATCATCACGGGGGGGAGGGCACGTTCCCGTGCCCTTCCCCCTTTGCCATTCGCATGACGCCTGTGAGGTGAGGGCGACGGAAACCCTCGCCCGATCCGTTCAAGGGCCGGTCGGGCAGAACCCTCCCGCCCTCCTCGACGCCGTTCCCGCGGGACCTGACGGGTCCGGCGGACCTCACTCAGGCAAGGATGGACATGGATTCAGAGGCGCTCTCCCGGCCAGGGCTGGCCCGCCAGCCTGCGGTGGTGGCATTCGTGCCCCGGAGCCCGAGGGCCTGGCGCGGGCGCGGGCGCGTGCGCCACGGTCCGACACGGAGGGAACTTCGGCGTGACCGGGCGGAACGGTTCGCTGCCAGCATTATGTTGATCAGGGGAACGACGGCGGCGATGCCCCGGCAAGAGGAAGAGGACAGGCCATGCAGATCGGACCGATGATCAGCCGCGCGGGGTTCGGGCGGGCCGTCGCCGGGCTTGGCGCGATCGGGCTGGCCGTCTCGCTCGGGCTGGGCCCGATGGCGGCGCTGGCGCAGTCGGCGGGCGGACCGCCGGGCGGCGGCCCCGGGGGGGCGCCCTCGGGGCCCACCCAGGTCGGCGTCATCGAGCTCGCCACCGAGGAGATCCCCTACACGCTGACCCTGCCGGGCCGGGCCGTGGCCTATGAGGAGGCCGCGATCCGGCCCCGGGTCGCCGGAGCCATCGAGGAGGTGGCCTACCAGCCGGGCCAGCCGGTGGCCGCGGGCGATCTCCTGTTCCGGATCGAGGACGACACCTATGCCGCCGACGTCGCCGCCGCCGAGGCGAACGTCGCAGGCGCCCAGGCCAGCGTCGCCACCGCGCAGGCCACGGTGGAGCGCTACCGCACCCTGCAGGGGAGCGCCGTCACCCGCGCCGACCTGGAAACCGCCGAGGCCGCCCTGTCGCAGTCGCAGGCCACGCTCGCTTCGGCGGAGGCCGCGCTCCAGTCCGCGCGCCTTGATCTCCAGCGGACCGAGATCCGCAGTCCGATCGACGGCATCCCCAGCGTCTCGGAGGTGTCCCTGGGCGAGATCGTCACCGCCAACCAGGCCGAGGCGCTGGCCACGGTGACGCGCCTTGATCCCATCTACGTGGACCTGACCGAATCCAGCGCCCGCATGATGCGGATCCGGGAGCGCATCGACGCCGGAACCCTGGCGGCCGGCGACACGCTTGGCCTCAAGCTGGTGCTGGAGACGGGGGAAACCTACGGGAACGAGGGCACCCTGGTCACCCCCGGCACCACCGTCTCCGAAACCACCGGCACGGTCGATTTCCGGGTGCGCTTCCCCAATCCCGACCGCCGCATCCTTCCAGGGCAGTTCCTCCGGGTGGAGGTCACGCTGGGCACCAGCGCGGGGATCATCGTCCCGCAGCGCGCCACCAGCCGCGCGCCGGACGGCTCGCTCACCGCCTTCGTGGCGCAGGAGGGTCTCGCGCGTCAGGTCACGCTGACGACCACCGGGACGCATGACAACGGCTGGATCGTGACCGAGGGCGTGCAGCCGGGCGAGATGCTGATCGTGGACGGCCTGAACAACCTTCGCGACGGAGCCGAGGTCGAGACCGTTCCGGTCGAGATCGACGACCAGGGCGTGGTGCGCGACCTGGCCCCGGCCGGGGCGGAGCCCACGGCCGGGCAGGACGGCGCGGCGCAGCAGGGAGAAACCGCCCAGCAGGCCAACGCCGCCCCGTCTGCCACGGGCGCATCGGCCCCCGGCACCCCCGCCCCCGCCCGACAGGAGTGAGCCGACATGCCCCGCTTCTTCATCCACCGCCCGGTCTTCGCCTGGGTGCTCGCCATCGTCACCATGCTGGCCGGGGCGTTTGCCCTCACCACGCTGTCGGTGTCGCAGTACCCTGACATCGCGCCCACCACCGTCCGCATCTCCGGCTCCTATCCCGGCGCGACGGCCGAGGCGGTGCAGGGTTCCGTGACCCAGGTGATCGAGGACGGCCTCACGGGGCTCGACGGCCTGCTTTACATGGTCTCCTCCTCGCGCGAGGGGTCGGCCAGCATCACCCTGACCTTCGACGAAAGCATCGAGGGCGCCGACGCGCAGAACGAGGTCCAGAGCCGCGTCCAGCAGGTCGAGGGACGGCTCCCGGACGCCGTGCAGCGCAGCGGCGTGACAGTCTCGCGATCCTCATCCTCCATCCTCCTGGTGGGCTCGCTGGTGTCGACGGACGGGCGCTACACCACGCTCCAGCTGGGCGACATCCTGTCCACCACCATCGAGGGGCCGGTCCAGCGGACCGAGGGCGTCGGCGGCATCAACGCCTTCGGATCGGGTTACGCCATGCGGATCTGGCTCGACCCGCTCAGGCTCGCCCAGTACCAGCTCACGCCGTCCGACATCGTTTCGGCGGTCGAGGCGCAGAACACGACCGTCTCGGTGGGCGCGCTGGGCACGCAGCCGGTGATCCCCGGCCAGCAGTTCACCGCCACGATCACCGCCCAAAGCCAGCTCTCCACCGTCGAGGAGTTCGAGGGCATCCAGGTCAAGACCGGCGGCACCGGCACCGTCTACCTGGGCGACGTGGCCCGGGTCGAGATCGGGCAGGAGCGCTATGGCGGCGACTCCCGGTTCAACGGCCTGCCGGCCTCGGGCTTCGGCGTGAACCTGGCCACGGGCGCCAACGCCGTGGACACCGCCGCCGCCGTGCGGGCGACGCTGGCCGACCTCGAGGGCGCCCTGCCCGAGGGCGTCGAGATCCGCTACGCCTACGACACCTCCCCCTTCGTGGAGCTCTCCATCGAGCAGGTGGAGCACACCTTGATCGAGGCGGTCGCGCTCGTGTTCCTGGTGATCCTCGTGTTCCTCCAGAACTGGCGCGCGACGCTGATCCCGGTGATCGCCGTGCCCGTGGTCCTGCTCGGCACCTTCGCGGTGCTGGCCATCCTGGGGTATTCGATCAACACGCTGACCATGTTCGCCATGGTGCTGGCCATCGGCCTGCTGGTGGACGACGCCATCGTGGTGGTCGAGAACGTCGAGCGGGTGATGGAGGACGAGCACCTGCCCCCCGTCGAAGCCACCGAGAAGAGCATGTCCCAGATCACCGGGGCGCTCATCGGCATCGCGCTGGTGCTGTCGGCGGTGTTCCTGCCCATGGCCTTCTTCCCGGGCTCCACGGGCGTGATCTACCGGCAGTTCTCGGCCACGATCATCTCGGCCATGGTGCTGTCGGCGCTGGTGGCGCTGATCCTGACGCCCGCCCTTTGCGCCTCCTTCCTCAAGGCGCGACGGCCCGGCGGCGGCTTCTGGCCCGCCCGCGTCTTCAACAGGGGCTTCGACGCGACCACGCGGGGCTATGCGGCGACCGTCCGGCGCATCGTCGCCTGGCCGCTCCTGGCCCTCCTGGTGCTTTGCGGGATCGGCTTGGCGGCGTGGCAGATCTACGGGCGGCTCGACAGCTCCTTCCTGCCCTCCGAGGACCAGGGCGTGCTGATGACGCAGATCAACCTGTCCGAGGGGGCCACCTCCGCCCAGACCGCGGCCGTCGTCGAGGAGGTCGAGAACTACATGCTGAACGAGGAGTCCGCGGCCGTGGAGTCGACCTTCGCCGCGCTCAGCTTCGGCTTCCAGGGCACCGGCCAGAACCGGGCCATGCTCTTCATCAAGCTCAAGGACTTCGAGGAGCGGTCGGACCCCGAGCTGTCCGCCGCCTCGGTGGCCCAGCGCGCCAACGCCCGCTTCTCGGGCCACCGCGCCGGCCGGATCTTCATCATCCAGCCGCCGGCCATCCAGGGGCTCGGCAACGCGTCGGGCTTTTCGATGTATCTCGTGGACCAGACCAGCGCCGGCACCGACGCCCTCCGCACCGCCGCCGAGCGTCTGGTGGAGATGGCCGAGACCGATGGCCGGGTCCAAAGCGTCCGCGCCACCGGGACCGAGGACGAGAGCGCGCTCCGCATCAACATCGACCAGCAGAAGGCCGAAAGCTTCGGCCTGTCGGTGCCGCAGGTGAATGCGATGCTGTCGATCATCTTCGCGGGCGAGAACGTCAACGACTTCGTGCTCGGCTCGACCCTCCGTCCCGTCATGGTCCAGGGCGAGGCCGCCTCGCGCATGCAGCCCGAGGACATCGAGAGCTGGTACGCCCGCAACGCGGACGGCGAGATGGTGCCCTTCTCGTCCTTCATCACGACCGACTGGTCGCCCGTCGCGCCGACGCTGTCGCGCATCGACGGCCAGCCCGCGCTGTCCATCGACGGCTCCGAGGCGCCGGGCACCAGCTCGGGCGAGGCCATGGACGCCATGGAGGAGATGGTCTCGCAGATCCCCGGCGGCTGGGGCGTCGCCTGGACCGGCCTCAGCTATCAGGAACGGCAGTCGGGCAACCAGGCACCCTACCTTTACGCCCTCTCGATCCTGGTGGTCTTCCTGTGCCTCGCCGCCCTCTACGAGAGCTGGGCGATCCCGTTCTCGGTCATGCTCTCGGTGCCCGTGGGCGTCCTTGGCGCGCTGGCGGCCGCCTGGATCTTCGGGCAGTCGAACGACGTGTATTTCAAGGTGGGCCTGCTCACGACGATCGGCCTCGCGGCCAAGAACGCCATCCTGATCGTGGAGTTCGCCCGCGAGCTGGAGGCGCAGGGCCGAACCGCCGCGCAGGCCGCGTCCGAGGCCGCCCGGCTCCGGCTCCGGCCCATCCTGATGACCTCGATCGCCTTCGCGCTGGGCGTCGTGCCGCTGGCCACCGCCACCGGAGCCGGCGCGGGCGCGCAGAACGCCATCGGCATCGGCGTCCTGGGGGGCACCCTGGCCGCCACCTTCATCGGCATCTTCCTGGTCCCCGCGCTTTACGTCCTCGTCACCCGCCTGACTGGCTGGCGGCGGAGGGCACCGGCCCCGGACCCCGTGGCGCGGACCTCGTGAAGGCGACCCTGCCCCGCAGGAGCCGGGAAGGCGGCCGCACCGGGCCCTTCCCTGCGGCGCGCTCTCTCCGCTAGATGCGCGCCCAGGGCTTCTGGCCCGACGACGACCAGCCCGACCCGGGCCACGACCCCTTCACCCCTGGCCAAGGGGGTGATCCTGAACCCCGACCGCCCCAAGGACCCTCGAATGCTCCGCCAGTTCTTCGCCTATTACCGCCCCTGGATGGGCCTGTTCTGGCTCGACTTCGGCTGCGCGGTGGCGTCGGGCGTGCTCGAGCTCGCGTTCCCGGTGGCCGTGCGGTCCTTCATCGACCACCTCCTGCCCACGGGGGACCTGGGGCTCACGCTCCTGGCCGCAGGGGCGCTGCTGCTGATCTACGTCGTCAACACGGGCCTCATGGCGGTGGTGACCTACTGGGGCCACAAGCTCGGGATCAACATCGAGACCGAGATGCGCGCCCGCGCCTTCGACCACCTGCAGAAGCTGTCCTGGCGGTGGTACGACACCCAGCGCACCGGCCGGCTGGTGGCCCGGGTGACGCGCGATCTCGAGGAGATCGGCGAGGTCGCCCATCACGGGCCCGAAGATCTGTTCATCGCCATCATGACCTTTGCCGGGGCCTTCGCCCTGATGGTGACGATCCATCCGACGCTCGCCCTCATCACGCTGGCCATCGTGCCCGCGGCCGTCGCCGTCGTGGCCGTCTATGGCGGACGCATGACCGACACCTGGCAGGCGATCTTCTCGCGGCTCGGCGACTTCAACGTCCGGCTGGAGGAAAGCGTGGGCGGCATCCGGGTCGTGCAGTCCTTCGCCAACGAACACCACGAAAAGGCTCTCTTCGCCCGCGACAACGACCGCTACCGGGGGGCGAAGCTGGACGCCTACCGGATCATGGCCGCTTCGATCGCCTTCAACTACATGGCCATGCGGGGCATCCAGGTGATCGTCATGGTCGCCGGGGCCTGGTTCGTGCTCAACGGCGGACTGACCACCGGGGGCTTCGTGGCCTTCCTCCTTCTGGCCGGCATCTTCGTCCAGCCGCTCGAGAAGATCGCCGCCGTCATCGAAACCTATCCCAAGGGCATCGCGGGCTTCCGGCGCTACCTCGACCTCCTGGCCACCGAGCCGGACATCGCGGACGCCCCGCAGGCCCGCCCGGCCCCCGCCCTCACCGGGGCGGTGCGCTACGAGGGCGTGAGCTTCGGGTACGACCCGGCCCGGCCCGTCCTCCACGATCTGAGCTTCGAGGTCCGCCCGGGCGAGACTCTGGCCTTCGTGGGTCCGTCGGGGGCGGGCAAGACCACGGCGCTGGCTCTGCTGCCCCGCTTCTACGAGCCCGCATCCGGCCGCATCACCGTGGACGGCATCCCCGTCACGGACCTCACGCTCGAATCGCTCCGGCGGCAGATCGGGATCGTGAGCCAGGACGTGTTCCTCTTCGGCGGCACGCTGCGAGAGAACATCGCCTATGGCCGCCTCGACGCCTCCGAGGACGAGATCCGCCGCGCCGCCGACCTGGCCCGGCTCGGGCCCATGATCGACGCCCTGCCCCAGGGGCTCGACACCATCGTGGGCGAGCGCGGCGTGACCCTCTCGGGCGGGCAGAAACAGCGGGTGGCCATCGCGCGGGTCTTCCTCAAGAACCCCCCCATCCTGATCCTGGACGAAGCCACCTCGGCGCTCGACACCGCGACCGAGCGGGAGATCCAGCTGGCCCTGGACCGGCTGGCCGAGGGACGGACGACCCTCATCATCGCGCACCGTCTGGCCACCATCCGCCATGCGGATCGGATCGCCGTGCTGCAGGACGGCGCCATCGCCGAGATCGGCAGCCATGCCGAACTGTCGGCGCGCGGCGGCCTTTATGCCCGGCTGGCCGCGGCCTGAGCCGCCGCGACTCCGTGGGATGCCAGCAACATCAAGCACATGTTGCGCATCCCGTCCGGCGAGTCCCGTTCCGGGACCCCCTTGCGCAGGGTAATCTTTCGCGGGGCGGAGCGAGTCGCCCCGTGGAGGCGCAAGATGATGACAGGCATGGCGGGAGCGGACCGCCTCGGACGGCGCAAGGTTCTTGGCGCGTTGGGCGCGGGACTGGCCCTGCCCCTTCTGGCCGGGTGTGGCGGCGGCTACGAGAAGCTGCCCGACCCCTGGCGCCCCGGCAGCCGCCTGGACGGTCTCGTGACGTCGATCGACCCTTACCTCGACATCACCAACTCCAACACGGGCGAACGCGTCGCCCTGCGCTTTGCCCAGGGTTCCGATTATGACGACCGGGCCATCCGGCGGCTGAACTGGCTGTTCCGCGACTGGCGCGAGAACAAGGACCCCAAGATCGACCCGCGGATCTACTGGGCGCTGGCGGCCATCTCGGACGCCGCGCGCTACGACGGCTATTCGGGGCAGATCACGCTCCTGTCAGGGTTCCGCACCAAGCGGACCAACGCGATGCTCCAGCGCCAGGGCCTGGGCGCCGCGTCCAACAGCTACCACACGCGCCGCCGCGCCGCCGACATCCGGCTGGACGGCGTGGAGATGGAGCAGGTCGCCGACTACGCGGAATGGCTGCAGGTGGGGGGCGTCGGTCGATACCACCGCCAGAACTTCACGCATATCGATTCGGGGGACACCCGCACCTGGAGCGCCTGAGCGCCCCAGGCGCAGGCCGCATCGGACCCGATCCCGTCCCACGCGTCCAGACGCGGCCCGCCCGACCGGCCGGGTCCGACGCCTGGGCCGCGGTCAGAGATCCAGGCTGACCGGAAGGATGGTCAGGTCGCGGATCACGATGTTGCGGGGCCGGCTCAGCATGAAGAGCACCGCGTCGGCCACCTCCTGCGGCTGCATGAGGGCGCCCGCCGCCAGCGCCTCGTCCATCTTGGCCTTGGGCCAGTCGTCGAGGAGCGCCGTCACCACCGGACCGGGGAGCACCGCGCCGACGCGGACCCCATGGCGCAGGACCTGACGCCGGACCGTGTGGACGAAGGCCTGCACGGCGTGCTTGGAGGCGGTGTAGATCGGCTCCCACAGCACGGGAATGACCCCGGCCACGGAACTGGTGACGATGACGTCGCCGGTCTTGCGCTCGACCATGTGCGGCAGGACCGCGTGGACGCTTCGGAACACCGCATTGACGTTCAGGTTCAGCATCTGGTCCCAGGCGTCCGGGTCCCCCTCGAGGATGTCGCCGCCGATGTAGGAGCCCGCATTGGCGTGGAAGATGTCGAGATGCCCGGCCTTTTCCAGGATCTGCGGCATCATGCGCGACACGCTCTCCGGGTCGAGCAGGTCTACCACCACCGGGATCGCGCGCGGCCCCATCTCGGCGCAGAGCTGGTTCAGCCGCTCCTCGGCCCGGTCCACGAGGACCACGGTCGCCCCCGCCCCGATCAGGGCCTGCGCGCAGGCGAGGCCGATGCCGGAGGCCGCGCCCGTGATGGCGGCGACCTTGCCGCTGAATTGTTCCGTCATGCCGATGTTCCTTCCATTCGTCCTGGTCAGGCCCGCCCGTGCGAGACCCGCGACCGGCGGGCCAGCGAATCCACGATCACGGCGATGGCAAGGACGCCCCCCGTGATCATGTAGCGCAGCGAGGAGCTGAGGTTGAGGAGCGTGAGGCCGCTCGCGATGGCCTGGATCACGATGATCCCGAGAAGCGCCGAATAGGCGCTGCCGCGTCCGCCGAACAGGCTGGTGCCGCCGATGACCGCCGCGGCGATGGCGTTCAGGTTCACGTCCCCGGTCCCGGCCTGCTGGCTGGCCGAGGCGAGGCGGGCGGCCGACAGGATGCCGCCCAGCGCGGCGAACATGGAGCACAGGACGAAGGCGCTCGTGTAGATGAAGCGGACGTTGATGCCGGCACGGCGCGCGGCCTCGCGGTTGCCGCCCACGGCGATCATCGAGCGGCCCCATTTCGTGCGCGTGAAGGCGTAGTTCATCACCAGCACCAGCGCCACGAACAGCCCGAACATCCAGGGCACGCCCCGCCCCAGATTGAGGTAGTAGACCACCGCCTCCAGGGCCAGGGTGAGCACGACGGCCCTGACGATCAGCCCGCCCATCGAGCCGGGGCTCAGGTTCGCCGCCCGGCGGCGGTTCATGTTCCCCAGGCCGATCACCACGAGGACGATCCCGGGGAGCAGGGCCAGGGCGTGCGACAGCCAGGCGGGCATGAGGAGGACCTGCCCGAACTTCACCAGCGGGGACTGGTACGGCAGGTTGATGGAGCCCGAGGTTCCCAGGATGTAGAGTTGCAGCCCCAGGATGGCGAGAAGGCCGGCCAGGGTGGCCACGAAGCTCGGCATCCCGAGCCGGTTGAAGAGAAAGGCATAAAGGGTGCCGACCAGGGCGCCCACGGCCAGCGCCGCGAGGATGGCGACGGCCACCGGCCAACCGTTGTTCACCCAGAGCATCCCCACCATCGCCGAGGCGAAGCCGCTCATCGAGCCGACGGACAGGTCGATCTCCCCCACCATCAGCACGCACACGATGCCGAGCGAGATCACCCCCACCGTGGCGCAGTCGAAGAGCAGGTTCACCAGGTTGTTGGGCGCGAGGAAGACGGGGTTCAGCGCCGAGAAGACAAGCGAGATGATCACGAGTCCCACGGCCACCGGCAGCATGCCCAGGTCGCCGGACCGGATCCGGTCGAGGAAGGCGCGGATCGCGCCGCCCAGCCCTTCGTCGTGGCGCAGGCGGACATCGCTTCGGTCGAGCGCCCTCGCGCCCGGATCGGGTGCGTTCTGGCTCATCGGGGCTCCTCCTGGGCGGTCATGCGCGGCGCCTCGCGGCGGCTGGCGCGGCGGGAGACGGCGTTCTCGGTCGCGCCGGTGATCGCGGCGACGAGTTCATGGTTGGAGGCGTCGGGCAGGAAGACGCCGTTGTTGCGCCCCAGGCGCAGCACGACGATACGGTCGGCGACGGCGCGCACGTCCTCCATGTTGTGGCTGATCATGATCACGCCAAGGCCGCGGTCGCGCACCCGCTCGATCAGGTTCAGGACCTCGGCCGTCTGCGCGACGCCCAGCGCGGCGGTCGGCTCGTCCAGCATGATGAGCTTGGGCTCGAGAAGGAGCGAGCGGGCGATGGCCACCGTCTGCCGCTGCCCGCCCGAGAGCGAGGCCACCGGCTCGCGCACGGACGGGATGCGGGCGGACAACTCGTTGAGGAGCGTCCAGGCGCGGACCTCCATCGCCACCTCGTCCAGCCGCCAGGGGACCGCCTCGCGCCCAAGGAAGATGTTGGCCACGACGTCGAGGTTCTCGCAGAGCGCGAGGTCCTGGAACACCGTGGCGATGCCGAGGTCGAGCGCGGCGCCGGGGTCGGTGAGCTGGACCTCCTGGCCCATGAAGCGGATCGTCCCCGAGCTGGGCTGGTGCACGCCAGCCAGGATCTTGACCAGGGTGGACTTGCCCGCGCCGTTGTCGCCCACGAGGGCCACGACCTCGCCGGCATGGACGTCGAGCTCGATGTCGGTCAGCGCCGAGACGGCGCCGAAGTTCTTGGACACGTTGCGGAGCGAGAGCACCGGCTCCGTCCGCCGCGCGTCTGCGCCTGCGATGTCGGTCATAGTCCGCCTTTCGGTCAGGGCGCCCGGCCGGCCCAGTGGCGGCCGGGCGCAGGGATCATCCGGCCGTCACTGGGTGATGCCGAGTTCCTGGCAGCCGGCAGCATATTCGCCGGTGCAGACCTCCTCGGGCGTGGCGATGCCCTTGTCGAAGATCTCGGCCTTGATGTTCTCGCGGGTGATGACCGCCGGGACGAAGAGCTGCGAGGGCGTGTCATAGAGCGTCGTCGTCGGGCCGGGGTCGGTGCCGTTGAGGAGCGCCACGGCCACGTCCGCCGCCGCGCCGCCCACGATCTCGGACGGTTTCGAGATCGTGTTGTACTGGTCGCCCGAGATCACCAGCTGGAGCGCGGCGGTGGTCGCGTCGTTGCCGGTCACCGGGGGCACGGGGTCCACCCCCGCGGCCTTGAAGGCGGCGATGGCCGCACCGCCGGTGCCGTCGTTGGCCGCGACCACGCCCTTGATCTGGTCGCCGAAGCGGGTGATCTGCCCCGCCGTCCATTGCTGCGCCTCGGGCGGGGCCCAGTTGGGCGTGTCGAACTCCGCCAGCGTCGTGAAGCCCGAGCTTTCGAGCGCCGAATGCGCCCCGTCGCGGATCAGGCCGGCCGCCGCGTCGGTGGGCGAGCCGTTGATCTGCAGGAGGCCCGAGCCCTCGGGCACGCCCTGCGCCTTGAGGTGGTCGACCAGGGACTGGGCGATCGCCGCGCCGATCGCCTCGTTGTCGAAGGACACGTAGAAGTCGGCGGGCGTGTCCGGGATCGGGCGGTCGTAGGCGATGACCTTGACGCCCTGCGAATGCGCGAGCTGCACCAGCGAGGCCGCCGCCGCCGAGTCCACGGGGTCGAGCACGACGACCTTGGCGCCCTGGGCGATGACCGAGTTGAACTGCTGCTGCTGCAGGGACGCGTCGGCGGTCGCGTTCTGGTAGATGACGGTGCAGGTCGGGCAGAGCTCGTTCATCCTGGCCTGGAAGCCGGGAAAGTCATGCTCTTCGTAGCGGGTCGAGCCCTGGTCGGGCATCAGGAACGCGACGGTCGAACCATCGGCCTGCGCCAGGGCGGCCGTGCCACCCAGCATCGCGCCGAGCAGGGTGGCGGCCCCCGCGAGCCTCATCGTGAATTCTCTCATATGTCCTCTCCCTTTCAGTTGGTCTTGTCGTTTCTGGCCTCCGGGCTCCTGTCCCCTGTCCCGGAGGGCTGTCATCGGTCCCGGACGACGACGTCGCCGGTCCCGCGGGTCGCGGCTCGTGCAGGCCGTGTGCCGGCTGGATGCGCCCGTCTCCTCCCCCTATCCGACCCGAGCTAGGCCGCCCGGACGTGTTCGGCCAGCAGGGCCCGGAACCGCGGCGGGGGCCTCCCCGTCCGCGCGGGGCCCTGCCGGGTGCCGAGCTGGATGACCTCTGGATCCGACGTCACGCCCATCTCCTCCCACGGGGCCCGAACCGGGGCCCGGCCCCACTCCCTTGGCCGGACAGGTTTCTCCCGTCTCGGCGTGGCCCGAGGATGGGGCATGGGGCCCCTTCAAGGCTACCAGGATTTGCACGGTCCAACGATAATTCTTGACGAACCGGCCTCCCCCCCGTGCCCGGAGTTCTGGGACAGGGCGCGCGGGGCTGCGGTGCCTTGCCGGATCCCTTCGCCGGATGCGCTGGGACCCCTGGGTGTAGGCCAGGGGTTCGGAACCCTTGGATGCGGACGGGGTTGCGAGACGAGCGGGCCCAGGCGGCTACCCTGCCCCGCGTGCGAGCTGACAGGAGGCGAACCATGCTCCAGGCCGAGATCGGCATTCCCCCCCGGGGCCCTGCCCCGTCCCGGAGCACCGGTCTCGTGGTCCAGACGACCGCATGTCCCGCGGCATCGCGCCTCAGGACGTTCCGGTCCAGGGTTCGGCCCCAGCGGTTCCGGTGGGGTCGACATGGCTGACGCGCAGGCTCCGGCCGAGCGGCCCTCGGCCCTCGCCCCGCTCCGGCACCCGATCTTCCGGTCGGTGTGGATCGCCAGCATGGCATCCAACTTCGGCGGCCTGATCCAGTCGGTCGGCGCGTCCTGGATGATGACCAGCATCGCGCCGTCGGCGGACATGGTGGCCCTCGTGCAGGCGTCGGTGACGCTGCCGATCATGCTGCTGTCCCTGGTGTCGGGGGCCATCGCCGACAGCCTGGACCGCCGGAAGGTCATGCTGGTCGCCCAGGTCTTCATGCTGGCCGCGTCCGTGCTCCTGTCCGCGGCGGCCTGGGCGGGCGTCATCACGCCCTGGCTGCTCCTGCTCTTCACCTTCCTGATCGGATGCGGCGCGGCGCTGAACAGCCCCGCCTGGCAGGCCTCGGTCGGGGACATGGTTCCCCGCCAGGATCTTCCGGCCGCCGTGGCGCTCAACAGCATGGGCTTCAACATCGCGCGGAGCCTTGGCCCGGCGATCGGTGGCGCCATCGTCGCCGCCGCCGGGGCCGCCGCCGCCTTTGCCGTGAACGCCCTGAGCTACATCGCCCTGATCGTCGTGCTGGCCCGCTGGAGGCCCGAAAGGCCCCCCTCCCCCCTGCCTCCGGAAACCCTTGGGGCCGCGATGCTGTCGGGCGTCCGCTATGTCGTGATGTCCCCCAAGGTGCTGGTGGTCCTGATCCGAAGCCTTGCCTTCGGCACCGGGGCGAGCGCGATCTCCGCCCTGATGCCCCTGATCGCGCGGGTGCTCGTGGGAGGCGGGCCGCTGATCTACGGGCTGCTGCTCGGCGCCTTCGGCGTGGGCGCGGTGGGCGGCGCGATGGCGAGCACCGCGCTCCGGTCGCGCCTCACCACCGAAAGCCTGGTGCGCGCCGCCTCGCTTGCCTTCGCGGCGGCCGCGGCCATCACGGCGCTGAGCGGGACGATCCTGCTGACCGTGCCCGCGCTCCTGGTGGCCGGGGCCGGCTGGGTGCTGGCCCTGTCCAGCTTCAACGTCTCGGTGCAGATGTCGACGCCCCGCTGGGTCGTGGCGCGGGCGCTGTCGCTTTACCAGATGACGGCCTTCGGCGGGATGGCGCTGGGGGCCTGGCTCTGGGGAACCATCGCCGAGCATGGCGGCATCGCCGAAGCCCTGCTGGCCGCGGCGGGCGTCCTGGTCGCCTGCGCGCTGATCGGGCTGCTGCTGCCGCTGGCCGACATCAAGGGCCGGGACCTCGCCCCGCTTCGCCGCTGGGACGCGCCCGACACCGCCGTTCCGGTGGACGGCCGCACCGGACCCGTGGTGGTGGCGGTCGAATGGCGTGTCGCGGAATCCGATGTGCCGGCCTTTCTCGACACGATGTCCGAACGCCGTCGCATCCGTCGGCGGGACGGGGCGCACAACTGGGTGCTGATGCGCGACCTCGCCGACCCCGAGCTCTGGGTCGAGCGCTACCACGCCCCGACCTGGCTGGACTATGTGCGGCTCAACAATCGGCTCACCAAGGACGACGCCGAACTCTTCGACCGGCTTCGGAGGCTCCATCGCGGCAGTTGGCCCCCGCATGTTCACCGCATGATCGAGCGCGAGGCCCGAAGCTCGGCTTCGGATGGCGCTCGCCTTGCACGCGACATGGCGGCCGCCCAGACCACCGACCCGCTGCGCCTGTCCTGACGACGCGGCAGCCGCGCGGGACCGGCCAAGTCCCGGCCTGCGACGGAACGTCCCCGCCACCGCGTTGAGGGAAGGATGAGGCGTCGGCGGGGCGATGCTGTCGCGGTCAGCCGGACAAGCCCCGCCACCGATCCGGACGGCAGATGTTAAATATGTTCACATCATCTCTTGAAGCTGCGCCCCGGTGACGTCATCTATGAAGTGAAGGCAGTTAACATCCATCTGGAGACCACGACGCATGAGCATGCTGGACCTCTCACCTCCTACCGGCGGATGGCGCTGGGCCGATCGGGTCCGTCGTGTCCGCGACTGGCTGGACGCGCGCGGCACCCTCGCCTGGGCCGCGGCGGTCGCGGTCTCGTTTGTCCTGGCTTGGCCGGTCGGCCTCGCCCTTCTCGTCTACACCATCTGGAGCAATCGCATGTTCGGCCGTCAGAAGAATGAACTCGTGTCCCGCGCCGCCGGTTGGGGCCGCTCCCAGCTTCGGGACGGATGGGAGGACCGCATGCGCTCGATCCGGACGGCCGCGCGCCCGTCCGGCAACGCCGCCTTCGACGCCTACAAGCTCGAGACGCTCCGCCGGCTCGAGGAGGAGCAGCATAGCTTCGAGGACTTCCTGGCCCGCCTGCGCGACGCCAAGGACAAGGCCGAGTTCGACCAGTTCATGGATGACCGGTCCCGCCGCGCCGCCGACCGCACCCCGCAGGACGGCGACCCGGCCTGAGCCCAAGGGGCGGCCCGACCAGGGGCCGCCCTTTCCACTCCAAGGGCGGGGATGCAGAGCGGGGTAAGCGGTGAACCGGAGATCAGGATGGCGCGGCCCGACGCAGGATCTCCCGGGTCAGGGTGCGACCCGGCGGCCATGCGCCCCGGTCCTGCCTCCGGACGGAGCGTTTGGGCGTCCCGCCCAGGCATGGAGTTCGCGCAACCCTGCTGCCGGCGGGCCGCGACCTCAGGCCGCATCCTCCCAGACGAGAGGCTGCGGCTCCTCCCGGAATGCGAAGCGAAGCAGATGGCTTTCGATGACCTGCTTCGCCCGGTTCAGGCTCTCGGCGTCGGGACCGACGGCCCGGATGAGCAACCCATCCGGCTCGGCCTGAAGTTCGGCGCGACCCGGGGGCAAGGTGACGACGCCCGCGTTATCATCTTGGGAAACCTCGACCTTATGGGCGAAGTGCTTGCAAAGCTGCGCCAGGTAGCGCCCGCTGTTCGGGGTGGGGAAGGTCGTGGTGGACGTCGGCATGATGAGCATTCTTTCCTTAGTGTTTTTGTAAGAATATGCCCCTGCGATCCGGGCCACAAGCCGTCCTCCGCTCTCACGTTCGCGTGTCGCGGGCCTGCCAAGCATTTCAGTCAGGATTGACGGAGCAGACGAAAACAGTCAGGCATTCCCGGACGCATCGCCAGGGGGTCCCGCACCATGATGGTCTGCCACTGCAACGGCATCTCGGACCGCGATATCCACGCCGCCATCGACTGGATGCGCGCCGCGGACAACGAGACGATCATCACGCCGGGAAAGGTCTATCGTGCCCTGGGCAAGCGGCCGGATTGCGGGGGATGCCTGCCGCTTTTCCTTGCGACCATGCAGCGCAACGCTAACCTTGAGGTACCGAACCAACCCCCGCTCCTTCGCGGGCAGAAACAGGAGACCGCCTGATGAAGGGCGACCCCCAGGTCATCGAGTATCTCAACCGTGCGATCCGCAGCGAGCTGACGGCCGTCAACCAGTACTGGCTGCACTACCGGCTCCAGGAGGACTGGGGCCTGGGGCACATGGCCAAGAAGAGCCGCGAGGAGAGCATCGAGGAGATGCGTCACGCCGACCGGCTGATCGCCCGGGTGATCTTTCTCGAAGGGCACCCGAACCTGCAGAAGCTCGATCCCCTTCGCATCGGCCAGAACGCCCGCGAGACCCTCGAAGCCGACCTCGCCGCCGAGCTCGAGGCCGTGGCGCTCTACCGTGAGGCCTACACCTACTGCGACAAGGTCGCCGACTACGTGACCAAGAAGCTTTTCGAGGATCTGCTGCGGGACGAGGAAGGTCACGTGGACTTCCTGGAAACCCAGCTCGACCTCCTGGACCGCATCGGGCACGAACGCTACCAGCACCTCAACGCCGAGCCGATGGACGACGCGGACGAGCCGCACAAGGACGATTGATGTCAGGGGCCGTTCTGGCCCGACCGTCATCGCCAAACGGCTATGGCGCGCTATGTTCCGGCAGGGCGCATCGTCCGGTAGGGCACCATGGGTGCGGCAAGCCATAGATCGGCGGAAGAGCCAGGCGGCAGCCACATGGCGCGGCGGGTCGGGGCCGTCGATTGGGGTTCCACGCCGCTGGGGCCACGCGCCGCCTGGCCACCCCCGCTGACCCAGGCCGTGGGGCTGATGCTCGTGATGCGTCAGCCCGCCTTCGTCGGCTGGGGGCCCGAGGTCGCCCTTGTCTACAACGACGACTTCGCCTCCCTCTTGGGACCAAGGCATCCGGAGGCGCTGGGCCGTCCCTTGGCGGAGGTCTGGCCCGCCCTGGCGCTGGCCGGCCGCTCGGCCCTCCGGGGGGCGCCCCAGGCGCTGTCCGATCAGCCGCTGGGCCGGGACTGGGCCGATCCGGTAGCCCTGACGGGCAGCCTCAGCCCACTCCGGGACGGAACGGACCGGGTGGCCGGGCTGTTCGGCGTGCTCGCGGATTCGACGCGTCAGGCCATGGCCCTGCACGCCCCTCGGGCCGATCAGGCCCAAAGTCGCGCCGAAGCCGAGAACCTCGCCCGGATCCTGGAAGCCTTCGAGGCCGCGGACTACGACACCGACCTGCTGACGGGAGAGATCCGGCCCTCCCCCCGGCTCAATGCGCTCTACGGCTACCCGCCCGACCATCCGCTCAGCATGGCGGACTGCCGCGCCCGCTACCATCCGGACGATCTCGAGTCCGTGCGATCCATCTCGGCCGAGGCCAAGCCCGGCGAACCCAGGTTCCAGCGCGAATTCCGCATCCATCTCCCGGACGGGACCGTGCGCTGGGTCCTGAGCCGGGGCGAGATCCTGTTCGACGACGCGGGCCGGCCCGTCCGCGCCCGTGGCGCGGCCATCGACATCACCGAGCGCAAGCGGCTCGACGCGGCGCTCCGCGACAGCGAAGCCCGCCTGCGCCGGAACCAGGAGGATCTGCGAACGATCGCCGACGCGGTTCCCGTCCAGATCATCACGCTCGACCGGGACCAGCGGTACCGCTTCGTCAACGCCGAGGTGGGGCGCTCCTTCGGTCTCCCCAAGGAGGCGCTTCACGGCCGGACCCTGCGCGAGCAGGTGGGCGAGCGGACCTACGCCCGGCTCCGTCCCTGGATCGAGCGCGCCCTGTCCGGCCAGACGGTCCGCTTCGAGGACATGGAGCCTGACAGGCACGGCCCCGGCCGGCACGGCTGGACCGAGGAGACCTACATCCCCCGCCTGTCGGCCAACGGCCGGGTCGAGGAGATCGTCCTCGTCGATCACGACATCACCGAGCGCAAGGAAACCGAGAACGCCCTGCGGGACAGCGAGGAACGGCTCGCGAGCATCTTCGCCTCGGCGACCGTGGGCCTGTCCGAGGTGAGCCTGGACGGCCGCTTCCTGCAGGTGAACGAGGAGTTGTGCCGCATCCTGGGCCGCCCGCGCGAACAGGTGCTGGAGCTTGGCATCGCCGATGTCACGCATCCGGACGACCTTCCTCCCAGCCTGGAAGCGGTCGCGCGGGCGTTGGAAGAGAGCGGTCCGGCAGCGCTCGACAAAAGGTACCTGCAGCCGGACGGGCGGATCACCTGGGCCAACAGCCGCATCACGCGCCTGCGGCATGGCGCCGGACGGCCCGATACGCTGCTCGTCGTGACGGTGGACCTGACGGCCCGCCGGGCCGCCGAATCCGCCCTGCGGCGCAGCGAACGGCGGCTCCGGACGCTGATCGACGGCATCCCGCAGATCGTCTGGAGGGCTGGCCAGGGCGGCCGCTGGACCTGGTCGAGCCCGCAATGGACCGCCTTCACCGGCCTGGCCGTCGAGGACAGCCTCGGACCCGGCTGGCTGGACGCCATCCATCCGGACGATCACGGCAACGTTCTCGAGGCCTGGGACCTGGCGCCCGAGCGGAGCGGCTTCGACGTGGAGCATCGCCTGAGGAACGCGGACGGCGACTACCGCTGGTTCGCCACCCGCGCCCGCCCCGTCCGGGAGGAGGCGACCGGCGCCATCGCGGAATGGCTCGGCACCTCGACGGACATCGACGAGCTGCGCCGCCTTCAGGAGGAGACTCATGTGCTGGTCATGGAGCTCCAGCACCGGACGCGGAACCTGATCGGAGTCGTCCGGTCCCTTGCCGAACGCACGATCCTGGGGAGCAGCGGCCTCGAGGAGTTCCGCAGCCGCTTCCGCGACCGGCTGGCCGCGCTGGCCCGCGTGAACGGCCTGCTGGCGCAGAAGGATGTCGGGCAGCGCGTGACCTTCGACGAGCTGATCCGGATCGAGCTCGCGGGGCTGGGCGCCGTCGATGGCGAAGGGCATGGCCCGCAGGTGCGGCTTACGGGGCCGACAGGCCTGCGCCTCCGCTCCTCGATGGTCCAGACCCTGGCGCTGGGGCTGCACGAGCTGGCCACCAACGCGCTCAAGTACGGCGCGCTGTCCCGACCCGAGGGGCATCTCGAGGTGAGCTGGAGCCTGGTGAGCGTCGGCGGCGAGGATCGGATCCGCGTCGAGTGGATCGAGCGGGGCGTGCCCCCGACGCTCACCGGCGAACCGCGGCGCGGCTACGGGCGCGAGCTGATCGAGCGCGCCCTGCCCTACCAGCTCAGGGCCGAGACGACCTACGAGATCGGTCCCGAAGGGGTCCGCTGCACGATCACGCTGCCCGTCTCCTCGACGATGGCCGCCGGGCCACGGGTGGGGGGCTGACCCCGGTCAGATCGACACCGCCGCGAGAAGCCGCTCCCGCTCCACCTCGGGCTTGGGCGCGGACAGGGTGACGGACCCGCGGCTCAGGGCCACGAAGCGGTCGGCCAGCGCATGGGCAAAGTCGAAGTACTGCTCCACCAGGACGATCGCGATCCGGCCGCCGTCGCGCAGCGACTCGATCACCCGGCCGATGTCCTTGATGATGCTGGGCTGGATGCCCTCGGTCGGCTCATCGAGGAGGAGGACCCGGGGCCTCGTCACCAGCGCGCGGGCAATGGCGAGCTGCTGCTGCTGCCCCCCCGACAGGTCGCCGCCCCGGCGGTTCCGCATCGTGGCAAGGATCGGAAACAGGTCGTAGAGCTCGGCCGGCACGACCCGTTCGCTCCGGGGACGGCAGGCGAAGCCCGCCTCCAGGTTCTCCTGCACGGTCAGCAGCGGAAAGATCTCGCGGCCCTGGGGGACATAGGCGATCCCCGCCCGCGCAGCCTGCGCCGCCGTCGGACGCCCGAGATCCCGCCCTTCGAGCCGGATGGTCCCGCTCTCGAAGGGGTGACGCCCGGCGATGGCCTTGAGCAGGCTGGTCTTGCCGACGCCGTTCATCCCCATCACGGCGGTCACCTCGCCCGGCCGGGCCGTCAGGTCGATGCCATGGAGGATGCGGCTCTGCCCGTAGCGCAGCGTGAGTTTCTCGACATCCAGCATGTCAGCGCCCCAGATACACGTCGATGACGTCCTGATTTCCGGTCACGTGGTCGAGGCTTCCCTCGGCCAGGACCCGCCCCTCGTGGAGCACCGTGACCCGGCATTCCAGCCGGCGCACGAACTCCATGTCGTGCTCCACCACCACCACCGCCCGGGTCCGCGCCGCGCGCCGGAGGAGGTCGGTCGTGTGCTCCCGCTCGGCGACGGTCATGCCGGCGGCGGGCTCGTCCACCAGCATCAGGCGCGGGTCCTGCGCAAGGAGCATCCCGATCTCCAGCCACTGCTTCTGGCCATGGCTGAGCTCTCCGGCGCGTCGGCCGAGGTGATGGAGCAGGCCGATCTCCTCAGCCAAGGCGGCGATCCTGGCGCGGTCGCCGTCCGTCCGCCGCGCCAGGAGGACCGCCAGCGGGTTGCGCGCGTTCCTCAGCGCCATGTCGAGGTTCTCGGCCACGGTCTGCGCCTCGAACACCGTGGGCCGCTGGAACTTGCGCCCCAGGCCCAGCCGGGCGATGCGCGACTCGCTCATCCCCACGAGATCCATGCCGCCCTGCCCCCAAAGGACGCGTCCGCTGTCGGGCCGGGTCTTGCCCGTGACGATGTCCATGAACGTCGTCTTGCCCGCGCCGTTCGGCCCGATGATCGCCCGCAGGCCCGTCTCGGGGATGGTCAGCGACAGGTTGTTGATGGCCTTGAAGCCGTCGAAGGACACCGAGATCGAGTCGACCTCGAGAAGCGTCGTCATGGCTCGCCCTCCTCGTTGCGCCACGCGCCGTCGTCGGGCCCCCAGTCCCCCTGCCGGCGGGACGGCGCGCGGGGCATCAGGTCGAAGAGCCCGCCCAGCCCCTTGGGGGCGAGAAGGGTCACCGCCACGAAGGCCAGCCCCAGGAGCACGGTCCACCAGTCGGTCCACTGGACCGTATAGATGCCGAGCGGGATGTCCGGGACGCCGCCGCCCGTGAACCACGAGGACATGAGCGAGACCAGCGCCGCCCCGAGCGCCGCGCCGTAAAGCCGACCGCGCCCGCCGATGGCGACCCAGACGGCAAGGTAGATCGACGCCAGCGGCGCGACCTCGCCCGGGTTGATGATGCCCGCCTGCGGGTAATAGAGCGCGCCCGCGATGGCCGCGACGACCGCGGTCAGCGTGAAGACGAGGAGCTTGGTCCCCTCGACGCCGTAGCCCAGGAAGCGCACCCGCGCCTCGTCGTCGCGGATCGCCCGGATCACCGAGCCCCGCCGCCCCGAGGTGAGCCAGGCGAAGAGCAGGTAGCCCAGCCCGAGCGCCAGGGCCGAGGCCCAGAAAAAGGCGATGGAGATCCGGTCCTGGCCCCAGCCCTCGAGGCCGGGAATGTTCTGGAGGCCGGACAGCCCGTTGTTCCCGCGCAGCCCCGAGTCGTTCTGGAACAGCCAGAGCGACAGGGCCAGCGTCATGCCCTGGGTCAGGATCGACAGGTAGACCCCCGTCACGCGCGACCGGAAGGCCAGCCAGCCGAAGACCCCGGCCAGCAGCCCGGGCACCAGGACCACCATGAGAAGCTGGAGCGGGAGGCTGTGGGAGAACGCCCAGATCCAGGGAAAGTGGTCCGAGCCCACCACCCCGAAGATCTGCGTCGCCACGGCCTGGTCGAGTTCGCGCGGGGTTGGCGGAAGCGGCTGCCCCGCCAGGCTCTGCGCGACGATGTCGTAGGTTCGGGCGGTCATCAGCCACTGGCCGACGGCGTAGCCCCCGATCCCGAAA
The DNA here is from genome assembly GCF_017916275.1 of Rubellimicrobium arenae. Lineage (GTDB taxonomy): Bacteria > Pseudomonadota > Alphaproteobacteria > Rhodobacterales > Rhodobacteraceae > Rubellimicrobium > Rubellimicrobium arenae. Next base: position 25,447 of record NZ_JAFMST010000007.1, read on the forward strand.
AAGGCCATGTGGCCCAGGCTCAGGATCCCGCAGTAGCCCCAGACGACATCCATCGCGACGGCCGCGAGGCACAGGCAGAGCGTCTTGCCCAGGGTTTTCACGAAGGAGGTGGAGATCACCCCCGCCCCGGCTCCCTCGGCCAGGACCGTCACGCCCAGCGTGACGATGGCCAGCACGAGGAGGGCCCAGAGCACCGAAGGGTTGTCGGCCAGGATCGGGCGGCGGCGCAGGGCCGGGACGGGCGCTGTGGTCATGGGGTCAGGCTCCTGCCGCGCGGCCCTTCATCGCGACGATGCCGCGGGGCCGGAACTGGATGAAGGCGATGATGAAGAGGATCATGTAGGTCTGGGCCGCGAGGGTGTTCGACGGGTTGAACCATTCGATCCCCTTCTGGAGGATCCCGATCAGCGAGGCTCCGGCCAGCGTCCCCCAGACGTTGCCCACGCCGCCGACGACGACGGTCATGAAGCTCTGGACGATGTAGTCCGAGCCCATCTCGGACGTGACCTTGGCGTAGAGCCCGATGGCCACCCCGGCGATCCCCGCGATCCCCGACCCCAGCCCGAAGGTCAGCATCGCGATGCGGTCGGGGTCGATTCCCATGGAGGCCGCCATGCCGGGGTTCTGCGTGACGGCGCGCACCTCGAGCCCCAGCCGCGTCCGGTTGAGGATGAAGAGCAGCAGCCCCAGGAACAGGAGCGCCAGCACGAAGATGGCGATCCGGATGTAGGCGATGCCCAGCACGTCGTTCACGATCCAGGCTCCGTCGAGCCAGGACGGCGAGGTCAGCGGCCGCGCCTGCGTCCCGAAGATGTTCTTGGCGATCTGCTGGAGCGCGATCGAGATCCCGAAGGTGGCGAGCAGCGTTTCCAGCGGGCGATGCGCAAGGTGGCGGATCACGAGCCGTTCCATCGCGACCCCCGCCGCGAAGGTCACGGCAAAGGCCAGCGGCAGCGCGAGGATCAGCGACAGCGTGTAGTCGGGCACCAGCGTCTGCACGACATAGCCGGTGTAGGCGCCCATCATGATGAACTCGCCATGGGCCATGTTGATGACGCCCATGACCCCGAAGGTAATGGCCAGCCCGATGGCCGCAAGGAAGTAGATCGAGGCCAGCGAGATCGCGTCCAAGGCGATGTCCGCGGCCTGGTAGAGGCTGACCCGGGTGACGGCCGACGCCAGCGCACGCTCGGCCGCGCCGGTGATCGCGGCGTCCTTCTCCGCATAATCCTGCCAGAAGGCATGGGACCCCAGCGCCGCGTCGACCTCCTCCTCGGAGATGCGGGGCGGCAGCCCGCGCGCAGGGGCGATGGCGTCATAGGCCGCGTGCCGCGCCTCGTCCGAACCCAGGGTGGCCACCGGCGCATCACCCACCTTTCCCCCGGCAAGGGCCGCGACGAGGGCGTCGCGGATCGCGTTCTCGGTCACCCGGGGCGGCGCGAGGCCGGCCTCCACCAGCATGACATAGGCGGCCTCGCGCGGGAGCTCGTCGCTCCCCGGCGTCAGCTTCCAGGCGACGTTGGCCTCGGCGGGAATGGCGTCGGCGGCCCGGGGCTCGCTCGAAAGGATCTGGTTCAGGACGGCGCGGGCTTCGACCGTGATGTCGGAGCCCAGGGCCTCGATGGCGGCGATGCGGGCCTCCGGGTCCGCCTCGAAGCGGGCGGCCAGCAGGTTCTCCAGCCGCTCCTTGCGGGCCAGGACCCCCGGGTCGTCCTCGCCCTCCAGCGAGGCGCGCAGCGGCTCCAGCTGCTCGGGCGCGGGGTCCTTGGCGATGGCATCGAGAGCCGCCTGACGCCGCGCGATGTCGGGATCGGACAGCTGGAACTGGATCAGCGCCGACCCGATCACGCCCCGCACGCCCGCGTTGGGCCTGAGCTCGTCGACCTCGCGCGGGCCGCTGTGGCCGACCTCCTCGCCCGAGGAGACATCGAACAGGACATGCCCGCCGCCCTCCTTGGTCCCGTAGAAGAACAGGCCGTCGCTCTGGCGCTGGACGACCTCCTTGGCCTGCCAGCGTTCGAGGAAGGTGGGCACCTCGGGCAGGCCCGAGGCCACGAGCCGGTCCAGCACTTCGCCCACCGTGCGGCGCGACGGGTCCGAGATCGCCTCGGGATCCGCCTGGAGCAGGTCCTGGAGGGTCTGCGCCGAGGCCATGGAAGCCCAGAGCGCCGCGATGAGGGCAAGGACGATGCGCATCGTGATGTCCGGGGGACCCGGAGGCCCCCCGGCCCTTTCTCAGTAGTTGGAGGTGAGCTGCACGCAGGTCTGGGTCTGCGTGTTGTACATGCCGCAATGCAGCTTGGACCAATCGGACTCGAGCACGGCGGATTCGGGCAGGAAGTCCGTCCAGGCGTCGCCCGCCACCGGATCGGTCTGCGAGATGATGTCGAACTGGCCGTCGTCCCGGATCTCGCCGATCAGCACCGGCTTGGTCAGGTGGTGGTTCGGCAGCATCTCGGCGGTGCCGCCCGTGAGGTTCGGGAACGTCTGGCCGACCATGGCGTCGATCACCGCGTCCACGTCGGTCGTGCCGGCCTGCGTGACGGCGTTCACCCACATGTTGAAGCCGATGTAGTGGGCCTCCATCGGGTCGTTGGTCACGCGGGCGTCGTCGCCGATGTAGTCGTGCCAGGCCTGGATGAAGGCCTCGTTCTCGGGCGTGTCGGCGGACATGAAGTAGTTCCAGGCCGCGAGGTGCCCCACGAGGTTCGAGGTGTCGAGGCCCGACAGCTCCTCCTCGCCGACCGAGAAGGCCACGACCGGCATGTCGTCCGCCGAGATGCCCTGCGCCGCCAGCTCCTTGTAGAAGCCGATGTTCGCGTCGCCGTTGATGGTCGAGATCACGCCCACCGGCTCGCCGTCGGCGGCCAGCGCCTTCACGTCCGACACGATCGTCGCCCAGTCCGACTGGCCGAAGGGCGTGTAGTTGACGAAGATGTCGCTCTCCGGGATGCCCTTCGACTCGAGGTAGGCGGTCAGGATGTTGTTCGTGGTGCGCGGGTAGACGTAGTCGGTGCCCAGCAGGGCGAACTTCTTGATGCCCAGCTCGTCTAGGTAATAGTCCACCGCCGGGATCGCCTGCTGGTTCGGGGCGGCGCCGGTGTAGAAGACGTTGCGCGACGATTCCTCGCCCTCGTACTGGACGGGGTAGAACATCAGGCCGTCGAGCTCTTCCAGCACCGGCAGCACCGACTTGCGGCTGACCGAGGTCCAGGCCCCGAAGATCACGTCCACATGGTCCACCGTGAGCAGCTCGCGCGCCTTCTCGGCGAAGAGCGGCCAGTCCGACGCGGGGTCGACGACCACCGGCTCGATCTGGCAACCCAGCAGACCACCCTTCTTGTTCTGCTGGTCGATCAGCATGAGCATGGTGTCCTTCAGCGTCGTCTCGGAGATCGCCATGGTCCCCGACAGCGAATGGAGGACGCCGACCTTGATGGGGCAGGCCTGCTGGGCGGTTGCGGCGCTGGCCCCCAGAGCGGCCGCGAGCGCCGCAACGGAAAGGCTGGTCTTGATGGTCATTCCCGAAAATCCCTGTCCATGGCCGGGCCATGGCGCACGGGCACCGATCGCTTGCGCGCCGGAAACCCGCGGCTATCCTTGCGCCGCAGCCGTTGTTCTTGCTGCCGTCGCGCGGGGGCTCCTGTCTGGCCGACCGGCCCTGCGCGACGCTCTGTCCAGGCCCCCTCGTTGGAGCCTTGGCCCAGCAAACACGGCGCCCGAGGCGGCTCGCAATGGCCGCTGCCGTCCCGACCGGCAGGGTCCCGCGGATTGGTCAACGAACGGGCAGCGCGGGGCCAAGCGCCCATTTAACCGGCACCCGAGGGATCGAACGGATCTTCAGCAGGGTCGGAGATGAGGAAAACGGACCCCGCGGCGGCGTCGAACCACCCGCGCCCATGGCGGGGAAGGCCGTGCAGAGCCCCGGATCGTTCCACGCTGCCCGTCCGAAAGGCACTATGGCGCGGCGGGACGCCCGATCCCGCCGTCCGGCCCGGCTCGGGCTTGCGCCGGGCCGGGACCGCAGGACAGATGAGGCATGGCCGATCCCCTGCTCTCGATCCTCGTCATCGACGAGAACCGCGCCCGCGCCGCGATCATCGAGGCGGGCCTGCGCGAGGCCGGGCACGACCAGGTGACCCTTGTCCATTCGATGGCCGGCATCGCCCGCCGCATCCAGGAGGCCGCGCCGGACGTCATCGTCATCGACCTCGAGAACCCGAATCGCGATATGCTCGAGGACATGTTCCAGCTTTCGCGCGCCGTCCGACGCCCCGTGGCGATGTTCGTGGACCGCTCCGACAGCGCTTCGATCGCCGCGGCGGTCGAGGCCGGGGTCTCGGCCTATGTCGTGGACGGGCTCCGGCAGGAACGGGTCAAGCCCATCCTCGACATGGCGGTGAGCCGCTTCAACGCCTTTGCCCGCCTGACGCGCGAACTCCAGGAAGCCCGGGAGGAGCTGGAGGGCCGAAAGGTCGTGGACACGGCCAAGCGCCTCCTCATGAAACGCAGAAACATCTCCGAGGACGAGGCCTATGCGCTGCTCCGCAGGACGGCCATGAACAAGAACCGCAAGATCGCCGAGATCGCCCAAAGCCTCGTGACCGCCGCGGACCTGCTGGGAGACGAGCCGTGACGCACCGGATCATCGCGGGATTCATGCCGCTCCTCGACAGCGCGCTCCTTGTCGCCGCCCGGACGAAGGGCTTCGCCGAGGCGGAAGGGATCGACCTCACGCTGCTTCGCGAAACCTCCTGGGCCAACATCCGGGACCGGATCGCGGTCGGCCATGTTCAGGTCGCGCACATGCTCGGCCCCATGCCCATCGCCTGCAACCTGGGCCTTACGCCGCTGGCGGCGCCGACCGTGGTCCCCATGGCGCTGGGACTCGGTGGCAACGCGGTCACGGTCTCGAACGCCCTTTGGTCCCTGATGGAGCGCGAGGGCGCCCGGCCCGACCTTTCGCCCGCCGGGACGGGTCACGCCCTGCGCGAGGTGGTCGCCTGCCGCGCGCGGGACGGCTGGGCGCGGCTGCGCTTCGCCGTCGTGCATCCGCATTCCAGCCACAACTACGAGCTGCGCTACTGGCTCTCTGCCTGCGGGATCGTGCCGGGGCAGGACATCGACATCCTCATCCTCCCGCCGTCGCTCATGCCCGACGCCCTGGCCTCCGGCGCCCTGGACGGCTTCTGCGCGGGCGAGCCCTGGAACACCGTGGCGGTCGCGCAGGGCTCGGGCCGGATCGCCACCGTCAAGGCCGCGATCTGGCGGCAAAGCCCGGAAAAGGTTCTGGGCGTCGATGCCGCCTGGGCCGGGACGCACCCCGAGGCGCTCGACGCCCTGCTCCGCGCCCTGCACCGCGCGGCGGTCTGGTGCGGAACCCCCGCGAACCGGGAGGAGCTTGCCGCCCTGCTCTCGGACCCGGCCCATGTGGGCTGCCCCGCGGATCGGCTCCTGCCGGCGCTGACCGGCCAGCTCCGCATCGCGCCGGACGAGGTGGCGGCCGTGCCGGACTTCTTCGTGCCCCAGGCTTCGGCCGCGACCTTCCCATGGAAAAGCCATGCGCTGTGGTTCTACAGCCAGATGGTCCGATGGGGCCAGGTCGCCCATGCACCCCGCGCCGCCCAGATCGCGCGGGACACCTATCGCCCCGACCTTTACCGCCGCGCGCTGGGCCCGCTCGGGGTGGCGCTCCCCTCCGCGAACGCCAAGGTCGAGGGCGCCCTGACCCGTCCCACCCCGGTCGGATCGTCCGGGGCGAGCCTCGTGCTCGGCCCGGACGGCTTCTTCGACGGAGCCCGGTTCGACCCCGATTCGCTCGACGCCTATGTCGCCGCGCAGCAAGGTTCGCCGGACGCCCAAAGGGCGTGAGATCGGCGCCCATATGCTGTGCAGTGCGCAAACCGCCTTCGCCGGCATCGCCCCGAGGCTGGCGATGCCTAACTGGCAGGCAGATCATGTATCTGATTTTCTTCCGATATCCACGATTTTCCGGGTTGGCGGACCTGCGGTTCTGGGCTAGCCCTTAGGACATCCTCCCACTTCGGCGCCCAACGGAGGGCGCCTGGCAAAGCCGCCGGTCAGGAGTTCGGGCCACTCTCCCTCGGAGTGGGCCAGAACCATCTGACGGCGGCTTTTTCATTTCCCTCACAGCGCGCGGACGTCCCTCCGCGCCCAGGAGAGTCTCATGTCCGACGCCCTGTCTCCGCACGACCCCGGCTCGCCCTCGCGGGCGCTGGCCCTGTCCACCGTCGCCTTCACCGTCTGCTTTGCCGTCTGGACGATCTTCTCGATCATCGGCGTGAAGATCAAAGAGGAGCTGGGCCTGAGCGAGACCGCCTTCGGCCTCCTGATCGGGATGCCGGTGCTGTCGGGATCGCTGGTGCGGCTGGTGCTGGGGATCTGGACGGACCGCTTCGGCGGGCGGCTGGTCTATACGGCGACGATGCTGCTGGCCTCCGCCTCCACGGTGCTGCTGTCCTTTGCGACCACCTACAACCAGATGCTGCTGGCCGCGCTGGGCGTGGGCCTCGCGGGCGGGTCCTTCGCGGTGGGCGTGGCCTATGTGTCGCGGTTCTACCCGGCCGGCCGGCAGGGGACGGCACTCGGCATCTTCGGGGTGGGCAACGTCGGCGCGGCGGTGACCAAGTTCGTCGCGCCCTTCGTCCTGGTGGCCTATGGCTGGGAGACGACCGCGCTGGTCTGGGCCGCCGCCCTCGCCGTCATGGCTGTAGTCTTCTGGTGTTCGACCGAGGACGACCCGGTGATCGTCGCCCGCCGCAAGGGCGCCGCCGCCCCGGCCCGCCCCTTCCTGGCGGAGTTCGAGCCGCTCAAGGACATCCGCGTCTGGCGCTTCGCCCTCTACTACTTCTTCTCGTTCGGGGCCTTCGTGGCGCTGGCGCTCTGGCTGCCGCGCTACCTGATCGGGGTCTACGGCTTCGACATCAAGACCGCGGGCATGATCGGCGCGGCCTACTCGATCCCGGCCTCGGTGGTGCGGGCCTGGGGCGGGCACCTGTCGGACCGGATCGGCGCGCGCCGGGTGCTGGTCTGGACCTTCGCGGTCTCGGCGCTCTGCACGCTGATCCTGTCGGCCCCTTCCTCGGGCAACGCCGCCGACGGCACGGCGCGGGCCGCCCTCTCCGTCCCCGCCTTCATCGCGGTGATCTTCGTGCTGGGCTTCTTCATGGCCCTGGGCAAGGCCGCCGTCTACAAGCACATCCCGGCCTATTACCCGACCAACGTCGGCGCGGTCGGCGGCCTGGTCGGCATGATCGGCGGCCTGGGCGGCTTCGTCCTGCCCTTCGCCTTCGGGATGCTCAAGGACGCGACCGGCCTGTGGTCGAGCTGCTTCATGCTGCTCTTCGTGCTGGTCGCGATCTGCTTCGCCTGGATGACCTCGGTGGTGCGCCGCCTGAACGCCGCCCCCGCCCCCCTTCCCGCCGAATGACCTCCACGCGGCGGACCGCCTCCGCCGCGTCCCCGTCCCGAACCCTGAGGACCCCGACAATGACCGAGCGCCTCGTCATCATCGGCAACGGCATGGCCCCGGGCCGGATGCTGGAGCACCTTTTCGCGCAGGCCCCCGGCGCCTACCACGTGACCATCTTCAACGCCGAGCCCCGGGTGAACTACGACCGGATCATGCTGTCCCCGGTACTGTCAGGCGAAAAGACCTACGGCGACATCGTCATCCACGACGACGCTTGGTACGCCGCCCACGGTATCACGCTCCATCGCGGGCACCGCGTCACGCAGATCGACCGGACGGCCCGGACCGTGACATCCGACCAGGGCATCACCGCCCCCTACGACCGCCTCGTCATCGCCACCGGCTCCAACCCGTTCATGATCCCCGTTCCGGGCCGCGACCTGCCCGGCGTCCTCGCCTACCGCGACCTCGACGACGTCCAGCAGATGCTGGAGGTCGCAGACAAGGGGGGCCGTGCCGTCGTCATCGGCGGCGGCCTCCTGGGCCTCGAGGCCGCCGCCGGCCTCAAGCAACGCGGAATGGAGGTCACCGTCCTCCATGTCATGCCGACGCTGATGGAGCGCCAGCTCGACCCCGCCGCCGGATACCTCCTCGAAAAGGAACTGAAGCGCCGGGGCATCCACGTCATCACGAAGGCCATCACCAAGGCCATCCTCGGCGAGGACCGGGTCAAGGCCGTGGAACTCGCCGATGGAACCCTGATCCCCGCGAGCCTCGTCGTCATGGCCGTGGGCATCCGACCGAACGTCCAGATCGCCAGGGAGGCGGGGCTGGAGGTCGCGCGCGGCATCGTCACCACCGACGCCATGCAGACCTCCGACCCGGCGATCTACTCTCTCGGTGAATGCGCCGAGGTCGGCGGGCAGGTCTACGGCCTCGTGGCCCCCCTCTACGAGCAGGCCCGTGTCCTGGCCGCGCATCTCGCGGACGACACCGCGCCCAGGTTCGTGCACCAGGACACGCCCACGAAGCTCAAGGTCACCGGCATCGATCTCTACTCTCTGGGCGATTTCGCCGAGGGCGACGACCGCGAGGAGATCGTGCTCCGCGACGCGAGCGCGGGCGTCTACAAGCGCATCGTCCTCAGGGACAACCGGATCATCGGCACCGTCCTCTACGGCGAGACCGCCGACGGCGCCTGGTTCAACGACCTCAAGAAGAAGGCCACCGACGTCTCCGATATGCGGGACACGCTGATCTTCGGGCAGATGTTCCAGTCGGGCCAAGGGGGCGCCTCCGCGGACCCTTTGGCGGCCGTTGCGGCCCTCTCGGATGATGCCGAGATCTGCGGCTGCAACGGCGTCTGCAAGGGCAGGATCACCGGCGCGATCCGCGCCAAGGGCCTGACCGACCTCGACGGCGTGCGCGCCCACACCAAGGCCTCCGCGTCCTGCGGCACCTGCACCGGCCTCGTGGAAAAGCTCCTCAGGCTGGAGCTGGGCGACACCTACAATCCCACCGCCGTGCCCCCGATGTGCCCCTGCACGACCCACGGCCACGACGAGGTCCGCCGCCTGATCCGCGCCAAGGCCCTCAAGACCATCCCCGCCGTGATGCAGGAGCTGGAGTGGAAGACCTCCTGCGGCTGCGCCAAGTGCCGGCCCGCGCTCAACTATTACCTCGTCTGCGACTGGCCGGACGAATACGCCGACGACTACCAGTCCCGCTTCGTCAACGAGCGTGTCCACGCCAACATCCAGAAGGACGGCACCTATTCGGTGGTCCCCCGGATGTGGGGCGGCATGACCTCGGCCAAGGAACTCCGCGCCATCGCCGACGTGGTGGACAAGTTCGATATCCCCGCCGTCAAGGTCACGGGCGGCCAGCGGATCGACATGCTGGGCATCCGCAAGGAGGATCTTCCGGCCGTCTGGGCCGACCTTGGCAAGGCCGGCTTCGTCTCGGGCCAGGCCTACGCCAAGGGCCTGCGGACGGTGAAGACCTGCGTGGGCAACACATGGTGCCGCTTCGGCACGCAGGACTCCACCGGCCTCGGCATCCGGCTCGAGAAGTTCATGTGGGGCTCCTGGACGCCCGCCAAGCTCAAGCTCGCCGTCTCGGGCTGCCCCCGCAACTGCGCCGAGGCGACCTGCAAGGACATCGGCGTCATCTGCGTGGACTCGGGCTACGAGATCCACTTCGCGGGCGCCGCCGGCCTCGACATTAAGGGGACTGAGGTCCTGGGTCACGCCGCGACCGAGGACGAGGCGCTGGAGATCGTCGTCGCCCTCACGCAGATGTACCGCGAGCAGGCCCGCTACCTCGAACGCATCTACAAATGGGCCAAACGGATCGGCGTCCCCGAGATCAAGCGGCAGATCATGGAGGACGCCGATCGCCGTCGCGCCTTCTTCGACCGCTTCGTCGTTTCCCAAAGGTTCGCCCAGGTGGACCCCTGGTCCGAGCGCGTCTCGGGCAAGGACAAGCACGAGTTCAAGCCGATGGCGGTCGTCGGCTATCAGGAGGCTGCGGAATGAGCATCTGGATCGACATCGGCAACCTCGACGACCTCCCCTTGCGCGGCTCGCGCTGCGTGCAGACTCCCACCGGCCGGATCGGCGTCTTCCGCACCGCCGACGACCGCGTCTTCGCGATCCGCAACGAATGCCCCCACAAGGGCGGCCCGCTGACCGAAGGCATCGTCCACGGCCATTCCGTCACCTGCCCGCTCCACAACTGGGTCATCTCGCTCGAAACCGGCCAGGCCCAGGGCGCCGACGAGGGCGCGGTCGAGACGATCCCCGTCCGCGTCGAGGGCAGCCGCATCCTCCTCCTGCGCGCGGCCATCGGGGCGAGGGTCGCGGCGTGAGCGGAGAGGTCCGGACCACCTGCCCCTATTGCGGCGTGGGCTGCGGCGTCCTCGCGCGCGTCGAGGGCGACCGCGTCCATGTCCGGGGCGACCCGGACCACCCCTCCAACTTCGGCCGCCTTTGCTCCAAGGGCGCGGCGCTCGGCGAGACCATGGCCCTCGACGGCCGCGTCCTGCACCCCGAGGTGAAAGGCCAGCGCACTACCTGGGACGCCGCCCTCGACCTCGTGGCGCACCGATTCACCGAGACCGTCGCCCGGCACGGCCCCGACTCCGTCGGCTTCTACGTCTCCGGCCAGCTCCTGACCGAGGACTACTACGTCGCCAACAAGCTCCTGAAGGGCTTCATCGGCACCGCCAACATCGACACCAACTCGCGGCTCTGCATGGCGTCGTCCGTGGCGGGCCACAAGCGGGCCTTCGGCGAGGACATCGTGCCGGGCACCTACGAGGACCTGGAACAGGCCGACCTCACCGTCCTCGTGGGCTCCAACCTCGCCTGGTGCCACCCGGTCCTGCACCAGCGCCTCCTCGCGGCGAGGGAGCGGCGCGGCACGAAGATCGTCGTCATCGACCCCCGCCGCACCGCCACCGCAGAGGACGCCGACCTCCACCTCGCCATCCGCCCGGGCAGCGACGTCCTCCTCTTCAATGGCCTCCTCGCCCACGTGGCGGCCAGCGCCGCGACCGACCCCGCCTGGATCGCGGCGCACACCAATGGCTTCGAGGCCACCCTTGCACTCGCCCAGGCCGACGCGCCCGACCGCGCCCGCGTCGCCAAGGGCTGCGACATCCACCCCGCCGACCTCGCCCACTTCTACGACTGGTTCACCACGACGCCCCGCACCGTCACCGTCTACAGCCAGGGCGTGAACCAGTCCGCCCACGGCACCGACAAGGTGGGCGCGATCCTCAACGTCCACCTCGCGACGGGCCGCATCGGGCGCGAGGGCATGGGCCCGTTCAGCGTCACCGGTCAGCCCAACGCCATGGGGGGCCGCGAGGTCGGAGGCCTGGCCAACCAGCTCGCCGCCCATATGGGGTTCAGCGCCCCCGAGATCGACCGCGTGTCGCGCTTCTGGACCGCCCCGAACCTCGCCCGCAGCCCCGGCCTCAAGGCCGTGGACCTGTTCGAGGCCGCCCGCACCGGCCCCCTCAAGGCGCTCTGGATCATGGGCACCAACCCCGCCGTCTCCATGCCCGACGCCAGCCGCGTGCGCGAGGCGCTCCGGACGGTCCCGTTCCTCGTGGTCTCCGACGTGAGCCGCACCGACACCACCCGCCAAGCCGACGTCCTCCTCCCCGCCGCGGCCTGGGGCGAGAAGGACGGGACCGTCACCAACAGCGAACGCCGCATCTCCCGCCAACGCGCCTTCCTTCCCCTTCCCGGAGAGGCCCGCCCCGACTGGCGGATCGTCACCGACGTCGCCCGCCGCATGGGATTCGCGGACGCCTTCCCCTACCAGTCCCGGGCCGAGATCTTCAGGGAACACGCCGCCCTGACCGCCTTCGAGAACGACGGCGAACGCCTCCTCGACCTCGGCGCCCTCGCGGACCTTCCCGACGACGCCTACGAGGCCCTCACCCCCGTCCAGTGGCCCGCCAGGCGCGGCACCCCGCCCGGCGGCCGCCTCCTCGCCACCCGCTGCCCCACCCCCGATGGCCGCGCGAACCTTGTTCCCGTCCGGCAGGAGGGCCCCGCCAAGCCCACCGACCGCGACCACCCCATCGCGCTCACCACCGGACGGCTCCGCGACCAGTGGCACACGATGACGCGCACCGGGCTCGTGCCGCGCCTGATGACCCACGCGCCCGAGCCCGTGCTCGACCTCGCCCGCCACGCGGCGCAGGGCCTCGGCCTCCGCGACGGCGACCTCGTCCGCATCGAGAGTCCCCTGGGCCAGGCCCTCGCCCGGCTCCGCATCTCCGACGCCCTTCGCCCCGGCGAGGCGTTCCTGCCGATGCACTGGAGCGGCCTTTTCGCCGCCCGCGCCAGCACCGGCCCCCTCTCCAACCCGGCGACCGACGCGCTTTCCGGCCAGCCCGAGCTGAAGCATGTCCCCGTCCGGGTCACCAAGGCCGAGACGCGCTGGGTCGGGCTTCTGCTGACGCGCCGCGACCTGCGCCCGACGGGCCTCCTCCACTGGAGCCGCGCCCGCGTCCCGGGCGGCTGGGCCTACGAGTTGACCGGGGCCGAGCCGCCAGAAGAAGGCGTCCTCCTCGCCCGCGCCCTGCTGCCCGCGACCGCCCGCGAGGGCCTGATCGACTATGCGGACAAGCGGGCCGGGACGTGGCGGGCCGCCGCCCTCGCCCCGGACGGCACGCTGGCCGAGGCGCTGCTGGTCGCGCCGCCGGACCGGCTTCCCGACCGGGCGTGGCTGCTGTCGCTGCTGGAGAGCGCCCGGCCCCTGTCTGCGCTCGACCGCCGCGCGCTGCTCTCGGGACGCGCGCCCTCCCCGCAGCCCGACAAGGGACGCATCGTCTGCGCCTGCCTGGGCGTTGGGGTGAACGAGATCGCCGACGCCGTCCGCGCTGGCGCGACCAGCGTGGACGCGATAGGCAACGCCACCAGGGCAGGCACCAACTGCGGCTCCTGCCGCTCCGAGATCCGGGAGTTGATCCATGCGCAACGCCTCCTTGCCGCCGAGTGACGCCGCCCCCGCGCGGGTCGAGCCGCTGTCGGTCCTCCCGGTCTTCTTCGACCTGCACGGCAAGCGCGCCCTCGTCGCCGGAGGCACCGATCCCGCCGCCTGGAAGGCCGAGCTTCTGGCCGCCGCCGGGGCGGAGGTCACCGTCGCCGCCCCGGAGCTGGAGGACGAGATGGCCCGCCTCGTGCAGGCCGGGACCGTCCGCCACCTGCCCTGCGACTGGACGCCCGACCTCCTCCAGGGCTGCGCCCTCGCCATCGCCGACGAGGAGGACCCGGAGCGCGCCCAGGCTTTCGTCGACGCGGCCCGCGCCGCCGCCGTGCCCGTCAACGTCATCGACAACCCGGCCTTCTGCCAGTTCCAGTTCGGGTCCGTCGTGAACCGTTCGCCGGTCGTGGTCGGCATCTCCACCACCGGGGCGGCGCCGATCCTGGGCCAGGCCGTCCGCCGCCGGATCGAGACGCTGCTCCCCCGCTCGCTCAGCCAGTGGGGCGCGCTGGCGCAGACGGTCCGCGACCGCGTGGTGGCCCGGCTGTCCCCCGGCCCGGCCCGCCGCGCCTTCTGGGAAGGCTTCGTGGACCGCGCCTTCGGTCCCGCGCCCGGCGACGATGCCGAAGCCGACCTCCTCCGGCTGCTCGACGCACCCACCCGCAGCGGCGGCCACGTCACCTTTGTCGGCGCCGGTCCCGGCGACCCGGAGCACCTGACCCTCAAGGCCGTCCGGGCGCTGCAATCCGCCGACGTGATCCTGTTCGACGACCTCGTCTCCGACGGCGTGCTCGAACTCGCCCGCCGCGAGGCCAAGCGCATCCTTGTCGGCAAGCGCGCCGACCGGCCCTCCTGCAAGCAGCACGAGATCAACGACCTGATGGTGACGCTGGCCAAGGCCGGGCGGCGCGTCGTGCGGCTCAAGTCCGGCGACCCGATGATCTTCGGCCGCGCGGGCGAGGAGATCGCGGCGCTCAAGGCCGCGGGCCTCCCATACGACGTGGTGCCCGGCGTGTCGGCAGGGCTTGCGCTCGCGGCGACGCTCGGCACCTCGCTCACCCACCGCGACCATGCCAAGTCGGTGCGCTTCGTCACCGGCCACAGCAAGCACGGCGGCCTGCCCGAGGATCTGGACTGGGCCGCCATCGCCGACCCTTCGGCCACCACGGTCATCTACATGGGCGCGCGCATGGCGGGCTGTTTGTCCGAACGCCTCATCGCCCTGGGGCTGTCGCCGGACACCCCGGCGGCGATCGGCCAGGCCCTGGGCCGCCCGGGTGAGCGGACCGCCCACGCCACCCTGGCGACCCTGCCCGACGCCGTCGGACAAAGCGACCTGTCCCAGCCGATCGTCATCGGCATCGGCCATGTGTTCGGCGCAACGGCCAAGGAGGCCTCGGCCCAGGACGCCGCCCGCGCCATCGCCTGACCTCCCGGACCTCGACCGGCCGATCGCGGGAGCCAGCCCCCGGACCGGGCTCCGCCGTCCTCCGCCTGACCCCTGCGCCCGACCCTCGCCCAGCTCGGCCAGGGACGGCCCGCCCCTTGGGCGGCCCCTGGCGTTCACCGCAAAGCGAGCCGAACCGGGGTTGAAGGCCGTTCGGGGCTGTCTAGCTTAACATGTGTTAAGCCCACGCAACGACGGCCAAGGCCGGATGGCGCCCTCCTTGCGGTGGGATCCACCTTTCCCGCGCCCGTTTCCACAGGTCCGCATGACGCCACGCATCGCCATCATCGGGTCGGGCCCGACCGGCATCTACACGTTCCGGCATCTGCTGGACGGATCGCGGCCCCTGGACGTCACGATCTTCGAGGCGCACAGCGAGGCGGGCTGGGGCATGCCCTATGCGCCCGGCGTGAATGGCCGTTCCATGCTGTCCAACATCGCCGGCCTCGAGATCCCCGCAGTCACGGAGTCGCTGGTCGCCTGGCTGCATCGCCAGCCGGACGCCGAGCTCGCCCGGCTGAGCGTGCCGCGCGAACGGATCACCGACCGCGAGTTCTTCCCCCGCGTGGTCCTGGGCGAATACTTCCGCGCGCAACTGGCGCTCTTGGCCGACCGGTCCCGGGCGCGGGGCGACCGGGTCGAGATCCGCCCCTCGCACCGGGTCACCGACATCGAGCTGCGCGAGGCCGACATCCTCGTCACCGTCACGCGCCCCGACGGCGGGACCTCGAATCTTGCCTTCGATCACGTGGTCATGGCCACAGGCCACGCCTTCCCCGCAGGGTCCGAGCGCCATCCGGGCTGGTTCGCCTCGCCCTATCCCACCTCCTCCCTGCGGGCGATCCGCAACGTCCATGTCGGTATCCGCGGCACCTCGCTTTCGGCCATCGACGCGCTGGTCGAGGTGGCCGGAGGCCACGGCGCCTTCCTTCGCGACGCATCGGGCCTGCTGCATTACCACCCCGGGCCCGGCACCGACGGGTTCCGCGCGACGCTGATGTCCCGCAAGGGGCTCCTGCCCGAGGCCGACTTCCTTTATCCGATCCCGTTCGGGCCCAACGCCGTCTGCACGCCCGAAGCCGTCGATGCCCTGGCCGCCTCGGGGCGGGCCGACCTCCTCGACGCGGTCTTCGACCTGTTCCGCGAAGAGCTCGTGCGGGCCGATCCCGACTATGCCGCCCGGATCGGGCTGGCCACGCTCGATGCGGACAGCTTCGCGGACGCCTATTTCCGGGAGCGCGAGGCCCATGATCCCTTCGCCTGGGCCGCGCGGAACCTGGCCGAGGCGCAGGCCGATCACGCCCGCGGCCATGTCGTGCCCTGGCGCTACGCCATCCTGCGCACGCACGAGGTGGTGGCCCGCGTCCTGCCCCACCTTTCCGCCCGGGACCTGGAGCGTTTCCACGCGAGCTGGAAGGCCGCCTTCGTGGACGACTACGCCAGCGTCCCCCACGAGTCGATCGAACGGCTGCTGGCCCTGCACCGGGCGGGGCGGCTCGACGTGCTCAGGCTTGGGGCCGGCTACCGGCTCGACCCGGCCGAGACCGGAGCTCTCGTCACCTGCGAAGGGCGCCAGATCCATTTCCCCGCGTTCATCGACGCGACCGGCCAGCGCGCCATGGCCGCCCCGGACCTGCCGTTCCCGACCCTGGTGGCGCAGGACGCCGTCCGCCAGGCCCGGTCGGCGCGGGGCAGCTGGACCGAGGACAGCGACCCGGTCGAGACCGGCGGCGTCGAGCTGGACGAGGCGTTCCGTCCCGTGAACGACCTGCCCCTGCACCGCGAGCTCCACTGCCTGGCCCTGCCGTTCCTCCTGCATCGGCATCCGTTCAGCCAGGGCCTGACCAGCTCGAACGAGATGGGCGCCATTGTCGCGCAGGCCATCCTGGACCGCATGTCGCACCGGCTCCTCGCCCCCGCGGAGATGATGGCCGTGCCGGACGGGCGCGCGGCCTGAGCGACCGGAGGCCGCGTCCGGCGATCCCGACGTCGGAGATCCCGGCCGATCACGACGCGGTAGAAATTCCGAGAGATCGACCCGGAATGGCCGCCCTGCGGGATGACAGGCCGTGATCGATGGATTAACGGGCGCCCGACCAGAAGGGCGGGTCCGACGGGTTTGGTCGGACAGGCAGGAACTCGCGCAAGGCCCCGACTTGCCTTCCAATGGCCTCAAAACCGCCCTGCACGAGTGATCAGCTTGCCCCCGATCCGCTTGCCCGGATCAATCCGATCAGCAGTGAAGGACAGACCATGGCTCCGAAGCCGGCTTCGACGCGCATCCTCGCGGACTACATCCGCTCCGGAATCTGGGACGAACAGGGCAAGCCTGACCACCAGTTCGACGACTCGACCATCACGGTGGACCTTTCCGGCATCGGCAGGGAATCCCAGGCGCTGGCCCGGCTGGCCCTCCGCGCCTGGGAGGCCGTGGCGAACGTCACCTTCAACGTCACCTTCGAGGAAACCGACTCCGACGCGGACATCACGTTCGACGACGCGCGCCCGAGCAGGGCCACCGCCACGGTGCACATGACCACCGGCGGCGACATCACCTCGGTGCACCTGAACGTCGGCGCCGAATGGATGAGCCGGTACAGCACCGATCCGGGCTCCTACGGCTTCCAGACCCTCGTGCACGAGATCGGCCACGCGCTCGGCCTCGGGCACTCCGGCCCCTACGAGCCCGGGGCCGTCTTCGAGGATGCCAAGTACAGCACCGACAGCTGGCAGCAGACGATCATGTCCTACCTCGACCAGGACGAGAATCCGACCGTCAAGGCCGAGAAGGCTTATGTCGTCACCCCCATGATGGCCGACATCATGGCCATCCAGGCGATGTATGGCCGCCCGACCGAGGAAAACGACGCCACGGCCGGGAACACCCGCTATGGCGTGCGCTCCGACCTGGGCAACTACCTCGACAAGTTCTTCCGGGGGACGGCCGGCGATCTCGGCCAGAACGCCATGACCATCTACGACCGGAACGGGACCGACACGATCGACTTCCGGGACGACACGCGCGCCCAGAACGTGAACCTGGGCGACGGCAAGTTCTCCAGCGTCTACGGGGTCCAGGGCAATCTCGGCATCGCCGTGGGCACCAAGATCGAGAATTTCGTGGCCGGCAGCGGCTCGGACCGGGTCGCGGGCAACGGGTCGAACAACCGGATCGCGCTGAATGGCGGCGACGACCGGGCGAATGGCCTGGGCGGGCGCGACGTGATCGCCGGCGGCACCGGAAGCGACCAGATCTGGGGCGGCGAGGGGCACGACCGGGTGTCCGGCGACAACGGCAAGGATCGGCTCTGGGGCGGGGACGGCGCCGACAGCCTTTACGGCGGGGACGGGGGCGACCGGCTTTGGGGCAACTCGGGCAACGACACGCTGAACGGCGGCGCGGGCGACGACCTCCTGTTCGGGGGCAAGGGCCGCGACGTCTTCGTGTTCGGACAGGGCCACGACGTGGTCCGCGACTTCGAGGGGGCCGACACGCTGCGGCTCGACGACGCCCTTTGGAACGGCCGTGACCTGTCCGCGCGCGAGGTGATCAGGGAGTTCGCCCATGTGACCGCGGGCGGCGACGTCCTGTTCGACTTCGACGGCGGCGAGACGCTCCGCGTCAAGGACGTGACGCGCGCCCTCGACCTCGCCGACGACCTGGTTTTCTTCTAGGCCCCGGCCGCCGCGGCGTCCTCAGGCCTCGAGGATGTCGCGGTGGTACCGCCACAGGAAGAGCAGGCCCAGCACCCCGGTCACCAGCGCGACCCCGAACACATAGGCGGGGGACACGTAGTCGGGCTGGTAGCCATGGTAGAACCCGCTGCGCGTCTCGGCCACGACATGCACCAGCGGGTTCCACACGAGGTAGTCCCGCCAGTTCGGCGGCGTCGCATCCACGACCACGACGACGCCCGACAGCAGCATCAGCGGCCGCATGAGGACCGACCAGATGCTGCCCCAGAACTGGAACATCGACGTCAGGAAGCAGTTCAGCGTCCCCACGCCCGCCGCCAGCACGGCCGCCATCACGAACCCGAGGAGCACATGGCCCAGGATCAGGTCCGTGCCGGTGTCGAGGAAGACCTTGATCCAGGCCAGCACCAGATAGGCCACGAGCAGCTGCGTGAGCAGGTTGACGAAGTACCGCGCGATCAGCGCGTCCATCACGGTCACCCGTGGATAGGCCAGCAGCTGCTTGGAGTAGCTCAGCGACTGGGCCAGCTTGCTGCTCACGTTCACGAAGACGTAATAGGGCAGCAGGCCCGTCGCGTAGAACATCGCGAAGTTGGTCCCGAGCCCCGGATGGCGCAGCCCCAGCGTCGTGAAGATCCAGGACATCAGCGCGATGCCCGCGATGGGCTCGAGGATGCTCCACACATAGCCGCCCGGCTTGCGTCCGTAGGTGGTGGTCATCTCCCGCAGGATCAGCGCCATGATCACGCGCAGCGTGGCAAAGCGGATCTGCTTGTGGATGGACCTGAGCTGCGGAGCGTCGGGGCTGAGCGACATCGGGGGGGCCGGAATCAGGACGGAGAGGCGCTCCGCGGGACGCGCCATAATCGGGCCGCGCGGCGCGGGATGCAAGCCGCACGCGCGGGGGCGCGCAACGCTCGGTGCTGTCAGGAACCGGAAAGGTCCGCCGCCTAGCCTTGGGGCATCACCGCACACAAGGACCGCCCCATGCCCGCGACCACCCCCCGCCTGTCCCTGCCCTATCTCCAGCCGTCCCAGGCCCAGAAGCACGTGACCCACAACGAGGCGCTGCAACTCCTCGACGCCGTGGTGCAGCTGCGCGTCCTGGGCTTCGGAGCCACGACGCCGCCCGCTGCCCCCGCGGCGGGCGACGTGCATGCCCTGGGGCCCGGGGCGACCGGCGACTGGAGCGGCCAGGACGGCCGGCTCGCGCTCTGGGACGGGACGGGCTGGCAGTTCCTGTCGCCGCGCGACGGCTGGCGGGCCTGGGACCGGGGCGCGCAGCAGTTGCGGGTCTGGACCGAGGGCGCCTGGGCGCCGGTCGCGCCGCCGCTCCAGAACCTCGCGGGGGTCGGGATCGGCACGGCCTCGGACGCCACCAACCGGCTCGCCGTCGCGGCGAACGCCACGCTGCTCAGCCACGCGGGCGCCGGCCATCAGGTCAAGGTCAACAAGGCCGCCGCCGCCGACACCGCGAGCCTCCTGTTCCAGTCGAACTGGACGGGCCATGCCGAGATGGGCCTGGCGGGCGGCCTCGACTTCTCGCTCAAGGTCAGCGACGGCTCGGCCTGGAGCACGGCGCTGACGGTGGCCCGGGCGACGGGGGTCGTCTCGCTCCCGCAGGGCGCGGCGATCAACGGGCCGGTCACCGGAGCCGCCGTGCAGTCGTCGGCCATCGACGGCACGGCCGGCCGCCTCCTGACCACCGGCGCCTTCGGGCTCGGCGGCGCCCTGCCCGCCCTCGGCGACGCGGGCGTGACGGACGGAAGCCTCGTTCCGGGCCTTTACGCCTATGACACCGCCGCCGGGAGCACGGGCGGCCCGGCCTCGGTCACGCGCGGCACCCTGCTCCATTCCCGCCGCGGCGCGAGCCTGGGGGAAACCCAGCTCCTCGTGGTCGAGGCGGGATCGGCGTCGGGGGTCTATGCCGGGCTCGTCTTCGGGCGGTCGCGGTCGGGCGGCGCCTGGGGCGGCTGGACCTGCGGCTCGGTGCAGGACAGCACCGCGGGCACGAACGGCCGCTGCCTGCGCCAGCAGGACGGCACGCAGACCTGCTGGCACACCATCACCACATCCGCCTCGGCCGAGACGGTCTGGACCTTCCCCCAGGCCTTCGCCTCCACCACGGGTCTTGTCGTCACCCTGGGGGTGAACGGCAGCGCCCTCACCGCCCTGTTCCCCCGGCACACCGCCAAGGGGACCGCCTCGGTCAGCCTGTCGGTCGTCAACGGCTCGGGCACCAGGGTCGCGGCCAGCCTCGACATGATCGCGGTGGGCCGCTGGTTCTAGAGCCCTCACGGCCCCGCGATTTTCCGCGCCGCAGCCAAGCGACGGGTTTCCCGACCGTTCCGGCTTGGTTATTGGAGAGGGGGCAGCCCGCGCCGCGCGCGGGCAGGATCACGGGGCCGAGGGACCGCATGTCGACAACAATGTTCCGGCTGGGCGTAGGCGCAGTTCTGGGCCTCGCCCTGGCCGGCTGCAACCTGCCCCGCGGCGCCGCCTTCGAATCCGAGGTGCTGGGCGCCCGCGCCGGGGCGGACGGCGAGGCGACCAGGGACTTCGCGGTGGAGGAGGTCACGCGTGACGCCCTTCCCCGCTATTCGGGCTGGCCCCGGTCGGGCGAGCCGTCGATGAGCTGGATCAGCCACCAGGGCGGGCCCGCCAACCGCATCATCGCGCCCGGCGACGTGCTGGCGGTGACGCTCTGGAACACCGAGGACAACTCGCTCCTGACCGCGCCGGGGCAGCGGGCGATCACCATGAACGCGGTGACGGTCTCGTCGACCGGGTCGATCTTCATGCCCTACATCGGCAACATCAAAGTGTCGGGCATGAGCCCCGACCACGCCCGCGAGACGGTCGAGGGCCGCTTTGCCGAGGTCACGCCCTCGGCCCAGGTCCAGCTCGAGATCGCCGAAAGCCGGGGAAGCATGGTCAGCCTCGTGGGGGGGGTGCAGAAGCCCGGCGCCTACCCGATGCGGGACCAGAGCTTCACGGTCCTGTCCCTCATCGCCGAGGGCGGGGGCGTGAACTCGAGCATGAACAACCCGCAGGTCCGGCTGATGCGCGGGGGGGAGATCTACGGCATCTCGCTCGACCGGCTCTTTTCCGAGCCGAGCCTCGACACCACGCTCCGGCCCGGCGACAAAGTGATCGTCGAACCCGACGAACGGTTCTTCATGTCGCTCGGCGCCGCAGGGAGCGAGGCGGTCCAGCAGTTCCCGCGCGACGACGTCAGCGCCCTGGAGGCGATCTCGATCATCGGGGGCGTGTCCGACGCCCGGGCCAACCCCAAGGGGATCCTGGTCCTGCGGCAGTATCCGGCCTCGGCGGTCCGCAGCGACGGGACCGGGCCCACGCACGAGCGGGTGGTCTTCACGCTGGACCTCACCACCGCGGACGGGCTTTTCAGCGCGGGGGAGTTCCCGATCCAGTCGGGCGACCTCGTCTACGCGACCGAAAGCCCCGTCACCTCGGCGCAGACGATCTTCTCGATCCTGGGCAACAGCCTCGGCATCGTCCGGCAGTCCCAGCGGCTGAGCGAATGACAGGCTCGGGGCTGCGGCCCCGGACCGCTTGACACCGGACCGTCCGGGCGATCAGAGCGGGGCCGCCCCACGGGCCGAACGGAGGCCGTCATGATCGTGCTGCGCAACCTGACCAAGACCTTCGTGGTGGAAGGGCATCGCAAGACGGTGCTGAACAACGTCAACGCCGTCTTCCCGTCCAAGGTCGTCGTGGGCCTCCTGGGGCGCAACGGCGCCGGCAAGAGCACGCTGCTGAAGATGATCGCGGGCTCCATGGACGCCACCTCGGGCGAGATCCTGACCGATGGGCAGATCTCCTTTCCCGTGGGCTACGCGGGCTCCTTCCACCCGGAGCTGACGGGGGCGCAGAACACCCGCTTCACGGCCCGCATCTACGGCGTCGATACGGACAGCCTGATGGCCTATGTGGAGGACTTCGCCGAACTCGGGCCCAGCTTCCATCTCCCGGTCCGGACCTATTCGTCGGGGATGAAGTCGCGGCTCGCCTTCGGGGTGTCCATGGGGATCAACTTCGACACCTACCTGATCGACGAGATCACCGCCGTGGGCGACGCGTCGTTCAAGAAGAAATCGCAGATCGTCTTCCGGGACCGCATGCAATCGGCCGGCGCGCTCTTCGTGAGCCACTCGCTCCGTCAGGTGCAGGAGCTGTGCCAGGCCGGCGCCGTGCTGGAAGGGGGCCAGCTTCACTATTACGACAACGTGCAGGACGCCATCGACCATCACCTCAGCCTGATGAACGTCTGAGGCGGGTGGCTCCTCCCCGGTTGGCCGGACAGGAGCCGGGAGCGCGTCAGCCCTGCATCTGCTGGCGGAAGCTGCGCAGCATCACGAGGTGGCTGTCGATGCCGGTGACGCCCACCATGGACGCGCCGCGCGCCATCGGATCCTGGCCGTTCTCGGCATACTGCTCGTGGATCGGCCGGGCTTCCTCGTGGCCGGCGATCTGGGCGTCCAGGTAGGCCATGTCGAAGGCATCGCCCTCGGCCTGCTGGAGCTGCTGCAGGAGCTGGGCGTGATCCTCGCGCAGCGGAAGCTGGGCGCCTTCGGCCCCGAACGCGCGCGAGATGGCCTGCTGTTCGGCCACTTCGAGGGCGGCGAAGGCCTTCACGTTGTCGCTCTGCCCCTTTTCGACGGCAAGCTGGCTCGTCTGCATCAGGAACATTCCGCCCTCGAGAGCCGGAACCTTGGCCTCCTCGACCGCTCCGGCGGCAGCACCGCCCTGCGCCGTGGAGGCTTCCTGCGCCGAAAGGGAACGGGCTGCGGGCAGAAAGCTCGCGATGGCGACGCCACCGGCGAGAAGTTGTCTGCGATCCATGGTGATCTCCCTGATCTGAGGTGGCGGCTCAACCGCATCGCCCGGCTATTGTTCCGCGGCGAATTGCAGCCGGGTCAGCCCTGGTCCGCCAGGGACAGCACGGCGAGGGGTTCGTCCCGGGGCGCCCGCGCCAGGCGCGGGAGCATGGATTCCATGTCCGCCCGGCCCTGGCCGGCGCGCTCGCCCAGGGTGGTCCCGGAATAGTCGAGCGTCTTGAGCGCGCGCTGATGGGCGGGGGGGCGGTGCACCAGATGGGCCAGGATCGTGGGCGGCGCCCCGGCGTCGGCCCTCCGGGCCAGCTCCCGCTCGCGGGAAAGTGTGCCGATGCGTGTCCGCGCCTGCAACGAGAAGCCCAGGTCCTGCGCCCGGGTGATCGTCCCGTCGAGGCTGCGCGGCCGGTCGCCCCCGGGCGCGTAGAGATCCGAGGCGACCACCAGCCAGGGGCCGTCAAGGTCGCCCGACAGGACACGGTCGATGGGAAGGTTGTTCCCCAGCCCCCCGTCCCAGAGCAGGCGCCCGTCCAGCTCCACCGGAGGAAAGAGCGGAGGCAGCGCGGTGGCGGCCAGGACATGCCGCGCGGTGATGCGGTCGCGGCGGTTGTCCCACCAGACCTCCTCGCCGCGCTCGAGGTCGATGGCCAGGAGGGAAAAGCGGACGGGGCTGTCGCCGAGCAGGTCCCAGTCCACCAGGCGATCGAGCGTGGCGCCAAGGGGCCGATGATCCTGGAGCGACAGGTCCGGCGGCATGAAGGGCAGGATCGACAGGAGCCCCGGGAACCGCGGCTGCGACAGCCCTGGCCGGCCGGCCAGGAGGGCGTTGAGGCCGAAGCCGTTGCTCCAGCGCGCCCGCACGGGACCTGGCATGAAGGCCATCCAGGGACCGTCGCCCTGCCGCGTCTCGGTCCAGAACTCGCGCAGCCGGGAAAGGCGCACCTCGGGGGGGTTGCCCAGGAGGATGGCGGCGGTGACGGCCCCGATCGAGCAGCCGACGACCCAGTCCGGCTCGGTCCGGGCCAGGAGCGCCTCGCACACGCCCATGTGATAGGCCCCGAGCGCGTTGCCGCCGCCCAGCACCAGAGCCATCCTGAACCCATCCACCAGCGTCCGATGTGTCATGCCGCCCCCTTGCACGTCCGGGTGCGAACGGGTGCGGGCCGGGCGGGTTCCGGGGGTCGGGAACAATCATCGGCGGCGCATGTTTGAAGGGCTGGCCGCAGGGGCGTGCGGCCACGAGGAGGAACCTTCCATCATGACGACCACCCCCCATGTCTCGGCTCGGCCGATGCAGGTGCGTCGCATCCGCGTCTACCGCGGACCGCACCTCCATAGCATGACGCCGATGGTGCAGGTCGAGCTGGACCTGGGTTGGCTCGAGCAGTGGCCGACCGACCGTTTGGGTGAGTTCTCGGCGCGGCTGGTCGCCCTGCTGCCGGGCCTGGCGGACCATGGCTGCAGCGACGGCGTGCCCGGCGGCTTTCTGCGACGCCTGGAGGAGGGCACCTGGCTGGGTCATGTGATCGAGCACGTCGCTCTCGAACTGCAGGCCCGGGCCGGCCATCGCATCACACGCGGCAAGACGCGGAGCGTGAAGGACCAGCCCGGCGTCTACCACGTCATGTACGCCTACCAGGATCGCGAGATCGGACTGCTGGCGGGCCGGCTTGCCATCGAACTGGTCGAAAGCCTCCTGCCGCTGGAGTTCGGTGGCGTGCTGGGCCTTGGCGGCTTCGGCGTGGAGGTGCCCGGCCACCTCGCCGAGGGTCTGGAGCGGCTTCAGGACCTCGCGCGGGAGCGGGCCCTGGGACCAACCACGGCGGCGCTGGTGCAGGAGGCCGAACGGCGGGGCATCCCCGTCGCCCGGCTGGACGGAGACAGCCTCATGCGGCTGGGACAGGGCCGGCACCAGAAGCGGATCCGGGCCAGTTGCACCGATCTCACCTCGCAGGTCGCGACGGACATCGCCGGGGACAAGGACCTGACCAAGGCGCTCCTGTCCGAAGCCGGCCTGCCGGTCCCGCGCGGCGCGACGGTGCGGAGCCGCGATGACGCGGTCGAGGCCGCGCGGCGGCTGGGGTTCCCGGTCGTGGCCAAGCCCCTGGACGGAAACCATGGCCGGGGCGTGAACACGGGCTTGGCCTCCGATCACGACGTGCGCTGGGCCTTTGACCAGGCCGCCCCCGAGGGCGCGGCCGTCATCGTCGAGCAGATGATGCCCGGCGACGACCACCGGATCCTCGTGGTCGGAGGCCGGGTCGTGGCGGCCGCCCGTCGCCTGCCCCCCATCGCCATCGGCGACGGGGCGAGCACGATCCGCGAGATCGTGGCCGAGATGAACCGCGACCCCCGGCGCGGGGTGGGCCATGAGGCCGTGCTGACCCGCATCGAGATCGACGACTGCATGGAGCATTTCCTGGCCAGCCAGGGCCTGGGGCCTGACAGCGTGCTCCGGCCGGGCCAGGAGGTGCGGCTCCGTCCCACCGCCAACCTGTCCACGGGCGGCACCGCGACGGATGTCACGGACATCATGCACCCCGGCACGCGCCTGGCCGCCGAACGGGCCGCCCGCATCGTGGGGCTGGACATCGCGGGGATCGACCTCGTTTGCCCCGACATCACGCGGCCTTTGTCCGAGACGGGCGGCGGGATCGTCGAGGTCAACGCCGGTCCCGGCTTCCGGATGCACGTCGCGCCCTCGGCCGGACGGCCGCGGGACGTGGCCGGCCCGGTCATGGACCTCCTGTTCCCGGAGGGGAGCCAGGGGCGCATCCCCATCTTCGCCGTCACCGGGACGAACGGAAAGTCCACCACGGGCCGGATGCTCGCGCATGTCCTCAGGGCGTCGGGCCAGCGCGTCGGGCTCACCTCGACCACCGGCATCCTGATCGACGGCCGCGAGGTCGAAACCGGCGACTGCGCGGGGCCGGGCAGCGCACGGCTCGTGCTGGCAGAGCCCGGCGTTGACGCCGCCGTGCTGGAATGCGCCCGGGGCGGCATCCTGCGCGAGGGCCTGGGCTTCCAGGACTGCGACGTGGGCTGCGTGCTCAACGTCCGGCCCGACCACCTGGGCCAGGGCGGCGTGGCGACGCTGGAGGACATGGCCGCCGTGAAGTCGGTGGTGGTCGAGGCCGTCCGCCGGGACGGCTGGAGCGTGCTCAACGCCGACGATCCGCTGGTCGCCGGGATGGCGGACGACGCCGGGGGCCGGATCTGCTGGTTCTCCCTCCGGCCCGAGGCCGAGTGGCACGACAGCCTGCGCGAGGGCCTGGCCCGGCAGGACCGCGCCGTCAGTCAGGAAAATGAAACCATCATCCTTCATCAGGACGGCAGGCGCCTGGCGCTCATGTCCGTCCGCGACATCCCTGCGACATTCGGAGGAGCAGCCCTGTTCAACATCGAGAATGCCCTCGCCGCCATCGCCATGGCGTGGTGCGGCGGCGTGGAGCCCGCCACCCTTCGCGACGCCATGTCGTCCTTCGCCACCTCCTACGAGACGACGCCGGGCCGGTTGAACCTGCACCGGAACGGCGTCTTCGACACGATCCTCGACTATGCCCACTGCGCAGGCTCGCTGGAGGCGCTGGGCACCTTCGTCCGACGGCTCGACCCGGCTCCACGGCGCGTCATCGCCCTGGTGGGCGCGCCCGGCGACCGCAGGGACGAGGATATCCGCACGATGGGCGCGGTGGCGGGACGCCATTTCGACATCGTCGTCTTCAAGGAGGACCAGGACCTGCGCGGCCGCGCGCCGGGCGAGGCCGCCGCCCTGCTCATGGAGGGCGCCCTGGGCGCCGGTTGCCCGCGAAGCCGCCTCTTCACCGTACGGGACGAGGTCGAGGCCACACGACACGCCTTGCGCCTGGGCGGCCCGGGCGACCTGGTGGTCGTCACGGCGGACGACATCGCAGCCGTCTGGGACCAGATCCGCAGCTTCAGCCCCCGGACCCGCGAGGTCCCCGCCCTGGCGAGAGCGGGCTGATGTGGGCGATCGCGTTGCACGGGGGGGCGACCGAGGTCGCGCCCGACAAGGAGGCGGCCTACCGTGATGGTTGCCTTGCGGCGCTGGCGGCGGGCCGCGTCATCTTGGAGGGTGGCGGATCCGCCGTCGACGCCACCGCCGCCGCGGTCCAGGTGCTCGAGGACGACCCGACCTTCAACGCCGGCTGCGGATCGGCCCGGAACGAGGCCGGCGACATCGAGATGTGCGCGGCCCTCATGAACGGGCACAACCTCAAGATCGGGGCGGTGGGCGTGATCCGGGACGTCCGGCACCCGATCGGCGTCGCCATGGCCCTCATGGACGAGAACGAGGTTCTCCTGGCCGGGGACGGAGCGCGCCGCTTCGCCGAAGCCAAGGGCCTCACGCCGCCCGCGGTGCTCCCGCTCAGGGTGGCCCAGGAGAGCGGCGCGGCCGATCGCCAGCATGACACGGTCGGCTGCGTGGCGCGCGACAGTTCGGGCCGGCTGGCGGCGGCCACCTCGACCGGGGGCCTGGAAGGGGTCCGGGTCGGACGCGTGGGCGACTCGGCCATGCCGGGCTGCGGCTTCTACGCCGACGACTCGCTCGGCGCGGTCGTGCTGTCGGGAGATGGAGAGATGATCGCCCGGGCGATGGCGGCCGGGCGGATCCTTCTCGACGCCCGCAGCATGGCTCCGGACGAGGCGATCCGACGCGCCCTGGCCCAGGTCGCCGCGCTCGAGGGCGAGGCCGGGGCGGTCCTGGTGACCCCGACGGGCCTGATCGTCTGGGACCACACCAGCCGGGACTTCTGCGTGGCCTCGCAGTGCGAGGGGGAGGCGGGGCCGACCGTGTCCCTGGGCAAGGCGCAGGGCTGACCCCTTGCCGGGCGCCGAAGCGGCCCTCAGCCCTTGCCGTAGGGCGCGGGCCGGGGCGGCAGGCTCAGGCGCACGGTCCCCTGCGCCATGCCCTGGGCGATCTGCTCGGCCAGGGCCGTGGCGCAATGGCCGTCCCAGGCCGAGGCTCCGACAGGCTCCCCGCTCGCGACCGAACGGACCCAGGCCTGCATCTGGTCCCGGTAGGCCTGCGCGAACCGCGGCACCCAGTTGTCCGGGAAGACGAATCCGTGCCGGTTGGCGTGGTTCAAAACGCTGGACGCCGGCGCGGCCATGGCGACCGTGCCTTCGCGCCCCACCAGTTCCGCATGGACGTGGTATCCGTAACGGGCGTTGATGAAGACCTCGGTCGAGACGATCTGGCCGCTGTCCGTTTCCATGACGATCATCAAGGGCTCGCCCCCGGGGCCGGCATGGACGCGGGCCGACACCATCTCGGCGTCCAGGAGCCACCGGCTGATGTCGATCTCGTGGACGAAGGAGTTGGTGATGGGCATGGGCCCGGTGAACCAGTCGGGCGCGCTCGGGTTCCGGTGGATGTTGTGGAGAAGGACCGGCGCGCCGATCCGGCCCTCGTCCGCGGCCGCCTTCATGTCGAGATAGGCGGCGTCGAACCGGCGCATGTAGCCCATGGTGACGAGGCGGCGGCCCAGCGCGACCTCGGCCTCCACCACCTGCCAGCCCTCCTCGGCCGTGGGCGCGATGGGCTTCTCGAGGAGAACGGGCTTGCCCGCCGCAAGGCAGGCCAGCGCCAGGGTGGCGTGAGTCGCGTCCGGAGAGGCGACGACCACCGCCTCGACCTCCGGATCGGAGATCAGGGCCAGGGGGTCGGACAAGGTCCGCGCCCCGCCCGCCGCTGCGGTCGCCCGTTCGGGATCGGCGTCGCAGACGGCGGCCAGATGCGCTCCGGCCGTGGCTTCGCGCAGCAGGCGGGCGTGGTAGGATCCCATCACCCCCGCCCCGATGACACCGACGCGCAGGCTCATGCCACGTCGACCCAGGCCTGCGCCCTGGACGAGGCGTGCACGGCCTCGACAAGGCTCTGGATGCGCAGGCCCTTGCGGAAGTTGAAGGGCTCCGGGGCTTTGCCGGCCAGCGCGTCGAGATAGCCTGCGACCTCGATGGCCTTGAGATCGTTGAACCCGATCTGATGGCCGGGCGCCACGCAGAAGCGGCCATAGGGCGCATGGTCCGGCGCAGCCTCGATGCGGCGGAAGCCGCGACGGCCAGGCGCGTCCTCGGCGGAGTAGAAATGCAGCTCGTTGAACCGCTCCTGGGTGAAGAGGAGCGCGCCCTTGGTGCCGTAGACCTCGAAGTCGTGCTGCATCTTGCGGCCCATGGCGATCCAGGAGGCCTCGATGGAGCCCGAGGCGCCGTTGGCGAAGCGCACGAAGGTCCGGCCGACGTCGTCCACCTCCACCGCGCGGCGACCGCCCTTCCCGTCCGGACGCTCGCCGATGACGGTCACGGTGTCGCCCATCAGGCGCGTGATCGGGCCAAGCAGGAACTCGGCGGTGGCGAGCGCGTGGCTGCCGATGTCGGCAAAGGCCCCGCCGCCCGCCGGGTCGTGCCGGAAGCCCCAGGCGCCGTTCGCGTCGGCCATGTAGTCCTCGGCGTGGACGCCGCGATAGCTGCGGATCTCGCCCAGCTCGCCCGCGGCGATCATGTCGCGCGCCAGGATCAGCATGGGATTGCAGAGATAGTTGAAGCCCACCTGGGTCTTGCGGCCCGCTGCCTCGGCGGCCTCCGCCATCTCGCGGGCATCCTGCGCCAGCGGCGCGAGCGGCTTTTCACAGTAGACGTGCTTGCCTGCGGCGATCGCGGCCAGGGCCATCTCCTTGTGGAGCGCATTGGGCGCGGTGATGTTCACCACGTCGATCTCGGGGTCGGCCACCATGGCCTGCCAGTCGTCGGTCGCCGTGGCGAAGCCCAGCGCGTCCGCGGCGCTCTGCGCCAGTCCCATGTTCGCGTCGGCGAGCGTCCTCAGCTCCACCCGGAACGGCAGGTCGAACACCTTCTCGGCCGCGCCATAGCCGAAGGCGTGCGCCTTGCCCATGAAGCCCGAGCCGATCAGGCCCACGCGGAGGACGGGTTTGGTCATGTGAAGTCCCTGTTGACGATGAGGTCGGAGTCGATCCGTCCCTGGAAGAAGCTCAAGGCGTTGTCCACCGACATCACGGCCATCCGCTCGGCGCATTCGGCGGTCAGCGCCGCGATGTGGGGCGTGAGCACCACCTGGTCGAAGGCCAGGAGCGGGTGATCGGCCGCCGGGGGCTCGCCCTCGAAGACGTCGAGCCCGGCGGCCCCCACGACCCCGGAGGCCAGCGCCCCGGCGAGCGCGCCCTCGTCCACCACCCCGCCCCGGGCCGTGTTGACCAGGATCATCCCGGGCTTCATGACGGCGAACTCGGCGGCGCCGATCAGCGGCGCCCCGACCTTGGGCGCGTGGACCGAGACGGCATCGGCCCAGGCCAGCCCTTCGGCCAGGGTGTCCACCGGATGGACGGGCCCTTCGGGCCAGCCAGAGGACAGCAGGAAGGGGTCATGGGCCCGCACCTCCAGGCCAAAAGCCTGCGCCATGCGCCCCAATTGCCGGCCGATGCGGCCATAGCCCAGGATCAGCAGTCGCTTGCCGGAGATCTCGCCCGCCTCGAGCCGGTTGCGCCAGCCCCACAGGGCGGGGTCGCGCACGGCCCGGTCGGCCCGCACGAGTCGCTTGGCCGCGGCCAGCAGGAGCGTCATCGCATGTTCGGCCACCGACACGGAGTTCACGTCGCCCACGATGGCCAGGGGGATGCGCCGCGCGTTCAGCGCCGCCACGTCCACCGCGTCGTAGCCCACCCCGTGACGCGAGACGATCTTGAGGTTCCGGGCCCGTTCCACCGTCGCGGCCGAAAGCGGCTGCGTGCGGATCACCAGGCCCTCCGCCTTGTCGATGAAGGGCAGGTAGGCGGGCTCGGACACCTCCTCGACATAGTCGAAGGTGACGCCCGGCGCGGAGGCCAGGCGGTCGAGACCGGCGGGATGGAGCTTACCGGCAATGAGGAGATGCGGCATCAGTAGCCTCCCTGGGCAGCGCTCGGCACCGGGACGTCGGCGTCCTGCGCCGGTCCCTTGGAGGCCAGTTCGCGAAAGCGCGCGACCGATGCCGCCGCCGCCGCGGCGAGGAGCCGCGAGTCCCCCGACACCGTCACGAGATCGAAGCCCCAGCCAAGGGCGCGCGCGGCATAATCCGCCGTCCCGCAATGCAGGGCCGCCTTGATGCCGTTGCGGTGGGCGGCGTTGCGGATCGCCTGGATGGCGTCGATCATCTCGGGCTCCTCCCGGTCGAAACCGGGGGACAGGCGCCCTCCGCTCAGTCCGAGCGTGAGGTCGGCGGGGCCGATGTAGAGCCCATCCAGACCCGGCGTGGCCGCGATCGCGTCGAGGTTCCGCATCCCCTCGGCCGTTTCGATCATCGCAAAGCCCAGGACCGTGTCGTTGGCGTTGCGGTAATAGTCGGCCAGGCCCTGCGCGACCCCCACCCGGGTCGGCCCGAAGCTGCGCAGCCCCCGCGGCGGATAGCGCAGGAAGCTTGCGAATTCGGCGGCGTCCCCAGCCGAGTTCACCATGGGGCAGATGATGCCCATCGCCCCGGCATCGAGCAGCTTCATGATCGCGCCCGGCTCGCGCCAGGGCGCACGCGCCATGGGCCAGACGCCCGAGGCCCGCATGGCCTGGAACATCGGCAGCGCGTCCGAATAGTCGAGCGCGCCGTGCTGCACGTCGATCGTGATGCTGTCGTAGCCCTGCGCGGCCATGATCTCGGCCGTGAACGGGTTGCCGATCGACAGCCAGCCGTTGAGGACGGCCTTGCCCTCGGCCCAGATGTCGCGGGGATCCTTCATAGCCACACCACCTGCGCCAGCTTGATGTCGAGGTAGTCGCGCAGGCCCTCGATTCCGCCCTCGCGCCCCATGCCCGAGAAGTTCGTGCCGCCGAACGGCGCCTCGGACGCGGCCATGGCAAAGCTGTTGATCCCGACCATCCCGGCCTTCAGCTCTGCCACCGTCCGGCGCGCGCGCTGGGGCGATCGGGTGAAGGCGTAGGCCGACAGGCCCATGTCGCTCGCGTTCGCGCGGGTCAGCGCCTCGTCGTCCGATCCGAAGCGGGTGATGGCGGCGATGGGGCCGAAGTTCTCCTCGGCCATGACGCGCATGTCGTCGTTCACCTCCGTCAGGACGGTGGGCTCGTGGAAATGCCCGGCGTTGAAGCCGCTGGCCCGCCGCCCGCCGGACGCCAGCCGGGCGCCCGACTTCAGGGCGTCGGCCACGATCCCCTCGATCTCCTCGAGCCGCCGGCGCGAGATCAGGGGACCCATCCCGACCTCGGGGTCGAGCCCGTCGCCCAGCCGGATCGCCTGCGCCCGCGCGACGAAGCCCTCGACGAAGGCGTCATGCAGCGACTCGTGGACATAGAAGCGGTCCGGGGTCACGCAGACCTGGCCGGCGTTGGCGAACTTGGTCGGGACCGAGACGTTGAGCGCCATCTCGAGGTCCGCGTCCTCGTAGACGATGAGAGGAGCGTTGCCGCCCAGCTCCATCGACACCTTCTTGAGGGTCGCCGCCGCGTCGCGGATCATCTGCTGCCCCACGCGGGTCGACCCGGTGAGGGATACCTTGCGGACGCGCTTGTCCGCCATGAGAGGAGCATAGGTCGCGTCGGTGGGTCCGACCACGAGGTTCACCACGCCGTTCGGCAGGTCCCCGGCGCGGCAGCAGTCGACGATGAGCATGGCCGTTCCCGGCGTCTGCGACGAGGGCCGCAGGACGACGCTGCACCCGGCCGCGAGCGCCGGCGCGACCTTGCGCGCCACAAGGGCCGCCGGAAAGTTCCAGGCCGTGAAGGCGGCGCAGATGCCGATGGGCTCGTGGCTGACCTCGAAGCGGCCCCCCGGAACGCGGCTCTCGATCACCCGGCCGTAGATGCGCCGCGCCTCTTCGGCATACCAGCGGAACTGGTCCGCGGCGAGCCCCCACTCCCGCCCGGCCTGGACGAGCGGCTTGCCGGTCTCCGAGGAGATCATCCGCGCCGCTTCGTCCTTGCGGCGAAGCATCTCGTCGGCGATCCTGTGAAGCGCGTCGGCACGGTCGAAGGCCGGCCTGGCCCGCCAGGCGGCCAGACCGGCCTCGGCGGCGTCGATGGCCTCGCGCGTGTCGGCGGCTGTCGCAACGGGCACCTCGCCCAGGGACCGTTCGGTCACCGGAGAGGCGATAGGGGCCGTGCCGCCGTCCGAAGCGCCCCGCCAGGCGCTGTCGATGAACAGTCCGAATGAATGATACACTGTGACGGCCTCCCTATCCGCAATGGATGTTGCGCATCTATTGCATTGTCAATGACCGTTGTCTAACGTTCCGTGCAACCGCTCAGGGAGGAGACGAGCATGGGACGGACGGTTCGCCTGACGATGGCGCAGGCGTTGGTGCGCTGGCTCTGCGCGCAGGAGACAGAGATCGACGGCCAGCGCGTGCCGCTCTTTGCCGGGGTGTTCGGCATCTTCGGGCACGGCAACGTGACCTGCCTTTCGGAAGCCCTGGAAGGCGTGCAGGACCGCCTGCCCACCTGGCGCGGGCAGAACGAGCAATCCATGGCCCTGGCCGCCGTCGGGTTCGCCAAGGCGCGGCTGCGCCGGCAGATCATGGTGGCCACCTCGTCCATCGGGCCCGGGGCCACGAACATGCTGACGGCCGCCGCCGCGGCGCACACCAACCGCCTGCCGGTGCTGCTCCTGTCGGGGGACACCTTCGCGAACCGGGCGCCGGACCCGGTCATGCAGCAGGTGGAGCATTTCGGGAACCCGAGCATCACCGTGAACGACGCCTTCCGGCCCGTCACGCGCTACTGGGACCGCATCTCCCTGCCCGAGCAGATCATCGGCTCGCTGCCCCAGGCGGTCGCCACCATGCTCGACCCGGCGGATTGCGGGCCGGCCTTCCTGGGCCTGTGCCAGGACACCCAGGAAAAGGCCTACGATTACCCCATCGCCTTCTTCGAGCCCCGCGTCTGGGAGATCCCCCGCCCCCGCCCGGACCGCCGCGCCGTCGCCCGCGCCGTCGAGGTCCTGCGAGGGGCCAAGGCGCCGCTCCTCATCTCCGGCGGCGGGGTGCGCTATGCCGGAGCCAGCGAGGCCGTGGCCGAGTTCGCGCGGAAGCGCGGCATCCCGGTTGTGGAGACCATCGCCGGCAAGGGCACGCTCACGCATGACCATCCTGTCCATGCGGGGCCCCTCGGCATCGTCGGCTCCACCTCGGCCAACGCGCTGGCCGCCGAGGCGGACGTCATCCTGGCCGTGGGCACGCGGCTGATGGACTTCACCACCGGATCCTGGACGGCCTTCAGCCCGGACGCGCGCATCATCGGCATCAACGCCGCCCGCTGGGATGCGCTGAAGCATTCCACGCTGCCCGTCGTCGGCGACGCGCTCGAGACCATGCAGGAGCTCGACGCGGCCCTGGGCGACTGGTCCGCGGAGCCCTCGCACATAGAGCGGGCGCAAGGCCTCTTCGCCGACTGGAACGCCCTGGTGGACCGCCACCAAGCCCCCACCAACGCCGAGCGCCCGACCTACGCGCAGGTGGTCGCCTCGGTGAACCGCTGGGCCGCGCCACGCGATACGGTGGTGACCGCCGCCGGAGGCCTGCCGGGCGAGCTGATGAAGGGCTGGAAGGTCAAGGACCCGGGCACCTTCGACCTGGAGTTCGGCTACTCCACCATGGGCTACGAGATCGCGGCGGGCTGGGGTCACGCCATGGCCAAGCAGGGCGACGGCACGCCGATCGTGATGATCGGGGACGGCACCTACATGATGATGAACTCGGACATCTACTCGACGGTGCTATCGGGGCATAAGCTGGTCATCATCGTGTGCGACAACGGCGGCTACGCGGTGATCAACCGCTTGCAGAACGCCAAGGGCATCCCCGGCTTCAACAACCTGATCCAGGACTGCCGCATCACGCGGGACCCGTTCCCCGTCGACTTTGCCGCCCATTCCAGGGCCATGGGCGCCGAGTCCCGCCATTGCGACAGCCTCGCGGACCTGGAGGCCGCGCTGGATTGGGCGCGGGGCACGGACCGGACCACGGTCCTCAGCATCGCGACGGACGCCTTCGCCTGGGTTCCGGGCGACGCCGACTGGGACGTGGGCGTACCCGAGGTCTCCGAGCGGCCCGCCGTCCAGGAGGCGCGCAAGGCGCAGGAGCTCATCCGCGAAAAGCAGCGCGTCGGCGTGTGACCCCGCGATGCGCCCCGCAGCCCCGCGCCGGGCTGCGGAGAAACCCATCAGGCGCCGGCACCGCCGCTGAGGGATTCCCAGCAGCGGAACCCTGCCGTTCCTGAGGTTCCTCTGGCGTCCGGGGGGAAGGCAGGCCAAGGAATTCGCACGGATCCGGCCATTTTCGAATCGCCGGTTCCGCCACCGTTTGCAGAGAAGGATCACCCAGGAATGAAGGCCAGGCTCGGAATCTCCCCCATCTGCTGGTGGAACGACGACCTTCCGGAACTGTCGGACGACGTGAGCCTGGAGGAGTGCCTCCGCCAGGCCTCCGAGGCCGGCTACACCGGCATGGAAACGGGGCGCCGCTTTCCGATGGACATCGACGAACTGGGCCCGATCCTTGACCGCTACGGGATGAGCGTCTGCGGCGGCTGGTTCTCGGGCACGGTCCTCGAGGGCGACCTGGAGGAGAACAAGGACCGCATCCGCGCCCAGATGGACCTGTTCATCGCCGCCAAGGCGCCCTGCATCGTCTACGGCGAGGTCGCCCGCTCGATCCAGGGGGACCGGTCCAAGCCGCTGGCCACCAAGCCCAAGCTGTCCGAGGACGAGATCAGGACCTACGCCCGCAACATGACCGCCTTCGGCGAATGGTGCGCGGAACAGGGCATGCCCTTGTCCTACCACCACCACATGGCGGCGGTGATCGAGACGGAGCCCGAGCTCGACCTGTTCATGAAGCATTCGGGGGAGGGCATTCCGCTTCTCTTCGATGCGGGGCACATGGCCTTTGCCGGCGGCGACGTGCTGCGGGTCATCGACAACCACCATGCCCGCATCACCCATGTCCACACCAAGGACGTGCGGATGGATGTCATCGACGCGCTGGACCGCAGCCGGGAGTCGTTCCTGGATGCCGTGGTGAAGGGCGCCTTCACCGTGCCGGGCGATGGCAGCCTCGACTTCGAGGCCATCGTGAAGCGCCTGGCGGATCACGGGTATGAGGGCTGGTTCGTGGTCGAGGCCGAGCAGGACCCGAAGAAGGCCCCGCCGCTTCCGATCTCGGCCAAGGGCAACCGGGAACTGCATCGCGTCCTCGGGCTGGCCGGCTACGAGGTCGTGCGGTGAACCGGCTCGACGGCAAGGTGTGCGTCGTCACCGGCGGCACCCAGGGTCTGGGCGCCGCCATCGCGCACCGTCTTGCCGAGGCGGGCGCGGCCGGCCTGGTGACCTGCGGTCGCAACGAGGCCAAGGGCGGCCGCGTGGCCGATGCGATCACCGGCAGGACCGGCGCGCCCGTCCGGTTCGTCCGCTGCGATCTGGAGTCGGTCGACGACTGCCGCGAGGTGATCGCCGCAGCCGACCGCCACTTCGGCCGCGTCGACGTGCTGGTCAACGCGGCGGGCCTGACCGACCGGGGCGACATCCTGTCCACGGACCCGGCGCTGTTCGACCGGATGTTCGCGGTCAACGTCCGCGCGCCGTTCTTCCTGATGCAGGACGCGATCCGGCTGATGATCCGCGACAGCCGCGAGGGCTCGATCGTCAACATCGGCTCGACATCGGAGCGGGCGGGGCAGCCGTTCATCGCTCCGTACTGCGCCTCGAAGGGGGCCCTGGCCACGCTGACCCGGAACACGGCCTTTGCGGTCATGCGGAACCGCATCCGGGTCAACCAGCTCGACATCGGCTGGATGTCCTCGGAGAACGAGGACCGCGTCCAGCGGGACCAGATGGGCGGGGGCGACGATTGGCTGGCCCGGGCCAGCGCGTCCCAGCCCTTTGGGCGCCTCGTCGAGCCGGAGGAAGTCGCGCGGGCCGTGGCCTTCCTTGCGTCGGACGATTCGGGCCTGATGACCGGGGCGGTCATCCAATTCGACCAGTCGGTCTGGGGCGCCTATGCCGCCTCGCCTCCCGTGCCGGACGCGCCGCTGCGGCTGGGCTGACGCGGGATCCGATCGACGATCAAGGGCGGCCGCGGGATCGCGGCCGCCCCGACCCTGACGGTCATGGCGTCCCCCGGGTCCTGGCGAGGCCGAGACTGCGCAGGAGCTGGACCGCGTCCACCGGCTTGTCGCAGCAGGGCACATCCCGGAACTGGCCCGGCAAGGCCCAGGCGTCGTAGCCGGTCACGAAGACGAACGGGACCCCGCGGCCGCGCAGGGCCTCGGCCAGGGGGAAGACCATTTCGCCCCCGAGATTGATGTCCAGCACCGCCGCATCGATCGTGATGCCATCGTTCAGCGCCGAGAAGGCCTGCTCCAGCGAGGCGACGGGACCCAGCACCCGCGCCCCTGCCTCCTCCAGGTCCCGGCGCAGATCGTCGGCGAGCATGTACTCGTCCTCGACCACAAGGACGTGCTTTCCTTCGGCGGGTCTCGGTCCGGCCATGGCCATTCCCCTCCCGGCAGTCTGCCAAGGTGCGCTTGCACCCGGCTCAACGTCCGATGCCGTCGCCCGGTTCATCTCGTGCGGCCAGGCCGTCCCGCGCTCCTGCCCCCTCATGCCGCCCCGCGGCGGGAACCGGCGGGCGCGATGGCGCGCTGACGGGCCTGCTCCAGGAGGCTGACGCAGACCCGGCGTTCGGCCAGGACCCGGTCAGGATCGTTGGCCACCCGGGCGAACTGGAGGCGAAGCCAGGCATCGTTGAGCTCCGCCTCGACCCGGCGCGCCTGCGCAGGATCGGCGATGCGCGCCGCTAGGCCTCCGAACATGCTGCGGATGCGAAGGATGCGCCTCTTGCCCAAGATGCCCATGTGGTGCCGATTGTCGTACATGGACTGCCCCATCCGTTGACGCGGCTGAGGCTAATGCGAACCAACCGCACGGCAAGGTTGCATAGGTTAACGCAGCGGATTTCCGATTGTGTCCTCTTTGGGACAACAGGACCCGTCACGGGTCCAGATCCCGAAGGAGTTGCTCGTGACGATCCACACCGAGTGCCCCATTGTTCCGCCCCAATTGTCCTCGTTCGACCGCGACGTGCTCGCGCTGCAGCCTGCGCTGTGTGCATTCGCGCGTCGACTCCTGCGTCAGGAGGCCGATGTCGAGGATCTCGTGCAGGAAACGATCCTCAAGGCGCTGGCCGCCCGCGACCGGTTCCACGACGGGACCAACCTGAAGGCCTGGCTGTTCACCATCATGCGGAACTCGTTCAACACGCGCTGGCGCAAGGCCCGGCGCGAGACGACCCCCGGCGCCGAGGCCATCGAGCAGAGCGCCACAACGCCGGCGACGCAGGCCACGGACCTGTGGGCGCGCGAGGCGATCGGGCGGCTGCTCAACGACCTGTCGCCGGCGCATCGCGAGATCCTAATCCTCATCCCCGTCCTGGGCCTGGGCTACGAGGACGCGGCCGAAGTCTGCAACTGCTCGGTCGGCACGATCAAGAGCCGGCTCAACCGGGCGCGGGCCGCCCTGGCCGGACTGGTGGACGGCGACCGGCCGTGAGCCCCGGGAAGGCCACCTTGGCGCAGAGCCGAGGCGGGCCGTCAGGCGGCGTTGTTGGCGTCGAGATGGCGCCCTTCGCGGTCCAGGTGGAGATAGTTCGCGTTGAACAGCGCCGCCGTCTTCAGATCGTCCAGGTCGCGGATGGTGAGCACGCGGTTGCGGATCTCCACCAGGCCTTCCTCCCGCACCGTCTGGAAGGTGCGGCTCACATGAACGGTGGACAGTCCGGTGATGTCGGCGATCATCGTCTGGGTCAGCGGCCATTCGCAACTGAGACCCTTGGCCCGCCCCGCCGCACGCAATCTCAGGTAGATTTCACAAAGGAGATGGGCGATCCTTTCAAAGGCGGTGCGCTGCCCCAGGTTTACCAGCCATTCACGTTGTATGGCCATGTTGACCAGTGAATCCCACCAGAGCGCCTGAAGGAGACGCGGATGGGCCAAAGTGATGTCCTCGAATGCTTCGCGGGAAATCTGGGCCACGGTCAGGGGCGTGATCGCACCGATGAAGTGATCCATCTCCCGGAGCACGAAGACGTTCAGGTCGCAGATGTCGCCCGGGATGAAGAGGCCCAGCACCTGCCTGCGGCCATCCTCGAGGTATTTGTACCGGCAGGCCCAGCCATCCACCACCAGCCGGACGAACCGGGGGTCCTCGCCTTCCCGCACCACGTCGTCCTTGGCGCGGAACTTCTGGATCCTCTCGTTCCACAGGCGCATCGCCGCGCCCCGGTCCTCGTCCGACAGGCGGGCATAATGTTCCAGCTTCTGGATGAACGGATTGGTGGGAGAGGGCAGGACGCTGTTCGGCATGTCGGACGACCCTTCACGAAAGCCTGCGGCCGCACCTTAACATATGTTGGCCCTGCCGTTTGTCCGGATGGCGCTACATGACGAAACGCATCGAACGAGGAGGACGGTTGGTCCGGGTGGTCGAGGACGGTTTCTGGAAGGGCGGGGCACGCCTCCGCGACGTGGGGCGGGTGGCCAGGTGGCCCGCGGCCCGAAGGTTCGGGACGTTCGGCGCGGATGCTGTGGCCGGCGTCCCGATTTTCGGGGCGGATCGGCTGGGGCCTTGCCCATGAACGCCTCGGCCCATCGGGACTGGATCAACGAACGCCGTCTGAAGGCCCTGCTCGAAGCCTCGGGGCAGATCCACTTCCGCATGAACGCCGACTGGTCCGAGATGCAGCGACTTTCGGGTGGAGGCCTCCTGAGCGACGCCACAGCCCCTCTGCCCGACTGGCAGGAGCGCTACATCCCGTCCGAGGACCGGGAGTTCGTGCGCGGAAAGGTGGCGCAGGCCGTCGCCGAAGGCTGTCCGCTCACCCTGGAGCATCGGATCTACCGCATCGACGGCGCGGTGACCTGGATCCGCACCCGCGCCGTTCCGCTCCGGTCTCCGGACGGCGCCATCGAGGAATGGCTCGGCGCCGCCGAGGACGTCTCGGAGGCGCGCGCCGCCCGGGAGCTCCTGGCCGAACGGGAGGAACGGCTCGCGCTCGCCCTGGCGGCGGCCGATCTGTCCACCTGGGACTGGGACATGGTCACGGGGCGGCTGAACTGGTCCGAAGGCCATTACCGCCTGCTGGGCTACGCGCCCGGCGAGATCGTCCCAAGCTACGAGGCCTGGGCCACGCGCGTGCATCCGGACGATCTCCCGGACGTCGAGACCCGGATCACCCAGGCACGGGAGACGCAGACCTCCTACGAGGCCGAATTCCGGGTCCTGGCCGAAGCGGGGCCGGTCCGCTGGTGCCGCGCGCGGGCGCGCTTCCACTACGACGAGGCTGGCCACCCCATCCGGATGATCGGGGTGATGCAGGACATCACGGCAGCCAAGCTGGCCGAGAAACAGGAGCGCGTGCTGCTGGCCGAGCTTCAGCACCGTGTCCGCAACACGCTGTCGATGGTGCGATCGATCGTACGTCGCAGCGCGGCGACGGCCACCAGCAAGGACAGCTTCGCCACCCATCTGGATGGGCGCGTCACCGCGCTGGGGCGGGTGCAGGCGGCGATCACCCGCGCATCCGGCACGGGCGTGGACCTCGAGACCCTGCTGCGCGATGAGATGCAGGGCGCCGCAGTCAGCGAGGACCGTCTGCGGCTGGCAGGCCCCCCGGTCCGACTGCCCAACCGCATGGTCGAGCTGATGGCCCTGACCGTTCACGAACTGACCACGAACGCCATCAAGTACGGCGCCCTGGCGGCCCCCGACGGGATGATCGCCGTGGAATGGACCCTCGAGGGGGCTGGTCCGCCCCGACTTTCGCTTCGCTGGAGCGAAACCGGGCGGGTCGCGCGCCGGCCGGCCTCGCGGCGGCGGGGCTTCGGAACGGAACTTCTCGAGCGGATGCTGCCCTACAGCCTCGGGGCGCAGACGCGGGTCGACCTCCGCCCCGACGGGCTGCTCTGCGAGATCGAGCTGCCGCTCGCCTGAGACACGCCGGGAACGGGTTGCGCCCGCCGGGGCTTCGCGCCACCACTGGCATCAGCCAACAGACCGGACCTCGCCCCTTTGCTCAGCGACCGAAAGAACCAGCATCTCGACATCGTGCTCGATGGACGGGGCCGCAGCGGCGCCCTGACGGGCTTCGATGAGGTGGCCTTCGCCCATGTGGCCCTGCCCGAGCTGGACATGGACCGGATCGACCTGTCCACGACCTTCCTGGGCCGACGGATCAGCGCGCCCCTGCTGGTGAGCTCGATGACAGGCGGGCCGGCGCGCGCCGCCGCGATCAACAGGAACCTCGCCGTCGCCTGCGCCGAGCTGGGGCTGTCGCTGGCCGTGGGCTCCCAGCGCGTGGCTCTGGAGGCGGGCGAAGCGGGCGGGCTCGGGGCCGAACTGCGGACGCTGGCGCCCGGCATCCCGCTGCTGGCGAACTTCGGCGCGGCGCAGCTCAACACCGGCTTCGGCGTCGACGAGGCCCGCCGGGCGGTCGAGATGATCGGGGCCGATGCGCTCATCATCCACCTGAACCCCCTGCAGGAGGCGGTTCAGCCGGAAGGGGACCGGGACTGGCGCGGTCTTCTGGGCCGCATCGAGGCGCTCGCGCGCGGGTTGCCTGTGCCTGTCGTGGCCAAGGAGGTTGGCTCCGGCATCTCGGGCCCGGTGGCGCGGCGGCTTTGGAACGCAGGGGTCCGGATCATCGACGTGGCGGGCGCGGGCGGCACGAGCTGGGCCGCCGTCGAAGCCGAACGGGCGCACAATCCCCGTCAGGCGCTCGTGGCACGGGCCTTCGCCGGATGGGGCCAGCCCACCGCCCAGGCCATCGCCGATGTCCGGGCGGCCTGTCCGGAGGCGGTGGTCATCGGATCGGGCGGGGTGCGGGACGGACTGGACGCCGCCAAGGCCATCCGGCTCGGGGCGGACCTTGTCGGGCAAGCGTCGGGTGTGCTCGAAGCGGCGACGACCTCGGCCGCAGCCGTGGTCGAGCACTTCGAGACGGTGATCGCCCAGCTTCGCGTGGCCTGCTTCTGCACGGGATCCGCGAACCTGGGCGCGCTGCGCCGGGCGGCCCTGCAAGGATCCTAGGCGGTCAGCAGCCGCGCCGCCGCGCGCCGGCCCGAGATCACCGCCCCCTCGAGGGTGGCCGGAAGGCCGGTGCGGACATGATCCCCGGCAAGGACCAGGTTACGCAGTCCGGTTGCGATGCCCGGCCGAAGCGCCGCCCCTGCGGGGGACTGATCGAATGTCGCCGCCCGTTCGCGCAGGAGGCGGCGGGCCAGCGGCACCGGGACGCCGAGACGCAGCGCCTGCCACACTTCGGACCA
This sequence comes from Rubellimicrobium arenae, assembly GCF_017916275.1. GTDB lineage: Bacteria > Pseudomonadota > Alphaproteobacteria > Rhodobacterales > Rhodobacteraceae > Rubellimicrobium > Rubellimicrobium arenae. The sequence goes on from NZ_JAFMST010000007.1 coordinate 67,721, forward strand.
GAGCAGATCCAGGGCGTCGTCCCGCCCCATGGCCCAGACTGGCGAGTGTTCGGCGGCCGAGACGGTGACCGAAAGGACATCGCCGCGCCGGAAGACCCACTGCGCGTTCGACGACAGGAGACCCAGGAGCGGCGGCGCGGACTCGGCCACCTCGGGCGGCACACGGAAATGGGCGTTCAGGATCGCAGGCCCAGGAGCCGGCCGCGGCAGGCCGGGACAAAGGTCCGCCAGCACCCCTGGTGGCACGGCAAGGACGACGCCATCCGAAGGCCCGAGCGGGATGCGTGTCCCCTCCGCGAAAACCAGCGCCTGGGCACGCCCGTCCGATTGGGCGATCCCGGCCAGGGGCGCGCGGAGCCGCAGGATCACGCCCCGGTCCCGCAGCTTGTTCACGGCCGGGTCGATCAGGGCGGCTCCAAGACCGTCCGGGGCGAAGACCGGGCGGCAGGCGGCCTCGCCCCGGAAGAAGCTCCGCACCAGCGCGGCCCGGAGCAGGGCGGCCGATCCCGCCGTGGGCGGAAGGTTGAGCACGGCCGTTGTCATCGGCTCCCAGAAGGCGCGCCACATCGGCCCGCGATCGCGCACCGCCTCGGCCACGGTCTGGCCCGGGCGCGCGGCTAAAAGGCCGATCACGCCCCCGAGGGCCGCCCAAGGGGACGCGCCGGGGGGCCTTGATCCGGGGCGGACGGCTCCGAGCGGGGTGCGGGGCACCCGCACCGTCCAGGACCGTCCGTCGGCGAGGTCCACGAAGGGAAAAAGCGCCTCGGGCCAGGTCCGCAGCCGGTCGGCCGCCCCGACCCGGCGGGCGTGGTCCAGCACCGTCCCGTTGCCCGACAGGATCAGGTGGTTTCCGTTGTCGATGTGCCGGTCCAGCACGGCATCGTGATAGCTCCGGCAGCGCCCGCCGGGCTTGGGCGAGGCTTCATGGATCGTGACGCCGAGGCCCGCCTCGCTCAGGTCGAGCGCGGCGGCGAGGCCTGCGAGCCCCGCTCCGATGACGTGGACATGGCCCGTCACCGCCAGGCGAGCCCTCCGGTCGCGCAGGCGATCCCGTCGGCAGCCTTGCGCCAGCCGGGGCGGCGGACGGGAGGACGGGTCCAGTCGGTCTCCATGTCCGCGAGCATCCGTTCGTACGGCCCCATCATCATGAGGGCAGGCAGGATCCGTGCCCATGCGTGCCCGGCCCGCGCAGCCTGCGCCCGGCGGAACTGGGTCCGGGCAATCAGGCCCAGGCGTCGCCGCGCGTCCGGCAGGGCGGGATGGGACCAGGCCGCATAAGGATCCGGCGGCACGCCCGCCGCCTCCAGCACCGTGGCCGGAAGGTAGAGCCGCCCGAGGCAGGCGTCCTCCTCGACGTCGCGCAGGATGTTGGTGAGTTGCATGGCCCGGGCCAGCGACAGCGCGAAACGGCGGGACCGGTCCCCCTGCCAGGCGCCGAAAACGCGCATGGACAGCAGGCCGACCGCCCCGGCCACGCAGCGGACATAGCGCTCGAGCCGGATGGGATCCGGCGCGACCATCCCTTCGGCATCCATGCGCATGCCTTCCAGGATCAGGTCGAACTCATGCCGGGGTAGGCCGTAGCCATCGACGGCGCGGGCAAGCTCCTCGCCGACCGGGGTGCGGGGCGCGCGCAGGAAGACCCGGTCAATCTCCTCGGCCCAATCGGCCAGCGCGTCCACCTTCTCGAGGGGAAGCATCGTGCCATCGGCGATGTCGTCCACGACACGGCAGAAGGCATAGACCGCGAAGATCGCCTCGCGCCGACGGCGTGGCAAAACCCGCATCCCCGCCGCAAAGGAAGAGCCCGACTCGACGACGATGCGGCGAACCTCCTGACGGGGCGCGAAGTCGGTCAGGATGGGAAGTGCGGTCACGCCCCCTCCTTTCCGGCCTGGTGCGGCATGGGCCGGCCCGAACGGCCCGGCCGGATCATCGTCGCGATCCCCCAAAGGCCGGCCCGAACGAAATCGGCGCGCGACAGCGCCACGCGACCGGCGATCGGGTCGTCCCGGCGCAGGCGGGCGGCCAGTTGCCGCGCGAGCCACAGGATGGTCGCCGTCTCGCCGGCCAGCCGGGTCGAAGCCAGGGCCTCGGGCAGGCCGGCCGCCCCATCCAGAAGCGCGTCGCAGCGATCGAGAGCGCGGTCCACGGCCCGGCGCAACGCAGGCGTGATCGCCGGAGCCTGGAGGTCGTCCAGCGTGGCTCCGGCATCGGCCATCCAGTCGAGCGGCAGGTAATGGCGCCCCAGCCCCTGGTGATCCGCCTTCAGGTCCTGGAGGTGGTTGAGCACCTGCAGCGCCGTGCAAAGCCTGTCGCTGAGTTGCCAGACGGCCCGGTCCTCGCCATGCAGGTCGAGGAGGAAGCGCCCGACCGGGTCCGCGGAATCGGCGCAGTAGGCCAGCAGGTCATCCCAGGTGGCGCAGTCCTGCCCCATGGCGTCCCGCCGGAAGGCCGCAAGGAGTTGCCGCGCGTGGCGCGCGGGCTCGGGCCGGCCCAGCGCCGCGAGAGCCTGTCCCTCCCGGGCACCATCGGGGTGGCCGTCGAGGCCGCGCTCGAACGCATCGAGGCGGCGGAGCTTGTCCCGGGTCGTGAGGTCAGGGCTGTCGGCGATGTCGTCGGCCGCCCGCGCAAAGCGGTAGAAGGCATGAACCGTGCCGCGCAGATTCCGCCGGATCAGGAGGGAGCCGACAGGAAAGTTTTCACCGCGACTCATGCAGAGGCCCTGTCCGCACATGTTTTTTCTTGGTGACGGGCGCGCATCGCGATTTAGTTCCATCCGCATGGGAAGCGGGCAGCAGGTCCCGCGCATGACAGAATGGGGTCCGGCGGTGTTTTGGCAAACGAAAAGCGTCGGGATGATGACCGTGGTCGCGCTCCAGGCTCTTCCCGCGGCGGCCGCCGACCTCCGGATCGAGGTGACGGGCCTGCGCAACGCGAACGGCACCGTCTATGCGGCCGTCTGCAGGGAAGACGAGTTCCTTAGCCCGGCCTGCGCCTACCATGGCAGCGCCCCCGCGACAGGCGGCGTGGTGACCGTGACCGGGGTGCCCCCCGGAACCTATGCCGTCCAGGTCATCCATGACGAGAACGACAACCAGACGCTCGACCGTCCGGGCTTCCTGCCGACCGAAGGAATGGGCTTCTCGCGCGATGCGCCGATGCGATTCGGGCCGCCGCAATGGCGGGACGCGTCCTTCGCGCTCGAGGACCCCGGCGCGACCGTGCGCCTGAGCATGAGGTACTTCCAGTGAGGATGTTGCGACGGGGCCCCCAGGCGGGGCGTCGGGTCGCGGTGATCGGAGCCGGGCCGGGGGGCCTGGCCGCGGCGATGCTCGCCCGCGCGGCGGGGGCCGAGGTGACGGTGCTGGAACGCGCAGCCAAGGTCGGCGGGCGCACGGCCAGCATCGAGCAGGACGGCTACGTCTTCGACACCGGGCCGACGTTCTTCCTGTATCCCGAGATCCCGCGCGAGATCTTTGCCGCCTGCGGCTTCGACTTCGACGCCATGGTGCCGATGAAGCGGCTCGACCCGATGTACCGCCTTCGCTTCGACGACGGGCGCACCTTCGACGCGACGCCGGACGTGGACCGCCTCAAGGCCGAGGTCGCGCGGATCGATCCGGAGGATGCGAAGAACGTCGAGGCCTATCTGGCCGACAACCTCGCCAAGTTCGAGGCCTTCAAGCCGGTGCTGCAGAAGCCGTTCCTGAACCTCGGCGCCTTTGCCGACGCGGACATGCTGCGCGCCCTGCCCCACCTGCGGCCCTGGGCGACGGTGGACGCGGACCTTAGGCGCTGGTTCCGGCACCCGGACACCCGGCTCGCCTTTTCGTTCCAGTCCAAGTACCTGGGCATGTCGCCCTTCAAGTGCCCGTCGCTGTTCACGATTCTGGCCCATATCGAATACGGGCACGGCGTCTTCCATCCCTTGGGCGGTTGCAACGCCATTCCCCGGGCGATGGCGGACTGCCTGTCGCGCATGGGCGTGGAGGTCCGCCTGTCGGAGCCCGTGGAGGAGTTGCTGTTTGACGGCCGCCGCGCCACCGGGGCACGAACCTCCAGGGGCACCTACGACGCGGACGCCGTGGTGGTGAACGCCGACTTCGCCCATGCCATGAAGAGCCTCGTCCCCGACCGGCTCCGGCGGCGCTGGACGGACGCCAGGATCGACTCCAAGAGCTACTCCTGCTCGACCTTCATGCTCTACCTCGGCGTGGAGGGGACGTTCCCCGACCTCGCCCACCACACGATCTTCCTGAGCCGCGACTACGAGCGGAACATCCGCGAGATCGAGGCGGGCCAGGCGCCCTTCGAGCCGTCGATCTACGTCCAGAACGCCAGCGTCACCGACCCGTCGCTGGCCCCGCCCGGGCATTCCGCGCTCTATGTGCTGGTGCCGGTCGGCAACCTGGCGGCCGGGACGGACTGGCAGGCCATCGTCGCGCCCTACCGCGAGGCGGTGCTGGATCGGCTGAAGATCCTCACCGGCCATGACCTGCGCCCGTTGATCCGGACCGAACGCATGCTGGCGCCACCCGACTGGCGCGACATGGGCATCCACAACGGGGCGACGTTCAACCTCGCGCATAACCTGGGCCAGATGCTGCACCTTCGGCCCCGGAACCGCTTCGAGGACCTGGACGGCGTCTATCTGACAGGCGGCGGCACCCATCCGGGCAGCGGCCTGCCCACCATCTTCGAATCGGCCCGGATCGCGACCAAGCTCCTGGCCAGGGACCTGGGACTGGACGCGTCACGCGTCCCGGAAAGCGCATTGACGGAGGCGGCGGAATGAGGATCGGGGGGACGGGGATCATCGGCGGGGGGCTGGGGGGCCTCGCGGCGGCCTGCACCTTGGCGGCCAGGGGCCACAAGGTCACGCTGTTCGAGAAGAACCCCTGGCTGGGCGGCAAGGCGGCCGTGCTGGAGGAAGGCGGCTTCCGCTTTGACATGGGGCCAACGATCCTGACCATGCCGCGCGTGCTGGAACGGATCTTCTCCGAGGCCGGCCGCGACATGTCGGACTACCTCCAGCTCATCCGGCTCGACCCGCAGTGGCGCTGCTTCTACGACGACGGCACCGTCCTCGACCTGCGCGAGACGCAGGAGGACGCGCGCGCGGCGATCGGGGCGATCTCGCCTCGCGATGCCAAGGGCTTCGACGACTTCATGGCGGTGGCGCGCCGCCTGGCCGACGTGTCCGACAAGTTCTTCTTCTGGAAGTCCGTCGAAGACCTGAAAGACACGATGAACCTGAAGGCGAACATGACTCTCAGCACGCTGTCGGACGTGCTGAGCCTCCGGATGCACCGGACGGTCGCGGGCCAGATCAAGAAGAACATCGCCGACGCGCGCGTGCGGCAGATGCTGGAGCATTTCATCCAGTATGTCGGCAGCAGCCCCCTTGGCGCCCCTGCGGTTCTTTGCGGCATCGCGCAGATGCAGCTGGGCGAAGGGGTCTGGTATCCGATGGGCGGCACCCGCGCGGTGCCCCTCGCGCTGACGCGCCTGGCCGAGGAGCTGGGCGTGGACTTCCGCACCGGCGTCGACGTCGCGCGGATCGAGACGCACATCGGCCTGGCGCAAGCCATCATCACCGCGGACGGCGAACGGATCGAGTTCGACCGGATCGTGTCGAACATGGATTCGATCCGCACCTACCGGGAGCTGGTCGGCGGCCAGGCCTGGGAGGACTTTTCACGCGGGCGCAAGCGTGAGGCGGCCTGCTCGGGGGTGGTGCTCTATCTCGGCCTCGATCGCGCCTACGATCACCTCGCCCACCACAACTTCGTCTTTTCCCGCGACCCGGAGGAGGAGTTCGGCGCGATCTACGACAAGGGCGAGCCTGCCCCCGACCCCACGGCCTACATCGCCGCCCCCGCGCGGACCGAATCCGCCGTCGCCCCGGAGGGCGGCGAGGCGCTCTATGTCCTCGTCCACACGCCCTACCTGCGGGACCGGCACGACTGGTCGAAGATGCTCCCTGCCTATCGCCGCACGATCCTCGACAAGCTCGCCCGCACCGCAGGGATGGGCGACATCGAGGAACGGATCGTGGTGGAGCGGACGCTCACGCCGCAGGACATCCACGACCGCTACAAGGTGCTGAACGGGGCCATCTACGGCCTTGCCTCGCACGGGAAGGTGATGGGCGCCTTCAAGCCCGGGAACCGGTCGCGGCAGGTGCGCAACCTTTATCTCGCGGGCGGGTCGGCGCATCCGGGTCCGGGGATGCCCATGGCGCTCATGTCCGGGTGGATCGCCGCGGATTCGCTGCACAAGGACGCCGTCTCGAACGCCGACACCGTCGCCGCGCAGTGAGCGCGCCCATCCACGGCCAGGACCCGTCGCAGGACCCAGTGGCGCTGCGGCATGCCGGCATGACCCGGTTCTTTTCGGCGATCATGGCGCGGCAGATGGCCTCGTCCTTTCGCGCCGTGCGGCTGGCCCGGCCCGGCCTTCCCGACCTGCCCCGGGATCGGCCGTTGGTGGTCTACTCCAACCACCCCTCCTGGTGGGACCCTGCCTTCTACATCGTGCTCCATTCCCGCCTGTTTCCGGGCCGGGACGGCTACGGGCCGATGGAAGAGGCGATGCTGAAGCGCTACGGCTTCTTCCGCCGCGTCGGAATCTTCGGCGTGAGCGAAGGCCGGTCGGGGGCGGCCCGCTTCCTGAATGTCTCCCAGGCGATCCTCTCGGACCCGGGGCGGATGCTCTGGGTCACGGCCCAAGGGCGCTTTGCCGACCCTCGGGAGCGGCCGCTCGGCCTTCGTCCCGGCGTGGCGCACCTGATGGCCCGGATGCCCCAGGCCGTCGCCGTGCCCCTGGCCCTGGAGTATCCGTTCTGGAGCGAGAAGCGGCCCGAGGCGCTGGCGCTCTTCGGCCAGCCCCTCGAGGGCCCCGCCGACGCCGCCGGGTGGGGCCGCAGGCTGGAGGACGCGCTGACCGGGACCTGCGACCATCTCGCGGCCCTTTCGGCGGCCCGCGACCCCTCGGCCTTCGTCAATCTCCTGGCCGGAACGTCCGGCGTGGGCGGCGTCTACGGGGCCTGGCTGCGGCTCAAGGCCCTGCGACGGGGGGAGCGGCACGTTCCCGACCACCTCGCCGAGGAGCCGTGATGCTGGCCTTGGCCCTGCTCGCCCTGGCCTTGGCGGCGCTTTACGCCGGGATGACCTTCGCGAACCTCCGGGCCTACGCGCCGCCGCCCCAGGCCGGTCCGGGCCAGCCGCGGGTTTCCGTCCTCATTCCCGCCCGCGACGAGGAAACCAACATCGGCGCGGTTCTCGACAGCGTGCTGGCCTCCCGCGGCATCGAGCTCGAGGTCGTGGTCCTGGACGACGGCTCGTCGGACGGGACGGCACGGATCGTGCGGGCCTGGACCGCCCGGGACCCGCGCGTGCGCCTGGTCGACGGCGCGCCGCTTCCGGCTGGCTGGGTCGGCAAGCAGCACGCCTGCTGGCAACTGTCCCTGGCCGCGCGGCACCCGCTGCTCATCTATGTGGACGCGGATGTGAGGGTGCACCCCGACGCCCTGGCCCGCCTTGCCGCCTTCATGGAGCGCGGGCGGCTGGGTCTGGGGAGCGGCTTCCCGCGCCAGATCGCGCTGACCCTGGGCGAGAAGATCGCGATCCCGCAGATCTTCGTCGTGCTGCTGGGCTACCTGCCGCTGCAACTGGCCCGCCGCCATGCCACGGACCCGCGATTTGCCGCGGCCTGCGGCCAGATCCTGTCTGTCACGCGCGAGGCCTACGACACCTCCGGAGGCCATGCCGCCCTCAGGGGGACGATCCATGACGGCCTCGGGCTGGCCCGCGCCGTCAGGTCGGCCGGGTTCGCAACCGATCTGTGCGATCTCACGGAGCTGGCGACGTGCCGGATGTATTCGACCTGGGCCGATCTCTGGGCCGGGTTCTCCAAGAACGCCCGGGAGGGCATGGCGACGCCTCGGGCGCTGCCGATCTGGACGCTGCTCCTGGGGGGCGGCCACATCCTGCCGGTCCTGCTGCTGATCCTGGCGGACGGAGCCGCGTTCCGGATCGCCGGCCTTGCGGCGCTCCTGGTCTGGGCCGCCTCGGCGGCCGTCGCCGCGCGGACCAGGGCCTCCTGGCTTTCGGCGTTGCTGCATCCGGCCGGAGTGGCGGTGACCCTGGCGATCCAGTGGACCGCGCTCCTGCGGGGACGGCGGCGCAGCCCCGCCGTCTGGCGGGGGCGGACCTACGACCTATGACCGGGTTTCCCTGGCATCGCGTGTTCCACCCTCTCTGCGGCGCGGACCCCCTGACCCTCCTGGCGCTCGCGGCGCGGAACGGCCCACCATCGCCCAAGGGGTGGCCCGCCTATGCCGTGGCGCTGATGACCTCGGTCGTGCGCCTGCCCTTCACCACGCTGGACCTCGCCTGGGGCGCGCTCTCACCGACGCCGCTGGGGGCGCCGGTCTTCATCGTGGGCTACCCCCGGAGCGGGACCACCCATCTCCACAACCTCATGGCCGCCTCGGGCGCCTTTGCCACGGCCTCCCCCGTTCTTGCGGCCATGCCCTGGGAAGCCCGGAGCCTGGCCCCGATCGCCAAGCCGTTCATCGACCCTTATCTCCCCCGGACCCGGCTGATCGATGGCGTCGCCATGGGTCCGGACGCCCCCACCGAGGACGAGGTCGGCCTCGCCAACCTCGGCCCCGATTCGTATTTCCACGCGATCTACTTTCCGCGGCACTTCGCCCGCGACTACCGCGAAGGCCTGGCGGATCCGGCCGGACCCGCACGACGCCGCGCAATCCGGCGCTACGTGGCCGCCCTGGGCCGCCGCGCGAGGGGGCGCCCCCTGCTGCTCAAGAATCCGGCCTATACCGCCGAGATCGCGACGCTGCTGGGGCTGTTCCCCGACGCGCGGATCGTCCACATCCACCGCGACCCCCGGGCCGTCTTCGCGTCCTCCCGCCGCGCGCTCCGGCGAACCCTGCGGGAGCTTGCGCTTCAGGACTTCGGCGGGGCGGACATCGACGGGGCGGTGCTGGAAACCTACCCTCTGGTCATGCGCGCCCTGCGCGAGCAGGCGACCGGCCTCGGGCCGCGGCAGTTCGCCGAGGTGGCCTTCGAGGACCTGGTCGCCGATCCCAAGGCCGTGCTGCGTCGGCTCTGGCAGCGGCTCGGCCTTCCGGATGCGCCCGGCGCGATGGCCCGGGTCGACACGCACCTGGCCGAGGTCGCGGGCTTCCGCCCCGAAGGCGGCCGGCTCGATGCCGAGGACCTGCACCGTCTCCGCTCGGCCTGGCCCGAGGAGATGGCGCTTTACGGCACGGCTAGCGCAGCAGGAACCGGATGATCCGCTCCACCGTCGCGCCAAAGGGCGGCCGGGCGAGCCGGGCCGGCATGAGGCGCGAGGCCACCATTACGCTGCGGGGCCGCGTGAAGGTCAGGAAGCCCTCGTGCCCGTGGTAGGTGCCCAGGCCGGATTCCCCTGCCCCGCCGAACGGCAGCGCATGAGCCGCGACATGCAGGAGGCAGTCGTTGATGAGCGCGCCGCCGGACCGCACCCGCGCCACCACGCCTTCGCAGGCCGCGCGGTTCCGCCCGAAGACATAAAGAGCGAGCGGACAGGGCCGGGCATTCACGAAGGCCTCGGCCTGCGCCGGATCGTCGTAGGGAACGAGAGGCAGGACCGGCCCGAAGATCTCCTCGTGCATCAGGGCTGAGTCCGCGTCCGGGTCAACGACCGCCCAGGCCCCGAGCCTGGGCGCGGGGGGCATCGGCTCCATCAGCGGCACGGCGCGCTGCCCTTGCAGCAGCCCCTTGAGGCGGTCCCGGTCCTGCGGGCGCGCGATGGCCGCGTAGTCCGGCCCCATGGGATCGGGATAGAGCGCCCGAGTCGCGCCCTGGATCGCCGCCAATGCCTCCTGCATCCGGGACCGGGGCACGAGGACATAGTCCGGGGCCACGCAGGTCTGTCCCGCCGAGAACAGCTTGCCCGCCATCAGCGACCGCGCCGCCTCGGCCAGATCGACGTCGGGCAGGAGGATCGCCGGCGACTTGCCGCCCAGCTCCAGGGTCACCGGAACGAGGTTCCGCGCCGCCGCCGCCGCGACCATCCGTCCCGTCCGTGTCGACCCGGTGAAGAACAGCCCATCGAGCGGCAGTTCGGCGATGGCGCGCGCTTCCTCGGTCCCGCCCTCGATCACGCGGACCAGATCCGGGGGAAGCGCCGCGCCCGCGATCCGCGCCAGCTCGGCCGCCGTTCGGGGCGTGACCTCCGAGGGCTTGAGCAGGACCCGGTTGCCCCCGGCCAGCGCCGCGACCAGCGGCATGAGCGTCAGCTGGACGGGGTAGTTCCAGGGGCCGATGATGCCGACCCGGCCCAGAGGCACCCGCTCCACCCGACCGGAGGCGCCCAGGAACTCGGGCGGGAGCGCGACGCGGCGCGCCTTGGTCCATCGTTTCAGCCGCCCGAGCACCCAGTCGATATGGGCCAGCACGAGGGCGACCTCGGCCATCATGGTCTCGACCCGGGGCCGACCGCCGAAATCGGCATCGATCGCGGCGGCGAGGGGTTCGGCCGCCTCCTGCACCGCCCGCCGGAGAGCCGACAGATGCGACCTCCGCCCGGCCAGGTCGGGGGCCGGCGCGGTCAGGGCGTCGAAGGCCCCGCGCACGCGGGCCGCCGCTTCGAATCCGGTGCCGCCGTCCATCCGGGCCTCCTGTCACGCCCCGATCGGGCCTTGGGCAAGCTAGGCTGCCCGCGCGCATCGGACAACCGGCGCGCAGGCCTACCCCTCGTCCATGCCGTTTCCTGAACGGAGAGGGGATGCTAGGCATGATCCCGTCGACCCCATCCGTGGGAGGAGCCTTGGACATCCCCTCGCCCCCAGCCCGGCCCGTCTGGCTTCCCGCCCAGGGAGGTTGCGCGGACCTGATCGCGGGGCACGACTGGCCCGGCACGCCGCTCGGGCCGATCGAGGCCTGGCCCCCTTCGCTGACTGCCATGGTCGGCATGGCCTTGCGGTCGGCGACCCCCATGGCCGTGCTCTGGGGCGATCAGGGGATCGCGATCTACAACGACGGCTTCGCGTCCCTCATCGGCAGGCGGCATCCAGGGGCGATGGGGCGATCCTGCCTCGACGTCGTCACGGACCTCATGGGGTTCGACACGGAGGTCCTGCGCAGCTGCCTGGCGGGCGGCACGCGTTCCGTCACGGCACAGGAGATGACCCTGGATCGGCACGGCACGCCCGAGCCGGCCTGGTTCGATCTCGAATGCGTTCCCGTTCCGGGGGTGGATGGCCGGCCAACCGGCGTCCTGGCCACCGTGCGCGACGTCAGCGACCGCGTGCGGGCCGAACATCGGCGCACCGAGGAGATCGAGAGGCTGCGGGCGCTGGCGGACAACCTGCCAAACACGACGGCGTTCCAGGTCGAAACCACGCGCGACCTGTCCGAGCGGCGCTTCATCTATCTTTCGACCAGCAGCGGCCCGCTGTTCGGAGTGAGCCCGGACGCGGCCCGCACCGATCCGCTGTTCTGGACGAACCTGTTCCACCCCGAGGATGCCGCACGGGTGCTGCGCGAGGAGGCGCGGGCGGCACGGTACCTTTCCACGCTCGACGTTGAGTTCCGGATCCGCAGGCCCGACGGGCAGATGGTGCTGGGGCGCCTTCTGACCCGCCCCCGCGAGGCGTCGGACGGACGCCTTCTTTGGGACGGAATGCTGATCGACGTCACCGCCGTGCGCGGCGCCGAGGCGGAGTTGCGGCGGACCTCGAGCCTTCTGGCCGCGATCGGAGCCGCCACGCCCGACCTGGTCTACGCCAAGGACCGGGACAGCCGGCTTCTTTACGCGAACGCGGCCCTGGCGGCGCTTCTGGGCCGTTCGCCGGCCGAGCTGATCGGGAGCAGCGAACAGGACTGGTCCGCCAACCCCCGGGAAGGCGAGGCGATCCGGGCCAACGACATCCGGATCATGGAAACCGGCGAGACTGTGGAGTTCGAGGAGGTCTTCACCGGCGTCGACGGCCAGACGCGCCATTTCCGAACGGTCAAGTCGCCCTTGCGGGACGGGCGGGGCGACATCGTGGGGCTCGTCGGCCTGTCCGGCGACATCACCGAGACCCGGCAGGCCCAGGAGGCGCTCCGGCGGCTCAACTCGGAACTCGAGGAGCGGGTGGCCGAGGCCTTGGCAGAACGGAAGGTCTGGGCCGACGTCTTCGAGACCACGGATGCCTTTGTTGCCGTCGTCGGGCTGGACATGCGCATCCTCGCCATCAATCGCGCCTGCGTTCAGGAGATCGGCAAGCTGGGGGGCCGGAAGCCCCGGGTGGGCGACCGGATGCCCGATCTTTACAGCAGCCAGCCCGACATCGCCCGGGCGGCCGAGGCGCTCTGGCAGAGGGCGCTGACAGGCGAGGCCTTCGCCGTCACGCAGGACTTCGTGGCGGCGGACGGACAGGCGACAAGCTACGAGCTACGCCATGGCCCGCTTCGGGACCGGGGGGGTCACCTGATCGGGGCCTACCAGTACGGGACCGACGTCACCGACCGGCTGCGCGACCAGCGCCGCGCCGCCGAGGCCGAGGCCGCCCACCGCGAAGCGGATGCCCTTTACCGCGCCTACTTCCAGAACTCGGACGAAGGGCTCTTCATCATCGCGGTGCTGGGCGACGACCTTTTCTCGATCGAGGAGGTGAACCCCGCGCACAAGCAAACGCTGAAGCTCGATCTCGAGGGCCTGCGCGGCCGCCCCCTGGAGGAGCAGCTTCCCGCAGGGGTGGCCGAGGCCGTGGCCGTCAACTATCGCCGGGCCATCGAGACGGGGCAGGTCCAGCGCTACCGGGAAGATGTCGATCTGGGCGGCTCGCTGCGCCACTACGAGACGGTGCTGGTCCCGGTCCGTGACCTGGAGGGCCGGATCACCCGGCTTGTGGGGTCGAGCCGCGACATGACCGCCCAGATCAAGGCCGAAGAAGCGCTGCGGCAGAGCCAGAAGCTCGAGAGCATGGGCCAGCTCACCGGGGGCGTGGCGCATGACTTCAACAACCTGCTGACGCCGATCCTTGCCAGCCTGGACATGCTGCACCGGCGCGGCGTGGGCGACGTCCGGATGGGACGGCTGGTGGAGGGCGCGCTCCAGTCGGCCGAACGGGCGCGCACGCTGGTCCAGCGCCTGCTGGCCTTCGCCCGGCGGCAGCCGCTCCAGTCCGAGCCGATCGATCTGGGCGCGCTCGTGACCGGCATGGCCGAGCTGATCGCCAGCACCGTCGGCCCCCGCATCTCGGTCGAGACCGCCATCGAGCCCGGCCTGCCTCCGGTCCAGGCCGACGCGAACCAGCTCGAGATGGCGATCCTCAACCTCGCCGTGAACGCGAGGGATGCGATGCCCGGGGGGGGATCGCTGCGCGTGGCGGCGCGGGCCGGACTTGCGGCGGAGGGGCCATCGATCCTGCCGTCCGCCGGACGGTTCGTGCGGCTTGGCGTGTCCGACAGCGGCGTCGGCATGGACGGCGCCACCCTCGCCCGGGCGATCGAGCCCTTTTTCTCGACCAAGGGCGTAGGGCGGGGCACGGGCCTGGGGCTCTCGATGGTGCACGGCCTGGCGTCGCAGCTGGGCGGAGCCCTGGCCATCCAGAGCCACCCGGGCCGGGGCACCACGGTGGAGCTCTGGCTGCCCCAGTCCGTTCAGGCGGTCGCTGAGCCCCAGGTTCCGGAAGACGGGCTGACGGCGCCTTCGGCGGGAACCGCGCTCCTCGTGGACGACGAGGATCTCGTGCGGGCCTCGACCGCGCACATGCTGGTGGACATGGGCTACGACGTCGTCGAGGCCGCGACGGCGGACGCGGCTCTCGACCTCGTGGACGAGGGGCTGAGGCCGGATCTCGTGGTGACCGACCACCTTATGCCCGGAATGACGGGCACGGCTCTTGCCCACATGCTGGGGCAAAGGTTCCCCGACCTGAGCATCCTGGTCATCTCGGGCTATGCCGAGGACGGGGGCATCGCCGCGGACCTGCACCGGCTGGCCAAGCCGTTCCGGCAGCCCGAGCTCGCGACGGCGCTCGCAGCCCTTGGCAAGGGTCCGCTGCGCTGAACGGTCACAATCGGCAGGCGGGCCGGAACCGGGTCGGCGGGGGGACGTTCCACAGGCCTAACCGGACCGGGCGGGCCCCCTGCCCCCCGGGCCGCGCAACCGGAGGAACGATCGCAATGGGTCTCTTCACGAAGGACATCGCGACGCTGGACGACCTCTTCGTGCACCAGCTTCAGGACATCTACTACGCCGAGAACCAGATCACGAAGGCGCTGCCGACGATGATCGCCAAGGCCACCGACCCGCAGCTCCGCTCGGGCTTCGAGCAGCATCTGGCCGAGACGCAGAACCAGATCAAGCGCCTGGAGCAGGTCTTCCAGATGCATGGCCATACGCCCAAGGCCGTGGACTGCCCGGCCATCGACGGCATCATCAAGGAAGCCAACGAGACCGCGGGCGAGATCGCCGATAAGGAGGTGCTCGACGCCGCCCTGATCGCCGCCGCGCAGGCCGTGGAGCACTACGAGATCACCAAGTACGGCTCGCTCATCGCCTGGGCCAAGCAGCTGGGCCGCGAGGACTGCGCGGCGGTGCTTCAGCAGAACCTCGACGAGGAAGGCGCGACCGACAAGAAGCTGACCGCCATCGCGGAAGCCAAGGTCAACGCCCGCGCCGCCTGACGGGCAAGCCGCACGATCGGGTGAAGGGCCGGCGGGGGCAACCCTGCCGGCCCTTTCGCATGGCGGCCCGCGCTGCTAGGGGCCAGCGGTCCCGCGCGAGGTTCCCCAATGTCCGACAGCATCTACTCCGGCCTGACCCAGCTGGGCCAAGCCACGCCCCTGCCCCAGCGCCCCGAGGACGCCGTCCTCGAACGCGTGCCCAACCCGCAGGCGGGCACCGCCTATGTCGTCCGGTTCACCGCGCCCGAGTTCACGTCGCTCTGCCCGATGACGGGGCAGCCGGACTTCGCGCATCTGGTGATCGACTACGTGCCCGGCGACTGGCTGGTGGAAAGCAAGTCGCTCAAGCTGTTCCTGGGCAGCTTCCGCAACCACGGCGCCTTCCACGAGGACTGCACCGTGACCATCGCCAAGCGGATCGCGGAGCTGCTCGATCCGCAATGGCTGCGGATCGGCGGCTACTGGTACCCGCGCGGCGGCATCCCGATCGACGTGTTCTACCAGACCGGGCCGGTGCCGCAGGGCGTCTGGCTGCCCGACCAGGGCGTGCCGCCCTATCGCGGGCGGGGCTAGGCCCGCCCGCCCTTGGCGCTCGTTCATTGGCCCCGGTTACTGGCCCGAACCCGGTTCGGCCATCTTCCGGTGCTGCTCGGCCAGCATCCCGGCGGGGGTGATGTTGGCGATCGCGGACTGGAGCTTGTTCTTCCAGCCGGCGACCACGTCGCCCTCGCCGTTCATCATCGCCTTCCAGCCCACCTCGGCCACCATGGCGGGATCGTCCTTCTTGGCCGCGCCCACCTTGGTGTCCTCCATGTCGGCACGCTCGAAGAACTCGGTCTCGGTGGCGCCGGGCATCAGGTCGGTGACGGTGACGCCCGAGTCCTTGATCTCCTCGCGCAGCGCGAAGGCAAAGGAGTTTATGAAGGCCTTGGTGCCGTTGTAGACCGCCTGGAACGTGCCCGGCATGAACCCGGCGATCGAGCCGGTAATCAGGATGCGCCCCTGCCTGCGGGCCACCATGTCGCGGCCGACCTTCTGGATGAGGTAGATCGTGCCGGTGATGTTGGTGTCGACGACATGACGGGCCTCGGCGAAGTCCTGTTCGAGGAAGCCGTGCCCGAGCCCGTGGCCCGCATTGGCCAGGAGCGCATCCACCGGGCGGCCCCGCGCGGCGGCGTATAGACGGTCCACGCCGTCGAGCGTGGACAGGTCCACCTCCAGGGCCTCGACCTCGACCCCCAGGGCGCGCAGATCCTGGGCGGCCTCCTGGATCTTGGGCTGGTCGGCGGCGATGAGCAGATCATGGCCGTTCTGGGCGGCCAGCTTGGCGAGCTCATAGCCGATGCCGGAGGAGGCGCCGGTCACGATGGCGAAGGGACGGGTCATTGGGGGATACTCCATGAGGTCATGGCCCGGACCGGCCGCCAGTCGGGCGTCCGCGGCCGGGCGTCACGGCTCCAACGCCGGGCCGCGGACGGCGTTCCGGGGTCGGGGCCCGGGGAACCATGACGCAGCGCGTGGGTTGGCGCGGCAGACCTGGACAGGAGCCAGCATCATGGCCGAAACGACGACCGATCACGACACCATCCGGAAATGGGCCGAAAGCAAGGGCGGCAAGCCCGCGGCGGTGGACCGGACCCACTCCGACAAGGACGTGGGCCTGATCCGCATCATGTTCCCGGATGCCCCCAACTCCCATCACGAGAACCTCGTGGAGATCTCCTGGGAGGAGTTCTTCGAGGAATTCGACGCCAAGGACCTGGCGCTGCTCTTCGACGAGAAGAGCCTGTTCAACAAGCTCGTGGGCCGCGACACCGCCGAGAAGCGCGAGCACGGCGATCACGCGGCCGCCCGCCACAAGTAGGCGCTGGACGAAGGCCCGCTGGCTGGGCGGCCGCAGGGCGGCTCAGCCGGGCGACGGAGGCCTCGGGCACCTTGAACGGTCACGACCAGCCGTCCGCCATCCGACCGAGCGCACGACGCCGGGGCGGCCGGCGTGGGCGCCCCGGCGCGGGCCTCGGACGCGGGCTCCCGGCCCAGGCTGCCAGCATCGCGATCCGGCGACCGGATGGCGCGTCCGGCGCAACCCGGCCCAGCCTGGCAAAATGATTGTGGCTGGCGGGGAACTTACCCCGTTCGACCCTGTTGACGTGGGCAATCGCCGCAGGACGGCGGCATAGGGTCAGGGGCGCGGATGAGACTGGTGGTGTTCGGGCTGGCCGTGAGCTCGTCATGGGGCAACGGTCACGCGACCCTATGGCGTGGGCTCATCGGAGCGT
The DNA here is from genome assembly GCF_017916275.1 of Rubellimicrobium arenae. Taxonomy (GTDB): domain Bacteria; phylum Pseudomonadota; class Alphaproteobacteria; order Rhodobacterales; family Rhodobacteraceae; genus Rubellimicrobium; species Rubellimicrobium arenae. The sequence continues at coordinate 84,693 of NZ_JAFMST010000007.1, forward strand.
TGACACGCCTTGGCCACGAGGTCGTCTTCTTCGAACGCGACGTTCCCTACTACGCCGAAACGCGTGACCTGACGCGGCTTCCGGACGGTGCGGAGCTGGTGCTCTACCCCGACTGGTGGTCGGTGCTGCCGCGCGCCCGCGCCGAGGTGGCGCGCGCGGACGCGGTCATGGTCACGTCCTTCTGCCCCGACGGCCCGCTGGCGTCCGAGCTGGCCTGGACCGAGGCCAAGGGACTGACCGTCTTCTACGACATGGACACGCCCGTGACGTTGCGCCGCCTGGAGGGGGGCGAACGCGTCGACTTCCTGCCCCCGGAGGGGCTGGGCGACTTCGACCTCGTGCTCAGCTACACGGGTGGCATGGCGCTCGACCTGCTGCGGACGCGGCTGAGCGCGCGACGGGTCGCGCCGCTCTACGGCCATGTGGATCCGGCGGCGCATCGGCCCGGGTCCCCGGACCCTGCCTTCCGCGGCGACCTGTCCTACCTGGGCACCTACGCCGCCGATCGGCAGGCCGCGCTCGAGACGCTGTTCATCGACCCCGCCCGCCAGCGTCCCGGCCTGCGGTTCGTGCTGGCAGGGGCGAATTACCCCCCGGACTTTCCCTGGACGGACAACATCTACTTCGTGAAGCACCTGCCGCCCCCCGACCATCCGGCGTTCTTCGCGTCCTCCCGCCTGACGCTCAATGTGACCCGGGAAGCCATGGCCTCGATGGGCTGGTGCCCGTCCGGGCGGCTTTTCGAGGCGGCCGCCTGCGGCATCCCGGTCCTGAGCGACGCCTGGGAGGGCCTGGGCGACTTCTTCACGCCCGGCGAGGAGATCCTGACCGCCCGGACCACCGCCGACGCCATCGCCGCGCTGGAGCTGCCGGATGCCGAACTGGCCCGCATCGCCAGGGCCGCGCGCGACCGCACGCTGTCCGAGCACAGCTCGGACGTCCGCGCGGCGGAACTTGTCGACCTGCTGGGCGGCGATGGCCGTCGCCGCGCCACATCTCAGCCAGAAGGGACAGTTGCATGTGGGGAATAATTCCCGCCGCCGGGAACGGGACGCGGATCCAGCCGCTCGCCTTCTCCAAGGAGCTGCTGCCCGTCGGAGGGCGGCTCTCGGGCGACGGCCGCAGCCGCCCAAAGGCCGTCAGCGAGTTCCTGGTGGACCGCATGGCGTTGGCCGGGGCGACCAAGGTCTGCTTCGTGATCTCGCCCCACAAGGCCGACATCCTCAAGTATTACGGGGGACACTGCGACATCGTGGAGATCGCCTACGTCGTCCAGCCCGAGGCATCGGGCCTGTGCGACGCCATCTTCCGCGCCCATCCGGTGATCCCGCACAACGAGCCGGTCCTCGTGGGCCTGCCGGACACGATCTGGTTCCCCGAGGATGCGCTGCGGGCGCTGCCGGATGACCGGCTGTCCTTTCTGCTGTTCCCGGTGGAGCAGCCGCAGTTCTTCGACGCGGTGGTGACCGACGCGGACGGACGCGTCCTGGCCATCGACGTGAAGTCGCCCGAGGTCCGGACCAACTGGATCTGGGGCGCCTTCAAGATGCCGGGCCACATCTTCCACGAGCTGCGCGAGTTCTGGCTGTCGCGCCGGGACCCCGACGAATACATCGGCACGCTCGTCAACGCCTGGATTGAGCAAGGTGGCCAGGCGCTCGGGGTCCGGGCGGGAACGCTTTACGCCGACGTGGGCACGCTGGAGGGCTACCGGATGGCGATGGAGCTCCTCGGCCCGGAGCCCGCGCGCGCCGCGCGCTAGGCCATGACGGACCTGCCCGGACGCCTCGCGCGGAGGGAGCGCATCCCCGAACGGGTGGTGCTGGTCGTGGCGCATCCGGATGACGAGACCCTGGCCCTGGCAAGCCGGCTGGACTGCCTGGAGGACCTGTCGATCATCCACCTGACCGACGGCGCCCCCCGGGACCTGAGGGATGCCCGGCAGGCCGGGGTCGACACGGTCGAAAACTATGCCGAGCTGCGCCGCCAGGAACTACGGACCGCGATGGCCGCGCTGGGGTCGACGGCCGAGCTCCGCTGCTACTGGCATCCCGACCAGGAGGCGATCCTCCACGGCGCGGCCATCGTCCAGAACCTCGTCCGCGACCTTTGGGGGGCCGGCGCGGTCATCACCCACCCCTACGAGCATGGCCATCCCGACCATGACGCGGCGGCGCTCTGCGTCGCGCTGGCCTGCCGCCGCTTCGAGGCGGAGCGGCGGCCCGTCCCCGACCGGTTCGAGTTCCCGAGCTACCACCTGCGCCAGGGGCAGGCCCGGTTCGGCGAGTTCTGGCCCGACGCCTCGGCCCCCGAGACGGCGATGCCGCTGTCCGATGACGACCGGGCGCGGCGGCGCGCCGGCCTCGCCTGCTTCGGGAGCCAGCAGGCCTTCCTCAGCCATATGCCCGAGATGGGCGAGCGGCTGCGCCCCGCTCCCGCCTATGACTTCCGCGCCCCTGCCCCGTCCGGTCAGGCCTGGTACGACCAGTTCGGCTGGACGATGAACCTCGCGGCGTGGCGGCGCCACGCGGACGCGCTGCTCGATCAGGCCCCCGCATGAGGCGCCTGACGATCCTCAGCGTGTCCTACCCGCTCGCGCCCGTGACGGCCGATCCGGTCGGGGGCGCGGAGCAGGTGCTCGCCCGGCTGGACCGGGCGCTGGTCGCGGCGGGCCACCGGTCGCTCGTGATCGCGCCCGAGGGATCGCAGGTCGCAGGCGAGCTTCGCTCCGTCCCGGCGGTGGAGGGGCCGATCTCGGACGCGGATGCGGAGCGGGTCCGGGCCGCCGTCCGGGCCCGGATCGCCGAGGTCGTCGCGCAGGAGGCGCCCGATGTCGTCCATCTCCACGGCATCGACTTTCCCGCCTACCTTCCCGAGCCCGGCCCGCCGGTCCTCGTGACGCTTCACCTGCCGCTCGACTGGTATCCGCCCGAGGCGCTGTCGCCCGCCCGGCCCCGAACCCATCTCCATCCGGTTTCGGCCGCGCAGGCGGCGACCGCTCCGCCGGGCGCGCGGATCGAAGCCCCCATCGAGAACGGCGTGGAGATCCCCGACCTGCGCGTCCGCAGGCGCGGCTTTGCCTTCACGCTGGGGCGCATCTGCCCCGAGAAGGGCTTCGACGACGCCCTGATGGCCGCAGAGATGGCCCGCAGGCCGCTGGTGATCGCCGGGACCGTGTTCCCTTATCCCTTCCATCAGCAGCATTTCCGCGACGCCATCGCCCCGCGCCTGTCCTGGCGGCGGCGCTGGATTGGCCCCGTCGCAGGCGCGCGCAAGCAGCACCTCCTGGCCGCGGCCGCCTGCGTCCTGATCCCGGCCAAGGCACGGGAAACCTCGTCCCTCGTCGCCATGGAGGCGCTCGCCGCCGGGACCCCGGTCATCGCCTATCCGAGCGGGGCGCTTCCTGGCATCGTGGAGCATGGCCGGACCGGGTTCCTCGTGGAGGACGTGGCCGGTTTGGCCGACGCGATCCGCAGGGCCGGCGAGATCGACCCGGACACCTGCCGCGCCACCGCCCGGGCCCGTTTTTCCGCCGACCGCATGATCGCAGGCTACCTGGCCCGGTACCGCGATCTGTCGCGCCCCTCCGGCGCGCACGGCGCGTTCCCGCCGCATCGGAACGAACCATGGAACCTCACGCCCTCGCGAGCGTTTGTACCCGAACGAAAGTAGAAGCCACCGGGGGTTCCCCATCAGCGTCCAGCTTTATCTGATCCGCCATGCAACCCATGCGGACTTCGGGCGGCGCCTGACGGGCCGGGCCGCTGGCGTGCCGCTCACCCCCGAGGGCGAGCGTCAGGCCGCCGCATTGGCGCGCGGGCTGGCCGGAGAGGCGTTGACCCAGATCCACACCAGCCCGCGGGACCGCGCCCGCGCCACCGCCGAGGCCCTGGCCCGCGCCAGCGGCGCACCGGTGACGGTGGTGGAGGCCTTGGACGAGGTCGACTTCGGCGACTGGACCGGATCGGAGTTCGCGGACCTCCATGGCCAGCCGCTCTGGGACGACTGGAACACCCGCCGCGCCACCGCGCGCGCGCCGGGGGGCGAGAGCATGGGCGAGGCCGCGGACCGCGCGGTCCGGCATATGGAGTCGCTTGCCCCGCACGGTGGGGAGCGGATCGCCCTGGTGAGCCACTGCGACGTGATCCGCGCTCTCGTGGCCCGCGTGCTGGGCCTGTCCCTGGACCATCTCCTGCGCTTCGAGATCGGCCCCGCTTCGGTAAGCCGGCTCGAGGCCGGGACTTGGGGCGCGCGGGTACTAAGTCTGAATGAAACCATCGGAATGGACGCATGAAGGACGTGAATGACCCCGGGGACGACGACCTCGCCCGTCGCATCGAGGCCTTGGGGCCCTGGTTCCACAATCTGCGGCTTGGCGGGATCGAGACGGCGCCCGGGCACTTCCTGGGAGACTTCCCCCGCACCAAGTTCGAGCGTTTCGCCCATGCGATCCCCGAGGACCTGTCCGGCAAGTCCGTGCTCGACATCGGCTGCAACGCCGGGTTCTACGCCCTGGAGATGAAGCGGCGCGGCGCCTCCCGCGTCCTGGGCATCGATCACGATGAGCACTACCTCCGGCAGGCCCGGCTTGCCGCCGAGGTGGAGGGCGCGGAGATCGAGTTCCGGCAGCTCGAGGTCTATGACGTGGGCGCCCTGGGCGAGACCTTCGACCTCGTGATCTTCATGGGCGTGCTTTATCATCTGCGGCACCCCCTCCTCGCGCTCGACCTGATCCGGGAACATGTCTGCGGCGACATGCTGGTTTTCCAGTCGCTCCAGCGGGGCCCCGAGCAGGTGCTGGAGGTTCCCGACGAGGTTCCGTTCTCCGAGGAAACCATCTTCGAGAAGCCGGGCTACCCGGCGATGTACTTCATCGAGAAGTCCTACTCGGAGGACTGGACCAACTGGTGGGTTCCGAACCGGGCCGGCACCGAGGCGATGCTCCGGGCCGCGGGGTTCTCGATCGAAGCGCGCGCCTCCGAGGATGTCTACATCTGCCGCCGGGCCCAGGTGCCCTACGCCCAATGGGGGGCTGGCGCGGCCTATCCGGCACGGGGGGCCGCGCGATGATCGATTCCGTGATGTTCTGGAACGAACCCAACAACAAGTCGCATTGGGATCCCGAGATCGATCCCGACTGGTCGCAGTTCGCCACCATGATCAACCTGGCCGGCCAGGCGGTCGCCTCGGTCAACCCGGACATGACGCGCGTTCTGGGGGGCATCTCCCCGATCGACCCGAACTTCATCCTCCGGCTCAAGGACCGGGGCGTGCTCGACAACGTGGACGTGCTGGCGGTGCATGGCTTTCCGCTGGACTGGAACCTGTGGCAGATCAACGAATGGCCCGCCAAGGTCGCCGAGATCGAGGCCGTGGCCCCCGACCATCCGGTCTGGGTCAGCGAGGTCGGCGTCGGCTCCTTTGGCGCCGAGGAGGTGCAGACCTTCGGCGTGCAGCGGACGGCCGAGCTGCTCCTCGATCGCGTGCCACGGGTCTACTGGTACTCGCTCTTCGACCTGCCGCGGCAGTGGGAGGCCACGACGCGCCACAAGGAAGCCGAGGGGTCGAGCTACTACCGCCACTTCTACATGGGCCTGATCCGCGAGGATGGGACACCCAAGCCGGGCCTTGAAGCCTTTGCTCCCCATGCCGGGCGCATGGGGCTCATGCAGTGGTTCCACTACGAGGACCCGCGCCTCCCCCTCGCGGTGGAGTGGCTCAAGCGGCTGGGCGTGCGGCACCTGCGGACGGGGCTGTCCTGGGCCGACAGCTTCCGTCCCAACGCGCTCGACTGGTTCGACCGCCAGATGGACGCCTTGCAGGACTTCGACGTGATGGTGACCTTCTGCTTCACGCCCGAGCACCTGGGGGTGGGCGAGCACCACACCAGTCCCCCGCGCGAGCCGCAGCAGTTCGCCGACTTCTGCGCCGCCATGGTGGAGCGCTACGCGCCGGCCCGACCGGCCCGGGCCCAGATTGCAGGGAGGGGATGATGCCCGATGGAAGCCTGACCCGCGAGGGGATCAACATCGCCATCGTGGGCGTGGGCAACTGCGCGAGCTCGCTCGTGCAGGGCATGGCCATGTACCGCGACCACGACCGGAACGAACATACCGGCCTCATGCACTGGGACCTGGGCGGCTACCGTCCCGGCGACATCCGCGTGGTGGCGGCCTGGGACATCGACCGCCGCAAGGTGGGCCAGGACGTGGCCCGGGCGATCTTCGAGAAGCCGAACTGCACCCTGACCTTCTGCGCCGATGTCCCCGAGACCGGGGCCCGGGTGCGGATGGGCCGGATCCTCGATGGCTTCGCGCCCCATATGGCCGACCAGCCCGAGCATCGCACCTTCCTCAGGTCGGACGAGGCCGAGCCCGACAAGGAGGACGTGATCCGCGTGCTCCGCGAGAGCGGCACCCACGTGCTCATGAACTACCTCCCCGTGGGCTCCCAGAAGGCGACGGAGTTCTACGCCGAATGCGCGCTCGAGGCCGGCGTGGCGTTCGTCAACAACATCCCGGTCTTCATCGCGTCGGACGAGGCCTGGGCGCAGAGATTCCGCGACGCCGGCGTCCCGATCATCGGCGACGACATCAAGGCGCAGGTGGGCGCGACCATCGTGCACCGGGTCCTGACGGATCTTTTCGCCAAGCGGGGCGTGCGGCTCGACCGGACCTACCAGCTCAACACCGGGGGCAACACCGACTTCCTCAACATGTGGGCGCGCGACCGCGTGGCGTCCAAGAAGATCTCCAAGACCGAGGCCGTCCAGGCCGTCGCCGGCGAGCGGCTCGATTGGGAGAACATCCATGTCGGCCCGTCGGATTACGTGCCTTGGCAGAACGACAACAAGGTCGCCTTCATCCGGCTGGAAGGAACGCAGTTCGGCGGCGTTCCCATGCACATGGAGGTGCGCCTGTCGGTGGAGGACAGCCCCAATTCCGCCGGGGTGGCCATCGACCTGATCCGCTGCGCCAAGGTCGCCCGCGACCGGGGTCTGTCCGGTCCCATCGAGGCGCCCGCCGCCTTCTTCTGCAAGCATCCGCCCCGCCAGATGACGGACGACGCCGCCCACCAGGAGGTCGAAGCCTTCATCCGCGGCGCCTGAGCGAAGGCCAAGCCGCTCCGAACGCATGAAGGGCCGCCCCCCGGGAGGAGCGGCCCTGCCTTGGCTGCGCACACGGACTGTCCAGCCACGGGATCGCAGTGCGGATCCGCGCGCCTTAGGCCAGACCGCCGTGGTGGATCAGGCGATCAGGTCGTGGCCCTGGTGGTGCGTGACCAGATCGTAGCGGGCGTCATCCTGATGATGGTGGTCGAGCGCCGACGAGGCATCGTGCTGGCCGCTGTCGTGCTCCATGGCCGAGGACACGGTCAGGACGCCCGCGTCCGAAGCCGTCGTGGCGGTCTGGGCGGTCTTCAGGATCGTGGTCTTGGGCGAGGCCGGGAAGCCTGCGGAGACCGACATCTCGAAGGCCGACAGGTCGCCGACGAAATTGCCCTTCTTCCAGGGATTCCCGAACACGAGGTCCTGCACGTTGTACCCGGTGGCGCCGCCGATCGTGCCGCTCATCGTGGTCTGGCCGGCCAGGGCGCCGTCCACCCAGATCTGCAGCTTGCCGCTGTCGAGATGGATCACGACGTCATGGTCCTTTTCGACCACGGAGTTGAGCCTGGCCCCCTTGGTCATCACGGTCACGGGAGAAAGGCCGCCGTCGCGGAAGACCTGGAAGCTCATCTCGCCCGTGGAGGTGACGGCCGCGGTGAAGCTGCCATGGAGACGGAAGACCTCGCCCGAGGTGCCGACCTTGTCGGCGTCCAGCGTCATGCCGATCGTCATCTTGTCGCTGCCGATGACATCCAGAACGTGGTTCCGGTCAATGGTGGCCGTCACGCCCACGGCGCCGAGCTGGATGCCGTCCGACGTCAGCTTGGGCGCGACGCCCAGATCGACGGGCGCCCCGTCGTGGTAGGCCACGAAGTGACCGTCCTGCAGGCTCAGCACCTCGGAGGACTGGATCGAGCACTTGTAGTCCTCGTAGACGGTCGCGCCCGTCGGCAGCTTGATCGTGAGCTTGACCGGGTAATCGCCCGGGCCGGAGTAGCTGTGGCGCACCGTGACGCCCTGCGCCTTGGTGCCGTCGCCGAACGTCCAGTAGAACGCGGTGCCGACGGGCAGCGAGCCGCCGTCGAACACGGAATGGCTGGCGTCGAACACGCGGGTCGCGCCGTCCACCTTGGCGACCTGGAACTGCACCTGCAGACCACCGCCCGCGCCCTGGGTCACGTCCGACCCGGCATTGGCCTGGTCGATGACCCCGCCAGCAACGGCCAGATAGCGATGCTCGCCGTCACGAAGAGCGAGGGAGGAGCTGACGAAGACGTCGTTGTAGTAGTTGGGGGCGAAGGAGTCCTGGTCCTGCACCAGGATGTTCTTGGTCACGGTCCAGCCAGCCTCGGCCGAGGGGATGTCCGCGGCCAGGTTGGCGGAGATGACCACGTTCTTGGCGTTCTCGGCCACCATGATCTTCGGGATCTCGACGGACGGGTCGGGACCGTCGGCGGCCGCGCCGTCGGCGTGCAGGACCGAATTGTTGCGGATCACGAGGCCGTTGGTCTCGCCAACCGAGATGCCGCGCGCCGACGCGTTGGTGATCGTGTTATTCTCGATCAGGATGTTCTGGTAGTACATGGACGCGCCGGCGCGCCCGGTGTCCACGACCTCGTTCCGCATGAAGATCGACTGGGTCCGCGCGCCGTTGCCGATGTCGAGCAGGTTGTCGCGGATGACGACGTTCTCGGTCGGGGCGTCGGTGCCGCTCGTCCAGAACTGGATCATGTCGCGGTGGTCGGTCGAAGCCGGCGGGGCCCGGAAGTCGTGGATGTGGTTTCCTTCGATGACGACATTCTGGACTTCACTGAAATCCATGCCGTCCGACCGCATTCCGTAGACTTCGTTATTGCGAACCGTTACCCCGGAGTTTTCGCTGAACACCATTCCGCGGTGGAAATCGTAGGACTCGCAATTCTCGACCGTCACGCCGGTCGAGGTGCGAACCGAAAGGCCGATTCCGTAGCCATAACCATCGGCCAGCGACGAAACGCCGCGGGCAAAGTCACCATCGAAGGTGGAATTGCGAATCGTGAGGTTGGTGCAGTTCTGGAAGTTGAAGGGACGTTCCGAGGTTAGGTCGCCGGACTGGAACTCGTAATCGAACTTGATCCCGTCGAACGTCATGTTCGCCGCGCCACGAACCTCCACGGCCGAAAAAGACGCAGGATTCCTGGCATCCGCCGACATGATCGTGACGTTGGACGGAAATGCGAAATTGAACCCGGACTTCACGGACAGGTTCATGTTCCCGTAATCGCCGCCAGCAAGCAGGATGGTTTCGCCACCCTTGCAGCTCGCCAGTGCGCTGTAGAGTTGCTTCAGGTCCGAAACGTTGATCGTCGCCATCTTATCCCTCGTATTCTTAGTTTGTGTTAGGTGCCCCTTAGGTCTGCCTGCCTTCTGAACTATGATCGTGGCGAAACAACGCCGTGGCAGGAGCAGGACAAAGACTTATGTGGGACACATAAAGATCACCTATTGCGAAGAGTTTTCGGCGAACCGGATCGGCCCGCCTCGATCGGCAGGTAAAAGGAAACGGCTCCAATCGATCGGCCCGTTTCCCTGGCTGGCTGGTCCAGTCGCGGCGGATGCGCGGGCCCGGCCCGCGCATCCATCGCTCAGGTCTGGCTGCCTGGTGCTGTCAGGATTCCCGGAACGCGCGGTGGAGATGGCTCTCGACGGGATGCAGGAGATACTCCAGCACCGAGCGTTCGCCGGTCTGGAGGAAAGCCTCGACCGGCATGCCCGGGATGAGGCTCACCCCGTCTCCGAGCCGGGCCAGCTGATCCGTGCCGACGGACAGGGTCACGCGATAGAAGCTCCGGCCCGTCTGCGGATCGTTGACCGCCGCCGCCGGGACCATCTCGACCTGCGCCTTCAGATGCGGCGTCGAGGCCGGATCGAGCGGCGCGATCACGATCTCGGCCGGCTGGCCGGGATGAACCTGGTCGATCGAACGGGGGTCGACCTGGAGCTCGAACTCGAACCCTTCGTCCAGGGGCATCACCTGAAGCAGGGTATCGCCCGGACCGACGACGCCGCCGACCGTCGCCACCTGCACCTCGTGGACGATGCCGTTCGAGGGGCTGCGGATGACCGTGCGTTCCAGCTCGGCCGACCGCGTGATGATCTCGAGCACGAGCTCGTCCACCTTGGCCGAGGCGTCCCGCAGATCGGTGGCCACGCCCTCGCGGAACTCGCGCTCGTCCTGGAGCGTGCTGAGCCGGGCGTCCTCCATGTCGATGCGGACGCTCGCCATCTCGGCCTCAAGGCTCGCGATCTCGCCCCGGAGGTCGGCGGCGGAACGGGTCATGTCGTTCAGCTCGCGCGTGGGGACGAGTCCGCGCCCATCGAGCTGGCGCATGTTCGCAAGATCCTCGTCCATGAGCGAGGCCTGGTCCCGCTTGGCCGCGATCTGGGCCCCCAGTCCGGTCAGGCGTGCCTCGCCCTGGCGCAGCGCTTCGGCCAGCTGGTCGCGGGCGCCCCGGAGGACGTCGGCACGGGCGGCAAAGATGCGGCTTTGCGCCTGCTCGGACCGCGAGGTGTCGGGGCGGGTGAAGGGCAGGTCCGGATAGTCGAACGCCGGTTCGGACAGCCCCGCCTGCTCCGCCTCCAGACGCGCCTTCAGCGCAAGAGCGTCGGCCAGCCGCACGCGGGCGATGTTCAGGTTCGTCTGCACCAGCGTCGAGTCGAGCCGGAGCAGTTCTTGGCCTGCAACGACGCGATCGCCGTTCTTGGCCTCGATGGCCCGGACGATGCCGCCGTCCAGCGATTGCACCAGCTGCGGCCGGCCCGCCACCGTGATCTGGCCCGAGCTGACGACCGCCCCTTCGATCTTGGTGAAGGTGGCCCAGCCACCGAACCCGGCGAACAGGAGAGCCAGTCCGGCGACGCCCAGCCGCACGGGGCGGCGCAGGTCCGTCGCGGGGATGAGGTCGATACCGGCAACGGCGGCAGCAGTCATGACATCCTCATGGTCTGGTGAGCCTTCTCGGCGGCGGCACGGCTGCGTGCGGCACGCTGGTCGGCAAGGCGCTTCATGGCCGCAGCCACGTTGGGCGGCGGGGAGAACTCGGCCTCGGACGCCCCGTTCGCCTCAGCGGCGGGCTGGACCTCCCGGTGGATCTCCGGATCGTTGGCGGGGCGCCCGGACGCGGCCTCGGCTCCGGCCCGGACCACGAAGGGCTCCCAGGGCTGTCGGGCCGCGACGGGCAGTTCGGCGGACTGGCGCTGCGGACCGGCCGACAGGGGCAGGTTCGCCGGCGCCGGGACCTCATGCTCCTGAGCCGGCTGGATGGGCCCGAAGCGGTGCACCTGCCCATCCTTCAGCACGAGAACCTTGTTCAGGGCGGCCATGGCGGCCGGCCTGTGGGTCACGACAATGACCACCGACCCGGCGTCCCGGAGCCGCGTGATGACCTGGCCCAGGGCTTCGTCGCCCGCGGCGTCCAGGTGGGCGTTGGGCTCGTCGAGCACGATGAGGCGGGGCATCCCGCAGACCGCCCGGGCGAGGCCGAGCCGCTGCATCTGGCCGCCCGACAGCACGGCTCCGGTCGCGCCGCCGATCTCGGTCGCATAGCCCTGCGGCAGCGCCAGGATCATGTCATGGATGCCGACCATGCGGGCCGCCTCGATGACCGTGGCGTCCGTCACCTCGGGATCGAACCGGGCGATCACGTCCCGGGCGGTGCCCGGCAGCAGGTCCGGCAGCTGCGGGAGGTAACCCACGAAGCGACCCAGCCGCGCCGGATCCCACTGGTCGAGCGTGGCGCCATCGAGGCGCACCTCGCCGCTGTCCGGCCGGACGATCCCCATCAGGGCGCGCACCAGCGTGGACTTGCCGCTGCCCGAGTTGCCGATCACGGCCAGGCCATCGCCCGGCTCGAGAGCGAAGGTCACCTTGTCGAGGAGCGGACGACGCTCCCCCTGCCCCTGGGCCACCGGCGCGAGCTTGGTGAGGTCGCGGACCTCGAACTGCCCCTTGGGCTCGGGCAGTTCCACGATGCGGGCGGCGGCGGGCGCGTCGGACAGGACGCGCTCGAGAGAGCGGCGCGCGAGGACGGCCTTTTGGATGCCGCGCCAGCCGCCGATGATCTGGTCCACCGGCGCCAGGGCGCGCCCGGACAGGATGGAGGAGGCCACGATCATCCCGCCCGAGATCTCGCCCTGGATGACGAGCCAGGCGCCAGCCGTCAGGATCGCGGACTGAAGGAACATGCGGAAGGCGCGGCTCGTGGCGGACAGCACCTCGGCCGGATGGCCCGAGGTCTGGCCGGCCGCCAGGGCCGCCTGCCGGTACTGCTGCCAGCGCCGCATCAGGGCGGCCTGCATCCCCATGCCGAAGATCGCCTCGGCGCCGCGGCGCGACCGATCGACCAGGTCACGCTCCATGGCTTCGCGCGCCATGGTCTGGGCGATCGGCTTGCGCGTCAGCAGGTGGTTCAGCATGGCCAGCATCGCCGTGACCAGGGCACCCGCCACCGTGAGCCAGCCCAGCACGGGGTGCACCAGGAACAGGACGCCCAGGTACAACGGCACCAGCGGCACGTCGAAGAGGGCGCCCATGGTTCCCCCCGAGATGAAGGAGCGGAGCGTGTCGAGGTTCTGCAGGGGCTGCGGCGACGGCTCATTGGTCGCCGAGGCGCCGCGCGAAACGGCCGGAAGCCCGCTGCGCAGGAACAGGCCGAAGGCCTGGGTCCCAAGCACCTGGTCCAGCCGAACCGCCGCCAGGCCCAGGATGCGGGCCCGCAGGAAGTCGAAGAACCCGAGAAAGGCGTAAAGGACGACGACGATCCCGAAGAGGGCAACCAGCGTCTCGACGGACCGGCTCGACAGCACCCGGTCATAGACCTGGAGCATGTAGATGGAGCCGGTCAGCATCAGGATGTTGAGGATGATGCTGAAGCCGAACACGACGGCGCAGGTGCGCCGAAGGCCGCGCAGCGCCTGTTCAAGCGCCGCCCGTGGCTGGATCAGCCCCTGTGCCGGGGCTGCCTTGGGGGAACGGATCTCCTCCGCAGCGGCCGGCATGCCAGCCGGCCGCATGTCGCCCTGCGATGGCAGGACGGCATTGATTGCCATCGTCCGCATTGCTTTGTCCCACGTCCGAGATTGGTGTTCTTGCCGAACTGTCTGCTCGGTCCGTGCGACGGGTCGCGTGCAACTCAGTCCATTTCAAGGCACTATGCGGGCAATGCTGCGGATCGGTGGGAAGCCGCGCAGGTCGTGCGGGCTTTCGCCGACTCACCGCCGACGATGCCCAGAGTTTAGGCTCGCTTAGGAAGCTGTGCGGCCAAAGGCCAAGGCACGGGCCTCGGGCGACAGGCGCGAGCGGACCGAGCTGGGAGGCGGAAGGTTCAGCGATCCCGCCATGATCGTCCAGGCTTCAAGGCCGTGTCCCTTCGCCGCGAGCTGCCCCGCCTTGTAGAGCGAGTAGACCAGCCCGATCGGGAGCGACCACGGCCGGAAGCGCCGCAGGAACAGCATCCGGCCCCGGTGCTTGAAGTAGAGCGAGAACGGCGACGCCGGCCGCCCGATCGACGGCGAGCCGATCGCGGTGCCCGCGCGGTGATAGACGAACGCCTCGGGGCAATAGGCCAGGGGCAACGCCCCCCGGCGCAGCGCCCAGTCCACCTCCTCGTAATAAAGGAAGTAGTCCTCCCGCATCGGACCCACCGCCTCGTAGAAGGCGCGGGACACGACCATGCTCGCTCCGGTGATGAAGTCGAGCGCGGTGGGATCGGGCGGCGGGGTGGTGTCGTGCGGCTTGAACTGGTTCACGTTGCCGGTGACGCCCGTCGTCCACTTCACGTAGCCGCCATCGAGCTGGATGCGGTCAGATGTGTCGGCCAGGTAGATCAGCCGCCCTCCCATCAGGCCGAAGCCGGCGGACGCCGTGGCAAAGGCGCGGGCGGCGCCGGGGGCGACCACGCTGTCGGGATTGAGCACCCAGAACCGGTCCAGTTCCGGCAGGCCGGCGAGATGGCTCAGCCCACGGTTCACGCCCGCCGCAAAGCCGCCGTTCACGCCCGTCTCGATCAGGGTGATGCAGTGCCCCTCGGCGGGCAGGCGGTCGCCCGGGCCGTAAAGGGTCACCGGCTTGGGCGTGGCGTCCCAGGAGAACGGGACGTCGGTCGGCGCCGCATAGCCGCTCCGTCCCGCGGCCCAGTCCTTCAGCACGGTCACGGTGTCATCGGTGGAGTCATTGTCCACCACCGAGATCAGGAGCCGCACGTCCCTGGCCGCCAGGAGGCTTTCCAGGCAGTCGAGGATGACGTCCGAGGAGTTGAAGGAGACGATAACGACGCCAAGGGCAGGCAGGGTCATGGAAGCTCGCGGCTGGTCAGGGGGACGGGGGGCAGGCGGCCTGGGCCGGTCAGGGGGTGCGGCGCCTCATCGGCTGAACAGGCGGAAAGCGGGTGTAGCCTCCGCTGGCCAGGCCTGCGGGCCGGGGGATCGCTCCGGACTGTGGCGGGCGAAGGCTCGGCCCGGCGCCGACCCGGGGCGTCGGGGCAGCCTCGCCGGACGCGGGGGGTTGGTAGGTGATGAGCCACATGCCGCTCCCGAAGGTGAAGAAGACGTAGGAGTAGATGCTGCTCCAGATATGCACGGTGCAAAGGGTGAAGCTGAGACCCAGGATCGTGAACACCCAGCCACGGCGGATGTGCAGCACCACGGAGTCGGCGTCGAAGTTGCGCCGCATCACCTGGGCGGTGGCGAGCGCATAGCCTACGGCCAGCAGCAGGAAGCCCGGGATGCCGTAGCGGACGCCCATGACGAGCCAGAAGTTGTCCATGCTTCCCGACACCATGAAGCGCGGGCGCACCCAGTCGTTCAGGCCGATGCCGAAGATCGGATTGGCCCAGACGTTCACCATGCCCCATTCGAAGATGATGCCACGCCAGTAGGCGGTATGCGAGGAGAAGGTCGCATAGGTCATCAGCACCTTGATCGGGGACCGGTTCGAGAAGAGATCGACCCCGATGTAGAAGAGCACGAACAGTCCGAAGAGGATCCACCACCGCTGCTTCACGGGCGCGAAGATCCACGACCAGGCGAACAGGCCGAACTGGAGGAAGATCGCCAGCAGCGCCCCGCTCGAGAGCGCCAGGAACCCCGAGCCCGCGACGACCATGCTGCTGAGGTAGCGCCAGATCGTTCCCGAGATCCCCCTGAGGGCGACGAAGGACATCGAGAGCGCCACCGAGCAGAACAGCCCGAAGTGGATCGGGTGCGCGAAGGTCAGCTGCACGCGTTCAAGGCCCATGCGCTTGTCGGCATTGCTGATCGTCACGCTGCTCAGGCCCGGCACCTTGCGGATCGTCTCGACGATGATCGGGTGGCCGGTCAGGGTTTCATAAAGCGTGAACGGCAGCATCAGGAGGATGATGAAGACGAGACGCCGGCTCAGCGCCAGGAAGGCCTCGGGCGTCCGGACATAGGCGCGGCCGATCAGGTAACCCCCCAGGAACTCGAGGCCGACGGAGCCCGCCTGCTCGATCACCTTGTCGGGGTTGTTGTAGGCTAGGGCGATGATGGCCCAGAAGATGTGGGCGATGAACAGGTAGTCCGTCGGAAGGATCGGGCCGTAGCGCTTGGCCAGGAGGTTGATCAGGAGCGGAATGACCATGATCAGCAGCACAAGCCGCAGCGACGTCATGGCCAGCGGCCCCAGTTGGAAGCCGATCGGCAGGATCGCGGCATAGACGTAGATCGACGCCTGCCAGGGCAGCTTCGACTTCCTCAGGGCCGCCCTGCGCTCGGGCGTGAGCGGGGCGCCCGACGCCGGGTTTATGCTTCGACCGGGAATATCCTCGAGCACGGCCACGGCCTGGGTGATCCTTTCACTCGGGAGCGTATCGGCGGACGTTGTATCCGCCTTGGCGGGCGAATGCGACCCCGGCCCGACACAGGACGCCGGCGGTCATCGCGCCAGGACCATCAGGGGCGCGCCGATGCCCGTGCCGTCGAGCGGGCCGCCCGGCTTGGGCAGGAAGGACGCGGGATTGACGGGGTCCCCCCCGACGAAGACGGCCCCATAGAAGCCCGGCTCCATGCGGGTCCGGCCCTGGACGAACAGGTTGTCGGCCACCGTCCAGTCGCGCTGGTCCTCGGCGCCCACGATCTTGGAGACCACGTTTCCCATGACCCGCACGTTCGTGGATTCTGGCGTGACGCGGATCTGGGGCGTCCAGAGCGCGGTGTTGTCCTTCTCGCCCTTGGAGGTCGGGTTCTGGACCACGGTGTTGTTCAGGATGGAAAGCCCCGTGGCCTGCCCCACCGTGATGCCGTGAAGGTGGGCGTTCAGGATGAAGTTCCCCTCGATCGTGACGTTGCGGTAGAACATCTCGGGCCCGGCCCGGCCGCGGTCCACCTGCTCGTTCCGCATGAAGATCGACTGGGTGAACAGGCCCCGCCCCGAGTTGAGGAGGTTGCCCCGGATCTGGATGTCCTCGGACGGGGCGTCGGTCCTGTTGGTCCAGAACTGGATCATGTCGGCGTGGTCCTTGGAGGTGGCCGACCGGGCGAAGTCGTGGATGTGGTTACCCTGGATCAGCACCTGCTGGACCTGCGCGAAGTCCATTCCGTCGGACCGGATGTCATGGACGTCGTTGCGCTGGATGGTGATGCCCCGGCTGCGCGAGACGAGAAGGCCGCGCGCGAACCCGCGGATGATGTTGTCCTCGAGGGTGACGTCCGAGGAACCGGTCACGCTCAGCCCGAAGCCGGCCGGGAAGCCGTCGAGGCTCGGATCGTCGTCCTGCGCCACGTCGCCATCGAAGACGCCGTTGCGAACGACGATGCCTTCCGAGCCCGAAATGCGGAACGGCCGGTAATGACGCGCATCGCCCGGCGTGAAGGTGTAGTCGAACAGGATCCCGTCCAGGACGACGTTGTGGACGCCGGACAGGCCCATCGAGGAAAAGCGCGGCGGATCGGAGGGGTCGGCCGCGGTCAGCACGAGAGGCTGCCCATCGGGCCAGGATGTCTTCTGCAAGGACAGGCCGCCCCAGTCGCCGCCTGCCAGGCGGAGGACGCCCCCGTCCTTGGCGGCCTCGAGGGCGCCGGCCAGGTCCCCGGGCCCGTTCAGGGTCATGTCCGCATCCGCCCGTCCGTTGCCCGCCGCGAGCAGCAAGGCCGTCAGGATCATGGCACCAAGATGTCGCATCGTTCCCTCCAGGAGCGGGGCCGCGGCCGTAGTCTGGCGCAGGATCGGCGGTTCGGCCAGACCGCGGCGCCGTCGGATGGGCGGGGGCCTGCCGGCGCCCCGGCCCATGCCTTATTTATAGCTCGTCAGATCGACCGGGTGGCGGACGAGGTCCCTGAGCCGGGCGTTGCTGGCCGCGTAATGGCCTGCGAACCGGCTGCGGACATAGTCGCTGACGGGAGTCCGCGCCTTGAACATGCTGTTCACGAAGGGTCGGCGCAGGAGGTAGCTCGTGCCCTTGAAGACCGAGTCGGATGCCGGGCCGAGCGAGATGGCCGGGGTCCTGTCGAGGGCGGATGTCCTGATGTGGTTGACCCGGCGGAGCACGGGCACCGCATATTCCGGATCGCTGGCTCCCCGGACCTTCCGGGCCTCCGGCGACAGCCCCTGGAACCCTGTATTGCCCGCGAACTCGGCCAGGGATGCCGCCGTGTCGTCCATCGCCTTCCTCAGCCCTTCCTGGGGAAGGACGAAGACGTTCTCGGCGCCGAAGAGGTCCTGGTAAAGCCCGACCAGCCGGTCGTATTCGAAGTGCTCGGGCGCGAAGCCGAAATAGCCAAGCTCGCTTTCCCCGTCGAAGAACCGGGCGATCGGCATGGTGCCGCCGCGCCGGATGTACTGCATGTAGACGGACGGCAGGATCCGGGTCTGTTCACGGATCGAGACCAGGATGCGCGCGTCGGGCGCCACGTCGCGAAGGCGGCGGGCGTAGTCGTCGCTTTCGCGTCCTCCGAAGAAGGGATTTCCCGAGATGAGCTCGGACGAGATCACGGGCGTCTCGTTGTCAGGGACCTGGGCCCGGCGCTCGGCGATCAGGTCGCGCATGGCGTCCGGCGCGAACTGGAGGCCATGCGGCCGCAGGAGCCCGTCGAACACCTCCTTGTGGGAGAGGACCTGCCGGTAGCCGTGCACCGGTGTGAACAGCGCGTTCTGCATCCAGGTCGTGGCGGTCTTGTGGTACCCCACATGGAGAAGGAGCGGACGCGTCATACGATTCCTCTTCAGCTCTCGGACTTCTTGACGAACGCAGCGACGAGACGGCTGCGGAGCGCACCCATCGAGGCGAGTTGCAGGGCGAATGCGCAGACCACGGCGACGGCCGGCACCCAGACGGGCAGCGTGGGCATCAGCACCGGCAGCGTGCCGACCACGAGCAGCAGGACCGTGGACAGGAGCGCCGGGACCAAGGGCCGCAGCGACACGGCCAGCCGGCTTTCCACCAGATAGAGCGAGACGATGTAGCCCACCGACTCGCCCAGGATCGCGATCCAGATGATCGTGACGAGGCCATAGCCCTGAAGGAGGGCGATCCAGGCCAGCGGGAGCGAGACGAGGCGCACGAGGTTCGCCAGCGGCGCATTGCCGCTCCGCCCGACTGCCAGCGCCACCACGGAGCTGCCGCTCTTGAAGACGCGGGCCGCCTGCATGACGGCCATGAGGCCGAGCAGCGGCACCAGCGCGGCGTATTTCTCGCCCAGCGCGAACTCCACGAACGGCTGCCCGGCCAGGACGGTCGCCAGGACCAGCACGCCCCCGTTCAGGAGGCCGGCCTGGAGCGTTGCGTCGGCCAGCTCGGTGAAGCGGCGCCGCGCGCCCTCCCCTTCCCGGTGCGCGGCACTGGACAGGCGCGGGAGGAAGAAGTTCTGGACGCTCTTGGCCATGACCAGCGTGGGGGTGAGCGTGAGGGTCGTGCCCATGCTGAAGATGGCCAGGGCTTCCATCCCCAGCACGCGCCCGACCATGATGCGGTCGCCGTTGAACACCAGGAACAGCAGCACGTTGTTGGCCAGCAGCGGCCAGCCGAAGCTGAGGCTCCCCCGGATGATCTCCCGGTCGAAGGCCAGCCGGTAGCGACGCTCGGCCACGACATGCGAGGTGAGCATGCCCAGGACGCCCTGCAGCAGGTTGGCCCAGAGCAGGGCGCGCCAGTCGCCGAACCACATCGCCAGCGGCCAGACGGCCAGAAGCGACCCCAGCGCCGGCACCAGCCCCACGATGAGCATGGGGCCGAACACCATGCGCCGGTTCATGCGATAGATGTCGAAGTGGGTCAGGGCGTTGAGGAGGGGCACCACCGCCATGACCTGATGGCCCCAGGTCGCCTGCGGCACGTTCATGAAATCGGCGATGAACGGCGCGAGCAGGAACAGCAGGATCGAGGACATCATGCCGCGGAAGACCTGGAAGCCCTGGAGCGCGGCCTGGAAATGCGGGTCGTCCCCGTTCTTGGCCTGCACGATCTGCTGCTGGAGCCCGATGGACGACACCATCTCGATGACCGCCATGGCGATGGCGAAGGTCGAGGCCACGCCATAGTCGGCCACGGGGATGAGCCGCGCCACGAGGAGGTTGCGAACAAGCAGCAACACGGAGGCCAGGGCGTTCCCTGACAGGATCAGCAGAGCGGAGCGGAGCATCGAGGACGGGAGGCCTTCCAGCTGCGGCGCGGCGACGCCGGGACAGGACCGCTTGTTTCCGACAAAACAGGCCGGGGTCAAGTTGCCGTTCCCCGTTCGGGATCATAAAGATGACATCGGCCTGTTTCCCGACACGCGTCTAGTCGGCCCGCCCCTTCTTTGAAAGAATCCGTTCATCCATGACGATCCCCTCCGTTCCGTCCGCGCCCTCCCTTGCCCGCGTCGCCCGTGGCGACACCTGTTCGGGCTGCGGAGCCTGCGCCGCCATCGCGGCCGGCAAGGTGGCGATGCACGTCGCCACGCCCGGTTACCTGCGCCCCGTCCAGTCCGCCCCCCTGACCCCCGAGGAGGACAAGGCGATCTGGAACGTCTGCCCCGGCCTCGTGGAGCGGGTGGAGGCCGATGGCCGCACCGACGACGCCCTCTGGGGCCCTTATGTCTCGATGCGCCTGGGCTGGTCCACCGATGACGCGGTCCGCCACGCCGGCGCGTCGGGCGGGGCGCTGTCGGCCATGCTGCTGCACCTCGTGGACAGCGGGGTCGTGGACGCCGTGATCGAAACGACGGCGGCGGCCGACCTCGCGATCGGCAACGCCCCCGTGGTCACGACCGACCGCGACGGCATCATCGCGGCGGCCGGCTCGCGCTATGCCCCTTCCGCCCCGCTGGCCGACCTGCGCGACCGGCTGGCCGACCACCGGGCGACGGGTCGCCGCTTCGCCTTCGTGGGCAAGCCATGCGACGCCGCCGCGATGGCCGCGCTGCGGACCGTCGACCCGGAGGTGGCGGCCGCCGTGCCGGTGATCCTGTCGTTTTTCTGCGCGGGCGTGCCCTCGCACACTGGCGGGCGGGCCGTCCTGGCGGCGCTGGGGGCCGAGGAAGCGCGCACGCGCAGCTTCCGGTATCGCGGCAACGGCTGGCCGGGGCGCGCGACGGCGGTGCTCGACGACGGCACCGAGACGTCGATGAGCTATCACGAAAGCTGGGGCAAGATCCTCTCGCGCCATGTCCAGCACCGGTGCAAGATCTGCCCGGACGGGACCGGATCCCTGGCCGACATCGTCTGCGCCGACGCCTGGGAAAGCGACGCCGAAGGCTATCCCATGTTCGAGGAACAGCCCGGCGTCAGCCTGATGGTGGCGCGAACGGCTCTGGGCGAGCGGTTGATCGCCGAGGCCCAGGCAGCCGGGCGGATCGGGACCGGGCCCTTCGACGTCGCGACCCTGGCCGCCATCCAGCCCGGCCAGCGCGAACGCCGCCGCGGCCTCGCGGCACGGCTTCTGGCGCTCCGTCTGGTGGGGCGACCCGTGCCGCGCTACGAAGGCCTCCGAATCGTCGCTGCGGCGCGGCAGAATCCGCTCAAGCGCAATGTGAGGAACTTCCTCGGCATGGTCCGGCGCACCGCCAAGCGTCCGGGCTGAGCCCGACCGGCCTGGAAAGCGAGGCAATGCCCCCAAGACCGATCCGCGTTTGCCTGATCATGCACTCCACCCGCTCCGACAACCTCGGGGTGGGGGCTCTCACGGTGTCCGAGATCGAGATCCTGCGCGGGCTGGCGCGGGACATGGGCCGCGACCTGGACGTCACGGTGCTCGACTTCAAGGACGCGCGCGAACCCTATGTCTCGGGGCCGGACATCCGGATCGTGCCCTTCGACCGGCAGGCCATGACCCGGCCAAGCGGGTTCCTCGCCCTCGCGCGCGTTTCGGACATGGTGATCGACATCGGAGCGGGCGACAGCTTCGCGGACATCTACGGGGCAAGCCGGCTCCGGCGGATGTTCGTGCTCAAGGCCATCACGCATCTGGCGGGAACGCCTCTGGTGATGGCCCCGCAGACGATCGGCCCCTTCACCAAGCGCGGCTCACGCCTCGCGGCCCGGCTGTTCCTCCGTCGCGCCGCCGTCGTGGCATCCCGGGACAGGCCGTCCACCGAGGCTGCCCACGCGCTTGGCCGACGCGACGTCATCGAAGCGTCGGACGTGGCGCTGCGCCTGCCCTACACCCCCCCTGCCCCGCGCGACGGCGGCCCGGTCAAGGTGGGGATCAACGTGTCGGGGCTGCTGATGGCGGGCGGCTACACGGGCAAAAACGACTTCGGGCTCCGCACCGACTACCCGGGCCTGGTGCGCCGGCTTATAAGTCACTTCCAGGACCACCCCGACCGCTGCGAGGTGCACCTCGTGCCGCATGTGATCGTCCGCTCCGGCCACAAGGTGGGCGAGGACGACCTGGCGGTCAGCCGGACGCTGGCGGAGGAGTTTCCGGGCACGGTCCTCGCCCCGGCCTTCGCGTCGCCCTCCGACGCCAAGAGCTACATCGCGGGTCTCGATTTCTTCATGGGCGCGCGGATGCACGCCTGCATCGCCGCCTTCTCCTCCGGCGTCCCGGTGATCCCCATGGCCTATTCCCGGAAGTTCGCGGGACTCTTCGGGTCCTTGGGCTACGACCGGACGGTGGATTGCACCGGCGAGGAGGCCAGCGCCATCCTCGGCAAGATCGCCGCCGCCTTCGAGGAGCGCGCGACCCTCGCGCGCGAAGCCGACAAGGCGCTGAAGCTCGGCCTCGAGAAGCTCGGGGCCTATGAGACGGCCCTGCGCCGCCTGATGGAGGGAACCCGTGCCTGAAGCCGCAGTCGTCATCCCTCATTACAACGACGTCCAACGGCTCGAACGCTGCCTTGCGGCGCTGATGCCGCAGGTCACGCCCGAGGTCGAAGTGGTCGTCGTCGACAACGGCTCGACCGAGTCGCTCGATGGCGTCCGGGCAGCCCATCCCGCGCTTCGGATCGTGACCGAGACCCGCAAGGGCGCTGCGCTGGCGCGCAACCGGGGCGTGGCCGAGACCACCGCGCTATGGATTTACTTCCTGGACTGCGACTGTGTCCCCGCGTCCGATTGGCTCGCGACCGCGCATCGGGTGCGGACCAATGGCGATGCGGTCGGCGGGACGATCACGCTCTTTGACGAGACGCCCGGCCCCCGTTCAGGGGCCGAGGCGTTCGAGACCGTCTTCGCCTTCGACAACCGCAGCTACATCGAGACCAAAGGGTTCTCGGCCACCGCGAACCTGCTGACCAGCCGGGCGGTCTGGGACAGGGTCGGCGAGTTCCGGACCGGGCTGTCCGAGGATCTGGACTGGTGCCATCGCGCCCGGGACGCGGGCTTCCGCTTGGTCCACGCTGACGATCTGCGGGTGTCCCACCCGACGCGGTCGAACTGGCCCGCCCTCGAGAAGAAGTGGCGCCGGCTCACGGTCGAGACCTGGGAGCTGCGGCCCCGGAACGTGACGGCCCGGGTGGGCTGGGCGGGACGGGGCCTTGCCATGATCCCGTCGATCGCGGCGCATTCCGTCAAGGTGATGAGGAGCCCCAGGCTCCATGGCATGGCCGAGCGGCGAGCGGCGCTGGGCACGTTGGCCCGGATCAGGCTCCGCCGCTGCGCGTGGATGCTGGGTCAGGCTGTCGGCCTGGATCCCTGAGGGTCAGGACCGCATCCGGATCACGCGGGCGGGGACGCCTGCGGCGATGGCTCCGGCGGGAATGTCCTTGGTCACGACGGACCCCGCCCCGATCACGCAGCCGGCGCCCAGCGTGACCCCGGCGGTGATGACAGACTTGGTTCCGATCCAGCAGTCGGGGCCGATGATGACGTCCCGCTCGATCATCTCCTGATCGATGATCCGCGCCCCTGCGGCCAGCCCGTAATCCGCCGCCGTGACAAAGCAGCCCGGGCCGAAGGTCGTCCGCTCCCCCACCCGGATCCACGAACTCGACTTCCCGGCCCAGAGCGCCGTGTATTCGCCAAGCTGCACCTGATCGCCCAGGCTGATCCGCTCGGCGTTGCGGAAGGACGTGTTGGGCGCCAACCGGACCCCCTGCCCCAGCGTCATCTGCCGGCGCGGGCGGACGTGGCTATAGCCGTAGTAGTGCAGCATCCGGAACGGATGCACGAGGACCATCGGATCGAGGAACGAGCTGAACAGGTTGGCGATGCGCCCCCGCAGGGTGCGTTTCTTGACGGGCATCTTGGGCGTCTGACCTTTTCTGATGGGATCGAAGCCGAGGCGGCCAGAGGGTACTGGCCTTTGAACCCGGGCACCAGCAGGGCCGCGTTGCGCGCCCGTGCCGCCCGGCGACCATGCGCCCAGGGCGGCAGGCCGTCGAAACGCCGGCTGGCTCGTGCCACGACATGCGGCACGCCTCGCCCGATCCGCCATCCGGCCGCGCCCGGTTCGACGACCGGCCGCCACCGCACGCCACGATCCTGGGATGCCGGACGGCCAAAGGGCCAAGGCCTGCCGCCGCGGCCCTATTCGTCGTAGGCGTAGTCCTTGCCCAGGTAGCGGCACTTGTTCACCACCACCCCCATGACGTTGGTGCGCGTTGCCAGTTCCCGCTCACAGGCGTCGATCTCGGCCACGGTGGTCGTCCCGGCCCCGGCGATGATCAGCACGGCGTCCGTGTGCGCCGCGAAGGCCATGACATCGTCCCCCGTGAGCGTGGGCGGCATGTCGAACAGGACCACGTGGGGGGCAAGGCTCGCCTCCAGCACGTCCAGCGCTTCGGCCGCGCTCCGCGACTGGAACAGCTCGGCCGCGTTGTGCCGCGGCTCGGGGTTCAGCAGCACCGCGAGGTTGGGACGCAGCCGGATGGCGACGTCCGACAGGGGCGTCCGACCGGCCAGGAAATCACCGACGCTGCCCTGAGGCTTGATTCCCAGCATCTGCGCGATGGACGGACGGCGAAGATCCGCCTCGACCACGGCCACGCGGAGTTCCGGCTGTCGCGCCAGGCTGAAGGCCAGGTTGAGGCAGACCGTGCTCTTGCCGCAGTTGGGCCCGGGCGAGGTGACGCCGACACGCCGCCACTTGCTGGAGTCGAGCTGGTGCAGGAGCTTCGTCCGCATCATGTCGAAGCGCACGGCGTCCCGGTTCCGCTCGGCGGTGACGATGTGCGACCGGATCAGCGCCCGGGGCGGAAGCGAGACTTCGCGAAGCCCATACCATTGGGCCGAGATCTTGTCGGCCTCGGATGTCGCCGCCGAAGGGGCGCCCGCCGCCTCGGTCGTGGGGCGAACCACCTCCTCGACGGGGCCGTCGCCCTGACGGGCGGCACGGGCCTTCTCGATGGCGTGCTGGATGCGTTCCATGTCTCTGTCCTCAGCCCAGCATGTCTTCGATGGCCGCGAAGCGGTTGGCCAACTGTTCCAGCACATGGTCGGCCACCCGGTCGAGAGGCACGATCTGGCTGTGAATGATCCAGAGCGACCCCGGGATCAGGAACAGGATGACCACGAGCGCGGCAATGATCCGCAGCCGCCGACGGCGCACGTCATAGGCCGTGCGGATCAACGGAAGGGCGGCGAAGGGCTGGATCCCCAGCCGGTTCGTGAGCTCGATGGGACGCCGGATGGAGCGGTCGCTGAATTCCAGCAGCGCCACCAGCGCAAGTCCCAGGAACAGGCCGCCGCCCAGCCCGCCGGCCGCGATGATGGGCCGGTTCGGGCTGACCGGGGAGGCCGGGGGAATCGCCTGCTCGATGACCGAGATGCGCTGCCCCTTGGACAGGGTCTCGATCATCTGGCCGGTCTGGGCCACGGCGCGCCGCTGCACGGCCTGATCGTACTGCGCCCGCGTGTTGTCGTAGTCGCGTTGCAGCTCGTCCAGCGAGATCCCGTTGCGGGGCGTGGCATCGATCGTGGTCTGCAGCTCGGCCATGTTGGCTTCGATCTGCGACCGCTGCTGCCCAAGGGCCTGGATCTGCGCGTCGAGATCGGCCAGCTGCAGCTCATAGGCCGAGTTCGCCGAATTCGGCGCGTCCACCGGCGTCACGCCGCGGCTGGCCGCCACCTGCGCCTCGAGAGCGGCGATCTGGCCTTGCAGCAACCTCACCCGGGGGTTGGTGGGCGACAGCACGGCCTGCGCCGAGGTCAGCTGGTTGCGAAGATCGAGAAGCTGCCGTTCCTCGGGGGTGGTCGGTTCGGCCGGAGCGGCCACGGCGGCCACGTTGCCCGTCGACTCGTAGATCTGGACGAGCTGCTGCCGGCGGTCCCTCAGGGCCGCCTCGTCGCGTTGAAGGCCGACCAGACGCTCCTGCTCCGCCACCAGCTGGCTGCGACGGAATTCGAGGCTGTCCGGAAGGGCGTCGTGATTGGCCTCCTGGAACGCCTGGATGGCGGCCCCCTTGCTCTTCAGCTCCTGGTCGAGCCGGTCGACCTCCTGGGTGAAGAAGTCGAGCGTCTGGTCCGCCGTCTGGGTGCGGATCTCCACGTTCTCGCTCAGGATGAGCGTGACGACCTCGTTCACCACGGAGGCGGCGAGCTGGGCCGTCGGAGCCGTGAAGCTGACGGTCACGAGCGTGGCCGAGGGGGCCTCCCGCCGGCTTCCGCTGCCCCCGCTGGTCACGATGGAGATGCGCCGGCGCATGTCGCCGACGATCGCGTCGGCCGCCATCCGCACCGGGGCCTGCCCGGGCCGGGGCGCATAGACGTTCAGGCGGTTCGCCATGTCCAGCAGGTTCTCGCGCGTGAGGATGCGCTGCTGGATGACCTGCAACTGCTCGGCGGCGCCGATCCGGACCGTGGAGGCCGCCAGTTCCCCCGGGATCTGCTCGGGTTCCACGACAAGGGTCGCCTGCGCGTAATAGACCGGCGGCAGAAGCACGGCCGCCGTCCCGCCGACCGTGCCGCCCAGAATGGCCAGCAGGACGACATAGTGCACCCGCCGCAGGAAGATCGACAGGTAGAACTTCAAATCCATTGTCAGCTTCCCCTCTGGGATGAGGCCTCGGTGGTCTCGAGCGGCCTGGGCGGCAGATCTATCGTCTGGCCGCCGGCGAAGAAGACCCCATCCCTCAGCACGTCCTCGACCGTTTCGCGCGACACGTGGCGCTGGTCCTTGGTGAAGCCATAGACCATCGCCAGATCGCAAAGCTGGTTGACAAGCCGCGGCACCCCCTTGGAGGCCATGTGCACCATGTCGATGGCATCCGGATCGAAGATCTGGTCCTGGGCCCCGGCCACCTGCAGCCGGTGCTTCACATAGCCGTGGACGGTCGCGCGGTCCATGGCCGGAATGTGGAAGCTGGCCGCCACCCGCTGGGCCAGCTGCGTCATGTCCGGACGACGGATCGTGTCCCGCAGCTCGGGCTGGCCCACGAGCACGAGCTGCACGAGCTCGTCCTTGTTGGAGTTGATGTTGGTGAACATCCGCAGCTCCTCGAGCGATTCGCGCGAAAGATTCTGCGCCTCGTCGAAGATCAGGATGACCCGCCGGCCGGCGGCGTACTCGGCGATGAGGTAGGCCTGGAACTGGCCGAACAGGTCGACGTAGGACGCATCGGGCGAGGCTGGCTGATCGAGGGCCAGCAGCACCCAGCGCAGAAGCTCGCCCCGGTCCCCATGAGAGTTGGTGATGAGCCCGATCCTCACATCCTCGCCCAGCGTGGCGAGGAGCTTGTAGAGGATGGTCGTCTTCCCCGCGCCCACCTCGCCCGTGATCAGGGTCACGGGCGCCCGCGTCAGGATGCCGTACTCCAGCATCGTGAAGGCACGGCGGTGCTGCTCGGACCAGAACATGAAGGAAGGGTCCGGCACCAGAGAGAAGGGCCGCTCCGACAAGCCGAAGAAGTCGATGTAGATGTCAAGACTGGTGCCCATAAGCCTTCAAGCCGCCGTCATCCCGAACTCTGGTAGCCGAGGGGGCGAAGGATGGCCAGTCAAGAACCTGGTAAGTCCCGGAATGGTTGCCGGCGCCCCATCGGACCCTACAACCAATGCCGAGGCAAGTATCATCCCGCCTAGTTTCTGATATTGATCCAGTCTGTTGCGCATCTCGGGCCAGTCCAAAGCGTATAGAATGTGTTGCAAATGCAGAATGAAGGTGCTTACCTCTATCATGAGATCATCCGGCCCGTTCGGGCTGGGGATCACCATCGCCGCCCCTGGGCGCGACGCGCCCGCGGGGGTGCGGTGCGACCACATCGGGTGTGTTGGACGCTGAGGTAGCAGATGTCGACGCAAGACCGCGATCACGCTTGGACGATGAGTGGGTCGGGCAGTTCCCTGGTTGCAGGGATCGGCAAGACCTCCGCCGGCCGACGCGCGCCCGGCGTCCTGTATCGCGCCTTCGCCAAGCGCCTGCTCGACATCTCCCTGGTCCTCTTGGTCCTTCCGATCATCCTCCCGACGGTCGTGGTCCTCGCGACGCTGGTGGCCCTGGACGGCGGCCAGCCGTTCTACACGCAGAACCGGATCGGACGCGGCGGCCGCCTCTTCCGCATGTGGAAGCTGCGCAGCATGGTCACCGACGCCGACGCGCGCCTGGAGGAGCACCTGAGGAACAACCCGACGGCCCGGGCCGAATGGGACGAGACCCAGAAGCTCAAGTCCGACCCGCGCATCACGCGCATCGGCCACATCCTTCGCAAGTGCTCGCTCGACGAACTGCCGCAGCTCTGGAACGTGCTCAAGGGCGACATGAGCCTTGTGGGTCCGCGGCCCATGATGCCGTCGCAGGCGGCGATGTATCCCGGCACGGCCTACTTCGCGCTGCGCCCCGGCGTGACCGGGCCCTGGCAGGTCAGCGAGCGGAACGAGAGTTCGTTCGCCGCCCGCGCCTCGTATGATAGCGCATATCTGAACGGTCTGTCCTTCACCCTTGACGTGAAGATCATGGTGGCGACGGTCCGGGTGATCTTGCGCGCGACCGGCTACTGACGCAAAGTGCACAGGGTTGCGGGGGAACCTGGACAGGTCCTTGCCACTCGTGTCCCTGTAGCAATGAGCCTCCATCTTGATCCGATCCAGCGTCCTGTTCGCGGCGGCCCTGTCGTCCACACTGCTTCTGACCGCCTGCGAAAGCCGCGAGGAGAAGGCTGAGCGCTACTACCAGTCCGCGCTGACCCTGCTTGAACAGGGGGACGAGGACCGGGCGCTCGTGGAGCTCCGCAACGTCTTCGAATACGATGGCTTCCACAAGGAAGCCCGCATGGCCTATGCCGACCTGCAGCTCAAGCGCGGCAACGTGGCCGAGGCCTACCGCCATTACCTGCGCCTGATCGAGCAATACCCGGACACCGCCGAGGTGCGTCTCACCCTGGCCGAGATCGCGATCGAGCAGGGCAACTGGGATGAGGCCCGGCGCCATGGCCAGGAGGCGGTCCGCCTCCTGCCCGACGACCCGCGCGCGCAGGCCATCGACCTTGCTCTCCGCTACCAGGCGGCCGTCGAAGGCAGCGACAGCGACCAGGAGGAGGAGATCGCCCGCCAGGCGCGCATCCTCCTGGCTTCGCATGAGGATCTCGAGGTGGCGCGGCGTATCGTGATCCACCGGCTGATGACCGGCCCGAATCCGACCGACGCCCTCCCCGAGCTTGACCGCGCCATCGCGGCCGAGCCGGGCTCGCTCGAGTTCAACATGGCCAAGTTCCAGCTCCTGGCCAACTCGGGCGACATGGCGGCGACCGGGGCGCAGCTCCAGTCGATGTACAAGCAGTTCCCCGACAACGAGGAAGTCCGGACGGCGCTGGTCCGCTGGTACATCGTGCAAGGGGACACCGACGGGGCCGAGACGCTCCTTCGGGAGCTGGCTGGCGACGAGAAGGGGTCCACCGACGGCTTCGTGACGCTGGTGCAGTTCCTCGAATCCGCACGTGGCTCGGATGCGGCCCGGCAGGAACTCGACAAGCTCATCACCGCCAACGAGGGCACGCCGAACGCCGATCTGTACCGGACGCTGCGCGCCAGCCTCGATTTCCAGGAGGGCCGGCAGGACGAGGCGATCGCCGCGATCGAGGACGTGCTTGGCAAGGCCGAGCCGTCCGACCAGACCCGCGACATCAAGACGACCCTGGCCCGGATGCTTTCGGCGACCGGCAACCTCACCGGCGCGCGCCAGCGCGTCGAGGAAGTCCTGACCGAGGATGCGACCAACGTCGATGCGCTGAAGCTCCGCGCCGCCTGGGCCGTCTCCGAGGACCGGCCCGGCGATGCAATCGTGGACCTTCGGACCGCCCTGTCCCAGAACTCGCGCGATATCGAGATCCTGACCCTCATGGCCGAGGCCTATGAGCGGGACGGCAACCTCGACCTTGCCGCTGAGCGTCTGGCCGCAGCCGTCGACGTCTCGAACTCGGCCGCGGAGCCGTCGCTCCGGTATGCCGACCTCCTGATCCGGCAGAACAAGCCCGCCGTGGCGGAATCCGTTCTCACGGATGCCCGTCGCGCCAACCCGGGCAGCGTGGACGTGGCGCTCCGGCTCGGTCAGCTCTGGCTCGAAGGGAACCAGCCGGACCGTGTGCAGCCGCTGATCGACCAGCTGGACCAGATCGATTCGCCTCAGGCCAAGGATGCCGCCCAAAGGCTCCGGGCCGGCGTGCTGTTCGCGCAGGACCGGACCGAGGATGGGCTGGCGATGCTGCGGTCCCTGGCTGACGCCGGCGGCGACAGCTCGGACGTGGCGCGCGCCGTGGCCGCCATGGTGCGCAACGGCAGCCAGGCCGAGGCGCGCGACTACCTTGATGGCCAGCTTGCCAAGTCGCCCGACAGCACGGACCTGCGCCTCCTCGACGCCAGCCTTCGGGCTTCCGCCGGGGAAATGGACGCCGCCGAGGCGACGCTCCGCGACATCGTCGGCAAGGAGCCCGGCAACGACAAGGCTGTCCAGCAGCTCTACTCGCTCCTGATCGCGACCCGCCGCGGGCCAGAGGCGGAGGCCGCGCTCGACGCGGGGCTGGCCGCGCAGCCCGAATCGGGGTCGCTGCGCTGGATCAAGGCCGCACTCCTTGAACAGAAGGGCGACATCTCGGGGGCGATCGAGATCTATCAGGCCCTCTACGACCAGGACACCTTCAACGTCCTGTTGGCGAACAACCTCGCCAGCCTCCTGAGCCAGCGCGCCGCCTCGTCCGAAGACCTTGACCGGGCCTTCGCCATCGCACGACGCCTGCGCGGCTCGAACGAGCCGGCCTTGCAGGACACCTATGGCTGGATTCTGTCCCAGCGCGGCGAGCACGAGGAGGCGCTGACCTACCTCCAGCCTGCCGCCGAGGCGCTCTCGAACGACCCAACCGTGCAGTTCCATCTGGGCATGACCTTGGAGGCATTGGGACGCACGGACGACGCCAGGACGGCGCTCGCCCGTTCCGTCGAGATCGGATCGACCCGGCCCTTCCCGCAACTGGACACGGCCCAGGCGGCCTTGGCCAAGCTGGGTTCAGGGGGCGAATCACCGGCCGATGGCAACTCGACCGATGAGGGGCAGGCCCCCTCCCCTGCCCCGGCCGGTGACGCCGGTGCCGCGGGCCAGACCGCCCCTGCCCAAACTGACGCGGCCCCTGCGCCGGCAACGGGAACTCCCTGACCTCACTGTGTCCTGGCGGGCGCGATGCCCGCCAAACCACGCCCGCCGGCGGTGCGGGCCTCCGGCTTGGCTTGTGTATGGGCCAACGACCGTTATCGTGACGGCAACACACGGGTCCCTGAGGCCCGGGACTGCGCAGGAGAGATCCCCCAATGACCAAAGGGAACACTTGGACCGCCGCCGTGATGGCCGGCCTTCTCGGGCTTTCCAGCCTCCTGCCTGAAACGGCACTGGCGCAGGACGCGTACCGCGTCCGCCCTGGCGACGTCCTCCAGATCGAGGTGATCGAGGATCCGGGTCTCAACCGGAATGCTCTCGTCTCGCCCGACGGACGCATCACCGTGCCGCTCGCCGGGGCGATCCAGGCCCAGGGCCGGACGGTGGAGCAGATCCAGTCCGAGCTGATCGATCGCCTGACCTCCAGCTTTGCCGCCCCGCCCAGCGTGTTCGTCAGCATCAGCCAGATCGCCGCCGAGGAAGAGGCCGCGCCGACGGGCCCGGCCGAGGAGCCGACGATCGACATCTTCGTGGTGGGCCAGGCGGCCCAGCCCGGTCGTCTCACGGTCGAGCCCGGGACCACGATC
The DNA here is from genome assembly GCF_017916275.1 of Rubellimicrobium arenae. GTDB lineage: Bacteria > Pseudomonadota > Alphaproteobacteria > Rhodobacterales > Rhodobacteraceae > Rubellimicrobium > Rubellimicrobium arenae. The sequence goes on from NZ_JAFMST010000007.1 coordinate 116,375, forward strand.
CTCCAGCTGATCGCGCAGATGGGCGGCTTCTCGCAGTTCGCGGCGACCAAGCGGCTGCAGCTGCGCCGGACCGATCCGAACACCGGCCGCGAGACCATCTATGCCATCGACTACGAAGCGATCGAGCAAGGGCGCAGCAACGCCGGCGCCGTGACCCTGATCGATGGCGACGTCATCATCGTGCCGCAGCGCAGGCTGTTCGAATGACCACTCGGCCGCCATTCGGGCCCGAACCGCGGGAACCGAGGCAGCTGCACCCAAGCTGGCCGGGCCGCATCGCCGTGATCGCAGCCCTGGGCGCGATGGCGCCGCAGGCCACGCTCGCCCAGGCGCTGGACCGGACCACTCCGAATCCCCTGCTGACCTTCAATCTGTCCGAAGGACTCGGGCTGGAGACGAACGCGGATCTCGACCCGGGCGTCGAGGATGCCGAGCCGCGGTCGACGACCACTCTGGGCCTGTCGTACCTGACCGCGACCCCGATCTCGCAGTTCTCGCTCTCGGCCGGGGTGACCGTCGACACGCCGTTGTCCTCCGACGTATCGTCGCAGGACGTCCAGGTGGACGGGCCGCGGCTCGACTTCGGCTACAGCCGGGCCGTGCCCAGCTCCAGCCTCGACCTGTCAGGTAGCCTGGGCCAGACCGAGGTGTCCTTCCTGCGGAGCCTCACCGACTTCATCGGCGATGACGGCTCCATCGACCTGCCTGACGACTTCGAGGAGTTTCGAGGCGAAGGCTCGCGCCGCAACGCCAGCCTGGGGGCGGTGTTGACGTTGCGCGACGATGCCCCGTTCGGCATCACGCTGTCGACCGGCTTCGACTCCGTATCCTACGATGACGTCACCTCCGGTGAGTTGATCGACTACAGGACGACTGACTTCGAGGCATCCTTCCGCTTCCGCCTCACCGAGGCGGCCAGCCTGAACGCCGGACTCCGCAGCTCCGTCTATGACGAGGACGGGGACGAACCGGTGACGCGGTATGGCCTCGATGTCGGGGGCTCCATCGACCGCCCCGCCGGGCAGATTTTCGGACAGCTGGCCTTCGACGACACCGAGGATGGGCTGAGAACCGAGCTGAGCTTCGGCCGCGAGCTGCAACGGCCGCTGGGCCTGTTCTCGGGACGGCTGGGGGTCGCTCGGGACGCGACCGGAGAGCTGCAGCTGACGGGGGGCGTCCAGGCGAGCCGGACCCTGCCGCGCGGGTCCGCCTCCCTTTCGCTCGACCAGTCGGTCCAGACCCGCGAGGGCGAGGACGAGGAGCTCGTGACCACGCTGGCAGCGCAGTACCAACGGAACCTCACGCCTTTGGCCTCGCTGAGCCTTGACGCCCTATACGGCGAGACCCAGACCACCGGCGGCGGCGACAGCACGAGCAGCATCGAGTTCGGAGCCAGCCTCAACCGCCAGCTGGCGGAGGACTGGTCCCTGTCGCTCGGATACCGCCATCAGCAGCGCGACGAGACCGGGGACGAGCTGGCCCGGAACGAAAGCCTGTTCCTGACCATCGGCCGCAGCTTCCGCGGCGGGTTCTAGGCCAGCGAGGGCCGGGAGCTGGCCGCGGCGCGACGCTGACGGCCAGAGGCTTCTCCATGCGACATCCTCCGGTCATCTGTGGCATCCCGCAACCTCTTGGCCCAGGGCGGCTGCGCTCTGCAATCCGGGATTGATCCGGCGTCGCTTTCGGGCCTGCGGCGCCCGGCTGCGACGCATGGACCAAGCAAAGTCATGAAGATGCCCTCGATTTTTCCCGAGTGAATCCCTAAAGTCTTGCGAGCTTGGCACCCGCTTCGGGAGCCCGAAGTGCCGTGCTTCAATCTCCAGGGGGTCCAATGTCCGTCACCGAGCCATCCCGGGTCGCCGCCGTCCTCGATCGGCCCATCCGGATCAATCCGCAGGGCCTGTTCTGGTTCGCGGCGATGATCCTGGCGGCGCTTCCCATCTACTGGCTCGGCTTCGAGTCCCTGGCGCGCGCCTGGTCGACCCCCGAATACAGCCACGGCCCCCTGATCCCGCTGATCTCCCTGTACCTCTTCCTGCGCGAGCTCCGTGCCGCGCCGCCCGAGGATCCGTCCCGCCCCAACTCCCGCTGGCCGGGGATCCTGGTGATCCTTTTCGCGCTGGGGTTCGGGATCTTCGGCAACCTGGTCCAGATCCCGGACGTGACGACCTATGCCTTCATCATCTGGGTCATGGGCGTCGTGCTGGTGGGCTTCGGCTGGGAGCGTGGGCGCAGCCACTGGGCGCCCGTCCTCCACCTCATCTTCATGCTGCCCCTGCCCCAGTTCCTCTACTGGCAGCTGACCATCTTCCTGCAGCTCGTGTCGTCCGAGCTGGGCGTATGGTTCGTGCGCATGGCGGGGGTGCCGGTGTTCCTGGAAGGGAACGTGATCGACCTTGGCGTCTACAAGCTGCAGGTCGCGGACGCCTGCTCGGGCCTGCGATACCTGTTCCCGATCCTGAGCTTCTCGTATCTGTTCGGGATCCTGTACCGCGGCCCCTTCTGGCACAAGGTCGTGCTCTTCCTGATGGCGGCGCCGCTGACGGTGTTCATGAACTCCTTCCGGATCGGCGTGATCGGCATCCTCGTGAACAGCTACGGGATCGAGCAGGCCGAAGGGTTCCTCCACTTCTTCGAAGGCTGGGTGATCTTCGGCGCCTGCATCATCATCCTGTTCCTGACCGCCGTCACGCTCCAGCGGCTCACGCCCAGCCCGCTCTCTCTGTCCGAGACGATCGACCTCGACTTCGAAGGGTTCGGGGGCCAGGCGGCGCGGATCATGGGGATCCAGCCCTCCCGCGGGCTGGCCATGGCGGCCCTCGTGTCCGGGGCCGTGGCCGTGGCGTTCCTGACCTTCCCCACGCCCGAACGGGCGCAGGTGAGCCGGGATGCCTTCAGCCTCTTTCCCCGGGACGTCGGCACCTGGTCGGGCCTGCCCGACCCCCTCTCGGCCGAGACCGAGGCCGTCCTGGGCGCCACGGACTACGTGAACCTGCTTTACGCCACCCCCGGAGAGGCGGCTCCCGTCAGCTTCTTCGCCGCGTGGTACGACAAGCAGACCGAAGGCGCCGGCATCCACTCGCCGGAGGTCTGCCTGCCCGTGGGGGGCTGGGAGGTGTTCTCGATCGATCCCACGCCCGTTTCGATGCCGGGCACGGTCTATGGCGACTTCGTCCTGAACCGGGCCGTCATCCAGAAGGGGCTGACCAAGCAGCTCGTCTACTACTGGTTCGAGCAGCGCGGGAAGCGGATGACCAACGACTACCTCGCGAAGGCGAGCGTGGTCTGGGACAGCCTGACGATGGGCCGGACGGACGGCGCGATGGTGCGGTTCGTCACCCCGATCGGCCAGGACGAATCCGAAGCGGAGGCCGACGCCCGCATCCAGCGCCTGATGGCGCAGGTGCTGCCGCGCCTGCCGGCCTTCATCCCCGAATGAGGCTTGGGGGCGCAGCGACCCTGCGCCCTGTCGCCCCACCCCGGATTCCGTCCCGCCCCCCGTCAGGACGGCCCGCGCCGTTGGCGATCAGGGCGTGAGCAGGTCGCGGGCCTTTTGAACAGCTGCGCTCCGGTCGAAGCCCCAGGCGCATTGCCACTCCGGGGCCGATTGGTTACCCACGGCGCGGGATCAATGGCTTGGAGCCTCGGCAGATGCAGGATCGGAAAGGCCGGCACGTTCTCATCGTCGTGGAGAACCTTCCGGTGCCCCTGGACCGCCGGGTCTGGCTCGAGGCGACGACGCTGATCGCGGCCGGTTACCAGGTGTCGGTGATCTGCCCGGCCATGCGGAACTGGACCAAGTCGCACGAAGTCATCGACGACGTCCACATCTACCGCTACCCCCTGCCCCTCGAGGCGCATGAGGGCGCAGTGGCCTATGCCCGCGAATACGGCGCGGCCGTGCGCGGCTGGTTCCGGCTGGCCGCCAAGGTCTGGCAGGACCGCGGGCCGTTCCAGGTCATCCAGGGCTGCAACCCGCCGGATCTCGTCTTCCTTCTGGCGCGGCGCTACCGCCGGAAGGGCGTGGCCTACCTGTTTGACCACCACGACCCGAGCCCGGAGCTCTTCGAGGCCAAGTTCGACCGCAAGGGCATGCTCTACAATGTCATGCTGCTCTGGGAGCGGCTGACCTTCCGCACGGCCCGGGTCTCCATCGCCACCAACGAAAGCTTCCGCCGCATCGCGATCGAGCGGGGCGGCATGGCGCCCGAGGATGTCTTCGTCGTCCGGTCGGCCCCGAAGCTCGAGACCTTCATCCCGGGCCCCGGCAACCCTGTCCACCGCAAGGGGGCTGCCGCCGTCATGGGATATGTCGGCGTGATCGGCCAGCAGGAGGGAATGGATCTCCTGGTGGCGGCCGCCGACCACCTGGTGAACCGGATGGGGCACAAGGACGTGCAGTTCGCCATCGTGGGCTTCGGCTCCGCGCTGGAGGAGGTGCAGGCGGACGTGGCGCAACGCGGGCTGGGCGACCATTTCACCTTTCACGGCCCGCTCTATGGCGAGGCGCTGGTCGAGGTGCTCAACAGCATCGACATCGGCGTGGCGCCGGACCCGAAGAATCCGATGAACGACATCTGCACCATGAACAAGGTCATCGAATACATGGCCCTGGGCAAGCCGCTGGTGCAGTTCGACCTCACCGAGGGCCGTGCCTCGGCGGGCGACGCGTCCCTGTACGCGCGCGCCAATGACCCGGTCGACTTCGCGGAAAAGATCGCCGCCCTGATCGCGGATCCCGCGCTGCGCGACCGACTGGGCCGGATCGGGCTTGACCGGGTCCAGAACGGCCTGAGCTGGAGCGATTCCGCGCCCAAGCTGCTGGCCGCCTACGATCGGATCTATCAGACGATCGGCTGACCCGGACGCCGACCCGGGTCCAGCGCCAGGGTCGCCAGCGCGCCCGCCACGAGGCCCCCGAGGTGGGTCTCCCAGGCGAGCTGGCCGCCCAGCATGAGCCAGGTCAGCGCATTGAGGGCGACAAGCCCCACGACCGCCCCAGCAAGCCCGCGTAGCGACCGCTGCTCCTGCCAGTAATGGACGAGGCCGGCTCCGGCGAGGCCGAAGATCGCGCCCGAGGCCCCGACCATCGGCGCTGCGCTCGAGGACAGGAGGCCGAACGCCACCCCTCCCCCCAGCGCGGACAGCCCGTAGATCGCGGCAAAGCGCCAGCCCCCCAACCGGTCGGACAAGGGTTTGCCCAGCAGGGCCAGCATGATCATGTTGCCGATCAGATGGCCCGGGCCCGCATGCAGGAAGGAGTAGGTCACGAACATCGTGGCCGGCTGGCCCGGGAAGTTCGGCCGCCAGTCGCGCAGGAGCCCGGACCAGAACGCGCCGTTGCCGTAGGCCAGCGCCCGCCAGATCGGTGACCCGAGGATGCGGTGGTCCGCGGCCAGAAGGACGGCCTCGACCAGAACGTTCACGGCGATCAGGATGGCCGGAACGAGCGGCAGGCCCAGGGGACGGTTCCGTGGGGTCATGGCCTCTGGCGACCGCAGCGGCCGGACCGACGCTCCTGTCCCCTGCCCCGCGCGCGATCGTGGGCTGGCCCCACCATCATCCACCCTGTTCACCGTTTCCATGCGTCGGCCTTCCGGCGCGGACGGACAGCCCATCCGCGTTCGTCATCTTGGCCCGAGGACGCCGGGAAAACCAAGCCCGGACCGGTGCGATCCGACGCGACGGCGATGCCGCGCCGCCGCATTATGGATCAAGCCTCTCTTGACCATCGGGCCGCGCCGTGGCGGGGTTCGCGGGCGTCTTGAAGAAGGGGAGCCCACCATGAAGATCCTCGTGACCGGCGGCGCCGGGTTCATCGGCTCTGCCGTCGTCCGCCTCGCGGTGGAGCGCGGGCATCACGTCGTGAACCTCGACGCGCTGACCTATGCGGCGAACCTGGCCAACGTGGCCTCGGTCGGGAACTCGCCCCTTTATGCCTTCGAGAAGGCCGACCTGCGGGACCGCGGGGCACTGGATCGCGTGCTGGCCACGCACGGGCCCGATGCCATCCTCCACCTCGCGGCCGAAAGCCACGTGGACCGGTCCATCGACGGCCCCGGCACCTTCGTCGAAACCAACGTGAACGGCACCTTCAACCTGCTCGAGGCGGCGCGGGCCTATTGGATCCGGGCGGGCCGGCCCACCGGGTTCCGCTTCCACCATGTGTCCACCGACGAGGTGTTCGGCACCCTTGGGGCGACCGGACAGTTCACCGAGGATACCCCCTACGCCCCGAACTCCCCCTATTCCGCCACCAAGGCGGCCTCGGACCACCTCGTCCGCGCCTGGCACGAGACCTATGGCCTGCCGGTGCTGCTGACGAACTGCTCCAACAACTACGGCCCCTTCCACTTCCCCGAGAAGCTGGTGCCCGTCGTCATCCTGAACGCGCTCCATGGACGGCCCATCCCGGTCTATGGCCAGGGGCTGAACGTGCGCGACTGGCTGTTCGTCGAGGACCACGCCGACGCGCTCCTGACCGTCCTACAGAACGGCGAGGTCGGCCGCAGCTACAACATCGGCGGCGAGAACGAGGCGCGGAACATCGACCTCGTTCGCACGATCTGCGCGATTCTGGACGAGAAGCGGCCGGACGCCGCCCCGCACGATCGCCTCATCACCTATGTCGAGGACCGCCCCGGCCACGATCTCCGCTACGCCATCGATCCGTCCCGCATCCGCGAGGAGTTGGGCTGGCGCCCGTCGGTGACGCTGGAGGAAGGGCTGCGCCGGACGGTGGACTGGTATCTCAGGAACGAGGATTGGTGGCGTCCCCTGCTCGACCGGCAGGGGGTCGGGCAAAGGCTCGGCACCAGGACCGAGCCGGTGCCGGCGGAGGTGGCGCGATGAAGATCCTCCTGATCGGCCGGTCCGGCCAGGTCGCGACCGAGATCCTGCGGCGCGCGCCGGCCGGCCTCGCCGTCACCGCGCTCGGGCGCGAGGGGGCGGACCTGTCCGACCCCGCCGCCTGCGCGCGGGCCGTGGCCGGAGCCGACGCGCAGGCTGTCATCAACGCCGCCGCCTGGACCGCCGTGGACAAGGCCGAATCCGAGGAGGCCGCCGCACGGGTCGTCAACGCCGAGGCGCCGGCCGCGATGGCGCAGGCCGCCGCCGCCCGGGGCCTTCCCTTCGTTCACATCTCGACGGATTACGTCTTCGACGGCCAGGGCGCGGCTCCGTTCGCGCTCGATCACCCCGTCGACCCGCAGAACGCCTACGGCCGCACCAAGCTCCTCGGCGAAGAGGGCGTGCGCGCCGCAGGCGGATCGCACGTCGTCCTGCGGACCTCCTGGGTGTTCTCCTCGCATGGCGCGAACTTCGTGAAGACGATGCTCCGGCTGGGCCGCGAGCGGGGCGAGATCAACGTCGTCGATGACCAGGTCGGCGGCCCTACCCCCGCGTCGGCCATCGCGGACGCCTGTCTCTCCATTGCCCGGGCTTTGGCGGACGGGCAGCCTGGGGGCACGCACCACCTGTCGGGGGCCCCCGACACCAGCTGGGCCGGGTTCGCCCGCGTCATCATGCGCGAGGCCGGCCTGTCCTGCCGCGTGAACCCGATCCCCTCGTCGGCCTTTCCAACACCCGCCAGGCGCCCGCTCAACTCCCGGCTCGACGGGTCGTCGCTGGAGCAGGCCTTCGGGATCGCCAAGCCCGACTGGCAGGCCGCGCTGCGCGAGGTGCTGCGGGACCTCCACGCACAGGCGGCGGCGGGCTGACGCCGCCGCCCCTGGGGCCATCCAACCGCGTCAGCGGCCCATCGGCCGTCCGTCGGACATGAGCCCCAGAAGATACTGGCCGTAGGCGTTCTTGCCGAACAGCTTGGCCCGCGCGGTCAGCTCCTCGGCCGAGATCCAGCCCTGCCGCCAGGCCACCTCGTCCGGGCTCCCCGTCTGGAGGCCCTGGCGGTCCTGGAGCGTGCGCACGAAGTTGCCCGCGTCCAGCAGCGAGGCGTGGGTCCCCGTGTCGAGCCAGGCGTAGCCCCGGCCCATGGTCTTCACGTTCAGCAGGCCCTCGTGCAGATAGGTCTCGAGCAGGGTGGTGATCTCGAGCTCGCCCCGGGCCGAAGGCGCCACCGTCCGGGCCCGCTCGGACGCGGTGCCGTCCAGGAAGTAGAGCCCCGTCACGGCATAGCTCGACGGCGGGACCTGGGGCTTCTCGATGATCGCGCTGGCCTGCCCATCGGCGTCGAACGCGACCACGCCATACCGCTCCGGGTCGGCGACATGGTAGCCGAAGACCGTGCCGCCCGTGGCCTGGACGTCCGCCTCGGCCATCAGGTCGGGAAGGCCGTGCCCGAAGAAGATGTTGTCCCCCAGCACCATGGCCGAGGGCGCCCCGGCCAGGAACTCTTCCGCGAGGATATAGGCCTGCGCGAGCCCGTCCGGCGAGGGCTGGGCGATGTAGGTGAAGCTGAGCCCCCACTGGGACCCGTCGCCCAGGGTGCGGCGGAACTGGTCCTGATCGGCGGGCGTGGTGATGACCGCGATCTCCCGGATTCCCGCCAGCATCAGCACCGACAGCGGATAGTAGATCATCGGCTTGTCGTACACCGGCAGGAGCTGCTTCGAGAGCCCCAGCGTGATCGGGTAAAGGCGCGTCCCCGACCCGCCTGCGAGGATGATGCCCTTGCGATTCGTCATTCCGCTCCGTCCCATGTGAAGGGGCTGTCCCAGTCGGCAAAACGCGGCGCGACGCGATCCTTGTCGGACAGGACGGCGGTCGCCGGGTCGATGCTCCAGTCGATCGCCAGGGTGGGGTCGTCCCAGGCGATGGCGCCGTCGCAGTCGGGCGCATAGACATCGCTGCACTTGTAGACGACCTGCGTGTCCGGCCGCAGCGTGACGAAGCCGTGGAGGAACCCGATCGGCACGAGGAGCTGCCTGCCATTCTCGGCCGAGAGTTCCTCCGCCACCCAGCGCCCATAGGTCGGGGAGCCTTTTCGGGCGTCCACGGCCACGTCGAGGATCGCGCCTGCGACCACACGGACGAGCTTGTCCTGGGCGCGCGGCGGCCGTTGGAAATGAAGGCCCCTCACCGTGCCCGCGGGCCGGCTGAGCGAGTGGTTGTCCTGAACGAAATCAAGGTCGATGCCCCGGCCTCGCAGGGTTTCGCGGTTCCAGGTCTCGCTGAACCAGCCACGCGCATCCTCGAAGCGTCGTGGCGTCAGGACCTTGACGCCCGGCAGGGCGGTGTCGTCGATCTGCACGAAAGTTCTTCCCAGGCTGTCCCGCCCCGGCTGTAGCAAGGCGGTCCCGGTCCGTCACGGCCTTTCGAACGTGGGTTGCCCCGACGAGAGCGCCGAAGGCCCGGAAAGTCCGTTTCCCGGGCAGAATCGGCCCTCGCCGCCTCCCGGAGCGAGCCTGTCCCAGTCGCGGCCCCGGCGGCCCGCCCCTCCCGCCGGCTGCGCGCCCATGCCGCCGGAAGAGCCTGCGCCTATTGCGTGGCGGAATCCGAATCACTTGGCCGATAGACCCGAGAACGGTGGCGACTTGCCGGAGTCTGGGGCGTTCGACCGCGTTTCCCATACGACATGCCCGAAATAATGTCCGCAATTATGAAACAATACATCCCGTGTCCATGAAATGTAAACGCGCACGCAGGGTAAAGTTAATTGGGCCGCTCGCTTCCGCCACGGAGCATTGACCGGAGTGGAGGCTGTGTTACGAGAACTTAGGAATTTATTCACCGTGATCTGTCATTGATGTTCGGTGAGTTGGGGCTGCGCCCAAAGGAGATGAGAATGAAGACTCTGATGGCCTTCACAGCCGCGCTGCTCATGGCTGGCACGGCACAGGCGGCGACGATCCGCGCGATCGGACCGCTGGACTTCCCTGGTGAGAACCACCCCTGGCTGGGCACGACGTCGGTCGAGCTCGATCCGTCAGCCTTCCAGAAGGCAGACGGCGCGGCGTGCGGCAGCGGCGGATCGGTCGAAGGGGACGGCTGCTCGGCGCTGTCCGTCGCGCCGCTGGGCCATGCCTCGGACTACGGGCGGAACAATCCGCTCAAGGAAAATGGCAATTGGATCGATAGCCAGGACATTAGCGATCTGACCTGGACCATTGAGAGCGAAACCGAATTCAATTCGCTCACCTTCGCTCTGGTGGACGCATACGACCAGCCCTTCAGCGAAGTGGATGGGGACAGCTTCTTCAACCTGACCGCAAGCTCGCTCGGCGAAAGCGTGAATTGGACGATCGACGGCGTTCAGGTGAACAATAACGTGTATTGGATCACCGTTTTCTTCGACAAGGCCACGACGAACGCGACCGTTGATTTCCACACCCGCCACAACGACGGCTTTGGCATCGCCTCGGCCACCACGGCGCTGGTGCCCGTGCCGGCGGCCTCGTGGATGCTGTTGAGCGGTCTGGGGGCCCTTGCCGGCCTGCGCCGTCGCAAGTCGTCCAAGCAGTCTGCCTGATCGCTCTTCGAGCACTACAATCGACGGGGGCGCTCGCACGAGTGCCCCCTTTTCGTTTCTGCGCAAGGCCGTCCTCACCACCGCAGCGCGTCGATGGCCACCTTCCAAGTCCTTCGACGGACCGAAGCGGGCCATTAGAATCCTCGGCCTGAAGATCCGGCAGGAACGTTGCGACCGGCCGTCCAGGGTCGAGATTCATGCCGGTAGGTCGCAGGTCGGCACGATCCCGTGGCCCGCTCGATCGGCAGGGCATTGTTCCCGAACCCTGCCAGTGAGGACGATCTGCGCTGGACTTGCGACCGTCGCGTCGGGATCGGCGCAGCCGCAGCTCGAGAGCGGCAAAGACGATCCCTTCCAGCGTCAGGTGTCGATCGCTGCCGGTAGTTCAAGCCCCTCCGGGCGCACCAGACCCGTCCGGCCCGGCGCGCCGGCGGGGCAGCTGTCCGCCGATGAAGGCACAGGCAGAGGACGCAGCGCGCCCTGACCTTCGACACACCAGCGGCTCCCGCTGCCTGGGATCCGCGGCGGCTGTCGGCGACGAGCAAGATGGCATCGACCGGGCCTCCCCGACCCGAGCCGCCAAGGCCTGCAATCGGCCGCGTGGCAAGAACGATCGGGCCAAGCCGATCGTTCGACCCGCGGCCGTTGCCGCTGACCTTCAGGCCTGCGCGCCCCTTGTCCTGGTCCGCTCGGGTCGCGGACCGATCCCTAGAGCCGCGCCTCGGTCACGGGGTCGAAGAAGTGCGCCTGGGTCATGTCCACGGTGACGACGCAGGGCTGACCCACCTGGACGGGGAAACGGGGATCCACCTGCGCGGTCACGCGATGCCCGCCCACATCGCCCAGCACCAGCGTATGTGGGCCGAGCGGCTCGATGGCCCGCGGCTCCAGCGTCAGCGAGGCCTGATGCGCCGAGGGACGCATGTGCTCCGGCCTGATGCCGAACAGGACGTCGCCCCGTTCCCGGAGCCGCGCCGCCTCCTCGGGCGGGAGGGGCAGGACCTGACTGACCAGGTGCACGGCGCCCCGCTCGATCCGGGCCGGCAGGAAGTTCATCGCGGGCGAGCCGATGAAGTTGGCCACGAAGCGGTTGGCGGGCCGTTCGTAAAGCGTGATCGGGTCGGCCGCCTGCTCGATCACGCCGGCGCGCATCACCACCACGCGGTCGGCCATGGTCATGGCCTCGACCTGATCGTGGGTGACATACACCGCCGTGGTGCCCAGGCGCCGTTGAAGGAGCTTGATCTCGGTCCGCATCTCGACCCGGAGCTTCGCATCCAGGTTCGACAATGGCTCGTCGAAGAGGAACACCTGCGGGTGCCGCACCAGCGCCCGCCCGATCGCGACCCGCTGGCGCTGGCCGCCCGACAGGTTTCGCGGCTTGCGGTCGAGGTATGGCTCCAATCCCAGGAGGCGGGAGGCTTCGGCCACGCGGGCGTCGATGGTGCCGCGATCGGTTCCATGGACGCGCATGGCGTAGCCGATGTTGTCCCGAACCGTCATGTGCGGGTAGAGCGCGTAGTTCTGGAAGACCATGGCGATGTCCCGTTCGCCCGGCCGGGCGTGGGTGACGTCGCGACCGCCGATGGCGATGCGCCCCCCGCTCACCGTCTCAAGCCCCGCGAGCATTCGCAGGGTGGTCGTCTTGCCGCAGCCCGACGGCCCCACGAGCACGAGGAATTCGCCGTCGCGGATGGACAGGTCGAGGGGCGGAATGACCGTCGCCGTCCCGAAGGACTTGCTGACCTGCTCCATCTCCACATGGGCCATCGGGTATCTCCAAGAGAAGGGTCCCGGGCCGGCGGCAACCGGCCCGGGAGGATCGGGTCAGTTCTCGAGCGGCGGCAGGCCGACCGAGGCGCGATAGGCGGCAAGCTGGGTCTCGCGGCCGAACTCGTCGGTCAGCCGGTCCCACTCGGCCGCGATGTTGTCGAGCGCGGCCTGCGGCTCCTCTTCGCCGGCCAGGGCCTTGGACAGTTCGATCTCGAGGACCTCGGTGTAGGAGAAGAAGCCTGGCAGCCGGAGGTCGAGCGCGACGTTCGGCGCATCGAGCGAGGCCCGCTGGGCGCCCAGGTAGCTCTGCGCCTCCTCCGGCGTGAAGATGGACGACCAGGCGTCGGTGTTCTCATAATGCGAGAACCGGTAGGGGTTCACGCCCGAGTTGGCGGTCACGATGGCCTTGCCGGACACGGCAGGGCTGATCACCTCCTTGACGAAGTCCCAGGCCGCCTCGGGGTTGGCGCTGTCGGCCGGCACGCCCAGCTGCCAGCCGCCGAACGCCAGGAAGGGCGAATGGATCACCTCCGGGAAGGTGTCCCATTGCTGGGTCTTGGCGTTCCAGATCTCGGTGGAGCCGGGCAGCATCGCGGTGCGCACGGTGTTCTCGGCCGCGTCGCCCCCTTCGGTCGCCCGAAGCACGCCCGAGTCGGCCCAGTCGATGTTCATCGCCACCGTGCCGCCGGCATAGAGCGGACGCACGTCGCCCGAACCGTTGTTCAGCGCCCCCGGCGGGTTGAGGTCGAGCGCCTTCTTGTACTCCTCGAGGGCGCGCAGCCAGCCGGGGTTGTTGATCTGGGCGTCCATCGTCTCGGGATCGAAGAACATGGAGCCGGGATAGTTCGGGTTGTTGGTGTAGGCCGCCGCGTGGCTGAAGAAGTACCAGAACTGCTGGCCCCCGCGCTTGTAGGCCTCGGCGGTGCCATAAAGACCCTGGTCGGGCCGGTTGAAGAACTCGGCCTGGTCCAGGTACTGCTGCCAGGTCTCGGGCGCGGCGAGCGGATAGCCGTACTTGGCTTCGAAGGCGGCCTTCTCGTCCGGGTTGTCGAGCAGGTCGGCCCGAAGGTTCAGGAGGTGCATGTCGCCGTCCATGGTGGCCGACTTGACCTCGCCGTTCCAGGTCATCAGCCGGTCGCGGTAGACCGGGTGGATATCCTCCCAGTCCGCGCCTTCCTGAAGCTCGGCGGGCATGGTGGACAGGAAGGGCGCGAAGTCCGGCAGCCAAGCCGGCACGAAGCCGATCACGTCGAAGTCGCCCGTCTGCTGCGACATGGCGGTCAGGAACTTGGGGTAAAGCTCGCCGAAGGGGAATTCGACGACGTTGACCGTGCCGCAGGTCCGGGCCTCCCAGCCCTCGGCCGCGGCGGCAAGGGCCGACGCGATGGCCGGGCCGTTCTGGGTGGACACGGTCAGCGTCACGCCGGTGAAGTCGGGCTCGCAGGCCAGCGCCGGACCGGCGACGATCCCGGCCAGCGCCACGGACAGACAGAGTTTCTTCATGTTTTTCTCCTCCCTTTGGTTGTCTTACTTGATCGAGCCGGACAGCAGCCCCGACCGCATCATCCGGCCGAGGATCGTGGCCACCACCACCATCGGCGCGATCGAGATGAGCGCCGCCACGGCGATGGCCCACCATTCGTCCCCGCGGCTCGAGTTCTGGCCGGCCAGCAGGATCGGCAGGGTCTGCCACTTGCCCGAGGTCAGCAGCAACGCGAACAGGAACTCGTTCCAGATGAAGGCCAGCACGATCATCGACGTGGCGATGAGGCCCGGCAGCGACATGGGCAGCACGATCTGGAAGAAGATCCTGAACCGTCCGATGTTGTCCACGAGAGCCGCCTCCTCCACCTCGAGGGGAACGGTCTGGAGGAAGTCGCGCATGAGCCAGACGGCGAAGGGCAGGCCAAAGGCAGTGTAGGCCAGCACGAGGCCCGGGAAGTTGTCGAGGAGCCGGACCCCGGCCTTGCCCAGCTCGGAATAGAGCAGGAACAGGGCGAAGGCCGACACGATGGGCGGGAAGATCCGCTGGGACACGAACCAGAAGGTCACGTCGTCGTTCTTCATGACCGGCCCGGGCAGGGGCAGCCGGTTCGCGAGGACCGACAGGACCAGCGCCGCGACCAGCACGATCCCCAGCGCATAGGGCACGCGCAGTCCCCACAGGCTGTTGAGGACCAGGAAGCCGCCGATCGAGACGACGGCGAAGATCACCCCGGCCAGCAGCCGGATCCGGAACTCGAAGCGGAGCAGCGCGTAGGCGGCCATGGAGCCCAGCAGCACCGCCAGCGCCGTTGCCGAGAGCGAGACCAGCACCGAGGACACGACCGGCCCCCAGAAGTCGCCCCGGAGCCCCGACAGCGCGTCGCGGAAGGCCTGCAGCGTGGGCTGGAAGTCCAGCCACGGGATGTAGGTCGGGCCCTGGCTGACCGCGATCGGCGGCTTGAAGGCCGTCACGAGCACGAAATAGAGCGGGAACAGCGACACGAAGAACCACAGGAGCGCCAGCACGAAGCCGGTGCGGCGGTAGCCCTGGGCCTCCATCACGCGTACCTCCGGGTCAGGCGCTGCGCGAGCGCGAGATAGACCGTGCCGAAGACGATCACGACCACCAGGAAGGTGAAGCTCAACGCCGAGGTCATGCCGATGTTGAACTTCTTGAACCCCTCGTTGTAGGCGAACAGGGTCAGCGTTTCGGTGGACGTTCCGGGGCCGCCTCCGGTCAGCACGAACACGGTGTCGATGACCTTGAAGCCTTCGATCAGGCGGATGAACACAACGGCCACCGACAAGGGCAGGAGCATCGGGAAGGTGATGTCCCAGAAGCGCCGCCAGACGGGCACGTTGTCCACGCGGGCCGCCTCGAACACCTCGCCCGGCAGGCTTTGCAGTCCGGCCAGCAGGAGGAGCGTGACGAAGGGCGTCCACTGCCAGACCTCGACGGTGATGAGCACCGCCATCGCGAGGTTGGGCTCGGTCAGGAAGGGAAGGTTGCCGACCCCCAGCGCGCCCATGAGGTCGTTCACCGGCCCGAGATAGGGGTGGAACACCATGCGGGCGATCAGGGCCACGCCCACCGGGGCCAGGAACATGGGCAGCAGGAACGTCACCCGGTAGAGCGACGCCCCCGGCACGTTGTGGTGCAGCGCAAGCGCCAGCGCAAAGCCCAGGATGTATTCGAGCACCACCGACAGGACGGTGATGACGGCCGTGGTCCACATCGATCCCCAGAACCGCGCCGAGGCCAGGATCTCGGCGTAGTTCTGGACGCCCACGAACCGGGGCGGCATGGGCGGAACGATCCGCATCGTCTGGAAGCTGACCGTCAGCGCGTAGATGAGCGGAAAGAGCGAGATGAGCAGGACGACCAGGAACGCCGGCCATAGGAAGGCGTGCTTGATCCCGTCGCGGCGCGCGGTTGCCGAATTCATGTGGTTCTCCCTGGCGGCAGGATGGGCCAGGGCCGTCTCCGGATCAAGCGTTCGCGCGGGCCGCGCAGCTCAGCCATCCCGTCTCACCAGCAGGTGTAGCCCCCGTCCGCGAGGACGATGGACCCCGTCATGAGCGAGGCGGCCTCGGAGGCCAGGAACAGGATCACCGCCGCGACCTCGTCGGGCCGCCCCATCCGGCCCTGGGGCGTGCCGCCGATCCAGTGCCGCATGAGGTCTTCGCGTTCGTAGACGTAGGTGTTCATCGCCGTCTCGATGTAGGTCGGCGCGACCGAGTTCACCCGCACGCCGCGCGGCGCCCATTCGGCGGCGAGGCTGCGGGTGAGCTGGTGCACGGCGGCCTTGGAGGCGTTGTACTGCGCCTGCTCCTGCGGACGGTTCACGATGAAGCCCGACATGGAGCCGACGTTGACGATGCTCCCCTGCCCGCGCTCCAGCATCCGCGCCCCGAAGGAGCGGCAGCACCAGAACAGCCCGTTCAGGTTGATGTCGAGGACGGAAAGCCATTCATCGTCGGACATCCGTTCGGCCGGGATGTTGGACCGGGCGATGCCGGCGTTGTTGACCAGCACGTCCACCTCGGGGTGGCGGTCGGCCAGGGCCTGCACCTCGGCCGAGCTGGTCACCTCGAGCCGGTCGGCCACGACGTCATGGCCCTGCGCCCTGAGCGCGGCCGCCGACTCCTCCGCCGCGGCGGCGTCGCGGTCGGTCAGGATCACGCGGGCGCCGGCCTGCGCCAGCGCCTCGCAGGTGGCAAGGCCGATGCCACGCGCGCCGCCGGTGACAAGGGCGGTGCGTCCATCCAGGCGGAAGCGGTCGAGATAAGGTGTCATGCGGGGGTTCCAGTCAGGCGATCGAGATCATCATAAAAGGCCTGCGAATGCAGGTAGAGCCGGTCGAAGACGGGTTGCATCGCGGCATAGCGGTCGGCCCAGGCCGGGTCGGGCGTGACCTCGCGGGTATGCCGCACGGTGCGGGCGGCGGCCTCCGGCAGGTCGCGCGCCTGCCCCAGCGCGACCGCGCACAAGGCCGCGCAGCCCACGAGGCCGCACTCCGGCTCCTCCGGAATCAGGATCGGGCGGCCGTAGATGGCGGCCTTGATGCGCAGCCAAAGGTCGGCCCGGGCCCCGCCTCCGCTGGCGATCAGCACCTCCGGACGGGTGCCGGTTGCCTGCTCCATGACGCGGAGATGCCGGTTCACGGCAAAGCCCACGCCTTCGAGGACGGCCCGATGCATGTGCGGCAGCCCGTGCCCGGCCGCCAGTCCGAAGAACTGCGCCCGGCTGTTGCGATGGGCGCCAAGCCTCTCGCCGGCCAGATAGGGCAGGAAGAACAGGGCGTCCGAGCCCACCGGCGCGGCTTCGGCCATGGCAACGATCTCGCCGTACCCCAGTTCGTTGCCGTGGAAGGCCCGTCGCGCCCAGCGTGCCGCATCGCCCCCGGACTCGAGGAGCACGAAGGCGCCCCAGTTCCCTTCGGGCGTGCCGACATTGCTGATCTCGGGGTCGAGGACCGGACGCTCGGCCACCAGGGTCACGATGCACGAGGTTCCCGCCACCTCGGAGGCCATGCCAGGACGGCACACCCCCGACCCGAGGAGGGCCACCGGATAGTCCGCCCCGCCCACGAGCACGGGCGTCCCCTGCGCCAAGCCCGTCGCCTCGGCAGCCTCGGCGGTCACGGTCCCGAGGATCTCGGTCGGGAGGCGGATCGGGGCCAGCTTGCCGCGATCGAGTCCCAGGCGGTCCAGCACCGTCTGCGACCAGTCCCCCGACGCGGCGTCCATGAGGAACGAGCAGCCCGCGTCGGTCCAGTCCATCGCCCGTTCGCCAGTCAGGCGCAGGTTCACGTAGTCCTTGGGCATCAGGACATGGGTGGTCCGCGCCCAGGCGTCGGGATCGTGGTCGCGGAGCCACTGGAGCTTGAACGCGGGCCAGGCCGGGGTGGGTGGATTCGCCGTGATCGGCAGCCAGTCCGCGAGCCGCTCCTCGGCTTCGAAGCGGCGCACGTAATCAAGGGTCCGCTTGTCGTTCCAAAGGGGCACGGCGTCCCGCGCGGGCTGGCCCTCTGCGTCGACCAGCACCGTCCCGTGCATCTGGCCGCAGGCGGCGACCGCCTGGATGCGCCAGCCTTCGGCGCGCGCGCGCCCGGTCACCTCACGCAGGCTGGCGCAGGCGGCGGCCCACCAGTCGGCCGGGCGCTGCTCGGACCAGCCGTAGGACGGCACGATCTGGTCGTAGGCCTGCGAGGCGACCGCGAGCACCCGTCCGTCGGCGGTCATGGCAGCGGCACGGGTGGACCCCGTGCCGATGTCCAGGGCGATCGTGCAGTCCACCATCAGCGCCTGCGAAGGATGTGGCTGGCGTGCTGGAGAACGACGGCCACCACGATGATGACGCCCAGGTAGACCTGCTGGTGGTAGCCCGGCACGCCGGCGAGGTTCATGATGTTGCCGATGATGCCCAGGATCAGGACGCCCAGGAAAGTGTTGAGCACGCCGCCGCGGCCGCCCATGAGGCTTGCGCCGCCGATCACGACCGCCGCGATCACGTCAAGCTCGGCCCCGTCGCCGACGCTGGCCGAGCCCACGCCCGACCGGGAGGTCACGACGATGCCCGCGATGGCCGCCAGGGCGCCCGAGATGACGTAGACCGCCATCACGTACCAGCCGACCGAGATGCCGGACAGGCGCACCGCCTCTTCGTTGGAGCCGATCGCCTTTACCAGCCGCCCGAACCGCGAGAAGTTCAGAACGATGAACGCCAGCGCGAAGACGCCGAACATGAGGAGCGCCGGCGCCGGCACCCCCAGCGGGAAGGCCGTCCCGAAGACCGAGAGCGCGGCCCCGGGCTCGCCCAGCATGATGGGCTGGCCGTTCGACAGGATCAGGGCCATGCCGCGGGCCGCCGTCATCATGGCCAGCGTGACCACGAAGGCGGGCAGGCGCAGGAAGGCCACGAGGAAGCCCGAGACCGCCCCGCAGGCCGCCCCGATCCCCACCACCATGAGCAGGGCGACCGGCAACGGGTAGTCCTGCACGAGCACGGCGGTCACCACGGCGCCCAGCGCCGAGATGGAGCCGACCGACAGGTCGATCCCGCGGGTCAGGATGACATACAGCATCCCCACCGCCATGATGCCGGTCCCGGCATGCTGGCGCAGGATGTTCATGATGTTGCGCTCGGTCAGGAAGGCGTCCGACTGGAGCGACGCAAGGCCCAGGAGGATCAGGAAGATCGCAAAGGTCCCGAACTGCCGGAACAGCTTTCCGAACTGGAACCTGCGGGGCGCGGCCTCCCTGGTGACCGATTGACCGTAACCGGCGGCGTTGTCCGTCATGCGCGTGCCCTTTCCTCGGCTCCGCTCGTCATCGAGAGCATGAGCAGGTTCTCCTCGCTGTAGTCCGGCGGCAGGAGCTCACCCCTGAGCCGCCCCTCGCCCATCACCAGCACCCGATCGCAGAGACCGAAGAGCTCGGCGTGCTCGGAGGATATCACGAGCACCGCCTTTCCTTCGGCCGCCATCCGGTGGATGAGCGAATAGATCTCGGTCTTGGCGCCGACATCGACGCCGCGCGTCGGCTCGTCAAGGATGACGACGTCGCCGCCCGCATGGAACCACTTGGCCAGCACGACCTTCTGCTGGTTTCCGCCCGAAAGGGACGAGACGGGGTCGCCCATGTCGCCCAGCTTGATCCGCAGATCGTCGATCAGGCCACGCACCACGCTCCGTTCCTTGCCGCCCGAGAAGAAGCCCAGGCGCGTGACCGGCCCGGTGTTGGCCATCGTGGCGTTCTTGCGGATGGCGAGGTCGAGCACCACGCCCTGCCCCTTGCGATCCTCGGGGACCAGGGCGATGCCGTGCCGGACGGCCTGCTTGGGGGAACGGGGGCGGTAGTTCTCTCCGCGCAGGGTGATCGTGCCGGAGCTGATGGGGTCCGCGCCGAAGATCGCGCGGGCCACCTCGGTCCGCCCCGACCCCACGAGCCCGCCCAGCCCGACGACCTCGCCCCGTCGCAACGAGAACGACACGCCCGCCACCCCGTTGGGCAGGGCCAGGTTCTCGACCCGCAGCAGCTCCTCGCCGACCGTGGTGTGGGGCTTTTCCCCGAAGAGCTGGCTCAGCGGCCGCCCGACCATCATGCGGATGAGCTGGTCCACCGGCACCGCGTCCGGCGTGACCGTATCGACGTTGCGCCCATCCTTGAGGACCGAGATCCGGTCGGCGATCGCATAGATCTCGTCCAGCCGGTGGGAGATGTAGACGATGCCGACGCCCTCGCGACGAAGGCCGCGGATGATCTCGAGGAGGCGCTTGGCGTCGCCCATCGACAGCACGGCCGTGGGTTCGTCGAAGACGATGACCCGAGCCCGGCGCGACAGGGCCTTGGCGATCTCGACCACCTGCTGGTGGGCGACCGACAGGTCCGACACCGTGGCGCGGGGCGAGATGTCGAAGCCCAGGCGCGCGATCAGCTCCTTGGCCTGGGTGTTCAGCCTGCCCCAGCCGATGCGGGCGGGCAGCTCGCCCAGGAAGATGTTCTCGGCCACGGACAGGTCCGGGGCCAGCGCCATCTCCTGGTGGATGATGCTGATGCCGCGGCGGATCGCGTCCGTCGGCCCGGTGAGGCGCACGGCTTCGCCGCCGACCTCCACGCTGCCGGCATCGGGCCGCAGCTCGCCCCCCATCACACGCATCAGCGTGGACTTGCCGGCGCCATTCTCGCCGACCATGGCGTGCACCTCGCCCGGCCGCACGTCGAAGCTGACGCCGGACAGGGCGTGGATGCCCGCAAAGGACTTGTCGATGCCGCGCAGGGCGACCAGGGGGGTCATCGGCGCTCCTCCATCCGACGCAGGAAAGGACGGCCGCCCGGCAGGAGACACCGGACGGCCGCCATGTTGGATCAGAACAGCGAGTTCGGGTCCATGTAGTCGGCGACGTTCTCCTGGGTGATCACCGCCGGATCCGTGTAGATCAGCTTGGGCGTGTCTTCCGGCAGTTCGCCGTTCAGCGCCTGCAGGCCGATCTCGACCGCGCGGCGGGCGATCTCGTTGGGGTTGTTGAGGCCGGTCGCGCCGTACTCGCCCTTCTGGATCAGGTCGTAGGCTTCCTTCTGGCCGTCGGCGGCGGCCACGAGGGTCACCTCGCCCAGGCGGCCGGCGGCTTCCAGCGCCTGACGGGCGCCCAGCACCATGGAGTCGTTCTCGCCCAGCACGACGTTGATGTCGGGATGCGCGGTGAGAAGGTCTTCCATCGCGGTCAGGCCGCCTTCGGTCGACCAGTTGCCCCAGCCCTGGCCCAGCACCGTCACTTCGGCATGGCCCTGGTTGGTCAGCATCGCATCCATCAGACCGGTCAGGACGCCCAGGCGGCGCTCACGCCCGACGAGGTTCCCCTGCGACCCGGAGATGAGCGCGATGCGCGCCGGCTCGCCGTTCAGCTGCTTGGCCAGCCATTCGCCCACGAGCTGCCCGTTGGCGCTGTTCGACGACTGGATCTGGGTGATGAAGTTCGCCGAAGGATCGAGCGTGGAGTCGATCGCGACGACATGCACGCCGGCAGCCGAGGCGGCGTTCACGGCGGGGATGAGGCCTTGCGCGTCGCGGGGGTTCACGATCAGCACGTTGATGCCCGAGGCGACCATGTCCTCGATGTCGGCGATCTGCTTGACCATGTCGTTCTGGCCGTCGGCCGAGCGGACCTGGCAGCCAGCCGCCTCGGCGGTGGCGCGGGCGGTCGCTTCCTGGGCGGCGAAGTAGGGTGCGCCGAGCGTGTACATCGAGATGCCAAGCACGCAGTCCTGAGCGTGGGCAGCCGTGCCCGCCATGAGCGCCGCAGCCGCGACGCCCGCAAGTGTCTTCATCGACATGTCATCCTCCACTGTAGTTCTTCGCCCCCTCCCGGGCGACGGCCGGCACGTCACCGGTAGCAACATGGAGCGTAGTTACAGGAATTTTTCTCGTCAACTCTGTTTAACGCCCATCCTGCTCGCATTTAGGTCATTCGGGATTGCCAGACGGGTCCGCCTGCGGTTAATCCTGAATCAAGATGTAGCAACGCTACCAAATTTGGCGATGGAGGAGATCACGTGACCCTACAGGAACCCCGCCTCTGCCAGGTATCGGTCGAGACCGGCCTGCTGGGCAACGCGGACGGCCACTACCAGAAGCGTTTCACCGACCTCGCCGGGCTTTACGCCGATGCGGCTGCCTTCGACCGCCTGCTCGCGCAGCGCGGCAATGAGGTCGCCTACGAGGTGACCTCGTTCACGCCCGGCCAGAAGGTGAGCGACCTCATCGTCGGCGTCACCCGGATGGAGCCGGGCAAGGTCGGCGAGGAGTATTTCCTCACGCGCGGACACATCCACGCGCGCGGCGACCGGCCCGAGGTCTACTACGGCCAGGCCGGCCACGGCCTGATGCAGATGGAAAGCCCCGACGGCGAGGTGCGGATCGTCGAGGTCGGCCCCCAGAGCATCTGCTATGTTCCCCCCTTCTGGATTCATCGCAGCATCAACGTCGGCTCGACCGATCTCGTCATGATGTTCACCTACCCGGCCGATTCGGGCCAGGACTACGGGATCATCGAACGGTCGGGCGGCATGCGCGTCCGGATCGTGGACGATGGGCGCGGCGGCTGGCGCCAGGTGGAGAATCCCGACTGGCGCCCCCGGTCCCGCGAGGAGGTCCAGGGCATTCTGGACGCCGCGGCATGAGCGGGCCCGCCACGACCGCCGAGCCCTCGGCCCGGGTCTATGCCCCGTGCGAACGGCCCACGCTGCACTTCATCGGCGTGACGACGACCAAGAGCAGCATCATGAAGGTATTTCCCGCCTGGGCCCGCCACCTGGGACTGGGGGATGCGGCGATCCGGGGCATCGATTTCGCCCCCCACTCCGACCCCGCTGCCTACCGCGAGGCGGTGGCCTTCATCCGGGACGACCCCAACTCCATGGGGGCCCTCGTCACGACGCACAAGATCGACCTGTTCCACGCCGCGCGGGACATGTTCGACGAGGTGGACCACTTCGCCGCCCTGATGGGCGAAACCTCCTGCATCTCCAAGCGGGACGGGAGGCTCGTGTGCCATGCGAAGGACCCGATCAGCTCGGGCCTTTCGATCGATGGCTTCCTGGCGCCCGATCATTTCGCGCGCACGGGCGGGCAGGTCGTGTCGATGGGGGCCGGCGGCTCCACCATCGCGCTGACCTGGCACCTGATGCAGGCGCGCCAGGACCGTCCGTCGCGCATCGTGGTGACCAACCGGTCCCAGCCGCGCCTGGACGAGATCCGCCACGTCCACCAGCAGATCGGCAGCGACATTCCCGTGGACTACGTTCTCGCCCCCGAGCCTTCGGCCAACGACCGGGTGCTCGACGGGCTCCCGCCGGGATCGCTGGTCATCAACGCGACCGGCCTGGGCAAGGATGCGCCCGGATCGCCCCTGACCGACGCCGCCCGCTTTCCGGAGAACGGCGTGGCCTGGGACCTCAACTACCGCGGCGACCTGATCTTCCTCGACCAGGCCCGCGCGCAGGCGGCCGAACGGCGGCTGCAGGTGGAGGACGGCTGGACCTACTTCATCCACGGCTGGACGCAGGTCATCGCCGAGGTCTTCGGCATCACCATCGACACCGGCGCCGACAACATCGCCGAGCTGACCCGCATCGCCAACGCGGCGGCAAAGGGCTGATGGGATGGAGCGCATCCTTGTCACGCCCCGGTCCCTGACCTCGGCCCCTCCCCCGGCCCTGGACCGGCTGACGGAGGCGGGCTTCGAGCTGGTGTTCTCCACGCCCGGAGCCACCCCGTCCGAGGCCGAGCTGCTCCGGCTCGTGCCGGGCTGCGTGGGCTGGCTCGCCGGAGTGGAGCCGGTGAGCGAGGCCGTCGTCGCGGCCGCCGACCGCCTGCGCATCATCAGCCGCAACGGCACCGGGGCCGACAACCTCCCGCTCGCGGCGCTGTCGGCGCGCGGCATCCAGGTCGCCCGCGCGATGGGCGCCAATGCGACCGGCGTGGCCGAACTGGCGCTGGGCCTGATGCTGGCCGCCTGCCGGCACATTCCCCAGACCACCGCCGGGGTTCAGGTCGGCGGCTGGCCCCGGCTCAAGGGCCGGGAGATCGAGGGCTCGACCGTGGGCATCGTCGGCATGGGCGCGATCGGCCGCCGCGTGGCCCGCGTCCTCGAGGCGCTGGGGGCGCGGATCGTGGCGCACGACCCGTTCCGCCCCGATCCGGGGGGCATCCGGCTGGACTACGTCAGCCTCGACGAACTGCTGGAACGGTCGGGGATCGTGACGCTCCATTGCCCTCCGCCCGAGGATGGCCGCCCCCTTCTCGGGCATGGGCAGCTCGGCCGGCTGCCCAAGGGCGCGATCCTGGTGAATACGGCGCGGGCGAACCTCGTGGACCCGGCGGCCGTGCTCGCCGCGCTCGATGAGGGGCGGATCGAAACCTACGCGACCGACGTTTTCGCGGTGGAGCCCCCGACCGGCGATCCGCTGGCCGGGCATCCCCGCGTGCTCGGGACCAGCCATGTCGGGGCCCTGACCGACGGCAGCGTCGCCCGTGCCACCGAAGCGGCCATCGACAACCTCCTCGTGGCGCTCAGGACCTCGGCCGATGCGGCTCTCTGAGCGATCCTTGTTCGGCCCGCTGGCCGATCTCCTCGCCCGGCCGCCGGGCGAAGCCTTGGGGATCGTGTGGCTCGGGCAGGCCGGGTTCGTCGTGGACGGGGCGGGCCTGCGGGTGGTGATCGACCCCTACCTGTCCGACAGCCTGGAGGAGAAGTACCGCGGCTCGGCCCTGGACCACCGCCGCCAGATGCCGGCGCCCGTCGCGCCGGACGGCATCCGGCACGTGACCGCCGTGCTGTCGACCCACGCGCATGGCGACCACATGGACCCCGGGACGCTGCCCGGCCTCCTGGCCGCGAACCCTGGCGCGGTGCTCGTCGCGCCGGCCCACTCGACCGCACAGGCGCTCGAACGCGGCGGGATCGGCCCGGACCGGCTGCGCCCCATCGACGCCGGACAGACCCTGACGCTCGGTCCCGGACTTGAGGTGACGGCAACCCGCGCCGCCCACGAGAGCCTGGAAACCGATGCCGAGGGCCGGCACCGCTGGCTGGGCTTTGCCCTGCGGCTGGCCGGGGCGACCGTCTTCCATTCGGGGGACACGATCCCCTTCGAAGGGCAGGTCGAGGAGGTCCGCGCGCTACGCCCGGACGTGATGCTCCTGCCCGTGAACGGGCGCGGCAAGGGCGTGCCCGGCAACATGACGCCCGACGAGGCGGCCAGCCTCGCCCGCGGCGCAGGCGCGGGGGCGGCGATCCTCCACCACTTCGGCCTGTTCGCCTTCAACACGGTCCCCCGGCCGGAGCTCGACGTCGTCGTGGCGCGCGTTCGGGACATCCCCCTTGCGCCCGCCCGGCCCGATGTCATCTACCGGCTCGAACCGGAGGCGACATGACCGTCAACGAAAGCAGCGACCTTGCCGGAGCGCGAAACGTCCTGGAGGTGATCCGCACCGTCCTGGGCGACCTGCGGAAATCCGACCGGCGCGTGGCCGAGGCAGTCATGGCCGACCCCCAGCGCATCCTGGGGGCGACCGTGGCCGAAACCGCCGAGCTGGCGGGCGTGAGCCAGCCGACGGTGATCCGGTTCTGCACGGCCATCGGCTGCGACGGCTTCCAGGACTTCAAGATCCGCCTGGCGCAGAGCCTGGCGCTTGGCACCTCTGCCTCCCATTCGGCCATCGCCGAAGAGGATTCGCCCGACGAGGTCGCGAGGAAGATCTTCGACTACACCATGACCTCGCTCGACTGGTCGCGGCACCGGCTCGACATGACGCAGATGAACGCCGCCGTGGACCTCATCCTCGAGGCCGACCACATCGAGTTCTTCGGCTTCGGCGCCTCGGCGATCGTGGCCCAGGACCTCCAGCAGAAGTTCCCCCTGTTCGGGATCCCCTGCAATGCGACCATGGACAGCCACCAGCAACTCATGGCGGCCTCCATGATGCGGCCGGGGGCGGTGGCGGTCGCGATCTCGAACACCGGGGGAACCCGCAGCATCATCGAGCTGGCCCGCCTCGCGCGCGAGCAGGGGGCCAAGGTCATCGCCATGACGGGGTCGATGGACTCCGCGCTGATCAACTACGCCGACGTGGTGATCAACATCGAGACGCTGGACAACACCGACGTCTTCACGCCCACCACGAGCCGCATCGCGGCCCTGGTGACGGCGGACATCCTGTCCACCCTCGTGGCGCGCCGCCTGGGCAAGGCGCACAACCAGCGGCTGGTGCGGATGAAGCGCTTCCTCAGCCAGATGCGCCGGAACGAGACGTTCTGAGCGCGGCCACGCGGCCCGGCAGGTCGGCCATGCGGGCGACGATCTCCAGGGCGCCCGCTTCCAGCAACCGCTCCCCGTGATCGGGATAGCTGTGCCGCCCGCCGGTGAAGCCGATCACCCGCATCCCGGCCGCCAGCGCCGCCGTGATGCCCGCCACGCTGTCCTCGATGATGAGGCAGTCGCGGGGCTCGGCCCCGGACCGGGCGGCGGCGAACAGGAACACGTCCGGCGCCGGCTTGCCGCGCGCCACCTGGCTCGCCGAATAGACATGCGGGTCGAAGACATGGAGGAGCCCGCAGCGCTCGAGCGAGCGCCGGAGCTTGGGCAGCGCCGAGGAGGACGCGACCGCGAGGGGCGGATCGATGCGCCCAAGCGCCTCGGCCACGCCCTCGACGGCCTGCAACTCCGTCTCGATCGCCCGGAGGAGGCGGGCCTCCGCCTCCTCGATGAGGCCCTCGGGCCAGGGCGCGCCACGCTCGGCCTCGATGCCGGCCCAGATCTCCCGCTTGGGCCGGCCGATCCAGGCGCGGATCAGGTCCTGCGCCGTGATCGGGTGGCCCGCGCCGGTCATGAGCTCGGCATCGATGGCGTTGGACAGGATCTCGCTGTCCACCAGCACGCCGTCGCAATCGAAGATGATCATTCGCCGTAGGGCACCCAGATGTTCTTGACCTGGGTCGCGCGGTGGAGGAACTCCCTGCCCTGCCCCGCGGGCCCGAACCAGTCGCGCGCCGCGCCATCCTCGGTCCAGGTCTGCTTGAGGTTCCCGGCCGAGGCCGCCTCGACCATCTTCGCGCCCGCTGCCGTGCCGAAGTACCACATCGCGGCCACGTCGTCGTGGTCGGCCAGCGTCCTGGCCAGCGCGTCCCGCTCCCCGGTGACGATGTTGATCACGCCGCCGGGCAGGTCCGAGGTGTCGAGGACCTGATACAGGTCCGTCGCCGCCAGCGGATGCGCCTGCGACGGGATCGCGACCACCGAGTTGCCCATGGCGATGGCGGGCAGCACAAGGCTCACGAAGCCCAGGAGGGGCTGCGTCGCCGGACAGGCGATGCCGATCACCCCGAGGGGCTCGGGCACGGCGAGCGTGACGTGCTCGGTCTTGGTTTGGTGGACCGCCCCGTCGAACTTGTCGGCCTGGGCCGCGTACCAGAAGCAGCGACGGATCGCGGCGTCCACCTCGGCCTTGGCCGCCGGCCGGGCGATCCCGAAGGAGGCGAGCCGTCCCTCGAACTCGACCGCGCGAGCCGACAGGTTCTCGGCCAGGTAATAGAGCACCTGGGCGCGGTTGTGCCCGGTGGTCTTGCCCCAGCCCGCAACCTTGTGCGCGGCCTCGACGGCGTTGCGGATGTCCTTGCGGTTGCCCAGCCCGGCCAGGCCGCCCGGCACGGCGAAGACATAGCCGGAATCCGGCCGCGCCTGCTTGCCGCCGACATAAAGCTTGGCCGTCCGGTCGATGCCCGGCCCCGCCGATGCGAGACCCGGCGTGGCGACCGGAGCGTCGGGCTCGGCCTCGGGCCGGGACGCGGCGGGGCGCGGATGCGCCAGATAGGCCGTCATGCCCTCGCGCCCGCCTTCGCGGCCGTAGCCGCTCTCACGGTAGCCGCCGAAGCCTGCGCCCGCGTCGAAGATGTTGGTCGAATTGATCCACACGACCCCGGCCTTCACCTTGGCGGCGACGTCGAGGCACAGGTTCACGTTCTCGGACCAGATGGAGGCCGCGAGCCCGTAGCGCGTGGCGTTGGCCAGGGCGACGGCGTCCTCGGGGGTGCGGAACGTGGTGATCGTGGCGACCGGCCCGAAGATCTCCTCGGTCGCCAGCGTCGAGGCCGGCTCCACGTCGGCCGCGATGGTCGGCGGGAAGAAGCAGCCTTCCGGCGCCTCGCCCTGCGTCAGGGTCGCCCCCTCGGCCTGCCCCTTGGCGACCAGCGCCCGGATGCGTTCGAGCTGCACGGGGTGCACGATGGCCCCCATGTCGGTGTTCTTGTCGAGCGGATCGCCCACCCGCAGCGTCCGCATCCGGGCGGCCAGCTTCTTCTCGAAGCGGGGCGCGACGGCCTCGGCCACGAGGATGCGGGCCCCGGCGCAGCAGACCTGGCCCTGGTTGAACCAGATCGCGTCCACCACGCCCTCGACGGCGGCATCGAGGTCCGCGTCCGCGAAGACGACGAAGGGCGACTTGCCCCCCAGCTCCAGCGTCAGCGGCTTGCCCGTCCCGGCGGTCTGGCGGCGGATGATCCGGCCCACCTCGGTCGATCCGGTGAAGGCGATCTTGTCAATCCCTTCGGCGGCGACCAGGGCCGCGCCGGTGGCTCCGTCGCCGGTCACGATGTTCAGCACGCCCTCGGGCAGCCCGCATTCGGCGGCGATCTGCGCAAAGGCCAGCGCGGTCAGCGGCGTGTATTCGGCCGGCTTGAGCACCACCGTGTTCCCGGCGGCCAGCGCGGGCGCCACCTTCCAGGCCAGCATCAGGAGCGGGAAGTTCCAGGGGATGATCTGGCCGCAGACCCCGTGCGGGCGGGCGCCCGGGAACTCGCTGTCGAGGATCTCGGCCCATCCGGCATGGTGGTAGAAGTGCCGGGCGACCAGCGGCACGTCGATGTCGCGGCTTTCCCGGATCGGCTTGCCGTTGTCGATGGTCTCCAGCACCGCAAGGAAGCGGGCGTGCTGCTGGACATGGCGGGCCAGCGCGTAAAGGTGCCGCGCGCGCTCATGGCCGGACAGCGCCGCCCAGCCGGGCTGGGCCTTGCGCGCCGCCGCGACGGCAGCGGCCACATCCTCGGGCGTCCCCTGCGACACGCGGGCGATCGCCTCGCCCGTGGCCGGGTTCTGCACCTCGAAGGTCTCGCCGGGCGTGGTGAAGGCGCCGCCGATGAAATGGCCGAAGCCGCCGGGGAACTGCCCGAGCCAGTCGGTCACGATCCGCGCGTCCTCGGGCGCGGGGCCGTAGTCCATGGAAGCCAGGATGTTGGAAACGGTGGTCATGGGTCAGGTCCCTCAGGCCGGGGAATGGCGGTGCGAGGCGGCGTAGCGCCCGGTGACGTGATGCTCGAGCTGACGCTCGATGTCGCCCAGCATGGACGAGGCGCCGAAGCGGAAAAGATCCGGCTCCAGCCAGTCGCGGCCCAGTTCCTCCTTCATGAGGGTTTGCCAGGCCATCGCATCCTTGGCGCTCTTCATGCCGCCGGCGGGCTTGAAGCCGATCTTGTGACCCGTGATCTCGCCGTACTCGCGCAGGGCGCGCACCATCACGAGGCTGACGGGCAGGGTCGCGTTCACGCCTTCCTTGCCGGTCGAAGTCTTGATGAAGTCGGCCCCCGCCTGCATCGCGACCATCGAGGCCGCGTGGACGTTGCGGAGCGTGCTCAGGTCCCCGGTGGCCAGGATCGCCTTGAGATGGGCGGGCCCGCAGGCCTCGCGCATGGCGGCGACCTCGTCGTAAAGGGCGGACCAGTTCTGGGTCATCACGTGCTCGCGGGTGATGACGATGTCGATCTCGTCCGCGCCCTGGTCCACGGCCCAGCGGATCTCCTCGAGCCGCAGGTGGAGCGGCATGAGCCCCGCCGGGAACCCGGTCGCCACCGAGGCCACGGGGATCCCCGATCCGCGAAGGGCGCGCACGGCATGGGGCACCATGGTCGGATAGACGCAGACGGCGCCGACGGTCAGGGCCTCCAGTCCGAGGCCCTCCAGGATGTGCGACGCAAGCGGTTGCCGCGCCTTGGCGCAAAGCCGCTTGACCCGCCCTTCGGTGTCGTCCCCCGCAAGCGTGGTGAGGTCCACGCAACGAATGGCGTTCAGGAGCCAGGCAGCCTGGTAGGCCTTCTTGACGCTGCGCCGCGTGGTCAGGGTCGCCGCCCGCCTCTCGGCGGCGGACCGGTTCACGGCATGCCCCTCGAACATGGCGACGTCCAGGGGGATGCCGGGGTTGCGGGCGTGGTTCGAATGAACCGGCGTGGCGTGGGCAAGGCTTGGGGGTCGGTCAGCGGTCATGAACATGCTCCAGGGCATAGGCGGCCGTCTCCTCGTCGGTGACGAGGACGTTGACGAGGCCGGCGCGCAGCGCGGCCAGGGTAATGCGGTGCTTGGCCCGGCCCGAGGCCACGCCGATGGCGCGGTCCCGCGCCTTGAGGTCCGCCAGCGCGAGGCCGACGGTGCGGGCGTCGAGCCCTTCGTCCACGATCTCGCCGCGCCGGTCGACATAGCGGCCGAGCACGTCGCCCACCGCCCCTTCGCGCGCCAGCGCCGCGATCTCGGCCGGGGTGACGTTGCCTGACTGCACGAGGGCGGCATCCTCGCTGAGCGCGCCCATCGAGAAGCAGAGCACCGGGGCCGACCGGGCCAGGCGCAGGACGTCGCCCACGATCCTGTCCTGCTCCAGCACCTCGCGGGTGACGCGGGCCCCCACCACGGCGGGAACCGGAAGGGGCACGAACGCGCCCCGCCCCTTGCGGGCGAAGGTCTCGGCCACCTCGTTGTGGCCGGTGGTCTGGGGGATCGGCGCCACCGTGCCGTTGATCTGCACGACCTGGACGCCGTCCGCCCAATCGGGGGGCAGCCAGTGCGCCACGGCGGCCATGGTGCGGCCCCAGCTCACGCCGATCAGGCGCGGCCTGGGCTTGATGGCGGCAAGGTACTGGCCCGCGGCCTGCGCGACGGCGTCCGCGCCCGCGGCCTCGGGCACCACCATGGCGTCGCGCAGCCCATAGGCCTCGACGAGCGCGGCTTCCACCTCGGGGCGGCGGCGCAGGCGCGGAACGATCTCGATCCGCACGATGCCAAGGTCCCGCGCGTCCTGGAGGAGCCGGCTGACCTGCCACCGGTTCAGGCCCGTCTCGGCGGCGATCTCGGTCTGGGTGCGGTCCTGCTGCCAGGCCATGCGCGCGACCTGCACCATGAGATGCTCGCGCCCCTCGTCCACGGGCAGGCGCGGGCCGCCGGGGCGCTCCTCCTCGCTCATGACCGCGTGCCCGTATCGCCCGACAGGGCATGGAGGATCGGGGCCAGCCGTTCCGTCGCGTCGCGGTAGTCCTGCAGGAGAGCCAGGTACTCCTCATGGCGGCTCATGTCGGGCTCCATGACGGTCACGGGGGCGCGATAGGCCGCGGCCGCCTCGGTCAGCGACGGGTGGAGCCCCAGTCCGGTGGCCGCCGCGACCGCTCCTCCGTAAAGGGACAGGTTGTCCTCGCGGGCGATGCCGACCGGCATCCCCAGCGCGTCCACCGTCGCCCGCAGCCAGAGCGGGTTCTTCATGATGCCCCCGGCCAGCACGATCCGGTCGATCGCCACGCCCTGCCGGGCGAGGTCGAAGACCACATTGGCCGAGCCCAGCGCCACCGCGTTCACCAGGGCCCGGTAGATGCCTGCGCGGTCGTGCGACAGCGACAGCCCCAGGATCGCGCCGCGCAGGTTCGGATCGCGGTAGGGCGTGCGGTTGCCCATCCAGTAATCCAGCGCCAGAAGCCCCGTTCCCCGCGGCGGGATGCCCTCGGCCGCCGCGTTCAACGCCGCGAAGCCCGCGCCGTCGAGCCCATAGATGTCGCGGACGAGCCAGTTGAGGATCGACCCGGCCGAGACCTGCCCGCCCTCGATCATCCGCAGCCCCGGAGTCAGCGCATGGGGATAGGGCCCCCAGACCCCGGCGATCCGCGTTCCATCGTCGGGCACCTGCGTCAGGTGGACGTTGGAGGTCCCGCCGATCAGGAGCATGGACCCCGGCGTGACCGTATCCGCGCCAAAGGTGCCCATATGGGCGTCGATCCCGCCCTGCACGACCAGCGGCCGTCCCGGCAGGCCCAGCGCCTCGGCCGCCTCGGCCGTCATGGGACCGATCGGCGCGCCGATATCAAGGATCTCGGGCGGGAGCTTGTCCATCAGCTCGGGCACGCCCAGCGCCTCGTAAAGGTCGGGGCAGAAGCTCCGCGCGCGGCTGTCGTAGTTCCACTTGCAGGTCGCGTTCATCAGCGACCCGACCCAGCGCCCCGTCAGGCGGTGGTTGACCCAGTCCAGCGCCTCGCAGATCACGCCGGTGCGCGACCAGAGCTCCGGCTGGTGAGCCTTGAGCCACATCGCCTTGGGCACGAGCCATTCCACGGCGTCCGACCCGCCGGAATAGTCCAGCACCGGATGCGCGACCTTGGCGGTCCGCGCCGCCTCGGCCCAGGCGCGGGCGTCCATCCAGAGGATCGCGGGTGCGAGGGGCGTGCCGTCCCGCCCGCAGACGACCACGGTCGAGGAGAAGGTGGCGACCGTCACGGCCTCGATGCGCGGATGCCCGGCGGCGGCCAGCACGCGCGGCAGCAGGCGGCGCAGCGCCGCCCACCAGTCTTCCGGGCCCTGCTCGCAGCGGTCGGGGGGAATGTGGGCGGTCGGATACCCTTCCTCGCCGGTGGCCAGCATGCGCCGCGCGGCAAGGTCGAAGACCCCCGCGCGCGCGCCGTTCGTTCCGAAGTCGAGTCCCAGGACGGTGGTCATGGCCTTACGGACGGAAAAGGACCTTGGAGAAGTGGATGTCGCGCTTGGCGAAACGCTCGAAGATCCCTGGCAGCTCGGCCAGATCCAGATCGTGCGAGATCAGGAACTCCCATTTCAGCTCGCCCGTCGCGAACTTCTCGATGGTGGTGGTCCATTGCGGCCCCGGGAAGGGCGCCCCGAAGCTGTTCCAGGAGCCATGGAGCGAGATCTCCTGGCGCAGGAAGGTCTGGAAGGTGGCGTTCGACAGGCTCACGTCCGGGACCGGGATGCCGATGAAGCTGACATGGCCGCCCGGCGCGGCAAGGCCGATGGCCGCGTTGATGGTCGAGTCGAGACCAACCGCCTCCACCACGACATTGGCGCGGGCCTTGTTCTCGCCCAGGTCCTTGGACAGGACGCGGATCGAGGCCCCCGCTTCCTCGGCCAGGGCCAGCTTTTCCGGGCTGACGTCGACGGCGATGACGTCGGACGCGCCCATCATCCGCATCCACTGGATCGCGAACAGGCCGATGGGCCCGCAGCCGACCACGGCGCCGGTCTGTCCGACCGTCATGCCGCCGGCCTTCCAGATCGCGTGCAGCGCGATCGAGGCGGGGTCGGTCATCGCCACCGCGCGCGGATCGACGTGTTGAGGCACCTTGATGAGGTTCTCGACCGGAGAGGCGACCCATTCCGCATAGGCTCCGTCCCGGCGCGAGCCGAAATAGTCGTAGTTCCGGCAGCGCGAGAAGTTGCCCGTCTGGCACTGGTCGCATTCCCGGCACGGCAGGAGCGGCGCCACCGCGACCAGCTCGCCGGGCGCCCAGCCCGTCACGCCCGGCCCGAGGGTTTCGACCCGGCCCGAGAACTCGTGCCCGGTGATCAGGGGCATCTTGTGCGCGCCCTTCACCAGCATCCGCGGCAGGTCGGAGCCGCAGACCCCGACCGAGGCGACGCGAAGCACGACCTCGCCCGGTCCGGCAACCGGGCGCTGCCGCTCCTCGAGCCGGATGTCCCCCGGGGCGTGCAGCACGATGGCGCGCATGGTTCTATCTCCTCACCGGTCACATCACAAATGTGACCAACTCCAACATCTGTGATACCGGTTAGCGTCAGAGGCACCGTCCTGTCAACCACCCGCGATGCACCAGTTCCTGCTCTATGCCTCTCCACCTCGGACCCGAGTGAAGTGGGCCTGCCAATCTCGGCGGCCTTCCTGCCCATGGAGAAGTCGTCCAGCCCTGACGCGTTCGCGGGCCGGTCCCGCAAGGCGGTCGCGGGAACGCCCTCGTTCGCGCCGAACAGGCCGGTCGGGCGGCACGGCCGGCGGGCCTGCCCCGCGCGTCAGGCCTCCAGGTGGTCCATCGGGAGAGCCAGCACGATCCGCAGCCCCTCGGGCCGCCAATCCTGCTCCAGGGTCCCGCCAAGCTGATCCTCGACGGTGAGCCGGGCCAGCCGGGAGCCGAAGCCCGCATGGCGCGGCGCCATGACGGGGGGACCGCCCTCCTCGCTCCAGTCGAAGCGGAGCGTCCCGTCCGCCAGGTCCCAGCCCAGCTCCAACCGCCCTTCCGGCACCGAAAAGCCCCCGTACTTCGCAGCATTGGTGGCCAGTTCGTGCAGGACAAGCGCAAAGCCCGTGGCCGCGCCGGGGCCGAGCGACACGTCGGGGCCCTCCAGAGACAGACGGTCCCCTACGGCCCGGTGCGGCGCCAGGACGGCCGCCGCGACCTTGCGGAGGCAGACGGCCTCCTGTCCACCCAGTTCGCCGACCACGGCGGCCTGGATCAGGTCGTGCGCGCTGGCCAGCGCGGTCAGGCGGCCCGACAGGACCCGCGCCATCTCGACCGAGGTTTTGGTGCTCCGCGCGGTCATGGCGACCATGCCGCCGGCGATGGCGAACAGGTTCTTCACCCGGTGGTTCAGCTCGCGCACGAGGAGCCGGCGGCTGTCCTCGACGCGCTTGCGCTCG
Organism: Rubellimicrobium arenae; assembly: GCF_017916275.1. Taxonomy (GTDB): domain Bacteria; phylum Pseudomonadota; class Alphaproteobacteria; order Rhodobacterales; family Rhodobacteraceae; genus Rubellimicrobium; species Rubellimicrobium arenae. Next base: position 150,802 of record NZ_JAFMST010000007.1, read on the forward strand.
GTGATGTCCTCGATCACCGACACGACGTGGTCGGGCGTCCCATCGGGCCTGCGGACGAGGCCGACCGACAGGTTCACCCAGACCGCCCGCCCGTCCTCGGCCAGGTAGCGCTTCTCCAGCGTGTAGGAGCCGATCTCACCGGCAATCAGCGCGGCGAGCCGATCAAGGTCGGAGGCCACGTCGTCGGGATGGGTGATCGCGGGGAACCCCGTCTCGACCAGGGTCTCGCGGCGATGGCCGCAGATCGCACAGAAGCGATCGTTCACCTCCAGGAAGCGGCCGTCGAGCGACACCCGCGCCACCCCCACCGCGGCCTGTTCGAAGAAGGCGCGGTAGCGCGCCTCGCTCGCCCGCATGGCCTCCTCGGCCTCCTTGCGGGCGGTGATGTCGGAATGCGCCCCCACGAGGCGCAGCGGGCGTCCCTCGGCGTCGTGCTCGATTTCGGCCAGGGCCCCGATCCAGCGCACCGCGCCGTCGCTCGGGCGGATGATCCGGTATTCGAAGTCGTAGCTGCGCAGGCCCTCGGCCACGGAGTCGAGAAAGATCCGCTCGGTCTTCTCGCGGTCATCGGGATGCAGGCGAGCGACCCATTCCTCGTGCCCTTCGTTCCACGCCTCGGGGGGCAGGCCATGGATGGCGAGATACTCGGGCGAGCAGCGGCTGCGGTTGGCGTCCTGGAGGTCCACCTCGAAGCCGCCGATCCGTCCCACGCGCTGCGCGCGGGTGAGCTCGGCCGTCCGGTCCCGGAGCCGCGCCTCGGACGCCAAGAGCGCCTGCTCGGCCGCGCGCCGCTCCTCCTCCCGGGCATGGGCGGCGGCGATCTCGGCGTCGCGTTCGGCCAGGGCGCGGCGCAGCTCCAGCTCGGTCATCACCTGCCGGGCCAGCGCCGCGAGGATCCGCTCCTGCCGGGCCGACAGTCCGTCGGGGCGCGCCTCCATGTCGAAGACGCAGACGGTGCCGAGCGGCAGCCCCTCGGGCGTTTCGATGGGGGCGCCCGCGTAGAACCGGACCCCCGGGGCATGCGTCACGAACGGATTGTCGGCAAAGCGGGGATCCTGCGTCAGGTCGGGGACCACGAAGATCCCCCGCTCCCGGATGGCGTGCCGGCAGAACGAGGTCTCGAGCGGCAGGTCGCGCGCGCCCACGCCCATCTCGGACTTGAGCCAGTGGCGGTCCGCCGCGACAAAGCCCACCATGGCCACAGGCGCCTCGCAGATGTCGGCGGCCAGTTGCGCGATCTCGTCGAACAGGGCCTCGGGCGGGGTCCCCAAGATGGCATAGCCATCGAGCGCGGCGATTCGGTCGGCCTCGGACCAGTCCGGCCCGCCGCTCATGCCCGCGATCGCGGAGGGCATGTCCTCCATCGATCCCCGTCTCCTGTTCCCCTCGGATCAGCCTAGACGCGAACGGAATCCCCGACCAGCGGTTTAGTCGATGTCCCGGTCATGCCGCGCCGCGCCGCCCAGGATGACGGACGGGGTGGACGCCGCGGTCCGGCTGGGGGACATGGGGCCAGGTTTCGAACAAGGGACACGGCATGGACCTCCTGGCCTTCTTCCACGTGGACAGCGCGGCCGAGCTGGCCTGGGTGCTGATCGGCTTCCTGGCCCAGGTCCTCTTCGGGGGACGCTTCATCCTGCAATGGTGGCATTCCGAGCGTGCGGGCGAATCGGTCGTGCCTGTCGGCTTCTGGTGGCTGTCGATCACCGGGGGCACGCTGATGCTGGCCTATGCGCTCTATCGGCGCGATCCGGTCTTCATCCTGGGGCAAGGCCTGGGCCTGCTGGTCTATGTCCGCAACCTTGCCCTGATCCGCCAAAGCGCCCGGCGGGCCGGCGCGGATCAGTCCTCGTCCAGGTTGACGGCGCGCCGCACCGAATAATGCGTCCGCGTCGCCGCGCGTCCGTAGTAGATGCGGACGAGCACCTCGCTGAGGACGCCGAGCGAGAAGAACTGCAGCGCCGACAACCCCGAAAGCACCGTGAGCATGAGAAGGGGGTTGCCCGTCATGTCCGTGCCGCCCAGCACCTTCATGACAATCACGCCCAGGAAGGCCAGGACGCCCACCAGCACCGCGATCAGGCCAAGCCCCCCGAACAGCCGCATCGGATGCGCCGAATAGTCGAGCAGGTACTTGAGCGTGATGAGGTCAAGGAGCACCACCACCGTCCGCCACAGCCCGTACTTGGTGACGCCGGCCATGCGCGGACGGTGCGTGGTGGGCATCTCGGTCCAGCGGGCGCCGCGCTGCACCATGAGGATCGAGACGAAACGGTGCATGTCGCCATAAAGCTCGAGCTCCGACAGGAACGGGCGCCGGATCACCTTGAGCGTGCAGCCCAGGTCCCGGATCGGCACGCCGGTGACGCGGCGGATCAGGCTGTTGGCCAGGCGGGATGGCAGCTTGCGCGTCAGTTGCGCGTCCTGCCGGTCGCGCCGCCACCCGGCCACGAGATCGTAGCCCTCCTCGAGCCTGGCGATCATCGCCGGGATGTCCGCCGGATCGTTCTGCAGGTCCCCGTCGATGGTCACGATCGCGCCAAAGCGCGCCCGGTCCATGCCGGCCCGCAGCGCCGAGGTCTGCCCGTAGTTCCGCCGCAGGAGGATGAGCTTGACCCGTTCGTCCCGCGCCGCGATCCCTTCCATCAGCCGGGCGCTGGCATCCCGCGAGCCGTCGTCCACGAGGATGATCTCGTAGGGCTTGCCCAGGCGATCCAGGGCCTGCGTCAGCTCGGCATGCAGCCGAAGGAGGTTTTCCTCCTCGTTGTGGATCGGGACGACGACCGACACGCCGTCCACGGGCTCGGCGGCGAAGGCGGAGGACGCCTCGACGAGCGGATCGTGGAGCGGGGTCTCGAGCGGCATCGGAAGGTCCTCGGTGGCAAAGTTGAACAGGGACGATAGCACCGTTCGCCGGAGAGCACACCGCCCCCGCGCCGAACCGCCGCCGGAGGACACGGAAATGTCACGATTTGCCCCTGTCAGGCCACCATCGCCTCGGCGGCGCGCAGGTCCACGCTCACCAGCTGGCTCACCCCGCGCTCGGCCATGGTGACGCCGTAAAGGCGATCCATCCGGGCCATCGTGACCGCATGGTGAGTGATGACCAGAAAGCGCGTCTGCGTTTCCCGGGTCATCGCTTCCAGCAGGTCGCAGAACCGCCCCACATTGGCGTCGTCGAGCGGGGCATCCACCTCGTCCAGCACGCAGACCGGCGCGGGGGCCACCAGGAAGACCGCGAAGATGAGAGCGAGGGCCGTCAGCGTCTGCTCGCCCCCTGACAGGAGCGACAAGGTCCCCAGCGTCTTGCCGGGGGGCTGGGCCATGATCTCGACCCCCGCCTCCAGCGGATCGTCGCCGTCCACCCAGGCGAGCCGCGCCTCGCCGCCGCCGAACAAGCTCCTGAACAGGCGCTGGAACTCGGCGTTCACCCGGGCAAAGGCGCCATGCATCCGCTCCCGCCCTTCGCGATTGAGGGCGCCCAAGGCCTTGCGCAGCTCGCCGATCGCGGCGGTCAGGTCTTCGCTCTCGCGCAGGAGGCCGTCCTGCTCCTCGCGCAGGGCGCGGGCGTCCTCCTCGGCGCGCAGGTTCACCGGGCCGATGGCGTCGCGCTTGCGGCGAAGGGCGGCGAGCTCGGACTGCGCGGCGCCTTCGGCCGGGATGGACCGGGGGTCGCCCAGCGTGTCGAGCAGTTCGCGCGGGGTCAGGTCCCGCTCCTCCCGGATGCGGACCGCCGCCGCCGCCGCCGCATCCGCCGCCGCCGACCGCGCGACCTCCGCCCCGGCCCGCACCTCCCGCGCCGCGGAGGCCGACCGCTCGGCCGCACGTTCCGCGTCCTGGGCGGCCCGCAACGCGACCTCGGCCTCCGCCAGGCGAGCCTCCGCCTCCCGCCGCGCCGCCTCGGCCCGCGCCAGGGCGTCCGAGAGGTCCAGGGCGCGCGCCGCGATCCGCTCGGGCTCTTCGCGGGCCTCGTCGATCTCCTCGTGCAGCCGCTCGCGGCGGGCTGCCAGATCCTCGGCGCGGGCCAGGGCCGCCTCGTGCCGGCCGCTCCAGAGCCCCTCCTCGCGGCCGATGTCCGACAGCCGCCGCACCCGTCCCTGCGCCGCGCGCCGCCGCTCCTCGTCGGCCGCGCGGGCGGACAGGAGCGTGGCTCGGGCCGCAGAGGCCCGGGCGCTGGCCTCGGACGCCCGGGCCCGGGCCGCGGCCGGATCGGGCAGGCTCGCGCACAGGCCCTCCGCCTCGGCCAGGCTGGCGTCGGCGGCCTTCAACTCTGTCTCGGTCCGGACCAACGCGTCGCGTGCGGCCTCGGCCCTGGCCCGCGCGAGGACCCCGTCCGCGTCCGCCTTTCCAGCCGCCCGCATGGCGTCCTGCGCCTTCTGTTCGGCGGACCGGCGCGCAGCCCGCGCGTCGTCGGCCCGGGACAGCCCCTGCGCCAAGGCCCGGGCCGCATCCTCCTGCGCGGCCTTGGCCTCCTCGGCCCTCTCGGCCGCGTCGTCCGCCCCGGCCTCGAGAAAGGGAAGACGCGCGGCGCGGCGCATCGCCTCGGCCTCCTGAGCCGCCTCCGCGGCATCGGCGGCACTCACCCCGAAGCCGTCCCAGCGCCACAGGTCCCCTTCGCGCGACACGAGCCTTTGCCCGGGCCCGAGCCGGGGCCAAAGCCGCCCGCCGTCCTCGGCCGCGACCAGCCCGACCTGCGACAGCCGCCGCGCCAGCTCGGGCGGGGCCTCCACGAGGTCCGACAGCACTGGCATCCCGCCCGGCAGGGGAGGCGCCGTCTCGAAGGGCGGCAGCCGCCGCCACCCCGAGCCGTCCTCGACCACCGGCGCCCGCATCTCGCGCCCGAGCGCCACCGCGACGGCGGCCTCCAGGCCCTCCGGGATCCGGAGCCCTTCGGCCACCTGCCCCTTGCGGGAGCCGTCCGCCGCCACCATCCGAGCCAAGGCCCGCGCTTCCGCCGCGAGCCCCGCGGCCCGCGCCTGAGCTTCGGCCGCCGCGGCGCGGGCCGTGGCATCCCGTTCGCGCAGGGACCCGAGCGCGGCCTCGGCCCCGGCCAGACCGCCGTCCGCAGCGGCCAGCGCCGCCTCGGCCTGCTCGGCCATCTGCGCGGCCTGGTCCCCCTGCGCGGCAACCCGGCTCAGAGCCTCCTCGGCGGCCGCGACGCCAGAGGCGGCCCGGGCCGCTTCGGCCACGGCCCGGTCCCGCGCACGGATCAGCTCCTGCCGCCGTCGCACCGCCGCCTCGACTTCGGCCGTCAGACGGGCGGCCACCTCGGTGGCCTCGACCATGGCGGCTTCGGCGTCGCGCAAGGCCTCGCCCGCCGCTTCGGCGTCGGCGGCGACGCGGGCCAGCGCCTCAGCCTCGCCCTCGCCCGCCGATTCCAGCCGGGCGGCCTCGGCCCTCAACCGCGCCAGGGTGTCCGCCGCTTCACGTCCGAGACCGGTCTCGCGGGCCTCGTCGCGGGCCACGTCCCGGGCCGCGGCTTCCAGTTCGGCCACGCGCTGCGCCGCCCGTCGCGCGTCCTGGGCCTGCGCCTCGGCCTGGCCGCGAAGACGGGTGACCTCCTGCGCGGCTTCGGCCACCTGTGCACGCAGCGGCGGCAACACCTGCTCGGCCGAGGCGCGCCGGTCCGCCGCGGCAAAGGCCTCGTCCTCTGCCCGGGCTGCCAGCGCCGCGCGCGTGCGGGCCTCGCCCTCCGCCGCCGCAAGAGCGGCTTCGGCCGCCTCGTAGGCGCGCCAGAGGAGTTGCGCCTCGGCGACCCGGATCGCCGCCGCGACCTCGCGGAAGCGTGCCGCGTTCCGCGCCTGCCGTTCGAGCGCCCTCAGCCGGTCGGCCAGCGCCCCCGTCACCTCGCCCAGCTTCCGGAGGTTCTCCTCGGCCGCGTTGAGCCGCTGCGACGCCTCGCCCCGCCGCGCCTGCAGGCCGGCCACCCCGGCCGCCTCCTCGATCACACGACGGCGAGCGTTGGGCTTCTGGCCGATCAGCTCGGAGATCTGGCCCTGCCGCACCAGCGCCGGCGACTGCGCCCCGGACGCCGCGTCCGCGAACATGACCTGGATGTCCCTGGCCCGGGCCTCCTTGCCGCCCAGCCGGTAGGCCGAGCCCCCGTCGCGGGTGATGCGGCGGACCAGCTCCGTCTCCTTTCCGTCCTTTTCGAAGGCAAGCACGACCTCGGCCTGGGCCCGGGCGCCCCGGCGCGAGGTGCCGGCGAAGATCACGTCCTCCATGCCGCTGCCCCGCATCTGCGTGGGCCGCGTCTCGCCCATGACCCAGCGCAGCGCCTCGAGGAGGTTCGACTTGCCGCACCCGTTCGGCCCCACGACCCCCGTCAGCCCTGGCGCGATGGCCAGCTCCGTCGGGTCGGCAAAGCTCTTGAAGCCGTTGAGACGCAGCCGCGTGAGGCGCATGAGGGGTCCTGGCCGATGCGGGCCGCACCCTGCCAGCCTGCGAGGCTCCAAGTCAACTCGGGTCCGGGTCCGGACCTATCCCCGCGCCATGCCCTGGCAGCCCCCTGCGGTCCAGCCAGCGGCGGGCTATGGCACGGATGCGTCGCATTCGTGCTTGACGGTCGGAAGCCGCCTGCGCACAACGACACCTGCATGGTTCCCCGCCTACCGCCCGAGGCGGCAGGGGACGAACAGGGAATGCGGAAGGACCCGACCCAGCCCGGGGGGACCCGCCCGCAGCCGCCCCCGCGACTGTCAGCGGCGAGCGCCCGTCAACGTGCCACTGGGGCTTTGCGCTCCGGGAAGGCGGCGAGGCGCAGCGACCCGCGAGCCAGGAGACCTGCCATGCAGGAGAAACGCCAACCCCGTCGGGTGTGACGGGACAGGAGCCTGGACCATGTTCTTCTCGATCGCGCGCGCGCGCCTCGATTCGCAGACCCTTTCCATCGCGGCGGCGGCCCTGCTCGGCCTGTCGCTGATCTTCGTCGCGGGCTTTGCCAACGCGACCGCGCTGCACGACGCCGCGCACGACCAGCGCCACGCCATCGCCTTCCCCTGCCACTGAACGTCCAGTGACATCGCGGATCCTGTCCGGCGCGCTGATCGCCGGTCTCGCGGCGGGCCTGCTCGCCGCGGCCCTGAACCTTTGGACGCTGACGCCCCTGATCCTGCAGGCCGAAGCCTTCGAAGGCCCGGCGCACAGCCACGCCGGGGATGGCACGGCCCATGACCACGGCGCCCACGACCACGATGGGGCCGAAGGGCTGGCCGACGCGGGCCATGTCCATGAGGACGCCAGCGGCCTGTCCCGCAGCTTCGGCACGATTGCCATGACCCTCGTGGCCTATGCGGGCTTCGGGCTGGTGCTCGGGGCCGGCATGGCGGCGGCCGAACGGGCGGGCCACGTCCCCTCGGCGCGCACGGGCGTCCTCTGGGGGCTGGCAGGCTTCGCCGCCGTCCAGCTTGCCCCGGCCGTGGGCCTCCCGCCCGAGCTTCCGGGCACCGTTTCGGCGGATCTGGCGGCCCGGCAGATGTGGTGGGCGCTCTGCGCCGCCTCGACGGCGACCGGGCTCGCCGCGCTGGCCTTCGGGCGGGGCGCGACGACTCCGCTGCTCGGGGTGGCGCTGATCCTCGTGCCGCACCTCCTGGGGGCGCCGCAGCCGCCATCGCACGAGGGCCTCGTGCCGCCGGGCCTCGCGGCCGCCTTCGCCACGCGGTCGCTGGGGGTGGCTGTCCTGTCCTGGGCCGTCCTGGGTGCCCTGACGGGTGCCCTGTCCCGGCGGGCGCCGGCCCGGGTGCCCGCCTAGTCGGGGATGCGGCCCCGCAGGCAGAACCGCAGGCGCCCGGCCGGCCGGGCGTCCGCGATCTCGCCGCGGGGCGCGTCCCGGTACAATCCGGCGAAGGCCACGACCTCCTCGGCCTGCGTCGCGGGATCGACCCCCGCGAACAGGTAGGTGGCCTTCCCCTCCCCCGTGACGGCAAGAGCAAGGGGCGCGCCGCAGGCGTTCAGGCACTCCACCAGCCGCACTTCGATCCCTGCGGCGGCGAGGTGATCGGCCAGCTTCGCCCCCGCCCCCTCGCGGCACGTCGCGCAGACTGTTATGCGATCGCCCAATTCCGTCCCCAACGCCCCGGAGCCCCCGATGCCCCAGAAGATTCCCGCCACCGTCATCACCGGCTTCCTCGGCAGCGGCAAGACCACCATGATCCGCCACCTGCTCGACAACGCCGATGGCCGCCGCATCGCCCTCGTCATCAACGAGTTCGGCGAGACTGGCGTCGACGGCGACCTGCTCAAGGGCTGCTGCGGCCCCGACGACATCATCGAACTGTCGAACGGCTGCATCTGCTGCACCGTGGCCGACGACTTCCTTCCCACCATGGAGAAGCTGCTCGCCCGCGACCAGAAGCCCGACCATATCGTGATCGAGACCTCGGGCCTTGCGCTGCCCCAGCCGCTGGTGCGCGCCTTCGCCTGGCCGGGGATCTCGACCAAGGTGACGGTGGACGGCGTCGTTACCGTCGTGGACGGCAAGGCCGTGGCCGAGGGCCGCTTTGCCGAGGACGAGGATGCGGTGCAGGCCCAGCGCGAGTCGGACGACTCCATCGACCACGAGACGCCGCTCTCGGAACTCTTCGAGGATCAGATCGCCTGCGCCGACATGATCGTGCTCAACAAGACCGACCTCCTTGGCGAAGGCGAGGTCGAGGAGGTCGCGCAGCGCCTCCTGGCCGAGGCGCGCCCGGGCGCGCGCATCCTCAAGGCGCACAAGGGCGCGCTGCCGCTCGACGTCCTCCTTGGCATCAACGCCGCCGCTGAATCCGACATGGCGACCCGCTCCGCCCCCCACCATGACAACGAAGATGAGGACCACGACCACGACGAGTTCGAGAGCTTCGTCCTCGACCTCCCCGAGGTGTCGGACGTCCCTGCCCTGACCGCGCGCCTCGCGGACGCGATCAAGGCGCACGACATCCTGCGCCTCAAGGGCTTCGTCGCCGTTGCGGGCAAGCCCCTGCGCCTAACCGTCCAGGCCGCCGGCCCCCGGATCGAGACCTACTTCGACCGCCCCTGGGGAGCCGCCCCGCGCGAGTCCAGGCTCGTGGTGATCGGCGAAGCCGGCCTCGATCGCGCCGCCATCGAAGCCGCCCTCCGGGGATGAGTCCGGCAGTCCGTCAGGTCGTGGTGAGGTCGGGCGACCCCCGATCCGGGGAAGGCCGGGCCCTCCTGGGGGCCAGCCACGCTTACCTCTCTTCCCTCTACCCGCCCGAGCACAACCATTATCTGTCCATCGACGAGCTCGCGCAGCCCCATATCGACTTCTGGATCGCCGAGGTGGACGGCCAGCCGCAAGGTTGCATAGCGCTTGCCCGGATGGGCGACTACGGCGAGGTGAAGTCGATGTTCGTGGACCCCGCCGCGCGGGGAACGGGCCTTGGCGCGGCGCTGCTTGCTGCGTTGGAGGATCGCGCCCGCGCCTCGGGGCTCCCCGTCCTGCGGCTTGAGACCGGCGACGACCTTTATCCGGCCCACCGGCTCTACCGCCGCCACGGGTTCACGGACTGCGGTCCCTTCGGCGACTACGTCGAAGGGCCACACTCCGTCTTCATGGAAAAGCGCCTGTGAGGGTCCATGGCCGGCTCGGGACGGGACCCGTCCAGCCCTCAGGCATCGCCCTCGGTGCGCACCGAGGGCTCCTCGATGTCCTCCTGGCCTTTCTCCTTCTGGAGGTTGGCCCGCATCCGTTCCAGAAGGGCCGCCTTGTCCCCGCGCTTGCCGAACGGGTTCGCCGGGCCGCCGGGCTCGTTGTGCTCCCTGTGCGGCGGGCGGTTCTTCTGCGGCTTTCCGCTCTTCTGCTTGCTGTAGTCGGCCATTCGCGCGTCTCCTTCGGGGGCCGAAGGCTTGCCCCAGCCCGCCGATATAGTCCAGACCTCGCCTGATGCATCTCCTCGCCGCCACCCCCGGCGCGCTCGACACCGGCGCGCAACCCGTCGATCCCCGCCAGACGCCCGCCGATCTGGTGGTGCTCAGCGCCGCCGACAGCGAACTGGCCCTTCTCTCGGCCGCCCATGGCGAGACGCCCGAGGGCCCGACCCTGCGGCTCTGGAGCCTGCAGAACCTCGCGCATCCGCTGTCGGTGGACCTCCACCTCGACCAATGCGCGAGCAGGTCCCGCGTCGTCGTCGCCCGCATCCTGGGTGGCGCAGGCTATTGGCGCTATGGCTTGGCCCAGTACTCCGCCGCGCTGCACGCCGCGGGCGTCCCTTTCGTGGCGCTGCCCGGCGACGACAAGCCGGATGGCGAGTTGCGCGCCCTGTCCACCGTATCCGACGCCGACTACGCCGCACTCTGGGCCTATCTCGTCGAAGGCGGGCTGGAGAACGCCCGGCATTTCCTCCTCCATGCCAAGGCGATGCTCGACGGAACCGAAGCGCCCTCCGCCGCCAAGCCTCTTCTCAAGGCCGCGCCCTTCTGGCCGGGTCAGGGCGACGCCGACCTCGCTACGATCCAGGGCTACTGGACCGAGGGCGCTCCCGTTGTCCCTCTCGTCTTCTACCGCGCGCTGATGCAGTCCGGCGCGACCGCTCCCGTCGCCCACCTCACCCGCGCGCTCCTGCGGCAGGGCCTCAACCCGCTCCCCATCTATGTCGCCTCCCTCAAGGACCCCCTCAGCCGCGCCACCCTCGCCGCGCTGTTCCAGGACGCACCCCCGACCGTCATCCTCAACGCGACCTCCTTCGCCGTCGGCACGCCCGAGACCCCCGGCGACAACCCCCTCGCCTCGCCTCAGGCCAACGGCGCGCCGGTCCTCCAGGTCGTCTTCTCGGGCTCCAGCGAGGAGCAGTGGGGCAGCGGCACGCGCGGCCTTTCCGCCACCGACATCGCCATGAACGTGGCCCTGCCCGAACTGGACGGCCGCCTCCTGACCCGCGCGGTCTCCTTCAAGGACGAGGCCCACTTCGACGAGGCCACCCAGTGCCCCATCGTCACCTACACCCCCAAGGCCGACCGCATCCGCTTCGTGGCCGACCTCGCCGCGAACTGGGCGAGGCTCCGCACCACCCCAGTGCCTGACCGCAAGGTCGCGCTCGTCCTTGCCAACTACCCCAACAAGGATGGCCGCCTCGCGAACGGCGTCGGCCTCGACACCCCCGCCTCGACGGTTCACGCCCTGCGCCTCCTGCGCGACGCCGGCTACAGCGTGGAGGCGCCACCGGACTCCGGCGCCCTCATGGCCCGCCTCCTCGCGGGCCCCACCAACTGGCTCCCCGACCGCAAGGACAAGCAAGGGGGCGAACGCCTCCCTCTTGCCACTTACCGCCGCTGGTTCGACGCCCTCCCGTGGGAGGTGAAGCTCCAGGTCACCGACCGCTGGGGCGCGCCCGAAGCCGACCCCTACCTCGACGGGGACGCCTTCGCCCTGTCGATCCATCGCCTTGGCCACGCGGTCGTCGCGCTCCAGCCCTCGCGAGGCTACGACATCGATCCCAAGGCGACCTACCACGCCCCGGACCTCGTGCCGCCGCACCACTACCTCGCCTTCTATCTCTGGCTTCGCGAGGCGTTCGGCGCCCACGCGCTGATCCACATGGGCAAGCACGGCAACCTCGAATGGCTGCCCGGCAAGGCCGTGGCGCTGTCGTCCGAGTGCTGGCCCGAGATCGCGCTGGGCCCGCTCCCCCACATCTACCCCTTCATCGTCAACGACCCGGGCGAGGGCACGCAGGCCAAGCGCCGCGCCCAGGCCGTCATCCTCGATCACCTGACGCCGCCCCTCACGCGGGCCGAGACCTACGGCCCGCTTCGTGATCTGGAGGTGCTGCTGGACGAACTCGCGCAGGCGCAGGCCACCGACCCGCGCCGCGCCGACCACCTGAAACGCGAGATCGTCACCACCGCGCAGGCGACCGGACTAGCCGCCGACGCCGGACTAACGGATCAAGGCGACATACAAAAGCTGGACGCTTGGCTCTGCGACCTCAAGGAAGCACAGATCCGCGACGGTCTGCACGTCTTTGGCCAGAGCCCCCAGGGCCCCCTCGCCCGCGACCTTGCCATCGCGCTGGCCCGCGTCCCGCGCGGCGGCAACGCCTCGCTCCTCCGCACCCTGGCCTCCGACCTCGGGCTGCCTTTCGACCCACTCACCCCCGAGATGGCCGCCCCCTGGACCGGCCCGCGCCCCGAGGCGCTGCGCCTGACCCAGGACCCTTGGCGCACCCAGGGCGACACCGTGGAACGGCTGGAACTCCTGTCCATCGCCCTCCTCGACGGCACCGCCCAAGCTCCCGGGCCCGCCTCGACCGCCGTCCTCGGGGAACTCCGCGACACGCTGATCCCCCGGATCGCCGCCTGCGGCCCCGCCGAAACCGAGGCTCTCCTCACCGCCCTCGACGGTCGCGCCATCGCGCCCGGCCCGTCCGGAGCCCCCACGCGTGGCCGCCCCGACGTCCTTCCCACGGGGCGCAACTTCTTCTCCGTAGACGCCCGCGCGCTGCCCACCCCCGCCGCCTGGACCCTGGGTCGCGCCAGCGCCGAACTGCTGGTCGAGCGTCACCTCCAGGACCAGGGCGACTACCCGCGCTCGCTCCTCCTGACCGCCTGGGGCACCGCCAACATGCGGACGGGGGGCGACGACATTGCGCAAGGATTGGCCCTGATGGGCGTCAAGCCCACCTGGGAGCCGATGTCGGGCCGCGTCACCGGCTTCGAGGTGCTGCCCCTTACGCTCCTCGACCGCCCCCGCGTCGACGTCACGCTCCGCATATCTGGCTTCTTCCGCGACGCCTTCCCGCAACTCGTGGCGCTCTTCGACAGCGCCGCGCGGGCCGTCCAAGCCCTCGACGAGCCCGAGGAGATGAACCCCGCCGCCGCCCGGGCCCGCGCCGGGGAGTCGGCGTCCCGCGTTTATGGCTCGAAGCCCGGCGCCTACGGGGCGGGGCTCCAGGCCCTCATCGACGAACGCGTCTGGTCCGACCGCGCCGATCTCGGAAACAGCTACCTCGAATGGGGCGGCTACGCTTATGGCGCCCACGCCGAGGGCAAGCCCGACCGCGACGGCTTCGCCACGCGCCTCCGCAGCGCCGACGCCGTCGTCCAGAACCAGGACAACCGCGAGCACGACCTCCTCGACTCCGACGACTATTACCAGTTCGAGGGCGGGGCGCTGGCCGCCATCGAGACGCTGCGCGGCGCCCCCGTTCCCGCCTACCACAACGACCATTCCCGCCCCGAACGGCCCGTGATCCGCACCCTCGACGAGGAGGTCGCCCGCGTCCTCCGCTCCCGCGTCGTGAACCCCAAGTGGATCGCCGGCGTCATGCGCCACGGCTACAAGGGCGCCTTCGAGATCGCGGCCACGGTGGACTATCTCTTCGCCTTCGCCGCCACGACCCACGCCGTCCGCAACCACCACTTCGACGCCGTCGAGCAGGCCTTCCTGGAGGACGACCACGTCCGCCAGTTCATCGCCGACCACAACCCCGCCGCCCTGCGCGAGATCGCGGACCGCCTGCAGGAGGCCATCGACCGCGGCCTCTGGACCCCCCGCTCCAACTCCGCCCGCGCCCGCATCGAGGAGCTTCGCCATGCCGCCTGAGATCCGCGCCGTCCCGGCCGACGCGCCGGTCCGCGACCGCATCCTCCAGGTGATCTTTTCCGAGGCCGAGGCCACCGGCCTGCCCTTCACGCCCGAGGAGATCGCGCTCGAGGCCTGGGAGGGCGACCGCTGGCAGGGTGGCCTCACCGCGCGCATCACCCAGCGCTGGCTGTTTCTCCATCTCCTGGGCGTCGCCCCAGAGGCACGCGGCAGCGGCGTGGGCACCCGCCTCATGCAGGCCATCGAGGAGGAGGCGCGGCGGCGCGACTGCCTGGGCCTCTGGCTCGACACCTACAGCTTCCAGGCTCCGGGCTTCTACGCCCGGCTGGGGTTTGAGGAGGTCGGCCGCATCCCCGACTACCCGCCGGGGCAGGCCCGCATCTTCCTGGCCAAGCGGCTTGATGGCCGTCCCGTGAACGGCTCCGCCCCGTGACCGGGCCGCGCCGCATCCTGCCGTCCGACCCGGCCTTGTCGCAGGTCCTGCCCCTGATCCGCCGGGCCTTCGCCGATATCGACGGGCTCATCGACCCGCCGTCCTCCCTGCACCGCATGGCCGATGGAGACCTCGTGCGCCTGGCCACCGACGGCGAGGTTTGGGCCTTGGGCGACCCCCTCGCGGCCGTGGTGATCCTGACCCCGCGCGAGGACGCGCTGTATGCCGGCCGTCTGGCGGTCCATCCGGATCACCGCCGGCAGGGCCACGCCCGCGCCCTCCTCCGGCATGCGGAGTCGCGCGCCCGTGCCCTGGGCCGGCCCCGCATCACCCTTGGCTGCCGGGTGGAGCTTACCGGCAACCACGCGCTGTTTCGCTCCGAGGGGTTCCAGGAAACCCACCGCGAGACGCACGAGGGCTACGACCGCCCCACCTCCGTCTGGTTCGAAAAGCGAGTGACCCCCATGGACGACACGACGCCCGAGACGCCCGCCGAAACATCGGACGAGGCCCGCCACGCCAGCAAGATGGCCAAGAAGAAGGCCGCCCGCGACAAGATCATGGCCACCAAGACCGAGGAAAAGGGCCTCGTCATCGTCCATACCGGCAAGGGCAAGGGAAAGTCCTCCGCCGCCTTCGGCATGATCTTCCGCTGCATCGCCCACGACATGCACTGCGCCGTGGTCCAGTTCATCAAGGGCGCGATGCACACCGGGGAGCGCGACCTGATCCAGGCGCATTTCGGGGACCTTTGCGAGTTCCACACCATGGGCGAGGGCTTCACCTGGGAAACCCAGGACCGTGCCCGCGACGTGGCGGCGGCGACCAAGGCCTGGGAGAAGGCCAAGGAGCTGATCCGCGACCCCGCGAACCGCATGATCGTCCTGGACGAGATCAACATCGCGCTCCGCTACGACTACATTCCGCTCGATGACGTGCTGGCCTTTCTGCGCGACGAGAAGCCCGCGACCACCCATGTCGTCCTGACCGGCCGCAACGCCCATGAACGCCTGATCGAGCAGGCCGATCTCGTGACCGAGATGGAGCTGATCAAGCACCCGTTCCGGTCGGGCGTGAAGGCCCAGCCCGGGGTGGAGTTCTGAGCATCGGCGTGGCGGCGGCCCTTGTGGACCTGCAAACGGCCATCGCGCCCTGCGCGGGCCCCGGGGCAAACGG
Source organism: Rubellimicrobium arenae (assembly GCF_017916275.1). Classification (GTDB taxonomy): domain Bacteria; phylum Pseudomonadota; class Alphaproteobacteria; order Rhodobacterales; family Rhodobacteraceae; genus Rubellimicrobium; species Rubellimicrobium arenae. Next base: position 165,951 of record NZ_JAFMST010000007.1, read on the forward strand.
ACAGGTGAGTGCATGAACGTCGTGGCCAGAGGGCTGATCCGGGCAGCGGTCTCCTCCTTCCAGGCGAGCCGCCGGGCCTTGTGGTTCGTGACCCGGCCCCTGTCCTTCGGGGTCCATGCCATCCCCTTGACCGAGCGCGGGGACCTGATCCTCGTGCGGCTCACCTATGCCAAGGGCTGGCGGCTGCCGGGGGGCGGGCTCAAGCGCGGCGAGGATCCGCAGGAGGCCGTCCTGCGCGAGCTGCGCGAGGAGATCGGGCTCACCGGCCATGCCGCCGTGGAGCGGGTCGGAGAGTTCCACCACAGGCCCGACCACCGGCGGGGCATCGCGCAGCTTTACCTGATCCGCGGCGTCACCTACGCCCCGCCCGCCTGGTCGCTGGAGGTCGAGGAGGTGCGCGCGTTCGCCCCAGCCGACCTACCGCCCGACCTCCCGGCCGTCACCGCCGACCAGCTTCGGATGGCACGCCTGATCCCCTGAGCCGGAGGCCCTTCCGCTCAGCCCTGCGCCCGCATCCCTTGCTCCCGCGCCGCAGCAAGGGTCTGCGAGGGGGTGAGTGCTTCCGAATCCACCCGGCACTCGATGACGGCGACGGTGCCCGAGGCCCGCGCCCGTGCGAGGGCGTCGGGGAAATCCTCGCCCCGGGTGACCGTTTCCCCGTGGCCGCCATAAGCGCGGGCCAGCATGGCATAGTCCGGGTTCGCGAGGTCCGTGCCCGAGACCCGGCCCGGATAGGTCCGCTCCTGGTGCATCCGGATCGTGCCATAGCGGCCGTTGTTCATCACCACCACGATCGGGCAGGCGCCGTGCTGCACGGCGGTGCTCATCTCGTTCAGGGTCATCTGGAAGTCGCCGTCCCCGGCCACGCAGACCACCACGCGCCCCGGGTGCTCCAGCGAGGCCGCCACGGCCGCCGGAAAGCCGTATCCCATGCTTCCGGAGGTGGGGGCGAGCTGCGTGCGATAGCCCTTGTAGACGAAGTAGCGGTGCAGGAAGGCCGCGAAGTTTCCCGCCCCGTTGGTCAGGACCGCGTCCTCGGGCAGGGTTTCGGACAGCCAGCGGATGACCTCTTCCTGCCGGACGGCGCCGGGGGTCGGCTGCGGGCTGCGCCACCAGTCGTAGTCGGCGCGGGCGGCGCGGGTCCATTCGTCCCAGTCCGCGCCCATCGGCGACAGGTCCGCCAGCGCCCTGACGAAGGCGGGAGCCTCGGCGGTGATGGCGAACTCGGGCCGCCAGACGTGACCCGGCTCGTCGGGATCGGCATGGACATGGAACAGCCGCTTCCCGTGGTGGCGGGGGTCGAGCAGGGTGTAGCCCTGCGTCGCGATATCGCCCAGCCGCGACCCGAGCACGAGCAGCGCGTCCGCCTCGCGCAGACGGGCGGCCAGACGTGGCGACGGGCCCACGTTGAGGTCGCCCACGTAGTTCGGATGCCGGTTGTCCATGTAGTCCTGCCGCCGGAACGAGCAGGCCACCGGAAGCCCCTGCGCCTCGGCGAACCGCGCGAGGTCCGCCGCCGCATCGGCGGACCAGTGCGGCCCCCCGACGACCACGAGGGGCCGCGACGCGCCACGCAGCGCCTCCATCACCAGCCGGGCCGGAGCGGTCAGGTCCCCAGCCAGCCGCGGGAACCGTCCCGGCCGGTCCGGCACCTGGGCCGCGCGGCTCAGCATGTCCTCGGGCAGGGCCAGCACCACCGGCCCCGGCCGCCCCGAGGTGGCGACCGCAAAGGCGCGGCCGATGTATTCCGGGATCCGCTCCACCGAGTCGATCTCGGCCGCCCATTTGGCCAAAGGCCCGAACATCGCGCGGAAGTCGACCTCCTGGAACGCCTCGCGGTCGCGGTGCCCGGTGTCGATCTGCCCGATGAACAGGATCAGGGGCGTCGAATCCTGGCGCGCCACATGCACACCCGCCGCCGCGTTGGTGGCCCCCGGCCCGCGCGTCACGAAGCAGATCCCCGGCTCGCCGGTCATCTTGCCCTGCGCCTCGGCCATCATCGCGGCGCCCCCTTCCTGGCGGCAGACGACGTTGGCGATGCCGCTGCCGTGCAGCCCGTCCAGCGCGGCCAGGAAGCTTTCCCCCGGAACCGAGAACACGCGCCGCACGCCGTGCAGCCGCAGTTGGTCCGCCAGGATCTGCCCACCGTGCCGCATGGATCACCTCCGTTCGATTCGGGCGCACCTTGGTCCACCGGGCGGGGCGCGGCAAGCCGCCACACCCGTCCATGGCCGGCGTAAACCTTTCATTAACTCCTGTGCGGGAAACAGGCCCGACTCAGGCCCCGGGATCACAGGCAACCGCGGGCGGCAGACGGCGCAGGATCCCAACAAGAAGCCCGGCAGGACGACCGGGCCAGGGATGCGCCTCCGGGACGCGGCCCCCTGCCAGGGACAGGGCGGGGGGCCGGAATCCGGTCATCCGCCGGCCCGGAACGCGGACGGGATCGCATCCTGCCCATCCAGGATCAGGTCCGCCATCAGCCGCCCGACCAGCGGCGCCATGCCGAATCCGGTCCGGAACCCGCCGTTCGCCAGAAAGACCCCGGGCCGCTCCTCACCCAGCCACAGGGCTCCCGTGGCCGCGCGGGGCCGAACCGCCGCCCAGCGCTCGATGACCGGCGCGTCGCCCAGCGCCGGAACCAACGCGCGCGCCCGGGCGATCACCTCCTCCAGCTTTTCGTCGGTCGAGACGGGGTCCTCCCACGTCTTCTCCGCCGTCGAGCCCACCGCCACGGTGCCATCGGCGTGCGGCACCACGTAGATCCCCCCCGCATAGACCTGCGGGCAGCCCTCCACCCCCGGAAGCCGGAGCAGCGCCGCCTGCCCTTTCACCCCCGCGCCGCCCAGGCCCGCGACGCCCGTGGCCAGCACCAGCGGGCCGGCCTCGGCGCCGTCCCGCAGGACCTCTCCGCCCCGCGCCCGGACCGCCGCGACCAGAGCCGCCAGCGCCCGACGTGGCGCCACCCGCGCGGCCAGCGTATCCCGCACCACCAGGCCCGAGCCCGAGACCGGCGCCCAGCCCTCGGGTGCCGGAACCACCTCCCAACGGGCTTCGCCCCGCCAAAGGTCGCGGGCGGCCTCGCCCCGCCGGCGCGCGATCTCGATCCCCTTGGCGTCGGCCACCGGCATCAGCCGTCCCGTCCGGGCATAGCCCGGGTCCACGCCGCCCGCCTCCCGCACGCGCGCCCAGAAGGCCCCCTGCATCAGCAGGCTTTCGAGCTGCGCGGCCTTCGCCTCGTCCCACCCCTCGGGCACATGGGGCGACAAGGCGCCGACCAAGCCGCCGCTCGCCCCCGCTCCGACGCCGCCCGGGTCGATCACCCGGACCCGGGCGCCCCGGTCCGCGCAGGCCCAGGCCACGGCAAGGCCCAGCACCCCGGCCCCCCGGATGGTCACGTCGATCCTTGCCATTCCCGCCCCCCACGCCCATACCGCCCGGGCCTTCAAGCACGGTTCCCCCATGCCGGACCAGACCGCCCCCATCGACTGGCGCGAGGACATCCCTGTCTCGCGCCGCTTCGACGACCCCTACTTCTCGCTGCAAGGGGGGCTCGAGGAAACGCGCCATGTCTTCCTCGCGGGGAACGACCTGCCCGCCCGCTTCCGCCCCGGCTTCCGGATCCTCGAACTGGGCTTCGGCACCGGCCTCAACTTCCTGGTGACGCTCCGGGCCGCCCGCGCGGCGCAGGTGGCGGGACCGGTCCACTACACCAGCTTCGAAGCCTTCCCCATGTCGCCCGAGGACCGCGCCCGGGCCCTCGCCGCCTTCCCCGGGATCGCATCCGAGGCGGCCGAGCTCGCCCAGGCCCTCCGGGGCCCGGGGCCCTGGACCTTCGGCCCCCTCACGCTCACCATCGTCGAGGGCGACGCCCGCGCGACCCTGCCCGCTTGGCCGGGACCGGCGGACGCGGCCTATCTCGACGGCTTCTCGCCCGCCAAGAACCCCGAGATGTGGGAGCCCGCGCTGCTCCATGCCGTCGCGGCCAAGCTCGCCCCCGGGGGCAGGCTGGCCACCTACACCGCCGCGGGCCATGTCCGCCGCGCGCTCGCCGAGGCGGGCCTCACCGTCGAGCGCCGCCCCGGCTTCGGCACCAAGCGCCACATGACCACCGCGAGGGCCCCGTCATGACCGCCGTCACCACCGCCCCGCCCCTCCAGCGCAACGACGCCCGCCTGGGCATCGCGCTCATGGCGCTGACCTCCTTCATCTTCTCGATGCAGGACGGCCTGTCGCGCCACTTGGCCGAAGCCACGAACGTCTACATGGTCGTGATGGTCCGCTTCTGGTTCTTCGCGGCCTTCGTGATCCTGCTCGGCCGGGCGCAGCAGGGGTCGGTCCGGGCGGCGGCCGCGACGTCGCAGCCGTTCCTGCAGATCGTCCGCGCCGTCCTCCTCGTGGCCGAGATCTGCGTGACGATCTATGCCTTCACCCTCCTCGGGCTGGCGCAGAGCCACGCCATCTTCGCGGCCTGCCCGCTCATCATCGCGGCTCTGTCGGGACCGGTCCTGGGCGAAACGGTCGGCTGGCGCCGCTGGACCGCCATCGGCGTGGGCTTCCTCGGCATCCTGGTGATCCTGAGGCCCGGAGTCGCGGTCTTCGATTCGGGGGCGCTGGTCGCCCTCGCCGGGGCGTTCATGTTCGCGCTCTATGGCCTTCTCACCCGTCTGGCCGGGCGCAGGGACAGCTCCGCCACCAGCTTCTTCTGGACCGGCGTCGGGGGGGCCGTGGCGATGACGGCCGTGGGGATGTTCCATTGGCAGCCGATGGCCGCCGGCGACTGGGCGATGATGGCGCTCCTGTGCCTGTCCGGCGTCGCCGGCCATTGGCTGCTCATCAAGGTCTACGAGGTGGCCGAGGCCTCGACGGTCCAGCCTTTCGCCTATCTCCAGCTGGTCTTCGCTTCGGCGATCGGCGTCACCGTCTTCGGCGAAACGCTGCACGCCACCACCGTGATCGGCGCCGCCATCGTCGTCGGGGCGGGCCTCTTCACCCTCTGGCGCGAACGCGCGCGCCGCCGCAAGGTGCCCGCATGAGCAAGCCCGCGATCCTGGTCCTCCGCCCCCTTCTCGTCGACGCCCGCCAGTCCGAGCTGGAGGCGACCTACGAGGTTCACCGCCTCGACACCGCGCCCGACCCGGACGCGCTGCTGCGCGAGGTCGCGCCCCGGATCGCCGCGGTGGTGACCGACGGCCACAAGGGCCTGACCGCCGCCCAGATCGACGGGCTTCCGGCGCTCCGCCTCGTCGCCTCCTCTTCGGCGGGGCTCGAGGGGATCGACCGCGCGGCCCTGCGCGCCCGGGGCATCCCGCTCACCAACCCGGCCCCGGCCCTGGCGGACGAGGTCGCGGACGTCGCGATGATGCTGCTCCTCGCCGCCTGGAAGAACCTGCCGGCGCTCGAACGTCACGTCCGGTCGGGCGATTGGGCCGACGGGGAGTTTCCCCTGGGCCGGGCGCTGCGCGGCAGGACGCTGGGCATCCTGGGCCTGGGCACCATCGGCACCGCCATCGCCCGGCGGGCCGAGGCGTTCGGCCTCGAAATCGCCTACACCACCCGCCACCCCAAAGACGTCCCCTACCCACACGAGCCCGACCTCGTCCGACTGGCGGAACGCTCCGACATCCTGATGGTCGTCGTCCCCGGCGGGGCCGAGACGAAGAACATGGTCTCGACCGCCGTGCTGGCGGCGCTGGGTCCCGAGGGCGTCCTCGTCAACGTCGCCCGCGGCAGCGTCGTGGACGAGCCCGCCCTGATCGAGGCGCTCGAGGCGGGCCGGCTCGGCGGCGCCGGCCTCGATGTCATGTGGAACGAGCCGCAGCCCGATCCCCGGCTGACGCGGCTCCCGAACGTGGTGCTGACGCCGCACATCGGCTCGGCCACCCGGGACACGCGCGACGCGATGTCGAAGATGGTCCTCGACAACATCGCCGCGCACTTCGCCGGAACGCCGCTCCTCAGCCCGGTCTGACCGGCGGGCGGATCAGGCGCCCTCGGCCACCGGGATGCGCCCGCCCAGCTCGTCCTCCACGTGGACGCGCAGGATCTCCTCGAAGCTCGACTCGGCCTCGAAGCCCAGCTCGCGGCCGCGCCGGGCCTCGAAGGCCTTGGCCCAGGTCTGCACGATGGCCCAGACGGCGGGATCGGGCCGCTCCTCGATCAGCGCCACGGCCTTCTCGCCCGCGACCTTGCGCAGCGCCTCGATCTCCTCGGCCACCGAGACGGCCACCCCCGGCGGCGTCACCGCGCGCCGCCCGCCCAGAGGCGCGGTGTCCATGGTCGCGGCGCGCAGGATGAAGTTCACCGCCGCCCGCGGGCTCGCCATGGTGTGCACGACGTCGCGCGGCACCGGCAGCACGGCGGGCAGGCCCACCAGCGGCTCCCGGATGATGCCGGAAAAGAACCCGCTCGCCGCCGCGTTGGGCTTGCCGGGCCGGACGCAGATCGTCGGAAAGCGGATCGACACCCCGTCGACAACCCCCCGGCGCGAGTAGTCGTTGACCAGCGCCTCGCCGATCAGCTTCTGCGTCCCATAGGAGGTGAGCGGCTGCGGCGCGAAGTCGTCCGGGATCACGTCCGGAAAGGGCCCGCCGAACACCGCCTCGGTCGAGGCATAGACGACCCGCGGCGCGAGCCCCGCCCTGCGGGCCGCCTCCAGCAGCTCGCGCGTGCCGTCGAGGTTCACCTTGTACCCGAGGTCGAAGTTCCGCTCGGCCTCCCCGGACACCACGCCCGCGAGGTGGACGATCAGGTCCGGCCGGTGCGCGATCAGCGCCTCGGCGGCACCCTCGGCCGACAGGTCCCCCTCCAGCGCGGTCACCAGCGGCGAATCGGCCTGCGGACGCACCACATCGTGCAGCACCAGCCCTTCGATCGGGTGCACGCCCAGGCCATCGTCCGCCAGAAGCCGCTGCACCAGCTTTTGCCCGATCATCCCGGCCGCGCCGGTCACAAGGATCCGCATCGCTCAGCCCCTCCCCACCAGCGGCATCTTGGTCGCCATCACCGTCATGAACTGGACGTTGGCCGACAAGGGCAGCCCCGCCATGTAAAGCACCGCGTCCGCCACCACCTGCGGGTCGATGGTCGGCTCGGCGCGGATGCTGCCGTCGGCCTGCGGCACGCCGATGGTCATCTGCTGCGCCATCTCGGTCAGGGCGTTGCCGATGTCGATCTGCCCGCAGGCGATGTCAAAGGGACGCCCGTCCAGCGACAGGCTCTTGGTCAGCCCGGTGATCGCGTGCTTGGTCGCGGTGTAGGCCACCGAGCCGGGCCGGGGCGCCTGCGCGCTGACCGAGCCGTTGTTGACGATCCGCCCGCCCCGGGGCTCCTGCCGGCGCATCTGGGCAAAGGCGGCGCGGGCGCACAGGAAGCTCCCCGTCAGGTTCACCGCCACGACATCGAGCCATTCCTCCACCGGCGTCTCGTCGATGGTGGCGGCCTTGAAGCCGCGTCCGGCGTTGTTGAAGAGGAGGTCCAGCCGCCCCCACTCGGCCACGACACGGCCCACCATGGCCTCGACCTGCGCGGGGTCGGTCACGTCGCAGGCCAGCGCAAGGCCGCCGCCCGCCTCCTCCACCGCCGCGCGCAGCAGCTCCTCCCGCCGGCCCACGAAGGCCACGCGCCAGCCCGCCTGCACCAGCGAGCGGGCCACCGCCCGCCCCACGCCCGTCCCTGCCCCGGTGACGATGGCGACCCCAGACCCCACGATGGCTCCTCCCTTTGGCCGTTTCGAGCGAGCCTAGCCTGCGGGGCTGGACGTCACAGCCCCATTCGCGACACGATGTGACGGCCCCGCCACGGCTCCACCGTCATCTCTGGTCATCCTTGCAACGGCCCTATAAAGTCGCACATCGGAGTTTACCCCGATCCGGCGGTGCCGCTGTGCCGTCGGCTCGACCCTCAAGGTCCCTCGATCCCACACAGCAGCCCAGGTGATCATGACCCCGCCAGGACCCGCCGACTCGCCCTCGATCCGCGATATCTCCGCAGACGAGTCCGAGGTCACCCCGCCTGCCGCTGCGCCGGACGCCCTTCCGCCCCCAGCGGCGGAGGCCCCGGCCGAATCCGCGCCGCCACGGAAGGCCGCCGTCCTGTCGGCCGAGGCCCTCGAGGCCCGCCGCGCCCATCAGCGCGCGCTCAAGGCCGCCCGCGGCGGACCGGAGGGGAAGGCCAAGCCCAACGGGGCGCCCAAGGTGGTGCGTGCCGAGCCTGCGCCCGCCGCTCCGGTGCGCGGACCCGTCCTGGCCGCCCCGCCGCCGCCCCAGCCCGTGCCGCGCCCCGCCGAGGTCGCGCAGCCGCGCGGACGCCACTGGGCCGTGCTCCTGAGCTTCGTCCTCCTGGTCGTGGTCCCCACTGCGGTGGTGGCCTGGTACCTGTGGGAACGCGCCTCCCCCCGCTACACCTCCGAGGTCGGCTTCTCCGTCCGGACCGAGGAGATGGGCTCCGCGATCGATGTCCTGGGCGGGCTCGCCAACCTCGCGGGTGGGGGCTCCTCGTCCAAGGACACCGACATCCTTTACCGCTACATCCAGTCGCGCGAGATCGTTTTGGCGCTCGACGCCCGGCTGGACCTCCGCGCGCTCTGGGCCAAGGGCGACCCGGACCGCGACCCGATCTTCGCCTACCATCCCCCGGGCACCATCGAGGATCTCGAGGCGTACTGGAACCGCATGGTGTCCGTGTACAACGACACCACCACGGGCCTCCTGGACGTGCAGGTCCAGGCCTTCACGCCCGAGGACGCCCAACGCGTGTCCCAGGCCATCTACGAGGAGTCGCAGACCCTCATCAACAAGCTGAGCGACATCGCCCTCACCGACACCACCCACCTCGCCCGCCAGGAGCTGGACGAAGCCGTGGCGCGGCTCAAGTCGGCGCGCGAGGCGATGACCCGCTTCCGCAGCACCAACCAGATCGTCGACCCGACCGCCGACATCCAAAGCCAGATGGGCCTCCTGTCCTCGCTCCAGGCGCAGCTCGCCCAGCAGCTCATCGAGCTCGACCTCCTCCGCGAGAGCGCGCCCGACAGCGACCCGCGCGTCGAGCAGACCCTGGCCCGCGTGGACGTCATTCAGGCGCGGATCGAGCAGGAGCGGGCCAAGTTCGGCCTGGGCTCCCAGGATGGCGCCGCCGACACGCGCGACGGCCCGGACAGCGTGCTCGGCACGGCGCCGGGCAATTCCGGCGACTATGCCGACCTCGTGGCCCAGTACGAAGGCCTTGCCGTGGACCAGGAGTTCGCGCAGCGGGCCTACCTGGCCGCGCTGGCCTCCTATGACGCGGCCCTGGCCAAGGGTCGCCAGCAAAGCCGCTACCTTGCCGCCCATATCGAGCCCACGCTGGCCGAACGGGCCGAGTATCCCCAGCACTGGGCCACGACCGCCCTGACGGCGCTGTTCGCCGGGCTGAGCTGGATGGTCCTCACGCTGGCCGTCTACGCCTTCCGCGACCGCCGCTGACCCCTGCGGCCCGGGGATCGGTCCCCGGGCGCTTCCAGCCGTCGATCCTTGCCCGCCCCGACCGGCGGCTGCCCGCCCATGATGCCCCCCACCCGGATGGGTCGCGCCGGTCCGTCACGGGACTGTCATGATGCCATGGTTGGTGGGGGTCGCGCACCACGACGTCCCCGCGCGCCTCGTCGTCGCGGCCGGAGATGGACGGCCAAGCCCCACCCTGTCCAGCCTCCGGCCGCGCTTTTCCCACCCCCGTCGACGGACCACGAGCCGCGCCCCGGCCCCGTTTAGTGGCCCGACATGCAAAAGGCGCCCCGAAGGGCGCCTTTCCTGTCCGTCCGGGGCGCGCGGGACCTCAGTCCTGGGCGCGGCTCACGTAGGAGTTGTCCTCGGTGTTGATGATGATCCGCGTGCCCACGCCGATATGCGGCGGCACCATCACGCGGATCCCGTTCCCGGTCATCGCCGGCTTGTAGGACGAGGAGGCCGTCTGGCCCTTCACCACGGGCTCGGTCTCGGTGATCTCGACGGTGATCTTCTGGGGATACTCGATCCCCACGGCCGCGCCCTCGTAGGTCTTGAGGAACACGCGCATCCCTTCCTGCAGATAGACCTTGTCGTCGCCGATCAGGTCGGCGCCCACGGTCACCTGCTCGTAGGATTCGGGCTGCATGAAGTGGAAGCCCTCGCCATCCTCGTAAAGGAAGTCGTACTCCCGCTCGTCGACGTTCACGCGCTCGACCTGCTCGACCGTGCGCCAGCGCTCGGACACCTTCACGCCGTCCGACAGACGGCGGAGGTCGGCGGAGGTGGTCGGCGTGCCCTTGCCGGGGTGGAAGTTCGAGACCGTCATCACGGCATAAAGCTTGCCGTCGATCTCGAGAACGTTGCCCTTGCGGAGCGAGGAAGCGATGACTTTCACGGTGTGATCCTTGGGTATCGATGGGTCGGCCCCGCGCGGGAGCCAGGATTCCCGCAAGAGAATCGTCGGAACCCCAGCATCCGGGACGCATCGCGTGGCCCCCTAGCGCATCCCGCCCGAATCCGCCAGAGGATGCCCGCATGACCGACCCCTGGTGGACCCCATCGCGGCACGACACGCGCCGCCCCCTCCTCCTCGCCCGGAACCGGCTCCAGGCGCGGCTCCGCGGCTGGTTCCTCGACCAGGACTTCCTCGAGACCGACCCGTCCGCGCTCCAGGCGAGCCCCGGGAACGAGGCGCATCTCCATGCCTTCGCCACCCAGGCCATCGGCAACGACGGACAGCCCCGCACCCTGTACCTGCACACGAGCCCCGAGTTCGCGCTCAAGAAGCTGCTCGCGGCGGGCGAACGGCGGCTCTTCGGCTTTGCCCATGTCTGGCGCAACCGGGAGCGCGGGCCCCTGCACCACCCCGAGTTCACCATGCTCGAATGGTATCGGGTGGGGGAGCCCTACGAGGTGCTGATGAGGGACTGCGCCGCGATCCTCGGCATGGCCGCCGAGGCGGCGGGCGCTTCCGTCCTGAGGTTCCGCGACCGCGCCTGCGATCCCTTCGCCGAGCCCGAGCGCCTGTCCGTCGCCGAAGCCTTCGGGCGTCACGCGGGCCTCGACCTCCTTGCCACGATCCGTCTCGACGGCTCGACCGACGCCGGGGCCCTGCGCGCGCAGGCCCACGCCGCCGGGCAGCCCACCTCGCCGGACGACACCTGGTCCGACATCCTGTCCAAGGTGCTGACGACCCGCGTGGAGCCCCATCTGGGCCATGGCCGTCCCACGATCCTCGACCGCTATCCCTCGGCCGAGGCCGCGCTGGCCCGCAAGGCCCCCGACGACCCCCGCGTGGCCGAGCGGTTCGAGCTTTACGCCTGCGGGGTGGAGCTGGCGAACGGGTTCGGGGAGCTCACGGACCCGGCCGAGCAGCGCCGCCGCTTCGAGGCCGAGATGGCCGAAAAGGCCCGCGTCTATGGCGAGACCTACCCGCTCGACGAGGACTTCCTCGCCGCGCTCGCCCATATGCCGCCCGCCTCCGGCATCGCGCTGGGTTTCGACCGGCTGGTCATGCTCGCGACCGGCGCGCCCCGCATCGACGAGGTGATCTGGGCGCCCGTGCCCTGACCGGAGGGGCGCAGGCATGAAAAAGCCCCGCTCGCGCGGGGCTGAGGGCGGACCGGTCACCCGGCCCGGAACCGGGCCGCGGCACGAGGCCACGACCCTTGTCGTTCCGCTCAGGCGGCCTTGCGACGGCGGCGCAGCCCGGCGAGGCCGACAAGCCCGGTCACCAGAAGCCCGGCGCTCGCTGGCACCGGCACGGCGGCCACGGGATCGATCACTTTGTAATCCTCAGGGGCGGGAGTGGTCGCACCGAAAGTGAACTCGGTCCGCGGACGCGTACCGGTGCCGGTGGTTGCGCCGTAAACAACCCTGACGAGCGTTTCTTGGCCAGATTCAAGGTTGAAACTGACGCCTGCTTCCGCCGTGGTTTTGTCGCGTGCCTTGGTGTCAAGGATCTTCAAATTGCCAACGAAGACCTGCAGGCCTCCTTGGAAGAAGGCAGAGACTTCCTTGACCGTAAAGCCGATCCCGACGCTGCGCGCCACATTGCCGGTGTTGGTGAACACCCATTGAAAGGATCCGCCGCTGTCGGCGGGGTTGAACATGGCGCCGAAATCCCAGCTGTCGTACGGGCCCGCAACGTCGGCGACGTTGTCACCTGCGACGTCGCCGTAGCCGATGGTGTTGTATGGATTTATCACCAATGCGCTGGCCGCCAGCGGCGTCAGAGCGAGCGCGGCGGCAAGCCCCGCGGCGCGAAGTATATTCGTAAACATGGGCTTCCCTTCCCGGAATGAATTGTTGGTCTTGCTCCAGCCCAAACCCAACCAAGCCGGACGGGAGGGCTGGCTAAGTTCCTCGCTGCGGGATGTTCACGGCGAATTTATGGCGCATTGTTGTCAAATCCGACGATCTGCTTGCACGGTTCCAGCACACCGGAAATTCTGATACATCCCGGCAGCTTACCTGACCTGTCCCTTTGTACAGGTCCCCCCGATTAGCCCCATGCGCCCCCTTCAGGGACCTGCCGATCTCGCCCGACTGCCGCTTTGTTGGGCCGATTCGACCGACGCCTCTGGCCAGTGGCTTGCCGTGTCCCGACCCTGCTTCGACCCTCTCGGGTGAGCCAGGACAATGAAGCCCCGTCAGGGACGCGACCGGCGATCCGAGGCCGCCTCCTCGGGCTGATCGCGAGACACGGGGCCGTTCGCCGCGCTGATCGCCGCCTCCCCCTCGGTCCCGGTGCCCCGGACAGGTTCCACCTCACGACCACCGCCAAAGGCCCCGGGCGCGCACGATAGGCTGCCTGCGGGCCCCGCGCGGTGCGTGCGCCGCTGGACCCCAGGGCCCTCTTCCCCTAAAGACCCTGCGATCCCAGGGAGAAGACCCGATGTCCCCCGATACCGTGACCGACACGCCCGCCCCGGACTACAAGTCCACGCTGAACCTGCCCGAGACCGCGTTCCCCATGCGCGCCGGGCTGCCCGAGCGCGAGCCGCAATGGCTCGCCCGCTGGGCCCGGATCGGCATCTACGAGCGGCTGCGGAGCACGGCGGCGAACCGGACCCCGTTCATCCTCCATGACGGGCCTCCTTATGCCAACGGCAACCTCCATATCGGCCACGGGCTGAACAAGGTCCTCAAGGACATGGTGGTCCGGTCCCAGCAGATGATGGGCCGCGACTCGCGCTACATCCCCGGCTGGGACTGCCACGGCCTCCCCATCGAGTGGAAGATCGAGGAGCAGTACCGCGCCAAGGGCCTGAACAAGGACGACGTGGACGTGGTCGCCTTCCGTCAGGAATGCCGGAAGTTCGCGGAGCATTGGGTGGACGTCCAGCGCGAGGAGTTCAAGCGCCTCGGCATCACCGGCAACTGGGCCGACCCCTACCTCACGATGGATTTCCACGCCGAGGCGGTGATCGCCGGCGAGTTCCAGACGTTCCTGATGAACGGCAGCCTCTACCAAGGCTCCAAGCCCGTCATGTGGAGCCCCGTCGAAAAGACCGCCCTGGCCGAGGCCGAGGTGGAATACCACGACACGACCAGCCACCAGATCTGGGTGCGGTTCCCCGTCGCCTCGGCCCGTGAGCTGGCCGGCGGCGTCTGCCTCGACGCGACGCTCCTGGCGGCCTCGGTGGTGATCTGGACGACGACCCCCTGGACCATCCCGCAGAACCGCGCGGTGGCCTTCGGGCCGTCCATCGCCTACGGTCTGTATCAGGTCACCCGCCCCGCGACCGACGAGAAGCCCGCTTCCACCGAGACGGTGATCCTGGCCGACGCCCTCGCCGCCTCCGTTTTCGCGCAGGCCAAGCTGGCCGAAGGCGACGTCCAGCGTCTCCGCGACGTCTCGGCCGAGGAGCTTCAGGCCCTGACCCTCGCGCACCCCTTCCGGGGCCTCGACGGCGCGAACGGCGAATGGGACTACGACGTCCCCATGCTCCCCGGCGATCACGTCACCGAGGACGCGGGCACCGGCTTCGTCCACACCGCGCCGTCCCACGGCGACGACGACTACCAGTTGGGCCTCCGGTTCGGCCTGCCCATGACCTACAACGTGCTGGAGGATGGGTCCTACCGCCCCGACCTGCCGCTCTTTGGCGGGCAGCACATCATCACGCCTGAGGGCAAGGAAGGCCCCGCCAATGTCAGCGTCATCAAGGCGCTCGCGGCCTCAGGCAGCCTTTTCGCCAAGGGCAAGCTCAAGCACAGCTACCCGCATTCCTGGCGTTCCAAGGCGCCGCTGATCTATCGCAACACGCCCCAGTGGTTCGCGGCGATCGACAAGCCGCTGGACGACGGCAAGGGCCAGTACGGCGACACGATCCGCCAGCGGGCGCTGACCTCCATCGAGGAGCTGGTGACCTTCACCCCCATCTCGGGCCGCAACCGCCTCCATTCCATGATGGAGGCCCGCCCCGACTGGGTGCTGTCGCGGCAGCGCGCCTGGGGCGTGCCGCTCACCTGCTTCGTCAAGCGCGGCGCCAAGCCGACCGACCCGGACTTCCTCCTCCGCCACGAGGAGGTGAACGCCCGCATCGTCGCCGCCTTTGACTCCGAGGGCGCCGACGCCTGGTACAAGGACGGCGCCAAGGAGCGGTTCCTGTCCGGCCTCGTGGACCCCGAGGCCTACGAGCAGGTCTTCGACATCCTCGACGTGTGGTTCGACTCCGGCTCCACCCACGCCTTCGTGCTGCGCGACCGCGCGGACGGGAGCGAGGACGGCCTCGCCGACCTCTACCTCGAAGGCACCGACCAGCACCGCGGCTGGTTCCACTCCTCCCTGCTCCAGGCCTGCGGGACCATCGGCCGCGCGCCCTACCGGGGCGTGCTGACCCATGGCTTCACGCTCGACGAGAAGGGCATGAAGATGTCCAAGTCGCTGGGCAACACGGTCGCGCCGCAGCAGATCGTCAAGGACTACGGTGCGGACATCCTGCGCCTCTGGGTCGCGCAGACCGACTTCACCGTGGACCAGCGCATCGGGCCCGAGATCCTCAAGGGCACGGCGGACAGCTACCGCCGCCTGCGCAACACCATGCGGTTCCTGCTGGGCTCCTTGGGCGACGTCACCGCCGCCGACCACGTCGAGCCCGCGCAGATGCCCGAGCTGGAGCGCTGGGTCCTCCATCGCCTCGCCGAGCTGGATGAGGTCGTCCGCACCGGATACGCCGCCTACGACTTCCAGGGCGTGTTCCAGGCGCTGTTCAACTTCGCCACCGTGGACCTGTCGGCCTTCTACTTCGACATCCGCAAGGACACGCTCTACTGCGATGGCGACACGCCCCGGCGCCGGGCCGCGCGGACGGTGCTGGTCCACCTGTTCGACCGCCTGACGACCTGGCTCGCCCCCATCCTGGCCTTCACCATGGAAGAGGTCTGGCTGGAGCGTCATCCGGGCGAGGACTCCTCGGTCCACCTTCAGGACTTCCCGGCGACGCCGGCCGACTGGCGCGACGACGCGCTGGCCGCCAAGTGGCAGTCCATCCGCGCCGCCCGCCGCGTCGTCACCGGCGCGCTGGAAAAGCAGCGGACCGCCAAGGTCATCGGGGCCTCGCTCGAGGCGGCGCCGACGGTCTTCGTGCCCGAGGCGCTGGCCCAGGCGTTGCAGGATGTGGCCTTCGACGACCTGTCCATCACCTCGGGCATCAGCGTCACGACCGACCCCGCGCCCGCCGACGCCTTCCGCCTGCCGGACGTGGCGGACGTGGCCGTGGTCTTCGCCCTGGCCGAGGGCGAGAAGTGCCAGCGCTGCTGGAAGATCCTGCCGGACGTGGGCACCCATGCCCATGCCTGCACCTGCGCCCGCTGCGACGAGGCCCTGACCGAGCTGGCCTTCCCGGCCTGACGCGCCCATGACCACGGGCCTCATGGCGGCGGTCCTGTTCGCCGCCTTCCTTCACGCGTCCTGGAACGCCGTCGTGAAGGTGGGGACCTCCAAGATCGGGGCCATGCTGATCGTCAGCGTGGCCGAGATCGTCCTTGGCCTCCTCGTCGTGCTTGTCCGCCCGGCGATCGACCCGGGCGCCTGGCCCTGGGTCATCGCGGCCTCCTGCACGCATCTGTTCTACAAGTCGTTCCTGACCTTCGCCTATGAACGGGGCGACCTCAGCCGCGTTTATCCCCTTGCCCGGGGCGCGGCCCCGATGGCGGTGGCGCTGGTCGGCGCGGCGACGCTGCCCGACGCGGTGACGGCGCACGAATACGCCGGGATCTTCGTGCTGGGCCTCGGCATCCTTCTCATGGCCCGCGGGGTCTTCACCTCGCGCGAGGATCGCAAGCTCCTGCCCTTCGCCCTGGGCTCGGCCGCGGCGACGGCCACCTACACCCTGATCGACGGGATGGGCGCGCGCATCTCGGGCGAGCCGGTGGGCTATGTCGGCTGGATCTTCGTGGGCGGCGGGGCGCTGTTCTCGGCGGCCATGCTGATCTGGAAGGGGGTCGGCGTCGTGCCGCGGCGCCCGCGCGACTGGGCGCTGGGCACGGCGGGCTCGGTGGCCTCCTACGGGGCCTACGGGGTGTCCATCTGGGCCATGACCATCGCCCCCATCGCGGTCGTCGCGGCGCTGCGCGAAACCTCGATCCTGTTCGCCGTCCTGATCGGCTGGCTCGCGTTCGGGGAGCGGATGGACCGCGCCAAGGGGCTTGCGGTCGGACTGATCGTGACGGGCGTGGTGCTGACGCGCCTTTAGCCTTCCTTGCCGTAGACCAGCTGCTGCATCGCGCCCGCGCCCAGGAGATAGAAGGACGTGATGGTCAGGCCCCACTGCGCCCAGCTTTCCGGGTGGAAGTCCACCCAGGCCGCCCATCCCGCGAAGATCACCCACAGCAGCGCCAAGGGCAGGGTCACCGCCCGCCACCGCTCGGTCCGGACGGGGTGGACGAACTTGACCGGCAGGAACATCGCCACGGCGAGGATCGTCACCAGGACGACGATAATCCAGAAATCGGGCTTCCAGGCGAACAGGGCCAGGACCACCATGTTCCAGCAGCCCGGAAAGCCCGAGAAGCTGTTGTCCTTGGTCTTCATCCGCGTGTCGGAAAAGTACAGCGCCGAGGTGAAGGTGATGACGATGATGCCGAACCAGCCCGTCCAGCCGTCCATCAGCCCCGACCGGAACAGTGCGTAGGCCGGCACGAAGACATAGGTCAGGTAGTCGATCACGAGGTCCATGAGCACCCCGTCGAAGACCGGGGCGTTCCGCTTCACGTCGTACCTGCGCGCCAGCGGCCCGTCGATCCCGTCCACGAACAGCGCCACGAGGAGCCAGAGGAACATCATGTTCCAATCCTCCTGCACCGCCTCGAGCATGGCGAGGATGGCCCAGACGGCCCCAGTGGCTGTCAGGAGGTGGACGGCGAGGGCTTTCTGCGCGAGCGTCATCCCCTGCTTGTTGCCCAAACTCGGTCGGGGCGCAACCGGCTCGGAACCGGGAGGGACGCTGCGTCCTGCTGCCACGTCAGGGCGAAGGCGGGCCCATGGAGGACGGCCCTGCGGATCTCCTGCGCCACCCCGAGGCGGCGCGCGCCTGCTCGACGGGCGACGGCCGGCTCAGGCGGCTGATCCGGTTGCCGACGCTGGGGCTAACGGCTAGGCCCCCGTCATGGCCCGTTATGCGCTCAGGATCGAATATCTCGGCACGCCCTTCGCCGGCTGGCAGCGGCAGGCCCAGCATCCATCCGTGCAGGGAGCGCTCGAGGCGGCGCTCCTCCGGCTCGATCCCGGGCCGCACAACGTGGCGGCGGCGGGCCGGACGGATGCCGGGGTCCATGCCTGGGGACAGGTCGCCCATTGCGACATGCGGCGCGACTGGGACCCGTTCCGGCTGTCCGAGGCGCTGAACCACCACCTCCGGCCGCACCCGGTCGCGGTGACGGCCTGCGCCCGGGTGGCGGACGACTGGCACGCGCGGTTCTCGGCCCGCGAGCGGGGTTACCTTTACCGGATCGTGCAGCGCCGCGCGCCGCTGGCCCTTTCGGCCGGGCGGGGCTGGCGGGTCGCACGACCGCTCGACCCGGGGGCCATGGCCGAGGGGGCGGCGCATCTCCTGGGGCGCCACGACTTCACCACCTTCCGGTCGGCCATGTGCCAGGCCGACAACCCGGTCCGGACCCTGGACGAGCTGTCCGTGGCGCAACTCGAGGGTCCCGAGGGCGTCGAGATCCACGTCAGGGCCCGGGCGCGGAGCTTCCTGCACAACCAGGTCCGGTCCATGGTGGGCAGCCTCGAACGCGTCGGCGCGGGCGCCTGGCCGCCCCGCCGCATGGCCGAGGCCCTGGCCGCCCGCGATCGCGCCGCCTGCGGGCCCGTGGCGCCGCCCGACGGGCTCCACTTCACGCATGTCGTCTATGCGGCGGACCCGTTCGGTTCCGGCCCGGCGGAAATATGAGCCCGGCGTGGCCGGACCGCCCATCTGGCTTTCCGCGCCCGGACACCTACGCTTAAGCTCCGAAGGCGCACTGCCCCGCGCTGGTTCCTGCGAGGTCCGATGGTCCGCCTGCCTACCTTTGTCCTGGCCACCCTCCTGCCGCTGGCCGCCCAGGCCCAGGACGCCACGCTCGTCCTGCCGCCGGACACGGACGACGATCTCCGCACCGTTCTCCAGAACGCCTCGCTCACCCTGTCGCTGGACGCCGAAGGGCTGACGGCGGCCCAGGACTACGTCGCCGCCGCCCGGGCGGATTACCGGCGGCTGCTCGCCGGGCTTTACGCCGAGGGCTATTACGGCGGGGTCATCGCCATCACCATCGACGGGCAGGAGGCCTCGACGATCGCGCCGCTCGACGCGCCCGAACGGATCGGGCAGGTGCTCCTGTCCGTGACGCCCGGCCCGCGCTTCACCTTCGGCCAGACGGCGGTCGGCCCACTCGCCCCCGCCACCGAGCTGCCCCCGGGCTTCGCCCCCGGCGAGGTCGCCCGTTCCGAAACCGTCCGGGCCGCCGTCGACGCCGCCATCGCGGCCTGGCGGGACGAAGGCAACGCCAAGGCCAGCGTGGCCTCGCAGGAGGTCATCGCCAACCACCCGGCGCGCCGCCTGGACGTGGCGGTCGGGATCGACCCGGGGCCCGAGCTGACCTTCGGCACCGTCACCGTGACCGGCAACAGGAACGTGCGGACCGCGCGCATCCTGGGCATCGCAGGCCTCCCCTCGGGGCGGGTCTTCTCGCCCGAGGTCCTCGAGAGGGCCACGAACCGCCTGCGCCGGACGGGCACCTTCGACAGCGTGGCGGCGGTCGAATCCGACACGATCGGGCCGGGCGACACGCTGCCCATCGAGCTGCAGGTGGTCGAGTCCCTGCCCCGCCGCATCGGCTTCGGCCTCGAGATCTCGTCTCTGGACGGGGTGTCGGCCAACGCCTTCTGGCTCCACCGCAACCTCCTGGGCGGGGCCGAGCGGCTGCGCTTCGACGCCGAGGTTTCGGGCATCGAGGGCAGCGCCGTGGACACGCGCGGCGGCGGCCTCGACTACGCCCTGGGGGCGAGCTTCGCGCGCCCGGCCACCTTCAGCCCGGACACCGACCTGACGGTGAACGCGCGGATCTCGCAGGAGGACGAGGAGGAGTACTTCCTCCAGCAGTTCACCTTCGACGTGGGCGTGACCCAGTACGTGGGCGACGACCTGACCCTGTCGGCGGCCGTGGGCGTCCTGGCCGCCCACGAGGAGACCGAGATCGAGACGCGGGACTACACGCTGCTCACCCTGCCGCTGTCGGCCGTCTGGGACCGCCGCGACGATCCGCGCGACGCCCGGGCCGGCTTCTACATCGACGGCGAGGTCACGCCCTTCCTGTCGGTGACCGGCGACACGGGCAACGGCGCGCGGCTTTACGCCGACGCCCGCTACTACCGCAGCTTCGGCTCCCGGCTGACGCTGGGGGCGCGCGGCCAGCTGGGCAGCGTGGTGGGCGCAGAGCGGAGCGAGGTGCCGCAGGACTACCTGTTCTTCTCGGGCGGGGGCGGGACCGTGCGGGGGCAGCCCTTCCAGAGCCTTGGCGTCGAGGTTCCCGACCCCGACGATCCGGGCGAGACCGTCACCCTGGGCGGGGCCTCCTTCGTGGGCGCCCAGCTCGAGGCGCGGCTGGGCCTGACCGAAAGCTTCGGCGCGGTGGCCTTCGCGGATGCGGGCGTGGTGGACGAGGACTCCCTGCCCGACGCCGACAGCCCCTACCAGGCCGGCGTGGGCCTCGGGGTTCGCTACAACAGCTTCGTGGGGCCGATCCGGCTCGACGTGGCCACCCCGGCGACGGGCGAAAGCTCCTTCGAGACGGTGCAACTCTACATCGGCATAGGTCAGGCGTTTTGAGGCTCCTTCCCGTCCTGGCGCTCTGCGCCCTTCCCCTCCCCGCCCTGGCGCAGACGCCCGAGGAGCAGGAGCGCGACCGCGGCTTCCTGACCGGGCTGATCGAGGATTCCCTGTCCACGACCGCCCGGACCGTGATCATCGAAGGGTTCGAAGGGGCGCTGTCCTCGCGGGCGACGGCGGCCTCGCTGACCATCTCGGACCAGGAGGGGGTCTGGCTGCGGGCCACCGACCTCGCGCTCGACTGGAACCGGTCGGCGCTGCTGCGCGGCCGCATCGACGTCGAGGAGCTGACCGCCGGCAGCATCGAGATCCTGCGCGCGCCGGTCGCCGACCCCACGGCGCCCACCCCCGAAGCGACGCCCTTCGCCCTGCCCGACCTGCCCGTTGCGGTGCGCATCGGCCAGCTCCGCAGCGACCGGATCGTCCTGGGCGAGCCGCTCCTGGGCGAGGAGCTGGCCCTGTCCCTCGATGGATCGGTGAACCTCGAGGGCGGCGAAGGACAGGCCCAGATCGCCGCCCAGATCATCCAGGGCAGCGCCGGGCAGCTCGCGCTCGCGGCCTCCTACGCCAACGACACGCGCGTGCTCGCCGTGGACCTCAGCGTCGAGGAGGAGGCGCAGGGCCTCGTGGCGCGCGCCCTGGGGCTGCCGGGGCTGCCCTCGGTCGCGCTGACCGTGCAGGGCACCGCGCCCATCGACGATTATGCGGCGGACATCACGCTCGCCACCGACGACCAGCCGCGCATCGCGGGGACCTTCGCCCTCAAGACCACGGCGACCGAGAACGGGCAGGTCACGTCGCGCGCCTTCGGGCTCGACGTCCGGGGCGACGTGACGCCGCTCCTTGCGCCCGAGGCGGGGGCCTTCTTCGGCCCCGACGTGGTGCTGCGGACCAAGGGCATCCGCCGCGCGGACGGCTCCTTCGTGCTCACCTCGCTGGGGCTGCGGGCCGAGGCCCTGACGCTGAACGGCCGGGCCGAGATCACGCCGCAGGGCTGGCCCGCGCGGATCGACCTCGACGGCTCCATCGGGCGCGAGGACGGCGGCGCGGTGCCGCTGCCCGGCGCGGCCGGGACCACCGTCACCGGCGTCACGCTGGACGTGTCCTACGACCAGGCGCAGGGCGAAGCCTGGACCGGCAACTTCGCGGTCGAGGACCTGGCCCGCCCCGGGCTCGCCATCCCGTCGCTCACGCTCGAGGGCGGCGGCACGATCCGCCCCGCGACCGACCAGGCGCCGGGCCGCTTCACCGGAGACCTCGCCTATGCCGCCACCGGGCTGTCCTTCGCGGACGAAGGGATCGGCGAGGCGCTCGGGGCCGACATCTCGGGCCGCATCGACCTGGCCCAGCCCGAGGACGGCGGCCCGCTGCGGATCCGCCAGCTCACCGTCACCGGCCCCGGGGTCGAGGCGCAGGTCGAAGGCACGGTCGCGGGCTCGGCCTCGGGCTTCCTGACCGAAACCTCGGTGCTGCTGCAGGCCGCCGACCTCGGCCGCTTTGCCGAGCTGTCGGGCCTCGACCTCGGCGGCTCGGCCGACGTCACCATCGTGAGCGCGGTCCGCCCGCTCGACGGGATCTTCGACGCGGCGGTGTCGGGCACCACGCGCGACCTGCGCGTGGGCATCGCCCAGCTCGATCCGCTGCTGGCCGGGGAAGGCCAGATCGCCATTGCCGCCGCCCGGGACGAGGCGGGCCTGCGGGTGGACCGGCTCGACGTCGGGACCGAGGCGCTGACCATCTCGGCCACGGCCGACATCACCAGCCGGGCGAGCGCGGCGCGCTTCGACCTCGACGTGGCGGACCTCGGGGCCTCCTTCCCGGACCTGTCCGGCCCCGGGACGCTTCGCGGCACCTTCGAACGGGACGCGGCCGGCCAGTCCCGCGTCGATGCCTCGGCCACGCTGCCCGGCGCGCAGGTCTCGCTTCGGGGCACCCAGCCTCCGGCGGCCACGGACGACGCCGGCGATGCGGTCCCGGCCCCCCTGACCTTCACCGCCGAGGCCTCGATCGAGGAGCTGGCCCGCTACCAGGGCCTCCTGCGGACCTTCGCGCCCGATCTCGGGATCGAGCCCCGCGGCGCGGCCAACCTCAGCCTGTCGGGACGCACCGCGCAGGATGCATCGACCTTCGACGTGACCCTGTCGGCGCAGGCGCGCGACCTGGGCTTCGGCATCGACCCGCTGGACGCCCTCCTGGCGGGGTCGGCCACCCTGGGCGGGCGGGCCGAGCGGACTGGACCGGCCAGCTTCCGGGTCGGGAACCTCCGCATCGACGCCGACCGGATCGACGGCACCGTCTCGGCCGAGTTCACCGAAGGCGCGGGCCGCGCCGAGGTGGACCTGTCCCTGCCGGACGTGGCCCCGGTGCTGGGCGGGCTGTCCGGCCCCGGACGGCTGAGCGGAACGGCGGTGCGGGCGCAGGACGGCGCCCTCGACCTCGACCTGGAGGCGCGGCTGCCCACGGGCCAGGCCACCGTGGACGGGACGCTCGACGCAGCCGAGGGGGCCTATGCCTTCGACGGCACCGTGGCCGCCTACTTTTCGGACATCGCGCCGCTGGGGCCGCTCGTCGGGCGCGACCTGGGCGGGGCGGTGCGGGCCAACGTCGCCGGGACGGCGCGAACCGACCTGTCCGTGCTGGACCTGTCCGTCGAGGCGACCACCCGCGACCTTCGCACCGGCCTGCCGCAGCTCGATCCCCTCCTGGCCGGTCCGGGCACCCTGACCGGCCGGGTGGAGCGCAGCCCCGAGGACGGCCTGGCGCTCGACCTCACCGCCGACACCCCGCAGCTGCGGGCCGAAGGCGCCGGCACCTTCACCGAGACCTCGGGCAACGGCCGGTTCGACCTCCGCGTGGCCGAGGTCGGCCTCGTCGCGCCGGGGCTTTCGGGCCCGGCGACGGCGACGGGCACGGCCTCGCGCGCGGCGGACGGGACCATCACGGTCCAGGCCGACGCGACCGCCCCCGGCACCCGCGCGGTCATCGACGCCACCGTCGCCCCGCCGGCCCGGGGCTACGAGATCGCGGGCACGGCCGATGTCGCGGTCGCCGACCTAGGCCCCTGGTCCCGGCTGGCCGGGCGTCCGCTGGGGGGCGGGATCACGGCCACCGTGACCGGCCGCGCCCTGCCCAGCTTCGCGAGCTTCGATCTCACGGTGGACGCCACGGCGCGCGACCTGAACCCGGGCCAGCCCGCGCTGGCGCAGCTCCTGGCCGGGACGGGCACGCTGTCCGGCCGGGCCGCCCGGACCCAGGACGGCGCCCTCCGGGTCGAGGGTCTGGACGCGCGGTTCCCGAACTTCAGCGTCACCGGCCAGGGCACGACCCAGGGCGGCGCCGCGAACCTGACCTTCGATGCGCGTCTGGCCGACCTGGGCCTGTTCGTGCCGAACTTTCCGGGCCCGGTGACGGCGCGGGGGACGGCGGGGCTCGGCGCGGGCGGCGCCACCACGGTGGACGCCGAGGTGACCGGCCCCGGCGGCATCAACGCCCGCGTGTCGGGCAGCGTCGGCGGAGCGACGACGGACCTCCGCGCCACCGGCACGGCCCCGCTCGAGATCGCCAACGCCTTCCTCGATCCCCGGCGGCTCGAAGGACCGGCGAGCTTCGACCTCCGCCTGGCCGGAGCCCTGTCGCTCGAGGCGCTGTCGGGCTCGGTCTCGGTCCAGGGCGCGCGCCTGTCGGACCCCAACCTGGGCGAGGCGATCAGCGGCATCAGCGGGCGGGCCGACATCGCGGGCGGGACCGCCACGATCGCGCTGACCGGGGGCTTTGCGACCGGAGGCCGCCTGACGGTCAACGGACCCGTGGGCCTCCAGCCGCCCTTCAACGCCAACCTGTCCATCGACGGGACCGGCCTCGTGATCCGCGACCCTTCGCTCTACGAGGCGCGCGGCAACGGGCGGATCTCGGTGACGGGTCCCCTCGCGGGCGGGGCGCTGATCGCGGGGGCCGTGACGCTCGACACCGTGGAGCTGCGCGTCCCCGCCTCGGGCGTGGGCGCCCTGGGCGAGCCGCTGCCCGTCTTCCACATCGACCCTTCGGTTCCCGTGCAGACCACCCTGGACCGCGCCCGCCTGTCCGTGTCGGGCGGCGACGCCCAGGCCGCCGGCGGCGGCAGCGGCGGCGGGGTGGCCTACGGGCTCGACATCCTGCTCGATGCGCCGGCCCGGGTCTTCGTGCGCGGCCGGGGGCTCGACGCCGAGCTGGGCGGCCAGCTCCGCCTGACAGGGAGCACGCGCCAGCTCATCCCCATCGGGCAGTTCTCGCTGCTGCGCGGGCGGCTTGCCATCCTGGGGCAGCGCTTCGACCTGACCGAGGGGCAGGCCACCCTCCAGGGCGACTTCAACCCCTACCTGCGGCTCGTGGCCCAGACCACGGCGCGGACCGGCACGGCGATCAGCATCGTGCTCGAGGGTCCCCTCGCCTCGCCCGAGGTGACCTTCACCTCCTCGCCCGAGCTGCCGCAGGACGAGGTGCTGGCCCAGCTCCTGTTCGGCGTGGACATCGCCTCGATCACGCCGTTCCAGGCCGTCCAGCTCGCCTCGGCGGTGGCCGAGCTGTCGGGCGGGGGCGGCGGGCTCGTGGACGACCTGCGCGCCGGGGCGGGGCTCGCGGACTTCGACGTGACCACCACGGCCAGCGGCAACGTCGCGCTCCGGCTTGGCCAGTACATCAGCGAGAACGTCTACACCGACGTCGTCGTCTCGCCCGAGGGCACCGAGGCCACGATCAACCTCGACCTCACCTCGGACCTGACTGTGCGGGCGGGCGTGGACACCCGCGGCGACACCAGCGTCGGCATCTACTTCGAGCGGGATTACTGAGCCGCCGGGAGGCGCCCTCCCGGCGGTCGGGCCCTACTCGGCCGCCTGCATCATGGGCGTGGGCTCGTTCCAGTAGTGGCAGGTCGCCCGCTGGCCGGGGGCCACGTCGTAGGGCGGCGGCGGCACCTCGGCGCATTTCGGCTTGGCCTTGGGGCAGCGGGTGCGGAACACGCAGCCCGAGGGGGGCGACAGCGGCGACGGCAGGTCCCCCTCCAGCACCGGGCGAGGCCGCGCCTTCTCGAGCGCCGGGTCGGGGATCGGCACCGAGGAGATCAGGAACTGCGTGTAGGGGTGGCGCGGCCGCTCGACCAGCTGGCGGGCGGGCGCGGTCTCCATCAGGCGGCCCAGGTACATGACCATGATCCGGTCCGAGATGTGGCGCACGACGGAAAGGTCGTGGGCGATGAAGACCATGGCGATGCCCATCTCGCGGCGCAGCTCGCGCAGGAGGTTCACCACCTGCGCCTGCACCGACACATCGAGCGCCGAGACCGGCTCGTCGCAGATCAGCAGCTTGGGGTTCAGGATCAGCGCCCGCGCGATGCCGATGCGCTGGCACTGCCCGCCCGAGAACTCGTGCGGGTAGCGGTTCACGAGGTTGGGGAGGAGGCCCACCCGCTCCATCAGGTCCCGCACCCGCTGGCGGACCTCGGCGCGCGGCGTTTTGGGAAAGTGTGTCGTCAGCGGCTCGGCGATGATGTCCCCGACCGTCATGCGCGGGTTCAGCGCCGCGAGCGGGTCCTGGAAGATCATCTGCACGTCGCGCCGGTGCGCCCGCCGCTCCTCGGCCGACAGGGCGCCGATGTCGCGCCCGTCGAACAGGATGCGCCCCGTGGACGGAACGGTCCCCACGATCGCCCGGGCCAGCGTGGACTTGCCCGAGCCGCTTTCGCCCACCACGCCCAGCACCTCGCCGGGCGACAGGTCGAAGGAGATGCCCCCCACGGCCTGCAGCTTGCGGGGCGGGGTCCAGGGCCAGCCGCCCCGGACGGGAACGTCGAAGGTGACGCGGAGGTCGCTCACCTGGAGGATCGGGGCGCTCATTGGGCGACCTCCTTCTGGGCGAGGATCTCCTCGACCGGGACATGGCAGGCACGGCGGCGGCCGTCGGGCAGCCGCACGAGAGGCGGGCGGAGCGTCGCGTTCTCGGGCCGGGCAAAGGCGCAGCGGGGGAAGAAGGGGCAGCCGGGCGGCAGGCGGGACATGTCCGGCGGCTCCCCGGCAATGGTCAGGAGCTCCTCGTCCTCGCGGTCGATGCGGGGGACGGCGGACAGGAGCCCCAGCGTGTAGGGATGCGTGGGCGTGGCAAAGATGGCGTCGGTCGTGCCCTCCTCCATGATCTGCCCCCCGTACATCACCAGGGTCCGGTCGCTGGACCCCGCCACCACGCCCAGGTCGTGGGTGATGAGGATCATGGCGGTGCCCAGGTCGCGCTTGATGTCCCCCAGGAGCTTCATGATCTGCGCCTGCACGGTGACGTCGAGCGCGGTCGTGGGCTCGTCGGCGATCAGCAGCTTGGGCCGGCACAGGAGCGCCATGGCGATCATGATCCGCTGGCGCATGCCGCCCGAGAACTCGTGCGGGTACATGGTGATGCGGGCGCGGGCGTCGGGGATGCGGACCGCGTCCAGCATCCGCGCCGCCTCGTCCACCGCCTGGCGCTTGCCCATGCCCTTGTGGAGCATCAGCACCTCGGCCATCTGGTCCGAAATCCGCAGGTACGGGTTCAGCGACGTCATCGGGTCCTGGAAGATCATGGCGATCTCCTCGGACCGGACCTTGTTCAGCTCGCGCTGGGGCAGTTCCAGCAGGTTGCGGCCCTGGTAGCGCACCGTCCCCGTGGCGCGGCCGTTGCGGGCCAGCAGGCCCATGGCGGCATAGGCCGTCTGCGACTTGCCCGACCCGGATTCGCCCACGATGGCCAGGGTCTCGCCGGGGTTCAGGGCAAAGGACACGCCGTTGACGGCGTTCACCTCGCCGTCGCCGGTGCGGAAGGTGACGCGGAGGTCCTCGACCTCGAGAAGCGGTGCCATGTCAGCGGTCCTTCGGGTCGATGGCGTCGCGCAGCCCGTCGCCCACGAAGAAGAAGGCGAACAGCATCACGACGAAGAAGAAGAGCGGGAACCCAAGCTGCCAGGGCACCCCGTTCCCGATCTGCCCCGCCCCGCGCGAGATGAGCGCGCCCAGCGAGGTGTTGGGCTCCTGGACGCCCAGGCCCAGGAAGCTGATGAAGGATTCGTAGATGATCATCTCGGGGATCAGCAGCGTGGCATAGACGATCACCACGCCCAGCAGGTTGGGGACGACGTGGCGCAGGATGATCGTCAGGGGCCGGACGCCGGTGGCGATGGCGGCCTCCACGAACTCCTTGTTCTTGATGGACAGCGTCTGCCCGCGGGCGATCCGGGCCATGGACAGCCAGGAGATGAGGCCGATCCCGATGAACAGCATCAGCAGCGACCGCCCGAACATCACGAGCATCAGGATCAGCACGAACATGAAGGGGATGGACAGGAGGATGTCCACGACCCGCATCATGACGCTGTCCACCCGGCCCCCGAAGTAGCCCGAGATCGCGCCGTAGAGCGTGCCCACGATCACCGCCACCATCGAGCCCACGACTCCGATGAGGAGCGACAGCCGCGTGCCCTGCACGGTGCGGGCGAACAGGTCCCGCCCCTCCTGGTCGGTGCCGAAGTAATGGCCGGTGGCGATCGACGGCACGCCCTTGGTGGCGTTGATGCCGATCAGGGAAAAGTCGACGTAGTCCCGCTCGTACTGGGCGATGAACCCGCCCAGGAAGGCGAAGACCGCGATCAGGACCAGCGCGACCAGGGCGACCGTCGCCGCCCTGTTGCGGAAGAAGCGCCGGCGCGCGTCGGTCCAGAGCGACCGGCCCTTGTCGGGCCGGGCCGGAGCCTGGAGGGCGTCGGCGGTGGGGTCGTGGAACGCCATGTCGGGCCCCCCTTCAAAGACGGATCTTGGGGTCGATCCACGCGTAGAGGATGTCGACCACGAGGTTGAACAGGATGGTGAGCACGCCCACGAGGATCGTGACCCCCATGATGACCGAGTAGTCGCGGTTCAGCGCCGAGTTCACGAAGTACTGGCCGATCCCACCCGTGGAGAAGAACACGTCGATCACCACCGACCCGGTGATCATCGCCACGAAGGCGGGACCAAGGTAGCTCAGCACCGGCAGCATCGCGGGCTTGAGCGCGTGGCGCAGGATGATGCGCGACATCGGCAGGCCCTTGGCGCGGGCGGTGCGGATGAAGTTCGAGTTCATCACCTCCAGCATCGAGGACCGGGTGATCCGCGCGATGGCGGCCAGGTAGGTCGTGGCGAGGGCGATCACCGGCAGCACCACGTACTGCCACTGGCCGCCGTTCCAGCCGCCGCCCGGCAGCCAGCCGAGCCAGAGCGTGAACACGAGCACCAGGATCGGCGCCAGCACGAAGTTCGGCAGCACCGAGGCCCCGATGGCCGATCCGGTGGCGAGGTAGTCGAGCCAGGTGTTGTGCCGGATCGCCGCCAGCACCCCCAGGGCCACGCCCACCACCACGGCCACCAGGAAGGCCCAGAAGCCGTAGGTCAGCGTGACCGGGAAACCCTGGGCGATCAGCCCCGTCACGGTCTGGTCGCGGTACTTGAAGGACGGCCCGAAGTCGAAATGGGCGACGATGTTCCAGACGTAGTTGAAGATCTGGACGACGTAGGGCTGGTCGAGCCCGTAGCGGGACTCGATGTTCGCCATGACGGCGGCGGGCAGCGGCTTCTCGCTGTTGAAGGGCCCGCCGGGCGCCGCGAACATCAGGATGAAGCTGATGACGATCAGGATGAGGATCGTCGGAACGGCCACCAGGAGGCGGCGCAGGATGAAGCTGAGCATAGGGGAATCCTCGGCACCCGGAACGCAACACGCGCGAAATGCCTGTGGGTCCGCCCTCCTAAGGGAAGGCGGACCCCAAGGCCATCAGGAGCCGATCACTCCTGCGCGACCCGGTACATGTCCTTGGCGTACCAGTTCTCCTGGGCGTTCTCGACGGCGTAGCCCTTGATCGAGTCGTCCATGATGAAGTCCGAGGAATAGAAGTAGATGGGCAGGAGCGGCACATCCCGCGCCAGCATCTCCTCGGCCTCTTGGTAGATGGGGAGCGGGTCCTCGGCGGTGCGGGACTGCTCCATCAGGGCGTCGTACTCGTCGCTGAAGTACTTGGAGTCGTTCGAATCCGAGTTCGACGTGAAGACGTCGAGGAAGCTCGACGCCTCGTTGTAGTCGGCGCACCATCCCGCGCGGGCAAGCTGGTAGTCCGCCTGCTTGCGGGCGTCGAGGAAGGTCTGCCACTCCTGGTTGGCCAGCGTGGTGTCGATCCCCAGCGTCTGCTTCCACATCTGGGACACGGCGACGGCGACCTGCTGGTGCGCCTGGTCGGTGTTGTAAAGGATCTCGAGCGTGAGCGGCTCGCCGTCCGTGCCGTAGCCGGCCTCGGCCATCAGCTCCTGGGCGCGGGCGTTGCGCTCCTCCTGGGTCATGGCGGCGGCGGGCACCTCGGGCACCTCCCAGCCGGCCGTGGCCTCGTGGGTCAGCGTGTAGGCCGCGGTCTGCCCGCCGGCCAGCACGTTGTTCACCAGGATGTCCCGGTCGATGGCCAGCGACAGCGCCTCGCGGACCCGCTGGTCCTTGAGCGCCTCGGGCGCGGCGTCGGTCATGTTGACGTGGTAGAAGTAGGTGCAAAGGTTCGGCACCGCGATCGCCTCGGTCGGGTACTCCTCCTTGAGGCGGGGGTATTGCCCGATCGGGATGTCGGTCTGGTCCATCTCCCCGGCGAGGTAGCGGGTCAGCGCCTGCTGCTCGTCGTTGATGATGAGAGCGGTGACCGTGTCGATGATGACGTTCTGCGCGTCCCAGTAGTTCGGGTTCTTGGTCATCACGATGCGCTCCTGCGGGACGCGCTCGCTCAGGACATAGGCCCCGTTGCCGACCATGTTGCCGGGCTGGGTCCACTGGTTGCCGAACTCCTCGATCACCTTCTGCGGCACGGGGAAGGTGGTGGTGTGGGTCACCATCTGCGGGAAGTACGGGATGGGCGAGTCGATCCTGACCTCGAGCGTGTGGTCGTCGACGGCGCGCACGCCCAGCTGGTCGCTGGGCATCTCGCCCGCGATGACCGGCCCGGCGTTCGCCACCTTCATCAGCTCGATGTACCAGGCGTAGGGCGAGGCCAGCGCCGGATCGGCGGCGCGGCGCCAGGCGTAGACGAAGTCGTTCGCGGTGACCGGGTCGCCGTTCGACCACTTGGCCTCGGGGCGGAGCTTGAAGGTCCAGGTGGTGCCGTCCTCGCTCGCGGTCCATTCGGTGGCGACGCCGGGGACGACGTTGCCCTGCGCGTCCTGGCTCAGCAGCCCCTCGAACAGCTGCCGCGCCACGTGCGAGCCTTCGACGTCCTCGATCAGGCCGGGGTCGATCGACGGGAACTCGTCGAGAACCCGGTAGGTGAAGGTCTGGTTGTCCGACAGCGTCTCGCCCGGCTGGGGCGTGGCGGCGTGGACGAGGGTGCCGGTCGCGACCATCGCCAGAAGCGAGGTCGCGCCGATGAGGGTACGGACTGTCATGTCGTATCTCCCTGGCATTGTGCGGGGGCCTTGGGGCTCCTTCCGCGGGTTGGGACGCGTCTGCCCCCCTGCCCGGGGGCGAAACTGCGCGAATCCTTTCGGGGGCGCCTGTCCGTTGGCAAGGGGAAAGCCCCTTCGGCCCCATGTAACCTCACGACACAATTCCGACACGATCCGTCCGTCCCGGCTGGCCTCGCGCCCCCCGGGGGCCTAGAACGCCCTCCATGGACCACCCGCTCGAAACACGGACCGGCCTGCCCGACGCGCTGCGCGTCCTGCTGGCCGACCACCCCCGCGACGGCTGGGCGCGCGACCCCAACTTCGCCGGCCTCGTGGAGATGTGGCTCGACCGGCACCTGCTGTTCCGGCGGCTGATGGCGGCCATGCGGGCCGACGCCGAATCCGTGCTGGACGGCCGCATGGACCCCCGGGCCTGGGGCGGGCGCACCTCCCGGCTGGGCGGCCACTTCGTCGGCGACCTCCATGGGCACCACAGGGTGGAGGACGACCACTACTTCCCCCTGCTCGTGACCCGCGACCCCCGGCTGGAGCAGGGCTTCGCGATCCTCGACCGCGACCACCACGCGCTCGACGGCCACCTGAACGCCTTCGTGGAGGAGGCGAACGGCGCGCTGCGGGTCCTCGACGCCCCGGGCTTCGCGACCGGGGCGGGACGCTTCCACGCCGGCCTGATCCGGCTGGAGCGTTTCCTCGACCGGCACCTGACCGACGAGGAGGAGCTGATCGTCCCCGTCATCCTGCGCGACGGCCCCGATGCGGTGGGCGGCTGACGCGGACGCGGCGCTGCGCTAGCCTGCCCCGATGATCGACAAGCTCGAGATGTTCATCGCGCTCGCCCAGGCGCGGCACTTCGGCCGCGCGGCGGAGTCCGTGGGGGTGGCCCAGCCCTCCCTGTCCGCCGCCATCCGGCAGCTCGAGGAGCAGCTGGGCGTCATGCTGGTCCGCCGCGGCTCCCGCTTCGGCGGCCTCACGCCCGAAGGGGAGCGGGTGCTGGACTGGGCCAAGAGGATCGTGGCCGACGCCCGCGCCATGCGCGAGGAGCTGCGGGTCGGCCGCGCGGGCCTGTCGGGCAGCCTGCGCCTCGCGGTGATCCCCACGGCGCTGGCCGCCGCCTCGCGCCTGACCGCCGCCTTTGCCGAGGCGCATCCCGAGGTCCGCATCACCATTCTCTCCGCCACCTCCATCGCCATCCTGGAGGATCTCGACGGGCTCAGGATCGACGCGGGGATCAGCTACCTCGACAACGAGCCCCTGGGCACCAAGGCCACGGTGCCGCTCTACGAGGAACGCTACGCGCTGGTGGTGCGCGACGACCATGTCCTGGCCGGGCGGGAGTCGGCCGCCTGGGCCGAGACCGAGGGGCTGGCGCTCTGCCTGCTCACGCCCGACATGCAGAACCGGCGCATCGTGTCCGGCCTCCTGGCCGAGGCGGGGGTCGCCGTCGCCCCCCGGATCGAGACGAATTCGACCATCGTGCTGATCGGCCATGTCCTGGCGGGCGGCTGGGCCACCATCCTGCCCCTCGTCACCGCCGAGATATTCCTCGAACATGGGCCGCTCCGCGCCGTGCCGCTCGCCGATCCCGACACCCGGCACCGGGTCGGCCTGATCGCCCCCGCGCGCGAGCCGCAGATGCCGCTGGTAGCCGCGCTGCTCGCCGAGGCGAAGAGGATGGCTTGATAGGGATATCCTATCGACCGACGGAAGCTTGATCTTGATTCCAGGGGCAAACTTGGCCAGATGGCTCCCAGCCAATCGGGAGCCCCCATGCTCGACACAGCCGACTTCTCCTCGCGCCTGAGCGAGATCATTGCCGCTCACCAGCTCCAGGAGGGGCCGCTCCTGCCGATCCTCCACGACGTGCAGGCCGAATGGGGCCACATCCCCGAGCCTGCGATCCCCGCGATCGCCCAGGCGCTGAACCTCGGCCGGGCCGAGGTGCATGGCGTCGTCACCTTCTACCACGACTTCCGCGCCACCCCGGCCGGGACGACCGTGATCAAGGTCTGCGCCGCCGAAGCCTGCCAGGCCCAGGGCGGCCGCGACCTCGTGCAGGCGACGCTGCGGGCCTTCGGCCTGCGCGACTACGGGACCACGCTCGACGGCAAGGTCACGGTCGAGCCGATCTATTGCCTGGGCCTTTGCGCCTGCGGCCCCGCCGCCCTGGTCGGCGACCGCCTGATCGGCCGCGCCACGGCCCAAAGCCTCAAGGACGCCGCGCAATGAAGATCTACGTCCCCCGCGACGCCGCCGCCCGCGCCCTGGGCGCCGACCAGGTCGCCGAGGCCGTCCTCGTCGAGGCCAGCCGCCGTGGCATGACCATCGAGCTCGTCCGCAACGGATCGCGCGGCATGGTCTTCCTGGAGCCGCTGGTCGAGGTCGAGACGGCGCAGGGCCGCACCTCCTTCGGCCCGATGACGCCCGCCGACGTGCCCGCCCTGTTCGATGCGCCCGACACGCATCCCAAGGCGCAGGGTCCGGTCCAGCTCATCCCGTGGTTCGCCCGGCAGACGCGCCTGACCTTTGCGCGCGTCGGCCTGATCGACCCGCTGTCGCTGGGCGACTACAAGGCCAACGGCGGCTTGGCCGGCCTGCGCCGCGCGCTGGAGATGTCCAGCGACGAACGCATGGACGAGGTCAAGGTCTCGGGCCTGCGCGGACGCGGCGGCGCGGGCTTCCCCACGGGGATCAAGTGGGACACGGTCCGGCTGGCCCAGGCGGACCAGAAGTACATCGTCTGCAACGCCGACGAGGGCGACTCGGGCACCTTCGCCGACCGGATGCTGATGGAAGGCGACCCCTTCACCCTGATCGAGGGGATGGCCATCGCGGGCCTGACCACCGGCGCGACCCGGGGCTATGTCTACATCCGCTCGGAATACCCCGACGCCATCCACCAGATGACCGAGGCGATCCGCATCGCCCGCCTCAACGGCCTCCTCGGGCCGTCGCTCCTGGGCACCGGCCCCGCCTTCGACATGGAGGTCCGCGTCGGCGCGGGCGCCTATGTCTGCGGCGAGGAAACGTCGCTCCTCAACTCGCTCGAGGGCAAGCGCGGCACCGTCCGCGCCAAACCGCCGCTCCCCGCGCTCCAGGGTCTCTTCGGCAAGCCCACGGTCGTCAACAACGTGATCTCGCTGGCCACCGTGCCGTGGATCTTCGCCAACGGGGCGCAGCTCTACCGCGACTTCGGCCTGGGCCGGTCGCGGGGGACCATCCCGCTGCAGATCGCCGGCAACGTCCGCTTCGGCGGGCTGTTCGAGACCGATTTCGGCATGTCCCTGGGCGAGATCGTCAACGAAGTCGGCGGCGGCACCGCCTCGGGCCGCCCGGTCAAGGCGGTGCAGGTCGGCGGCCCCTTGGGCGCCTACTTCCCGGCCTCCAAGTTCGCGACGCCCTTCGGCTACGAGGAGTTCGACGGCCAGGGCGGCCTGATCGGCCATGCCGGGATCGTGATCTTCGACGACTCCGTGGACATGCTGGCGCAGGCCCGCTTCGCCATGGAGTTCTGCGCCGTCGAATCCTGCGGCAAGTGCACGCCCTGCCGCATCGGCGCGGTGCGCGGCGTGGAGACCATCGACCGCATCGCCCAGGGCGACGCCGCAGCGATGCCGCTGCTGGTCGACCTCTGCGACACGATGCGGGATGGATCGCTTTGCGCCCTGGGCGGGTTCACCCCGTATCCGGTGATGTCCGCGCTGACGCACTTCCCCGACGACTTCGCCCGCATGAAGGAGGCGGCCGAATGACCGGCACGGTGAAAGGCCCCGCCTCCTACTTCCCCTCCATCGAGGCGAAGTACGGCCATCCCGTCGCCCACTGGCTGGACCTGATCGGCGGCCAGACGGACAAGCCCCACATGCAGATCGTGACCTGGCTCAAGGCCGAGCACGGGCTTGGCCACGGCCATGCCAACGCCCTTGTCGCCCACGCCCTCGCCGCCCGTAAGGAATCCGCGTCATGAAGGACTTCATCATCCCCGGCCTGGACGGCGCGCCCGCCTTCTCCGACCGCGACTACGGCACGCCCGAACGCCATTCCCAGAAGATGGTGACGCTGACCATCGACGGCTTCGAGGTGTCGGTGCCCGAGGGGACGTCGGTCATGCGCGCGTCGAACACGCTCGGCATCACGATCCCCAAGCTTTGCGCCACCGACAACATGGAGGCCTGGGGCTCCTGCCGCCTTTGCGCCGTGGAGATCGAGGGGCGGCGCGGCACGCCCGCCTCCTGCACCACGCCGGTCACGCCGGGCATGGTGGTCCACACCCAGACGGCCAAGCTGCAGAAGCTCCGCAAGGGGGTGATGGAGCTCTACATCTCGGACCACCCGCTCGACTGCCTGACCTGCGCGGCCAATGGCGACTGCGAGCTTCAGGACATGGCGGGCGCCGTGGGCCTGCGCGACGTCCGCTACGAGGCGCCGGCCGATGGCGGCTTCCAGAACCACTTCCTGCGCAAGGACGCCTCGGGCGCGCCGAACCCGGAATGGCTGCCCAAGGACGATTCCAACCCGTACTTCACCTATGACCCGGCCAAGTGCATCGTCTGCTCGCGCTGCGTACGGGCCTGCGAGGAGGTGCAGGGCACCTTCGCGCTGACCATCGAAGGGCGCGGCTTCGACTCCCGCGTCTCGGCGGGCATGGCGGGCGACACCTTCCTGTCCTCGGACTGCGTCTCCTGCGGCGCCTGCGTGCAGGCCTGCCCGACCGCGACGCTTCAGGAAAAGTCGGTCATCGAACTGGGCACCCCCGACCGCAAGGTGGTCACCACCTGCGCCTATTGCGGCGTCGGCTGCTCCTTCGAGGCCGAGATGAAGGGCGACACCGTCGTCCGCATGACCCCCTGGAAGCACGGCAAGGCCAACCGCGGCCACTCCTGCGTCAAGGGCCGCTTCGCCTGGGGCTACGCCACCCACAAGGACCGCATCCTCGACCCGATGATCCGCGAATCCATCAACGACCCCTGGGAGGTCGTGACCTGGGACGAGGCGATCACCTTCGCCGCGACCAAGCTGCGCGGCATCCAGGCCAAGTACGGCGTCCGCGCCATCGGCGGCATCACCTCGTCGCGCTGCACCAACGAGGAAACCTTCCTCGTCCAGAAGATGATCCGCTCGGTCTTCGGCAACAACAACACCGACACCTGCGCGCGGGTCTGCCATTCGCCCACCGGCTACGGCCTGGGCCGCGCCTTCGGGACCTCGGCGGGCACGCAGGACTTCGACTCGGTCGAGCACACGGACGTCGTCATCGTCATCGGGGCCAACCCCACCGACGGGCACCCGGTCTTCGCGAGCCGCCTCAAGAAGCGGCTGCGCCAGGGCGCCAAGCTCATCGTCATCGACCCGCGCCGCATCGACCTCGTGCGGTCGGCGCATATCGAGGCGTCGCATCACCTGCCGCTGCGCCCTGGCACCAACGTCGCCGTGGTCACCGCGCTGGCGCATGTGATCGTGACCGAGGGCCTCTACAATGAGGCCTTCATCCGCGAGCGCTGCGACTGGGACGAGTTCCTGCACTACGCCGAGTTCGTGTCGCAGGGCCGCCATTCGCCCGAGGCCATCGCCCTCCTCACCGGCGTGGACCCGCAGGAGCTGCGCGCCGCCGCGCGCCTGTTCGCCCGGGGCGGCAACGGCGCGATCTACTACGGGCTGGGCGTGACCGAGCACAGCCAGGGCTCCACCACCGTCATGGGCATCGCCAACCTCGCCATGCTGACGGGGAACATCGGGCGTCCGGGCGTGGGCGTGAACCCGCTGCGCGGCCAGAACAACGTGCAGGGCTCCTGCGACATGGGGTCCTTCCCCCATGAACTGCCGGGCTACCGCCACGTCTCCCAGGACACCACGCGCGAGATCTTCGAAAAGCTCTGGGGCGCGGTGCTGGACAAGGAGCCGGGCCTGCGCATCCCGAACATGCTGGACGCCGCCGTCGAGGGGACGTTCAAGGGCCTCTACGTGCAGGGCGAGGACATCCTCCAGTCCGACCCCGACACCAAGCACGTCTCGGCGGGCCTCGCGGCGATGGAGTGCGTGATCGTGCAGGACCTGTTCCTGAACGAGACGGCGAACTACGCCCACGTCTTCCTGCCGGGCTCCACCTTCCTGGAAAAGGACGGGACCTTCACCAACGCCGAACGCCGGATCAACCGCGTCCGCCGGGTGATGATGCCCAAGAACGGCTACGCCGACTGGGAGGTGACCATGCTCCTGGCCAACGCCATGGGCGCGGGCTGGACCTACACGCACCCATCCCAGGTCATGGACGAGATCGCGGCGACCACGCCGACCTTCGCGGGCGTCTCCTACGAGTTCCTCGAGGAGAAGGGCTCGGTCCAGTGGCCCTGCAACGAGCTGCACCCGGAAGGCACGCCGATCATGCACGTGGACGGCTTCGTGCGCGGCAAGGGTCGCTTCATCGTCACCGAATACGTCGCGACCGAGGAACGGACCGGGCCCCGGTTCCCGCTGCTGCTGACGACGGGGCGCATCCTGTCGCAGTACAACGTCGGCGCGCAGACCCGCCGCACCGACAACGTCGCCTGGCACGCCGAGGATCGGCTGGAGATCCACCCCCACGACGCCGAGGTGCGGGGCATCAAGGAGGGCGACTGGGTTCGCCTCGCCTCCCGCGCCGGGGAAACCTCGCTGCGCGCGCTCATCACCGACCGCGTATCACCTGGGGTTGTGTATACCACCTTCCACCATCCCGATACGCAGGCTAACGTCATCACCACGGACTTCTCGGACTGGGCGACCAATTGCCCGGAGTACAAAGTGACGGCGGTGCAGGTGGCTCTGACGAACGGACCCTCGGACTGGCAGGTGGACTATGGCCGGCAGGCGGACCTTTCCCGCCGAATCCTTCCTGCGGCGGAGTGACGGGGACGTGATCTCCGGCATGATCCCGGCCTCGGCCCCCACGGCCCGCGTCCGCGCGGTCTCGCCCGAGGGGGTCCAGGTCGCGCGTTCCCTGCCCGAGGAAACGCCCGTCGCCTTCGTGTACAACGGGGGCACGCAGGCGGTCATGATGGCGACGCCCGCGGATATCGTGGACTTCGCCCTGGGCTTCACCCTGTCCGAAGGGATCGCGCCCCGCCACGCCCTCCCCGAGGTCGAGGTGATGGCCCACGACACGCCCTCGGGCCCGGGGATCGAGGCGCGGATGTGGCTCCCGCCCGAGGCCGAGCAGGCTCTTCGCGCCCGCCGCCGCGCGTCGGTCGGCCCGGTGGGCTGCGGCCTGTGCGGCATCGATTCGCTGGGCCAGGCGCTCCGTCCCCTGCCCGTCCTGCCCGAGGCCTATGCCGGCCTCACCACCGTCGACACCAAGTTCGCCCTGGGCGAGCTGCGCGACTGGCAGCCCCTCCACGACGAGACGCGGGCCGTCCATGCGGCCGGCTTCTGGCAGCCGGGGAACGGCATCCTCATGGCGCGCGAGGATGTGGGACGGCACAACGCGCTCGACAAGCTGATCGGGGCCATGGCGCGGGCGGGCATCGACCCCTCGATGGGCGCCATCGCCCTGACCTCGCGCCTGTCGGTCGAGATGATCCAGAAGACGGTCATGGCCGGCTGCCCCATCCTTCTCGCCGTGTCGGCCCCCACCGCCCGCGCGGTGCGGATCGCCGAGGCCGCGAACCTCACCATCGCGTCCACCTCGCGCGGCGAGGTGCAGGTCTTCACGCACCACCGCCGCATCATGACACGCCGCCGCAGGGAGGGGCCCCGCTTTGCCCGCTGACGTCCAGAAGCTCGTTCGCATGGCGAACCAGATCGCCACCTTCTTCGACACCCAGCCCGGCGACACGCAGGCGGCCGAGGTCGCGGCCCACCTCAAGTCCTTCTGGGAGCCGCGGATGCTCCAGGCCCTTTACGCCCATGTCGATGCGGGCGGCGCGGGCCTGTCGCCGCTGGTGCTCCAGGCGGTCGGGCGCCTGCGGGAGCCGGTCTAGGCCCTCTGCCGTCGCAGCGCGTCCAGCGCCGCGTCCAGCACGGGCGCGACCTGCGGCCAGGCAAGGTCGGTGATCGCCTCGGCGGCGACGCCCACCAGGGCCCCGGCCCCGACATCCGACGGGTAATGGGTGCAGCGAGGGATCTGGATCGCCGCGACCGCCGCGGCCGCGCCATAGGCCGGGATCGCCGCCTCGGGATAGACCCGGGCGACCGCGCGCGCCGCCGCGACCGCATCCGCCGTGTGCCCCGAGGGGAAGGAGTTGTAGTGCTTCCCCACCGGCCCCTGGAGGCCGCTTTCATAGCGCCCTTCCTCGGCCAGGACGTAGGGCCGCGTGCGCGTCACGATGTTCTTCACCGTGGACTTGAGCGCGGTGGCCAGCGCCACCGAGGCCAGGAGCCGCCCTCCGGCCTCGGCCACCCGCCGCTCGCCGGCGACAAGGCCCGCCGCCAGGGTCAGGGCGCCCAGCGCAAACATCGGGGGCTGGTCGGCCACCTCGCTCAACTGCCCGAGGGCATGGGTGACAGGATGCTGCCGGACCCGGGCCGCATCCTCGGCCACGGCGCGATCGGCGTTCTCGACGGTTTCGATGAGGTCAGGGAGTGTCATGCCCCCCGAACGCGCGGGCCATCCGAAAGTTGCGGCGCCCCGGCCCGGGTTCCCCCGGGGCAAGACGCCCCCGGTCAGAGCGCCCCCGTCAGAGTGCCCGGTCCGCCACCCAGCGCGCCCAGGCTTCGCGCGATCCGGCAAAGGCGTTCACGTCCACCGGACCCTGCACGCCGGGCACGAGTCCCGTCCCCGAATACTGCCAGAACGACCAGTCCGTGCCCGGATAGGCTTCGGACGGATGCCGGGTCACCGCGCGGAGCCACTTCTCCATGCCGCGCAGCTTCCAAAGCTCGTTATGCTCCCAGAAGTCGGGCGTGGTGTAGATGATCGGCGTCTGGTCGAAATGCCGCCCGACCATGTTCAGCCAGGTCTGCACCTCGGCCCGGACCACCTCGGGCGCGGGGCGCGTGCGGCAGGTCGGCGAGGCCGAGTTCCATTCGAGATCGAGCACCGGCGGCAGCGCGCCGCGTTCGCGCGGGACGTTGGCGATGAACCAGGCGGCCTGGGTCGAGGCCGGGCTGCACCAGTAGTAGAAATGGTAGGCCCCGCGCGGCACGCCCGCAGCCGCGGCCCCGGTCCAGTGGCCGGCAAAGCCCGGGTCCACCCGGTCGCCGCCCTCGGTCGCCTTGATGAAGGCAAAGCTCACGCCGTTGGCGCGGGCGGTCCGCCAGTCCACCGCGCCCTGCCAGCGCGACAGGTCGATGCCGTGGACGGGATAGGCCCCCGGGCCTTGTCCGGTCCAGGCGACCGGATGCGCGTCGCCGAAGGACGGGGCCCGCGCCAGGGCGGCCGAGCTTCCGGCCTGCTTGTGGACGCCCACCGAGCCTCCGCCGCAGGCCGCAAGCCCCAGCAGCGCCACGAGTCCCACGGCCTTCATCAGTCCCGACATGATCGGCGTCATGGATGCTCCTGTCCCCACAATCTCCGGTTGCGCCCGGCTGTCGTATTTGCGCGACTCTGAGCCAAGATCCCCGTCCATGCAAGGCAACATTCCGCCGACCTGACCGCCCCGACCTTCGGAATGGCGGCTCCCCGCCGCCGGGATCGTTTTTCGCTTCGCTGGGGACATCCGGTCGCCGGTTCCCCCGCGCCGGATGATCCGCGCAAAGTCATGCACTTGGCCGTTGCGTGCCGCCGGTGGCGGCGCACGGTGCCGAAACGGAATGTTAACCACCTTGGGCCATCCTGCCCAGACATCCAGCAACCGGCACGGAACCCCCGGCCAGGAGGACCATGAGCAGGCACCGCGCGGCCCCCCGGGCCACGCCCTTCGGCGCGCCACGTTGAGCCGCCCACATACCGGGGCCCTGCCCCTCCATAGACTCAAGCCCGTCCGTTGGGACGGTCCGGACAGGCATGGCCCCGCCACGAACGGGCCGCGCAACCCGGAGGCCTCGCGGGATCTCGTTCGTGTCCGGAGGCTTCAATCCATGTGGAACTGCTGCGGCAGCAGATAGGGAAAGGAGGTGGCCGGGTCGGTCTCGACCTTCATGATCGGCGCCATCCATTCGCCCCAGCGGGCGTTGACCGGGTCCGCCGCGATCGCCTTCTGCAGCGCGGGCAGGTCGTCGCATTCGAAATAGCCGAACAGCGTCAGCCCATGGCGGAAGATGTTGTAGTTCCGGAACCCCGCCGTCCGCAGCGCCTCGGTCATCTCGGGCCAGATCTCGTCATGACGCTTCTTGTACTCCTCCTCGTAGCCCGGCCGGACCTCGAGCACCCAGGCATAGCTGGCCATCACGCCCCTCCCTTCCAGTCGTTGAAGCAGTCGCGCAGCGCGACCGTCTCGGTCAGCACGTCGTCCTGAAGCGTGCCCATGTAGTCCTGGTGCACCACCTCGAGAGCGAGCGCGCCCGCATAGCCCGCCGCCCGCAGGGTCCCGAACATCGCCGGAAAATTCAGCGTCCCTTGCGCGAACTTGGCCTGCAGCACCCCGGGCCGGGCCTGCCGCAGATGCACGTGCGCGGCATGGGGAGCCAGCGGGTCCACCTCCTCCTGCCGGTAGCCCAGGCAAGCGAAATGCGCGTAATCGAGCGCGAGCCGCACCCCGGTCGCGTCGATCAGCCCCCGCACCAGGGCCGGGCTTTCGGCCCAGGAATGGACATGGGGCTCGATGCAGACCCGCTCCCGCGCGCCGGGGACCTCCAGCAGCGCCCGCAGGCTTTCGGCCGCGACGCGCGCCGCCGCCTCGCGCGACTGGCCCGGATTGACCACGCCGGGCAGGAGGAACACCGTCGGGATGCCCGCCGCCGCCGCAAACTCCAGCACCCGCTCCAGGTCCCGCGCGTTGGCCTCCACGGTCCCGGGCCGCGCCAGGTTCCGGTCGGCCAGCCCGTCGCCGAACAGGTGGTAGTAGTTGGCGATCCCGACGCCCAGGTCCCGCAGCCGCTCCGCCGCCGCGCGGGGGTCGGCCAGGATCTCTCCCCTGTCGAGGGCGGAGCGGTAGAACAGCCCGACATCGAGCGCCGGCACCCCCAGCGCCCGCGCCACGCCCGCCACCTCCGGCAGGGTCAGCGCCGGAAAGGACCAGGAGGCGACCGACAGGTGCATCAGGCCAGCCCCGTCGCCTCGATCCGGCCCGAGGCCGCCGACCGATAGAGCGCGTCGAGCGCCGCCGTGACCCGCAGCCCGTTCCGCGCGTCCGAGGCGTTCACCACGGCCTCGCCCGCGCAGAGCCGCGCAAAGGCCCGGACCGGCAGCGCCCCGTCGTAGACGCCTTCGATGTCCGTCATCGGCAGCGCCTCGTCGTGGCCATCGTGGCGGCGCAGCTCCAGCCGGGCGGGAAGGTTCGAGAAGGTCACCATCCCCTCGGACCCGTAGATCCGCACGTCGGTGTGCATCCCCACATGCTTGGGCACCGTGGAGGCGCCGGACAGCGACAGCGTCGCCCCGCCCGCGAACCGGCCCATGGCGGCGTCATAGTAGTCCACGCCCGTGGGCGACTTCACGTCCAGGCAGGCCAGGGACTCGAGCCCCAGGTCCGTGACATAGCCGACCCAGGCCAGCGCATGGGACAGCTGCCCCCAGCCATAGCCCCCTGCCCGCTTGGGGTCGGCCCAGGTGGAGGGCGGCGGGCGGAAGATGTGGTCGGCGGTCTCGGCCATGGGCTTGCCCGCGAACAGGTCGTCCAGCGGCGAGCCCATCTGGCAGACGACGTGCCGCAACTGGCCGATGCGCCCGCCGCGCACCCACTCGGCCGCCTTGGCGGAAAAGCGGGTGAAGTTCAGCCCCGTGGGCACCATGACCTCGCGCCCTGCCCGCTCGGCGGCGGCGGCGATGGCCCGGGCGTCCTGCGTGGCGGTCGCCATCGGCTTCTCCACGAGCACATGGCAGCCGGCCTCCAGCCCGGCCACCGCCGGCCCGGCATGGGCGACATGGGGCGTGGCCACGACCAGCCCCGTCAGCCGCTCCTCCGCGAGCATCCGGTCCAGGTCCGCATAGCGCCCCCGGATGCCGAACCGGTCGCCCGCGACCCGCAAACGCTCTTGGTCGAGGTCGCAGATCGCGGCGACCTCCGCCCCTTCCTCCAGGAGCGTGGGGATATGGGTGGTCACGGCCCACCAGCCGATCCCGACGACGCCGATCCGCGCGGTCATTGCTGCCTCTCCTGCCCGATGGTGGACTGATAGACGTTCTGCATATGCGCCTCCGCCGCCCGCGCCGCGGCCTCGGGGTCGCGCGCCCTCAGCGCGTCCAGAAGGCGGCGATGGTCGCGGTAGCTTTGCTGGAGGACCCCGGCCGTCTCCGAGGCCCGCTTTCGGAACTCCAGGCCCAGGACGTTCAGGCTCTCGCCGATGCGGCGGAGGAACGGGTTGCCCGAGCCCTGCCAGATCGCCTCGTGGAAGGCGAAGTCCGAGGCGCGGAAGGCGGTCGCGTCGGTCAGCGTCCCTTCCTGGCGACGGAGGATCGCCTCCAGCGCGTCCAGAGCCGCGTCGTCCATGGTCACCGCCGCGCGCCGCGCCACGTCGCTCTCGATCAGGCTCCGCGCGTCATAAAGCGCCCGGATGTTCCCTTCCTCCAGGGCCAGGAAGAACTGGATGGGCGACAGGAGCGCCTGCGCGTCGAGCGCCGAGATGGTGGAGCCGCCGCCCTGCCGCGACCGCACGACCCCCAGGATCGACAGGCCGCGGATCGCCTCGCGCACCGACGGACGCGATACCCCCAGCGACTCGGCGAGGTCGCGCTCGGGCGGAAGCTGGTCGCCGGGGCGAAGCTGCCGGGCCACCACGAGGTCGAGGATCCGCCGCGCGACCTGCTCGGCCACGGATTCGCGCTGGATGGGGGTGTCGAGCGACGGGAGGCTCATGCCGGCACCCGCCCCGCCAGGCGCGCGCCCAGGCGCGGGACAAGGACCGAGGCGATCAGCAGGAGGCCCACCACCCCGGTCTGGATATGGCCGGTGACGTTCATCAGTGA
The DNA here is from genome assembly GCF_017916275.1 of Rubellimicrobium arenae. Taxonomy (GTDB): domain Bacteria; phylum Pseudomonadota; class Alphaproteobacteria; order Rhodobacterales; family Rhodobacteraceae; genus Rubellimicrobium; species Rubellimicrobium arenae. The sequence continues at coordinate 209,686 of NZ_JAFMST010000007.1, forward strand.
CATGCCATTGCGTAGGGACAGCACGATCAGGATGGCAAGCCCCACGCCGGTCAGCGTGCCCGATCCGCCGAAGATGCTGACCCCGCCCAGGAGCACCATGGTGATGATGTCGAGCTCGAACCCCTGCCCCACGTCGCCCCGCACCGCCCCCACCCGCGCGGCGAACAGCAGGCCCGCATAGGCCGCGACCAGCCCCGAGGCCATGAAGATCAGGATCTTGTGCCGCGCGGTGTTCAGCCCCGCGAACTCGGCCACCTCGCGGCTCACGCCGATGACGTAGGTCTTGCGCCCGAAGCCCCCGCGCTCCAGCACGACATAGAGCAGCACGAACAGCAGGACGAAGGACAGGAGGCCCAGGGGAACCGGCCCGATCAGGCCGCGCTGCCCCAGCGCGTTGAACCAGTCGGGAAACCGGCCGATGCTGCGGTCCTCCAGAAGGATGCGGGCCACGCCGCGGAAGCCGATCAGCGTGGACAGCGTCACCACCAGCGACGGCAGGCCCATCCGCGCCACGAACCAGCCGTTGAGCACCCCCCCGGCCAGCCCGATCCCCAGGCACAGGAGGCAGGCCAGCGCCGCGGGCAGCCCGGCCTCGCCCACCATCGCCGCAAAGGCGCAGGCGGACAGGCCCATCATGGAGCCGACGCTCAGGTCGATCTCGGCGTTGATGATGACGAAGGCCATCACGAGGGCGATGATGATCTTCTCGATGGAGAGCTGGAACAGGTTGACCTGGTTCTGCAGCGTCAGGAATTCCGGGCTGAGCCAGGCGTTCGCGGCATAGACCAGGACAAGGACCGCCAGCAGGAAGGTTTCCCAGGGTCCCAGGGCGCGGGTCATGACGTGGCCTCCTTGGGCGTGGGGGCGGGCGCGGCCTTTTCCCGCCGGATGCGGAGCCGGGTGAGCCGCCGCATCAGCAGCGCGTCGGCGGACACGGCGGACAGGATGAGGAAGCCCAGAACGGCCTCGCGCCAGAACTCGGAGACCAGCTCCCAGCGGACAAGCGAGTTCTCGATCAGGTCCACGAGGACCGCGCCGATCAGCGCCCCGATGACGGAGCCCGAGCCGCCGTTGATGCTGACGCCGCCCAGCACGGCGGCGGCGATGGACTTCAGTTCGAAGCCCAGGCCCGCGACCACGGTGATGTTGCCGAACCGCGCGAGGAAGAAGAGCCCGGCCAGCCCCGCCAGCGCCCCCGCCGCCACAAAGGCCGCCAGCACCGTGCGCCGCGCGTCGATGCCCGCCATCTCGGCCGCCTCGGGGTTGGAGCCCACCGCATAGAGCGCGCGGGCGGGCCGCAGCCGCAGGAGAGCGAGGTGGACGAGGATCACGATGACCACGGCCGCGACGAAGGCCGCGCGGAACTGCACCCCGGCCAGCGTGAACAGCTGCGTGTTCGGGAAGTCCACGAGCCACTGCGGCAGGTCCTCGGTCGTGATGCTCTGCGCGCCCGAGAACTCCACGAGGGCGCTGCGATAGATCGCCATCGCCGCCAGCGTCGTGATGATCGAGGGGATGCCCGCATAGGCCACGAGCAGCCCGTTCAGCAGCCCGAACCCGGCCCCGATCGCCAGCGCCGCCAGGGCGAGGAGGACGGGATGGATCTCGGGCGCGGCGCTGACGATGGCGCCGGTCGCGTAGGCCACGAAGCCCACGACCGAGCCCAGCGACAGGTCGATGTTCCGCGTCAGGATCACCAGCGTCTGCCCCGTCGCGATCAGCGCCACGATGGCCACCGAGGAGGAGATGCGGTTGAACAGCCGTGCGTTCAGGTAGTTGTCGATCTGCGTGGCGAAGAACGCGGCCACCAGCACCAGCACCAGAAGCAGCGCCAGGATGCGCAGCGCGCCGGGAGAGAGCCTGGTCATGCGGCGGCCCTTTCCTGCCCGGTGGCGAGGCGCATGATCGCCTCCTGCGAGGCGTCCTCGTGCGGGACGATGCCCATCTGCCGCCCTTCGCGCATGACAAGGATGCGGTCGCCCAGCGCCAGCACCTCGGGCAGGTCCGATGAGATCACGAGCGCCGCGCCCCCCGCCCGCACGAACTGACGGATGAGGTCGTGGACCTCGGCCTTGGCGCCCACGTCGATGCCGCGCGTCGGCTCGTCGAAGATGAGGAGCGCAGGGTTCGTTTCCAGCCACTTGGCCAGCATGACCTTCTGCTGGTTGCCGCCCGACAGCTTGCCTACCGGCGTGTCGGCGTCGGCCATGCGGATGTTGAGCCGCTCGCGGTAGCCCTGTGTCACCGCCCGTTCCCGCCCCTCGCGCAGGAGGCCCCAGCGCGTCAGCACCTTGCCCAGCGTGGCGAGCGTGACGTTCGACCGGATCGACAGCGGCATGGCGAGGCCGAGCTTGCGCCGGTCCTCGGACACGTAGGCGAGGCCCAGCGCCATCGCCTCGCGCGGGGAGGCGATCCGCACCTCCTGCCCCTTCCAGTGGATCGTGCCGCCGGTCGCCGGGTGGATGCCGAACAGCGACAGCGCGACGTCGGTGCGCCGCGCGCCGATCAGGCCCGCCATGCACAGGACCTCGCCCCGGTGGATGTCGAAGGAGACGCCCTCGTAGACGTCCTCCTGGGACAGGCCGCGCACCGACAGCAGCACCTCGGGCGTGGCGTGGCTTTCGTCCTTGCGGAAGTAATTGCCGACCTCGCGGCCCACCATCTCGGCGATCATGCCGTCGGGCGTGACCTCGGCGATGGGCCGGGTGGAGATGTGCCGGCCGTCGCGGATCACCGTCACCCGGTGCGCGATATCGAAGATCTCCTCCAGCCGGTGCGAGATGTAGACGACCGCCACGCCTTCGGCGGCCAGGCCCTTCGCGATCCGGCGCAGCTCCCCCGCCTCGTGCGCCGACAGCGAGGCCGTCGGCTCGTCCATGATGAGGACGCGGACATCCTGGCTCAGCGCGCGGGCGATCTCCACGGCCTGCTGCTCGGCCAGCGTCAGGCCGCTTGCCACCCGGTCGGGGTCGAGCCCCATGCCGATCCGGGCGATCAGCTGCGACGCCTTTTCGCGCAGGAGCCCCTTGCGCTGCACGAGGCCCAGGTCGGTCGCGGAGATGAAGATGTTCTCGGCGACGTCGAGGTCGGGAAAGACCATCGGCTCCTGGTAGATGGCGCTGATGCCCCGGGTCCTCGCCCCGCGCGGGCCGGAGAGAGTCACGGGCTGGCCGTCCACCTCCACGGTGCCGGAGGTGGGCTCGTGCACGCCGGTCATGATCTTGATCATGGTGGACTTGCCCGCGCCGTTCTCGCCCACCACGGCGTGCACCTCGCCCGGGAACAGCTCCAGCGTCATGCCGGACAGGGCCTGGGTCGCGCCGAAGGACTTGGACACGTCGCGCAAGGCGAGAACGGGAACGGCCATGGGATGGCTCCGGCAAGGAAAGGGACGGCCCAGGGGTGGGCCGCCCGGGGCCGCGTCACTTCGCGGCGGCCTCGACGTTGTCCTTGTTGTAGACGGTGAATGGTCCCATCAGGACGCGCCTGGCCCCCTCGCGGCCCGGATCGGCCTCGATGGTGTAGTCGCCCATGCGCCCGGCGGTGAACTGCTCGCCGACCTCGCCGGTCAGCTGCCCGGTGGCGAGCCCGTAGGCCACGTAGGTCGTCAGATACCCAAGGTCCCGGAAGTCCCAGAGCGCGAACTGCGGCGCGCAGCCGTTCAGGGTGTAGCTGACCATCTCGGCCGGCAGCCCCAGGCCCGAGACCTTGACCTGCTCGCAAAGCCCTTCGTCCTGCATGGCCTTGGCCGCCGCCTGGATGCCGACGGTGGTCGGCGCCATGATGAGCTTCAGGTCGGGATGGCTGTCCACCAGGGCGAGGGCGCGGTTGTAGCTCTCCTCGGACTGGTCGTTGCCGTAGACGGTCTCGACCATCTCTAGGTTCGCGTATTTCTCGTCCTCGCCCAGCACCTTCTCCAGTGAGGCGATCCAGGCGTTCTGGTTGGCCGCGTCCGGCGAGGCGGACAGGATCGCGAACTGCCCTTCGCCGCCCATGATGTCGTAGGCCATGTCGGCCATGACGCGGCCGGTCTGCTCGAAGTCCACCTGGGCCACGAAGACGCTCTCGCCCTCGCCGTTCGGGATCGGGCTGTCCCAGGTCACGACCTTGGTGCCCGCCTGCGCGGCGGCCTGCGCGGCCGGGACGATCTGGTCGCCCGCGTTGTTGGACAGCATCACGGCGCCGACCCCCTGCGTGCCGGCGGTGGTCATGATCTCGATCTGGCCCGCGACGGAATTCTCGGGCGTCGGGCCCAGGAACTGCAGCTCGCCCTTGTCCTGAAGCTCGTCATGGGCCTCCTGCGCGCCTTCGTGCGCCTGTTCGAACACCAGGATGCCCAGGAACTTGGGCAGGAGCACCATGCCGCCGGAGTCCTGGCCGGGCTCGATGGTCTTGGCCTGGGCCAGCGCCAGCGTCGCGCAGCTTGCCAGGAGGGCCGCGAGGCCCAGCGTCTTGAACATGTCATTCCTCCCGGAGGGGTTCTTGATCTGAACCGGGCGGCGGGGTCTCCCTCCCTGCCCCGCGCCCGGAAACCCACTCAGCCGGGGACCGGCTTGCGCGGCCCCTCTCCGTTCAGCGCGCGGGTGACGTCCTCGGCCACGAGGCCCTGCAGCCGCCCGATCGCGGCGTCCGAGTACCAGGCGGCGTGCGGGGTCAGCAGGCAGTTCGGCGCGCTCCGCAGGGGGGAGTCGGGGGGCAGCGGCTCGGTCCCGAAGACATCGAGCGCAGCGCCCCCGACCGTTCCGTCCCGCAGCGCCGCGGCGAGGTCGTTCTCGTCGATCAGTTGCCCGCGGGCCGAGTTGATGAGGATGGCATGCGGCTGCATGGTCCGCAGCCGCTCCGTGTTGAAGTAGCCGCGCGTCTGCGCCGTCGCGGGCGCATGGAGCGAGATGACGTCGGCCCGCCGCAGCAGGTCCTCGGCGCTCATCAGCTCCACGCCCAGCGATCCGGCGTCCGCCGCCGACAGGCCGGGGTCCGACGCGGCAAAGCGGAAGCCGAAGCCCCGCAGCCGTCCCAGCACCGCCCGCCCAATCTGGCCCAAGCCAAAGAAGCCGAACACCGTCTCAGCAAAGGGCTTGAGCGGCCGGGACACCTTGACCGCCGCCCATTCCCCGGTGCGCACCGACGCATCGAGCTGCGGCAGCTTGCGCAGCATCGCCAGAGCCATGGCTGTCGTATGCTCGGCCACCTCGTCGGCGCAGTAGTCGGGGACGTAGCCCACGCGCAGCCCCGCCGCCCTGGTCGCCCCAAGGTCGATGTTGTCGTAGCCCACGCCATAGCGAATGACCGTGCCGCCGGGGGCCATCGCCCGCGCCGCCGCCTCGGTGAAGGGCGCGAACTGGACGAGCGCGACGTGCGCGCCCGCGACGACCTCCGCCACCTCCTCGGCGGTCTTGGCCTGATGGGCGGCGAACTCCGCCCCGCCCTCGCGGGCGGCCCGTTCCTCCTGGTCGAGAGTGGGAAAGGTGCGGTCGGTGACGACGACCTTCATGCGGCCTCCGCAAGATAATCGTGGATGATCTCGCCCGGGACGAGGGTGAAGTCCGCGCGCCAGAAGAACCCCAGGAGCGGCTCCACGACCGGCAGGCGGAACACGGGCAGCTGCGCGTTGGGCCGAAGCTCCACGGTGCAGGGGCCAGTCCAGGCTTCATGGACCGTGACCTCGGACAGACGGCGCGAGGTGATCTGGCGGATGGCGGGCCGTCCGTCGATGTGGTCCACCGCCTTGAGGTTCAGGTTCGTGGCGAAATCGAAGAAGGGCTTCAGCGCCTCGGCCCCCACGGCCCGCTGCTTGTAGGGCAGCGTCCCGGTCAGCACGTCGATGCCGTTCCGCTCGATCCGGCCGACCAGGAGGTCGCCGCGCATGTCCAGCGTCGGGTTCGCCAGCTTCTTGGGCTGACCATGGATCTCGCGCCCATGCGCGACACCCACCTCAGAGGAGAGCGCGAGATAGGGCGAGTAGGCCCCCTCGCGGTCGCCGAGCCGGGCGCCGAACATCACGTTGGCCTCGCCATAGGGGCCCAGCCAGTCGGTGTCGGTCATGCGGTAGATGTGGACGCAGGCCACGTCGCCCATGGGCTCGAGGGGCGGCGGCAACAGGAAGGCCAGCGCCTCGGGGTCGGTGCGCCAGTAGAGCGTCAGGATCTCGGCGTTGCGGAAGCGGAAGGGGAACGGCGGGATTGTCGGCGCGTCCCAAGGGGTCGAGAAGCCGCCTTGGCGGATGTCCGCCTCGGTCGGCCGCGTCAGGCCCCAGCGCGTGCTCACGCCGCTCTCCTCGCGATGGGGGTGGCGGGCCTCACGCCGCGATCCTCCTCACCACGTCCTCGCGCACCTCGATGCCGAGGCCGGGGCCGGTCAGCGGATAGGCCCAGCCGTCGCGGTGCCAGATCTTCTCGGTCACGATCTCGTCCTGCACGACGACCGGGAAGGGCTTGAACTCGAAGATCTCGGCGTTGGGCGAGGCGAGCGACAGGTGCAGGGACGCCGCCGTCGTGATGGCCGTCGACCAGGCATGGGCGTTGATGGTCTTGCCGTACTGCGTGCAGAGCGCGTCCACCTTGCGGAAGCCGGTGATCCCCTCCACCCGCGCCGGGTCCACGCCATAGACGTCGATGGCCTGGATGAACTCCATCTGACGCCGGTAGCCGGCCTCGGTGAACTCCCGCTCCCCGGAGGCGAGCCGGAGCGAGGTCGAGGCGCGCAGCTTGCGGTAGCCCGCGTCGTCCGTCGGATAGAGCGGCTCCTCGTACCAGCCGATGCCGGATTCGGCCATGCGGTTCGCCACGCTGATGGCGGTGTCCGCGTCCCAGCGCACGCCGTTGCCGATGTCGATCAGGATGCCCGCGTCTGGGCCGAGCCGTTCGCGCAGGCGCCGCACGAATTCCACGTCCGTGTCCGGATCGCCGCCGATGTTGGATTCGCCCTTCTTGGCAAAGCCCAGCTTGGTCGATCGGAACCCGGCGGCGAAGAAGCCCGCCACCTCCTCCACGCAGGCGTCCATGCCCTTCTTGTTGACGTGGGCGGACGCATTGGCGAGCAGCCGGTCCTGCCGGAGGCCGCCGAAGAGTTCGTAGAGCGGCTTGCCCGCGACCTTGCCGCGGATGTCCCAGAGCGCCATGTCGATGCCCGAGATGGCGAGCGAGGCGATGCCCCCTTCGCCATACCAGAAGACGTGGCGCCGCATCATGGTCCAGGCGCCGTCGATGTCCTCGGCCTCGTGGTCCCGCAGCAGCGGCAGGAATCCTTCGGTGATGACGGTGCAGACGGCGTTGCAGGCCTCGGGCCACATGGCGATGCACTCGCCCCAGCCGACCACGCCGTCCGAGGTCTCGACCCTGACGAGCACGGTGCGCCGCGTCGTGTTGAAGTCGTTCGGATCCGGATAGGCGATGTGAATGGGCTCGATCCGCGCGATGCGGGTCATATGATCCTCCCCTGACGCGATCCCTTTGACAGGGCTCCTCCCGCGTCGTATCGAATTGGTCAGGCCAATTAGCGTTCCCTAGCCAGCCGGGGTCAAGAGAAATGTTCGATCTGCATCCCATTCCCGTTCCCGACCTGTCCGGACGGCGCGTGTTCGTGACCGGCGCCGGGCGCGGCATCGGCGCCGCCCTGGTCCGCGTGCTGGTGGAACGCGGCGCCCGCGTCGTGGCCGGCGTGCATGACGGGAGCGAACCGCTGCCCCAAGGGGCGCAGGCCGTGCCCCTGGACGTGACCGACGACGCCTCGGTGGGGGAGGCGGCGGCCCGGGTGCGCGAGGCGCTGGGCGGGCTCGACGTGCTGGTGAACAACGCCGGCCTGATCTCGACGATCCGGCCGCTGTCGGAACTCACCGCGGACGAGCTGCGCCCCGCCTTCGAGGTCAACGCCATCGGGCTCCACCGCGTGACGATGGCCTGCCTGCCCTTCCTTGAAGAATCAAAGGGCCTCATCCTAAACGCCGGGACCGGCGCGGCGACCAAGGCCATGGAGGGCTGGACCGCCTACTGCACCTCCAAGGCCGCGGCGCGGATGCTGACCCTGATGCAGGACCTGGAGCTGTCGCCGCGCGGCGTCCACGCCCGTTTCGTCGGCATCCCGCCCACCGACACCGCCATGCAGGCCGAGATCCGGGAGGCGGGCCTGAACCCCATCTCCAGGATCCCGCAGGCCGACCTCGTGCATCCCGAGGTGCCCGCCTCGGTCCTGGCCTGGCTGTGCGCCGCCGGGAACCGCGGGCGCGAGGAGGTGCTGCTCGACGTGCGGGACGACCTGTTCAAGGGCATGATGCGGGCCGCCTAGCCGGCGACCGCCGCCTGCCAGTCGCGCACGGCCCCCAGGGGCCAGAGCAGCATCAGCACATTGAGCGCGAGCCCGTCGCGGATCATCCAGACGGTGAAGGCCTCGAGGCCCAACGCGAGGAGGACGGACGCCCAGACAGGAAGCCTCCGCGCGAGCCAGAAGCCGAATCCCATGCAGGCCACGTCCATGACCGAGTTGAGGACCGTGTCCCCGAGATAGTCCCTGGACACGGTCGCCGTCCGGTAGCGTTCGATCACCGCGTCGGAGTTCTCGGCCAGTTCCCAGGCGCATTCGACCAGGGTGGCGAGGGCGAACCGCCACCCGACCCCAAGCCGCCGCGCCCCGAGGGCGAGCACGGCGTAGAAGATGAGCCCGTGGATCAGGTGGCTGGGCGAGTACCAGTCGAACAGGTGCTGCGACCCTTCCGGTCCCCAAGGGTCGTCGTACCACAGGAGGATCCGGCCCGAGGGCGCGATCGGCGCGCGCCCGTCCGCCAGGAGCCAGGCAGCCGAGGCCGCCACGATCAGAAGGGAAACGAACCAGGGGCGTGCGTCGCGGGTCATGACGACCAGCGATGCACACCCCTGGGCCTCAGCGCAACGGACAGCTCGGGGCTGGGATGGCGGTGCCCCCCGGGCGTGTCAGATGCACTTCACGATCACGGGCTTCATCATGTCGCCCCAGCAGCCGCCGCCGCAGTGGTAACGCTCGGAGCGGTGCAATTCGACCGAAAGGCCGGCGTCCACCGCCTCGCGGATGGCCGCGTTCAGGCGGCCCAGCTGCTCGGCCACGGCCTCGATCCCGGCCATCTGGCGCTCGGTCAGGGACATCGTGCCTTCCATCGCTTCGGGGGTCATGTCGTACATCTCGTGCCCTCCTTAAGTCAGGCGTGGGTGAACTGGGCGGTTTCGGTGGATTCGCCCATGGCGGTCGTGGACGACTTGCCCTGGGTGATGGTGGTCGAGACGAGGTCGAAGTAGCCGGTCCCGACCTCGCGCTGGTGCCGCACGGCGGTGAAGCCCTGCTTGGTCGCGGCGAACTCGCGCTGCTGCAGCTCCGAATAGGCGTCCATGCCGCGGTCGCGGTAGCCGTCGGCCAGCTCGAACATCGACAGGTTCAAGGAGTGGAAGCCCGCCAGCGTCACGAACTGGAACTTGTAGCCCATGGCGCCCAGCTCGCGCTGGAACTTCTTGATGGTCTCGTCGTCGAGCTTGGCCTTCCAGTTGAAGCTCGGCGAGCAGTTGTAGGCGAGGAGCTTGCCCGGATACTTCGCGTGCACGGCTTCTGCGAACTTGCGGGCGTCGTCGAGGTCGGGGTGCGAGGTCTCCCACCACAGGAGGTCCGCGATCTCGGCATAGGCCAGCCCACGGGCGATGCAGTGGTCGAGGCCGGTGCCGGGCTTGAGGCGGAAGAAGCCCTCGGTCGTGCGGTTCTCGCGGTCGATGAAGGGGTGGTCGCGCTCGTCCACGTCCGAGGTGATGAGCTGCGCGGATTCGGCGTCCGTCCGGGCGACCGTGATCGTGGGCACGCCCATCACGTCGGCGGCGAGACGGGCCGCCACGAGGTTCCGCTCGTGCGCCGCCGTGGGGATCAGGACCTTGCCGCCCAGGTGGCCGCACTTCTTCTCGCTCGCGAGCTGGTCCTCGAAGTGGACGCCCGCCGCGCCGGCCTCGATGAAGGCCTTCATGATCTCGAAGGAGTTGAGCGGCCCGCCGAAGCCCGCCTCGGCGTCGGCGACGATGGGGACGTACCAGTCGCGGGTGACGTTGCCTTCGGAGGCCTCGATCTCGTCGGCGCGGCGCAGGGTGCGGTTGATGCGGCGGCAGAGCTCGGGGGCGGCGTTGGCCGGATAGAGCGACTGGTCCGGATACATCGCGCCCGCCGTGTTGGCGTCGGCCGCGACCTGCCAGCCCGACAGGTAGATGGCCTTCAGCCCCGCGCGGACCTGCTGCATCGCCTGGTTGCCGGTGACGGCGCCGAGGGCGTTGATGAAGGGCTCCTCGTGGAGCTGCTTCCACAGGCGGTTCGCGCCCCGCTCGGCCAGCGTGTGCTGGATGGTCAGCGAGCCGCGCAGTTTGGCGACGTCTTCCGGCGTGTAGGGGCGGTTGATCCCGTCAAAGCGGCCCTCGGGCGCATGGGGGACGAGGTCCTGGAAGGTGAGTTGCGTCATCGGGGGTCATTCCTTGCGATCGGTATGGTCCTGATCTTGCGGCAGCGCAGCGTCGGAACAAGACGGACAGCTCAGCCGAAAGGATGACTTGTCAAACCTGTACAGCTTGTCATTTGTAAATCTGTATCTGATTTGACAGGAGTCCGGCATGGATGGGAGCGGACGGCGCAAGATCATGGCCGGGGCGCAGCTGCGTCGCCTGCGCGCCACCCTGGGCCTGTCGCAAAGCGCGATGGCGGCGGAACTGGGCATCTCGGTCAGCTATCTCAACCTCGTCGAGCGCAACCAAAGGCCGCTGACCGCGCAGCTCCTCATCCGGCTCTCGGAAACCTATGCCATCGACGCCCGCGACTTTGCCGGGGCGGAGGACTCGCAGGGGGCCTCCGAGATCGAGGAAGTGCTGGCCGACCCTCTGCTGGCGCCGCTCCAGGTGCCGCGGGCCGAGGTGCGGGCCGCCCTGGAGCAGGCCCCCACCCTTCTTGCGGCCTTCAAGCGGCTCCACGCCGCCTATGCCGGGGCGGCGGAGCTGGGATCGGGCCTCGCGGGCGAACGCTCGGAGGCGGAGCGCGGAGCGTCGGCCTCCCAGGGCAGCGACGCGGTCGAGCAGGTCCGCGCCCTCCTGCAGCAGGGCAACAACCATTTTCCGGCCCTGGAGGACGCGGCCGAGAGCCTCAGCGCGGAGCTGGTCCAGGTGGACGGCGACCTCCTCCATGCGCTCACCCTCCGGTTGCGGGCGCGGCACGGCATCCGGGTGCAGGTCATGTCCCACAAGGAGATGGGTGTCACCCTGCGCCACTATGACCGCCATCGGCGCAAGCTGATGATCTCCGAACTCATGGAGCCCGCCGGGCGGGCCTTCCAGGCGGCCTACCAGGTCGGCCTGCTCGAGGCGGGCGACGTCGTGGACGCGCTCCTGGCGTCCTCTGACCTTCGCGACGCCCAGGCGCGCAAGCTCGGGCGGATCACCCTGTCGAACTACTTCGCCGCGGCGCTCATGATGCCCTACGGGCGCTTCCTCGCGGCGGCGCAGGACCTGGGCTACGACGTGGACATGCTGGGGGCACGCTTCGGCGCGAGCTTCGAACAGGTGGCGCACCGGCTCACGACCCTGTCCCGCCCCTCGGCGCGGGGCGTGCCGTTCTTCATGGTGCGGGTGGACAACGCCGGGAACGTGTCCAAGCGGTTCTCGTCCGGCGCGTTCCCCTTTTCGCGCTTCGGAGGGACCTGCCCCCGCTGGAACCTGCACGACGTGTTCCGCCATCCGGGGCGGACGCTGACGCAACTGGTCGAGATGCCGGATGGAAAGCGCTGGTTCTCGGTCGCGCGGATGGTGCGCCGGCTGGCGGTGCCCTGGGGCGAGCCCGAGCCCGCCTTCGCCGTGGGCCTGGGCTGCGAGGAGCGGTTCGCGCCGCAGCTGGTCTATGCGCGAGGCCTGCGGGAGATGGCGGCGACGGGGATCGGAGTGAACTGCCGCCTTTGCGAGCGCCCCAACTGCCCCAGCCGGGCGGCGCCGCCGCTCCTGGGCGGGCTCGACCTCAGCGAGGCCACGCGGGGGCTGTCGCCCTTCGGGCGCTAGCCGTTCGGGGTTCCCCCGCTCCGCTCGGCGACGGCCTTGGCCAGGCGGATCACATAGTCCGCCCAGTCGAAGCGCGGCGGCGGCGTTCCGTTGCCGGGGAGCCGCAGCCCGCGCAGGAGCGGCAGCTCGGGCAAGGCCGGGTCGTAGGTCATAAGATCCATGCGCGCGTTCCCGATCGCTGTCCGGGCGCCTGTTAGCCCCGCGGCGCCGTTGCGCCAAGGGGCCATGGGCCCGGGCGTCAGCGGCCTTCCGTCACTCCTCCATCGGGCCGCCGGCGTTCTTCCAGTCGCCGATGCCGCCGATGTTGCTGACGTTGGTGAATCCCATCTCCTTCAGGGTCTTGCCCGCCAGAGCCGCCTGCCCGCCCGCGCCGCAGACCAGGTAGATCTCCGCATCCTTCTTCAGGACCGGGTTGTGGTACTGCGATGAATCGTCGGCGGCGAACTCCATGAAGCCACGGGGCACGCGGGCGGCGCCGGCGATGGTCCCGGTCTTGGCGATGGCGCCCGAATCGCGCACGTCGATGAACAGCGCGTTGCCCTCGGCGTGCTTCTTCATGGCGTCCTCGACCGGCACGCGGGGCACCTGATTGTTGGCCTCGTCGAGATAATCCTTGGCCGTCTTCATGACGCAGCTCCTCCTGTTGATCGCGGCGGACCATTGATGTCCGCTCCGTTATGACAGGAGCTAGCGCCGGACACCAAGCGTCAATCGGCACAGCCGGCCCTGCCCGGGCGCACGGAACCGCCTTGGCGGCCCTCACGTCGGGTTGACAGAACGTCAGCCGCGTTCGACACCAATGAGGCCGGATCCGTGGCTCACGCCGCCCGGCCGGTTCCCGGGACCTCGCCGTCCGACGGACGCGGCCCCCGACCTTCTCCGCGGCGCCCAACCGGCGTCGCGCTGCGGACCGCGCGGGCCCCCCGGGGCGCCCAGCCCGCGCCGGCGACGATCCAGGCGGCCACGCCGCCCGGAGACCAGGCGCCCGTTTTCCGCGCAGGGGCCGCCAGAGCCCCGCGCGACCAACCGGAGGACGACGACCATGCTGAGACGCACGTTCCTGGCCACGGCAGCCGCCCTGGCCATCGGGCCGACCCTGGCCCTGGCGCAGGAGCAGGAGGCCAAGACCTTCTACTGGGTGTCCCACGGGTCGCCGGCCGACCCCGTCTGGACCTACTTCCTGCAAGGGGCCGAGCAATGGGCCGCCGACACCGGCCAGACGGTGAACACCTCGTTCCATTCGGGGGACGTGCCCTCGCAGCAGGAGGCGGTGCGCGCCGCGATCGCCGCCGGAGCCGACGGGATCTGCTCCACGAGCCCCGACCCGGGCAGCATGGTCGACGTGGTGGCCGAGGCCCGTGCGGCCGGCATCCCGATCATCAACTTCAACACCTCGGACGACGCGCCCGACTGGAACGCCTATGTGGGCGGCGATCTCCACGAGGTCGGCCGCCAGTGGGCGCAGTACCTGGTGGACAACCAGCTCGTGAAGGAGGGCGATTTCGTCTGGATGCCCGTCGAGGTGCCCGGCGCCTCCTACGGCGTCGAGGAGGAGAAGGCCATCGCCGAGGTCTTCGAGCCCTTGGGCATCACCTGGGAGGTGACGGACGCGACGCTCGACCAGGCCGAGATCATCACCCGGATGACGGACTACATGACCGCCAACCAGGGCAAGGTGACGGCCATCATCGGGCTGGGCGACCTGGTCACGGGCTCGATCAAGCGGGTCTTCGACCAGGCGGGGATCGCGCCCGGCTCGATCCCGGTCGTGGGCTGGGGCAACAGCCTCGACACCACGCAGGAGGTGCTGGACGGCTACGTCAACGCCGCCATGTGGCAGGACCCGCAGGCGACCTCCTATCTCTGCCTGTCCTCCCTCCTGATGGAGTCGGGCGGCGTGCCGATCGGCTTCGACATCATCACTGGCGCGCTCTACGAAAAGGACACCGCGCAGGTGTACCACGACATCATGTCGGGCGGCGGCAACTGACCTCCCCCCTGCCGCCCGTCCCTGCCGAACGGGCGGCCCCGACCCTTCCCACCAGGGGACCTCCATGTCCGACCGAACCACCGCCCTCCCGCCGGGAGCCCCCGCCCGCGGGCCGGGCCTGCTCCGCGCCTTCATCGCCCAGCCCGAGTTCGGCCCGCTCGTGCTCCTCGTGGTCATGCTCGTGGTGTTCACGGCGATCAACCCGGCGTTCCTGTCGCTCACCAACATCGGGAACGCGCTGACCTTCACGGTGGAACTGGGCTTCATCGCGCTGGCGATGACGATGCTGATGACAGCGGGCGAGTTCGACCTGTCCGTGGGATCGGTCTTCGGCTTCGCGCCGGTGGTCATGTGGACCCTGTTCAACACCGAAATCCTGCCGTTGCCGCTGGCCTTCCTGGCGGCGCTCCTCGTGGCGCTGGTCATCGGGCTCGCCAACGGCCTCTTCGTCACGCGGCTCGGGATCCCGAGCTTCCTGGTGACCCTGGGGATGCTCCTTGTCGTGCGGGGCTCGGCGCTGTGGCTGACCGACGGCTTTCCGCAGCGGACCTGGAACGCGGGCGAGCAGTGGCTCGCCACCGTGCTCGTCGGCGACTTCTACATCGGCGGCCTCCGGATCTACATGAGCCTGATCTGGTTCATCCTCCTCGCCGTCATGTTCCACTATGCCCTGACCCGGACGCGCTTCGGGAACTGGATCCAGGCCACCGGGGGCAACCCCGGGGCCGCCCGGAACCGGGGCGTGAAGATCAGCCGCGTCAAGGTCGCGCTCTTCATGGTGTCGGCGCTGATGGCCGCCTTTGCCGGGATCATCTCCTCGATCCGCGTCTCGGCGGCGAACCCCAACTCCGGCACGGGCTACGAGCTCGAGGTCATCGCCATGGTGGTGATCGGCGGCACGGTCCTGACCGGCGGGCGCGGGACCATCCTGGGCACGGTGCTGGGCGTGCTGATCCTGCGGCTCATGCGGAACGGGATCGTCATGATCGGCGTGCCGGGCCTGGCCTACAACATCTTCATCGGCGCGATCATCCTGGGAATGATGGCTCTCCATTCCGGCCTCGAGCGCCGGCACAACGCGGGGGTGTGACCATGGCCGAAACCCTGGTCGAGATGCGGCAGATCGAGAAGTTCTACGGCCGCGTCCACGCCCTGCGCAGCGTCAACCTCAGGATCGAGCGCGGCGAGATCGTGGGGCTCCTGGGCGACAACGGCGCGGGCAAGTCCACGCTGATCAAGGTGCTCTCGGGCGCGGTGGCCTACACGAGCGGCGAGATCCGCATCAAGGGCCGGCCGGTCCAGATGCGCTCGACGCTGGACGCGATCGCCAACGGGATCGAGACGATCTACCAGGATTCGGCGCTGGTGCCACAGCTGTCCATCGCGCGGAACCTGTTCCTGGGGCGGGAGCTTCGGAAGGGCGCCGGGATCCTCGACCGGCTGGACCTCGACCGGATGAACGCCGTCGCGGCCGACCTGCTGAAGCGGGTCGGCATCTCCAAGAACATCCCGCCCACCACGCCCATCGGCTCTCTGTCGGGCGGGGAGCGGCAGGCCGTCGCCATCGCCCGCGCGATGTACTTCGACAGCGACCTCATCATCCTCGACGAACCCACGAACAACCTGGGCGTGGCCGAAACGCAGGGCGTGCTCCGCTTCGTGCGCGAGGCGCGGGACACCGGGCATTCCTGCGTGTTCATCGCCCACAACATCCACCACGTCTTCCAGGTCGTGGACCGGATCGTGGTCATGCGGCGGGGGACCGTGGTGGCCGACGACCTGAGCCCCCGCACCTCCTCGATCCAGCAGGTCGAGGACATCATCACCGGCGAGCACATGGCTGCATGACCGCCGGCACGGAGCGGCTGGAGGCGGCCGGGATCACGCTGGGCTTCGATCCCGAGGGGGGCGTGGTGACGGACCTCGCCGTGACGGACGGCGGGCAAACGGTCGCGCCGCTGCACCGGGCGCCCTGGGTCGGGACCGAGCCCATGCCCGAGGGGACGGCGCCGCTCATGGCCAAGCTGCAGGGCGATTTCTTCTGCGCGCCCTTCGGGGCCACCGAGGACGGCTCGCCGCTGCATGGCTGGACCGCCGGCGCGCGCTGGGAGGTGGTGCACCGGACCGGACGGGTGCTGCGGGCGGCCCTGACCCGGGCGGCGTTCGGAGCGACCGTGGTCAAGGAGCTGCGGGTCGAGGACGGCCATCCCTTCCTCTACCAGCGCCACGTCTTCGTGGGCGGGACGGGCCGGGTGGCGGTCGCCAACCACGCGAACGTCTCGCTGCTGCGGGGCGGGATCATCCGCACCTCGGCCAAGGCGGCTTGGGAAACGCCCAGGACCCCGCTGGAAGGCGACCCGGCCCGCGGCCGCTCAGCCCTGACCTATCCGGCGCGGTCGCGGGACCCCCACGCCTTCCCGGGACAGGACGGGCCCGTGGACCTGACGCGCTATCCCTGGGGGCCCCGGCACGAGGACTTCGTCACCGCCCTCGAGGCCAGGGGCCATCGGCTCGGCTGGACCGCCGTGACCCGCCCCGGCGACGGAGACCTCTACCTGTCGCTCCGGGATGCGCGGGTGCTGCCGATGACCATGTTCTGGCATTCGAACGGCGGGCGGGACTATGCCCCCTGGTCGGGGCGCCATGTCGGCTGCCTGGGGGTCGAGGAAGGCGCGGCCGCCGACAAGCTGGGCGTGTCGGCCGAATCCGACCTGGCCGGTCCCGGGGCCCTGGACCTGGCCGCGGACGGGCTGGCCGAGGTGCGGCACGTCATCGGCGCCATCGCCTGGCCATCGGGGGAGCCGGTCGCCGCCATCCGCGAGGACGGCGACGCCGTGGAGATCACCGGGGAGCATGGCGCGCACCGCCGCCTGCCCTTCCGGGCGGGGTTCCTGGGGCGGGACTGAGCGCGGCCTAGCGGATCCGCCGCCCCTCAGGGTCGAAGAGCCGCAGGTCGCGGGGGTGGAACCGAAGCGGCACCCGCTCCCCCACCGAGGGCCGCCCGGCGCGCCATTCCGCCACGACCGGAGCCTCGGGGGCCAGGGAGCCATGGACATAGGCCATCGCGCCAAGCTGCTCGACCACCTCGATGGCGAGGGGCAGCTCCACGCCTTCGGGCGCGGTCAGGTGCTCGGGCCGGAGTCCGACCTGGACCGCCTGCTCGCGCGCGAGGCGCGTGCCGAGCCCCGGCACCTGGACGTCCACCCCCGCGACGCGGATGCTGGCGGGGCCGGTCGCGACGCCCGGCAGGAAATTCATCCGGGGGCTGCCGATGAAGCCCGCGACGAAGATGTTGTCGGGATCGTCGTAAAGGTCCGTGGGACGCCCGACCTGCTCGATCCGGCCCGCGCGCAGGACCACGATGCGGTCGGCCAGCGTCATCGCCTCGGTCTGGTCGTGGGTCACGTAGACCATGGTGTTCGAAAGGCTCTGGTGCAGGCGCGCGATCTCGATCCGCATCTGCACGCGCAGCTCGGCGTCGAGGTTCGAGAGCGGCTCGTCGAACAGGAACACCTTGGGATCGCGCACGATGGCCCGCCCGATGGCGACGCGCTGGCGCTGCCCGCCCGAGAGCGCCGCGGGCTTGCGGTCGAGCAGGTGGTCGAGGTGCAGCTTGGTGGCCGCCGCCTCGACCATGCGCCGCCGCTCGGCCGCGCCGACGCCCTGGATGCGGAGCGCGAAGCCCATGTTCTCGGCCACCGTCATGTGGGGGTAGAGCGCATAGCTCTGGAACACCATCGCCACGCCCCGGTCGTAGGGCTCGGCGTCGGTCATCCGCTCGCCCCCGATCCAGAGATCGCCCGAGGAGATGTCCTCGAGCCCCGCGATCATGCGGAGCAGCGTGGACTTGCCGCAGCCCGAGGGGCCGACGAAGACGATGAACTCGCCTTCCTCGACCGACAGGTTCACCCGGTCGATGACGGTCATCCCGCCAAAGCGCTTGGAGACGTTGCGAAGGTCGATCATGGTCAGCCTTTCACCGCGCCCACGCTGATGCCGCCGACGATCCGGCGCTGGAAGACGAGGTACACGAGGACGATGGGGGCGGCGGCCAGCACGATCCCGGCGGCCAGCAGCGGCACGTTGGTGGTGTATTCCCCCCGCAGCGCGGCGATGCCGACCATCAGCGTGCGCCGGTCCTGCAGCACGAGCAGCGAGATCAGCACGTCGTTCCAGCAGTAGAGGGTGTTGAGGATGCCGAGCGTCAGCAGCGCCGGCCGCCCGAGAGGGAGCATGACGTGCCACCAGACCTCGAGGAAGCGCGCCCCATCCATCCGGGCCGCTTCCAGCAGCTCGCGCGGGAGGCCCCGGTAGAAGGCGGTCATCAGGTAGATGGAGAAGGGCAGGAAGAAGGCCGTGTAGGCCAGCACCAGCCCGACCCGGGTGTTGAGCAGCCCGAGCCCCTCGACCGTCCGGTAGAAGGGCACCAGCACCACCTGGATGGGGATCATCAGCGCGCCCAGGATCGCGACGAACACCAGCCGCCGGAACGGAAACCGCAGCATGGCAAGCGCGAAGCCCACGAGCGAGGACAGGAGCAGCAGGAGCCCCACCGCCCCGGCGGTGACCAGCACCGAGTTCACGAAATACTCCGAGAACCGCGCCCGCCCCCAGGCGTCGGCAAAGTTCTGCACTGTGGGATCGGTCACCATCCCGAAGCGGTCGAGGATGTAGCCCTTGGAGGTCTTCAGCGCGTTGTTGATCGCGAAGACGATCGGGTAGATGCACGACAGCGCCAGGAGCGCCATCGGGATCGCGGCAATCCAGAGCCACCGGCGTTCGCGTTTTCCGACGGCGGCCATGGCTACAGCTCCGCGTTGCGCGACATGATGCGGACCTGCGCCCAGGCCACCCCCGCCATCAGGGCGAAGAGCACCGCCGAGATGGCGGCGGCGTAGCCCGGGCGGTTCAGCTTGCCCTGCTCCAGCCAGATCAGGAACTCGGGCAGCGTGGTCGAGGTGCCGGGGCCGCCGGCCGTCAGCACGTAGATCAGGCCGAACATGCCCGTCAGGAGGCCGATGGTGGTGACCACGGCCACGAACTCGATGATCGGCCGCAGGGTCGGGATGACGATGAAGCGCAGCCGTGCCCAGAACTTCGCGCCGTCGAGCTTGGCGGCTTCCAGCATCTCCTGGTTGATGGTGGACAGCCCCGCGAGGAAGATCAGCACGCTCATGCCGAAGGTGGACCACAGGTGGACGGCCACCAGGGAGGCCAGCGCCGTCCCCCCGTTCCCGAGCCAGTCCACCGGACTGAGCCCAATCGCCTTGAGCGCGGCGTTGAGGCTTCCGTCAAAGCGCAGGACCACGTTAAAGATCGACCCGACGATGACCGAGGACAGCACGGCGGGCAGGAAATAGACGGCGCGGAAGAACCGGCCGCCCGGCACGCCCTGGTGGATCAGCAGCGCCAGCAGCATGGGCAGCAGGATCCAGATCGGCAGGGTCGCCAGCACCAGCACCGTGTTGACCAGGGAGTCCCGGAACGCCTGGTCCGTGACGACGCCCCGGTAGTTCGCCAGCCCCACCCAGTCGGCTTGGCCCAGCCCGTCCGAGTTGGTGAAGGACAGGACAAAGCCCCAGATCAGCGGCACGATCCGGAACACCAGCAGCAGGCCCGCGGCGGGCAGAAGGACAAGGGCGGCGAACCGCCGCTCTGCCTGGCCTATGACCCGCCGCGCCATGTCCCCGCCCTTCCCCGGCTCAGTTCGACTTGGCCTGCTGGCGGATCTCTTCCATCCGGGCCAGCGCGTCGTCGACCGTCGTCTCGCCGTTCAGCAGGAGCTGGCTCTGCCGGTGCCATTCCTCCATCACGGTGGGCGCCATGACGGCATGGGCCAGCGGCGCGGTCGGGCCGTCGAGCATCCCCAGGATCGTCGTCAGCGTCGGGCTGGACAGCGCCGAGGTGTCGACGGCGGTGTTCGCCGGCAGGGCCCCGGTGTCCACGGCGAAGATCGCGGCCTGCTCCGGCGCGCTCAGCACCTTCACGAGCTCGGCGGCAAGGTCGGCGTTGGCGCTGTTCGCGTTCACCGCGTAGCCGATGCCGCCCGAGACCGGCAGCCGCGGCTCGCCTCCGGGGGCGGGGTGGAGATAGACGCCCAGGGCGTCGGGCCCCAGGAACTCCTCGAACTGCTTCCAGTGGGCGACGTCGGACAGGAGGCCGATGGTGTTCGCGGCCTCGCCCCGCATGAAAGTCTCGTATTCGTCCATGAACTTGGCCATGGCGTTCGCGCCTTCGGGGTACCAGCCGTCCTGCGAGGTCTGGACCCAGGTCTCGACGATGGTCCGCAGCGCGGGGTCGGTCCAGGGCAGGTCGCCGGCGGCCATCTGGGCCTGCTGCTCGGGCGTGAACATATCGGCGGCCAGCACGGACAGGAAGAAGTCGCCCCCGAAGCCCTCCTTATTGCCCATGGCAAAGCAGGGGACCTCCCCCTGGGTCTTGAACGCCTCGCAGACGGACTTGAGCTCGTCCCAGGTCCGGGGCGGCGCGTCGGGATCGAGGCCCGCGGCCTCGTAGAGCGCCTTGTTATAATAGACGACGAAGCCCTGGATGGTCAGCGGCAGGGCAATGGCGTTGCCGTCGGCGGTGAAGTCCGCGACCCCCGCCAGGCCCTCGGTCATGTCGTTCAGAGGCTTCAGCGCGGCGGCCCGGCTGGTGGCCTGTGCCCCGCCATGGAGCAGCATCACGTCCGGCCCGCTCTCGGATCCCAGCGCGGTGCCCAGAAGCGTGTAGTACTGGTCATGCGGCTGCATGACGAAGTTGACGGTGACGCCCGGATGCGCGGCCTCGAAGGCCGTCTTGGCGGCGGCGAAGTAGTTGGCGGCGACGGGGTCGCCCGACTTCCAGTCCCAGACCGTCAGCTCCTGGGCCTGGGCCAGGGTGGGCCCGGCTACCAGGGCCGTGCCGATCAGCCAGCGTGCGATGCGTCCCATTCGTCAGCTCCTCCCTGCATGTGCCGCTATGTTCTGCGTGTGGTGCGATTGCCCGAGGCCGGGCCCCAGCCGGTCGCAGGGCGGTCCCGGGGGCAGGTCCGCGTCGGGCCGGCGCCGGGGGCAGGCCAGGTCGCGCCGGGCCGCGCCGCTCAGGCGCAGGCCGTGGCCGGGACGGTCGGGGGCGTGGATCCAGCCGTCGCGGATCTCGATCGGCTCCTCGGCCAGGATGTCGTAGTTCTGGAAGGAGTACTCCATCCACTGCACCTCGGGCAGCGCCACGGCGACGTGGACGCCCATCTCCAGGAAGGTGTTGCCCACCGTGACCGGGATGCCGATGTCGGCCGCCAGCCATCCGGCCTGCATCACCTCGCCCACCCGGCCATGGACGTTGAGCATGTCCGTCGCCCGCGCCTCGAGGAGCGCGCGGCGGCCCGACAGGTCCAGGTACTCGCCCGAGTTGAGCTGCGTGCCCTTCATTTCGTGGCGCAGCATCTTCAGCCCGTCGAAGTCGTCCCGCAGGATCGGGTCCTCGACCCACAGGAGGCGGTGCCCGGCGGCCTGCATGGCCTCTACGCGCATCAGCGCCTCCTTGGGGCTCCAGGCCTCGTTGGCGTCCACCATGACAAGGCGGCCCCGGCCCACGGCGCGGGCCAGCAGATCGAGCCGATGCAGGTCCCGCTCCGGGTCCGGGTGGCCGACCTTGATCTTGAAGGCGGTGTAGCCCTGCGCGGCCGCCCGGCCGAACAGGTCCGAGAACTCCGCGTCCGACAGGTGGTAATCCAGCCCGCTGGCATAGCCCCGCACCCGGTCCCGCCGCGCGCCCAGCATCTTCCAGAGCGGCAGCCCCGCCTGCCGCGCCGCGAGGTCCCAGAGCGCGACCTGCACGGCCTCGCCATAAGGAAGGGTCGGCCCGCGCCGGTTGCCGCCACGGGGGCGGTCGACGCGGTGGACCAGGGCCAGGGCATCCTGTCCTTCAAGGCCGGGGAACACCTCGGCGGCAAAGACGGCCTCGCATTCCTCGAGATCCGGGAAGGGCGTGAACAGGAACTGGGCGAAGCCCAGTCCCGACTCGCCATCCTTGGCATGAAGCTCCACGGCGACGGCATGGACATGCTCGGCCCGCACCTGGCTGTCGCCGATCACCCGGTCCCGGGCGAACTGGAACCGCGTAAGGGTGAAGCCGCTGATCCGTCTCGCCACGCTGATCTCCTCCGCCGCCTGCCCTGATATATCAGCTTAGGCCAACTGCTCTGTCAACTGGCCTTGAACCCCGATCAGTGCTAGGGTGGCGGAATGAAGCCGCTCGTCGCTCCTCCCTCCCCGTCCGCCGACCGCCTCAGCGACGCCGCGTATCGCGCGGTGCTGGAGGCGCTGTTCGACCGTCGCGTGCCCGCCGGGGCCTTCGTCTCGCAGGGGGATCTGGTCCGCATCACCGGCTCGCCGGTCGGACCCCTGCGCGATGCCCTCAAGGTCCTCGAGGCCGACGGCGTGCTGGAGATCCATCCGCGATCCGGCATCCAGTTCGTCCGCCCGGGCGTGGAGCTCACGCGGTCCACCTACCAGTTCCGTGGCATCCTCGAACGCGCGGCGGTGCGCGTCTTCGCCGAGTCCGCCCCCATGCCGGACATCGCACGCATCGCCGAGGCGCATCACGACATGCTCGGGGACCTCGCCCGCGCCCCTGACGCAGACAGCCTGCCCGACCGTGCCGCCACGCTCGAGACCATGTTCCATCGCGGGGTGATCGGCGCGCTCGACAACCGGCAGATCGATGCGGCCTACCGGAGGCTCGCCACGCTTCTGCGCATCATCCGTCTCGACTCGGCCTGGAGCCCCCGGACGCTGGAGACCACGATGCGCGAGCACCTGAACGTGCTGGACCGCTGCCGCGCCCGCGACCCCGACGGCGCCGAGGACGCGATGCGCCAGCATCTGAACGGCGCCCTGCAACGGCACCTGAAGGTGCTCTGAGCCGCCCGGGGCCGACGCTCAGGGCAGGCCGCGCCGGCGCAGGATCGCACGTCCGGCGCGAAGAGGCCCGGTCAGCCGCCAGGACATGCTGCCGGTGACGGCACGCAGGCGCCGGCGCAGGACGGTTACGTCCGAGCCCAGCCGCCCCGCCTCGGCCCGAAGCGCCGCCTGCGCGTCGGCCAGCGCGGCCCGTTCCGCCGCCAGGGCCTCCTTGTCCCGGCGGAGCGCGGCCACGCGCCGCCTGGCCTTGTCCCGCTCCTCCTGCAGAGCGTCGCGCTCGGCCCGAAGCCGGGCGAGTTCGGCCGCGGCCTCCTCGGCCCTGGCCTGCTCGGCCCGCGCCCGCCGCTCGGCCGACCGCCGCAAGGGCACGAGGCGCGCCCCGTCCGGAAGCCGGACCATCCCCTTGGCGTCGGGCGTGTCGATGGCCCCGAGCATCTCGGCGAACCGTTCGTGCGAATGGCGCATCGTGGCCCTGCGGGTGGCCGACGGATGGTCGTGCAACTCTCCCAAGCTGGGGTTGGTGTTGATCTCGTAGATCTGCGGCCGTCCATCCACGAGCCCGAAGTCGGCCCGTCCATAGTCGATCCCGGCCACCTCGAAGGCCCGCGCCAGCACGTCGGCGTGATCGTTTCCGCGCACGGCGGCGTCGTCGGCCCGGTAGGTGTCCTCCCCCACGAGCCCGGCCTTGCCCCATTTCACGTTCCAGCTGTCCTCGGTGACGATGTGGTCGAGCTGGACCGCCGCCCCGATCCGGAAGGTCCCGTACCGGCGGAAGATGCCCGGGGCGACCGGCTGGGCGCAGTACTCGATGACGACCAGCCCCCGGAGCGGCCGCCCCCGGCGCGCCAGGTCCTCCAGCGCGGATTCGAGGGCGGCCTGGTCCGGCAACAGGTCGGTCAGGGCGGGCAGATGCTCGGCCTCGGAGCGGACGAAGACGGGAAAGCGGCGCGGGCGCGGCCATCCATGGGCTGGATAGGCATCGAAGCCGTTGATCCCCGCCTCGTGCAGGCCGCGAAGCAGGGCATAGCGGGTGCGGACCCGGGCGGGGTCGTTGAGCACGCGGCAACGTCCGGTGGCGGCAAGGGCGCGGTGCAGCTCGGCCGCCGTCACGAGATCGATGTCCGACAGGCGTTCGAGGTCGCAGAACACGTAGGTCCCGGCCGGCACGCGCCGGGCGGCGAAAAGGTCGGGATAGGTCACCGCCCGGCAGGGCGGAGTCGGCACCCCGAACTTTGCCTCCGTCAACGACCTGACCGTCCGGTTGAACCCCGGAGTCACGATGAATCGGATCAATGCCTGCTCCCGCCTTGAGGGGCCCCAAGGTCCTGTGTAGCGTCGGTCGGGCAGGCCAACGCAAGCCGTTTCAGGGAGACATCATGACAAAGTCCGGAACCAGCGCCCCCACCCAGGCACGCCGCCTCGTCGTGGATGCCAGCCGTCTCGTCGGCATCGAATCCGTCGGCGCGGACGGGGGACCGACGCCCGTCGCCGTCGGCGTGAAGCCCCCGCCGCCGCCGGTCCGCTGATCGCGGCCCCCCGGGCGGACATGAACAGGAAGGCGGAGGGCTTCATGGAAACGATCCTGACGGTCGCGGGCACCGCGCCGATGCTGGAGGACCTTCCCTGGCTCACCGCCTTCCGTCCGGACGGCCAGCGCGGCCGCGAGGTGCAGCGGCGCGTGGCGGAAGCCCTTGCCGGCAGCCTGGACGAGGTCGTGGCGGGCGTCGCCCCCCACCGCAGCCTCCCCGCTCGGGTGACGGAGCTGGGCGACCGGCTCCGCAGCGCCGGGTCGGTCGATCCGGTCGTCTCGGCCAGCTATTTCGCGCTCCTCGCCGCCGTGAAGGCCGATGACGTGGAGCAGGCGGCCGACCGGCTCCTAGCCCTGCCCGATCTTCTCGACGCGGGCCGGCCCGAGTTCCTTTCGGACTGGGGCGCCCTGGACCCCTCGGTCCGGCGGCTCTTTGCGGGCGCGCTGTCGCTCGACCCGACCACGGTGCTCGACCTCGCGGCGCCGGACGAGGACGCGGTGCAGGCCGCCCGGAGCAGCGCCCAAACGGCCCTCGCCGCCCTGGACATCGCCCTGCCGGCGCTCGCCGCCGAGGTGAAGGAGCTGCTGTCCCAGATCGTTCTGGTGGCGGGAACGGTGAACGGCGGCGGCCGCTTCGACGGCGCGACCAGCTTCCATGCCTGGGGCGCCCTTTTCCTCAACGCCGAGGAGCATGGGAGCCGGATCGACATGCTCGACGGGCTTGCCCACGAAAGCGGCCATGCCCTCCTTTACGGCCTGTCGCTGGGGCGGCCCTTCGTGCGCAATCCTCCCAGCGAACGTCACGCGTCGCCGTTGCGGCAGGATGCGCGACCGCTCGATGGCATCTTTCATGCCACCTACGTCTCGGCGCGGATGCATCTGGCGCACGCCCGGCTGCTGGCGGCCGGAGCCGAAGGACGACTGGACCTCCGCCCCGAGGAAGCCGATCAGGCGCGGGAGCACCTGAACCAGAGCCGGACGGCCTTCTGGAACGG
Organism: Rubellimicrobium arenae; assembly: GCF_017916275.1. Classification (GTDB taxonomy): domain Bacteria; phylum Pseudomonadota; class Alphaproteobacteria; order Rhodobacterales; family Rhodobacteraceae; genus Rubellimicrobium; species Rubellimicrobium arenae. The sequence goes on from NZ_JAFMST010000007.1 coordinate 235,128, forward strand.
CTTGGGCGTCCTGGAACAGCACGCCCGACTGACCCCACTGGGCGCACGGCTGCTGGCCGGGACCCGGACCTACATGAAGGCCGCGACGGCCGGCTGACCGCATAGGACCCGTCAAGGCCAGCGCCGCGCCTGGAACTCCTCCCGGCCCCGACCGGTCCGGGATCAGGACAGGAACGGAGCCAGCAGGGCGTTGACCATCAGGACCCAGGTGGCCAGGCAAGCCAGCAGGACCGTCCCAAGCAGCAGCATCGGCGCCAGACCCGCCTCACAGCGCCCGAGAAGGTCGGCCTCGCTGATCGAGGGTGGCCCGGCCACCCGCTCCACCACCTGCACGGGTTCGAGATCAGGCTCGGCGACCAGCAGATCCTGAACCGGCCACATGCGCCGTTCGATGCGATCGCTCGCGATAGGGCTATACAATTGGTTCATGGCGTCCTTTGCAGTCCAACGCGGTCCAATTCGCCCCAGCCCGGAACTAGGGCCGTGCCCCGGGTGGTCGAGGCGGCAACGGCTTTACCTTCATGCACAGAGGAGAAAGCTGATATGATAAATGTGCATAACTACTTGGCCAAATTCACTGAACATTCGCTGCTCCTGCCGACCTGACCCTGTTCGCACAACTTCAGCGGTCTTAACTGCACATCTTCGAGCTGAACGGACCGACGGGCCAGGGATCTCCGATCAGCCGCTTTGAACGCGTTCGCGCGGCGAATCTCCATGGATCCGGTTCGCGCCCCGGGATCGACCACGGGAGTCACGTTCCGCCAGGCCAGTTTGCCACAATCTCCTACGGAGCCCCGAGCCCCGCTTGCCCGTGCGGCCAGGTCATTCGGGCCGTCCAGCCGCCGGGCGACACCGCTGCATCGAAACATCGCAGCGGGCTGGCCGACACTTCCAGGGCCAATGGAATAGGAGGCTCCCACCCAAGACGATGAGGCATTCGGCTCCGGCAGAGTCGAAGACATTCTTCTCGTAATCCTGCCGGAGGGACGGCGCCTCATCGGGTCCTCGAATTGCACGCAGGCCTGACCACCTACGCGATTAGACATAATGCAACTTCATTATCGCCGCAATACTGCCACTTTCTAGCCATCTTTCATGTCAACAGTAATTGCTCTTGGAGATAATTGTTAACGGATTGTGCACGAGCAGTGAAACAGGATGATGAAGGTTGAAATCAGCCTTCATCCCAGTCGATCAGCCGATCAACCGCCAGTCATTACGACCTGTCTGAAAAATCAATTTCCAGTTGATCCGGCGCATTGCCCGATTTGGCGTCGCATTGACCTGCGCTGCCTGCCAGACCTGCACAGTTCGAACCGGTCAGGGGCCAGCCGCTCCGAATCGGGTGCGCCCCCACCTGACGCGCGGCGGGGCGGCCGCACGCCTTGGGACGGACAGGCGACGCAGCCCCACGACCCTGGCCGGAACCGGGTCGCCCTGACGCCAGGGACGCCGGCGACGATCTTCAGGCGAGCCGCAACATCCGTCAGATTGCAGGCCGGCGCCGGTCCTTGCCCGAACGCGACCCGAGCTGCCCTGCCCGGGAGATGGTCATAGCCTGAAAGGACATCAGGAGAGGAAGAGGTTCACCACGGCCCTGACCAGGACGACCCACATGGCCAAGGCAGACAACATCGCCGCCCCCAGCAACAAAGCCGGCATCAGCCCGGCGTCGCAGGCGGCCAGGAGATCGGCCTCCGTCTGTTCGTCCGGTTCCGCATCCGCGTGATCGGCCGTGGATGCATGGTCCGGCCGCCTCCGGGACGACCATGGGAACAGGTTCAACGGATTGCTCCCAAAGGCGCTCGATAGTTCGGTCATGGTGTCCTCTGCGTCCTGACGGCCCAAGACGGGACCGCGTGCGGGCTCTGCAGTTCTTTGCAGGAATGTTGGGTCAAAATGGTTAATCCGAGGCAGTGGAAAGGCGTCTTGCAGCCATTGCCGCGACGGTTTTCCGCCGAACCGATCCACACCGGGCGACCAAGGCCCGACGGATCCGGATGCCGAGGCCCCAGTCCGCCAAACTTATCCACCGCACCTGCCCACCAGGGGAATCAATCACATCGCACCATGCACAAGGGCGGATTGCCGAACTTCGTCTGCGAGACTGATAAATCGAATGCGATTTAGTCGCAAGCGCTTGACGCAGGGCCGCGAATCTGGAAAAGGACTCACGCGATTGCATCGAGAGCGATTGATATCTCGTGCAGCGCCCCGGCGGTGGTCCATCAAGACGAACCTGTTCGGGTGATCGGCCAAGCCGCTGCAGGGCGGCGCCGTGGGCACGTACAGGAGCAGATGAATGGGACGCCTCGCAGTCACCGCCGCCGCCGCAGTCACCCTCGTCCTGGGGCTGGGCTCCGATCCGGCTGGCGCCGCGACCTGCGCCGCCGTCGGCCAGAGCTTCACGCTGACCACGTCCGCAGAAGCCACATGCTTTGCTGCGGCCGTGCCAGGGGTCGATGCGAACACCTCGGGCAACCCTGGTGGAGCGAGCCCGGACCCGATCTTTGCCCGTTACGGCGCGGGCCTGCAGCTTCTTGACAAGAGCGATGACGCCAGCAGCGGCCTGCGGCCCACCGCGCTGTCGGTCGCGAACGGAACGCTGGGTGGAACCTGGTCGATCGCCTCGCTCCTGCCCCCGGCCGGCAAGGTGTTCACGGACCTGATCCTGGCCTTCAAGACCGGCGGCAACAGCAACACGATCTCGACCTGGGCGGCCTTCCTGCTGCCGCAAGGCGTGTCCTCGGGACGCTGGGCCACCACCGGCAAGAACGCCTTGTCGCACGTGACCCTCTACGCCCGACTGGCGGATGCGCCGGTCACGTTGAATGGCGGGCTGGCCTCGGCCGCCTCGGCTGGCTCCGCCGTTCCCGCCGGATCGACCACGACCAACCCGGGCCCGGTGGCCTCTCCGGCCAAGACCACGATCACGGCCGAGGCCCTGCCGACCAGCTCGGGCGCGCTGGTGGTCGAGGCCGCCCCGAGCCAGCCCCTTCCGTCGATGGGCTTTGGAACGTCGGGAAGCCTTGTGACCCCTGTCCTCTCGGATCTCTCGGGCAGCCCCATGGCAACGAGCGCGCCGATCCTGACTGCCGGCTCCGAGGCCGCGACCATTGCGCAGCCCTCGCCGGTCCCGCTTCCGGCCGGGAGCGTCCTGCTCCTTAGCGCCCTGGGCGGCTTGGGCCTGATGCGCCGGCGCAAGCCGGCCGCCTGACGCAGGGCCGACGGGGCCGCCCGGCGTCTGCCGAGCCATCCGGCCCTGGATCAGGACGGGTCCAGGACGACATTGCGGGACTTACGAGCTCCCGCCAGCCGACAGGCGAAGCCCCTTGATCCACGGGATCAGCCGAAGGCCAGACCCGCGTCTGAAGCCCAAGCTGCCGCCTGGCAGGACCACTCCACAGGTGAACACCAGGCCTCTGCCAAACGCCCGCAGGAGCAGGCCACGGCGGACGGCGCCTCAGGACATGTCTTGCGAAGTGAGCAGATCCGGCGCGAGTCGGTCAGCCTTGCACAAGGCAACAACCCTCATCACCGCGACTCGTCAAAATTCTCAAGATTGGTTTGTTTGGTGGAGCCAAGGGGAGTCGAACCCCTGACCTCTTGCATGCCATGCAAGCGCTCTCCCAACTGAGCTATGGCCCCATCCGGTTGCAGGCTTGGGTGTCTGCTGCCTGCCCGACGCTCTCTAGTGGGCGTCGAGGAGGAGCGCAAGGGTTCTTTTTCGTCCCCCTGCGCTCCCCCTGCGTCAATCACTCGTCGTCGCCGGCGACGTCGCCCAGATCCTCGAAGGACACTTCCTCGTCCTCGTCGTCCTCCAGGACTTCGTCCCCGAGATCGGCGTCGTCGTCGACCGCGTCGTCGTCGTCGAGCAGCAGATCGTCCTCGTCTCCGATCTTGAGGCGCTTGGTCTGCGCATCCTCGGCGTCAGCGACCATGGTCCGCGAACGGCCCACGTCGATGCTGACGATCTGGCCCGTGTAGGGGCTTACCACGGGGGTGCGGTTCAGGTCGTAGAAGCGCTTGCCCGTGGTCGGACAGACTCGCTTCTTGCCCCATTCTTCCTTGGGCATCGGATGATCCTTTCCGGTTCAGCGGATCGCGCGGATGCGAGTCCAGAGAACCTCGCACTTGCAGCGCATCGGGGTCCCCTGCCATAACGGCAAACGCGTGGCAAGTGCTTTGGGTTCGGGGGGACATCGGGTGCAGGACCATATCTTACCGGGGGACCCCCCGGTGGCCGTCTCGCTGCGGCGATCGGCCCGGGCGCGACGACTTTCCCTGCGAATCTCCGGGACCGACGGACGGGTCACCCTGACGCTGCCGCTGCGGGCGCGCCTGGGGGACGGACTGGCCTTCCTGCGCGAGCGGGAGGGCTGGCTTCGGGACCATCTCGCCCAGGCGCCGACGCTGATCCTGCCCGCCTTCGGCCGGACGATTCCCTTCGAAGGGCGCGACCTGCTGCTCTGCCCCGGCGAAGGCAACCGCATCGCGATCGACGGGGACCGCCTTCTCGTGCCGTCCGGGGGCGACCGGCTGGCGGCCCGGCTCTCGGCCTTCCTTCGGGCGGCGGCCCGGGACCGGCTGGCGGCGGCCTGCGACCGCCACGCCCGCAGCATCGGCCGGAGCTACACCCGCCTGACCCTGCGCGACACGCGCTCGCGCTGGGGGTCCTGCACGGCGGATGGGCATCTGATGTTCTCCTGGCGGCTCGTGCTCGCCCCGCCCGAGGTGCTCGACTACGTCGCGGCCCACGAGGTCGCGCATCTCGCCCGCATGGATCATTCGCCCGCCTTCTGGACCCTCGTCGAGGGGATCTGCCCCGACTTCGAGCGTCATCGCGACTGGCTGCGGGTCGAAGGGATCGGACTGCACCGGCTGAGGCTCGGTTGACCCCGGGGGGCGGAGGCGCCCACAAAAGGCCATGACGCCCGAACCCCGCCCCGCCCTGTCCGAAAAGCCCACCGATTCGGGCGCGCGCATCCACGACCGGATCTACCGCGCCCTGCGCGCCCGGATCATGCATGGCGAGATCGCGCCCGGCGCGGCGCTGACCCTGCGCGGCATCGGCAAGGAGTTCGGCGTTTCCATGACGCCCGCGCGCGAGGCCGTGCAACGGCTCGCGGCCGAGGGGGCGCTGACCATGTCGCTGTCGGGGCGCATCTCGACCCCGGCGCTGTCCAACGAACGCATCGAGGAGCTGGCGACCCTCCGCGCCCTCCTCGAGCCCGAGCTGGCCAGCCGCGCCCTGCCCCGGGCGCACTTCGCGCTGATCGACCGGCTCGAGGCGATCAACGAGGGCGTGAGCCGCATGGTCGCCCGCCATGACGCCACCGGCTACATCCGCCTGAACCTTGAATTCCACCGGACGCTGTATCTGCGCGCCCAGTCGCCGGCGATCCTCGCGCTCACGGAAACCGTCTGGCTGCAGCTCGGCCCGACGATGCGGGCGCTTTATGGCCGCCTCCAGCGGACCGAGCCGCCCCGGAACCACCGCCTGATCCTGGCCGCGCTCAAGGCCGGGGACGAGCCGGGGCTGCGGCTCGCGGTGCGAACCGACGTGACGCAGGGGCTTCGGATGCTCAAGGGATGACGGGCGTTGACATGCCCTACTGTTTCACTCAACTATAGCCGCAGCCATCCCGCTCCGGCGGGACAGCCATCGTCCGTCCCGCGTCCCCAGGAGGCTCCCCGATGGCCACGCTTTCGTTCGTGCCAGCGCCGAACCCGCGCATCCCCGTTCCCCCGGTCCACGACGCCCGCGACCTCGTGGGGTCGTCCGGGCAGGCGCAGATCGTCCTCGACGGCCAGACCTACACCCTGCGCATCACCCGCGCGGGCAAGCTGATCCTCACGAAATGAGCGCGCCCGTTCCCGTGGGGGGCGCCCCGGTCGGGCATATCGACACGCTCCAGCCGCTCGAGGGGCTGTCGGTCCGGGCGCTCCGGCGCTGGTGCGACGGCGGGCGCGAGGCGCTGGCCGAGGATCTCGGCTGCGCGCTGGGCGAGGGACATGGCGAACGGGCGGCGCGCGCCTTCGACGCGCTGTGCCGGCATTGCCTGGGCGGCTGCCGCCGGCCGCTGATGCGCCATGGGGGCGGCTGCCCCTGCCTGGGCGCGGACGAGGCGGCCTTCGCCCAGCTCGTCCAGACCGCCACCGAAGGCGAGCGCGAGGACGCGCTGATGCTGGCCTGCCTGATGGTGCGGCCCGATCTCGCCCCCTCGCTCGTGCAGCTTGCCCAGGAGGCCGGCCTGGCCCTGCGCTGCGCGCTCGTGTCCTGGCAGCGGCCTTCCGCCCTGCACTGATTTCGGGCCAAGGTTCCGCCTAGCGGGGCGAACCGATCCACGGTAAGGCCACGCTGCGGTGCAGCAAGCGGAGCGGGCAGAATGCGCGAATGGTGGCGGGACGCGGTGATCTACCAGATCTATCCCCGGTCGTTCCAGGATTCGAACGGGGATGGCGTCGGGGACCTGCCCGGGATCACGCGGCGGCTCGCCCATGTGGCGGCCCTGGGCGCCGACGCGATCTGGCTGTCGCCCTTCTTCGCCTCGCCGGACCGCGACATGGGCTACGACGTCAGCGACTACAAGGCGGTGAACCCGCTCTTCGGCACGATCGAGGATTTCGACGCCCTGGTCGAGGAAGCGCACCGGCTCGGGCTTCGGGTCATCATCGACCAGGTGCTCTCGCACACCTCGGACCAGCACCCCTGGTTCAAGGAAAGCCGCCAGGACCGCATCAACCCCAGGGCCGACTGGTACGTCTGGGCCGACCCCAAGGCGGACGGCACGCCGCCCAACAACTGGCTGTCGGTCTTCGGCGGCTCGGCCTGGCAGTTCGAGGCGCGGCGGCGGCAGTACTACCTCCACAACTTCCTGACCGAGCAGCCCGACCTCAACTTTCACAACCCCGAGGTGGTGGACGCGCTTCTGGACGCCATGCGCTTCTGGCTCGACCGGGGCGTGGACGGGTTCCGGCTCGATACCGTGAACTTCTTCGTCCACGACAGGCAGCTGCGCGACAACCCGCCCTCGGAATGGACCGAGTTCCCGACCAACCCCTACGAGGCGCAGGACCACCGCTTCTCCAAGACGCGGCCGCAGAACATCGACGTGCTGCGGCGGATGCGCCGGCTCACCGACGAATACCAGGACATCATGATGGTGGGGGAGGTCGGCGAAGCCGGGCGCCAGATCGACATCATGGCCGAATACACCTCGGGCGGCGACAAGCTGCACATGGCCTATTCCTTCGAGTTCCTGGGCCCCGACCACACGGCCCGCCATTTCCGGAGCCGCGTCCAGGCCTTCATGGACAAGGCCCCGAACGGCTGGCCCTGCTGGTCCTTCTCGAACCACGACGTGACGCGCCACGCCACGCGCTGGACCAAGCCCGGCGGCGACGTGGACGCGGTGGCCCGGCAGTCCGTCGCCATGCTCTGCAGCTTTCCCGGCACGCTCGGCCTCTATCAGGGCGAGGAACTGGGCCAGACCGAGACCGACATCCTCTTCGAGGAATTGCGCGACCTCGGCTACATTTCCTTCTGGCCCGAGATCAAGGGCCGCGACGGCTGCCGCACCCCCATGGTCTGGGAGCACGCGCAGACCAACGCGGGCTTCTCGACCGGCCTTCCCTGGCTTCCCGTCAAGGAACCGCAGGCCGCCCGGTCCGTGGACCTGCAGGAGGCGAAGAACGACTCCGTCCTTCATGCCTACCGGGCCAGCCTCGCCTTCCGGAAGTCGCATGACGCGCTGCGGCTGGGCACCACGGGCTTCCTCGACCTTCCCGAACCGATCCTGGGCGTCGTGCGTTCGCACGGGGGCAAGGTCCTGACCTGCCTGTTCAACCTGAGCGAACGGCCGCTCGGCCTGACCCTGTCGGACGAGGCGCAACCCGTCGGCCCCCAGCAGGCCGAGGTGGCGGGCCGGACGGTGACCCTTCCCGCGCACGGCTACGTTTATCTCGAGTCGGCCGCTGCGCTGGACGTTTCGACCGAGACCTCGGGGGCAGCCGCGGCAGTCGGGGCCGGGGCCTGACGAACCGGATTTGGGCGGGGGTTCCCTTCCCGGGGTGGCGCGGCTAGCGTCGCGCCACCATGACGGATGAAGCAAACCTGGGCGTCGATATCGGCGGCACGTTCACGGACGTTGTGCTCGAAACGGGCGGGCGTCTCCACTCCACCAAGGTCCTGACCACCTACGCCGCGCCCGAGGACGCGATCCTCGACGGCCTGCGCCAGGTCTGCGCCAAGGCGGGCCTGCCGCCCTCCGCGCTCACCCGCATCATCCACGGCACCACGCTCGCCACCAACGCCCTGATCGAGCGGCGCGGCGCGCGCACCGCCCTCATCACCACCGAGGGCTTCCGCGACGTGATCGAGATGCGGACCGAAAGCCGCTTCGAGCAGTACGACCTCAACCTCGTCCTGCCCCTCCCCCTTATCCCGCGCGACGCCCGCTTCACCCTGCGCGAACGCGTGGACGCCGGGGGGAATGTCCTCCACCCCCTCGCCCGCGCCGACATCGAGGCGCTGGTCCCGGAGCTTGAGGGGTTCGACAGCGTCGCCGTCGGCTTCCTCCACAGCTACCTGCGCCCGGATCATGAGCGCCTCGTGCGCGAGGTGCTGGCCGACCGCCTGCCGCACCTGTCCGTGTCGCTCTCCTCCGACGTCTCGCCGCAGATGCGGGAATACGAACGCTTCAACACCACCTGCGCCAACGCCTACGTCAAGCCGATGATGGAGTCGTATCTCGGCCGCCTCCGCGACCGCCTCGCCGCCGATGGCGCGGCCTGCCCCATCTTCCTGATGCACTCGGGGGGCGGCATCGTCTCCATCGAGACGGCGGCCCAATATCCCGTCCGCCTCGTCGAATCCGGCCCCGCGGGCGGCGCGATCTTCGCCGCCGACGTGGCCCGCCGCCACGGCCTCGACCGCGTGCTCAGCTTCGACATGGGCGGCACCACCGCCAAGATCTGCCTGATCCGAGACTTCGCCCCCAAGACCGCCCGCGTCTTCGAGGTCGCGCGAAGCTACCGCTTCAAGAAGGGCTCCGGGATGCCGATCAGCATCCCCGTCATCGACATGGTGGAGATCGGGGCCGGCGGCGGCTCCCTCGCGCATGTGGACTCCATGCGCCAGATCCGCGTCGGCCCGGAATCGGCGGGCAGCGAACCGGGCCCCGCCGCCTACGGGCGCGGCGGCACACGCCCGGCCGTCTCGGACGCCGACCTGATCCTCGGCCGCCTCGACCCCGACAACTTCGCCGGCGGCTCCATCCCCCTCCACCCCGACCGCTCCGAGGCCGCGCTGCGCGCCGAGGTCGGGCAGCACCTCGACATGGACCCCGTGCAGGCCGCCTTCGGCGTCTCCGAGGTGGTGGACGAGAACATGGCCAACGCCGCCCGCGTCCACGCGGTCGAGAATGGCGAGGACCTGAGCGACTACACCATGATCGCCTTCGGCGGCGCGGCCCCCCTCCACGCCGGGCGGCTCTGCGAGAAGCTCGGCATCACGCGCCTGCTCGTCCCGCCGGGGGCCGGGGTCGGCTCCGCCATCGGCTTCCTGCGCGCCCCCTACGCCTTTGAGGCCACGCGCTCGGTCTACATGCGCCTCGACGCCTTCGACGGCGACACCGCCCGCACGATCCTCCACGACCTCGCCGAGGAGGCCAGCGCCTTCGTCCGCTCCTGCGATCCGCAGGCGACGATCCTGACCGACGTGAAGCTCTACATGCGCTACAAGGGCCAGGGCTGGGAGATCCCCGTCCCCCTCGCCCCCGACCTCGCCGCCGCCCCCACCACCGAGGCGCTGCGCGACCGCTTCACCGCCGACTACGCCGCCCTGTTCGGCCGCGCGGTCCAGGGTCTGCCGATCGAGATCACCGTCTGGGCCGTCAACGCTTCCACGCCCCTCGCCGCCACCCAGCCCACCCCCGATGCGACGGCCTCCGGCGAGGCCGAGGGCACCCACCGCCGCCTCTTCGACCCCGTCGCGGGCGAATGGGCCGACGGACGCACCCTCCCCCGCGAACGCCTGACCGACGGCATGACCGCCCCGGGCCCCCTCGCCGTCACCGAGGCCGAGACGACCGTCATCGTCCCTCGCGGCTTCACCGTCACCGGCCGCGCCGACGGCTGCCTTGACATCCGGAGGACCGCATGACGCAACGCGCGGTGCCCCAAGCCTCCGTCAACCCATCCCTGCGACACTCTCCCCACGCCCCGAGGAGGACCGCATGAGCGTCCAAAGCCAGATCATGTGGAACCGCCTGATCTCCATCGTGGAGGAGCAGGCGCAGGCCCTCATCCGCACGGCGTTCTCCACCTCCGTCCGCGAGGCCGGGGACCTGTCGGCGGGCATCTACGACCAGCGGGGCCGGATGCTGGCGCAGGCCGTCACCGGCACGCCGGGCCACGTGAACGCCATGGCCGCCGCCGTCGCCCACGTCATGCGCGAGATCGGCACGGACACGATGCACGACGGCGACGTCTACATCACCAACGACCCCTGGATGGGCACCGGCCACCTCCACGACATCACCGTGGTGACGCCCGTGTTCCAGGGCGGGCAGCTGGTGGCCTACTTCGCCTGCACGGCGCACGTCGTGGACATCGGCGGGCGCGGCTTCGGCGCCGACGGGGAATCGGTCTACGAGGAAGGCCTCCAGATCCCCATCATGCGCTTCGCCGCCCAAGGCGAGGTCGACCGCACCCTGATCGCCATGCTCCGGGTCAACACCCGCGAGCCCGATCAGGTCATCGGCGACATCTACGCCCTCGCCGCCTGCAACGAGGTCGGGCTCCGCCGCCTGCGCGCCATGCTGGGCGAATACGGGCTCGCGGACATCGAGTCCCTCGCCGATTTCATCGTGGACGCCTCGCACGCGGCCACGGTCGCCGCCATCGCCCGCCTGCCCCGCGCGACGGCCTGCAACACGATGACCACCGACGGCTATGCGACGCCCATCACGCTGGCCTGCACCGTCGCGACCCACCCGGATCACGTCCTCGTGGATTTCGCGGGCACCTCGCCGCCCGATCCCAAGGGGATCAACGTCCCGTTCATCTACACGGTCGCCTACGCGGCCTACGCGCTCAAGATCGTGCTGGCGCCCGAGGTGCCGAACAACGCCGGATCGCTCGCCCCCTTCCGCGTCACCGCGCCCGAAAACACCATCGTCAACGCCCGCCGCCCGCACCCGGTGGCGCTGCGCCACGTCATCGGCCACCTGATCCCCGACACCGTCTTCGGCGCGCTGGACCAGATCCTGCCCGGCACCGTCCCCGCCGAAGGCGCGGGCGCGCTCTGCAACTTCCAGGTCTCCCTGCGCGGCCCGAACGGCGCGCGAAGCGAGGTGCTGTGCTTCAACTCCGGCGGCACCGGCGCGCGGCCCGGCCTCGACGGCCTGAACGCCACCGCCTTCCCCTCCGGCGTGATGACCATGCCCGTCGAGGCGACGGAGCACGCGGGCCCCATCGTCATCCACCGCAAGGAGCTTCGCCCCGATTCGGGCGGCGCGGGCCAGACCCGCGGCGGGCTCGGCCAATACATGGAGGTCGGCCCGCGCGACGGCTTCGCCATGGAGTTCCGCGCCCAGTTCGACCGCAAGAGATACCCCGCCCGCGGACGCGACGGCGGCCAGACCGGCGGCCCGACCGTGGTGCAACTGTCGGACGGCACCGACTTCCCGGCCAAGGCCCGTTTCCAGGTGCCGCCCGGCCAGACCGTGCGCCTCGCCTTCCCCGGCGGCGGCGGCATGGGGTCCCCCGCCGCCCGCGACCCGGAGGCCGTCGCCCGCGACGTCCGCCTCGGCTACATTACCGAGGAGGCCGCGCGGCGCGACTACGGATGGACGCCATGACCCAGTCGCCCCAGCACGCCTCCTATGATGTCGTCATCGTCGGCGGGGCCATGATCGGCTCTTCGGTCGCGTGGTGGCTGTCGCGCGACCCGGCCTTCCGGGGCCGCGTCCTCGTGGTCGAACGCGACCCGACCTACGCCCAGGCGGCCTCTTCGCTGTCCCATTCCTCGATCCGCCAGCAGTTCGGGTCGGAGGTGAACGTCCGCATCTCCCGCTTCGCGGCCGAGTTCATCCACAATTTCCGCGACTGGATGCAGGACCTGGAGGCGCCCGAGATCCGGCTCCAGAGCTTCGGCTACCTTTACCTCGCCGACAACGAACCCTTCGCCGAGGTGCTGCGCGACAACGCGGCCATGCAGAACGCGCTGGGCGCCGCGACCCGCATCCTCACCCCCGAGGAGATCAAGGCCGAATGGCCCTGGTTCGAGGTCGACGACCTCGTCTGCGGCTCGCACAACCCGGTGGACGAAGGCTACTTCGACGGCGCGACCATCTTCGACTGGTTCCGCCGCAAGGCCCGCCAGCAGGGCGTCGAGTACATCCGCAACGAGGTCGCGGACCTCGACCTTTTGAACGGCCGCGTGACGGGCGTGCGGCTCGCCTCAGGCGAGGCCGTGGCCTGCGACTGGGTCGTGAACGCCGCCGGAACCCGCGCCTCGCGCATCGCCGCCCTCGCGGGGCTGCCCCTGCCCGTGGAGCCGCGCAAGCGCTACTCCGTCCTGTTCTCCGCCGCCGAGCCGCTGCCCAAGGACATCCCGCTGACCATCGACCCGGCCGGGGTCCATGTCCTGCCGAACGGGGCCAACTACCTCGCGGGCTGCGTGCCGGACCCCGACCTAGGCGCCGACCCCGACGACTTCGTCATGGACCACGCCCTGTGGGAGGAGTTCATGTGGCCGGCGCTGGCCACCCGCATCCCCGCCTTCGAGCGGTTGCGCGTGGTCTCCACCTGGGTCGGCCAGTACGATTACAACACGCTCGACCAGAACGCGGTGCTGGGGCCGTCGCCGGACCTGCCCAACCTCCTGTTCGCCAACGGCTTCTCGGGCCACGGCTTCCAGCAGGCCCCTGCCGTCGGGCGCGGCCTCGCCGAATGGATCATCCACGGCGGCTGGCGCAGCCTGGACCTGTCGCCGCTGGGCTACGACCGCGTCCTCCGGGGCGAGCCGCTGCGCGAACGCGCCATCATCTGAGGGATCGCCATGCTGAAAAAGATCGTCCTGACCGGAGCCGCAGGCTCCCTCGGCTCCGCCCTCCGGGAGCGGCTGTCGCGGATGTGCGACCAACTCACCTCCGTGGACATCAAGGATGCGCCCGGACCCCTCGCCTCCAACGAGACCTGGGCCGTGGCCGACTGTGCCGAGATGGAGGAGGTCGCGCCGCTGATGGAGGGCGCCGAGATGGTCGTGCATTTCGCCGCCATCCCCGACGAACGCTCCTTCGAGGAGCTGCTCCGCCCCAACTTCATCTCCTCCTACGTCGTCTGGGAGGCCGCCCATCGCGCCGGCGCCCGCCGCGTGGTCTACGCCTCCTCGGTCCATGCCGTCGGGATGCATGAAACCAACGCCGGCATCGACACCGACGCGCCCCACCGCCCCGACACCTTCTACGGCCTGTCCAAATGCTTCACCGAGGACCTCGCCCGCCTCTACTGGGAAAAGCGGGGCCTCGAGGCCGTGTGCCTGCGCATCTTCTCGGCCACCGAGACGCCGCAGAACACCCGCGCGCTCGGCACCTGGCTGTCGCGTCCCGATCTGGTCCGCATGGTCGAGCGGGCCGTGGATTCGCCCACGACCGGCTTCTGCGTCGTCTACGGCGTCTCGGCCAACGACCGTGCGCCGGTGTCGAACGCCAAGGTCGCGTTCCTGGGCTACCGGCCCCAGGACAACGCCGAGGCTTATGCCGCCGAGATCCTCGCCAAGGCGGGAACGCCCGATCCGCAGAACCCGGCGCAGATGCGGCTCGGCGGGCCGTTCGCGTCCGTCCCGCTGGGCGAAAGCGGGGTCGCGGGCATCCAGCAGATGACCAAGGGGGCCTGACCGCGCCGCGCGGGCCGTCGTTCAGCCGGGCGCCTTCCGGAGGCTGACCCCGGACAGCCGGCGGAGCGCCCGCGCCTCCGGGCCGATCGGGACCAGGGACCAGCATGGCCGAGATCCTCCGCACGCTCCGCTACGCCGAGATCCTGGGCCGTGACGCCATCGGCCTGAGCCGCGCCACCCTGTCGCCCGCGCGCCCGCCCGGCCTTCACGACCACGACTTCCACGAAATCCTCTGGGTTCAGAACGGCACCCTGCGGCATCACACGGCGGCTGGTCGGCGCGACCTGCCCGAAGGGACCCTGCTCTTCCTGCGCCCCGAGCACGCCCATGCGCTCCAGGGCCGGGGCGACGACACGCTGGTCGTGTCGGTCACCCTGCGGCCGGACCTGGTCGAGGAGTTGGCCCAGCGCCATCCCTCCCTGGCCGGCCGGCTGCTCTGGGGAACGGCGCCGTCCCTCCTGTCGCGCGACAGCCGCCAGCTGGCCGAGCTGAACCAGGCCGCCCTGCGGCTGGAGCGGAGCGCGCGCGACCCCCTGGCCGCCGAGGCCTTCCTCCTCCCCCTGGTCGCCGGCCTCCTGGCCGAGGATGTGGCGCTGCCTGCGGGCGCGCCGGACTGGCTGCGGACGGCCTGCCTTGCGGCGCAGACGCCCCGGGTGTTCCGCGACGGCGCGGCGGGCTTCGTCCGGGCCGCCGGGCGCGCCCACCCCCATGTGAGCCGGACCGCCCAGCGCTACCTCGGCCAGACGCCGACCGACTACGTCAACGCCCGGCGCATGGCCCATGCGGCGCGGCGGCTGTCCGGGTCGGCGGACCCGCTGCCCGAAATCGCCGCCGAATGCGGGATCGAGAACCTGAGCCACTTCCACCGCCTCTTCCGCGCGGCGCATGGCATGACCCCGGGCGCCTGGCGGCGCCTGCACCAGCGCGAGGTCACGCAGCCGGGCCTCGCGGCCAAGGACGCCAACGAGGAGGCCTGACGGTCCGAGGTTGCCTGAGCCCCCCTCGCGTGCCACATCTCGGGCAGACAAGGGAGGTCGCCCGTGCAGATCGACAGACCCCAGAGCCACGGCCTCGTGGCAGTTCCCCCCCTCCATGAGCCCCGCAACCCGGGGATGCCGCTCGACCTCGACTGGGTCCGGCGCGTGCAGGCCAACACCTCGGCCATCGAACGGCGCGCCGCCACGCTGCCCGGCCGCCGCAGCGTCAAGAAGGACTGGCAGGCCGCCTGGCTCTGCAAGGCCATCTCGGTGATCGACCTGACGACGCTGTCGGGCGACGACACCGAAGGCCGCGTGCGCCGCCTGTGCGCCAAGGCCCGGCAGCCGGTCTCGCCCGAGATCCTCGACCGGCTCGGCATGACCGGCCTCACCGTCGGCGCGGTCTGCGTCTACCACGACATGGTGCCCGCCGCCGTCGCCGCGCTGCGCGGAACGAACATCCCCGTCGCCGCCGTCTCGACCGGCTTCCCGGCGGGCCTGTCGCCCTTTCATCTCCGCATCGCCGAGATCGGGGAAAGCGTCGCCGCGGGCGCCCGGGAGATCGACATCGTGATCTCGCGCCGCCACGTCCTGACGGGGAACTGGCAGGCGCTCCATGACGAGATGCGCGAGATGCGGGCCGCCTGCGGCGAGGCCCATGTGAAGGCGATCCTCGCCACCGGCGAGCTCGGGACCCTGCGCAACGTCGCGCGCGCGTCGTTGGTCTGCATGATGGGCGGCGCGGATTTCATCAAGACCTCGACCGGCAAGGAAAGCGTCAACGCCACCCTGCCCGTCACGCTGACCATGCTTCGCGCGATCCGGGACTACCATGACGCGACCGGCATCCGCATCGGCTACAAGCCCGCGGGCGGCATCAGCAAGGCCAAGGACGCGCTCAACTACCTCGCGCTCATCAAGGACGAGCTCGGGGACCGCTGGCTCCAGCCCGACCTGTTCCGCTTCGGGGCGTCCAGCCTCCTGGGCGACATCGAGCGGCAGCTCGAGCATCACCTGACCGGCGCCTATTCCGCCTCGTGGCGGCACGCGCTGGCCTGACCAAACCGTCAATGCACCGCGCGGTGGTCCAAGGTTTCGTCAAGGATTGCGCGGCAGAGTTGGGGGCATCGCCACGCCCCCGCCAGGGCCCGACCCAAAGGGGGGAACCATGAGCATCAAGGAAATCTTCGACACGATGGAGTATGGCCCCGCCCCGGAGAGCGCCTCCGAGGCGCTGGCCTGGATCGGCGCCCATGGCGGCCGCTTCGGCGGCTTCATCGACGGGTCGTTCACCGAACCGGGCGAGACCTTCCCGACCAGGAACCCCGCCACTGGCGAGACGCTGGCCGCCATTACGCAGGCCACGCAAGCCGACGTGGACCGCGCCGTGGCCGCCGCCCGCGCCGCGCAGCCGGGCTGGGCGGCCCTGGGCGGGCATGACCGCGCCCGGGTCCTTTATGCCATCGCCCGTATCCTGCAGAAGCAGTCGCGCCTGTTCGCGGTTCTCGAGACGCTCGACAACGGCAAGCCCATCCGGGAAAGCCGCGACATCGACATCCCCCTCGCGCAGCGCCACTTCTATCACCACGCGGGCTACGCCGAGCTGATGGAAACGCAGCTGCCCGACCGCGCCCCCCTGGGCGTCTGCGGGCAGGTGATCCCCTGGAACTTCCCGCTGCTGATGCTGGCCTGGAAGGTCGCCCCGGCGCTGGCCATGGGCAACACCGTCGTCCTCAAGCCCGCCGAGTACACCTCGCTGACGGCGCTTCTGTTCGCCGACCTCTGCCGCCAGGCGGGCGTCCCCAAGGGCGTCGTCAACATCGTCACCGGCGACGGCGCGGTGGGCGAGATGCTGGTGAGGTCCGAGGTCGACAAGGTCGCCTTCACCGGCTCCACAGCCGTCGGCCGCCGCATCCGCGAGGCCACCGCCGGGACGGGCAAGTCGCTGACCCTGGAGCTGGGCGGCAAGTCCCCCTACATCGTCTTCGACGACGCCGACCTCGACTCGGCCGTCGAGGGGCTGGTGGACGCGATCTGGTTCAACCAGGGCCAGGTCTGCTGCGCGGGCTCGCGCCTGCTGGTGCAGGAAGGCGTCGCGACGGCCTTCACCCGCAAGCTCAAGTCCCGGATGGACCGGCTGCGGATCGGAGACCCGCTCGACAAGGTCATCGACATCGGCGCCATCGTCGACCCGGTGCAGCTGGCCACCATCACCCGCCTCGTGGACGCCAACACCGAAGGGGAGCGTTACGTCGCCCCCTGTCCGCTTCCGGCCACGGGCTCCTTCTACCCGCCGACGCTGATCTCGGGCCTGTCGCCCGCCGCGCCGCTGATGCAGGAGGAGATCTTCGGCCCGGTGCTGGTCTCCACGACGTTCCGCACGCCCGGCGAGGCCATCGAGCTGGCGAACAACACGCGCTACGGTCTTGCCGCGACGGTGTGGACCGAGAACGTGAACCTCGCGCTCGACATCGCGCCCAAGCTGGCGGCGGGCGTGGTCTGGATCAACGGCACCAACATGTTCGACGCCGCCGCCCCTTTCGGCGGGGTCCGCGAGTCGGGCTTTGGCCGCGAGGGGGGTTGGGAGGGGCTGGCGGCCTACACCCGGCCCGCCCACGATCCCGGCCGGGCCTTGTCCCCGGTCGAGGCCTTCACCG
Organism: Rubellimicrobium arenae; assembly: GCF_017916275.1. Taxonomy (GTDB): domain Bacteria; phylum Pseudomonadota; class Alphaproteobacteria; order Rhodobacterales; family Rhodobacteraceae; genus Rubellimicrobium; species Rubellimicrobium arenae. The sequence goes on from NZ_JAFMST010000007.1 coordinate 252,668, forward strand.
GTGAAGGGGAGCCCGCCGATCCCCTCGACCGCACGCACAAGCTCTACATCGGCGGCAAGCAGGCCCGGCCCGACGGCGGCTATTCCCGCGCGGTCTGGGGACCGTCCGGCGCGCTGCTGGGGCACGCGAGCCTCGCTAACCGCAAGGACCTAAGGAACGCCGTCGAGGCCGCGAATGCCGCGCGCTCCTGGGGCCGCACGACGGGGCACGCTCGGGCGCAGGTCCTCTATTTCCTGGCCGAGAACCTGTCGGCCCGCGCCGAGGAATTCGCCCGCCGCATCGACGGGCTCACCGGGCGGGGCGGCGCGGAGGAGGTCGAGGCGTCGCTCCGCACCCTGTTCCGCTGGGCGGCCTGGGCCGACAAGGTGGATGGCCGCGCGGCGGGGGCGCCGTTCCGGGGCGTGGCTCTGGCCATGCGGGAGCCGGTGGGCACCATCGGCGTCCTGTGCGACGACCGCGCGCCCCTCCTGGGGCTGATCGCGACCCTGGCCCCCGCCATCGCCCTGGGGAACCGGACGGTGCTGGTGGCCTCCGAGCCCTTCCCGCTCGCCGCGACCGACTTCTATCAGGTGCTGGAGACGTCCGACGTGCCAGGCGGGGTGGTGAACATCCTGACGGGCTCGCACACGGAGCTGGCGCCGGTGCTCGCCTCGCACCTCGACATCGACGCGGTCTGGAGCTTCTCGTCCCGGCCTCTCGCGTCGGTCATCGAGGCCAAGTCCTCGGGCAACCTCAAGCGGACCTGGGTGGAGACCCGCTCGCGGGACTGGACCCGCCCCGACGACCGCGCCTTCATCGACGCCGCGACCGAGGTCAAGACAGTCTGGATACCCTACGGAGAGGGCTGAGACGCCCCCTCCCTTTCGTTTCGAGGGGGTGGTCCTGGGCGCCCTAGCGCCCGAACCAGCCGCGCCGGGGCCGCTCGGGCTGCCAGGCGGCGGACATCGGATCGGCCCGGCGGCGGCTCCAGCGGCGGATGCGCGCCCAGATCGCCCAGACCACGGCGATCACCACGATCAGGAAGATGACGTTGAACCAGGGGATGATCTGGACGTCGCGGCTCGAGGCCGGCTCCATCGACACGGCGTTGGGGAACATCGACAGGAACGGGATGCGCCAGCCGTAGTAGCGCACGATCATCCAGCGCGGCGTGTCGCGGGTCGACACGGCGTCCTGCGCCTCGGCCTGGAGGTTGGCGCTGTCGAACTTGAAGTAGGTCGGGAAGCCGAAGCCCGTATCCTCGTTGCGGAACACCAGGGGGCCGCCATCGCGCTTGGTCGTGTTGATGAAGAACACGTCGGTCACGATCTGGCCCTGGGCGTTGGCCGTGGCCTCGTTGAAGGAGCGGAAGCCGCGCACCTCGTCCGGAGAGACGATCCGGTTCTCGGTGGAGGTGACATAGACCACCGCATGCTTGGGCAGGACATAGTGGAGGAACGTGCCCACAAGGACCAGAACCACCAGCCCGACAACCCATTTCACGACGCGCATCGACTCTTCCTTCTTACGACACGTTGAGCACATAGAGCAGGACCAGCAGGCCCGCCATGGGCCCGACGATCACCAGCCACAGCAGCCGCTTGCGCAGGGAGTGGTCGTAGGCGGCCATGCCCTCGTCCACGAAGATGTCCTCGTCCACGAGCTGGTCGCCGTTCCTCCATTCCCGGGACAGCCGCCGTCGCTCGCGCAGGCGCAGCCAGACCGACAGGACGGCATAGAGCACGACCAGGAACAGGGCGAAAAGGACCAGCGGGCGGAGGAATGCCATCAGCGTCGCCTCACCGCCCCCCAGGGTCCGACACGGTCGACCAGGTCGCGCGGTTCGCCGGCCGGCGCCGGCCGGGGCTCGGCGGGGCGGCCCCAGGGACCGGCGGTGGGAACGACGGGCTCCTCCATCGGCGCGTCCGGCCCGAACAGCGCCTCGCGCGTGCCGGCCTTGTCGACCATGTATTCCTGCGCCAGCGCGTCGGCGACATAGGCCTGCTTCCCCTCGGGCCAGCCCCGATACAGGCGGTAGAACGCTTCCTTGTGGCAGATGAAGAGCTGCCTCACGTCCAGCGGGGCCAGTTCCGCCAGCAGCATGTTCACGATGTCGGCCACCGGGGTCCGCCGGGCCCGCAGGGTATAGAAATAGGCCGGGTGATCCGAGGTGATGCGCGGCCAGCGGGCGCCCTCCTCGGCCCAGGCGACCAGGGCCGCCAGCCCCTCCCATTCGGGCGGGAGCCGGCCGGCGTAGCGGCGGGCCAGCGTGCGGAGATCCCGGCGCGTCGTTCCCTCGGCCAGGCGCCCCTCGGCTCCGGCGACATCGGCCACGATGAAGTCCATCTTCTGGCGCAGGAGGGCCGCCACCTCGGCGCTGCGGCCCGAGACGATGGGCTCCACGAGCTCGTTCCGGGCCAGGAAGCTCGCGATCGCGGTGCGGTCCCCGAGGTCGAGCACCTCGGGAATGGGAAGCGGCCCGAGATCATCCTTGTCGCCCGCCGCGATCGCGCCTGGCTGGGGCACGGAGCGGAAGACGTACAGGCCGCCGAAATGCGAGGTCCAGAAGTCGTCCTGCTCGAAGCTCATGGCCCGGAGCCGGACCGGATTGCGCGTGAGATCCCCGGTGACGCCGGCCAGCTGGATCATCTCGCCGATCAGCGCGTCGTCCCACCAGGCGTCCGGCTCCGACTTGAAGCGGTCGATCAGCCCGGTGAGCCGTTCCGCCGTGGCGACCGTGCCCTGCGTGGTGTCGGCCTCCACGGTCACCTTGCGGATGTCGAACAGCCGCGCCGGGGCGTCGGCCGCATAGACCGAGTTCACCAGCTCCCCCGCCACCGCGTCGCGGGCGGTCAGGGCGAACAGCTCGGCCTCGTTGGCCTCGATGAACTGCCGCAGGATCCCGCGCGAGGTGGAGAACCGCGCATTGAGGAGCGGGGCTTTCTTCTGTTCGGTGCCGAGCAGGATGAACTGCCGGTTGAAGCCCGGCGGGTTCAGGTAATGATCGTCGCCCAGCTCGTCCCCGATCTCGGGCGAAAAGCCGGAGATGTCGATGTGGAAGTCCTGGAGCGCCGTCTCCGTGCCCGTCAGGTGCTTGAGGGCGCGCTTGTAGCGCTCCACCAGCACCGGGCTGTCCACGAGCACGAGGCCGCCGAACATCAGGCCCTTCTCGATGAGGCGTTTCACCACGTCTCCTTCACCCAATGCTTCGGCAGGCTCGCGACCGAGAGTATCATGATCGGCGCCCAGAGCAGCGCGGAGAGAAGGCCCAGCCGCAGGAAGTGGGCAAGACCCGCCGCGAGCCCCGGCTGGAACAGCGCCGCGACAGGCGCCCCCTGCCAGGCGTAGAGAAGCAGGAAGAACACCGCCGCGACCACGAGAAGGAGCAGCGTCGAGACGAAGGCCAGGACCAGCAGGGGCCGCACGCCTTCGGGCCAGACGCGGCCAAGAAGGCGCGGCACCATCCAGCCCAGCGCGGCCAGGACCAGCGCGGGGAGCAGGAGGCCCGAGGAGAACTCCCGGATCACGCCGGTCCCCGCTCGGCCAGGTAGCGGCGCCTGGCCTCCTCCATCCGGCGCATGTCGCGGACGGCGGCCTCGATGGCCGTTTCGTCGGACTTGTCGCTGTAGCGGAATTCGCTGTCGGCGTAGCGGTTGATCTCCTGCAGGACCATCTCGACGGTGATGGGGCGGCGCAGCTCGCGGATCATCGCGGCCTTGGTGTCGTAGTCGCGGCGCAGGAACAGGTCCGGGTTCGCCATCCACTCGTCCGGAAGCTCCACGTCCATGGCGCGGACCTTGATCGCATCGGTGATGTTCTTGATCGCGCGCCCGGTGAAGCGCGGCTCCACCTCCTGGATCGCCTTCAGGTAGGCGCCGATCTTGGCGAGCGTGTCGAGCGGGCCGAGCTGCGCCTCCACGCGGCCCCAGACCTCCATCAGCCCCTCCTCCTTGGGGCGGCTGTGCGCGGCATAGCTTTCGGCCACCGCGCGCTGGATCGCCTGGGCCTCGAACAGCCGGTGATCGCCCATGGGGATCCCGTGGTTGCGCCCCAGGAGCAGCGCCAGGATGTCGATGTAGTCCTCGCGCGTCTGCGGCCCGTCCACCAGGAACCGTGCGCCCGCCCGTTGCCGCAGGGCGTCGTCCACGTTCTCGGGATAGTTCGAGAACATGCCGAAGGTGCAGTTCCCCCGCACCACCGTGTTCGCGCCCGCGAAGCTTTCCATCAGGACGGCGGTGATCTCGAGCTGGCCCGCCGAGGCCTGCCGGTCGCCCCGCTTGCCCGCCAGCGTGTCGATGTCGTCGATCGTGCCGAAGCCGATCACGGTAGGGTCGGTGATCTCGGTGATGAAGGCCTTGGCGTTCTGGCCGGACTTGCCCTGGTAGGAGTCGATGTTGTCGGTCGAAAGGTTCCGGTAGCGGAACGGCACGCCCGCGACCTCGCAATAGCCGTGCACGAGGCCCGCCATCATCTGGATCAGGGTGGTCTTGCCCGTTCCCGGCGCGCCATCGCCCATGAAGGTGAAGATGAAGCCCCCTTCCTCCACGAAGGGGTTCAGGCGCCGTTCGAAGTCATAGGCCATCAGCATCTTGGCGAGCTTCATGGCCTGGTGCTTGGCGATGTGGTTGCCGACGACCTCCTCGGGGCGCTTGAAGGTCATCTGCAGGGCGGGGCCGCGCCCCTTGCGGGACGGGGTGAAGCCCTGGATCGTCAGGTCATCCGCCGCAACGCGCCAACTGGCCGAGGTGAAGGCCCCAAGGCCCGGCGCATGCGCCGCCCGCGCGGCGACGCGGGCCATCAGCGTCTCGGCAAAGGCCAGCGCCGTACCGGCCAGGCGCTGATCGGTGGTGGCAAGCTGGGCGATGTCCTGGTCCAGCTCCCACAGCGCGCCCATGAGCGCGAGAGGGGCATTGTCGGTCAGCACCTCGTCAAGCTGGCCGATCTCCACCGGCTCGCCCCCTGCATGAGGGGCAAGGAGGACCGCCAGGGCATCGGCAAAGACGTGAAGCGTCACCAGCGCATCGGCGGTGCTGAGTTCGGCGAAGTCCGGCTGCTGCGCCGGGGCAAGGCTCCCCCCCGCGTTGGCGCGCTTCAGGTCCGCCAGCCCGGATCGCAGCGCCACCTGCTCGGCCAGGGCCATGGCGATGGCGATGGCGCGGCGGATGCCTTGCGCGACCGTGGCCTGGAGCGGGGACGGCAGCCCCTCGGACCCCGGAACCCCTTCGATCCGCGCCAGCAGGTGAACGGAGCCGGCGGTCGTCGTCCGCTGGGTCGCGAGGCCCGGCGTCGTGGGCCGGAAGGCCCGGCGTGTGCCGAGGCCGGACGAGCGCTCCTGCGCCGGGGCCGCTGCCGCCTGGGCGATGCGGGGCGCGTGATCGAAGCCCTGAAGGAGGTTCAGCGCCGCCGGGTAGTGACGGCGTATGTCCTCCTCGCGCAACTCCATGAGGTCGGCTGACAGGCTCATTCCAGTCTCACTTCAGGTTCAGGATCCGCCCGCCCCCGCCCACGACCACCTTGCGCATCGATCGGAAGGCGGGCGGGTCGAGTTCGGCCAGCGCCTGGTAGGGACGCGCAGGCAGGATGATGGAACGGTCGAGGCCGGAGACTCCCTGCTCCTTGGGCTCGGCGAGGGCGAAGACCTCCCGCTCCTCGAGGCCGAACCAGCCGGACTTCACCTCGTCCACGCGCTCCGAGATCAGGTCCTCCTCGGTCCAGGCCAGCGCCCAGTCCTCGCCTTCGGGCGCGCGGGCGGCGGCCAGCACGTCGCGGATCGGGCCGGTCTGCGTGGTGAAGGCCGAGGAATACATCGGGCCGAGCCGGATGCGGCGCAGGCGCTTGGGATGCAGGTCCTGGAAGTCCTGGTCGAAGCCCTTGGCGATCGTCAGGAGCGTGAGCCCGCCCACCGACTGCGCCATCAGGTGGCGCTGGACCATCGGCCATCGCATCCCGTCCTTGGGCAGCCCGTCCCGTCCGGTGTCCTCCAGCGTCATCAGGTAGATCACGGGGAGGTTGTCCGTCGCCTCGTAGACACCCCAGCGGAGGAGGTACTGCCGCCGCTCGGCCCGCCCGCCGCCGATGTTGCCGAGCCAGACCGCCTCGGGGTCGTTGCGCGCCCAGAAGAGGCCCCCCTTCCGCAGCTCCTCGTAGTAAAGCCGCTGGCTCAGGGCGTATTGCAGCCGGGTGGGCGTTACGCGCTCGGACAGGATGACCCGGACCATCTCGTCCTTGAGCGTGTCGGGCGTGGGCAGGCTCGCGAGGTTCCGCTCGGCCTGGGTGGCGTCGGCGGCCATCTCCATGAGCTCGGCCGCGACGGGGAACCCCGACTCCACACGGTCGAAGGTCAGAGTTCCCGCCTCCCGCGCCGCGCCGGCGAAATGATACTTGAGCGCCAGCGCCCGGAAGGTGAGGTTCAGGGACACGAGGCTCCGCGCCAGGGCCTCGACCTCGGGCGCGGTCATGCGGCCCGCCGCCTGCTCCTCGGCGGCGACCGTGGCAAGGTGCGTCGTGATCCGCTCGAACTTGCGGAAGTATCGGCGGGTGGCGACGGTGTCCGCGAGAACCTGATGATCGAGCGTCAGGTCCATGACGGACCGCCTTCCCGGGATGCCACGGCCTTAGCCCTGCCCGCCCCCCTGGGACCCGTAGAGGTTCTTGTCGTGCTTCTCGACGATGGCCTGGAAGCGGCGCATGAAGCGCTCGTCCGCGCGGGCCTTGGCCTCCATGACATCGCGCGAGAAGATCATCTGCTGCTCGTGCGCTTCCAGCATGTCGGCCATCCGGGCGTTGGTGGCCGCGCCGATGCCGGCCATCGCGGTCTGCGCCTCCTGGTCGGTCTTGACCCCGATCTCGTTGATCCGGTGCGCCACGTCCTGCTGCTGCGCGGTCTTGAGCGACTTGGACAGCGCGTCATAAAGCACCACCCGCTGCCGCGTGTCGGTCCGGAGCTTGTTGATCAGCACCATCTGCGTCGCCGCCTGGTTCTGGAGCGAGTCCATCCAGGTCTTGCCGCTCTCGATGTAGCGCTCCAGCGTCTGGGACAGGGCGAGCTTCACCTGCTCCTGCCGGACCAGCTCGTTGTGGCGGGAGTTCATCTGGGCGAGATCGGTTTCCAGCCGCGTACGGGCGGCGGGGTCCGTCTCGGCCCCGATGCGGTTCTCCAGGTCGATGATCTTGGGATCCATGTCGGTGATGTCGCGCCGGACGGCTTCCAGCTCGGTCACGACCTGCTCGCGCTCGGCCAGGGTCGAGGCGAGGTTGCCGTCCACCCTGGTCTTCTGCTCCTCCAGCACGCCGAGCTGGTTTTCGAGCAGCTTCACGATGGTGTCGGACTTGGCGATCAGGTCCTGGAGCTTGTCGTCGATGGTCGCCATCCGCATCCGCTCCTGCCGCATGGCCTCGGACCTGGTGGCGTTGAAGAAGCCGACGAAGGTTTCCCAGCCGGTCTTGTTCCGCATCTCCGCGAAGTCGCGCGAGAAGGCCTCGGTCACGTCGTCGAGGCCCATGATCAGTTCGGCGATGTTGGCGTTCATCACCTCGGTGTGCCTGTGCACGTCCTGCAGGGTCGCATTCTCGATGTCGAGAGGCACCTCGGTGCCCTGCCCGACGCGGGATCGCGCCCCCTCGATGCGGGAGGTCAGTTCCGAGATCTTGGCCTGGGCTTGCGCCACCTGGGCCTGGCTTTCACGGATCTGGGTCTCGAAGTCGGCCATCGCGTCCTCTCCTGCACTCGCATTTCCGTGTTAAGTGGGATGTGTAACGCAGGTTGGAAAGGTGCGTCACGCGCCGAATCGGCCAGCCTCGGAGGGGTCCGATGAGCGATGAGCTGTTCCGCTTCCTGTCGCGCAACGCCGCAGCACCCGTCCAGTCGCGCCCCCCGGCCGACCGGGTCGTGGCCGGCGACCCGGTCTTCACGACCTGGAACGTCGAGGAGCGCGGGGCGCTGTATTGCGGCCTCTGGCAGAGCACGCCCGGGAAGTGGCGCATCCATTACGATGAATGGGAGTACTGCCGCATCCTCGAGGGGCTGTCGGTGGTCACCGAGGACGGCGGTGCCGCCCGCATCGTCCGCACGGGCGACAGCTTCGTGATCCGCCCCGGATTTCGGGGCACCTGGGAGGTGCTGGAGACGACGCTCAAGGATTACGTCGTCCTTGCCTGAGGATCAGCCCCGGTTGGGCACCCCGGCCGCGCCCTGGGGCGCCAGCACCTCTGCGTTCGACAGGATGGGCGTGGTGGCGTCCCCGGCCGGAAGGGTCGGCGCGGCGGGCGCGATCATCGTACCGTCGGCCCCGTAGATGTCGGTCGCGTCAGGGATGTAGGCCACGCCTTCCTGGGCCGCCGGATTCCCGTAGTACTGCTCGGGCACCATGGCCTGCGGCACCGCCGGACGCTGGCCCTCGCCCGAATAGAAGGGCGGAAGCTGGATGCCCCGGGTGGCCATCAGCGGTCCTTCGATCCGAACCGAATCCTCGTAGGACCGGATGACGACGCGCGTCCCGTCCGGCACGCGGTTGAAGAGGTCGATGGCATCGTGGTTGAACAGCCGGATGCATCCCGCCGACCCGGAGTTCCCGATCGAGCTGAGATCGTTGGTGCCGTGGATCCGGTAATAGGTGTCGGCGCCTCCCCGATACAGATAAAGCGCGCGGGCCCCCAGAGGGCTGGCCGGACCGCCGGGCACCCCGCCCCGGTAGGGTCCGTAGACCTCGGGCTCGCGGCGCAGCATGTTCGCGGTCGGGGTCCAGCCGGGCCAGACGGCCTTGCGCTGGATACGGAACGACCCGCCGATGCCACGTCCTTCCCGCCCCACGGCGATGGGGTAGCGGACGGCCATGCCGTCGGGCTGCACCCAGTAGAGGAACTTGGCGTAAGGATCGACCTCGACGGTGCCGGGCGCCTGCTCGCCGCGGTAGGCCACGGTCGCGCGACGGTTGACGCCGCCCAGATAGGACGGCGGCACGGGGGGCAGGACATAGCCGTTGTCCTCCAATCGCTCGTAGCCCGGGACGATCTGCGATACGGGGATGCCGTCGATCATCGGCTCGGGCTGGGGCGGCGGCGGAGCGGCGCAGGCGGCCAGGCTCAGCGCCGCACAAAGGCCGAGGGCGCGAAACGCGACCCTGGGACCGGAAGAAAGACGGGACATACGGACGATCACCTTTGGCGGAAGGGCTCCGAATCACGTTAACAGGTCAAGACCGCTGCGCAATCCGCCGTTCAACCATCACCTGTGGACAACTCGCCCGATCCGGGCCGATTGGCCGGAATCCGTGCAAGGTCAGGAAAACCCGACTGTCAGAGCAGGGTGTCGCGCGGCTAAAGGACGCGGCACAAGCATTTTGCACCGACCTTTTCGAACGATCTGTTTCCACGAGGCATAGATGAGCCCGATTATCGCCCAAGCGGCCGCCCCGGCCCCCACCACGTCTTCGGATTGGGTGGGGGCCGCGACGCGGCCCGGTTCGGGCCTGGGCCTGCTGCCTGCAGCATTCTCGGCACAACCGGCCGCCTTCCTGGCCACCCTTGGCCTGGCCGCGTTGGCGGCGGCCCTGGCGCCCTGGCTCGGCCGCCGGCTCAGCCCACCACGTTGAAGGCCGGGCCGTAGGGATAGCCCGTGATGTCCTCGGCGCCGTCCTCGGTGATGACCAGGATGTCGTGCTCCCGGTAGCCGCCGGCCCCGGGCTGGCCCTCGGGGATCGTCAGCATCGGCTCCATCGAGATCACCATCCCGGGCTCCAGGATGGTGTCGATGTCCTCGCGCAGCTCCAGTCCCGCCTCGCGGCCGTAGTAATGGGACAGCACGCCGAAGGAATGGCCGTAACCGAAGGTCCGGTACCGCAGAAGGTCCCGCTCCTCGAGGAAGGCGTTGATCCTTTGCGTCACCTCGGCGCAGGACACGCCGGGCCGGAGCAGGCTCATGCCGTATTCATGGGCAGCGACGTTCGCCTCCCAGTAGGCCAGCGAGGCGGCGTCCACCTCGCGCACGAACATCGTCCTTTCCAGCGCGGTGTAATAGCCCGAGATCATCGGGAAGGCATTGAGGCTGAGGATGTCGCCGACCTGCAGCTGACGCGCGGTGACCGGGTTATGGGCGCCATCGGTGTTGATCCCGGACTGGAACCAGACCCAGGTGTCCCGGTACTCGGCGTCCGGAAACCGCCAGGCGATCTCCAGCTCCATGGCGTCGCGGCCGGCCATGGCGACGTCGATCTCGCGGGTGCCGACCCGCGCCGCCTCGCGGATGGCATGGCCGCCGACGTCGGCGACGGCCGCCCCGGCGCGGATCAGGGCGATCTCGGCGGCGGACTTGTGCATCCGCTGGCGCATGGCGGCCGGGGCGATGTCCTCCACCCGCTCGGGCGACAGGACGGCCCTGAGCTTCTGGTCCTGCAGGAGGGTCAGGTGGTCGCCCTCGATCCCGATCGTCCTGGCGTTTCCGGCGACCTGGGCCACGGCCCGCCAGAAGTTGTCCCGCGCCCAGTCGGTATAGGTGAGGTTGTCGCCGTAGCCGCGCCGCCAGGGCTGGCCCGCGTCGATGCCCGCGCTGATCGTCACGCTCTGGGTCGGGGTGACCACCAGCCCGTAGGGCCGCCCGAACGAGCAGTAGAGAAAGCCCGAATAATACGCGATCCCGTGCATGGAGGTGATCAGCGCGACCTCGACGCCCGCTTCCTCCATGATGGCGCGCAGGCCCTTCAGCCGTGCGTCATACTCGGTGTCGGCAAAGGGAAGGGTGCGCTCCCCCTGGTGGAAGCGGTAAGTGGCGGGACGGTTCATCGTCATCGTGTCAGACCCTTGGTGGGGGTCCGCGCGCCTGTGTGCAGGGACCCCGAAAGGTCCCGGCGTACAGGACGTGGCAGGTTGCTGCCTGCAAGCGATGGGGCACGACACCCCTGCGGCGACGCCATCGCCACGAGCTCGGAGCCGAGACTGGCGGCAACCGCGGCCAGGCGCAAGCTCCTTCGGCAGGGGCCCGCCGCCCATCGGCCCGCCGGCTTGCCGTTGCCAGGGTGTCGCGGCATGAGGCCTGGCGCGGATGAAGGACGGCTGATGCGGATCGCTGGCAGGACGGGCGTGGTGACCGGGGTCGATGGCCCGATCGGGGCTGCGATCGCGCGCGGCCTTGTGGCAGCCGGCGTGCGCCTGAGCGTGGAAGCGGCCGACAAGACGCTGGCCCGCTCGATCGCGGCTGGGATCGGCGCCGACCCCGTATCGGCCGGCTGGGCCGAGGAGACGTCCCCCGACATCCTGGTGGACGCGGCCCCCCTGCCGGCCATGGGGCCCCGCCTCTCGGAGGCCGGCGCATGGGAAGACGCGCTGCTGGCTTCGGGGCGCGCCCTGTCCCGGGCGGCCACCTGCGCCGCCCGGATGCCTCGGGACGGGGCGATCCTGGTGGTGTCGGCACTGCCCGCTGCCTTGCCCATGGCCGGCTGGCTCGTCCCCCTGCTCGCCTGGCGGGAGGCGGCCGTGGCCACCCTCGCCCGCGAACTGGCGCCGCAGGGCATTCGGGTGAACGGCCTGGCCCCCGTCCTCGGGACCGGGGGCCGCCTTCCCGGCTTCCTGCAACGGGGGGCCGCCAGCGCCCCAGCCACCCCGCTGAGCCGGGCCGCCACGCCGCCGGAGGTCGCCCAGGCCGCCCTGTGGCTTCTGGAAACGGACCTGGTGACCGGGCTGACCTTGCCGCTCGATGGCGGGCGAAGGCTCTAGCCCCGTTCGGCCGTCAGCCTTCGACAAGGGCGCGGGTCAGGGGGTGCTCGGGTCGCTCGAGCCCCGCGATGACGTCGAAGTGATGCCGCCCGGTCTCCACGGACAGCGCGGCGCCCCAGCATCGCGCCAGCCAGAGCGCCTGGTCGCGGAAGGCTGGCCGCTCGTCCTCCCCCACCCAGACCGTGACGGGAACGGCCGGGCGGGGGCGGAAGAGCGGGCTCTCGGCCACCGCTTCGGCGATGTCGAGCCGCAGCGTGGCGTTCATCCCGGTGCGCAGCAGGGGCAGGAGGCTGGACAAGGGCGAGATCGGGACCACCCGGGCCAGACGGTCGCGGACGGACAACGGCACGTCCCCGCAGGCCAGCCGGGCGACCAGATGGCCCCCGGCGGAATGTCCGGCCAAAGCAATCGGCCCCTCCACCTCCGCCGCGGCCCGTTCCACCGCGCGGGCGAGGCTGCGGACGATGCCGCCGACCCGGGCGTCGGGGCAGAGCGGATAGGAGGGCAGCGCCACGGCCCAGCCCCGGGCCAGCGGCCCCGCCGCCAGATGCGCGAAGTCCGGCGCCGAGAAGGCCATCCAGTAGCCGCCATGGACCAGAACCGCGAGTCCCCGGGGCACCCCGGCGGGCCGGACCAGCAGGAGCCGCTCCCGCGGGTGCCCGCCGTAGGGGATGTCCTCGGGGGCGTGCGCGGCGCGGAAAGCGCTGGAGGCTTCGGCCCAGCGGTCCGGAAAGGCTGCGCCGCCGGGGATGTGAGCCGCGTTGGCATAGGCGTCGGAGAGGTCCATTCCCGCATCGGTCCTGTCGCGATCCGGCTGGACGCGATCCGTCCGCCGTGCTGATTGGGTGCGACCGTAACGGAGGCGATCATGCTCGACCATACCACGGACCTTTCGTCCCTCCTCAAGCGACCGGACCTCCTGTGCCTGCGCGCCTATGCCGGCGGCGAATGGGTCGAGGCGGCGTCCGGCAAGACCTTCGAGGTCCGCAACCCCGCGCGCGGCGATGTCATCGCCGTCCTCCCCGACCTGAACCGCGAGGAGATCGCGCGCGCCATCGACGTGGCCCACGCCGCCCAGAAGCCCTGGGCCGCGAAGACCGGCAAGGAGCGCGCCCGGATCCTGCGCCGCTGGCACGACCTGATGATGGAACATCAGGAAGACCTCGCCATCATCATGACCGCCGAGCAGGGCAAGCCCCTGTCCGAAAGCCGGGGCGAGGTCGCCTATGGGGCGTCCTACGTCGAATGGTTCGGCGAAGAGGCCAAGCGCATCTACGGCGAGACCATCCCCGGCCACATGGCCGACAAGCGGATCACCGTCATCCGGCAACCCATCGGGGTCGCGGCGGGGATCACGCCCTGGAACTTTCCGAACGCCATGATCGCGCGCAAGGTGGCCCCGGCCTTGGCGGCCGGCTGCGCGTTCGTCTCGCGTCCGGCGGCCCTAACGCCCCTGTCGGCCCTGGCCATGGCCAAGCTCGCCGAGGAGGCGGGCGTGCCGCCGGGGGTGTTCAGCGTCGTCACCACGACCTCGTCCTCGGAGGCCGGGAAGGAGTTCTGCGAGAACCCCAAGGTCCGCAAGCTGACCTTCACCGGCAGCACGGAGGTGGGGCGGATCCTGCTCCGGCAGGCCGCCGGCCAGATCATGAAATGCTCCATGGAGCTCGGGGGCAACGCGCCCTTCATCGTGTTCGACGACGCCGACCTCGACGAGGCCGTCAAGGGCGCGATCGTCTCCAAGTTCCGCAACAACGGGCAGACCTGCGTCTGCGCCAACCGCATCTACGTGCAGGCCGGGGTCTACGACGCCTTCGCCGAGAAGCTGGCCGCCGCCGTCGGGCGGATGAAGGTGGGCGACGGGCTGGACCAGGGGACCGAGCTCGGCCCTCTCATCGAGCCCAAAGCCGCCGACAAGGTGCGCGAGCACATCGAGGACGCCGTGGCCAAAGGCGCGCGCGTGCTGACCGGCGGGCATGGCCATCCCCTGGGCGGCAACTTCTTCGAGCCGACCATCGTCGCCGGAGCCACCAGGGAAATGAAGGTCGCCCACGAGGAAACCTTCGGCCCCTTCGCGCCCCTCTTCCGCTTCGAGGACGAGGCGGACGTGATCGAGCAGGCGAACGACACCATCTTCGGCCTGGCCTGCTATTTCTACGCCCGCGACCTGAGCCGCGTGATCCGCGTGCAGGAGGCGCTCGAATACGGGATGGTCGGCGTGAACACCGGCCTCATCTCGACCGAGGTCGCTCCCTTCGGCGGCGTGAAGCAATCGGGCCTCGGACGCGAGGGGTCGCGCCACGGGATCGAGGACTACCTGGAAATGAAGTACATCTGCACCCAGGTCTGACCCGGAGCCGGGCGCGTCGGGCCGCAGCGCCGGACGCGGGCCGGGCCTTGCCTCGGGCGCATCGTTGCCGCGATGCCGTCGCGGCGCTTGCCGCGGGCCCAAGCTGCCCATAATTACAGGGTGGCCCGGCCCCGAGCCGGGCGCCATCATTTGAGGCCCACGCTGCCCCGCCCCTTCATGCCGCCGGACGCCTTGCCGTGCTGACGGAAATCCTCATCGTCATCGTCCTTATCCTGCTGAATGGCGCGCTGGCCCTGTCCGAGCTCGCGATCGTTTCGGCCCGGCCCGCGCGGTTGAAGGCCTTCGCCGACAACGGAGACCGGGGGGCGCAGATGACGCTCGACCTGGCCGCCGACCCGGGCCGGTTCCTGTCCACCGTCCAGATCGGCATCACCGTCGTCGGCGTGCTGTCCGGGGCTTTCTCGGGCGCCACGCTGGGCGTGCGGCTTGCCAACTGGCTCATGGCCCGCGGGGTGGATCCGGAATGGGCGAACACCCTGGGCGTGGGCGGCGTGGTGGTGCTGCTGGCCTACCTGTCGCTCATAGCGGGCGAGCTGGTTCCCAAGCAGATCGCGCTCAAGAACCCCGAGGGGGTGGCGCGCCGCGCCGCGCCGATCATGACCGTCGTGAGCCGCCTGGCCTCTCCCATCGTCTGGGTGCTCGACGCCTCCGGCCGGGCCGTGCTCCACCTCCTGGGCCAGGGCGGCGAGGAACGGTCCGGCGTCACCGAGGAAGAGGTTCGCGTCATCCTTTCCGAGGCGCAGCACGAGGGCGTCATCGAGGGCGCCGAGCGCGAGATGCTGTCGGGCGTCATGCGGCTGGCCGACCGGTCGGCCCGGGGGCTGATGACCCCGCGGCGCGACGTGGAGATGCTGCACGTCGATGCCACCTCCGAGGAAACGCTGCAGGCGATCCGCGAAAGCGGGCGGCCGCGCCTGCCCGTGCAGGACCCCGAGACGGACGAGGTTCTGGGGGTGCTCTACGTCACGGATGCCTTCGCCGCCCTGTCCCGGGGAGAGCCGCTGGAGCTGCGACGGCTGATGCGCGAAGTCCCCGTCATCTTCGAAAGCGCCGATGCCCTCGACGTGATCGACATCCTCCGCCGTGCCCAGAACCACATGGGGCTGGTCTATGACGAATACGGCAGCTTCCAGGGCATCATCACGACCGGCGACATCCTGGAGGCCATCACCGGCACCTTCCGCGAGACGGCGGTGGAAGAGCCCGCCATGCACGAGCGGGAGGACGGGAGCTATCTCGTGTCGGGCTGGATGGCCGCCGACGAGTTCACCGAACGGCTGGGGCTGCCGCGCGACCTTGCGGGGGACTACGAGACGGTGGCCGGGCTGGTGCTGAACCAGCTCCATCGCCTTCCGCAGCTCGGCGACCAGGTGGAGGCCGGGGGCTGGCGCTTCGAGGTGATGGACCTTGACGGGCGCCGGATCGACAAGCTCCTGGTGACGCGCCTCGACCTCCGGCCGGTGGCGCTGCGCGCGGAGTCGTGACCAAGGACCGCCCGGCGGCGCGCGTCCAAGGACCATGCGCATGACGGCAAGCGACGAGGATCTGGCACGGGCGGCCGCCCAAGGGGACGGGGCCGCCTTTGCCGCGTTGCTCGACCGGCACTACGACCGGCTGTTCCGCCTGTGCTTCCGGCTGACCGGCGCCCGGGCCGAGGCCGAGGACCTGACGCAGGACATCTGCGCGGCGCTGCCGGCCAAGCTTCAGGGCTGGCGCGGCGAGGCCAAGGTGACCACCTGGCTATGGCGCGTGGCCGTGAACGCGGCCCATGATCGGCGGCGGCGGCGGGCCACCTTCCTGAAGGCCTCGGACGGGTGGGGCGACTGGGAGACCGCGCGGCAGGCCGACATCGAGGACGGGCGCGAACGGGTGGACTGGCTTCTGCGCGCGATGGCGAAACTGCCCGACGATCTTCGCGACACGCTGGCGCTCGTGCTCGACGAGGTCAGTCATGCGGAGGCCGGGACGATCCTGGGCGTCTCGGAAGGCACCGTGAGCTGGCGCGTGTCCGAGGCCAAGAAAAAGCTGCGTGCCCTGCGCGCGGCGGAGGAGGCGTGATGACGCCCGACGACGATTTCGATCTGGATGATCTCCGGTCCGCTCTGGACGCAGCCACCCCCCGCCCTGATCCCACCCGTCGGGCGGCTCACCTGCGGCTCGCGCAGGAAAATTTCGACCGGCTCCAAGGCGCCGTCGATCCCGCCCGTCTCATCCTCGAACGCCCGAAGGGGGGCGTCCGGGTGGGAGTGAGGAAGATGTTGGACGGATTGACGAGCAGGGGTGGACTGACCCTGACCACGGCGCTGGTGGCCTGCGGCGTCCTTTTGCTGACGCCGATCGGGCGGGAGGTGCTTCGATCGCCCCTCGAGCGCGACGAACGTTCAGGACGGACCGCCCCCGAGCCCATGCCGCAACCGGCGATGAAGGACGGCGCCGCCCCGGTCGAGCCCGAGGCCCCGCCCGTCACGCCTTTGGTGGCGCCACAGGCGGTCGCCCCCGAGATCGCCCGTTCGCGGCTGGCCGAGGCGACGTCCGATCCGACGACGGCCGAAACGGGCGCCGCCCCCGCTGCGGACGCCGAGGCCTTCGCGTCCGGAGCCGTCGCGGCCGAGCCCCCGCCTCGGTCGGACGACGGTGTCGCGCCGTCCCTGCTTGCCCCGGCTCCCGTCATCGCGCCCGAGCCGGGCCTGGCCCCCCTGCCCCGGCCGGACACCGAGGCCTTCGCCAACGAGGACCCAAATCCCCTGCGGATCACGGCCGAGGAGCCGGTCTCGACCTTTTCCATCGACGTGGACACGGCCTCCTATTCCGTCGTGCGGCAATCGCTCATGTCCGGGGCGCTGCCGCCCCCCGAGGCGGTGCGGGTCGAGGAGATGGTGAACTACTTCCCCTACGACTATCCCGCCCCCGCGGCCGGGGAAGGGCCGTTCCGTCCAACGGTCAGCGTCATGGCGACGCCCTGGAACCCCGACACCCGGCTCGTCGCCATCGGTCTCCAGGGCGAGATGCCCGCCATCGCGGATCGCCCCCCGCTCAACCTCGTGTTCCTGATCGACACCTCGGGAAGCATGGAGGACCCGACCAAGCTTCCGCTTCTCCGGCAATCGTTCCGGCTGATGGTGGACCAGCTCCGGCCCGAGGACCAGGTCGCGATCGTCACCTATGCGGGCAGCGCGGGGCTGGTGCTGCCGCCCACGCCGGCGTCGGACCGCAGGGCCATCCTCAAGTCGCTGAACGGGCTCATGGCCGGGGGCTCCACCAACGGCCAGGGCGGGCTCGAGCAAGCCTACGACGTCGCGGCGGACATGGCCGCCCAGGGCGAGGTCAGCCGCGTCATCCTGGCCACGGACGGCAACTTCAACGTCGGGCTCAGCGATCCCGGCGCGCTCGAGGACTACATCGCGCGCGAACGGGAGACGGGCACCTTCCTGTCGGTCCTGGGCTTCGGGCGCGGGAACCTCGACGACGCGACCATGCAGGCTCTGGCGCAGAACGGGAACGGGCAGGCCGCCTACATCGACTCCCTGCAGGAGGCGCAGAAGGTGCTGGTGGACCAGCTGACCGGCGCGCTCTTTCCCATCGCGCAGGACGTGAAGGTGCAGGTGGAGTGGAACCCCGCCACGGTCGCCGAATACCGGCTGATCGGCTACGAGACGCGGGCCCTGCGGCGCGAGGATTTTGCCAACGACCGGGTGGACGCGGGCGAGCTGGGCGCCGGCCATTCCGTCACCGCGCTCTACGAGGTGACCCCGGTGGGCAGCCCTGCGCAACTGACCGAGCCGCTGCGCTACCGGCCGGAACCGGCCGCCGGCGACGGCACCGGCGAGCTGGGCTTCCTTCGGCTCCGCTGGAAGGCGCCCGGAGGCGGGCAGAGCCGGCTTCTGGAGACGCCCATCACCGGCCAGGAGCCAGCCGGGTCCGAGGCGCGATTTGCCGCCGCGATCGCGGGCTGGGGCCAGCTCCTGCGCGCGGACGATCACCTGGGCACCTGGGGCTACGGCCAGGCGATCGACCTGGCCAGCGCCAACCGGGGCGAGGACCCGTTCGGCTACCGGACCGAGGCAGTGCAGCTCATGCGGCTGGCCCAGAGCCTGGCGGCGGAGTGACGCCTGGGTCCGTCAGGCGGTCAGGCGGGCCACGATCCGCCGCGTGACGGGCGCCAGCAGGAGGACGGAAGGAAAGGCCACCGACCAGCTCGTGAGCCAGGACAGCGCCCACATTCCCGGAAAGCCGGGCACGAGCCCGGCGGCCCGCAGGGTGGCGATCCCGGACACGATGCAGGACATCAGCCCCGACAGGATGAGCCCGAAAAGGATCGGCGCGAAACGGCTGGGGATCAAGGCAGGCCTCCGGCGTCGTGACCGTCCTACGCTAGTCGGGACGGGGCGTCCCGGCCAGGGGACCGGCCCGGATGGGGGGCGCCCTGCTGCATCCAGGCCAGACCTTCCCGGGTCAGGCCCTTGGGATTGTACTCTCCACTGACCCAGCCGCCATAGCCTTCGGCGTCCAGCCGGGCAAAGAAGGCGGGGTAGTCGATCTCGCCCTTGGACGGCTCGTGCCGCCCCGGAACGCCCGCGACCTGCACATGCGCCACGAGATGGCGGACCCGGTCCCAGGTTCCCATGACGTCCCCCGTGATGCGGTGCGCGTGATAGGCGTCGAACTGGAGCCGCAGATTGGGCGCCCCGACCTCCTCCAGGAGATCGGCGGCCAGGCCGAAGTCGCGCAGGAAGTAGCCCGGCATGTCATGCCCGTTGATCGGCTCGATAGTCAGCGAAAGCGAGGGCGCGGCCGTTGCGGCCCAGGTCAGGTTGCGGACGAAGCAGGCCCGGGCCTCGGACCCCTCCGCGACCCCGGCCATGACGTGGAGGTGCTGCGCGCCCAGCGTCGCCGCGTAGCGGGCGGCCCGGCGGAAGTCGCTGCGGAACCTGTCCTCCAGGGCCGGGACGGCGGCAAAGCCGCGGGGTCCGTCCGCATAGTTCGGGGGCGGGCAGTTGATCAGCACGAGCCGGAGCCCGGTCCGGTCCAGACGCTCCAGGATCTGCGGGGCGGGACAGTCGTAGGGGAACAGCACCTCGACGCCCTCGAACCCGGCGGCCTTGGCCGCGCCGAACCGTTCAAGGAACGGCAGTTCGGGAAAGAGCATCGTCAGATTGGCGCAGAACCGGGGCATCGGGCCTCCTCGAAGGGTGGCGGCATTTAAGGCATGCGCCCTCGGGACCGCCACCTCCTTCCGGCGGGCGCGCCACCCTCGGCGGATCGCCTCCGGCCCAGGGCGGAGAATAGCCCCGCCGGCCGGCGCCGGGGCGCTGGCCCGGCGGGTCCGCGAAGCGGATGCGACACCCCTCGTCGCGGCTCCGGGGGCGTGCTAGCTCCACGCGCACCGCTCGCCCGACGGAGCCCGTCCATGACCGCACGACCCCTCCCGTCCGGGACCGCCCCTGCGGAGGCCCGCCCTCTGCCGGGCGCGCGCCTGCCGGGGAACCTCCTGGCGATGGGCTCCATGGTGGTCTGGGCGGCCGGGTTCCCGGCGGCCGAAGGGCTGCTGTCGGACTGGGAACCGCTCGCCCTCGTTCCGGCCCGCCTGGCGATGGGCCTCCTGCTCCTGCTTCCGGTGTGGCTCGCGCTGGAGGGCTGGCCGCGCGGGGTGCCCTGGGGCCGCTGCTTCCTGATCGGCACGATCGGCATCGGCGGCGCGGCGGTCGCGGCGATCTTCGCCCAGGCGGCCACCGATCCGGTGACGGTGGCGGTGATCGCCTCCATCGCGCCGCTTTCGGCGACCCTGGTCGAGTGGATCTACGAGCGGCGTCCGCTCACGCGGGCCTTCCTCCTGGGCCTGGCCGCCACCATCGCGGGCGGCGTGATCGCGACGATGGGGGGCGGGGCGGGCCAGGGCAACCTGTGGCTGGGCGCGGTGCTCGCCGTGAGCTCGAGCCTTGTCTATTCCTGGGGCAGCTACATGACCGTGCGCCAGCTTCCCACCCTGTCCGGCCTCGGCCAGACCACCGCGACCCTGACCGGGGCCTGCGTGGCGATGACGGCGCTGGTTGCCCTGGCGACGGCGCTGGGCTGGACCGCCCTGCCCGCCGACCCTTTCCGGGCCAGCGACCTCGGGCTCCTGGCGGTGTACGGGATGGGGGCGCTCGCGCTGTCGCAGCTCCTGTTCATCCTGAGCATCCACCGCCTGGGGGTCGCGATCGCGAGCTTCCACATGAACCTCGCCCCCTTCTACGTCATGCTGATCCTGATCGCGCTGGGGGGCCAGTGGTCCTGGATGCAGGCGGCGGGGGCCGCCGTGGTCGCGGCCGGCGTGCTGCTCGCGCAGCGCTAGGCGGCGATCAGTCCGGCAGGTCCTCGGCCGGGATGATCGGAAAGAACGCCCCCTGCGACCGCAGGCCGAACCAGTCCCGCCCATCATGCCCGGCGACCTCGCCGAGGTCCACGAGCCTGTAGAACGTCTTGCGGTCGATGAGCGCCTCGAGATTGCGCCGCACGAGGAGGTAGGGCGAGGGCTCGCCCGTCCCGGGGGCGCGGACCACCCGGATCGGGTGGTCGGGGCCGGCGGTCACCTCCTCGTCGACATTGGTGCGGAAGGTCAGGGCGCCGTCCCGCGCCTCCACGTCCACCGCGACGAACGGGGCGTCGTCCACCGTGATCCCGACCTTCTCGACCGGGGTGACGAGGACGTAGCCCTCCGGGTCCTTCCGCAGGATCGAGGAAAAGAGCCGGACCATCGCGGGCCGCCCGATGGGCGTCCCAAGATAGAACCAGGTGCCATCCCGCGCGATGCGCATGTCGATGTCGCCGCAATGCGGCGGGTTCCATAGATGCACCGGCGGCGGTCCCCGGCGGCCTTCGGCCCGGGCCGCATGGGCCAGTCCCTCGGCGGAAGGGGGGGCGCTGGCGCCCGTCTCACTCTTGTTTGTCTTTCCCATCCCCAGGGGCCGTTCTACTCCTATGTTGCGAAGATAGGGCCGCAGGGGAGTGTTGTCATGGTCGATGCGAGTCTGGTCACCCAGATCGAGAACCTGGAGGCCCGCCTCGCCGAGGCCCGCGGATCCATCGCCCGGCGCTTCATCGGGCAGGAGCGGGTCGTGGACCTGACGCTGACGGCCCTGCTCTGCGGGGGTCACGCGCTCCTGGTCGGGCTCCCGGGGCTCGGCAAGACCCGGCTCGTGGACACGCTGGCCACCGTGATGGGGCTCAGGGGCGGGCGCATCCAGTTCACGCCGGACCTGATGCCGGCCGACATCCTGGGCAGCGAGGTGCTGGAGACCGGCGCCGACGGCTCCCGCGCCTTCCGGTTCATCGAGGGGCCGATCTTCTGCCAGCTCCTCATGGCGGACGAGATCAACCGCGCCTCCCCGCGCACGCAGTCCGCCCTGCTCCAGGCCATGCAGGAGCGCGAGGTCACCATCGCCGGACAGCACCGTCCCCTGGGCGTGCCGTTCCACGTCCTCGCGACCCAGAACCCCATCGAGCAGGAAGGCACCTATCCCCTGCCCGAGGCGCAGCTCGACCGCTTCCTGGTGCAGATCGACGTGCCTTATCCGACCCGCGCCACCGAACGCGAGATCCTCCTGGCCACCACGGGGGCCGAGGAAGCCGCGGCGCAGCCGGTGTTCAGCGGCGGGGAGCTGCTGGCCGCGCAGGCGCTGCTGCGGCGGATGCCGGTGGGCGAGGCCATCGTGGAGATGATCCTCGACCTCGTGCGCGTCTGCCGTCCGGGACCGGACGCCCCCGCCTACATGAACGAGCAGATCGCCTGGGGGCCGGGGCCGCGCGCGGCGCAGGCCCTGATGCTTGCCGTGCGGGCCGAGGCGCTGCTGACCGGGCGCCTGGCCCCGTCGCCCGAGGATGTGCGGCGGCTGGCCGTGCCGGTCCTGGAGCATCGGATGGCCCTGACCTTCGCCGCCCGGGCCCAGGGCGCCCAGCTGACCGACCTGATCGAACGCGTGGCCACCGAGACGACCCGCGTCGAGGCCGCCGCGTGACGGCGGAGATCCCCGCCGCCCCGGCCCGTCTGCGCGCCGAGGCCGAAACCCTGGCCGGCCCGATGCCGGCGCTCCTGGCCGAGGCGCAGCACCTTGCCGCCACCATCGTCCTGGGGGAGCATGGGCGGCGGCGCGCGGGGATGGGGGCGGACTTCTGGCAATACCGCGCCGCCCAGCCGGGCGACGATTCCCGCATAATCGACTGGCGGCGATCGGGCCGCGCCGACGTCGCCTTCGTGCAGGACAAGGAATGGCAGACCGCGCAGACCGTGATGGTCTGGGTGGACCGGGGCCGCGCCATGTCCTTTGCCTCTGTGCCCGCCCTGCCCGCCAAGGGTCACCGGGCGCGCCTGCTGGCTCTGGCCGCCGCCATCCTCCTTGTCCGGGGGGGCGAGCGGGTGGGCCTCGGGGGCGCGGACGGGCTTCCGCCGCGCCGGGGGGCGACCATGCTGGCCCGGCTCGCGGCCTCGCTGTCCGAGGACCGGGCGGAGGAGTACGTGGCGCCGGACACCACCGGGATGCCGCCACGGTCCCGCGCCCTGTTCGTCTCGGACTTCCTGGGCGACCCCGCGCCCATCGAGCGCGCGGTGGCCGAAAGCGCCGACCGGGGCATCAAGGGGGCGATGCTCCAGATCCTCGACCCGCAGGAGGAGGCGTTCCCGTTCCAGGGCCGGACCATCTTCGAAAGCATGGGCGGCGGCCTGCGGCACGAGACCCTGAAGGCCGGCGAGCTTCGCGCCCGCTATCTCGACAGGCTGGCCGAGCGGAAGGCCCGGCTGGCTGACCTCGCGCGGGCGACGGGCTGGATGTTCTCGACCCACCACACCGACACGGTGCCCGCGCGCGCCCTGCTCTGGCTCCATGCGGCCCTGGAGCGGCGCATCTGATGTGGATGCTGGGTCCCCTCGGGTTCACCGCCCCCTGGCTGCTGGCCGCGCTGGTCGCGCTGCCGGTCCTTTGGCTCATCCTGCGGGCCGTCCCTCCTGCCCCGATCCGGCGCAGGTTCCCGGGCGTGGCGCTGCTCCTGGGCCTGGAGGATCGCGAAGCGCAGGCGGACCGCACGCCCTGGTGGCTCATGCTGCTGCGCCTCCTGGCGGTCGCGGCGGTCATCCTCGGCTTTGCCGGTCCGATCCTGAACCCGCGCGAGGACCGGGGCGGCACCGGCCCGCTGCTGATCGTGCTGGACGGCACCTGGGCCGACGCCCGCGACTGGGCCGCGCGCATGGACCGGTCCGAGACGCTGCTGGGCGAAGCCTCGCGAGAGGGGCGCACGGCCGCCGTGGTGGCGCTGACCACGCCGCCCACCGGCGCTCCGGTCTTCAACGATGCCGAGGCCGCGTTGCAGCATCTGCCGAACCTCGCACCCCAGCCCTGGCTCCCCGATGCCGAGGCCGACGCCGCCTGGGCCGAGGCGCTGGGGCAGGTCGAGGGCGGCTTCGACACGGTCTGGCTGTCCGACGGCCTGGCCCGCGACGGGCGGGCCACGCTGCTGCGGGTGCTGGAGGACAAGGGGTCGGTCACCGTGGTCCAGGCCCCGCGCCAGATCGTCGCCCTGCGGCCGGCCCGCTTCGAGGAGGGGACCATCGTGCTGTCCGCCATCCGTTCGCCCACCGGCCCTGCGGGCGAGATCCCGGTCGCGGCCATGGGGCTCGATCCGGCCGGGGCCGAACGGCAGCTCGCCACCGCGACCCTGGCCTTCGAGCCCGGCGCGGCCGAGGCGGAGGTCGGCCTGGAGCTGCCCGCCGAACTGCGCAACCGCGTGACCCGGTTCGAGCTGTCGGGCCTGCGGTCGGCCGCGGCGGTGGCCCTGACGGACGACGGCCTGCGTCGGCGCGAGATCGGCCTCGTGGCGGGCGGCCGCGAGCGGGAGGCGCTCGACCTGCTCGATCCGCTCCATTACCTGCGCGAGGCGCTCGCCCCCAATGCGGATCTTGTCGAAGGCACGCTTTCGGACGTCATCCTGGCCAACCCCGACGTGATCGCCCTGGCCGACGTGGCCCAGCTGTCCGACGCCGAGACCGAGGACCTGACGGCCTGGGTCGAGGAGGGTGGGCTGCTGCTGCGCTTTGCGGGGCCGCGCCTGGCCGCCTCCGATCTCGCCCGCACCGAAGAGGACCCTCTCCTTCCCGTGCGGCTGCGGGCGGGCGGGCGGGCCGTCGGCGGCGCCATGAGCTGGGGCGAGCCCAGGTCGCTCTCGCCCTTCGAGGACGGCTCGCCGTTCTTCGGCCTCGCGATTCCCCCCGACGTCACCGTCGACGCCCAGGTCGTGGCCCAGCCGGACCCCACCCTGGCCGAGCGGGTGATCGCCCAGCTCAGCGACGGCACGCCGCTCGTGACGCGGAAGGAGCTGGGCGAAGGGCAGGTCGTGCTCTTTCACGTCACCGCCAATGCCGAGTGGTCGACCCTGCCCCTGTCCGGCCTCTTCGTCGAGATGCTGGAGCGGCTGGCCGTGTCCTCGCGGGCGGCTCCGCCGACCGAGGCGGAGCTCGAGGGCACGACCTGGGTGCCCGAGGCCGCCCTGGACGCCTACGGGCGGCTCACGCAGCTCGACACCCAGCCGGGCGTCCCGGGAGAGCGCCTGGTGGGCGGGCGCGCCGGCCCCGACCTGCGTCCCGGCCTTTATGCGGGCGAGGATCGGCGCATCGCGATCAACGCCATCAACGCGGAAACGACGCTGGCCCCGGCCTCCTGGCCCGCCTCGGTGCGCCTCGAAGGGCTTCAGGTCGCGCGGGAGCTGCCGCTCAAGGGCGCGCTGCTGGCGCTGGCGCTGGGGCTGCTCCTGGTGGACGTGTTCGCCTCCCTGCTCCTGTCGGGGCGCCTGCGGGGCGCGCGCGCCGGGGTGGTGGCGGTGCTGGCCGCGCTCATGCTGGCCTGGCATCCCGTTCCCGCGGCGGCCCAGGACCCCGCCGCGCTGGCCGACGCCCAGGCCGCGCCGGACCCGGAGGCCGACGACTTTGCCCTGGCCGCCACCGAGCAGGTGGCCCTGGCCCATGTGCTGACCGGCGACCGGGAGGTGGACGACACCGCGCAGGCCGGCCTGCTGGGGCTGTCCAACACGCTCTGGAGCCGCACCGCCGTGGAGCCCACCGCCCCCATGGGCGTGGACATCGAAACCGACGAGCTGTCGTTCTTCCCCCTGCTCTACTGGCCCGTCACGGCGGACATGCCGATTCCGTCGCGGGCGGCCTACGACAAGCTCAACCGCTACCTCGCTTCGGGCGGGATGATCCTGTTCGACACCCGCGACGCGGACATGGGGGGCTTCGGCACCGCCACGCCCGAAGGGGAGCGGCTCCAGGCCATCGCGCGCGGGCTCGACATCCCGCCTCTCGAGCCGATGCCGCAGGACCATGTGCTGACCCGGACCTTCTACCTGCTCAAGGAGTTCCCGGGCCGGTTCAACGACCCCGAGGTCTGGGTCGAAGCCGCGCCGCCCGACGCCCAGCAGGCCGAGGGGATGCCCTTCCGCGACCTCAATGACGGCGTGACGCCGGTGGTGATCGGCGGCAACGACTGGGCGTCCGCCTGGGCGGTGGACGACTACGGCACGCCGCTCTACCCGGTCGGGCGCGGCATGGCGGGCGAGCAGCAGCGCGAATACGCGTTCCGCTTCGGGGTCAACCTAGTGATGCACGTCCTCACGGGGAACTACAAATCCGACCAGGTGCACGTGCCCGCCCTGCTGGAGCGGCTGGGGCAATGACCCCGGCGCCCTCGCGGAAGCAGGCACGATGACGGACGGACGCAGCTTGAAGGAACAGGCGTGACATGACGGCGGATCAGATCATCTTCGACCCGCTCCTGCCCTGGCCCGTGATCTGGGTGGCGGTGGCGCTGGTCGACGTGGCCGTGATCCTGGCCGCCTGGCGCCGGCTGTCGGGCTGGTGGCTTCGGGGGCTGGCCGGGGTGGCGCTGCTTGCGGCGCTGCTCAACCCCTCCCTCCAGGAGGAGGAGCGGCAGCCCCTGACCGACATCGTCGTGGCCGTGGTGGACGAGAGCGCGTCGCAGCGCATCGCCGACCGCCCGCAGCAGACCGAGGAGGCCCTGGCGGGCCTGGAGGCCGAGGTCGCCGCCCGGCCCAACACCGAGCTGCGCGTCGTCCGCGTCGGCGACGCCGAGGGCGACGGCGGCTCGCTGGTCATGGGGGCGCTGGGCGAGGCGCTGGCCCAGGAGCCGCAGGGCCGCATCGCCGGCATGGTCCTCATCACCGACGGGCGCGTGCACGACCTCCCGGCAGCGCCGCCCCTTCCGGCCCCGCTCCACACCCTGCTGACCGGCCACGAGGGCGACTGGGACCGGCGGCTGGTGGTCCGGAACGCCCCGGCCTTCGGCATCCTGGGCGAGGAGCTGCACCTGACCATCCGGGTCGAGGACCAGGGCGCGGCCCCCGAGGCGGCGACGGTCCCGCTGACCATCGCCGTGGACGGCGGCGCCCCGATGAAGTTCGACGTCCCGATCAACGAGGACATGGAGCTTCCGCTGGTGCTGCCGCATGGCGGCATGAACGTGCTCCAGTTCGAGACGCCCGAAGCGGAAGGCGAGCTCACGGCCCGCAACAACGCCGCCGTGGTGCAGATCAACGGCGTGCGGGACCGGCTGCGCGTTCTGCTGGTGTCCGGCGAGCCCCATGCGGGCGAACGGACCTGGCGGAACCTGCTCAAGTCCGACGCCTCGGTGGACCTCGTGCACTTCACCATCCTGCGCCCGCCCGAAAAGCAGGACGGCGTGCCGGTCGAGGAGCTGTCGCTGATCGCCTTCCCGACCTACGAGCTGTTCGTCCAGAAGCTGCAGGACTTCGACCTCGTCATCTTCGACCGGTACCGGCGGCAGGGCATCCTGCCCAACGAATACCTCCAGAACGTCGCCGACTACGTCGAGCGGGGCGGCGCCGTCCTGGTGACGGCAGGCCCGGAATACGCGAGCGCCGAGTCCGTCTACCGGTCCCCGTTGGGCGCGGTGCTGCCCGGGGCGCCCAGCGCGCGGGTCCTGGAGGAGGGCTTCACGCCCCTCCTGAGCGAGCTGGGCCAGCGGCATCCCGTCACCGAAGGGCTGGAATCGCTCGCGCCCCGGCCCCCGGCCGAGGACGGCACCCCCGGCTGGGGCCGGTGGTTCCGGGCCATCGAGGTGACGCCCTCGCCCGACGCGACCAACGTCATGGAAGGTCCCGACGGCCGTCCGCTCCTTCTCCTCAACCGGGTGGGCGAAGGGCGGGCGGCGCTCCTGGCCACCGACCAGGCCTGGCTCTGGGACCGGGGCTTCGAGGGGGGCGGGCCGCAGATGGAGCTGCTCCGGCGGCTGGCGCACTGGCTCATGAAGGAGCCCGAGCTGGAGGAGGAGGCTCTCTGGGTCGAGCCTGCGGGCCAGACCATGCGGATCATCCGGCGCACGCTGGGCGAAACGGTCCCGCCCGTCACCATCACGGGCCCGGACGGCACCGAGACCACGGTCCAGCTCCAGGAGGTGTCGCCCGGCCGCTTCGAGCTGCAATGGGAGGCGCCCGAGATCGGGCTCTACCGCCTGACCGACGGGGACAAGAGCGCCGTGATCGCGCTTGGCCCCTCGGCCCCGCGGGAGTTCGAGCAGACGATCGCCACGGGCGACGTGCTGGCCCCGGCGGTCGAGCCCACGAACGGCGGCATCCTGCGGATCGAGGACGGGCTGCCCTCCTTGCGCGACGTGCGCGAGGGCCGGCCGGCCTCGGGACGCGGCTGGATCGGCATCACCCCGCGCGAGGCCTATGTCACCGCCGACATCAGCATCGCTCCAATCCTTCCGGCCTGGGCCTTCCTGCTCCTGTCGGCGCTGCTGATCCTGGGGGCCTGGGTGCGCGAGGGGCGGCGCTAGGCCGCCCTTCTACCGTTCCGCCAGGATGTCGTGGGGGACGGACGCGAACTCCCGTCCGATCAGCATGGCGGTGACCACCGCCACCGCCACGGCCAGCACCCCCGGCCCCGCGAGCCAGCCCAGCGAGGCGAGGGAGTAGTACATGCTCCGGAGCCCCCGGTTGAAGTTGTAGGCGGCGCGGATGTTGAGCTCGGCCGCCCGGGACGCGCGGGGCGCCGACCGGGGGTCGCCAGGGTCCGTGGGGATCGCCGCCATCATCACCGAGCAGTAGCCGAAGACCCGGTTAGACCACACGAACTTGAGAAAGGCGTGGGTCAGCAGCAGCGCGCAGGGCAGAAGCCGCATCTGCCATTGCAGGGCCGTGGTCTCCTCGCGGCCGATCTCTTCGGCGAGCCCCGCCAGCGGGGCGACGTTGCCGATCAGCGCGAGCACCCCGCCGACCGCCAGGATCGCCGTGGAGGCGAAGAAGGACGTGCCCTGCCGGAGCGACGCCATGATCTGGGCGTCGAAGATCCGGTTGTCGCGGGTCAGGAACTCGCGCATCCATTCGCGCCGGACCTGCGACATGAGCACGGTGACCGACGGCCGTCCGGGCGGCGGATGCTCGGTCACCCAGCCCATCGCCCCCCAGGCGGCAACCAGCAGCAGCAGCGCCAGCACGTCGCCCCAGCGGAGCGCCGAAAGGATGGTGGCGGGCAGGAATCCATCGAGGACGGTCGCAGGCATGGAACCACAGTAGGTCACGTCCGCGTCACTTGCCAGCACGGGGGGCGCCGTCCTATCCACGTCGGGCCTTGGAGGACGTTCCCGATGGACATGCCCGCTCCCAGCCCCGCGATCCTGGCGCGCAAGGGCGCCATCGTCGACCGCCTGCGGCTCGTGCTGCCGCCGGGTGGCGTGATCGACGACCCCGCCGAGACGCGGGCCTATGAATGCGACGCGCTGACCGCGTATCGCTGCCCGCCGCTCTGCGTGGTGCTGCCGACCTCGACGGCCGAGGTGTCGGCGGTGCTGCGCCTGTGCCACGAGGAGGGCGTTCCGGTCGTGCCGCGCGGCGCGGGGACCTCACTGGCCGGGGGCAGCCTGCCCACCGAGGACGCGGTGGTGCTGGGCGTGGCGCGGATGACCGAGGTGCTGGAAACCTCGTTCGAGGACCGCTTCATCCGGGTGCAGACGGGCCGGACGAACCTGTCGGTCAGCATGGAGGTGGAGGCCGACGGCTTCTTCTATGCGCCCGACCCGTCCTCGCAGCTGGCCTGCGCCATCGCCGGGAACATCGCGATGAACTCCGGCGGCGCGCATTGCCTGAAATACGGCGTCACGACCAACAACCTCCTGGGCGTGACGATGGTGCTGATGGACGGCACGGTGGTGGAGCTGGGCGGGCCCGAGGGCGAGGCGCTGGGCCTTGATTTGCTGGCGGTGGTCTGCGGGTCCGAAGGGCAGCTGGGCGTGGTGACCGAGGCCACGCTGCGCATCCTGCCCCGGCCCGAGGGGGCGCGGCCGGTGATGATCGCCTTTGACCGCAACGAGACGGCGGGCGAATGCGTGAGCGCGGTGATCCGGGCGGGCCTTGTCCCTGTCGCCATCGAGTTCATGGATCGCCCCTGCATCGTCGCCTGCGAGGCGTTTGCCAAGGCGGGCTACCCGGATTGCGAGGCGCTGCTGATCGTGGAGGTCGAGGGTTCAGAGGCGGAGATCGCCGACCAGTTGCAGCGCATCACCGCCATCGCCCGCACCTTCCAGCCGCTGGAGATCCGCGAGGCCCGGGACAGCGCCGAGGCGGCGCGGATCTGGCTGGGCCGCAAGTCGGCCTTCGGCGCCATGGGGCAGATGGCGGACTACATCTGCCTGGACGGGACGATCCCGGTGTCGGCGCTGGCCCCGGTCCTGACGCGGATCGAGGAGCTGGCCGACGGCTATGGGCTGAAGGTGGCCAACGTCTTCCACGCGGGCGACGGCAACATGCATCCGCTGATCCTGTTCGATGCCAACAGCGCCGACGGGCTCCACAAGGCGGAGTCGCTGGGCGCGGACATCCTGCGGCTGTGCGTGGAGATGGGCGGCTGCCTGACCGGCGAGCATGGCGTCGGCGTCGAGAAGCGCGACTTGATGACGGACCAGTACCGCCCCGAGGACCTGGAGGCGCAGATGCGCGTCAAGGACGCCTTCGACCCGGAGTGGCTGCTGAACCCGGCCAAGGTGTTCCCGCTGCAGGTCAGCGAAAGCCGGAGGCGGGCGGCGTGAACGGCGTGCTGACCCCCCGCGACGAAGGCGAGCTGGCGGCGCTGGTGCGCGAGGCGCGCGGGCCGCTGGCGCTGGGCGGCGGCTTCACCCGTGGGCTGACACCCGAGGGGACGCCGGTCTCCACCGCCGGGCTGTCGGGGATCGTGCTGCACGAGCCCGGCGCTCTGACGCTGGTGGCCCGGGCCGGGACCCCGGTCGCCGAGGTGGAGCGAGTGCTGGCCGGGGCGGGGCAGCGCCTCGCCTTCGAGCCGATGGACCTGCGGCCCCTGCTGGGCACCGAGGGCGAGCCGACGCTGGGCGGGGTGATCGCCACCAACGGCTCGGGCCCCCGCCGCGTGCAGGCGGGCGCGGCGCGGGACGTCGTGCTGGGCCTGCGCTTTGTCGACGGGACCGGGACCGTGGTGTCGAACGGCGGGCGGGTGATGAAGAACGTGACCGGCCTCGACCTCGCGCGGTTGCTCGCCGGAAGCCATGGGACGCTGGGCGTCATTACCGAGGTGGCGCTGAAGGTGCTGCCCGCGCCCGAGGCGACGCTGACGCTGGCGTTCGGGGGGCATGACCCCGCCAAGGCGGTGGCCTGCCTGTCGGCGGCGCTGGGCTCGCCCTTCGAGGTCGCGGGGGCCGCGCACGACGCCGAGGCGGGCGTGACGCGGCTGCGGTTGGAGGGCTTTGCCCAGGCGGTGGCGGTGCGGGCCGAGCGGCTGGCGAAGCTGCTCAAGGCCTGGGGCGCCGCCGAGGTCCTTGAGGGACCCGGCCCCTGGGCGGCGATCCGCGACGTGACCGACTTTGCCGGGCGCGCGGGCGATGTCTGGCGGCTGTCGGTGCGCCCGTCGGCGATGGGGCAGGCCCTGGCTCTGGCCGGAGGGGCGCAGCGGATCGACTGGGGCGGCGGACGGGCCTGGGTCCTCGTGCCGGAGGGCACGGACCTGCGGGGGCGGCTGGGGGCGTTCGGCGCGCGGGCCGTGCTGGTCCGCGCCGCGCCCGAGACGCGGGCCGCCCTGGGCACCTTCCCGCCCGAGACGCCCGCCGTCGCGATGCTGTCCCACCGGCTGCGGCAACGGTTCGACCCGCGCGGCCTGTTCAATCCCGGCCTCATGGAGGCCCGGGCGGCGTGACGTGCCGCCCCGACAGGTGACCTTATGCAGACCTTCTTTTCGCCCGAGCAGCTATCGGACCCCGGCACCGCCGAGGCCAACAAGATCCTGCGGTCCTGCGTCCATTGCGGATTCTGCACGGCCACCTGCCCCACCTACCAGGTGCTGGGGGACGAGCTGGACAGCCCGCGCGGCCGCATCTACCTGATGAAGGACATGCTGGAGTCCGGGCGCGACCCCGATCCGGCGACGGTGAAGCACATCGACCGCTGCCTGAGTTGCCTCGCCTGCATGACGACCTGCCCGTCGGGGGTGCATTACCGGCATCTGGTGGATCACGCGCGGGCCTATATCGAGGAACGCTACAAGCGGCCCTGGTCGGACCGTGCGATCCGGCGGCTGCTGGCCTGGGTGCTGCCGCATCCGACGCGGTTCCGGCTGGCGCTGCTCGGCGCCAAGATCGGGCGACCCTTCGCGGGCCTGCTGCCGGACCCACGGCTGCGGGCGATGGTGCGGATGGCGCCCCGGGCGATCCCGCCGGTGAGCCGCGCCGAGGACCCGCAGACCCACCCCGCCCGCGGCGAGCGGCGGATGCGGATCGGCCTGCTGACGGGCTGCGCGCAGCGGGCGCTGAACCCCGGCATCAACGAGGCGGCGATCCGGCTCCTCCAGCGCGCCGGGGCCGAGGTGGTGATCCCGCGCGGCCAGGGCTGCTGCGGCGCGCTGACCCACCACATGGGCAAGGAGGATGAGGCCAAAGCGATGGCGGCGGGCAACGTCCGCGCCTTTGCCGCCGAGCACGCGCGGGAGCCGCTTGATGCCATCATCGTCACCGCCTCCGGATGCGGAACCACGGTGAAGGATTGGGGGCACCTGCTGGCCGGGACGCCCGACTCCGGGGCGGCGGAGGCGATGGGGGCGCTCGGGCGCGACGTGACCGAGGTGCTGGCCCGGCTGGACCTGCCCGAGCTGCCCGAGCGGGACGTGAAGGTGGCCTACCACTCGGCCTGCTCGCTCCAGCATGGGCAGCGGGTGAAGGTGGAGCCGGTCGCGCTTCTCCGGAAGGCGGGCTTCCGGGTGGCCGAGCCCAGGGGGGCGCATCTTTGCTGCGGGTCGGCGGGCACCTACAACCTCCTGCAGCCCGAGATCGCGGGCGAGCTGGGACGGCGCAAGGCCGCCACGCTGGAGGCCACCACGCCCGACGTCATCGTCGCCGGGAACATCGGCTGCCTGATGCAGATCGGCGGCAAGACGAACCTGCCCGTTTGCCACACAGTCGAGCTTCTGGATTGGGCATATGGGGGTCCCCGCCCTGCAACACTTGACGGAATAATGACAGGTCAGGACCTGCGCCCTAGTTTGGCCACACCAGCCGCGTAACGCTGCACCCAAGGGACGGCGGTCAACGCCCGTCCCCAGGGACAGCGGAGAGAACGGATGCGCGTGGCAGGCTGGCTGCTGGCGCTCGCGCTGGCTATGCCGGCGGCTGCGCAGGACACGGGGCTTCACAGCCTCGCCACGACCGCCGAGGCGGCAGCCTGGGACGCGGTCGGGCGGCTCGACATCGGGGGCAAGGGGTTCTGCACCGGATCGCTGATCGCGCCCGACCTCGTGCTGACCGCCGCCCACTGCCTTTACGACAAGCGCACCGGCGCTCCGGTCGATCCGTCCGCCATCGAGTTCCGGGCCGGCCTGGTCAACGGCCATTCGGTCGCGTCGGGGATGGCGCTGCGGGCCGTGGCGCATCCCGCCTACCGCTTCGACCCCTCGGCCGGCGCGTCGGAAAGCCGGAACGACCTCGCCCTCGTGGAGCTGGCGCAGCCGATCGACGACGGAGCGATCCGGCCCTTCGAGACCGCCCCCGAGGTGCAGGCCGGCGCGGAGGTGAGCGTCGTCTCTTACGCCTTGGGCCGGGCCGAGGCTCCGTCGCGCGAGGATTCCTGCGGCGTCCTGGGCCAGCAGAGGGGCGTCTTCGTCCTGACCTGCGACGTCGATTTCGGCGCGTCTGGCGCACCCATCTTCCAGATGGACGGGAGCATCGCCCGCATCGTCTCGGTCGTGTCGGCCAAGGGGGAGCTGGGGGGACGCCAGGTGGCGCTCGGCACCTCGCTGACCGAGCCGTTGGCCGAGCTCGAGGCGGCCTTCGAGGCGTCCGGGGGCGACGCGCCGGTGCGGACGGCGCGGGCCGAGGGGACGGCCGCCCTGAAAGCAAGCTTCGTCACCGCGCAGGGGGACTTGAACGCGCAGGCCACGCTTCCCAGATAACGCTTACCGGGGCGCCGATGCCGGGTCCCGGAACGACAGGCCAGTCCCCCCGTGGGATGGTCCCACCGTTATCGCTCAATGAGGATGACCATGCGCAGCTTTGACCTTGCCCCGCTTTACCGGGCGACCGTCGGCTTTGACCAGATCGCCGACCTGATGGACCGCGTGCTTGCGACCACCGCGTCCGAAACCAACTACCCGCCCTACAACATCGAGAAGCTCGCCGACGGCTCCTGGCGCATCTCGATCGCCGTGGCCGGCTTTGCCAGCGACGAGCTGTTCGCCGAAGTGCGCGAGAACGCCCTGATCGTGACCGCCAAGAAGGCGGACGACTCGACCGAGCGCAAGTTCCTGCACCGCGGCATCGCGACCCGCGCCTTCGAGCGCCGGTTCCACCTGGCCGACCATGTCCGCGTGACGGGCGCGTCGCATGTGGACGGGATGCTGCACATCGACCTCGTGAAGGAAGTGCCGGAGGCCCTGAAGCCCCGTCGCATCGAGATCGCGAAGGCCGGCGTGCAGGACGCGAACCTCGTGGAAGCCAAGGCCGTCAACTGAGGCGCGGGCCCGCAAGGGCAACCGGCCGGACGGAGTTGATCGGGGGCGTGGACCGCAGGGTCCACGCCCTTTTTCGTGTGCGGAGCGTAGCCCCTGCCCTGCGGGGACGGACTCCGGAGCCGCGCCGGGAGGCCAGGCCACGGCGCGGGGGGCGCGTGCTCGACGCGCGGCGGCTGGGTCTTTGCGGCCCCGGACCGGGGACCTCCCAGGGGGAACGGGGCCTGCGCGTTCCCATGAAACAGCTCTTGCCCGCGAAGCCTGTCTCCGGAACCGGAGCCTCGGGCATGGAGTGGCCAATGGACCGAGCCGCGCGGGACGGCTGGCCCTTCCTCGGGCCGTCCCAGGGGGACAGGCGGCTCCCGTGCCGGGCGGGCGTGGCCCGCGATGGCCTGCCCCCGATGGGGGCCGCAAGGCCGGGGTGGCGAACGGAGGACCTGTCCGGATCTCGTGGCGCAGAAGGTCGCAGGCGAAGGTTAACGGCCCCTGACGGCACCGGACGGCGGGCCATCCGGGCGCGCAACGCCCCCTGTCGGGCGCCAGTCCGGAGCCAGTCCAGGGTCTGTCGGGACCCGGACCGGGAACCATCGGCCCCGTCCTACATTGTCCCGGCGTCTGGCCCCGCGACCCGTGGGACGCTGCGGCATCATTGCGCGACGGCCCGGCCCGTCCGCCAACCAAAGGAGACGGCCTTGGGCTTCATCTGGACCCTCATCATCGGACTCATCGCGGGCGCGCTGGCCAAGCTGATCATCCCCGGCCGGCAGGGCGGCGGGATCATCGTGACGATGCTCCTGGGCGTCGTGGGCGCCTTCGTGGCGACCTGGCTCGGGCAGGCGCTGGGCTGGTACGCGCCCGGCGAAGGCGCGGGGCTGATCGGCGCCGTCGTGGGGGCCATCATCGTGCTCCTCATCTGGGGCGCCCTGCGCGGCCGGCGGAACGTCTGACCCCTTTGGCGGCGGGCCCCGGCCCGCGCCCATCAACAGCGACGCGACCAACAGGAGGACATATCCATGGCTCGTAGCGGCTTTCCTTCGATGACGGCCCTTCTGGGGCTTCTGGCTGTCGCCGGTTACCAGAACCGCGACAAGATCTCCGAGATGCTGAACAACCGTGGCGCCGGCGGTGGCATGGGCGGCGGCATGGGCGGAATGGGCGGTGCCTCGGGCGGCGGGCTTGGCGGCCTGCTGGGCGGGCTGGGCGGCCAGGGCGGCGCCGGGGGCGGCCTGGGCGGGCTGCTGGCCGGGCTGGGCGGTGGCGCGGCCGGGGGCGGGCTGGGCGGCCTGCTGGGCGGCGGCCTGAACGAACTGGACGGCCACATGCGCCAGAACGGGCGCGGCGAGGTCATGGATTCCTGGGTCGGCACCGGTCCCAACCATTCCATGGAGCCGCACGACCTGGAGGCCGCGCTCGGCCCCGACGTGCTCCAGGACCTCGAGGAGCACACCGGCCTGTCGCGGAGCGAGATCCTGTCGCGCCTGTCGCGGGAGCTGCCCCACGCGGTGGACCAGTACACGCCCGACGGACGGATCCCGGACCGCAACATGTTCTGAGGCCCCGGCCCCGGAGCCTGGCCCCAGAGCTTGGCCCCAGAGCCTGGCCCCACGGCGTAGCCATCGGGGGCGTCTCCATGCGGAGGCGCCCCTTGTCGCATCCGGGGTCCGGCCCGGCGGTGCGGGCGGGCCGCGGGACAAGGCCGCCTGCCCGTGCTAGTCCCGCGCGGACCTGTCCGCACGCGATGAACGAGGCCCCGCATGACCATCACCAACGAGGACGACCTCGAGGACCTGAAGGCGATCGGCCGCATCGTGGCCAACACCCTCCAGGCCATGGGCCGGGCGATGGAGCCCGGCATGACGACGCGGGAGCTGGACGGGATCGGCCGCGCGCTGCTGGAGCGCGAGGGCGCGACCCCCGCCCCCGAGTCGACCTACGACTTTCCGGGCGCGACCTGCATCAGCGTCAACGAGGAGATCGCCCATGGCATCCCGGGCGACCGGGTCATCCGGGCCGGCGACCTCGTGAACATCGACGTGTCCGCCTCGTGGAACGGCACCTTCGCCGACACCGGGGCCACGTTCCGCGTGCCGCCGGTGCGGCCCACGCTCGACCGGCTGTGCCGGGACGGCCGCCGCGCCATGCAGGTCGGCATCGCGCAGGTGGGCCATGACAGGCCGCTGGCCGGGATCGGGGCGGCCATCGGCCGCTTTGCGTCCGAGCGCGGCTACACGCTGATCCGCAACCTCGCCAGCCATGGGGTCGGCCGGTCGCTCCACGAACACCCCGAGGAGATCGCGACCTGGCCCACGCGCGGCGACCGGCGGCGGATGCACAGGGGCCTCGTGCTGACGGTCGAGCCGTTCCTCTCCCGGGGCGGGATCTGGGCGACGGACGGCGCGGACGGCTGGACGCTCTACAGCCAGCCCCCCGCCCCCGTCGTGCAGTACGAGCACACCGTCGTCGCGACGGAGCGGGAGGCGATCATCGTCACGCTGCCGGGGTGACGGCGCAGGCGGCCCTACTGGATGCGGGGACCGCTTGGCACGAAGGGGAAGGGGCGTCCCCGGCGGGGAACGCCGGTCGCGCCGGGACCCGGCTTCGGCTCAGTGCGCGGCGGCCCAGGTGTGGCCGGTGCCGGCCTCGACCTCCAGCGGCACGGTGAGCTTCACCGCCGGGTCGGGGGCGTTCACCATCACCTCGCGGGCGCGCTGGATCAGCGCGTCCTCGGCCTCCTTCTCCACCTCGAACAGGAGTTCGTCGTGGACCTGGAGGAGCATCCGGGCGGGGAGGCCGTCGATGGCGGGCTCCATGCGGATCATGGCGCGGCGGATGATGTCGGCCGCCGTCCCCTGGATGGGCGCGTTGATCGCGGCGCGGCGGGCAAAGGCGGCGCCGGGCCCCTTGGCGTTGATCTCGGGCGTGTGGATCTTGCGGCCGAACAGGGTCTTGACGTAGCCGTCGCGCTTGGCCCCCTGGACCACGCTGTCCATGTAGGCCTTGATGCCCGGGAACTTGACGAAGTAGCGGTCGATGAACTGCTGCGCCTGATCCTTGGGGATGCGCAGGTTCCGCGCGAGGCCGAAGCCCGAGATGCCGTAGATGATGCCGAAGTTGATCGCCTTGGCCCGGCGGCGGAGCTCGGAGGTCATCTCGGACAGCGGCACGCCGAACATCTCGGACGCGGTGATGGCGTGGATGTCCTGGCCTTCGCGGAAGGCGGTCTTGAGCTCGGGCAGGTCGGCCATGTGGGCCAGGAGCCGCAGCTCGATCTGGGAGTAATCGAGCGAGACCAGCACCTTGCCCTCCTCGGCCACGAAGGCCTCGCGGATGCGGCGCCCTTCCTCGGTGCGGACGGGGATGTTCTGGAGGTTCGGGTCGGTCGAGGCGAGGCGCCCGGTGTTGGCTCCGGCGATGGAATAGGAGGTGTGGACGCGGCCCGTGTCCGCGTTGATCGCCTGCTGGAGCGCGTCGGTGTAGGTGCTCTTCAGCTTGGAGACCTGCCGCCAGTCGAGGACCAGGCCCGGCAGCGGGTGCATGGTGGACAGATCCTCGAGGACGTTGACGTCGGTGCCGTAGGCGCCGGTCTTGCCCTTGACCCCGCCCGGAAGCTTCAGCTCGTCGAAGAGGAGTTCGCCGAGCTGCTTGGGGCTGCCCAGGTTGAAGGGGCGGCCCGCCATCTCCTGCACCTCGGATTCGAGCTGCGCCATCTTCTGCGCAAAGGCGCCGGACATGCGGGACAGGGTGTCGCGGTCCACCTTGACGCCCGCCATTTCCATATGGGCGAGAACGGGCACGAGCGGCCGTTCCAGCGTCTCGTAGACGGTGGTGACGCGGACCCGGTGCAGGCGCGGCCGCAGCGCGAGCCAGAGGCGGAGCGTGACGTCGGCGTCCTCGGCGGCGTAGGGGGTGGCCTTCTCGATGGCGACGCGGTCGAAGGTGACCTGCGACTTGCCGGTGCCGATCAGCTCCTTGATGGGGATGGGGAGATGGCCGAGGTAGCGCTCGGACAGCTCGTCCATGCCGTGGTTGTGCAACCCGCCATGGAGCGCATAGCTCATCAGCATGGTGTCGTCGAAGGGGCGGACCTCGACCCCGTAGCGGGCGAGGACCTTCCAGTCGTACTTGATGTTCTGGCCGATCTTGAGGATGTCGTCGGCCTCGAGCACCGGCCTCAGCGCGTCCAGCACCTCCTGGAGGGGGAGCTGGTCCGGCGCGAGGTCGTTGCCGCCGAACAGGTCGGCGGTGGCCGAGGCGCGGTGGCCCACCGGGATGTAGCAGGCGACGTTCGGCGCGGTGGCGAGGCTGATCCCGGCAAGCTCGGCCACCATCTCGTTGAGGCTGGTGGTTTCCGTGTCCACGGCGACGTGCCCGGCCTCCCGGATGCGGGCGATCCAGGCATCGAGCTGGTCGCGCGTGCGGACCGTCTCGTAGAGGGCGCGGTCGATGGGCGGGAGGGCAGTCTCCTCGGGAGCGGGAAGCTCGCGCCGCATCTGGCCCGAATCCTCGGGCACGGCGGGGGCGTCCACGCCCATGCGCTGCGCCACCTTCTTGGACAGCGACCGCAGCTCCATCCGGCCGAGGAAGTCGAGGAGCTGCGCCGCGTCGGGATCGCGCACCTCGAGCGAGTCGAGGTCGAAGTCGAGCGGCATGTCGCAATGCAGCGACACGAGGTCCCGCGACAGCCGGATCTGGTCGGCGTAGTCGATCAGCGTCTGGCGGCGCTTGGCCTGCTTGATCCCCTCGGCGCTGGCCAGGAGCGTGTCGAGGTCCCCGTATTCCTGGATGAGCTGGGCGGCGGTCTTGGCCCCGATGCCGGGCGCGCCCGGCACGTTGTCCACCGCATCCCCCATGAGCGCCTGCACGTCGATGACGCGTTCGGGATAGACGCCGAACTTCTCGAAGACGCCCTCGCGGTCGATGCGCTTGTTCTTCATGGGGTCGAGCATCTCGACCCCGCCGCCCACGAGCTGCATCAGGTCCTTGTCCGAGGACACGATCGTCACGCGGCCCCCCGCGTCGCGGGCCTTGCAGGTCAGGGTCGCGATGATGTCGTCGGCCTCGAAGCCCTCGATCTCGTGGCAGGACACGCCGAAGGCGCGCGTCGCCTCGCGCGTCAGGGGGAACTGCGGAACCAGCTCCTCGGGCGGGGGCGGGCGATGGGACTTGTAGTCGCTGTAAAGCTCGTTCCGGAAGGACTTGGACGAAAAGTCGAAGATCACGGCGACATGGGTCGCAGCGTCGGGGCCGGTGTTCCCCTCGATGTAGCGGAAGAGCATGTTGCAGAAGCCCGCGACCGCCCCGATGGGCAGTCCGTCGGACTTCCGCGTGAGCGGCGGCAGGGCGTGGTAGGCCCGGAAGATGAAGGCCGAGCCGTCGATCAGGTGCAGGTGGCACCCCTTGCCGAATGCCATCCGTCAGGCCCCCTTATGCGCCGTGATGCTCGCCCGAGCCGCCGTCGTTGCCCCGGAACGGATCGCTGCTGTCGCCGCCCGGCTGCTTGCCGCGCACGGTGCCTTCGAGGTCGGCGGGCTGGGCGTGGTCGGCCAGGCCCGGGGTCGCCGGATGCTGGTGCTGGGACTGCGAGTCGGCATGGACGAAGCGGGCGTCGCAGTAGCCGCAGTCGATGAAGCCCTGCTCGCGCGGGATCTCGTACCAGACGCGGGGATGGCCCAGCGCGCCTTCGCCGCCGTCGCAGGACACGCGCCAGGAGGTCACGACCTTGACCTCGGGCGGGGGGAGGCCGTCGGGCGCGGGGTGGTCCGTGCGGCGGATCATGAGCTGGGTCATGGGAAGCGGTCCCTTGGGGCTGAGCGGCGGTCGCGCCGTTCTTAGCCGAGCGCGGCGGAGGAGGAAAGCATGGCCCCTATCTAGCCGGGGCGTCGAACACGACCATGAAGGGATGGAGCTCCAGCGTCATCAGCCCCTCGGCCACGGCGGGGTCGGACCCGGCGACCGCGCGGGCCGCATCGTCGTCCTCGGCGTCGAAGACGCAGAAGCCGTAGTCGCCGTTCGCCGCCCGGCCCACGTAGCGGATCACGCCCCGGCCATGCAGGTCCTGGAGATGGGCGAAGTGGCGGCCCATGACCTCCATCTCGGCGGGCTGGATCGTGGCCGCGAAGTCCGGGCGGGGCGGAAGGATGCGGTAGGCGTAGGTGGCCATGGCGCTAGGCCTGCGACAGCATCGGTCCCAGGGGACGGCCGCCCAGGATGTGAACATGGAAGTGCGGCACCTCCTGCCCGCCATGGGTCCGGGTGTTGGCGATGGCGCGGAAGCCCTGGCCCAGCTCCTCCATCCCGCAGACGGCGGCCACGGCGGAAAGGAAGCCCGCCTGCTCGACCGCCGTCGCCTCGGCGGCGAAGTGGTCGAGGCTCATGTAGGGGCCCTTGGGAATCACCAGGAGGTGGACGGGCGCCTGCGGCCGGACGTCATGGAAGGCGAGCGCGTGCTCGTTCTCGAAGACGACCTTGGCCGGGATCTCGCCCCGGAGGATGCGCGCGAAGATGTTGCTGGAATCATAGTCGAAATCCACGGGATACCTCCTGGCCTGCCCCCAGGGGCCCGCCATGGCCCCCGGGTGGCATCCTGACCCAGCGACGCGGTCCGCGCCAGAGGGTCCGGGGCGGCGCGGGACAGGGCGCGGGGCCCTGCGGTCAAGGGCGGCGGGCGGGGCGCATGGGCAGGCCTTCGCGCATTGGCCGGCCACCTGTGGCTTGGACGCCACGGCAGGTACTGCCCCAGAAACGTCCCTTTTCAGCCGGAAACATAAAGAAACAAGGCGCTTCCGGGTGCCGAGGGGGGGGCTGTCGCGGCCCTGCGCCCCCGGGGGGCCCCGAAGGGGCCTGAGCAGGATCAGC
Organism: Rubellimicrobium arenae; assembly: GCF_017916275.1. Lineage (GTDB taxonomy): Bacteria > Pseudomonadota > Alphaproteobacteria > Rhodobacterales > Rhodobacteraceae > Rubellimicrobium > Rubellimicrobium arenae. Next base: position 293,575 of record NZ_JAFMST010000007.1, read on the forward strand.
TTGATCCCCTAAGCCCGAAGATTCTAAGTCTTTGTTCATGACGAACCTTGATCCCACAGCACCTTCGTTCGAGGGCTCAGGCTCGAAAGGGCCCATGCCGAGCGCGGCCGCCCTGGCGGCGTCGAGCTGGCGGCCGAGGTTCAGGCGCAAGGCGGCGCTGCCGCCGATGCCGGTCAGCAAGCGCGTCTTCGATGTCGTGGTCTCGCTCCTGCTGCTTCTCCTGCTGTGGCCGGTGCTTCTGGCGACGATGCTGCTGCTGCTCATCACCGAAGGCCGGCCGATCTTCTACCTGGGGGAACGCATGTGCTCCCCCGACCGATCCTTCAAGCAGATCAAGTTCCGCACCATGCGGGTGGGCGCGGACGCCGTGGGCGGCGTCACCGGGGGCGACAAGGCGAACTCGATCTCGCCGCTGCATCGGATCCTGCGGCGCACCCGCGCCGACGAGCTGCCGCAGCTCATCAACGTGCTGAAGGGCGAGATGAGCCTCGTGGGGCCGCGCCCGCCGATGCGGTCCTATGTCGAGGCCTTTCCCGAGATCTACAACCAGGTGCTCCAGAGCCGCCCCGGCGTGACGGGGCTGGCCACCCTGCGGTTCCACCAGCACGAGGAGCGGCTCCTTGCCGCCTGCCGCACCCACCGGGAGACCGAGGCCGTCTACCGGCGCCGCTGCATCCCCCGCAAGGCGCGGCTCGACCTGATCTACCAAAGCCAGCGCACGCTGGGCATGGACATCGTCCTGGTCATGCAGACCGCCCGCAAGCCCTTCTGGCGGGTGCACAGCCGCAACCAGTTCCCCCTGCCCCGCATGTCGGCGCGCAAGGCCGTCCGGATCCCGCGCGTGTCCCGCGCCACCCTGGCCGCCGCCCGCAGCTCGACGCCCGCCCCGGCCCCCACCGCCCACCCCGCCGAGTGATCGGCGAGGTCGTCCGGGCCCGCGGTCTCGTGGGACCGTTGCGCGCTCAGCCCTCCTGGGGCGGGGCGCCGTAGCCGTAAGGGTTGGCCGACTGCCAGGCCCAGAGGCTCTGCACCATGTCGTCCACGTCGTATTCGGCGCGCCAGCCCAGATCGCGGTTCGCGCGGGAGCAGTCGGCCCGCATCTCGGCCACGTCGCCGGGACGGCGGGGGTGGATCTCGTGCGGGAGGTCGCGGCCCACGACGCGCTGGAAGGCGCCCAGCATCTCCCTGACCGAAACGCCGTGGCCGGTGCCGATGTTGTAGGCCTCGGCCCCCGTGACGGCCTGGGCGCGGGCCAGCGCGGCGACGTGGGCGCGGGCAAGGTCGGTGACGTGGATGTAGTCGCGCACGCCGGTGCCGTCCGGGGTGGGGTAGTCGTCGCCCCAGATCCGCAGGGCATCGCGCCGCCCCGCCGCCACCTGGGCGAGGAAGGGCATCAGGTTCTCGGGCACGCCGCGGGGATCCTCGCCCATCCGGCCCGAGGCGTGGGCGCCCACGGGGTTGAAGTAGCGCAGGAGGAGCGCCGCCCGCCCTTCGTCCGCGCGGGCCCAGTCGGTCAGGAGCTGCTCGGCCATGGCCTTGGTCTGGCCGTAGACGTTCGTGGGCGCGATCCGGTGGCTTTCGTCGAAGGGCAGGTACTGAGGCTCGCCGTACACGGTGGCCGAGGAGGAGAAGATGATCCTCCGGCAGTCCGCCGCATCCATCGCCCGCAGCAGGGACACGGTGCCCGCGACGTTCACGTCGTAGTAGTCCACCGCCCGGCGCGCGCTTTCGCCGACGGACTTCAGGCCCGCGAAGTGGATCACCGCCTCCGGCCGGAACCGCCGGGCCGCCGCCGTGAGCCGGTCGGTGTCGCGGATGTCGGCCTCCTCGGATTCGAACCAGCCGTTGGTGAGCTCGCGCACGCGGTCGAGCGCCTGGGGCGAGCTGTTGGAGAAGCTGTCCACCACCAGCGCCTCGTGCCCCTGCCCCAGCAGTTCGACCAGGGTGTGGCTGCCGATGTAGCCCGCTCCGCCTGTCACCAATACGCGCATGAAGTCCTCGTTTCCGGTTCGATCTGGACTGGCATAGCGATCCAGCCGGGCGGCCGGTTCCCGACCGCCGCGGCCGGGCCGGGAGGCCGCGCGCCGACGCCCCTGGACGCGAGGCTCATCCCCGGGCGAGCCGCGCGCGGCCCTGGGCCGTGACGCGGAGCCGGGCCTCGACGAACATCCGGCTGCCCTCGACCTCGGCCTCCCGGAGATCGGTGGCGCGGAGCAGCTCCACCTCGCCGGCTCCCGCGGCGCGGGCCCGGGCGGCGGCCTCCTCCTCCAGCGCCGAGGCGAGCGCGGCCAGCGCGGAGTCCGGGTCGCCGAAGCGCTGCGGCCCGGCGGGAAGGTGCGCCACGAAGGCGCCGGGGGCGGGGCTCGTGACCGAGCCTTCGGCCGAGGCGGCCACGCGGCCCACCACGGCGCCCACGGCGTTGGCGACCTCGGCGTGATCGGGGATGGCGACGCGGGTGCCCAGCCGTTCGCCCACCGCCGGGTAATGCGTGCGGGCCGAGGCGCCCAGGGCGACCACGGGCACGCCCAGGGACAGGCGGGTGGTCACGATCCCCTGGTGCCCGTCGAGCCCCGCCTGGGTCAGGACATGGCGGGCGAGCGCGTCGGGCGGCTCGCCCCAGCGGCGGGAGTCCTCGGCGAAGGCGGTCTCGAGCAGGGCGAGCGCGGTCTGGTGCGTGACGCGGGCCAGGACCGCGCGGGCCATGGCCTCGGCGTCGGGGGCGAACCGGTCGCCCGCGCCGGTGCGGCGGCGGGACAGGAGGGTCAAGGCCTTGCGGGCGGCGTCCCCGTCGAAGTCGGCCTGGAGGCCGAGGACATGGGCGGCGTCCGTCGGCGTCGCCGCCGAGACCATCACGAGCCCGCGCCCGACCAGCCGGTTCAGCGCCGCGCCCTCGGGCCGGGCGACGACGGCCCGCGCGAGGGGCAGCGGCCCGGCGGCCAGCCGGGCGGCGACCGCGGATTCGCGGCCGTCGAGCCCCGGGGGCAGCCCGCCGCGCCAGAGCGGCAGCACGAAGCGTCCGGCCTCCTCGGGGGCGCGGTCGGCGGACAGGGCGGTGTCGAGGGCGCGATGCACCAGATCCGGGTGGTCCCGGGCCAGGAGCGACACGGGCATGACGCGGCGCGGCCCCAGGTTCAGCCCGCCGTCGAGCCCGGGCAGGAGATGCACCTCGCTGTCGCCGCCCAGGCCCCAGGTCCGCATGGCCACGGCCTCGACCATGGTGCGCCAGGGGCCGACGCGCGCCCCGTCCGGGTCGATGGAGGGCCGGCCGTCGCGCAGGAGGCAGACATCCGTGGTCGTGCCGCCGATGTCGGACACGAGGGCGATGGGCTCGCGCGCGAGCCAGGCGGCGCCGGCGACCGAGGCGGCAGGCCCGGACAGGATCGTCTCGATGGGCTTCTCGTGGGCGACCTGCGCGGCCATCAGCGCGCCGTCGCCGCGCACGACCATGAGCGGCGCCTGGATGCCGATCGCGCGCAGATGCCCTTCGCAGGCGGCGACGAGCCGGTCGATGAGGCCGATGAGGCGGGCGTTCAGCACCGCCGTCAGCGCCCGTCGCGGGCCGCCAAGGCCCGAGGACAGCTCGTGGGAGCAGGTGACCGGAAGGCCGGTGACGCGCCGCGCGAGGTCCCGGACCGCATTCTCGTGCGCGGGGTTGCGGGTGGCGAAGCGGGCCACGACCGCGAGTCCCGACAGCCCCTCGGGCAGGGCGCGAAGGTCTGCTTCGAGCGCGGCCAGGTCGAGGCGGGCCATCTCGTGGCCGGCATGGTCGTGGCCGCCGGGGCGCCGGATCACCGGGTCGCCGCGCAGCGCCTCGGCCAGGCCGTCGCGGGCGAGGTCGGTTTCCTCGAAGCCCAGGGCGATCAGGGCGACGCGGCCCCCCTGCCCTTCCACGAGGGCGTTGGTGGCCAGCGTGGTGGACAGCGCCACCATGGCGACCTCGGAGGCGGGGAGACCGGCCTGGGCCAGCACGGCGTCGATGGCGGCCCCGACGCCCTGCGACAGGTCGGGCCGGCTGGTCAGGGCCTTGGCCTTGGCGAGCACCCGGGTTTCCCCCTCATCGAGGAGGACCGCGTCGGTGTAGGTGCCGCCGGTGTCGACGCCGAGAAGGACGGGCATGGGAGATCCGGGTGCGGGGGGTCAAAGGAACGGGCGCGGAGGATCGCTCCCCCGCGCCCGCGATCGTCTGGGCCGGCTTACTGGGCCAGGGCCGCGTCGGTCACGGCATGGCTCCAGGCGCCTTCGGGCTCCTTGGTGATGACGGGGTCCGATCCGCCGGCCATCAGGGTCGCCACGGTCCGCTCGTAGGCGGCGGGGTCCAGTTCGCCGGTGGAATCGCCCACGAGCTTGGCGACCTCGGTCATCATGGTCGTCTGATGCTCGATGGTCTGGGCGCCGGTCTCGTCGTTGTCGAGTACGATCTGGGCGGCCTCCTCGGGATGCTCCTCGGCCCATTGCCAGCCCTTCATCGAGGCGCGCACGAAGCGGGCCATCTTGTCCACGAAGGCCGGGTCCTGGAGGTTGCTTTCGAGGACGTAGAGGCCGTCCTCCAGGGTGGCGACGCCCTGATCCTCGTACTTGAAGTTCACGAGCTCCTCGGGCGTGACGCCGGCCTCAAGGATCTGGTGGTATTCGTTGTAGGTCATCGTCGAGATGCAATCGGCCTGGCGCTGGAGCAGCGGGTCGACGTTGAAGCCCTGCTTGAGCACCTCGACCCCGTCGGCGGCCTTGCCCTCGGTCTTGAGGCCGAGCTGCGACATCCAGGACAGGAAGGGGTATTCGTTGCCCGAGAACCAGACGCCCAGCGTGTGGTTCGCGAAGTCGGCCGGCGCCGTGATCCCCGAATCGGCCCAGCAGGTGAGCTGCATGCCCGACGCCTTGAAGGGCTGGGCGATGTTGACGAGGGGCACGCCCTGTTCCCGCGCCGCGAGCGCGCTGGGCATCCAGTCCACGACCACGTCCGCCCCGCCGCCCGCGATCACCTGCGTGGGCGCGATGTCCGGGCCGCCCGGAAGGATGGTGACGTCGAGGTTCTCTTCCTCGTAGAAGCCCTGGTCGAGCGCGGCGTAGTAGCCGGCGAACTGGGCCTGGGTGACCCACTTGAGCTGGAGCGTGACCGCGTCCTGGGCGAAGGCCGGGACGGCCAGCGTGCCCAGGGCCGAGGCCAGAAGCAGGTTCTTCATTGGTAGTCTCCTTGTTGGATCGTTTGTTATGTTCGTTGCGACGGGTGCCAGAAGGTCGCCCAGCGTTCGAGGAAGGTGATGAGGCCGTAGACCGCGCTGCCCGCCAGCGCCCCCACCAGGATGGCCGACCACACCATGTCGAGCTGCAGCGCCCCGTTCGAGGTCGAGATGCGGAAGCCGATCCCCTGCGTGGGCGAGCCGAAGAACTCGGCCACGATGGCGCCGATCATCGCCAGGGTGGCCGCGATCTTGAGGCCGTTGAAGATGAAGGGCAGCGCCGCCGGAAGCCGTAGCTTGAGGAGCGTGGGCCAGTAGCCCGCCCCATAGGTCCGCATCAGGTCGCGCTGCATGGCGGTGGTGTCCTGGAGCCCCGCGACCGTGTTCACCAGCATGGGAAAGAACACCATCAGGACCACGACGGCGGCCTTGGACTGCCAGCCGAAGCCGAACCACATGACCATGATGGGTGCCACGCCGACGATGGGCAGCGCGGCCATGAAGCTGCCCACCGGCAGCAGCCCGCGCCGCAGCACGTCGAAGCGGTCGACCAGCACCGCCACGACCAGAGCGGCGGCGACCCCGATGGCAAGGCCCGAGAACGCCCCCTTGAGGATCGTCTGCACGAAGTCCCCCCACAGGAGCGGCAGGTTCGCCACGAAGGTCTGCCCGATGCGCGACGGCGGGGGCAGGATCGCGGGCGGCACGTTCAGGCCGCGCACGATCAGCTCCCAGCAGAGGAGGACGGTCGCGCCGAAGATCAGCGGCACGGCGGTGCGGACGGCGCGGCTGCGGGCGCGCGCGCCCCGGGTCAGCCAAGTGTTGAGCGCCCAGCCCCCGACCCAGACCAGGGCGGCCAGGAGAACGAGCGTCATGCCGGCACCCCCATGGCGCGCAGGGTGCGCCGTTCGAGCCAGCCCATGAACCAGACAAGGAACGCCGCCAGCACCGCCGCCATGAGGAGCGCGGCCCAGATCTGCGTCGTCTGGCCGTAATAGCTGCCTGCAAGCATCCGGGCGCCCAGGCCGCCGCGCTGGACCGGCAGCTCGCCCACGATGGTGCCCACCAGCGAGGCCGCGATGGCGACCTTGAGCGAGGCGAAGAGATAGGGGACCGAGGCGGGCAGCCGCAGCTTCCAGAGGCGTTCGGAGGTGGACGCGCTCCAGGTGTGCATGAGGTCGAGCTGCATCTGGTCGGGCGTCCTCAGCCCCTTGACCATGCCGACCACCACCGGGAAGAACGACAGGTAGGCCGAGATCACGGCCTTGGGCAGCAGCCCCTGCACCCCCACCGAGTTCATGACCACGATGATCATGGGGGCGAGCGCGACGATCGGGATGGTCTGGCTGATGATGGCCCAGGGCATCACGCTCATGTCCATGGCGCGGTTGTGGACGATCCCGACGGCGAGGAGCACCCCGGCGGCGGCTCCGATCAGGAAGCCCACCATCGTCGCGCCCAGCGTGACCCCGGCGTGGTAGACCAGGCCGCGGTTCGAGAACTCGCCCTTCTGGACGATGCCGCGGCGGGAGAAGACCTCCTCGCCGATGGTGCTCTGGTAGAGCTCCTGGGCGACCTGGTGGGGGGCGGGCAGGCGCGGACGCTCCTGCGACCAGCCGTTCAGGGCGATGGGCGCGTTGTTGACGGCCAGCGCCCAGGCCGAGCGCCCCTGCCGTTCGGTGGCCGGGCCCCCCCAGACGGAGGCGCCGGCACGCTCGGCCTCGGTCACGACCTCGCGGATGTTCATGGGAATGGCCGCGACGTACCAGAAGGCCAGGATCGCGAGGACCACGCCCAGGACGGGAAGGACCGTGCGGCGCATCAGACCTCCACATGCCCCGCGCGGAGCCCTCCGCGGACGCGGTGCGCGACGGCGAGGAACTCGGGGCTTTCGCGGATGTCGAGCGGACGCTCGCGCGGGAGGGGGCTGTCGATGATGTCGGTGATCCGGCCCGGGCGGGGGGACATGACGACGATCTTGGTGGACAGGTACACCGCCTCGGGGATCGAGTGCGTCACGAAGAGCGTGGTCTTCTGGGTGCGGGCCCAGAGGTTCAGCAGCTCCTCGTTCAGGCGGTCGCGCACGATCTCGTCCAGCGCCCCGAAGGGTTCGTCCATGAGGAGGATGTCCGCGTCGAAGGCCAGGGCCCGGGCGATGGAGGCCCGCTGCTGCATCCCGCCCGACAGCTGCCAGGGGTATTTCCGGCCAAAGCCCGCGAGGTCGACGAGCTTGAGCACCCGGTCCACGCGGGCGTCCTGCTCGGCGCGCGGAAAGCCCATGATCTCGAGCGGAAGGCGGATGTTCCCGGCGATGGTGCGCCAGGGATAAAGGCCCGCCGCCTGGAAGACGTAGCCGTAGGCGCGGGCGCGGCGGGCGGCGTCGGGGCTCATGCCGTTGACGGTGAGCGTGCCGGAGGTGGGCGTCTCGAGGGCGGCGACGCAGCGCAGGAAGGTGGTCTTGCCGCAGCCCGAGGGGCCGATGAACGACACGAACTCGCCCTTCGGGATGCTGAGGCTCACGTCCTTGAGCGCCTGCACCGGCCCGTCGGCGGTCTGGAAGACGAGGTTGACGCCCTGCGCGTCGATGACCGGGGCGGCGGTTTGTGAGAAGCTGGCGGCGTTCGCCATCACGGTGGATCCATCGGGAGACATAACCATGGCCTCATGCCAGAAGATCGCGCCGGGCGCGACGGCCTACGCGGGAAAACAGGGGTTCAGTTACTTCGAAGGCATCGCCCGGGAGACGACCGGGTCGCAGGCCATCTGCATGCACCTGCTGACCATACCGCCGGGCGGCCGCGCCAGGGCGCACAAGCACGCGACCCACGAGACGGCGATCTACGTGCTGTCCGGCACCACGATGATGGCCTGGGGCGAGCGGCTGGAGCACCGGATGGAGATCGGCGCGGGCGAGATGCTCTATATCCCCGCCGACATGCCGCACCTGCCCTGGAACCCCGGCCCCGCCCCCGCGACGGCGGTGATCGCCCGCACCGACCCGCACGAGCAGGAGAGCGTGGTGCTGCTGCCGGAACTGGAAGAGCTGGTGGCCTGAGCGGCGCAAGGCTGCGGGGACGACCGGGCGAGTCATGCCGCGTTCCCTGGGCGCGAATGCCGCGCCGACTCGCGCGCCAGCGCGTCGGCGGCCGCATGGACCGAAACCGCCACCGAGACCGGAACGATGGCGAGCCCGGCCAGGATCGTGGCCCCGTCCAGGCCGGGCGGGACGACGGCCAGGATCGCCCCCAGCAGGATCAGGCTGGCCACCAGGGCCGCGCAGGCGCCCGCCACCCGGACGGCCACGCGTTCCCCGAGCCAGGCGCGCGCCACGCGACGCGCCAGATGCCAGGCGACGGCCGAGGGCCCGTATGCCAGCACCATGTTGACAGCGATCACGGGCAGCGATCCGAGCAGCCCCAGGAGCATCAGGCCGGCTGACGTGCCAAGCCCGGCTACGAGCCCCTCATGCACGGCCCGGTCCAGGCCGGCCGCCACGGCGACCAAGGCCACCCAGGCGCCCGCGCTCAGGGGCGGGGCCAGCCAGACGAACTCGTCGAAGACGGGATCGCGCCGGGACGTCCGCCGGGCGGGCACCATGGCGGTCACACGCCGCTGGCCGGAATGCCCGCCCGCGTCACGGGGCGGGGGGCGGTCAGCTCCTTCCAGGTCGAAAGCGCGCGGTTGACCGGGGTGTTGGCCTCGCGGGCGACGAACTCGCCGTGGCCCTCGCGCGGGCGAAGCTCGCCGTCGTGGACGGCGACGTAGCCGCGGCTGAGCGTGAAGCGCGGCAGGCCCTTCACCTCGTGGCCTTCGAAGACGTTGTAGTCGATGGCGGACTGCTGCGACGCGGCGGTGATCGTCTTGGTCTTCTCGGGGTCCCAGACGATCAGGTCGGCGTCGGCACCCACGCGGACCGCGCCCTTGCGGGGGTAGCAGCCCAGGATCTTGGCGATGTTGGTGGAGGTCACGGCCACGAATTCGTTGGGCGTCAGCCGCCCGGTGTTCACGCCATGGGTCCAGAGCATCGGGAGCCGATCCTCGAGCCCGCCCGTCCCGTTCGGGATCCTGGTGAAGTCGTCCAGGCCCGTCCGCTTCTGCGCGGTCGTGAAGGCGCAATGGTCGGTGGCCACGACCGACAGCGACCCGGATTGCAGCCCGGCCCAGAGCGAGTCCTGGTGCCTCTTGTCGCGGAAGGGCGGCGACATGACCCGGCGGGCGGCGTGATCCCAGTCGGGGTGCCGGTATTCGCTGTCGTCGAGCGTCAGATGCTGGATCAGCGGCTCGCCCCAGACGCGCTTGCCCTGGGCGCGGGCGCGGCGGATGGCCTCGTGCGATTCCTCGCAGGAGGTGTGGACGACATACAGCGGCACGCCCGCCATGTCGGCGATCATGATGGCGCGGTTGGTGGCCTCGCCCTCGACCTGCGGGGGACGGGAATAGGCGTGGGCCTCGGGGCCGCGGTTGCCCTCCTCCAGCAGCTTGCGCTGAAGCTCGGCCACGACGTCGCCGTTCTCGGCATGGACGAGCGCGGTGCCGCCCAGCTCCCCCAGGCGGCGGAACGACGCGAACATCTCGTCGTCGTTGACCATCAGGGCGCCCTTGTAGGCCATGAAGTGCTTGAAGGTGGTGATCCCCTTGCCGATCACCTTGGGCATGTCGTCCCAGACCTGCTCCCCCCACCATGTCACGGACATGTGGAAGGAATAGTCGCAATGGGCCCGCGTGGACTTGTTGTGCCACATCTGCAGCCCGTCCAGCAGGGACTGGCCGGGGTTCGGCAGCACGAAGTCCACCACCATGGTCGTCCCGCCCGCCAGCGCCGCGCGGGTGCCCGAGTCGAAGTCGTCCGAGGAGTAGGTGCCCATGAAGGGCATCTCGAGGTGGGTGTGGGGGTCGATGCCGCCCGGCATGACGAAGCAGCCGGTGGCATCGAGCACCTCGTCGCCCTGGAGTCTCGGGCCGATGTCGATGATGCGGCCGCCCTCGATCAGGACATCGGCCGGGTAGGTCAGGTCATGCGTGACGACCGTTCCGCCCTTGATGACTGTGCTGGCCATGATGTCCCTGTCTCCCTGTTGGTCGTTGTTGGGTGGCCCGGCCGGTCAGGTCGGGTCCAGCGGCGCGATCGGCGCGGGCGGCGTGATGGAGCCCGGCACGAGCGGCGGCGCGGTGTCGGGGCCGGGTCCGTCGGTGCCCACGCCACCGACGGCGGCGGCGTCGACCGGCACGACCGGGACCGGGCTGCCGTCGCAGACCGGGTTTCCGGCGGCGTCGCGCAGCGGATAGCCCGAGGGCGGGTCGGTGACCTCGACCGACAGGAGGTAGCAGCCGTCCCCGTTCCGCACGACGACCGACTGCGGCACGCCGGGCGGCAGGGCGGCCACGACCTGCGGCGGCAGCGGCGGGGGCGCCTCGGGCTCGGCCGAGGGGCGCTGGAAGAGCCCGGCGAGGCCGTCGGGCCGCGTCCCGTCGGGTCCGGGGGCGGCGCAGGCGGCCAGCAGGGGCAGCAGAAGGAAGGACAGTCGTTTCATCTTGGCTCCGGTCGCAAGGTCGAGGCGGAGCGTAGCGCGGCCCCGTGCCGGGCGGGAGGCGTCCGGCGAGGTTTTTTCCAGCCTCACGCCACGACCTCGGCGGCCTCGATCACGGCATGAAGGAGGACGTCGGTGCCCTTGGCGGCCCAGTCGGGCGTGATCTCCTCGGCCTCGTTGTGCGACAGGCCATCCTTGCAGGGGCACATGATCATGACGGTCGGGGCGACCCGGTTGATCCAGCAGGCGTCGTGGCCCGCCCCCGACACGATGTCCCGGCGCGAGTAGCCCAGTGCATCAGCCGCGCGCCGCACGCTGTCGGCGAGGCCGGGATCGAAGGTCACCGGATCGAAATGGCCCGTGGCCTCGATATCGATGCCGAGGCCCAGCTCCTGCGCGATCTTCGGCGCCTCGGCCTCGATGATGGCGCGCATGGAGTCGAGCTTGGCCTGCTCGGGCGAGCGGATGTCGATGGTGAAGACGGCCCGGCCCGGGATCACGTTCCGGGAGTTGGGCCAAACATTGGCCTGCCCCACCGCGCCCACGGCGTCGGGCTGGTGGTCCATGGCGACGCGGTGGACCATCTCGATGATCCGGGCCATGCCGAGGCCGGCGTTGACCCGCATGTTCATGGGGGTGGAGCCGGTATGCGCCTCGCGCCCCGTCAGGCGCACCTCGAGCCACCAGAGGCCCTGGCCGTGGGTGACGACGCCGATCTCCTTGTTCTCGGCCTCGAGGATCGGGCCCTGCTCGATGTGGAGCTCGAACATGGCGTGGATCCTGCGCGCCCCCACCGGCTCGTCGCCGACGAAGCCGATGCGCTTCAGCTCGTCGCCGAACGCCTTGCCGTCCGCATCGACGCGGCCGTAGGCGTAGTCCTGCGTGTGGATGCCGGCGAAGACGCCCGAGGCCAGCATGGCGGGGGCGTAGCGGGTCCCCTCCTCGTTGGTCCAGTTGGTCAGCACGATGGGGCGGCGGGTCCGGATCCCGGCGTCGTTCAGCGTCCGCAGCACCTCGAGGCCGCCCAGCACGCCCAGGACCCCGTCGTACTTGCCGCCTGTGGGCTGGGTGTCGAGGTGCGAGCCCATGTAGACCGGATCGAGGGACGGGTCCGCGCCTTCGCGGCGGGCGAACATGTTGCCCATGGTGTCGAGGCCCATCGTGCAGCCCGCGGCCTCGCACCAGGACTGGAACAGGCGGCGGCCCTGGGCGTCGGCATCGGTCAGCGTCTGGCGGTTGTTGCCCCCGGCGACGCCCGGTCCGCACTGGGCCATCTCCATGAGGCTGTCCCACAGCCGTTCGCCCGAGATCCTGAGGTTGGCCCCGGTTGCGGGCATGGCGGAACTCCGTTCAGTTGGGGGCCACGGGAGACCGGTCGGAACGCCCCCGCGGCAGGCCTTGATTTGACCAAGCGGTCAAAGCCACGCTAGCAAAGGGCCAAGACCAGTCAAGGATTTCGCGCGGCATTCAGGCACCTGCCGAAGAATCGGGCAACCGGCCGGCAGAATGCCAGGAGACGCGCCAGAATGGGGACGAGCCGGGGATGAGCGTGGACCAGACCCAGGACGGCCAGCGCCCCGCCGCGGGCCGCACCCGCATCCAGGAACGGAATCGGGCGGCGATCCTGGAGGCGGGGCTGGCCGTGTTCTCGGAAACCGGGTTCTCGGGCGCCACCCTGGACCGCATCGCCCGCGAGGCGCGCCTGTCCAAGCCGAACCTGCTTTATTACTTCCCGTCCAAGGAGGCGGTCCACACGGCCCTCCTCGAGAACCTGCTCGATGCCTGGCTGGCCCCGCTCCGCGCGCTCGATCCCGCGGGCGAGCCGCAGCAGGAGGTGCTGGCCTATGTGCGCCGGAAGCTCGAGCTGGCCCGCGACTACCCCCGGGAAAGCCGGCTGTTCGCCAACGAGGTGCTGCGGGGCGCGCCGCACCTGTCCGGCGTGCTGGGCGGCGAGCTGGCCGCGCTGGTCGAGGAAAAGGCCGCGGTGCTGGAAGGCTGGATGGAGCAGGGCCGGATCGCCCGGATGCCGGCCAAGCACCTGGTCTTCTCGATCTGGGCGCTGACCCAGCATTACGCCGACTTCGAGACGCAGGTCCGCGCCGTGCTGGGCGAGGGCCACGACCCCTTCGCCGAAGCGGGGGAGTTCCTGGACACGCTGTTCCGGCGCCTTCTGGTCGCCCCCTGAGGCCAGAAACCCGCCCTCTTGTCGCCGCATTGCAGAAGACCGCCGCGCGCTATATGACGGGCGGACGGACGGCGGGCCCCCATTATGGCGATGAGCGACAGCGAAAAACCGAACGGGGGCACAGCACTGCCCGCCGTGCCCCAGGGTGAAGGACAGACGGCGGGAGAGGCCCTTTCGGCCGCCCAGACCCCGTCCGACCTTCCCACGCCGGGCCAGCACGGGACCGGGAGCCTGGTCGCCCTGACCATGGGCGCCATCGGCGTGGTCTATGGCGACATCGGCACCTCGCCGCTCTATGCGATGCGGGAGTCGCTCCATGCGGCCTCGTATGACGGGCTCTCGCCGGCGGACGTGATCGGGGTGATCTCGCTGCTGATCTGGACGATCATCCTGATCGTGACCTTCAAGTACGTCGTCCTGATCCTGCGCGCCGACAACCGGGGCGAAGGCGGCACCCTGAGCCTCGTGGCGCTCGTGCAGCAGGCGCTGGAAAAGCGGCCGGTCTGGCTCCTGGGGCTGGGGATGGTGGGCATCTCGCTGTTCTTCGGGGACGCGATGATCACGCCGGCCATGTCGGTGCTGTCCGCCGTCGAAGGGATGAGCCTCGTGACCCCCGCCTTCACGCCCTATGTGGTGCCGATCACGCTGGCCATCATCGCCGGCCTTTTCGTGGTGCAGCGCTGGGGGACGGGGGCGGTCTCGGCCTTCTTCGGGCCGGTCATGGCGGCCTGGTTCCTGACCATGGGCGTCCTGGGCATCATGCATCTCAGCGACGACCTGACGATCCTGCGGGCGCTCAATCCGGCCTACGCCGCGGGCTTCGTGGTGGCGAACGGGCTCGCGTCGCTCGTGGCGCTGGGGTCGGTCTTCCTCGCGGTCACGGGGGCCGAGGCGCTTTACGCGGACCTGGGCCATTTCGGCCGCCGCCCGATCCGCCTGGCCTGGGTCTTCTTCGTCTGGCCCGCCCTGACGCTCAGCTACCTGGGCCAGGGCGCGCTGGTGCTGTCGCACCCCGAGGCGGCCGAGAACCCCTTCTTCCTGATGGCGCCGCCCTGGGCGCTCCTGCCCATCGTGATCCTGGCGACGATGGCCACGGTGATCGCCTCGCAGGCGGTGATCTCGGGCGCGTTCTCCATGGTCAAGCAGGCGGTCCGGATGGGGCTGCTGCCGCGGCTCGAGATCCTGCACACCTCGGAGTCGCAGGAAGGGCAGATCTACCTGCCCAAGGTCAACGCGATCCTGGCCACCGGGGTCATCATCCTGGTGCTGGTCTTCGCTTCGTCCTCGAACCTCGCGGCGGCCTACGGCATCGCGGTCACGGGCGACATGGTGATCACCACGATCCTGGCCTCGTTCGTGTTCCTGCGGGCCTGGAAGTGGCACCCCGCGCTGGTCGCGGCGATCCTTGTGCCCATCTTCGCCATCGAGATCATCTTCCTGGGCGCGAACATCCTGAAGATCCCGGACGGCGGCTGGGTCCCGATCCTGATGTCGAGCGTCATGATCCTGCTGATGTACACCTGGGTGCGCGGCACGCGGCACGTCCAGGCGCAGGCCCGGCGCGGGGCCACGACCATCGAGGCGCTGATCGAGATGCTGGCCAAGTCGAGCCGCCTCAAGGAGGTGCCGGGGACGGCGGTGTTCCTGACCTCGGACCCCGACATCGCGCCGGCCGCGCTGATGCACAACATCAAGCACAACCACGTCCTGCACGAGCGCAACATCATCGTCTGCGTGAGCGTGGCGACCCGGCCCTTCATGCCCGACGGGGACCGGATCAAGATCGCCAAGCTGTCGGACCGCTTCACCCGGATCGACATGTGCTTCGGCTACATGGAAGAAACCAACGTCCCCAAGGCGCTGGCCCTGGCCCGCAAGCAGGGCGAGAAGTTCGACATCATGTCCACCTCGTTCTTCCTGAACCGCCGGACCTTCCGCACCTCCAAGACGCAGGGCCTGCCCACCTGGCAGGAGTCGCTCTTCATCACGATGACCAAGTCGGCGGCCAACGCGACCGACTTCTACCGCATCCCGACCAACCGGGTGATCGAGCTCGGGCAGCAGATCATCATCTGAAGGACCTCCCCCATGCGCCTCCTTGCACGGCTCGCCCTCGTGGCGGGGTTCGCCACGCCCGTCACGGCGCAGGAGTGCGGGGGCGACTGGGACGCCTTCCTCCGGGGCCTCGGGGCCGAGGCCACTGCGTCCGGCATCCCGGCCGAGGTGGCCGACCGGTTCCTGTCGGACCTGCGCCCGGACGAGGCGGTGCTGCGCGCGGACCGCTCCCAGACGCATTTCCAGGCGGACTTCATCACCTTCTCGCGGCGCCTGATCTCGCAGGATCGGGTCGACCGGGCCGCCCGGCTGGCGCGCGAGCATCGGGCCATCCTCGACCGCATCGAGGCCGAGGTCGGGGTGCCGCGCGGCATCCTGCTCGCCTTCTGGGCCTTCGAGACGGACTTCGGGCAGGTCCAGGGGGACTACGACACCACCAACGCCCTGGCCACGCTGGCGCATGACTGCCGGAGGCCCGAGCTGTTCCGGCCCGAAGTCCTGGGCGCGATGCGGCTTTACGCCGAGGGCCGGTGGGACACCGACGTGACCGGCGCCTGGGCGGGCGAGATCGGGCAGGTCCAGATGCTGCCCCGCGACATCCTCGAATTCGGGGCGGACGGCGACGGGGACGGGATCGTGGACCTCAAGGGCTCGTCGGACGACGCGCTTCTGTCCGGCGCGCGGATGCTGGCCGGGCTGGGCTGGCAGGCCGGGCAGCCCTGGCTCCAGCAGGTCACGGTGCCCGCCGACCTCGACTGGAGCCTGAGCGGCCTTGAGTCGCCGCGCCCGGGCGCCGACTGGACCGCCCGGGGCGTCGAGGCCCGCGACGGCACGATCGCGGGCGACCTCCCGGCGGCGCTGGTGCTGCCCCTGGGGCGCAAGGGGCCGGCCTTCCTGGCCTATCCGAACTTCAGCATCCTGACCGAGTGGAACCAGAGCCTGACCTACGTCCTCACGGCGGCGTATTTCGCGAACCGCATCATGGGGGGCGAGCGTTACCTGGCCGGCGACCCGGACCCTGCCCTGTCGGGCGAGGAGGTGAAGCTCCTCCAGGAGCGACTCGCGGCGCGCGGGCACGACGTCGGCCAGGCGGACGGCATCCTGGGCGCGAAGTCCCGCGTTGCCATCCAGGCCGAGCAGGTCCGCCTGGGCCTGCCCGCCGACGCCTGGCCCACGCGCGCGCTCCTGGACGCCCTCAGATGAGCCGCTTCCAGAGGCCCGCGTAGGTCCGCGCCCATTCCGTGGCCTCCTCCAGCTCCCGCGCGAGCTGGAGCACGAGGAGGTCGGCCCCCGGCCGGCCGGTGATCTGGACCGCCAGCGGAATGCCCTGCGCCCCGATCATCACCGGGCAGGAGGCCGAGGGCTGGCCCGCGAGGTTGGCGGGCGTGGAGAAGGGCGCGAAGCCATAGCCCCGGGCGTTCCAGCCCTCGAGGTCATGGCCGTTCGCCTCGAAGTTCAGCGTGCCCAGCGCGGGCGGGTCCTCGGCCAGGGTGGGCGTCAGGACGATGTCGAACCGTTCCATGGACCGGCCGAGCGCCTGCGCCGCCCGGACCATGGCGAGCCGGGCGTCGAGGTAGTCCGCCGCGCTCAGCCCCTGGGCATGGCGGAGGGCGGCCCAGGTCAGCCCTTCCAGCTCGTCCTCGCGGGGCTCGCGGCCCAGTTGCGCGGCCCGTTCCCTGACGAGGTGCAGGATGTCCGTCGTCCAGAGCGCATCGAACCAGGGGCCGGGCACGGCCTCGGGCGGGTAGGCGTAGGGCTCCAGCCGATGGCTCAGGCCACTCAGCAGCCGGGCGGTGCGCTCCACCGCGGCGACCTGGGCGGAGCCGGCGCGGCGTCCCGACGGGTCCTCCACCGTCACCCCTATCCGCAGGCGCGGCAACGGCGCCACGAGGCCGGACAGGAAGCCCCCCGGGGGCGGCCGCCCGCCGAGGCGCGTTCCCGCCTCCGGTCCCGCCGTCGCGTCGAGGGACGCCGCGCTGTCCCGCACCGTCCGGGTGAGGACATGATCGGCGTCGAGCCCGCCCGCGATCTCCTCCCACCGGGGGCCGAGCGGGTTGAGGCCGACCGAGGGCTTGAAGCCGAAGACGCCGCAACAGGCGGCCGGGATCCGGATCGACCCGCCGAGGTCGGTCCCATGCGCCAGGGGCACCAGGCCCGCGGCCACCGCCGCCCCTGCCCCGCCGCTCGATCCGCCAACGGTGACGCCGTCGTTCCAGGGGTTCCGCGTCGGGCCGTGGGCGGTGGGTTCGGTGATGAAGTCGCCCGCGAACTCGGGCGTGTTGGTCTGGCCGAGGATCAGGAGGCCCGCCTCCCGCCAGCGCCGGACCATGGTGCTTTCCTCCCCGCCCGGGGGCGCATCGGCGAAGAAGCGCGAGGCGAAGCGGGTCGGCAGGTCGCGCGAGAAAAGGTTGACGTCCTTGAGGAGGAACGGCACGCCGGCCAGGGGCCCATGCGGCAGGGCCTGCGCGGCCTCGGTCCGGGCAGGGCCAAGACGCGTCCGCACCACGGCGTTGAGACGGGGGTTGAGCGTCTCGAGGAGGGAGATGGCCGCCTCGGCCACCTCGGGGGCGCTGGCCTCGCCGCGCGCGATCAGCTGCGCAAGGCCCACGCCATCCTGGGATCGGTAATCGTCGGGGGTCATGCCCCCTCCCTAGCCCGGCTCAGGCGGCGATGAAATCCCGCACGAAGTCGGTCTGCGGCCGCGCCCGGATCTCGGCCGGCTTGCCGACCTGCTCGATGCGGCCCATCGACATGACCACCACGAGGTCGGCCAGCTCCATCGCCTCCTCCTGGTCGTGGGTCACGAAGATGGTGGTCAGGCCGGTGGCGTCGTGGATGTCGCGCAGGCCCTGGCGCAGCTCCTTGCGGACCTTGGCGTCCAGCGCGCCGAACGGCTCGTCGAGGAGGAGCATCCGCGGCTCGATGGCCAGCGCGCGGGCCAGGGCCACGCGCTGCCGCTGCCCGCCCGAAAGCTGGGAGGGGTAGCGCTTGGCGATGTCCGGAAGCTGGATCAGGTCGAGCAGCTTGCCCACGCGGCGGGCGATCTCGGGGTTCGAGGGCCGCGTGGCCCGCGGACGGGCGCGCAGGCCATAGGCGATGTTCTCGTACACCGTCATGTGCCGGAACAGCGCGTAATGCTGGAACACGAAGCCCGCGCGGCGGTCCTGCACGCGCATCCCCGTGGCGTCCATGCTGTCGAACAGCACGCGGCCCGAGGTCGGCTCCTCGAGGCCGCCGAGGATGCGGAGCAGCGTGGTCTTGCCCGAGCCCGACGGCCCCAGGAGGGCGACCAGCGCCCCCGAGGGAACGTTCAGCGAAACGGGATGGAGCGCCGTGGCGGCCCCGAACTCCTTGGCGATCTCGTCGATCTGGATATGCATGTCGGGGTCTCCCTCAGTGCCGTCCGCCGGAGGCGGCGAGCTGGTCGGCGTAGCGCCATTCGAGCAGGGTCTTGAGCGTCAGCGTGACGAGCGCGAGCAGCGTCAGGACGGCGGCCATCGAGAAGGCGGCCACCGAGAGGTATTCGTTGTAGAGCATCTCGATCATGATGGGCATGGTCGCGGTCACGCCCCGGATCTTGCCGGACACGACGGCCACGGCCCCGAACTCGCCCATCGCGCGGGCGTTGCAGAGCAGCACCCCATAGAGCAGCGCCCATTTGATGTTGGGCAGCGTCACCGTGAAGAACATGCGCCAGCCCGACGCGCCCAGCGTCAGGGCGGCTTCTTCCTCGGACTTTCCCTGCTCGGTCATCAGCGGCACGAGCTCGCGGGCGACGAAGGGAAAGGTGATGAACATCGTGGCCAGGATGATGCCGGGCACCGCGAAGACGATCGGGTGGCCGTTGGCGACCAGCCAGCCGCCCAGCGAGGAGTTGGCGCCGAACAGCAGGATGATGCAAAGGCCCGCCACCACCGGCGACACCGAGAACGGCAGGTCGATGAGCGTCAGCAGCACGGCCTTGCCACGCCACTGGAACTTGGTCAGCGCCCAGGCCGCGGCGACGCCGAACAGGGCGTTGAGCGGCACGGCGACGGCCGCCACGATCAGCGTGAGCCGGATGGCCGCCATCGCGTCGCGGTCGCCCAACGATTCGACGGCCATGGCGAGCCCGTCGCGCAGCGCCTCGACGAAGACGGAGCCCAGCGGGATCAGCACGAGCACCGCAAGGAGCGCGAGCACCACGATCGTCACCGTCCAGCGGAGCCAGCGCGGCTCGTCGGTGCAACGGCGGTAGCGGGCGGCGCGGGTGGCCGGCCCCAGGGCGGATGTCGATACGGTCATGTCGGCCATGGCTCTCAGGCTCCGGCGGTGTGGCGGCGGCTCCAGACCTGGATCAGGTTGATGAGCAGCAGCAGGACGAAGGAGATGGCGAGCATCGCGACCGCGATGGCGACCGCGCCGTCATAGTCGAACTCCTCGAGCCGGATGACGATCAGCAGGGGCGCGATCTCGGTCTTGAAGGGAAGGTTGCCGGCGATGAAGATGACCGACCCGTATTCCCCCACCGCGCGGGCGAGCGAGAGCGCAAAGCCCGTCAGCAGGGCCGGCGTGAGCATGGGCAGGATCACGCGCCGCCAGGTCGTCGTCCGCGACGCGCCCAGCGTGGCGGAGGCCTCCTCGACCTCCTGCTCGATCTCGGCGATCACGGGCTGCACGGTGCGCACCACGAAGGGCAACCCCACGAACACGAGGGCGATCCAGATCCCCACTTCGGTATAAGCCACGCGGACCCCGAAGAGATCCTGGATCGGGCCGCCCAGGGCGCCGTTCGGCGCATAAAGGGCCGTGAGCGCGATGCCCGCGACCGCCGTCGGCAGCGCGAAGGGCAGGTCCACCATCGCGTCCACGAGCTTGCGCCCCGGGAACTCGTAGCGGACGAGCACCCAGGCCAGCGCCAGCCCGAATACCAGGTTGAACAGGGCGGCGATCAGCGCGGCCCGGAAGGACAGCAGCAGCGCCGCGAGCACCCGCTCGGAGCCGATGGTGGCCCAAAGCTCGGCCGGGCCGATGCCGGCCGCGCGCACGACCAGCGCGCCGACCGGCAGGAGCACCACCAGCGACAGCAGCGTGACCGTCACGCCAAGCGAAAGCCCCCACCCCGGCAAGGGGGAGGGGGAACGGAAGCTCCAGGCTCCGGTTCGGGTCACTGACCACCCTCCTGGTAGATCTGGTCGAAGATGCCGCCGTCGCCGAAGTGCTCGGGCTGGACCTTGGCCCATCCACCGAAGTCACCGATCGAGACCAGCTGGATCTCGGGGAAACGCTCGACATCCGCCGGATCGGCCGCCGAGGTGTCCCAGCCGCGATAGTAGTGCTTGTAGACGAGGGCCTGCGCCTCGGGGGTGTAGAGGAAGTTCACGTAGGCCTCGGCCAGCTGGCGCTCCTCGTCGGAGGCCAGGTTGCCGTCCACGATCGAGACCGGAGGCTCGGCCAGGACCGAGACGCTCGGGACGACGATGTCGAACTGGTCCTCGCCCAGCTCCTCGAGGGCGAGGTAGGCCTCGTTCTCCCAGGCGAGGAGCACGTCGCCGATGCCGCGCTGCGCGAAGGTGGTGGTCGCGCCGCGGGCGCCCGAGTCGAGCACGGGGACGTGACGGTAGAGCTGGTGCACGTACTCCTTGGGGTCCTGGCCGTTCTTCTCGGCCCAGGCCCAGGCGGCGAGGTAGTTCCAGCGCGCCCCGCCCGAGGTCTTGGGGTTGGGCGTGATCACCTCGAGGCCGTCCTGCAGGAGATCGTCCCAGTCCTGGACGCCCTTGGGGTTCCCCTCGCGGACGAGGAACACGATGGTCGAGGTGTAGGGCGAGGAGTTGTGCGGCAGGCGGGTCTGCCAGTCGTCGGGGATCAGGTCGGTGTTCTTGGCGATGGCGTCGATGTCGGCGGCCAGCGCCAGCGAGACCACGTCGGCCCCGAGCCCGTCGATCACCGCGCGGGCCTGCGCGCCCGAACCGCCATGGCTCATCTCGATGTCGACGGCCTCGTGGCCCTGCGCCTGCCAGTATTCGTTGAAGGCTTCGTTGATGTCGCGGTAGAGCTCGCGGGTCGGGTCGTAGGACACGTTGAGCATTCCCTGCGCCGACGCGATCTGCGGGGCCGTCATGGCCAGCACGGCCCAAGTCGTGGCCGAAGCGAACGCGATCGTGGTGCGGAACGGCATCGATGACCTCCTGTCGGTATCCTGTCGCGGCCGGGTGACCGCTTCGTGAGGAATATCGACGAGGCTAGTCGTGTTTTGCAAGCGCAAAATCACGCCTGACTTTGTCAAGATTTCGGACTGGCGGACAGAGCACCGAAGGAGAGGCCTAACACATTGTTAAGGAACATGTTGAACACCCCAGGACGGGGTGCGTCAGGCGGCAAAAATCTGCGCGGCCTTGTCGTTCGACCGCACCATGTCGGCCAGCGTGAGTGATTCGATCAGCAGGAGGTAGCTCCAGAAGACCTCGGCGAAGACCTTGCGGATGCGGCAGGTCTCCTCGTCGACGCAGTCCTCGCAGCGTTCGTAGCTGCGGCGCGACAGGCAGGGCAGCGGGGCCATGGGACCGTCGATCAGCCGAAGCAGTTCCGAGATCGGGACCGACGCCGGCTCCTGGACCAGCACGTAGCCCCCTGACCGCCCCCGGATCGAGGCGATGATGCCCGCGTTCCGGATGTCGAGCAGGATATGCTCCAGAAAGCGCTTGGGCACGCCGGCCCGCTTGGCGATCTCCTCGATGCGCAACGCCTGGCCGGTGCCCTCGCGCTCATCGGCGAGGACCATGAGGGCCTTCAGGGCGTACTTCATCTTCTGGCTGATCATGGATCGGGCCTAGCCCAAGCCGCGCTGCGCTTCAACGCGCATCCACTTGCGATTTGCGTGAACAGGCCCGGACCGGCCATTTTTGTTGCCGGAAGTCCCTGGGCCGCGCCCCTGCGGCGTCAGCTCATCCAGTTGCCGCCGTCGACGTTGTAGGTCTGGGCGACGATGTAGTCCGCCTCGGCCGAGGCGAGGAACACGGCCATGCCGGCCAGATCCTCGGGCACGCCCATGCGCCCGAAGGGGACGGCCTCGCCGACAAGGCGCTTCTTCTCGCCCAGGGGGCGGCCTTCGTGGCGTGCGAACAGGGCATCGACATGATCCCACATGTCGCTCTCGATCACGCCGGGCGCGATGCCGTTCACGTTGATGCGGTGCCGGATCAGGTCGAGCCCGGCCGACTGCGTGAGGCTGATCACCGCGGCCTTGGTGGCGCAGTAGATGGGGGACAGCGGCTCGCCCCGCCGCCCGGCCTGCGAGGCCAGGTTGATGATCTTGCCGCCCCGCCCCTGGGCGATCATCGCCCGCGCCGCCGCCTGGAGCATGAACAGGGTGCCGGCGACATTGACGGAGAAGAGCCTGTCGAAGCTCGACCGCGTCATGGCGGTCACCGGGTCCATGTCGTAGACGCCGGCGTTGTTCACGAGGATGTCGAGGCCGCCGGCACGGTCCAGCACCGCGGCCAGGGCGGCGTCGATGCTGTCCTGCCGGGTGACGTCCACCTGGACGGCATAGGCCGAGGGGCCGATGGCTTCGGCCGTCCGGCGGCTGGCCTCGAGGTCGAGGTCGGCCACGGCGACGGTGGCGCCTTCGCGGGCATAGGCATGCGCAAAGGCCGCGCCGATGCCCCGCGCGGCCCCTGTGATGAGGGCGGACTTGCCCCTGAGTCGATCCATTCCCTCGCCGTCCCGCGCCAGCCTGTCACTGCGGGCAGGTTGGCCATCCGGCCCGCCCCAGCCCGGCGCGACCATGAGGGGTGGGCCGCGCCGCCGTCAAGACGGCGCCCGCCCTCCGTCGCAGGATCAGGCGCGGGCGGCGGCCTGCGCCGCGATCTCCTGGATGCGGCTGCGGTGGATGCCCAGATCCGCGAGGTCGCGGTCGGTCAGGGACGCCAGTTCGCTGACGGTCTGACGATACAGGCGGTACTGCGCGAGACGGCGCGCGAACTCGGCGCGGAGGCCACCGACGGAGGTGCGGACCGAACCGGCGGACAGGCTGCGGGTATCTTGGGTCGTGTAGGCCATGACATGCCCCTTTTCATGATGCTTGCCCGCGGCTCGGCGGGCTCCGGACAACGCGCGATGTTAGCGCTCTCGGGAGGAGAGATAGCCAATTGCTGCAGCTGCACAATGGACGTCCGGACAATGCTGCCATGCAGCAAGAGCATGGAAAAATCTAACGTTTTCTCAACAATTCTGCCCAAAGGACGGGCGGCGGCCTTGGATGCGCCATGTGCCCGACATTCTTCCCGGCAGATCCGGACCGTCCTGCCCAATCCATGGTCGTGCCCGGGACGAAACCGCCGCATCTGTGTCAAGTGAGGCGCCGCGGGCCGCACGGGTCCTGTGTCCCGAAAGCCCGGCCGGACTGGGGACGGCGGGAGAATCACCCCCTTTTTCCATGACGTGCCCGCCCGGACGGGGACGTCCGGCCGGCGGTGGATGGGGCGCCGCCCGGGAACCCTCCGGCCCTGCACGACCGCGGCCCGGATCGGCTGGGAACATCCGCCCGAGGGCGGCGGTTACGCCCCGAGTTCCACGAGGGCCGTCATGAAGATCGTTCGCATCGTGATCCTTCTCGTTGTCCTGGCCGGGATCGGGATCGGCCTGGCCTGGTGGTGGCAGCGCAGCGCGCGCTATCCCTCCACGGACGACGCCTATGTCGGAACCGACGTGCTGTCGGTCGCCCCGCAGATCTCTGGCCAGGTGGTCGAAGTCGCGGTGTCCGAGGGGCAGCTCGTGGACCAGGGACAGCTGCTGTTCCGGATCGAGGATCGCACCTTCCGCAACAACGTCGAAAGCGCGCGGGCCGAGCTCGAAGCGCTCACCGCCGCGCAGCGGGCGGCCGAGGAGGCGCTCCAGGCGGCCGAGGCCCAGGTCCAGGGGGCCGAGGCGGCCGAGATCGCGGCGCGCGCGGCGCTCCAGCGGACGACCTCCCTGGTGGCGTCCGGCGACCTGCCCCGGGCCCGGCTGGACGAGGCGACCTCGACCGAGGCCCAGGCCCGCGCCGCCGTCAACGCCGCCGGGGCGCAGCGGGCGTCCGCCCGATCCTCGCTCGAGACCCTGCGCGGGCAGCTCGTGGGGGCGCAGGCGGCGGTGTCCAACGCAGAGCTCCAGCTTTCCTACACCCAGGTGACGGCCCCGATGCGCGGGCGGGCGTCCAACGTCTCGCTTCCCGTGGGAGAAACGGTGGTGGCGTTCCAGCCGCTGTTCTCCATCGTCCGGGCCGGACACTGGTGGGTCGACGCCAACTTCAAGGAAACCGACCTGCCCCGCCTGCGCCCCGGCCAGCCCGCCACCATCGAGGTGGACATGCTGCCGGGGGTCGAGCTGAGCGGCCGCGTGTCCACCATCGGCGCCGGATCCGGGTCGGTCTTTGCCCTGCTGCCCCCGCAGAACGCGAGCGGCAACTGGGTCAAGGTCGCGCAGCGGTTCACGGTGAGGGTCCTTCTCGACGATCCGGGCGTCGACCTGCGCGCGGGGGCCAGCTCCACGGTGACCGTGGACACCCAGGGCGAGGTCGCAGAGCCGGGCACGCCGGCCGGCGAGGACGCGCCGCCGGCCCTGGCCTCGGGCGGGGACGGCGGGGCGGTGGGCGATGCCGTCGCGACAGGCGCCCTGCCGGGCAGCGCGGGCGCCGACATGGGCGCGCCCAGCGCGGCGGATGGCCCTGCCCCCGGCGCCACGGGCGCGACAGGGACGGCACCGGGGGCCGCAACCGGGGCCGCGGCCGGAGCTGCGGTTGGGGCCGCCGCGCCGTGAGCGCCGCCGCCGATCCCGCCGGGCCCCCGGCTCAAGGAACCACCGGCGGGCAGGTCCGCGTGGCCATCGTCGTCGCGGTGGTGCTGAGCGCCGTGCTCGAGGTGCTGGACAGCACCATCGTCAACGTCGCGATCCCGCATATCAAGGCGGCGTTCGGGGCCACGAACGTCCAGATCACCTGGGTCCTCACGAGCTACATCGTGGCCGCCGTCGTGGTCATGCCGCTGACCGGGCTGCTCGCGCGGAGGCTTGGGCGCAGGCGGCTCCTCCTGACGGCGGTGGGGGGCTTCGCGCTGATGTCGGCGGCCTGCGGGCTCGCCACCAGCCTGGAAGGAATGGTCGTCTTCCGCATGGGCCAGGGGCTGTTCGGCGCCTTCCTGATCCCTCTGTCGCAGGCCATCCTGTTCGATGCCTTCCCGAAGGAAAAGCGCGGGCAGGCCATGGCGCTGTTCGGGCTGGGCGTGGTCGTGGCGCCGGTCCTCGGGCCGACGCTGGGGGCGCTGCTGACCGAATACTTCTCCTGGCGGATGGTCTTCTTCGTGAACCTGCCGGTGGCGGGCCTGGCGCTCTCGGTCCTCGCGGCGCAACTTCCGCATGACGAAGGGCAGCCCGCACCGATCGACTGGCCCGGCCTGATCCTGATGGCGGCGGCGATCGGGGCGCTCCAGTTCACGCTCGACCAGGGGGCCGAGCGCGACTGGTTCGAGTCCCCCCTGGTCCAGGCCTCGGTGGCGGCGTCGGCCTGGGCGGCCTTCGCCTTCCTGCTGCTGCGCTTCGACCACCCGGCCCCGGTCATCGACCTGTCGCTCTTCAAGGACCGCAATTTCGCGTTGGCCAACGTCGTCATGGCGGGCTTCGCGGTGGCCATGTTCGGCGGGATCGCGATCCTGCCGCTCTTCGTGCAGGGCCTGATCGGCTACCCGGTGATGCTGGCCGGCTACCTCTTCATCCCGCGCGGGCTGGCGGCGGGCTTTTCCATGGTGATCACGGGCTCGGTGCTGTCGCGCCGCTTCGATCCGCGGCTGCTGGCCACCGTGGGCCTGGCGCTCACGGCGGCGGGGAACTGGCTCACCGGCCGGCTGACGCTCGAGGTGGGGTTCTGGGACCTGGCCCTCCCGGGGGTCGTCGCGGGGCTCGGCATGGGGCTCGTCTTCGTGCCGATGTCCACGATGGCCTTCGACAGCATCTCGCGCGAGCGGCAGACCGAGGCCTCCGGGCTCTACGGCGTGACGCGGCAGCTCGGCTCGTCGATCGGGATCGCCGTGGTGGGGGCGCTGCTCACCCATGCGACGGGCGTGGCCACCGCCCGGCTGGGCGAGAACGTCACACCCTACTCCGAGGCGGCGCGCGCCTACCTCCAGCCGCTGGGCCTGTCCCCCGAAAGCGCGCAGGGCGCGGCCATGATCGAGCAGGTGCTGGCGACGCAGGCGTCACTGCAGGGGTTCCTTTTCGTCTTCGACCTGCTGGCGATCCAGTCCATCGCCCTCGTTCCGCTGCTCTGGCTCATGCACCGCCCGAAGGCCGCCGGCGGCGAAGGGCCGGCGGTTCACTAGCCCCCGCCGTCCGGGCGATCGCCTGCGACAGGTCCGCCGCGCTGCGGATGACCGCCTCGACAAGCGTCTGGAGGTGCGGGGGCTGGAGCCTCTGCTCGGGGGCGGCCACGCTGAGAGCGGCCACGCAGCGGCCCTGGGCGTCGACGACCGGAGCCGCCACGCAACCCGCATGCTCGTTGGCCTGGCCCAGCTCGGTCGCGTAGCCGCGGGCGCGGACGGCGCGGATCTCCTGCACGAGCCGGGCCACGTCCGTCTCTGCCCGCCCCGTGGGAGAGGGCGCCACCGTCGCCGAAAGGAGACGGACGAGCGCCGCGTCATCGAGGTCGGAGACCAGGAGCCGCCCCGCCGCCGCCCAGTTCACCGGGACCCGCGACCCGGCCTGGGAGACGATGCGCAACGCCCGCAGGCCCTCCTCCTTGAGGAGCACCATCATCAGGTCGCCGTCCAGGACGGACAGCTGCACGGTGTCGCCGGTCTCGTCGCGCAGCGCGCGGACGACGCGCCCGCCCTCGCGCAGGAGGTCGGATTCCTGTCCGTAGCCCTGCCCGATCTCGTGGAGCCGCCGCCCGAGCGCGAGCCGGGCACCGCCCCCCGCCGGAGCGAGCCAACCGGCCTTGGTCAGCACGCCCACGAGCTCGTAGGCGGTGGACTTGGGGATGCCCAGCGCCTCGACCATCTCGGCCACGCTGAGCGGCTTGCCCCGCTCATGGAGCAGCTCGACCATCGCGATGGCCCGCCGGAGGCTCCGCCCGCTGGACCCGTCCCGTTCGGCCATGGCCCGGTCGCCCCGTTCAGTAGGTCGCCCGTCCCCCCGAGAGGTCGAACACGGCCCCGGTGGTGAAGCTGTTCTCCTCGGAGCAGAGCCAGGCGATCATGGAGGCAGCCTCCTCGACCTCGAGGAAGCGCGCTCGGGGGATGCGGCTCAGCATATAGTCGATGAACTCGGGCTTGAGCTGATCGAGGATGCGGGTCTTGGCCGTGGCGGGGGTCACGCAGTTGACTGCGATGTTCTGGCCCGCGTGTTCCTTGCCCAGCGACTTGGTCAGGGCGATGACGCCCCCCTTGGAGGCCGAATAGGCGCCCGCGTTGGGGTTCCCCTCCTTGCCGGCGATGGAGGCGATGGTGACGATCCGTCCGTAGTTGGCCGCCACCATCTGCGGCAGCACCGCGCGGCAGCAGTTGAAGGTGCCGGTCAGGTTGATGTCGATGATGCGCCGCCATTCGGCCGGGTCGTAGTCCATGACCTTGCCGTTCGAGCCCGCGATCCCTGCCGAGGTGACCAGGAGCGCCACCGGGCCCAGGTCCTGCGCGGTCCGGGCGGCCACGGTCGCGATGCCGTCGGTGTCGGTCACGTCGGCCGCATAGGCCGTCCCGCCGATCCGGGCCGCGCTGTCCCGGGCCAGATCCTCGTCGCGATCCCAGATCGCCACGCGGGCGCCTGCGGCGGCGAAGCGTTGCGCGACCGCGAGGCCGATGCCCTGCGCGCCGCCGGTGACGACCGCGACCCGGCCCGAGAAATCGTACTGATTCATCTGCTTCCTCCCCTAGGGTCGGCCCATAGCCCGGCGGTTTCGCCGGTGGCCTGTGCCACCATGCTTGACAGGCATTCCGACCCGAACCTACAGTTTCCGACATTCCGGAGGCAATTCCGAAATACCGGAATCGTGAAAAGATGGCAGATGACCGCACCGGCCTCGCCCATCGGGACGGGCCCGCGACCGGGATGAGCGCCCTGGTGGCGGATGTCGCCGCGCGCCGGCCGATCGACGTGCTGGTGAGCAACGCCGCGATCAACCCTCCGGCCCTGACGATCCCTGGGGACGACCCGCAGGAGTGGCGCCGGACGATCTCGGTGAACCTGGATGCGGTCTACATGGGAACGAGGCTCGTGGCCCCGCACATGGTCCGGGCCGGCGGCGGGCGGATGTCCATGTCGCCTCGGTCCAGGGCTTCGGGTCCCGGGGTGCGACGGGTCCTGCGACGCCGCCAGGGCCAGGGTCATCGCGCTCACGCCGTCGATGGCCGTCGAGCCGTCGAGGCCGCGATCATCGACGGCGCGAACGACGTGCAGATGCTGCGGCGGATCGCGCTCCCCCTGGCCTTGCCGCCGGTCCCTACCCTGGTGATCCTGAACGCGTTCGTCGCCTGGATCGACCCGCTGATCGACGTCATCTTCCTGCAACCGGACGAACCTCCGGCTTCACGGCATGGCTCCCGCCCCGCCCGAGCCTGTCCCCGCACCGGACCGGGCGGGTTGAACCTGGCTCAGGACCGGACGTCGAAGCCCAGGGCCCGGAGCGCCCCGAGCGTCCCGCGCGCGTCGCGGTGATGGACGAACACGCCGCCCGCCTCCTCCCAGAGGGACCGGTACTTGAGCAGGTCGTCCACGAGCACGTCCCCCGGCGCCTCCATGTGGTCGCGCTTGGCCCGCGCCATGGTCGTGATCATCCGCGCGGCCGGGAAATGCCGCGCCGCCCAGCGCATCTTCTGCGGCGCGGCCCAGTCGCCATGCGGCAGGCCCGTCAGGATCACCGGGTGAAGATGCGCGACCGCGTCCCAGAGTTCGCGCGCGTCGGGCATGAGCGGCAGGCGGTAGAAGAAGTCCTCGTGCCCGGCAATGCGCCGCCAGAACGCGCGGGAGCCCTGGCGGGCCTCGAACTCGCGCGGGGGCATGCCCAGAAGCTCGGTCGCGTAGCTGTCGAAGTCGGCCAGAACGCCATCGCAATCCAGAAAGAGCCGGGGCATCGCCATGATCCGAACAGGGAGGTCGGGACAGAGCTAAGCCGTTGAAAAGCCCTGTCCAGATCCCCATATCCACCCTATCCCAACCTGGAGTCCCATCATGGCCCGCCTCCGGACCGACCGCCGGGCCCCGGCTGTCGCCGCGTGGCCCCTTCCCCCCGACCTTGCCGCCAAGCGCGACCTCATCGCCTCGGCCGGAGGACGCTTCTGCGCCGTGACCTTCACCAAGAAGGACGGCAGCGAGCGCCTGATGCAGGTCCAGCCCGCGGCCCTGCGCCACCGGCTCAAGGGCGAGGCCGCCAGCGACGCCGCCCGGCGCGCGACCTTCACCCGGCAGGAGCGTCACCCACACCTCCTGCCCGTCTGGGACGTGCGCGCCCGGGGGCCGCGCTCGATCAACCTTGCCACCGTGTCGCGGATCGCCGTGAATGGCGGGGTTCACCGCTTCGCGTCCTGACGGGGGCCGGAACAACAGCGCCGCGATCGGGTTCGGTCGCCGGTCCGACGGATCCCCCGTCGATGCCGTTTCCGCCCGGAGACCCCTGATGCCCCGAACCGGTCCCGCCGCCTCCCTGACCCTGACGGAGGTCGTCCGACATCCGGAAGACGAGCAGTCGGACCTCGTGAAGCTGGTCACCTCCCAAGGCTCCCTCGTGGGGCGGCTCCACCCGGCCCAGGGCGACGCGGCCGTCCTGTGGGTCTTCGGCTCGGGCGGCGGGCTGGGCGGCCCGGCGGGCGGCCTCTACAGCCGTCTGGCCGAGCGCCTCCAGCCCGCGGGCGTCACGTCGCTGGAGCTCGACTATCGGCGTCCGGGCGAACTGCAGGGCTGCGTGATGGACGTGCTGGTGGGCCTTGCCTGGCTGGAAAGCCTGGGGCAGCGCCGCGTGGTGCTCGTCGGGCATTCCTTCGGCGGGGCGGTGGTGATCGGCGCGGGCGCGCTGAGCGATCGGGTGATCGCCGTCGCGGCCCTGAGCAGCCAGACCGCCGGAACCTCGGCCGTCGCGCGGCTGAGCCCCCGCCCCACCCTGTTCATCCATGGCGAGGCGGACGAGATCCTGCCCGCCGCCTGCTCGCGCGATCTTCATGCGCGGGCGGGCGAGCCCAGGTCGCTGATCCTTTATCCGGGCTGCCGGCACGGGCTCGACCAGTGCAGGGATGCGCTCGACCGCGATCTCCTGGCGTGGATCGAGGGCGTGCTGGCGGCGACGCCGTGACCTCACGGCGCAGGGAACCACGGCGGGGTCCGGCGCTTCATCCGTTCCGGCCGGTCGCAAGGGCCGGGCGGAACCTCAACGACGTGGAGTGGGCATGGCCGAACAGGATCTCGACTGCTGCATCATCGGCGGTGGCCCGGCGGGTCTGACGGCGGGCATCTTCCTTGCGCGGTTCCGGCGGCGCTTCGTGGTGATGGATGGCGGCGACAGCCGGGCCTCGTGGATTCCGCGGTCGCACAACCATCCGGCCTTTCCGGGCGGGATCAACGGCGAGGATCTGCTGGCCCGGATGCGCCGGCAGCTCGAGGAGTTCGGCGGCCTGCGCCGGGACGGCACCGTCAGCGCCGTCGAGCGGGAGGCGGACGGCCGGTTCCGCGTGACCACCTCGGCCGGCGATCTCCGGGCCCGCCACCTGATCCTGGCCACCGGGGTTCAGGACAGGCTCCCCCCGGTCGAGGACGCCGTGGGCCATGTCCGCCAGGGCACGATCCGGCAATGCCCCATCTGCGACGGCTACGAGGTCACGGGCCGCCGCATCGCCGTCCTGGGCGCATTGCCCTGCGCGGCGGGCGAGGCCCTGTTCCTGCGGACCTACACGAGCGACATCACCCTGGTGACCCTGGGAATGCCGCTGGACGTGGACGGCGCGGCGCGGAGCCAGCTCGAGGCCGCGGGCGTCCGGCTCATCGAGACCCCGGTCCGGCGACTTCTCTGCGAGGGCGGCGACGTCGAGATCCACCTGGAGGACGGGACGACCCTGGCGTTCGAGGCGGCCTATAGCGGGCTCGGGATCGAGCCGCGCACCGATCTGGCGGCGTCGCTGGGGGTGGACCTGACCGAGGACCGCCGCATCGTCACCGGCGCCCATCAGCGCACCTCGGCGCCCGGGGTCTATGCCGCAGGCGACGCGGTGACCGGCCTGAACCAGATCGCGGTGGCCATGGCACAGGCCGAGGTCGCCGCCGTGGACATCCACAACGCCCTGCGGCGCGCCGAAGGGCTGTGCCTGCCGGCCTGAGCGCCGGCCACGTCCGGGACGTCGTTCCCCGAAGGCACCTGCGGGGCTGACGCAGGCCGGCGTTGCCGCCCCGCTCCGGCGCGGCGTCCGGGCTTCCCGGCCGTGATGCCTCGGCCCGAGGACGTCCCGGGCACGCCAGGCCGCGCCGGTGCGGCCTGTTTCCGCGGCTGACACTTCGGACTGATTCGGGGGGAGTGTCGAACCTTGCGCGCCGACCGGCGCAGCACAGGGGACAGAGCCTCGCTCCAGGGTGCCGATGGGCCCGGAATTGGGTCCGACATTACGAAACTCATTCGCTTACTGGTTGATCAATTTTCGACTTTCCGGTCGATCCGTAGATCGTTCCAATTGTCTGCATTTCATCAACTACAGACAACTCGGGCGAGAGAGTTCCAGCCTCCCGAAAACCTGGAGTTCAGCAAAGGGCTTTGAGGCATCCGGGCACCGGCCCACCAGCGCCAATCCAAGCATCAACCCAATAACATAACCAATACAGATGTTTGTAAGACTGTCTTTGCCGGTCAGGCATGGGGAGATGCGCCGATGCCCGGGGGCTGGGGCCTGAGGCTACTCCTGTCGATTGATGACCGCGCTGACCGAACGGCGGAGCGAGCGTTTACCATCCGATCACAATCCCACGACTTTAGAATTGCGGGAGCCACAATCCTGCCGTAAATGTGTCACCCATAAGGCCACAATTAAGCCTAAAGGGGACCAAAATGAGACTTGTTTCGATCGTTGCCGGTGTTGCCATGGCCTCCGCCTTGGGTCTGGGTATCAGCGCGGCCTCGGCTGCGACCTGCGTGGGAACGGGGCAAACCTTCACGCTGACGACGACGCCCGACGCGACCTGCTTCGCCACGGCGACCACCAGCAGCAGCAACATCTCGGGCAATCCGAACGGGGCGAACCCCGACCCGATCTTCGGCCTTTACGGCACGGGCCTCCAACTCGTCGACAAGTCGGACAACAGCACCGACGGCAGCAACCCGCTCGCGCTCACGGTGGCCAACGGAACCCTGGGCGGCGCCTGGTCGATCGGATCGCTCATGGCGCCGGCCGGCAAGATGTACACCGACCTGATCATCGCCTTCAAAACCGGCGGCAACAGCAGCCGCATCTCGACCTGGGCCGCCTTCCTGCTGCCCGAAGGCGTGACCTCGGGGACCTGGGCGACCACCGGCAAGAACGCGCTGTCGCACGTCAACGTCTATGCGCGGCTCGTGGATGCGCCCGAGCCCCCGCCGGCGCCCGTGCCGGTCCCGGCAGCGGGCGTCCTGCTCCTGGGCGCGCTGGGCGGACTGGGCGCGCTGCGCCGCCGCAAGACCGCCTGAGCCGCACCCTGGATGCGGAAAGGGGCAGCCGTTCGGCTGCCCCTTGTCGTTTTCGGCCGGATCGACCGGCTCAGCCGAGCGCCACGTCGTAGAGCAGCTTGACGTTCAACCCGACGATCAGCACCGCGATCATCGCGCAGACCACGGTCAGCCAGGACGGGGCGACGAGGCCCCCCATCTTGGACCGCGACGCGGTGAACATGACCAGGGGCACGATGGCGAAGGGCAACTGGAAGCTCAGGACCACCTGACTGAGGATCAGGAGCTTTCCGGTCCCCTCGTTCCCCCAGATCAGGATGACGATGATCGCGGGCAGGATGGCCAGGGTGCGGGTCAGGAGCCGCCGCAGCACCGGCGAGATCCGCAGCGCCACGAAGCCTTCCATCACGATCTGCCCCGCCATGGTCGCCGTGACGGTCGCATTGAGCCCCGAGCAGAGCAGCGCCACGCCGAACAGGATGGGGGCCAGCGCCGACCCCAGCAGCGGCTCCAGCAGCAGGTGCGCCTGGTCGATCTCGGCGATCTCGGTCACGCCGGCGCGGTGGAAGGTGGCCGCGGCCAGGATCAGGATCGAGGCGTTGATGGTCAGGGCGAACATCAGCGCGATGGTCGAATCCCAGGTGGCGAGCGTCAGCGCCTCGCGCCGGGATGCCGCGTCCCGCCCGAAGTCGCGCGTCTGCACGATGCCGGAATGCAGGTACAGGTTGTGAGGCATCACCGTGGCCCCGATGATGCCGAGCGCGAGATACAGCATCTGCTGGTCCAGCACGATCTCGCGCGTGGGGGCGAAGCCGGCGATGACCGCGCCCCAGTCCGGGTCCGCCATGGCGATCTGCAGGCCGAAGCAGACCGCGATGACCGCAAGGAGCGCGATGATCAGGGCTTCGACCCAGCGGAAACCCTTGTTCTGGAGCCACAGGATCAGGAACACGTCGGCCGCGGTGATGAAGATCCCGATCTCGAGAGGGATGCCGAACAGGAGGTTGAGCCCGATGGCCGTCCCGATTACCTCGGCCAGGTCGGTCGCGATGATCGCGAGTTCGGCCAGGATCCAGAGGGGGCGCGCCACCCAGGCCGGGAACGCGTCCCGGCAGGCCTGGGCGAGGTCCCGCCCCGAGGCGATGGCAAGCCGCGCGCAAAGCGACTGGAGCAGGATCGCCATGATGTTGGACAACAGCGCGATGAACAGGAGCGCGTAGCCGAAGGCCGCCCCTCCGGCCAGCGACGTGGCCCAGTTGCCCGGGTCCATGTAGCCCACCGCCACCAGGTAGCCCGGCCCCACGAAGGCCAGGAAGCGGCGCAGGCGCGTGCCGCCCAGCCCCACCGACACCGTCCGGTAAACCTCGGACAGGGAGGGGGCCTCGCGGTCCTGACGCCAGCCGTTCATCAGGGACATTCCGTCCACTCCTGCGAATGATTATCATGTGCAAGCTGGGGCGGCCGGGGCGGTTCGTCAATCTCCCCGTTGAGATCGGGCCAGGAAAACCTTTCCACGTCCCATTGGGCCCCGTCCCTTGGGCAAAGGTGCGTCGGAAACCGCCCGGGGCGGCCCCGGGACTCGCACATCGTGTCCCGCTCGATTAAGGGAGCGGCCCGCAGGCCCCGCCTGTGACCGACACGGGGAACGGCATGAGGCGACAGGTTCCATGAACGGCGTTCAGAAGATCGCGGCCGGCAGCATCGGGGTCGGCCTCCTCGTCCTCGGCCTCAAGTTCGCGGCCTTCTGGCTGACGGGTTCCATCGCGCTCTACTCGGACGCGCTGGAAAGCATCGTCAACGTCGTGACCGCCGTGGTCGCCCTGCTGGCCGTGCGGACCAGCGCCAAGCCGGCCGACGCCGCCCACCCCTATGGGCACGGCAAGGTCGAGTATTTCTCGGCCGTGATCGTGGGGGTCTTCATCGTCGTCGCGGCGCTCCTGATCCTGAGCGAAGCCTGGCACGGCTACCGCAACCCCCGACCGCTCGTGGCCGCGCCCCAAGGCCTCCTGGTCAACGGCCTCGCGGGTGCGGTCAACGCCGTCTGGTGCTGGGTGCTGATCCACCGCGGGCGGCGGCTCAGGTCGCCGGCGCTCGTGGCGGATGGACGGCACCTGCTGACCGACGTGATCTCCTCGGCCGGGGTGCTCTTGGGCGTGCTGCTGGCGATCACGACCGGCTGGGCCGTGCTCGACCCCGCCCTGGCGGCGCTGGTGGCGCTCAACATTCTGTGGTCGGGCTGGCAGCTCATGCGCGAGTCGGTGGGCGGGCTGATGGACGTGTCGCTGCCCGAGTCGATGCTGGCGCAGATCCGGGGCGTGATCTCGGCCAACGCCGACGGCGCGATCGAGGCGCACGACCTGCGGACGCGCAACGCGGGGCCCCTGACCTTCGTGGAGTTCCACCTGGTGGTGCCCGGCGACATGACGGTCTCGACGGCGCACGACATCTGCGACCGCATCGAGCAGGCGATCCGCGCCGAGATCGAGCCCGTCCTCATCACCATCCATGTCGAGCCCGAGAACAAGGCCAAGCATTCGGGCATCATCGTCCTCTAGGGGCGCCCGGTGGGCGGCAGCTCGTAGGGGACGTCGCCCCGAAGGTTCGGATCGACGGACAGGCGGCGGCCCACCGGGGGGAAGGCCCGCTGCGCGCAGTCGGGGCGGTCGCACAGCCGGCAGCTCACCCCGATCGGCGTGAGCGCCCGGGGCCGTTTCCATTCCAGCCCGTCGCCGTAGACGAGCCGGTCGGCGTAGGCGAGCTCGCATCCGAAGCCGATGGCGTAGCGGCGGCGCGGCTCTCCGTAGGCGGCGGCGGCCTTGGTCACGCAGGTCGCCATGGACAGGTAGCGCGTGCCGTCCGGCATCTCGGCCATCTGCACGAGCATCCGGTCCGGCTGCTCGAAGGCTTCGTGGACGTTCCAGAGCGGGCAGGCCCCGCCGTACCGGGCGAACTGGACGCGGGTGGCGCTGTGCCTCTTGGTGATGTTGCCCGCGCGGTCCACCCGGAGAAAGTAGAAGGGGATGCCCTCCTGCCCCGGGCGCTGCAGGGTGGACAGCCGGTGGCAGACCTGCTCGAGGCTCGCGCCGAAGCTGGCCGCCAGCGCGCTCACGTCATGGCGCAGCCGCGAGGCGGCCTCCTGGAACGCCCCGTAGGGCAGCACGAGCGCCCCGGCATAGTAGTTGGCCAGGGCGATGCGGCAGATCGCGCCCGAGTCCGCGCTGGCGAACCCCGCCCCGGCCACCACCTCCTCGATGACCTCCCCCGCCTCGAGGAGCGCGATCTGGTGCGCCATGGCGAACCGCTGCGAGGCGGGCTCGAGGAAGGCGTCGAGCACGAGCGTCCCGGCGCGGGGATCGAAGCGGCGCATCGGGCGCCGCGTGTCGAGGCTGCGGTCCAGCGTCACCGCCACCCCGTGATCCTGCTCGAGGGCGCGGGCCAGGGCCGCCGCCGGATCGCCGGGGGACAGCCGCCCCGCCCGCCCCTCGGCCAGGACATCGAGAGCGCCGACATAGTTGCCGATCTTGTGGAAGAAGTCCCGCACCTCGTCATAGGGCAGGTTGGGCGCGCCCCCGGGATGCGGCCCGCCCGGAGCGGCGCGGGGCTGGGACAGCGCCTCGTCCAGCGACTGGTAGCGGTCGAGGAGGGCCCGATGCTCGGCTCCCAGCCGGAGCAGCGCCCGGGCGACGCCCGGCGCGGCCTGCGCCACGGCCTTGATCTCGGCCGCCGGGATGTCGCCCCCGCCCAGGGCCGGATCGCCCAGCGCGTCCCGGAGCCCCAGAAGGAGCCTGTCCTGTTCGTCATCCGAAAAGGCCTGAGGGTCCACGCGGAAGACGCGCGAGAGCTCCAGGAGCACGCCCGCCGTGAGGGGCCGCTGGTTGTGCTCGATCTGGTTGAGGTAGCTCGTGGAGATCAGGAGGCGCCGGGCCAGGTCGGCCTGAGTCATGCGCGCGCCCTGCCGAAGGTTGCGCACCGCCTCGCCGGAGAAGACTTTCCGCTTTCGCATTTTCTGGATCAGAGACCTTCGCAGATTTGCAGATTGGCACGAAGATCCGCGACGCTCCACATGTTTTGTGCTTCTTCTCCGGCAAGCCGTCCTGCCAGAGGATTTGCATGTTGTCTCATCGCCCCCGTTCCGCAGCCCCGGGCATCGCCGCCCTCCCGCCCGCTGCCGCGCGCCCATGGCTGTCCAAGGCCGCCCTGGTCCTGGGCGCGAGCTGGCTTCTGGCGGCGTCGGCGCATGTCGCGGTCCCGATGGTCCCTGTGCCCATGACGCTCCAGACCCTGGCGCTGCTCCTCGTCGCAGGCGGGCTCGGCCGGCGGCTCGGGACGGCCGCGGTGATCGCCTACCTGGGCCAGGGCGCGCTGGGCCTCCCGGTCTTCGCGGGCGGCGGTGGCCCGGCCTACATGACGGGGCCGACGGGCGGGTTCCTCCTGGGCTTCCTCCTGGCTGCGATGCTGATCGGCTGGGCGGTGGACCGGGGCGCGGCGCGCCACTGGCTGCCCCTGGTCGGGGCTCTGGCGGTGGGCCATGCGTTGGTCTTCGTGCCGGGTGTCCTCTGGCTCGCGACCTTCACCGGCCTGCCTGGGGCCTGGGCCACGGGAGCCGCGCCGTTCCTGCTGGGCAGCGCGGTCAAGACCGCCCTGGCCGCGATGCTGCTCCGCGCCTTGCCGCACCCGACCCGCCGCCCGGGAGGCCTGTGATGCGCGACGTCATCGAGGAACTCGAGCACAAGCGCGACGCGGCCCATCTGGGGGGCGGCGCGGCGCGGATCGAGGCCCAGCACCGGCGCGGCAAGCTCACCGCCCGGGAGCGGATCGAGCTCCTGCTCGACGAAGGAAGCTTCGAGGAGTTCGACACCTTCGTCACCCATCGCTCGACCGCCTTCGGCATGGACCGGACCAGGATCCCCGGCGACGGCGTGGTGACGGGCTGGGGCACGGTCAACGGGCGCAGGATCTTCGTCTTCGCCAAGGACTTCACCGTCTTCGGGGGCTCCCTGTCCGAGGCCCATGCCGAGAAGGTCCGCAAGGTCCAGCTCCTCGCCCTGAAGACCCGCTGCCCCATCGTCGGGCTGTACGACTCGGGCGGGGCGCGCATCCAGGAAGGGGTGGCGAGCCTGGCGGGCTATGCCGAGATCTTCAAGCAGAACGTGGTCGCGTCGGGCGTCATCCCGCAGATCAGCCTGATCATGGGCCCCTGCGCGGGCGGCGACGTCTATTCGCCCGCCCTCACCGACTTCATCTTCATGGTCCGCGACACGAGCTACATGTACGTGACCGGGCCGGACGTCGTCCGCACGGTGACCAACGAGATCGTCAGCCACGAGGAGCTGGGCGGGGCCACGGTCCACACCACCCGCTCCTCGATCGCGGACGGCGCCTGGGACGACGACGTCGAGGCCCTGGCGGAGCTTCGGCGCTTCATCGACTTCCTGCCCGCCAACAACCGCGACGGCGCCCCCGAATGGCCGTCGCACGATCCGGGCGACCGGGCCGAGCCGAGCCTCGACACCCTGGTCCCCGCCAATCCCGCCGCGCCCTACGACGTCAAGGAACTGATCCGGAAGGTCGTGGACGAGGGCGACTTCTTCGAGATCGGCGAACGGTTCGCGGGCAACATCGTGACGGGCTTCGCCCGGATGGAAGGACGCACGGTCGGCGTGGTCGCCAACCAGCCGATGGTGCTGGCGGGGGTGCTGGACAGCGACGCCTCGCGCAAGGCCGCCCGCTTCGTCCGCTTCTGCGACGCCTTCGGCCTTCCGATCGTGACCTTCGTGGACGTGCCGGGCTTCCTGCCCGGAACGGCGCAGGAAGGCGGCGGCCTCATCAAGCACGGGGCCAAGCTGCTGTTCGCCTACAGCGAATGCACGGTGCCGCTGGTCACCGTCATCGTCCGCAAGGCCTTTGGCGGCGCCTATGACGTGATGGCCTCCAAGCACATCGGCGGCGACGTCAACTACGCCTGGCCCACGGCGCAGATCGCCGTGATGGGGGCCAAGGGCGCGGCCGAGATCCTGTACCGCGGCCGTCCGCCCGAGGAGATCGCCGAACGGACCCGCGACTACGAGGAGCGGTTCCTGTCCCCTTTCGTCGCCGCCGAACGGGGCTACATCGACGAGGTGATCCGCCCCCACAACACCCGCAAGCGCATCGCCCGCGCCCTCGCCCTTCTCCGCACCAAGGAAACCGAGAGCCCGTGGCGCAAGCATGACAACCTTCCGCTCTGAGGCCATCCCATGTTCACCAAGCTGTTGATCGCGAACCGTGGGGAGATTGCCTGCCGCGTGATGCGGACGTGCCGGCGGCTGGGGATCCGGACGGTGGCGGTGTACTCCGAGGCGGATGCGCGGGCGCTGCATGTGCAGATGGCGGACGAGGCGCATTGCCTGGGACCGGCGCCGGCGTCGCAAAGCTATCTCAGCATCGAGCGGGTCCTGGAGGCGGTGCGGGCCACGGGGGCCGAGGCCGTCCACCCCGGCTACGGGTTCCTGAGCGAGAACGCGGCCTTCGCGCAGGCG
Organism: Rubellimicrobium arenae; assembly: GCF_017916275.1. Classification (GTDB taxonomy): domain Bacteria; phylum Pseudomonadota; class Alphaproteobacteria; order Rhodobacterales; family Rhodobacteraceae; genus Rubellimicrobium; species Rubellimicrobium arenae. The sequence goes on from NZ_JAFMST010000007.1 coordinate 332,655, forward strand.
CTGGCCGAGGCGGGGGTGGCCTTCGTCGGCCCGCCGGCGGCGGCGGTCGAGGCCATGGGCGACAAGATCACCTCCAAGCGGCTGGCGCAGGCCGCGGGGGTCTCCACGGTGCCCGGGCACATGGGACTGGTGGCAGACGCCGAGGAGGCTGTCGCGATCGCGCAGGGCATCGGCTATCCGGTGATGATCAAGGCCTCGGCGGGGGGCGGGGGCAAGGGAATGCGCATCGCCTGGGGGGACGCGGAGGCGCGGGCGGGCTTCCAGGCCTCGCGCAATGAGGCGCAGGCGGCCTTCGGCGACGGGCGCATCTTTCTTGAAAAGTTCGTGGACCAGCCGCGCCACATCGAGATCCAGGTGCTGGCCGACGCCCATGGAAACGTGGTGCACCTGCACGAGCGCGAATGCTCGGTGCAGCGGCGCAACCAGAAGGTGGTCGAGGAAGCGCCCTCGCCCTTTCTGGACGCCGCCACGCGCGCGGCCATGGGCGAGCAGGCCTGCGCCCTGGCGCGCGCCGTGGGCTACCAGAGCGCGGGCACGGTCGAGTTCATCGTCGACGGGGCGCGCAACTTCTACTTCCTGGAGATGAACACCCGCCTCCAGGTGGAGCATCCCGTCACCGAGATGATCACCGGGCTCGACCTCGTGGAGCAGATGATCCGCGTGGCGGCCGGCGAGCCCCTGGGCTTTGCCCAGGCGGACGTGCCGCTCCGGGGCTGGGCGATGGAATCGCGCGTCTATGCCGAAGACCCGCGGCGGGGCTTCCTGCCCTCGACGGGACGGCTCACGCGCTATCGCCCGCCGGCGGACGGACCGCTCGGCGGCGCGGAGGGCGGGGCGCAGGTGCGCGTGGACAGCGGCGTGGCCGAAGGGGGCGAGATCAGCCGCTTCTATGACCCCATGATCGCCAAGCTGGTCACCTGGGCGGAGACGCGGGCGGAGGCCGTCGAGGCGATGGCGGCGGCGCTGGACGACTTCGAGATCGAAGGGATCGGGCACAACCTGCCGTTCCTCGCGGCACTGATGGGGCATCCGCGCTTCCAGGCCGGCCGGCTCAGCACCGCCTTCATCGCCGAGGAATGGCCCCAGGGCTTCCACGGGGTGACGCTCGGGGCGCCCGAGCAGCGGCGCGTGGCGGCCGCGGCGGCGGCGCTGCACAGGGTGGCGGAGATCCGGCGCGCCCGCATCTCGGGGCGGCTGGGGCACCACGCCCGGCAGGTGGGCTCGACCTGGGTGGTTCAGCTGGACGGCATGGGACTGGACGTGACCCTGCGGGCCGACGCGGGGGGGACGGAGGTGGTCTTTGCCGACGGTGAGCGCCTGCGGGTCGAAGGCAGCTGGACCCCGGGCCAGAGCCTGGCTCGGCTGCGGGTGGGGGGACGGCCCCTTCTGCTGGGGGTGGCGCCCGCCCCGGGCGGGTTTCGGCTGCGCACGCAGGGCGCGGAGCTGCGGGCGCATGTACGCACCCCGCGGGAGGCCGAGCTGGCGGCGCTGATGCCGGCCAAGCGCCCCCCCGACACCTCGCGGGCGCTTCTGTGCCCCATGCCGGGGCTGCTCACCCGGCTGTGGGTGGCCGAAGGCGAGGAGGTGGAGGCGGGCCAGGCGCTGGCCACGGTGGAGGCCATGAAGATGGAGAACACCCTCACCGCCGAGCGGCGCGGCCGGGTGGCCCGGGTAAGCGCGCGCGAGGGCGAGACGCTGGCCGTGGACCAGGTGATCCTGGAGTTCGCATGAGCCCGGCCCGGCCCTGGCGTTCACCTGGGGGGAGTGGGGTGGCGGGGTTGGCGGAGTTCGTCCTGGCGCGAGGGGGTTCGGTCGATGGCGC
>NZ_JAFMST010000008.1:0-258886 GCF_017916275.1 Rubellimicrobium arenae
TCAGCCCCACCATGATGAGCTTCACCGCAAAGGTCGCGTGGGCAAACAGCCCCCACATCGTGTAGTCGGTCGCCTGGTCCATGTGCCTGTCTCTGCCGCCTGCCGCCACTCGAGGGCGCGCTTGGGGGGTGGGGATAACTCAGAGACGCAGAAGATGCCAACCGTCTTGGCGCAATCCGAAGCGAATGTGTCTTCGCGACTGCGGCGCTAGTTTGCGGCGGCGCGGAGCTGCGCGGGAATCCGCCGAGGTCGCCCGCTCGCGTCCATGGCGACCAGCGTCACGGCGCTTTGGAACAGGCAGTCGGCTTGACGCCATATCTGTTGCGACAGCACCAGGCGCGCACCGGCGGCCGCAGTCACCTGGGTCCGCACCTCGAGGATGTCGTCGAATCGCGCAGGCATCAGGTAGTCGGCCTCGACTCGCCGGACGGCAAAGACGATTCCCTCCTCGGCGCGCATACGGCCCTGGTCGATCCCAGCGTTGCGTGCCCATTCCGTGCGGGCGCGTTCGATGAAGCGAAGATAGTTGGCGTAGTACACGACGCCGGCAAGGTCGGTGTCCTCATAATAGACGCGGACAGGGAAGACATGGACCATGCTGGCAACTTTTCCGGCCCAGCCGCCGCCGTCAAGCCGACAGGTCGGAACGGGGCCGTCGGCCAGACGTACCATCCGGGGTTCCAAGACCCAGCGCACGCTTGAATTGGCGGTCTCCGAATGCCGTCGTTCTGAAGTCGTTGGATTCAGCCGAAGAGATCGGTCTGCGCCCGGGGTGGCTCCACGCCCAGATGGCGGAAGGCGGCCTGCGTCAGCATGCGCCCGCGCGGGGTGCGTTGGACCAGCCCCTGCTGAAGCAGGTAAGGCTCGATGACCTCCTCGATGGCGTCCCGTGCCTCGGAGAGGGCGGCGGACAGGGTCTCCACGCCGACCGGCCCCCCCAGGTAGCTGTCGGCGATCAGCTTGAGATAGCGGCGGTCCGCCCCATCCAGGCCAAGATCATCGACGCCCAAGCGGTTCAGCGCCCGATCGGCGATCTCACGATCGATGCGCCCATCGCCTTCGACGACGGCAAAGTCCACCACCCGCCGCAACAGGCGCCCGGCGATCCGCGGCGTCCCACGGGCCCGGCGGGCGATCTCGCGCGCGCCCTCGGGATCGGCCGGCGCGCCCAGAAGCCGGGCGTTGCGGATGACGATCTCGTAGAGTTCGTCCACGGTGTAGAATTCGAGCCGCGTGGGGATGCCGAAGCGGTCGCGCAGCGGCGTCGTCAGCAGCCCCAGCCGGGTCGTCGCCCCGACCAGCGTGAAGGGCTGGAGCTCGATTCGCACGGTCCGCGCCGCCGGCCCTTCGCCGATCACGAGGTCGAGCTGGAAATCCTCGAGCGCGGGATACAGGACCTCCTCGACCACCGGGCTCAGCCGGTGGATCTCATCGATGAACAGGACGTCCTTGGCCTCGAGATTCGTCAGGATCGCGGCCAAGTCCCCGGCCTTGGCGAGCACCGGTCCCGAGGTCATCCGGAACCCCACCCCCAGTTCCCGCGCCATGATCTGTGCGAGCGTGGTCTTGCCGAGCCCCGGCGGGCCGTAGAACAGGGTATGGTCCATCGCCTCGCCCCGCATCTTGGCGGACTCGATGAAGACCCTGAGGTTGGCGCGCGCCTCGTGCTGGCCGATGAACTCGGACAGGAGTTGCGGACGCAGCGCCTTGTCGGACATGTCCTCGGGCTGGAGGTCGGGGCGGAGAAGCGGATCGGACATGGGACCAACCTAAGTGTTCATGTTGTGTTCCGCCAGAGCCCCGGCGTCATTCCTTGGGCGCAAGAAGCCGCAGCGCCGCGCGGATCAGATCGGGCGTCCCGGCGCCGGGATTTGCATCGGCGGCTTGCGCCACTGCCTGCACCGCCTCGCCGGGGGCATAACCCAGGTTGCCCAGGGCCGACAGCGCGTCGGCCTGCGCCAGGGCGGACCCATCGGGCTCGCGGCGGCGGGACCCCTTCTTCGCGGGGGCCGCGTCCTCGACCGGCTCGACGACATCGCCCTCCTCGGGGTCGAGTGTGTGGGTGGTGGCGGTCGAGGTTCCGACCAGACCTGCCATTGCCATCACGCCGGGCGCCTTCTCCCGAAGCTCGTTCACGACGCGCTGCGCGGTGCGGGGCCCGACCCCCTTGGCGCGCGCCAGCGTGGCCCAGTCCCCGAGGGCGATCGCGCGGCCCAGGGCGTCCGGCCCCAGGGCCCCCAGCAGCGCGAGGGACACCTTGGAGCCCACCCCCTGCACGGTCAGGAGCAGCCGGTGCCACTCCTTCTCGACCAGGGTCGGGAAGCCGAACAGGGTCCAGCCGTCCTCGCGCACCTGGAGTTCCGTGAAAAGTGCCACGGCCTCGCCGTTCCGGGGAAGGCTGGCCATGACGCGGTCCGAGACATGGACGAGGTAGCCCACCCCGCGCACGTCGATCAGCACATGGTCCTGCGCCCGATACACGAGCCGCCCCGCCACGCGACCGATCACCGGCGCACCTCCCGCAGGGCGCGGGCGAGCACGGCCCGAGCGGTGTTCGCCCGCTCCTCGGCGTCGCGGTCCTGGGCCTTGGCGATGGCTGCGGACAGATGTGTGGAGGACTGGAGATGATGCGCGTGGCAGATGGCCACCGCCAGGGCGTCCGCCGCATCCGGCCCGGCCAGCGACACGCCCGGCAGGTGGAGCCGCACCATGTGGTCGATCTGGGCCTTCGCGGCGTGGCCGACGCCGACGATGGCCTTCTTCACGGCGTTGGGCGCATATTCCCCGACCGTGATCCCGTACTGGGCCGGGACGAGAAGGGCGATCGCCCGCGCCTGTCCCAGCTTGAGCGTGCCGACGGCGTCCTTGTTGACGAAGGTCTGCTCCACCGCGGCGGCTTCGGGGTCCTGCGCCGAGACGACGGCCCGCATCTGGTCGTAAAGCCGAAGCAGGCGGATCGCGAGGTCACCCTGTCCGGAATGGACGATGCCGTTGGCGATATGGCGAATACGCGGCCCATCGACCTCGATGACGCCCCAGCCCATGTTCTGGAGGCCCGGATCGATTCCCATCACGCGCATCCCTGCCCCTTTCGCGCCACCAGTGCCGACCCGGGACCTAGCACAAAGGGGGAACGGGAACCAGTCGGACCCGGGAACTCCCCTCCCCTGCGGCCCTGAGGCCACTCTGTCCCGACCAGGACGTAACGCGCGAACCCCCGTGGGAGCGCCATTCGCCCCTGGACACCGGGGCGAGACCGAAGGCTTGGAGGACGACGAGAGAGCGGCCGGCCCGGCAGGCTTGCCCTTGGGCCCATGCGCCTGACCGGCCGCTCACTTCCCCGGTCTGCGCCGCGCTGTTCTTGTTATCGCTGGCGACCTGCTGCTCGAAGGTGGCCTGTCGCTCGGGGTTCGTGAGGCCAAGGCGCCGGAGCGCCCTGGCCTGTTGCCGGCCCGATGACACGCCAATATGGCGAAATAACGGCAGATCGGCCTGCAAGTGGCTGTTTACGCCATCATTTCTCGGGTGCAGCCAGGATCAGCGTCGCCCATTCGCCGATCTCCTCCCGCTCGATCTCGGTCAGGCCGGCTTTGGCATAGGCGGCGGCAACCTCGTCCGCCTGGTTGGTCAGGAGGCCCGAAAGGATCACGCGTGCCCCCGGCGCGGCCGCGGCCGCGATGTCCGGAGCCAGCGTGATGAGCGGTCCCTTGAGGATGTTGGCCAGGATGAGGTCGAAGGGCGCCCCGTCGCGGAACTCGGGCGCGTCCAGGCCGGCGGCCTCGATGCAGGCCACGCGGTCGCCCAGTCCGTTCGCCCCAAGGTTGGCGCGGGCCGTCTCGACCGCGACCGGGTCGATGTCCCCGGCGACGACGGGACTCGCCTCGGGCCAGAGCCGCGCGGCGCCCATCGCCAGCACTGCGGTCCCGGCCCCGACATCCGCTACGCTGCGCGGATGGAAGCCGCCCCGCTCCAGCCGGTCGATGGCGCGAAGGCAGCCGACCGTCGTGCCATGGTGGCCGGTGCCGAAGGCCATCGCGGCCTCGATCAGCAGGGGCACCATGTCCGTGGGCACCTTGTCGGCGTCATGGGAGCCGTAAAGAAAGAACCGGCCCGCCTGGACGGGCGGAAGGTCGCGCCGGACCTTGGCGACCCAGTCCACGTCCGGCACCTCGGACAGGGTCCAGGGCCGCGCGCCATGAACGGCCGCCAGCAGATCGAGCACGATGCCGTCCGGCTCGTCCTCGAAATGGGCGCCGATCTCGAAGCGGCCCGAGCCGTCCTCGATCTCGAAATGGCCCACGGCGAAGGGCGGCGGGTCGAGATCCTCCACGGCCTCGGCCAAGGCCTGCGCCGAGGCAAGGCCGTTGGTGGTGGTGATGGCGGAATACATCATGGGGCGGGCCCTCCTTCGGGAGGAGGGCCTAGGGTGCCCGATGCCAACGGTCAACCGGAGGCGAAGGCCGCCCGGTGGTCATACGGCGACGCCGACCGGGCAGGTCACGCCGGTCCCGCCCACGCCGCAGTAGCCGCGCGGGTTCTTGTGGAGGTACTGCTGGTGGTAGTCCTCGGCCAGGTAGAAGGGCCCGGCGTCCTTGATCTCGGTCGTGATCGCGCCATAGCCCGCCGCCCGCAGCCGCTCCTCGAAAATGGCCTTGGTCCGTTCGGCCGCGTCCCGCTGGGCGTCGCTGAAGGTGTAGATGCCCGAACGGTATTGCGTGCCCCGGTCGTTGCCCTGCCGCATCCCCTGGGTCGGGTCATGTCCTTCCCAGAAGGTCCGGAGAAGATCCTCGTAGGAGATGACCTCCGGATCGTAGACCACGCGCACGAGCTCGTTGTGGCCCGTGCGGCCGGTGCAGACCTCCTCGTAGGTCGGGTTCGGCGTGTAGCCCGCGCCGTAGCCCACCATGGTCGAGTGGACGCCGGGGAGCTTCCAGAACATCCGTTCCACACCCCAGAAGCAGCCCATCCCGAACTCCGCGACCTCCATCCCCTCGGGCACGTCCAGGCTGATCGGGGTGCCCAGCACGGCGTGCGTGTCGGAGGTGGGGATGGGCCGCGAGCGGCCGGGCAAAGCCTCGTCGGCGCTGATCATGCGGGTCTTGTCGGGGAAAAGGCTGAACATGCGGAGCACTCCTGTCCTGTCGCGGCAGATATAGGTGCGCCTCGCTGCCTTCGTCAGGGGCGCGCGTCCTCAATCCATCGCGATGGCAAAGCCGGAGAAGGCCCAGGACAGGAACACCCCCGCGCCCAGCCAAGCGGCTCCGAGCCCCAGCCCGACGGCCAAGGCAGCCCCGACCCGTCCCCGCATGCCCCGGCGGACGAGCCACGCCGTCAGGAGCGCCGGGCCCAGCGCCGCGACCAGGGTGCCCAGGACGAAGGCCGCATCTGACATGGGACCTCACATGAAGCTTTGGGGATCGATGTCGATGGTGAGCCGCAGGTCCGAGGGAAACCGGAACTGCGCGACCCAGCGGGCGATCGCGTCCTGAAGCGGCGCTCCCCGGTCGGCCTTGATGAGGAGCCGGACGCGGTGCCGCCCCCGCACGCGGGCGATGGGCGCGGGCGCGGGCCCCCAGACCTCGGCCCCGATCTTCGCCAGCGGCTCCTTGCTCCGGGCCATCTCCACGGCCTTGTCCATGGCCTCCTGCGCGTCCTCGGAGGACAGGATGATCCCGGCCAGCCGCGAGAACGGCGGCATTCCGGCCATGCGCCGCGCGTCCGCCTCGGCCCGCCAGAACCCTTCGTCGTCGCCCTTGAGGATCGCCTGGATCACAGGATGGTGCGGCTGGTAGGTCTGGAGCAGCGCCTCGCCCGGCGCGTCCGACCGCCCGGCCCGCCCCGACACCTGCCGCATCAGCGCGAAGGTGCGCTCGGCCGCGCGCAGGTCCGATCCATAAAGCCCCAGGTCCGCGTCGATCACCCCGGCCAGCGTCAGCTTGGGGAAGTTGTGCCCTTTGGCCACCAGCTGCGTGCCGATGATGATGTCGGCGGCGCCGTCGGCGATCTGCTCGATGGCGTCCTTGAGCGACTTGGCCGAGCCGTAGAGGTCCGAGGACAGCACCGCCGTCCGCGCCGTCGGGAAGAGCGCCGCGACCTCCTCGGCCAGCCGCTCCACCCCCGGCCCCACGGGGGCGAGCTTGCCCTCGGCCCCGCAATCGGGGCAGGCGACGGGCATCGGAAAGGTCTCGCCGCACTGGTGGCACATCAGGCGCCGCATGAAGCGGTGCTCCACCAGCCGCGCGTCGCAATGCGGGCAGCCCAGCTGGTGGCCGCAGGACCGGCAGAGCGTCACCGGGGCATAGCCGCGCCGGTTGATGAAGAGGAGCGACTGCTCCTCCCGCTCCAGCCGGTGCGCCACGGCCTCGGCCAGGGTGGGTCCGACCCAGTTGCCGCGGGCGACGTCCTCCAGCCGCATGTCGACGGCCTTGATGGTGGGCAGCACGGCAAGGCCCACCCGCGCGGGCAGGGTCAGGCGCGCGTATTTCCCGGTCTGGGCGTTGTGCCAGCTTTCCAGGCAGGGCGTGGCCGAAGCCAGGATCACCTGCGACTTCTCGATGGAGGCGCGCAGCACGGCCATGTCACGGGCGTTGTACAGGACGCCGTCCTCCTGCTTGTAGGAGGTGTCGTGCTCCTCGTCGACGACGACGAGGCCCAGGTCGCGGAACGGCAGGAACAGGGCCGACCGCGCCCCCACCACGAGGCTCGCCCCGCCGAGGGCCGTCTGCCGCCAGAGGCGCCGGCGCTCGGACTGGGTCATCCCCGAATGCCATTCGGCGGCCGGCGCCCCGAACCTCGCCTCGACGCGCGACAGGAAGGCCCCGGTCAGCGCGATCTCGGGCAGCAGCACCAGCGCCTGCCGGCCTTGGCGCAAGGTCTCGGCCACGGCCTCCAGATAGACTTCGGTCTTGCCCGAGCCCGTCACGCCCTTGAGGAGGGTGGTGTTGTAGGTCCTCGCCTCCGCCCCGATCCGCAGCGCCGCGGCGGCCAGCATCTGGTCCGGCGTCAGGGCCACGCCCTTTCCGTCGACGTCCAGCACCGGATAGGGCCGGTCGCGCGGGGTCTCGCACTCGATGACGGCGCCCTGGGTCACGAGGCCGCGGATCACCGCCGTCCCGACCCCGGCCATCGACGCCAGCTCGCCCAGGGTCAGGCTCAGGTCCGGGTGGTCGCGCAGCACGGCCAGCACGCGGCCGCGGGCGTCCGTCATCCGCCCGGCCTCGCGCGGGCCGATGCGGTAGACGTGCCGCATGGCCTGGCCTTCGGTCAGCCCCGGCGCACGCGTGGCGAGCCGCACCATCGCTGGCAGCGGCGTCAGCGTGTAATCGGCGGCACGGCCCAGGAACTCGCGCATGGAGGAGCGGAGCGGCGGCGCATCGAGGATGCGCGTGACCGGCCGCAGGCGCGCCTCGGGAACCTCGCCCGTGCCCTGCCCCCAGACGATCCCCACGATCTTGCGCGGGCCCAGCGGCACCTCCACGAAGGCGCCCGGGGCGCATCCCTCGGCCGGCGCCTTGTAGTCGAGCAGGCGGTCAAGCGCGCCGAGCGGCAGGATGCCGACGCGTTCGCCCGGGGCGAAGCGCGCCTCGTAGGAGGGCTCGGCCATGCGCCAGACCGGGGGCGCCGCGGCGGGGGAGGGTTCGGGCTGCCCCTCATCGTCCGGCCGCCCGGGCGCGTCCAGGAGGTCGAGGCCGAACGGATCCCCCTCCGTCCCAGGCCCGGCCGGCAGGGCGGCCGGGACGATGCGCTTGTCCTTGCGGGGCTTGGGCATTCTGAGTCCCTCCGGGAGGCTGGTTCCCGATATGTTCCATTTTGGTCACAGGAACAAGTCTTTTGCCCCAAGGAACAGGTCTGGCGTGAAGGCCACGATTCGCCGAAGGCCCGTCCCTGCCTCGCCCGACTCGGCTGGTCAGGTCGGGCGCGGCTGATAGTCTGCCGTCCGAACACCAACGAAAAGAGTGTGACGGCATGAGCAGCAGCCCCATCATGGACCCCAAGGTCCGCGAGAGCATCATCGCGGACCCTGCGGTCCTCCTGGACGACAAGGACATCATGCGGGTCCTGGTCGCCGCCAACGAGAGGGCGATGGGCCCCAACATCGTGGACCTGCGCGGCATCGCGATGGACCGGCTCGAGGCGCGGCTCGACCGGCTCGAGGACACGCATCGGAGCGTCATCGCCGCCGCCTACGACAACGTGGCCGGAACGGCCCAGATCCATCGCGCCGTGCTGCGCCTTCTCGAGCCCCAGCGCTTCGAGACCTTCCTGCGCGACTTGGGCGGCGACGTCATGCAGATCCTGCGCGTCGATTCGCTGCGCCTGGTGATCGAGGCCGACCAGGCCGACGGCGACGACGGGGTCGAAAGGCTCGACAGCATCCTTTGCATGGAGCCGCGCGGCTTCGTGGACGCCTACCTCCGCGCGGGCAGCGGGTTCCCGGCCAAGCCCGTGGTGCTGCGGCAGGTCGGGCTCGCCTCCATCCATGCGGACGACATCGAATCCGAGGCTTGCCTGCGGCTGGACCTCGGCGAGGACGTGGGCCTGCTCGCCATGGGATCGCGCGCCGTCTCGCACTTCTCGCCCCAGCACGGCACGGACCTCCTGGGCTTCTTCGGCGCGGTGGTCGAGCGGGCGCTGCGCCGCTTCATCGGATGATCGCGCCCCAGTTCTCGGATGCGCTGGACGCCTGGCTCGGGCAGGGCCGGGCGCGCCGGGGACTGTCGGACAAGACCCTCGAGGCCTATCGGGCCGACCTCGTCGCCTTTCTCGCCTTCCTGACCGCCCATAACGGCGGGACCGAGGGGACGGCGGCGCTGGCGCGGCTGACAGCATCGGACCTGCGCGCCTTCATGGCCCACGAGCGGGCCCGCGGCCTGTCGGCCCGCTCCCTCGCGCGCAGGCTTTCGGCGGTGCGGGGCTTCTGCGGCTGGCTGGCCGACCGCGAGGGGTTCGATGCCACGGCGGCCCTGTCCGCCCGGGGACCGCGCCCCAAGGCCCGCCTGCCCCGCCCCCTCTCGCCCGAGGGGGCAAAGGACATGATCGACGCGGTCGAGGCCGAATCATCCGAGCCTTGGGTCGCGGCGCGCGACGCCGCCGTGGTCACGCTGCTCTACGGACTGGGCCTGCGGATCTCCGAGGCCCTGGGCCTGACGGGCGCCCAGGCCGACCTGCCCGCCACGCTCCGCATCACCGGCAAGGGTGGCAAGGAACGGATCGTGCCGGTGCTGCCAGCGGCGCAGGCCGCGGTCGCGGACTATGCGCGGCTCTGCCCCTTCGGCCTGGACAGGGACGGCCCTCTCTTCCGTGGGGTGCGCGGCGGGCCTCTTTCGCCGCGCCTCGTGCAGCGGGCGATGGAACGGGCGCGCCTGCGGCTCGGGCTGCCTGCGACCGCGACCCCGCATGCCCTGCGCCACTCCTTCGCGACGCATCTGCTGGCCGCCGGAGGCGACCTCCGCGCGATCCAGGAGTTGCTGGGCCATGCGTCGCTATCCACCACCCAGGGCTACACGGCGGTCGAGGCGGCCCATCTCCTCGAGGTCTATGAACGGGCGCATCCCCGGGCCTGAATCCAGCCGTTCCCGCCCTACAATTCCCAGGCTCGCTTCCCTATGTTCCTGGTGAAGGCGAAGGGGACATCATGATCGGTTCGGTCACCGGGAGCGTCTGGCAGGCGACGCGCAACATGGCCGAGGCGGTCGTCGCCCCGTTCCAGGACCCGGTGATCCGATTGGGGGTCACGGGCCTGTCCCGCGCCGGCAAGACGGTCTTCATCACCTCGCTGGTCGCCAACCTGATGGACCGGGGGCGGATGCCCCAGCTTCGCGCGGCGGCCGAGGGGCGGGTCTTGGCCGCATGGCTCCAGCCGCAGCCCGACGACGTGGTGGCGCGCTTTGCCTACGAGGATCACCTGGCCGCCCTGACCGCGCCCGATCCGCACTGGCCCGAGGGCACGCGCCGGGTGTCCGAGCTGCGCCTGTCGCTGCGCCTCGCCCCCACCGGCCTTCTGGGCGGACTGTCGGGTCCCCGCACCGTGCACATCGACATCGTGGACTATCCGGGGGAATGGCTGCTCGACCTCGGCCTGCTCGACCGCGACTATGCCAGCTGGTCCGAACGGGCCCTGGCAAAGGTTCGGCTCCGCCCTGGCGCGGAGGAATTCCTGGCGCGGCTCGACCGCATCGACGCCGCGGGCCCCCTCGACGAGGTGGCGCTCAAGGGCCTGGCCGACGCCTATGCGACGCATCTCCAGGTCGCGCGGGAGGCGGGCTATTCGGACTGCACGCCGGGGCGGTTCCTGCTGCCCGGCGACCTGGAGGGATCGCCGGTCCTGACCTTCGCGCCCCTGCCCCCCGTGCCCGAGCCCGCCCGGCGCTCCATGTGGCGCGAAAGCGAGCGGCGGTTCGAGGCCTACAAGCGGCTGGTGGTGAAGCCGTTCTTCCGCGAGCATTTCGCCCGGATCGACCGGCAGGTCGTGCTGGTGGACGTGCTGGGGGCGCTGGCCCGGGGACCGCAGGCCTTCGAGGACCTGAGGACTGCGATGGCCGACATCCTGACCGCCTTCAATCCGGGCGCCAGCGCCTGGCTCGCGCGGCTCCTTGGGCAGCGGCGGGTGGAGCGGATCCTGTTCGCCGCCACCAAGGCCGACCATCTGCACCATTCGCAGCACGCCAAGCTGACCACGCTCACCGAAGCCCTGCTGCGCGAGGCGCGCGACCGGGCCGAGTTCGCGGGCGCCGAGACGGAGGCCATGGCCATCGCCGCGCTGCGGACCACGGTCGAGGACCGGATCGCGCATGGCGGCGGGATGGTGGATGTCGTGCGGGGCCGGCTGCTGGGGTCGGGGCGGCAGGCGGCGCAGCATCCGGGCGACCTGCCCGAGGATCCGGGCCGGCTCCTGGCTCCGGCCCGCGCCGGGGCCGAAGCCTGGCCGTTGGAGGACTATGCCGTGCAGGACTTCGCGCCCGCGCCGCTGACCCTGCGCCCCGGCGAAGGGCCGCCGCATATCCGGCTCGACAAGGCGGCCGAGTTCCTGATCGGGGACCGGCTGTGATGCGCCGCCCCGACGCGTCCAGCCGACCCTGACCGCAAGGGAGATGTTCCGATGACCGACGCCCCCCGGCCCCGCGGTCCCGTCCTGATCGAGATCGAGGACGCCCCCCCGCCCACACCCGAATCGGCTCCGCCGGTCCCGGACATGCTGGCGGGGACCGCGCCACCGGCCATGGAACGGGCCATGCGCCTCGCGGCCAGGCCCCGCTCGCACCTGGGCGCCTGGTTCTGGTCGCTCCTTGCCAGCTTCCTCACCTTCGCCCTGTCGCTGGCGGCCTGGGAATGGGTGACGTCGCTCCTCGATCGCCACCCGGTCCTGGGGATGATCGCGACCGTCCTGCTTCTGGGGCTCTGCGCCGTGGCGGTGGCCATAGCGGGACGCGAGGCGCTCGCCATCCGGCGTCTCGCGCGGATCGACTCCGTCCAGCGCGAGGCGGCCAGCGCGCTGGCCTCGGGCAGCCTCGATCAGGCCCGCGCGGTGACCGACGGGCTGGTCCGGATCTACGCCGGCCGGGATGGGCTGAGCTGGGCCTCGGCGCGCCTCGTGGAGCGGCAGGGCGACATCTTCGATGCGGACGGCCTCCTGCGCCTGGCCGAGCGGGAGTTGCTGGGCCCCCTCGACCTGGCGGCCGAACGCGAGGTCGCCGGCGCGGCGCGGCAGGTCGCGGCGGTGACGGCGGTCATCCCGCTGCCGCTGGCGGATGTCGCGACCGCCCTGGGCGCCAATCTCCGGATGATCCGGCGGATCGCCGAGATCTATGGCGGGCGCTCGGGCACGCTGGGGTCCTGGCGGCTCGTCAAGGGCGTGATGACGCATCTGGTGGCGACAGGCGCCGTGGCGGTCGGGGATGACCTCATCCACGGCGTCGCAGGGGGCACGGTGCTGGCCCGGCTGTCGCGGCGGTTCGGCGAAGGGGTGGTGAACGGCGCGCTGACCGCCCGCGTGGGCATCGCGGCGATCGAGGTCTGCCGGCCGCTTCCCTTCCTCGCCCGGGAGGCGCCCAGCGTCACGGGCATCCTGGGCGGCGCCCTCAAGGGCCTGTTCGGCCGCGGAAGCGGTGAGGACTGAGGACTGAGGACCGCAGCCGACCTCTCGGCGTCAGGCCCGGCTCCTCGGAGCAGGGTCACGAGTGAGGGACATAGTCCCCGGGACGGAGGGCACGGGGGTCACCCGGCCCCGGCCAGGGCGCGCAGGGTCTGGTCCAGCGCCACCTCGCCCCCCGGTGTCCAGCCCAGGGCGCGCAGCCGGGCGCAATCCATGACGTTCGGCACCTTGACCGAAGCCGCCGGCCGCTGTCCTTCGACCCCTGTGATCCCTGACCACCGGTCCAGCAGGTCCCGGCGGTCGAGCACGAGGTCCGAGCAGTTGTAGGCCCCCGGAGCAGCGTCCAGCAGCAGCAGGACCGCCCGGGCAAGATCGGCGCCGTGCACCTCGGTCCCGCAGGCTGGGGCGATCTCGCCACCTTGGGCGAAGCTGTCGAAGAGGTCGGCCCATTTGTGGCGCTGCCCCGGCGCGGGCGGGCCATAGACCCCCGTCGCGCGCAGGCTGGTTCCGCCCAGACTGGCCAGCGCCTCCTCGGCCCGGAGCTTCACCTGCCCATAAAGGCTGTCGGGCGCGAGAGGGAGATCTTCGGTCAGGAGGCTGCCGGCCGGAAACCCGTCGTACACGGCACGGGAGGACAGGAACACGGTCCGGCGCCCCCGGGCTTCCTCGAAGAGCCGCAGGGTGCCGTCGAGGTTGGTCCGGAGGAACCCCGCGGGATCATCCCCTTCCCCACCGCGATAGCGTCCGGGGACATGGGCGAACGCGGCATGGACCAGGGCATCGCAATCGTCGAAAGGCGCGGGGTCGTGGAAGGTCCAGGGGCGGTGCTCCCCCCCGTGCGGGGAAGGGGACCGGCCAAGCGCCACGACCTGATGCCCGGCGGCCAGGGCCCCGGCGACGATGAACTGGCCCACGAGCCCGGTCGCCCCCGTGACCGCGATCCTCATTGGGGCCGCCCCTCTGCGCCCGGGGGGGGCCGGTCGGGGGCGCCCGGTTCGGGGACCATGCTAGGCGGGTCCAGGCAGGGCGGACAGGTCCGGAATGTCCCCCTCGCCCGCATAGCCCCGCCACAGGTCGATCAGGGGCCGCAGCCGGTCGGCCTTGGCGTGATCCTCCCAGGGCTTCTCGTACTGGTAGTGGACCACATGGACCGAAGCCCAGTCCCAGAGCCCCGGCAGGTTGAACCAGACATACTGGAGCATGTTGTAAATGACCGGCAGGCCGTGCCAGTCCGGGAAGGCCGACTGCAGGAAAGTCTGGTCGGTCCGCTTCCAGAAGGCCCCCGGCACGTCGAGCTGGCCCAGCAGCCGGTCGAAGGTCGCCGCCGAGGGTCGGGCCGTGAACACCCCGGAGTTCATGCGGTGGAAGTCCGCCAGCCCTTCATAGACGTTCGGAGCCGCGCAGAGTTCGGGATAGTCGAAAAGCCGGTCGATGTTCCGCACCACCAGCGTGTCGGCGTCGAGGAAGACGACCCGGTCGTAGGGCAGCTGCCACAGCCGCAGCTTGGCGAAGTTGTCGAGCGGCGTGTGGAACGGCGGCTTGGTTCCCTTGGTGAACGGGTTGAGGCCGTGGATCCGGTCCTTCTGGTGAGCGGCGTTGAACGCCTCGGAGGTGGGCAGGAGGTCCACCTCCACCAGCCGCGCGCCGCGGTCGGCCAGCGGGGCCAGCGCCGCGGCAGGGACCCCGCCGGTGTGCATCACCACCCGATCCGCCGTGGTGCCCGTCAGGGCCAGCGACCGCAGCAGGGCC
Organism: Rubellimicrobium arenae; assembly: GCF_017916275.1. Taxonomy (GTDB): domain Bacteria; phylum Pseudomonadota; class Alphaproteobacteria; order Rhodobacterales; family Rhodobacteraceae; genus Rubellimicrobium; species Rubellimicrobium arenae. The sequence goes on from NZ_JAFMST010000008.1 coordinate 13,841, forward strand.
CCCGCCCCCAGCGCGAATTCCGCATTGGTGACGAGGGTGACGTAGGCGCGCGAGGTCACGATGCCGGTCGAAGCGCCTGACGCTCGGGGTCGCGATCGACCTGCGCGGCCAGCTCCTTGGTCCAGGCCGAGACGGCGGGCACGCGCGAGCGGTCGATGCGGTGCGCGAACTTCTTCGCCACGTCCACCACCTCGCTCAGGAGCCCTTCCTCAAGCCGGATGGGATTGAGCCCCAGAGCGAGGAACTGGTCGTTCTTGACGATCAGCTCGTTCTCGTCGGCTTCCTTGCGGGGGTTGGGCAGGTAGGCCACCTTGGCCCCCGTCAGCCGCGCCACCATCTCCGCGAGGTCGCGGACGCGGTGCGTTTCGGTCATCTGGTTGAAGATCCGCACGCGGTCGCCGCGCTTGGGCGGGTCCTTGAGCGCGAGCTCGATGCAGCGGACGGAGTCCTGGATGTGGATGAAGGCCCGGGTCTGGCCGCCGGTGCCGTGGACGGTCAGCGGGTAGTCGATGGCTGCCTGGATCAGGAAGCGGTTCAGCACCGTGCCGTAGTCGCCGTCATAATCGAAGCGGTTGACGAGCTGCGCGTGCCGCCGGGTCTGGTCGGTGTGCGTGCCCCAGACAATGCCCTGGTGCAGGTCGGTGATCCGCAGCGCGTCGTTCTGGGCGTAGAACTGGAACAGGATCTGATCGAGGCTCTTGGTCATGTGGTAGACCGAGCCGGGGCGCGTCGGATAGAGGATCTGCTGCGCCTTCTTTCCGTCGGGCGTGTCGATCTCGACGTCGAGGTAACCTTCGGGGATCGGCGCGCCGACGCTGGAATACCCATAGACGCCCATGGTCCCCAGGTGGACGAGATGCGCGTCGATTCCGGTCTCCACCAGGGCGGCCAGGACGTGGTGGGTGGCGCCCACGTTGTTGTCCACCGTGTAGACCTTGTGGCGGTCGGTCTTCATCGAATAGGGCGCGGCCCGCTGCTCGGCGAAGTGGATGACCGCGTCCGGGCGGTATTCGGCGAACCACTGCTTGAGCCGCTCATACTCGGTGGCGAGGTTGAGGAGGTGGAAGCGCAGGGTCTTGCCCGTGACCTCCTTCCAGATGCGGCACCGCTCCTGGATGGAGTCCATCGGGGTCAGGGACTGGACGCCGAGTTCCGTGTCGATCCAGCGGCGCGAGAGGTTGTCGACGATGTGGACCTCGTGGCCCGCATTGGACAGATGCAGGCAGGTGGGCCATCCCACGAAGCCGTCGCCGCCGAGGATCGCGATCTTCATGCCAGAACTCCGCTTGCCGCCCGCATCGCGCGGACGGGTTTTCCTTAAAGGAATGACGCCAGAAGGTCCATGAGGGTTTCCCGGCGCCCCCATGTCGAAACCGAATGACGCTGCGATGCAAGGGGCCGGAGAAGACAGGCCGTCGGGTCCCCCGGGTTGTCAGGCCCGGAACTCCAGGGTGGTCGAGGTCCCGTCCGGGCCTGCCCGCACCGAGATCTCGCCCCCGAGCTCGGACGCGAAGGCGTCGATGAGGCTTTGGCCGATCCCCTCGTCCTCGCTGCCCTCCGCCTCCCCGCAGCGGTCGTCGGACACGACGAGCCGGCACAGGCCGTCCAGGTACGACAGCGCCACATGGATGGTTCCGGCCCGGCCCCGAGCAAAGGCGTGCCTGGCGGCGTTGCTCAGAAGCTCGTTCACGACCAGCCCGAGCGGAACGGCCAGCCGGGTCGGCAGGGTCAGCGAGGCGAGATCGGCCGAAACCGAAAGCGGCCCTGCCGCCCCCATCGCGTCGCGGAAGCTGGCCACGTTGCCGCCGATGTACTCGGCCACGTCGATCCGGTCGATCTGCGAGACGCCGTCGAGCCGCCGATAGAGCGCCGCCAAGGCCTGGATGCGCCCCTGGAGCCGTTCGAGCGGCGGGCGCGCGCCTTCGGGAGCCGCCCGCCGTTCCATGGCCACGATCGCCGAGATCGAGGCGAAGCTGTTCATCACCCGATGGTTCAACTCCTTGAGCAGGTTCTGGGCATGCTCCAGGGCGGCGGCCTGGTCCGCCTCGAGGCGACGCAGGTCCGTCAGGTCGCGCAACAGCAGGGCAAAGCAGCCCGGCGCGTTCACGGGTGCGGCCAACACCTCGTAGTCGCGCCCGGTGACCAGCGAGGTTTCCTTGAAGCGCAGGGGCTCCCCTCCCTGGGCCACGCGGCCGTAAAGCTCGATCCACTTGGGCTCCAGCGTCGGGACGAGGTCCAATGCCGTGCGGCCCTGGGCGTCCTCGAACCCGGTCAGTTCCTGGAACCGGCGGTTCACCCGGAGGAACCGGTAGTCCGCTGGACGGCCTTCTGGGTCCGTGATGATGGAGCAGACGGCGAAGGCGTCCTCCAGGAACGCCGCAATCGCTTCGAAAGCCGTGTCGTCGACCATGGCCATGCGTTGGAACATCGTTGCACCCTTGGCCGCACCCTGGGCCGGCCCGCCGACCGGGCCGGGCCACCGCCAGCACGGGCCACCCACCAGAACATCATCTCCTGGTTGATCCATGGCACAGGCGATGCGTTCGGCCCACAGGATTCCGGCCCCCCGGCATCGATTTCGACGCCGCGGGCAGTTCCTTGCCGAGACTCCGGCGTCAGCCCGCCCTGGGGCGGATCACCCGACGCCGCAACGACCGAAGGCGCGCCTCCCTGAGGCCGTCCAGGAACACCGCGACCAGGATCACCGCGCCCTGGAGCAGAGGCTGGAGGTAGAGGTTGACGCCCGAGAACACGAGCCCCGCCTTGACGGCCTGGATCGTGATCGCGCCCAGCACCGCGCTGCCCGCCCCGCCGATCCCGCCGAAGAGCGACGCCCCGCCCAGGACGGCCGCGGCGATGACGTCGAACTCCCGTCCTTCGCCGAAGCCCGCATCGAGCCGCCCGATCTGCGAGATGAGCACGAAGCCCGACAGCGCGGCGAGCGTGCCGGAGATGACGTAGACGCCCGCCTGGATGCGCCGGACCGGCAGCCCGGCCTTCTGCGCGGCCAGGGGGTCGTTGCCGAAGGCGTAGACGTGCCGCCCGAAGACCGTGTGGCGCAGGATGACGTGCGCGGCCGCCGCGATGATCGCGAAGATGACGATGGGCACGGGCACGCCCAATACCGAGGCCAGGCCGAAGCCCCTGAGGCTGTCCGGAAAGTCGAGCTGACGGGACTCCACCAGCCAGGTGCCGAAGCCACGATACAGGAACAGCGTGGCCAGCGTGACGATGAAGGGGATCACGCGCAGGCCGACGATGAAGACGGCGTTGATCGCCCCCAGCACCGCCCCGGTCGCCACGCAGGCCAAGAGCCCGAGCGCCACTCCCACGCCCGCGTCGCGCATCAGCAGGCCCGCGACCAGCGGCCCCAGATACATGACCGAGCCCACCGACAGGTCGATGCCCGCCGTCAGCAGCACGAAGACCATGCCCACGGCGGCGATGCCGATGAAGCTCGATTGCTTGATGATGTTGGCAAGACTGTCGGGCGCCAGAAAACCGGGGGTCAGCGCGCCGAAGATCAGCACGATGGCGACCAGCATCAGCACCGCCCCCATCCGGGTGGCGAGGTCGAGCGCGCCCTGCGGCGAGACGGCGGCGGTCATGCGGCTTCTCCGGCGGAGGTGGCTTCGCGGAAGGCGGCGGCGATGATGCGGCGCTCCTCGAAGTCGCGGCGGTCGAAGGTGGCGACGACCTCGCCCCGGCTCATCACCACGATGCGGTCGCAGAGGCCCATGAGTTCATCGAGTTCCGAGGAGATGACGAGGAGGCCCGCCCCCTCGGCCGCAAGGCGGTCGGCGATGCCGTAGATCTCGGAGCGGGCGCCCACGTCCACGCCGCGCGTCGGCTCGTCGAGGATGAAGAGCCTGGGCTCGGTCGGGAGCCACTTGCCGATGACCACCTTCTGCTGGTTGCCGCCCGAGAGCGCCCGCACCGGCTGCCGTCCGAGGTCCTGCGCCTTGAGCCGCACCGTCTCGCGCAGGTCCTGCGCGACGTCGGCGATGCGGTCGCGGTCAAGGCCCAGCCCGCCCCGGAACCTCTCGATGGCGGGGAGCGTGAGGTTGTCGCGGATGGATGCGTCCATCATCAGCCCCTCCTCGCGCCGGTTCTCCGTCACGAAGGCGAGGCCCTGGCGCACCCGGTCGCGCGGGCCGCCGGTCAGGGGCTGGCCGCGCAGACGCGCCTCTCCGCGCTCTGCCGGGTCGAGGCCCATGAGGATGCGGGCCGTCTCGCTCCGCCCCGAGCCCATGAGGCCGAAGAGGCCCAGGATCTCGCCCTCGCGGACGGTGAAGGACACGTTCTCGATGACGCCAGGGGCCGAGAGGCCCTGCACCTCCAGCACCGGCACCTCGCGCGGGACCGAGGTGCGGGGCGGATAGACGGCGGCGAGGTCGCGGCCGATCATGGTGCGGATCATGCGGGGGATGTCGAACTCGGCGATGGTCCCCTCGCCCACCAAGCGCCCGTCGCGCAGCACGGCGACCCGATCGGCGAGGCGGCGCACGTCCTGCAGGATGTGGGAGATGTAGATGACCGTCCGCCCCTCGGCCCGCAGCCCCTCGATGGCCTGGAACAGCCGCTCCGTCTCGCGGTGGGTGAGGGAGGTCGTAGGCTCGTCGAAGATGATGAGGGCCGCGTCGCGGTGAAGCGCGCGGGCGATCTCCACCAGTTGCCGCTCCCCGGGGGACAGGGAATCGAGCGTCCGGTCCGGCGGGATGTCGAGCGCGAGGCGGGCCAGGATCCTTGCCGCGCGGTCGCGCATGGCGCGGCGGTCGATCAGCCCGCGCAGCAGCCCCGGGCGGCGCGGGAAGCCATCGATGAACAGGTTCTCGGCCACCGACAGGTTGGTGAACAGGTTCAGTTCCTGGTGGATGAAGGCGATGCCCGCGGCCTTGGCGTCGGCGGCGCCCTGCGGGGCGTAGGGCTGCCCGCGCCAGAGCATGCGGCCATGGGTCGGGGGCACGATGCCCCCGATCATGTTCATCAGCGTGGACTTGCCCGCGCCGTTCTCGCCGATGACGCCGATCACCTGTCCCTCGGGGATGTCGAGCGACAGGTCGCGGACGGCGGGCACGCCGAACCAGTCCTTGCCCAGGCCTTCGAAGCGGAGGAGCGGGGTCATGCCATGCTCCTCAGCAGCCGGGTCCGCGCCACGTCGAGGAGGGCCGCGGCGAGGATCACCCCGCCCTTCACCATGTCGATGTGGAAGGTGGACAGGTTCATCAGGTTGAGCGTGTTGGACAGCAGCACGAAGAACATCACGCCGAAGACGGTCCAGATCACCTTGCCCTTGCCGCCGAAGAGCGAGGTCCCCCCGATCACCGTGGCCCCGATCACGTCGAGGAGGAAGGTTCCCTCGCCCAGCGTCGGGCGCCCGGCCTCGAGCCGCGCGGAGTAGAGGATGGAGCCCACGGTCGCGCAGAGCGCCGAGAGCACGAAGACCAGCACGATCACGCGGCGGACGGGCACGCCCGCGATCTCGGAGGCCTTGCGGTTCGCCCCGACGGCGGTGACCTGCCGCCCGAAGGCCGTCCGCTCCAGCAGCCAGTGGAGCGCCACGGCCAGCGCGACGGCGATGATCGCGGCGTAGGTGACGAGGTCGTGGACCTGCCGGCGCGGGATCTGCGAGGTGTCCTTGGGGCCGAAGTAGACGGACACGATCTCGCCCTTGCCCAGCGCCACGAAGCCGTCGGGCAGGTTGCGGATGTTCTCGCTCTGGGTCAGCCAGATGGCGAAGGCGCTGACGGTGATGAGCGACACCAGCGTCACCATGAAGGGCGGCATCTCCAGCCAGGCGACCAGCGCGCCGTTGACGAGGCCGACCAGCGCCCCGGCGATCAGCATGGCGAGGATGCCGAACCAGATGCGTCCGGCCAGCACGCCGCCGGTCTCGCCGATCAGCAGGCCCCAGATCGGCGCCTTGGAGAGCACCTCGGGCGCGCCGGCGGTGGCGATCAGCGCGGCGGCGACAGTGGAGGTCAGGCCGATGACCGCCCCCTGGCTCAGGTCGATGCCGCCGATGGTCATCACGAAGGTCTGGCCCAGCGCCACGACCAGCAGCGGCCAAGCGTTCGACAGGAGGTTCACGAGGTTGGCGGGCGTCCCGAGCGTCGGCAGGAACGGCAGCAGCACGACGAAATAGGCCAGCGAGAGCCAGAGGACGAACCAGTCTGACAGGAGCGCGCGGGCCAGCGGCCGCCGGGCGGGTCGCCGCGGCGCGGGCGCGGTCGGCGCAGGGGAAAGCATCGCGGTCATTCGGCCTCCGGAAGGGGGTCCGGGGGCGAGGGCCGCCCCCGGGTCATGGCGTCAGTTGTTCAGGAAGCCTTCGGACAGCAGGACGCAGCCCCACATGTCCATCTCGCGCTCGCCCAGATTGTCGGCGGTCAGCGCGAAGCCCGGGTCCTCGATCACCTGGTTGGGCTGGGCCTCCCCGGCGTCGATGGAGGCCAGGATGGCGTCCATGGCGCTTTGGGCCTCGAAGTAGAGATCCTGCACGCCGGTCGCGTCCACGAGCCCGTCCTTGATGAGCTTGCAGGCGGTCGCGTCGCCGTCGAGCCCCGCCAGCAGCACGTGGCCGTCCTCGCCCCGCGGCTTCCACATGCCCCGCGGCTCGAGCACCGAGCGGATGGTCGGGAAGAGGAAGTCCGAGGACGTGAAGATCATGTCCACGTTGGGGTTCGCGGTCAGTGCCGCCTCGAGGTTCGCGAGCGCGGTGGCGGCATCCCATTCGGACGCGACCTCGATGGGCTCGGCGAACTTGTCGCCGTACTTGGCCAGGGCGGCGTAGAACCCGTCCTTGCGGCCCACCGCGTTAGGGTCGCCCAGGTCGCCCACGATGATGAGCGGCTGGATCGGGCGGTCGGTGATCTCCTCCATCGCCTTCTGGGCGACGAAGTCCACGGCCTGCTCGGCGATGGTGGCGTTGTCCGCAACGACGACGATGCCCTTGGAGGTGTCCGACGGCGGGCGGTTGAAGACGGCGATCGGGACGTCGTTGTCCTGGGCCGTCTGGACGATGGTCACGGCGCTTTCGCCGTCCTGCGGGATGATGATGATCCCGTCCACGCCCTGCGCGATGCAGTCGTTGACCTGCTCGAGCTGCCGGTTCGCGTCCTCGTTGGCATTGCGCTCGATGACGGTGTGGCCCGCGTCGGCGAGGGTCGTGGTGATGGCCTTGTGACCCGCGACCCAGAACTCGGTCTCGAGGTCCTGGAACGCGAAGCAGATGGTGGCCGCCTGGGCGCCCGTGCCCATGGCGACGGCCACGGTTGCCGCACCCAAGGCACTAAGGAACGTGCTCCTTCCGGTCATGGTCTCCTCCCTGAAGATGGTTGGTGGTGGGGGTTCGGAGCGGGGGTCTTGTGCCCTCCTGCTCGGGTTCGGTCCGCGCCCCCAGGGCGCGGGCGAAAAGATCCTCCGGGCCCATCTGGCCGCCCTTGAGGATGAGTTCGATGCTGTCCGTGGCCCGGTGCGCCCGCAGCAGCGAGGCCCCGTGGGCGATCCAGGCCCAGGGTTCCAGCGCGACGACGCCCAGCGCGCGCGTCACACGCCCCGAGGTATCCCCGCCGGCGACCACGGCCCGGCGCAGGCCGGCACCCACGAGACGCGCCAGGATCTCGCCCAGGGCCTCGCCGATGCGCGCCTCCCCCTCGGCGGGTGCCAGGCCCGCAGCTGCCATGGCCGCCCGGGCCTCGGGAAGCGCCGGATCGTCGGGGCCGCGCAGGGCGACGACGACGGGATTGCGCCCCTGGGCCAGGCTGGTCATCGCCGCATCGCTGGCCCGGGTGACCGCATCCGCCCCGCCCGCCCCGAAGAGCGCCCCGGTCTCGAGCCGGATCACTGGCCAGCCCTGTCCCTCGGCCCAGGCGATCTGGCGGGCGGTGACGGCCGAGGCCGAGCCGGACACGACCGCGATCTGCCCGACCGGCAACGGGGCGGGCCGGACAGGCTCATCCTCCAGCCAGCCCTCGGCCCGGAAATGGGCGATCAGCGCGGATTCGATCCCCTGCGAGCCCAGGACGAAGCGGCGGGACCAGACGATCCGGCCGACCTCCCTCAGGTCGTCCGCCCCCGCGCAATCCACGGCGATGCCGCGGACACCCCGGGCCAACCGCCCGAACGCCGCAAGGCCCAGGTCGGGCCGCATCAGCACGGCCAGCGGCAGGCCGGTCTGGCGGCCCAGGTGCCGGACGATGTCCGCCTCGTCCATCGGCGTGACCGGGTGGCGCGACATGACGGGATGCCGGTCGATCCGATGAATGCCGCCCAGCCCCGCCGCGAACAGCTGCCCGAAGGCCTGGTAGCGCCCCATCTCGGGCGAAGCGAACAGGATCGGGGCGCAGGTTTCCCCCGTCGCGGCGAGGCCCAGTTCCAGCGCGCGGCCCAGCGAGCCCACCTGCGGCGCGCTGTCCATGGTCGAGCAGGCCTTGTACTGGATGACCGGCGCGCCGGTCGCGACCAGCGCCGCGTAAAGGCCGGGGAGATGCGCGTCCATCCAGCCCGGGCTTTCGGCCCGCGCGGTGGTGGCGATGCCAATGCCGCGCAGGCCTCTGAACCGCGTCAGCAGCTCCGGCGTCGGCGGCTCCAGGAACATCGCGGCGGGGAGCCCCGCGAAGGCCAGCGTCTCGGCCACGGCGGCCCCGCCGGTGAAGTCGTCGCCCAGCCAGGCGATCAGCGGGCCGGAGGGCAGTGTCACTTGTAGGCCTCCAGCGCGTCGGCCAGAACCGGGCTTCGCCGTGCCCGCGCGCCGATGTCCTCGCCCGCCTTGGCGGCGGCCCAGGCCTCGCGGAAGCTTTCCACCCCCGCCCTCGGTCCCTTGGGATGCGCGAGGATGCCGCCCCCCGCCGCATGGATCAGGTCGTCGGTGCCCAGCGCCGCCCAGGTGCCCGCCGCCTGCCGGATCGTCTGCCCGGAGGAGAAGACCGGCATCGCCAGCATCGGCGCGTCGTCCCAGAGCGGCGTCAGGATGGACCGGGCCGAGGCGACGACGCTGTCGTCCGGCTCGCAGAACTTGTTGGCGAGCCCGTTCACATGCAGGTGGTCCGCCCCGGCCAGCCGCCACATCCTGGACCAGGCGACATACGAGATGCCGTGGTTCGGGTGACGCCCCATCGCACCCCAGCCGTTCCGGTGGGCGTGGATCGGCAGCCGGGCGTGCCGCCGCAGCGCCAGCATGCCGGCCAGACCGACCGAATGCATCGAGGCCATGACGCAGGTTCCGCCCTCGGCCTCCACGAGGTCGTGGCGGGCGCGCATCTCGTCCACTTCGCCGGTGAGGTTGAAGGCGAACATCACCCGCTTGCCCGTGCGGTCGGCGTGGTCGCGGATCACGCGCATGACCGCGCGCACCCTGTCGTCGAAGGGGCAATGCGGCCCGTCGGCCTGAAGCTCGTCGTCCTTGATGAAGTCGATCCCGGCCTCGACCAGCACGCGCACGAGATCGGCGGTTTCCCCGGGCGACAGTCCCACGGACGGCTTGATGATGGTGCCGATGATAGGCCCGCTGTCCACGCCCGCCATCCGGCGGGTGCCCTCGATGCCGAAGCCGGGCCCGGGGTTGTGACGCCCGAACTGGCGCGGCAGCCTCAGGTCGAGGAGCTTGAGCCCCGAGAAGGCCCGCAGCTCGAACAGGTTGCCGGCCACGGTGGCCAGAAGGTTCGGCAGCGAAGGCCCAAGGTTCGACAGGGGCCAGGACAGGGTCGCGCGGGCCAGCACGGGCCGCCCTGGCGTCGCCCCGGGAAGGGATGGCCGCTCGGCCTCGCCCACCACCTCAAGACGTTCGACGCGCGCGCGGGCCAGGCGGACGCCCTCGTTGTCCTCGCCCGGGACGGACACGAAGGTGCCCGAGGATTGCTCGCCCGCCATGACCTCGACGGCCTTGGCCGGGTTCTCGGCTGTCTCGACGAGGTAGTCGGCTTCGATCCGGTCGGTCACAGGAAAACGCGCCTCCCCTGCTCCGCAGAGTCGTAAGCCGCCAGCGCAAGGGCCAGGGTCTTCAGGTTGTCCGCCCCGGAGGGCTGGGGCTCGGCCTCGCCCCGCAGGACAGCCAGGGCGTGACGCTCGAAGTTGCGGACCGAATCCTGGACGATGTGCCACGGCTTCTCGCCCCAGGCCGGCACGGCGGGCTCGACGTCCTCCTCGCGCCGGCCCGTCGCGTCGTGGATCACCAGCCGGAAGCCCTCCCGCAGCTCCAGCGTCCCGTCATCGCCCTCCAGGGTCGCCAGGGTCTGCGGGAAAGGTTCGGGGTGGAGCCTGGTATGGAAGGAGCTGTCGGTCACGCAGACCCCGCCCCCCACATGGGCGGTCAGCGCCGTGAAGGCATCCTCCCCCGCCACGCGGGGGTTGCGGCGCTGCGTTTCGCAGGTGATCGCGACCGCCTCGCCCATCAGCAGGCGCGCGAGGTCGAAGAGATGCACCCCGACATCAAGGATGGCCAGGCGCCGGAAGGTCAGCAGGTACGGCTGGGGCGCATAGACGTCGAAGCCGTGCCGATAGGAGATGCGGCCGAAGCGCGGCGTCCCGATGGTGCCCGACCGCAGCAGCTCCTGGATGCGCATGAAGGGTCTCTGCCAGCGGAAGTTCTCGTGGACGACGAGGCGCGCCCCCGCGCGGTCGCAGGCCGCGACCATGGCACGGGCATCCTCGGGGTCCTCGGCCAAGGGCTTCTGGCAGATCACGAGGCCGGCGCGGGGCGCGCAAAGCTCCACCAGGGCCCGGTGCGACGGCGGCGTCGTGGCGATGTCCACGAAGTCCGGCCGCAGGGCATCGAGCATGGCGAGAGGGTCGTCGAACGGCTCGGCCCCGAACTCCTGGGCCATGGCGCGGGCCTTGGCCCCGTCCAGGTCGCAGACCCCTGCGATTCGCACGCCCTCGGGCCCGAGATCGCGCCAGGATTGCATGTGGTTGCGCGCGAAGAACCCCGCGCCGACCAGGCAGCCGCGCCGGATGTCCGCCCTGTCCTGCGTGTCAGTCAAGGCTCCTCCCCTTCCCTGCTGAACGGATCATTATACCAGTTCGACCGCAAAGCAACTGGTATGATGACCCTTGGGCTTCAGACCCCGTCCTGGCGGTAAAGGTCGTTGGCCCGGGTGAGGTGGTCCCGCATGGCCCCGGCCGCGCGCTCCGGGTCGCGGGCGGCGATGGCGGCGTAGATCGCCTCGTGCTCCTCCAGGGTGAGCTTCTCGAGGCCCGCGCTGCGAACGGCATGGACATGGAACCGCGCCATCCAGCCAAAGACCGCGCGGACCACCGAGGACAGGACGACATTGCCGCTGACCGCCGCGATCGCGGCATGGAACTCGCCGTCGCAGGCCGTGAACTCGGGCGGCTCATGCCGCGCGAGCCGCTGTCGCGCGAGGATGTCGCGCAGGTTCTCCAGGTCAGCCTCGGTCCGCAGCTCGGCGGCAAGGCGGACCGTGCCCGTTTCCACGACGATCCGCGCCTCCTTGAGTTGGGCCAGGATGCTTTCGTCGTGGGTCAGGACGTGACGCATCGTGAGGGCGAGCTGGTCGGCCAGGAGATCGAGCCGGGGGGCCGCCAGGCGCGGCCGGTCGCCGTGGCGCACCACGATCAGGCCCAGCGAGGCGAGTTGCTGCATGGCCTCCCGGATCGCCGGACGCCCGACCCCATAGAGCGCCATGAGCTCCCGCTCGGAGGGGAGGGGATCGCCCGGGCGCAGGTCCCCTTCGTTGATCTGGGCCAGCAGACGCTCGCGAACCTCGTCGGAAAGCTTGCGGCGGCGGATGGGGTCGGCGTCCAGGGTCATGCGGTCGGTCCTTTGGGGCCAAGCCTAATCCCGACGCAGGGAATTGGCGACCCCTTCTCGTCATACCAGCCGGGATGCCGGTGCGTTGCGGCATTGACCGCCGGCCCGTCCACCTTTACTGGTATGATGAGTTGCGCAGCAACGCCGACAGGGGGAGGATCGAGATGACGCGAACGGTGGCCGTCCTGGGCGCAGGGGGAAAGATGGGGTTCCGCGTGACGCGGAAGATCCGTGACGCGGGCTATCGTCTGCGCGCCGTCGAGATCGGCGAGGCCGGCCGCGAACGGCTCCGGGGCGCGGGGATCGACGCGCTGGAGCGTGACGCCGCCCTCAAAGGGGCCGAGGTGGTGGTGCTGGCCATCCCCGATTCGGCCATCGGCGCGGTGGCCCACGAGATCGTCCCCCAGCTCGACCCGGGCACGATCGTTGTGATCCTCGACGCCGCCGCGCCCTATGCGGGCGCCCTGCCCGCGCGGGACGACATCAGCTATGTCGTCGGCCACCCCTGCCATCCGCCCCTTTACGCCTACGAGATCGACGACCCCGACCAGCGGCGGGACGTCCATGGCGGCGTGGCCCCGCAATCCATCGTCGTCGCCCTGATGCAAGGCCCCGAGGAGCATTACGACATCGGGCGTGAGGTCTGCGAGGCGATGTGGTCGCCCATCATCCGCACCCACCGCGTCACGCTCGAGCAGCTGGCCATCCTAGAGCCCGGCCTGTCGGAGATGATCGCGATGCCCTTCATCGACGTCATGACCGAGGCCATCGACGAATGCGTCGACAAATACGGCATCTCGCGCGAGGCGGCGTTCGACTTCCTGATCGGCCACATCAACGTCGAGGCCTCAATGTGGTTCGGCTTCTCGCCCAAGGTGCCGTCGGACGCGGCGCTCCGGCTCATGCGGTTCGCCAAGGGCGTGGTCGTCCAGCCGAACTGGCGCGAGGCGCTGAGCCCGGCCAAGGTCAAGGAAGCCTCCGAGCTCATCGCGCGCGGGTGACCCCGGCGGTCTCCACCGCGGCCTTCGACGGGCACCCTTGGGAGGTCGCGTTCGACAGCCTTGCCGCGCTGGGGGTGGAGCACGTCGAGCCCGCCTTCATCAAGGGCTACGTCGCCTTCACCGAGGAGGATTTCCAGCCCGCCGCCGCGGCGCGGATGGCGCGGCTGCTGTCCGACCGGGGGCTGCGGCCGCAAGGCGTCTCGGCGCATATGGACCTTTCGGCGCCGGATGCCGGCCGGATGCTGGACCGCCGGATCGGCTTTGCGGCCGAGCTCGGGGCAAGCCACCTCATCACCAACGCCGGACCGGCCGCCGGGCGCGAGGCCATCCTCCGGCGCCTGGAGGCGGCGCTTCCGGCCCTGGACGATGCGGGCCTGATCCTCGCGCTCGAGAACCCGGGCCATGGGTCCGGGGACCTGATCGGGCGCGGCGAGGAGGGCGCGGCGCTGGCCGCCCGGCTCGATCACCCCCGCCTGAGGCTGAACCTCGATGTCGGCAACCTCCTGACCTATGCGGGCGGCCTCGAGCCCGGACTGTCCGCCGCCCTGCCCCATGCCGCCCACGCACATCTCAAGGACGTGGCGGCGGATGGGCCCGACTGGCGCTTCGTGCCTTTGGGGACCGGACTGGTGGACTGGCCGGAGGTCGCGCGCACCATCGCCCGGCTGGCGCCCGACCTTCCGCTCGCGATCGAGCTGCCCCTCCGCCTTTGGCGTCCCGGACGTGGCGACCCGGTGCGGCAGCCCGAACCCCGGCCCGTTCCGGTCATCGAGGAGGCGCTGCGCCGGTCCCTAGAGACCTGGGCCGCCGCGTGACCGACCGGCGGCGCGGACCGGGGGGAATGCTCCCGCAAGGGCGTTGACTCGGGGGAGGCCCCATTCGACAACTCGACGGGCGCGAGGATCATTCCGGGAGGCGCTTGCATGGCTTCGGGTCTGCCACGACTGGGCGGGGCGACACTGGACCGGCTCCCGGCCGGGGTGCGCCGCCCGGACTGGATGCGGGGCGCCACGCGCATCCGGACCGTGCATATCGGCGCCGGCGCCTTCCATCGCGGACATCAGGCCGATTACGCCGAGGATCTGCTCCAGGGAGGCTGGGACGCCGCCCTGGTCGGGATCAACCTGAAGCCGCCAGCCCTGCGCGACCTCCTCGGGCCGCAGGACGGGTTCTACACGCGCACGCTGCGCGAGGGCGACGGGGCCGAGACGCGGCTCATGGGGGCCATCCGGGGCGTGGTGGATGCCGAGGCCAATCCCGGCGGAGCCCTGGACTGGCTGTCCACCCCGGAGGTGACGACGGTCACGATCACGGTGACCGAGAAGGGATATTGCCATGTCCCCGCGACCGGGGCGCTGGACATGGGGCATCCCGACATCCAGGCGGACCTGCGCGGCGACCTCGACCGGCCGCGGTCCCTGCCCGGCTTCCTGGTCGCCGCGCTGCGGGCGCGCCGGGACGAGGGCGGCGGCCCGATCAACCTCGTGAGCTGCGACAACCTGCCGGGCAACGGACGCATCCTGGCCGGCGTGGTGCGCGAGATGGCGGACGCGACGGCGCCGGATCTCCTGCCCTGGATCGAGGACAACCTGGCCTGTCCCTCGACGGTGGTGGACCGCATCGTTCCCGCCCTGACCCCCGAGGATCGGGACTGGCTCGACCGCCGCCTTGGCCTGCGGGACGAGGCCGCCGTCCTGGCCGAGCCCTTCCGTCAATGGGTGATCGAGGACAGCTTCCGCGCCGAACGGCCCCAATGGGAGGCGGTCGGGGCGCAGATCGTCTCCGACCTGTCGCCGCAGGAAGCGTTGAAGATGCGCGTCCTCAACGCCGCCCAGACGCTCCTGTCGCTGCTCGGCGCGCTGGCCGGGCACGACTTCTCCCATCAGGCGGTCCGCAACCCGGTGCTGCTGGGGTATGTCCATGGGACGATCCTCCGCGAGGTGCTGCCGCATCTGCCCGACGCGGTCGGAGGATCGTCCAAGGATTACCTCGACCAGTCGCTCCGCCGCATCGGGAACACCGCCATCCGGCACCGCTGCCATCAGATCGCGACGGATACGTCCCGGAAGATCCGGCAGAGATTGCTCGATCCGCTCCGCGCACGACGTGCGGGCGGGCAGCCGGGCCCCGGGCTCGAGGCCGGGGTCGCCGCCTGGGTGGCCTACCTGGCCGCCGGCCTGCCCGCCCATCGCGACCGCTGGGAGCCGGACGATCCGGTCTGGGCCCGGCTGGCGGGGTCGCGGAACGTGGACGACCTCGCCCAAGCGCTTCTGTCCTCCGAGGACATCTTCGGGTCTGACCTGTCCCGGGACGAGGCGCTTCGCGGGCGCATCACGGCGAGGGCCAGGGGCCTGCTGGACGGCGAGTTCGCGCGCGTCCTGGGCGGCGGGTGACCTCGCGGACCAAGGGGTTCCCGACCGGAAGGAGGATGGCGCCGATGGACGTGAGACTGGATGGCCGCGTGATCGTCATCACCGGAGGGTCGCAGGGGATCGACGGGGCCACGGCGCATCTGGCCGCCCAGAGCGGAGCCGCAGGCCTCCTCCTCGTGGGGCGCGACCCGGCCAAGGGCGAGACCCAGGCCAAAGCCCTGCGCGAGCGCGGGGCCGAGGTGGCCTTCCTCGGGGTGGATCTCGCTCGGCCCGAGAGCCCCGGGCAGGTGATCGCCGCCGCGCTCGACCGCTTCGGGCGGATCGACGGGCTGGTCAACGCGGCCGCCCTGACGGACCGGGGCGACCTGGTGAACGCCGATCCCGCGCTGTGGGAGCGGCTCTTCGCGGTGAACGCCCGCGCGCCGTTCTTCCTGATGCAGGGCGCCATCCGCGACATGCTGGCCCGCTGCGCCCCGGGGGTCATCGTCAACATCCTGTCCGTCAATGCCTACTGCGGCGGCCCGGATCTGGCCGTCTATTCGGCCACCAAGGGCGCGCTCGCCACCCTGACCCGGAACGCGGCCCATGCGCATCTCAGGGACCGCATCCGCGTGAACGGGATCATGATGGGCTGGACCTCGACCCCGGGGGAACAGGTCATGCAGGCGCAGGTCCTGGGCAAGGGCGACGGCTGGGAGGCGCAGGCGGCGGCGGGGATGCCGCTGGGCCGCCTGCTGACGCCCGAGGAGGTGGCGCAGGTGACGATCTTCCTGCTCTCGGACGCCTCGGGACTGATGACCGGGGCGCTGATCGACCTGGAACAGCGGGTGCCGGGGGCGCCCTAGAGAGCCCGGTCCAAGGGCCCGGTCACGGCGAAGGTCTCGTCGAGGAGGAAAAGGTCCGCCGCGTCCCGCCCCTCGATGGCCGCGAGATCGGGGCGCCCCACCAGCCGCGCCGGCACGGTCACCGCCATGCGCAGAGCCGTCTCCGCCGCGACGCCGACCCGGGCCACGAGTCGGGCCACGCTCTCGGCCATGGTCACATGCGCGCCGGCGAGGTTGCCCTCGGGGTTCACCAGCTTTCCGTCCTCGACGCGCAGATCCATGTCATAAAGCCGGAAGCGGTCGGGGCCGCCGACCGTCGGCATGGCATCCGACACGGCGTAGAAGAGGTCCGGCGCGGGCCGCGCGCGGAGCGCCAGGGCCAGCACCTCGTCCACCACATGGATGCCGTCGCAGATGAGTCCCACGGGGACGTAGGACCCCAAGGCGGCCCCCACGACGCCGGGCGCCCGGTGGGTCAGGGGCGACATGGCGTTGAAAAGATGCGTGAAGGTTCCCGCTCCTTCGGCCAGGGCGGCGCGGGCCTGGTCGGCACTGGCGTCGGAATGGCCGATCGACACGATCACCCCCATGGCCGCAAGCGCCGCGACCTGGCCGGGCGACGTGGCCTCGGGGGCCAGCGTGATCAGGACCGTGACCCCTTCGGCCCGCAGGCGGCGCAGGACATCCAGGCTGCGATCGTCCAAAGGACGGATGAAGCGGGCGGCATGGGTCCCCCGCCGCGCCACCGAGATATGCGGCCCTTCGATGTGCAGCCCCAGGATCCCGGGACGCCCGCGTGCCGCGATCGCAGCCTCGGCGGCGCGGTCCAGCACCTCGGGGGCGTCGGTGATGAGCGTGGGGAGCAGGGCCACCGTTCCCAGCCGTCGATGCGCCGCCGCGATGGCCTCCATCCCCTCCAGGGTCGGATCGGCGTTGAGGAGCACCCCGCCCCCGCCGTTCACCTGCAGGTCGACATAGCCGGGCGTGAGCAGGCCCGGCACCGGCCGCGCCTCCATCCGCGGGTCGAGCGGGGCCACATCGGCCACCCGGCTTCCGTCAAGCCGCAGCGCGAGGCCGTCCTGCAGCCGTTCGCCGTCGAAGACGCGGGCGGGGGCGATCCACATCAGGCGTCTCCGAAGAAGTAGGGCGCCAGGGCCTCCTGCACGCGGGCCTGGATCAGGGCCTCGACCCGGGGCAGGTCCGACATGGTCTCGGCCCGGTCGAGGATGGCGGGCGGAACGCCCTGGAGCAGCAGGGGATCGGGAAGCACCCGCCCCGACAAGACCTCCCGCAACCGCGTCAGAGCCGCCTGCGCTTCGGGGCGCGGCCAGTAGTAGCGGATGCGGTCGGCATAGGAGACATGCCGTTGCACGCGCAGGTCGCCCGCGTCCTCGGACAGGTGCCGGACCCAGTAGCGGGGGTCGGAGAGCATCAGGGCCTCCATGGTGTCCGGCAGGGTTCCCGCGCCCCAGCCGGCCAGGCGCGCCAGCCCGTCCAGGGCGTAGACCGCCTCGCGCCAGGCGAAGGTCAGGGCCGGGCCGACCTTCTGGAAGGCGAACCCGAGCTCGGCCAGGCGCGGAAAGACCTCGGGATGCTGGTAGTCGGTCGAGTGCGCCTCGAGGACGACCCCCTCGTGATGCGCCACGGCCTCGCGCAGGCGGGGATCACGGTCCATGGGCAGGCGGTGGATATCCATGGCCCCGAACTCCACCCCCGGCTGGACCACGAGCCCGCCGATGCGGCCCAGGTTGCGGAACGCCTCCATATGGGCGTCGAGCGTGGCGCGCGCCGCCTGCGGCTGGGTGGGGGCGATCCCATGCTCGCCCACCCGGGCGCCGCCCGGCGGGGGAACCTCGGTGCCGACGACGAAGACGAGCGTTTCGGCGGGCACGGTCTCGATGGCGGCGCGGGCCAGGAGGGCGGCGCGGGGGACCGTCTCGGCGTCGGACAGCTGGGCGGGCTCTCCGGCGCAGCCTTCCGAGCAATCCAGGTGGATCTTGGTGAAGCCCGCCCGCGCATAGGCCCGGATCATCGCGTCGGCCTTGGCCATGGCCTGGTCGGGCGGCAGGTGCCGCCAGGCCTGCGGCCCGAGATGGTCGCCGCCCAGCACGATCTGATCCCGGTCGAGCCCGATCCGGTCCGCGAGCCCGTGCACCATGGCCACGAAGTCCGAGGGCTGCTGGCCGGTGTAGCCGCCGTCCTGGTTCACCTGGTTCGAGGTGGCCTCGATCACCACGGCGCGGCCCAGTTGGCGGGCCAGCCGCAGGGACGCCTCGAGAACCTCGGGATGGGCCGAGCACACCGAGGGGATGGCGGCGCGGCGCCCCCTCCGGCTTTGGGCGATCACGTCCCCAAGAATGCTGTCCATCATGTCACCTTGTGAAGCCGGACGCCCTGCACGACGCGGGACAGGGTGTTCTTGCCCTCGAAGGGGTTGTCCACCTTGCAGCCGAGCCGGTCCGACAGCGTCGCCGCCAGCATCTGCGCGAAGGGCACGACCAGCGCCGCCCCCCACTCGGCCCCGTCCGGCATGGGCACGTCGATGTCGCCCCCCGGGCCGACCGTCGTCACCCGGGACTCGGGGAACTGCGCCCGGAGCTCCTCGGCCAGGTCGGCCTCGTAGCGGGAGGGATGCCGCTCGGGGGAAAGATACAGGACGATGTCGGTCGCGCCCTGCACGAAGCTCTTGGGGCCGTGGCGGAAGCCCAGGGTCGAGTCCCAGAGGCAGGGGATCGCGCCCGCCGCCAGCTCCATCACCTTGAGCGCGCTTTCGCGGGCGGCGAAGGCCAGGCCGCCGGTGCCGAGGAACACCATCCGTTCCGGCGTACGGGCCGCCGCCACGCCGGCCTCGTAGAGGGGGAGGAGGTCGCGCAGCTGCCGGGACAGGCCGGCCAGGGGCCCGGGCCCCTCGGGCGCGACGAGGGCAAGGGCGGTCAGCAGCATCGTCGTGAAGCTCGAGGTCATGGCGAAACCCGCGTCATGCGCGGCTTCGGGCAGGACCAGGACCTTGAACGGCGACTCGCGGATGTTGGGATCGGGCCAGACCTTGGGCGGGCGGGTGGCCAGCGTCCCCTGGGGATTGCAGGTCACATGCAGGCGCGGCGTTTCGGGCGAAAGGACGTCGAGCACGTCGAGGAGACCGAGGCTTTCGGCCGAATCGCCCGAGCGCCCGAAATGGATCACCAGCGCCTTGGTCGGCATGTAGGGCTGCGGACGGCTCACGAGGTCCGTCGTGGGAATGGCGCGGAGCCGCTGGTTCAGCACCCCCTCCAGCCCGGCGACGACGATGTCGCCGATATAGGCCGAGCTTCCGGCCCCGCAGAACCAGATCTCCTTGACGGCCAGCGAGGCGATCCAGTCCCGCGCCTCGCGCAGGGCGGAACTGCGGCTCCAGGTGTCCCAAAGGTCGGGCTGCTGCTGGATCTCGCGCCAGGTCGCGGTGGCTTGGAGGCTCATGTCGTGCGCGTGACCTTGGACAGGGTTTCGGGGGCGTCGGGATCGTGGCCCCGCGCCAGCGCCGTGGCGTGGACCACCGGATAAAGCAGGCACAGGAGAAGTGCCGCCGCCGCCGCCGGGGTGAGGTCCGTGGCCCCCACGTCGGCGGGAGACACGCGATGCACGACCGCATCCTGATCGGCGAGGCGCTGCTCGGCGACGTCGAGGCTGTCCGCGGTCCCCGGCGCGCCGGTATCGAGCAGGAGGACCGTCAGCCCTTCGGTGGCAAGCTGGAGCGGGCCGTGCAGGACCTCGGAGGCGGAATAGGCCTCGGCGTGGAGGGCGCAGCATTCCTTGAGCTTGAGCGCGATCTCCTGGGCCGCGCCGAAGCCGGTGTCCCGGCCGATGACATACACGCTCTGGGCCGATTCGAGCGCGTGCCGCAGGGACGTCAGATGCGGATGGGCCTGCCCGCCGAGCCGGGCCACGACCTCGGCGGAGGCCTGGGCCCGGGCCGCGTAGGAGGGCACGAGCGAGGACAGGAGCGCCAGCCCCGCGCCGACCGCGCCGACGACGGTCTTGGTGGCGGGGACGGCCAGCTCGGGCCCGGCGCCGATGGGCAGGCAGGCCTGCGCCTCGGCTTCGACCGGGGAGCCGGGGACGTTGGTGATTGCGACGACATGGCCGCCGCGCGCCCGCGCGCCCTGGGCGGAGCGGATCAGATCCTCGCTGGCCCCCGACTGGGAGACGAGGAGGATGAGCGCGTCATCGAGGGCGACGCCCTGGCCGATCGAGAACACGGAGGGCGGCAGCGAGGTGACCGGGCGGCCCGCCTCGCGCATGATCTCGTAGGCCAGGATCAGGGCCGCGGCGTCCGAGGAGCCGCGCGCGATGGTGTAGGCGCCGCGCCAGCCGGACGGGAGCGGCGGCGCGTCCTGGCGGACCGCCCGCAGGAAGGCGTCGGGAGCTTCGGCGATCTCGGCGGCCATCTGGTTGCCGGCGGTCATGGGCGGGTCCTTGCAGTTGGGAATGGGGCGCGTCGTGCCATCCTTATGCAGCCGCGCGGCTTAGGAAAGTCCGACGGCGCCGCGCGGTCGGCCCAGCCGCCGCGCAACGCCCCGTCACACCAGGCCGGCCTGCCGGAACAGGTCCCGGAGATCCGCCTCGGGCCGCGCGCCGAAATGCGAGATGACCTCGGTCGCGGCGACGCAGCCCATCCGGCCCGCGGTCTCGAGCCCCTGCCCCGTCGCGAGGCCGTACAGGAATCCCGCGGCGAAGAGGTCGCCCGCGCCCGTCGCATCCACGGGCACGACACGATGGACGGGGATGGTGGCCCGCTCCTCGCCGCGCAGGAGGATGACCTCGTCGCCCGAACGGGTGCAGACCACGAGGCCGCAGTCCTGGGCCGCCATGCGGAGCGCGTCGTCGAGGTTGCACTGGTAGAGCGATTCCCATTCGTGCTGGTTGCCGATCACATAGTCGAGGTCGCGCACGAGGCGACGGAAATCCGTCCGGTGCCGGTCGACGCAGAACGGGTCCGACAGCGCGATGCCCGCCTGCCCGCCGCCCCCGTGCGTGATCCGCGCGGCGGTCTCGAAGGCGTCCTTGCCGGTGGGCTTGTCGTACAGGTAGCCTTCGAGGAACAGGATGTCGGCATGGGCGCAGACCGCCTCGGGCACGTCCTCGGGCGACAGTTCGGACGAGATGCCGAGATAGGTGTTCATCGACCTTTCCCCGTCCGGGGACACGAAGATCATCGACCGGGAGGTCGGGAGGTCCGCGCCCGCGACCGGCGGGTTCGGGAAATGGCTGCCCTCGGCGGCGAAGGATTCGGCGTAGAAGCGGCCCAGCGGGTCGTCCTTGACCCGCCCGATGAAGGCCGTGCGCAGCCCCAGGTTGCCCAGGCCCGCCATCGTGTTGGCGACCGACCCGCCGGGAACCTGCCGGGGCCGCCCCATGGCGGTGTAGAGCTCCTCGGCCCGGTCCCGCTCGATGAGCTGCATGATGCCCTTTTCGATCTTCATGCGGTCGAGAAAGGCGTCGTCGGTTTCCGAGAAGACGTCCACGATGGCATTCCCGATGCCGATGACGTGGTAGCGGTCGGTCACGTGGTCTTCTCCTCGAAGGTGCAAAGGTCGCGGATCAGGCAGTCCGGGCACCTGGGCTTGCGCGCCACGCAGGTGTAGCGGCCATGCAGGATCAGCCAATGGTGCGAAAGCTGCTGGTATTCGACGGGAACGTGGTTCTCGAGCGCGCGCTCCACGGCGACGACATCTGCGCCCAGGGCCACGCCGACCCGGTTGGAGACCCGGAAGACATGCGTGTCCACCGGCTGGGACGGAAAGCCCCACCACATGTTCAGGACCACGTTGGCGGTCTTGCGCCCGACGCCCGGCAGCGCCTCGAGGGCGGCGCGGGAGGAGGGCACCTCGCCCCCGTGCCGCTCCACGAGGAGGCGGGACAGGGCGATTACGTTCTTGGCCTTGTTGCGGTAAAGGCCGATCGTGCGGATGTGGGGGATCAGCCCCTCCTCGCCCAGGGCCAGCATCTTCTCGGGCGTGTCGGCGATCGGGAACAGGTCGCGGGTGGCCTTGTTCACGCTGGCGTCGGTCGCCTGCGCCGAAAGCGCCACGGCCACCAGGAGGGTAAAGGCGTTGAGGTGCTCCAGCTCGCCCTTGGGAAGGGGGTTGGCGGCGCGGAAGCGCCGGAAGACCTCGATCTGCTCGGAGTAGCTGAGTTGGCGGGACATCGCGACGGGTATGCCCGCCCCGGTCGCAACCCGCAAGTTCCGGGTCGCGGGCCGGGGGCCCCTCCCCTACAGTCCGGGACGCCACCAGATGGACGGCCATGCCATGGACCAGAGCAGCTACCATTACGACGTCATGCGCCGCGCGATCGACCTGATCGACCGTGCCGAGCAGCCGATGAGCCTCGAGGAGATCGCGGCGGCGATGCACATGAGCCCCGGGCATTTCCAGCGGCTGTTCTCGGCCTGGGCCGGCGTGTCCCCCAAGCGCTACCAGCAGTATCTCGCGCTGGGGCACGCCAAGGCGCTGCTGCGCGACCGCCGGGCGGTGCTGGACGTCGCGCAGGAGGTGGGGCTGTCGGGGCCGTCGCGGTTGCATGACCTGTTCGTGCGGTGGGAGGCCATGACTCCGGGCGAGTTCGCGCGCGGCGGCGAGGGCGTCGCGATCCGCGCCGGCCGGTTCGAGACCCCCTTCGGCCCCGCCGTGGCGATGGCGACCGACCAGGGGCTCTGCGGCCTGGGCTTCGCCGCCGAGCAGGGGGAGGCGGCCGTGCGCGCCGACCTGGCCGCCCGCTGGCCCGGCGCCGCCGTCACGGAGGACCCGCAGGCGGTCCGGCCCTGGGTCGAGGCGGCCTTCGCCGGGGGCGGCCGGCCCCGGCTCCACTTGGTCGGAGCGCCGTTCCAGATCAAGGTCTGGGAGGCGCTCCTGACGATCCCCCCGGGCCACGTGGCCACCTATGGGGAGATCGCCCGGGCCATCGGGCACCCCAAGGCCGTGCGGGCCGTGGGGACGGCCGTCGGACGCAATCCGGTGTCCTGGCTCATTCCCTGCCATCGCGCGCTGCGGACGACCGGGGCCCTGGGCGGCTATCACTGGGGCCTGCCGGTCAAGCGCGCCATGCTGGCCTGGGAGGCGGCCCGCGCCGACTCCGGCGAACCTGAGCGGGGCGCCGCCTAGACCAGCGGGAACATAGTTATCAGGCGGGCGTTATCGCATATCAGTGAGGTTCCGGTCATACGGACCGGGCCAGGGCGTCGCTGCGCCCGATCTTGAAGGAACGAACAGATGGCATTCGAACGACTCACCCTTTCGGTCATGGCCGCCTCGGTGCTGGCCCTTGCGGCCTGCCAGGCTCCGGCCCCCGGCCAGGACGTCAGTCAGACCCGCAACGGCGCCGCCGTCGGCGCGGGCATCGGCGCGCTGGCGGGCGCCCTCACCGGCGACAACCCCGAAGAGCGGGTGCGGAACGCGGCCATCGGCGCCGCCGTCCTGGGCGCGGCGGGCGCCGGCGTCGGGGCCGTCCTTGACCGGCAGGAAGCGGAACTGCGCGCCGAACTCGGCAGCGGCACCGTGACCAACACCGGCAACCAGCTGATCGTCACGCTGCCCCAGGACATTCTGTTCGGCACGGATTCGGCTTCGGTTTCGCTGCAGTCGCAGCAGGATCTCCGCGCGGTGGCGAATTCGCTCAACAACTACCCGAACACGACCGTCAACGTGGTCGGCCATACGGACAACACCGGCGACGCCGCCTACAACCAGGACCTGTCCGAGCGCCGTGCCCAGGCCGTGGCCCAGGTTCTCATCGGCAGCGGCGTGTCCCCGGCCCGGGTCAACACGATCGGCCGCGGCGAGGATGCGCCCATCGCCTCCAACCAGACGGTCGCCGGCCGCGCGCAGAATCGGCGGGTTGAGATCATCATCACGCCGAACCAGTAACCGCTGGTCGCAGATCCATGACAGGAAGGGCCGCAGGGGTGATCCCTGCGGCCTTTTTCATGCGACCCGGCCCTGCGCGGCCGGGTTGGGATGGAGCAGGGGCAGCAGGATCGGGCATCGTCCGGCAGCAGGTCGCTAGCTTCCGCTCGACTTACGCTTGCCCCTGCTGCCTCGGGATCCGACGCGGCCCCGGAGATCGCATAGATGGCAGGGAGCAAGCGCCGATCTGGTCCATGACCCTGGGGTTGTGCGGGGGCGGACGGGCCGCACCATCCTGCTCCGGGCCAGCACCCTGCGGCCCACCGCGGCGCCCGCTGGACACCTCGGATCGCCCGGGCGCAGCAGTGCCCTCCGGAGGAATCCCGTGGCCCCCCACGGCCGGACCTGGGCGACCTGTCCCCTGATCGGTTCACATTGCAGGCCAGCGGGGCGCCCGTCTCCGGAACGCGGCACCCGGACTGAAGGGCGTCGCCGATGCATCGGCCCAGGGACGCGGGTGTCGCGATCGACGCAGGCCGTGGCGCGGCCTCCGACGGAGGCGAGCGTCGCCGTGGCGATTGCCTGGCAATGCGACGGCCACGAGCCGCTGGCCTTCCTCCAAGACCCGAGCGAGCGCCTCGGGACGCCGGAAAAGCGCTACGCGGCACCGGTCGGGCGGGTCCAGCGAGAGCAGGCGCAGGACGGCCAGAGGCTCACGGCGCCGGGATCGCCGAGGCTGCCGATGTGGCAGGAGGGCGCCGGTGTCCTGTCGGTAGGCTCGGCTTTCGACAAGACGAACGCCCGCCTGATCTCTCAGGCGGGCGCGTCCATGATCTTGCTAGGGTTGGCCAGATGGCAAGGCAAGGCTGGCAGATCAAACTCCTCCTGCCCTACCCATGCGCCGGGACAGGGCGGCTCGTAGCACGATCCCGCCCGCGCCCGATGCATATGGCGCCGGATGGCGTCAGTGCAGGCGGTCGGCCACGGTCCCGATCGACTCCTCGATCAGTTGGGCGCGGGCAGCCGGCGTAAGCTGGGCGGCCAGCACCTCCTGAGCGGCGGCGACGGCCACCGTCACCGCGCGGTCGCGCACTTCGCGGATCGCCTTGGCCTCGGCGGCCGCGATCTGCTCCTCGGCGGAGGCGAGGCGGCGCTGGACGGCGCGGGCCGCGTCCTCCTTGGCCTGGGCGGCGGCGCGCTCGGCCTCGGCGCGGGCGTCGGTCACGATCCGTTCGGCCTGGGCAGCCATCTCCTGGCGCTTGCGGTCGAAGGAGGCGACGAGCTGCTGCGCCTCTTCGCGCAGGGCGCGGGCTTCGGCGATCTCGCGGCGGATCCCGTCCGCGCGGCGGTCGAGCAGGGCCGACAGCTTGCCGGGTACGCCGGCGTAGATCATGATCGCCAGCACCAGAAGGAACGCCAGCAGCACGATGAAGTTCGTGTTATGGAGCGAGAAGAACCCGTACTCCGCATGGTCCTGCGCAAGCGCAGGCGTGGCCGCGAGAAGCGCGACGACGGTTGCGAGCTTTCTCATGTCAGCCTCCCACACGCTGGGACACGGCGCGGTCCACGGCGACCTCGTCCACCTGCGCGCCCATGACGCGAAGGATCTCGCGGGCGGCGTCGCGGGCCACCTCGGCCACGCTGGCCTGAGCCTGCGCCTGGATGCCGGCGACGGCGCGGGCGCCTTCGGCGGCACGGGCGTCGATCTGCGCGTCGGCTTGGGCCAGCGCGGTGTCGAGCTCGGCCTGGATCTGGGCGCGGGTCGCCTGGGCTATGCGGTTCGCTTCGGCGCGGGCGTCGGCCACGGCCTTGTCATAGGCGGCCTGCGCGTCGCGGGCCTGCGCCCGGAGGGTTTCGGCGGCGGCGAGGTCGCTGTTGATCGTGCCTTCGCGGGTCGCGATGGTGGAGCCGATGCGCGGCAGGGCCATCCGGGTCAGGATGAAGTAGATCGCGACCAGCGCGATTACGGCCCAGAAGATCAGGTTGTCGAAATAGGCCGGCTGCAGGAGGGGAATCGGTCCCTCGGCCGGAACCGCCGTGCCGTGCGTGAGCTCGGCTGCGGCGTCGTGGGCGTCATGCTCCATCGAAAGCTCCTCGTGGCACAAGCGAAGGCGGCGGGATATGGACCCCGCCGCCGCTCAGGTCTGGAGTTCGCGGATCAGACTGCGAACAGCAGGAGCAGCGCCACGAGGAAGGCGAAGATGCCGAGGGCTTCGGCGAAGGCGAGGCCGATGAACAGCGTCGCGGTCTGCGAAGCGGCTGCGGACGGGTTGCGCAGGGCGCCGCCCAGGTAGTTGGCGGCCACGTTGCCCACCCCGACGGCCGCGATGCCCGAGCCGATGGCCGCGAGGCCAGCGCCCATGAACTGGCCGAGTTCGCCGATATTGCCTTCCATGATCGTTCTCCTTGAGTGGGAAGGGTTGGTCCGGATGCCGTCAGTGGCCCGGATGCAGCGCGTCCTTGAGGTACACGCAGGTGAGGATGGTGAAGACGTAGGCCTGGATCCCGGCCACGAGGATCTCGATCCCGTAGATGGCGGCGACGCCGAGGATCGCGAAGGGGCTGATCGCGGCCACCTGGGCAAAGCCCGCGAAGACCTTGATCACGGTGTGGCCCGCCATGATGTTGCCGGCAAGACGGATGGAGTGGCTGACCGGGCGGACGAAGTAGGAGATGAGCTCGATCACCGCGATGATCGGGCGCAGGAACAGGGGCGCGTCGGTCATCCAGAACAGGCCCAGGAACTTCTTGCCGTTCAGCACGAAGCCCAGGACCGTCACGAAGATGAACACGCCGAAGCCCAGGACGGCCGTGACCGCGATGTGCGAGGTCGCGGTGAAGGACATCGGCAGAAGCCCGAAGAAGTTCGTGAACAGGATGAACAGGAACAGCGTCATGATCAGCGGGAAGAAGCGGCCGGCGTCATGGCCCGCGACGTCGTCCACCATCTTGCGGATGAAGGAGTAGATCAGCTCGGCCACGGATTGCGCCCGGGTCGGGACGATCGAGCGCGAACGGGTCGAGAACACGAACAGGAGGAAGATGGCCAGCACCGCCAGCCCCATCCAGAGCGTGGCGTTGGTAAGCGAGAAGAAGGCCGGGTTGTAGTCCTCTCCGCCGCCGCCGAAGAGCGGGGTGAGCCGGAACTGGTCGAGCGGATGGAACGTCAGGCCAACTGCTTCATGTGCCGTTTCTTCCATCCTGGCCCTCCTTGCCGCGGGCCACCTCGGCCTCACGCTTCAGTTGCACTTCCTTGGCCGAGCGGAGCATCGTCTTGACGCCGGCCGCGAGGCCCAAAAACAGAAACAGCACCAGGAAGATCGGCATCGTCCCCGCCAGGGTGTCGATCCCGTACCCGATGCCGGCGCCGATCATCAGACCGGCCACAAGCTCGATCACCATTCGCCAGGCGAGGTTCGCCTGCGAGTAGTGCTCCTCCGTATGGGGCTTCGCCGGCGCGCCCCGAGCCTTGGCGAGCCGCTCCTCCAGCGCGTCCAGGCGCGCATCGTGGGAACGGTCGTCGGGATCGGACATGGGCCTGCCCCCCTCCGGAAGGTCGGTGGGGTGCTAGGCGACCCAGCCCACGGAGTCAAGCAGAAGCCCCGGCAGCCAACTCGTTGTTTTCCTTGCAAAGTGGCGGCAGGCAGGCATTTCGTCGGCGCCCCGCGTCGTTCAACCTGTCGGTTGAGCATCGGGTGGAGGGAGCGGGAGGCCGCGCCTGGACGGCCCGGCTGCGCGGGACACCCGCCCTTTCACGCCCGCGTGGACACTGGCCACCGGGCCGGCTGCCCTCTTGACGCCCGCCGGCGCGGGCCGGTTAGTCGTCCCATGATGCCCAACCTCGACACCGTCTTCGCAGCGCTGGCCGATCCCACGCGCCGGGCGATCCTGTCCATGCTGCTGGAGGACGACATGGCGGTCAGCGACGTGGCCAGCGCCTTCCCCGTCTCGCTGGCCGCCGTGTCGAAGCATCTACAGGTCCTGGCGGAGGCCGGGCTGATCAGCCAGGAGAAGCGCGGACGCATCACCTGGTGCCGGCTCGAGCCCGACGCCCTGCGCGAAGCAAGCACCTGGATGGCGGGGTTCGGGATGATGGAAGCGCTGGACCTCGATGCCTTCGAACGGTTCCTCGAACGTGAGCTGACCGAGGAGGAGCCGGAGCCCGAGAGCCCGCAGGTCCAGGCCACCTGACCTGACCGTGGCCGCGCCGACCGGCCTGAACGTCATCGGGAAGCCACAGGACGGCCCGCTTCGGTGACCCCCCTTGGGGCCGCCCTTTCCATTCCTCAGGCGATCGGGAATCCGTGGCGCACGCAGGAGTTGAGCCCCGGGGCGGGGCCAGGTCCCGCGCTCGGGAGAGATCGACGTGGCATACATCCTCAAGGTCACCTCGCCGGACCACTTCACGGTGGTCGAGGGGCGGCAGAGCAAGCTCGTGTTCACGTCGACGGGCATCCCCGGAAGCGCCGACGGCTCCGACAGCTTCGACACCTACACCTCGGGCCTGACCGCCAGCCTGTCCGACGTCGTCTTCGACGAGGTGGGCGTGCTGACGAACAGCAGCTCGCCCGACGGTTACGTCCGGCGCGAGGAGATGCCGATCTACGCCTTCGACGATGGACGGAACGAAGGCCCCGAGACCCTCGTCGTGCGGGTCTACACGGGGTTCGGCACC
The DNA here is from genome assembly GCF_017916275.1 of Rubellimicrobium arenae. Lineage (GTDB taxonomy): Bacteria > Pseudomonadota > Alphaproteobacteria > Rhodobacterales > Rhodobacteraceae > Rubellimicrobium > Rubellimicrobium arenae. Next base: position 42,360 of record NZ_JAFMST010000008.1, read on the forward strand.
CGCTTCGCCGACGGCCGCACCTTCCGGGAGATCGTGGTCACCATCCTCGACGCGCCCCCACTCGAGGGCACGGGCGGGGCCGACAGCTTCGACGGCCGCAGGGGAGACGACAACTACCTGGCGCTGGACGGGGACGACATCCTCCTTGGCCACTCCGGCAACGACATCCTGAACGGCGGGCTCGGCGCCGATCGCATCGAGGGCGGGCCCGGACGGGACACGCTGCTGGGCGACGAGGGCGACGACTGGCTGAGCGGCGACGAGGGCAACGACAGCGTCGACGGGGGCTCGGGGAACGACCGCATCCAGGGCGGGCTGGGCGACAACCTCCTGAACGGCGGTTCGGGCGACGACAGCATCACGGGCGATGCCGGCCAGGACACGATCCTGGGCGGGTTGGGCGACGACCGCATCCATGGCAACGGGCTGGCCGACTCCCTGTCCGGAGAGGGCGGGACCGACATCCTCCGCGGCGGGTCCGGCGATGACGCGCTGTCGGGCGGGGACGATCCCGACAGCCTTTATGGCGGGACCGGCGACGACCTCCTGACCGGCGACGCCGGAAACGACCGGCTGAGCGGTGGCGCCGGGAATGACCAATTCCTCGGCGGCGCAGGCGACGACCTCCTCCTGGGTGGCGGCGACCATGACGTCCTGCATGGGGGCGAGGGGAACGACACCGTCCTGGGCGGGACGGGCGCGGACTGGCTGCATGGGGACGGCGGGGATGACCTCCTCCTCGGGGGCTCGGACTACGATTCCGTCCATGGGGACGCCGGCAACGACGTGATCCGGGGCGGGGACGGGTCCGACGACCTGTCCGGGGACGGGGACGACGACCGGATCGACGGCGGCACGGGGGACGACACGATCCGCGGCGGCCTGGGCGACGACAGCCTCCGCGGCGGGTCGGATGCGGACGTCATCCGCGGAGGGACCGGGACCGACCTCCTGGCCGGCGACGATGGGACGGACTCGCTGTATGGCGGGGCCGGCGACGACCTGCTCGACGGCGGCGCGATGTGGGACGAGCTTTACGCCGGGACCGGGAACGACAGCCTGATCGGCCGCGACGGCAACGACTGGCTCAAGGGCGGCGCGGGCGACGACAGCCTGTCGGGCGGAACCGGGCGCGACTGGATGGTCGGCGGCGCGGGCGACGACCGTCTTCGGGGCGGGGCCGACGGGGACTGGTTCGACTTTTCGGGCGGCCGCGACGTCATCGAGGATTTCACCGACGACCTGGACATGATCGGCTTCGATGGCGCCATCGTGCCCGCGGACATCCACGACATCCCCGACCTCGTGGCGATGGCCCGCGTCGTCGACGGCGATACCGTCTTCGATTTCGGGAACGGCAACGTGCTCACCATCCTGGGGCTGACGGACCCGGGCAAGCTGGCGAACGACACGGGCTTCTACTGATCAACCCCGTTCGGGCCGCAACAGGAGAAGGAGCGCGGCCCCCGTCATCGCGACCCCCAGAAGGACCAGCGCGGGCGGCGGTGGCGCACCCAGCGCTTCCTCCCACAGGAGGACCCAGGCGGGCACGAGATAGGTGTAGGCCATCACCTTGGACGAGGGGAGCCGCAGGGCCGCGAACTGGAGCAGCACCATCGTCGCCGCCGACGCGAAGACGGCCACATAAAGGAGCGTGACCCAGACCAGCGCGGGCAGCGCCGCCCAGTCGGTGGCCAGGATGCGGGGCAGCCCCAGCGCGGTGAGGAGGATCGCCCCGGCGAGCACCACGCCCAGCGAGAATTCGGCCGCGCCCTCGCCCCGGTTCAGGCGCGCCACCAGCGGGGTATAGAGCGCGTGCGCCACGCAGCCCAGGAAGTAGATGGCCTCCCCCCGCCCGAGGTCGAGCGCCAGGAGCGCGCCCAGGTCCGCGCGGAAGATGACCCACAGCGCCCCGGCTCCGCCCAGCGCCAGCGCCGCCGCGATCCGCCCCGAGAACCGCTGCCGCAGGAGCCACCAGCCGAAGCCCGCCGCCATCAGCGGCGTCAGGGTGAAGACCGCCGATGCGCTGACCGGAGGAGCGGTCTTCAGGCCCTCGAACATGAGGACGAAGTAAAGCGTGTAGAGCACGCCGAGAAGCCCCTGCCGCCACACGGCCCGCGGCCGCCTCATCCCGCCGCCCATCGCGAGGCCCGCCCCGATCACCAGTCCGGCGACCCAGAAGCGGAGGGCCGTGAAGGCGACGGGATCCACCGCATCGGCCACGCGCGCGCCCAGCGAGAAGGACCCGGCCACCAGGGCCGAGAACACCAGCATCGCCAGATGCCCCTGCCCCTGGGACCCGAGGACGCCACGCGCCCTGGGCGCCTCCGGGACAGGGGGGACGGCCATGCGGCTCAGGCGTCCCAGCCCTTGGCCCGCTCCTTGAGGAGGGCGAGGATGGCCTGGACCTTGGGCGTGCGGTGCAGGTCCACATGCGTCACGAGCCAAAGCGGCACGGTCCAGCCGTCGCGCGGGGGAAGCACCTCGCGCAGGTCGGGATGGGCGCGCTGTTCCAGCACGGACACGAAGCCCAGCCCCGCCCCGGCCACGATGGCGTCGGTCAGGGACGTGTCCTGCGCCACGCGGAAGGTCACCCGGTCGCGGGGCGCCAGTTCCGCGATCCAGCGATTGAAGGGGCCGCGCCCGTCCACGTTGTCGAGCCCGACATACTGGTGCCGGGCAAAGTCCTCGGGCGTCCGGGGCACGCCATGGCGCGCCAGGTAGGCCTCGGATCCCACGAGCGAGATCCGCAGCCGGACGAAGGGCTGCACCACGTTGTCGGGCTGCGACGGCTGCTCGACCCCGGCCCGGATGGCGACATGCGCCTCGCCGTATTCGAGGCGGAACAGCCGCCCGTCGGCGAGGTAGCGGACGACAACGCCCGGATGGGCGGCCTGGAATTCGGCCAGGACGGGCGTGACATAGGGCGAGAAGGTGGCGAGCGAGGTCACGACCAGCTCGCCGCTGACGCCGCCGCCCTGGTCGCGGATGCGCCCGACAAGCTGGGCGAAGCGGTCCTCGGCCTCCTCGGCGACGCGCAGGAGGTCGCGGCCCGCCTCGGTCGGGGTGTAGCCGCGTGCGTGCCGCTGGAAGAGCTTGGCGCCCAGGCGCTGCTCCAGGGCGTCGACGTGGCGGATGACCGTCGCGTGGTGGACGCCCAGCGCCTCGGCCGCCGCCGAGACGGTGCCCAGCCGCGCCACCTGGAATGCCGTGCGGATCTCGTCCCAGCTCGTCATCGAACCCCCTGCCCTGTCTTGTGGCAAGGGACGCGGCGAAGGGCAACTCCCCCGCGTCCCCTTGACGGCTGGGCGCGGCGCGCGTATGCGCGGGTCGTCACCGGAATGCATCGTGCCTTCCGGTCCCCCTTTCATGGGGGATCGCCGTCCGCCAGCGCAGATGCGCCCGCGGGCGCCGTTGTGGTTTGGGCCGCCTGTCCCCACCTTCGGGGCCTGGGACAAAGGAGTGGACGATGTTCGAGAACCTGTCCGACCGCCTGGGCGGCGTCTTCGACCGGCTGACGCGCCAGGGCGCGCTGACCGAGGCCGACGTGCAGACCGCCATGCGCGAGGTGCGCACCGCTCTTCTCGAGGCGGACGTGTCGCTGCCCGTCGCCCGGGACTTCGTGAAGGCCATCGAGCGGAAGGCCACGGGCCAGGCGGTCACCAAGTCGGTCACCCCCGGCCAGCAGGTCGTGAAGATCGTCCATGACGAGCTGGTGCGCGTGCTGGGCGGCGACACGGACGCGGGCGCGCTCAAGATCGACAGCCCGCCCGCGCCGATCCTGATGGTCGGCCTCCAGGGCGGCGGCAAGACCACGACCACGGCCAAGCTGGCCCGCCGCCTCAAGGAGCGCGAGGGCAAGAAGGTCCTGATGGCCTCGCTCGACACCAATCGCCCGGCGGCGATGGAACAGCTGGCGATCCTTGGCCAGCAGATCGGCGTGGACACCCTGCCCATCGTTCCGGGCGAGGATCCGGTGGCGATCGCGCGGCGCGCCAAGACCCAGGCGGCGCTGGGCGGCTACGACGTCTACATGCTCGACACCGCGGGCCGGCTCCACATCGACGAGGTGCTGATCCAGCAGGCCGCGGACGTCCGCGACGTGGTCAAGCCGCGCGAGACGCTGCTCGTGGTGGACGGCCTCACGGGGCAGGTCGCCGTCGAGGTCGCCAAGGAGTTCGACGCCAAGATCGGCGTGTCGGGCGTGGTCCTGACCCGGATGGATGGCGACGGGCGCGGCGGCGCGGCCCTGTCGATGCGCCAGGTGACCGGCAAGCCGATCCGCTTCGTGGGCCTGGGCGAAAAGCTCGACGCGCTCGAGACCTTCGACCCCGAGCGGATCGCCGGCCGCATCCTGGGCATGGGCGACATCGTCGCACTGGTGGAGCGGGCGCAGCAGACCTTCGAGGCCGAGCAGGCCGAGCGCATGATGAAGCGGTTCCAGAAGGGACTTTTCAACATGAACGACCTGCGGATGCAGCTCGAGCAGATGCAGAAGATGGGTGGCGTCGAGGCCCTGATGGGCATGATGCCCGGCATGAACAAGATGCAGAAGCAGGCCGCCGAGGCCGGGCTCGACGACAAGATGATCCGCCACCAGATCGCGCTCATCAACTCGATGACCAAGAAGGAGCGGGCGAACCCCGACCTCCTGCAGGCATCGCGCAAGAAGCGCATCGCGGCGGGCGCGGGGCTCGACGTGGCCGAGCTCAACCGCCTGCTCAAGCAGCACCGCCAGATGGCGGACATGATGAAGAAGCTGGGCGCGATGGGCAAAGGCGGGATGCTCAAGCAGGCCGTGCAGAAGATGTTCGGCAAGGGCGGCCCCTCCGAGGCCGACATGGCCGCCGCGCAGCAGGCGATGGCCTCGGGCAAGATGCCCCAGCTTCCGGGCGGGATGCAGCTTCCCAAGGGCTTCGGCGGGATGGGCCTGGGTCAGGGCGGCGGGCTCCCGCAGGGCCTGTCGGGATTCGGCAAGAAGAAGTGACCTGCCTCACCCTCCATACGGAGCGGCTGACGCTCGGCCCGGCGACGATGGCCCGGTTCGCGGCCGTCGTGGCGCCGGGCCGCGCCCGCGTCCCAGGCGCCGCGCCCGAGGGCAGGCAGGCCTGCGCCTCCGGCCAGGCGGTCACGACCCCGCGCCCCCCGGTGGGAGAGGCCGCATGATCGAAACGCCGCGCCTTCTCCTCCGTCGGCCTGTCCCCGCGGACTGGGACGCTTTCCGCGACTTCATGATGTCGGACCGCGCGAGCGAGTTCGGCAGCCACCGCAATCTGGGCAAGTCCTTTCGGTCCTTTGCGGCCGAGCTGGGCCATTGGGACATCTTCGGCTTCGGCATGTTCGCCGTGACCCGCAAGGGCGACGACCGCGCCATTGCCCTGGTCGGCCCGTGGAACCCGCCGGACTGGCCCGAGCGGGAGATCGGCTGGATGGTGCTGGATGCGGGCGCCGAAGGCCAGGGGATCGCCCGCGAGGCGGCCGAAGGCGCGCTTCGCCACATCTGGACCGCGCTGAACTGGGAGACCGTGGTCAGCTACATCGCCGAAGGCAACGATCGGTCGGCGCGGCTGGCCGAACGGCTGGGCGCGCGGCTCGATCCGCAGGCGGAGGCGCCCGAGGCTCCGGGCAAGACCGTGCGGGTCTATCGCCACCCCCGTCCGGAGGGCCTTGCGTGATCCCGCCGCATGAACGCATCCCCCGGTCCGGCCCTGCCGCCGACCTGGCCGCGCGGCTCGGGGCGCTGGTCCCGTCGATCGAGACCGAGCGCCTGCGGCTTCGGCTGCCGACGCTGGCCGACTTCCCCGCCTGGGCCGAGATCCTGTGCAGCCCGCGTTCCGTCCACATGGGCGGGCCCTACGACCGGGACGAGGCCTACATGGAGTTCGCCTCGGCCGTGGGGGCCTGGCTCCTGCGCGGGCACGGCGCCTGGACCATCGAGTCGAGGGCCTCCGGCGAGGCGCTGGGCTTCGTTCTCCTGGGCTTCGAGCCTGGCGACCAGGAGCCCGAGCTGGGCTTCTTCCTCCGGACCATGGCCGAGGGCCAGGGCATCGCCGAGGAGGCCGCCCGCGCGGCCCGCCGTCACGGCTGGACGCTCGGCCTGCCCTCGCTCGTCAGCTACATCGACCCGCCCAACGCCCGATCGGTCGCCCTGGCCGAACGGCTGGGCGCGCGGCGCGACCCGGAGGCCGAGGCCGCGCTGGCCGGGACCGTGTCCGAGGGCGCGCTCGTCTATCGACATCCCCGTCCGGAGGCCGCCGTATGAACCAGTCCGACGCCACCCTCCGCGCCTCCCAGCTCCTCAAGGAGCACCGCGAATCCATCGACCGCCTGGACGCGATCCTGGTGTTCACCCTTGCGGAGCGGTTCAAGCACACGCAGGCCGTGGGCCGGCTCAAGGCCGCGCACGGGCTCCCCCCTTCGGACCCCAGCCGGGAGGCGCAGCAGATCGCCCGCCTGGTGGAACTGTCCGAGAAGGCCGATCTCGATCCCGAGTTCGCCCAGAAGTTCCTGGCCTTCATCATCCAGGAAGTCATCAAGCACCACGAACGCCAACAAGCCTAAGCCATTCCAAGGAGATCCAAGATGGCCATGAAGATCCGGCTCGCCCGCGGCGGGTCCAAGAAGCGCCCCTACTACTCGATCGTCGCCGCCGACTCGCGCGCCCCGCGCGACGGCCGCTTCATCGAGAAGCTCGGCACCTACGCGCCCCTCCTGCCCAAGGACAGCGAAGAGCGCGTGAAGATGGACATGGAGCGCGTGCAGCACTGGCTGAGCCAGGGCGCCCAGCCCACCGACCGCGTGGCCCGCATGCTCGAAGCCGCCGGCGCCCTGCCCAAGGCCGAGCGCAGCAATCCCCAGAAGGGCGAGCCCGGCAAGGCCTCCAAGGACCGCGCCGAGAAGAAGGCCGCCCGCGCCGCCGCGACCGAGTAATCCAGGCTCATGGGCGACGATCGCATCGTCGTGGGCAGCCTCGCCGGGGCCTTCGGGGTCCGCGGCGAGGTGCGCCTGAAGAGCTTCTGCGCGGAGCCCGCCGACATCGCGGGCTACGCGCCTCTCCATACCCCCGATGGGCGGGTCTTTTCCGCCATCCAGATCACCGGCCAGACCCAGGGTTCCCTGACGGCCCGGATCGAGGGCATCTCCTCCAAGGAGGATGCCGACGCGCTCCGTGGCGTGTCCCTGCTGGCCGACCGGTCGCGGCTTCCCGCGCTGCCGGATGACGAATTCTACCACGCCGACCTGATCGGACTGCCGGTCCATGACCCCGGCGGCCAGCGGCTGGGCACCGTACGGGCCGTTCTGAACCACGGCGCCGGCGACATCCTGGAGATCGCCCGTCCCGGCGGCGCCACCGTGCTGCTGCCGTTCACCCTGGCGGCCGTGCCCTTGGTGGACATCGCGGCGGGCCGCATCGTGGCCGACCCGCCCGAGGGCGCGTTCTAGGGGCGGCCGATCCGGAACGCCCGGGCCGCCCGTCGTGTTATCCTTCGATACGCAACGGCTCGAGAGGCTGGCCATGGCCCGCAGGAAATACATCCCGAAGCGGATCGGGAACGTGAAGATCCCTAAGAAGCTGCGCAAGTTCGGCGACCGCGTCCTCGCCGACCCGCGGGCCCGCGAGATCGCCGGCGGCGCGCTGCTGGCGGTCGGCTCGGCGCTGCTGTCGCGCGCCGCCCCCAAGGGGTCGGTGTTCCGGACCATCTTCGATCATCCGGTCGAAACCGCGAAGTCGGCGGAGCAGGCGGGGGCCAAGGCCGCCTCCGACGCCGGCGACGCCGTGAGCGGGGTCGCCAATGCCGTGGGCCAGGTGGTGGGCGAGGTCTTCGACAGCCTTCGCCGCGAACTGGGGCGCCGCCGTCAGCCCGCGACCGCCGCCCCGGAAAAGGGCGACGACGAAGCCGGTCACCGGGACGTGGACGAGGACAGGGTCCACTGACCCGACAGGGCGCGCGCGCCCCGGACCGTGAACCGCACGGCTCGCTGGCGCGTTTGCCTTCGCCCGGAGCCATGGGGGCTCCGGAACGGAAGGCAAACTCATGATCAAGTGGATCTTCATCCTCCTCGTCGTCGCCGCGATCGCCGGACTCCTGGGCATGCACCGGGTCCAGGGCGCGGCGCTGACGGGGGCCAAGTGGCTCGCCATCATCGTGCTCGTGCTGTTCCTGCTGGTGCTCTTCGGCCTCGTCGCCATCGTCAGCTAGGACGACCTCGCGGTGGCTGGCCTTGGGGACCGCCTGCGCCTAGAAGCGCGGGCATGAGCCATGATCCCTCCCGCCCCTTCCGCGCGCTTGGCCGCAAGTCGATCCGCCCGTCCCTTGTTCCCCGCGACCTCATGGCCGAGGAGGACCTGGCCGGGGTCTGGACCGCCCAGGTCATCACCCTCCTGCCGCAGGCCTTTCCCGGCGTCCTGGGCGAGAGCCTGACGGGACGCGCCCTGCAGGAGGGCCTCTGGGCGCTGCGGACCCTCGACCTGCGGGAGTACGGGGAGGGCCGCCACCGCAACGTGGACGACACGCCGGCCGGGGGGGGCGCCGGGATGGTGCTGCGCGCCGACGTGGGCGCCCGCGCTCTGTCCGAGGCCGTCTCGCGCGCCCGGGGCGACGTGCCGCGCATCCTCCTGTCCCCCCGGGGGCGGCGCATGGATCAGGCGATGGTCCGCGACCTGGCCCACCGCGACGGCGTGATCCTCTTCTGCGGCCGGTTCGAAGGCGTCGACGAGCGGCTGATCGAGCAGTTCCAGCTCAACGAGGTGTCGCTCGGGGATTTCGTCATGACAGGGGGCGAGATCGCGGCGCAGGCCTTGATCGACGCGACGGTTCGGCTTATGCCGCGCGTGCTCGGGAATCAGCATTCGGCCGAGGAGGAATCCTTTTCTTCCGGCCTTCTGGAATACCCGCAGTACACGAAGCCGGCCGTCTGGGAGGGTCGCGCGATACCGGAGGTTCTTCTGTCCGGGCATCACGCGAAGATCACCGCCTGGCGGCAGGCCGAGGCCGAAAGGCTGACCAAGGAACGGCGACCTGATCTCTGGCGGGACCACCTGGCACGGCTGGGGCGCCCGGAAGAAGACCGAGAGCTCTGAGGACGCGAGAGACCTCCGGGGATACACCCTGGGCAACCATAGGAGGGTCCCATGGACCTGATCGCGCAGCTGGAGGCCGAACAGATCGCCTCCCTCGGGAAAGCCATTCCCGACTTCAAGCCCGGCGACACCGTTCGCGTGGGCTACAAGGTGACCGAAGGCACCCGTACCCGCGTGCAGATGTACGAAGGCGTCTGCATCAGCCGCAAGCACGGCTCGGGCATCGCGGGCTCGTTCACCGTCCGCAAGATCTCCTTCGGCGAAGGCGTGGAGCGGGTGTTCCCCCTTTACTCCACCAACATCGACTCGATCACCGTGGTCCGCCGTGGCAAGGTCCGTCGCGCCAAGCTCTACTACCTCCGCGACCGCCGCGGTAAGTCCGCCCGCATCGCCGAGGTCACCAACTACAAGGCGAAGGAGGACACCAAGTGAAGTCCGGCATCCATCCCGAATACCACCTCATCGACGTGCGCATGACCGACGGCACCGTGGTCCAGATGAAGACCACCTGGGGCAAGGAAGGCGACACGATGAACCTCGAGATCGACCCGCTCTCGCACCCCGCCTGGACGGGCGGCGGCACGCGCCTCATGGACACCGGCGGCCGCGTCTCCAAGTTCAAGAACAAGTACGCCGGCCTCGGCTTCTAAGCCTTCGGCCATCACGGCACGACATCGACGCCGCGTCCCGATGCCCGGGGCGCGGCGTTTCTCGTTGGGCGACCCCCGCGCATCCCTGCCGCGTCGCGGAGCGGCCCTGGAAACGAAACGGCCGCGCCCCCTGCGAGGCGCGGCCGTTCATGGAACCCGTGGAGCGTGGCTTTATGCCGCGCGAGGCTTGCCGCCACCGCGACGGGGGCTGGCCGGGCGGCGCGGCTTCTGGGCACCCGCGGACGCGCCGGCGGGGGCCGACGCGGGCTGGGCCGCACGACGCAGCGGGTTCGAGGCCTGGCGTCCCGGCCCCTGCCCTTGGCGCCCCTGCCCCGGCTGACCCTGCCTCGGCTTGCCGGCGGGCCGGCCGCCAGGGCGCGTGGTCGCCTGGTCGGGGCTCACCTGCCAGGGCGCGCCGGAGGCGACCGGGATGCGGGCCTTCATCGCCTTCTCGATGTCGCGCAGTTCGCCCATCTCGTCGGGGGCGCAGAAGGCGACCGCAGTGCCGTCCGCCCCGGCCCGCGCCGTCCGGCCGATGCGGTGGACGTAATTTTCGGGCACGTTGGGCAGCTCGTAGTTGTAGACGTGCCGGATGCCCGGGATGTCGATGCCCCGCGCCGCCACGTCCGTCGCCACCAGCACGCGCACCTCGCCTTCGCGGAAGGCGGCGATGGCGCGATCGCGCTGGCCCTGGCTCTTGTTGCCGTGGATGGCCGCGACGGCGAAGCCCGCCGCCTCAAGCTGGCGGGCCAGCTTGTCGGAGCCGTGCTTGGTACGTCCGAACACGATGGCCAGCTCGTCCCGGTGCTTGTCGAGAAGCTCGATCAGCAGGTCGGTCTTGGCGGCCTTGGCGACATAGTGCAGCCACTGGTCGATCTTGGCCACGGCCTGCCCGGGCGGGTTCACCTGCACGCGGACCGGATCGGTCAGGAAGGCGCTGGCGATCTCCTCCATCTGCTTGGGCATGGTGGCGGAGAAGAGCATCGTCTGCCGCGCCTTGGGCAGCAGCGTCGCGATACGGCGAAGCGAGTGGATGAACCCGAGGTCGAGCATCTGGTCGGCTTCGTCGAGCACCAGGAACTCGGTCTTGGACAGGTCCACGGCCCGGCGGTCCAGAAGGTCCACGAGCCGGCCCGGCGTCGCCACGAGGATCGCGACCCCGCGGGCCATCCGCTCGATCTGCGGGGTGAAGCCCACGCCGCCGGTGATCAGGGCCATCTTGAGATGGGAGCCCTGCGCGAAGGCGTAGAGCGTGTCATGGATCTGCCGCGCCAGCTCGCGGGTCGGGGCGAGGATGAGGGCGCGGGGGGTCTTGGGCTCGGCCTTGCGACCGTTCTTCATGAGCGCGTCGAGCATGGGAAGCCCGAACGCCGCCGTCTTGCCGGACCCCGTCTGGGCCAGGCCCATCACGTCCCGTCCCGCCATCGCGTGCGGGATGGCTTGGGTCTGGATGGGGGTCGGATCGGTGATGCCCTGTTCGTTCAGGGCGTTGATGAGGCGGGGCGAAAGCCCCAGCGTGTCGAATTGCATGCGTATCCTGTGCAGGGCCGGTATGGGCCCGAATAGGTCCCCGTCCCGGGCCAGTGGCGCCGGGCAGCGAGGGGTGGCAGCCGATGCGCTGACCCTTGGGCGGCATTGCCCTGGGGCCGTCACGGCGCGGCTTCCCCTGCGTGAAGGTGGGAACCTTGATCCCGCCGACCTTGCGCAGGTCTTGCGCTCTGCTCACGCGGCAGGGACGGCGGTCGTTGGGATGTGAGCGGTGAAGCCCGTGAAGTCAAGGACCCTTCGGCTTTTCCTTGACCCCCTGCGCGATTATACCGCCCCGGAGAACGAGGGGGTCCGCAGGTGGCGCATATCATCGTCGTGGGCAACGAAAAGGGCGGGGCGGGCAAGTCCACCGTTGCCATGCACGTCGCCTTGGCGCTGGCGCGGATGGGACACCGGGTGGGGACGATCGACCTCGACCTGCGCCAGCGCTCGCTGGGCCGCTACATCGAGAACCGGCTCCGCTTTCTCGGGAAGGAGGGCCTCGACCTTCCGACCCCGCGCGACATGCTGCTCCCCGACATCGACGAGGATGCGGTGCCCCCGGGGGAGAACGCGTCGGACCTGCGGCTGTCCGCCGCCGTTGCCGCCCTCGAGCCGGACTCGGACTTCATCGTCATCGACTGCCCCGGATCGCATACCCGCTTCGCCCAGGTCGCCCACAGCCTGGCCGACACGCTGGTGACGCCGCTCAACGACAGCTTCGTGGACTTCGACCTGCTGGCCCGGATCGACACCGACGGAGAGAAGATCCTCGGCCCCTCGGTCTATGCCGAGATGGTCTGGAGCGCGCGGCAGCTTCGCGCCCAGGCCGGCCTGGCCCCCATCGACTGGATCGTGCTGCGGAACCGGCTGGGCAGCCAGGCCATGCTGAACAAGCAGCGGATGGAGGCGGCGCTGGCCCGGCTCGCCAAGCGGATCGGCTTCCGGGTCGGGCCCGGGTTCAGCGAACGCGTGGTCTTCCGGGAGCTGTTCCCCCGCGGCCTCACCCTGCTGGACCTCAGGGACATCGGCGTCAACAGCCTCAGCATGTCCAACGTGGCGGCCCGGCAGGAGCTGCGCGAGCTTGTCCGCGCGCTGGGCCTGCCAGGGGTGGAGGTGCGGTTCTGACGCAGGTGGGCCGGCTCTTCGGGCGCGCGCACGCGGGGACCTTGCCAGGCCAGCCCCAGTCGGGCTTCATGCGCGCAAGGGGTGCCCCGTCGCCCGAAGGGAGAATGAATCATGGCCATCAGCAGCGGCGCCGCCGTCAATCCCGGTCCCGCGCCCTATGGCGCGCAGGGTGGGCGGTCGCACCTGATCGCCGGCACCCGGATCGTCGGCGACATCACCGCTCCGGGCCTTCTTGAGATTCAGGGCGAGGTCGAGGGGCGGGTGATCGCCGATTCGGTCGTGATCGAGGAGCGTGGCACCGTCAACGGAGAGGTGCAGGCCGCGGCCGTCGGCGTGAAGGGCACCTTCACGGGCCATATCTCGGGCGGGGCGGTGCGGGTTCATGCCACGGCGCGTCTGTCGGGGACCATCCGCTACGAGACGCTGAGCATCGATAGCGGGTCCGAGATCACGGCAACCTGCGAACGCGCTCAGACAGGCAGCTGATTCAGCCCTTCCACGGCCAACCCCAGCCCCTGCCCGCTCCGGCGACCTTCAGGCTGTCGTTCGGATTGCCGATCCGCGACCGCACCCAAGTTCCCGCTTGAACGAGGGCCGTCGGAGCAGACCCTAGTCACAGCCGGACACACCCGCTTCCCCTGCTGCCTTGGGACGTTCAGCTTGCAGGCAGCGTCATTGCCGCAGCCCTGCCGTGAACGCTGCAACTCATAGACTAGGGAGGACTTGGGAGTTTCTGGCGCGCTGGGGAGGATTCGAACCCCCGACCCCTTGATTCGTAGTCAAGTACTCTATCCAACTGAGCTACCAGCGCGCGGCAGAGTGGGGCGGATGTAACCGTGCCAGCGGGGGTTGGCAAGAGCCATTCGGCATCCGGATCGCTGGTTGCCGCAAGGTCCACCTGCGTGGGCCGTCACTCGGCTGCTTCGGAGCTTCCGCGATGGAGCGGCTCCTCCTCGCTCCCTTCTTCAGGGAGAGCCACGGCCGGGTTGGGCGGGGCCAGATGGACGTCTTCCTTGGGCAGCCGGATCGCGAACTGCGTGCCGCTCGGATCGCTACGACGCAGCTGAAGCTGACCCCCATGGCCCTGGATGATCTCGTTCGCGATGGCGAGGCCCAGGCCCGTCCCGCCCTTGGTGGCGCCGCCCTGGAACGCCTGGAACAGATGCTCGCGCGCACGGGGCGGGAGGCCCGGACCCGTGTCGGTCACGAAGATCCACCAGGCCTCGTCATCCTCCTCGGCCGAGAGTCCGATCTCGCCCGGCTTGCCGCTGGCCGCGATCGCCTGCCGGGCGTTCCGCACGAGGTTGAGGATCACGCGATACAACTGCTCCCCGTCGGCGCGCACGGTCATTCCGGCGGGAATGTTCTCGCTGAAGGAGATGTCGGCTTCGCCCGCCGCGAGCCTTTCCCCATCCACCACCTCGGCCACGATGGCCGCCAGGGGCACGCGGGTCAGGCGGGGCGGCGGCTCCTCGACGCGGCCGAAGGCGAGCGTCGATTCGCAAAGGCTGATCGCCCGCGACAGGGAGGCCACGATCTTGGGAGCCATCCGCCGCACCAGCGGGTCCTCGGTCTCCTCGAGGCGGTCCACGAAGAGCTGGGCGGACGCCAGGATGTTGCGAAGGTCGTGGCTGATCTTGGCCACGGCGCTGCCCAGCTGCGCCAGTCGCGCCCGCTGCCGAAGCGCCCCGGTCAGCTGCGTCTGCATGCTCCGCAAGGCCTCCTCGGCTTCCCGCAGCTCGGTCACCGAGGCGGTGGGCGCGATGATCCGGCGCGCATCCTCGGGCGCGGCGGCGTAGGCGCGCATATGCCCCACGACCCGGTCGATCGGACGTAGCAGCAGCACGCGCACCGCAAAGAACAGCAGCGCGGCGGTGAGGATCGTGATCACCGCCGACAGCGTCAGCACGCGCACCCCGTCTTCGATCATCGCGCGGCGGAGGGGCGCCTGGTCCAGTGTGACCTCGATCAGGATGCCCCCCTTCTGCACGGGACTGCCGATCACCCGGATGATGCGGTCCTCCGAATCGGCCAGGGTAGCCAGGGCGTCGCGGATCAGCGTCATGGCCGACGCGTCGCGCAGGTCGTAGGTCGCATAGATCGGCTCGGGGATCGGAGAGCTGAGCGCCAGCTGCCGCATCTCGTCCCGGCGCAGGACGACGTTGTAGACGCCGGCGTTGTCCAGCAGCTCCTGCTCGAGCGATTCGTCCAGGGAATCGGCGGCCAGAAGGGCCAGCGAGGCGATCTGCGCCGCTTCGAGCCGCAGTTCGAGGTAGTTCACCCGCGACCGGGCGACGGACGGCACGAAGATCAGGACCTCCGCCAGCATGACGAAGGCCGCCGTCAGGATCAGGAACCGCCCCGAGAGCGAGTTCAGCATGGCCCGGGCCTCATCGATCTTCGCGCCTTACCTAGAGCACGCTCGCGGATTTGTGTATGCCGCGCGAGGTAAACGGCCGAATAACGTCCGAGGTCCCATGAACGCCCTGCGGCGCGTTGACAGGGGACGCCCCTGACTCTATGGGACGGGCTTCGGATGATGCGCGCGGGCCGTGAGGGCCCGGTCGCGCCTTAGGAGTTCGCGACATGAAACGCACCTTCCAACCCTCGAACCGCGTGCGCAAGGCCCGTCATGGTTTCCGTGCCCGCATGGCCACCAAGGGCGGCCGCAAGGTCCTGAACGCCCGCCGCGCCCGCGGCCGCAAGGTCCTCTGCGCCTGAGCCTGCACCCGCAGGTCCTGACCAAGCGCGCCGATTTCATGCGCGCTTCCAGTGCCCTGCGTGCCTCGACCCCTGGCTTCACGCTCCAGGCCCGCCCGCGGGCCGAGGGCGAGGCCGAGGGCGTCAGGGTCGGCTTCACCTGCTCCAAGAAGGTCGGCAACGCCGTCGCCCGCAACCGTGCCAAGCGCCGGCTGCGCGAGGTGGCGCGCTCCATCCTGACCAGCGAAGGTCGGGCCGGATGGGATTATGTCCTGATCGGCCGCCCCCAGGTGACCGCCGCCCTGCCCTTCGCGCAGCTCCTGTCGGACCTGTCGCGCGCGCTCGCCCGCGTGCATCGCGCGCCATGACCCCGGCGGCCCGAGTGCTGGCCGTGCCGGTGCGGGCCTATCGCCTTGTGCTTTCGCCGTGGGTCGGCCACGGCTGCCGCTATACCCCCACCTGCTCGGCCTATGCCTTGCAGGCGCTGGAGCGGCATGGGGCAGTCAAGGGCGGCTGGCTCGCGCTTCGGCGGATCGGGCGCTGCCATCCCTGGGGCGGGTTCGGCGTGGACGACGTGCCCGACTGAAGGTATTCGCGGACCGCCTCCGGAGACGCGCCATGCTCGACGACATCGATGCCCCCGACGACATCCATCCGCTCTTTGCGGGTGCCCCCAAGAGCACGGAATTCCGCAAGCTCCGCAAGCGGCTCGTGCAGGACGTGCGCGAGGCCATCGACAGCTACGGCATGATCGAGCCCGGCACGCGCTGGCTCGTCTGCCTGTCCGGCGGCAAGGACAGCTACACGCTGCTCGCGATCCTGCACGAGCTGCAATGGCGTGGCCTCCTGCCGGTGGACCTGCTGGCCTGCAACCTCGATCAGGGGCAGCCCGGCTTTCCGGCGACGGTCCTGCCCGAATTTCTGGCCCGCATGAACGTGCCGCATCGGATCGAGTATCAGGACACCTATTCGGTCGTGACCTCCAAGATCCCCGAGGGCAAGACCTACTGCTCCCTGTGCTCGCGCCTGCGGAGGGGAAACCTGTATCGCATCGCGCGGGAGGAGGGCTGCTCGGCCGTCGTGCTGGGGCACCACCGCGACGACATCCTCGAGACCTTCTTCCTCAACCTGTTCCACGGCGGGCGGCTCGCCACGATGCCGCCCAAGCTCCTCAACGAGGAGGGCGACCTTTTCGTGCTGCGCCCCCTGGCCCATGTGGCCGAGGCGGATTGCGACCGCTTCGCCCGGGCGATGAACTATCCGATCATTCCCTGCGACCTTTGCGGCAGCCAGGAGGGCCTTCAGCGCGTGCAGGTCAAGGCGCTCCTGGACGATTGGGAACGCCGCTCTCCGGGGCGGCGGCAGAAGATGTTCCGGGCGCTGACCACGGTCCGCCCCTCGCACCTGCTCGATCCTGATCTGTTCGACTTCCTAAGCCTGGCCCGGAACCCCGAGCGCAAGGGCAAGCCGGACGGCGATCGCGACGGGATTCCTACCCTTCGTTAACTGTATTCTCAGACTCTCTGCCTAAGCGTGTGCGCCAGGGCGGCACGGAATCGCCGGACTGCCAGGAACGCAGGAGGCGTGAATGCCGATCGTCAGCCGACTGGTCAAAGGCGCGCATCACCTGCGCGCGCAGCCATATCCTTGCGCCATGGCCCTGGCGGCCCTGACGGCCGGAGCCTTTGGGGGTGGCTGGCCTCTCCTGTCGGCAGGCGCAGTGATCTGCGTGGGGCTGGTTCTCGCGCCCCTGGCGGACCCCGAGGCCCATGAGCGACAGGACGGGATCACCGGGCTGGGCCTTCGGACCGATCTCGTCGATGCGCTTGAGGCGAATCTTCACGAGGCGAGGCGCACCGGCCTCGGCACCGCGACCATGGTCCTTGAGATCGAGCATTTCCGCCAGATCGAGACACAGCACGACCGCCGGGACGTCGAGCGAATCCTCCGGATCACCGCCGACAGGCTGGTGGCCGCTCTGGAGGCCGACACCTTCGCGCGGCTGGAGGGTGCCACCTTCGCGGTGGCGCTGGCAACGGCCGGAGACCTGGGCCAGGCGCTGCGCCTGGCAGGACATGTTCAGCGGACCCTGTCCGAGCCCATCGCCCTTGGCGGCAGGAACCTTCACCCGACGATCTCGGTCGGCCTCGCGTTGCAGGACAGGACCAAGGCGCCGACCGGCGAGTCGATGCTCCAGGCGGCCACGATCGCCCTGCTTGAGGCTCAGCGCAGCGGTCCGGGGGCCATCCGAAGCTACTCGGATGCCATGAGGGCCCGAATCGGATCGCGTGACGACCTCGTCCGAGAGGTCGCCGGAGCCCTGGACCGAGGGGAGATCCGGCCCTTCTTCCAACCTCAGGTCTGCGCCCGGACGGGCGATCTCAGCGGCTTCGAAACGCTCGCCCGCTGGCAGCACCCGTCCCGCGGGCTGATTCCACCGATGGAGTTCCTGCCCGCCGTCGAAGAGGCCGGGCTCATGGGCCGGCTGGGCGAAGTGATGCTTCAAAGCGCGCTGCGCGCCCTCCACGATTGGGACTCGGCAGGGGTCCGCGTGCCCCATGTTGGCGTGAACCTCTCGTCCACGGAGCTTCGGGATCCCCGGCTCGTCGACCGCATCAGCTGGGAACTGGACCGGTTCGATCTTTCAGCGGATCGCTTGGTCATCGAAGTGCTGGAAACAGTGGTTGCCGCCCATTCGGATGACATGCTGATCCGCAACCTGGCGGGTCTGGCCAAGATCGGCTGCTGCCTCGACCTCGATGATTTCGGAACGGGCCATGCCTCGATCACGACCATCCGCCGGTTCTCCATCGAGCGGATCAAGATCGACCGCAGCTTCGTCACCCGCATCGATGAGGATCCGGAACAGCAGGGGATGGTGGCCGCGATCCTGACCATGGCCGACCGGCTGGGCCTCGACACGGTGGCCGAAGGGGTCGAGACCCGGGGAGAGCAGTCCATGCTGGCGCAGTTGGGGTGCGGCCATGTCCAAGGATTCGGCATCGCCCGGCCCATGCCCTTCGCCAACACCTCCGCATGGATCAGAGCGTGGGATGACAGGAACGAAGCGGGCCCGCCGCGGCAACTCAGGGCGGTCTGAGGCGGGATGCCGCCCCGAGGGAATGCAGGAGCAGATCCGGGCGGCGAGACCCCAAGGTCAAGACGGACGGCTGCGCCCCCTGCGGGAACCGGAACGGGGGACAGGACCGAATGGGGCATGTCGGCCCAAGGCGACATCTGGAGAACACGAAGGCCGACCCGCAGCCCGAAAGTCCGATGGCACATCAGACCGGCAGCCAGCGACCGAACGGGCAGTCGGAGCCGCACGAACGGTTCCCGGGCCCTGGCCTAGCCGTTCGCTCGGTGGAGCCACGGACGCTCCGGGCCGCGCTTGCCGCCCGCGCCAAGGGCGCTTCGGCCCCAGGGTCACGCGAAGGTGTTGCCGGACAGCCTCCGCCAGGATTGTTCACGGGCTGACTGCGGCCTTCCTTCGCAGGGAAAAGCGCTTGACCTTTCGCCCACTCGGGTCTTGAAGCGCCCAAACGTTTTGCGGCGGGGACCACTCCCATGGACGACCAGAACAAGAACCTCCTCCTGGCGACGGCGCTGAGCTTTGTCGTCATCCTGGCATGGTTCCTGATATTCCCGCCAAAGGAGCAGGCCCCCTCGCCCGATCCGGCGACCGTGACCTCGCAAACGGTTCCGGAGGCCGTGGCCGCGCCCGACGCCAACGAGGCCGGAGCCGTTGCGGCCGACGCCCTGGAAGAGGTTGCGCCGGCCGACGCCGCAGCCCGGGTCGCCATCGACACGCCATCCGTGACGGGCTCCCTGTCCCTGAAGGGCGCGCGGCTCGACGATCTTTCGTTGAAAGGCTACCGCGTCACGCTCGACAGCCCCGACCTGGTCAAGCTGTTGACCCCCGAGGGGTCGCCCTATCCCTACTACGTCGTCAACGGCTGGAAGGCCGACACGGGCGTCGCCGCCGACGCCGTGCCGGGGCCGGACACTGTCTGGACGCTGGCCGAAGGCGCGCCGCCCCCCGCAGGAGAAGGCGCTCAGTCCACCGAGGATGCGGCGCCAGCCTCCGCGATCGTGGCAACCCTGAGCCCGGACTCGCCCGTGACCCTGACCTGGGACAATGGCGCCGGCCTCTTGTTCACCCGCGTCATCAGCGTGGACGAGAAGTTCATGTTCACGGTGCAGGACACGGTCGCCAACAGCGGCGCATCGGCTGCCACCCTGTCGCCCTACGCCTTCATCGCCCGCGATGGACGCGAGGAGTCGCGGGCCATGTACATCCTCCACGAAGGCGTGGTCCGGATGTCGGACGGCGAGCTTCAGGAGATCAAGTACAAGGACATCCCCGACCTCGAGGCGGCGCCGGACGGCTCCCGCCAGGAGTCGATCGATGTCACCGAGAACGGCTGGGTCGGTTTCACCGACAAGTACTGGATGACGACGCTCATCCCCGACCAGGGCGCGCCCTTCCGGTCCGTCGCGCGCTATCTGCCCGGCGGCGAGGTGTTCCAGACGCTGGCCCAGGAGAACCCCCAGACCGTGGCCCCCGGCCAGCAGGTGACCGTGGAGAACCGCGTGTTCGCCGGGGCGAAGGAATGGGAGACCATCCGCGCCTACCAGAACGCCGGGGTGAGCCGCTTCATCGACTCCATCGACTGGGGCTGGTTCTTCTTCCTGACCAAGCCGATGTTCTGGCTCCTGCACCACCTGCACGAGCTTGTGGGCAACATGGGCGTGGCGATCATCGGGCTCACGCTGGTGATCAAGGCGCTGGTGCTGCCGCTGGCCTGGAAGTCCTACAGCTCGATGGCCCGGATGCGCGAGCTGCAGCCCGAGATCGAGAAGCTCAAGGAGCGGACCGGCGAGGACCGCATGGCGCTCCAGCAGGGCATGATGAAGCTCTATCGGGACAACAAGGTGAACCCGGCGTCCGGCTGCCTGCCGGTGCTGATCCAGATCCCGATCTTCTTCTCGCTCTACAAGGTGATCTTCGTCACCATCGAGTTGCGGCATGCGCCCTTCTTCGGCTGGATCCGCGACCTGTCGGCGCCGGACCCGTCCTCGATCCTCAACCTGTTCGGTCTGCTGCCCTATGCCGCGCCCGGGGCCGGGTCGGTGCTTCACGCCGTATCGCTCGGGGTGCTGCCGATCCTGCTCGGCATCTCGATGTGGCTCCAGCAGCGGCTGAACCCCGCCCCCCCGGATCCGACGCAGAAGATGATCTTCGCCTGGATGCCCTGGATCTTCATGTTCACGCTGGGTGGGTTCGCCTCGGGCCTGGTGCTTTACTGGATCGCGAACAACACCATCACCTTCACCCAGCAATACCTGATCATGCGGAGCCACGGGGCCAAGCCCGACGTGTTCGGCAACATCCGCGAGATGCTTCGCCGGACGCCCAAGCCCACCCCCGACGCGCCGCGCAAGGGCAAGTGATGGCCCTCCCCTTCCCGGAGGCCGAGATCCCGGACGAAGCCGCCCTGGAAGCAGGGCGGCTCTTGTTCGCGGGGCAGGTCGACTTCCTCAAGGGCGTGGTGGCCATGCAGGGCCTGCCTCCCGCCGACCGGGCCGAGGTCTGCTTTGCCGGCCGGTCCAACGTGGGAAAGTCGTCGCTGATCAATGCCCTGACGGGACGCAAGGCGCTCGCGCGGGCCTCGAACACGCCGGGCCGCACCCAGGAGGTGAATTACTTCACCCTGGGCGAGAGCCATTACCTCGTGGAC
Source organism: Rubellimicrobium arenae (assembly GCF_017916275.1). Taxonomy (GTDB): domain Bacteria; phylum Pseudomonadota; class Alphaproteobacteria; order Rhodobacterales; family Rhodobacteraceae; genus Rubellimicrobium; species Rubellimicrobium arenae. The sequence continues at coordinate 63,188 of NZ_JAFMST010000008.1, forward strand.
CTGCCCGGCTATGGCTATGCCGAGGCGCCGGTCGCGGTGGTGGCCAAGTGGCAGGCCCTGCTCAAGTCCTATCTTCAAGGGCGCCAGACCCTGCGGCGGGCCTTCGTGCTGATCGATGCGCGCCACGGCGTAAAGGCCGTCGACGAAGAGATCCTGACCCTCCTCGACAAGTCGGCAGTGACCTTCCAGGCCGTGTTGACCAAGGCCGACAAGATCGGCCCACGCGACCGCGCCAAGGTGCTTGAACAGGTGCGCGGCGCGCTGCAAAAGCACCCCGCCGCCTATCCGGAGCTGGTGATGACCTCGTCCGAGACCGGCGACGGCATCGCGACCCTCCGGGCCATCATCGCCGGCATCGGCTGACGCCCCAGGCACAGGAAGGAGCCTCATGAAGCGCGACTGGATCGCCACTGCCCGCACGCTGAGCGAGGCCCTCCCCTACCTGCAGAAGTATGCCGATGCCGTGGTGGTCGTGAAGTTCGGCGGCAACGCCATGGGCGACGACGAGGCCATGGCCCAGTTCGCTCGCGACATGGTGCTGCTGCGGATGGTGGGCATCCATCCGGTCGTGGTCCATGGCGGCGGACCGATGATCAACGCCATGCTCGACAAGCTGGGCATCGAGTCGCACTTCGTCCGCGGCAAGCGCGTGACCGACAAGCCCACCGTCGAGGTCGTGGAGATGATCCTGTCGGGCCTTGTCAACAAGCGGATCGTCCAGGCGATCAACGATGCGGGCGGACGCGCGGTCGGGCTGTCCGGCAAGGACGACGACCTGATGGTCTGCGTGGCGGATGACCCGGAGCTGGGCTTTGTCGGCCGTCCGGTGGAGATGAACGTCCAGGTGCTGCGCGACCTTTACGAAGCCGGCATCATCCCCGTCGTGGCCCCGGTCGCCACCGGCATGGCCGAGAACGAGACCTTCAACGTCAACGGGGACACCGCCGCCGGGGCCATTGCCGGGGCGCTTCAGGCCGACCGGCTGCTGCTGCTGACCGACGTGGCGGGCGTCAAGGACGAGAGCGGGGAGGTCGTCACCAACCTGTCCGCCGATCGCGTGCGCGAGATGATCGAAAGGGGCGTCGTCAAGGGCGGCATGATCCCCAAGGTGGAAACCGCGCTCGCCGCCATCGAGGCCGGGGTTAAGGCGGTCGTGATCCTGGACGGGCGCCTGCCCAACGCCGCGCTGATCGAGCTTTTCACCGACTTCGGTGCGGGGTCCATCATCCGCGGGCCCGAGCCCGAGACCTGGCCCAAGCGGAGATGAGCCGGCTGGGCGCCCTTGAGGAGGCCGCCCATGCCCACGGCCTCTTCGTCTCGGGCGTGGCGCCGCTTCAGCCCCGGGACGGCTTGCCGGATCGATTCCGGTCCGTCGCCCTGCTGTCCCCGGACGAGCCGCGCTTCTGGACCATCTTCTCCGCCTCCGAGGAGCGGCAGGACGGTCGGCCCGACGCGCTCGACCGTTGGTCGAGGCGGGTGATCGGACAACTGGCCTGCAAGCTCGGCACCAAGGCCGCCTTCCCCTTCGCGGGCCCGCCCTGGCGTCCCTTCACGGAATGGGCGCGCCGGTCGGGCCGGGCTTGGCCATCGCCGGTGGGCCTCCTTGTGCACGACGCCGCGGGACTCTGGATTTCCTACCGGGGCGCCATCGCACTCGAGGAGGATGCCCGCCCTGCCAGCTTGGTTCAGCCTTGCGAGAACTGCGAGGCCCGTCCATGCCTGAACGCCTGCCCCGTCGCAGCCCTTTCCCGCGACAGCTACGACGTATCGTCATGCCACGACGTTCTGGACTCGCCCGGAGGCCAGAGCTGCCTATCCTCAGGATGTCGCGTCCGGCGGGCTTGCCCCCGGGGCGCAGAGCGTCGCCTGCCCGCGCAGTCGGCCTTTCACATGGAGGCATTCCACCCGGCATGACCTTGAACCTTCTTCTCGTGCGCCACGCCAAATCCGACTGGGACAGCCCCGAGCTTCCGGACCACGAGCGGCCCTTGAACAAGCGGGGACGACGCGACGCCCCCCGCATGGGCCGCTGGATCGCGGAGAAGGGCCTCGCGCCACGGCAGGTGCTGTGCTCGGACGCCGTGCGGACGCGGCAGACCCTCGACCTCATGCTCCCTCATTGGCCCGAGCCGCCGGTGGTCGAGCACGTGGCCGCGCTGTATCATGCCGAGCCGGACAGGATCCTGAGGGTGCTGGCCCGGGCGACGTCCGACCATGTGGCCGTGATCGGCCATAATCCGGGGATCGGCGGCGTCGCAGACTTCCTGGCGCGCGAGGTCCCGGCCCATTCCCGTTGGGTGGACTTTCCCACGACCTCGGTTGCCGCGCTGCGCTTTGACCTGGGGTCCTGGGCCGAGCTCGAGGAAGCCTCCGGCACTGTGATGGCCTTCGCGGTGCCCGCCGACCTCGGCTAGTGCCCGAGGATCTGGCTCAGGAACAGCTTGGTCCGTTCGCTCTGCGGGTTGTTGAAGAACTCGCGCGGCGTGTTCTGCTCGACGATCTGACCCTGGTCCATGAAGATGACCCGGTTCGCCACGGCCTGCGCGAAGCCCATCTCGTGCGTCACGCAAAGCATCGTCATCCCCTCCTGCGCGAGCTCGATCATGGTGTCGAGCACCTCCTTGATCATCTCGGGGTCGAGCGCCGAGGTCGGCTCGTCGAAGAGCATGATCTTGGGGCGCATGCACAGGGATCGGGCGATCGCCACGCGCTGCTGCTGGCCACCGGAAAGCTGGCCGGGGTACTTGTTGGCCTGCTCCGGGATCCGGACCTTGCGCAGGAAGTCCATGGCCGTTTCCTCGGCCTCGCGCTTGGGAACCTTGCGGACCCAGATCGGGGCCAGGGTGCAGTTCTCGAGCACGGTGAGGTGCGGAAAGAGGTTGAAGTGCTGGAACACCATCCCGACCTCGGAACGCACCTTGTCCACGTTGCGAAGGTTCGAGGTCAGCTCGGTCCCGTCGACGATGATCTGGCCGGTCTGGTGCTCTTCCAACCGGTTGATGCAGCGGATCAGGGTCGACTTGCCCGAACCCGACGGCCCGCAGATCACGATCCGCTCGCCCCGATCGACGGTGAGATTGATGTCCCGGAGGACATGGAACTGCCCATACCACTTGTTCATGCCGGTGATCTGCACGGCGACCTCGCCCGGGACGGGCGGCGGGACGGCCCCGAGCGGGACGGCGGCGTCGGACATGGCGAAGGCTCCTAGCGGTGGCTGCGCTCGAGCCGACGCTCGAGCCAGATGGAATAGCGGGACATGGCGAAGCAGAAGATGAAGAAGACCAGGGCGATGAAGACGTAGATTTCCCAGTAGATGCCCTGCCAGTCGGTGCTGGCCCGGATCGCCGTGGCGAGGCCGATGGGATCGTACATGCCGATGAAGGCCACCAGCGTCGTGTCCTTGAAGAGCCCGATGAAGGTGTTCACGATCCCGGGGATGGAGATCTTGAGCGCCTGCGGCAGCACGATCAGCCGCATCGCCTGCCAGTAGTCGAGGCCCAGCGCATCCGCCGCCTCGTACTGGCCCTTCGGCAGCGCGGCGAGGCCTCCTCGGACGACCTCGGCGATGTAGGCCGCGGCGAACAGGGTGGCCATGATGATGACCCGCAGCATCAGGTCGAAGTTGGTCCCGCGCGGGAGGAAGTAGTTCAGCAGCAGCTGCGCCGTGAACAGCCAGACGATCAGCGGCACGCCGCGGATCAGCTCGATGTAGGCGATGGCGATCTTGGAGATGAAGAACATGTCCGACCGGCGGCCCAGCGCGAGCAGGACCCCCAGCGGCAAGGACAGGCAGATGGCCGACAATCCGATGACGACCGACAGCGTGAAGCCCCCGAAGTCCTTGGAGGCCACGCGCGGCAGCCCCCAGGGGGCGAGCTGCGCCAGCTCGGCGGCAAGCGGCTTGGCCAGGAACATCCAGAACAGGAGGGGGACGAGGATCGTCGCGACCAGCGTCACGAGCGGGCTCCCCGTCCGGCGCCCGGTCAGCCAGACGACCCCGCCCAGCACGACGCCCAGCGCCATGGTCAGCGGCCCCCAGATCGTGCCGCCCCAGAGAAGGAAGAAGATCAGGAAGGGCGCCGCCACGGTCAGCCAAAGGAGGCGGCGCGGCAGATCGGTGAAGAGGATCGGCAGCACGGCGACCAGGAACACGGCCAGCGCCACCGGCGGCCTCCAATAGCCCCCGGGCGGGTAAAACCCGAAGATGAGCTGCTGCCATCGTTCGCTGATGACCGACCAGCAGGCGACCGACGTGCCCGCGGGATAGAGCTGGTCACGGATCTGCCGGCACTCCGTCAGGGACCCCGCGCCCCAGATCCCTCTCCAAGCCCAGGGCACGAAGCCGCTGAGCACGGTCCAGACGAGCCAGATCGCCAGGATCGTCAGCACGATGTTGAGCCAACCCGAGAACAGGTTCTCGCGCAGCCAGTGGATGGCCCCGGTTTCGCGACGGGGCGGCGGCGCGGGGGGCAGCATGGTGTCGCGCACCTGAGCGACGGTCTGGGCGTGGGTGTCCGACATCCCTAGCGCTCCTTGATCGCGATGCGCCGGTTGTAGAGGTTCATCGCCGCCGAAATGACGAGGCTCACCACCAGGTAGAACCCGGCCAGGAGCAGCATCCCTTCCAGCTCCCGCCCGGTCTGGTTGATGGTGATGCCCCCCAGGGTGGCCCGGACATCCATGTAACCGACGGCGATCGCCAGCGACGAGTTCTTGGTGAGGTTGAGATACTGCGAGATGAGCGGCGGAATGATGACCCGCATCGCCTGGGGCAGGATCACGAGGCTCATGGTCCGGCGCGGACGCAGGCCCAGGGCGTAGGCCGCCTCGGTCTGTCCCTTGGAGATGGCGAGGATGCCCGCGCGGACGATCTCGGCGATGAAGGCGCCGGTGTAGAGCGAGAGCGCGAGCCACAGCGCCATGAAGGAGTTGAGCACGGTCACGCCACCCCGGAAGTTGAAGCGCGCGGCCTCGGGCACGTCGAAGGTCAGGGGACGCCCAAGCGCCAGGAACGTGATCAGCGTGGGCAGGATCAGGATCGCCAGGGACACCCAGACGACCGGCAGGGTCCGCCCGGTGGCCGCCTGCCTGCGCCGCGCGACGCGACGCCAGACCCAGATCGCGATAAGCGAGAGCACGAACACGAGGACGAGGAGCCGCCCCCCCTCGCCCCAGATCGGCGCGGGAATGTAGGTGCCCCGATTGGTGATGGCGATCACGCCGAAGAGCATGGAGGCGGTCGGATTGTCGCCCGCGAAGTCGCGCGGCTGCGGGGTGGCTTCGGTCAGGAGCGCATAGATCAGGATGATCCACAGCACGAGGGGGACGTTCCGGAAGCCTTCCACGTAGACGGTCATGATCCGGGACACGAGCCAGTTCTTGGACAGGCGCAGCACGCCGGCCAGAACGCCGAATATGGTGGCGGCGACGCAGCCCAGGCTCGCCACCAGCAACGTGTTCAGCATCCCCACAAGCGCCGCGCGCCCATGGCTCATGTCGTTGCTGTAGGGGATCAGCGCCTGGTTGATGTCGTATCCGGCCCTGTTGTCCAGAAAGCCGAAGTTGATGTCCTTGCCCAGCGCGTGAAGGTTGTCGACGAGATTGCGGATCAGGTAGATCAGCAGCGCCGCGAGAAGAGCCAGCGCGATCGCCTGGATGGTCACGCTGCGGTACCGGCTGTCATACAGGAGCTGGCCCGGCCGGAAGCCGCGCGGCGGCGAATTTTCAGCGATGGACATGTCAGGCCGCTCCCTTCTGGACACCATCGTTGGGGCCGGAGACGGCCTATCGGCGCGTCTCCGGCGTCCTGCCGATCAGCGGAAGGGCATCGCGTACATCAGGCCGCCCTGCGTCCAGAGGGCGTTGAGGCCACGGGCCAGACCGATGGGGGTCTCGCTGCCGATGTTGCGCTCGAAGACCTCGCCGTAGTTGCCGACGGCCTGGATCGCCCGCACAGCCCACTGGTTGTCGAGCCCGGTCATGGCGCCCAGGTCGCCCTCGGTCCCGAGCAGCCGGTTGATCTCCGGGTTCTCGGTGGGCGCGGCCGCCATCTCGGTCACATTGGCCGAGGTGACGCCCAGCTCCTCGGCGGCGATGAGGGCATAAAGGGTCCAGCGCCCGATGTCCTCCCACTGGTTGTCGCCATGGCGCACGAGCGGACCCAGCGGCTCCTTGGAGATGATCTCGGGAAGGATGACGTGATCGTCCGGGTTCTCGAAGGACGAGCGCACGGCGGCGAGGCCCGAGGCGTCGGTGGTGTACACGTCGCAGGCGCCGGCCAGGTATTGCTGCTGCGCCTCGTCGTCGGTCGCGACGGGGACGGGCTCATAGGTGATGTTGTTGGTGCGGAAGAAGTCGGCCAGGTTCAGTTCGGTCGTGGTGCCGGTCTGGATGCAGACCGTGGCGCCATCGAGTTCCTTGGCCGAGGTCACGCCCAGCGCGCGGGGGGCCAGGAAGCCCTGGCCGTCATAATAGTTGACGCCGATGAAATCGAACTTGAGGTCCGTGTCGCGCGAGAAGGTCCAGGTGGAATTCCGCGCGAGGATGTCGATCTCGCCGGACGCCAGGGCCGTGAAGCGCGTCTGCGCGGTCGTCGGCACGAAGTTGACGGCCTGGGGATCCGAAAGGACGGCCGCTGCCAGGGCGCGGCAGTAGTCGACGTCGAAGCCGGCCCAGTTCCCGTTGGCATCGGGAGCGCCAAAGCCGGTGACGCCGGTGTTGACACCGCAGTTCAGCGTTCCGCGCGCCTTCACGTCGTCCAGCGTGGCCGCCTGCACCGCTCCAGCGAGGCCGGCCAGCGCGAGCGTGCCCAGCATTACGGATGTCTTCATGGGTCTTCCTTCCCGTTGTGGTGCGCCGTGTCGTCCGCCCCCGGCGCGCTCTTGTGGGCCTCCTCCGATCAGGCCGGAGCGAGGCGGGGTCGTGCCCCGACTGACCCAATTTGTCGGCGCAATCATTCGGCCCGGTCAAGCACTCTATCACGGAAAGCGAACAGCGATGCGGTCACCGGGTCGGCAAATGCCCGGTTCCGTGGCGTCACAGGCGGGGGCGGCGGGGCGTGAGCTGCGCATGGAAGCGCGCGGCGTCCAGAAAGGCGGCACGCCTCCGGGCGGCGGCCTCGGCGGCCTCCTCGTCCTCGCCCCATTCCTCGATCTGGTAGTCCTCGTCGAGCCGCGAGAGCCGCCAGGCTTCGTCGGCCGACAACCGCCCCTGCACCACGGCAAGGGCCAGCACCAGCGAGCCCGAGAGCGCCACAAGGTCATGGAAGGCCGCCAGCGCGAAGTCGTCCATGTCGTCCACATGCTCGCGCAACCGGGCCAGGTCGCCTTCGGCCTGGGCCACCGGCATGACGCCGCTCCCGGTGCAAAGGTCGGCGCCCAGCGCCTCGGCGCTCCAGGCGAGGAGCGGGTCCCATCCCGTCCGCTGCTTCTCGACCAGCGCCTCCGGCCGCTCGGCCCGGTAGCAGAGCAGGTCCGAGGCTCCATAGGCGGCGAGCATGTCCACCACCTCGGCTCTCTGGGCCGCGACCTTGTCGATAGCCGCATTGGCAAGGCGCGTAGCCGGCATGCTGGCGGGATCGACGGCGCCCTCCTGCGCGGCCCATTCGCGTGCGACCTCCTCGGCAAAGGCGCGCGTCGGAACCAGGAGCCGCGCCTTGGCAGGAGTCCGCACCGGGCGGCCATCCAGCGTCACGGCAAAGCTCTCCCCCTCGGGAACGACGGCGACCTCGGTCCAGAAGCGCTTGGGAGCCCAGCCGCTCATGCCCAGTCCTCGAACGGGTCCAAGGGGGCCTCCTTCTCGTCCCAGCCAAGATAGCGCCAGGTCGACTTCATGTGCTCGGGAAGCGGTGCGGTCAGGGTCAGCATGGCCTTGGTGATCGGATGCTCGATGATCAGGGTCCGGGCATGGAGATGTAGTTTCCGCGACAGGTCGCCGCCAACCCCGGCGCCCCATCCATCACCAAGGTTTTCCTGCGCGCTGCCGCCGTACTTGCCATCGCCCAGGATCGGGTGCCCGATCTCGGCCATATGGGCGCGAAGCTGGTGGGTGCGGCCTGTCACCGGCTGCATCGCGACCCAGGACAGCCGCCCGCCCGCGTTCTCGACGGTCATGAACTCGGTCATGGCGCGCTTCGCGCCTGGGGTCGATTCCACCTCGCGCGGGTGGATGGCCCGCATCTTCTCGTCCCCTCGCCCGCCCTCCTTGACGAGCCCGAACTTGATCGTGCCCGCACGCGGCGTGGGAACCCCGGCCACGGCGGCCCAGTAGATCTTCCGCACGTTCCGGTGGCGCAGCGCCTCGGAGAGGCCCCGCGCGACCCGGTCGGTCCGCGCCAGCAGCAGGATGCCGGAGGTATCCTTGTCGAGCCTGTGAACGAGCTTGGGGGGATCCTTGTAGCCGAAGGCCAGCGCGGGGGCGAGGCCGTCCACATGCCGGTCCCCCTGCCCCGACCCGCCCTGCGACGGCAGGCCCGGCGGCTTGTTCAACGCGATGATATGCTCGTCCTTCCAGAGGACGGCCGCCTGGATCATCGCCTCGTCCGACCGGCCGATACGCGAAGGCGCCGGCGCGGGCTGGGCCATGTCGGGCAGCGGCGGGACCCGCACGGTCTGCCCTTCGGCCACCCGCGACGCCGAGGTGACCCGGCCGCCGTCCAGCCGAAGCTCCCCCTTGCGGCACATCTTCTCGATGGCACCCTGCGTCAGGTGCGGGAACCGCTTGCGGAGCCAGCGGTCCAGCCTCTGGTCGCCCTCGCCGGAACCGACGGTCAGCATCTGTACGCCGCTCATGCGAGCCTCCCCAGCCACAGCCCCAGCGCACAGGCCAGGAGCGCAGATCCGACAGAGCCCACGACATAGGCCAGCGCCGCGGCGGTCCTCCCGCCCTCGATCAGCCGGAGCGTGTCGAGCGAGAAGGCCGAGAAGGTCGTGAACCCGCCCAGGACGCCGGTGACGAGCAGCGGGGCGAGCGGATGCGGATCGCGACCCGAGGCCAGGAGCGGCACGGCCAGCAGGCCGATCAGGAACGAGCCCGCAAGATTGATCGCGAGCGTCCCCCAAGGTGCGGGCCAGGCCAGAAGGAGGAGGTAGCGCAGGCTGGCGCCCAGCGCGCCGCCCAGGGCCACGGAAGGAAGGGCATAGGTCATGCGGGGCTTCTTGGGGCGTGGACGCGCGGTGTCAACCGGCCCAGGCCGCCTCGCGACCATTCCCCATGAAAATCTCTGGTCTCAGCCCTTCTGGCGCTTGGCGCGGAGCCTCGCGAAGAAATCGGTCCGCTTGCGCAACTCCCGCTCGAAGCCGCGATCCACGGGCACGTAGTAAACCCCACGCTTCATCCCGTCCGGGAAGTACTCCTGCCCCGAGAACGCGTCCTCGGCGTCGTGATCGTAGCGGTAGCCGGCCCCGAAGCCCTGGTCCTTCATCATGCGCGTCGGTGCATTCAGGATGTGCTTGGGCGGAGCGAGCGAACCTGTCGTCCGCGCCGCCTCGCGCGCGGCCTTGTAGGCGGTGTAGGCGGCGTTCGACTTGGGCGCCAGCGCGAGATAGACGACCGCCTGCGCCAGGGCGAGCTCGCCCTCGGGCGAGCCCAGCCGCTCATAGGTTTCCCAGGCGTCGATGCAGAGCGTCTGGGCCTGCGGGTCGGCCAGGCCGATGTCCTCGACCGCCATCCGCGTGATGCGTCGGGCGAGGAAGCGCGGATCCTCCCCGCCTTCGAGCATGCGTGCGAACCAATAAAGCGCGGCATCGGGGTCGGACCCTCGCACCGACTTGTGGAGCGCGGAAATGAGGTTGTAGTGCCCGTCCCCGCTCTTGTCGTAGTTGGCCGCCCGGCGGCGGAGCCGGCTGGACAGCGCGGCCGTATCGAGCGTCCCGCTCACCCGCCAGGAGGCCACCTGCTCGATCAGGTTGAGCAGCGCGCGGCCGTCGCCGTCGGCCATCTCGAGCATCGCCTCGCGGGCATGGCCATCCAAAGGCAGGGTCCGGCCCAGCTCCTTTTCGGCCCGCTGCGCCAGCTGCTCCATGTCGGCAAGCGTCAGGCGGTTCAGGACCAGCACCTGCGCGCGGGACAGGAGCGCGGCGTTCAGCTCGAAGGACGGGTTCTCGGTCGTGGCCCCGACGAGCACGATGGTCCCGTCCTCCATGAGCGGGAGGAAGCCGTCCTGCTGCGCCCGATTGAAGCGGTGGATCTCGTCCACGAAGAGCAGCGTGCCGCGCCCCTGCCGACGCCGCAGCCGCGCCGCATCGAACACCTTCCGAAGGTCCTGCACGCCCGTGAAGATCGCGCTGATCTGTTCGAAGTGGAGGTCCGTCTCGGTCGCGAGGAGGCGGGCGATCGTGGTCTTTCCGACGCCAGGCGGTCCCCACAGGATGAGGGAGGACAGGCTTCCCGCCGCCAGCATAGCCCCGATCGGCCCGTCCAGGGCCAGGAGGTGCTCCTGCCCGATGACCTCGGACAACCGTGCGGGTCGCAAGCGGTCGGCGAGCGGGCGGGGCGCGCCAGGTGCTGCGCCCTCCTCCCGGGGTATGAGATCATCGAACAGGTCGGCCATGGCCCGAGCATAGGGCCATGACCCCGCCTTGCACAGGTCAGTGAAGCTGGCTCGCGAAGTCGATCCAGACCGCCTGATACAGGATGCCGCCCATGTCCATCTCGCGCCCGGCGGCCTGCATCTCGAGCTTGCAGCGGGACGCCCAGCGGTCCCAGTTGACCGGCAGCAGCGCCAGCATCCGACGGATCCCCTCCTCGCGCGAGGTGCGGAGCATCTGCATCACGAGCCTCAGGCGCACCTTGTGGCGGATCTGCGCGGGAATATCGGCCTTCACGAAGCCCCGGGTCACCTCCCAGACCCCCTCGGCGACCGGAGCAGGCTCGTAGAGCAGGTCGGACGGGATGGAGTCGAGCAATCCCCTCTGGGCATCGCGGATCATGTAGGAGTAGATGCCGCAGCGGGCCGTCGTGGGCGTCAGGCGCACCCCGGCGAGGACCTGCCCGGTGTCGTCGTGGACGGCGAGCCAGCGGGAGACCGGCGTGTCGTACTGGTCGAATTCCATGCCCATGGTTTCGGGCAGGTTCCACTGGTTGCGTACGATGAAGCTTTCTCGCCGGGCACGAAGGATATTAGCGAACAACTCGCCGTGGTTGTGCATGTTGGCGAAGGACAGAGTCGTGCTGTGCATAGGCTTGCTCCTTTGGGGTGGGCAGTCATGGCGTCCGTCCCCGCAGGCCTATCCGTTGGGGCTCAGATCAGCCGGTAATCCCTCGCCCGCTGGATCGCCTCGGCGGTCGTGCGGGCCAGCAGAGTCTCACGCGCGGCGGCCAGGCGGGCCTTCAGGGCGGACTCGGAGATGCCAAGCTTGGCGGCTGCAGCGGCATAGCGGTCGCCTGCGGCGATGCAGCGAAGCGCCTCGATCTGGGCCGGTGTGATGGAGGTGGGGGGCTCGGTGACATCATGGAGATGCGAGATGACGGCTGCGAAGCTGCCCATCTCCTCGTCCGTGAACTCCCGGTCATCCCGCGATGCGCTGGCGATGGTGCGCGACTTCATGGGTCCGCAGGAGACGGCCACGCCGTAGACCATGCCGAACTCGCGGGCTTGGCCCAGGATATTGAATGGATCGGGAATGGTGATCTCGCTCCACCGGGCGACGCCGTTCGTGGAGAAGCCCCAGGCGATGATCGGATCGCGGAGCGCATAAGCCTGCTCGGTGTAGCGGTCCACCCAGCCCTGCGGGTAGGTCTGCAGATTGATGAGAGGCATCGCGAAGCGGATGTGGAGCGCGAAGAAGAATCCCTTCGGGGCCATTCGAGCCAGCTTCCGGGTGTGCAGGTCGATATCGGATTGAAGGGACATGCTGGTGTTGTGTCGCGCTCGCTTCGTTTCCGTCAACTCGTATGTGCGCCGACGGCCATAACCGACCTAAGTATTCAGAGATAGCTAACAAGGTGTTAATAAAAAGGCCCCGTCCAGAGGACAGGGCCTTGCTCAAACTAACCGGACAGAGGCTCAGGCTTCCTGCGCGTCTTCCGCTTCGAGGCGCGCACGGTCCGCCGCACCCTTGGCCGAAGCATCACGTTCCACGAGCTCGATGATCGCCATGGGCGCCATGTCACCGTAGCGGAAGCCCGCCTTCAGCACGCGGCAGTAGCCGCCCTGACGTTCCTGGTAGCGGGGGCCGAGCGTATCGAACAGCTTCTTGACGTGCATGTCCTGCTTCAGGGCCGCCGCGGCTTGGCGACGGGCATGAAGATCGCCGCGCTTGCCCAGCGTGATCAGCTTGTCGATGATCCGCTTCAGTTCCTTCGCCTTCGGCAACGTCGTCTTGATCTGCTCGTGCTCGATCAGCGAGCCGGCCATGTTGGCGAAGAGCGCCTTGCGGTGCTCGTGGGTGCGGTTCAGCTTACGGTAGCCGCTTCCGTGCTTCATGATCTTTCCTTTTCTCTATGCTTTGTCCGGCAGCCCATCGTTCGGCTGCTCACCTTGTTGGGGCGGGATTGCCCATCTTGGTTCGGTTGACCCGGCCCGCGCGCATCCGGCGGGACGGGCCCGTCTTAGAACTGGTCTTCGAACTTCTTGGCCAGCTCTTCGATGTTCTCCGGCGGCCAGTCCTCGACTTCCATGCCGAGGTGCAGGCCCATGCCGGACAGCACTTCCTTGATCTCGTTGAGCGACTTCCGCCCGAAGTTGGGCGTCCGCAGCATCTCGGCCTCGGTCTTCTGGATGAGGTCGCCGATGTAGACGATGTTGTCGTTCTTGAGGCAGTTGGCCGAACGGACCGAAAGTTCCAGCTCGTCCACCTTCTTGAGGAGGAGCGGGTTGAACTCCAGGCCATCCTCGAGCGCAGAGGCCGTCGCCGACTCGGGCTCCTCGAAGTTGAGGAAGATCGACAGCTGGTCCTGGAGGATGCGCGCGGCATAGGCCACGGCGTCGTCCGGAGTCAGGGCGCCGTTCGTCTCGATCTTCATGGTCAGCTTGTCGTAGTCGAGCACCTGACCTTCACGGGTGGGCTGGACGTCATAGCTGACCTTCTTGACCGGCGAGTAGATCGCATCGATCGGAATGAGGCCGATCGGCGCGTCTTCGGGCTTGTTCTTGTCGGCCGACACGTAGCCTTTGCCGGTGTTGACGGTCAGCTCCATGTAGAGCGACGCGCCCTCGTCGAGGTGGCAGATCACGTGGTCCTTGTTAAGGACCTCGATCCCGGCCGACTCGGAGATGTCGCCGGCGGTCACCGCGCCGGGGCCCTTGGCCTGAACGGTGAGGCGCTTGGGACCATCCACGTCCATGCGGATGGCGACGCCCTTGAGGTTCAGCACGATGTCCGTGACGTCCTCGCGGACGCCAGCAACGGACGAGAATTCGTGGAGCACGCCATCGATCTGGACCGAAACGATGGCCGCGCCCTGCAGCGAGCTCAGCAGCACACGACGCAGCGCATTGCCGAGCGTCAGGCCGAAGCCCCGCTCCAGCGGCTCGGCGACAAGGGTCGCCTGGCGCTGCGGATCGTTGCCGGGCCGGACCTCAAGCTGCTGCGGCTTGATCAGTTCGGACCAGTTCTTGTGGATCATGCGTCCCTCCATTCTCGCGGTGCCCTTCATGTCCAACAAGGCTCCACTCCCGAGGTTGACTGACTGAAACGACAGGACGGGGCTGCGCCAAAAGCGCAACCCCGCCCCAGGATATAAAGCGACCTCAGACGCGGCGGCGCTTCGGCGGGCGGCAGCCGTTGTGCGCGATCGGAGTCACGTCACGGATCGAGGTGATCGAGAAGCCGACCGCAGCCAGCGCACGCAGCGCCGATTCACGGCCCGAGCCCGGGCCCTGCACCTCGACCTCGAGGGTCTTGACGCCATGCTCCTGAGCCTTGCGGCCAGCGTCCTCGGCGGCCATCTGGGCGGCGTAAGGGGTCGACTTCCGCGAGCCCTTGAAGCCCATCGTCCCGGCCGACGACCAGGCGATCGCGTTCCCCTGGACATCCGAGATCAGGATCTTGGTGTTGTTGAACGAAGAGTTCACGTGGGCCACGCCCGCCGCGATGTTCTTCGAAACCTTCTTCTTGCCGCCGCGGCGGGTATCACGAGCCATCTGTTCTACCCCTTACTTCTTCTTGCCGGCGATCGGCTTGGCCGGGCCCTTGCGGGTCCGAGCGTTCGTGTGGGTGCGCTGCCCGCGAACCGGCAGGTTCCGGCGGTGACGCAGGCCACGATAGGCGCCCAAGTCCATCAGGCGCTTGATGTTCATCGTCGTCTCGCGACGAAGGTCACCCTCGACGACGTAGTTCGCATCGATATGCTCGCGGATCGCGAGGATCTCGGCGTCCGTCAGGGTATCCACACGACGGGTCTCGTCGACGTTGACGGCGGCGCAGATTTCCTTGGCGAAGGCCGGGCCGATGCCGTGGATATAGGTGAGGGCAATCGGAACCCTCTTCTTGGTCGGGATGTTGACCCCGGCGATACGTGCCACGTGGGTGGTCCTTTCGTTGCGGCTCCGTAGCACCGGAGCCTTTTTTCACAACCGCAGCCACAAGGCTGCGCCTCAGAGGCGATCAGGTCGCGGCCGAGCCAGCAAAGGCGTGCCCACGACCGGCGATTCCCGGCTGGGATGGGGCGTCCTAAAGGCTGCGGCGCGCCGCGTCAACCCTTAAGATCCTCGACGTCAACCCTGATGATGACGTGTTTCAGGCTGTCCTGACCGCAGCACCGGGAAGCGGGGAAGCCGAGAGGATACCCTCGACCTCCTGGGCGACTTGATCAATCTCGCCCATGCCATCGACGGGCCTGAGCAGCCGCTTCACATAGTAGTACCCGACGAGCGGCGCCGTTTCCTTGTAGTAGGCGAGCAGACGCGTCCGCATGCTGTCGGCGTTGTCGTCCCCCCGCCGGTTGAACGTCGTGCCACTGCACTTGGTGCAATGGCCGTCGTCCGGAATCGGCTTCGTCGCGTCGTGATACACTTCGCCGCAGGTGGCGCAGGTGGCTCGTCCCGAGACACGCTGCACCAGGGCTTCGTCGTCGTTCACGCGCATCTCGACCACATGATCGAGGCGCAATCCTTCCCGGGCGAGCATGTCGTCCAGAGCGTCGGCCTGCGCCAGCGTCCGGGGGAATCCGTCGAAGATGACGCCGCTCCCCAGATCCCCTTGGAGCAGACGCTCGCGGATCAGTCCGATCACGATGTCGTCCGTCACCAGATGTCCTTTATCCATGACATCGGCGACCCGGCGACCCATCTCCGTCCCCGACCGTCGAGCAGCCCGGAGCATGTCCCCTGTCGAAAGCTGGATCATGCCCAGCCGTTCGACCAGAAGACGCGCCTGGGTTCCCTTGCCAGCCCCCGGAGGTCCGAGAAGGATGATGTTCATGATGTGCCGCCCTCCCCCGGAGGCTTCCGAGCCGTTGTTACCGACGAGCGGGACCACCCGTGCGCGCGGCCCGGGGCTTACGTCCCCGAAGCTGCGACCGCTCAATGAGCCCCTCGTACTGATGTGCCAGGAGATGAGACTGGATTTGCTGGATCGTGTCCATGCCCACTGACACGATAATCAGCACCGATGTGCCTCCGAAGTAGAACGGCACCGCCAGCTCGGCACGGAGGATCTCCGGCAGCAGGCAGACCAGAGCGAGATAGGCCGACCCCAGGACGAGCACGCGGTTGACGACATACTCGAGATACTCGGCGGTCCGCTTGCCGGGCCGGATGCCCGGAACGAAGCCGTTCTGGTTCTTCAGATTGTCCGCGACGTCGTCCACCTTGAACGCCACTTCGTGGGTATAGAAGTAGGTGAAGAATACGATCATCGCGACGAAGAACAGCAGGTGAAGCGGCTGGCCCGGTCCGAAATAGGCCAGGAACGTCGACATGAACGGCCCAGAGGTGCTGTGCGAGAACGTTGCGATCGTCGACGGAAGCAGCAGGAGGGCCGACGCGAACACGGCCGGGATGACGCCCGCCGGGTTGACCTTGATCGGCAGGTGGGACGAACCGCCATCGTAGACCTTCATGCCGACCTGACGGCGCGGGTACTGGATGTGGATCTTGCGGAGCGACCGCTCCATGAACACCACGAAGGCCAGCACGACCACGACCATGACTGCCACGGCCAGGATCACGAGGGGGCTGACCGCGCCCGTCCGCCCTTGGCTCAGGAACTGGGCAATGGCAGCGGGCATGTTGGCGATGATGCCCACGAAGATGATGAGCGAGGTGCCGTTGCCGATCCCACGGGAGGTGATCTGCTCACCGATCCAGAGGAGGAACATCGTCCCCCCGACCAGGGTGATCACGCAGGTCGCCAGGAAGAACGGGCCCGGGCTTGCGACCAGGTTCCCAGCCTCCAAGCTGACCGCCATGCCATAGGCCTGGAAGGCGGCCAGCAGCACGGTGAAGTAACGGGTGTATTGATTCAGCTTCTTCCGGCCTTGTTGCCCCTCGTTCTTGAGGTTCTTCCAAGGCTCATAAAGCGAAGCCACGAGCTGGATGATGATCGAGGCCGAGATGTAGGGCATGATGCCGAGCGCGAAGATCCCCATGCGGGACAGCGCGCCCCCGGTGAACATCGCCAGGATGCCCCCGATCCCCGCCGCTGCATCGTTCATGAAGTTCTGGAGCGCCGCTCCATCGATTCCCGGGACGGGAATATACGTGCCGAGCCGGTACACGATCAGGAGGCCGATCGTGAAAAGGATGCGTTGCTTGAGCTCAGTGGCCTTGCCGAAGGCCGCCCAGCTCATGTTCGAGGCCATCTGTTCCGCTGCCGATGCCATGGCTTTCTCCGTCAAGACAGCGCCGCCGACCGGGGCTCCGGCGGCGGCGCGTTGAGACCTTATCCGAAAGGGACGCTCAGGGAAACGGGGCTGTTGCCCCCTCTCACGCGGCGGTGTCCGCCGGAGCCTCTTCGGCCGCCTGGGTGACGGTCAGGGTGCCGCCGGCGGCCTGCACGGCGGCAACGGCGCCCGCGGAAGCGCCCGTCACGTTGATCGTCACATTCGAAGTGATCTCGCCCTTGGCCAGGACCCGGACGCCGTCACGCGCACGGCGCAGCACGCCCGCGGAGACGAGGATCGCTTCGGTGATCGGCTGGGACGCGTCGATCCGTCCGGCGTCGATGAACTTCTGGATCAGGCCGAGGTTCACGACGGCGTATTCCTTGCGGTTCGGCTTGTTGAAGCCCCGCTTGGGCAGACGCATGTAGAGGGGCATCTGCCCGCCTTCATAGCCACCCAGAGCCACGCCCGAACGGGACTTCTGGCCCTTGATCCCGCGACCGGCGGTCTTGCCGATGCCAGAGCCGGGGCCCCGGCCCACGCGGACCTTCTTCTTGGCGGCACCCGGATTGTCGCGAAGTTCGTGAAGTTTCATGTCGCTTCTCCTGGCCGGAACTGCCCCCCGAGCGACCGAGGGAGCAAACACGGCATTGCTGAGTTGATTGGCCCAGTGGGCCACCGGCGGCCTATAGAACGCACGACCGCCCGTGACAAGGCTGTCGCTAGGATTTCCTCCGCCCCCTGGCGCGCAACGGCCTCCTCAGCCGTCCGACCAGGGGACGCGCCTGAGGTCCTCCGCCAGCCCCCGGAGGTCCGAAAATGATGATGATGTGCCGCCCTCCCCCGAAGGCTTCCGAGCGGTCGTTACCGAGTCCAACGATGAACTGGCCCTTCAGTGTCGCTCTGCTGGGGAGGCAAACCCGTTCGGATGCGGCGAGAGGGCGCCGCGAGGCGCTCGCACACTCTTCCGTGGATCACAGATGCGAACCGCTGAGGTCGCAGCACGGGGCTTCTGATCGAAGACTCGAAGGCGCTGTGAGGGGTCCCACCTACAGAGAGCCCGAGTATCTCGGCTGCGGCGGCCGAGCGTCTCCCCTCCGGGCACCGCGTGCGCAGATCAACAACAACAAAAAAAAGACCCCGGTCTTTCGACCGAGGTCCTTGGGGGTTCCGTAGCTCACGAGGAGCACCGAAACTACTCGCCGCGTTCCTCGACGATCTTCACGAGGTGCGGGATGGCATTCACCATCCCACGCACCGAGGGCGTATCCTCGAGTTCGCGGGTCTTGCGGATCTTGTTCAGCCCGAGGCCGATCAGCGTCTGGCGCTGGACGGCCGGACGCCGGGCCGGCGAGGCAATCTGCCGGACAACGATGGTCTTGGCCATGGATCAGGCCTCCGCCGGCTGGGCTTCGGCCTCGGGCTGACGGAGAATATCCGCAACCTTCTTGCCACGCCGCTGAGCCACCGAACGGGGCGACGCTTCCTTGGTCAGGCCGTCGATCGTCGCACGGATCATGTTGTAGGGGTTGTTCGAGCCGAGCGACTTGGACACGATGTCCTGGAGCCCCAGCATCTCGAACACGGCCCGCATCGGCCCGCCCGCGATGATGCCGGTGCCCGGAACCGCCGTGCGCATCACGACGCGGCCGGCGCCATGGCGCCCTTCGATGTCGTGGTGCAGGGTCCGACCTTCCCGAAGGGGAACGCGGATCATGCTGCGCTTGGCTTGCTCGGTCGCCTTGCGGATGGCTTCGGGCACTTCCTTGGCCTTGCCCTTGCCGTAACCCACTCGGCCCTTCTGGTCCCCGACGACCACCAGAGCAGCAAAGCCGAAACGCTTGCCCCCCTTCACCGTCTTGGAGACGCGGTTGATCGCAACCAGGCGATCGGCGAACTCGGGAGCCGCGTCTTCGCGGTCCCGACGATCGCGGCGTTGTTCACGTTCTGCCATTCTCTCGCCCCTTAGATCGTCAGGCCGTTTTCACGGGCCGCGTCGGCAAGAGCCTTGATCTTGCCATGGAACAGGAAGCCGCCCCGGTCGAAGTAGGCTTCGGTGACGCCGGCCGCCTTGGCGCGTTCGGCGATCGTCGCGCCGATCTTCGCCGCAGCCTCGACGTTATTCTTCCCAACCAGGCCCAGATCCTTCTCGAGCGTCGAGGCGGACGCAAGCGTCACGCCACGGGCGTCATCGATGAGCTGAACCGAGATGTTCTTGCTGGAGCGGTGGACGGAAAGCCGAAGCTTCCCGCCATTGACCGCTTTGAGCTTGTTCCGAACGCGCATCCGGCGCTTCTGGAACAGCTCGAGCTTCGTGCTGGCCATGATGTGCGTCCCTTACTTCTTCTTGCCTTCCTTGCGGAAGATGAACTCGCCCCGGTAGCGAATCCCCTTGCCCTTGTAGGGCTCGGGGCCACGCCATTCGCGGATCTCGGCGGCGACCTGGCCCACTTGCTGGGCGTCGATGCCTTCGATCACGATGACGTCGTTCCTGGGCGACGGCGTGGTGATCTTGATGCCGGCCGGCTGCTCGTAGCTCACGTCATGGGAATAGCCCAACGCGAGCTTGAGCGTGTTGCCCTGCATGGTGGCGCGGTAGCCCACGCCGGTGATGTCCAGCTCCCTCTTGAACCCTTGCGTGACGCCGGTCACGAGGTTCTCGACCATGGAGCGCGACATGCCCCACTGCTGGCGAGCCCGCTTCGACAGGCCGCGCGGAGCGACGCTGATCGCTCCGTCTTCCTGCGTCAGCGTGACGTCGTCCGTTGCCCGGAACGACAGGACCCCTTTGGGTCCCTTCACTTCGATGGTCTGGCCACTGATGTTCGCGGTCACCCCTGCGGGGAGCGGAACGGGCTTCTTGCCGATACGAGACATTCTGCCCTCCTTAGAACACGGTGCAGAGCACTTCGCCGCCGACATTGGCGGCGCGGGCATGCGCGTCCGACATCACGCCCCGGGGCGTGGAGACGATCGAGACGCCGAGTCCCTGACGCACCTGCGGCAGTTCCTTGACGCCCGAGTACACGCGGCGGCCCGGCTTCGACACCCGCTTGATCTCGCGGATGACGGGCGTGCCCTCGTAGTACTTGAGCTCGATGCGCAGTTCCGGGTGGCCAGCCGAGTTGGTGACCTGCTCGTAGCCGCGGATGTAGCCCTCGTCCCGAAGGACATCGAGGACGCGCGCGCGCAGCTTGGAGGCCGGGGTGAGAACCGCGTTCTTGCCACGCGATTGCGCGTTGCGGATGCGGGTCAGCATATCGCCGATAGGATCGTTCATCGTGACCTCCTTACCAGCTCGACTTCACCAGCCCGGGGATCTCGCCGTTCGAGCCAAGCTCGCGCAGCATGATCCGGCTGATCTTCAGCTTGCGGTAATAGGCGCGCGGGCGGCCAGTGAGCTGGCAGCGGTTGCGCACCCGGGTAGCCGAGGAGTTGCGGGGCAGTTCAGCGAGCTTGAGAGTCGCCTTGAACCGCTCCTCCACGGAGGCGTTCTTGTCGCTTGCGACAGCCTTCAGCTCAGCGCGCTTGGCGGCATACTGCTCGACCAGGCGCTGACGCTTCTTGTCGCGTTCAATCATGGATTTCTTGGCCATGGTGTTTCTCTCCCGCGGCTCAGCTGTTGAAGGGCATGTTGAAGTGCTTCAACAGCGCCTTGGCCTCCGCGTCGGTGTTCGCGGTGGTGCAGATGACGATGTCCATGCCCCAGACCTCATCGACCTTGTCGAAGTTGATCTCGGGGAACACGATGTGCTCCTTGAGGCCGGTCGCATAGTTGCCGCGGCCGTCGAACGACTTGCCGGACACGCCGCGGAAGTCGCGGATGCGCGGCATGGCGACGTTTACAAGACGGTCCAGGAACTCGTACATCCGGTCGCCGCGTAGGGTCACCTTGGCGCCCAGCGGCATTTCCTCACGGACCCGGAAACCGGCGATCGACTTCTTGGCCTTGGTGATAACCGCGCGCTGGCCGGCGATGGTCGACAGGTCTTCCTGCGCCGACTTGACCTTCTTGGAATCCCGGACGGCTTCGGCACCGGCCCCGATATTGAGCACGATCTTGTCGAGCTTCGGGATCTGCATGTCGTTCTTGTAGCCGAACTCTTCCTTGAGCGCGGCACGAACGCGTTCGCGGTACAAAGCCTTCAGACGCGGGGTGTAGCTGGTGGTATCGAGCATCAGATCACGTCCCCCGTGGTCTTTGCGAAGCGGACCTTCGTGCCATCTTCGGAGATGCGGAAGCCGACGCGGGTCGCCTTCCCGTTCGCATCGACGATGGCGAGGTTGGACAGGTCGATCGGCATCGCCTTGGGCTGCCGGCCACCTTGGTTGTTCGCCGACTGCTTGACATGGCGGATCGCCATGTTCACGCCGCCGACCACGGCACGGCCTTCCTTGGGCATGACGGCTTCGACTTCGCCAGTCTTGCCCTTGTCCTTACCGGTGAGCACGACCACTCGGTCACCCTTGCGGATCTTGGCAGCCATCAGAGCACCTCCGGAGCCAGCGAGATGATCTTCATGAAGTTCTTCGCGCGCAGCTCGCGAACGACCGGCCCGAAGATCCGGGTGCCGACCGGCTCGCCCTGGTTGTTCAGGATGACGGCCGCGTTGCGATCGAAGCGGATGGTGGTCCCATCCTCGCGACGCACTTCCTTCGCGGTACGAACGACGACGGCCTTGCGGACGTCCCCCTTCTTGACGCGACCCCGCGGGATCGCTTCCTTGACGGAGACGACGATGATGTCGCCCACCGACGCATAGCGCCGGTGTGAGCCGCCCAGGACCTTGATGCACTGAACCCGGCGGGCGCCGGAGTTGTCAGCGACATCCAGATTGGTCTGCATCTGGATCATATGGTTTCTCCCGACCTGTGGGGGGGCCTAGACCCGGATCCCCAGGGTTTCGCTTCGTTCAGGAAAGCTCTCAGGCCTGTTCGGCCAGAAGAACTTCCCAGCGCTTGGACGCCGACTTGGGCGCGCATTCGATGATGCGTACCGTGTCGCCCGACTTGAACGTGTTGTTCTCATCGTGAGCACGGTACTTCTTCGACATACGGATGGTCTTTTTCAGGACCGGATGGGTGAAGCGACGCTCGACGAGAACGGTGACGGTCTTGTCGTTCTTGTCGGAGGTCACGACGCCCTGAAGGATGCGCTTGGGCATGGAACTCAGGCCTCTTGCGCGGCCTGGGCCGCCTTTTCGTTGAGAAGGGTCAGGACGCGGGCGGCCTCACGGCGGGCCTGACGCATCCGGGCAGTATTCTCGAGCTGACCGGTCGCTTGCTGAAAGCGAAGGTTGAAGCTCTCTTTCTTGAGGTTCGCGAGTTGGTCGCGCAGCTGATCGGGCGTCTGCCCGCGAAGATCCTTGGCGGTGGTCGCCATCGTTCGTCCTTTCTTCAACATCACCGGAGGGCCCCGAGCCCTATGGGCTAGGTCACCCTGAGTCCCGGTGGAGGGAATGAGGGGGCCTCGTACAGCCTTGACGAGGTCGTGGCAAGCCTAAATCGCAGGCCTGCGACTGATCGCCCGGGGTGGTTCTCCTACCCTTCCAGAAAGTAAGAACCCCGGCCGAAGCCGGGGTCCTCTGTTCTTCACTCGACCCGCGCAAGCTGCACGGGAACGACCCTTACCAGTCCTCACGGACGATGGTGCGGGTCTTCACCGGAAGCTTCATGGCCGCGAGGCGGAGCGCCTCGCGTGCGATCTCCTCGGAGACGCCATCCACTTCGAACATGATCCGACCGGGCTTCACACGGCAGGCCCAGTAGTCGACGGAGCCCTTACCCTTACCCATACGCACTTCGATGGGCTTGGAGGTCACCGGGACGTCCGGGAAGATGCGGATCCACACCCGGCCCTGACGCTTCATGTGACGGGTCAGAGCACGACGGGCCGCCTCGATCTGGCGAGCGGTGACCCGCTCGGGCTCGGTGGCTTTCAGGCCATAGGTGCCGAAGTTAAGGTCCGAACCACCCTTGGCGTCGCCATGGATGCGGCCCTTGTGGAGCTTGCGGAACTTGGTGCGCTTCGGTTGAAGCATTTGTCTCTACTCCTCAGCGGTCGCGATCGCGATCACGGTCGCGACGCTCGGGGCGGGCACCACGCGGAACGGCCGTGTCCTGCAGCTCGGCGGCCTTGCGGTCGCGAGCCTGCGGATCGTGCTCCATGATCTCGCCCTTGAAGATCCAGACCTTGATGCCGATGATCCCGTACGGCGTCTCGGCCTCACTCAGCGCGTAGTCGATGTCGGCGCGCAGGGTATGCAGCGGCACACGACCCTCGCGATACCACTCGGTCCGGGCAATCTCAGCACCGCCTAGGCGGCCGGAGACATTCACCCGGATGCCCAGGGCACCCATGCGCATCGCGTTCTGCACGGCACGCTTCATGGCGCGGCGGAACGAAACCCGACGCTCGAGCTGCTGGGCGATGGACTCCCCAACCAGCGCGGAGTCGAGCTCGGGCTTGCGGACCTCAACGATGTTGAGGTGCAGCTCCGACTTCGTGAGCGCCGCAACTTTCTTGCGAAGCGTCTCGATATCGGCGCCCTTCTTGCCGATGATCACGCCAGGACGAGCGGCGTGGATCGTCACGCGGCACTTCTTGTGCGGACGCTCGATGATCACGCGGCTGATGCCGGCAGCCTTGGCTTCCTTCTTGATGAAATCCTTGATGCGGATGTCCTCGAGGAGGAGGTCGCCGAAATCCTTGGAATTCGCGAACCACCGGCTGTCCCAGGTCCGGTTGACCTGCAGACGCATGCCGACGGGATTGACTTTGTTGCCCATCAGGCTTGCTCCCCCTGGACAGCGTCGATCTGACGCACGGTGATTGTGAGTTCCGAGAACGGCTTCACGATCCGGCCGAACCGACCACGGGCACGCGGGCGGCCGCGCTTCATCGTGAGGTTCTTGCCCACCCAGGCCTCGGCCACGATCAGCGCGTCGACGTCCAGGTTGTGGTTGTTCTCGGCATTGGCGATGGCCGACTGGAGGCACTTCTTCACGTCGCCGGCGATCCGACGCTTGGAGAAGGTCAGATCGGCGAGAGCCTTCTCCACCTTCTTGCCGCGGATCATTGCCGCGACGACGTTCAGCTTCTGCGGGCTGGTGCGCAGCATGCGCGCCTTGGCCATCGCCTCATTGTCCGCCACGCGGCGCGGATTCTTCTCCTGACCCATGGCTTACTTCCTCTTGGCTTTCTTGTCGGCAGCGTGGCCGTAATAGGTCCGCGTCGGCGAGTACTCACCGAACTTCTGGCCGATCATCTCCTCGGTCACCAGGACGGGGATATGCTTCTTGCCATTGTAGACGCCGAACGTGAGGCCCACGAACTGGGGCAGGATGGTGGAACGGCGCGACCAGATCTTGATGACCTCGTTGCGGCCGGTGCCCCGCGCTGCTTCGGCCTTCTTGAGGACGTAAGCATCGACGAAGGGGCCCTTCCAAACGGAACGCGACATGGATTAGCGGCCTTTCTTCGCGTGGCGCGAACGAAGGATGAGCTTCGCGGACGCCTTATTCGGGTTGCGGGTGCGGTTGCCCTTGGTGCCCTTGCCCCAGGGAGTCACGGGGTGACGACCACCGGAGGTCCGGCCCTCACCACCACCATGCGGGTGGTCGATGGGGTTCATGGCGACGCCGCGAACGGTCGGGCGAATGCCCATGTGACGCGACCGACCAGCCTTGCCGAGGTTCTGGTTCGAGTTGTCCGGGTTGGACACGGCACCGATGGTGGCCATGCACTCCTGGCGAACGGCGCGCAGCTCTCCCGAGGAAAGACGGATCTGCGCGTAGCCGCCGTCCCGGCCGACGAACTGGGCGTAGGTGCCCGCGGCACGGGCGATCTGACCACCCTTCCCTGCCTTCAGCTCGACGTTGTGGACGATGGTCCCGATCGGCATGCCCGAGAACGGCATCGCGTTGCCGGGCTTCACGTCGGTCTTGGCCCCGGCCACGACGGTATCACCAACCGCCAGGCGCTGGGGCGCGAGAATATAGGCCTGCTCGCCATCCTGATAGCGGATGAGGGCGATGAACGCGGTCCGGTTGGGATCGTACTCGATCCGCTCCACGGTCGCGGGGACGTCGAACTTGCGACGCTTGAAATCGACGACACGGTAGAGACGCTTCGCGCCGCCACCCTTGTGCCACATCGTGATCCGCCCGGTGTTGTTCCGGCCGCCGGTCTTGGTGAGACCTTCCGTCAGGGTCTTGACGGGGCGCCCTTTCCAAAGCTCCGAACGGTCGATCAGAACCAGCCCACGCTGGCCAGGCGTCGTCGGCTTGTACGACTTGAGTGCCATGCTTTCTGTCTTCCGTCTGCTTCGCGGACCGTTGCCGGTCCGTCTCTGATGTGAAGGGCCCCGAAGGTCCCCGGTTAGAACGACGAGGCCCCGGGACTTGCCCGGGGCCGGTCAGTGGTGCGGTCCCTTACGCGAGACCGGTCGAGACGTCAATGGTGTGACCCTCTTCGAGCGTCACGTAAGCTTTCTTGACATCGTTGCGGACCCCGGGACGGCCACGGAAGCGCTTGTTCTTGCCCTTGGTCACCACGGTGTTCACCGCCTTGACCTTCACGCCGAACAGAGCCTCGATCGCCGATTTGATCAGCGGCTTGGTGGCTTCGGCGGCAACCTCGAAGACGACCGCATTGGACTCGGACGCGAGGGTCGCCTTCTCGGTGATGACCGGGCGACGGATGATGTCGTACTGAGACGGCGTGGCGGTCATTTCAGGCGGGCCTCCAGGGCTTCGACGCCGGCGCGAGTGAGCACGAGCGTGTCACGGCGCAGGATGTCGTAGACGTTGGCGCCGATGGCCGGCAGCACGTCCAGGGTCTCGATGTTACGAGCGGCACGAGCGAAGTTGTCGTTCACCGCGGCGTCGATGACGAGGGCGCGCTTCCAGCCGAGCGATTCGACCTGCTTGGCCAGAACGCGGGTCTTGGCTTCCGGCAAATCCAGGTTCTCGACGACGACCAGTTCACCAGCGCGAGCCTTGGCCGAGAGCGCGTGCATCAGGCCGAGCTTGCGGAACTTCTTGGTGAGGTCATGCGCGTGGCTGCGGGGGGTCGGCCCCTTCACAACGCCGCCGTGACGGAAGATCGACGCCTTCTTGGAACCGTGGCGGGCACCGCCCGTCCCCTTCTGGCGATAGATCTTCTTGGTCGAGTAGCTGACCTCGGCCCGCGTCAGGGTCGAGTGGGTGCCCTGCTGGGCCTTGGCGCGCTGCCAGCGGACCATGCGGTGCAGGATGTCGGCGCGCGGCTCAAGGCCGAAGATCGCGTCATCGAGCTCAACGGGGCCAGCCGCTTCGCCGGCGAGGGTGATGGCGTTAGCCTGCATTGTTCTCGCCTCCTTCAGCGGCGGTGTCGTCGCCCGTGGGGGCAGCAGCAGCGGCAGCCTCGGCAGCTTCGATCGCAGCTTGTTCCGCTTCGGCCGCGGCGCGTGCGGCGGCTTCGGCTTCGGCGGCGGCCTGAGCGGCAGCTTCTTCGGCCAGGCGCTTGGCTTCACGTTCGGCGGAACGCAGCGCCGCCGGCAGGATGATGTTCTCGGGCTGCGGCTTCTTCACGGCGTCCTTGACCGTGACCCAGCCACCCTTGTTGCCCGGAACGGCGCCCTTCACCATGACGAGGCCACGGTCCGTGTCGATGCGGACGACCTGCAGGTTCTGGGTGGTGACACGGGTCGTGCCCATGTGACCAGCCATCTTCTTGCCTTTGAAGATCCGGCCGGGATCCTGGCACTGGCCGACAGAGCCGTGCGAGCGGTGAGACACCGACACGCCGTGGGAGGCCCGGAGGCCGCCGAAGTTGTGCCGCTTCATGACGCCCGCGAAGCCCTTACCAATCGACGTGCCGGACACGTCGACGAACTGGCCGGGGAAGTAGTGCGCCGCGATGATCTCTTCGCCCACGCCGATGAGGTTCGCGGGATCGACCCGGAACTCAACGATCTTGCGCTTGGGCTCGACATTCGCCTTGGCGAAGTGGCCGCGCATGGGCTGCGGAGTGTTCTTGGCCTTGGCGGCGCCGGCACCAAGTTGGACGGCCGTGTAGCCGTCCTTCTCGACCGTGCGCTGCGCGACGACCTGAACGTTGTCGAGTTGAAGAACGGTGACAGGGACCTGCTTGCCGTCTTCGAGGAACAGGCGGGTCATCCCCACCTTCTTGGCGATCACGCCCGAACGAAGCATGCTCAAAGCCTCCTCAGACCTTGATCTCGACGTCGACGCCGGCGGCGAGGTCGAGCTTCATCAGCGCGTCCACGGTCTGCGGGGTCGGGTCCACGATGTCCAGGAGCCGCTTGTGGGTGCGGATCTCAAACTGGTCGCGGGACTTCTTGTCGATGTGGGGGCCACGCAGCACCGTGAACTTCTCGATCTTGTTCGGAAGCGGGATGGGGCCGCGGACGTTGGCGCCGGTGCGCTTGGCGGTCGACACGATCTCGGCGGTGCTGGCATCCAGCACGCGGTAGTCGAACGCCTTCAGGCGAATGCGGATGGTCTGGCTCTGGGCGGCCATGGATCTGCCTTTCAAGGCTCAATAACGATCGAGAGGTGAACCGGCGGGATTGCCGGGCCACGTCGGACCGGTCGTCAGTAATGCTGAGGGCGCGCGTCTAGCGCGCGCCCTCAGCGAAGTCAACAGACTTAGGCGATGATCTTCGACACGACGCCGGCGCCGACGGTGCGGCCGCCTTCACGGATGGCGAAGCGCAGGCCGTCTTCCATGGCGATGGGGGCAATCAGTTCGACGTTGAACTTCAGGTTGTCGCCCGGCATCACCATCTCGGTGCCCTCGGGCAGCTGCACGGTGCCGGTGACGTCGGTGGTGCGGAAGTAGAACTGCGGCCGGTAGTTGGCGAAGAACGGCGTGTGCCGCCCGCCCTCTTCCTTGGTCAGGATGTAGGCCTCGGCCTCGAACTTGGTGTGCGGCTTGACCGAGCCCGGCTTGCAGAGCACCTGGCCCCGCTCCACGCCCTCGCGGTCGATCCCGCGCAGCAGCGCGCCGATGTTGTCGCCCGCCTCGCCGCGGTCCAGCAGCTTGCGGAACATCTCCACGCCCGTGCAGGTCGACTTGCGGGTGTCGCGGATGCCCACGATCTCCACCTCGTCGCCCACGTTGATCACGCCCCGCTCCACGCGGCCCGTCACCACCGTGCCCCGGCCCGAGATCGAGAACACGTCCTCGATGGGCATCAGGAAGGGCTGGTCCACCGCCCGCACCGGCGTCGGGATGTACTCGTCCACCGCCGCCATCAGCGCGCGGATCGAGTCCTCGCCGATCTCCTTGGACTCGCCGATCATCGCCTGGTGGGCCGAGCCCTTGATGATCGGGATGTCGTCGCCGGGGAACTCATAGGAGGACAGAAGCTCGCGCAGCTCCATCTCGACGAGCTCGATCAGCTCCTCGTCGTCCACCAGGTCGACCTTGTTCATGTACACGACCAGAGCGGGCACGCCCACCTGGCGGGCCAGCAGGATGTGCTCGCGCGTTTGCGGCATCGGGCCGTCGGAGGCCGCGCAGACCAGGATCGCGCCGTCCATCTGCGCCGCGCCCGTGATCATGTTCTTCACGTAGTCGGCGTGGCCGGGGCAGTCCACGTGCGCGTAGTGCCGGTTCGGCGTCTCGTACTCCACGTGCGCCGTCGAGATCGTGATCCCACGGGCCCGCTCCTCGGGCGCCGCGTCGATCTGGTCGTACGCCTTGAAGTCGCCGAAGTACCGCGTGATCGCCGCCGTCAGCGTCGTCTTGCCATGGTCCACGTGACCAATGGTCCCAATGTTCACGTGCGGTTTGTTCCGCTCGAACTTCGCCTTCGCCATGATGGCTTCTCCTGTGCGTGACTAGTTTGGCTGGCCGGGGCCCGCCGATATGGGATGGTGGGGCGCTTGTCTCAAGCGCCCCGCCCCGCCGTCAGGCGTACTTCTTCTGGATCTCTTGCGAGATGTTCTCAGGCACCGGCTCGTAATGGTCGAACTGCATCGTGAACTGCGCGCGGCCAGAGGACATCGAGCGCAGGTTGTTGATGTAGCCGAACATGTTCGCCAGAGGCACGAAGGCGTTGATGACGTTCGCGTTGCCGCGCGAGTCCTGTCCCTGCACCATGCCGCGGCGCGAGGTCAGGTCGCCGATGACACCACCCGTGTATTCCTCGGGAGTCACCACCTCGACCTTCATGATCGGCTCGAGCAGCTTGGCGCCCGCCTTCTTGAGGCCTTCACGCATGCACATGCGCGAGGCGATCTCGAAGGCGAGGACCGACGAGTCCACGTCGTGGAACTTGCCGTCGACCAGCGACACCTTGAAGTCGATCACCGGGAAGCCGGCGAGCGGACCCGAGTCCATCACGGACTTGATGCCCTTCTCCACGCCCGGGATGTACTCCTTGGGCACGGTGCCGCCGATGATCTTCGACTCGAACGAGAAGCCCTCGCCCGGCTCCGTCGGGTTGATCTCCAGCTTCACTTCCGCGAACTGGCCCGAGCCACCGGTCTGCTTCTTGTGCGTGTAGGTGTGCGTGACCGGATGCGAGATGGTCTCGCGGTAGGCCACCTGCGGCGCACCGATGTTCGCCTCGACCTTGAACTCGCGACGCATGCGGTCGACGAGGATGTCGAGGTGAAGCTCGCCCATGCCCTTCATGATGGTCTGGCCGGACTCGATGTCTGTCTCGACGCGGAAGGACGGGTCCTCGGCAGCCAGGCGAGCGAGGGCGGTCGCCATCTTCTCCTGGTCGGCCTTGGTCTTGGGCTCCACGGCGATCTCGATCACCGGCTCAGGGAAGGTCATGGTCTCGAGAACCACGGGTTCCTTCTCGGCGCAGAGCGTGTCGCCGGTGGTCGTGTCCTTGAGGCCGGCCAGCGCGATGATGTCGCCCGCGAAGGCTTCATCGATCTCTTCCCGGTTGATGGCGTGCATCATCATCATCCGGCCCACGCGCTCGCGCTTGCCTTTCGTGGAGTTCAGCATCGCGTCGCCCTTCTTGAGGACGCCGGAGTAGATCCGCGTAAAGGTGAGCGAGCCCACGAAGGGGTCGTTCATGATCTTGAACGCCAGCGCCGAGAAGGGCTGCTCGTCGTCGGCCGAACGGGCGATGTTCCGGGTTTCGGTCTCGTCGCCCGGCTTGAAGCCCATGTAGGCGGGGACGTCGAGCGGGGACGGCAGGAAGTCGATGACGCAGTTCAGCATGGGCTGGACGCCCTTGTTCTTGAAGGCCGAACCCGCGGTGACGGGGACGAACTTCATCGACAGGCAGCCCTTGCGGATGAGCTTGCGCAGCTCTTCGGCACCGGGCTCCTCGCCCTCAAGGTACCGCTCCATCGCGTCGTCGTCCATTTCGACGGCGAGTTCGACCATCTTGCCGCGCCACTCGTTGGCGAGCTCCTGGAGCTCGGCACGGATGGGCTGGCGGGTCCAGGACGCGCCGAGATCTTCGCCCTTCCAGGTCCACTCTTCCATCGTGACGAGGTCGATGATGCCCTCGAGCTTGTCCTCGGCCCCGATCGGAAGCGCGACGGGGCACGGGGTCGCCCCCGTGCGGTCCTTGATCATGCGGACACAGTTGAAGAAGTCCGCGCCGATCTTGTCCATCTTGTTGACGAACACGATCCGGGGGACCTCGTACCGGTCAGCCTGGCGCCAGACGGTCTCGGTCTGCGGCTCGACGCCGGCGTTGGCATCGAGGAGGCAGACGGCGCCGTCGAGCACGGCCAGCGAACGCTCAACTTCGATGGTGAAGTCGACGTGGCCGGGCGTGTCGATGATGTTGAAGCGGTGCTTCTCGCCGATGTGCTCACCGGGGTTCTCGGTGCGCTCCCAGAAGGTGGTCGTCGCTGCCGAGGTGATGGTGATCCCGCGTTCCTGCTCCTGCTCCATCCAGTCCATGGTGGCGGCGCCGTCATGGACTTCGCCGATCTTGTGGGACTTGCCGGTGTAGTAGAGGATCCGCTCGGTCGTGGTGGTCTTGCCGGCGTCGATATGCGCCATGATACCGAAGTTACGGTACAGGCGCAGAGGATATTCGCGTGCCATGGGGGGCCCTTACCAGCGGTAGTGGCTGAACGCCTTGTTGGCGTCGGCCATCTTGTGGGTGTCCTCGCGCTTCTTCACCGCGCTGCCGCGATTGTTCATCGCGTCCAGAAGCTCGCCGGCGAGGCGCTCTTCCATGGTGTTCTCGTTGCGCTTCTTGGACGCGTCGATGAGCCAGCGGATGGCCAGAGCCTCGCGGCGCTCGGGGCGCACCTCCACGGGGACCTGGTAGGTCGCGCCGCCGACGCGGCGGGAACGGACTTCGACCGCCGGCTTGATGTTGTCCAGCGCCTCGTGGAACACTTCCACGGGCTCGCGGCGGACGCGGCCCTGAACGCGCTCGAAGGCGTTGTAGACGATGGTCTCGGCGACGGACTTCTTGCCGTCGACCATCAGGTTGTTCATGAACTTGGAAACGACCCGATCGCCGTACTTGGCATCGGGCAGGACTTCGCGCTTCTCGGCGGCGTGGCGACGGGACATTCTCTAGATCCTCACTTCGGACGCTTGGCGCCGTAGAGCGAACGGCGCTGCTTGCGGTTCTTCACGCCTTGCGTGTCGAGCACGCCGCGCAGGATGTGGTAACGCACGCCCGGAAGGTCCTTGACCCGGCCGCCGCGGATGAGCACGACAGAGTGCTCTTGCAGGTTGTGGCCTTCGCCGGGGATGTACGAGATCACCTCGAAGGAGTTGGTCAGCCGCACCTTGGCGACCTTCCGCATGGCCGAGTTCGGCTTCTTCGGGGTGGTGGTGTAGACGCGCGTGCAGACGCCGCGCTTCTGGGGGCAGCCCCCGAGGTGCTGCGACTTGGATTTGTTCACTTGGCGCTGCCGGGGCTTCCGGATCAGCTGCTGAATCGTCGGCATTGGGCTCTTTCCCGTTTCCTACCGTTTTGTGCCGCGGGCCCGAAGGGCTCCGCCGTCGATGAAGCCCCACGGCACGCGTGAAGCACAAAAAGCCCGCCCAGTTCACGCTACCTGCAGAACGGGGCGGTGGGTCTTCAGAGGATCGGGGCGTTGCCGGCCCGGATCGTGACCACGACAAATTTTGGCACTCGGACTCAGGGCAGACGTCTCCCTTGGCCGAGGTGCGGGGGACATATGGGAATCCCGCCTGGGTGTCAACACCGCCCACGGTGACGTCAGGTCGCAGGCCCCTGCGGGCCAGGCGCGCCATCGTGGTCGGGAAGCGAAAAGGCCCCCGCGCCGGGGGGCCTTTCCGTTGGCAGAGCCTGTCGGCTCGGCTCAGTCCTCGGTCGTGACGTCGCCCAGGTCGGCCGGGCTCGGTGCCGCGAGCGCGACGGCAGCGGTGGCTTCATCGCGCCGCTGCTCGATCACGGCATGGTCGCGATCCGTTGCGATCTTGCGGATACGCGAGGTGGCGCCACCGGTGCCGGCCGGGATGAGCCGGCCGACGATGACGTTCTCCTTGAGACCGACGAGCTTGTCGACCTTGCCCTGGACCGCCGCCTCGGTGAGGACGCGGGTGGTCTCCTGGAACGA
This sequence comes from Rubellimicrobium arenae, assembly GCF_017916275.1. Taxonomy (GTDB): domain Bacteria; phylum Pseudomonadota; class Alphaproteobacteria; order Rhodobacterales; family Rhodobacteraceae; genus Rubellimicrobium; species Rubellimicrobium arenae. Next base: position 95,492 of record NZ_JAFMST010000008.1, read on the forward strand.
CGCCGCCGAGATGAAGCTGCGGGTCTGCAGCGACGCCTTGGTGATGCCGAGCAGGATGGGCTCGCCCTGCGCCGGACGTCCGCCCCGCGCGATGGCCTTGTCGTTCGCCTCGTCGAACTCGGACTTGTCGACCGTTTCGCCCTTGAGGAGCGTCGTGTCGCCCGAGTCCGAGATCTCCCACTTCTGGAGCATCTGCCGGACGATGACCTCGATGTGCTTGTCGTTGATCTTCACGCCTTGCAGACGATAGACCTCCTGCACCTCGTCGATCATGTACTCGGCCAGAGCCTCGACGCCCATGATCGCCAGGATGTCGTGCGGGGCGGGGTTGCCGTCCATCACGAAATCCCCCTTCTGGATGAAGTCACCTTCCTGGACGGGAATGTGCTTGCCCTTCGGGATCATGTACTCGCGCTTTTCCTGCTTCTCGTCGATGGGCTCGATCGTGATGCGGCGCTTGTTCTTGTAGTCCTTGCCGAAGCGGACGTAGCCGTCGATCTCGGCGATGATGGCGTGGTCCTTCGGGCGACGTGCTTCGAAGAGCTCGGCCACCCGCGGCAGACCCCCGGTGATGTCCTTGGTCCGGGCGCCTTCGCGCGGGATGCGCGCGACGACGTCGCCGGCCTGGATCTGCTGCCCGTCCTCGATGGACAGGACCGCGTCCACGGACATCGGATAGGACACGGGGTTGCCCGCGTCGTTCCGCACCGGCTGGCCGTCCTCATCGACGATGATGATCTCGGGCTTGAGATCGCCACCCTTCGGCACCGAGCGCCAGTCGGACACGATGCGCTGGGTCATGCCCGTCGCTTCGTCGGTGTCCTCCCGGACCGAGATGCCGCTCACCAGGTCGACGTAGCGGGCCACGCCACCCTTCTCGGCGATGATCGGCAGGGTGTAGGGGTCCCATTCGAAGAGCTTGGTGCCCCGCTCGACCCGCTGGCCGTCCTTGACGAAGACCTTGGTCCCGTAGCCGACCTTGTGCTGCGCCCGCTCCTCGCCCTGGTCGTCGACGATCGCCACGACCATGTTCCGGCCCATGACGATCTGATCGCCCGAGGCGTTGACCAGGATGTTGGCGTTCCGGAACTGGATGGTCCCGGTCTGGCTCGCCTCGAGGAAGGACTGCTGCCCGCCCTGCGCCACGCCCCCGATGTGGAACGTCCGCATGGTGAGCTGGGTTCCCGGCTCGCCGATCGACTGGGCGGCGATGATCCCCACGGCTTCGCCGATGTTGACCATCGTGCCGCGCGCCAGGTCGCGCCCGTAGCACATCGCGCAAACCCCGTCGTCGCTTTCGCAGGTCAGGGGCGAACGGATGCGCATGCGCGCGATGCCGGCCGTCTCGATCATGTCGGACTTCCGCTCGTCGATGAGCTCGCCCGCGCGGACCAGCACCTCGTCCGTGCCGGGACGCAGGACGTCGTCGGCTGCGACGCGGCCCAGAACCCGCTCGGCCAGCGAGGACACGACCTCGCCGTCGTTGACCGCCGCGGTCGCGGTGATCGCGCGGTCGGTCCCGCAGTCGTTGATCCGGATGATGCAGTCCTGCGCCACGTCCACGAGGCGGCGGGTCAGGTAACCCGAGTTCGCCGTCTTGAGCGCGGTGTCCGACAGACCCTTCCGGGCCCCGTGGGTCGAGTTGAAGTACTCGAGCACCGTGAGGCCTTCCTTGAAGTTCGAGATGATCGGCGTCTCGATGATCTCGCCCGAGGGCTTGGACATCAGGCCGCGCATCCCGCCCAGCTGCTTCATCTGCGTGACGGAACCCCGGGCGCCGGAGTGGGCCATCATGTAGACCGAGTTCGGCTCCTTCGCCCGGCCGTTCTCATCCTTCTGGACGGCCGAGATGGTCTCCATCATGGCGGCGGTGACCCGGTCGTTGCACTTCGACCAGGCGTCCACGACCTTGTTGTACTTTTCGCCCTGAGTGATCAGGCCGTCCATGTACTGCTGCTCGAAGTCCTTGACCTGCTCGCGGGTCTCCTCGACGAGCTTCCACTTGGCTTCGGGCACGACCATGTCGTCCTTGCCGAAGGAGATCCCGGCCCGGAACGCTTCCTTGAAGCCCGCGCCCATGATCTGGTCGCAGAAGATGACCGACTCCTTCTGGCCGCAGTAGCGGTAGACGGTGTCGATGACCTGCTGGACTTCCTTCTTCCGCAGCAGCCGGTTCACGAGGGAGAACGGCGCCTTGGCGTTCAGCGGCAGGAGGTTGCCCAGACGCAGCCGGCCGGGCGTGGTCTCGACGCGCTGCCAGACCTCGTTGCCGGTCTCGTCGATCTGCTTGATCCGCGCGGTGATCTTGGCGTGCAGGTGCACGGCCCCGGCGGTCAGCGCCTGCTCCACCTCGTCGATGTCGCGGAAGGTCATGCCTTCGCCCGGCATGCCCTCGCGCTCGATGGTGGTGTAGTAGAGGCCGAGCACCATGTCCTGCGACGGCACGATGATCGGGCTGCCGTTCGCGGGCGACAGCACGTTGTTCGTGGACATCATGAGGACGCGCGCCTCGAGCTGGGCTTCCAGCGAGAGGGGGACGTGAACGGCCATCTGGTCGCCGTCGAAGTCGGCGTTGAACGCCGAGCACACGAGGGGGTGCAGCTGGATCGCCTTGCCTTCGATCAGGATCGGCTCGAAGGCCTGGATGCCCAGGCGGTGCAGCGTCGGCGCGCGGTTGAGCAGAACCGGGTGCTCGCGGATGACTTCATCCAGGATGTCCCAGACCTCGGGACGTTCCTTCTCCACGAGCTTCTTGGCCTGCTTGACGGTGCTGGACAGCCCCTTGGCCTCGAGCCGCGAGTAGATGAACGGCTTGAAAAGCTCGAGCGCCATCTTCTTGGGCAGGCCGCACTGGTGCAGCTTGAGCTCGGGGCCGGTCACGATGACCGAACGGCCCGAGAAGTCCACGCGCTTGCCGAGCAGGTTCTGGCGGAACCGGCCCTGCTTGCCCTTGAGCATGTCGGACAGCGACTTCAGCGGACGCTTGTTGGCGCCGGTGATGACGCGGCCGCGACGGCCGTTGTCGAAGAGGGCGTCCACCGACTCCTGGAGCATCCGCTTCTCGTTCCGGACGATGATGTCCGGCGCGCGCAGCTCGATCAGCCGCTTGAGGCGGTTGTTCCGGTTGATGACCCGGCGGTAGAGGTCGTTCAGGTCGGACGTCGCGAAGCGACCCCCGTCGAGCGGCACCAGCGGGCGCAACTCGGGCGGGATGACCGGGATCACGGTCATGATCATCCACTCGGGCCGGTTGCCCGACTCGAGGAACGACTCGACGATCTTGAGCCGCTTGATGATCTTCTTGGGCTTCAGCTCGCCGGTGGCTTCCTTCAGCTCCTCACGCAGACGCTCGGCCTCGCCCTCGAGGTCGATGGCGGCCAGCATCTCGCGGATGGCTTCGGCGCCGATGTTCGCCTGGAAGGCGTCGGCCCCGTACTGGTCCTGCGCGTCGAGGAACTGCTCCTCGGTCAGCAGCTGGTTCTGCTGGAGGTCGGTCAGGCCCGGCTCGATGACGACGTACTGTTCGAAGTAGAGGATGCGTTCGAGGTCACGGAGCGTCATGTCCAGCATCAGGCCGATCCGGGACGGGAGCGACTTGAGGAACCAGATATGCGCGACCGGGGCGGCGAGCTCGATATGGCCCATCCGCTCGCGGCGGACCTTCTGGAGCGTCACTTCCACGCCGCACTTCTCGCAGACGACGCCGCGATACTTCATGCGCTTGTACTTGCCGCAGAGGCACTCGTAATCCTTGATCGGCCCGAAGATGCGCGCGCAGAACAGGCCGTCACGTTCCGGCTTGAACGTGCGGTAGTTGATGGTTTCCGGCTTTTTGATCTCGCCGAAGGACCAGGACAGGATGCGTTCGGGCGAGGCCAGCGACACGCGGATCTCGTCGAAGGTCTTGGCGGGGGTCAGGGGGTTGAACGGGTTGTTCGTCAGTTCCTGGTTCATCTCATGCCCTTCCGAGGGTCAACGGAGGTGGGGAGGCGGACGGCCCCCCGCAAGGGGCCGTCCCGAAGCCGTGAGGAGGATTACTCCTCTGCCTCCGCGTCCATCAGCTCCATGTTGAGGCCGAGGCCCCTGACTTCCTTGACGAGAACGTTGAACGATTCCGGCACGCCGGCCTCGAAGTTGTCCTCGCCCTTGACGATCGACTCGTAGACCTTGGTCCGGCCCGCCACGTCGTCCGACTTCACCGTCAGCATCTCCTGCAGGGTGTAGGCGGCGCCGTAGGCTTCGAGGGCCCAGACCTCCATCTCCCCGAAGCGCTGGCCGCCGAACTGCGCCTTGCCGCCCAGCGGTTGCTGGGTGACGAGCGAGTACGGGCCGGTCGAACGCGCGTGGATCTTGTCGTCCACGAGGTGGTGCAGCTTGAGCAGGTACTTCACGCCGACCGTGACCTTGCGCTGGAACTGCTCGCCCGTGCGGCCGTCGAACAGCACCGACTGCCCCGAGGTGTCGAAGCCCGCCCGCACCAGCGCATCGTCCACGTCGCCTTCCTTGGCGCCATCGAAGACCGGCGTGGCGATCGGGACGCCCTTGGCGACGACCTCGGCGGTGGCCACGATCTGCTGCTCGTCCATCTCGGCGAGAGCTTCCTCGTAGGCCTCCTCACCGTAGGCGATGCGCATGGCTTCGCGAACCGGCGTGAGGTCGCCCGAGCGGCGGTAGTCGTGCAGGGCGTCGTCGATCTGGATCCCCAGGCCACGCGAAGCCCAGCCCATGTGCGTCTCGAGGATCTGACCCACGTTCATCCGCGACGGCACGCCGAGCGGGTTGAGGCAGAAGTCCACGGGCGTGCCGTCCGCCAGGAACGGCATGTCCTCGATCGGCACGACGCGCGAGATGACGCCCTTGTTGCCGTGACGACCGGCCATCTTGTCGCCGGGCTGAAGCTTGCGCTTCACGGCCACGAAGACCTTGACCATCTTCATCACGCCGGGGGGCAGGTCGTCGCCGCGACGGACCTTCTCGACCTTGTCCTCGAAGCGGGCGTCGAGCGTGCGCTTCTGCACCTCGTACTGCTCGTTCAGGGCTTCGACGATCTTGGCATCGGCCTCGTCCGCCAGGGCGAACTGCCACCACGCGCCGCGCCCGATCTCGGACAGCGACTCTTCGGTGACGATCGAGTTGGCCTTGAAGCCGCGCGGCCCCTTCACGGCGGTCTTGCCGAGGAGGACGCCACGCAGGCGGGCGTAGATGTTGCGATCGAGGATGGCGAGCTCGTCGTCCCGGTCACGGGCCAGGCGCTCGACTTCCTCGCGCTCGATCTGCAGCGCACGCTCGTCCTTGTCGACGCCGTGGCGGTTGAACACCCGCACCTCGACCACCGTCCCGAAGTCGCCGGGCGGCAGGCGAAGCGAGGTGTCGCGCACGTCGGACGCTTTTTCCCCGAAGATGGCCCGGAGGAGCTTTTCCTCGGGCGTCATCGGGCTTTCGCCCTTGGGCGTGATCTTGCCCACGAGGATGTCGCCCGGCCCCACTTCGGCGCCGATGTAGACGATCCCCGCCTCGTCAAGGTTGCGGAGCGCCTCTTCACCCACGTTCGGGATGTCCCGCGTGATCTCCTCGGGCCCGAGCTTGGTGTCACGGGCGGCGACCTCGAACTCCTCGATGTGGATCGAGGTGAAGACGTCGTCCTGGACGATCCGTTCGGAGATGAGGATGGAGTCCTCGTAGTTGTAGCCGTTCCAGGGCATGAACGCGACGACGACGTTCTTGCCGAGCGCCAGTTCCCCCATATCGGTGGACGGGCCGTCGGCGATGACCTCGCCACGCGCGACCCGGTCACCCACCTTCACCAGCGGACGCTGGTTGATGCAGGTGTTCTGGTTCGAGCGCTGGAACTTGCGCATCCGGTAGATGTCGACCCCGGCGTCGCCGAGTTCGAGATCCTCGGTCGCGCGCACCACGATGCGGGTCGCGTCCACCTGGTCGATGATCCCGCCGCGACGGGCCATGATGGCCGCCCCGGAGTCGCGGGCCACGACCTCCTCGATGCCGGTGCCCACGAGCGGAGCCTCGGCCTGCAGGAGCGGCACGGCCTGCCGCTGCATGTTCGAGCCCATGAGCGCGCGGTTCGCGTCGTCGTTCTCGAGGAACGGGATCAGCGAGGCGGCCACGGACACGAGCTGCTTGGGCGACACGTCGATCAGGTCCACCTGCTCGCGGGGCGCGAGGGTGTAGTCACCCGACTGGCGAGTGTTGACCAGCTCGTTGGCGAAGCCGCCATCCTCGGTGAGGTTGGCGTTCGCCTGGGCGACGATGTGGCGCATCTCCTCGGTCGCCGACATGTACTGCACGTCGTCGGTGACCTTGCCGTCCACCACCTTGCGGTAGGGGGTCTCGATGAAGCCGTACTTGTTCACGCGGGCGTAGGTGGCCAGCGAGTTGATCAGGCCGATGTTCGGACCTTCCGGCGTTTCGATCGGGCACATCCGGCCGTAATGGGTCGGGTGAACGTCGCGCACCTCGAAGCCCGCGCGTTCCCGCGTCAGGCCGCCCGGCCCGAGCGCCGAGAGACGCCGCTTGTGCGTGACCTCGGAGAGCGGGTTGGTCTGGTCCATGAACTGCGACAGCTGCGAGGAGCCGAAGAACTCCCGCACCGCAGCAGCGGCGGGCTTCGCGTTGATCAGGTTCTGCGGCATCTCGGTGTCGATGTCGACGGACGACATGCGTTCCTTGATCGCGCGCTCCATGCGAAGCAGGCCGACGCGGTACTGGTTCTCCATGAGCTCGCCGACCGAACGCACCCGGCGGTTGCCGAGGTGGTCGATGTCGTCGATCTCGCCCTTGCCGTCGCGCAGCTCCACCAGCGCCTTGATGCAGGCGATGATGTCGTCGCGGTCGAGCGTGCGCTGGGTGTCCGGCTTCTGGAGGTCCAGGCGCATGTTCATCTTCACGCGGCCGACGGCGGAAAGGTCGTACCGCTCCTTGTCGAAGAACAGCGTGTCGAAGAGCGCGGAGGCCGCCTCGACGGTCGGCGGCTCGCCGGGGCGCATGACGCGGTAGATGTCCATGAGCGCGGTGTCGCGGCCCAGGTTCTTGTCCGACGCCATGGTGTTGCGGATGTACGGGCCGACATTGATGTTGTCGATGTCGAGCACGGGGATCGTGGTCAGGCCCGCGTCAAGAAGCGCCTTCACGGTCCCGCCGATGATCTCGCCGTCGCGGTCCACCTCGAGGGTCAGTTCGTCGCCGGCTTCCACGTAGATGGCGCCGGTTTCCTCGTTGATGATGTCCTGCGCGACGTAGCGGCCCTGGATGCTCTTGAACGGCACGAGCAGCTCGGTGACCTTGCCCTCGTCCTGGAGCTTCTTGACCATGCGCGGGGTGACCTTGTCACCGGCCTTGGCGATGACCTCGCCGGTGGCGGCGTCGATCAGGTCGTAGGTCGGCCGGGTGCCGCGGACACGCTCGGGGAAGAAGCGGGTGACCCACTGGCGGGTCCGCGGCTCCAGCTTGAAGTCCACCGTGTTGTAATAGGCGGACATGATCGCCTCCTGATCCATGCCGAGGGCATAGAGCAGGGTCGTCACCGGCAGCTTGCGGCGGCGGTCGATGCGCGCGAACACGAGATCCTTGGCGTCGAACTCGAAGTCGAGCCAGGAGCCGCGGTAGGGGATGATCCGGCAGGCGAACAGCAGCTTGCCCGACGAGTGGGTCTTACCCTTGTCATGGTCGAAGAACACGCCGGGGGACCGGTGCATCTGGGACACGATGACCCGCTCGGTGCCGTTCACGATGAACGTCCCGTTCGGGGTCATGAGGGGCATGTCCCCCATGAACACTTCCTGGTCCTTGAAGTTCTTGACGGTCTTGGCGCCGGTGATCTCGTCCACTTCGTAGACGATGAGGCGCAGCGTGACCTTGAGCGGCGCGGCATAGGTCATGTCGCGGGCCTGGCATTCGTCGACGTCGTACTTGGGCTTTTCCAGCTCGTACTTGACGAACTCCAGGCGGGCGGTGCCGTTGAAGTCCTCAATCGGGAAGACGGACTGGAAGACGCCCTGGATGCCCTCGCCGTCGTTCGGCTTGTCGCCGTCGCCGGACTTCAGGAACAGGTCGTAGGAGGATTTCTGAACCTCGATGAGGTTCGGCATCTCCAGCACTTCACGGATCTTGCCGTAATACTTGCGGAGGCGCTTCTGGCCGCGGACGGACTGGGGCATGGGCGTCGTCACCTATGGTCTCTGCGAGGGAGGCTCCGCCGGGGGCGCGGGGCCTCGCTCTGTGAGAGCGGACTGTCGGAGGTCCATCCGATGCCGCCTTCCCAAGGGCGACATCACGACCCGTTCGACCGGTCCAAAAGGCGGGTCCCTCAGGACCGGCCTTTAAGACGGGTCAGGCTGGAACCGCCGGTCGGCGGCTCCAGCCCAATTCAGACTAGTGAAGCGCGCCGGAGCGCATCTTCATTAGGCCAGCTCGACCTTGGCACCAGCCTCTTCGAGCTTCTTCTTCATGGCTTCGGCGTCGGCCTTGGAGATACCTTCCTTGACCTTGCCGCCGGCTTCCACGAGGTCCTTGGCTTCCTTGAGGCCCAGGCCCGTGATCGCACGGACTTCCTTGATCACGTTGATCTTGTTCGCGCCGGCGTCCTTGAGGACGACGTCGAACTCGGTCTTTTCTTCCTCGGCGGGGGCGGCAGCCGCACCCGGGGCAGCGGCCATCATGACAGCGCCGCCGGCGGCGGGCTCGATGCCGTACTGGTCCTTGAGGATCTGCTTCAGCTCTTGGGCTTGCAGGAGGGTGAGGCCAACGATTTGTTCGGCCAGTTGGTTCAGATCAGCCATTTGTGCTTTCCGTCTAGATAAGGGTTCCAACGCAAGGGGCCAAAGCCCCCCGCGGCATCACGTCGCTGCTCAGGCGGCCTTCTCTTCGATGGTCGAGAGAATGCCCGCGATGTTCGCGGCAGGCGCGCCGATCGCCCCGGCCAGTTGCGCGGCGGGCGCACCGATGCAGGCCACGATGGAAGCGATGAGCTCCTCGCGGGACGGCAGCGATGCGACAGCCTTGACTCCGGCCGGGTCAAGCGCCGCGTTCCCCATCGCCCCGCCGAGGATGACGAACTTGTCGTTCGTCTTGGCGTAGGCGTCGACCACCTTGGCCGCAGCCACGGGGTCTTCGGAGTAGGAGAACACGGTCATGCCCGTGAGAAGGGGAGCCATGCTGGCGCCGGGCTTCCCTTCCAGGGCGATCTTGGCGAGCTTGTTCTTGGCCACGCGAACGGAGCCACCCGCATCGCGCATGCGCGCGCGGAGGTCCTGCATCTGTGCAACCGTCATGCCTTCGTAGTGGGCAACCACCACGACGCCAGAGCTTTCGAAGATCTGGCCGAGTTCCTCGACCACTTTCTCTTTCTTGGCTCTATCCACAGTTTCACTCCAAGTTGGGGTTTCCCCCGGCTCATGATGCGGCATCCGGAGACACCGCGTTCGGGTCCTTGTTACGGAACCCGAGCCTCAGATCGCCCGCCCCGGGGCGCTGGGCCCCCAAACGGAAATCCTGGTCTCGCGTCCCGTCTCAGGAAGGATTTACGAGGTTTCCCCCGACCCTCCGTCTCGGACAGGACGGGGCCTGTCGGGGCCCCGCCAGACCCCCCGGCCTAAGCCGGAGGGAATCTCTACGGTCAGGCGTTGCCGGTCGCCGACGCGAGGTCGATCGACACGCCCGGGCCCATCGTCGACGCGATGGACACCTTCTTCAGGTAGGCGCCCTTGGCCCCGGTGGGCTTGGCGCGCTGCACGGCATCCACGAAGGCGCGGATGTTCTCGGCCAGCTTGTCGGCGTCGAACGAGGCCTTGCCGACGCCGGCGTGGATGATCCCCGCCTTCTCGACCTTGAACTGGACCTGGCCGCCCTTGGCCGCGCGAACGGCCTCGGCAACGTCCGGCGTCACGGTGCCGATCTTCGGGTTCGGCATCAGGTTGCGCGGGCCGAGGATCTTACCGAGGCGACCGACGATCGGCATCATGTCCGGGGTGGCGATGCAACGATCGAAGTCGATCGTGCCGCCCTGGATCGTCTGCATCAGGTCCTCGGCGCCGACGATGTCAGCCCCGGCGGCGCGGGCCTGGTCGGCCTTCTCGCCACGGGCGAAGACCGCCACGCGCACCGTCTTGCCGGTGCCGTTCGGCAGGTTCACCGTGCCGCGGACCATCTGGTCGGCGTGGCGCGGATCGACACCCAGGTTGAGCGCGATCTCGACGGTCTCATCGAACTTCGCGGAGGCGTTCGCCTTCACCAGTTCGACGGCGGTCTGGACGGGAAGGTTGTCCTTGCCGTCGAAGGCGGCGCGGGCCGCGCGGATTCTCTTGCCAAGCTTCGCCATGATCAGCCCTTCACATCGATGCCCATGGACTTCGCCGAGCCCATGATCGTCTGCATGGCCGCCTCGACGGAGACCGCGTTCAGGTCCTTCATCTTGGCGGTCGCGATCTCGCGCACCTGCGCGAGGGTCACGCTCCCGGCGACTTCCTTGCCGGGCTTGGTGGAGGCCTTCGGGCGGTTGCGCTTGCCCACGGGCTTCAGGCCGGCCGCCTTCTTGAGGTAGTAGGACGCGGGCGGCGTCTTCAGCTCAAGCGAGAACGACTTGTCGGCGTAGTAGGTGATGACCACCGGGACGGGGGCACCGGCCTCGATCTCGGCCGTCTTGGCGTTGAATTCCTTGACGAACGCCATGATGTTGATCCCGCGCTGACCGAGCGCGGGACCGACCGGCGGGGACGGGTTCGCCTGCTGGGCTTTCACCTGCAGCTTCAGCGAACCAATGACTTTCTTGGCCATGTGGCCTCTCCTTCATCGCGGGGGCGCGGCCCCCTTGGTCCAACTCCCGTCCCGGCGCGCCGGGCGGGCCTTCGTTGCGTGGTCCGGATCGGGTGCCGCGGCCCCCTCCCCTCCCACGGACCCCCGGAGGGGCCGTCCGCTCAGGCGAGCTTCGTCACCTGAGAGAATTCCAGATCGACCGGGGTGGCCCGGCCGAAGATCGAGACCGACACCTTGAGGCGCTGGTGCTCCTCGTCGACGCCCTCGACCATCCCGTCGAAGTCCTCGAACGGGCCGTCGTTGACTTTGACCCGCTCGCCGATCTCGAAGCGGATGAGGTTGCGGGGCTGCGTCTCCCCGACCTCGACCCGGTTCAGGATCGCGTTCACCTCGCTGTCCCGCATCGGCATCGGCTTGCCCTGGGGACCCAGGAAGCCGGTGACGCGGTTGATCGAGGTGATCAGGTGGTAGGTCTCGTCCGACATTTCCATGTGCACGAGGACATAGCCGGGCATGAAGCGGCGCTCGGCCTGGACCTTCTTGCCGCGACGCATCTCGATGACTTCCTCGGTCGGGACCATGACCTCGTCGATCTTGTCCTGGAGGCCCTGCTCCGCGGTCTTGGCGCGGATCTGCTCGGCGATCTTCTTCTCGAAATTCGAGAGGACCGAGACCGAATACCAGCGTTTCGCCATGTCTGCCGCACCCATGCCCGACCGGCCAAGCCGGCTTATTCCTGTCCGGGAGCCTGCCTTGCACCCCGGCTCCAAATGAAAACGGGGCGCCCGCGCGATTCGCCGCGCCCGCGCCCGTCCGTTCAGAGCCCGGCGCTCTTACGCCCCTGGGCGCCCGAGCGCAAGGGCCTTGATCAGCTGCCGAAGACGCCGAGGATCGTCGTGAGCCCGGTCCGGATCAGGAGATCCACCAGGCTGAAGAACACGGCGGCGAGCGCGGCCAGCGCCAGCACCATGACGGTGGTCAGCACCACTTCCCGCCGCGTGGGCCAGACGACCTTGCCGATCTCGGCGCGGGCCTGCTGAATGAATTCGACGGGATTGGTGGCCATGGGATGTCCTCCGGGCGGAACCCGCGCGACATACGCGGGCCGCGCGGCGAGCGCAAGGGTGCGCTCAGACTCCTCCCGCGAACGCGAACTCGGCGACGGACTCCCAGGGGCCTCCCTTGTAGCGCCAAAGGAGCAGCCCCCGGGCTTGCGCCTCCCAGGGCACGAAGGCGGCCCGGAGCTGAGACAGGGTGTCGCGGGCCACCTCGGGGGATACCTTGTTCTGTACGGTCACATGAGGGCGCCAAGGCTGGCGGTCCTGCGGCGTCAGCCAGTCCGCCCAGTGCCTGGCCAGCCCGGCGCGCAGTTCGGCGAGGCCGGGGGCCTCGAGGCGGTAGGCCACCCCGCGTCCGAGCGGCATCAGGCCGGTGACCTGCACCGCCTCCGGCCCCCTCCCCCCGCACGCGGCAAGAAGGGTGGCCGCGATGTCGACCTCGGCCTCGCCAGGGAGGTGATGGAACAGGGTGACATGCGCCGGAATGCGATTGAGGTGCGGAGGGAAGTAGGCCCTCCGCTCGGCATCGAAGCGCGCAAAGCTCGCGGGGTCGAGCGCCACCGTCAGGATGAGCGGCTCGGGACGGAGGCGCGGGGCGGGGTCGTCCTGGCTCATGGTTGATTCCGGCGGCTGGCGTCGCGACGGGGCGCCGCCCACGGCGATCTGCGACTCAGGCGGCTCCGGGCAAGGCCTCGCGCAGATGGCGGAACGGCTCGGCGGCGGACGCGCCGAGTCCCCGTCGGACTTCCTCGGAGGCGAAGTAGGCGTCGGCCGCGCGGGTCAGGACGGCGAAGGCCGCCTCCTCGGCCGTGCGCATCCGATCGAGCACCGACCGGGTCAGTCCAACCTGGGACAGCGAATTCGCCACCGTCATGCAGGCGGCCACGTCCGCCACCACCGTATCGCCGTCGTCGCCGGCGCGAAGCTCCGACGAGGGCACGCCGGCGATCCGCATCGCGGTCCTTTGGCGTTGATAAGCCGTCATCAGGTTGTCCGCGATCATGCGGGCACGGCGGGCAGTCAGGTCGGGGATCTCGGCCATCCAGGACATCTCCTTGCTCGGTCCCGAGCGTCCTACGATGCGAGCCGAGCGAAAAGCGCCCCATGGCATGGCAGGAAGATGGCGGCGCGCAGCGTGGCCATCACGCCTCGGCGAGCCACGATCACGACGGAGGCGAATCCGCGAAGATGCAGGAAGGTTGGCAGGGGCAGCAGGGTTCGAACCCGCGACCTACGGTTTTGGAGACCGTCGCTCTACCGGCTGAGCTATACCCCTAGGCCGATCCCCGACTAGCCCGAACGCCGCCGGGGATCAAGGGGTCAGGCGATCGCAATCACATCCTCTTCGATCCGCCGCGCCTCCTCCTCGGAGATCCCGAGCGCCCGGGCGAGCCGGTCGAGGTAGTCCATCTCTTGGGGGTGGTCCCGGCCGCACATCAACGCCGACGCGGCATAGACTTCCCGCGCCTCGTGGCCGTTGCGGACGCGGGTCGCCACAACCTCGGGGTTCGACGGCGCGGCGATGGCCTCGCCCAGGAAACCCTTCACGGCCTCGGGCAGGTCCTCGAGTTCGGCGTGGATGGCGCTCTGCTCCTCGTCGTCGATATGGCCGTCGGCCTTCGCTGCGGACACCATGGCGAAGAGAAGCGTCTTGGCGTGCGTCTCGGCGGCGTCCTCGTCCAGGTCCGTTACGCTGCGGCCCGAGGCGCCGCCCTGCGCGCTCCAGGCGTCCATGGCGACCTTGCCCAAGGCGCCGATGCCGCCGATCAGGAGCGCGTTGCGCGGAAGGCTGCCGCGCCGCCGCTGCCCCAGGAGCAGCCCGAGGAGCCCCAGGGCCGCCCCCCCCGCCAGCCCCGTCTGGCGAAGCCGCGCCCGGGCCGATGGATCGTCTCCGATCCCCAGTCGCTGGGCGGCCAGATCCTCGCCGCGCTGAGCGACGGCGCGACCTTCGGTCAGGAGCCGGTCGAGGAAGCTGCGGACGCTGGTGTTTTCCATCTCTGGCCTCACAAGGATCATTTCACCTCAGATAGGGTCCGCTCGGCTGGGCTCCAAGGCTGCGGGCCGGGGATCGGCGGGAGATGGACCGGGCCGAAAACGAAACGGCCGCCCCGAGGGACGGCCGTTCCAGCTTGCGCGGGGCGCGAAGGATCAGGCGATGATCTTCGACACGACGCCGGCGCCGACGGTGCGGCCGCCTTCACGGATGGCGAAGCGCAGGCCGTCTTCCATGGCGATGGGGGCAATCAGTTCGACGTTGAACTTCAGGTTGTCGCCCGGCATCACCATCTCGGTGCCCTCGGGCAGCTGCACGGTGCCGGTGACGTCGGTGGTGCGGAAGTAGAACTGCGGCCGGTAGTTGGCGAAGAACGGCGTGTGCCGCCCGCCCTCTTCCTTGGTCAGGATGTAGGCCTCGGCCTCGAACTTGGTGTGCGGCTTGACCGAGCCCGGCTTGCAGAGCACCTGGCCCCGCTCCACGCCCTCGCGGTCGATCCCGCGCAGCAGCGCGCCGATGTTGTCGCCCGCCTCGCCGCGGTCCAGCAGCTTGCGGAACATCTCCACGCCCGTGCAGGTCGACTTGCGGGTGTCGCGGATGCCCACGATCTCCACCTCGTCGCCCACGTTGATCACGCCCCGCTCCACGCGGCCCGTCACCACCGTGCCCCGGCCCGAGATCGAGAACACGTCCTCGATGGGCATCAGGAAGGGCNGGTCCACCGCCCGCACCGGCGTCGGGATGTACTCGTCCACCGCCGCCATCAGCGCGCGGATCGAGTCCTCGCCGATCTCCTTGGACTCGCCGATCATCGCCTGGTGGGCCGAGCCCTTGATGATCGGGATGTCGTCGCCGGGGAACTCATAGGAGGACAGAAGCTCGCGCAGCTCCATCTCGACGAGCTCGATCAGCTCCTCGTCGTCCACCAGGTCGACCTTGTTCATGTACACGACCAGAGCGGGCACGCCCACCTGGCGGGCCAGCAGGATGTGCTCGCGCGTTTGCGGCATCGGGCCGTCGGAGGCCGCGCAGACCAGGATCGCGCCGTCCATCTGCGCCGCGCCCGTGATCATGTTCTTCACGTAGTCGGCGTGGCCGGGGCAGTCCACGTGCGCGTAGTGCCGGTTCGGCGTCTCGTACTCCACGTGCGCCGTCGAGATCGTGATCCCACGGGCCCGCTCCTCGGGCGCCGCGTCGATCTGGTCGTACGCCTTGAAGTCGCCGAAGTACCGCGTGATCGCCGCCGTCAGCGTCGTCTTGCCATGGTCCACGTGACCAATGGTCCCAATGTTCACGTGCGGTTTGTTCCGCTCGAACTTCGCCTTCGCCATGTTCCCGTCATCCTGTTAGGGCGAAGCCCGAAACGGGCTCCGCGCGTCCGCGCGCCATTTATGGAATTGGCCGGTTGAAGGCAAGAGGGGCGCAATCATGGCCCCCGGTGGCCATTGTCGCCACGCCAGCCCGGCCATTGCAGGGCGGGCCGGCCGTCCGCCCCGCCGAAAGGTGCCGCCCCGGCTCAGGCCGGGGTCACGGGCGCGGCGAACCTGTTGTCCCGCGGGAAGCCGCGCGGAGCCATGCGGCCGGCCTGGCCACGTTTGCCGAGCCATTCGCCCAGGTCCGGCTCGCGACGCGTCTTGCCGCCGTCCAGCAGCCAGGTCAGCCCATCGGCCAAGTTCAGCGTCGTGACATCCGACAGGCCGCCGTCCTTGAAGGCCTGCAGCCGCACGCCCTTGCCGCGCCCCATCTCGGGCAGCTCGGAGACCGGGAAGACCAGCATCTTGCGGTTCTGGCCGATCGCGGCCACGTGGTCCCCTTCCACCGGCACGAGGTGCGCCGCCCTCGCCCCTTCGGGCAGGTTCAGAACCACGCGCCCGGCGCGGGTCTGGGCCAGCGCCTCATCCTCGGACAGGATGAAGCCATCGCCCTGGTCCGAGGCGACGATCAGCTTGCCCCCCGGCCGGTGCAGCCGGACCGCCACCACGGGCGCGTCGAGGTCGATCATCAGGCGCAGCGGCTCGCCCATGCCACGGCCGCCCGGCAGGTTCACCGCCGGCACCGTGAAGATCCGCCCGTTCGCGCCCAGCACGAGAAGCTTGTCGGTGGTCTCGGCCCGCAGAAGGAAGCGCGCCTTGTCGCCGTCCTTGTAGCGGATGCCCTCGCCCTCGACGTGGCCCTTCATGGCGCGGACCCAGCCCATCTCGGACAGGACGACCGTGACCGGCTCCCGCTCGATCATGGATTCGGGCGCGATGTCCGCCGTCTCGGCGGCGATGTCGAGCGTGGTCCTGCGCGCCCCGTTCGGAGCCTTGGCGCCGAACTGCTTGCGGGATTCCTTGAGGGCGCTGGCGATGGCTTTCCACTGGAGAGCCTCGTCGTCCAGAAGGGCCAGCAGGTCGCCCCGCTCGGCCAGGAGGGCGTCGCGCTCGGCGATGAGCTGCATCTCCTCCAGCCGCCGCAGGGACCGCAGCCGCATGTTGAGGATGGCCTCGGCCTGCACCTCGGTCATGCCGACGCCGGGCGGGATCACCGCCTGCCCCTTGGCGGGCAGCGGCGAGACGTAATCGGCTTCGGACCGGGCGCGGGCGCGGGGCTTGTCCCAGTCCTCGGCCTGCAGCGCGGCCTTGGGATCGTCGTCGTAGCGGATGATGTCGATCACCCGGTCGAGGTTCAGGAAGGCGATGAGCAGGCCGCCCAGCACCTCGAGCCGCCGGTCGATCTTGTCCAGCCGGTGGCGCGAACGGCGCAGCAGCACGTCCCGCCGGTGGTCGAGGAAGGCCCGCAGCACCTCGCGGAGCGAGCAGACCTTGGGCGTGAGCCCGTCGATCAGCACGTTCATGTTCAGGGGCACCCGGACCTCCAGGTCCGACTGCCGGAACAGCATGCCCATCAGCATCTCGGGATCGACCGACCGCGACTTGGGCTCGAGCACGATGCGCACGTCGTCGGCGCTCTCGTCCCGGACGTCGGCCAGCGCGGGGATTTTCTTGGTCTGGACGATCTCGGCCAGCTTCTCGATCAGCTTGGACTTCTGGACCTGGTAGGGGATCTCGGTGACGACGATCTGCCGCACGCCGCGGCCGAGCTCCTCAACGGTCCATCGCGCCCGCAGCCGGAAGCTGCCGCGTCCCGTCCGGTAGGCCTGCGCGATCCCCTCGGGCGGCTCCACGAGGATGCCGCCGGTCGGGAAGTCCGGGCCCGGGATCAGCTCCAGCAGCTTCTCGTCCGGCAGGTCGGGCTTCTTGATCAGCTCCAGGCAGGCGCCGATGAGTTCATCGAGGTTGTGCGGCGGGATCGAGGTCGCCATCCCCACGGCGATCCCCGAGGCCCCATTCGCCAGAAGGTGCGGCACGGGCGCGGGCAGCACGACAGGTTCGAGCAGCGTGCCGTCGTAGTTCGGCCGCATGTCGACCGCATCCTCGTCGAGGCCCTCCATCAGGGCCTCGCCCAGGGCGGACAGCCGCGCCTCGGTGTAGCGGGCGGCGGCGGGGTTGTCCCCGTCGATGTTGCCGAAGTTCCCCTGCCCTTCGACCAGCGGGTAGCGGACGTTGAAGTCCTGCGCGAGACGGGCCATCGCGTCGTAGATCGCGGCGTCCCCGTGCGGGTGGTAGTTCCCCATCACGTCGCCCGAGATCTTGGCGCTCTTGCGGAAGCCGCCCGTGGGCACCAGCCGCAGCTCCCGCATGGCGTAAAGGATGCGGCGATGCACCGGCTTGAGGCCGTCCCGCGCATCCGGGAGCGCCCGGTGCATGATGGTGGAGAGCGCATAGGTCAGGTAGCGCTCGCCGATGGCGCGGCGCAGCGGCTCCGTCACGAGGAGAGAAGGGTCGTCGCCTTCGGGGATCAACGCGTCATCGGTCATGGACGCGATGTAAAGGGCGGCGGCCGGTCGCACAAGTCGCGGAACAAAGCGCTAACGCGAACGTTTTCGCCTGCGTTGCGCGGCGGCCTGGTGTAACATGGCCCGGGTCCCCGCACCGGATGGATGCTCGTGGAGGCGGTCGTGAGAATCTTCATCCTGCTGTCCTTTGCGCTTATGGCGCTGGCCTACTGGGCCTTGTCGGGCGGGTCCGACTTCCGGCCCGAAACGCGGGCCGAGGCCACGACGGCGCCAGCCCCGGAGACCGCCGCCGAAGCGGAGCCCTCCCCGGCCGGGCCGGCCCTGGACACCCCGGAGGAGGCGTCCGGCACCCGGATGGCCGACGCGGGCGGGCCTGCGGACATCCAGCTCGACGAGGTGACCGGCGTGACCGCCCTGGCCGCCGAGACGCCATCCGAGGCGGAGGTCGAACCCGGTCCCGACCCCGATGCCGCGCTGGGTCCCGTCGAGGCCCTGGCGGCGATTGCGCCGGAGCTGACCACCCCGCGCGAGGAGGTCGTGGACGTCGCGTCGGCCGACGCGGCAGGCGCCTTGCGCCGGGTCACCGGCGACCGCGTCAACGTGCGGCTCGGCCCGGGGGTCGAGTTCGACGTCGTGGGCCAGGTCGATGCCGGCGACATGGCCGAGGTGGTGGACCGCGACGGCGGCTGGGTCCGCGTCCGCATGCCGTCAGGGGAGCTGGGCTGGATGTCCGCACGATTTCTTGCAGACGCCGAGGGCTGACCCCTCCTTCCGGCCTGCCGGGGGCCGGGCTAAGCAGGCCGGACCTGTCCAGACCGGGAGCTTCCGATGTCCGCCGCCCACGCCCCCGCTGCCGCCCCGCGCCGCAGCATCCTCATCACCGGCTGCTCCTCCGGGATCGGGGCCAATGCCGCCCTTGGCCTCCGGGCGCACGGCTGGCGCGTCTTCGCCGCCTGTCGCAAGGAGGAGGACTGCCAGCGGCTCCGCGCCGAAGGGTTCGAAAGCCCGCGCCTCGACTACACCGATCCGGCGTCGATGGACTCCGCGCTGGCCGAGGTCCTCGCGGCCACGGGGGGCACTCTCGATGCGCTGTTCAACAACGGCGCCATCGCGCTGCCGGGGGCCGTGGAGGACCTGCCCACCGACGGCCTTCGCGCAATCTTCGAGACCAACCTTTTCGGCTGGCACGAGCTGACCCGCCGCGTGATCCCCATCATGCGGGCGCAGGGCCACGGTCATATCGTCAACTGCTCCTCGGTGCTGGGCCTCGTGGGGGTGAAGTGGCGCGGCGCCTATTCCGCGACCAAGTTCGCCCTTGAAGGCCTGTCCGAGGTGCTGCGGCTCGAGATGGCCCCGGCCGGCATCCATGTGTCCCTGATCGAGCCCGGTCCCGTGGCCTCGCGGCTCCGCCAGAACGCGATCCCCCATTTCGAGCGGTGGATCGACTGGGCGTCCTCGCCCCGGAAGGACGAATACCAGACGGTGCTGCATCGCCTCTACGGCCCGGCCGGGCAGGACCGCTGGGAGCTCCCGCCCACTGCTGTGACCGAGCGGCTGGTCCAGATCCTGGATTCCCCCCGTCCGGCGGCGCGCTACTACGTCACGGCGCCGACCCATGCGGTGGGCCTGATGCGGCGGCTCCTGCCCTCGCGCGCCATGGACTGGGTGCTCCGCCGGGCCTGAGGGTCAGGCCAGCTCGACGATGCCCAGGCGGGCGCCCACGGTCGCGCTCGCCCTCAGGTCGGGACGGCGGGCGATGGCGGCCCAGCAGGCCTCCATGTCCGGCGAGAAGTTGATGTCGTCGAACAGGACGAGCGCACCGGGGGCGGCATGCTGCCGGATGACCCCGAACTGGGCGTCGACGAAGGTGCTGGCGTGGATCCCGTCCACGAAGGCGATGTCCACCCCCTGCCCCGGAGCGAGCCTCCGGCCGATCTCCTCCTCGAAAAGGCCGATCGTCGAGTCGAAGGCCGGATGCACGCAGGCGAGGTTCGCACGCGCAAGGGCCGCCCAGTCCCGGTTGGGATCGAAGGTCAGCAGCCTGCCCGACCCGGCGGCCTTGATCCCGGCCAGCCAGTACATGCCCGACACGCCGAAGGCCGTTCCGAACTCGGCGACGATGCCGGGGCGGCGGGTGGCGGCCAGCCAGAAGAAGAAGCACCCCAGCGTCACGCTCGACCGCACCTCGTCCGGGCTCCGCACCCAGCGCAGCTGATTCGCGTAACCGCGCCAGAGCGGCTGGGGGCCCAGGGCCTGGGTGGCGGCGGCCCGCCCCTCGATCAGCCGCAGCTCCGGGGGCCGGGGCGGATGGAACCGCCCTTCGGGCAGGTGCGTGGCCAGCCAGCCGCCCGCGCGATGGACATAGCGGACACGCAGCCCGAGGCCGGCCTCGACCCAAGGCGGCAACCGCCGCCGGAGCATCGCCTTGATCCCTCCGGCCATGAGGACCCCGACCCCGGCCCCGGACCGTCCGGGACGCCTGCCAGACTGAAGGATGTCCCGGATCTGCGCCAGGGGGACCCCGGTGCGGATGGGCTTTCCTTCCGCAACGGCTCAGCTAAACCCTTCCTGACACTGACCGGAGCGGTTCATGGATTTCAGCGATCCCCTGTTCTACCTTGTCGTCGCCGCGGTGCTGATCGTCCTGGGCATCCTGCTCTTCGGCGTGGGCACCTTCGGACGCGGCGGCGACTTCAACCGGCGCAACGCCAACCGGATCATGCGCTGGCGCATCTACGCCCAAGGGATCGCGATCGCCCTGATCGTCCTTTATGTCTTCCTCAGAAGCCGGGGAACCTGAGCATGGTCGTTCTGAGCCGCATCTACACGAAATCCGGGGACGCCGGGGACACTGCCCTGGGCGACGGCACCCGCGTCCGCAAGCACGCGCTTCGGGTCGAGGCCTATGGCACCGTGGACGAGGTCAATGCCACGGTCGGAATGGCCCGCCTTCATGCGCAGGGCGACATCGGCGCCGAACTTGCCGCCATCCAGAACGACCTCTTCGACCTGGGGGCCGACCTGTGCCGCCCCGAAGGCGGGGAGCAGGCCCATGTGCCGCTTCGCATGACCGAGGCGCAGGTGGAGCGGCTCGAGGCCGGGATCGACGCGATGACCGCGCAGCTCGAGCCGTTGCGGAGCTTCGTGCTGCCGGGGGGGTCGGCGCTGGCCGCCCATCTTCACCTGTGCCGCACCGTGGCCCGGCGGGCCGAACGCCTGACCGTCGCCCTTTCCGAGCAGCATGCGGTGAACGGCGCGGCGCTGCGTTACCTCAACCGCCTGTCGGACTGGTTCTTCGTGGCGGCCCGGATGGCGAACGACGGCGGCAAGGCGGACGTGCTCTGGGTGCCCGGCGCGAACCGCTGAGGTCGGTGACGGCGTCGTCCGGCTAGGCCGCCGCCCGGCGCGTGCGGCCCAGCCGGGGATGGACACGTCCCGCGACCGCCCAGGCAGCCGCCATTCCCGCCCCGCACACGGCGAAGGTCGACGCCAGGGGCGCCACGAGCAGCACGAGACCGCCCACGGCGGGGCTGACGATGCCCGACACGTCCCGGAAGCTCGAGTAGATCGCCGACATCTCCGTCCGTTCCGAGGGCTTCACCGCCATGAGGAACGGCAGGGACCCGCAGACGTCCAGCATCACGAGCCCCCCGGCGGCCAGGACCAGGCATCCCACCGTCGCCCAGGGCCAGGGGGAGAGCAGCGCCGACAGCAGGAAGAGCGCCGCGCAATACCCGAAGGTGCCGCGCACCGCCGTCCGGACGGACATCCGGCGGACCAGCCGGAGCATCAGCGGCGTGGCGAACAGAAGCGCGCTCGCCAGTGACACCGCCGCCCCGCCGATCGTCTCGTCCAGGCCGTTCTGGGCGCAGAAGATCGGCAGGTAGACGATGTAGACCCACCAGCCCGCGCTTCGGATCGTCGCAAAGGTCCAGCCCGCGACCAGGCGGGGCCGCCGCAGGAACCGCCCCACGAAGGCCAGGGGATTTCCGTCCACGGCTCCGACGGCCTTGCCGTCGCCGAGCCTCAGCCGCAGGAAGGCTGCCGTGGTCAGGGCCGCGAAGGTGCCCGCGACCAGGAAGGGCGCAGGCCGCCACCAGTCCAGCAGCAGCACCCCCGCATAGGGTCCGACCGTCCAGGCGAGCGCGCCGTACAGGAGCCTCATGGACTCGTTCCGGGGCAGGTCCTCGCGCGGGATGTGGTCGAGCACATAGGCCGAGAGGCAGACCCAGAAGGTCACGGTGGCCACCGCGTTCACCAGCAGGGCCGGCGGCGTGAGCCAGGGGAGTCCGGTCAGCAGAAGCGTCATGCCCGTCAGGTAAAGCATCCCAGACAGGACCATCATCCGCCGCCGGCCCAGCCGGCGCGCGGCCCAGGGGACCAGCAGCCCCGCCAGCAGCGAGCAGACCCCCACCCCCAGATAGAAGCCCGACACCACCGTGCCTTCGCCCCAGGCCCGGTACATGACCAGGGGCATCGCCGACAGGAGCACCCCGCGCACGGCCGATTCGAGACCGAACAGGAGGGCGAAATCCTCGACGCGGGGACGACGGGACGGCAGAGGGGGCATGAGGGCACTCGTGGGCTGCCTGCGCATTCACCGCATCCGCCGCGTCGAGGTCTGTGCCGCCCGCGACGCGGGACGGCCGCTTCGCGTCAGTCCTGTCGCGCCAGCGTCGAAAGCAGCCGGTCGCGGGCCGCCGGAAGCTCCCGGCCCTCGGGCAGGAGCCGCTCCTTGAGGAAATGTTCCGTGACCTGCAGCGCCTCGCCGATGGCCGCCGCGTCGGCCTCTCCTTCGCCCCGCAGCACCGGGGGCAACGGCAGGAGGCGCGGGGCATAGGTCCCGGCCCCGTCCCGGCTCACGGCCCGACCCGTCCGGGGCGAGACATAGGCCAGACCCTCCTTCGCGCCCGTCACCGCGCAGGCGGACAGGTCGAGTCCGAACCCCAGCTCCTCCAGCAGCGCCATCTCCCATTGGAGATAGGCCAAGGGCCACACGTCGCCCTGCCCCAGCAGGTCGAGCAGCGCGTTGGTCTGGTCATAGAACCGGGGATGCGGGGCGCGTTCGGGCAGCACCGCCGACAGCAGCGCGGTCACCGCCCCGATCCCGGCCAGCGACAGCCGGTCGCCCAGCGCCACCGCCGCGCGGTTCCGGATCGGCTCCACGGTGTAGTGGCCCAGATGTTCATCGATGCGCGCGCGCCAGCCAAGCTGGGCAAGAACCCCGGGCTGCAGGAACGGCCGCATCCGGCGCGACACGCCGCCCAGCACGACGCCCGCATGGCGTCCATGCTCCGCACAGAAGGCCTCGACGATGGCCGAGGTCTCCCCATGCGGGCGGACGGCCAGAAGGATGCCCTCGTCGCGCCATTCGATCATGTGCCAGAGTTGGGGCACCGCGAGGGAGAGGGCAAGGGATGGCGGGCCTGCCGCCCGGGCCTTCGACGACCGGAGCGCCGACCCCACCGGAATGTCGGTGGCCAGCTACTCGAGCCCGTCCTCGCCAAGCAGATGCCGGCCGCTCCGGTCCTCGACCTCGATGACCCAAAGGTCCGGGTCATAGCGCCGCTGGCGGGTCACCGCCGAGTCGACCTCGGCCTCGTCGCCTTCGGCCAGGGTCATCCAGGTGCGCGCGCCCGTCATGGGATCGAAGCTCCGCTGGAAGGCCTTGGCCTTGCCGTCCAGCGTGGCGCATTTCACCAGAACCGCGCCTGCGGTCTCGTCCCCTCGCCCGACCAAGAAGGCCGGGATCGCCTCGGCCCGGAGCCGCGCGAGATAGGCCGCCACCCAGACGCCGGCGCGAAGCCGTGGCTCAGTCACGTCGCGGGCCCTGCTCAGGCGCCGTCACGGAAGTCGAGCCCCATCTCGCCATAGCGCTCGGGGTCCTCGAGCCAGTTCTCCTTGACCTTCACGGTCAGGAACAGGTGGACCTTGCGGCCCATGAACTCCTCCAGGTCCTGCCGCGCCGCCTGGCCCACGGCCTTGATGGTCTCCCCACCCTTGCCCAGCACGATCCCCCGATGCCCTTCACGGGCGACGTAGATGATCTGGTCCACGCGGGCGCTGCCGTCCGGACGCTCTTCCCAGGCTTCCGTCTCCACGGTCAGCTCGTAGGGCAGTTCCTGATGCAGCCGCAGGGTCAGCTTCTCGCGGGTCATCTCGGCCGCGATCATCCGCATCGGCAGGTCGGCGATCTGGTCCTCGGGGTAAAGCCACGGCCCCTCGGGCACCATGGAGGCGAGCCAGGCCTTGAGGTCCTCGGTCCCGTAGCCCCGCTCGGCCGAGATCATGAAGGTCCTCTCGAACGGGAACGCCTCATTCATCTCCTGGGACAGGGCGAGCAGGTTCTCGGCCTTGACCCGGTCGATCTTGTTGATGGCCAGGGCGACCGGGCGCTTGCCGATCCGTTCGCGCAGGTTCTCGAGGATGGCGTCCACGCCGGGGGTCTTGCCCCGGTGCGCCTCGATCAGCAGGACGACCACGTCGGCGTCCGCCGCCCCGCCCCAGGCCGCCGCGACCATCGCGCGGTCGAGTCGGCGGCGCGGCCGGAACAGGCCGGGTGTGTCGACGAAGACGATCTGGGCGTCGTCGGCCATGGCCACGCCCCTGATCCGGGCACGGGTGGTCTGCACCTTGTGCGTCACGATCGACACCTTGGCGCCGACCATGCGGTTCAGCAGGGTCGACTTGCCTGCATTGGGCTCTCCGATCAGCGCGACGAAGCCGGCGCGCGTCGGTCCCTTCGGGGTATGGGTCTCGTCCGTCATCCGTCCAGCTTTCCTAGCAATGCCGCCGCCGCCGCATGTTCGGCCGCGCGTTTGGTCGCACCTTCGGCCCGTTCCGTTTCTCCGGTCGGCAGCCGCGCCTCGATCACGAAACGGGGGGCGTGGTCCGGCCCCTCGCGCAGGATGAGGATGTAGTCCGGCGGCGTCAGTCCGCGAGCCTGCGCCCATTCCTGCAACGCGCTCTTGGCGTCGCGCGCATCCTTGGGCGCCGAGGCGATGCGTTCGCCCCAGAGCCGCAGGATCATGCCGCGCGCCGCCTCGAGGCCCGCATCCAGATAGACCGCGGCGATCACCGCCTCCATGGCGTCGGCCAGCAGGGCCTCTTTCTTGCGCCCGCCGCCGATCATCTCGGAGCGGCCCAGCTTGAGCCCGGACCCGAGGTCGACCTCCCGCGCCACCTCGGCACAGGTTTCCCGCCGCACGAGCGCGTTGAACCTGGGGGCGATCCGCCCCTCGTCGGCGGCGGGGTCGGCGTCGAGCAACGCTTCGGCCATGACGAGGCCCAGCACGCGGTCGCCCAGGAACTCGAGCCGCTGGTTGTCCGCCGCGCCGCCCCGGGAACCATGCGTGAGCGCGCGCAGGAGCAGCGCCGGATCCCGAAATTCGTGGCCAAGGCGTTCGGTCAGCAGCTTCATCGATCCTGACAGCTTCACCGCACGATCCTTCCGATCCGTTCCAGGCGCCAGCCCCGGGGGTCCCAGGGGAACCGCGCTTCCGAGGAGGCGATCACGACGTCCACCCGACCGATCACCCGGTCCAGAGCCACGAGCCCCAGCCCGCGCACGCCCACCGCCAGACGGCTGTCCTGCGCCGCGTCGCGGTCGTCCCCCAGAAGATACAGCATCCCCGGCGGCACGGCGACCTCCTCGGCCCGGTCCAGGGGGCGAGGCCCCACGTCCAGGATCGGATAGGCGCGCCCCTGCGGCAGAGTCTCGCGGTGCTGGTGGGTCCTGCACTCGGCCCCGAGCCCCACGGTGCCGTTGCCGCAGACGGGCATGACGCCGAGCGGCCCCTGGCGTCCGAAGGTTTCGGTAAAGAACCCGTCCTCGGACCGCGAGGCCGGCGCCCCGTCGATCACCGGCACGCCGCCCTCGACCGCCACCCTCTCCCCTCCGAGCGAGATGATCCGGCCCAGGCGCGGCGTCTTGCTTCCGGCCACGAGGACGGCGACCACGTCGCCCCGTTCCAGGGCCACCGGCGCACGCCGCACGAGGACGAGGTCACCGGGGAGCAGCGTGGGCCGCATCCCCTGCGCGAGCACGGGCGCGGTCGTCCACAGGAGGCTGCCCGCCACGACAAGCGCCGCGCCGCCGGAGACCCCCAGCCCGAGCACCCGCCATCGGCTGTGGGAGGGCCGTCGCCGCTGCGACGACGGGGCCAGGACCAGGACCGCCAGAAGCGCCCATCGCGCCCAGGGCAGCGCCAGGACCCAGGCCCACCACCCGGACCATCCCATGTCGTTCAGCCGGCGCATCGCATGGCCGGTGCCCGGCACCAGCCCGATCGCAAGGGCAAGGGCGGCGAGAGCCTCGCGCCCGCGGCCCCAGCTGTCGAACAGCAAGGGGCCGAACGACCATGTCGCCCAAAGCACGCCGACCGCCCCAAGGACGATGCCGAACGCCCCGGGCCGCGTCCGGCCCGAGGGATCGAAGCCGTTCAGGAAGAGGCGCGCGGGCGAGAGCGGCTCCGGCGCGGAAGATCGGGCCATGTAGCGGGCCCTTAGTCGATCGCCTTGAAGAAGCGGTCGGGACGCCAGGTCCAGAAGGCCAGCATGGAGCGCCCGGCCGAGGAGAACATCACCCGGTCCGCCCGGCCCACGAGGTTCTCGAGCGGGACGAAGCCCACGCCGCGGGCCGACTGCGGGAACCGCGAATCCGTGGAGTTGTCGCGGTTGTCGCCCATGAAGAAGAAGTAGCCTTCGGGCACCGTGAAGACGCCGGTGTTGTCCTGCGGCAGGTCCCCGATGTCGAGGATGCTGTGGGTCACGCCGGCCGAGACGGTGCCGTCGGGCTGGGGCGTGCCGGGCAGGGTTTCCATGTAGCGGTACGACATGCAGTCGTCGCCCAGCGCCTTGGCTCCCCCGACGCAGGAGGGGGCGAGGCCCTGCGGCCCCTGCGGCTCGTAGACTTCGTGGAACTCGCCTTCGGAGAAGACGGTCACAGGCTCATCGTTGATGTAAAGAAGGCCGTCCTTCATCTGGATGCGGTCGCCGGGCAGGCCGATCAGCCGCTTGATGAAGTCGGTGCCGGTGACGGGGTGACGGAACACCACGACGTCGCCCCGCTGGGGCATATGCCCGAGCAGGCGGGTGTTGTCGCCGTCCATCCAGCCGCAGATGTCCTCGGCGCCGATGTCGAGCCCGATGACCCCGAGCGGGATCGAGGGACAGGAGGCGTAGGAGTAGCCATAGGCCATCTTGTTGACGAACAGGAAGTCGCCGATCAGCAGCGTGTCCTTCATGGAGCCCGAAGGGATCCAGAACGGCTGGAAGAACAGCGTCCGGAAGACGCCCGCGATCAGCAGGGCCCAGAAGATCGTCTTGACCGTCTCCCAGATGCTGGCGACGACGCCCCGATCCTCATCCGCCGCCACGCGGCGGTCACGTCCAAATGCCATGCTGGTCCCCGCCTTCCGCGACGCGCGTTTCCTGACGCTACGGCGGTCTCAAGTCAACCCGCGGCCGCGAGCCCGCCCCATCCCGACCCCATCACGAGAGCGCCAGCGGGAGAGCCTCGATCACGACGAAGGCCTGCGCCCAGGGGTGGTCGTCGGTCAGCGTCACGTGAATGACCGCGCGGTGGCCCGGAGGCGTCATCTCGGCCAGCCGCTCGGCCGCCCAGCCGGTCAGCGCCATGACGGGCTGCCCGGTGGGCAGGTTGGTCACCGCCATGTCGCGCCAGGCTATGCCCATGCGGAGGCCCGTGCCCAGAGCCTTGGAGCAGGCCTCCTTGGCGGCCCAGCGCTTGGCCAGGGTCGCGGCCTCATGGGCCCTCGACCGGGCCTTGCGGAGTTCGACCTCGGTGTAGACCCGGTCCCGGAAACGGTCGCCGAACCGGGCAAGCGTGCCCTCGATCCTCTCGATGTTGCAAAGGTCCGTTCCGATGCCAAGGATCATCGGGCGTCACGCGGCGGGCGGATGGATGGGATGCGGAAGGTCATGGATGCCCCGGACCTAGCGCATCAGGCCAGGGCTGGCGAGAGGGTCCGCACCCGGCCCGCCCCTCAGTCCAGGTCAGCGACAAGGGAGTCGTCCGTCACCCCGAAGGTCAGCGTGAGCGTCCGCTCCTCGAGCTGCGTCGATTCGGGAATGAAGCCCAGCGCCGGGATGGCGGCGGTCAGCGTCGCGGCCTCCGCATCCTCGTCCGTCTCGATCGCCCCGATGTCGAGACCGGCAAATCCCAGCCCGCCTTCCGTCACCAGCCGGCATCGCGGCACCGGGGGCGGAGGAGGCGGTCCCTCGGACGTGGCCGCGGCACCGTCGTCCTCGCCGCCCGGCTCGGGCGGCGGCAGGGTGAGCACGAGAAGGGTCACGCCCTCGTCCTGCGTCCCGTGCAGGAGCGCGAGCCGGATCGCGCCGGCTCCGATGGACAGGCTGGTCTCCTCCCAGGGCTCCACGAGGGACGTGACAGGCGGGATCTCGTCGCAGTCCTGCACCTGCTGGGCCAGGGCGGGACCGGCGAGGGTCGCGGCGAGAAGACTACTCCTGACCATCGGCATAAAGATCGATCACCTCCTCTTCGAGGATGCCGCCCAGATGCACGAAGCCCCGGTCGGCGGCCGCGTGGAAGTCGGCCAGCGTCAGGCCGCCGAACTGGAAGTACTTGGGATGGACGGCCTCCTGCCTCGCTGCGAACACCAGACGGGAGATGCCCGCCCAGCGCATCGCGGCCAGGCACATCTCACAGGGCTGGAGCGTGGTGACGAGCGTGGCGCCGCTCAGGTCCACCCGGTCCAGGGCCTGCGCCGCGGCCGCCATGGCCACGATCTCGGCATGGCGGCTGGGGTCCCCGGATTCCTCGACCTGGTTCGGCCGCATGGCGATGACGCGGCCGCCGGACAGCACCGCGGCGACGATTCCCATGCCACCCGTTTCGGCCACGGCGCGCGCCTGGGCTATGGCGTCGCGCAGGGCCGCGGTCTCGGCCTCGGTCGGGCGCGGGTCGGAGGGCGGCGGGCCAAGAGGGTCGGGCATCGTGACTCCGGAGCAGCGGCACAAGCCCAACGACCGGCCGGCGCTGCCGTTCCCGGATCCGTCAGGCGATTCCCCGAGCCACGTCCATCCGCCGCCGCATTTCGGCGATGGCGGGCGCGAGGCCCAGCATGATGGCTTCGCCGATGAGGAAATGCCCGATGTTGAGCTCGCGCATCGCAGGGATGGCAGCGATGGGTTCGACCGTCTCGTAGGTCAGGCCGTGGCCCGCGTGGACCTCCAGCCCCAAGGATCGCGCAAGGTCGGCGGCCTCGCGGATGCGGGCCAGCTCGGCATCTCTCTCGTCCGGGTGTCCGTCGTGATGCGCGTCGCAATAGGCGCCGGTGTGGATCTCGACCACCGCGGCCCCCACCCGCGCCGATGCTTCGATCTGGCGCGGGTCCGCCCCGATGAAGAGCGAGACCCGCGCGCCCATGTCGCGCAACGGTGCGATGAAGGCGGCGATCCGATCCTCGTCCCGGGCGACGTCCAGCCCGCCTTCGGTCGTCCGTTCCTCGCGCCGCTCGGGCACCACGCAGATGGCGTGGGGGCGGTGGCGGAGCGCGATGGCCCGCATCTCCTCGGTGGCGGCCATCTCGAAGTTCAGGGGCTTCGTCAGCGCCTCCATGAGCCGCTCGATGTCCCGGTCCGAGATGTGGCGCCGGTCCTCGCGCAGGTGGGCGGTGATGCCGTCCGCGCCGGCCGCTTCGGCGATGAGAGCGGCGCGCACCGGATCGGGAAAGGCCGTGCCCCGCGCATTCCTGACCGTTGCCACATGGTCGATGTTGACCCCGAGCCTCAGCCGATCGGTCATCCTCTGCCCTTTCCTGGTCCTTGCCGCCCCAGCCTAGCGTCCCGCCGGACCTGCGCCAGGGGGCTTGCGCAGCTGCGCGAGCTTCTCCTCGAGAGCCTTGCGCCGGGCGGCCTGGTAGGCGGCGACCAGCCGCACGGTGATCCAGTAGAACAGCAGGGAGGCCAGCACGCCCGGGATGAGTCCGCCCACGAAGTACGGCACGAAGACCCGCCGGAAGAAGACGGCCAGACCCGACCATTCCATCTCGGACGAGGTGAACAGGGCCAGGGCGTTGTGCCACAGGTCCGAGCCCGCCTGGCCGAACTGGTGCCCCAGTTCGTGCACGAGCCCCGCGTCCGGCGTCATGCCGAGCATCCAGTAGCCCAGCCCCACCGCCATCGCGCTGATCGGGACCAGGGTCAGGAAGTTGTTGACGAAGGTTCCGATGACGGACGCCAGCAGATTGCCCCGGAGCAGCTTGGCGATCAGCAGCCCGCCGATGAAATGGAACCCGTAAAGCGGCGTGAAGCTGATGAAAACGCCCGCCGCCATGCCGCGCCCGATCTTCTCGGGGCTGTCCGGCAGGCGGCGCAGGCGGTGCTTGATGTATTCCAGCGACCGGCGCCAGCCGCCGCGCGGATAGACGGCTTCGGCCGCCAACCGCCAAGGACTGCGCCTGTCCCGCCTCCGGAAAACCATCAGGCCCTGGGCGGGGTCAGCGTCGCCCGATTGGGGTCGCGGTGGCGCGCGACCGCCGAGACGTTGGTCTCGGCCTCGAGGGCGGTCATGACCCGGTGCAGATGCTCGGCGTTGCGGAGATCCACGTCCACCAGCAGGCGGTAGTAGTCCGGCTTGCGGTCGGTGAACTGGAGGTCCGAGATGTTGGCCGACTGCTCCCCGATCAGGGTGCAGACCCGACCCAGCACGCCCGGGCCGTTGGAGATGGTGAGCTCCAGCGTGACGGTGTTGACCGGCCGGTGGTTGCCCTCCTGCCAGCGGAGGTCGAGCCAGCGGTCGGGCTGTTCCTCGTAGTCGGCCAGGGCGGGGCAGTCGATCGCATGGACCACGACCCCCTGCCCCCGATGGGTGATGCCCACGATCCGTTCGCCCGGGACCGGCTGGCAGCAGAGCGCGCGGCGATAGGCCTGGCCGGGCCCCAGCCCGACCACGGCCCGCTTCTCGTCGACCTCCTCGCCGGGGCGGCGGGCGAGATCGGGGTAGAGCACGCGCACGACCTCGCGGGCGGTCAGCTCGGCCGAGCCGAGGCGGGCCAGCAGGTCCTCCTCGTCCTCGAAGCCGAGCGCCTTGGCGGCGGTCTTGAGAGCCTTGTCGGTGGCCTTCTTGCCCACGTTCTCGAAGGCGACGCGGGCCAGCTCGGCCCCGAGCTTGATGAACCGTTCGCGGTCCTCCTCGCGGAGCGCCCGGCGGATGGCCGCCTTGGCCCGGCCCGTGACGGCGATGCCGATCCAGGTGGCCTGCGGGGTCTGCCCCTCGGCGGTGATGATCTCGACCGACTGGCCGTTGCGGAGCCGCGTGTAAAGCGGCACCCGCACGCCATCCACTTTGGCGCCCACGCAGGCATGGCCGATGCGCGTGTGGATGGCATAGGCGAAGTCGATCGGCGTCGCCCCCTTGGGCAAGGGAATGACGTGCCCCTTGGGGGTGAAGCAGAACACCTGGTCCTGGTACATCTCGAGCTTCACGGCCTCGAGGAACTCGTCGTGGTCCTCGCCGCCCTCGAACCGCTCGGTCATCTGGGCGATCCAGCGCACGGGGTCCACGGCAAAGCGGTTCTCGCTCCGGACGCCGTCCTTGTAGGACCAATGCGCAGCCACGCCGGATTCGGCCACCTCGTGCATCTCGAGGGTGCGGATCTGCACCTCGACCTGCTTGCCGTCCCGGCCCGAAACCGTGGTGTGGATCGACCGGTAGCCGTTCGACTTGGGTTGGCTGATGTAATCCTTGAAGCGCCCCGGCACGGCGCGCCACTTCTGGTGGACGGCGCCCAGGATGCGGTAGCAGTCGGCCGCCGTGCGGCAGATGATGCGGAAGCCGTAGATGTCCGACAGCCGCGAGAAGGCGTGCTCCTTGGTCTGGAGCTTGCGCCAGATCGAATAGGGCTTCTTGGCGCGCCCCGTGACCTCGGCCTCGATCCCTTCCTTGCGGAGCAGGTCGCGGATGTCCTCCACGATCTTCTGGATGACGTTGTCGGCCTCGTCCTGAAGAGTCAGGAAACGGCGGATGACCGATTGCCGCGCCTCGGGCATGAGGACCTTGAAGGACAGGTCCTCCAGCTCCTCGCGCATCCACTGCATCCCCATGCGGCCAGCCAGGGGGGCGTAGATATCCATCGTCTCCCGGGCCTTCTGGGCCTGCTTCTCGGGGGACATGGACTTGATGGTCCGCATGTTGTGCAAGCGGTCGGCCAGCTTGACCAGCGTTACCCGCAGATCGCGCGAGGTCGCCATGAACAGCTTGCGGAAGTTCTCGGCCTGACGGGTTTCGTCGGACCGGATCTGCATCTTGGTGAGGTTGGTGACGCCCTCGACCAGTTCGGCGATCTCGGGGCCGAACTCCTTTTCCACCAGCGCGCGGGAGGCCTTGGTGTCCTCCACGGTGTCATGGAGGAGCGCCGTCACGATCGTGGCGTCGTCCATCTGCTGGTCCGCCAGGATGCGGGCCACCGCGACCGGATGGGTGAAATAGGGCTCTCCGCTCTTGCGGAGCTGGCCCTCGTGCATCTTCTCGCCGAAAGCCCAGGCGCGACGGATCAGCGCCTCGTTGCTGCGGGGGTTGTAGGCCTTGACGAGAGTGACGAGCTCGTCGGGCGTGGCGGTGGTCGCCGCGCCCGGAGCCATTACGATGGCGTGGTCCTGCATGTCGTCCCCCCGCCGCGGGCCGGGGCCCGCGGGCTCAGCGTTGGCCCTGCGCCTCCATGAGCGCGCGAAGCATCCGCTCCTCGCTCATGTCGTCCTGCACGGGACGGTCCATCTCGGCTCCCATGAGGAGCGCCATGGCGTCTTCCTCGGGCTCGTCCACCTCGATCTGGGTCTGGTGAGCGGCGATCATCCGTTCGCGCAGGTCTTCGGCCTGCTGGGTTTCCTCGGCGATCTCGCGCAGCGCCACGACGGGGTTCTTGTCATCGTCGCGGGCGAGGGTCAGGGGGGCGCCGGAGGCGAGCTCGCGCGCACGATGGGCGGCGAGCATGACGAGCTCGAAGCGGTTGGGAACCTTGTCGACGCAGTCTTCGACGGTGACGCGGGCCATGGACACACTCCCGGAAAGGCGGTGGGGCCGGGCGCACGGATTCATCCGGCGGTCCGGCCTCGGAAGCCCTCTAGCTAAACAGTTGCCGCCCGATTGACAAGCGCCAATCAGGTCCTAGCGCGGTCACAGGGGCACGACCCCGTCCAGCGCGCCGGGGGGAAGGTCCCCCAGCATCTCCCGGACCGTCCGCCCGATCAAGGGGTGCCGCCAGTCGGGCGCCGCCTCCGCCAGCGGAGCGAGCACGAAGCCCCGGTCCTGCATGCGGGGATGGGGCAGGATCAGGCGGTCGGGCGCTTCCCGGCCCTGCCGGTCGGGATCGAGTCCGCGCCAGAGCGCCTGCGTCGCCCCGTCGGGCCGGACCGCATCGCCCCAGGCGACCAGATCAAGGTCCAGGGTCCGCGCGCCCCAGCGGAGATCCCGGGTGCGACCGAAAGTCGCCTCGATCCCGTGAAGACGCGCCAGCACCTCCTCGGGGGAGAGGGCCGTCTCGACCATCGCGGCGGCATTCACGTAATCGGGACCGCCCGGGGGCCAAGACGGGCTCTTCCAGAGCCGGCTCGGCCTAGCGGCGCGGCCCAGGTCCGCCAGCAAGGCCATGGCGGCCGCGACCGTTTCGGCCGGCCCTCCGCGCGGCGAGGCCAGGTTGGACCCGAGCGCGACCAAGGTAGGTACAAAGGTCGCAGTTCCCGCACTTGCGCCTTGCGCGCGCGTACTTATGTTCGTGGCATTCATGCTGACCGGTTCGGTTCGGTTGGCTTTTTGAGACATAATGAAAGGCATTTCATGTTTTATCGCGACGACCGGCTGGCTCTCTTCATCGACGGCTCGAACCTTTACGCGGCGGCCAAGGCGCTGGGGTTCGACATCGACTACAAGCTCCTTCGGGCCGAATTCATGCGCCGGGGCAAGCTGGTCCGCGCCTTCTACTACACCGCCCTTCTCGAGAACGATGAATATTCGCCGATCCGTCCCCTCGTGGACTGGCTGAACTACAACGGCTTCACCATGCGCACCAAGCCCGCAAAGGAGTATACCGACTCCCTCGGCCGCCGGAAGGTGAAGGGCAACATGGACGTGGAGCTTTGCGTCGACGCCCTGGAGCTTGCCCCGCACATCGACCATGCCGTGATCTTTTCCGGCGACGGCGACTTCAAGCCGCTGGTCGAGGCCCTGCAGCGCAAGGGCGTGCGCGTGTCGGTCTGCTCCACGATCCGCAGCCAACCCCCCATGATCTCGGACGACCTGCGCCGGCAGGCCGACAACTTCATCGACCTCGAGGACCTGCGCGAGGTCGTGGGACGCCCCCCGCGCGAGCCGCGCCCCGAGGGCACCCGCCCCTGGCCTCGCGAAACCTCCGAGCCCAGCACCCCGGTCGCGGCCGAGGAATGACCCCCCGCCCCGCCCTCGTGCTGCATCTCGCGGCTCCGCGCGGCTTCTGCGCCGGGGTGGACCGCGCGATCCGCATCGTCGAGCTCGCCCTCGAGAAGTGGGGCGCCCCGGTCTTCGTCCGGCACGAGATCGTCCATAACCGGACGGTCGTGGACGCGCTCCGCGCCAAGGGGGCCGTCTTCGTCGAGGAGGTCGCCGACGCGCCCGCGGATCGCCCGATCGTCTTCTCGGCCCATGGCGTCGCCAAGTCGGTCCCGGCCGAGGCCGCGGAACGCGACATGATCCAGGTGGACGCCACCTGCCCCCTGGTGACCAAGGTCCATATCGAGGCCGCCCGGCACCACGAGAACGGGCTCCAGCTCATCATGATCGGCCACGCCGGCCACCCCGAGACGGTCGGGACCATGGGCCAGCTCCCGCCCGGCGAGGTGCTGCTGGTCGAGGATGTGGCCGACGTTGCCACCCTTGGGGTGCGCGATCCCGACCGCCTGGCCTTCGTGACGCAGACGACGCTGTCGGTGGACGACACGGCGGACATCGTGGCCGCGCTTCAGGCCCGCTTTCCGGCCATCCGGGGCCCGGCGCGGGAGGACATCTGCTACGCCACCACCAACCGCCAGATGGCGGTCAAGGCCATGGCTCCGTCCTGCGAGGCGATCCTGGTCGTGGGCGCGCCCAACTCCTCGAACTCCCGCCGGCTCGTGGAGGTCGCGAAGAAGGCGGGCTGCCCCTATGCGCAGCTGATCCAGACCGCGGCCGAGATCGACTGGCGGGCCATCGAGGGCGTGAGCAGCATCGGCCTGACCGCCGGCGCCTCTGCGCCCGAAGAGCTGGTCAACGAGGTCATCGAGGCCCTTCGCGGCCGCTATGACGTCACGGTCCGCCCGGTCGTGACCGCCGAGGAGGACGTGGAGTTCAAGGTGCCGCGCATCCTGCGGGAACCCGCGTGAGGCGAATCCCCCCCGCGCCCCTGATGCTGGGCCTCGCGGGGGTCCTGCCCTTCGCATGGGGCGCGCTCGGTGTCCTGGTTCCGGCCCTGGGCGACTGGAGCCTCGACCTGCTCGGCCCGCGCTTCACGGGGCGCACGCTGCTCCTGCTCTATGGCACGATCATCCTGAGCTTCATGTCCGGGGTCGTGTGGGGGTTCGCGCCCCGCGCCGAGGGACGGCACGCGGCCATCTTGTACGCGCTGTCCACGGTCCCGGCGCTATGGGCCTTTGCCCTGGGCTTTTCGGCGCTGGCGCTGGCCGTGGGATTCGCCGGGCTGCTCGGCCTGGACCTGCACGCCCAGAGAACGGGGCTTGCGCCGTCCTGGTGGATGCGTCTGCGGCTCCTGCTCACCAGCCTCGTGGTGATCTGTCTCCTGACGGCACTGCCCTGACCCCCAACCCCTCCGGGGGTTGACGCAGGTCAAGGACGCCGACCGATTCCCATGCGGGAGTGGGCCATCACTACGGGAGACCCACCATGAACCACAGCCATCGCAAGGTCCTGCACAGCCTCTTTGCCCATCCTATCCCCAGCAACCTCCATCTGAACGACGTGGAGAACGTGCTGCGGGACCTCGGGGCCGAAGTGGGCCACACGGGCCATGGCCGCTTCAGCGCGACGCTGGCAGGCCAGCATGTGACCTTGCACGGCGGCAATCACGGATTGTCCAAGGATGAGGTCGCCCAGGTCCGCAAGGCGCTCGAGGCCGCCGGGGTCGCACCCGCCGACTACCCGGTCTGACCCGGGCGGTTGCACCGCAGGTCCGGGCGGGCTAGGCCACGGCTTCCAGATACAGGAGCCCGCGCCATGCCCGCCCTTTTTGCCTACACCGACGGCGCCTGTTCCGGAAATCCCGGACCGGGCGGCTGGGGCGCCCTCCTCATCGCGTGGGAGGGCGACCAGGTTCTCCGCGAGCGGGAGCTGTCGGGCGGCGAAGCCATGACCACCAACAACAGGATGGAGCTCCTGGCCGCGATCAACGCGCTCGAGGCGCTGGAACGTCCGTCCGTTCTCACGGTCGTGACCGACAGCGCCTATGTGAAGGGCGGGATCACCGAATGGCTCCGTGGGTGGAAGGCGCGCGGCTGGCGCACCTCCTCCAACGAGCCCGTCAAGAACGAGGATCTCTGGCGTCGGCTCGAGGAG
The DNA here is from genome assembly GCF_017916275.1 of Rubellimicrobium arenae. Classification (GTDB taxonomy): domain Bacteria; phylum Pseudomonadota; class Alphaproteobacteria; order Rhodobacterales; family Rhodobacteraceae; genus Rubellimicrobium; species Rubellimicrobium arenae. The sequence continues at coordinate 131,707 of NZ_JAFMST010000008.1, forward strand.
GCCGCCGCCCGCCACAAGGTGACCTGGCGCTGGATCAAGGGCCACGCTGGCCACGCCGAGAACGAGCGTGCCGACGCCCTCGCCCGCGCTGGCATGGCGCCTTTCAAGACCAAGGTCCGGCAGGGCGCCAGCCGGCCCTGAGCCGCGCCGGGCGTGAACGCCGGGCCGCCGTCCACCTCAGCCCAGCAGGTGCCGCAACCCTGCCGCGGCCACGATGCCGATCAGCACCGTCGGCAGGAGCGACAGGCGCGTGGCCGCGACCAGCGTGATCGCCAGCGCGGCCAGGTCCGCCGGACGGTCCGACACGAAATGCGGGGCGATGACCGAGATCAGGACGCAACCCGGCGTCGCCTCGAGCACGGCGGCGGCACGCGGGCCCAGGGTGGCGTTGCGCAGCCACAGGTAACCGCCGATCCGCGTCAGATAGGTCGCCAGGGCCATCAGCACGATGGTCAGGAGGGTGGTGGGGTCGATCATCGGGATGCGTCCTCGGCCCAGAACCAGGCGGCCACCAGCCCGGACAGCGCACCGGCCGCGACATACCAGGCCCCCGGCACGAACAGATAGGTCGCCCCCGCGACGAGGAGGCTCACGAGCCACGGACGAGCGGCCCGGGCGCCCTTCCACATGCCCCGGAGCAGCACCAGGAACACCGCCGGAAAGGCCATGTCGAAGCCATAGACCGTCACGTCGCCCATCACGGGCCCGAGCCCGGCCCCCAGGGCGGTGAAGGCGACCCAGGTGGCATAAAGCCCCAGGGACGCGCCCATGTAATAGGGCAGGCTGAAGGACGCCCGCCTTTGCGCGTCCGCAAGGCCCAGGGCCCAGCTTTCGTCGCACATGAGGAACAGCGCGGGCAGGGTGCGGCGCCTGGGCAGATCCCGCAGATAGGGCGCCAGGACGGCCCCCATGAGCAGGTGGCGGCAGTTCACCAGGAGCGCGACCGCCACGATCAGCAGCACGTGGGGCGGCGAACTCCAGAGGCCCACGGCCGCGAACTCCGACCCTCCGCCGAAGTTCAGGCCGGTCATCAGGGGCACCTCGGCGAGGTGGAAGCCCTTCTGCGCCGCCTGCGCGCCCAGGAGAAGGGCGAAAGGCACGAAGCCCAGCATCACGGGAAGCGCATCGGCCAGGCCGCGGACCACCTCGCGCCGGCGCCGGACGAGGGCATCGGCCGGCGTGCAAGGATCCAGGGTGGTCATGCGGCTCTCCTTCCGGCCCGTCGGGGGAGGCGGCGCGCCCAGTTGCGATCAGGGTCCACCCCATCGGGCAGAGCGCCTCGCCTCAGGATCCGGCCGGTCCCATTCCGCCCAGCCCGAGCGATTACCGCATCCTGCGGGCCGCGCAACCGGCCAAGTGGCGACGCCCGTCGTCAGGTGCCGTGCCGGCCGTCACTTCACCGATTCCCGGAGCCCTCATCCGGCCCGTGCCGTCACGGCCCCGTCACATGTGGCTTGCAGAATGAGTCCACCACCACCCCGGAAGAACCGTGATGCGTCACCTCCTCGTCCTATGCCTCCTCCCGCTGCCTGCCTTTGCGCAGGATGGCAGCGCTGCCCTGTCCGGGCCGCCCGCCGCATGGCTCGGCCCCGAGCCGCACCTCGTGCTGATGGGCCAGTTGGCCGGCCACCCGGTGAACATACAGATCCTGGACCTGTCCGCCGCCCCGGACGTCGTCGCCTTTGAGGGCAAGCGCGAATATCTTCCCGGCGCGGCCGGCTGGCGGTTCGGCGATTTCGAGGTTTCGATCCAGGCCGTCATCGACGGGGTGGAAAAGAGCTTCGAGATCGAGGTGGAGAACGACGACTTCGCCCGGCAGCGTCCCCTGCCCGCGAGCTTCGCGCTCGGCCCCGAGAACTTCCCCCAGGGCGCCAAGGCCTTCCTGGAAGCCGCGGCCGAGTGGGAGACCGAGGCTGGTTCAGTCAACGAGGAGATCGGGGGCTGGAGCGGGACGCTGACGCTGTCCGAGGACAAGGGCACGCCGGACGCCGAAGGCCTGATGCCCGATGGCACGATCGGGGGCCACATGGTCGCCGAGAACGGGGCCGACCGCCTTGTCATGTCCTTCACGGTGCCGGTGGTCGAATATGAAAAGGACGACTGACGCGCTCCTGCCGCTGTTCCTCCTGGCGGCGCCCGTCATGGCGGAGCCGCTGGCCATCGCCGTCCCGGCCACGGCCGAAACGGAAGGAACTCGGGGCGACGCCGACGATCCCGCCATCTGGGTCGATCCCGGCGATCCGGCCGACAGCCTGATCCTTGGGACGGACAAGACGGCGGGGCTCTATGTCTACGGTCTGGACGGCGCGGTCCGGGATTTCCTGCCCGGCGGGCATCTCAACAACGTCGATGTCCGCCCCTTTCGGATCGGAGATCGGGAGGTCGGCCTGGCGGGCGCCACGCGGCGCGACGACGACACCCTGGTCTTCTACGTCATCGACGAGGGCGGGGTGCGCCCCGCCACGCCCTGGCAACATGCGGCCATCCCGCCGGGGATCGGGGCCGACGACATCTACGGCTTTGCCATGGGACAGGACTCGGGCGGCACCTACGCCATCGTCAACTTCAAATCCGGCCATGTCGTGCAATGGCGCATTCATGAAAGCCAGGGCACGCTCCGGCTCGAGCCCGCACGCACGCTGCGGGTGGGCAGCCAGCCCGAGGGGATGGTGGTCGACGACCGGGCCGGGCACCTCTACGTGGGCGAGGAGGACAAAGGCATCTGGCGCTTTCCACTCTCGCCCGCAGGCGGGACGGACGGCACCCGGATCGCCGCGATCCCATCGGACTGCCTGCCACGCGATGACGTGGAGGGCCTCGCGATCCTGGATGGGCCTGTCCGATACCTCGTGGCCTCGGCGCAGGGCGTGCATCGCGCGGCCCTGTTCCGGCTCGAGGGCGAGGCCGCGCCCGCCTGCGAGGCGATGGTCGAGATCGCTCCCGGCGCCGTGGATGGCGTGACCGAGACGGACGGCCTCGACGTGACCGCCAAACCCGTGGGACCCGACTTTCCGGGCGGCCTCCTCGTGATGATGGACGACCAGAACGCGGGCTTCACGACCAACTTCAAGCTGATCGCCTGGGATGCGATCCTGGCGCAGTTGCCGAACTAGGCCAGGCGGTCGCCGGGATTCCAGCCACGCAGCGCGTCGGCGGCGGCCAGAGCCCGCGCCCCGGCGCGCTGCACCTCCAGCACCTCTACGGCCCCCTCTCCGCAGGCCACGACCAGATCCCGGAGCACCTGCCCGGGTTCCCCCTGCCCGCCCGCCACGCGCGAACGGAGCAGCTTGATCCGCTCGCCCCCGGCCTCGGTCCAGGCGCCGGGAAAGGGGGCCAGGCCGCGGATCAGGCGGTCCACCTCGGCTGCGGGACGCGTCCAGTCGATCCGCGCCTCGCCCTTGTCGATCTTCCGGGCGTAGGTCACGCCTTCGTCCGGCTGAGACTGCGGCACCAGGTCCGCGATCCGCGCCAGAGCCTCGACCGCCAGCCGCGCGCCAAGCCCGCTCAGCCGGTCGTGCAGGTCCCCGGTCGTGTCCGTCGGGCCGATCGGAAGGGCCTCGCGCAGCAGCACCGGCCCGGTGTCGAGCCCCGCTTCCATCCGCATGATGCAGACGCCCGTCTCGGCGTCTCCGGCCATGATCGCGCGGTGGATCGGCGCCGCGCCCCGCCAGCGGGGCAGGAGCGAGGCATGGATGTTCAGGCAGCCCTGCCGGGGCGCGTCCAGCACCGCCTGCGGCAGGATCAGGCCATAGGCCACGACCACCGCGACGTCGACGTCGAGAGCCGCGAACTCCGCCTGCGCCTCGGGAGTCCGGAGCGAGGTCGGATAGCGCACGGGCAGGCCCCGCCGCTCGGCCTCGGCCTGCACGGGCGAGGGACGCGCCTTCTGCCCCCGGCCAGCGGGGCGGGGTGGCTGGCAGTAGACGCAGGCGATCTCGTGCCCGGCCAGGGTCAGCGCCCGCAGCGGCGCGACCGAGAAGTCGGGCGTGCCCATGAAGGCGATCCTCATCCCTTGCGGGCCTTGCGGATCAGCATGTCGCGCTTCACGCGGGACAGCCGGTCGAAGTACATCCGGCCGGCCAGATGGTCGATCTGATGCTGCACGCTGGTGGCCCAAAGGCCGACGAAGTCGCGGTCCTCGACCTCGCCCCGGTCGTTCAGGAACCGCACGGTGACGGCGCGGGGCCGCGAGACGACCGCCGATACCCCCGGCAGGTTCGGAGAGGCTTCCTCATGGTCGCGCAGTTGCACGCTGGCATGGAGCACCTCGGGATTGGCCATCCGGACGGCCTGGCCCCGCGCCTCCGAGGCGTCCACGACGGCCAGGGCCAGGGACACCCCGATCTGGGGCGCGGCCAGGCCGACCCCGGGCATGGCCTCCATGACCTCGATCATCTCGTTCCAAAGGACGCGAATCTCGTCGGTGACGACGGGCACCGGCTCGGCGGGCCGCCGCAGGATCGGGTGCGGCCAAGGGAGGACGGGACGTGTCATGCGGAGGGCTCCTCCCGGTCGGTGCAAAGGACGCCGTCCAGGTGATCGATCTCGTGCTGGATGCAGGTCGCCGCGACGCCGGAGAAGCGCCCGTCCCGCGCCTCCCCATCGAGGTTCTGCCAGCGCAGGGCGACCTCGGACGGCCGGGACACGCGCGAGGTGCGGCCTGGGATCGAGAGGCATCCCTCCTCGCGCGTCACGCGGTCCTCGGAGACCTCGAGGATCTCGGGATTGACGAAGACCTGCGGCTCGGGCGCGCCATCCTTCCAGGCCACGTCCATGACGAAGAGCCGGATCGGCAGCCCGATCTGCGGCGCGGCCAGCCCCCGGCCCGGCGCGTCGTACATCGTGGCCAGCATGTCGTCGGCCAGGTCGCGCAGGGACGCGTCGAAGGCCTCGACGGGCGCGCAGGACTGGCGAAGGACGGGGTCCGGGATCTGGACGATGGACCGGATCAAAGCCGCGCGGCCTCGTGGCCCTTCTGGGGATGCCCGTCACGGGCGAGGTCGCGCTTCAGCTTCTCCATCTTGCGGGTGATGACCCCGCGCTTGATGGGACCGAGATAGTCGATGAACAGCTTGCCGTTCAGGTGGTCGATCTCGTGCTGCACGCAGACCGCCCAAAGGCCCGCGAACCGCTCCTGCTGGTCGTGGCCGTCGAGGTCGGTCCATTTCACCTCGACCTCGCGCGGACGCACGACATCGGCGAAATGCTCGGGGATCGAAAGGCAGCCTTCCTCGTAGGGGGCGGTCTCCTCGGATCTCCAGAGGATCTCGGGGTTGACGAGAACCAGGGGACGCGGCGGCTCCTGGTCGTCCTTGACGCAATCCATGACGATCAGGCGGCTCAGCACGCCCACCTGCGGGGCGGCCAGGCCGATGCCCGGGGCGTCGTACATCGTGTCCAGCATGTCCTTGGCCAGGCGCCGGACGGCCTCGTCGATGACGGCCACGGGCTTGGCCACCGTCTTGAGACGCGGATCGGGATGCAGAAGGATGGGACGGATGCTCATGGAGCGGATTTAGGCGAGACGGCGCAATCGCGCAACCGCCTGCCCTTGCGGCGCGCCGTTCCGGCTGGCACCCCTTGGCGCGCAGACGGGAGACCCTCCATGACCTTCGACGACCCCATCGACCGGCGCGGCACCCATTGCGTGAAGTGGGACATGATGGAACCGCTCTACGGCGTCTCGCCCCAGGATGGCCTGGCCATGTGGGTCGCGGACATGGACTTCCGCCCGCCCGCCTGCATCCAGCGCGAGCTGGCGGCCATGCTGGACCACGGAATCTACGGTTATTTCGGCGACGACCGGCCCTACATCGCCGCCATCCGGTGGTGGATGCAGACGCGGCACGGCTGGGATCCGGCGCCCGAGGCCATCCACACGACCCACGGCCTCGTGAACGGAGTGGGGCTGGCCGTCGAGGCCTGGACCGCGCCGGGCGATGCCGTGGTGCTGTTCACGCCGGTCTACCATGCCTTCGCGCGGGTCATCCGGTCGGCCGGGCGGGAGGTGACCGAATGTCCGCTCGTCGTCCGGGACGGGCGCTATGCCATGGACTTCGACGGCTACGATGCCCTGCTCACCGGGCGCGAGCGGATGGTCATCCTCTGCTCGCCTCACAACCCCGGCGGCCGCGTCTGGACGCCTGACGAACTGGAGCAGGTGGCCGACTTCGCCCGTCGTCACGACCTCGTCCTCGTGTCCGACGAGATCCACTGCGACCTCGTGATGCCGGGCCAGCGGCACACGCCCATGGCCCTGATCCCGGGGATCGAGGACCGTCTGGTGATGATGACGGCCACCACCAAGACCTTCAACATCGCCGGGGCGCATATCGGCAACGTCATCGTGCCCGACGCCAGCCTGCGTGCGCCCTTTGCCCAGAAGGTCGCGGCGCTCGGCATCTCGCCCAACTCCTTCGGGATGCGGATGGCGACGGCCGCCTATTCCCCCGAAGGAGCGGACTGGGTGGACGCGCTCTGCGCCTATCTGGACGGCAACCGCAGGCTCTTCGACGACGGGGTGAACGCCATCCCGGGCGTCCGATCCATGCCGCTCGAGGCCACCTACCTCGCCTGGGTGGACTTCCGCGGCCTCGGGATGCCGCCCGAGGAGATCACCCGACGCATCGCGCAGGAGGCGCGCATCGCCGTCAACGCCGGGCCGAGCTTCGGAACCGGAGGCGAAGGGTTCGCGCGGGTCAACATCGCCGCCCCCCGCGCCGTGGTGGCCGAGGCGGTGGCCCGGCTCCAGCGCGCCTTCGCGGACGTGCAGTAAAGGGATGCACGGGCTCCTCGCCACCGTCCTGGCCATCGGGCTGGCGCTCTGGCACCTCGTTGCGCCCCAGCCCCCGGCCCCGCTCAGGGGCGAGGTGGACCGCATCCTGGTGGACAAGTCCGCCCGGACGCTTTCGCTGATCCAGGACGGGCGGACCGTCCGCCTCTACCCGATCGGGCTGGGCTTCGCGCCCGACGGCGACAAGCAGCGGCAGGGGGACGGGCGGACGCCCGAGGGCATCTTCCGCATCGACCGACGGAACGACCGGAGCCGCTTTCACCTGTCGCTCGGCCTCGACTACCCGCAGGCCGACGATATCGAACGGGCGGCCCGGGGCGGCTACTCCCCGGGTGGCGACATCTTCATCCACGGCCAGCCCCCCGGTATCCAAGGGCGCCGGCGCCTGGCCGGCGACTGGACCGATGGATGCATCGCCGTCACCAACGCCAACATCGAGGAAATCTGGCGCGTGACCCCGGCGGGCACCGAGGTCGAGATCGTTCCCTAGAACGCGTTGGGGATCAGTGCGGCAGGGGCCGTCTCGGTGCGCTCGAAGTCGGCGGGGGGCGCATCGATGACCGGCATCTGGATCTTGAACTCGTAGACCCGCTCGCCGCTCCCCTCCTCGGGGAGGGCGACGATCAGGCAGGACGACAGGTGCCGGGGTCCGTCGTACAGGTCCACGTAGCCCCGCAAGGGCGGGGCGTCCGAGGCGGCAAGGGCGAAGCCCCCCTCCCACATCCGAAGGACGCGGTGCACCTTGCCCTGGTCGTGGATGCACAAACGGTTGGAACGCTTCATGGCGGCCGCGCGGGCGGCTTCCAGGCCAAGGCGAACAGCTTCCGGCAGGTCTTCGGTCATGGAGTCGGGGCCTCCTCCCCTCAAGCGAAGAATGAAGGAAGCCCGGCTGAAATCAAGTGATTGGATGGACTAGCCCGGCCAGACAGCGGGCCGGGTCGCGCGGGCCACGGTCCCGCCGGGCCGCTAGTCCGAGACGCTGGCCGACCGGGCCCGCGGGCGCAGGACATGCGGGCGCGCAGGGTCGTAAAGCGCGCTGTCCGGAAAGTCCGCCGATTCGCCCAGCGCGGGCCCCACGAGGATTAGCGCCGTGCGGGTCACCTTGGCCTCGCGCACCTTGGCGTGGATGTCGGCAAGCGTCCCGCGCAGGATCATCTGGTCCGGCCAGCCCACGCGCACGCAGATCGCCACCGGGCAGTCCTCCCCGTAGAAGGGGCCGAGGCGGCGCACGATGTCCCGCAGCGCCCGGACCCCCAGATGGATCGCCAGGGTCGCGCCCGAGGCCGCGAAGGCTTCCAGCGTCTCGCCCGGCGGCATCGCGGTGCTTTGCATCGACATGCGGGTCAGGACGATGCTTTGTGCGATGCTGGGCACGGTCAGTTCCTGCCCCAGCGCGGCGGCGGCGGCGGCATAGGCCGGCACCCCCGGCGTGATGTCGTAGGGAATTCCGTCCGTCCTCAGCCGCCGGATCTGCTCGGCGATGGCGCCATAAAGGGACGGGTCCCCGGAATGCACCCGCGCCACATCCTGGCCCCTGGCATGGGCCTCCAGAATCAGGGCGTGCGTCTCGTCCAGCGTCAGCGGCGCGGTGTCGAGCACGAGCGCCCCCTCCGGCGCCCCCGCGACCACCGCCTCGGGCACGAGGCTCCCGGCATAAAGGCAGACCGGGCAGGAGGCGATCAGCCGCTGCGCCTTGAGCGTCAGCAGCTCGGGGTCGCCCGGGCCCGCGCCGATGAAATGGACCGTCATGCCGTCACCACCTTCCTGGCATAGCCGCGCGGCGTGTAGAGACGCGGCCCCTCGCCCCGCTGCACGATCCGGCTCTGGGACGAGCCGATGAGGACCACCGTCAGCATGTCCACCTCGTCCACCTGAAGGTCCGCGAGGCGGCGGTAGGTGATCCGCTCCTCCGGCCGTCCCAAGTTCGAGGCGAGCAGCACCGGCGTATCCGCCGGCCGGTGCTTCAGCAGGATCTCCCGCGCTTCGGCCAGCAGCGTCCGGCGCGTCCGCGAGACGGGGTTGTAGAGCGCCATCACGAAGTCCCCCTCGGCCGCTGCGCGCAGCCGCCGGAGGATGTCCTCGCGCGGGGTGAGGAGGTCTGACAGCGACACCGCGCAGAAGTCGTGGCCCAGGGGCGCCCCGGCCCGCGCCGCCGCCGCCTGCAGCGCCGAGATGCCGGGCGTGACCACCACCTCGGCCCGCCGCGCCGCATCGCTCACGCCATTCTCGCGCCGGTCGAGGAGTTCGAACACCAGCGCCGCCATCGCATAGATGCCGGCATCGCCCGAGCAGACAAGCGCCACGTTCCGCCCCTCGCCCGCGCGCTCGAGCGCGTAGCGGCATCGATCCTCCTCGCCGCCAAGGGGGAAGTCGGCGCGCGGCTTGCCCGCCGCCAGTGGCCCGAGAAGGTCGATGTAAAGCCCGTAGCCCACCAGCTCCTCGGCCTCGGCGACGAGCCGCGAGGCTTCGGGCGTCCGCCAGGCCGCCTGCCCCGGCCCGAGGCCCACGACCGACAGCCGCCCGCGTGGCCGCCCGGCCAGGGACGTGACCGGCGCCGGGGCCAGCGCGACGGCACAGGTGGCGTTGCGCGTCTTGCGCTTTGCCACGGTCAGGTGCCCGGCAGGTCCGGCCAGGGCCAGGGCCGCCCCTTCCGACACGCCATGGCAGCCTACCTCGGCAAAGACGGTGTCGGACGGCGTAGCGAGGCGGGGCGCCTCCGCCTCCAAGGCGGCGGACGTGAACAGCCGCAACGGCGCGTCCAGTTGCCGGACGAGGTCGAGGATTGCCAGTTCGTCGGCCTTGAGGTCCAGCGTCCCGATGGCGGCCACGGCCGACGGCGCGATCCCGGCCTCGTCCAGGGTCGCGCGCACGAGGTCGATCAACTCGCCGGGCGGGCAGCCGCGGGACGCGCCCACGCCCAGCACCGCCCGCTGCGGCGCAAAGTGCAGGTCCGCCCCCGGCGCCGGCGCAAGGGAGCAGTCGATCCTCACGCCATCCCCCCTCGGCAGGGGATCGAGCCAGGCGGCCTCCTCGGAGGCGTCGCCCCCGATCCGCGCGCCGGCCCCGGACAGGAGCGCCGCCATCGCCGCTCCGGCCTTCTCGGGCTCCGCGAGGCGCCATCCGTCCGGCGGGTCGTCGAGCGCGAGCCCCAGCGCCGCATCGCCCGCCGTGGTCACGGCGGCGGCGATGCCCAGGCCTTCGGCGATCTGCCGGGCCAGACGGTTGGCGCCCCGATGCCCGCCAAGCAGAGGCACCACGGCGCTCCCGTCCTCGGCCACGGCCACCAGGGGCGGCTCCGCCCGTTTGTCGGACAGGAGCGGCGCCACGGCGCGGATCAGGATCCCGGCCGCGCAGACGCCCACCACCGGCACCCCGGCGGCAAAGAGCGTGCGCACATGCTCCAGTGTGTCGTCGAAGCTCACCTCGGCCTCGGGCACGCGCCCGGCACGTCCATGGAGGGGAACGCCCAGCAGTCCGGCCACGCGGGCCGCCACCGGAGACGGGGTCAGGGCGAGGACCGCCGGAGTCAGAGCCATGGATCGGAGTCCTTCGACACAAGGAGGAGCGAGAAGTAAGGGGCGTCGGCCGGGGCCTCGGCCAGGGGGACGACCACCTCGCCGTCCAGGGTGGCACGGGCGACGAAGACCGCGCGCCCGGTGAGCCCGAGGGCCTCGACCAATGCGCGGACCCGGGGGAAGTGGCGGCCGAGCTTGAGCACGGCCACGGTCTCGTGCGCCCCGAATCCCGCCGCGAGGGCGTCGTCCGGGAGCGTCGCGGGCAAGACCGCGATCCGGCCGTTCCGCGCGCCCAAGGGGAGGCGGGCCAGCGCGGCGGCGGCGGCCATCGAGGTGACGCCCGGGACCACCTCGGTCGCGAAGCGCGGGGCGAGGCGGGCCTGCAGGTACATGAAGGAGCCGTAGAACATCGGGTCGCCTTCGCACAGGCAGACCACGTCGCGCCCGGCTTCCAGATGGGTGGCGATGCGCGCGGCGCCAGCGTCATAGGCTCGTTGCGCCGGCTCGCGGGCGGGGGTCATGGGAATGTCGATGGCGATCTCCTCGGCCCCGCCATGGATATGGGCCGCGGCGATGGACCGCGCGAAGGAGGGCGCGCCAGCCAGGGTCGGATAGGCCAGCACCTCGGCGTCCTCGATGAGCCGGGCCGCGCGAAGCGTCAGGAGGTCCGGGGCCCCCGGCCCCACGCCGACGCCCACGAGCCGCCCGCCGCCCTGCCCCGCGGTCCTGCGGTCGTCCTCGGTTCCAGGCTGCGTCATGACTTGAGAAGGCTCCATTGCATCACTTCCATCGCCGGGCGCCAGCCGGTCAGCCGCCCGACCGGCTCGGCCCGCTGCACCGAGATGCGGGCGAGGTCCCCGCCATGCTGGCGGTGAAGGGCCAGCATCACGGCCTCGGCCTCCAGCGTCACCGCGTTCGCGACCAGCCGGCCCCAGGGCCGGAGCGCCGCCCAGGCCGTCTCGAAGGCGGCTGCGCTGAGGCCGCCGCCCAGGAACACCGCATCCGGGGCCGGCAGGCCCGACAGCGCCGCAGGAGCCTCGCCTGCGACGATCTCCAGGTCGGGAACCCCCAGCGCCAGCGCATTGGCGGCTGCCATGGCCCGACGTTCCGCCCGAGGCTCGATGCCGATGGCGCGTGCCCCCCGGGCCGCGCGCATCCATTCGATGGCAATCGATCCCGCGCCCAGGCCCACATCCCAGAGCAATGCGTCCGGCACCGGCGCCAGCCGGGCCAGCGTCACGGCCCGCACCTCGCGCTTGGTCATGGTCCCATCGGTGGCGAAGGCGTCGTCGGGCAGTCCCATGCGGGGCAGCACCCGCGCGCCCGGCCCGGCCACGCAGTCCACGGCCAGCGTGGTCAGGGGCGGCACATCCTCGACCCAGGCCGCGGCCGTGGCCTCGAGCCGCGTCTCGTCCGGCCCGCCCATGTGCGACAGCGCCGAGATCCGGCTCGCCCCATAGCCCCGGGCCACGAGAAGCGCCGCGATGTCGCGCCCCGACCCCGGGCCGTGCCCCAGCACCAGGAGCCGGGCGCCGGGCACGAGATGGGGCAGGATGCGCTCGACCGGGCGGCCATGGATGGTCAGGCACTCGACCGCGTCCATGGGCCAGCCCATCCGCGCCGCCGCAAGCTGGAAGGCCGAAGGATGCGGATGGACCCGCGCCTCGCCGGGGAAGGCCGCGACGATCTTTTCCCCGCCCGAGAACCAGAGCGGGTCGCCGGTCACGAGCACGACCACGCGCCGCCCCCGAAGATTGCGGAGCCTGTCCAGCAGGGCGTCCCAGGGCGACGGCCAGGGGATGCGCTCCCCTCCGGCCTCCGGGGTGAGCCGGTGGTGGCGGGCGCCGCCGATCAGCACCTCGGCCTCGATCACGAGGGCGCGCGCGGCGGGGGACAGGCCCGCCGTCCCCTCCTCGCCCAAGCCCACGACATGGAGCCAAGGCGTCACCGAGGCTCGCCCCCGAGGGCGTTCACGGCCGCCGCCGCCATGGCCGATCCGCCGCGCCGCCCCTTGAGCGCCACGAAAGGCACGCCGCGCGGGTCGGCCGCGATTTCGGCCTTGCTTTCGGCGGCGCCGACAAAGCCCACCGGGAACGCCAGGATGAGCGCCGGCTTGGGCCAGCCCGCGTCCAGGCGGTCGAGCAGATGGAACAGCGCCGTCGGGGCGTTGCCGATGGCGATGACCGCGCCCTCGATGCGCCCTTCCCACAGCTCCACCGCCGCCGCGGACCGCGTCGTGCCAAGACGCCGCGCGAGTTCCGGGACGCCCGCCGCGTTGAGCGTGACCAGCACCTCGTTGCTGGCGGGCAACCGGGCGCGCGTGATCCCCGCGGCCACCATCTCGCAGTCGCAGATGACCGGGGCGCCTGCGGCCAGGGCCTCGCGCCCGGCCGTGCCCGCGTCCGGCGAGAAGGCGAGCCGGTCCGCGATCTCCACCATGCCGCAGGCGTGGATCACGCGGGTGACAAGCGGCCTCAGGCTTTCGGGAAACCGATCCAGCCGCGCCTCCCGCTCCACCGTGGCGAAGCTTTCGGCATAGATCGCCGCGGGGTCCTTGAGATAGGGGCGCATGAGCAAGCCTTGTCGGGAGCGATGGCGCCCCCGAGCAGGTGTTCCGGGGTGCGCGGGTCGGGCGGTCTAGCGCTTCTTCAGCGTGGCCAGCGCGCTGAGCGGCCCCAGCGGGTGATCCTCGTGCGGGTAGCGCGCGTGGTGGTGATCGTGGTCATGCCCATGCGAGTGGCCGTGCGCATGGGAATGCCCGTGCCCATGGGAATGCCCCTGCGCGGGCCCATGGTCGTGCGAATGCCCCTGGGCCGGGCCATGCCAGTGCATCTGGCCGTCGCCGTGGTCATGGAAATGACCGCCCCCGGCATGCGACACATGGCCGAACGGCTCGACCGCGGCGACCTTGAGCCGGCACAGGCCGGTGCAGAAGTCGTCGCAGAGCGTGCAGTCCGCCACGTTGGAGCCGGGCGCCGAGGCACCCTGCCCTTCGACGTGGTGGTGGTGGCTTTCCTGCGGGCTGCCGACCTCGGCCTCGAAGCCCAGGACCTGCGTGCGGTATTTGCACATCTGGCAGTTGGGCGGCGGCACGCCGTCGATCTGCTCGGTCGCGCGTTCCGCGAAGGTCCGCAGCACGTCCGGGTGCAGCCCCAGGTAATCGGCCTTGATCCATTCGATGCCGGGATGCGCGGCAGCGACGCGATCGGTGAAGCCGTAGATGCGGTCCACCAGCACGCCCGAGAACAGGAAATAGGGGAACACCACGACCCGCCGGTAGCCCAGGCGCGCGACATGCGTCAGGCAGGGCTCCACGAGCGGGAAGGTGACGCCGGAATAGCCGACCTCGCACCAGCCGAGGCCCAGTCCCTCCCAGAGCATCCGGGCGACCTTGGACACGTTGGCGTTGGCGTCCGGGTCCGACGCCCCACGCCCGATCACCACGAGGCAGGTCTCGTGCAGCGGCACGGGACCGCGCTCCGCATCGGCGCGGGCCAGCGCCTCGCGCACGCGGGCGGCGGCGGCGGCGATCATCTTGGGGTCCACGCCCAGCTCGCGCCCATAGGCCACGGGCAGGCCCGACTTGGCCGACCAGGTCGAGAGCACGGTCGGGATGTCGTTCTTGGCGTGCATCGCCGCAAACAGCATCCCCGGAACGGCCAGGATGCGCGTGGCGCCCTTGGCCCTCAGCGCCTCGAGCCCGTCACGCAGGACGGGATTGGCGAATTCCAGGTAGCCATGCTCGACCAGCCAGTCCGGCGGCAGATGGGCGGGCAGCGCGGCAGCAAGCTCCGCGAACTCGGCCACGGCGCCCGCATCGCGCGAGCCGTGGCCGCAGAGAAGGACGCCGATGCGATCGGGGCTCACGCGCCGGCCTCGTCGTCCTCCGCGCGCTTCAGCTTGGTGGCCTTGGGGCTGGGCGCGCGCAGTTCGGTCCAGATCAGCCAGGCCGACCCCGCGATGGCCGCGAGCAACGCCCAAGCGGCGATGTAGTGGCTGTGCCCGTCGACGTCCGACAGGTGGCCCGGATGCGCCAGCGCGGCGGAAGGCAGCAGAAGGGCGAGAAGAAGGAGGGTCTTGCGCATAAACAGGCTCCCGGGCCGGGTTGGGAGCGGGATGCCGGCCCCGGGGGCTGCCCCCCGTTCGACGATGCGCGCCGGGATCCCCGGTCTGGGTCGATCCCCCTCGCGCCACCTGTCCGGCCCCGCGGGGCTTCGTCCAGGCTCCCTCCTATCCTGCGCTGGCGCAGACGCAAAGGGGGAAGCGGCATCCTGCGCCCAACTGCGACATCCGCGACCGTGCTGTGCGCGGCTGCTGACCTTGCTGCGCCTTTTCCCGGCCCATGGACCGGCTAGGTCGGATCAGGAACCAGGCAGGGGAACGCGCGATGGGCCAGCTCGAGAACGGCAGATGGGTCGAGGCCCCGGTGGCCCGGGTCAAGGACGGCGCCTTCGACCGGCCCGACTCCGTCCTGCGCAACTGGGTGACGGCGGACGGAGCCCCGGGCCCGACCGGCGACGGCGGCTTCGCGGCCGAGTCCGGGCGCTACCACCTGTATGTCAGCTACGCCTGCCCCTGGGCGCATCGCACCCTGATCGTGCGGGCGCTGAAGGGGCTCGAGGAGCACATCGGCGTTTCGGTGGTCCACCCGGACATGCTCCGGGACGGCTGGACCTTTTCCACCGACTTTCCGGGCGCGACAGGGGACCGGCTTCACGGCCTGCCGTTCCTGCGCGACATCTACACCAGGAGCGATCCCACCGTGACCACCAAGGTCACCGTCCCCATACTCTGGGACGCAGGGCAGGGGCGGATCGTGTCGAACGAGTCCTCCGAGATCATCCGGATGCTGACCTCGGCCTGGGACGGGATCACGGGCAACACGCTGGACCTTTGGCCCGCCGACCTGCGCGACGCCATAGAGCCGGTGAACGCCCGGATCTACGACACCCTGAACAACGGCGTCTACAAGGCGGGCTTCTCGGAGTCGCAGGCCGCCTACGAGGCCGCCGTCCTGCCCCTCTTCGAGACGCTCGACTGGCTCGAGGAGCGGCTGTCGGGGCAACGCTACCTCATGGGCGGCCGGCTGACCGAGGCCGACATCCGCCTGTTCACCACGCTGATCCGCTTCGACACGGTCTACCACGGGCACTTCAAGTGCAACCGGCGCAAGCTGATCGAGTATCCCAACCTTTGGGCCTACACGCGCGACCTTCACCAGACCCCCGGCGTGGCGCCGACCGTGCACCTCGACCACATCGCGCGGCATTACCATTACAGCCATGACCGCATAAATCCGTTCCGGATCGTGCCGATCGGGCCGATCCTCGACCTCGACGCCCCCCATGGGCGCGAGGCGCTGGGCGGTCCCACCCCGGCCTGAGGATCGGCCTCCGGCCCCCCCTGGGCCGCAGGCCCCGGCCCGCGCGGGCGCCTTGCGGATAGGGAGGCCCTTGCCGGGCCGCGCGGAATCCGGTTCAACGCGCCCTTGTACCATTCAGGGGCATCATGGCGAGCTGGATCACCATCTGCGACACCTGCAAGCGCGAGGGCTGGCCCGGCCCGGCGGAGGGCGCGGCCCCGCCCGGAGCCAGCCTGGCCGAACTGGTCGAGACGGCGGCCGAAGGGACGGCGCTTCGCACCCGGCGCACGGCCTGCCTGATGGGATGCGACCACGGCTGCAACGTCGCCGTGCAGGCGAAGGGCAAGCTCAGCTACACCCTGGGCCGCTTCGAGCCCACGGCCGAGGCGGCGGAGGCCATCGTCGCCTGGGCCCGGCTCCACGCCGAGAGCGCCTCGGGGCAGGTGCCCTACAAGCTCTGGCCCCAAGGGGTGAAGGGGCACTTCGTGACCCGCCACCCGCCGCTTCCGGAGGAGGCATGACCGGCCGGGACCACGGCGGCGGCGTCGATGCCGCGCGGGCGATCCACGGCGGCCGGCGGGAGGACTGGCTGGACCTGTCCACCGGCATCAACCCGGTGCCTTACCCGCTTCCGCCGATCCCGCCCCATGCCTGGACCGCCCTGCCCGACCGTGCGGCGCAAGCCGGGCTCCTGGCGGCGGCCCGCAGTTTCTGGGACATCCCGGACGACGCCGAAGTAATCGCCGCCCCTGGCCTCTCGGCGATCATCGCGCGCATCGCGCCGGCGCTCGGGGCCAGGTCGGTCCATGTCCCGGGGCCGACCTACAACGAATACGCCGCGAGCTTCGCCCAGGCGGGGGTGCCCCTCACGGATGCGGGGTCCGCCCCAGGGGTCTTCGTCCATCCCAACAACCCGGACGGGAGGCTCTGGACCGCCGAGGCCATGGGGACCCGTCCCTTCGCCGTCATCGACGAAAGCTTTTGCGACACCTTGCCGGACCACAGCCATGTCGCCCGCGCCGCCCGCCCTGACACCCTCGTCCTCAAGAGCTTCGGCAAGTTCTGGGGCTTGGCCGGGGTGCGCCTGGGCTTTGCGATCCTGCGGCCCGGGCCGGTCGCGGCGGCGCTGCGCGACGCCCTCGGTCCTTGGGCCGTCTCGGGCCCAGCGCTCGCCATCGGCACGGCGGCGCTGTCCGATCGGGACTGGGCCGTGACGACCCGCGAACGTCTGACCACGGACGCACGACGGCTGGACGAGCTGATGCAGGGACGCGGAGCACGAGTCGTGGGCGGGACGACGCTCTTCCGTCTCTACGAGGTCGATGACGCGCAGGCCTGGCACGACCGCCTGGCCCGGGGACGGGTCCTCAGCCGCATCTTCCCCTACTCCGCCACCTGGCTCCGGCTGGGCCTTCCGGCTCCGGACCGCTGGAGCCAGCTCGAGGCGGCCCTGGCGTGACGCTCGTCCTGGCCCTCCTGCTCGACGCCCTCCTGGGCGAGCCGCGCGCGCTCTGGAGCCGCTGGCCGCATCCGGCCGTCCTCATGGGGCGGGCGGTCGCCTGGGCCGAGCGGACCTTCAACCAAGGCAACCATCGCCGGCTCAGGGGCCTGCTGTCGCTGCTGCTGCTTGTCGCGGGGGCGCTGGCGCTGGGGCTGGCGCTCCGTGCCCTGGCCGGCGGCCTGGCCGAGGTGATCGTCGCCGCCATCCTCCTGGCCCAGCGGTCGCTGGCCGACCATGTCCAGGCGGTGGCGCGCGGGCTGCGGCTGTCCCTGGCCGAGGGGCGCCGCGCCGTGGCCATGATCGTGGGGCGCGACACGGCGACGCTGGATCAGCCGGCCGTCGCCCGCGCCGCGATCGAGTCCGCCGCCGAGAACTTCTCGGACGGCGTGGTGGCACCGGCCTTCTGGTTCGCGGTGGGGGGCCTGCCAGGGATCCTCGTCTACAAGCTCGTCAACACCGCCGACAGCATGATCGGCCACCGAACCCCCCGCTACGAGCAGTTCGGCTGGGCCGCCGCACGCCTGGACGACCTGCTGAACCTGATCCCGGCCCGCCTGTCGGCGCTGCTGATCTGGATCACGCGGCCCCGCGGCACATGGCGAAGCCTGATCCGCGACGCGCGGCTGCACCGCTCTCCCAACGCCGGCTGGCCCGAGGCCGCCATGGCGCAGGTCCTCGACGTGGCGCTGTCCGGCCCCCGCTCCTACCACGGGGAGGCCAGGGACTTTCCCTGGGTTCATCCGCGCGGCCGCAAGGTCATCGGCCCCGAGGAGATCGGGGCTGCGGTGCGGGTTCTCTGGCAGGCCTGGGCCGTCCTTCTGGCGCTGGCCGTCCTCCTCGCGCTCTAGGCCGCGGCCTGCATCTCCTGCGCGGCCTCGGCCATGATGCGGAGCGAGGTCAGCCGCGCCTCCAAGTCGTAGATCATGCCGGCCAGGATGATCTCGTCGGGCTTGTAGCGGGCCGCCACCTCGGACAGCCTCCGCCGCACCGTCGAGGGGCTCCCCACCGCCGACATGGACAGCGCCTGCTCCACGCCGGCCATCGCGCCAGCCGGCACCTCGTCGAGCGGACCCGGAGGGGGCAGCTTGCCCGCCTTGCCGGTCCGCATCCGCACGAAGGACAGGACTTGGGACGACCGGAGCCGCTCGGCCTCGGCATCGGTGGCGGCGGCGCAGGCGCCCATGGCGACCATGGCATAGGGCGCATCGAGCCATTGCGACGGGCGGAAGGTCGTCCGGTACGCTTCCAGCGCTTCCTCGAGGTAGGTGGGCGCGAAGTGGCTGGCAAAGGCATAGGGCAGCCCCAGATAGGCCGCGAGCTGCGCGCCGTAAAGCGAGGAGCCCAGGATCCAGATCGGCACCTCGGTCCCTGCGCCGGGCACCGCCTGCACGCGCGCGCCCTCGCCCTCCCGGGACAGGTAGCCCAGCAACTCCACCACATCGCGCGGGAAGCTGTCCTCGTCCTCGCCCGAGAGGTGGCGCCGCAGGGCACGGGCGGTCAGCATGTCGGTCCCGGGCGCACGGCCGAGCCCCAGGTCGATCCGTCCCGGGAACAGGCTGGCCAGCGTGCCGAACTGCTCGGCCACGACGAGGGGGGAGTGATTGGGC
This sequence comes from Rubellimicrobium arenae, assembly GCF_017916275.1. Taxonomy (GTDB): domain Bacteria; phylum Pseudomonadota; class Alphaproteobacteria; order Rhodobacterales; family Rhodobacteraceae; genus Rubellimicrobium; species Rubellimicrobium arenae. The sequence continues at coordinate 150,485 of NZ_JAFMST010000008.1, forward strand.
AGCATGATCCCGCCGGCCCCGACGCGGATCGTCCGGGTGTTCGCCGCGACATGCTGGATCGCCAGCGGCGTCGCCGCCGAGGCCACGCCGGGCATGTTGTGATGCTCGGCCAGCCAGAAGCGGTGGAACCCCAGACGCTCGGCCTCCTGCGCGAGGGCCACGGATTCCTGGAAGGCGCGCGCGGCATCGCCGCCTTCCACGATGGGGCAAAGGTCGAGAACGGAAAGTTGCATGACGGGCCTTCCTCGCGCAGGGGACCCTAAAGGTGGCGCTCCTGTCGCGCATCCGCAACCCCGGGGCGCCGTGCCGTCACATCGGAGGGAGCCACCCCCCGGCGGCGTGCCCCGCCCCGACCACGCCCAGGGCGACCAGGGCGGACAGGAGCGACTTCTCCCGCACGATCCCATACCCCACGGCCGCCACCACGCCGACGGCCCCGACCACGAGCCGCCAGTTGTCCCCCGGCGGCAGGACCGCGACGGCGAGCCAGGCCGCGCCCAGCGCATTCAGCATGATCCACAACGGGCTCCAGCGGCCCAGGCTGACCTGGAACGGTTCCGGCAGCCAGATCTGCCCGAAGCCCCGCGCCGGCGACAGGAGGTCGGCCGCGAGGTGCACGGCCACGCCGAGGAACGCCCCCGCCGCCCCCGCCGGGCCAAGCCCCGGCAGCAGCCAGAGCACCAGGAACGGCAGCAGGACCGAATGGGTCAGGATCGAGCGGTGGTGCAGGAGCCGGAGCGCCAGCAGGTCGATGTCCGGCGCGGCCACGAAGACGGCGGCCGACCCGGCCAGGATGATCCCCTGGCCGGGCGCCGAAAGTCCGAGGCGGCCCAGAAGGTCGAACGCCTCGGGGTTCACTCGGCCGCGCGGGCCATCGGGTTGTTCGGGTGCGTGGTCCAGTTGGCGTAGTCGCCGACCACGACCCCCGTCCGCGGGTCCATGGTCCCCTTCGGCAGCTCGACCATGCTGATGCAGTTCTGCACGGGGCAGACGTCCACGCACAGGTTGCAGGCCACGCATTCCTCGTCCTTCACGGTGAAGACCCGGCCCGGGTTCATCGCGATGGCCTGGTGGCTCGTGTCCTCGCAGGCGGCGTAGCAGCGGCCGCACTTGATGCAGAGGTCCTGGTCGATCCGCGCCTTGGTGACGTAGTTGAGATTCAGGTACTGCCAGTCGGTGACGTTGGGCACCGCGCGCCCGACCAGTTGGTCCACGCTCGTGAAGCCTTTCTGGTCCATGTAGGCGGACAGGCCGGTGATCATCTCCTGCACGATCCTGAAGCCGTAGGTCATGGCCGCCGTGCAGACCTGCACGGAGCCCGCGCCCAGCGCCATGAACTCGGCCGCGTCGCGCCAGGTGGTGACCCCGCCGATGCCGCTGATGGGCAGCCCCCGCGTCTCGGGCGACCGCGCGATCTCGGCCACCATGTTGAGAGCGATGGGCTTCACCGCCGGGCCGCAGTAGCCGCCATGCGTGCCCTTGCCGTCGATCTTGGGCTCGGGCGCAAAGTCGTCGAGGTCGACGCTGGTGATCGAGTTGATGGTGTTGATGAGGCTGACCGCATCCGCCCCGCCCCGCTTCGCCGCCTCGGCGGGCTTGCGGATGTCGCTGATGTTCGGCGTCAGCTTCACGATGCAGGGCATGCGCGAGTGCGTCTTGACCCAGCGCGTGACCATCTCGATGTATTCGGGCACCTGCCCCACCGCCGAGCCCATGCCGCGTTCGGCCATGCCATGCGGGCAGCCGAAGTTGAGCTCCACCCCGTCGGCGCCGGTGTCCTCGATGCGGGCAAGGATCGCTTTCCACGAGTCCTCGTCGCAGGGCACCATGAGCGAGATGATCAGCGCCCGGTCCGGGTAGTCGCGCTTGACCGACTTGATCTCGCGCAGGTTCACCTCGAGCGGGCGGTCGGTGATGAGCTCGATGTTGTTGATGCCCATCACGCGGCGGTCGGCGCCGTAGATCACGCCGTAGCGCGGGCCGTTCACGTTGACGACCGGCGGCCCCTCCGAGCCCAGCGTCTTCCAGACGACGCCGCCCCAGCCCGCCTCGAAGGCGCGGCGCACGTTGTATTCCTTGTCGGTGGGCGGCGCGGAGGCCAGCCAGAACGGGTTCGGCGAACGGATGCCGATGAAGTTGGTCGCGAGATTGGCCATCGTTCAGTTCCTTCCCATCAGCGCCGCATGGATCGCCTCGGCCGCGTCGCGACCCTGCGCCGCGGCCGTCACCGTCAGGTCCTCGCCCCCTGGGGCGCAGTCGCCGCCCACCCAGACGCCCGCGGGCAGGCTGGTCGGGTCGATCTTGCCGCCCATCGCCGACGCGCCGTCCGGCAGGGCGCCGAGGGTCTGGCCAATGGCCTTGAACACCTGGTCCGCCTCCAGCCGGAAGCCGTTCCCGGTGACCCGCAGCCCCTCGGGCGTGGTCTCGGTATAGGCGAACTGCACCTCGTGGACGGCGCCGTTGCCCTTGATCTCGACGGGTGCGGCCTCGTGGACGATGCGGACGCCCACATGCTTGGCGTGGTCCTGCTCGTAGCCCGAGGCGCTCATCTGCGACTGGTCGCGGCGGTAGACGATGGTGACGTTCTCGGCGCCCAAAGCCTTGGACTGCACGGCGGCATCGATGGCGGTCATGCCGCCGCCGATCACCACGACGCTCCGCCCGATCGGAATCGCGCCCTTGTCCCCGGCCTGGCGCAGTCCAGCGATGAACTCCACCGCGTCGCGGACCTCGGCCTTGTCCTCGCCGGGCGCGCGCAGGGCGTTCACCCCCTGGAGCCCGACCCCCAGGAAGACCGCGTCGAAGTCCTGCCGGAGCTGATCCAGCGTCATGTCGCGGCCCAGCTCCACGCCCATCCGCAGCTCGATCCCGCCGATCCAAAGGAGCCAGTCCACCTCGGCCTGCGCGAAGTCGTGGGGCACCTTGTAGGCCGCGATGCCATATTCATTGAGGCCGCCGGGCTTGGGCCGCTTGTCGAAGACCACGACGTCATGCCCGTGCATAGCCAGCCGGTGCGCGCAGGACAGGCCCGCCGGGCCCGCCCCCACGACGGCGATCCGACGCCCGGTCGAGGGCGCACGCGTGTAGGGATGCGCGTTGGTGGCCATCCCGGCGTCCGTGGCAAAGCGCTGGAGCCGCCCGATCTCGACCGGCTTGCCTTCGGCGACCTCCCGGACGCAGGAGCCCTCGCACAGCTGCTCGGTCGGGCAGACGCGCGCGCAGGCCCCCCCGAAGATGTTGGAGTCCCAGATCGTCCTGGCCGCGACCTCCGGGTTGCCGGCCAGGATTTGGCGGATGAACAGCGGGATGTCGATCGCCGTCGGGCAGGCCGTCACGCAGGGCGCGTCATAGCAGAAGTAGCAGCGGTCGGCGGCCACCCGTGCCTCGTGGGGGTCGAACGGCAGTTGCGCGTCCGAGAAGTTGGCGGCGATCTGCCCGCCATCGAGACGGTGCGGAACGACGCCGGGCGTCTGCGGGCTGGTCATCTGGGGCTCCCCGTTGAGCTATGTTTTCAGGGAGCCTGCCACAGGGCCAAAATTTTACCAAACGGAAAAAATCAGCCGGGTTCCCCCTTCGCGAAGTGGTGAGCGATACTGCCCGCGTAATAGGCGAAGAGATCCGCCTCCTCGGGGCGCCGGGCCACGCCGGCCAGGCCCCGCAGAATCACGTCCCGCTCGGCCAGAAGCTCCAGCGCATCCTCGACGATCCGGTCGGGCGCCCGGCCCGGAAGTTCGATGCCGCGCCGGGCCAGCCAGGCGAGATCGTCGCGGATGCCCGCCTCCAGGGCCTCGGGGGTCCGGAAGGCGCCGTCCAGCAGATGGCGCGCCACCAGGGGAACGGGAAGGACCGGGATCGCCCCGGTGACCCGCTCCATCAGTTCGGCCGCCAGGCTCTCGGTCGGGTGGTCCGCGCAGGTTTCCAGGAAGGCCCCGAGCGACAAAGGCGGCCCCAGCAGCACCTTGGCCGTGCCGAAGCCATGGAACCGCAGGGTCACGCGGCGCCAGAGATGCACGGCCAGGCCGCCCAGCACCTGGCGGAGGGGCGGACGGAACCGGCGCACCCCGGTCACGTGGGCGCGGATCAGGAACCTGTCCTCCAGCACGCGATCGTAGTTGATGCCCACCGGCACGAAGATCACGTCGCGCGTCCGGTCCGGCGCGCCTTCCACGATGTAGCTGAGAAGGCCCAGGCGCGGCTCTCCGGGCCGGCCGTCGATGCTGAGCCGCCCTTCCGGGAAGATCGCCTGGGTCACCCCTCCCGCCGTCGCCATCTGCACATAGCGCGCGAGCACCCGCCGATAGAGCGCGCCCCGGTCCCGCCGCCGGATGAAGTAGGCCCCCATCATCCGGATCATCGAGGACAGCGGCCAGACCCTCGCCCACTCGCCCACGGCGTAGGACAGCGCGCCCGCCCCGGACACGAGCCAGGTCACGAGCACGTAGTCCATGTTGGACCGGTGATTCATGACGAAGACCACCGCCGCGTCCGGCGGCAGGCGGTCCAGGGCCGCCAGGTCGATCTCGGACAGGCGGATGCGGTAAAGCGACCGGCTCAGCCACCGGGCCAGCCGCGCGCCCCACCCGAAATAGATGGTCGCGGAGAACGCCGGCACGATTTCCCGGGCGAACTCGCGGGCCCGTTCGAAGGCCACGCTTTCGGGGATGCCCCGGGAATGGGCCTCGTCGGCGACCGCGCGGGTCACGGCGGGATCATAGATCAGCCGCTGGATCATGTCGTAGCGCCGCGCGAGCTTGAAGGGCTCGATCGGGCGCTTGAGGCGGGTGTTGAGCCGCGCCACCACCCGTTCCATGCGGCGGCGGAAGAACCAGCGCACCGAAGGAAACAGGAAATGCGAAGCGAAGGTCACCCCCGCGAAGAGCAGGATCAGGATCAGGAGCCAGAGTGGAATGGCGACGGTCCGGGTCATGGCCGGACCCATGACAGGGAAGGCGCGGCGGGACAATCCCACCCGGAGGCGCCGCCGGGCCGCCGTTTCCGGATCGGCATATTTCGGCAAAATGCCGTGAGACCGGTGATTGCGCGATTGAATTGGCTTGGATAAGCACTAACAATCCTCCCTGCAAAGGGCGATGATTGTGTGTGTGCTGGCGGTTTCCGGAAACAACAAGGAAATCAGGAATGACGGATTACGAGAAGATGTCCCGCAAGGAGCTGATGCAGCTCCGCGCCAATATCGACAAGGCGATCGCCACTGTGGGCGATCGTGACAAGCGCAACGCCCTGAAGGCGGCCGAAGACGCGGCACGCGATCATGGGTTCACGCTGAACGACCTGATGCCGCTGATCGGTCAGGTGCGCGGCCGCCGCAAGGCGACCTCGTCCGGCGAAGGCGGCGAGCCGCGTTATCGCAACCCGGAAAACCCGGAGCAGACCTGGTCCGGTCGTGGCCGGCGCCCGCGCTGGGTCCACGAGGCCGAGGCGGCCGGACGTCCGCTTGAGGATCTGCTGGCAAGCTGACCTTAAGGAAGGACAAAAGCTGAGGAGCGCCTACCGACTGAGGCGCTCCACCAGTTCGTCATACGTATAGGCCTTGGCGACATCGCCGGCCTGCGACTTGTAGAAGTTCGGCGCGATCGGCAGGCAGCCGACTCCGCAGACCTGCTTGGTCACCATTCTCTCCCAATCGACGAACCACAGCCGCCCCCCTGGGGTCGCGATCCAGCCATCGATCTGCAGGCTCTGGTCGCTGAGCATGTCCACGTCCGAGGGAAGCTCATTGTAATAAGCAAAATCAAAGGCTCCATGGGTGTGATAGCTCGCGATCACGTCCATGCCCTGCGGCCAATCAAGCGGGCAGGAATCCATATTCCCGGGAGCGGGCTCCGTCGCGTCAAGTTGACCATCCGATCCAAATCCAACAAAGCCGCAGTATTCACGATGCTTGGCAAACGAGAGGGGCTGTAATCTTTCGAACAGGTTAATCATGAACTGCACCTCATCACGTGATTGCGCCAGGGCCGCCCCCGGCAGGAGGATGGCGGCGGCGACGCAGGCAACGAAACGGTGCATTCCAGCACTCCCTGACCATTCCCGCGAAACGTAGCACGATCGCAACGAGCCGGAAATGTCGCCCGCCTGCCTTGCCGCGCGGCAGGGGGACCGCTAGCGTCCGGGCCACGGGCCGCCTTGGAAGGCCCGCCCTGCGGCGACAGTCCCCTTGAACCCGATGACGACCCTGGAACTTGGGCAAAGGCCCGGGAGACCCGACATGGCGAACGACACCATTCTGATGACCGGCGCCGGAACAGGGATCGGCCTTGCCATGGCGCGCCTCTTCCTTGCCGAAGGCCATCGGGTGATCGGCATCGGCCGCAGGCCGGACGTGCTGGAGGCGGCCCGGGCCGCGGCGCCCGGGCTGGTGACGCGTCCCTGCGACATCACCCGACCCGGGGATCGCGTCGCGCTCGTCCACTGGCTCGGGACCGAGCACGCCGACCTTTCCATGCTGGTCAACAACGCGGGCATCCAGCGGGCGGCCGACTTCGCGAATGCGCCCCCCTCCGACGACGCCGTCACGGCCGAGATCGCCGTGAACCTTGCGGCGCCGATCCAGCTCACCGCGGCGCTCCTGCCCCTGCTCCGCCGCCAGCCCCGCGCGCGCGTGGTGAACGTGACATCCGGCCTCGCCTTCTGCCCGCTGGCCTCGGTCCCGGTCTACTGCGCGACCAAGGCCGCCCTGCATTCCTTCACGCTTTCGCTCCGGCACCAGCTCCGCGCCACTCCGGTCCGCGTGATCGAGATCGCCCCGCCGATCGTGGACACCGAACTGGACCAGGGCCGCCGCGGACCGGCCGACCGCCCAGGCATGACGGCCGAGGCCTTCGCCGAAGCCGCCCTCGCCGGATTGCGCGACGGGCAGGAGGAGATCGTGGTGGGATTCGCGCAGGGCCTGCGCACGCAGGGGGAGGCGATGTTCGGCCGCCTCAATCCTTCGGGCGTTTGACTTGCCTCCGGCGGCCGGGCGACAACCGGCGCAGCGACAGGGGGACAGCATGACCATCCATATCGGGGCCGAGCCGGGCGCGATCGCGGACACCGTCCTCCTGCCCGGCGATCCCCTGAGGGCGCAATGGGCGGCCGAGACCTTCCTGCAGGATGCGGTCTGCGTGAATCGCGTGCGGGGGATGCTGGGCTTCACCGGCACATGGCGGGGGCACCGGGTGACGATCCACGGGTCCGGCATGGGGATGCCCTCCCTGTCGATCTATGCGAACGAGCTGATCCGCGACTATGGCGCGCGGACGCTGATCCGCGTGGGCTCGGCGGGCGGCTTCCAGCCCCACACCCGGTTGCGCGACGTGGTGCTGGCGCAGGCGGCCTGCTCCGTCTCCACGCCGTCCTCGACCCTCCTGCGGGAGCTGAACGTCGCCCCCATCGCGGACTGGGGGCTGCTGGCCGCCGCGCACCGTGCGGCCGTGGCGCGGGGGACCCGCGTCCATGTGGGCAGCATCCACTCCTCGGACACCTTCTACACCGAACGGCCCGATCACACCGAGCAGTTGATCCGTCACGGCGTCCTGGCCGTGGAGATGGAAGCGGCGGAGTTGTACCTCGTGGCCGCCCGGCACGGCGCACGGGCTCTCGCGGTTCTCACCATCAGCGACCATGTCGTGACCCACGAGGCCCTGGGCGCCCCCGAGCGCGAGCGGAGCTTTGGCGACATGATCGAGATCGCCCTTCAGGCCGCCTTCGCCTGACGCCCGCCTGGAGGGCAGCTGACGGGATTCCCGCATGGCCGCATCGCGTCCTGATGCGATCCGATCAGGAAGGATCGGCAGATTGCGGGGACCTTTGATCTGGGTCAAATCAACGCGCCCCGATCCGCCTAGGTTCATCCCAGCTTCCAGCAAGGAGTCCCAGGGATGACCCACCTCACCGAACGCCTCGACGCCTGGCGCGAGCGCCGCCAGCGCGAACGCGAGATCGCCAACATCACGCCCGAGGAGATCGCCGACTATGGCCTGAGCCGGGCCGAGTTCCGCGACCTCGCCCTCATGCCGTCCGAGCAGATCGCCCGGATGGGGACGATGGCCCGGGTCAACGGCCTCGCGCCCGAGCGGCTGGACGACGACCGCGCGCTCCAGATCGCGGCGGCCCTGACCTGCGCCCATTGCCACGAGCAGCGGCGCTGCCGCGATGCGATCCGCGACGGCGCCACGCGCGAGGACACGGACTTCTGCCCCAACGCCGAAACCTACCGGATGCTCGCCGCCGAATAGGCGGGTTCTGCACCGCCGATCACGCCGTTCCGCGCCGTGGAAGCCGATCCAGCACATCGGGATCGGCCATCCACCCTTCGGACAGATCCAGCCGGGCCAAACGGAGCGGATCGGCCTCCATGAGCCGGACGGCCCAGGCCGCCTGCACGGCGCACAGGAGGGCGTCCAGAGCGTCGCCGGACGGATCCTCGGCCAGCGCCTCCGGAGCCTCGATGCGGAGCCCGAACCGCCGTTGCCCCGCCTCTCCCACGAGGTTGCCCAGCAGCCTCTGGCGCGCCTGCGCCTGGGCCGGGGTCTGCTTGGCCTTCTGGTCGTTCTTGTAAGGCGCGCGGCCGATCAGGGCGCGGGCCGCGACGCCGGGATAGGCCTCCAGGGCGACCCTGTCCGGATCGCCGTCGCAAAGCCCGGGCAGATGGACCCCCGCCCGCCTGAGGTGCCGCACCCCCTCGTAGTGCATGAGCGCCACCGGCACCCCATAAAGCTTCTGCGGGCTCACTGCCCCGGTGCCGCGTTCGTAGCCGCGCGCGTGCTCGCGGTCGCCGGGGGCCCGGTCCGCCTTGTAGGCCTCGAGGGCGTGGCGGAACTCGGCCCGGGTCAGGCTCTCCAGGCGGTCCGCATGGGCGGCCCAGGTCAGGGCCCACCCCATGTTGGTGAGGAACGTGCGGGACTGGGTGAAGGGAAAGTCGAAGCCCGCCACCCAGGGTCCGGGCCTTCGGAGCCAGCCCTGGAATTCGTCCAGGGACCCGATCCCCTCCAGCCTCAGGAAGATCAGGCGGTCGCCGTCCAGCCGGCAGTCCGCCACGCAGATCGGCTTGCGCCGGCCGGGCGCGCTCGTGAAGTCGACGCCCTGGACGAGCACGGGCCCGTCAGACCACCCGCTCCAGCATGAGCCGACGGATGTCCATGATCGCCTTGGCCGGGTTCAGCCCCTTCGGGCAGACCTTGGCGCAGTTCATGATCGTGTGGCAGCGGTAGAGCTTGAACGGATCTTCGAGGTCGTCCAGCCGCTCGCCCGTGGCTTCGTCGCGCGAATCCACGATCCACCGATAGGCGTGCAGGAGCGCCGCCGGGCCAAGGTACCGGTCGCCGTTCCACCAGTAGGAGGGACAGGCCGTCGAGCAGCAGGCGCACAGGATGCACTCGTAGAGGCCGTCAAGCAGCTTGCGGTCCTGCGGCGACTGCCGCCATTCCTTCTCGGGCGGGTTGGTGTAGGTTTCGAGCCAGGGGCGCACGCTCGCGTGCTGGCCGAAGAAGTGCGACAGGTCCGGCACCAGGTCCTTGATCACCGGCATGTGCGGCAGCGGGTAGATGCGGACGTCGCCCTTCACCTCGTCGATGCCGGTGATACAGGCCAGCCCGTTCACGCCGTCGATGTTCATCGAGCACGAACCGCAGATCCCCTCGCGGCAGGAGCGCCGGAAGGCTAGGGTCGGATCGACGAGGTCCTTGATGTAGATGAGCGCGTCCAGGATCATCGGCCCGCAGTTGTCCAGGTCGACGAAGTAGGTGTCGACCCGCGGGTTCGCCCCGTCCTCGGGGTCCCAGCGGTAGATGCGGAACGTCTTGAGGTTCGTCGCGCCCTCGGGCTTGGGCCAGGTCTTGCCCACGCTCATGCGGCTGTTCTTGGGAAGGCGAAGCTGGACCATCTCTCGTTCCTCGGGCTGTCGGGCCAGGCGGCGATCCGCCCGGGCCGGAATCTTATTGCTTCAGGGTGGCCTCGACGCAGCCGATCGTCTCCTGCCGCGCGAGGACGTTGGTGACGATCGAGCCGATCTCCTGGGAGGGTCCGGGAGCGCTGGCCATGGCGGACCGCTCCTCGGGCGTGGCATGCGCGACGACGCAGGCGGCCAGGACCTGACCATGGTAGCCCGGCGCCAGTTCCTGGAGCATCGGCGTGATCAGGGCGTTGGCGCGGGTTGCCTCCTCGTCCGTGGACTGGGCCAGGGCCGGGGCGGCCAGCAGGCCGAGCGTCAGGATCAGGACAGGCTTCATGCGGGGCTCCCTTCAGGATCGCAGTCGGGGCGGACGGATCGGCGCGGCGCCCGTCCTTTGATAGACGCAGTCGGTGTAGACCTGGATCGGATCGCGCCCGGCCAGGTAGTCGCCCGTGACACCAATCGCGACCCCACCGAACGGCCCGTCGTCGGAGTTCGCGCCGAGCACGACCGATCCGGTGGGCCCCTGCGCCCCCCGTGCGCGCTGCTCGCAGACCTGAGCGGCGCGTTCGGGATCGACCGGGGTGGGTTCGCACGCCGCCAGGACCAGGGTCCCGGCGACCAGTGTCAGGGCGGCTCGCAGCATCAGTAGACCCTCGCCTTGGGGGCAATCTTCTTCGGGTCGATGCCGCCCTGCTCGGGCTGGGTGAGAGGCTCGGTGTGCACCGGGCGGTAGGCCAGCGTGACCCTCGTCCCATCCACATAGGACAGGGTGTGCTTGCGCCAGTTCACATCGTCGCGTTCGGGGAAGTCCTCGTGGGCGTGGGCCCCCCGGCTTTCCTTCCGCGCCTCGGCCGAGACGATGGTAGCCAGCGCGTTCGGCATGAGGTTGGTGAGCTCGAGCGTTTCCACCAGGTCCGTGTTCCAGATCAGGCCACGGTCCGACACGCGCAGGTCGTCCATCCTGGACGCCACGGCGGTCATGCGCTCCACGCCCTGGGCCAGGGACTTGGAGTCGCGGAACACGGCCGCGTCCTCCTGCATCGTGCGCTGCATCTGCTGGCGCAGGTCGGCGGTGCCGACGCTGCCCTTGGCGCGGCGCAGCGCGTCGAAGCGGCCCAGCGCGAAGTCGATCGCCTCCTTGGGGATGTCCGCGTTCGCGGTGCCGGGCTTCACGACCTCGGCCGCGCGGATCGCCGCGGCCCGCCCGAAGACCACCAGGTCGATGAGAGAGTTGGACCCCAGGCGGTTGGCCCCGTGCACGCTGGCGCTGCCGGCCTCGCCCACGGCCATGAGGCCGGGCGACACGCGGTCGGGGTCGTCCGCCGTCGGGTTCAGCACCTCGCCCCAGTAGTTCGTGGGAATGCCGCCCATGTTGTAGTGGACCGTGGGCAGGACCGGGACCGGCTCCTTGGTCAGGTCCACGCCGGCGAAGATGCGGGCCGATTCGGTGATCCCCGGCAGCCGCTCATGCAGGGTCTCGGGCGGCAGGTGGCTCAGGTTCAGGTGGATGTGGTCCTTGCGCTTGCCGACCCCCCGCCCTTCGCGGATTTCCAGCGTCATGCAGCGCGAGACCACGTCGCGCGACGCGAGATCCTTGTAGGTCGGCGCGTAGCGCTCCATGAACCGCTCGCCCTCGCTGTTCGTGAGGTAGCCCCCCTCGCCCCGCGCGCCTTCGGTGATGAGGCAGCCCGCGCCGTAGATCCCCGTCGGGTGGAACTGCACGAACTCCATGTCCTGGAGCGGCAGGCCCTGCCGCGCGACCATGCCGTTGCCGTCGCCCGTGCAGGTGTGGGCCGAGGTCGCCGAGAAGTAGGCCCGCCCGTAGCCGCCCGTGGCCAGCACCACCATCTTGGCGGTGAAGACATGCAGCGTCCCGTTGGCGAGATCCCAGGCCACAACGCCCCGGCAGTCGCCCTCGGGCCCCATCAGCAGGTCGGTTGCGAAGTACTCGACGTAGAACTCGGCCTTCTGCTTCACGCTCTGGCCATAGAGCGTGTGCAGGATGGCGTGGCCCGTCCGGTCGGCGGCGGCGCAGGTGCGCTGGACCGGCGGGCCTTCCCCGAACTCGGTCGTGTGGCCGCCGAAGGGCCGCTGGTAGATCTTGCCTTCCTCGGTCCGGCTGAAGGGCACGCCATAATGGTCCAGCTCGTAGACCGCCTTGGGCGCCTCGCGGGCGAGGTACTCCATGGCGTCCATGTCGCCCAGCCAGTCCGACCCTTTCACGGTGTCGTACATGTGCCATTGCCAGTGGTCCGGCCCCATGTTGCCCAGCGAGGCGGCGATGCCCCCCTGCGCCGCGACGGTGTGGGAGCGGGTCGGGAACACCTTGGTGATGCAGGCGGTCTTGAGCCCGCGCTCCACCATGCCGAGCGTCGCGCGAAGGCCCGCGCCCCCGGCGCCGACCACGACCACGTCGTAGGCATGCGTCTCGTAAGGATAGGCGGTCATGGGAACCCCGATCAGAGGGCGATCCGCGCCACGGCGAACAGGCCGGCGGCAAGGATCGCGTAGGTGACACAGATGGCGGCGATGATCATCACGCGGCGCGGAGTGCCGTGGGCATAATCCTCGAGCACGACCTGCACGCCATGGCGGAAGTGCACGAGCCCGACGAGCAGCGTCAGCCCGAACAGGATGGCGACGAAGGGATTCCGCAGCGCCGCCACGGCCTGCTCGTAGGGACGGCCCAGGATCACGCCGAAGGTGAAGATGAACAAGGGGATCAGCACGACCAGCGCCACCGAGGTGACGATGTTGGTCCAGTGATGGTGCGTGCCGTCCCCGGAGGCCCCCAGGTTCTCGGCGCGCTTGCGGGCGGTGGTGTAGGAGGCCATGGCGTCACACGCTCCAGAGGATGACCACGGTGAGGGCCGTCAGGACGAAGGACAGGCCCACGATGATCTTGCCGAAGGTTTCCGCCTGATGGATCTCCATGAAGCGGCCGGTGGACCAGACGAGGTGCCGGATGCCCGCCAGCGTATGGTACCAGAGCGCCCAAAGGCTCCCCAGTAGGACGAGGTCGCCGAACCAGCTCCGCAGCACGGCGTCGGCCGTGGCGAAGGCCCCGGGGCCGGTCGCGGCGGCCAGCAGCCACCACACGATCAGCACGGTCCCGACGATGAGGGCGTTGCCGGTGATCCGCGTCAGGATCGACGTCATGGAGGTCCACTGGGGCCGGTAGTACGGCCCGATCATGAACGGCGAAAGCGGACGGTTGCCGCGCGGGATTTCAGGCATGTCTGTCCCTGAGCTTTGGCCTCGGAGCTATGCTCCCTTGACCGATTTTCCAGGCGCTGTCACGCGCCTGTGCAGCGGAAAATGCCGCAAGAGCGAATGGTTTCGCTAACATTCGACTGCTTGTGATCGCAGCCCGCAAGGGCGTGATCACAACGCTGGAACAACGAAGGGCGGATGATTCTCGCCCCTCCGGTTCCTCGGACCAGCCTCTGCATGGCTGGCCGCGTTGCCACCCTGCTCCATGCCGACCGTCTTTGCCCGGCACCCCAGAGGCTGGCGCAGCCCCTCTAGGCGCTCCGGACCCTGGCCCTTGCGCCGTCCAGGGAGGGTTCGCGTCCTCAGCCCCGCAGGAGACCCCCTCGGCGTGGCTCGACGGCGCACAGTGCCATGCCCGGCGCCTGCCCGAGCGGGTCGGCCAGGGACCTGACCGGCGCGCTCGCGTCGGTCAGGGTCCTGCTGAAACGAGGATCACCGGTCAGCGCGGTCCCGTTGGGCTGGCCGCCCGGACCCCGCGCCATCCACGAGGTCAGCCTAGAAGGCGAAGGGCGCCACGGAGACGCGGCGTCCAAGGGTCATCGCATCGGCCACATGGGTCAGCGGCGAAAGATCCACGTCCGACTCCCCCCGCTCGACCAGTTCGGCCATGCGGGCGTAAAGAGCAGGGTATTCCTCGATCTCAGCCGCGGGCTGCGCCTGCCCGTCGATCCAAAGCTCGTTGCCGCCGAACTTCAGCACGGCCGAACCTTCGGTGGTGTGGATCTCCATGTCCCAGGTCTGCGGCCCGGTCTGGAGCCAGTCGAGCTCCATCGACACCCCACGCGAGAATTCCACCCGTGCGGCGATGGGGGTCTGGCGGCCCTCCGGGAAGGCCAGCTCGGCCCGGATCACATGGACGGGCTTGGGCAGGACCTCGGTCAGGATCGACAGCGCGTTGATGCCCGGGTCGAAGACGCCCAGGCCGCCGGGCTCGAAGACCCATTCCTGGCCGGGATGCCAGTGGCGGACATCCTCCTTCCAGGTGATCTTGCCTCCCGTGACCTCCTTGCCGGCGAGGAAGGCCTTGGCCCCCGCGACCCCCTTGCCCATCCGGCTGTGCCAGGTGGCGAACAGGGTGACGCCCGCCTCGGCGGCGAGCCGCTGCAACTCGTGCACCTCGGACAGCGTCTGCCCCGGCGGCTTTTCCAGCATGACGTGGCGGCCCGCCTTCAGCGCCTTGCGGGCGTACTGGAACCGCGGCTGCGGCGGCAGGCACAGCGAGACGACCTCGATGTCCGGCCGCTCGGACAGCAGCACGTCGAAGTCGCGGAAGGTCGGGATGCCCTCCACGCTCCCCTGTCGGCTGACGGTCGCCGCCAGCTCCCAGTCCGGCGAGGCGTCGATCGCCGGGACGTGCTGGTCCCGTGCGATCTTGCCCACGCCGACGATGCAGACCTTGCGGTTCGCCATCAGTGGGAGTCCTTGCCCACGGGCGCGCCGCGGCAGCCCTTGAGGAAGTCGAGGTCCGCCCCGGTGTCCGCGCCGCCCACATGCAGGTGGTGGAGCATCGCGTAGCCGCCCTCGGGCGCGGTGGCCTGCGGCACCCACTCGGCCAGCCGGCGCGCGATCTCCTCGGCCGGAAGGTCAAGATGCAGGCGCCGGTTCGGCACATCGAGCTCGATCATGTCGCCGTCCCGCACGATGGCGAGCGGTCCGCCCGCCGCCGCCTCGGGCGAGGTGTGCAGCACGACCGTCCCGTAGGCCGTCCCCGACATCCGCGCGTCCGAGATGCGCACCATGTCGGTGATGCCCTTGCGCAGCACCTTGGGCGGCAGGCCCATGTTCCCGACCTCGGCCATGCCCGGATAGCCCTTGGGCCCGCAGTTCTTCAGGACCATCACGCAGGTCTCGTCGATGTCGAGCGCCTCGTCGTTGATCTTGCGCTTGTAGTCGTCGATGTCCTCGAACACGACGGCGCGGCCCCGGTGCGTCATCAGCGCCGGCGTCGCGGCCGAGGGCTTCAGCACGGCGCCGTTGGGCGCGAGGTTGCCCTTGACCACGACGATCCCGCCCGACTGGGTCAGGGCCTTGTCATTCGACAGGATCACGTCGTCGTTGTGGTTCTCGACGTCCTTGACCTGCGCCCAGGCGGTCTCGCCCGAGACGGTCAGCGCGTCGTTGTGCAGGAGGCCCATCTCGCCCAGCCGCTTGATGACGACAGGCAGGCCGCCCGCGTAGAAGAACTCCTCCATCAGGTACTTGCCCGACGGCATCAGGTTCACGATCGTCGGCACGTCCCGCCCGCAGCGGTCCCAGTCGTCGAGCGTGAGGTCGATCCCGACCCGCCCCGCGATCGCCAGGAGGTGGATCACCGCGTTGGTGGACCCGCCGATGGCCGCGTTGGTGCGGATCGCGTTCTCGAAGGCCTGCTTCGTCAGGATGTCCGAGGGCTTCAGGTCGTCCTTGACCATCTGCACGATCCGCCGGCCCGACAGCTGCGCCATGGTGCGCCGCCGCGAATCCACCGCCGGGATGGCGGCGTTCCCCGACAGCGCCATCCCCAGCGCCTCGGCCATGGAGGCCATCGTCGAGGCCGTCCCCATCGTGTTGCAGGACCCCGCGGACCGGCTCATGGACGCCTCGGCCTCCAGGAAGTCCTCGGCGGTCATCTGCCCGGCCTTCACCATCTCCGAGAACTTCCAGAGATGGGTGCCCGAGCCGACCCGCTCGCCCCGGAAATGGCCGTTCAGCATCGGCCCGCCGGTCACGACGATCGAGGGGATGTCGCAGGAGGCCGCGCCCATCAGCAGCGACGGCGTGGTCTTGTCGCAGCCCACCAGCAGCACGCAGCCGTCGATCGGCTGGCCACGGATCGTCTCCTCGACTGCCATGGCAGCGAGGTTGCGAAACATCATCGCCGTCGGGCGGAAGGTCGACTCGGACACCGAGAACACCGGCACTTCCACCGGGAAGCCGCCCGCCTCGTAGATGCCGTTCTTCACCTTCTGCGCCAGGATATCGAGGTGCGCGTTGCAGGGGTTCAGCTCGGACCAGGTGTTCAGGATGCCGATCACCGGCCGCCCGTCGAACATGTCGTGCGGGTAGCCTTGGTTCTTCATCCAGCCGCGGTGGTAGATGTTGTCGCGGCTCGTGCCGCCCCACCATTCCTGCGAGCGCAGTTTCCGGGGCCAGGGGGCTGGGGTGAACGCCATGATGGACCTCTAGAGCTGACGGACGGTGGCGACGCCCCGGTCGGCGTCGATGGCAAGCGGATTGCGCAGCGCCAGGCCGAAGGCCGGGGCCTCGATCTCGAAAACGTCGCCGGGCTCGGGTTTGATCCCATCCGCGAAGGACAGGGTCGCCGTCCCGAACATGTGCACGTGCACGTCGCCCGGCTGGCAGAACAGCGGGTACTTGAAGTGATGGTGCTCCAGGTTGGCGAAGCTGTGGCTCATGTTCGCCTCGCCCGACAGGAAGGGCTTCTGCCAGATCACCTGCCCGCCGCGGCTGATGCGGCTCGCGCCCTGGATGTCCTGGGGCAGTTCGCCCACGAGGATCTCGGGCCCGAAGCTCGCCGGACGCAGCTTGGAATGGGCGAGGTAGAGGTAGTTGATCCGCTCGGTCACGTGGTCTGAGAACTCGTTGGCGAGAGCCCAGCCCACGCGGGCGGGGGCGCCATCCTCGCCGATCACGTAGATCCCCGCGATCTCCGGCTCCTCGCCGCCGTCCAGCGCGAAGGCCGGGCTGACCAGCGGTTGCCCGGGCGCGACGACATGGATGCCGTTGCCCTTGTAGAACCACTCCGGCTGGACGCCCGGAAGGCTGGCCGGCTTTCCGTCCTCCAGACCCATGCGGAACATCTTCATGGAATCGGTGGCGTCGTCCGCGCTGGCTTTGGCGTGCATCGCACTCCGGGTGGACGCGCTTCCCAGGTGGGTCAGGCCCGTCCCCGTCAGGTGCAGGTGCGCCGGGTCGGGGTGGTGGATGGGCGCCAGCAGACGCCCTTCCTCGGCCATGACGACCAGGTCCACGGCCTCGCCCAGGCCGTGCGCCGCGACCGTCTCCGCAAGCGTGCGCCCCGAGGCGATCGCCTCGAGCGCGAGGTCGCGCACGGAGCTCGCCCCCTTCACCAGCGCCGCCTCCGAGCCATCGCGCGCGACGACTCCGACCCCTCCCTCGGGCCGCTTGATCTGGGACAGGAGCATTATGTCCTCACTTGGATTTGTTGTAGACGTCGAAGATCACCGCGGCGAGGAGCACGAGCCCCTTGATCACCTGCTGGTAGTCGATGCCGATCCCCAGGATCGACATGCCGTTGTTCATCACGCCCATGATGAAGGCGCCGATGATCGCCCCCACGATGCGGCCCGAGCCGCCCGCCGAGGAGGCGCCGCCGATGAACACGGCCGCGATCACGTCGAGCTCGAAGCCCGTGCCCGCCTTGGGCGTGGCCGAGTTCAGGCGCGCCGTCACGATCATGCCGGCCAGCGCCGCCAGGACGCCCATGTTCACGAAGGTGAAGAAGGTCAGCCGGTCGGCGTTGATCCCCGACAGCCGCGCCGCCTTGAGGTTGCCCCCGATCGCGTAGATCCGGCGGCCCAGCGTCGTCGATTCGGCCAGGAAGGCGTAAAGGATCGTCAGCACGGCCATCGAGACGGCCACGTTCGGGATGCCGCGGAAGCCGGCGAGCTTCCAGCCCACGAAGACCAGGGCCGCGGCCATGATGCCGTTGCGGATCCAGAAGATGGCCCCGGGCTCGGCCTCCATGCCATGGGCGATGTTGCGCGCCCGCGACCGGACTCCCATGAAGAGGATGGCGACGGCCGCGACCACCGCCACCACGAGGGCGAGGTAGTTCGGCCGGTCCGGCCCGAAGATGTCCGGCACGAAGCCGGTCGAGAGCGACTGGAACGAGTTCGGGAACGGCCCGATGTTCTGGCCGCCCAGCAGCCAGAGCGTGAGCCCCCGGAACACCAGCATCCCCGCCAGCGTCACGATGAAGGACGGGATGCGCCAGTAGGCGATCCAGTAGCCCTGCGCCGCGCCGATGATGCCCCCGACCACGAGGCCGGCAGGGATCACGGCATAGATGGGCCAGTCCATGTTGACGGTCAGCACCGCGGCCACGGCGCCCACGAAGGCCGCCACCGATCCCACCGACAGGTCGATGTGCCCCGCCACGATGACGAGCAGCATCCCCAGAGCCATGATGATGACGTAGCTGTTCTGGAGGAACAGGTTGGTGATGTTCTGCGGGTTGAGGAAGTCCACCCCGATCATCGCCCGCACGAGGATGACGAAGAATGCGACGATGGCGATCAGCGCCAGCAGCATCCCGTATTCCCGGAGGTTGTCCTTGAGGTAGGCCGCGCCCGAGCGTCCGTTGACGCTCAGGCCCTCGCCTTCGCGCAGGCCGCCGACCCCGCGCTCGCCCGGGCCGAGCCGGGTGTTGTTCACGTCAGCCATGCGCGGCCTCCATCTCGATGTGTTCCTGCGCCTCGTGCTCGCGCACGATGAGCGACATGATCTTTTCCTGGCTCGCCTCGGCGGCCGTCAGCTCGCCCACGAAGGCGCCCTCGGCCATGACGTAGATGCGGTCGCACATGCCCAGGAGCTCGGGCATCTCCGAGGAGATCATCACGACCCCCCTGCCCTCGTCAGCCAGCTTGTTCATGATGCCGTAGATCTCGAACTTGGCGCCCACGTCGATGCCGCGCGTGGGCTCGTCGAGGATCAGCACCTGCGGCTCGGTGAACAGCAGCTTCGACAGCAGCACCTTCTGCTGGTTGCCCCCCGACAGGTTCACCACCCGCTGGAAGACGTTGGGCGTGCGGATGTTCATCGCGGCCTTGTAGCGCGTGGCCACCCGCTGCTCCGCCGCCTCGTCCAGCACCCCGCTCTTCGAGACGCCCCTGAGGTTGGCGAGGCTGATGTTCGTCACGATGGGCTCGTCGAGGATCAGGCCCAGCGCCTTGCGGTCCTCGGTCACGTAGGCGAGCCCGGCCCCGATCGCGCGCGGCACGGTCGAGACGTCCACCTCGCGCCCGCCGATCCGGACGCTGCCGCGGATGTCCTTGCCCCAGCTGCGCCCGAAGAGCGACATGGCGAACTCGGTCCGGCCCGAGCCCATGAGCCCCGCGATGCCCACGATCTCGCCCTTGCGGACGCTGAAGCTCACGTTGCGGACAAAGTCGCGGTCCATGTGCTCGGGATGCTTGGCGGACCAGCCCTTCACCTCCATGAGCACCTCGCGCGGGTTCCTCACCCGCTCGGGGTAGCGGTGCGCCATGTCGCGGCCCACCATGTCCCGCACGATCCGGTCCTCGGTCACCTCGCCCGCATGGGCGTCGAGCGTGGACACCGTGGCGCCGTCGCGGATCACCGTCACCCGGTCCGCCACGCGCCGCACCTCGTTGAGCTTGTGCGAGATGATGATCGACGTCACGCCCTGCGCCTTGAGCTCGAGCAGGAGGTCGAGCAGCTTCTGGCTGTCGTTCTCCTGGAGCGCGGCGGTGGGCTCGTCCAGGATCAGCAGGCGCACGTTCTTCGACAGCGCCTTGGCGATCTCGACGAGCTGCTGCTTGCCCACGCCCAGGTCGCCGACCGGCTTGGTCGGGGCCTCGCGGAGGCCGACCTTGGCCAGCAGCCCCTCGGTCAGGCGATAGGTTTCGCGCCAGTCGATGACGCCGCCCCGGGCCTGCTCGTTGCCCAGGAAGATGTTCTCGGCAATGCTGAGGAGCGGCACCAGCGCCAGCTCCTGGTGGATGATGACGATGCCGGCGGCCTCGGAGTCGTGGATGCCGCGGAACCGCGCCTCCTGCCCGGCAAAGCGGATCACGCCCTCGTAGGTGCCGTGCGGATAGACGCCGGACAGGACCTTCATCAGCGTCGATTTGCCCGCGCCGTTCTCGCCGCAGATGGCGTGGATCTCGCCCTCGCGGACCTGCACCGTCACGTCGTCGAGCGCGCGCACGCCCGGGAATGTCTTGGAGATGCTCTGCATCTCAAGGAGGACGCTCATCGCCGCACCCTTCTCACGGATGAAAATGGGGGCGCCCGCAGACTCGCGGGCGCCCCCGGACAGGTCAGATCACTGGATCTGGTCGGCGGTGTAGTAGCCGGACCCCACGAGGATGTCCTCGTAGTTGGTGGCGTCCACCGAGACGGGCTCGAGCAGGTAGGACGGAACGACCTTGACGCCGTTGTTGTAGGTCTCGGTGTCGTTCACCTCGGGCTCCTGGCCCTGCAGGACCGCGTCCACCATCTTGACGGTGACGCCGGCCAGCTCGCGGGTGTCCTTGAAGATGGTCGAGTACTGCTCGCCCGCGATCATGGACTTCACGGACGGAACCTCGGCGTCCTGGCCGGTCACGATCGGCATCGCCATGTCGCCCGAGCCGTAGCCCACGCCCTTGAGCGAGGACAGGATGCCGATGCTGAGGCCGTCATAGGGCGACAGCACGCCGTGGATGGTCTTGTCGCCGTAGTTGGCCGACAGGAGGTTGTCCATGCGGGACTGGGCGGTCGCGGGGTCCCAGCGCAGGGTGCCGACCACGTCCATGCCCATCTGGCCCGACGGGATCACGACGTCGCCCGCGTCGATCAGCGGCTGGAGGACCGACATCGCGCCATCGTAGAAGAAGTAGGCGTTGTTGTCGTCCGGCGAGCCGCCGAACAGCTCGACGTTCCAGGGCTTCTGGTCGGCAAAGCGCTCGTTCAGGCCCTTCACCAGCGACTCGGCCTGCTGCACGCCGACCTGGAAGTTGTCGAAGGTGGCGTAGTAGT
Source organism: Rubellimicrobium arenae (assembly GCF_017916275.1). GTDB lineage: Bacteria > Pseudomonadota > Alphaproteobacteria > Rhodobacterales > Rhodobacteraceae > Rubellimicrobium > Rubellimicrobium arenae. The sequence goes on from NZ_JAFMST010000008.1 coordinate 171,381, forward strand.
TCACGTTCTCGCTGTCGCGGATCAGGCGGTCGTAGGCGATGACCGGGATGCCCGCGGCGGCGGCGTTCTCGAGGGCGGACGACAGGGTGGTCCCGTCGATGGCCGCGATCACGAGGGCGTCCACGCCCTGCGAGATCATGTTCTCGATCTGCGACAGCTGGGTCGGGATGTCATCCTCGGCGTATTGCAGGACGGTGCCGTAGCCGGCCGCCTGGAACTGCTGCTCCATCGAGTGGCCGTCCGAGATCCAGCGGGCCGAGGACTGCGTCGGCATCGCGATGCCGATCGTGCCCTTGTCCTGGGCGAAGGCGGGGGCGCCGAGACCCACGGCAAGGGTGCATGCGGCCAGGGCCGCGGAGACGATCTTCATTACTTTCCTCCCAATGCGCCGCGCCCTCTTGCGCGGCCGCAACGAAACGCCGGCAGGCCCTCGTCCAGGGCTCCGTGGCTGACGCGCAAGATGGCGAGGCTTGCTGTCACCGTCAAAGCGCAATATCGCCGGATCGTCATATCAGGGCTGGTATATATGGACGCGACAGTTAACGCTAACGGTCGCCTGCTGCGGCGGGGGCTCAAGCTCGGCCACCTCCGCCTGATGGCCGCCCTGGGCGAGACCGCCGCCATCGGCGTCGCCGCCGCGCGGCTTGGGATCACCCAGCCCGCCGCCTCGCGCCTGATGGCCGAGATCGAGGAGATCGCCGGACGGCCGGTGCATCTGCGGGCCGGGCGGGGGATCCAGCTCACCCCCGAGGGCGAGGCGCTGTCCCGCCGCGCCGTCCGCGCCCTGGCCGAGCTTGGCGCGGCCGAGCGGGAGATGGCCGACCTGGGCCACGGGCTGTCCGGCCATGTCCGCCTGGGTTCGGTCACCGGCCCGGCGCTCGACCGCGTGCTGCCGGCCCTGCGCGCCGCGCGCGTGGCCCTGCCCAACGTCACCACCGAGGTCGTCGTCGCCCCCTCCGAGCCGCTGGGCGACCTGCTGCTGTCCGGCCAGATCGACTTCGCCCTGGCCCGCCTGCCCGATGGCCGCGACCCGGCTCTCTTCGACCTCGACCCCATGGGTGACGAGCCGGTGTCCATCGTCGTGCGGCCCGGGCATGCCCTCCTGCGCGCGGAGCAGCTCCAGCCCGAGGACCTGATGGCCTATGACTGGGTCCTGCCCGAGCCCGGAACCCTTCTGCGCCGCACGGTGCTGGAGCGGCTGGCGGCGCTGGGCCTGCCGCCCCCGCCGGGCCGGCTGTCGACCTCGTCCTTCCTGCTGACCCTGGCCATGCTGCGCGAATCCAACGCAATCGCCCCTCTCGCCGAGGCCGTGGCGCGGCGGTTCGAGGGGCTGCTGACGCTGCCGCTCGACCTGGGGATCGTGGTGCCCACCTACAGCCTGATCCGGCTGCGCGGGGCGCGGCTCACCCCGGCGGCCGAACGGCTGCGGGACCTCGTGCGGTCGCAGACGGACTAGGCGCGGCCCTTCCAGGGCACCAGCGTCCGCTCGCCCCAGCGCATCAGGAGGTCGATGGCGAGGCCGATCACGCCGATCAGCACGATCCCCATGATGACGATGTCGGTCTGCTGGAACTTGGACGCCGCCATGATCATCATGCCGGCCCCCTGGTTCGCGGCGACCAGCTCGGCCGCGACGACGGTGCCCCAGCAGACCCCCATGGCCACCCGCGCGCCCGTGAAGACGTCCGGCAGCGAATTGGGCACGATCACGTGCCACAGCACCTGCGCCCGCGACGCCCCCAGGCTGTAGGCCGCGTGGACCTTGCTCAGCCGCACCCCCGACACCCCCGACCGCGCCGCGATGGCCATGATCCAGAGCGAGGCCAGGAACAGCAGCACGATCTTCCCGGTTTCCCCGATCCCCGCCCAGATGATGACGAGCGGGATGAGCGCGAGCGGCGGGACCGGGCGCATGAACTCCACGATCGGGTCGAACCAGCCCCGGAACCACCCCGACAGGCCCATGGCATAGCCCAGCGGGATGCCCACGATCGCGCCCAGCAGGAACCCGGTCACGACCCGGAACAGCGAATAGCCCAGGTGCTCCCAGAGCGAGGCGTCGCGGTAGCCGCCCTGCGCGATCTCGACCAGGCGCCGCGCCACGGATTCCGGCGGCGGCAGCCAGAGCGGCTCCATCCGCCAGCCGGGGTCGGGCGCGACGTTAAGCGTGCCGCGCGCCGTGACGTTCACCCGGCCCCAGCCCAGGTCCAGCCCCGGGCCGCCCGGCTCCATCGCCGTGCCGTCCACCGCGACGATCCGGGCGCCGTCCGCCGCCGTCACCTCGTCGTTGTCCTGCACCTTGACCAGCGTCGCGCGGCCCGCCCGGATCAGCACGGCGTCGTCCTTGGCAAAGCCCTCGCCCGGCGTTCCGGAGGCGATGTCGGGGGTCTCGCCCTCGGGTCGGACGGCCACGGTCACCGTGGCCTCGTCGCGCGCGCCGTCCGGCGCCTCGGCGGTGTAGGCCAGGCGCCCGTCCCCCACGAAGGGACCCGGCGCCCTGAGCCAGGACGGCACGAGGACCGATCCGGTGAAGGCCGCCCAGAGCAGGAAGATCGCGGCGATGGACAGGACCGACGCCAGGGGCGAGGCGCGCACCGCGCCCGCGTCCCCGAAGGTGACCGTCCGCCGCATCGCGTCCTGCGGCCCGCGGCCGAACAGCCGCCGCGCCCCGCGCCACAGCGCCAGGAGCAGAAGGATCAGCGCCACATAGGCGACGATCCACGGCAGCGCCTTGGCGGCCGCGGACAGCACGCCGCCCACCTCGTTCCAGAATTCGTTCACGCCGGGACGGCTCCGTTCGGGGCGCGCCCCATGATTTCTTCCTCCATGTCCCAGATCATGGACAGGATCTCCTCGCGGCGCAGGGCAAAGTCCGGGTCCCGCTTGACGGCCCGCAGGTCCTGCCCGGCCCCCATCGCCGCGAAGGGCAGCCTTTCGTCGCGGAACACCCGCCCCGGCCGCGGCGCCATGACGACCAGCCGCGCGCCCAAGAGCAGCGCCTCCTCCACGGAGTGCGTGATCAGCACGATCGTCTTCCCCGTCTCCTGCCAAAGCTTCAGGACCAGGCCTTGCATCTTCTCGCGCGTCAGCGCGTCCAGCGCGCCCAGGGGCTCGTCCATGAGGATCACCTCGGGGTCGTTGGCCAGGCACCGCGCCAGCGCCACGCGCTGCTGCATCCCGCCCGACAACTCGTAGACCGCCTTGTCGCCGAAGCCGCCCAGGCCCACGGTCTCGAGCAGGTGGTCCACGACCCCCGCCCGCTCCCGCGCCCGCATCCCCTTCATGCGCGGCCCGAAGCCCACGTTGTCGCGCACGCTCATCCACTCGAAGAGGGCGCCCTGCTGGAACACCATGCCCCGCTCGGCGCCCGGGCCCCTGACCTCGCGCCCGTCCAGCGCCACGCGTCCCTCCGAGGGCGCGAGGAACCCCGCGACGATGTTGAGGAGGGTGGTCTTCCCGCAGCCGGAGGGGCCCAGGATCGACAGCAGCTCCCCCCGCTCCAGCGAAAGGTTGATGTCGCGCAGGGCCTCGACCGTTCCGCCCCCGGGGGGACGGAATCGCATGGACAGGCCGTCGATGACGAGATGGGTCATGGGATCCGTTCGCATGGGGCCGGGGTCGCCCCCGGCCCGCCTGGGCTCAGTTGCCGGTCGCCGCCTTCAGCGGCTCCAGGTCCACGGTCGCGTCGTAGCTGTCCATGGCCGCCGGGATGTTGCCCGACGACTGGAACACGTCCGCCACGCCCTTCATGTACTCCTGCACGCCGCCGCCCAGCCACTTGGCGGACAGCTGGTCCTGCACCGACGGAAAGACGAACCCCGCGAGCGTGTCCTGGACCGAGGCCTCGTCCATCCCCGAATCCTGCGCGATCACCGGGATCATCGCCTCGGCGTCGCCGCCGCCGGCGTTCCAGCGGTCGTTCATCTCGTGCGTGACCTTCAGGAACCCTTCCACGAGGTCCGGATGCTCCTGCACGAAGGCGCGCGGGGCCGAGGTCACGTCGAAGACGAGGATGCCCAGCTCCTCCTTTTCCGGCCCGGTCAGGAGCACGTTGCCCGTTTCCAGCGCCTTGCGCAGGTGGCCGCCCCAGCCGCAGAACATGTCGATCGAGCCTTGGGCAAAGGCCGCGGCCGCGTCCGGCGGCGCCATGTCCACGATGTTCAAGGAGGCGAGATCCACCCCGAAATGCTCCATCTGCTTGAGGAACCCGTAATAGGGCGCGGTGCCCAGCGGCACGCCGACCTTCTTGCCCGGAAGCTCGGTCGCGGCGTTCGACGCGTCGATCTCCAGCGCGTTCTGGACCACGCAGTTGTCGTTGTCCGAATAGGACACCGCGATGTCCAGCGCCACCAGGTCCTGCCCCGCCGAGGTCGCGACCACGAAGGGCGGCAGCCCCTGGCTGATCGAGATGTCCACGTCCCCCGAGGCCATCGCCGCCGACATGGCGGTCCCGGTGTCGAAGGTCACCCACTTGACCGGCACACCCAGCGCCTCCTCGTAGAGGCCCTGCGCCTTCGCGAACTCGAAGGGCATCGGCCATTCGAGGAAGTAGCCCACCGTCAGCCCGTCCTCCTGCGCGGCCGCCGGTCCGGCCAGCGCCGCGACCCCGAGCATCAGCCCGGCCAGCATCGATCCCTTGGTCATCTTCGTCTCCCTGTTGTGGGCCTGTCCGCCGCGTAGACCTCAGCACGGTTTCTGCGGCGGCGAAAAGCATCTTCCGCTCGCAAAAGACGACAAAACAGATCGTGTTACAAGGGGGGACTGCCTCGGGGTTGAAGGACGCCTGCCGCGCGGGCAGGATGCCCAGCGAAACGCCATTCCCGAAGGGCCCGCTGATGGACACGCTCTACGACCGCACCAACGACCCCCGCGCCGTCATCGAGGCCGATCGGGCCCATGTCTGGCATCACCTCGCCCAGCACAAGCCGTTCGAGCCCGGCCCGAACGCCATCGACCCGCGCATCATGGTCGAAGGCCGTGGCCTGCGCATCTGGGACATCAAGGGCAAGGAGCATCTCGACGCGGTCTCCGGCGGCGTCTGGACGGTGAACGTCGGCTACGGGCGCGAGCGCGTCGCCAACGCCGTCCGCGACCAGATCCTCCGGATGTGCTTCTGGGCCGGCGCCCAGGGCACCATCCCCGGCGCCCTTTTCGCCGAGAAGCTGATCGAGAAGATGCCGGGCCTCAGCCGCGTCTATTACGCCAACAGCGGATCCGAGGCCAACGAGAAGGCCTGGAAGATGGTCCGCCAGATCTCCCACAAGCATCACGGCGGCAAGAAGTCCAAGATCCTCTACCGCGACCGCGACTACCACGGCACCACGCTGGCCTGCCTGTCCGCCGGCGGCCAGCAGGAGCGGAACATGCAGTACGGGCCCTTCGCGCCCGGCTTCGTGCAGGTGCCCCACTGCCTCGAATACCGCGCGGGCGACGCCGGCGGCGAGGGCTACGGCGAACGGGCCGCCAACGCCATCGAGGAGGTGATCCTCCGCGAAGGCCCCGACACCATCGGCGCGCTCTGCCTCGAACCCATCACCGCCGGCGGCGGCATCATCGTGCCGCCCCGGGGCTACTGGGAACGCGTGCAGGAGCTTTGCCGCAAGTACGACATCCTCCTCCACATCGACGAGGTCGTCTGCGGCTTCGGGCGCACCGGGACCTGGTTCGGCTACCAGCAGTACGGCGTCCAGCCCGACATCGTGACCATGGCCAAGGGCGTCGCCTCGGGCTACGCCGCGATCTCGTGCTGCGTGACCTCCGAACGGGTCTTCGACATGTTCAAGGACGACACGGACAAGCTGGGCTACTTCCGCGACATCTCGACCTTCGGCGGCTGCACGGCCGGCCCGGCGGCCGCGCTCGAGGTCCTGGCCATCACCGAGGAAGAGGACCTGCTGGGCAACTCCGCCCGCATGGGCGACTACCTGCAGGGCAAGCTCCAGGCCCTCATGGACAAGCACGCGGCCATCGGCGAGGTGCGCGGCCTCGGCCTCTTCCAGGGCGCCGAGCTGGTCGCGGACCGCGAGACCCGCGAGCCCCTGGAGGAGAAGAAGGTCCAGGCCATCGTCGCCGACTGCCTGGCGCAGGGCGTCATCATCGGCGCGTCCAACCGCTCCATGCCCGGCTTCAACAACACGCTGCTCTTCGCGCCCTCGCTGATCGCGACCAAGGACGACCTGGACCAGGTCGTGGCGGCCGTGGATTCGGCGATCGCCAAGGTCACGGCCTGACCCCAGCGGCGCCGGGCGGGGTCCGCCCCGTCCGGTCCGCGCGTTGCCCGCCTGTCCAGCCGTCGGCCCGCGCCTCAGTTCCGCCGCACGAGGCATCCTACCCCCGTCGCGCGCAGATCCCTGCACAGGGTCTCCGCCGCCGCGCGGCTGTCGCGCCCGACCTGCGCGAAATGCCGCGCGCTCCGCATCCCGGGATAACGGGCGCGGCTCACGTCGATCCGCTCCCCGTCCAGCAGCGCCGCATGGGCGCGGACCACGCGTCGCGCCTCCAGCTCCGCCGCGTCCCGGCTGTCCCGCCCGGCCAGGACCACGGCCCAGGGCCGCAGGCGGGGCTCGAAGCCCGGCAGAGCGCGCGCCTCCGCCCGCGCCCGGCAGGCCTGCGCGAACGGCACCCCCGGAGAAAGCGCCAGATCCGGCTCGGGCGTCGGCCCGTCGCGCCACTCGTCCACCCCATGCCCGGTGATCGCGACGACATAGGCGCGCGTCTCGCCCGGGAGGCCGCCGCCCGAGAGGTAGCGGGCCACGCGCTCCTCCCCCGCGTTGTAGGCCGCCGCCGCCAGACCCAGGTTGCCGAACCGCTCCCGCAGGTCGCCCAGGTAGGCGGCCGAGGCCAGGATCGCCTCGGCCGGGTTGAACGGGTCGGCCAGGCCCCGCAGCGCGGCGGTGGCGGGCATGAACTGCGCGATGCCTTGCGCCCCGGCGGGGCTGACCGCCGCCGAATCGAACAGGCTTTCGCGCCAGAGCAGCCGGGCGACGAACCCGGGATCCAGCTGCACGGCCCCGGCCGCGACCTCGATGGTGCGGCACACATCGGCGGCATAGCTGGCCAGGGCGATGCAGGCCCGTCCATCGCCGCTGCACCGCCGCCCGCCCCCTTCCAGCGGCCGCGCCCGCGGGCGAAGCAGTGGCGCCGCGGCCACGGCTGGAACCGCCTCCGCGACCGGCGGCGCGGCCAGCACGACCCCGCCCGGCCCAGGGGCCGCCACGGCAAGCAGAAGAACGGACAGGAGCAGGCGCCGGATCATCCGCCCGGAACCTAAGCCGCCTCCCCCCTGCGGCCAAGCGGGCGGCGGCCCGACCGCGTTGCGCGACCCGGGGGCGACCGTTCGGTGCCCTCTGGAGTCCCCGGCCGGTCCCCCGCTATGGTCCCGCGCGAACAAGGGACCACCTCCATGCGCCTCACCACCGAAGAAGCCTTCGTCAAAGTCCTCCAGGCCCACGGCATCCGCGACGCCTTCGGCATCATCGGCTCGGCCTTCATGCCGATCTCGGACCTGTTTCCCAAGGCGGGCATCCGCTTCTGGGACTGCGCCCACGAGGGCTCGGGCGGGATGATGGCCGACGGCTACACCCGCGCCTCCGGCCGGATGAGCCTGATGATCGCCCAGAACGGCCCCGGCATCACCAACCTCGTGACCGCGGTCAAGACCGCCTACTGGAACCACACGCCGCTCCTCGTGGTGACGCCGCAGGCCGCGAACCGCACCATCGGCCAGGGCGGCTTCCAGGAGGTGGAGCAGATGGCCCTCTTCAAGGACATGGTCGCCTACCAGGAGGAGGTGCGCGACCCCGCCCGCATGGCCGAGGTGCTGAACCGCGTCATCCAGAACGCCTACCGCCTTTCCGCCCCCGCCCAGATCAACGTCCCGCGCGACTTCTTCACCCGCGAGATCGACGTGGACCTCCCCGCGATCCTCGAATTCGAGCGTCCCGCCGGCGGCGCCCAGGCCCTGGACGAGGCCGCCCGCCTGCTGGCGAACGCCAAGCGCCCCGTGATCCTGAACGGCGCGGGCGTGGTCCTGGCCGGCGCCATCCCCGCCACCGCCCGCCTCGCGGAACGCCTGTCAGCCCCCGTCTGCGTGGGCTACCAGCACAACGACGCCTTCCCCGGCTCGCACCCCCTTTTCGCGGGTCCCTTGGGCTACAACGGCTCCAAGGCCGCCATGGAGCTGATTGCCGAGGCCGACGTGGTCCTCGCCCTCGGCACTCGGCTCAACCCGTTCTCGACGCTGCCGGGCTACGGCATCGACTACTGGCCCAAGGACGCGGCCATCATCCAGGTGGACATGAACCCGTCCCGGATCGGCCTCACCAAGCCGGTCAGCGTCGGCATCGTCGGCGACGCCGGGCTCGTGGCCGAGGGGCTGCTGCAACGCCTGCCCGAGCGGGAGCCCGACCGCGACCGCCTCGGCCGGATCGCGCAGGTCAAGTCCGCCTGGGCCCAGCAGCTCGCCTCCATGGACCACGAGGACGACGACCCCGGCACCACCTGGAACGCCCGCGCCCGCGCCGCCAAGCCCGACTGGATGAGCCCCCGCATGGCCTGGCGCGCGATCCAGGCGGCGCTGCCGCGCGAGGCGATCATCAGCAGCGACATCGGCAACAACTGCGCCATCGGCAACGCCTACCCCTCCTTCGAGGAAGGGCGGAAGTACCTTGCCCCCGGCCTCTTCGGCCCCTGCGGCTACGGCCTTCCCGCCATCGTCGGCGCCAAGATCGGGCAACCGGACGTGCCCGTGGTGGGCTTCGCGGGCGACGGCGCCTTCGGCATCGCGGTCAACGAGCTCACCGCCATCGGCCGCCCCGAATGGCCGGCGATCACCATGGTCGTCTTCCGCAACTACCAGTGGGGCGCGGAAAAGCGGAACTCGACGCTCTGGTACGACGACAACTTCGTCGGCACGGAACTGTCGGACCGGGTGAGCTACGCCGGCATCGCCCAGGCCTGCGGGCTCCAGGGCGTCCAGGCCCGCAGCATGGACGAGCTGACCGAGGCCCTTCGCACCGCCATCCGCGACCAGATGGAGCACGGCAAGACAACCCTCATCGAGGCCCTCATCAACCAGGAGCTGGGCGAGCCCTTCCGCCGCGACGCGATGAAGAAGCCCGTCGCCGTCGCCGGGATCGACGCCGCCGACATGGCGGTCTGAGGTGCCCATCCACCTCGGGGCCGGCGGCTGGGCCTGGATGGCCCTCCTGGTCTTTGCGGCCTCCTTCATCCGGGGCTACTCCGGCTTCGGCTTCGCCGCGCTGATCGCGGCGGGGGCGGCGCTCGTCACCGACCCGATCGAGCTCGTGCCCGTCCTTCTCCTCAGCGACATGGTCCTGACCGGGGCGCAGGTCCCGACGATCCGGGGCCACATCGCCTGGCGGCGGGTCGCGTCCCTGCTCCTCGGGGCGGCGGTCGGCGTGCCGCTCGGGCTCTGGCTCTTCGCCCGGCTTTCGCCGGACGCCGGGCGGCTGGCGGTGTCGGGATGGGTGCTGCTCATGTGCCTGGGCCTCTGGGCGGGATGGAGGCTCCACCGCCCCCCGGGCCTGGCGGCCAACGCCGGCGTGGGCGTCCTGTCCGGCCTCGCCAACGGCGCGGCCATCGGCGGCCTCCCGGTCGCGGTGTTCTTCGCCGCCCAGCCGATCCCGGCGGCCACGCTGCGGGCGACGCTGGTGACCTACTTCGCCGTGCTCGACCTTTGGACGCTGGGCCTCCTCGCCTGGGCCGGGCAGGTCACGCTCGCCGACCTCCGGCTCCTCGCCATCGGCCTGCCGCTGATGATCGCGGGCGTGCTTCTCGGCTCCCGCCGCTTCCTCGCCGCCCCGCCCGAGGAGTTCCGCCGCTTCGCCATCTGGACGCTGATGGCGCTGTCCCTGCTTGGCATGGTCCGCACCCTGCTCTAGCTCTGCCGCGATCCCCAGGACGGCCCACATGACCCTTTCCGACGACCACCCCTTCCTGTCCAAGGTCGCCCCCCATCCGCCCGAGGCCCTGCTGGCCCGCGCGCGGACCTGCGGCGCCCCCCGCGTGGCCCTTGTCAACGCGGGCGCCCCGACCCCGCTCGAAGGCCTGCGCGAGGCCCATGAGGCCGGGCTCGCCCAGCCGATCCTGGTGGGCGACCCCCTCAAGATCCATGCCGCGGCCGAACAGATCGGCTGGGACATCGCGCCGTTCCGCCTCGTGGCTGCCCCGGGCGACACCGCCGCCCCCCGCGCCGCCGCCCTGGCCGTGGCGGGCGAGGCCGACGCCATCATGAAGGGGCAGGTGCACACCTCGGCCTTCCTCAAGGGGCTCCTGCCCTCGGCCATGGGGCTGCGGGACAAGGGCGCGGTCTGCGGCCATGTGTTCCATATCACGGTCCCGAACTCGGACCGCCCGCTGCTGCTGACGGACGCCGCGCTCAACGTGGCGCCCGACGTGGCGACGCGGCAGCACTGCCTGACCCACGCCGTCCGGCTGGCCGGCCTCGTGGGCATCGACCGGCCCCATGCGGGCCTCCTCGCCCCCTCCGAGGACGTGACCGCCAGCATCCCGAGCACCGGCGACGCCGCCGTGATCGCGGCCTGGGCCAAGGGGGCGCTCCGCAACGCGGTGGTCGAAGGCCCCCTCGCGCTCGACCTGATCCTGTCCCGCGCGGCGGCCGAGGTGAAGGGCGTGGCCTCGCAGGTCGCGGGGCGGGCCGACATCATCGTGGTGCCCGACCTCGGCACCGGCAACGCCCTGTTCAAGATGATGGCGCTGGGCATGGGAGCCTGCGCCGCCGGGATCGTGATGGGGGCCAGGGTGCCCATCCTGCTCACCTCCCGCAGCCAGGAGGCTCCGGCCCGCATCGCCTCGGCGGCCCTGGGGGCCATCCTCGCCGCCGAAACACGCGACCGCCGAAGGGTCGCTGCATGATCCTCGTCGTCAACGCCGGCTCCTCCTCGGTCAAGGTCGTCCTGTTCGACATGGAGCTGCGCGAGGTGCTCCAGGGCGCCGTCACCGAGATCGGCGCCCTGGGCCAGCTCACGCTCGGCCCCTGGCGGCAGCCCGTGCAGGCCGCCGACCACGCCGCCGCGCTGTCCCTGCTCCTCGCGGTGCTCCGGGCGCAGGATCACCCGCCCGAGGGCCTGCGCGCCGCCGCCCACCGCATCGTGCATGGCGGCGCGGCCCTGACCGCGCCCTGCCGCCTCGACGCCGCGACCCTCGCCGCCATCGAGGCCTGCGTACCCCTGGCGCCCCTCCACAACCCGGGCAACCTCGCGGGGATCCGGGCGCTCCAGGCCCTCGCCCCGGACCTGCCCCAGTTCGCGAGCTTCGACACCGCCTTCCACGCCACCGTGCCGGAGGTCGAATCGACCTACGCCCTTCCCGCCGATCTCCGGGCGGAGGGGCTGCGGCGCTACGGCTTCCACGGGCTCAGCTACTCCTCCCTGGCGTCGTCCCTGGCCGAACAGGGGCAGCTGCCCCGTCGCCTGCTCGCCTTCCACCTGGGCAACGGCGCGTCGGCCTGCGCCATTCTGGACGGGCGGTCCGTGGCGACGACCATGGGCTATTCCCCTCTCGACGGCCTCGTGATGGGCACGCGCACGGGCAGCATCGATGGCATGGCGGTGCTCGCGATCGCGCGCCGCAACGGGATCGAGGCCGCGGAACGCCTGCTGAACCGCGACAGCGGCCTCCGGGCGCTGGCCGGAACCTCGGACATGCGGGCGCTGCTGGCGCGCGACGACGCCGAGGCCCGCTTCGCGGTGGACCACTTCTGCCATTGGGCGATCCGGCATGGCGGCGCTCTGGCCGCGGCGATGGGCGGGGTGGACGACCTGGCCTTCACCGGCGGCATCGGGGAGAACGCCACCCCGGTCCGCGACCGCATCCGCGACGGCCTGGCCTTCCTGTCGCCGGCCCGCGTCCATGTCGTCCCCGCCCAGGAGGAACGCCGGATCGCCGCGGACGCCCTGCCGCTTCTCGGGCCGTGACGCTTTCCTTCGCCGGGTCGGCGCGCTAACTCGACGGCGCCATGGACCTCCGCACCCTTTACGAGAGCCGCGCCCGCGACGGGCGCCTCAAGGCCGATCCCGCGCAGCAGGACCTCCTTCCCCGGCTGGAGCGCCTGCGGGCGGAGATGCTCGACCCGCCCCGCCGCGGCCTTTTCCGCAAGCCGCAGCCGGTGCAGGGGCTCTACCTCTGGGGCGGCGTCGGGCGGGGCAAGTCCATGCTGATGGACCTGGTCCTCGACAGCCTGGACGGGGCGGTCCCCGTCTGCCGCCAGCACTTCCACGCCTTCATGCAATGGGTCCAGGCCGCGCTGAACCGCGCCCGCGCCACGGGGACGGACGACGCCATCCTCCCCGTCGCCGACGAGATCGCGGGCGAGGCGCGCCTCCTCGCCTTGGACGAGATGCAGGTGACGGACATCGCCGACGCGATGATCCTGGGCCGCCTGTTCCAGCGGCTCTGGGCGCAGGGGGTGACGCTGCTCACCACCTCGAACCGCCCCCCCGCCGACCTTTACAAGGACGGCCTCAACCGCGCGCTCTTCCTGCCGTTCATCGCCATGATCGAGCAGAACTGCGAGGTGGTCGAGCTCGCCTCGCCCACCGACCATCGCCAAGGCCGCCTCACGGGGTCCCAACGGTACTTCTGCCCGGTCGACGCCCAGGCCCGCGCCGCGATGAACGCGCTCTGGACCGACCTGTCCGAGGGACGCTCCCAGCCCGCCGCCCTGCGCGTCTACGGGCGCGAGGTCGAGATCCCGGCCTTCCACAACGGCTGCGCGCGGGCGACCTTCTACGACCTCTGCGGACGCCCCCTCGGGCCGGCCGACTACCTCGCGCTCGCCGCCGCCGTGCGCGTCCTCCTCATCGACGAGATTCCCCGGCTCTCGGCGTCGAACTTCAACCAGGCGCGGCGCTTCGTGACCCTGGTGGACGCGCTCTACGAAGGCCGGGTGACGCTCTTCGCCTCCGCGGCGGCGGCGCCGGACAAGCTTTACGTCGAGGGCGAGGGCAGCTTCGAATTCGCACGCACCGCGAGCCGCCTCATGGAGATGCAGGCCGCGGACTGGGGCCGGGGGGTGGCGGACGCCTCCGCGCCCGCAGTATAGAAGGACCGCCAACGCCAAGGAGCCCTCCCCCATGCAGAACGCCGAGATCGCCGAGCGCCGCAAGACCGCCATCGCGCGGGGCGTGGGCATGCAGACCCAGATCTACGTCGAGCGCGCCGAGAACAGCGAGGTCTGGGACGTCGAGGGCAACCGCTATATCGACTTCGCCGCCGGCATCGCCGTGGTGAACACCGGCCACCGCCACCCCAAGGTCATGGCCGCCGTCCAGAAGCAGCTCGACAGCTTCACCCACACCTGCCACCAGGTCCTCCCCTACGAGAACTACATCCGCCTGGGCGAACGCCTGAACGCCCTCGTGCCCGGCGACTTCGAGAAGCGGACCCTGTTCGTCACGACCGGCGCCGAGGCGGTGGAGAACGCCGTCAAGATCGCCCGCTTCGCGACGGGGCGGAACGCCGTGATCGCCTTCGGCGGCGCCTTCCACGGGCGCACCTTCATGGGCATGACGCTCACCGGCAAGGTCCAGCCCTACAAGGCGGGCTTCGGCGCGATGATGCCGGACGTCTTCCACGTCCCGTTCCCCATCGGGCTCCACGGCATCTCGACCGATGACGCGATGGCGGGCATCCAGAAGCTGTTCAAGGCCGACCTCGACCCCTCGCGCGTGGCCTGCATCATCCTGGAACCCGTGCAGGGCGAAGGCGGCTTCTACCCCGCGCCCGCCGAGCTGATGCGCGCCCTGCGCCAACTCTGCGACGACCACGGCATCGTGCTCATCGCCGACGAGGTGCAGACCGGCTTCGCCCGCACCGGCAAGCTCTTCGCCATGGAGCATTACGACGTGGCCCCCGATCTCGTCTGCATGGCCAAGGGCCTGGGCGGCGGGCTGCCCATCGCCGCCGTGACCGGCAAGGCCAGCATCGTCGACGCGGCCAACCCCGGGGGCCTCGGCGGCACCTACGGCGGCAACCCCCTGGGCATCGCGGCGGCCCACGCCGTCCTCGACGTCATCGAGGAGGAGGACCTGTGCAACCGCGCCAACGTCCTGGGCTCGCGGCTGCGCCAGCACCTCGAATCGCTCCGCGACCGCGTGCCCGAGATCGCCGAGATCCGCGGCCCGGGCTTCATGGTCGCCGTGGAGTTCAACCTGCCCGGCACCCACACCCCCGACGCCGACTTCACCAACCGCGTGAAGGCCGAGGCGCAGAAGCGCGGCCTCATCCTCCTCACCTGCGGCGTCTACGGCAACGTGGTGCGCTTCCTCGCCCCCATCACCATCCCCGACGACGTCTTTGCCGAGGCGATGGCCATCCTCGAGGACTCGGTGCTCGCGGCCCGCGCCGCCTGAGGCGGTCGGCCCCGGGACTCCGATCGGGGTCCCGGGGCCTCCTCCCCTCACCAGGTCGCGCCGCGTCCCGGGCGTCGCGCCAGCCGCGTGGCGACCGCGGCCAGCCGGAACGCGACCGGCCCCACCCCCAGCGACAGCACGAAGGCCACCGGCCAGGCCAGGACAAAGCGGGCCAGCCACTCCGCCACCCAGCCGGGCTGGAACCGCAGGGGGATCGCCGTGAAGATCCCGGTCATCAGAAAGGCCATCATGCAGGAAATGAACACCTGCGCGGTGATGATCGTGGCCTTGGATTGGGTCATCTCGTCTCCTTTCAGGAGGACGGGCGACCAAGGGACGCGCGATCCCACGGCCCCCGTCCGTTCGGGGTCCGCCGTGGGTTCGTCGATGCGACTAACTCCCGCGATCTGCGCGGGGGCCGGGCTAACCTGACCGGCCTGACGTTTTTCGGCCCGGGGCACCTAGCCGGGCCCGGCGCCCGGCACAAGCCCCATCCCCCTTGGCGGGGCGTTGCGCGCCGGCGGACCGACCGCGCGGTGCCGTCACCCTTCGTCAACCTCCCGCCGCCATCCTGCCCCGCATCCGGAGCGCGTCGCCCCGCCGGACCCGCCCCTGGAACGGGCGGCCCGCCGGGGCTGATGTCGGTCGCGCTCCCCTACCGGCCGCCCTGGACGACGGCGGCCCGGCGGGATCCAAGGTCGGTCCAGGCCCGGGGCTCCTGCGGGAGAAAGGCTCCACGGGCACCAGCTCTTTGAGGGACGCGCGAGCCCCGTCCCCCTGGGAGATTCGGCCTTCGCGGGCCGGGTCGCTGCCACCTAGCCGCCGCGCGTCGAGACCGCGCCCCCCGCGCCGTGGACTGGCAGCCCGGCGCGGCCTCGGAGGCCGTCCCCCTGGCCGGGGAAACGCTCCGTCGTTCCTACTGATCCCGC
This sequence comes from Rubellimicrobium arenae, assembly GCF_017916275.1. Classification (GTDB taxonomy): domain Bacteria; phylum Pseudomonadota; class Alphaproteobacteria; order Rhodobacterales; family Rhodobacteraceae; genus Rubellimicrobium; species Rubellimicrobium arenae. The sequence continues at coordinate 186,703 of NZ_JAFMST010000008.1, forward strand.
CGCCGCTTGCTCAGCAGCGCCGGACCCGCGCAGGCCGGATCGGTCGGCGCGGTGGTCTGGGCGATGAAGGGCTTCTGCGGCTCCACGCCCGATTCCTCGATCCAGACGCCGTCCAGGCAGAAGTCCTGCGCGTAGTTGCCGGCGTTGAAGCCGAACTCCCCCTCGTCGCAGTCCGCCGCCGTGCCGTCCGCGTTCCAGCCCTGGTCGAAGGGGCCCGGGATCTCGCTGTTGGTCGGGAACTGCATGAGCCTGGGCCAGTAGCGCAGGTACCAGGTGTCGTTCTCCCCCCGCGAGCCCATGTCCCAGGTGCCGATCAGGTTGCCATCCTTGAAGCCCGCGATGCGGAAGCGCGTCACCTCGGCCTCGGTGATGACGTCGGCCTGGGCCAGCGAATCGGGATACTCCATCGACCCGGTCATGGTGTAGCCGTCCGACCCCGCCCAGCAGAAATGGACCAGGGCGGCCTGCGAGGGTTGCGCCCAAAGGGCGATCAGGAGCGTGGCGCGGATCATGCGCCCTGTCGTAGCACGTGCCCCGCCAGATACAGCGACCCGCAGATCAGGATTCGGTGAGCCCCCATCCCCGTCGCCGCCGCGATCGCCTCGCGCACGCCGTCGGCGACGTCGGCCTGCAACCCGGCGTCCTGCGCGTGCCGGGCGGTCTCCTCGGCCGGAAGGGTGTTGGCCTCGCCCGGGATCGACACGGCCCAAAGCCGCTCGGCCACGCCCGCCAGCGGCCGCATGAAGCCCGCCACGTCCTTGGTGTTGAGCATCCCGCACACGAGATGCGTCCGCGCCGCCGGCATGGCCCGCAGCGTCGCCGCGATCGCCTCGCCCGCCGCCGGGTTGTGCCCGCCGTCGAGCCACAGCTCCCCCGGGGCGGCCATCTCGGCCAGCATCCCGCGCAGCCGCTGCATCCGCGCCGGCCACTCGGCCCGGGTCACGCCCGCCTCGCAGGCCTCGTCGTCCAGCCCCAGCTCCCGCATCGCCGCCAGCGCGGCCCCCGCGTTGACGATCTGGTGCGGCCCCGGCAGGTTCGGCAGCGGCAGGTCCAACAGGCCCCGCTCGTCGCGGTAGATCAGCCGCCCGCCTTCGACATCCGCGTGCCACTGCTGCCCATGGGCCAGCACCGGCGCCCCCAGACGCGCGGCCCGGTCCTCGATGACCTCCAGCGCCTCGGGGTGCTGGCGGGCCACGACGACCGGCACGCCGCGTTTGATGATGCCCGCCTTCTCGCCCGCGATCTTGGCCAGCGTGTCGCCCAGATACTGCTGGTGATCGAGGTCGACGGGCGTGATCACCGTCAGGCGGGGCCTGTCCACGACGTTGGTCGCGTCCAGCCGCCCGCCCAGCCCCACCTCCAGCAGCGTCCAGTCCGCCGGCGTGTCCGCGAAGGCCACGAACGCCGCGGCGGTGGTGATCTCGAAGAAGGTGATCGGGTCCTCGCCGTTGGCCGCCATGCAGCGGTCCAGCACCGCCATCAGGTGATCCTCGGAGATCAACTCGCCGGCCAGCCGGATGCGCTCGTGAAACCGCGCCAGATGCGGCGAGGTGTAGGCGTGGACGGTGCCGCCCGCCGCCTCCAGCCCCGCCCGGATCATCGCCTGCGTCGAGCCCTTGCCGTTGGTGCCCGCGACGTGGATCACCGGCGGCAGCCGCCGCTCCGGATGGCCCAGCGCGGCGCAAAGCCGCTCCACCCGCGCCAGCGTCAGGTCGATGATCTTGGGATGGAGCCGGGTCATCCGCTCCAGGAGGATGTCGGACCCCTGCGGCGCGCTCATTCGGCGGCGGCGGCCGGCGCGTCGTCGACCGGCTCGGACTGGGCCGGGGCGGGCAGGTCGGCCATCACGGCCGGCGGCTCGCGCAGGAGCATCCGCAGGATGCAGACGATCTCGTCCTTGAGCTTGCCGCGCGGCGTCACCCGGTCCAGCATCCCGTGGTCGAGCAGGTATTCGGCCCGCTGGAACCCTTCGGGCAGCTTCTCGCGGATCGTCTGCTCGATGACGCGGGGACCGGCAAAGCAGATCAGCGCCCCCGGCTCGGCGATCTGCACGTCGCCCAGCATGGCATAGGAGGCCGTGACGCCCCCGGTCGTCGGATGCGTCAGCACCACGACGTAGGGAAGCCCCGCCTCCTTGAGCATCTGCACCGCCACGGTCGTGCGGGGCATCTGCATCAGCGACAGGATCCCTTCCTGCATCCGCGCGCCCCCGGCGGCGGCGAACAGCACCAGCGGCCGCTTCAGCTCCACGGCTCGTTCGGCGGCGGCGATGATGGCGTTGCCGACATACATCCCCATGGAGCCCGCCATGTAGGAGAAGTCCTGCGCCACGGCGACAATCGGGGTCCGCCCGACCTCGCCCTCGGCCACCAGCATGGCCTCCTTCTCGCCGGTGGTCCGGCGCGCCTCCTTGATGCGGTCCGCGTATTTCTTCTGGTCGCGGAACTGCAGCGGGTCCTGGATCGGCTCGGGCACCTTCACCTCGGTGAAGATGCCGCCGTCGAAGAAGTGGCGGAACCGCTCGCGCGGCTTGATGGCCATGTGGTGCCCGCAGTTGGGGCAGACGTTCTGGTTCTCGGCCAGCTCGCGGTGGAACAGCATCTGCCCGCACTCGTCGCACTTGGTCCAGAGATTCTCCGGCACCTCGCGCCGCGAGAAGATCGAGTTGATCCGCGGGCGGACGTAGTTCGAGATCCAGTTCATGCGCGCGCCCTCCGAGGCTTTGACGGGGGGAAATAAGCCGCGGAACCCCTGAATGCAATCGGCGTGGGGCCAGGGCCCATCCCCGGGCGGGGGACGCCGCTGAAACTTCCGGCGCCGCCGCTCCGTGTCTCCCGGTGCCGCAACCCGGAGGAGCCGCCATGGCCGACACCGCCCCAAGGGGTCCGCTCGTCTACCGCCAGCGACTCGCGACCCGGCTGACCCATTGGGCCTGGGCCTTGTCGCTGTTCGTGCTGCTGCTGACGGGCCTGCAGATCTTCAACGCCCACCCGGGGCTGTATCTGGGCGACCAGTCCGGCTTCGAGTTCAACAACGCCGTCCTGGCTCTCAGCGCCCGCGACACGCCCGAAGGCCTGCGGGGCGTCACCTGGGTCCTGGGGCACGAGTTCGACACCACCGGCCTTCTGGGCGCCTCGGGCGGGGAGATGCGGGGCTTTCCGTCCTGGGCCACGATCCCGAGCTACCACGACCTCGCCACCGGGCGGGTGATCCACTTCTTCTTCGCCTGGCTGCTGACCGGGACGCTGCTCCTGTGGCTGCTGGCAAGCCTCCTGAACGGCCACTGGCGCGAGCTGATCCCGACGGGGCGCGACCTGCGCGCCCTGCCCGCGGACGTCGCCGATCACCTGCGGCTCCGGCTGCATCACCGCCGCCGCTACAACGTGCTGCAGAAGCTGAGCTACGCGGGCGTGCTGTTCGTCCTCCTGCCCGGGATGATCGTCACCGGCCTTTGCATGTCGCCGTCCTTCAACGCCGCCGCGCCCTGGCTTCTGGACCTGCTGGGCGGACGGCAGACGGCGCGGACGCTGCATTTCCTCGGCATGTCGCTCCTTGTGCTGTTCTTCGTCGTCCACCTGCTGATGGTCGTCCTCGCCGGTCCGCTGAACGAGCTTCGCTCCATCCTGACCGGGTGGTACCGCCTGAGCCCCGGGGAGTCCTCCGATGCCCGCTGACCCGACCCGCCGCCGCCTCCTGCTGGCCGCCCCCGCCCTCCTGCTGTCCGGCTGCAAGGTCTTCGACGGGATGACCGGTGACAGCCCGGCCCGCAACCTCCTCGAGGGCGCCAACGCCCTGACCCACGCGACGCAGAAGTTCGTGGCGCGCGACGCCCTCGCGCCGGAATACAGCCGCGCCGACATCCGCCAGGGGATGCGCCCCAACGGCGTCACCGCGCCGCAGGACAGCGATTACCAGGCGCTGGCCGCCAGCGGCTGGGCGGATTGGCGGCTGGCCGTGACCGGCGCGGTGGAGCGGCCCCTGTCCTTGTCCCTGGCCCAGCTCATGGCCATGCCGCCGCGCACCCAGATCACACGGCACGATTGCGTCGAGGGCTGGTCCTGCATCGCCGAATGGACGGGGGTCCAGCTGTCCCGCGTGCTCGCCGAGGCGCGGCCCCTGCCCCAGGCCCGCTTCCTCTACGTCCGGTCCATGGACACCATCGAACGGGGCCTCGCCGGCGGGATCCGGTATTGGGAAAGCCTCGACCTGCGGGACGCCCTGCACCCGCAGACGATCCTGGCCTACGGCATGAACGGGAGCCCCCTGCCCGTGGCCAACGGCGCGCCCCTGCGCCTGCGGGTCGAACGGCAGCTCGGCTACAAGATGGCCAAGTACCTCCATGCCATCGAAGTCGTCCCCGCCCTGGCCGACAAGGGCGGCTACTGGGAGGAACGGGGCTACGACTGGTACGCGGGCATCTAGACACCCGGCCCCGGCTGCGCGACGCTTCCCCGAACCGCAGAGGGACGATCCCATGACGATCAATACCCGCTTCGACAAGTCCCGGCTCCCGAGCCGCCATGTCACCGAAGGCCCCGCCCGCGCGCCCCATCGCAGCTACTTCTACGCCATGGGCATCACCGAGGAGGAGATCCACCAGCCCTGGGTCGGCGTCGCCACCTGCTGGAACGAGGCCGCGCCCTGCAACATCGCCCTGAACCGGCAGGCGCAGGTCGTGAAGCACGGCGTCAAGAAGGGCGGCGGCACGCCCCGCGAGTTCACGACCATCACCGTCACCGACGGCGTCGCCATGGGCCACGAGGGGATGCGCTCCTCCCTCGCCTCCCGCGAGGCCATCGCCGACACCGTCGAGCTCACCATGCGCGGCCATTGCTACGACGCGATCGTGGGCCTTGCGGGCTGCGACAAGTCGCTGCCGGGGATGATGATGGCCATGGTGCGGCTCAACGTGCCCTCCGTGTTCATCTACGGCGGCTCGATCCTTCCGGGCCGCCTCAATGGCCAGGACGTGACGGTCCAGGACGTCTTCGAGGCCGTGGGCAAGCACCAGGCCGGCGTCATGTCCGACGCCGAGCTCGAGATCCTCGAACGCGTGGCCTGCCCCTCCTCCGGGGCCTGCGGCGCGCAGTACACCGCCAACACCATGGCCTGCGTCTCCGAGGCGATCGGGCTGGCGCTGCTCAACTCCTCCTCGGCGCCCGCCCCCTACGAGAGCCGCGACCAGTTCTGCGAAGCCTCGGGCGTCGCGGTCATGAACCTCATCGAGAAGAACATCCGCGCCCGCGACATCGTCACCCGCAAGTCGCTCGAGAACGCCGCCCGCGTGGTGGCCTGCACGGGCGGGTCGACCAACGGCGCGCTGCACCTGCCCGCCATCGCCCACGAGGCCGGGATCGAGTTCGACCTCTTCGACGTGGCCGACATCATGCGCGACACGCCCTACTTCGTGGACCTGCGCCCGGGCGGCAAGTACGTCGCCAAGGACCTGCACGAGGTCGGCGGCGTGCCCGTGGTCCTCAAGGAACTCCAGAAGATCGGCCTCCTGCACGAGGACTGCGTCACCGCCTCGGGCCGCACGCTCGGCGAGGAGCTCGACGACATCCGGGCCGAGGCCGACGGCCGCGTGATCCACCCCGCCGCCACGCCGCTCACCCGCACCGGCGGCGTCGTCGGCCTGCGCGGCAACCTCGCCCCCGACGGCGCCATCGTGAAGGTCGCCGGCATGACCGAGGCCGAGCAGGTCTTCACCGGCCCGGCCCGCGTCTTCGACTGCGAGGAGGACGCCTTCGCCGCCGTGAAGGCCCGCGCCTACCAGGAGGGCGAGGTCCTCGTCATCCGCAACGAAGGTCCCGCGGGCGGCCCCGGCATGCGCGAGATGCTGGCCACCACCGCCGCCCTCTCGGGCCAGGGCATGGGCAAGAAGGTCGCGCTGATCACCGACGGGCGCTTCTCGGGCGCGACGCGGGGCTTCTGCGTGGGCCATGTCGGCCCCGAGGCCGCGCATGGCGGCCCGATCGCGCTGCTGCGGAACGGGGACGTCATCACGATCAACGCCCTGACCGGCGAGATCTCCGTCGCGCTGTCGGACGAGGAACTCGGACAACGCCGCGTCGAATGGGCCGGCCCGCGCGTGACGCAGTACACCTCGGGCGCACTGTGGAAGTTCGCCAGGCTGGTGGGCAGCGCCCGGCACGGGGCCGTGACGCATCCCGGCGCGCAGGCCGAAAGCCACGTCTACATGGACCAGTGACCGCGCGGACCGGCCGCTGCGGCGCGGCCGGTCTCCGTCTGACGCGGCGTCCTGCGTGATCCGTTCGATCGCTCGGGGCATGATCGGGCCATGAGACCCTTTCCCCGGCTCCTGTCCCCTGTCCAGATCGGCGCGGTCCGGCTGCCCAACCGGGTCCTGATGGGGTCCATGCACACGGGGCTCGAGGAACGGGGCGACTGGGACCGTGTCGCGGCCTTCTATGCCGCCCGCGCCTCGGCGGGGCTCATCGTCACGGGCGGAATGGCCCCGAACCGCGAAGGCGGCGTGTTCCCCGGCGCGGCGGGCCTGTTCAGCGACGAGGACATCGCCAACCACCGTCGCGTGACCGATGCCGTGCACGCGGCGGGCGGAAGGATCGCCATGCAGATCCTCCATGCCGGGCGCTACGCCTACGGACCGGACTGCGTGGCCCCTTCGGCCCTGAGATCCCCGATCAGCCCCTTCGCCCCGAAGGAGCTGGACGCCGCAGGCATCGATGCGCAGGCCGCGGCCTTCGCCGTCGCGGCGCGGCGGGCGGTCCTTGCCGGCTACGACGGCGTCGAGGTGATGGGGTCCGAGGGCTACTTCCTCAACCAGTTCCTCGCTGTCCGCACCAACCGCCGCCGCGATGCCTGGGGCGGCTCGCCCGAGGCGCGCCGGCGCCTGCCCCTGGACGTGGTCCGCCGGGTCCGCGCCGCCCTCGGCCCCGACCGGGCGCTCATCTACCGGATCTCGCTCATCGACCTCGTGGAGGGCGGGCAAAGCTGGGACGACGTGGCCGCGCTCGCCCGCGAGGTGCAGGAGGCGGGGGCGGACGCCCTCAACTCGGGGATCGGCTGGCACGAGGCGCGGGTGCCCACCATCGCCACCTCCGTGCCGCGCGCCGCCTGGGCCTGGCTCACGGCCCGGCTCCGGCGCGAGGTCTCGATCCCGGTGATCGCGTCGAACCGCATCAACGCGCCCGAAACCGCCGAGGACCTCCTGGCTCGCGGGGACGCCGACCTCGTGAGCCTCGCGCGCCCGTTCCTGGCGGACCCCGACTTCGTCGCCAAGGCCGCCCGGGGCCGCGCGCGGGAGATCGCGCCTTGCATCGCCTGCAACCAGGCCTGCCTCGACCACACCTTCTCGGGCCGGGTCGCGACCTGCCTGGTCAACCCCCGCGCCGCCCACGAGACCGAGTTGGCCATCGTCCCGGCCCCCCGGCCCAAGCGGATCGCCGTCGTCGGGGCCGGGCCCGCCGGGCTCTCGGCCGCGCTCACCGCCGCCGAGCGGGGCCATGACGTGACCCTCTTCGAGCGGGAGGCCGCGATTGGCGGCCAGCTCAACCTCGCCCGCGCCGTTCCCGGCAAGGAGGAGTTCAGCCCTCTCGTCCACTGGTTCGAGACGATGTTGGAGATCCGTCGGATCGACCTACGTCTTGGGCGGGCGGCGACCGCGGCGGACCTCGCATCCTACGACGAGGTGGTCGTCGCCACTGGCGTCCGGCCGCGCGATCCGCGGATTCCGGGGCAGGACCTGCCCCATGTGGCGACCTATGCCGACATCCTGACGGGCCGCGTGGTGGCCGGCCCCCGCGTGGCCGTGATCGGAGCGGGCGGGATCGGCTTCGACCTGTCCGAATTCCTCGTGAGCGGCGGGCCACCGCCCCCGGACCTGGCCGGCTGGACCGCCGAATGGGGCGTGGGCGACCCGGCGCTGTCGCCCGGTGGCCTGGCCCCCGGCGGGCCTGCGCCCCACCCTCCCCTGCGGGAGGTGACGCTGCTCCAGCGCAGGGGCGGGACGCCGGGGCGCAATCTCGGGCGCACGACGGGCTGGATCCACCGCGCCTCGCTCAGGATGAAGGGGGTGAGGATGCTGGGCGGCGTCAGCTACGAGCGGATCGTTCCCGAAGGGCTCTGGGTGCGGCTGGGCGACGCGGGCGAGGCGCAGCTCATCCCGGCCGAAACGATCGTGCTGTGCGCGGGCCAGGAATGCGAGCGGACGCTGGCCGACGAGCTGATCGCGCGGGGTCGGCCGGTCCATGTGATCGGCGGGGCGGAGCTGGCGGCCGAGCTCGATGCGAGACGCGCCATCGACCAGGGCACGCGTCTGGCCGCCATGCTCTGAGCCGTTCCAGACCGCCGAACAATACCTCACCAATTCCCTGATTTGTCAGGTGCCGGCCTCAATTGTGCCGGAATTGGAGACAAGAAAGCGGCCAAAGGGACAGATGAGGAAACGACATGGACCGCCTGACCGAAATGGAGGCCTTTGCCACAGTGGTGGACCAAGGAGGCTTCACGGATGCCGCCAAGAAGATGGGCATCTCGAAGTCCGCTGTCTCGAAGCATGTATCCGCTCTCGAGGCGCGGCTCGGCGCGCGGCTCCTGAACCGCACCACCCGGCGCGTGTCGCCGACCGAGATCGGCCTCGCCTACTACGACCGCGCACGCCGCGTGCTCAATGACGCGGGCGAGGCCGATGCCCTCGTGACCTCCATGCAGACCGCCCCGTCGGGGCTGCTGCGGATCTCGGTCGCGACCGACTTCGGCGTCAACCTGCTGAGCCCCGTCCTGGGCGAGTTCCTCCAGGAGTTTCCCGGCATCACCGTCAACATGGTGCTGAACAACCGCTACGTGGAGCTCATCTCCGAAGGCTTCGACATGGCGATCCGCATCGGGGAGCTCGAGGACTCGACGCTCCGCGCCCGCAAGATCGCCGAAACGACCAAGAAGATGATCGCGTCGCCCGCCTATTTCTCCCAGTATGGGCGCCCCAAGTCGATCGACGACCTGAACGAGCACAAGCTCCTGCATTATTCCAACCAGGCCAATTCCGCCGTGTGGAAGATCACCGCTCCGTCCGGCGAGAAGCGGCAGGTCCGGACGGCCGGCTGGCTCACCGTGAATGACGGCCAGTCCCTGCTGAACGCCTGCGTGTCGGGCCTGGGCATCGCCTACCTTCCCTCCTTCCTCTACTCCGAGGCGATGGAGAAGGGCCTCGTCGAGGAAGCGATCCCCGGCCTGCCCCACGAGGTGCAGGGCATCTACGCCGTCTATCCCCCCGGGCGCTTCACCCAGCCCAAGGTCCGCGCCTTCATCGACTTCCTGGTCGACGCGTTCGAGAACAAGGGCCCGGACGCCTGGTGAGGGAACGGGGCGCGGGAGGCGGGCCATGGGTCCGCCGCCCGCTCCATCAGGGAAGCACGACGGCCTCGACGCGCCGGTTCGCCTCCCGCCCCTCGGGGGTGAGATTGCTGGCCCGGGGGGCGAGCCAGCCCATCCCCTGCGCCGAAAGCTGGCCGCGGTCGACCCCCTGCGACGACACCAGGCGGTCGGCCACCGCCTGCGCCCTTTGCCGCGACAGCGCGATGTTGGCCTCGAGCGATCCTTGCGCATCCGTATGCCCGACCAGCGCCACGCGCCGGCTCGGGTTGGTCCGCAGATAGGCCGCGAGAGCCCCCAGCACGGCATCGCCGCCCGGGGCCAGACGCGACGAGCCCGTCGCGAAGTCGAGCCCCTCGAGCACCACCCGCCCTTCCCCTTCGAGCCGCGCGGCGAAGTCTCCGCCAGCCGCCGGGGGGGACGCCGGGACCTGGCCGGACGACGCGGGCGGACGGGCCTCCGGGTCGACCGGCAGGACGCGGATGAGCTGGACGAAGCCCATCTCGTCGCTGCGGCTGACCAGGATGCTCAGCGCCTCGCCGTCCTTCTCGGCCGACAGGTAGCGGTAATCTACCAGATCGACGAACATCGCGGGCGGGGGCAGCACCTCGATGTCGTTGCGGAAGTCAAAGCCGCCGCAGGCCTCCGCCGCGCAATCGAGGAGGGGGCGAAAGCCCTGGGCCGCGATCTGGTCGCGCAATGGCCCGAAGAGTTGCAGGGTCGTCTGTCCCGGCGAGGCCACCTGCCAGACCTGCCGCGTCACCTCCCCCTCCACGACGCGCGCCGGAAGGTAACCCTCGGCCCAGGGTCCCGTCGCGATGGCATGGCTGGCGAGGGGCTCCGCGCCCTCGAACGCCAGATGCGCCGCGGCCGGCAGGTCGAAGGTCAGCGCCGGGGCGGGCGTGCCCAGGACGGCCAGAACGACGACCCAGCGTTTCGGTGAGCTCATTCAGGAAAGAGGGTGGCGAGGCGCGTCATGGCTTCGTTGACCCGGGCGCCGTCTGTCCCCCGGATCACGATGTTGGCCCCGTAGGCGCCATTCTGCTGGAACGGATAGGAGCCCATCGCCAGGTCCGGATAGGTGGCCGCCAGATCGGCCAGCGGACCGGCGATCTCCCCCTCGCCGCGTTGGATGCGATAGCTCTGCGACAGGAGCGGCGTGCCTCCGGTCAGCCGCGGCAGCAGCCCGGCCACCATCGCCTCGAAGATGCGCGGCACGCCCGCCATGACATGGACGTTGCGGACCGAGAACCCAGGGGCGGAGCTGACCGGATTGTCGATCAGCGTCGCGCCCTCGGGGATGCGGGCCATCCGGAGCCGCGCGTCGTTCATCTCCACGCCCATGCGGTCGTAGTGGGCCTGGAGGATCGCGCGGGCGTCGTCGCGCACGTCCAAGGGCACGCCCATGGCATCGGCCACCGCATCGGCCGTGATGTCGTCGTGGGTGGGCCCGATGCCACCGCTCGTGAAGACGTGATCGTACTGGCCCGACAGCGCCTGCACGGCGGCCACGATCACGGCGTGGCGGTCCGCGACGACGCGCGCTTCCTGCAGGTCGATGCCCACGCGGGCCAACTCCTGGGCCAGGAAATGCATGTTGGAGTCGCGCGTGCGGCCCGAGAGGATCTCGTCCCCGATGACGAGGATCGCGGCCGTGGGATTCATGAAAGCCCTCGCATTGGTGCTGACGCCAAGGTATAGGCCCCGCTTCCCTTCCGATCCAGTCTCGCGTCTGGAACTCCCGGACGGGATCGCCTATTTCCCCCTAGTACACGAAAGGGCACGCAGGTGGACGAACGCAGGGGCCGGCTCACGCGCGATGGAATCCGCATCCATGAAGCGGCGGATTATGCCGGGATGCGCGCGGCGGGGCGCATCGCGGCCGAGATCCTGGACGACATCGGCCCCCACGTCTTTCCCGGCCAGACCACCGGAGAGATCGACCGCCTGATCACCGCCATGGTGGCGGCCCGGGGCGCCGTGTCGGCCACGATCGGCTACAAGGGCTACCAGCACGCGTCGTGCATCAGCGTGAACCATGTCGTCTGCCACGGGATTCCGGGGGACAAGGTGCTCAAGGATGGCGACGTCCTGAACATCGACGTCACCGTGATCCTGGACGGCTGGTACGGCGACACGAGCCGGATGTACGTGGCCGGCGCGCCCAGCCGCAAGTCCGAGCGGCTGATGCAGGTCACGCATGACGCGCTGATGCTGGGGATCGAGGCCGCCAGGCCAGGCGCCACCTTCGGCGACATCGGCCATGCGATCCAGACGCATGTCGAGGCGAACCGGATGTCGGTCGTGCGCGACTTCTGCGGCCACGGGCTGGGGCGGGTCTTCCACGCGCCGCCCAACGTCCTCCACTACGGCCGCCCCGGCACCGGGCCGCGGCTCGAAGAGGGCATGTTCTTCACCATCGAGCCCATGGTGAACCTGGGCCGCCCCGAGACCAAGGTGCTGGCCGACGACTGGACCGCCGTGACCCGCGACAAGTCGCTGTCCGCGCAGTTCGAGCATTCGGTCGGCATCACCGGGACGGGCGTGGAGATCTTCACATCCTCGCCCGGCGGAAAGTTCTTCCCGACCTGGGGCTAGTCCCGAACGGTCACGGGCTCGGGCAGCCAGTACTCCTCGAGGTTCTGTCCCTCTCCGATCCGGTCCACCACGGCAAAGAGGCCGGGCGCGTGGAGCGGCGTCAGGACCCCATGCCAGATGCCCCGGTGCAGGTTGATCCCCTGCCCCGGCGCGGTCAGGAAGGCGCGGATGCGGCCCGGGGCCGCGTCGTGTCCCTCGGCCACGATCACCAGGAACGGATGCTGGGTCATGGGCAGGAACGCCTGCGAGCCCAGCGGATGTCGTTCCACCATCTCGAGCCGGTAGGGCAGTTCGCGGGGCTGGGCGTCGAACAGGCTGATCCCGGCGCGACCTCCGTCGAAATCCAGCCGCGCCCGGTCGTGGAAACGGCCGCAGAGCCCCTGGTTGATGAGGCGGTCGGGGGCGCCGGCCACCTCCAGCAGGTCCCCGAAGGGGGCGAAGGCCGCGGCGGTCAACGGTTCGGGGCGAATCTCGGCCATCGGATCAAAGCACCAGCGCGGGATGCCGGTTCACGTCCTTGTAGAGCAGGTAGCGGAACGTGCCGTCCCCGGTGACCACGCAGGCCTGCGGGCAGAAGGCGCGCAGCCACATGAAGTCTCCGGGCCCCACATCGACCCAGTCGGTGTTGAGCAGGTAGCGCGCGGTCCCTTCGAGGACGTAGAGCCCATGCTCCATGACATGGGTCTCGGCAAAGGGGATGCGCCCCCCGGCCCGGAAGGTCACGATGTTGACGTGCATGTCGTGGCGCAGGTCCTCTGGGTCCGCGAAGCGCGTCGTGCCCCAAAGGTCCGTGTTCGGCATCCAGCGGATCGGCGTGTCCTGGTCCGAGGTCACGAAGGCCTCGGGCGCCGGGACGCCCTGGGCAGGGATGTAGCGGCGGCGGATCCAATGGAAGCGCAGGAGCGACGTGGCCCGCAGGCTCCAGGCCTGACCGGCGGGAAGATAGGCGTACCCCCCCGGCCCGAGGTCATGGTCCGAGCCATCGACCCGCAGCCGGCCCATGCCCTCGGCGATCAGGATCACGCCCTCGGCGCCCGCGTCGGGCTCGGGCGCGTCGCTGCCGCCGCCGGGTTCGACCTCCATGGCGTATTGCGCGAAGGTTTCGGCAAAGCCCGAGAGCGGGCGCGCGAGGATCCAGGCGCGGGTCCCGTCCCAGCCGGGGAAGTAGCTGGTGACGATGTCCCGTTGCACCGAAGCCGGGATGAAGGCGTAGGCCGTCGTGAACACCGCGCGATTGGCGGCCGGGTCCTGGGACTGGTCCGGCAGGCCGCCGGGTGGGAAGGCATATGTCATGGCAGGATCGCTTTCAGGCGCAGTTCGGCGATGCGTTCGACCTGGGCCAGGGCCTCGGCGAACTCGGTGGCGCGGTCATGGGTCAGGCGACGCTCGAAGGCGGCGAGGATCGACGCCTTGGTGTGGTCGCGCACCGCGATGATGAAGGGGAAGCCGAAGCGGTCGGTGTAGGCGGCATTGAGCGCCGTGAACCGTTCCCTCTCCTCGTCCGTCAGGGCGTCGAGTCCGGCGCTGGCCTGCTCGGCGGTGGAATCCGCGGTGAGGCGCCTGGCCGCGGCCAGCTTGCCGGCGAGATCCGGATGGGCGCGCAGGACACCCAGTTGCTCGTCCCGGGTGGCGGTGCGGAGGACACGGGCCAGAGCGTTGGCGAGCCCCGCAGCCGAGTCATGGCCCGCCCCCAGCTCCAGCGCCCAGGCGCGCTCGGCGACCCAGGACGAATGCTCGACGATGCCGCCAAAGCGGGCGACGAAGGCCTCGAGCGGCATCTGCGACGGGCGTTCACGCCGCTGGTGGGGATGATGCGTGGCCCAATGCGCGGCGATCTGGCCGCGGGTGGCGAACCAGGCCCCGCCCTTCTGGCCGGCATGCTCCAGGAACTGCCGAAGGCCCGACGCCTTGCCCGGACGGCCCACGAGGCGGCAGTGCAGCCCCACCGAGAACATGCGGCCCCCTTCGTCATGGAGGGTGTTGAAGGTATCGCAAAGGTAGTCGCCGAAGTCGCGGCCCGTGACCCAGCCGGGGCTGACCGCAAAGCGCATGTCGTTGGCCTCGAGCGTGTAGGGGATCACGAGCTGGTCGCGCCCGCCGATCTCCCGCCAGTAGGGCAGGTCGTCGTCGTAGGTGTCGCTGATCCAGTCGAACTGCCCGGTTTCGGCCGTCAGGCGGACGGTGTTGGCCGAGCAGCGCCCCGTGTACCAGCCGCGCGGGGCCTCGCCCACGACCTCGGTGTGCAGGCGGATCGCCTCGGCGATCTGCGCCCGCTCGACCTCCTCGGGCATGTCCTTGTGCTCGACCCATTTCAGCCCGTGCGAGGCGATCTCCCAGCCCGCCTGCTTCATGGCGGCGACCTGCTCGGGGGAGCGGGCGAGCGCGGTCGCCACGCCGTAGATCGTCACCGGCAGGTCGCAGAGCATCCGGTGGAGCCGCCAGAAGCCGGCGCGGGCGCCGTATTCGTAGATCGACTCCATGTTCCAGTGCCGCATCCCCGGCCACATCGCCGCCCCGGCGATGTCCGACAGGAAGGCCTCGGAGGCGGCGTCGCCATGGAGGACCGAGTTCTCGCCACCCTCCTCGTAGTTGAGGACGAGGCTCACGGCGACGCGCGCGCCGCCGGGCCAGTTCGCCGGCGGCGGGGCTGCTGCATAACCGCGCATGTCGCGGGGATAACGGTCGGGCATGGGCGTCTCCTGTTCACTGATGAGTAGGCCGGGGCCGGGCGGGGTTGCAAGCCGGGCGGGCCGAGCCGAAAAGGGATCAAACCGGGGGACGAGGATGGTAGACGGCTTTCTGACCACGCATGTGCTCGATACGGCGCGGGGCGTGCCCGCGGCGGGGCTCCGGATCACGTTGGACCGGATCGACGGCCCGGCGCGCGAACGGCTCGCGGAGATGGAGACGAATGCCGATGGACGGACCGACGGGCCGATCCTTTCCAGGGACCGGTTCGCGCCGGGCCTTTATGAGCTGACCTTCCATGCGGGCGATTACCTGCGCGGGAGCGGCGCCCCCCTGACCAGCCCCGCCTTCCTGGACGAGGTGCCGGTGCGCTTCGGCATGGAGGCGGGCCATTACCATGTCCCCCTCCTGCTTTCTCCCTTCGGCTATTCGACCTATCGGGGCTCCTGAATGTACGACCTTGCCGTCCTGGCGCACTGGGCCGAGTTCGCGGTCCGCTGGCTTCATGTCATCACCGCGGTCGCCTGGATCGGGTCGAGCTTCTACTTCATCGCGCTGGACCTGGGGCTGCATCGGGACCGCAACCTGTCCACCGGCGCGGACGGGGAGGAATGGCAAGTCCATGGCGGCGGCTTCTACAACATCCAGAAGTACCTCGTGGCGCCCAAGTCGCTTCCCGACGACCTCGTGTGGTTCAAGTGGGAAAGCTATTCGACCTGGCTTTCGGGGTTCTCGCTGCTCGTGCTGGTCTACTGGCTCGGCGGCGAGCTGTACCTGATCGACCCGCGCGTGCTCGACATCCCGGCCTGGCAGGGGGCGCTGATCTCGGCGGCGTCGCTGGCGGCGGGGTGGATCGTCTACGACCGGCTCTGCCGGACCCGCTTCGGCGACGAGCCGGTGCGCCTCATGCTGGCGCTGTTCGGGATCATCGTGCTCATGTCGCTGTTCTACACGCACGTCTTCTCGGGACGGGCGGCGCTCCTGCACCTGGGCGCGTTCACGGCCACGATCATGACGGGGAACGTCTTCTTCACGATCATGCCGAACCAGCGGATCGTGGTGGCGGACCTCAAGGCGGGCCGGAAGCCGGACCCGAACTACGGCAAGATCGCCAAGCAGCGCAGCACCCACAACAACTACCTGACGCTGCCGGTCATCTTCCTGATGCTGTCGAACCATTACCCGCTGGCCTTTGCCGGGCAGAACACCTGGATCATCGCCAGCCTCGTGTTCCTGATGGGGGTGACGATCCGGCACTGGTTCAACACGGTCCACGCCCGCAAGGGCCACCCCCACTGGACCTGGTTCGCCACCGCGCTGATCTTCCTGGTGATCGTCTGGCTTTCGGCGCCCCGGGCCTTCACCTACGATGAATCGGCCGAGCTGCCCATGACACCTTACGCCGAACGCTACGCCCAGGCGGCGGGCTTCGAGGAGGTGCACGACATCGTCCAGGGCCGCTGCTCCATGTGCCACGCGGCCGAGCCGGCCTGGCCCGGCCTTTACTGGCCCCCCAAGGGCGTGATGTTCGAGACCGAGGCCCAGATCGCCTCCCGGGCGCGGGACATCTACCTTCAGGCCGGGATCAGCCATGCCATGCCGCCGGGCAACCTGTCCGAGGTCACCGACGAGGAGCGGGCGGCGATCCGGGCCTGGTTTCAGTCCGCCGGCTGACGAAGCCAGCCCTCCAGGAGATCGATCCGCCCCGCCCCGGCGAACCGGGCCACGCGTTCGAGCTCGGCCAGCAGGCGGCCCGTGCGTCCCTTGCCCCAGCGCAGCCCGGCCTCGGGCCAGAGCGCGCGCAGCGTGAGGACGCCCCCCTTGGCGTCGAGGTCGGCGCGGGCCACCATCCGGACGCCTTCAAGGATCGGGAACACGTAGTAGCCATAGGTCCGCTGGGCGGCGGGCACGAAGATCTCGATCCGGTAGCGGAAGCCGAACAGCCGCTCGGCCCGGTTGCGGTCCCGGAGAGCGGGATCGAACGGCGACAGCAGCCGCATCCGGTCGCCGGGATCGGACAGGGCCAGTGCCTCGTCGACAGCGCCCGGACGGGCCAGGCTGCGGCGGAGGGTTCCGTCGGCGTTCTCCACCCGGATCTCCTCGACCTCGCCGCGGGCCAGCGCGGCCTTGGCCCAGGACTGCGCCTCCGCGGGCTCCAGCAGGTCCCAGAAGGCGGCGATCTCGCCCGGCGTGGCGAAGCCCAGGCGGTCGAGCGCGGCCGTGGCGGCCCAGTCGATCGTCGCGTCCAGCACAGGCGTCGCGGCGCGGGCCGAGTCGGGGATCACCCGCTCGGTCAGGTCGTAGACCTTCTGGAAGGCGTCGCGCCGGGTCACCGACAGCTCTCCCACGCGCCAAAGGTATTCGAGCGCCACCTTGGACGGGTGCCAGTTCCACCACCCGGGCTCCTTCCGGGGACCGTCGGCGAGGTCGGCGCTCCGGGTCGGGCCGTTGTCCGCGATGTGGCGGAGCGTCCGGTCGATCTGGCCCCGGAAGTCGGAGCCCTGCCAGGCGTCCCAGCGCCGGTCGAGCCGGGCCCGGTCCCGCTCGAAGCGGTGGCGCCAGTGGGGCCAGAACGCCATGGGGATCACGGATGCATCGTGGGTCCAGTGCTCGAAGGCGTGGCGCTGCCGGACCTGCTCCATGAGATCGGCGGGGCGGTAGCCGGGATGCCGGCTCCAGAGGATCATGTCGTGGGCGCGGGCGAGCGTGAGGACCGAATCAACCTGCACGAAGCCCAGTCCGGCCACGAGGTCGCGCAACTTCCGGACCCGGGGCCGGTCGAGAAGGGCGTGCCGCGCCAGGAAGAGCTTGCGGGCCGCCTCATTGGGCAGAATCGGCAGGGCCATCGGGTCTCCTCATGGACAGGGGGCCGGCGAGAACCTATCTCGGGCGGATCATGGCCCAAGAGAAGAATCCCAACCGCAAGCTCATCTCCGAGAACCGCCGCGCGCGGTTCGACTACCACATCGAGGAGGACCTCGAGGCGGGGATCATCCTGATGGGCTCCGAGGTGAAGTCGCTGCGGACCGGGCAGTCGAACATCGCGGAAAGCTACGCCTCCGTCGAGAACGGGGAACTGTGGCTCACCAACGCCTACATCGCCCCCTACGAGCCCGCCAAGACCTGGGGGCACGAGGAACGGCGGCGGCGCAAGCTGCTGGTCAAGAAAAAGGAGCTGGCCCGGCTCTGGTCCGCGACCGCGCGCGAGGGCATGACCATCGTGCCGCTGTCCATGTACTTCGACGACAAGGGGCGCGTGAAGCTCAAGCTCGGCGTCGCCAAGGGCAAGAAGCTCCACGACAAGCGCGCCACCGAGGCCGAGCGCGACTGGAACCGCCAGAAGGGGCGCCTGCTCAAGCAGGGGCTCTGAGCCCAGGCCCGGATCTTATGAGGACGGCTCGCCCCGGATCAGCAGGGCGAGATCCTCAGCCCGGGAAAGAGCGACCGGACGGAGCCTCGTGCCGGCGCATGGGGCAGGCCCTGCATCGCGCGACGGCTTGCGCCCGCGCGCGCCTGCCCTTACGGAGCGCGCCATGCGCGACGACCCCCGGACCCTCGTCTCGACCGAGTGGCTGGCCCAGCGGCTGGGCCGGAGCGATCTCGTCGTCCTCGATGCCTCCTGGCACCTGCCGACCGCGGCGCGCGACCCCGACACCGAGTTCGAGGCCGCGCACATTCCCGGCGCGCGGCGGTTCGACATCGATGCCCTGTCCGACCGCGCGAGCCCCCTGCCGCATATGCTGCCCCCGCCCGACGCCTTCGCGGCCTGGATGGGTGCTCAGGGGATCGGCCCGGACACGCAGGTCGTGGCCTATGACAGCCTGGGGATCTTTTCGGCGCCGCGCGCCTGGTGGACCTTCCGGGCCATGGGACACGCGGCGGTGGCGGTCCTCGATGGCGGGCTGCCCAGATGGCGGGCCCAGGGTCGGCCGGTGGAGGCCGGCGAAGCCAAGGCGACGCCGGGAGCCATCCCCATGCTGACGCCGGCCCCGTCGCTCGTGCGGTCGGCCGAGCAGGTGCGGCAGGCCCTGGACGACGGGACGGCGACGCTCCTCGACGCCCGCCCGGCCGCCCGTTTCCGTGGCGAGGTCCCCGAGCCCCGGCCAGGGCTGCGGTCCGGCCACATGCCGGGGGCGCTGAACCTGCCATTCGCCGAGGTGCTGAACCCCGACGGCACCCTGAAGACGCCCGAGGCGCTCTTGGAGGCCTTCGCCGGGCTGGACCCGTCCAGGCCCGTCATCACGACCTGCGGGTCGGGCGTCACCGCCGCGATCCTTTCGCTCGCCCTCGAACGGCTGGGACGGGCCCATGCGCTCTATGACGGCTCCTGGGCCGAATGGGGCGGGCGGGCCGACCTGCCGGTCGAACCCTCCTCCTGAAGGACTTTCCATGCTCGACCAGTTGAAGGACCAGCCCGCCGACAAGATCCTGAGCCTGATGGCCGCCTTCCGCGCCGATCCCCGGCCCGCGAAGATCGACCTGGGCGTCGGCGTCTACAAGGACGCGGAGGGCCGGACCCCCGTGATGCGCGCCGTGCGCGAGGCGGAAAAGCGCATCTGGGAGGGCGAGACGACCAAGACCTACACGGCGCTGGCGGGCGACCCGGCCTTTGCCGATGCCCTGGTGCCGCTGGTCCTCGGCGACTCGGTCCCCCGCGCGAACGTGGCCGCCGTCGCGACGCCCGGCGGGACCGGCGCGGTCAGGCAGGGGTTCGAGCTGATCCGGCTGATGGCGCCGCTCGCCACCATCTGGGTGCCCGATCCGACCTGGCCCAACCACCTTTCGATCCTGAAGCACCTCGGGATGCCGGTGCGGACCTACCGCTATTTCGACGCCGCCACGCTGGGCGTGGATGTGGACGGGATGCTCGCCGACCTCGCCGGCGTGCAGCCGGGGGACGCGGTGCTGCTCCATGGCTGCTGCCACAACCCCACCGGGGCGGACCCGGATGCGGAGACCTGGGGCAAGGTCGCGGCGCTCCTGCGCGATCGGGGGGCCTTCCCCTTCATCGACCTGGCCTATCTGGGCTTTGGCGACAGCCTCGAGGCGGATGCCGCGGCGACCCGGATGATCGCGGCGGCCGGCGAATGCCTGATCGCGGCCTCCTGCTCCAAGAACTTCGGCATCTACCGGGAGCGGACGGGGCTTCTCATGGCCGTGGCCGGCGACGAGGCGGTCGCCAAGGTCGCGCAGGGCAACCTTGCGCACCTGAACCGGCAAAACTTCTCCTTTCCGCCCGATCATGGCGCCCGGGTCGTTTCGACCATCCTGGGCGACGAAGGCCTGCGCGCCGACTGGGCGGCGGAGCTGGAGGAGATCCGGGCCGGGATGCTGTCCCTGCGGGAGATGCTGGCGGCGGAACTGCGGCGGCTCACGAACTCGGACCGGTTCGACTTCCTGACGCGGCACAAGGGCATGTTCTCGCGCCTGGGCGCCACGCCCGAGCAGGTCGAGGCCATGCGGCGGGACCACGGCATCTACATGGTGGGCGACAGCCGGATCAACGTCGCGGGGCTGAA
This sequence comes from Rubellimicrobium arenae, assembly GCF_017916275.1. Lineage (GTDB taxonomy): Bacteria > Pseudomonadota > Alphaproteobacteria > Rhodobacterales > Rhodobacteraceae > Rubellimicrobium > Rubellimicrobium arenae. The sequence continues at coordinate 206,862 of NZ_JAFMST010000008.1, forward strand.
CGCCCGGACGGTGCCGGTGCTGGCGCAGGCGATGGTGGCCGCGGGTCTCTGATCCAGCCCGATTCGGGAATGACGAAAGGGGGCCGTGCGGCCCCCTTTCTGTTGGCTGGAACGGGGGCGGCCCGCGCGGGAGGAGACGCGCGGGCCGCAGGTCCGGACCAGGGGCGGAGGGGAGAAGAACCCCGCCCGCCGGTCCGGGTGGTCACATGTTGTACGCCGTCTCGCCGTGTTCGGTGATGTCGAGGCCCTCGCGCTCCACGTCGTCGCGGACCCGCAGCCCGGTGATGGCTTTCACGATGAAGAGCAGGATCACCGAGGCGATGCCGCTCCAGAGCAGGGTGATGACCACGGCGGTGATCTGCGCCATGACCTGCCCGCCCATCGTGCCGGATTCCACCAGGAAGCCGGTGCCGCCGAGCGAGGGCGAGGCCAGGATGCCGGTGCCGACGGCGCCGATGATCCCGCCGACGCCGTGCACGCCAAAGACGTCGAGGCTGTCGTCATAGCCGAAGCGGTGCTTCACGGTGGACACGAAGAAGTAGCAGACGCAGGACGCGACCGCGCCCAGCACGATGCAGGCGACCGGGCCCGAGGTGCCGCAGGCCGGGGTCACGGCCACGAGGCCCGCGACCATGCCCGAGGCGGCGCCCAGCATCGAGGCCTTGCCGCGGAACACGGCTTCGATCAGGCACCAGGCCAGGATCGCGCCGGCGGTGGCGACGAAGGTGTTGATCATCGCGAGGGTCGCGCCGGCGGTCGCCTCGAGGTTGGAGCCGGCGTTGAAGCCGAACCAGCCGACCCAGAGCATGGCCGCGCCGACCAGCGTCAGCGTCATCGAGTGCGGGGCCAGCATGTCACGGCCGTAGCCGATGCGGGGTCCGACCACGATCGCCGCCACCAGCGCCGCGATCCCGGCGTTGATGTGCACCACGGTGCCGCCCGCGAAGTCGATGGCGCCCAGGTTGTAGATGTAGCCCGACGCGTCCCAGACCATATGGGCCACGGGGAAGTAGACCACGGTCACCCAGAGCGCCGCGAAGAGCAGGACCGCCGAGAACTTCATCCGTTCGGCGAAGGCGCCGATGAACAGCGCGGGGGTGATGGCGGCGAAGGTCATCTGGAAGCAGATGAACACGTATTCCGGCAGGACCACGCCGTCGGTGAAGGTCGCGGCGGTGGAGTCGGTCGTGACGCCGGCCAGGAAGACCTTGCCCAGGCCGCCCCAGAAGGGCGAGGTGCCGCCGCCGAAGGCCACCGAGTAGCCGTAGACCACCCAGATCACCATGACCATCGCGCCGATCAGCGTGCACTGCATCAGGATCGACAGCATGTTCTTGGTCCGCACGAGGCCGCCGTAGAACAGCGCGAGCCCGGGAACCAGCATGAACAGCACGAGCAGCGAGGAGGTCATCATCCAGGCGACGTCGCCCTTGTCGATGATGGGAGCGGCTGCGGTGGCGGCATCCTCGGCGGTGCCCTGCGCCACGTCCTGCGCCCAGGCCGGCACGGCGGCGAGCGCGGCGCCCAAGGCCAACAGGCTGGCCACTGTCTTGAGGTTCTTCATCTTACTGTCCCGTTTCCCTTGCCCCATGCCGCTCAAAGCGCGTCCTCGTCGGTCTCGCCGGTGCGGACGCGCAGGGCGGCCTCCACGTCGAGCACGAAGATCTTGCCGTCGCCGATCTTGTCGGTCCGCGCGGTGCGCGCGATCGTTGCCGTGACCTGATCCACGAGGACGTCCGGCACCACGATCTCGAGCTTGACCTTGGGCACGAAGGCCACCGCGTATTCGGCGCCCCGGTAGATCTCGGTGTGACCCGACTGCGCCCCGAAGCCCTTGATCTCCGTCACCATCATCCCGCGGACGCCCACGGCGGTGAGCGCCTCGCGCACCTCCTCGAGCTTGAACGGCTTGATGGTCGCGATGATGAGTTTCACGTCCCTGTTCCCCTGCGAATGTCCGCTCAGGGGCACAAGGGCGCGGTAAGCGCCGCAGGAGCAAGAAATTGCGGCGCTGCGGTCTTGGCCCATAAACCAGTATCGGTCCGCGGAACGCACATTTTGTGCGCAATGCTTCTTTTGCGGGCATACGGTGAATCATCACGAGGCGGTGACCGCGCGGTGCCCCTTCGACACCCGCCCGGATCCGGGTTATGGTCCCGCTTCAAAACGAGGGCGGTCCCGGCAAGGGGCCGGAGGCGCATGGGCAGACAAGGATCAGGCAAGCCGCCCCTGGTGGCGGATCGTCGTTACGGTGGGGCTCCGCCCAAACCCGCTCGGCCGGCGCCGAAGCGGCGGGCCGCAGCGCCATCGCGGCGGCCCAGGGGGCCGGTCCGCTGGGTGCTGGGCGCGCTGGGCGGACTGCTGCGATTCCTCTTCGGCGTGATCTGGGCCGTCGGCTGGCGTATGGGAGCTGTGGCCGTGCTCGTGCTCGGGCTGGCCGTCGCCTACGACGCGATGAAGCTCCCCCGCGTGAGCGCGCTCGTGGATGGCCGGGCACGAGGCTCGGTCACGCTGCTTGACCGGTCGGGCCAGCCCTTCGCCTGGCGCGGCGACCAGTTCGGCGGCATGATCACGGCGGACGAGGTGTCGCCCCATCTGGTGAACGCCGTGGTCGCGACCGAAGATCGACGCTTCTGGTGGCATCCCGGCATCGATCCCCAGGGCGTCGCAAGCGCCATCCGCATCAACCTGAGCGAGGGGCGCGGCCCGCTGTCGGGCAACGGCGGCTCGACTATCACGCAGCAGACGGCCAAGCTTCTCTGCCTCGGGCGGCCCTTCGACCCGTCCCAGTGGAAGGACGAGGCGGCCTATGAGGCCGATTGCCGCCGCACGACCCTGACCCGGAAGGTTCAGGAGGCCATCTACGCCATGGCCATGGAGTTGCGCTACTCCAAGGAGGAGATCCTGACGATCTACCTCAACCGGGCCTACCTGGGCGCGGGCACGCGCGGCTTCGAGGCGGCGGCGCAACGCTACTTCGGCGTGTCGGCACGGGACGTCACGCCCGCCGAGGCGGCGATGCTGGCGGGCCTGCTCAAGGCGCCCACGACCTACGCGCCCACCAATAGCCTGGAACGCGCCCGCGACCGGGCGAACGTGGTCGTGGGGCTGATGGCCGAGCAGGGCTACCTCGACGCGGCCCAGGTCGCCGAGGCGCGCGAGCATCCCGCCGAGCTGTCGGGCGCGGCCGCGACCCGCACCGGCGGGGCCTTCGCCGACTGGGTGATGGATTCGGGGCCCGAGTTCTTCACCCGCGACACCACCGAGGACGTGACCATCCGCACCACGCTCGACCCCCGGATCCAGCGGGCGGCCGAGGATGCGCTGACCTCGGTCTTCGCGAATCAGGTCCGGGCCGGCAGCAAGGCCGAGGCCGCCATCGTGGTCATGAGCTCGGATGGCGCGGTGCGGGCCATGGTCGGCGGCCGAGAATCCGGCGCGGGGCAGTTCAACCGCGCCACGATGGCTCTGCGGCAGACCGGATCGAGCTTTAAGCCCTTCGTCTATGCGGCGGCCCTGGACCTTGGCATGCATCCGGCCGACGTGATCGAGGACACGCCGCTCTGCATGTCGATCGCGGGGTCGGGCAACTGGTGCCCCGACAACTACGATCATCAGTTCAAGGGTCCGATCACCCTCATCCAGGCGCTGGCCGAAAGCCGGAACATCCCCGCCGTGCGGCTGAGCGAGCTGGTCGGGCGCGAGAACGTCCGCAACGTGGCCGCCCAGTTCGGCATCCAGGGCGACCTCGCGCTCGGGCCGGCGCTGGCGCTGGGGGCGTCGGAATCGACGCTGATCCAGATGACCGGAGCCTATGCAGGCATCCTGAACGGCGGCTCGGCGGTGACGCCCTATGGGCTGGTCGACCTCACGCTCCAGGGCGAGGAGGAGCCGCTGATGGGCGTGGGCGGCGGCATCCGGGAGCGGGTGATCCGCGAGGATGCGGCCCGCGAGCTCATGTGGATGATGTGGCGCGTGGTCGAGGACGGAACGGGCCAGCGCGCCCGCATCCCGGGCTGGCAGATCGCAGGCAAGACCGGCACCACCCAGGCCGCGCGGGACGCCTGGTTCATCGGCTTCTCGGCCGACTACGTGACCGGCGTCTGGATGGGCTACGACGACAACACGCCGCTCAAGGGCGTGACGGGCGGCGGGCTTCCGGCCGACATCTGGCGCGAGACGATGACCCGCGTGCTGGACGGCGAGGCGCCCAGGCCCCTGCCCATGGCGCCCCCGGCGGGCGGCGGCGGCGGCTTCGTCCAGCCCAACGGGCTCCTGGCGGACGGCTCGGGCGAGCCGTTCCAGTCCACCGGCGACCCGGCCACCGACGCGGCGCTGGCGGCCGCCTTCGGCGCCCCGGCTCCGGCCGGCGCGAACGACGAGGAGAAGAACGCCGTGCTGGATACCCTGCTGTCGATCCTGTCCGGGCAGTAGGCCGTCAGTCCGCGGGGGCGTCCGGTCCGCCGGGCGTCTCCGTCCCGTCCTCGGACCCGGGCGGCGAGGCGTCGGCAGGGTCCGGGCATCGATCGTAGCGGAAGGCGTAGCCGCGCCAGAGCAGGAAGATGCCCTCCCCTTCGGCCGTGCCCATGATCATGGCGCGTTCGGTCCAGGTCTGCCCTTCGCCGGTGCATTCCATCACATAGAGCGTCGCGTCGAGGTCGAGGACGTCCACCGGCTGCGTCATCCGGCAGGACGAGCCGACTCCCTGCAACTGCCCCCCGGCGATGCGGAGCGCCCCGCCCTCCTCCCCGACCTTGCCGCAATCGGCGTCGGCGGACAGACGGTAGGTCCCGTCCCAGGGCAAGGCCACGGCCAGGCCGGGGATCAGGGCGGCTGCGAGAAGGGGGAGGAAGCGGGCGGACATGCGATGGCCTCCGGACACATCTGCCGGAGGTCATATGGATCGCAAGGGGCGGCAGGAAAGCCGCCGGCTCACATGCGCGACAGGTCCGAGATCAGGCGGTCGAGGTCGCCGCCCCGCTGGTCGAGCATGGCCTGCACCTCGGTCCGCTCGGACAGGAGCATGTTCACGCCTTCGATGATGATGTTGAAGAACTTCGGCTGGCCGGTCGCCTCGGAAACCCAGAAGTCCACCCGGAACGGCGCTTCGTTGACGAAGATGGCGGTGGTCTGCACCTCGACGCCGTTCGGCACGGCGCGGGCGTCCTCCACCTGCACGGCGCCGCCGATGAACTCCCGGAACCGGGAGCCGTACTTCTGGGCGACGTAGTTCGAGAAGGCCTGCGTGTAGCGGGCCAGCTGGTCAGGCGTCGCAGCCCGGGCATCGGCGCCCAGCGAATACCGCGCGATGGTGGGCGCGTCGGCATAGGCCTGGAAGATCTGGGCGAACTGGCCGATCATCGCGTCCTCGGGCTGGCCCGAGGCGATGACGGCGTTCACGTCGGCCACGAGCCGGTCTACGAGCGCGCGCGAGGCGGTCAGGTCCTGCGCAAGCGCCGGGGCGGCCGCAGATGCCGCCAGGGCCAGCGCGGCACCATGGGCCAGGAAGGCGCGGCGGGTGGTCAGGACGGTCATTGGCTTTCCTCGTAGGGATTGAAGTAATAGTCCTCGTCCGTGGCCGAGGGAGTCTGCCCCAGCTCGTAGCGGCGGTTCTGGAGGTAGATCAGCCGGGCCTGCGCATAGCTGTCGGCACTGTTGTAGAGCACGTCGTCCATCACGTCGCCAAGCTGGCCGCGTTCGACCACCTGCTCGCCGACCTTGGCGGGGAAGGCGTAGTCCTGCACGGGCCCGGGCACGTCGCCCAGCCGGTCGAGGGGGTCGAGCACGAAGTCCACGACACGGCCCGCAGCGTCCCGTTCGGTCGAGGGACCAAAGGCAGGAAGCTCCAGGTAGGCGCCTTCGGGCACGCCCCAGACGGCAAGCGTTTCGCCGAAATCGGTCTCGGCCTCCTTGAGGCCGATGGCCCCGGCCGGATCGAGGAGGCCCAGCACCCCCACCGTCGTGTTGACGACGAAGCGCAGCGTGTTCGTCCCTGCACCGCCCAGATCGCCCTGGAGAAGGTTGTTCACCACGGCCCCCGGGAGGCCCGCGTTGTTCGAGAAGTTGACCACGGGCTGGAGGCTGCCCTCGGGGGCCGTCGCCGCGGCGCGGCCCAGCGGGCGCAGCACGGCGCGGTCCATGCTCTTGTTCAAGGCGTGGACCTGCCGGTTGAACCCTTCGTAAGGGTCGTTGATTCCGGTCGGCGGAGGCGCGGCCGTGCATCCGGCCAGAATCGGAAGCACGAGGAGTTGAGCAAGACGTCTCATGGAATGACCGGGGCTTACGGGATAGGGCTTCTCTGGTATAATGTCGGGAACCTCGCGGACGGAACCCCCCGAGGCATCACGATTGGCATCTTGCGCGGACAATGCGCAAGTTTGGTTGAGGGTGAAATGGCCAAGGACGACAGCGCGGCGCGCGGCGCAGCGGAGCTTCGGGCGGCGCGGGCCGAAAGCCGCTGGCTTTATTGGGCGGTCGCCATCTTCAGCTTCTTCGTGAACATGCTGATGCTCACGAGCCCGCTCTACATGATGAACGTGTACGACCGGGTGCTGGGCTCGCGATCCGTCGAGACCCTCATCGCGCTGTCGGTGCTGATGGCGTTCCTTTACGCCTGCATGGGCATCCTGGACTATGTCCGCGGTCGCGTGATGGGACGGATCGGGGCACGGTTCCAGTCCCGGCTCGACCGTCGGGTCTTCTCGGCGGCGCTGCGGGCTCCCACCCTGGCCCGCGCCCCGCGCGAGGCGCAGTCGGGGATGCGCGACCTCGAGGCGGTGCAGAAGGCCCTCACCTCGCCCGCGATGATGTCGATGTTCGACCTGCCCTTCGCGCCCATCTTCTTTGCCGGGATCTTCATCTTCCATCCCTGGCTGGGCTACCTGGCGCTGGGTGGGGCGGCGCTGCTGATCCTGCTTGCGCTGGCCAACCAGGCCGCGACCCGGCGTCCCCTGGAGATCGCGGCGCAGACGACCATGATCTCCGAAACCATGGGCCAGCAGGTCCGCCACGAGGGCGAGACGATCCAGTCCCTGGGCATGCGCGACGCCGCCTTCAACCGCTGGCAGCTCGCGCGGGGGCGCTCGCTCGAGACCTCGATCGCGGCGCAGGACGCGGGCGGCACCTTCTCGGCGGTGATCAAGGCCGTGCGGATGCTTCTGCAGTCGGCGATGCTGGGCCTCGGCGCGTTCCTGGTGCTCGAGGGCTGGGCCACCGGCGGGGTCATGATCGCCAGCTCGATCCTCCTGGGCCGTGCCCTGTCGCCCATCGAGACCATCGTGGGCCAATGGGCGATCATCCAGCGTGGCCGGGAAGGCTGGCGCAACCTGTCCGTCCTTCTGGGCGAGATCCCGGAAGAGCAGAAGCGCACCGCCCTGCCCCGCCCCAAGGGCCGGCTCGAGGTGGAGCAGGTCACGGTGATCCCCCCCGGGGAGCAGCAGGCCACCCTGCGGATGGTGTCCTTCCGGGTCGAGCCGGGGCAGGCCGTGGGCGTGATCGGAACCTCCGGCTCGGGCAAGTCCACGCTGGCGCGCGCGATCACCGGGACGTGGCGCGTGGCCGCAGGCAAGATCCGGCTGGATGGCGCGGCCCTGGACCAGTACGATGCGGACGTGCTGGGCAAGTACGTGGGCTACCTTCCGCAGCGGGTGGCGCTGTTCGACGGCACCATCAAGGAGAACATCGCCCGCCTGTCCTCGAACCCCGACGATGCCGAGGTGGTGCGCGCGGCCAGGGCCGCGGCGGCGCACGACATGATCCTTCGACTGCCCGACGGCTATGACACGCGGGTGACGGCGAACGGCGGTCGGCTGTCGGGCGGCCAGATCCAGCGGATCGGACTGGCGCGCGCGCTTTATGGCGACCCTGTCGTCGTGGTGCTCGACGAGCCCAACTCGAATCTCGACAACGACGGGTCGATGGCCCTGAACGCCGCGATCAAGTCGCTCAAGGAAAAGGGGGCGGCGATCCTGATCATGGCGCACCGTCCGGCCGCCATTCAGGAATGCGACATGCTGCTGATGATCGAGAACGGCGCACGGCGCGCCTTCGGCCCCAAGGAGGAGGTCCTGCGCGAAATGGTCGCCAACCATCGTCAGATCGCGGTCCAGGGCCAGACCGGAGGCGTGACGTGAGCGCCGTGTCGGATGTCCGCTGGTCGGCGCGCGCGCCCCTGACCACGGGGTTCCTTTGCCTTGCGCTGCTGGTCGGGGGGTTCGGGGCCTGGGGCGCCACCACCCACATCATGGGCGCCGTGATCGCCCATGGGCGCGTCGAGGTGGCGCAGAACCGCCAGGTCGTCCAGCATCCGGACGGCGGCGTGGTCGCCGAGATCCTGGTGAAGGAGGGCGACCGCGTCGAGCAGGGCGACCTGCTCATCCGGCTCGACGCCGACCAGCTTCATAGTGATCTTGCGGTCGTCGAGGGACAGCTCCTCGAGGTGCTGGCGCGGAAGGCACGCCTCGAGGCCGAGGAAGGCGACGCCACGAGCCTGAGCTTCGACCCGCTGCTGCGCGAGTCGACGAACCCCGTGGCCGCCGATCTCATGGCCGGGTCGGAGCGGCTGTTCCGGGCGCGGCTGGAAACGGCCGAGCGCGAGGCCGAGCAGCTGGCCCGTCAGCGGGACCAGATCTCGGACCAGATCGAGGGCATCAAGGCCCAGCAGAGCGCCATCACCACCCAGCTCGGCCTCATCGAGCGGGAACTGGCGGACCAGCAGTCCCTCTTGGACAGGGGGCTCGCGCAGGCCGCACGGGTGCTCGAGCTCGAGCGGGAGGAGGCGAACCTCCAGGGCCGGCAGGGCGAGCTGACCGCCGCCGTGGCCCAGGCGGAAGGACGGATCACGGAGATCGAGATCAACATCCTCCGCATCCAGTCGCAGCGCCGCGAGGAAGCCTCGTCGGCCCTGCGCGACCTGGGCTACAACCTGATCGAGCAGTCCGAAAAGCGGCAGGCGCTGCTGACGCGGCTGGACCGGCTCGACATCCGGGCGCCTGTGTCGGGGGTGATCTACGGGCTCACGGTCTTTGCGCCCCGGTCGGTGATCCGGCCGGCGGACCCGCTCCTTTACCTCGTGCCCCAGGACCGGCCGCTGGTGATCTCGGCGCAGGTGGAGCCCATCCACGTCGACGAGGTGCATGTCGGCCAGGAAGTGACGCTGCGGTTCTCGGCCTTCAACCAGCGGCAGACGCCCGAGCTCAAGGGGCGGATCATGTCGGTGTCCGCCGACGCCTTCCAGGACCAGACCTCGCGGGTGTCCTATTACCGCGCCGAGGTGGAGATCGAGGAAGGCGAAACCGCCAAGCTGCCCCAGGGCATGACCCTGATCCCCGGCATGCCGGTCGAGGCCTTCGTGCGGACGGGCGATCGGACGCCGCTGTCGTTCCTGACCAAGCCGCTCACCGACTACTTCGCCAAGGCCTTCCGCGAGACGTGATGGACGGTCCCCCCACCCCGGGCTAGCTTGCCCGCCGGACAGACGGGGAAAGATCATGAACGACATCGAGGAGCGGCTGCGCGGGATGGGCTTGGAACTGCCCGAGCCCGCCGCGCCGCTGGCCGCCTATGTGCCCTTCGTGCAGGCGGGGAACCTGCTTCATGTGTCGGGCCAGATCGCGCGCGACGGAAGCGGCGTGATCCGGGGCACGCTGGGCCAGGACATGGAGGCCGAGGCCGGAGCCCGCGCGGCCCAGGCCTGCGCGCTTCATCTGCTGGCTCAGGTCCGCGCCGCCTGCGGCGGTGACTGGGATCGGCTGCTGCGCGTGGTCAAGCTCACGGGGTTCGTCGCCTCGGTTCCCGGGTTCTTCGACCAGCCCAAGGTGGTGAACGGCGCATCCGAGCTCCTCGTCGCGGTGCTGGGCGACCGGGGACGGCACGCCCGGTCGGCGGTGGGCGTCACGGCGCTGCCACTGGGTGCGGCTGTCGAGGTCGAAGGGGTGTTCCTGCTGCGATGACCCTGCCCCCAGCCTTTCTCTCGCGCCCCATCGCACACCGGGCGTTGCACGACACCGCCGCCGGACGGCCCGAGAACAGCCGCTCCGCGATGCGGGCGGCCATTGCGCAGGGCTACGGCATCGAATGCGATCTCCAGCTGTCGGCCGACGGCGTGCCGATGGTCTTCCATGACGAGGCGCTGATGAGGCTGACCGGGCAGGACGGGCTGGTCGCGCAGAGGACGGCGGAGGAGCTGGGGCGCATCCCGCTCCGGCACGGCGACGAGGGCATCCCGACGCTGGCCGAGGCCCTGGAGCTGGTCGGGGGCCGGGTGCCCTTGCTGATCGAGCTCAAGGACCAGACCGGCGTGCTCGGACCGGGGGACGGGCGACTGGAGGAGGCCACGGCGGCGGCGTTGAGGGGCTATGAGGGGCCGGTGGCGCTAATGTCCTTCAACCCGCATTCGGTGATCGCCCTCCGGGAGATCGCCCCCGGGCTCCCACGCGGGCTCACCACTGAGGAGTACCAGCCCAAGGACTGGCCGGGCCTGCCCGGGGAGGTCTGTGCCCGCCTGCGCGGGATTCCCGACTATCAGGCGGCGGGCGCCTGCTTCATCAGCCATCACGCGCCGGACCTAGGCCGCGCGCGTGTCGGCGAGCTCAGGGCGGAGGGGGCGGCGGTGCTCTGCTGGACGATCCGGTCGGCCGAGGCGGAGCGGGAGGCGCGGCGGCTCGCGGACAACGTGACCTTCGAGGGTTACCTGGCGTGACGACGTTGGAGGTGAGCGTCCACGAGCGCATCGCGGAGATCGCACCCGAGGTCTGGGACGCCTGCGCCTGCCCCGAGGTGGCGGATGGCGGACGGCCGCGCGACCCCTTCACCACGCACCGGTTCCTCCAGGCGCTGGAGGACAGCCGCAGCGTCGGCGGCCGGTCGGGCTGGCAGCCGCGGCACCTTTCCGTGCAGCTGGACGGCGCGACAATTGCCGTGGCCCCCCTTTACGCCAAGAGCCACAGCCAGGGAGAGTACATCTTCGACTGGTCCTGGGCCAATGCCTGGGAACGGGCGGGCGGAAGCTACTATCCCAAGCTCCAGATCGCGGTGCCGTTCACGCCGGTGACCGGCCGGCGCTTCCTCTGCCGGCCCGGGCACGAGATGGCCGGGCGGTCGGCCATCCTGCAGGCGGCGGTCAAGATCGCGGCGGACAACGAGCTGTCCTCGGTCCACGTCACCTTCTGCACCGGGGAGGAGGCCGAGGCCGGCGAGGCCATGGGCCTTCTGCCGCGGGCCTCGCAGCAGTACCACTGGGAGGACAAAGGCTACGGCAGCTTCGACGGCTTCCTCGAGGCCCTGTCCTCGCGCAAGCGCAAGACCATCCGCAAGGAGCGGGCCGAGGCGCAGGGCTTCGGCGGCGAGATCGTCGCCCTGACGGGGGCCGGGATCGAACCGCGCCACTGGGACGCCATGTGGCGGTTCTACCAGGATACCGGCGCGCGGAAATGGGGCAGCCCCTATCTGACGCGCGCCTTCTTCGACCTTGCGGCCGAGCGGCTGGCGGACGACTGCCTCCTGTTCCTCGCGCTCCGGAACGGGCGGCCGGTGGCGGGCGCCTGGAACTTCTGGGGGCGCGACACGCTGTTCGGCCGCTACTGGGGCGCGACCGAGCACATCCCGATGATGCATTTCGAATTGTGCTACTATCAGGCCATCGACTGGGCGCTGGCGCACGGCCTGACCCGCGTGGAGGCCGGGGCGCAGGGCGAGCACAAGATCGCGCGCGGCTACCGCCCGGTGATGTGCCATTCGCTGCACTGGATCGGGGATGAGCGGTTCCGCGCCGCCATCGCGGATTTCCTGGACCGCGAACGCGAGGCCGTGGGAGAAGAGATCGAGGTGCTCACGGCCTTGGGTCCCTTCCGGCGCGAGGCCCATATCGAACAGGACTGATGCCATGGCGCTGACGCTCTACACCAACCCGATGTCCCGGGGCCGCATGGCCCGCTGGATGCTGGAGGAAGTGGGCGAACCCTACGAGGCCCGCATCCTCGACTATGGCCCGATGATGAAGGCGCCGGAGTACCGGGCCATCAACCCCATGGGGAAGGTTCCCGCGCTGGTCCACGACGGAATCGTGGTGACCGAGGTGCCGGCGATCCTGTCCTACCTGGCCGAAAGCTTTCCCCAGGCGGGGCTGATGCCCGAGGACCGGGCCGGCTTCTACCGCTGGATGTTCTTCGGGGCCGGTCCGCTGGAATATTCGGTGGCCAATGCGTCGATGGGCTTCGAGGTCCCCCGGGACCGGCGCGGCATGATGGGCTACGGATGCCTCGAGGATGTGGTCGCGACCCTGGCCGCCCATCTCGAGGGACGGAGCTACTTCTGCGGGGACCGCTTCTCGGTCGTGGACGTCTACGTGGGGTCCCAGATCGGGTTCGGGCTGCGCTTTGGCACGCTTCCGTCCGAGCCCGCGCTCGCAGCGTACTGGGAGGGGATCAAGGACAGGCCCGCCGCCGTCAAGGCGGCCGAGATCGACGATCGGCTGCTGGCGGAAAAGAAGGCCGAACATGCCTGACCTCCTCACCGCGGCGGAGCGGGAGGCGCTGCTGCCGCCTTTGGGCGAGACCGGCTGGGGCGCGGACCCGGCGACGGACTCGCTCAGGAAGATCTGGAAGTTCCGCAGCTTCTCGGAGGCATGGGCCTTCATGAGCCGGGTCGCGCTGCTTGCGGAAAAGCGCAACCACCATCCGGACTGGCGGAACGTCTACAACGTGGTGGACCTGCGGCTGACCACCCATGACGCGGGCGGGCTCACGCGGCTCGACACCGACATGGCGGTCGCGATCGACCGCTACGCCGGGGCCGCGGAGGTGCAGCGGGACCAGACGGAGGAGATCCGCTGCCTCTGCCAGGCGAGGCCCCGCTAGCCTCCCTCTCAGGCCATGGCGGCCAGCATTGCCTCGCCCGCCGTGGCCTCGCAGACGCCGGGGGCGGCTTCTTCGTTCCAGAGCTTCACCACGCCGTCCTCAATGAGCGCCGAGAACCGCTTGGCGCGGCGGTACAGCCCCACGGGCGGGGCCGTGAACAGCTGGTCCATGGCCTCGATCCACTCGCCCGAAGGATCCGCGAGCAGCGTGATCCCGGCCATGGTCGCGCCGGTCGCCTCCCCCCAGGCCTTCATGACCCAGGGGTCATTGACCGAGACCCCGACGATCTCGTCCACGCCGCGGGCGGTGAGCTTGGCCATGGCGCGCATGTAGCTGGGCACGTGGGCGGTGGAGCAAAGGCCCGTGAAGGCCCCCGGCACTCCGAAGAGCACCACGCGGCGTCCCGCAAAGAGGCGGCGGGTATCCACCGTTTCCGGTCCTTCGTTTCCCATCCGCATCAGAGTTCCCTCGGGCAGCCGCCCGCCCACCTCGATCGCCATGCCGAATTCCCCTTTTGCGATTGCGTGCGCAGCAAGGGACGATAGGGTGCCCGCCGTCAAGCGGGGAGGGCTGTGATGACCCATGTCGTGGTGGTGGGGGCCGGTCAGGCCGGACTGGCGCTCGTGGCGCGCCTGAGGGCGGATGGCTTCGAAGGCCAGATCACCCTGATCGGGGCCGAGCCGCATCCGCCCTACCAGCGCCCGCCCTTGTCCAAGGACTACCTCCTGGGCGAGCTGGAGCGCGAGCGGCTCTACCTGCGGCCCGAGAGCTTCTACGCCGAGCAGGGCATCGACCTGCGCCTGGGCGCGGAGGTGGCGGCCATCGACACCGGCCGGCAGGAGGTCAGCCTCGTGACCGGGGGCGTCGTCCCCTATGACGAGCTTGTGCTGACCACCGGCTCCGCGCCGCGCCGGCTGCCGGCGGCGATCGGCGGCGACCTGGACGGCGTGCTGACCATGCGCGACATCCGCGACGCCGACCGGCTCGCCCCCGAGCTGGTGGAAGGGCGGCGCGTCCTGGTCGTCGGCGGGGGTTATATCGGCCTGGAGGCGGCGGCGGTCTGCGCCAAGCGCGGGCTTTCGGTCACCCTGATCGAGATGGCACCGCGCATCCTGCAGCGGGTCGCCGCGCCCGAGACCTCGGACTACTTCCGCCGGCTCCACAGCGAGATGGGCGTGACCATCCGCGAAGGCGTCGGCCTGGACCGCCTCCTGGGCGAGGACGGGCATGTGCGCGGCGCGGCGCTGTCCACCGGGGAGGAAATCCCGGTCGACCTCGTGCTCGTGGGCGTGGGGATCGTGCCCAACGCCAAGCTGGCCGAAAGCGCCGGGATCGAGGTGGACAACGGCATCCGCACCGATGAGCTGGGGCGCACCTCGGTCCCGCATGTCTGGGCCGCGGGGGACTGCGCCTCCCTGCCCCATGGCGACGGGCGGATCCGCCTGGAAAGCGTGGGCAACGCCATCGACCAGGCCGAGGCGGTGGCCCGGAACATCATGGGCGCCAACGAGCCCTATGTGCCCCAGCCCTGGTTCTGGTCGGACCAGTACGACACCAAGCTGCAGATCGCCGGGCTCAACACCGGCTATGACCGGGTCTTCGTGCGGCAGGCCGGCGACGGCCCCGACGCGCCCCTCTCGCACTGGTATTACTGCGGCGAGAAGCTGGTCGCCGTGGATGCCATGAACGACAGCCGCGCCTACATGATCGGCAAGCGGCTCCTGGAGGCGGGCAAGTCGCCCCGGCCCGAGGTCGTGATCGACCCTGCGACGGATCTCAAGGCGCTCCTGAAGGCTTCGTGAGGCCGGGCGATTGCGGATCGTCGGCGGCATCAACCGGGGGCTCAGGCTCGCCGAGGTGGGCGGGGGCGACGCCGCGGCCCACCTGCGCCCCACGAGCGACCGTGTCCGCGAGGCGGTGTTCAACCTGCTTCTGGGCGGACGCTTCGGAGACCCCGTCGCGGGCGCCCGCGTGCTGGACCTGTTCGCCGGGACCGGGGCGCTGGCCCTGGAGGCACTGTCACGCGGCGCCGCCGAGGCGGTTCTGGTCGACGACGGCCGCGTGGCCGCCCGGCTGATCCGGGAGAACCTCCGCCTGGCCCGGCGCGAATCCCAGGCGCGGCTCCTGCCGGCGGACGCGGCCCGGCTGCCGGCCAACAGCGGAGAGCCCTTCTCCCTGGTCTTCCTGGATCCGCCCTACGGCAAGGGCCTTGGCCAGCAGGCTCTGGCGGCGGCAATGGCTGGGGACTGGATCGCCCCCGGCGCAATCGTGGTCTGGGAAGAGACGGCCCCGATGATGCCGCTGCCGGGGACCTCGCTGCTCGACCGCCGGAGCTATGGCGGCACGACCGTGACCCTGCTGCGCGCGGACCCTTAGGCCAAGGCGCGAAGTTGCCCGTCCACCTGCGCGGCCCAGTCGGCATCGGGGCTCCAACCCGCCAGTTCCGCCGCACGACGAAGACCACCGCCCAGGGCGGACAGCCGGGGCTCCTCTGGCGGACCCAGCTCTTCGCCCACCCCGGTGAGCAGGGTCCGGCTTCGGAAGGCGCTGCCTGCATGGCTCCACCGGAAGGGCTCTGACAAGCCTGCCTGCCGTGCGGCTGTCCGAGCCTGCCAGACAAGATCATCGGCGGCTTCGTTGAGGATGATCCGGGCTTCGACGAACCCCTCCTCGGCCAGGGCATCGACCTCCCTGGCAAGCCCGGCGATGGCCGCGCGCGCCGAACCGGGCTGGGCCATGAGCCAGGTGAGCGGCGCGAAAGCCCCCTGGGCGTGCTCCCCCAGCCGGGCGCTGAGCGCCTCGGCGAACCCCTCGCCCCGGGGCAGCCGGCCATCGAGGATGCGGGAGGCCACCAGCAGGGCTTCGCGGCCGATGGCGAAGGCCGATCCCTCGTCCCCGAACGCGTTGCCCCATCCACCCACCCGAGCCTGCCCCTGCGGACCACGCGCCACGGCCATGGAGCCGGTGCCGGAAAGGATCAGGACGCCGGAGTCCCCGCCGAAGGCCCCAAGATGCGCCAGGAACACGTCGTTCATGGCCTCGAAGGGCAGGCGGAGGAGGTCGTGCAGCAGGGCAAGAGCCGCCGCGTCATGGGCCGGCACCTCGCCATGGCCGGGAAGCCCGAGGACAGCGGCGGCCAACCCCCCGGGCACGGCAAGCGCCGAGGTCAGCACTTCGCGCAGGACCCCGTCCCAGCCGGGGCCGTCCTGCGGGTTGCAGCCCGCGCCCCGAGGCAGGATCGTGACCTCGCCGTGCTGGTTGGCAAGGGCGGCCGCCGTCTTGGTGCCCCCGCCGTCCATCGCGGCGACCCATTTCCCGTCGTCTGCCATCCCTGCTCCCGGCGCTTGGGCTGGGTCGGTCCGATACCGGCCCGTGCGCATTCCGAAGCTCGCGCGCGATCTCGGACCCGTGCGCCCCGTCAGCCCGCCTTGCCATCCTCCGGCCGGGCCTTGGGACGCTGGCGGGCCGCAGCGTCCAGTTCGACCGCCGTTTCCTTGGCGATGGCCAGCGGGGCGGACGACGTGGACAGGCGCTCCACCGGCACGAGGCTGGACGCATCCACCATCCGTGGGCGCGCCTCGGGCCGGATATGCGGCGGCTCGCCCCGCAGGAGGCGCGTGAACTCGACCGGACCGGCCTCGCCCGTCAGGCGGGCCCGGTAGATCGGGATCGATTCGGACACGCGCATGACGTAGGTCCGTGTCTCGGCAAAGGGGATGCTCTCGATCCAGTCCACCACGTCCACGTCGGCGTCCCGGATATCGCCGCGCTGCGACATCCATTGCCGAGGCCGGCCGGGGCCTGCGTTGTAACCCGCCGCGATCAGGACGGGAGAGGTGCCGAACATCTCCTCTAGGGTGGCGAGATAACGGGTCCCGAGCGCCGCATTGTACTTCCAGTCGGTCAGGCGCGCGCGCGAATAGCTCATGCCGAGCTGGCCCGCGACCTCGCGCGCCGTGGCCGGCATGAGTTGCATGAGGCCCTGCGCGCCCACTGGCGAGGCGACGCCGGCGTTGAACTCGGATTCCCGCCGGGCGATGGACAGGGCGAGGTCGGCCTCGACCGGCCAGTTGTCGCGGGCCATCGGGTGCAGCGGGAAATAGGCCACGGGCACCACGATGCCCCGTTCGGCCGCGGCCTTGCCGGCCAGCACCGCGAGGTAGGGCTCCTGCATCTCCTCGAGGAGGTTGCCAAGCTGGCCCACCCCGTTGCGGTCGAGCGTGCGGGCCAGTTGGAGCGTGAAGCGCAGCGCATCGTCCCGGTCGCCGGCCGACATCAGCAGCAGCATGGCCTGCGCCAGGTCGCCCGACATCGCGGGCGATCCGCGCCAGTCGCCGAAGTCCTCGCGTCCCGTCAGTCGGGGATCGAGCGACAGGCCCAGCTTCTCGGCGGCCAGCAGGCCGTAGAACGCGGTCTGGTTCTTGGCGGCGCGGTCGTAGGCCTCCCGGGCTTCGTCGGGGCGGGCCAGCACGTCCAGGGCCCGGCCCTGCCAGTAGGCGGAGCGGGAGCTGGAGATCGGCCCCGACACGGCCCGTTCGGAGGCGCGGAAATGCAGGAACGCGGTTTCGGGCCGGTCGAGGTAGCGCAGGGCCAGGTAGCCCGACAGCCACTCAAGATCGGCGTAGATGTCGCTGTGCTCGCTCAGCCGGTGGCGCGAGGCGATCTCGTAGGCCTCCTGCGGCTGTCCCTCGCGCATGAGCCAGCGGGCGATCTGCGCCCGCCAGGCGGCCCAGCGGAAGGGCTCGCCCAGGCTGTCGGCCGAGGCGGTCCGGCTGCGGAGGATGGCAAGGGCCTCCTCGTAGTCGCCCGCCTCGGCCAGATGGTTGTAACGGTCATAGGCCAGGCCAGGGTCGCCCCGCAGGCTGGCGGGAAGATCGGCCAGAAGGCTGTCGAGGTTGCCGCGCTGCCGGATCAGGGCGACGCGGGCGCGAACGAGCGCCCGACGCTCATCGGGAAGGAGCGCGAGCATCCGCTCGGCGTCGGAGGTGCGCCAGCGCCAGAGCATCGCGTCGGCCCGGGCCGCATGGAGCGGCGCGAGCCAGTCCGGAAAGGCCTCGAGCAGGATGGCTTGCCCCACCTCGTTGAGCGGCTGGGTCAGCCAGACCTTCTCGACGATGGCGCGGGCCTCGGCCTCGCGGCCCTTGGAGGTCAGGGCGCGGGCCAGGGCCCGGGTGCCGCGACCGGTCTCGGGCATGGCGTCGCCGAAATAGGCCAGCACCTCGTCCGGGGACGCGCCGGAGGGAATCGAGGTCTCGCCGTTCACCCGCAGGTCGTCGATGTCGGGCCAGTCGGGATGCGTCGTGATGAAGGTGGCGTATTCGTGGAACTCGCCCCCCGAGTCGCGCAGGGCCTGCCAGTCCAGGATCGTCTCGACGAGGGGTCCGCCCGCCTCGGCCGCGGCGAAGGCGCTCTCCCAGTCGCCGGACCGCGCTTCGTGCACCGCGTCGCGCAGGGCCGACACGGCGGTCGTTTCGGCCAGGGCCGCGCCCGCAGCCAGGGACACGGCCAGGACAGAGGCCGCGAGGCGGCGGACGGCCGTGGCCGAAAGGTCCGAGAATCGCATGAAGGCGCCAGATCCGGATGGAGGATTCAGGGAAAGTCCATCGCAGGGTCGCAGGCAGTTTGGCAACGGACAAGTCACTAACTTGGCAGTCGGCGGAAAAGCGTCTAGGGGTTCCCGCGCCGTGATGCCGGGGCAGCCCGCCCCACCTTGTCCGGTGAATCAACGGAAAGGACCGCCGAAATGTTCCAGGGCTCGCTTCCCGCCCTTGTCACACCGTTCCGCGACGGAAAGCTGGACCTGGATGCGCTGAAACGGCTGGTGGAATGGCAGATCGCGGAAGGATCGCACGGGCTCGTGCCCGTGGGCACCACCGGTGAGAGCCCCACCCTGAGCCATGAGGAACATGACTTCGTGGTCGAGACGGTGGTCCGGCTGGCGGCAGGCCGCGTCCCGGTGATCGCGGGCGCGGGCTCGAACAACACGATCGAGACGGTGCGCCTGGTCGAGGCCGCCAAGAGGGCGGGCGCGAACGCGGCGCTGGTCGTCACGCCCTATTACAACAAGCCCACGCAGGCCGGCATGATCGCCCATTTCTCGGCCGCCGCCGAAGTGGGCCTGCCCATCGTGATCTACAACATCCCCGGCCGATCGGTCGTGGACATGACGCCCGCGACGATGGGCGAACTGGCCAGGCACCCGATGATCGTCGGCGTCAAGGATGCGACCGGCGACCTGAGCCGCGTGCCCAAGACGCGCATCACCTGCGGCACGGAGTTCTGCCAGCTGTCCGGCGAGGATGCGACCGCCCTGGGCTTCAACGCCCACGGCGGGCGTGGCTGCATCAGCGTCACGGCCAACGTCGCCCCGCGCCTCTGCGCCGAGTTCCAGGAAGCGACCCTGCGCGGCGACTACGGGACGGCCCTGGAGTACCAGGACCGGCTCATGCCGCTGCACGAGGCCATCTTCATGGAGCCGGGCGTCGCCGGGGCGAAATACGCGCTATCCGTCCTGGGGCTCTGCTCCGAGGAGGTCCGCTCGCCGCTGCTGCCGCCGACCGACCGGGTCAAGGACGCGATCCGGGCGGCCATGCGCCACGCGGGCCTGATCAACTAGAACGGCGCGGGCGAGGTGATGCGCAGGCTCCGTCCCCCGTCGGGGTGGCGGACCTGGAGGCTTTCGGCGTGGAGCATCAACCGCTCGTAGTTCTCGCGTGCGGGGCCTTCGGCGTAGAAGGGATCGCCCAGGATCGGGTGGCCCAGCGCGGCCATGTGGACGCGCAGCTGGTGGGATCGCCCGGTCTCCGGGCTCAGCCGCACCCGGGTTTCGCCGTCGCCGCGCTTGAGAACCTTCCAATGGGTGACGGCGGGGCGACCGTCGGGGTGGATCATCTGCTTGGGCCGGTTGGGCCAGTCGACCATGATGGGACGGTCCACGGTCCCGGCCTTGTCGGTCATCTCGCCCCAAAGACGGGCGACATAGGCCTTCTTGGTGGTCCGCTCCTCGAACTGCCAGCCCAGGTGACGCTGTGCGAGAGGGGTCAGCGCGAAGACCATCACGCCCGACGTGTCGCGGTCAAGCCGATGAACAAGGAGCACGGTCGGGAACACCCTTCGCACCCTCTCGATCAGGCAGTCGGCCAGGTGCTCCCCTTTGCCGGGGACGGAAAGCAGGCCTGCAGGCTTGTCCACGAAGACCAGCTCGTGGTCGTCGTGAAGGATCTTGAGCGGGTCCTGGGGCGGGTTATAGGCGGCATCCATATGGCGCATCTGGCCGAGAGGGGCCCCGGTGGCAAGGGCGGTCGGGTTTCCCGAGGTCCGCCGTCAGGATGGCAGGTCAGTCCGGCCCGGCGCCAGGATAGGCCGAGGCACCCTCCGGCAGGTCGTAGTAATCCCCCTTGTCGGCCGTGAAGATGTGCAGGTCGGGCGCGCGGCCGGCGAGCTGGTCGAAAAGCCCGGCCTCGAGCGACAGGAGCCCGGAAGGGCCGTCGAAGGCGACCTTGGTGCCGCAGATGGGGCAGAAGCTCCGGACGGCGCCCCCGGGGCTCGTGAAGGTCGCGACCCTGCCCGCGATCCGGGCGACGCGATGGGGATCGTCGAAGCTGTGGGGCACATGGCCGGAGATCTTGCGGCATTGCGTGCAATGGCAGGCCGTGATCTCGCCCGGGGTCGGATCGAAGGTGACCGTCACCCCGCCGCAAAGGCACGAATCGTGCAGCGGCCCCGCCGGGGTCGGCGCCGGGTCGGGCACGTGGATGCCGGGGGGATCATGGAACCCCGTGGGCCCATCCACCGCGCCCAGGGCGAAGGCGATGCCTGGGCTGCCGTCGGCCTGCCAGAACAGGAACGCCCCGCAGACCGGGCAGAATCCCCGCCGGGCCGATTCGCTCGCGCGGAACCAGCGGACCTCGCCCTCGATCGACAGGTCGGCGGCGGGCAGGTTGGCCGAGGCCCAGAGCCCGCCCGACTGGCGGCGGCATTGGCCGCAATGGCAGATCGACGCATCGCCGGGCGCGGATCGCGTCTCGAACCGGACGGCGCCGCAATGACAGGCCCCTCTCACGCGAGTCGCCCGAAGGTGTCGGCCAGAATCGACCGGAGCGCCTGGACATCGGCCTCATCGAAGGCATCCGGCTGATCGCTGTCGATGTCGAACACGCCAAGGAGCCGCCCGGACCCATCCCACACGGGCAGGACGATCTCGCTTCGGGTGGAGGAGGAGCAGGCGATGTGCCCGGGAAAGGCCTCCACGTCGGGAACGAGCTGCACCTCTCCGGTGCGGGCGGCGGCTCCGCAGACTCCGCGATCGAAGGGAATCACCAGGCAGCCATGGCCGCCCTGGTAGGGCCCGATCTTCAAAAGGCGCGGCGCCACGAGGCGGTAGAATCCCGTCCAGTCGAAGCGGTCGTCGGCGTGATGCACCTCGCAGGCCAGCGTGGCCATCAGGGCGACCGCATCGTCCTCGCCTTCGGTCAGCGCGGCGATGCGTCGCCGCAGGTCGTCATAATCCGCGCGCATGGACTCCTCCGTCTTGGGAGCCGCATGACGCCCCGGCGCCGCGGCAAAGACAAGGGATCAGGAACGGCCGGCGCAGGGCGCCCTACCCTGCTCAGTTCATCTGCGCCTGAAGCTCGTAATGTCCGTCCTCGAACGGGCCGAAGAAATCCGGCAGGTCGGGATGATCCACCGGTTCGCCCGATGTGTCGGGCTCGAGGTTCTGCTCCGAGACATAGGCGAGGTAGGCCCCGTCCTCACGCTCCGCAAGGAGATGGTAGTAGGGCTGGTCGCGCCGCGGGCGGCTGCCCTCGGGGATGGCGTGATACCAGTCCTCGGTGTTCGAGAAGGTGGCATCGACGTCGAAGACGACGCCCCGGAACGGATGACTGCGATGACAGAGAACCTGGCCGATGGTGTATTTGGCGAACGTGGCCTGCATGGCTTTCCCCCTTGGTCTGGCTCGAATAAGGCCAACAGATGGCTCAAAAGTCCACAAATTTGCCTCAATCTCGCCCCTAAACAGTCGGTTTCCAGTAAATGGACAATTGGCGTGGAACCGCGGCCCGGTCGACATCCGGTCACGACCCCGTTCCCTGATCCGTCGGCTTGCGCTAGAATGGCCCCAACAACAGCGGGGACGACCCCGCGGTCGAGTCGAGGGACGTCGAGCAATGAGCAAGCAACTGCGCGCCTTGGCGCTTGTCCTACTCGTGGCCGCGTGCGGAGGCGAACGAGAGTATTCCGCACCGCGCGACCTGGACAACGCCTGCCGCATCCTGGACCAGCGTCCATCCTACCTGCGCGCCTTCCGGGCGACCGAACGGCGGTGGGGCGTGCCGGTGTCGGTGCAGATGGCCATCATCTACCAGGAATCCAAGTTCGTGGGGAACGCCCGCACCCCCCACCAATATGCGCTGGGCGTGATCCCGGTCGGCCGTCAGAGCTCGGCTTACGGCTACAGCCAGGCGCTCGACGGCACCTGGGCCGAATACCAGCGGGCGCGGGGGCGCGGCCGGCGGGACGACATCTTCGATGCGACCGACTTCATGGGCTGGTACATGGCCCAGACCACGGCCGAGCTGGGCATCCCGCTCAACGATACCACCAACCAGTATCTCGCCTATCACGAGGGGCGCACCGGCTACTCCAACCAGAGCTACCAGGACAAGGCCTGGCTCATGCGCGTGGCGCAGGACCTGGGGACCCGGGCGGCGATGTACGACGCGCAGCTCCATTCCTGCCGGCGCGCCTGACCCCCGGACCAAAGGCCGGTCCCCGTTCCCCTTTGGCCCGACGCGCGCCATAACGGCGGCATGACCGCCGCGATGACCAGCCCAGGCCTGCGCAATGGACTAAGCGCCCGCTGGGCGGGGCTGTCGCTGGCCACGCGCTTTGCCGCGGCGGCCGGCGTGGTCCTGGTCCTGGCGACCCTGGCCATCGGCGCCGTCGTGACGGCCCGCCTCGAAGAGGCGGTGGTCCGCAACTCGGCCAACGCGACGGCGCTCTACATGGACAGCGTCATCGCGCCGATCAGCCAGCAGCTGGCCGAATCCCCCGACCTGTCCCCCGGCGCCCGCCGCGCCCTCCATGAGATCTTCGCGAGCACGCCGCTCGGGGAGCGTGTGGTGTCCTTCAAGTTCTGGAGCGGCGACGGCACCGTCATCTGGGCCGAGAACGACGCCATCGTCGGCCGGACCTTTGGCCTGACCGACGACCTCCGCCGCGCCTGGGGCGGCGAGGTGGTGGCCTCCTTCGACGACCTGTCCGAGGAGGAAAGCTCGGCCGAGGCGGCCCTGGGGCTGCCGCTGCTGGAGATCTACTCGCCCATCCGCGAGGTCTGGTCGGGGCGGGTGATCGCGGTGGCCGAGTTCTACGAGGTCGCGCCCGAGTTGGCGGACGACCTGGCGGCGGCCCGGGCGGGGGCCTGGGGGGCGGTGGCGGCCACCACGCTGCTGCTGGGCTCGATCCTTTACGTCATCGTCCTGGGCGGCAGCCGCACGATCGAAGCGCAGCGTCGCGCGCTCGATCAAAGGCTCGAGGACCTGAGGGACCTGTCGGTCCGCAACCAGGAGCTTCGACTCCGGGTGCAGGCCGCCGCCGCGCGTGCGGCCGAACAGGCCGACCGGACCATGCGCGGAATCGGGGCGGACCTGCACGATGGTCCCGCGCAGCACCTGGCCTATGCCGCCCTGCGGCTGGACGCCCTGCGCGAACGGATGGGCCGGGAGGCCGAGGACGACCTGACCCGGATCTCCGGCGCGGTGAGCGAAGCCATGGCCGAGGTGCGCGCCCTGTCGCGGGGGCTCCAGCGGCCGGACATCGCGGACCAGCCGCTGGCTGCGATCGTCGAAGGCGCGGTGGAGGCGCACGAGACGCGGACCGGTCATGCCGTGGAGGTTCGGGTCACCGGGACGGAGCGGCCCGGCCTGCCCCCTGCGGTGAGGGTCTGCGTCTTTCGGTTCGTGCAGGAGGGACTGGGCAATGCGAGCCGCCATGCCGGCGGGACCGGGCTGGAGGTGGAGATGACCGCCTCGCCCACCAGGCTGGACCTGGCCGTGCGCGACCGCGGGCCGGGGTTGCCCGGCCAGTCCCGAAAAGGTGGGATGGGGCTTGCAGGCCTGCGCGACCGGGTGGAAAGCCTGGGCGGAACCTTCGTGGCCCGCACCCGCCCGGACAGCGGCACGGAGATCGCGATGACACTCGAGACCGGAGGACCGGCATGGACCTGATCCGCATCGTCGTGGCCGATGACCATCCGCTCTACCGTGAGGGCGTCACGCGCTCCCTGGCCGAATCGGGGCGCTTCTCGATCGTGGGCGAGGCGGCCTCCGGACCCGAGGCCGAGGCCCTGATCGCGCGCGAGCGGCCGGACGTGGCGCTGCTGGATATCTCCATGCCCGGCGGCGGGATCGAGACGCTGCGGCGGGTCATGGCGGCTGGACAACCGCCCAAGATCGCCATGCTCACGGTGTCCGAGGAGGACAGCGACGTGATGCAGGCGCTCAAGGCCGGGGCGCTCGGCTATATCCTCAAGGGCGTCGGCGCGCGCGAGCTGGTGGGGATCGTGGCGGATCTGGCGGAAGGACGGACCTACGTCGCCCCTTCGCTGGCGATGAAGGTCCTTGCCGCCATGAACGCCCCCCGCGCGCCGAAGGCCGCCACCCCGCTCGACGACCTGACCAAGCGCGAGGAGGACATCCTCCGCCGGGTGGCCGAGGGCAAGAGCAACAAGGAGGTCGCGCGGGAGCTCGACCTCCAGGAAAAGACCGTCAAGCACTACATGACGGCGATCCTCCAGAAGCTGCACGCCCGCAACCGGACCGAGGCGGCGCTGATCGCGCGCGAAGGCTGGCCCGAGCGCAAGTCCTAGCGGAGCGCGACCAGCCGGTCGAAGTCGGCGGCCGTGGCCAGACGACGAACCACCAGCCGCCGCTGGCGGTCGATGAGCTCGTAGCGGCCGTCGACGATCTGCTCGACCCAGCCGTCCGAGTAGCGGACCACGACATCCCGAGAGCTGGCCTGGGACGTCGTCCGGGACGCGCCGGATCCCTGCCCCGAACTGCGACCGGCCTCGCCCCGGCTGCCGCCCCTGCCGCCGGAGCCCTGGCCTTCACGGTCATCGTCGCCGCCGCCACGGTCGTCGTCGCGCCTGCTGTCCCCGTCCCGCTCCCCCGAGCTGTCGTGGTCGCCCCCACGCCCACGGCCACGACCTCGCCCCCGTTGGTCGCCACCGTCCTCGCCGTCGCGGGCCCAGGCGGCGCCAGGTGCCAGGAACCCACTCTCCCCCATCCCAAGACCCAGGGGTGACAGGCCTCCTGCCACGCCCCAGGCGAGAGCGGCCAAGATGCGGCGTCGGGTCGGAAACTGATCGAAGCTCATGTCGGCATGCCTTGGCAGCATCGGGCTTGGCTCAGACTAGCACCCGCATGGACGGGGCGCATGACGGACCAAAGTCCCCCGCGCGCCGGAGGACGGCAGGACCGACCAAGGTCCGGGACCTTCGCCGACGCAGGTCCTGCCATCGGAGGCCTGTTCGGCGGACCGGGGTCGGTGCCGGGACCGAGCGGATCGGAGGAAGGTGCAGCCATCGAACCAACCGATCGAAAGGATCACTTCGATGAAAACGCTCGTTCTTGGTGCTACCCTCGTCGCTCTGGTGATCGGGACCCTTCCCGCCTCGGCCGCCGTATTCGAGGCCGGGTCGCGGATCGCCGGAATGCAGGCCTTCGACGGTCCGGGCCACGGCGACAGCGTCGCGGAGCGCCGCGGCCGGGGCCGGGACGACCGGGGCGGCGACGACCGTCGCGGGGACCGGCGCGGCCGGGGCGCCGACGACGACCGCCGCGACGATTCCCGCAGCGGCGGACGGCATGGTGGACGGGCCCGCGTTCCGGGCGGTTCGGGCTGTGACGATGCCCATGACATCGCCGAACATCCCCAGTGCCGGGGCTGAGCGGGACCCGCTCCAGTCCCGTCCGCCTGAAATGAAAGGCCCCGGTCCTTGCGACCGGGGCTTTTGCGTCAGGGGCGCCCGGGGCTCACTGGCCCCAGGTCGACATCTCGGCCTGGATGTTGAAGGCGCGGTCGCCGATCTGCACGCCCATCTGCAGGTCGTTCAGGACCACGGTGGTCTGGCTGCCGCTGCCATCGGTGATCACCCACTGCCGCAACTCGGTGGGATTGGCCGTGAAGACCAGCTGGATCGACCCGTAGTCCGGATGCTGGGGATCCTGCGCCGTGACCGTGGTGGTGGTTCCGTCCGAACTGTGCCCCGTCACCATGCCCGCGCGCCCAAGGTCCACGTTGTCGGCAAGGATGATCGACAAGGGGGTCTCGCTCAGCGGAAAACGTTGCGGGCCTTCGTTGGACGCGGCGTCGAACACCGCGACCTGTCCCCCGCCCGCAAGAAAGAGCGACCGGTCCGGCGGGGCGTATTCAAAGCGGATGCGGCCCGGTCGCTTGATGTAGACCGAGCCGGTCGAGATGCTTCCGTCCGCATTGACCTGCGTGAACCCGCCCGCCGCGGTCCGGATCGAGTTGAGATAGTTCGAGATCTCCCCCAGCGAGAGCTCCTGGGCCGCAGCCGCCACGGGCGCAAGCGCGACAAGGGCGGCAATGGCAAGGCGGCGCATCATGTCGAGGTCCTTTCAAGGCACTTGGTCGTCGCGGTTCATATAGCGCCGTGCTGCCCGAAGCCCGAGCGACAAGCGATAACAACGGATCGAAAGGTGGTGACGTCAGCCGACGCTCGAACGCAAACGGCGCGCCGGGTGGGCGCGCCGTGCAGGACAGGACAGGATCGCGTCGCCTCAGTGCGGCTCGGGCACGAGGATCTCGCGCTTGCCGACGTGGTTCGCCGGGGTGACGACGCCCTGCTCCTCCATCTGCTCCACGAGGCGAGCGGCCTTGTTGTAGCCGATGGCCAGCTTGCGCTGGATGTAGCTGGTGGAGCACTTGCGGTCGCGCGCCACGATCTGCACCGCCATGTCGTAAAGGGCGTCCTCGGTCTCGTTGCCGGTGGGTGCGGCCGCGGCGCCGCCATCGCTTTCCTCCGCCGGCTCCTCGAGCACGGAGCCCACGTAGTCGGGCGGCCCGAAGGTCTTGAGGTAGGTCACGATCTCCTCGACCTCCTCGTCCGAGCAGAAGGGACCGTGGATGCGGGTGATGCGCCCGCCGCCCGCCATGTAGAGCATGTCGCCCTGCCCCAGGAGCTGCTCGGCCCCCTGTTCGCCTAGGATGGTGCGCGAATCGATCTTGGAGGTCACCTGGAAGGAGATCCGTGTCGGGAAGTTGGCCTTGATGGTGCCGGTGATGACGTCCACGGACGGGCGCTGCGTCGCCATGATCAGGTGGATGCCCGAAGCGCGCGCCATCTGCGCGAGGCGCTGGATGCAGGCCTCGATCTCCTTGCCCGCGACCATCATCAGGTCCGCCATCTCGTCCACGATGACCACGATGAAGGGCAGGATCTCGGGCATGAACTCCTCGGTCTCGAAGACCGGATCGCCCGTGTCGTCGTCAAAGCCGGTCTGGACGGTGCGCGAGAACATCTCGCCCCGTTCCAGCGCGTCGCGCACGCGGCCGTTGTAACCTTCGATGTTGCGGACGCCCATCTTGGACATCTTGCGGTAGCGCTCCTCCATCTCGCCCACAACCCATTTGAGGGCCACGACGGCCTTCTTGGGGTCGGTGACGACCGGCGACAGCAGATGCGGGATACCGTCGTAGACCGACAGCTCCAGCATCTTGGGGTCGATCATGATGAGCCGGCACTCCTCGGGGGTGAGCTTGTAAAGGAGCGACAGGATCATGGTGTTGATCGCGACCGACTTACCGGAGCCGGTGGTCCCCGCGATCAGAAGGTGGGGCATCTTGGCGAGGTTGGCCACGACCGGCTCGCCCCCGATGTCCTTGCCCAGCGCCAGCGGCAGCCGCGCCTGCGCGTCGTCGAACGCGTGGGAGGCCAGGATCTCGCGCAGGACGACCTTCTCGCGCCGGTCGTTGGGCAGCTCGATGCCGATCACGTTGCGGCCGGGCACCGTCGAGACGCGGGCCGACAGCGCCGACATGTTGCGGGCGATGTCGTCGGCAAGGCCGATCACGCGGCTGGCCTTGAGGCCCGGAGCGGGCTCCAGCTCGTACATGGTGACGACCGGTCCCGGGCGGACCGAGGTGATCTCGCCCTTGACGCCGAAGTCGTCGAGCACCTGCTCGAGCGAACGGGCGTTCTCGGACAGGGCCTCGTCCGGCAGGTGGTGGCGCTGCACCTCGGACGGGTCGGTCAGGAGATCGAGGGGCGGCGCAGCATAGGCGATGGCCGGCTGGGGCCGCGGCACGGGCCGGGGGGCAGGCGCAGCCACCCGGGGCGCCGGAGCCGGAATGGCCACGGGGGCCGGCCGGGCCACGACGGGTGCCGGGGCGGGGGAGATGAAGGCGTCCTCCTCGAGGAAGTCATCCTCGAACGCCTCGGGCTCGTCGATCACCACCGGGCTGGCCGGTGCAGGGGCTGCCATGCGGGGCGCGGGAGCCGGAGCCGGAGCCGGATCGGGCCTTTTCGGCATCGGGGGCTCGTCCTCACGAACCGGAGCCGCGGCTTCGGCCACGATGCGGCGGGGCGCCGGCGCGAGGTATTCCACCGGCTCGACGGGGTCGGCCGGGGGCGGAGCCTGCGTGCGGGCGCGGATCGCGTCGCCGATCCGGGCCTTGATCCGGTCGCCGTGGGTCTGATCCTCGGGCCCGGCGACGGGATCCGCCTCGCCCCGGGCGCGCCGCAGGAGGTTGCTGAGGAAGGCGGGCGCGAGCGACAGGGCCGAGGCCGCCGGGGCCGGGGCATGGTCCGGGGCCGGCATGGTCAGGAAGGCCGGGGCCGGCGGGATCGAAAGCTGGGCGGGGGTGGCCTCCTCCCAGATCGATTCGTCCTCCAGATCGTCGAATCCGGGCGCGGGCTCGGCCATGGCGCCGGCCTGCGAGGAGCCGAAGGGCGGCGGCATGATGAGCGTACGCGGCGTCGGGGTCGAGCCTGCGGGCTGGGTCCGCAGGATGGCCGCGCCGCGGGGGGTGCCCGGCATGAGCCGCTCTGTCGGCCCGGGCAGGAGCTGGGCCGCGCGCTCCTCCTCCTCGAGGCGCGCGCGCTCGGCGGCCGCGCGGGCGGCACGCTCGGCCATGGCGGTCCGGGTTCGGTGCAGGAAGGCCTCGTAAAGGTCGAGCCCATGAAGCAGGCCGCGGGCGCCGGTGCGCAGGGCCCAGGCGTAGCCCAGGACCGCCCCGAGCACGGCGCGGTGGCGGGCGATCCGGATCTCCTCCTTGGTGACGCCCAGCACGAACAGGCCGAGCGCAACGGCACCCGCCGTGACCAGAAGGGAGACGATCACGCTGCCCAGCGGCAGCACGGTCAGCAGGAAGCCCAGGGCGGTATCGCCGAAAAGCCCGCCCTGTCCGTAGCTCTGGGTCCAGCCGGCGCCCGACGGCAGGGTCGCGAAGGCCGCGGCCAGCGCAGCCACGAAGATCGGCGCGAAGACCGAGCGCGCCCGCTCCTCGGCACGGTGGGTAGCGAGGCGCGCGCCCCAGACCAGCAGAACCAGCGGGATGCCCCAGGACGCCCGGCCCACGATCATCATGAGGGGATGCGCGATGGAGGCCCCGAACCGCCCGAGCCAGTTGTGGGTCGGCGCATCCGAGGCCAGGAGCCAGTTCGGGTCGTCCGGCGAATAGCTGGCGAGCATCACCGTGGCGAGCAGCCCCAGGGCGATCAGGGTCAGCCCGAGAAGCTCCTTGCCGCGCTTTTCCAGAGCCGCCTGGGTCTCGCTGTCGAGAAGGGGCGCGCGATCGCGTGTCTGATAGGCCATGTCGCCTCCTCCTTAGGTGTAGAGCACGTCGCGGATCAGCCCGAGCCCGCGCCGCACGTCGTTGGCGCCGGCCACGAGGGCGACGCGGATGTAACCTTGGCCGGGATTTCCCTGCCCCGCATCCTTGGCGAGGTAGGCCCCAGGCAGCACGCGCACCCCGGCCGCCTGCCAGAGCTTCAGGGCCGCCGCCTCCCCGTCCTCGACCGGAAGCCAGAGGAAGAAGCCCGCCTGCGGCGGCGCATAGCCGGGCACATCGCCCAGCACCTCGTCGGCGATGCGGTACTTGTCCTGATAAAGCGCGCGGGACGCGGCCACATGGCCCTCATCCGACCAGGCGCGCTCGGCCACGCGCTGGAGCGGCAAAGGCAGCGGCGCGCCCGCGTAGGAGCGGAGCTGGCGCATCCGGGCGATGGCCTGCGGGCCGCCGGCGGCAAATCCGGAGCGCAGCCCGGCCAGGTTCGACCGCTTGGACAGCGAGTGGAAGGTCACAACGCGCTCGGCGTCGATCCCGAGGTCGCGGGCGACGGTCAGGACCCCCTCGGGCGGCGCATCGCGATACACCTCGGAGTAGCATTCGTCGGCCAGGACGAGGAAATCGTGCCGCTCGGCCAGGCGGAGGAGGCGGCTCCAGTAGTCCCGGTCGGCCACGGCCCCCTGGGGATTCGCGGGCGAGCAGATGTAGGCCATCGCCGTGCGGTCGAGGATCTCCTCGGGCAGGGCCTCGTAGTCGGGAAGGTGGCCCGTGGCCTGCGTGGCGGGGACGAAGACGGGCTCGGCCCCGACGGACAGGGCCGCCACCATGTAGACCTGATAGAAGGGGTTCGGGATGAGCACCACCGGGCGCTGGCCCTGCTTTGCCTCGGGGCAGAGGGCCATGGCGACGTTGTAGAGCCCTTCGCGCGTTCCATTGAGCGCGAGAAGCCGCTCGGTCCCGACCTCCACGTCGTAGCGGCGCCCCAGCCAGCCGGAGATGGCGGACAGAAGCTCGGGCGTGCCCTCGTTGGGGGGGTAGGAGGAGAAGCCGCCCAGGTTCGCGGCGATGACCTCGCCCACGAAGGGGGGCATGGGATGGGTCGGCTCGCCAATGGACATGGCAATGGGCTCGCCGCCGGGGGCGTGCGGGTCCAGGAGTTTCCGCAAACGCGGAAATGCATAGTCCGGTAGGTCCGAGAACCGCGCGGGAGCCGCCATCACTGCCTCATAATCCAGGGTCGTCGCGCGCCCCGGCTTGGCTGCAGAGTATCGTCCGGCAGACCGAGCTGTCCAGAAATCCAGCAGCGAATCAGCCGGGCGGAGCCGGGGTGCTGTGACATTTAGGCCAAGCTCGTTAACACGGCCTGCGCCAATCTTAAGAGATATCCGTCACGTGCGGGCAAGGTGCTCAGCATCACGCCGCAGGACGGACGCCCCGTGGGCACGGAGATCGAGGCGAGGCCCAGAAGGTTCGCCATCCGGGTGTTCCGAAGCGCCTTGAGATTCGTGACCCGGAACCGCTCGTGGTCGGCCTCCATCTCGGCGGCGACAGGGGGAAGGATCGGCGAGGTGGCGCACAGGATCGCGTCGAAGCCGGACATGGCCTCCCAGGCGCGGCGGCGGATGCGGCCCAGCTCGGCCATCGCGTTCAGGTAATCGGCGGCCAGGACGTCACGCCCGGCCCTCACCCGCGTCAGCACCGGCGCGAACACCCGGTCGGGCGTGGGCTCGATGAACTCGCGCCAGGAGGCCCAGGCTTCGGCGGCGTAGATCGTCGAGCCGATCTCATAGGCCCGGGGGAGGTCCGGCAGATCCAGATCCTCGACCTGGACGCCCGCCCGCCCGAGGACCCCTGCGGCCTCGGAAAGGGCCTGGGCGGGCTCGGGCTCCAGCTCGTCGCCGACCACGGTGCGCAGGAGGCCGATCCGGAGGCCGCCGAGCCGCGTGCCCGCCAGATCCGTCCGGGGACCGCCCAGCGCTTCCCAGATCAGCGCGGCATCCTCGACGCTGCGCGCCAGCGGCCCGACCGTGTCGAAGGACGGGCAGAGCGGCACCACGCCCTCGACGGACAGGCTGCCATGCGTCGGCTTGAAGCCGACCAGGTCGTTCCACGCGGCGGGCAGCCGGATGGAGCCGCCGGTGTCGGACCCGATCGCGCCCACCGCGAGGCCATAGGCCAGGGACGCCGCCGCCCCCGAGGAGGACCCGCCCGCCAGCCGCCCGGGGTCGTGCCGGTTGGGCGGCGTCGCGGTGACCGGGTTCAACCCCAGCCCCGAGAAGGCCAGCTCCGTCATGTGGGTCTTGCCGAGGCAGATGGTCCCGGCCAGGGTCGCCCTCTCGAGCACCACGGCATCCCGCGCGGGGGTGCGCCCGGCCAGCAGGGCGGTGCCGGCCTCGGTCCGCACCCCGGCGGTGTCGTACAGATCCTTCCAGGACAGGGGCACGCCGTCCAGCGGGCCGCGCCGCAGGCCGGCCCGGGCCCGGTCGCGCGCGGCCTGCGCCTCGGCCCGCGCGCGGTCGGGCGTGACCCGGGCATAGATCCGGTCGCGCAGCGGATGCCGGTCGATGGCCTCGAGGAGCGATTCGGTCGCCTCCACGGGATCGGCCCGCCCGTCCGCGATGGCGCGGCCCAGATCGGCCGCCGTTGCTGTGCTGAAATCCATTCGTCTGCCCCTTCTGGCCATCCGCGCCGCGGAACGGTTCGCTCCGTTGCGACGTTCGGCCCCGTCATTGTTCACGAGGAGACCGCCATGGCCAAGGCCCTGGGCTACGCCGCGAACCATTCCTTCAGCCGTCTCAAGCCCCAAGAGTTCGAGCGCGAGGAGCCCAGGGAGGGCGAGGTCGAGATCGAGGTCCTCTACTGCGGGGTATGCCATTCGGACATCCACCAGGTGAAGAACGAATGGGGCAACACGGTCTATCCCTGCATGCCCGGCCACGAGATCGTGGGGCGGGTGTCGCGGCTGGGGCCGGGGGCGAGCCGGCATGCGGTGGGCGACCTCGTGGGCGTGGGCTGCATGATCGACAGCTGCGGCCTGTGCGAGTCCTGCCTCCACGGCGACGAGAACTACTGCGAAGGGCCGAACAGCTGGCTGGCCACCTACAACGGCCCGATGATCCCCAAGGCCAAGGCGCCGGGCAAGGCCAACATGTACGGGCGGGACAACACCTTCGGGGGCTACTCGACCTCCATCGTGGTCAAGGAGTCGTTCGTCCTGCGGGTGCCCGAGGGGCTCGACCCGGCGGCGGCCGCGCCGATCCTGTGCGCCGGCGTCACGACCTGGTCTCCGCTGCGCCACTGGGGCGTGAAGGCCGGGGACCGGGTGGGCGTGATCGGCCTCGGGGGCCTTGGCCACATGGCGGTCAAGCTCGCCAAGGCGATGGGCGCGCAGGTCACGGCCTTCACCACGACCACCGAAAAGCTGGTGGAAGCCAGGAAACTGGACGCCGAAGGGCTGATGTGGAGCGACAAGGACGCCCTGAAGGCCCTGGAGGGGCAGTTCGACTTCATCCTGTCCACCGTGCCCGAGAAGCATGACCTCAACAGCTTCGTGCCGCTGCTGCGGCGGGACGGGGCGCTGGTGGTGGTGGGGGCTCTGGAGCCGCTCGCCCCTGTCAACAACATGGAGGTGGCGTTCCATCGCCGGACGCTGGCCGGGTCCCTGATCGGCTCGATCCGCGAAACACAGGAGGTGCTCGACTTCTGCGCCGAGCACGGGATCGCGCCCGACATCCAGGTCATCCCGATCCAGGAGGTCAACGCCGCCTACAAGGCGGTCGAGAAGGGGGACGTCCGCTTCCGCTACGTGATCGACATGGCTTCGCTCCGGCAGGAGATGGCCGGGGCCTGAAGCTCCGGCCCGCTGCGTGACAACCGGGACCGGCCGCGCCATATCAGCATCATGACCAGCGATTCTCCCCCTGCCCTGCCGGCGCATGACGTCCTGATCGTCGGGGGCGGCCTGGCCGGCCCGGCCCTGGCCCTTGCCCTCGCCCGCGAGGGGATGTCGGTCGCCCTGATCGACTCCCTGCCTGCGGTTGCGGGGAACCCGAGGTTCGATGGCCGGTCCTACGCCCTGGCGCTGGCGTCGCGCCGGCTCCTGACCAATCTGGGCGTCTGGGCGCGGCTCGCGAACCAGGCGCAACCCATGCTGGCCATCAAGGTGGCGGACGGGCGTCCGGGCGAGGCCCCCTCCCCTCTCCATCTGGCCTTCGACCACGCCGAGATCGAGGAAGGCCCCATGGGCCACATGGTCGAGGACCGGCATCTGCGCGCCGCCTTCGACGCCAGCCTCGCCGAGCAGGCGCGCGTCACCGTCCTGCGCGGGGCCGCCGTGGTGGCGCAGGAGGCCGGGCCGTCCTCGGTGTCCGTGACCCTCGCCGATGGACGGCACCTGCGGGGCTGCGTCCTTGTCGGGGCGGACGGACGTGAGAGCGGCACCGCCCGGCGCGCGGGGATCGGCCGGATGTCCTGGGGCTACGGCCAGACCGCCGTGACCTGCACCGTCGCCCACGAGCGTCCCCATCGCGGGACGGCCTTCCAGCTCTTCCTGCCCTCGGGGCCACTGGCCATCCTGCCGCTGATCGGCAACCGTTCCTCGATCGTGTGGAGCGAGAAGGATGAACGGGCCAAGGCCCTGATGGCCTTGACCGACGAGGAGTTCCTGACGGCGCTGCGGCCCGTCTTCGGCAGCTTCCTGGGCCACCTGTCCCTCGATGGGCCGCGCTTCTCGTACCCGTTGGGGCTGACGCTGGCCAAGAGCTTCATCTCCGCCCGCCTCGCGCTGGTCGGCGACGCCGCCCATGGGATGCACCCGATCGCCGGACAGGGCCTGAACGCGGGTCTTCGCGACGTGGCGGCCCTGGCCGATGTCCTCGCCGAGGCCCGCGCGCGCGGGGAGGATATCGGGGGCGCCCCGGTGCTCGATCGCTATGCCAAGTGGCGGCGGTTCGACACGGCCACGCTGGCCCTGGCCACGGACGGCTTCAACCGGCTCTTTTCCAACGACTCGCGCCCCCTCCGGATCGCGCGGGACCTGGGGCTTGGCCTCGTGAACCGCCTGCCGCCCCTCCGCCGCGCCTTCATCCGCGAGGCGGCGGGCCTGACCGGAGACCTGCCCAGCCTGATGCGCTAGTCGAGACCTCGCGCCTCGGAGGCGAGCATGATCGGGATGCCGTCCCGGATCGGGTAGGCCAGGTGCGCCGCGCGGCTGATGAGCTCCTGGCGCTCGGCATCGTAGACCAGCACGCCATGGGTCTGCGGGCAGACCAGCGCCTCGAGCATGCGAGGATCGAAACCGGGTGCCTTGGGCTCCGTGGCGGGGGTGGTCGGATCGGGGGTGTCGGTCACTGCATCACCTCGCCCGTCTCGCCGCCCCTGAGCGCGAACTCGATCAGCGTGATCAGGGTCTCGCGGCGGGTGGGCAGCGTCGGGGCTTCCAGAAGGGCCTGCTTGTCCTCGGGCGGAAAGGGACAAAGCATGGAGATCGAGTTGATCAAAAGTTCGTCCTCCGCCTCCCGGACGGCGTCCCAATCCGTGTTGAGACCCTGGTTCTGGAAGAACCGGTTGAGGAGGTCAAGGAACGGCGTCCGGTCAAGTCCCGGGTCCTTCTCGGACGCCCCCCGGTCGCGCTCGAACCCCGACCAGGACACCTCGCAACGCCGGTAGGGCGGGAAGCCCTCGATCTCGCGCACGACGCGGAATCGGGACACGCCGGACAGCGTGATCATGTAGCGCCCGTCCTCCGTCTCCGAGAAGGCGGTGAGCCGGCCCGCGCAGCCGATGCTGTGCAGCCGGTCAGCGCCGGTCGGAGTCTCGAAGGGCTGGATCATCCCGATCAGCCGCGCCTGCGTCTTCAGGATGTCGTCGATCATCGCCAGGTAGCGCGGCTCGAAGATATGGAGCGGGAGCCGCGCCCGGGGCAGGAGAAGCGCCCCGGGCAGGGGGAAGATCGCGATCGTCTCGGGCAGCTCAGCGGGCAATGACATAGGGCGCGATCTAGGACGCCTGCGCCTTAGGCAAAGATGAGGGAGGACAGTTTCCTGCGTCCCGCGAGCGCGATGGGGTCCTTGGCCGGCAGCGCGTCGAAGATCGTGAAGAGCTGCGTCTTGGCCGCGCCGTCGTTCCATTCCCGATCACGCCGGAAGATCTCCAGAAGCTGGTCCACCGCCTCCTGCACCTGGCCCGAGGCGTGAAGGGCCGTCGCCAGGTCGAAGCGGGCCTGGTGATCGTTCGGATCGGCCTGGACCCGGGCCTGGAGGTCGGTCACCGGCCCCGCCTTGGCGGCCTGCCGCGCGAGGCCGATCTGCGCGCGCACGGCCTCGAGCTCGGGCTTGGTGGAGATCGACGCGGGGGCGCCGTTCAGGATGGCTTCGGCCTGGTCCAGATCGTCGGCCAGGATCATCGCGCGCACCAGGCCCGCATAGGCGCGCGGGTTCTCCGGCTCTTCCTGCAGGATGGCGGCAAAGGTCTGGGCGGCGTCCACGGCCGCACCCTCCTCGAGCATCTGCTCGGCGGCCTCGATCGCCTCGCCGAGGCCATCGTCGCCGGCGAGCGCGGCCACCTGCTGGACGAACTGCTCGACCTGCGACGGGGGCAGCGCCCCCTGGAAGCCGGGCGAGGGCCTGCCCTGCCAGAACAGCCAGACATTCGGGATCGACTGCACGCCAAGCTGGCCCGCATAGGCCGGGTTCTTGTCCACGTCGATCTTCACGAGACGGACCTTGCCGTTCTGCTTGGCCACGGCCGCCTCGAGCGCCGGCCCGAGGGTCTTGCAGGGACCGCACCAGGTCGCCCAGAAATCGACGATGACGGGCACCTCGCGCGAGGCCTCGACAACGTCCTTCATGAAGCCCGCATCGGTGCCTTCGATGATGTCCCGCGCCTGCTCCGCCTGCGCCATGATGTCCCTCCTGATGGGTTTGGCCGATATATGTGTGTCTCCGGTCGGAAGGTGAAGGGGCGTTTGACCGGCCGCGGGCCGCAGCCTAGCCTGACCTCCACCCATGGAGGAGACACGAATGACCCGCACCCTGCTCTGTTTTGGCGACAGCAACACCCATGGCTCGCCGCCGATCGTCACGCGGGGAGAGGCCTACTGGCGCTTCGACGATCAGACGCGCTGGACGCGGGTGGCGGCGGGGCTCCTGCCCGACTGGGAGGTGTTCGAGGAAGGCCTTCCCGGCCGGACCGCGCAGTTCCCCGATCCGGTGATGGGATCGCACATGGACGGGCGCGAGGGGATCAAGATCGCGCTCCAGACGCACGGCCCCATCGACGCGATGACGATCATGCTGGGCACCAACGACACCAAGACCCGCTTCGGCGCCGATCCCGAACGGATCACGGCCGGCATCGCCGGGCTCCTCGACATCGCCATGAGCCTGGAGATGCAGGAACGCCATGGCGGCTTCGGCATCCTGCTGATCTGCCCGGCCCCCGTGCTGGAGCAGGGGCCGATCCGCTCCGAGTTCACCGGCGCCCGGGAGAAGTCGCTCCGGCTCCCGGCGCTCTACCGCGCGCTGGCCGAGGCCCGGGGCGTGGGCTTCCTCGACGCCGGGACGGTGATCGAGGTCAGCCCCACGGACGGCATCCACTTCGAGCCCGAGGCGCACAAGTCCCTGGGCGAGGCCGTGGCCGAGGCGATCCGCCGGCTCTGATCAGAGATCGAAGGTCGCAAGGACCGGGACGTGGTCCGAAGGCCCGTCCCATCCACGGACGTCGCGCAGGATGCGGCTTCCGTGGCTTGCCGCCACGAGGTCGCGGGTGGCCCAGACATGATCGAGGCGGCGGCCCCTGTCGGCGGTGTGCCAGTCGGCGGCGCGGTAGGACCACCACGAATAAAGCTTGCCCTGCGGCTGGTCGAGCCGCGTCACGTCCGCCCAGCCGCCAGCATCGCGGGCCTCCTCGAAGTGCTCGACCTCGATGGGGGTGTGGCTCACCACCTTGAGCATCTGCTTGTGGCTCCAGACGTCGTCCTCCAGCGGCGCGACGTTGAGATCGCCCACGAGGATCGCACGCCTGGGACGGTCGGCCCGGAAATGGTCCCGCAGGTGCGTGAAGAAGTCGAGCTTCTGGCCGAACTTCTCGTTCTGCTCGCGGTCCGGGATGTCCCCCCCGGCCGGGACGTAGACGTTGTGGATCACCGCCCCGCATTCCAGCCGGGCCGCGACGTGGCGGGCGTGGTTCAGGCCCGCGAAATCCACGGAGCCCGCATCCTCGATGGGCCGCCGGGAGAAGATCGCGACGCCGTTGTAGCCCTTCTGCCCCCGCATCACGACGTGGTGGTAGCCCAGGGCGGCAAAGGTCGCGACGGGGATCTTCTCGACCGGGCTCTTGCATTCCTGGAGGCAGAGGACGTCCGGCGCCTCCTCCTGCAGGAGGCGCGCCACCAGCCCTTCGCGCAGGCGGACGGAGTTGATGTTCCAGGTGGCGAGGGTGAGGGGCATGGGGATCTCCGCGGATGCACGCCGTCTTATCGGCAAGGCCGTCCGGAGGGAACCCGGCCGGTGCGTGGCGAACCCCAAGGGGGGCGTCTGCCCCGGGGTTCGCGACCCTCAGCTCGATGGCGGTCCCGGGCGCAGCGCCTCGGCCGATTGCCGCACGATGTCCGCGATCCGGGTGAGCTGCCGGGCCAGGGGACTCGTCCGGCGCCACACCATCCCGATCGTCCGCGCGGGCGGGGAGCCTTCGAACCGGGCGACCGACACCGGGGCCGAGCGCGTCTCCACCCCCACGGCCATCTCGGGGATCAGGGTCACGCCGATGCCCGCTCCCACCATCTGCACCAGGGTCGAGAGCGAGCTGCCGTCCAGCAGCTCGCGCGGGAGCGCCGACCGGGCATCGCAGAAGGACAGCGCCTGGTCGCGGAAGCAATGCCCCTCCTCCAGGAGCAGGAGGCGCATCTCGCGCAGCATCTCGGGATCGGGAACAGGCTTGCCCTCGTCCTCGCCCGGGCGCACCAGGACGAAGGCCTCGGAGAACAGCGCCACCTCGGTCAGGGACGGCTCCGACACGGGAAGGGCCACGATGGCGGTGTCCAGCCGCCCTTCGGCCAGTTCGTCCAGCAGCCGGGAGGTCACCGTCTCGCGCACATGGATGTCGAGATCGGCATGCGTCCGCGTCAGGTTGCCGATGATCGAAGGAAGCAGATACGGCGCGATCGTGGGGATGACGCCGATCCGCAGCCGCCCGGACAACCGGTCGCCCGAGGCGCGGGCCAGGTCGCCCAACTCATCCAGCGATCGCAGGATGTCGCGCACGCGGGGCACCAGCGCCTCGCCCAGGGCGGTGAGCCGCACCTGCCGGGCGCCACGTTCCACCAGCCTCGATCCCAGGGTCTCCTCCAGGTCCCGGATCTGCATGGACAGGGCCGGTTGCGAGATGGCGCAAGCCTCGGCTGCGCGGCCGAAGTGACCATGACGGGCCACGGCGTCGAAATAGCGGAGCTGCTTGAATGTGAAGTTCGTCATAAGAATATCTTATCAAGACGATCAGAACATCCAACTCGAACTGATGGAACCGATCTGCTATCGGGTCTGCAACCGAGCGGGCCGTCGTCGATCGACCACGCGCGCCAGCTTGGAATCAGGATCAGACCATCAAGGATCGAGGGACGATATGGACGGAAATGGTGTGGGCGAGGTCGGCAAGTGCCCGGTGATGCACGGGACGCCCAAGCGCGCGACCTTCGGAGGCCGGACCAACCGTGACTGGTGGCCCAACGCGCTCAACCTCAAGGTCCTGCACCAGCACACCGCCCTGGGCAATCCGATGGACCCGGCCTTCGACTACGCCCAGGAGTTCCAGAAGCTGGACCTCGGGGCGGTGAAACAGGACCTCCGCGCCCTGATGACGGAATCGCAGGCCTGGTGGCCGGCGGACTGGGGCCACTACGGGCCGCTGTTCATCCGCATGGCCTGGCACAGCGCCGGCACCTACCGCACCGCCGACGGCCGAGGCGGCGCCTCCTCGGGCACGCAGCGCTTCGCGCCGCTGAACTCCTGGCCGGACAACGGCAACCTCGACAAGGCCCGCCGCCTGCTCTGGCCGATCAAGCGCAAGTACGGCAACCGCCTGTCCTGGGCCGACCTGATGATCCTGGCCGGCAACGTCGCCCTGGAATCGATGGGATTCAAGACCTTCGGCTTCGGCGGGGGCCGCGTGGACGTCTGGGAGCCCGAGGAGGACATCTACTGGGGCGACGAGGGCGAATGGCTCGCCACCAGCGAAAAGGAGCACAGCCGCTATTCGGGTGAGCGCCAGCTGGCCAACCCGCTGGCCGCCGTGCAGATGGGCCTGATCTACGTGAACCCCGAAGGACCGGACGGGAACCCCGACCCGGTCGCCTCGGGCCGCGACATCCGCGAGACCTTTGCCCGCATGGCCATGAACGACGAGGAAACCGTCGCCCTGGTCGCCGGCGGCCACACCTTCGGCAAGGCGCACGGCAACGGCCCCGCCGCCGCCGTGGGACCCGAGCCCGAGGCCGCGCCGATTCAGGCCATGGGCCTGGGCTGGCTGTCCTCGCACGGGACCGGCAACGGCTACGACACCATCACCTCGGGCATCGAGGGCGCCTGGAAGCCCAATCCCACGACCTGGGACATGGGCTACTTCGACGTGCTCTTCGGGTATGAATGGGAGTTGGTGAAGTCCCCCGCCGGCGCCAAGCAGTGGGTCGCCAAGGACGTCCGGCCCGAGCACATGATCCCCGACGCGCACGACCCGTCCAGGATGCATCGCCCGATGATGACGACGGCAGACCTCGCGATGCGCTTCGACCCGATCTATGGGCCGATCTCGCAGCGCTACCACCAAGATCC
The DNA here is from genome assembly GCF_017916275.1 of Rubellimicrobium arenae. Classification (GTDB taxonomy): domain Bacteria; phylum Pseudomonadota; class Alphaproteobacteria; order Rhodobacterales; family Rhodobacteraceae; genus Rubellimicrobium; species Rubellimicrobium arenae. The sequence continues at coordinate 247,354 of NZ_JAFMST010000008.1, forward strand.
GGAACTCTTCGCCGACGCCTTTGCCCGCGCCTGGTTCAAGCTGACCCACCGCGACATGGGACCGAAGCGGCTCTACCTCGGCTCCGAGGTTCCGGCCGAGGACCTGATCTGGCAGGACCCGATCCCCGCCGTGGATCATGTCCTGGTCGATGCGGCCGACATCCGTGACCTCAAGGCGCGGATCCTTGCCTCCGGCCTGCCCGTCTCGGACCTCGTCGCCACGGCCTGGGCCTCGGCTTCGACCTTCCGGGGTTCGGACAAGCGGGGCGGCGCGAACGGCGCTCGCATCCGCCTGGCTCCGCAGAAGGACTGGGAGGTCAACCAGCCCGCCCGGCTGGCGCAGATCCTGGCCGTGCTCGAGGGCATCCAGGCCGACTTCAACGCCCGCGCCACGGACGGCAAGAAGGTGTCCCTGGCCGACCTGATCGTGCTGGCTGGCACCGCGGCCGTGGAACAGGCGGCCAAGGCAGCGGGCTTCGACGTGGAGGTGCCCTTCGCACCGGGCCGCATGGACGCGACCCAGGAACAGACGGACGCCCATTCCTTCGAGCCGCTGGAGCCGCAGGCCGACGGGTTCCGCAACTACCTGAGCCAGGTCTTCAGCCACTCCGCCGAGGAGATGCTGGTCGATCGGGCCCAGCTCCTGACTCTGACCGCGCCCGAGATGACGGTCTTGGTGGGGGGCCTCCGGGCGCTGGACGCGAACCACAACCGGGTGCCCCATGGCGTCCTGACCAAGCGTCCGGGTGTGCTGACGAACGACTTCTTCGTCAACCTGCTCGACATGGACACGGCCTGGACGCCGGTGTCCGAGGCGGCGCAGGTCTTCGAGGGACGCGACCGCGCCACGGGCGATGTCAAATGGACCGCGACGCGCGCCGACCTGGTCTTCGGGTCGAACTCGCAACTGCGGGCACTGGCCGAGGTCTATGCCCAGGACGACAATGCCCCCAAGTTCGTGGCCGACTTCGTCAAGGCCTGGACCAAGGTCATGAACCTCGACCGCTTCGACCTGGCCTGATCGCCTTTCCCACGACATGGAGCGGCCCCGCCCCCAACAGGGCGGGGCCGTTTCATCTGGTGGAATGGCCTTGGCCCTGAAGGCCTCCGCCGGACGCCACGATCGGCCCGAGGACCGGGAGGGAGCTTCGCTCACCTCACGGGGCGGACATGACGGTCGTCGATCAATAGATGTTGTATTGGGAATAAGAGCACAGGTCGAAGGTGTCGGTTTCCTGATACCCGGATTCCCACTGGATCAGCACGTCGTAATAGCAGTTCGATACGTTATGGATGATCACGTCCAGCCCCTGCCCCGGATAAAGGACGTTCGAGCCCAGGAGATCCTGCTCCCAGTTCGAGTTGCTCGTCGGGGAGGAATAGATCCGGTACACGGTCGCGCCGGACTGGTTCTGAAAACGGATCGAGTAGGTCTGGGCGTCGGCCGGAAGGGCGGCGGCGGCGCCGAGGGCAAGGGCGGTCGCGAAAGCGGCGAAGCGGCTCATTGAAATCTCCTGGAACTAAATGCGTTGCAATGACCCTGTTTTATCCTCTGCCAGCCCCATTCGTCAGGTGAGGAAATCCGGAACCCGGGCCTGAACATCCCGCTTTGGCCCCGGACATGCAAAAGGCGCCGGACCTTTCGGCCGGCGCCCCGGATCGGATCAGGAAATGTGGCGTCAGGCGGGGCTGAGCGTATAGCTCGCCGTGTCGCAGATGTTGACGCGGTCGATCATCTCCGAGCCATCCTCGAAGACGAAGCGGAGGTCGCGGTCGCATTGCTGGTCGCCGTTCGAGATGTCGACGGTGCCGCTCTCGCCGGAGGCGAGCACGTTGGCCACGAGCAGGTCATCGCCCCAGGAGCCTTCGTCGGCGGGCGAGGTGTAGAACTCCATCAGGGTCAGACCGCTGTCGTTGACGAGTTGGAAGCTCACGTCCTGCGCCATCGCGGGCGCGGCCAAGGCGGCGATCACAAGGGCGGAAGCCAGGCGAGTCGAAAGCATCGTCGGTCCTTTGGGGTCCACGGCCCCGTCGGGGGACGCGCCATGCGCCCCTCGCCCTGTCATATACGTAAACCGGCCGGCCATTGCACCGCCACAACAACCCCGCCGTGCAAAAAAATCCGCACCGCAGAAAAAAGGCCCGGGACGAAGCCCGGGCCAAGTCCAACAGGGAGGGATGATGGCCTTGCCCCGCCATCGGGGGACATAGATGCAACTAGGCAGGAGGCCCCGGGTTCCCGCACGTCAACTAAAAAGTGTGGGATCAGGCGACGAGGCGATAGCCCCCCGCTTCGGTCACCAGCAGCCGGGCGTTCGAGGGGTCGGGCTCGATCTTCTGGCGGAGCCGGTAGATATGGGTTTCCAGCGTGTGGGTAGTCACGCCGGCGTTGTAGCCCCAGACCTCGTGCAGGAGCACGTCGCGCGGCACCACGCCGTCCTGCGCGCGGTAGAGGAACTTGAGGATGTTGGTCTCCTTCTCGGTGAGCCGCACCTTCTTCTCGTCCTCGGTGAGGAGGAGCTTCTGGGCGGGCCGGAAGGTGTAGGGGCCAAGCTGGAACACCGCGTCCTCGGACTGCTCATGGGTGCGCAGCTGCGCGCGGAGCCGGGCCAGAAGGACTGGGAACTTGAAGGGCTTGGTCACATAGTCGTTTGCGCCGGCGTCCAGCCCCAGGATCGTGTCGCTGTCCGAGTCGTGCCCCGTCAGCATGACGATCGGGCATTTCACGCCCTGCTTCCGCATGACCCGCGCCAGCTCCCGCCCGTCGGTATCGGGCAGGCCCACGTCGAGGATCACGAGGTCGAAAAGCCCCGCCTTGGTCTTCGTCAGGGCGTCCTGCCCCGTGGCGGCTTCGAAGACGTCGAAATCCTCGGTCATCACGAGCTGCTCGGACAGCGCCTCGCGCAGGTCGTCATCGTCGTCCACCAGGAGAATCTTCTTGAGCTGCGCCATTGCGCCCTCCGCTACGATCACTGTCGATCACGGGTCGAAGATGGGAAGTAAGCACCGCAAAACCAATGCTTTGCAAGATTTCTCACGGCCATGTGTCGGGGCGGGGCCTAATGTTTCAATCCGCGCCCGCCCGGAGTATCGAAGGGAACCATGACCCACGATCCCCTTGCCTTCGATGACGCCGAACGGCTTGCCCGCGCACGCTCCGACCTGAGGATCGGCCTCCCCGTCCTCCTGACCGGGCCGGACGGCACCGCATTCGCCCTGGCCGCGGAGACCGCGACGGCCCGCCGCCTCGATGGGCTGCGCCGCCTGGGGGAGGTCACGCTGGCGCTCACCGCCCGGCGTGCCGAGACCCTGCGCGCCCGCGCCTATGACGGTGACCTGGCCCGCGTGCGGGTGCCGTCGGACGCGGACCTCACCTGGGTCCAGGCCAGCGCCGACCCGGCCGAGGACCTCGTTTCCCCGATGAAGGGCCCGTTCGCGACCCTGCGCGGGACCGAAGGGGTGCCCCCGATGCTCGCCCGTGCGGCGATCCGGCTGGCCAAGTCGGCCCGCCTGCTGCCGGCCGCGCTGCTCGTATCCGCCGACGGCCCCTTGCCCGAGGGCGTCGCGCGCGTTCCCGCCGCGCTGGCGCTCGATGTCCCTCTGGCTCCGCTGTCCAAGGTCGTCTCGGCGCGCGTGCCCCTGGCGGTCTCGCAGGCCGGGCGGGTCCATGTCTTCCGCTCCCCCCTCGACGAGGCCGAGCACGTCGCGGTCGAGATCGGGAGCCCGCCGCGGGACGCCCCGGTGCTCGCCCGGCTCCATTCGGCCTGCTTCACGGGGGATCTGCTGGGAAGCCTGAAATGCGACTGCGGCCCCCAGCTCCATGCCGCGCTGGAACGCATGGCCACGGACGGGGCCGGGGTGCTCCTTTACCTCGACCAGGAGGGGCGCGGGATCGGGCTTGCCAACAAGATGCGGGCCTATTCCCTGCAGGATCAGGGCTTTGACACGGTGGAGGCCAACCACCGCCTGGGCTTCGAGGACGACGAGCGCGACTTCCGCGTGGGGGCGCAGATCCTGCGCGCGCTCGGGTTCTCCTCGGTGCGGCTCCTGACCAACAACCCGCGCAAGGTGGCCCTGATGGAAGAGGCGGGCGTCCGGGTGACGGAGCGGGTGCCCCTGCGGGTCGGGCTCAACGACCACAACGCCGCCTACCTGGCCACCAAGGCCGCCAAGTCGGGGCACCTGCTGTGAGGGCGACGCGGGACGACCTCGTCGTGACGCCCCGGGGCGTGCGGTTCAGGGGGCGGATCCTGCCATGCACCCGGGGACGGCGAGGGCTCACCTCGGACAAGCGCGAGGGGGACGGCTGCACCCCGCGCGGCGCGCATGCGATCAAGGGGGTGCTCTACCGGCCCGACCGACTGCGCCGGCCCACGCCCGGAGCCTGTCCGATCCACCCGGGCGACCTTTGGTCCGACGATCCGGCGGACCCCTGCTACAATTCCAAGGTCCACGCGCCCCATGCCCTGTCGCATGAACGCCTGCGACGGCCGGACCCCCTCTATGATCTCGTGCTGGTGACCGGCTGGAACACGGCCCCCGCCATCCCCGGCCGGGGCTCGGCGATCTTCATCCACCGCTGGCGACGTCCCGGAGCCCCGACGACCGGGTGCATCGCGCTGTCCGCCCGGGATCTGCTCTGGATCGCGCGGCGGCTCACGCGCCGGTCGCGGCTGGTGGTGCGCTAGCCCGCGCGCCGAAGATCGCCGAACCGACGCGGACATGCGTGGCGCCCTCGGCGATCGCCGCCTCGAAGTCCCCGCTCATCCCCATCGACAACCCGTCGAGCCCGTTGTGCCCGGCCATGTCGCGCAGCATCCTGAAATGCGGGACCGGGTCCTCGCCCTCGGGGGGGATGCACATGAGTCCCCGGACCGGAAGATCCAGCGCCCGCGCCCGCGCCACGAGCGCATCGGCCTCCTCGGGCAGGCAGCCGGCCTTCTGCGGCTCGCGGCCGGTGTTCACCTGCACGAACACCTCCGGCGACCTGCCCCGTTCCTGCGCGAGCCGCGCAAGCGTTTCGGCCAGGCGCAGCCGGTCGAGCGTGTGGATCGCGCCGAACAACTCCACCGCCGCGCGCGCCTTGTTGGTCTGGAGCGGGCCGATGAGATGCAGGCCGACGCCGGCGAACTCGGCGCGTAGAGGCTCCCACCTCGCCTGGGCCTCCTGGACGCGGTTCTCGCCGAAGATGCGCTGCCCGGCCGCCAGAACCGCGCGGACGCGCTCCTCGGGCTGGACCTTGGAGACCGCGATCAGCGTGACCGACCCGGGGGTCCGGGCGGCCCGCGCCTCGGCGGCGGAAAGGCGATCCCGGATCGCCTCCAGTCCCAGTGTTTCCATGCCGTCCGTCCTTGTTCTGCGGACGAGCGTCCCCCTGGCCGGGGCCAGCCGCGCGTCCTAGCTGGTCAATCACGGCGCATCGCATTACACGCCCACTGGCCGCTTTCCACCTGTGTGGCTCGGCTGCATCAATTTTGTGGCTGGCCTCCCTCACAAGTCCGAGACTGTTGAATGTGGCCCCTCAAGGGCGCAAACACGCATCAATGCTAGTTGGTCTGGCATTCTCGGGAATGCACAACACGAGGGAAACCATGAAGAGCATCCTGTTGGCCACGGCGTCGATCTTGGCCTTCGCGGGCGCCGCGGCTGCCGATGTCACGTTCGGCGGCACCGCCACCCTGGGCTTCAACGACGATAACGGCATCGAGCCCCGCGACACGCAAACCCAGGTCGCGCGGGATGACGACGGCAATGTGATCACTGACGCCGACGGCAATCCGGTCCTCGAGGAAGTTGCCGACGATGGCTTCTTCTGGGAAGTCGACCTCGGCGTGACGCTGACGCAAGAGCTGAACAACGGCCTCACCGCCGCTGCCAGCTTCACGCTGAACGTCACGGATGAGGACGCCGACGAAGGCGGCGACGGCAGCTCGGTGGACGTCGATGACGACTTCCTCCTCTCGCTGACCACCGAGAACGGCGGTCTGTTCTTCGGCGACATCACCTTCGCCGCCGAAAGCAAGTGGGACGCTGCTGGCAACATGCTGGCTGACGACTTCTCGGAAGCCGATGGCGAAACCGTCCTGCGCGGCGACACCATCTATCGCGGCATCGACGCCTCGGTCTCGGCCGTCATCGCCGACGAAGGCAACGACACCCCCGACGACGACAGCTTCGATCAGTTCTCGTTCGGCGCCAAGGGCGTGATCTCCCGGTTCACCTACTCGATCGCGTACCAAGAAGAGTCGGAATCGGCTGACAGCGGCCAAAACAACGGCACTGCCGACGCCGGTTACGACCCGGTCGACGAGAATGACGACTTCGACGTGTCCGAAGTGTTCGGTATCTCGGCTGGCACCACCTTCGGTGGCCTCGACGCTCAAGTCGCCTATGCCAAGAACTACACCCAAGACGCTGACTCGCTCGGCTTCGAAGTGACCTACCCGGTCGGCCCCGTCACCCTCGGCGCCTACTACGTGCTCGAGAACGACGACAACTACGACGATCTGAAGAACTCGGCCGGGATCTCGGCTGACTATGCTTCGGGCCCGCTCGCTGTTTCGGCCTTCTATGAAATCGAAGACGACGGCAACGACTTCGACAATGCCGAGTCCGATACCGACTTCGAAAACGACGGCGACGACGACGACGAAGACTCCAACTACGGCCTCGAAGTCGCCTACGACTCCGGCGCCGGCATCGAAGTCTACGCCGGCTACATCCAAGAGGATGGCGGCTACGTCGGCGTCGAGTACGACCTGGGCAACGGCGCCGAGCTGATCGCCTCCTACGCCGACGAGGACGAGGAAGGTGCTCGCGAGTACGAAGCCGGCACCACGGTTGCGGTCTCGCTCGAGTTCTGATCCCTCCCGGGACCGAACGAAATTGGGGGGCGGTCCTTCGGGACCGCCCCTTCTTCTTTTCCCGGACTGGACAAGCGATACCCGCTCGGCCATGACCGGAGCCGCCTCCAGATGCCCGAAGGAATGTCCATGTCCCGCTACGATGCCCCCACGATCGAAGCCCGTTGGCAGGCGGCCTGGGAGGAGGCGGGCTGCTTCCGTGCCAAGGCCGACCCCGAGAAGCCGAAATACTATGTGCTGGAGATGTTCCCCTACCCGTCGGGACGCATCCACATGGGGCACGTCCGCAACTACACCATGGGCGACGTCGTCGCGCGCCACCGTCGCGCCACCGGGCACGCGGTCCTGCATCCGATGGGATGGGACGCCTTCGGCCTCCCGGCCGAGAACGCGGCCATGGCCTCGGGCGGGCATCCGAAGGACTGGACCTACCAGAACATCGCCGACATGCGCGGGCAGATGAAGCCCTTGGGCTTCTCCATCGACTGGAGCCGGGAGTTCGCGACCTGCGACCCCGAATACTACGGGCAGCAGCAGGCTCTGTTCCTGGATATGCTGGACGCGGGTCTGGTGACGCGCAAGGCCGCGGTGGTGAACTGGGACCCCGTGGAGATGACCGTGCTCGCCAACGAGCAGGTGGTGGACGGCAAGGGCTGGCGCTCCGGCGCCGACGTCGAGCGGCGCGAGCTGACCCAATGGTTCTTCAAGATTTCCGATATGGCCGGGGATCTGCTGGACGCCCTTGATGGGCTGGACGACTGGCCCGCCAAGGTGAAGCTGATGCAGGCCAACTGGATCGGCCGCTCGCGCGGGCTGGAACTGTCCTTCCCGCTGACGGAGCCCGCGCAGGGCTTTGACGCGATCCCGGTCTACACCACCCGTCCCGACACCCTGCTGGGGGCGAGCTTCGTCGCCGTCTCGCCGGACCACCCGCTGGCCAAGGCACTGAGCCAGTCGCGGCCCGAGATCGCGGCCTATTGCGAGGAGGCGCGCAAGGGCGGCACCACCGAGGAGGCCATCGAGACGGCCGAGAAGACAGGGATCGACACCGGCCTGCGTGTGCGGCACCCGCTCGACGACTCGTGGGAGCTGCCGGTCTGGATCGCCAACTTCATCCTGATGGATTACGGCACCGGCGCGATCTTCGGCTGCCCGGCGCATGACCAGCGCGATCTGGACTTCGCGCGCAAGTTCCGCCTGCCAGTCGTGTCGACCTTCGTCCCCGCCGCCGGCGAGCATGTGCGCCCCGAGGAAGGGGCCGACGCCTTCACGCCCCAGAAGACCGAGTCCGTCCGGTACGTGAAGCTTTTCGCCGGCGAGGAGTTGCAGACCTCCGATCAGGGTGTCGAGGCGGCCATCGCCTTTGCGGAACGTGCGGGCTGGGGCAAGGGCGTCACCCGCTTCCGCCTGCGCGACTGGCTGCTCTCGCGCCAGCGCTACTGGGGCTGCCCGATCCCGATCGTCCACTGCCCGGCCTGCGGCGCGGTGCCGGTGCCGCGGGACCAGTTGCCCGTGCGCCTGCCCGAGGATGTGACCTTCGACCGTCCGGGCAATCCGCTCGACCGCCATCCGACCTGGGGCAAGACCCCCTGCCCCAGCTGCGGCCAGGAGGCCCGTCGCGAGACGGACACGATGGACACCTTCGTGGATTCGTCCTGGTACTACGCCCGCTTCACCGCCCCGCACGCCGTCACGCCCACCGAGCGGGACGAAGCCGCCTACTGGATGAACGTGGACCAGTACATCGGCGGCATCGAGCACGCGATCCTGCACCTGCTCTATTCCCGGTTCTTCGCACGGGCCATGGTCAAGACCGGCCACCTGCCCGGCAGCGCGCAGGAGCCGTTCGATGCCCTGTTCACGCAGGGCATGGTGACGCACGAGATCTACCAGACCCGGGACGAGAGCGGCCGGCCCGTCTACCATTTCCCCGAGGAGGTGGAGGGCGGCAAGCTCAAGGCCACGGGCGAGCCGGTCGAGATCATTCCCTCGGCCAAGATGTCGAAGTCCAAGAAGAACGTCGTGGACCCGATGCACATCGTGGCGACCTACGGCGCCGACACCGCGCGCTGGTTCGTGCTGTCCGACTCCCCGCCCGAACGGGACGTGGAATGGACAGCGGCTGGCGCGGAAGCCGCTTACAAGCATCTGTCGCGCGTCTGGCGGCTGGCCCAGGAGGCCGCCCAGTCTGAAGCTGCCGCCAATTCGGCGGCCGACGCAGCACTGGAGCGGGCGATGCACAAGACGATCCACGACGTCTCCCAGGGGATTGAGAGCTTCGGCTTCAACGCCGCCCTCGCAAAGCTCTACGGCTTCACCAACATGCTGGCGAAGTCCGAAGCCGGAGCGGAGAGCCGGCGTGCGGCGGCGCGCGCCCTTGTCCAGCTCATGGCTCCGATGACGCCGCATCTGGCCGAAGAGCTGTGGTCCCTGCTCGGCGGAGAGGGGCTGGTGGCCCAGGCGCCCTGGCCCAAGGCCGACCCGGCCCTGCTGATCGAGGACAGCATCACGCTCCCCATCCAGGTCAACGGCAAGCGTCGGGGCGAGATCAACGTGCCCCGCGACCTTGCGGTTGCCGAGATCGAGCGGCTGGCCCTTGAAGCCGTGGCGCGAACCCTGGAGGGGGCGGCCCCCAAGAAGGTGATCGTGGTCCCCGGGCGGATCGTCAACGTTGTGGCCTGACGCGCCCAGCCGCCGGACGATCCTGCTGGCGCCGCTGGCTCTGGCAGCCTGCGGCTTTACGCCGGTCTATGCACCCGGTGGCTCCGGCGACCGGTTGCGGGGCCGCGTGGCCTTTGATCTGCCCGACACCCCGGATGGCTACCGCCTGCGCTCGCGGCTCGAGGACCGGCTGGGTCGCCCCGAAGCCGTCGAAGCCACGCTCGCCGTGGTGCCCGAGGTCGAGACCAAGTCGGCGGCCGTGACGCCGGACGGGGCGATCACGCGCTACAACCTTGAGGGCCGGGCCAGTTGGCGGCTCCTCGAGGCGGCGTCGCAGGCGACGCTGGCCGAAGGCGAGGCCACGGCCTTCACCGGTTATTCTGCGACAGGTTCCATCGTTGCCACCCGCGCAGCCGAGGAGGACGCCCGTCGGCGGCTGATGATCCTGCTGGCGGATGAGGTGGTGACGCGGCTTCTTCTGCTTCCGCCAGGATCGATCAGGTGAAGCTGTCCACTCGCGACGCCAAGGCCTTCCTGCGGCGGCCCGATCCGGCCGCGGCCGGGGTGCTGATCTCCGGCGACGATGGCGCACGGGTCGCACAGGCCCGCGCGGATCTGATCGCCACGCTGATCGGTCCCCAGGGCGAGGCCGAGATGCGGCTGGATCGCATTGCCGCCGGCGATCTACGGCGGGACGGCGCCCTGCTCCTGGATGCCGTGAAGGCGGTCGGCTTCTTCCCAGGCCCCAGGGTGGTGCTCGTGGAGGATGCCACCGATGGGATCGCTCCGGCGCTGGTCAGCGCGCTGGAAGCCTGGACGCCCGATGACGCCCGCGTGGTCGTGACGGGCACGAGCCTGACCGCCAAGGGGGCCCTGAGGAAGCTGTTCGAAGGCAGCAAGGTGGCCGTGGCCATCACGCTGTACGATGATCCCCCGACGGATGGCGAGGTCCTGGAGATGCTGCGTGACGCGGGCCTGACCCGCGTCGATCCCGATGCGCGCGATCAGGTGCTGGGCTTGGCGCAATCGCTGCCCCCAGGGGATTTCCGTGGCCTTCTGGAGCGCCTTTCGCTGTTCCAGCTTGATTCGGAGGCACCGCTCAGCGGCGCGACCGTGGCCGCGCTGGCGCCACAGACGGAAGACGCTGAGGTGGACGACCTGCTGGCCGCCATCACGGAGGGGCGCCGGGACATGGTGGCCCCGCTGCTTGCGCGGCTGGCGGCGCAGGGGGTCGGGCCGGTAACGGTCACCATCCAGGCGCTCCGGCATATTCGGGCGCTGCTCACGGTGGCGAGCGATCCGGGAGGCGTTCAGTCCGGCTTGGCCGCCCTGCGCCCACCGGTTGGAGGGCCGCGGCGGCAGGCGTTGGCCCGTGCGGCGGAGTCCTGGCGTCGGGAGCGGATCGAGGACGCGCTGCGTCTTTTGGTGGAGTTGGACCTGACGCTCAGGTCCGGCGGGCCGACGCCGGATCATGCCGTTCTCGAACGTGCCCTGATGCGGCTGGCCAGTTGAGGGACCCGCACCGCCGTAGGCGGTGCGGGCCGAAACAAAGATCAATCGTTCTCGGTCGAGTCGTCGTCTTCGTCGGCCGCAACGGCCAGGGCGACCAGGCCGCCGAGCAGCGCGAGCGGCAGAAGGATGCCGAAGGTCGAACGGGGAGCGGTCGGCTCCACGACGGTCACGGGAGCCACAGGCTCGGGCGCGGCCACGACGGGGGCGAAACCACCGGCAACAGCTTGGCTGGCCAGGGTCGCCGTCGCAACGGCGAGAACGAGGGACTTGAGGTGCTTCATAGGACTGCTCCTTGGGTTGTGCACGGCGCGAGCCGTCCTCACGACCATGGCACTCTGACGTGAATGAAACAAGGCAGGCCCGGGGGCCTGCCTTGCATGATTTCCGCACAGTGTGGCGGAAGAGACGATCAATCGTTCTCGGTCGAGTCGTCGTCTTCGTCGGCCGCAACGGCCAGGGCGACCAGGCCGCCGAGCAGCGCGAGCGGCAGAAGGATG
>NZ_JAFMST010000008.1:258984-306449 GCF_017916275.1 Rubellimicrobium arenae
TGCCGAAGGTCGAACGGGGAGCGGTCGGCTCCACGACGACGGTGGGCTCGGGCTCGGCAACGACGGGGGCGAAGCCGCCGGCAACGGCTTGGCTGGCCAGGGTCGCAGCGACGGCAGCAGCGAGGAGGGCTTTGGTGAGGCGCATGTCTCTACTCCGGTTAGTAACAAAGCGTTGATGCGGTAGTAGCTTCATACACCCCACGACTCAAGAAAATGCATCCCGGTTTCGGGAGCTTGGACGATTCAGAGCCTGTTGCTGCGCAAATATGCAACAGTGGGCGAGACATACTGGCGCGAGGCCACGATCTGGCCCGAACCGTCCAGCCAATAGATGTTGTCGAAGATCAACGCTTGGCTGCGGCACTTCTCGTCGAAGCGGTTCAGCGTCGCCTCCCGCAGGCCGAGGTTGACCGTTTCCTGCCCCGCCGACGTGATCGTGCAGGAGAAGCTGGAGGTGAGGACCTGATCCTGCGCATCCAGCGTTTCCATGCGGCGGCTGACCGTTCCGCCGCCTGCCCGAAGCGCCTCAAGGACGCCGGCCGAATCCATGGTGATCAGGTCGTCGCCGAACCCCCGCGTGGCCACGAGGATGCCGCCATCGTAGGCCGCCGTCGGCCCGGACTGGAGCGCGAGGGTGACCTCGTCCCCGTTCTCCTGGATGATGCGACCCGGCTCGACCAGGCCAAGCGCGTTGACCTGCATGAGGCGATAGGCCCCGGGGTCGGCGGCGATGGCCTCGGAGGAAAAGCCCCCCGGAATCACGCGGGGCGCGCTGACCGTGGTGTCCGATCCCACGCCGCCCAGGATCGTCTGAACCTGCGACACGACGGAGAGGGCACGCGCCTCGGCCGAGGCGCCGGGCTGGCCGGAGGTTTCGCTGTTCTGGCCGCAGCCCGCCAGGGCAAGCGCGGCCGCCACTCCGCAGATCGTCCGCTTCATCGCCAGAACCGCCCCCATGAATCCTCAAGATCCGCGTAATGCCCTTCGCGCACGATGTCGTAGAGCCGTCCATCGACGTCCAGCCTCGCCCCGCCGTCGCGGTTCAGAGAGCGCAGGCTCGTCCCCACTTCGCGCCGGGTCGGCCGGCCCAGGACGAAGTCGATCGGGATGTTGACCCGGATGCCCTTGTCGAAGGAGCCTTCCCCGAAATCCTCGGCCGGGATGTCCGTCAGGGTGAAGTAGCCGCCCACGGACCAGCCATTCTCGAACTCCCGGTCGAGCCCGAAGGTCGCGCCCCAGTCGCCGGCCAGGAACCGGCCGGCGTCGATCTCGCCCTGGAACCCGTTGCCGAAGTCGTAATAGGCCGACACATGGCCGGTCACGACGTCATAGTCGCGGAAGCTCAGCATGTCGTTGTAGTCGCGCTGGACAGCATAGTTGACCTCGGCCCCCAGGGCGAGCCGGGCTTCGACGGGCTTCCAGAGGAGCTCGGTCGAGACGCCGCCGTACATCTCCTCCAGGTAGCCCAGCGTCATGCGGCTGTAGAGGTTGTCGCCGGGCCGGCCGTACCAGGCCAGGGTCAGGCTATCGAGGGTCGGACCGCCGTCGCTCCCGTAGAGGCTCTGGTTCCGGCGCACGACCGGAACCCCGCCCAGGGGTTCGACCTCGCCGTCATCGTCCTCGCTCGAGGCGAGGATCTGCTGCCGGATGGCACCGGACAGGATCAGGTTCGGACGAAGGCGGTAGGCCGCCGACAGCTCGGCCCCGAACCTCAGCCGGAAGGGGTCGGTCGGGTCGAAGAGCGAGAGGCTCACGTAGGGACGCAGCCCCCAGGTGAAATCCTCGCTGGCCGGCGGCACCTCCACGAGGCCCGCGGGGCCGCCGGCGTCGCCGAACTCCGCCTGGGCCAGGCTGGCGGCCGTGCCGCCCACCTCATTCTCGAAGGCCTCGACGTCGGACCGCGCAAAGGTCACGGCCGACAGCGGGATCCCGTTCTGCACCGGCTCGAGCGTGAGCGTCTCGATGGAAGGCGGAAGCTCTTGGCTCAGGATGCGGACCACGCGGCCCATGGCCTGCGCCTCGGCCCGGTAGCGCGTGTTGGTGTAGCGGACACGGGCCGACCTGTCGTCGAGCGCCACTGCGACGAGTTCGACCCCCTCGGTGCGCAGAGCCTCGCGCAGGCTGGCGAGGACGGTCGACTCCGGCAGATCGGCCCGGTCCCAGCTCTGGGCCGCGCGCAGCCCTTCGGCCCGGACGGCGACCGGCTGCGGCGCAGGGTCGAGGCCGACGCCGAAGGGACGGTCGTTCGGGTTGACCGTGAAGGTCCCGGTGAAGGACAGCTGGGTGCCGTAAAGGTAGCCCAGGCCCAGCTGGATTCCCGGCAGCGGCCGCCAGGTTGCGCCGAAGTTCAGCGGGGATTCGCGGTCGAACAGCGGATCGCCATTCTGGTCGACATAGGCGTCGTCGGACGAATACTCCGCCTTGAGGATCCAGCGTTCGTTCGGGGCCCATTCGATCCCGCCGAAGACCGCGGCATCGCCCCGGAAGAATGCCTCGTAGCCCACGTCCCCGCCTTCGTCGCCGGTCACGAAGGTTTCGGGCCGGTCCCCCAGGAAGCCCAGCGGATTGTCGAAGCCGCCGTGGGTGGCAAACCGTCCCCAGCCCAGGCCCGCCGTCACGCGGAAGGCGTCGCCGACCGTCTTGGTGGCGACCACGTATTCGCCCGAGTAGATCCCGGTTCCCAGGAAGTCCTGCAGCCCCAGAGCCACCATGGGGACGTAGCGGCTCTCGTCGTTGAAGCGGAACCGCAGGTCGAAGCTGCGGTCCCAGTAGGGCTCGTCCTCATCGACCGTGAAATCCGGGATGCCGGAATAGCGGAAGGAGCCCGAAAGGCGCCGCGTCACCTGGAAGGTGAAGGTGTTGCGGATCTGGCCGCCGAAGTAGCCCACGGTGCCCGCGATCTCCCCCTCGTCGGCGCTGAGGGCGGATGGCATCTCCAGAAGCCCCGGCGTGCCGAAGAGCGTGTAGGTCACGGCACGGTCCTGCGCGAGGCCCGGCCCGGCCAGGAGCAGCGCGAGCACGCTTGCGGTGCCCAGGCGGTGATGAAGGGCCATGGCGGGTCTCCTCGTCGTGGTCGCGCTCACCTAATCCGAAGCGGTGGGCAATGGGAAGCCGACACGGGAGATCGGGCGGCCTCTTTGCCCTGCGCCTGGAGGTTCCGGGGTCAGCGCGACAGCCAGGCCGCGGCAGCCCGACCAGCCCGTCGCCCCGTGGCGAGGCAGGCGGTCAGGAGATAGCCCCCCGTCGGGGCCTCCCAGTCCAGCATCTCGCCGGCGGCGAACACGCCCGGGCGGTCGTGAAGCATCAGGTCCCCGGTCAGGGCCGAGAAGCGCAGGCCGCCCGCAGTCGAGATGGCCTCGTCCAGCGGCCGGGGCCCGGAATGCCGCACGGGCAGCGCCTTGAGCAGGGGCGCGAGATCGTCCGGCAAGGGCCGTCCCCATTCCTGCACGAGAGCCGCCCGCGCGCCCTCGATCCCGAGCCGCTTCCGCAGGCGGCTGGCCACCGTCTCGCGCCCGCGCGGGCCCAGCCTCTGCCGCACCGCCTCGGTGGACAGGTCGGGCAGCAGGTCGAGCCGGAGCGGAGCGCCCTCGCGCAGGGGGCGGGACAGCGGATAGAGTCCTCCTCCCTCCAGGCCGCGCGCGGAGACCACGACCTCCCCGCGCGAGACGAGGCCTCCGGCGCTCCAGGCCGCCCCCTTCACGGGTTCGCCGAAGTGGCGGGCCATGTGGGGCGACCAGTCCACCAGAAGCCCCATGTTGGAGGGGGCGAAGGGCGCGACGTCGGCGAACTCCGACGCCCAGGCCCCGTCCGAGCCCAGCCGCCGCCAGCTCGCGCCGCCCATGGCGAGGATGGTGGCGCCGGGCCGCAGCAGGCGTGGCCCCTGGGGCGTCTCGAAGCGGGACACCTCGCCGCCGTCGAACCCGGTCCAGCGCCAGCGCGTCCGAAGCTCCACGCCCCCGTCCGACAGTCGCCGGAGCCAGGCGCGCAGCAGCGGCGAGGCCTTCCAAGCCGTCGGGAACACGCGCCCGGTGGAGCCGGTGAACACCTCCTGCCCCAGCCCGCGGGTCCACTCCATGACCTCCTGCGGCCCGAATTCCCGGAATGCATCGCGCAGCGCGGGGGGCAGCGCCTCGCCCGCGCCGAAGGCGGCCCGGAAGGCGTCGGCCGGCTCGTCCTTCGTGATGTTCAGCCCGGACTTCCCGGCCATCAGCAGCTTGCGGGCCGGGGAGGGCATGCCCTCGGCGATAAGCACGGGATGCCCTGCCCCGGCGAGAACCTCGGCTGCGGCAAGCCCCGCCGGACCGGCCCCGACGACCAGCGCGCCGGGCCAGTCCTCGGGCTGAGGGCCGCAAGCGTCCGAAGACGGATTGCTGGAGGAGGAGGTGTGTGGCAAGCGAAGGTCCATGGATCGCAGGGCGCGCCTCAGCGGTGCCAGCCTCGCGGCGGCTCCGCAAGTCCGGGCAGGGTCACGACATCCGGATCGGCCTTGCTCCTGACCAGCAGCGAACCGATTTAGGGGTCATGGGCCGCTCCCGACAGACCCGACGCTGGACCGAACCCGACGCGGGGCCTCCGCCTCCGCCGGCGGATCCGGACTGCGCGCTCTGCGGGCGGCCGATCCCGGCGGATGCGCCCAAAAGCCTCCACCACCTCGTCCCCAAGCTGAAGGGCGGGAAAGGCGGGCCGACGGTCCTGCTTCATCACATCTGCCACAAGGAGATCCACGCCACCCTGTCCGAGGCCGAGCTCGCCCGCGACTACGCCACGCCCGAGGCGCTCCGGGCGCATCCGCGGCTGGCCCGGTTCGCCGAATGGGTGGCCAAGCGTCCCCCGCACTTCCTGTCGCGCGTGCCCAAGGGCCGCTCGCGCCGGTAGGCAGGTCCGCTCTCGGGCCGCTCGCGAAGGCGTTGGCCAGCCAGGCGGGCAGGAGCCCGGCTTTCCCCTTCCCCACCGCTTCGGCCCGGCCTAAGGTCCCGCAGGAGTGCCGAAAACCCCACCTTGACCCACCCCCATGAGGCGCGTCAGGGAAGGGGAACACATTCATCAGGGAGTTCTTGCATGTCCGCATTCAGCACCAGGCCGGCCGTTTCGGCCACCGCCCTCCTTCTCGCGCTGGGCGCCGGCCCGGCCCTGGCCGACGTGACCGCCCAGCAGGTCTGGGACGACTGGAAGGCGCAGATGGGCGTCTACGGGCAGGACGCGATCAGCATCGGCTCCGAGTCGCAGCAGGGCAGCGTCCTCACCGTGACGGATCTCGGCTTCAACGTCACCGGCGAGGATGGATCGACCGCCAGCGGGACGCTGGGGCAACTCGTGTTCACGGAGAACGGGGACGGCACCGTGACCGTCACCATGTCCGAGGAATATCCGATCACCATCACCACCCCCGCCAACGCCGAGACGGGATCGCAGGCCTCCGAGGTCGCGCTGGCCCTGCGGCAGAACGGCCTTTCGATGAAGGTGTCGGGCCAGCCGGGCGCCATGACCTATGACGTGGCGGCGGCGCGCTACGCGCTCGAGCTCGACAGCGTCAAGGAAGCGGGCACGGAGGTTCCGGCCGAGGGGCTCCTGGCGTTCAACGACGTGTCGGGCACCTACACCTCGACCACCGGCACGACGCGCGACATGACCTACGACCTGACCGCCGCGTCGATGGACCTGCTCGTCGACGCGACGAACACCGAGGACGGCTCGCATTTCATGATGTCGGGCAAGGTCAACACCGTGGCCACCAAGGCCACCGCGTCCATGCCGCTGGACCCGGCGGCGGACCCCGAGATGATGCTGATGAACGGGATGGCCGTGGACGGCGGCTACACCACGGCGAACGGCAGCTACATGTTCGAGGTCACCGACGCCACGGGCCCGACGAACGGCAGCTTCACGACCCAGGGCAGCCAGATGTCGTTCAAGCTCAGCAGGGACGCCGTCGCCTACAACGGCCAGGCCACGAACGTCGCGCTGGACGTGACCAGCGCCGCCATGCCCATGCCGATCAAGGCGAGCCTGGCGCAGTACGGCTTCAACTTCGAGATGCCGCTCGCCAAGTCGACCGCCCCTGCGCCCTGGGCCATGGGGATCAACCTGACGGACCTCGCGCTCAATGAGGAAGTGTGGTCGATGTTCGACCCGCAGGGGATCCTGCCGCATGACCCGGCCTCGCTGGTCATGGACCTCACGGGCACCGCGACGATGCTCTTCGACGTGGCCGACCCGTCCCAGGCCGAGGCCATGGCCGCCTCGCCGATGCCGGCCCAGATCAACTCGGCGAACATCAACGCGCTGAACGTCGACTTCGGCGGCGCGCAGGTCACCGGCAGCGGCGCCTTCACCTTCGACAACAGCGACATGACGACCTTCCCCGGGATGCCCCGGCCGACCGGCGCCGTGGACCTCCGGCTCGACGGCGTGAACGGGCTCATCGACAAGCTCGTGCAGATGGGCCTGCTGCCGCAGGACCAGGTCATGGGCGCGCGCATGATGCTGGGCGCCTTCACGACGCCGGTCGGGGACGATCAGCTCACCTCGCGGATCGAGGTCACGCCCGATGGCCAGCTGCTCGCGAACGGCCAGCGCCTCCAGTAGGCCGGAAGGCGATCCGGAAATCCGGCGGGGGAGGGTTCGCGCCCTCCCCCGTTCCCTTCGGGGGCCGGCTTGCCCCGGCTTGCCGCGCAGCCTAACTCGGGCGGGGACAGCAAAGGACGCATCATGGCATCGCTCGAGGACCTCACCGCCCGCCTTCTGGATGCCGCGCGCAGGGCGGGGGCCGAGGCTGCGGACGCCCTGCTCGTCCGCGGCACTCACCTGTCGATCGACGTGCGCCAGGGACGGCTGGAGGAGGCGCAGCGGTCCGAAGGGATCGACCTCGGGCTCCGCGTCCTGATCGGCCAGCGGCAGGCGGTGGTGTCCTCCTCCGACAGCCGGGATGCCACGCTCGCCGCCATGGCCGAGCGGGCTGTGGCCATGGCCCGCGAAGCGCCGGAAGACCCGTCCGTGGGGCTGGCCGATCCCTCGGAGCTGGCCTCGGATCGCGATGCCGCGCGGCTCGAGCTCAGCGACCCGTCCGAGGATCCGGAGCCCGCCGCCATGGAGGCCCGCGCCCGCGAGGCCGAGGCGGCGGCTCTCGAGGTGCCCGGCGTGACGCAGGTGCTGTCGGCCTCGACGGGCTGGTCGCGGCGCGAGGTGTTCCTGGCGGGCACCAACGGCTTCGCCGCGGGCTACGGCCGGAGCGACCATGGCCTGTCCTGCGGCGCGATCAGCGGCACCGGCACCGGGATGGAGCGCGATTACGACTGGGACTCGCGGGTCTTCCGCGCCGAGCTTCGCTCCCCCGCCGAGATCGGGCGCACCGCGGGGCAGCGCGCGGCGGAACGGGAAGGCGCTCGCAAGCCGCGCACCGGGACCTATCCCATCCTGTTCGACGAACGCATCGCCTCGTCCCTGATCGGCCACCTGCTGTCGGCGATCAACGGCGCTGCCATCGCTCGGGGATCGTCCTTCCTGCGCAACGCGATGGGAGAGCAGGTGCTGCCCGACCACCTGTCCCTGACCGAGGACCCCCACCGGGTCCGCAGTCCGGCCTCGCGCCTGTGGGACGCGGAAGGGCTGCCGACCCGGCCCCGCGCCATCGTCGAGAACGGCCGCCTCACCACCTGGACGCTCGACCTCGCCTCGGCCCGGAAGCTCGGGCTCGCGAGCACGGCCAACGCGGCGCGGAGCCCTGGGGGCACGCCGTCCCCCTCGGTCACCAACATCGCGCTGACGCAGGGCGACGCCTCGCGGGAGGACCTGCTGGCGCAGATGGGAACGGGGCTTCTCGTGACCTCCCTGATCGGCTCGACGATCAATCCCAACACCGGAGACTACTCGCGCGGGGCGTCGGGCTTCTGGATCGAAGGCGGGCAGATCACCTATCCCGTGAACGAATGCACCATCGCGGGCAACCTCGGGGACATGCTCCGCCGCATCATCCCGGCCAACGACGCGCGGTCCTGGCTTCCCCGCGTGGTTCCGTCGCTGCTGGTCGAGGGCATGACGCTCGCGGGGGACTGACGGGGCGTCGCTTGACCCAGAGCCCTATTTGCTTAGGGTGCGGCGCGCCCTTCAAAGGAACACCCCCATGACCCAACGCCTGCACCTCGTCTTCGGAGGCGAACTCGTCGATCCGACGAAGAACGTGTTCCGCGACATCTCCAAGCTCCATATCGTCGGAATGTTCCCGGACTATGCCTCGGCCTATCAGGCCTGGAAGGCCGAGGCCCAGCGCACCGTCGACAACGCACATATGCGCTATTTCATCGCCCACCTGCACCGGCTGCGCGACGAGGAGGCCGCCGCGTCCGCGACCGAAGAACTGGGGAGCTGATCCACCGAAATGCCTGGTTCCTTGGTGCTGGGCGCCTATCTGGCGCTGGCGGCCCTGGGTGGCGGCCGCAGCGAGGCCGAGCCGCCCCGGCCGGATGGGTCCCTGCTCTGGGTGCATCTCGACGGGGTGGCGCGCCTGCCCTCGCTCATCGCTCTGACCGAGCAGTTGCCAGCCGACGTGTCGATCCTGGTGACGCTCCCACGCGGGACCGATCTGCCTCCGACGACTGGGCGCATGATCCTGCGCCATGTGCCGCACGAAGGCGGCGGGAGCGTGCAGGCCTTCCTGGATCACTGGACGCCGGACGCCCTGCTCTGGGTCGGGGGCGGACTGCGCCCGGCGCTTCTGGCGAAGGCCCGGATGCCCAAGCTTCTGGTCGAGGGCGCGCCCGATCCTCAGATCATGATGCGCGGGGCTGGCTGGCCCTGGCTCGCGCGGTCGGTCGTGCCCTTCTTTGATCGCGCTCTGGTCGCGGGGGACGCCGCCGCGGAACGCCTGGCCCGCGCCGGCCTGTCCGACGACCGGCTTGAGATCGCCGGATCGCTGGACGCCCCCGCTCCCGTCCTGCCCTGCAACGAACGCGAGCGGCGCGACCTTGCCCAAAGCCTCGGAGCGCGTCCCGTCTGGCTCGCGGGGGATCTTCCCCTGGCCGAGCTTCCGTCCATCGTGGCCGCCTACCTGCACGCCAGCCGGACGGCGCACCGGCTGCTGCTCATCCTCGCGCCGCGCCATGCGGATGAAGCCCCCGCCTTCGCCCGCGCCCTGAACGACGCGGGGCTCCGGGTGGCCGAGCGTGCGGAAGGGGACGAGCCGGAGGACGGCACCCAGGTCTACCTGGCCGACGGCCCGAGCGAGATGGGCCTCTGGCTCCGGCTCGCCCCGCTGGCCTATCTGGGCGGCACCCTGACGGACGGAGCGGGGGGACGCCATCCCTTCGAGGCGGCGGCGCTGGGATCGGTGCTGATCCATGGCCCCGTCACCATGCCGCATGCGGCCGCCTGGGCCCGGCTCGACGCCGCCGGAGCGGCCCGGGTCATCCTGAACGGAGCCGAGCTCGGACGTGCGGTGGAGGCGCTCCTGGCCCCTGACAAGGCGGCGGCGATGGCCCATGCGGGCTGGGACGTGGCCACGCAGGGAGCCGAGGTCGCCAACCGCGTGGCGGATCTGATCCGGGTTTCCCTGGCCCATCCCGCCCCTTCGGGTCCTGCGGCCGAGGCTCCCGCCTTGGCCAACCCGGCGAGCGCGTGATGCGGCAACCCGGCTGGTGGTATGATCCCGAGCCTCGACTGGCGGCCCGGCTGCTGGCCCCCCTGGGCCTGGCCTATGCGGGAGCCACGGCCTGGCGGCTGTCGCGCGCCACGCCCGACCATGCCGGCGTGCCGGTCATTTGCGTCGGCAACCTCGATGCAGGGGGAACGGGCAAGACGCCGGTCACCATCGCCCTGGCCGAGCGGCTGTCCGGCCGGGGCGTGCCGGTCCATGTCGTCTCGCGCGGCTACGGCGGGCGCCTGGCCGGGCCGGAGCGGGTGCTTCCCTCCCATGGCGCGGCGGATGTAGGGGACGAGCCGCTCCTCATCTCGGCCTTCGTGCCGACCTGGGTGGCACGGGACCGGGCTGCGGGCGTCCGGGCGGCCGCAGCCGCCGGGGCCAGGGCCGTGATTCTGGATGACGGGTTTCAGAATCCGTCGGTGCGCAAGGACCTCTCGATCGTCGTGGTGGATGCGGCGCGCGGCTGGGGCAATGGGCGCGCGATCCCGGCGGGTCCCCTGCGGGAGTCGGTCGCCGCCGGGCTGGCCCGGGCCGATGCCGTCATCTCCCTGGGGGAGGAGGTTGCGCAGGACGTCTTCCGGGCCCGCTGGGGCTCGGCCCTGAGATCCCTGCCCCATCTTCGCGGGGCCTTGCGCCCCTTGCCGACCGGGATGCCCTGGGCGGGCCTGCGCGCCCTGGCCTTTGCCGGCATCGGCCAGCCCGGAAAGTTCTTTGCCACGCTGAAGGGCTTGGGTGCCGAGATCGTGGCGACGCGCTCCTTCGACGATCACGAGCCTCTGAGCCGGCCGCTGCTCCAGCGCCTGGAGGCGGACGCCGCCCGTCTGGGCGCGCAGCTCGTGACCACGGAGAAGGATGCGGTGCGGCTTCCGCCGTCCATGCGGGCGCGGGTGCTCACGCTGCCGGTGCGCCTTCATCTGGAAAGCTGGGACCCGCTGGACGCAAGGCTCGACCGCTTGGGCCTGGGTCAGTCCCAGGGGGAGCCGAGGCAGCCCTGATGCTCGCCCAGGCGGGGCGAGGCGCGATCCAGCGCCAAGGCCGAGTCGGAAAAGACGATGGGCGTGCGCACGCCGGGGACGCCGTCCGGTTCGATCCGCAGCCGCCGCGCGATGACCTGGGGATCGGCAAAGACGTCGGCCATGTCGTTGATCGGCCCGGCGGGCACGCCCTGCCCTTCGCAGCGGGACAGCAGCTCGTCGCGCCCAAGGCGCAGGACCGCCTCCTGCAGCAGCGGCACCAGGATGTCGCGCCGGGCCAGCCGGTCGGGATTGGTGGCGAAGGCCGGGTCCGTTCCCAGGGCCTCGAGGCCCAGCAGCGCGCAGAAGCGCCGGAACTGGCCGTCGTTCCCCACCGCCACGATGGCATGGCCGTCGGCGCAGGCGAACACCTGATAGGGCACGATGTTGGGATGCGCGTTCCCCATGCGCTGGGGCGCGATCCCGCTGGCGAGGTAGTTCATGGCCTGGTTGGCCGTGATCGCCGTCGCCACATCCAGAAGCGCCATGTCGATCCGCTGGCCCAGCCCGGTCGCGTTGCGCTGGTGGATCGCCGCCAGAATAGCCGTGGCGGCATAGACCCCGGTGAAGATGTCGGTCACCGCCACCCCGACCTTCTGCGGCTCGCGGTCGGGCTCCCCGGTGACGGACATCAACCCCGACATGCCCTGGACGATGTAGTCGTAGCCGGCCCGGCAGGCGTAAGGCCCATCCTGCCCGAACCCGGTGATGGAGCACCACACGAGCCGGGGATTGAGCGTCGACAGCGCCTCCCAGCCCAGTCCATATCGGTCGAGGCCGCCCAGCTTGA
Organism: Rubellimicrobium arenae; assembly: GCF_017916275.1. Classification (GTDB taxonomy): domain Bacteria; phylum Pseudomonadota; class Alphaproteobacteria; order Rhodobacterales; family Rhodobacteraceae; genus Rubellimicrobium; species Rubellimicrobium arenae. Next base: position 270,422 of record NZ_JAFMST010000008.1, read on the forward strand.
AGTTCTCGATGACCACGTCGGCCCCGGTCGCCAGGCGACGCACGGCCTCCCGCCCCTCCTCCGTAGAGAAATCCGCCACGACGGACCGCTTGCCGCGATTGCAGGCGTGGAAATAGGCGGCGGCCGTCTCGCCGTCATGGCTGATGAACGGAGGACCCCAGCGTCGGGTGTCGTCGCCTTCGGGACTCTCGACCTTGACCACGGTGGCGCCCAGGTCGGACAGGAGTTGTCCGGCCCAGGGACCGGCCAGGATGCGCGCGAGCTCCAGAACCCTCAGGCCGCTGAGCGGCGGGCGGCCATGCTGCGTCATCGCGCGCCGTTACTGCGTTTCGGCCAGCTCGGAGTCGATGATCGACTTGAGGTCGTCATAGGCCATGTTGGAGTGCGACTCGCCGTTGATGATGAAGGTCGGCGTGGACTGGATGCCGTCACGCTCGGCATTCTCCTGATACCAGGCCACGAGGGCCTCGGCTTGCGCCTCGTTGTTCAGGCAGGCGTCCAGCGTGGCGTCATCCATTCCGGCGGACTTGCCGATGCGGCGCAGGTTCTCGGCGATCTGGGCGGGCTCCCCTTCGCCGATCCAGTCGCGCTGGGTGTCGTAAAGGATGTCGCTGATCCCGAAGAACCGCATCTCGCCGCCGCAGCGGGCGATCATCGAGGCCCAGAGGCCGAAGCGGTCGAAATAGACCTCGCGGAAGACGAACCGCACCTTGCCGGTGTCGATGTAGTCCTCCTTGAGATGCTGGTACTGGTCGGCGTGGAAGGCCGCGCAGTGCGGGCAGGTGAAGGACCCGTACTCGACGATGGTGACCGGCGCATCCTCGGCCCCCTGCGCCATGTCCTGGATGGTGACCGGGGCGGCTTCGGCGGCCGTATCGGCAGGCGCGGCCTGATCTGTGGCTTCCTGCGCCCAGGCGGAGGACAGCATCCCGACGCCGCCAAGGGCAAGCGCAGAGGACAGGGCGGCGATAAGGACGGGTCTCTTCATGGACAGGCCTCGATACTTGGGCGTCCCGTCAGGGTCGGGACCTCGACAGGACATTGGCGGCGAGCGCAGCGAGCGCAAGCCTCAATTCCGAGTCGCTCACGCCATTGGCAAGAGGCTCGACCTCGCTGGGCGGAACGGCGACGCGGGTCGCGATCTGGTCGGGGACGGGCACGGCCTCGTTCATGAAGGCCTCGGGGCCGGCCTGCTTGATGCGGATCCTGGCGATCGCGTTGTAGCCGTAGCAGGCGTTCACTCGCTCGCGCAGCCGCTCCTTCTCCATCTCGAGCCGCAGCGCCGCGGCGCCCAGCGCGAGGATGGTGAGCGTGGCCCCCTCCTCGGCCCCCTTCTTGCCCCGAGGGTGGCGCACCTCGAGGGGCCTGGCGATGGCGGCGATGGATTCGCCCACGATCTCGGACCAGTGGGTCAGGAGCCGCGTCGCGGAAAATCCCCGCGCCTCGCCCAACTGACGGATCTTGGCGCGAAGAAGGTCGGCGGCAGGGGTGAAATGTCCGTGACGGTCCACGCGGAAGCCTTTCATGTGGATGGCATGATGATAGGCCGGAGCGCATGGCGGCGACAGTCCCCCGGCAGGGAAGAATGGGCACGGACATCACGAACAATCTCCTGGCCTGGTACGACCGCCACGCGCGGACGCTGCCCTGGCGCACGCCGCCCGGATCGGGGGCCACGCCGGACCCGTATCGGGTGTGGCTGTCGGAGATCATGCTCCAGCAGACCACGGTCGCCGCCGTGAAGGGCTACTTCGAACGCTTCACGGCGCGCTGGCCGACCGTGGACGCCCTGGCGGCGGCCGACGACGCCGAGGTGATGGCCGAATGGGCGGGGCTGGGCTACTATGCACGGGCGCGGAACCTGCTGGCCTGCGCCCGGACCGTCGCGGCGCGCGGCGGCTTTCCCGAAACCGAGGCGGGCCTCCGGACCCTTCCGGGAATCGGCCCCTATACGGCGGCGGCCGTGGCCTCGATCGCCTTCGGCCAAAGAGCGGTCGTGGTCGACGGCAACGTCGAGCGCGTGATGGCGCGGGTCTTCGACGTGACCACGCCCCTGCCCGCCGCCCGGGCCGAGATCTACGCCCATGCCGATGCGCTGACCCCCGACGAACGGCCCGGGGACTATGCGCAGGCCGTGATGGACCTGGGCGCGACCGTCTGCACGCCCCGTTCGCCCGCCTGCGTGATCTGCCCCTGGCGCGAGCCCTGTCAGGCCCGCGCCCGAGGGGTGCAGGCGGACCGGCCGGTCAAGCTGCCCAAGCGCGAGGTGCCGCAACGGCGCGGCGTCGCCTATGTCGGCCGGCGCGAGGACGGGGCCTGGCTGCTGGAGACCCGGGCCACGGACCGGATGCTGGGCGGGATGCTGGGCTGGCCCGGCTCGGCCTGGGACCGGGGCGAGGAGCACGCGGATCCGCCGGCCCCCGGCGATTGGGTCACGTTGAACGTCGAGGCGCGGCATGGCTTCTCGCATTTCGGGCTGACGCTGAAGGTCCTGGTCGCCCGCCTGCCCCGCGATGCCGAACCGCGACGCGGAGCCTTCGTCCCGGCGTCCGACTTCCGGCCCGGCCAGCTTCCCACGGCGATGCGGCGCGTCCTGGACGTGGCCCTGACCTCGCCATTGATCACGAACCCTGAATGGATTGTTCCGGATTGAGTGGTCCAGAATCGCAGGCCGGTGTTGAATGCATGACACAGGCGGGCGATGATGAGAAAAAAGGACCCTGCCGGGTAGCGAGCCATCGGCAGGGCCCCAGGTGGGAGCCGGGCGCTAAGGGCGCTCGCCAGCTCCGGCGGTCTGGAGGCCCGCCCAGAAGGGGCGGGCCAATTCTTCAAATGTGATGGATCAGTGGACTCCGGCCATCTCGGCCCGGATCTGCTGGCGGAGCACGTCGATGGGCACGAAGCCGCCATCGCGCCGGAAGTGCCAGTAGGTCCAGCCGTTGCACGACGGCGCGCCTTCCAGGTGCGCCCCCACCTGATGGATCGAGCCCTTCACGTCCTGACCGACCAGCGTTCCGTCAGCCCGGACCTTGGCCTTGTGACGCCCGCCCAGCGACCAGAGCTCCTCGCCCGGACGCAGCATCCCGCGCTCCACGAGCACGCCGAAGGCGACGCGGGGCTCGGACTTCTTGGAGGTGGTGGTCTCCAGGGCGGCGCTGTCGAGCCGGCGGATCTGCGCGATCCGCGCTTCGGCCGCCTTCCGGTAGGATTCTTCCCGCTCGATGCCGATGAAGTCGCGGCCAAGCCGCTTGGCCACCGCGCCGGTCGTTCCCGTTCCGAAGAAGGGATCGAGGATGACGTCGCCCGGATTGGTCGTGGCCAGGATGACGCGATGCAGGAGGGATTCCGGCTTCTGGGTCGGATGCGCCTTGGACCCGTCCGCGCCCTTCAGACGCTCGTGCCCGGTGCAGATGGGCAGCATCCAGTCCGAGCGCATCTGCACGCCTTCGTTGAGGGCCTTCATGGCCTCGTAGTTGAAGGTGTACTTGGACGCTTCGTTCTTGGAGGCCCAGATCAGCGTCTCGTGGGCGTTGGTCAGCCTCTTGCCGCGGAAGTTGGGCATGGGGTTCGACTTGCGCCAGATGACGTCGTTCAGGATCCAGAAGCCCTGGTTCTGAAGCTCCGCCCCCAGCCGGAAGACGTTGTGGTAGGAGCCGATCACCCAGATCGCACCATGGGGCTTGAGGACGCGGCGGGCTTCGCGAAGCCAGTCGCGGGTGAACCGGTCATAGTCGCCGAAGCTGCCGAAGCGGTCCCAGCCTTCCTCCACGCCGTTGACGCGCGAGTTGTCCGGGCGGTGCAGCTCCCCCTTGAGCTGGAGGTTGTAGGGGGGGTCGGCGAAGACCAGGTCCACGCTCGAGTCCGGCAGGCGACGCATCATCTCGATGCAATCGCCCGCAAGTATCCTGTTCAGAGCGCTGCCAAGGCGCTCCGCGACTGCCGTTTCTGCCATTCACTGCCTCATGAACCGGCGAATTTTTTCGCTCTGGTTGGGGATAAGTTGAGGACAGCGAGGGGAACTGTCAAAAGCGAAATGTGATCAGGAACTTACCTTTTCCGCTTGCCACAAGACCTTGTGGACCGGAGCGAAGGTACGTCTATGATATGGGGTCGGCCCCAGGCTTTGTAGCGCAGCCATGTGGCTTTTTGACCCATAACCCATGTTGGTCTCCCAGCCGTAGCCCGGGTGCTGTTGCGCCAGCGCGACCATGATCCCGTCGCGCCACACCTTGGCCACGATCGAGGCCGCGGCAATGGACAGGCTGCGCGCGTCGCCGCGAACGAGCCCCGTCGCCGGGCAGGTCAGATTCGGAGGCAGCTGCGATCCGTCGACCAGGGCATGGTCGATGGGGCCGCCAAGAGCCTCTAGGGCACGGATCATCGCAAGATGCGTGGCGCGGAGGATGTTCAGCTCCTCGATCTCCTCCACCGAGGCCTCGCCCAAGCCGACTCGGGCCGAGGCGCGGATGGCTTCGGCGGCCTGCTCCCTGCGGCGGCGCGTCATGACCTTGCTGTCGTAAAGGCCGGACGGGATCCGGTCTGGGTCCAGAATCACGGCAGCGGCGATCAACGGGCCGGCCAGGGGGCCACGGCCGACCTCGTCCACCCCGGCGATTCGGAGATGGCCACGGGCGAGGAGGGCCTCCTCATGGGAAAAGTCGGGCGTGATTCTCATGGCGCCATCTGGCCGCCCCGCCCCCTTGGGAGCAAGCGGCACGGACCATGTCGGCCGTGGGGAGGAGCCCTGGAGGCCCCTCCCCCGGGCCGGACCACGGACGAGCTGGGGCGAACGCCCGTGCCTTGCCCCCGGATGGGGAGGGGTCCGAAGATCCCCTCCCCGCCCACGACGCGAACCAACTGGGGCGATGGGTCCGCGCCGCTCTCCGGCGCTCGGCCCCCTTGAGGGTCCGGGCCGGATCTCTCGAATCGCACCTGGCCGGGCGCGCGTCCCGTGCAAGCTCCACGAGGCTCGCCGCCGGAGGTCCGGACGGCCGTCCCGGACCAAGGCTTCAGCGTCCGGCCGGCACCGCCCGACGTTCACCGAGGTGTCGGATCGCATTTCGGCCAGGGGGCGACGTCATGCAATGACCGTCCCTAAGCCGCCGTCCGACAAGGGGGGGACCCGGCCGGGTTAGAAGCGGGTTATTGAATAGCGGGGTCCGCTCGGGCAGGGTCGAGGCATGAAGATGTCCTTCCCTCTGCTGCTGCCCTTGCTGGTCCTGGCCGCCGCCGCCCACGCGCAGGAACCCTGCTTCGCCGACTACAAGGCGTCGCGGGACAATCCGCTCGAGTTGCAGTACGGCGTGGCCGAGATCCGCGGCGACTGCACCGTGCGCGAGGCCGAACGGGAGCTGCGTCCCCGCCTCGCCGCGGATGACTGGCAACTCCTCGAGGTGATCTCTACCTTTGGGGAGTCGGGACTGGAGGAAAGACGTGAAAGCGCTGGCGAGTATTTCCTCCGCTACTGAGCTCACCTCGGGCGAGGCCCGGGCCTGGGGCAGCCGCGCGGTCGCGATCGGCATCGCCTCGATCGTGGCGATCCTGCTCGGGGCCGCGGTGCTCCTGTTCATCAACCTTCCGGACGCGAACGCCTTCAACGCGCGGGTCGAGCGTCTCTTCGTCGAGACCGACTTCACGACCCAGCGCGAACTCCGGCTCCTCGAGGTGCTGGCCCAGTCCGGCACGGCGTTCGGAGAGGTCCTGACTTCCTACCGCACGATCATCTTCGTGCTGCTGGTCTTTGCCACCGCCATGATGATCGCCGCCGTGGCCTTCCTCGTGATGCTGGTGGCGCTCAACCGCCGCATGGGCCAGATCGAGCGCAAGGGCATCGAGGTGAACTCGCTCCTCATCTCGCGTGAATCGAACACGGTCTACCTCAACAACTTCGAGTTCAAGCTGACCGAGGCCGCCACGGAAACGCTGGCTGTCCTCGCCGAGGCGCGCATGGACGACGAGGTGCTGTCGGGCGCGCAGATCGAGGCGGTGATCTCGGGCCGCGACGCGTCCCAGTGCGACGAGGCGGCCGGAGCCACCCGGATCAAGCGCCTCCGCGACACCCTGGGCAACCAGATGGTGAGCGAGCTCCTGGTCCGGAACATCGCGCGCAAGGGCTATACCCTGGCCGTCGACAAGGCGGCGATCCGCATGGTCTGAGGGGACCGCCCGGTCCCCTGCCGCGCGCGTCAGCCCAGCGTCCGGGCCAGCACCGCTTCGGCCTCGGCGACGAGGCGGGCCTCGTCGAGGCCCGGGAACTCCCCCTTGGCCCAGGCGATGCGCCCGTTGATGAGCGTGAGGTCCACGGCCATGCCGACGCCGACCTTGGGGATGAGGCTGACCGGGTCATGCCGGGTGCCCACATAGTCCAGCCGCCGCGTGTCGATCGCGAACAGGTCGGCGGCCATCCCGGGCGCGAGCCGCCCGATGTCGCTGCGGCCCAGCACCGAGGCTCCTCCCTCGGTGGCATAGCCCAGGAAGGCCCCCGGACGCGGCACCGGGTTCCGGCGCGTCCCTGCGGCAAGGCATTGAAGCATGTAGGCCGAGTGGACGCAGTGCATCAGGTTCGAGTTGTCGTTCGACGCCGCCCCGTCCGCGCCGAGGCTGATCCGTACCCCCGCCGCGTCCAGCGCCGGGATGTCGGTGACCTCGGCGCCCACGAGGTAGACGGGCTCGGGGCAGTGGGACATGCCGGTGCCCGATGCGGCCATCCGGGCGATCTCCTCCGGGCGCAGCTCCCAGCAATGGGCGTACCAGGTGTCCGGCCCCGCGAAGCCCAGCGATTCGCAGTACTCCACGGTCCTCATGCCGTGGCGCGCCTCGATCACCGGGCTCTCGCCTTCGCCCACATGGGTGTGCAGGAGCACGCCCCTGTCGCGGGCCAGGCGCACCGATTCGACAAAGGTGTCGCGGTAGCAGTTCACGGGCTGGCAGGGCGCCACGACGACGCGGACCATGCCGAAGGGATCGGGCTCGTGATAGGCATCGATGAGCCGCCCGCAATCGGCGAGGAACTCGTCCGTGGTCTCCAGCATGGCGTCGGGGATGGTGCTTCCCTCGGACTTGGGCAGGGTGTTGGTCCCCCGCCCGGCGTGGAAGCGCAGTCCGAACATCTGCGCGGCTTCGACTTGGCGGTCCACGATGCGCGTCCCGGCCGCGCGCGGGAAGTTGTACTGGTGGTCGAAGGCCGTCGTGCAACCATGCTTGATGAGCTCGGCCATGGCCGTAACGGAGGCATGGTAGAAGCAGTCCTCGGTCAGCCGGGCGAAGATCGGATAGATCGTGTCCAGCCATTGGAGCACCGACATCCGGGTCCAGTCGAGCTCCACCCGGTTCCGCACGAAGCACTGGAAGAAGTGGTGGTGCGTGTTGACGAGCCCCGGGTAGAGGAACCAGCCCGAGGCGTCGATGACCTCCACCCCCGGCCCGGCGTCGAGGCCCGGCCCGATGGCGCGGATCGCGGGGCCGTCCGTCAGGAGGTCCACATCCCGCAGGACGGGATCGCAGGCACCGGTGACGACGGCGGCGCAGTTTCGGAACAGGTAGCTCATGCAGGGGCCTCGGTCATGCCCGGGAAGGGCGCAAGGTCGTGAATCGGGGGACCGGCGGAGGTGACGGCCTGCGGCGGAAGGAGCGGCCGGCACAGCCCTGCGACCGATCCACCGACGCGATGCGGGCCGGGTGGCGGCTGCGACCTCCGGGGGTATGGTATCGTGCGGCGCTCATGGGGCGGGATGTGTGGCGGGTCCGTTGGTTCGGCTGGCCCGACTAAAGCCGCAGGTTCGCTCGTCCGCCAGCGCCAGCGCCGTTTCCGCCGCTCGGTCCGGGCCGCTGCTGGCAAAGCGGGCGGCGTTGTCCAGTTTTGAAGCGGAGCGGCAGCGCCGAGGTCCCGAGAGGCATCCGGCGATTCGCCGCCCAGCTCCGCCCTTCGCGCCCAGGTTCGACGGAAGGCCTGCCGCAAGGGGGCTGCTGGTCGCGCCGCCTACCAGACGATGGGGTGGGTCGCGCCGGTCGTCACGTTCACGAACCCCTCCGGCAGCGCCTTGGTCGGGGCGACCAGGACCCATCGCCAGGGCGCGCAGGTCAGCGTGGCGAACTTCAGGAACTCCGGAAAGCCAGGCTCCCAGAGATGGAGGGCGGACTCGGCGTACATCCAGTCCACCTGGGAGCCCGCCCGGTACAGCGCCTGCATCTCGGCATCCAGGTCCTCGGCCGGCCGGGCCGTCATCAGCCCGCCGACCTCCAGCCGGACCTCAGCTGCGACCTTTCCCCGGTGGACGAGGACCCAGCCCCCGCCGATCTCCTGCAGGCGGTTGACGGCCCGCGCCATGGCCGCGTCGTCCGAGCCCACGCACCAGACGTTGTGGCTGTCATGGGCAACCGAGCAGGCCAGTGCGGTCTCGGGATCGCGCGGGCCGCAGCCGGTCCAGAACATCCGCGCCACCGCCCCGTCGCCCCGGTAGCGGTCCACCAGCGCCCATTTGGTGATCTGGCGCCCCGGGTCGCGCTGCACCTCGCCGCCCGCCACGGGCAGTTCGACGGTCAGGAAGTCGTCCTCCCAGTGGAAGGGGCGCAGCACGGCGGCCTGCATGGTCGTCCGGCCCGGAGCCGCCGCGATCGCGAAATCCCCGGCCACCAGGGTCCGGCCCACGTTCATGGTGTCCGTGGCCCAGTCCGGCCAGTCGATCCGGATCGCCGGCCCGACATAGCGGGTCCGCTCGCCCACCCGCTGCCCGTCGGCCCAGACCTCTGCGATTCCGACGCCCGGCACATCATCCAGAAGCACCAGGTCGGCATAGCGCCCCGGGGACACCGATCCGACCAGATGCTCGAGCCGCATGTGCCGCGCCGGGTTGATCGTGGCGCAGCGCAGCGCGATCTCGGGCGGCAGGCCCTGCGCGATGGCGGCGCGGACATTGTGGTCCGATGCGCCCTTGTCCAGCGTCTCGGTGGCGCTGCGGTCGTCGGTGGTGAAGGCCACGTTCGACCAGTCGGGCAGGCCGCGCGCGATCAGCGCGGGCAGGATGCGATCATAGGAAAAGGGGCGCAGCTCGACGAAGATGCCGCGCATCAGCCGGTCCCAGGCTTCGTCCGCGGCCCAGACCTCGTGGTCCGAGGACAGCCCGGCCGCCGCGAAGGCCGAAATGTCGTGCGGGTCGGTAAGGCCGGAGCCATGCCCTTCCACCACGCCGCGCCCGGCCATGGTCGCCCCGATCACCTCCCACATCCGGGCATAGCCGGGGTTCTCGGGGTTCCAGACGGCCGGCCAGTCCATCACCTCGTCAAGGCCGGTCACCGTGGGATCGGCCAGGAAGCGCCTCAGGTCCGAAGCATCGTAATGGCCGCCCGTCTCTTCCCAGGCGGAGGGCGGGACCGCCGAGCCGGGCTGGACGAAGATCTTGAGCGGGCTCCCGGCCAGGCGCGCCTTCTGCCAGAACTCCAGGTTCCTCGCGCCGTTGACGTTGCCGAACTCGTGGCTCGCCTCGCAGGTCCAGGTATTGCCGCGGGGGAGGACGAGGGCGGCCTCGTGCTCGGGCGTGAGGTGAGTGGACTCGATGTGCTTGTGGACCTCGCCGAACCCCGGCACGGCCGAAAGGCCATGGCGCCGGACACGTTCCCCCGCTTCGCCGCGCCAGCTTCCGATGGGGCCGACATAGGCGATGCGGCGCCCGGCGATCACCACCTCCTGGTCGGCCAGCCAATGGCCGGCATAGGCCGCGAACAGCCGGCCGACCTCGATCACCCGATCCGCCGGCCGCCGGCCCAGGGCCACCAGCGCGAGCGTCTGGCGGATGCGGACCTCCTCGGCGGCGTCGGGGCGCAGGTCGGGGGTCATGCCGCGCTCTCCCGACGCCGGGTGCGGGCGGAGAACAGGATGAGGGCCAGCACGGTGACCACGAAGGGGATGGTCTGGATCAGCTCGCCGGGGATCCAGCCGAACAGGCCGGGCATGACGATGGACAGGGCCTCGAAGACCCCGAAGAGCAGCGCGGCCAGGAGGGCGCCCACCGGATGCCGCGCCCCGAGCAGCACCGCGCCCAGCGCGATGAAGCCCCGGCCCGCGGTCATGTCGCGCGTGAAGCCCACATAGTTGAACATCGCCAGTTGCGCCCCGCCCAGCCCGGCCAGCGCGCCCGACGCCACGAGCGACCACATCCGCACCGCATCGACCCGCACGCCCGCCGCCTGGGGCGCGGCCGGGGCCTCGCCCACCGCCCGCAGCCAGAGCCCGCGCGGCGTCCGGTAGAGGATGTACCACAGGCCGAACACGGCAAAGGCCGCGACCCAGCTCAGCAGGGAGTGGCCGGACAGGAGGCCCAGGACGGGCACGCCGTCGACCCAGGGAATGTGAACCGCAGGGATCTTTCCGGACACGAGGTTGATCGAGGTCCCCTTGTCGCCCCCCGTCGCGAGCGAGAGCGCGAAGGGCGTCCCTCCGGCCGCGAGGATGTTCACCGCAAAGCCCACGAGGATGATGTCGGCCCTGAGGCGCAGGTGGAACAGGCCCATCAGCGCGCCCAGCAGCGCCCCCATCCCCATGCCCGCCAGCACCGCGATCCACCACGGGGCATGGACGGACACGATCACCGCCGTCAGGGCGGCGATCAGCATCATGCCCTCGAGCGCCACGTTCAGCGCTCCGCTCAGGTCCGAGACGAGGCCCCCCAGCGTGGCGAGAAGAAGGGGCGTGGTGGCGCGGATCACCGCGACGAGGAACGTGGCCGAAAGGACGGCGGTCAGGAGTTCGGTCATTCGGCGGGGGCCCCCACGGCCGGAGAGCGGCGTCGGCCGAGCCGCCCGAGCCATCGCCGGCCCGGCAGGCGGACGGAGGAGGCGACGAGAAGGATGATGAGCGCCTGCACCACGCCCAGCATCTCGGTCGGCACGTCCGAGCGCAGGCCCATGAGCTGCGCGCCCTGTCGCAGGTAGCCGTAGGCGAGCGCCACGACGGGCACGGCCAGCGGGCGGGACCGGGCCACGATGGCGATCAGGATTCCCTCGAAGGCGAGGTTCCCCTCGAAGTCGATGGCGATGCGCCCGAAGGCCCGGCCCTGGACGAAGACCGCCCCGAGAAGGCCCCCGATCGCGCCCGAGGCCGTCATGGCCGACACCATGATCCGGCGCGCCGGGATGCCGGCATAGTCCGCGAAGCCGGGGTTGTGTCCGACCAGCCGAAGCCTGAGCCCCCAGGCCGTCCGATAGAGCGCGAACCAGGCCAGCCCCGTCGCGACCAGCGCCACGGCGATCCCCAGGTCGAAGCGGGTGCCGGGCACGATGGCCGGGAACACCGCCTGCGGAGGGAAGTCGGGGCTGTTGAGCTGCCCCGTCCCGGGCGGGGCCAGATGCGCCCGCACGATCCAGTTCACCACCCGTATGGCGATGTAGTTCAGCATCAGGGAGGACACGATCTCCGAAGCGCCGAACCGGGCCTTGGCCCAGCCGGGCACGAAGCCGTAGGCCGCCCCGGCGGCCATCGCGGCCAGCATCCCGAGCGGGATCGCCAGCGGCGTCACGCCCAGCGGCGACAGCGCCACCAGCGAGGCCAGGAGCCCTCCGACATAGGCCTGCCCCTGGACGCCCAGGGCGAACTGCCGCGCCTGGAACACGAGGCTGAAGGCGAGGCCGGTCAGGGTCAGCTTGGCCACGTCGTCGATCCAGAGGCCCCGCGTCCGGTTGGAGGACATCGGCGCCATCAGGAAGGTCGAGAACGCCTTCGCGGGTTCGTCGGAGGTCGCGAGCACGATCAGGAAGGCCACGACCAGGGCGACGGCAAGGGCGGCCAGCGCGCGCCCGGTCTCGCGCAAGAGGGTGGCGGTGCGGGAGGATGCGGCGGTCATGCGAGGGCGGCCTGCATCTCGGGCGCGGCCTGCCGCTCGATGCCGAGCATGTAGGCTCCGAGCCGTTCCGCCGTCAGGTTGGGCGTGTTGCGGAAGGCCGCCACGATGCGGCCCCGGTAGAACACCAGAAGGCGATCCGACAGCGCCAGGAGCTCCGACAGGTCGGCCGAGGCCAGGATCACGGCCGCCCCGCCGTCGCGCGCGGCCGTCAGGGCGTTCCAGATGAACTGCGTGGCGCCCAGATCCACGCCGCGCGTGGGCTGGTTCACGAGAAGGAGGCGCGGCTGCTCGGCCAGCTCGCGGGCGACGACGACCTTTTGCATGTTCCCGCCGGACAGGGTGCCCACCGGCGCATCCGGCCCGCCCACCCGGATCGACAGCCGGTCGATCAGGCGGCGCGCCTCGCCCCGGATGGCCCTGCGGTCCAGAAGTCCGCGCCGCACGAATCGGCGGTCGCCCAGGCGGGTGGCGACCAGGTTCTCGGCCACGGTGGCGCCGGTCGCCAGGCCGGTCGCGATGCGGTCTTCGGGGATGTTCGCGACCCCGAGCGCCCGCCGGGCCGGCACGTCGAGCGTTCCGATCTCCTGACCACCCAAGCGCACGGAGCCCGCCGCGACCGGGCGAAGGCCGGCCACGGCCTCGATCAGCTCGGCCTGCCCGTTCCCCTCCACGCCCACCAGGCCCAGGATCTCGCGGGAGCGGACCTCCAGGCTCAGGTCCTCGGCGATGGTGGCCCCGCTTTCGGCCATGAGCCGCAGGCCCGACACCGACAGGGCCACAGGCCCCTCGTTCCTGGCACGCTCGACCCGCAGCGTCACCTCGCGCCCGACCATCATCGCGGCCAGGCCCGCCTCGTCCGTGTCGCCCCGCGCCACCTCGCCCACGCTGCGCCCGGCCCGCATGACGGTGATCCGGTCCGAGATCGCCAGAACCTCCGGCAGCTTGTGGGCGATGAAGATGACCGTGCGGCCCTGCGCCACCAGCGCGCGGATCGCGGTGAACAGCTCCTCCACCTCCTGCGGGGCAAGGACGGCGGTCGGCTCGTCGAGGATCAGGATGCGGGCGTCGCGGTAGAGCGCCTTCAGGATCTCCACCCGCTGCTGCTGCCCCACGGGGAGCCGCCGCACCGGCAGGAGCGGGTCCACCCGCAGCCGAAACCGCTCGGACAGGTCCCGCACCCGGGCGATGGCCGCCTCGCGGTCGAAGCGGAGCCCCGAGGCGGGCTCGGCCCCAAGGACCACGTTCTCGTAGACGGTGAAGGACGGCACGAGGCTGAAGTGCTGGAAGACCATGCCCACGCCGTGGTCGAGCGCGTCCCTCGGGCCGGTAAAGGCGACCTCCCGGCCGGCGATCCGCAGGGTGCCGGCATCGGGCCGTTCCAGCCCGAAGAGGATCTTCATCAGCGTGGACTTGCCCGCGCCGTTCTCGCCCACGACGGCATGGACCTCGCCGGGCCGGACGGTCAGGTCCACGCCGTCATTGGCCACCGTGCCACCGGGATAGACGCGGGTGATGCCCCGCGCCTCGATCATCGGAACCATGCCCACCCCCCGGGAACGGCCGCCCGGCGCAGGGCCGGACGGGCCGGCTGCCTCAGTTCATCGCCGTATCCACGGTGATCTCGCCCGAGATGATCTGCTGCTCGATGGCGTCGACCTGGGTCCGCACCTCCTCGGGGACGAGCTTCGCATACTGATCGTTCCTGGAGATGCCGACCGCGCCGTCCGCAAGGCCGAGCAACAGGGTCTGGCCGTAGGGCGCCGTGCCGTCGAGGGTCTGCTGGAGCACGGTGTAGAGCGAGTCGCCCACCTTCTTCTCGACGCTGGTGAAGATCACGTCGGCCTGCGCCGGATCGGTCGGCGCGAAGATCGCGGCCTGGTCGCTGTCCACGCCGATGGCGAGCTTGCCCTCGTCCCGTGCGGCCTGCAGCGCGCCGATCCCGGTCGCCCCGGCGATGGGAAAGACCACGTCCACCCCCTGCGCGAACTGCGCGAGCGCCAGTTCCTTGCCCTTGGCGGGGTCGGTGAAGCTGCCGGCAACCGCCTGCACCACCTCGACATCCGGCTTGGCGGCCTTGGCGCCCTGCTCGAATCCCACGGCGAACTCCAGCACGGTGGAGCCCTCGACCCCGAGGATGGTGCCGAGCTTGCCCGTTTCGGAGATCATCGCGGCGGCGTAGCCGGCCAGGTAGGCGGCGGTCGAGGTGCGGTAGGTGATGGCAAGGATGTTGGGGAAGGCCCCGCCCGAAAAGTCGGGCGTATCGTCGAAAAGGATGAACCGGGTGTCCGGGTATTCGGGCGCCAGCGCCTGCATGAAGCCGTTCATCTCCCAGGTGCCGGCGATCACCACGTCGAAGCCCTGATCGGTGGCGTCGGCCAGCGCGGGCTCCCACCGCGACCGGTCGAGCCCTGCCTCGATGACCGTGACGTCCACCGGCAGGTCGGCCTCGGCCCGCTCCAGGCCGGCGGCGGCGCTGTCGAAGAAGCTCTTGTCCCCCAGGTTGCCATGCACCACGAGGGCGACGGTCAGCGGATCGTCCTCGGTGTAGTCCTGCGCGACGGCGCCGAGCGGGAGGACGGCGGCAAGGCCCGCACCCAGCACGAGTTGCGCGGCAAAGCGTCGGGAGGGTCGGAACGTCATCGTGCGGTCTCCTTCTCGGGTGTCCTTGCGGTGGAGCCGGGCCGCCAGGTGACGGACTCGGCGAAAAGGGCCTTGAGGCGGTCGAGGTCGCCGCTCTCGACAAGGGTCACGGGCGGCGTGCCCAGGCGGCTGGACGGGTCCACCACCGTCATCCCCCGCGTGATCCCGGGGGCGAGCGCGACGTCCACGCTCGCCGTGAGGGCGCCGGTGACGATCGAGGGCTCGATCACCACGGCGGCGGCGAAGGGATCCACGAACTGGAAGACGTCGCCGCGCCCGTAGCCGATCGCAAAGCGCCGCGCATGCGACGCGAGCGCATGGGCGAAGGCGCCATACGGGTCGTCCGTCCGGCCCTGGAAGGCGTCGTCCATCTCCGGCCCCGTCATGGCGTGGCTGCGGCAGGGCTCCCAGGGGACCACGACGGTCGGGATGTCGGCCCCGAAGACGATCGCCGCCGCCTCGGGGTCGGCGTAGATGTTGAACTCGGCCGCGGGCGTGGTGTTGCCGCGCCCGTAGACCGTGCCCCCCATGAGGGTGAGCTGGCCGATCCCGGCCTCGATCCCCGGCGCGAGGCGGAGAGCGAGCGCGAGGTTGGTCAGGGGTCCGATCATGAGCAGGTCGACCTTCGCCTCCTCCGCGCGGGCCCGCTCCAGGCGGCGGCACAGGAAGGTCACGGCGTCGTGGCTTGCGGGCTCGGGGATGCGGGCGGGCCGGGGCGCGCCGCCCAAGCCGTCCTCCCCGTGGACATGGGCGGCGTCGATCACCGCGCCGGTCAGGGGCCGCGCCTGCCCGGCATGGACCGGAACATGGGCGGCGCCCGCCAGGGCGAGAACGCTCAGGATGTTGCGGGTCGCCGCCTCGAGGCCCACGTTGCCGAACACCGTCGTGATCGCCTCGGGGACGACGCCATGGGCGATCAGCATCATCAGGGCCTGGGCGTCGTCCACCCCGCCGTCGGTGTCGAGGATCAGGGGGTTCCGCATCAGGCTGCCCTTTCGCCGCGTGCCACGCGGTCCCAGAAGTTCCGGTAGGTCGCCGCGTAGTCGCGGCGGAGTTCGTCGAAGTCGGCCCGCAGCAGGCGACGGTCCCGCACCAGCGCCTCGCCCGCGACCCAGAGATGCCGGAGGTCCCGCCCCGATCCCGAGTAGACGAGCGCCGTCTCGATCTCGGGCGTTTCGGACCAGCCCGGGCCGCGCATGTCGAAGACGGCGATGTCCGCGGCCTTGCCGATCTCCAGCGATCCGGTCTCGTCCCCGAGGCCCAGAGCCCGCGCGCCGTCGATGGTCGCCATGCGGATCAGGTCCCGGGACGGGATGGGCTGCGCCCGGCCTTCGCGATGGCTGGCCACGAGGCCCGCCACCTTCATCTCGGTCACCATGTCGTAGGCGTTGTTCGCGGCGACGTTGTCCGTCCCCAGCGCCACGATCACCCCCGCCCGGCGCAGGTCCACCACCGGGCATATCCCTTCGCGTCCCGACCGCAGCCCCGCCGTGGCGCAATGCGCGACCGAGGCCGCCGGGGCGGCGGCGAAGATGGCGATGTCCTGGGGCGAAAGATCCAGGCAATGGGCCGCATGGACCCGACCGGCGAAAAAGCCGGACCGTTCCAAAGCCTGCGTGGCGGTCAGGCCCCAGCGGGCCAGGGTGTCCTCGTTGTCCTCGGGGCCGGCCGCCATGTGGAGGTGCATTCCGCAGCCCAGCCGGTTGGCGGCCTCCACCTCGGCCATGAGGGTCTGCTCGGAGTTGTCGACAAAAGGCGCGTGCGGCCCGAACCAGGGGATCACGCGGCCCCGCCGCTGCCCTTCCACGAAGGCCACCGCGCGTTCGAGCTCGGCCCGGCCATGCTCCAGGTCGCCCAGCTCGACGATGCCGTAGGCCACGACGGCCCGAAGCCCCGAGGCATCGGCGGCCCGGGCGACCTCTTCGGCGTGGAAGTACTGGTCGCAGAAGGTCGTGGTGCCCGACAGGGCCATCTCGGCGCAGGACAGGGCAACGGCCGGGCCGATGTCGCCGGGGCCGAGGCTCAGCTCGGGCTCGCGGATCGAATGGTACCAGCCGTCCATGGTGAGGAGCGAATGCCCCTCGGAGCGGCCGCGGAACAGGATCATCGCCGCATGGGTGTGCGCGTTGACGAGGCCCGGCATGACGAGATGGCCCGACAGGTCCAGCACCTCGTCGAAGCGCGCGGGATCGGGGCGCGTGGCGCCGGACCCGAGGCCGGCGATGCGGCCATCTTCGACGCTGATCCAGCCGTC
This sequence comes from Rubellimicrobium arenae, assembly GCF_017916275.1. Taxonomy (GTDB): domain Bacteria; phylum Pseudomonadota; class Alphaproteobacteria; order Rhodobacterales; family Rhodobacteraceae; genus Rubellimicrobium; species Rubellimicrobium arenae. The sequence continues at coordinate 287,150 of NZ_JAFMST010000008.1, forward strand.
TATGAGGACGCGGTTCGACGGATCGACCGTCAGAACAGTGGCGCCGTGAAGCAGAAACGAGAGCATTTGACCCGGTCTTGAGAACCGCCTTAAGAAATGGTTGGGCCGAGCAGACAGGACTTGTCAAATGCAAACGCCGACCGTCAGCGCGCCGCCGGGACGCCCCGTTCGCCTGCACGTTTTCCGGGCAGCGCCGCAGTCCGGCCGGGCCGCCCGATGAGCCGCAATCCGTTCCGCGCCGATCTTGAGGTGCCGTCGCGGCTGGCCCGGCAGGAGGGCGAGGCGATCCGCGCCGCGGCGGCGGAGGTCCTGTCCGGCGGCGCGATCCCGGGTCCGGCCGCCGCCGCCCTGCGCGACCGCTTCGGCCTCGGGCCGGACGACCTTCTGCTGCATCTCCTGCCCCTGGCGCGCGGGATCGCCCGGCCCCCGGTCTCGGGGTTCCATGTCGGCGCCGTGGGGCGGGCGGCGGGTTCGGGCGACCTGATCCTTGGCGGCAACCTCGAATTTCCCGGCGCGGCGCTGCACCAGACGATCCACGGCGAGGGCTTCGTCGCGATCCGCGCCTGGCAGCGGGGGCAGTCGCTCGACACCCTCGCCATCTCGGAGGCGCATCCCTGCGCCCATTGCCGCCAGGTCCTGACAGAGTTCGCCTCGTCCGGATCCCTGGTCCTGATCGATCCGCTGGGCCACCGCCTGACGATGGAGCAGCTCTACCCCTGGCCCTTCGATCCGGGCTACCTCGACCAGCCGGGCGCCCGGCCGCACCAGGGGACGGATGCGGGCCTGCGCGCCCCGGCCGGCCTGCCGCAGGAGGTTGCCGCCCGTCTCGCCGAGGCGGGACGTCAGGCGCATGCACCCTATTCCGGCTGCCCCGCCGCCCTTGTCCTGGAAACGGCCCTGGGCCTGTTCGCCGGAGGCAACCTGGAGAGCGTGGCCTTCAACCCCACCCTTACCCCCGGGCAAACCGCCATGGTGGCCCTGATCGCCGCCGGAGGGGACCCGACCTCGATCACGCGCGCCTGGCTCGCGCAGCGAACGGGCGGCCCCGTGGACCTGACCCGCTCCGTCGCCGAACTGCTGGCCGCCGTATCGCCCCGGGCCGAGCTTTCGGTCCACGCCTGGCCCGACTGACACCCGATCCCACCAGAAAGGACCCGCATGACACGACCGCCCCGCGCCCTGCTCGCCGGAGAAAGCTGGACCGTCCATTCGATCCATCAGAAGGGCTTCGACAGCTTCACGACCACGGATTACGCCGAAGGCGGTGGCTGGCTCATCGCTGCGCTGGAGGGAGCGGGATGGGAGGTGACCTACCAGCCCTCGCACGTCGCGGCCCGTGATTTTCCCGACACCGCAGAGGCGCTTCGCGCCTGGGATGCCGTGATCCTGTCGGATATCGGGGCCAATACGCTGCTCCTGCACCCCGACACCTTCCTGCGCGCGTCCCCGCGTCCGGACCGGCTTCTCGCGCTCCGGGATTATGTGGCCGCCGGCGGCGGGCTGATCATGGTGGGGGGCTACCTGACCTTCCAGGGCATCGAGGGGAAGGCCCGCTACGCCGGGACGGCGGTGGAGGAAGCGCTCCCCGTCGCGATCTCGCCCCAGGACGACCGGGTCGAGCGGCCGGCCGGCGTCGCACCCCGGCCCGCCCAGGCGCAGAGCCCGGTCCTGGCCGGGCTCCCCGACGGCGAATGGCCGGCGCTGCTGGGCTACAATCGGCTGACCCCCAAGCCGGGCGCCGAAGTCCTGGCCATGGTTGGCGATGACCCGCTGATCGTGGCGGGCAGCTTCGGGGATGGCCGCGCCCTCGCCTATGCGAGCGACTGCGGCCCCCACTGGGCTCCACCCGCCTTTGTCGAATGGCCGGGCTATGCCCCCCTTTGGGCCAACATGGCGGCATGGGTTGCCGGTCGGAGCGGCTGACCCGGCAGGCCGTCGCGCCACCGGCCATCCTGCGCCGCAGGGCCTGCGGGCCGACCGGAAGCGTCCGGTCGCCCCGGCATGCGCGACCCGTCCAGTGGACCGGGGCCCGGCCTGGACGGCGCCGCTGCCCTGCGAGGAACCCGCCTGAACGGCGATTGCGGCACCAAGGTCCGAACTGGCACATCGATGCCAGCGGGCGAGAGCACGCCAAGCCCCTCCATCTCGGACGGGCGAATTGGCCGCGTCGGTCCTCCACCAAGGTCATGGTGCGTGCGACGGGCATATTGAGACGAATCTAACGAAATATTCAGGAGTCAGTGCCACTCTGGCGGGGATCAGTGGTCCCCTGCCCGAAAGTCTTCCATGCGCCTGACCCTTAAACTCAAGCTTGCTGCCGTATTCCTCCTGCTCATTGCATCGTCGGCAGTCGCGATGACGCTTGCCATCCAAGGCCTGAGCACCCTGAACACCCGCCTCGGCCTCCTCGTCGAGGACGATGCCGAAAGCCTCAGGCTGGCCCAGGATCTCAAGGCCGAGACGATCTACATCCAGCGCGAGATCAGGGACATGATCCTTTACGATGATCGTGCCACCCTCGATGCCGTCAAGAACGAGATCGCCGCCACCCGGGAGCGGGTGAACTCGGCCAAGGATGAACTCCTGTCCCTGTCCGATGCCAGCGATCAGGACCTGATCAATCGCCTGTGGGACATCAACCTGCGCCTTCGCGACGTCAACAGCGAGGCGATCCGCCTGGCCGATGCCGGCACGCCGGACGGAAACGCAGCCGCCTTCCGCAAGGTGTCCACCGACGGCGAGGCGCTCTGGAAGGAGCTGCTCCCGGCCATCAACGACCTCGTGGAGAAAAAGCGCGACGACATGGCCCATGCGGCCAGCGACACCGACGCCCTGTATATCCGTTCGCGCAACCTCCTTGTCGGCCTTGCAGTGACCAGCGGCCTCGTGGGGGCTCTCGGGGCGCTCTGGATCACGGTCACCATCGCACGGGGCCTGACACGGAGCGTGGAACTCTCCACCCGTGTCGCGTCGGGCGATCTGACCAAAACGGCCGAGGTGCGCGGCAACGACGAAGTGTCGGACCTGCTGCGCAGCCTGAACAGCATGGTCGAGGGACTGCGCCGCGTCGTGGGCGAGGCGACCGGCAACTCCCGTCACGTGACCTCCGCCTCGACCGAGATGGCGGCCACGGCCACCCAGCTGAGCCAGGGGGCGACCGAGCAGGCTGCCGCCGCCGAAGAAGCCTCCGCCTCGGTGGAGCAGATGGCCGCCAACATCAAGCAAACCGCCCACAGCGCCCAGGAAACCGAGGCCATGGCGACGCGGGCGGCCCAGGAGGCCCGGCTATCGGGCGCGGCCACGACCGAAGCCGTCAGCGCCGTGAAGACCATCTCCGAACGCATCCTGGTTATCCAGGAGATCGCACGCCAGACCGACCTCCTCGCCCTCAACGCCGCCGTCGAGGCCGCGCGCGCTGGAGAGCATGGACGGGGCTTCGCCGTGGTCGCCTCCGAGGTCCGCAAGCTTGCGGAACGCAGCCAAAGCGCCGCCGGCGAGATCAGCGCGCTGTCGACGCGGACCGTGCAGGCTGCCGAGACCGCCGGACAGCGCATCGGCGGCCTGGTCCCCACCATCGAGCGCACGGCCAACCTGGTGGCACAGATCAACAACGCCAACCAGGAGCTCGCCACCGGAGCGGCGCAGGTGACGCTTGCCCTTGAGCAGCTGAACCAGGTCACTCAGGAGAACACCTCCGCTTCGGAACAGTTGGCCCTGACCGCAGAGCAGCTTTCCAATCAGGCCGAGGCTCTACAGGACTCGATGGGCTTCTTCCGCGTCGATGCGGACGTCGCATCCACCGCTCCCGTATCCGCCAGCGCCCCGGCCCAGGTGGTTCCATTGGCCAAGCCTGCGCAGACGGTTCCCCGCCGGAGCCCCTCCGTCCGATCGGGCATCGACCTGGATCTCGGTCATGCCGAGGACGACCTCGACGCCCAGTTCACCCGGGTCAGCCGACAAGCCTGAGGGGGCGGGCCGGACATGAATGGGCGGCGCGCGGATACCGCAGGCTCGGCCGTGCTCCGCAGCCAGTCCTCGCCCCGCCAGCAGGACGCGTCCGGCACCGTGCGGCCTTGAAAAGGTCAGCGGGAGAGCTTGGCCGAAGGATCAGCAGAGCACCTTGGTTCCTGCATCCCCTCGGCCGCCTTCCCGCTCCCACAGTGGCCCGGGACCTCCGGGCGGCATTGCTCCGACAGCAGCCCGCCGGGCCGGGCTACACGACGACGCCATTCAGTGACCGAGCATCGGTCTGGCCCAGATGCCCCCCGCAGACCAATGTCAGGCCGGATCGCAACGCCAGTGGTGACCCCGGATGGATTCGAACCATCGACCTGCCGCTTAGGAGGCGGCCGCTCTATCCCCTGAGCTACGGGGCCCCGCCCTCCTCTTGCCTGCCCCGAAGCCATAGGTCAACGGCGGAGGGCGGGCTTGGAGATCACAGGTGGGCGCGTCATAAAGGCCGCAAGAGCCTGCACGGAGCCCCTTGCGTGTCCAAGACCCCCAAACGCCCCCTCACCCTGCGCGACGTCTCCGAAGCTTCGGGCGTGTCCGAGATGACCGTGAGCCGGGTCCTTCGCGGCATGGGTGACGTCAGTGATGCCACCCGCGCGCGCGTCCGCGAGGCGGCAAGCCGGCTCGGCTATGTCCCCAACCGCATCGCCGGGGCGCTTGCCTCGAACCGGGTCAACCTCGTGGCCGTGGTGATTCCCAGCCTGGCCAACATGGTCTTTCCCGAGGTGCTGGGCGGCATTTCGGAGGAACTGGGCGACACCGGGCTTCAGCCCGTGGTGGGCGTCACGGACTACCTGCCCGAACGGGAAGAAAAGGTGCTCTTCGAGATGCTCTCCTGGCGGCCCTCGGGCGTGATCGTCGCGGGGCTGGAGCACTCGTCGGCGTCGCGCGCCATGCTGGAGCGCGCCGGCATCCCGGTGGTCGAGATCATGGACGTCGACGGCGAGGCGATCGATGCGGTGGTCGGCATCTCGCACGCCCGCGCCGGACGCGAGATGGCACAAGCCATCCTTGAGGCGGGCTACCGCCGCATCGGCGTGCTCGGGACCAAGATGCCGCTGGACTACCGGGCGCGGAAGCGCATGGAAGGTTTCCGGGCCTGCCTTGCCGAAGCGGGGATCACCATCGAGGATCAGGAGTTCTACGAAGGTGGCTCGGCGCTCCTCAAGGGCCGCGAGTTGACGCAGGCCATCCTCGGGCGGAGCCCGGACCTCGATTTCCTGTATTACTCCAACGACATGATCGGAGCGGGCGGGCTCCTCTGGCTTCTAGAACAGGGGGTGGCCATTCCCGAGGTGGTTGGATTGGCTGGCTTCAACCGGATCGAACTGCTGGACGGGCTGCCCCGTCGGCTGGCCACCATGGACGCCTGCCGCCGCGAAATTGGCCGCCGCGCCGCCGCCATCGTTGCCGCACGCCATGCCGATCCTTCGCTGCCGGGCGGTGAACGCATGGAGCTCACTCCGACCATCGAACCCGGCGATACGCTCCGGGCGCCCAGAACGCCGCTTTAGGGACGGACGAAGCTCCGGCCGGGGCGTGCCGCCGCTTTGACCTCCCCCTGAGGGTCAGGCTTTGAAGCCCAGTTCGTGTGAGGTTCCGGCATGAAGCACCGCGCCCACGAGAACCGCCCCTTAGCCGAGTCTTTGGTGCTGAGGCAGCAGATCACCGGCCGCAGACAGGTCGACGCAGGCGTCCATATGGTTTTGTGGCCACCTGAGCCTGAGACCGCCAGCAGTCCTGGATATGCTTTGGCACCGCGTGGGTCGGGTCTGTGGCAGGGCCGCGGCCGGCCTCGCAAACGACCCGAGAGGCTCCACGCCGACAAGGCTCACGACCACCGTCGCTGCCGGGCCGAATGCCGCGCCCGATCCATCCGGCCTCGAATCCCAAGATAGGCGTGGACAGCAGCCAAACGCTCGGTCGGCACCGCCGGATGGTGGAACGAACCTTCGCCTTGGCTCAACCGAATGCGCCGCCTCAGAGTGCGGCTCACGAGCGCCGCACCGACTTTCGCGGGGCCGTCACCCGTCCGGGATGCGCCCTCGTCTGCCTCAACCAGATCGCAAGATTTTGTCAGATGTTGCAGGGCGATGCGCCCGGTTCAGCCCTGCGAGCGGATCCACAGGGTCATCATGGGGCCACGGGCGCGATGCCGAACGAAAGCCGCGATCCCCACAGTCTTCAGCCGAAACGACCCCTAGAGGCCATCGAGCTCCGCAGAGGTCCGGCAAGCGTTCAGTCCTCGCTGTAGCGCTGCTCGCGCCAGGGGTCGCCGTACATGTGGTAGCCGTTCCGCTCCCAGAAGCCGGCGCGGTCGGCCCCGATCAGCTCGATCCGGCCCAGCCACTTGGCGCTCTTCCAGAAATAAAGATGCGGGACCATCGCCCGCATCGGCCCGCCATGCGCCTGCGTCAGCGGCTGCCCCTGCCAGTGCGTGGCCAGCATCGCGTCGGGCGCGGCAAAGTCCATCAGCGGCAGGTTGGTCGTATAGCCGTCATAGGAATGGAGGAGGACATGGGTCGCCTGATCGACCGGGCGCGCCACCTCGAGGAGGTCCTGCACGCGGACGCCCTTCCAGTCGTTGTCGTAGCGCGACCAGGTGGTGACGCAGTGGATGTCGGTCCGAAGCTCGGTCTGCGGCAGCGCCTGGAACTGCTCCCAGTTCAGGGACAGCGGCTTTTCGACCAGCCCCACCACGTCGAGCCGCCAGGTGGACAGCGGCAGGTCCGGGTGGACGCCCAGGTCGAGCACCGGCCAGTCGCGGACGAGGTGCTGTCCGGGGGGCAGGCGGTCCTCCTCCGGGCGGCTCTGGCGTCCGGTGAGGAACTTGCCCGCCTCGGCCCAGAGGCGCTTGGTGCGGGTCAGCTTGCTGTCGTCGGGGGTGTCGTCCATGGCCACCTCTCACGCTTCGGGAACGGCTGTCACGCTTCGGGAACCGACCGGCGCAGCTCCTCCAGCCAGACGGTCGCGACCGAATCGGAGGGCGCGCGCCAGTCGCCCCGGGGCGACAGCGACCCGCCCGCCGAGACCTTGGGCCCGTTGGGCAGCGCCGAGCGCTTGAACTGGCTGGTGGTGAAGAAGCGCCACAGGAACGCTTCCATCCATTTGCGGATGGTGGCGAGGTCGTACTGCTTCTTGAGGCTGTCCGGGAACTCGTGCGGCCACAGTCCCGCGTTCACGTCGCGCCACGCATGCCAGGCCAGGAACGCCACCTTGGAGGGCGGCAGGCCGTAGCGCATGATGTGGAACAGGAAAAAGTCGTGCAGCTCATAGGGGCCGATCTTGTCCTCGGTGCTCTGCATCCCGGCCTCGTCATCCGCCGGGATCAGCTCGGGCGAGATGGTCGTGCCCAGGATCGCCTCCAGCACGGCGTCGGTCTCGGGGTCGAACTGGTTCGACCGCACGGCCCAGCGGATCAGGTACTGGATCAGCGTCTTGGGGACGCCCGCGTTGACGGCGTAATGGCTCATCTGGTCGCCGACGCCATAAGTGCACCAGCCCAGCGCCAGCTCGGACAGGTCGCCGGTGCCGATGACGAAGCCATTCCGCTGGTTGGCGAGCCGGAACAGGTAGTCGGTCCGCAGCCCCGCCTGCACGTTCTCGAAGGTGATGTCGTACTGGGGCTTCCCCTCGGCAAAGGGGTGGCCCATGTCGGCCAGCATCTGCCGCGCGGCGGGCCGGATGTCGATCTCGGCCGCGGTGATGCCGAGGGCGCGCATCAGCTTCCAGGCGTTGGACTTGGTCGTCTCGCCGGTGGCGAAGCCCGGCATCGTGAAGCCCAGGATGGTGGAGCGCGGGATGTTCAGCCGGTCGCAGACCTTGGCCGCCACGATCAGCGCGTGGGTGGAATCGAGCCCGCCCGACACGCCGATGACCATGGTGGTGCCCGAGGTCGCCTCAAAGCGGCGGCGCAGCCCTTCGACCTGGATGTTGAACGCCTCGTAGCAGTCCTGGTCGAGGTGGCTCGCCCGGTTCGGCACATAGGGAAAGCGCCGGATCTTGCGGATCAGGCCCTTGTCCTGGACATGCGGCTGGTGGTCGAAGGTCACCCGCCGGAACACCGCCCCGCTGCGGCGCGCATGCTCGGCGGCGTCGGCGAAGGTGCCGGTCCGCAGGCGTTCGTTCAGGATCCGCTGCGTGTCGATGTCCGCGATGCAGAGCCCGGGCTCCAGCGAGAACCGCTCCGACTCCGCCATCAGGTCGCCCAGTTCGTAGATCGCCCCCTGCCCGTCCCAGGCGAGGTCGGTCGTGCTCTCCCCCGGTCCGGCGGCCGAATAGGCGTAGGCGGCGAAGGCCCGGGCCGATTGCGCGCGGCAGAGCATGTGCCGGTCGTCGGCCTTGCCGATGACGATGTTCGACGCCGACAGGTTGGTCAGGATCACCGCCCCCGCGAGCGCCGCCTCCGACGACGGCGGGATCGTCGCCCAGTAGTCCTCGCAGATCTCCACATGGAAGACGAAGCCGGGCAGGTCCGCGGCCTCGAAAAGGAGGTCCGACCCGAAGGGCGCGTCGCGTCCCGCCAGCCGGATGGTCTGGCCACGGATGTTGCGGCCATGCGCGAACCAGCGCTTCTCGTAGTATTCGCGGTAGTTGGGCAGGAAGGACTTGGGGACTACGCCCAGAATCGCGCCCCGCGCCACCACGACCGCGCAGTTGTAAAGCCGCCCCTCGTGCCGCAGCGGCGCGCCGATCAGCAGGACGGGCGACAGGTCGCGGCTGGCCTCCACGACGGCGGCGATGGCCTCCTCGACCGCGTCCAGCAGCGCCGTCTGCATGTGCAGGTCGTCGATGGCATAAGAGGAGACGCAAAGCTCCGGGTAGACGACCAGATCGACGCCCGCCTCGTGGGCGCGCCGCGCCTCGGCAAGGATGGCGTCGCGGTTGAAGCCCACGTCGGCGGGGCGCACATGCGGCGTGCTGGACGCGACCCGCACGAAACCATGGCGGTGCAGGGCGTAGAAGTGGTCGGGTCCCGTCCAGTCGTTCACGCCAGCATCTCCTCGATCATCTCCGTCGCGGTCATCAGGCATTTCAGCCGAACGCCCCCTCGACCGATCGCACCATAATGCGCCTCGCGGTGGATGGTATCCCGTCCGCGCCGGGCGCAGGCAAAATGCACGAGGCCTTCCTCGGCCTCTTCGCCCGCCGGCCCGGCATAGCCGGTGATCGCCACGGCGATGTCGGCGGGGGAGTGCTCCAGCGCACCTTCGGCCATGGCGCGGGCCACCGGCTCGGAGACCGCCGTGTGTTCCTCCAGCATCTCGGGCGACACGCCCAGCATCTGGGTCTTGGCGTCCTCGGTGTAGACCACGAAGCCCCGTTCGAAGGCGTGCGAGCAGCCCTCCACATCCGTGAGCAGCGAGGCCAGAAGCCCGCCCGTGCAGCTTTCGGCGGTGGCCAAGGCAAGATCGGCGTCACAGGCTTTCTGGAGGATGCGCGTGATGGCGTCCTCGAGCGGCTTGGGGATGTCGCTCGACAGGGTCTCGGTCATTCTGATCTCATTCGGGTGGCTGTGGATCCAGGCGATGCAAACGGGGCAACGGCGTCGGCCCGGGCGGGTTCCGGGCCGACGGGCGGCAGCTGGCTCTCCGGCGTCGGACGGGGCGGCGCCCGGACGCGTTGCCAGGCGGTCCGCACCCCTCCGAGCCCCCGGTGGGCACGCCGTGAAAACCGGCAAAGGCCGGGATATCCGGCGTGATCGACCGGCCAAGGGAAAGAAGATGGGGCGGGACTCTTGCCTGATCCACAGGAATCCTAACGTATTCCGCAGCATGACCCGGCCTGGAGGAGCAACAGGATGACGAGCAAGAGCGACGAAGACATTCGCAGGCGCGCCTACGAGCTTTGGGAGAAGGAAGGCCGCCCGCACGGCCGGCACGAGGAGCATTGGCGGCAAGCCCTGGAACACGGTGGCGACGGCGCGGACACGGGCCAGGCGCCCGACGCCATGCCCGAGGCGGTCTCTCCTGAGGCCACGCCCGCACCCGCCCGCAAGACCCGGAGCCGCTCGGCCAAGTCGGCTGGGCCCGCCGAGGAAGCCGCAGCGCCCGCGCCGTCCGAAGCGCCCGCGCCCGAGACCAAGAGGCGGGCCCGCCGCACCACGCCCGAGACCGGTGGCGAGGCCCCGATCCGCCCCGCCGCCCGGCCGCGCAAGCCGCGCAGCACTCCGGCCCAGTGAGGTGCGGCCCCGCCGAACCGGCACGGGACGGTCAGGGGGCGAAGAAGATCCGTTCCATCACTGTCCAGCTGTCATGGCCGGGCAGCGGGATCTGCATGGGATCGCACAAGGCATGCCATTCGACGTTGCGGGGGTCGGCCGCCAGGCGAGCCGTGTCGCCCTCGTGGTCCGTTCCAGCATATTCGTAGTAGGCGAACTCGTAGAGTTGCCCGTCCGGCATGACCTGGACGAAGATGTTGAAGTTCCGGATGTTGCAGGCGGCCAGCAGGTCGCGGATGCCCGGGCCGTCATGAAGGCGGCGGTAGTCGGCCAGGCAGTCCGGCCTGAGTCCCACAACCATGCCAAAGCGTAGAACCGTGTCTCCCGTCATGCCCTGATGTTCCGTCCCGCAAGTGGCCAGGCTTCGTCCGACATTCGCCTGCGCGTCGCGGGCTGGCAACGGCTTCCTGCGCCGGCTACCCCGACGGTCAGGCGAGGTGATAGCCCTGCGGGAGGATCGGGGATGGCGCCTCGCGGCCCATGTGCGGCGCCAGGCTGATCTCGGCCGCGCGGCAGATCGCATCCAGCGGCAGCGCGTTGACGTTGTCGCCGAAGGGCTGGCTCAACTCCTCGGAAACCTCCGCGAGGCCGAGGAACACATACGCCGCGATGCCCACGAAGAGCGGCGTCAGCCATCCTGCAGGGCCGATCAGCGCAAGCGGAAGCAGCACGCAGTACAGGTAGGTCGTCCGGTAGATCAGCAGCGAATAGACATAAGGCAGCGGCGTTCCCGCGATCCGTTCGCAGCCGGCCTGCTGGAGCGCGAAGCTCCCCAGCCGGGCGCTGAGCGTCCGCGCCCCGAAGCCGTCGATCGTCCCCCGCCCCAGCGCCTCGGCCATGAGCTCGCCCAGGCGGTCGAGCGCGGCATCGGGCGGATGCGGTGCGTCCAGGAAGAGGGCGATGTCACCGTCGGCCGCCAGCTGGCCAGCCCGGCGCCGCAAGCTGGCACGGTGGAGATGGATGAAGGTCAGCGCCAGTTCGAGCATCCTGAGGCGCAGGCCGTCGTCCGCCACGAAGATCCGGACCTCCCGCGCAAAGGCGCGCATGTCGGCCAGAAGTCCGCCCCAGAGCCGCCGCGCCTCCCACCACCGGTCATAGGCGGCGTTGTTGCGGAACCCAAGGAACAGCGACAGCGCGATGCCGAACACGGTGAAGGGCGTGGCGTCCACCTGCGGCAGGCCACCATAGGCGTCCTCCACCCAGACCAGGGCGGCCGCGATGACGATCAGCGAGATCAGCGGCCGGGCGATGTGCGGCAACACCGACCCTCGCATCGCGAAGATGATGTCGAGCATGCGCGGCTTGTTTCGGATGATCATGCAGGCGCTCCTTGCGGAAGGGGCGGGACAGGGAGGGTCAGGGGCGACACCTCGTCCGGGGCGCCCCCGCGGCACGGGCAAGGCCCAAGCCGGACGGCGCACGATCCCGCATGGATCAGCGGGCGTCCAGGGCCGCAGGCCCGGCCGCGCCGTTCCGCTCCCGCCGCGACTGCCGCAGCAGGGAGACGGTGTAGATGATCAGGCTGGCCCAGATCATGGGGAAGGCGATCATGCGCGCGCGTCCGAACTCCTCGCCAAACAGAAGGACGGCGGTCATGGCGATCATCGTCGGCGCGATGTACTGCAGGATGCCGATGGTGGACAGGCGGAGCAGCTTGGCCCCGTTCGCGTAAAGGATCAACGGAACCGCCGTGACCACCCCGCAGCCGAGCAGGAGCCATGTGCTGCCGGCATCGCCGGTCAGGAAATGGCTGCGCCCCGTCGCGCCGAGATAGCCCAGGTAGAGCAGCGCCGGCGCGAGAAGGAGGAGCACCTCGAGGAAGAAGCCCTGGTTCGGTCCGATCGGCAGCCATTTCTTCAGAAAGGCGTAGGCGCCCCAGGTCAGCGTGAGGCCCAGGGCCACGACTGGCAGGCGCCCCGTTTCCCAGGTCAGCACCGCCACCGCTGCCGCGGCCAGCCCGATGGCCACCCATTGCGCCGGGCTCAGTCGTTCGCGCAGGAGCATGGCCCCGAGAAAGATGCTGAACAGCGGGTTGATGTAGTAGCCCAGCGCCGCATCGAGCGCATGACCGGCTCCGATGGCCCAGACATAGATCCCCCAGTTGACCGAGATGAGCGTGGCCGTCACCGCGGCCATGCCGAGCATCCGGGGCGACTGCATCGCGCGCCTGAGATCCGCCGTGCGGCCCGTGGCCCACAGCACCAGCCCGGCGATGGGGATCGACCAGATGACCCGGTGCGCGATGACCTCGGACGGGGGAATATGCGCCAGGGCCTTCATGTAGATCGGCAGGACGCCCCAGACGATGTAGACCGTCGTCGCCAGGATGAGGCCCTTGGGGCTGTCTTCGCTGCTGTTCATCGGGATCTCCCGTTCGCCACCGTCACGGTGGCCAGCCGGTATCGCAAGCCGCCGCAGGGCGCCATCCCAATCCGGGCGGCCGCGGCGCAGGGCGTTCGGGACCGGCGCTCCGGCTCATCCTGTGACGGGGCTGGCCCATCGGCTGTCCGGCCTTCCGTTCGGAGCGCATGGACGTCGGGACCGCGGCCGTCCGGCGTGGTCACGATCGGGACGGCTCTTCGTGCGAAGGGCCGCCGACGCCTCGGCGCCGGCGGCCCCATGCAGGACCAGGTCTTGGAAGGAGGCCGATGCCCCCTTCCAAAGCGTCACCAGCAGCAGAAGCCGCCATCCACGAGCAGGTCTACGCCCGTGCAGTAGGAGGAGGCCTGGCTTGCCAGGAACACCGCCGGGCCGACCATCTCCTGCACGCTGGCCATGCGCTGCATCGGGGTCTGGCTTTCGAACTCGCGGGTCTGGTGGACCATCTCGGGGCGCGTGTTCATCGGCGTGGCCGTGTAGCCGGGGCTGATCGAGTTCACGCGGATGTTGCGGTCCACCCACTCCATGGCCAGGCTCTTGGACATGTGGATCACGCCCGCCTTCGAGGCGTTGTAATGGGCCTGCATCAGGCCGCGGTTCACGATCACGCCCGACATCGAGGCGATGTTGATGATCGATCCGCCGCCGTTGCGGATCATGGCCCGCGCCTCCGCCTGGCAGGACAGGAAGACGCCCTTCAGGTTGATGTCCATGAGCGTCTGGTACTGGTCGACGCCCATCTCCTCGGCCGGATTGGCGTTGGCGATGCCGGCGGCGTTCAGCGCGATTGACAGCGGGCCCAGCTGGGACTCGGTCTCGGCGACGGCGCGGTTCATCGCCTCGGGGTCGGTCACGTCGGCGGCGAGGCCGATGGCGCGGCGGCCCGTCGCGGCGATCATGTCCAGGGTGGCCTGGACGCCGCCGTCGGTGCGCCGGTCCAGGCAGGCCACGTCCGCGCCCATCTGCGCAAAGCCCAGGGCGATGCATTGGCCGATGCCGCTGCCCGCGCCGGTGACGATGGCCACGCGGCCAGACAGGTCGAACATCCTCGGGGTGTCGAGGTCGATCATCACGAAAGGTCCTGTGTTGGGGGGATCAGCTTGTCGCGAGTTCCATGACCCGGACGTCGGTGGCCTCGGAGCGATCGAGGATGCCCGCCTGGTTGCCGTGGGACAGCACGAGGATGCGGTTCGAGACGCCCAGCACCTCCTCGAGGTCCGAGCTCACGACGATCACGGCGACCCCCGAGGCGGCAAGCTCGACGATGATGTCGTAGATCGAGGAGCGGGCCCCCACGTCGATGCCGCGCGTCGGCTCGTCGAGCACCACGACCCGTGGGTTCCGGGCCAGCCACTTGGCGATGACGACCTTCTGCTGGTTGCCCCCCGAAAGCGCCGAAGCCGGCTGCTCGGCGCGCCCCTTGACGCCAAAGCGGCGGATCGAGGCGTCGGCGAAGGAAGCGAGGCCGCGGCCGGTGATCCAGCCCTTCGCCGCCACCCGGTCGGTGTTGGCGTAGCCCAGGTTCTCGCCGATGCTGTGCTCGACGATCAGGCCTTGGAGCTTGCGGTCTTCGGGGACCATCACGATCCCCCGGCTGATGGCGTCGGCCGGCGAGCGGAGCGCGAGCGGCTGCCCCCCGAGGCGGACCTCGCCGGAGGCGATCGGATCGGCGCCGGTGATCGCGCGGACGAGTTCGGTGCGCCCCGCGCCCATCAGGCCGGCGATGCCGAGGATCTCCCCTTCGCGGACGTCGAAGCTCACGTTCCGGAAGGCGCCGTTCGCTCCGGTCAGGTTGCGCACCGACAGCATGACGCCGCCCTTCGGAGCGGGGATCGTCGGGAACATCCGCTCGAGGCTGCGGCCCACCATGGCCTCGACGACCTGCCGCACGGGCACGTCGCCACGGTCGAACTCGGCCACCTTCTGGCCGTCGCGCAGGACCACGATCCGGTTGGCGATGCGCCGGATCTCCTCGAGTCGGTGCGAGATGTAGATGATGCCGACGCCTTCGGACCGCAGCTTGTCGATCTGGGCGAACAGGAGGTCGGTCTCGGCCCCGCCCAGCGAGGCCGTGGGCTCGTCGAGGATCAGCACGCGGGCCTTGAGGGCCAGCGCCTTGGCGATCTCCACGAGCTGCTGCTGGGCGGTCGAGAGGCCCTCGACCTGCCGGGTGGCGGGAATCATCAGGCCCAGGCGCTGGAGCTGCTCCTCGGCCCGGCGCACCATGGCAGCCCGGTCGATCTTGCCACCCTTCATGGGCCAGCGGCCGACGAAGACGTTCTCCGCAATGGTCAGGTGCGGCAGGAGCTTCAGCTCCTGGTGGATGAGCGCCACGCCCGTGTCGATGGCCTGACGCGGGCTGGCGGGCGCATAGGGTTGCCCGTCGAGGGTCATGGCGCCGGTCGAAGGCTCCCGCGAGCCGGCGATGATGCCGGACAGCGTGGATTTGCCGGCGCCATTCTCCCCAAGGAGTGCGATGACCTCGCCCGCCCGGATGTCCAGATCGACGCCTTGCAGGACTGTGATGGTTCCGTAGGTCTTGCCGATGCCGCGAAGCGACAGGATCACCGGGTTGGTCGAGGTCATCTCGGGCGCGCTCCTGGCTTAGGGATGGTTCTCGATGAAGGGCTCGACGTTGTCCTTCGTCGTCAGCGTGGCGGCCTGCAGCTGTTCGGCCGGGACCTCCTGGCCGCCCACGATCGAGATCGCGCTGTCCACGGCCAGACGGCCCATCAGCTGGGTCTGCTGCGTCGCAGTCACGTCGAAGACGCCATCCCGCAGGGCTTCAAGCGCGGCGGTGTCGCCGTCGAAGCCGGCCACGTGGATCTCCTGCGGGAGGTCCGCCACTTGGACCGCCTGGGCCGCGCCGAGCGCGAGGGCGTCGGCCTGGGCGAAGATCATCGTGACGTCCGGGTTGGCCTGCAGGAGGTTCTGGGTGATCTGGAAGCCTTCATCCTGCGACCACATGTTGCTCCACTGCTCGGCCACGACGCTGACGCCGGGATTCTCGGCCAGCGCCTTGGAGCAGCCCTCGGAGCGGTCCACCTCGGGCGTGGTGCCTTTCTGGCCGTGGACGATGATCATCTGGCCTTCGCCGCCCGCCAGGCCGATCAGATGCTTGCACACCTCGTAGGCCGAGGTGACGCTGTCGGTGGCGATGAAGGTCTTGCCGGGCGCGCCTTCGGGGTTGCGGTCGACGGTGATCACCGGGACGCCGGCCTCGTTGGCCATCTCCACCGGCACGGTGGCCGCCGCGGCGCCGGCCGGGATGTAGATCAGGGCGTCGATGTCCTGGGTCAGGAGATCCTGGATCTGGTTGACCTGGGTCGGGCCGTCGCCGCGGGCGTCGACGGTGATGACCTCGATCCCCTTCTCGCCGGCGTAGGCTTCGACCGACTGCTTGATCTGGTTGAAGAAGTTCGCCTGCAGGTTGGCCACGGCGAGACCGATGCGGTCCACCTCCTGGGCGCCGGCGGCACCGGCGGTCAGCGCAAGTGCGGCGACGGCCGACATAAGCTTGGTCTTGAACATCCCTTACTCCTCCGTTGGGACCGGGTCATCCCGGATTTCTTGCCGGCGTGGTGCCGGCTTGCCTCGGCCGCGGGGCGACCGGTTCACTTCCTGTTGCGGTAGGTTTCCGCCGCGACAGCGATGGCGATGACGATGCCGATGACGATCTGCTGCACGAAGGGCGACACGTTGAGCAGGTTGAGCCCGTTGCGCAGCACGCCGATGATGAGCACGCCGATCAGCGTGCCGGGGATGCCGCCGCTGCCGCCCGTCAGGCTGGTGCCGCCGATGACGACCGCCGCGATGGTGTCGAGCTCATAGCCGAGGCCCGAGCTGGGCTGCACCGAGTCGAGGCGCGAGGCGAGCACGATCCCGGCCAGGCCCGCGCAGACGGCGCTGGCGGCGTAGACGGCGATGGTGACGAGGCGGACGTCGATGCCCGCGAGGCGGGCCACCTCGTTGCTGCCGCCCACGGCGTACAGCATGCGGCCGGCCGAGCGGTAGCGCAGGAACAGGTAGGCGGCCAGGAACACCAGAATGGCCAGGGCCACCGTGACGGTCAGGAACCCGCCGTGCCGGATGCTGGCGAGGTCGTTGAACCAGTCGGGAAAGCCCACGATCTGCTGGCCGTCGGTGATCATGTTCGCCAGGCCGCGCGCCACCGACATCATGGCCAGGGTCGCGATGAAGGCGGGGACCCTGAACGTGGTGATCAGGAAGCCGGACACCACGCCCGTTCCCGCCGACGCCACAAGGGCCACCAGGATGGCCGCGGCCATCGGCAGGCCAAGCTCGTTGGCGAGGTAGCCCATGACCATCATGGCCAGGGCCAGCACCGAGCCCACGGCCAGGTCGATGCCGCCGATCAGGATGACGAAGGTCATGCCGACGGCCATGATGCCCAGCACGGTGACCTGGTCGAGGATGTTGAGGAAGTTGCGCGTCGACAGGAACCGGTCGGACGTGAAGCTCAGGAACAGGCAGAGCAGGATCAGGCCGATCAGCGGCCCCGTGGCGCCCTTCAGGGAGAAAAGGCGCGGGATACCGGCCGCACCGCGTCGAGCGGATGCTACGTCTTCCATGGATTTCCCCTCCTCCCGAGAAGCTGCGCACGGAGCCTGCATTTTTATGCAACCCTGTGTGTTTATTTCAGTGCCGCCGTTTCGAACGGTTGTCAAGCATGGATGAAGTTACTAGGACTGCTTCGTGAATAAAATTCCGGGGCCGCATAGGCAGTCAGGAATGGGCATCCGCCGGGCTGGACGACCATGCTTCCGGACGGGACCGAGCGGGAGGGAGGAGTCTCGATGTCGCGCGCTCACGAGCTCAGGCTCGTCTCACGCATCGCGCAGATGTACCACAAGGAGGGCCTTCGCCAGGCCGAGATCGCCCAGCACCTTCGGCTGTCCCAGGCGACCGTCTCGCGGATGCTGAAGCGCGCCGTCCACGAGGGCATCGTCCGCACCACCATCATCCCGCCGCCCGGCACCTTCGGCGATCTGGAGGACTGCATCCGGTCGAGCTTTGGCCTGAGCGAGGTCATCGTCGTCGACTGCACCGAGGACCGCGAGGCCGCGATCATGGCGCGGATCGGCGAGGCCGCCGCCCATTTCCTGGAGGTCACGCTTCAGGACGGCGAGATCATCGGCGTCTCGAGCTGGAGCCAGACCATCCTGCGCATGGTCGAGAACGTCCATCCCATGCGCGTGGGGCGCGCGGCTTACGTCGTCCAGACCCTCGGGGGCCTCGGGGCGCCCAACGTGCAGGACCATGCCACCCATGTGACGATGCGCCTGGCGCAGCTCACCGGAGCCCAGCCCAGGCTGTTCTCCGTCCCGGGCGTCGCACCCTCGCGCGAGGCGCGGGAGCTCCTGATGGCGGATTCCTTCGTCCAGGAAACCATGAGCCTTTTCGGGAAGGTCACCCTGTCCTTCGTCGGCATCGGCCCGCTGAGCCCCTCCGAGATGCTGGCCCGAAGCGGCAACGCGTTCTCCGAGGCCGAGATCGATCAGCTCGCGGGCGCGGGGGCGGTGGGCAACATGAGCCTGCGCTTCTACGACCAGAAGGGGCAGCCGGTCCGGACGCGTCTGGACGACCGCGTCATCGGCATGACGCTCGACGAGATGAGGGGCGTCGGCCGTCACGTGGCCCTCGCGGGGGGGCGCAACAAGACCGAGGCCATCGCGGGGGCGCTGCGGACGGGCGCCGTCGATGTCCTCATCACCGACAAGTTCACGGCCAGCCGGCTGGTGCAGATGCAAGTGCAAGGACAGGAACATGCGACGCTTTGAAGGAACTGCCGTTCTCGTGACGGGCGGCAACAAGGGGATCGGCTACGGCATCGCCGAACGGTTCGCGCGCGAGGGCGCGAAGGTCGCCATCGCCTCGGTCGAGCCGCAGGTCCACGAGGCCGCGGAACGCCTGGCGCAGGAGCATGGCGGCCCCGTGCTGCCGATCCTGTGCGACGTCACCAAGCCGGCCGACGTCGCGGCCGCCTATGACCAGGCCGAGCGGGAGCTCGGGCCGATCGGCGTGTCGGTCCAGAACGCCGGCGTCATCACCATCGCCAAGGTCGAGGACCTGACCGAGCGGGAGTGGGACCTCAACCTTGACGTCAACACCAAGGGCGTCTTCCTGTGCTGCCAGGAGGCGATCCGTCGTTTCCGCGCGTCCGGCACCCGGGGCCGCCTCATCAACACGGCGTCAGGTCAGGCGCGCGACGGGTTCATCTACACGCCGCATTACGCCGCCTCCAAGTTCGGCGTCGTGGGCCTGACGCAGAGCCTGGCCAAGGAGGTCGCGCCCGAGGGGATCACCGTGAACGCGATCTGCCCGGGCATCATCCACACCGACATGTGGGACTACAACGACCGTGTCTGGGGCCAGATGCTGGGCGAGTACGGCCCGGGCGAGCTGATGGCCGAATGGGTTGCCGGCATCCCGATGAAGCGCGCCGGAACGCCGGCCGAGGTCGGCGCGCTCGTCGCCTTCCTGGCGAGCGAGGATGCCGCCTACATCACCGGCCAGACCATCAACGTCGACGGCGGCCTGATCATGTCCTGACCGACCACGCCGCAGGCCTGTCGGCCCTCGCTTCCCGACAGGCCCCCCTCATCCCCCTGGGGTCAGCGGGCGATGAGGACCTCGATGCCGCGGCGTTCGAAGGCCTGGGCGTCGCGG
>NZ_JAFMST010000009.1 GCF_017916275.1 Rubellimicrobium arenae
CGCTTGAGGCCATGCACCTCATAGCCTTTCTCAAGCAGGAACTCGGCCAAATAGGACCCGTCCTGTCCGGTGATCCCCGTGATGAGGGCCTTTCGAGTCAACACCACCCCCCGTCCGCTCCGGCTCCCGTTATCCTGGGTCCATCCTGCGTTGCCGAGGCCGCAGCGTCAGCCACTCCTTCCGGGGGTCGCCTCCGTCGATCGTCGAGGGCACCGCCTTCCGCTCGTCAGAAAGATGAGCCGACCGCTCCGAAAGTCGGAGGCTGCCCCGAGCGGTCAGCCTGATGGAGGGTTGATCGGGTCGGGATCCGGGGAATTGATCGTGACACCCCCCGGAGCTGCGACGTCGATGTTCGATCCCACTCCGCCTTCCCCCTCAACCAACCACCCCTTGCTGGGTGCGTGCGGGGCCGTGGAAGGATCCGGCAGGGTCCGGCAGCGCGCCTGCGGACGGCTGCGGCACCTGGACGAGCCCCGGACATGTCGCACCGATGGCCAAAGGCGGGGCCGGCCAAGGCGGGCCCAAGCCGACGAAACCACCTGCAACTCCATTCATGAGGATCGCATGCGATGACACGAGTCACGCCCGTCCTGCTCGCCGGGGGATCTGGCACCCGCCTGTGGCCGCTATCCCGCAAGAGCTATCCCAAGCAGTTCGTTTCGCTGCTCGGAGAGGAGACCCCGTTCCAGGCGGCAGCGCGACGGCTGACCACTCGAGCCGTCGATCCGGGGAGCGCCCTCGAGTTCCGGCCCCCCGTGGCGGTCACCAACTCCGACTTCCGCTTCATCGTGGCCGAGCAGCTCCATGATGCGGGGATCGACCCCGCGGCAATCCTCATCGAGCCGGAGGGGCGGAACACCGCACCGGCGATCCTGGCTGCGGCCTTGCACCTTCTGGCGCAGGATCCCGACGCCATCATGCTCGTGGCGCCCTCGGACCACGCGATCCCCGACACGAAGGCGTTCCACGACACCGTCGCCCTGGGGCTCGAGGCCGTGGCGGAAGGGCGGCTCGTCACCTTCGGGGTGCGCCCGACCCACCCCGAGACGGCCTACGGGTACCTCGAGGTGCCGGCCATGCCGAACGGCTCCGGCCGCCCCATGCCGCTCCGACGCTTCGTGGAGAAGCCCCGGGCCGAGCAGGCCGCCTTGATGCTGGCCGAAGGCAACTACCTCTGGAACGCCGGGATCTTTCTCTTCGCGGCAAAGGACATCCGGAGCGCCTTCCTCGCCCATGCACCGGACCTGTGCGGGCCCGTCGAGGCATCTGTGCGCGACGCCCGGCCCGACCTGGGCTTCCTGCGACTCGATCCGGCCGCCTGGGCGCGGGCGCGGGACATCTCGATCGATTACGCCGTCATGGAGAAGGCGGACAATCTCTCGGTCGTCCTTTACGACTCGGCATGGTCGGATCTGGGCGGGTGGGATGCGATCTGGCGGAACAGCCCGGCGGATGAGAATGGCGTCGTGCTTTCCGGTGGCGCGACGGCCATCGACTGCCACGACACGCTGCTTCGCTCCGACTCACCGCGGCTCGAGGTCGTAGGCATCGGTCTTCAGAACATCATGGCGGTGGCCATGAACGACGCGGTGCTCGTGGCCGACATGGGTAGGGCACAGGAGGTCAAGTCCGCCGTCGAGGTCCTCAGAGCCAAGGGCGTCCCGCAGGCGACCCAGTTCCCGAAGGACCACCGCCCCTGGGGCTGGTTCGAGAGCCTTGTCGTCGGGCCGCGCTTTCAGGTGAAGCGGATCCATGTCAACCCGGGGGGATCCCTGAGCCTCCAGTCCCACCTGCACCGCTCCGAGCACTGGATTGTTGTCGAAGGGACAGCGCGGGTGACCGTGGGCGACACGGTCAAGCTCGTCGCGGAGAACGAGTCCATCTATGTTCCCCTTGGTGCGGTCCACCGCATGGAGAATCCGGGACGGGTGCCCATGGTGCTCATCGAGGTCCAGACCGGCACCTATGTCGGTGAGGACGACATCATCCGCTACCAGGACGTGTACGCGCGCAGCTAGCGACAGCTTCTGCAGATCGGGCCCCGCGAGCTTGCCCCGTCGTCGGGCCTGCGCCTGCATCGGATCCGGATCGGGGGCAGGCCTCGCGAGCCCTTCCCCCGATCCGGATCCGCCCCACGCCGCAGACGCGCCGCGCCCGAGAGCGGCGATCGCCCGGTGCATGTCCGGCGGTGGGCGAAGTCCCCGGCCTAGCCTGCTCGACCGACCGTCACGGCCCCGCCACGCGGCTTCCGGGCCAGGGCGTGTCGCCAGAGATTCAGGATCTCGTCGCCGAGGGGATGCTTCGAAAGCCGGAGTCCGACCGCCCAGCCAAGGGCGCCGCCAGCGATGGCCGCCACCGTGCGGGACCAGTCGAGGTCGAGCCCCGAGGGCGAGTTCAGGACGATCACGACCGGGATCGCCAAGGTCGCCCCCGAGATGCCAAGGCTCGCGGCCGAGGCGCGGACGAGGTCCCGCCCGTTCAGGCCGATGGCGCGCCGGATGAAGAACAACGAGACCAGCATCTGCATCGGGCTCGTGACCAGGGCGCTTGTCGCGACGGCCGTCAGACCATGCGGGGCCGCAAGGATCAGGATCGCAGCCGAGGGCGGCAGGCTCAGGAGGCTGGCGTAAAGGGTGTAGCGGATGCGCCCTGCCGAGACGAGCAGCGGATAGGTCATGAAGGCCGGAGCCAGCGCGACCATGGCGACCGCCAGCAGGCGCACGAGCGGCGGGACGTCGCCCCATTGAGCGCCGAGGAGCACCCGCACGATCGGATCGGCCAAGATGGCCAGCATGAGCAAGGCGGGCCACTGCACCGCCGACATGACGGCATGGCCGCGCAGGTAGGCCTTTTTCAGATCGCTGCCGTTTCGGGCGCGTTCGGCCATGGCAGGCAGAACGACCGGCTGGAGACCGGACACGACGAAGCGGTCCGGCAATTGACAGATCGTCAGAGCCCGCGTGAAGAGGCCGACTCCGTCGAAACCGATGACCTTGCCGAGGACGAGTTTGGGCAGGAGGTCATAGGCCATGTTGGTGAGGGTCACGGCGGTCGCGATCGTCCCGAAGGACAGGAGCTGCCCCAGGCCGATCAGGGAAGGCCGGAAGATGCCCGGGTCCGGACGCGCCCTGAAGGCGAGCGCCGCCAGCGCCACGCTCGCGCCGACATAGGCCCAGATGTAGCTGACCGCGCCAAAGCCCATCAGGCCCAGGCCGATGGTCAGGACCGACGCGACGACAGCCGCGCTGACATTGACACGCGCCAGCGTCTGGAAGTCCATCTCTCGCTTGAGCAGCGAGACGATGGGACTGCCGAACGGCGCGACGACGAAGCCGAACGCCGCCACCTGCAGCAGCTTGACCAGGTCCGGATCACCATAGAAGCCGGCGATGGCGCTGGCTCCAAGATAGATCGCGCCGCCCATGACCAGCGACAGCAGCATCGTGATCGTGAACGACGTCCGGATGTGGGCCCGCTTCAGGGACGCGGCCTGGATCAGGTAAGTGTTGACCCCGAACTCCCGGACATTCTCGGCCAAGAGGATGAAGGCCTGGGCCACCAGGTAAAGGCCCGTCTCGGTCGGGGTCAGGACCCGGGCCATGACGGCCGTCGTCCCGATAGCCAGCACTTGGCCCAGGTACTTGTCGAGCAGCGAGAAGATCACGGCGAGGCGGAGCGGGCTCATGGCCGGTGGGTCGGCCGCGCCGACCGGGCGTGCAGGGACTGGGGCTCGCCCCGCTCCGGCCCCTTGAACCAGGCTCTCAGGCGGATGAGGTAGGGGCGCAAGGATTTCGGCGCCGCTGCACGGACCACGTTCCGCGCCAGGAGCCGGCCATAGTCGAACTCGGGCAAGGGCGGCACGCCTGGCCGGAGGCCCATGCCGCCGGAGGCCTGCAGGGCGCGGTCCAGGGCACGATAAAGACGGGCGCGCCGGGACCCCGATCGGCGGCGCGGGAGGCGACCCCCCAAAGCCCGGCGCTCTGGAGCCTCGGCCTGCAACCGCTGGGCGAGGTCATCCTGCCCACACCGGGACAGCAAGCGGGCCAGCCAGCACGTCCACTCCTCGGGTGAGAACGAGGGCGCCTCATGGACGCTCGGACGTCCCCGATGACCTGCCCCGGCAAGCCCGAGCTCCTCGCCTGCGGGCCCCCCGAGACGCGCGAGCGAATGCCGCACACGATCGAGCAAGGGATTGGACATCCCGGGGTAGCGGCCCAGCGAAAGCTGCGCCTGCCCGACCTCGCCGGAGGCCATCAGGGCCACAAGGTACCAGGCCAGTTCGACCGGATCCGGATCCTGCGCGCCGTAATCGGAGACGGTCGTCGCGATCAGGGCAGCCAGCCGGCGTCGCGCCGCCGCGGGGTCGCCGTCCGCCAGGTCGCACCGCGCCAGTTCCAGGCGTGCTTCGGGGAGGTAGCCGACCAAGGCCAGGCATGCCTCGAAGCTCTGGCGGGCCGTCCTGACCTGCCCTGCGGCGAACTGCGCGCGTCCGCGTTCAAGCAAGGTGCGGTCCAGCGCAGGACCGCCCGACCAGGTGGCCCGGCGCGTCTCTGCGGCGACCGTCAGGTCGGCGAACGGATGGGGCTGGACGATCCGTTCCCCAGGCCTCAGGCCCGCCTGCAGTTGGTACCATTGCAGGATCTGCGGCCGGTGGCGCAACGTATGGCGGCCATGGACGAGATCGTGACCGGCCTTCGTGATGGCCTCCAGCCGGTCCGGATGGGCAAGCAGGTGATCGACGCGGTCCACGATCTCGGCGGCCTCGGCGAAGACGCAGTTCTCCATGTCGACGAAGCCCGCCGCCTCCAGCACAGGCGTTCTCTGCGTCAGGAGGCAACAGAGCGAGCCGGGGATCTCCAGGTGCTTGCGGACGAACTCATTTCCCATTGTTCCGCACGCCGGCGCCACAAACGAGGCGTTGAGGGCGCGGGCGTAGCTTTCGCCCGACAGCATGCGCCCGGCAGAGCGGCTCTCGTAGCGGAAGGTGGGCGTCACCAGGCAGGCGTAGTGGCCGCTCAGCTCGGGATAGACGGCTTGCCGCCAGGGATAGAGCGGCCCCGCCTGCCCTGTCAGCATCACGGGCACGGTCTTCGGCAGGCCGTAGTCATGGAAGGTCCGGGGGTTGATGAAGTTCGGCCAGACGAAGACCCGGTCGGCGATGGCCGGCGTATAATCAGCCATCCGCGTGCTGATCGTGAAGAAGGTCTCGATGCGCCAATGATCCATGTCGGACAGGAAGCCGGCGCGGCGGTCGCACCACGGGTCGCCGTTATGGAACCCGAGCCGTGGCAGGTGCAGGTTCGCATCGGTGTTGCGCACCTCGATGCGGCGTGACCCATGGGTCCGGTAGCCACTCTCGAACAGGACGAGGTCTGGCTCGTGCCTGTCGCAGATCTCAGCAAAGTCGCAGTCCTCGTTGATCACGACGACGTCGAAGTATTCGCGAAGACAGGCCACATGGTCCTGCATGTGGATCACGAGGAACTGGGACGATTGCGCATTGCCCGCGTGATTCCATTGGAAGAAGGCCAGCTTCGGCCGTCGCGTCCCCGTCTCTGGCATCGTCACGGCGTCCGTTCCATGTGACTGGCCGCCACTTCGCCCCGCCTCCCGGGCCGGCCTTGCCGTGCTGGCGCTGGCTGGCCGTCGAAGCAGGGGATGGCCTGCTTCGGGCCGAGGCGGAGCGGCAGCCTGGGCTTCCAGCCAAGTCCGGCTTCGGCGGCCCGGACCCTGTCGCGCTTGCGGTACGCTGGACCCTCCCCCGCCGAGTCCTTCGGCGAGGCGGCATCACGCTGAGGGACAGCGAAGCGCCAGTCATCGCCGGGGTGCGCGACATCGCGGGGCGTCTCTGCCGGGCCGGCACCAAGGCAGGGCACGACGTGGCCCCACTCCAGAAGAGCCGCACTCGGGACCAACCCCCAGAGCTTGGGGCCCCCTGTCACCCCTATTCTTTCTGACGTGTTCATGGACCTGCCCACCCTTCCCATCTCGGGCTGAACGATCTCGATGCGGAAGTTCAGTAGGCGCCGCCGCGGCCGAGCACGGCGTGAACGGTCCTCAGCAGGATGTGCCAATCGAACCAGAAGGACTGATTGTCGATGTAGAAGTCGTCGAGCTGCTGTTGCCGGGCGAGGTCGGCGTCGCTCCGGTCCGAGACCTGCCAAAGCCCCGTGAGCCCTGGTGGAACGCTGCGGCGCTTGAGACGGAACTCGGCGTCCATGGCCTGGAGGTGGTAGTCCGGGAACGGCCGCGGTCCGACGACGCTCATCTGGCCGACGATGACATTGAAGAGCTGGGGCAGCTCATCGCAACTGGTCTTGCGCAGGAGCTTGCCGACCACCGGAAGGATCCGCGGGTCGTCCCTCAGCTTGAAGTGCGTCTCCCATTCCAGCCGCCGCGCGTCGTCGGATTCGAGGAGATCCTGAAGCCGTCGCTCCGCGTCCTGATACATGGTCCGGAGCTTGATGACGCGCACCGTGCGGCCGTGGAACCCCTCGCGGTCCTGCATGTAGAAGGCCGGCCCGCGGTCGATCAGCCGGATCGTCACCGCGGCGAGCGCCATGAGGGGAAGCGCCACCACGAGCGCGGGCACCGCAATCGCGAGATCCACGACACGGCGGAGCCGCAGCGCACCAAGCGACGGATGCGGCTGTTGCAGCATGAGGCCCACCCGGCCACCAAGGTTCATGGGCTGGAGGCCCGAAAATCTGAGATCGGGCCGATCGGCCAGGACGATCACCGAGCCATGGACCCGCAGGAGCGCATGCAGCTCCTCCCGCGGGGGAATAGAGCCGGTCAGCACAGCAGCGACCGGAGAGCGCATCGCAGGCTCGGTCGGGGACACGGGAACGAGCCCCTGCTTCCAGTTCGCCCGCAGGCTCGCGGCTGCCTTCCTGCTCAGATCAGGAGGACCCAGGACATTGACCGGCAGGCCCCAGAGGCCGCGGCGGTGCAGCTGCCGCACGACGATCGAGCGGATGAGCGTCTGCAGGGCCAGGGCCAGGAGCAGGACGGCAACGGCACCCGAGAGGGCTGGCCCGTCGCTCGAGACCACCTTGGCCACGACCACCGCAGCGAAGGTGGTCGCAACCCCGATCGTCAGGCGACGGCGCAGTTGCTCGTATTCCTGCAGGCCGTAGCCGGGGTAAAGCGATGCCGCCGCGAACTGAACCAGGCAGGTGGCCGCCACGACAGCCTCGAAGCGCCATGCGGCGGGATCGTAGTGGACCAGCCATCCCAGCCGGCGCAGCACGGTGTCGGCCGCGAGATAGCCGAGCACATCGCCCGCCAGCAGCAAGCCCTGGACCGTCCACTGCCGGGCCCGGAATCCCTCCAGGCTTGGCGACCAGCTCTCGGCTGCGGGAAGGGAGGAGGCCGTCGAAAGGTCGATCGCGTCGCCGCCGAAGGAGCTCATGGCATCCTCCCCTGCTGCAGGGGCTCGGCCGGACGGACCCGCGCCAAGGACCCCGAGGAGCCGGATGCCGCCTCTGGACCTATGGGAAATCGTCGAAGGCCCGTACCCTGCGCGACGACCAGCAGGATGAACATCGGAATGGTCACTGCATATCGCCGCCAGAGCCGCCGCGGTTCGCAGGCCAACCGGAACAGCCACTCGAGGCCACTCCGCTGGAGCAGGAACGGAGCCTGGCGGGTCACGCCGGCGTGGAAGTCGAAAGCGGCACCGACTCCGATCAGGAGCGGGGCTTCGAGGTGATCGCGCATCTCGGCCATCCATGTCTCTTGCTTGGGGGTGCTGAGGCCGACCCAGACCACATCGGCTCCTGACGCGTTGATCCGCGCGGCGATGTCACCTTTCTCTTCGGCGGTCAGATCTCGGAACGGCGGCGACCAGGTGCCGACGATGCGGGCCTGGGGGAATCTGGCCCGCAGGCGCGCCTCAAGCTTGCCCAGAGTGGCCGGGGTCGTCCCGTAGAGGAAGTGCCGGGTCCCTGATCGCTGCCCGTTCTCGAACATCGCAAGCATCAGGTCGGGCCCGTAAACCCGGCCCGCGGTGCGATGGCCGGCCGCCCTGAGGGACCAGACCAGGGGCATGCCGTCGGGCGTCACCATGTAGGCCCGGTTGTGGATGTCACGCAGCCTGGCATCCTGCTGGCACCGGACAAGGCCATGAGCGTCGCGAACGCACACGTATCCATGGCGACCGACCCGGATGGCGGCATCGAGAACGGTGACGGCCGTCGGCAGGTCGACCCCGGCCAGGCGAACGCCCAGCAGGTTCATCGATGGAATCCCGGGCGGGTCAACCGCGAGCCCAGCGTCGTGGCGGGTTGCCGGCCGTGGCGTGGAGGCCGGATCGGACTCATTCCGCATAAGCATCGCAGCACCTTCATTCCCAGGTCGAGGCGAGCGTAGCGGCTGTCCTGAGGCGCGGGTCGCTATCTCTCGGGCCACCGGCCGCTATCTCTTTGGGGGAGGGCAACCGAACGGATGAGTTGGAACAGGTTGCCGTGCGCAGACGTCGCAGGGTCTGCCGGGCGGACACGCGATGACTCCCATGCAGGGAAGCTGTTCTCGGTTCATCCGGGGCACTTCGATCGATGGGGTTGGTAGATGTCCGCTGCAAGGCCCTACCCTTAGCCAGGGGTGACAGACGCCCGCCCGCCCTGTTCACGGCGCGGTCCGGCTGTTCCGGCCGCGACGGCGTGCCAGAAGGAAGCCTACGTCGAAAGCAGGACGGACGGCGCAACGATGCCCAGACCTCGATCGGCCGCCCGACCGCAGGCGCATCGTTCTTGATGCCAGCCGGAAACCGGTTCCCCTTTCCGGGAAACGGGTGGACGGTCGTGGGTCTGCCAAAGGTCCTTGGGGCCGACCGGCCCCCCCGCCAGGTCGATCCGCCTTGAACCGCGCCCCGGAACAGGAGCCCGGTCCATCCGTGCGCGGGGGCGCTCGGCAAGGATGCGGAATGCCGTCCCTGGAGGGTCCGACGGCCAGGGGGCCACAGCCCCATCAGGGCGCGCCCCTCATGATCCAGCGGACCGGCGCGCCGCCATCAGGATGCGACCACCATCTTCGCCGGAACCTTCCGGCCAGGACGGGACCGGCCGGAGGAAGCCACCGCCTCGACCAGCGTCGCGACCACCTCGTCCTGCATCTCTCGCGTCATCTGCGTAAACAACGGGAGCAGGATGCAATGATCTCGGGCGTACTCGGATCTAGGGAGCGGATGCCGACGTGGCAGGTCCGCGTGGGCCTCTTCCATGTGGATGCACATGATCCCACGCCGCGTCGCGACGCCCTTTTCCAGCATGCGCTGCATGAGAGCCGGCTGGTCGATGCCAGGATCGAGGCGGACGCAGTAGCTCTGCCAGTTCGACCTTGCCCAAGGGACCTCCTTCGGCGCCTCCACACCCTCCACGTGCTGCAGAAGCGCCGCGTACTGGTCCGCGATGGCACGTCGGCGCGCCACGATGCCGCCAAGCCGCTTGATCTGCTCGCGGCCGACCGCCGCCTGAATGTCGGTCATCCGGTAGTTGAAGCCTTGAACCGGGTAGGTCTCGAACACGACCGAGGTGCTGCGGTGCCGCTGGACGTCCGACACGGACATCCCATGCTGCCGCCATAGACGGAACTTGGAGTCATAGGCTGGATTGCGAGTGGTCAGCATCCCCCCTTCGCCCGTGGTGATGACCTTGCGAGGGTGAAAGGAGAAGCAGACGATGTCGCCCTGAGGCCGCCCGATCTTCGACCAGGCGCCATCGATGAAGATCTCGGACCCGATCGCGCAGGCGGCATCCTCGATCACCGGCAGACGATGCGCCGAGGCGATGGCGCGGATCGCGGCAAGATCGCAGGGCATGCCGATCTGATGGACGCACAGGATGGCCCGGGTGCGCTCGGTGATGGCGGCCTCGATGCTGGTCGGGTCGATGTTGAAGCCGTTCTCCTCGATGTCGACGAAGATCGGCACGCCGCCGCATTGCCGAATGGCGTTGGCCGACGCGATGAACGAATGGCTGACGGTCACCACCTCGTCACCGGGACCGACGCCCACGGCCAGAAGGGCGAGATGAAGCGCTGTGGTGCAGTTCGACACGGCGCAGGCATGCTCCACGCCGACCAGGTCAGCGAATTCGGCTTCGAACGCCGCGACCTGCGGACCCTGCGAAAGCCAGCCGGACAGCACCGCCTGGCTGGCTGCCCTGGCCTCCTCGGGGCCCAGCAGGGGTTGTGCGATCGGGATCATGACACCGCCTCCTCAAGAACCGGCTTCGCCGTTTCGGCCATCCACCAGGAGATGAGGTCCTTCAGCCCGACCTCGATCGGAATGGCCGCGTCGAAGCCCAGTTGCTCCCGTGCCGCCCGTCCCGAGGCGAGCCGGCGCGGCACTGGATTGACCGACCGTTCGGGAAGGTGCTGCGGAACGAGGTCCGGCCGTCCCATGGCCGTCGTGAAGGCCCGGGCGAGCTCCAGCAGCGAGGTCTCCGTCTCGCTGCCCACGTTGAAGACGGCGTCGCTCGAGGCGGCCTTGGCCGCGAGGATGTTGGCTCGCGCGACGTCGCGGACATGGATCAGGTCCATCGTCTGCAGCCCGTTCCCGAAGATGAGGGGGGGCTCGCCTTTGGCGATGCGCTCCATCCAGCGGACCATGACCTCGGTGTAGCGCCCATGGATGTCCATGCGCGGCCCGTAGACGTTGAAGTACCGCAAGGCCACGTAAGGCAGCCCGAACTGATCGTTGAAGGACCGAAGCAGCCCTTCGCCAAACAGCTTGGCGGTGCCGTAGAGCGTCCTGTTGCCGTAGGGGTGATGGGACTCGTCCGTCGGGAAACTGGTGGCCATGCCGTAGATCGAGGCCGAAGAGGCCATGACGACCTTCCGCACGCCGAGCTGTACGCAGGTCCGGATCAGATCGAACGTCGCGTCGACCATCACCTCCATCGCATCCTTCGGCGCCTCCGCGCAGTGCGTGATGCGCAGCGCGGCTTGGTGGAACACGGTGTCGCAGCCGGCCACGAGGTCGTGCATCAGGGCCTGATCCCGAATGTCGCCGCGCACCAGCCTGACCCGGCCCGAGGACCGGGCCTGATCGAGGTTCGCGGGCCGCCCCCGCACCATGTTGTCGATCACGACGACCTCGCGGCAGCCTTCCGCGATCAGGAGATCGACGATGTGGGAGCCGACGAAGCCGGCCCCTCCGGTCACGAGGACCTTTGTCCCGGCCAGGCTGCTGGGCGCGATGGTCATGATGGATGTCCTTTTCAGGCCGGAACCGCCGCGCGGTCGGCGGTCGCATGGTTGACGGCATGGATGACGGTCTGGACGTCACGGTCGGAAAGTTCGGGATAGATCGGCAAGGACAGCGTCCGCCGCGCGATGTCCTCGGTGACCGGGAGATCGCCGGATTGATACCCAAGGCCGGCGTAGGCTGGCTGGAGATGAACGGGAACCGGGTAATGCACATTGGTTGCCACGCCGGCCGCCAGGAGGCGGCCACGCAGGGCATCGCGGTCTTGCGCCAGGATGGCATAGACGTGGTAGGCGTGATCGTCGGCCCCGCTGCGCAAGGCCCGCGGCAGGTCGGGAGAAAGGCCCGCGTCATAGGCGCTGGCGACCCGACGCCGGCCCGCGCTCCATGCATCCATCCGGGCCAGCTTCACGTTCAGCACGGCCCCCTGCAGAGCGTCCATCCGATAGTTGAAGCCTTGACGGACATGGTTGTACTTGCCCGCCTGCCCCCAGTCGCGCAGCGAGCGGATCAGGGCCGCGCAGTCGTCGTCGTCGGTGACCACGGCCCCGCCCTCGCCGCAGGCCCCGAGGTTCTTGCCCGGGTAGAAGCTGAAGCAGCCCATGAGGCCCATGCTTCCGGCGCGCCTCCCCTGGCTTGTGGCGCCGTGGGCCTGACAGGCGTCCTCGATGACGACCAGGCCATGGCGGGCGGCGATTTCGCCGATGGAGTCCATGTCGGCGATCCGGCCATGGAGGTGGACCGGCAGGATCGCCCGCGTGCGGGGCGTGATTGCCGCCTCGATCCTGGCCGGATCCATCGTCCAGGTTGCCGGGTCGATATCCACGAAGACAGGCGTCGCGCCGGCATAGAGGATGGCGGCCGTCGTTGCGACGAAGGTCATGGATACGGTGATGACCTCGTCCCCGGGCCCGATGCCGGCGGCGAGCAGAGCCAGATGGAGGGCCGACGTCCCGGTGTTGAGGGCGATGGCGTGCCGGCTGCCGCAGTAGCGCGCAAAGGCGGACTCGAATCGCTCGACGGGCTCGCCCAGCACGTAGGTTCCGCTGCGCAGCACCGCCAGCACGGCGTCCTCGAGGTCGGCCTCGATGGTGCGGTACTGGGCCGTGAGGTCAAGGAATGGGATCATGAGGCCTCTCTCAGCGGAACGAGTTCGATGGGCTGGCCGCGCAGCCGGACGGACCGGCTGGCGGCGGCCAGGAGATTGACCACGCGCAGGCCGCGCAGGCCGTCAGTGAGCGGGCGCGCCCCGGTCTCGATGCAGCGTACGAACTCCTGCATCTCGGTCAGCAGCGCTTCCTTGGTCGACAGGGCCGGCGCCCAGATGTCGCCCGAGCGGTAGGACACCCGGTGCTCGTAGCCCGGGTCCCCTTCGACCATCGCACCCCGGTCGTAGACCTTCACCTTCTCGCTGGTCTGCATGTCGTCATAGATGACCATGCGGCGGCTGCCGCCGATCAGGGTCTGGCGGATCTTCACGGGCGACAGCCAGTTGACGTTGAGATGCGCCATGGTCCCGTCGTCGTGATAGACCGTCAGATACGCCATGTTCTCGGGGCTGCCGGGCACGAAAGCAGCCGCGCTGGCCGAAATCGCCACGGGATCCGCGTCGAGCAGATGGTCCATGATCGCGAAGTCATGGACCGCGAGATCCCAGATGACGTTCACGTCCCGTTGGAAGAGGCCAAGGTTGATGCGGGTCGAGTCGTAATAGTAGACGTCCCCGATCTCGCCCGCATCGATCAGGGCGCGGATCTTCTGGATGGCCGGGGTGTAGACGAAGGTGTGGTCCACCATCAGGACCCGGTTCCGCCGTGCCGCCTCGTCCACGAGGGCGGCGGCGTGCGCGGAGGTGTCGGCCATCGGCTTTTCGACAAGGACGTGCTTGCCGGCCTTGAGCGCGGCCATGGCAATGTCGAAGTGGGTGTCCACGGGCGTCGCGACGACCACGGCATCCACGTCGGCAGACTTGATGAGGTCACGCCAGTCCGACAGGAGGTGCGCCGAAGGATGCCGGCGGCCGGCCCGTTGCCGCGCCGGGGTGGAATAGTCGGCGATCGCCGTGAGCTCGGTGGTCTCGAGCTCGGCCACGACGCGTGCGATGTTGGGTCCCCAGTAGCCGTATCCAACCAGGCCGATGCGGATCATGACGCTCTCCCTTCGTGGGTGCCGCTGGCCTTGGGAACGGCTTCGCGGACACGCGTGTCGCCCATCACGCGCGCCGGAACGCCTGCAACGATGGCGAAGTCCGGCACGTCGCGGGTGACGACGGCCCCCGCCCCGACCAGGGCGCCGCGCCCGACCGTGACACCACACAGGATGGTGGAGTTCGATCCGAGCGACGCGCCCTTGCGCACCAGGGTCGGCTCGCAATCCCAATCGCCCGAGCCCTTGGGCACGCCGTCCGGGTTGGCGCTCCGGGGCAGTCGGTCGTTCGTGAACATCACGCCGTGCCCCACGAAGACCTCGTCCTCGAGCATGACTCCCTCGCACAGGAAGGCGTGGGAGGACACCTTGCAGCGGGCGCCGACCGAGCAACCCTTCTGGATCTCGACGAACGGCCCCACCCGGCTGTCCGGACCGATCCGGCAGCCGTAGAGGTTGACGAGATCGGGGTGGGTGATGACGACCCCCGTCCCGATGTCGCAGCTGTTGATTGGCACCATTGCCCCCATTCCAGCGGTGTGGCGACCCTGGGGAACGTGGACGCAGCGTCCGGCCTCCAGGGCTCGCCCCGAGGATCGGTGGCCGGCACGGTCGTGGAAACCGCCTCATTGGGTGACGTCCCCGTGCAGGCTCTACGCCGAAGGGATGAAGATGCATCGTCCGGCTACGTCCTGCATCTCCCGGCGGAGCAGGCAACCCAAGGGCGCCCTCGGCGAACGCAGCCGCCGGGGCGCCGGAGATGTGGGGGGATGAAGGTCTAGGCTCGACCGGCCCTGTAGGTCTGCAGGGCTGGGGAGTAGAGGTCCGAGTCCACGAAGCTGTACCGGGCATGCCGCCTTGGATCGACCTGGTTCACCACGACGGCCACGGGGCTCCGGCTCTGGGCGAGCAGGCGATCGAGGGCCAGCTCCGCCATTCGGAGCGGCGTGCGGCCCCAGCGGGCCACCAGGACGCACTGCTCCACGAGAGTCGCCAACTGCGCAGTCTCGGTCGAGGCGAGGATCGGCCGGCTGTCGAAGAGGACCACACGGTCGGTCGCCTGGGCCTGCTCCAGCAACGCGGTCACGCCGGCTGGATCAAGGAGCGGCCGCCCGGGGTCGGCGCCCCGGGCAAGGAACTCGACGCCCGAGATCGAGTCGACCTGGACCGCCGCGTCCAGAGTGGACCTGCCGCACAGGACGTCCGCCAGCCCGGGACCCTCCTGCCCGCGGAAATGCGTGTGGACCGTCCCTCCCCGCAGGTCGGCATCGACAAGGAGCACGCGCTGCCCGGCGGCGGCAAGCTCCAGGGCCAGGGCGACGGCTGTGAACGACTTGCCCTCGCCGGGCAGCGCCGAGGTGAGCAGGATGCTACGCGGCATCGCATCGCCGCCGCCCTGCCGCAGGGAGAGCGCGAGCCAGCGGATGGAGTCCGGGAACGGGCCGTCCTGGTCGAGCCGAAGCTGCTCTGGCAGCGTCGCCGCGCCGCGCATCTTCATCGATGGAACGAGGCCCGCCGTGATGACCCGAGACAGGCCCCAGAACTGCTGCTGGCTCCGCACCGATCGGTCCAGGAGCTCGCGGATGCACGCGGCCGTGGTCGCGAGGCACAAGGCGGCGATGATCGCCACGGCAAGATAGAACTTGCGCCCGCGCCCGTCGGGACCCAGGGGCAGCGACGCGGGAGACAGGATCTCGGCCTCGGCGACCGGCAGGACCGCTTCGCTGTCCAGCCGGCGAAGCTGATCCTCGAGCGCCGCCAGCGTGGCACGCTCGCGGTCCAGATCCCGCAGCATCGCCTCATAGTCGGCGGCCTTGGCGCTGGTGACCAGCGCCCTGCTCCTGGCGTCGTCCATGGCGCTGCTGACATCCAGCCGCTCCCGGTTCAGGACCGAGATCCGGACGCGCACGGAATCGGCCAGATGCTCCGCCTCGGCCTGAACCGCGGCTTCGGTTTCCTCGACCATGGCGCGGTAGCTCACAACTTCAGAGTGGTTCTCGCCATAGATCTGCCGAAGGCGCGTGAGTTCGCGCCGCTGAACCTGAAGATCCCGCCGAAGCTCGGCCAGCAGGGGCGAAGCGACCGCATCGATCGCCGCGGAGGTGGTGTTCCCGGCCTGAAGTTCCGCCAAGGCCGCCATGAGCTCGCCCCGGCTTCTCGTCAATTCGGCAAGGTGGTCCGTCAAGGTGGCGATCTGCGCTCCCGGTCCGGCCTCTGCAGCCTGAAGATCGACGTCGTTCTCGGTCCGGAACCGCGCCGCAGCGGCGTCCATCTCCTCCACGCGGCCGCGTTGAGCGTCCGCCCGGGCGATCAGCCATGTCCGGGCGCGCGCCACCTCGTCCTGCACCTGAGCGCGACGCTGGGCGAGGTACACCTCCACCAGATGATTTGGCACCTGCGCGGCCAGGCTCGGGTCCTGGGAGGTGAAGCCGATCTCGATGACGTCCGAGGAGCCGGTCCGCCGGATGCCGAAGGCCTTGTAGAAGTTGAGCACGACCGGATCCATCTCCTGTTCCGGCTCCCGCTCCTGGGGCGCCGAAGACCCCGCGAGTCGCCGCAAGGCCTCCATGATGGGGGTCAGCGGCCCTGGCTCGGGCGGCGGTGGATTGAACTCCTGAAGACTGGCGAGGTCGAGGTCACGGATCACCTGGCGCACGGTCGATTGCGATTGGAGGCGCTCGATCTCGGCCGCGAGATCCAGCGGACCCGCCAGGGCCGCATCCGGCGACGCCAGGGCAACGGTCTCCGGACGATCGATCAGGAGCCGCATCTGCGCGGAATACGTCCGCTTCATCGCGAGGATGGGCGGCATGAGCGCCGAGAAGACCAGACCCGCCGTCACCAGGATGAAGACCATCCGGCGCCGCAGCAGCCGGCCGAAGGCGCGCAGGTCCACATCCTCGCCCATGGATCGCGCCGGGAGGGTCGAGCCGCCCAGGCCCGGAGCCGAGGGAGAAGGCGCTTCGGGCGGGGGCCGGCCCGCCGCAGCGGCGGGAACAGGCTGCAGACGCCGCTCCGCTCCGAGCGCGGGGATCCCGGTGACCAGCGACGGCTCTCCATCCGCGCGAGGCTCGACGGCAGCGGCACCCCGTGGGCCCACCAAGGGCGCCTTGGCGGTCATCGCGCCTCCAGGACGTTCAGCTTCGGGGCCGTCAGGCTGCGATAGAGACGTTCGAGCCGCCCCATGTAGCCGTCGATGCCGAAGCGCTCCTGGTAGAGGGTGCGGCCCGCGCTGGACAGGCGTGCCCGCAGGGCAGGATCGTCCAGGAGCCTTGCCAGCGCCTGGGCCAGGGCATCCGGGTCGCCGACCGGCACGAACAGGCCCGTGACCTCGTGCTGCAGCACCTCCTCGTGCGCGCCGACCCGCGTGGTCACGACGGCTAGGCCCTGCGCCAGCCCCTCCAGCACCGCCATGGCCAGGCCCTCCGCATGAGACGGGAGCACCAGGATGTCAGCTTCCTTGCCGAGGGCGTCCACTTCGGCCTCGCCCAGCCACCCGGGCATGACGACGCGATCGCCGAGCCCGAGCTCGGCCGCCCGCGCGCGGTAGGTCGCGACCGGACCATCGCCGGCAAGGACAGCGCGCCAGGACCGGCTCAGCATCTCGGGATGCGCGAGCGCCTCGAGCAGTTCGGGCACGCCCTTCCTGTCACTCAGCCGCCCCAGGAAGAGGATCGTCGTCGGGCCGTCCGGCGGCCTCGGACCGCGTGCTCCAGGGTCGGGAACACTGTTCGGCAATGTGGCGACCCGGTCCTCCGGAACCCCGAGCTGCCGCATCAGGACATCGCGGTCCCTCCGGCCCAGCACGATGACGCGATCCGCGGCCTGGAACATGGCGGCAATCCTTCGTTGCAACCAGGCGGGCCGACGCAGCACATCCGCCGCATAGTCGTAATCGTGGAGATGGAGAACATGGCGGCACCCCACGCCGCGCGCCACGGCGGCCAGGACCAGCTTGCGGGCGGTGCTTCCCCGCCCGGCGACATGGATGTGATGGACGCATTCCGGAGTGGCGACCCGAGCCCAGACCAGATTGGCCGCCGCCATCATGAGGCGGGCCGGCGATCCGACCCAGCTCCAGCGCGGCCCGCGGGTGTCGACCACGGCGTGCAGCCACCCCTCCCGTCCCGCAGCGTCCTGGATGCCGCCGACCATCCGGCCGATCCCGCCACCGTGCTCCCGGCCACCTGGACAGTAATGGACGACGGGCACCGGACCGCGGCGCTCTTCGATCCGGCCCGCCAGGGGCTGCCTGCGCCGCTCCGCTTGCTTCATGGCCCGGGGTCCTTCGCCTGGATCTTCGCCGGGGCACCTTCGAACGCGGCCAGCCCCAGCACGTCTTCAGTGCCGCGCCTGGCGGCGCCACTCAACTCAACCACCTGGCGAAGAGTACATCCTTTCGACGTAGGCCTCCTTTTGTTTTCGGAGGATGCCGTCGTAGATGGTCAGCGCGCGTGCGCCGATCGCTGCGGGCGCATTGGGACCCTCGGCCCAGCGGCGCGCGTTCCGGCCGTATTCGCTGCGGGCCGCTGCGTCCTCCGCCAGCCGGGCGATCGCGTCGGCCATGGCCTGAGGGCTCCCGGGGGGAACCACGAGCCCGACCCGATGCGCCTGGACCGTGGCGCCGATCTCTCCCACATCGGTGGCGATGACCGGGCGGCCGAAGGCGGCCGCGAGATTGAGCACCCCGCTCTGGGAGGCTTCCGCGTAGGGCAGCGCCACGGCGCTCGCGTTCAGGAACAGCTCGGCCACCTCGCGGTCTTCGATGAAGCGGCTGCGGATGTCGTACCGGCCGGGATCGCCCATCAGATCGCGCAGCGCCCAAGGGTCGTCGCCCCGCCCTGCAACGACGACGCGAAGCCCGGGAACTCGGCCACCGAGCGCCGCTTCAGCCCTCAACAGGAGATCGAGCCCCTTGTAGGCAAAGATCCGACCGAACATCAGCAACGTGAACGATCCGTCGTCGGCCCGAGGCTCCAGCCCCTCGGACCGGGCCAGCTCGACGTAGCGGCCGATGGCGGGGTGCGAAAGGACGTGAATGTCGTCCATGGGCCGTCCGAAGCGCTTGGCCGCATGACGCCGCAGCCCCTCCCCATGCACGACGATCGCATCGGACTGGCGCACGGCCAGTTGCGTGGACCAGGAGGGAAGGCTCTTCGTGTCCCGGTCGCCGGGATGGACCTCCACGTCATGAACGGTGGTCACGATGGGAACAGGCCGCCAGAACGGCATCGTGAGGTTCAGCCACAGGACGTTGTTGCTGAGAAGGTGGATGATGTGGGGCCGCTCCCTGCGGATCAGGCGCGTCAGTGCGATCAGGAAGCGGACGTTGCTCGGGCTGCGGTGCCGGGGCCATTCGAGGAGCCGCACGTCTATGGACGGATCGAGCCAGCGCACCATCCGTTCGTAGCGCCTCCGCGGGACGCAGAGCACCACCTGCCCCCGCCCAGCCAAGCCGTTGGCGAAGGCGACCGTGTAATCCTCCAGTTCGGAGACCAGCAGGAGGATTTTCATGGATGTCCCGCCCGCGCCCTGTCGGCTCCGGCCCGGGCCTCTCTCTCCATCAAGGCCCCGGCCCTGAAGGCTGCCAACGCGCGCGCCACATCCCGGGCCCGGCGAAGGTGGTTCGGCTCGCCCCCGAAGGTCAGCCCTTTGAGGGTCAGGCGGACACAGGCCCGCAGGTCGGCTCCTTGGAGCCGGGCGCGTGCGACCTGATAGGGCAAATGATCGTCGATCGACAATCGCCCGGTCCCGCCCCGGTGGGCCAGGAACGTGTTCGTCGCCTCCACGGTCGACGCCCAGTGTGCCATCCGCCGTTGCAGCATCGCCGCGTCATCCGTTTCCCGATACCAGTGATTTTGGTGCAGCCGATAGAAACCGAGGCTGTCCGGACTCGCCGCGACCCGGCCAAGGAACGGATAGATGCCGACCAGCCAGGCGTCGGCCGAGATACGGAACGTCTCCGGAATGTCGCCGGCGGCCTCCCAGGCCGCCCGGCGAACAGCCACGGCCGACGTCATCGGAAAGGGCCACCACCCCGCGGAGCGTTCCAGCCGCCGCTGCAGATCGCCCCGGCAGAGCGTCCGCGGAATCGGTTTCAGCGTCGGTGTTCCATCGGCCCGGACGGGCTGCAGCCGGTGGTAGACCAGTGAGCAGCGCGGGTCAGACCGGAATTCGGCGACGACAGAGGTCAGCTTGCCGGGCGCCCACCAGTCGTCGGCATCCAGGAAGCACAGGATGTCCCCCGAACTGGCTCTCACGCCGGCGTTGAGAGCGCTTGCCTGGCCGCCGTTCTCCTTGAGAACCGCGGTGATGCGACCGGCGTATTGGCTCAGGACCTGCCGCGAGTGGTCCGTTGAGCCGTCGTCCACCACGATGGTCTGAACGATGCCGTCATAG
Source organism: Rubellimicrobium arenae (assembly GCF_017916275.1). Taxonomy (GTDB): domain Bacteria; phylum Pseudomonadota; class Alphaproteobacteria; order Rhodobacterales; family Rhodobacteraceae; genus Rubellimicrobium; species Rubellimicrobium arenae. The sequence goes on from NZ_JAFMST010000009.1 coordinate 19,754, forward strand.
TCCTGCCCCAAGGCACTTTCGATCGCGCTGCCAAGGTAGGTCCCATAATTGTAGTTGTTGATGACGACACTGATCGAAGGAGGCATGATCGCCCTGAGCTAAGGTCGGCCGGGTTTCGAAGGTGGGGTTCGCGGGTGCGTCGGGCCTCTCAGCCCTGAGGCGGATGTGGAAGGCTCACCTCAAGGACGTCGCCCGGCAGGATCTCGGTTTCCATCTCGGCGGCGATCTCCTCGAAGCCTGATGCGGCCCGGCGGTGGATCAGGATGATGCGGTCCGGGCGGGCAGCCAAGTCTTGCGCCCCCAGCGCCAAACCCAAGTTGTACATGCGGTCGCGCATGGACTCGATGTCGGCCGAGAGCCTGGCGCGCTCCAGCATCGCCGCCCGCAGCTCTTCCTGAATCTGGATCACGCGGTCCGTCGTGGCGGCCTCCAGCTGGTGCTCCGTGGCGGCCCGCTCCTGCTCGGCCCGGGCTGTGAACGAGCGGTTCTCCAGGAGATCGCGGGAAAGCTGGGATGCCTCGCGCTGGAGGGCCTGAAGCTGCGAGCGCGGCATTCGTCCACGGTCGACGAGCGATCTCGCGCTCTCCAACTCCTGCTGCTGAAGATCCTGCTCGCCTTCCTGAAGCTCGGCCTGCCGTTGCAGGATGTCGATCTCCGCCTCCACGAGCGACAGGGCTCTCCGCAGGTGCTGCTCATTGGCGCCGCGTGCCGCCAAGCGGGTGTCGAGCAGGTCGGCATCGAGCGCCAGGAGGCTCCGGGCCTCCTCCTCGGGCACGAGACCTGGATCGGGCGCGGCCGCGTCCGTCTCGGGCCTGTTCGCGAGTTCCGCACGAAGTCGCGCAATCAGGCTATCGATCTGCAGGAGCTGGTAGGAGCCGACCTGCATCCTCACCCTCAGGTCATCGACGTCCTGAAGCGTGGCTGGGCCGCGCCCTTCGGTGGCATCAAGGCCCCCAGCCAGAATCAGGGCATGCCGCACCGTCAGACCCGGCTCGAAGGCAATGGCGCCGGGATGGGCCACGGCCCCTCCGACATAGAAGGGCCTGTAGCTGGCGAACTCCACGAGCACCGTGGGAGAGCGCAGGATTCCCTGATCGCGCAGGGCCTCCTCGATCGCCGCGCGGACATCCGACAGGACCTGGCCGGCGACCTCGATCTCCCCGAGCCGGGGCAGCACGATGGTGCCGTCCACGCTGACCGGCGCCTCGCGGCTGAGCTGGGCATCTTCCAGGATGGACACCCGGAGAACATCGCCCGGCCCGATCGTCATCGCGGCCCAGGCGCAGGGGACCACGCCGATCGAGACCAGAAGGTAGAGGAGTCCTTTCAGGATGCGAACCGCCCGCATTCCTGCCGCGGGCCCAGCCCGCCGGGCCGTACGGTCCTCCACGCGTCCTTCCATTCCGAGCTCCCGTAGGGTGACCACCGTGCGTCACGGCGAAGCATCGGCCCGGCTGTTCGGTCCTATCAAGCCGCCCATCCTCATGGGCGCGCGGCGGATTCCCACCCCAAGGGTGGGCCCCTACCCCGAAGGAGGTAAGATCCCTCGGCCGAACGGCTGAGCCCGCCCACCGCTGATCGGGTTGGCCCCAAGTCCTGAGTAGGACAGGATCGGTCCATGACCTCCGGCCTCCTCACGCCACCCCTGCCCGCTCCGGTCCGATCGGCAGGCCCGATACGTCCCGGGCCCGGGTCCCGGCAGCGTGTCCGGGGGCGGCCGTGACAGCGCTCGCCGGGGCCAGGCCTCGGGCGTCGCCGGGGGACCGCGTCCGGCGGCTGGAGTGGTGGGGCGCGGGCATGGTGCTCCTCCTGCAGTCGGGCGCGATCTTTCCGCTTCTGCTGTCATCCCCGGATGGAAGCCTTGACGGCCACGCGCGGTCGCTTCTCCGTCTCGTCACGCTGCTGGCCGCGGGGCTCTCGGCCATCCTGTTGGCCGCGCACTATCGGCAGGCGCTCAAGGCGGCGGGTCGTGGCCTGCACATGGCGGCCCTGATCGCGCTGCCCTTTGTGTCCGTCATATGGTCGATCAGTCCCTCAAGCACGCTGAAATCCGCGATCAGCTTGGGCCTGAGCATGCTCCTTCCTGTCTTCATCGCCATCCGCTTCACACCGCGTCAGCTTCTCATCCTGGCTGGCGCGGTCCTGGGGGCCTGCATGGCGCTGAGTCTCGGCATGATCGCGGTCATGCCCGGACGGGCATTCATGCCAAGCGAGCCCGAGCTCCGGGGCATCTTCCTCCACAAGAACGTGCTGGGCTGGGCGGCGACGCACTGCTGCATCATCGCGGCCGCGATGATGCGCGATCGAGACAGGCGACTGGCGCGCCTGGGCGCTCTGCTGCTCGTTGCGAGCCTCGCTTGCCTGTTGCTGTCGGGCTCGGCCACCGGGCTTCTTTCTGTCGGGCTGGGACTGGTCATCGCGATCTTTCACATCGTGCTGGCGCGTCATCGCGGACTGGGGCGCACCGTCACCGTTCTGGTCTTTCTCCAGCTGGTCGGCCTCCTCCTGATCTTCCTTGGCAGCTTCCTGGTGCCGATGCTGGAAGCGCTGGGCAAGGACGCCACCCTCACCGGACGCGTTCCGCTCTGGCGGCTGGTCGACCACGAGATCGCACATCACCTGCTGCTGGGCTTTGGCTATGAGGCCTTCTGGACCGAAGGCAACGACGCCGCCTGGGAGATCTGGAGCCGGATCGGCTGGCAGGCGCCTCATTCCCACAACGGCTACCGCGACATCATGCTGTCCCTCGGGCTGCTGGGCCTGATCCTGCTGGCAGTCATGGTCGTGCGCGCGCTGACGCAGGGCACCCGCCTCAATCTGGCTCGCCCGGACGAGAGCTGGCTCTGGCTCAACGTGCTCGCCGGGGTCTTCCTGTTCATGAACCTGACGGAAAGCGTCTTCCTGGACCCAGGCGCCTTTCCATGGACGCTGTTCGCCACTGCGGTCCTCATGTTCGCCGTTCACGCCCCGACGCTCCGCCCAGCGCCCGCGGGCCTGCCGCACCTGGTCGGGGCCGCTACCCGGTCCGTAGGATCCGGGCCGGGTTTCCGATGACGGTCGCGCCCGAGGGAACATCGCGGAGCACATTGGCGGCCATGCCAACCAGCGCTCCGTTCCCCACCGCTACGCCATTCTTGATGGTCGACCCGCTGCCAAGATAGCATCCCTCCCCGACACGAACGCTCCCGGCGATGATGGCGCCCGTTCCGATGAGGCTGTTGTCGCCGATCGACGCGTCGTGATGGACCACGCTCTGGGGCAGCATGATCACGTGCCGTCCGACGACGGCGTTGGATACGATCTGAGCGCCGGCCAGGATCACCGACCCCGCTCCGATGCGGGCCAGGCGCGAGACGTGGGCCGAGGGGTGGATGACGGTGGCGAAGCGCGAATCCGGGCAGCCTAGCCGGCTGATGATCTGAGCGCGCTGGCGAAACGAACGTTCGGAACCGATCAGGCAAAGGACACGCGCTTCAGGAAAATCAACCAGCGCGGTCAGGGGCAAAATCGGAGCGCCTTCGAATTCCTGGCGCTCGAGCCTGGGTTTATCGTCAAGAACCGCAACAAGGCGAAACGACGCTTCGATTGCGGAAAGGGCATCAAGTGTATTTCCGCTAAGACCCACCACGACCAGCGCAGGCTTTTGCACGTTTCCCTCTTGGACGCTCGACAAGTCAGGTTGTATCAGCACCATACAAACGCGTTCGACCCATCCTAGTCACACGGGTTGGCGCCACCAAGGGATAATAAAACTATTTGGCGGCATTCCAACGCGAACTCCCGCCCGGCCAAGGGCCGATACCCCATTCGCGACGCTATCTCTTATATGCTGCCCTACGAGGACGTCCCAAGCGAGCAGATTTGCAATCTTTGGTTGAATTGCGTCTAAATTGTGGCGTTACCGCCTTAAGCCTCTTGACTGATGGGGGTAATCATTAGAGCATGACATGTAGGGCAATCTAACCCGTTTATGCGATCGTCGGCTTTTCGAGCCTGAGAAGTCCGAGCGGATTGGAGCATCATGGAAAACTGCTCTCATCCGATATGTGCAGTCTGAACCTGGACATCCTGGTCGGCCAATATGCGATGTCCGAACACCTTCGATGTCATACCAAAGCTATCGCTTCTTTAGGAATGCTCAAAGTTCGGAGAGCAATCGGCAGCCTTATTCGGGAATGATGGCGCAGGCCGCCCGCAGTTTGCTCATCGGTGAAAGGATGTGTGTCGTGAGTAACATGAGCGCCAAGAACTTCATGAGATCCTCCCAGCACGAGGTTGGCGAGGCCGTCCGGGCCGCTGCCACGCCGGCTCCCGCACTGGCGGACGAGGCGGGAGTTGTGGCTGTCATCGATCACAGGACCCTGGACCGGGAATGCCTGGTCAGGGCGATCGGCCTGGCGTCGCCCGACGTGCCAGCCCTCGGCTACGACTCGGTCGACGCGTGGCTACGGGCCGGCAGCGCGCCCGACACCAGGGTCATCCTGTATCGGGCCGGACACAACACGCTTTCAGAGGCCGCTTTCGCCGAGAAGATCGCACGTCTCACCAAGGAGGCGGGGGACATCCCGGTGATGGTGATCGGAGAGTCCGAGGACATCCGCGAGATGATAAAGGCCTTCGACAGCGGCGCGCGAGGCTATCTCCCTTCTACGGTCGGCATCGAGACGATCGTGGAAGCCACCCGGATGTCGCTCGGTCACGGGGTCTTCCTTCCCATGACCAGCCTTCAGGCGCTCAGAAGCGCCTTCATCAGCAGCCCGCAGCCCAGCGCCGAGCAGTTCGGGCAGTTCACCGAGCGCCAGCTCGCGGTCTGCGAGGCGCTCCGGCGCGGCAAGTCCAACAAGACCATCGCCTATGAGCTGAATCTCTGCGAAAGCACGGTGAAGGTGCATATCCGGACGATCATGAAGAAGCTGCGCGCGTCGAACCGGACCGAGGCCGCCTTCAAGCTGAACACCGTCTGCTTCGGCAACGATGGCTGATCCCGCGCCGCGGGACGCAGCCAGGTCCGTTGCACCAGGGAGTGCCGGCTTGGGCAGGGGTACCGTTGCGGACAGGTGGCGGCCCTGTCCGGCATCCCTGGGCGGGCCAGGCCCCTGACGGTTGCTCCCGCTTCCGATCCGCGGCCCTGCCTTGGCGCCGCGCGGCGGCACGCCGTTCTTGCGCCGCCGATGACAATGGTGGCGATCCTCGACGACCCGTCGTCCCATCGCAGCCCACCAGCCGCAGGCGCTCCGCTCCTGCGGCCCTGCTGGCTCGTTCTCGAGGCGAACCCTCCCCCGGACAGATTCCTGCCCCGTCGGATTGCTGCCGCCCCTTGAGCCTTGAGCTCGCCCCGGGCGAGATGGCCTCTCCCGGGCTCGAAGCTCACCTGCACCATCGCGGGACCAGACGTTTCGAACACGCCGAAGGCCCTGGGCAGCTTCTGAACCTTACCCAGACCCACCAAGGCAGGAACCGCGTCCGGGCCACTGGCAGCGCGTCAGGTGCCCCCCAGCCGCCCTGGCGCTCTCTCGCGCTGAGGTCGGCTGAGCATCGAGCCGGTCCGGATCCGGACGCTGTGGACCGTGACTTCACGTCAGAACCGGCCTCCAGGACCTGGCAACCGGCTCTTGGGGCGGCAAATGGCAAAGAGCCGCCATTTGGCGGCCGGGGGCAAGCACGGAACCGCTTGCCCGCCGAGTCTCGGTTTGCTCCCTGCGCCGATCCGCTTTAGCAGCGCCTGGTCCGACGTTCAGCACAGGATCAATAGCAAGCCAAGTTCCCAGGCCGCCCCGGGCCGGGCGGGCCTATGACATGCCCACTGCGCGGAGAACAGCCAGTCGATGTTCCATCGTCGGCAAGGTCTCGCCTGCAGTCTCGGAGTCCAATCTCAACCACATTTGTGACCAGTCCCCGTCTCTCCGGGGTCTCAAAGCCATGACTCAATTCACGCACTGCTGATCTTGGCGGGCCCGGGAACGGGAACGCCTGAAGAGAAACAACCACGACAAACCTCAGCTCCCGCCGTGCCCCCACGGCGGAACGGTAACGCGCTGTCCATAACATGGCGCGTACGGAAAGGACAGAAGCAATGACGACCTACTATGTATCCACGACCGGCAGCAACAGCGGAACCGGAACCTCGACGTCGCCCTGGCGCAGCATCAATTTTGCCATGCAATCCAACCTCAAGCCAGGCGATGACGTGGTGGTGCGGCCCGGCACCTACAACGAGAGCATCTCGATCGACCGGGACGGGTCCTCAGCGGGCTACATCACCCTGCGCTCGGAGGTTCCCGGCGAAGCGCTGATCCGGCCGCCGGCCGGCGCCTGGAACGCAATCAGCGTGAACGCCAACTACGTCGCCATCGACGGTTTCGACATCAAGGGCGGCGGCGGCGACGGCATCGAGGGCAACAGCGTCCATCACGTCAAGATCCTGAACAACAAGGTTCATGACGCCGGCGAGTCGGGGATCCAGTTCAACGGGTCCGAATTCATGACCATCGAAGGCAACGAGACCTACGCCAATGCCAGCAGCGGCTGGTTCTCGGGCATCTCGATCTATCAGGCCCGCAACATCACCGGCGACACGGCAACGGATGGCTTCCGCACCATCGTCCGGAACAACGTCTCGCACGACAACGTCACGAAGAGCGGCCAGCATACCGACGGCAACGGCATCATCATCGACGATTTCCAGAGCACCCAGACCAGCGGCCATCCGAACTATACGTTCCCGACCCTGGTCGAGAACAACCTCGTCTATGAGAACGGCGGCAAGGGCATCCAGGTGACCTGGAGCGATCACGTCACCGTTCGCAACAACACCGCCTATCACAACAACCAGGATCCCTTGAACACCGGGACCTGGCGCGGCGAGCTCAGCAACTCGCAGTCGAGCAACAACACCTGGGTCAACAACATCGCCGTGGCCGACCCGAAGCTGAACTCGAACAACACCGCGATCGATAACACCTCCTATGGCGGCTACACCAACAAGGGCACGGTCTGGCACAACAACATCACCTACAACGGCACCTCGGGCCAGGCCTCGGTCAAGACCGACGGCGGCAACGCGATGCCGACGACGGCGGACGGCAACAAGCTCGGGGTCGATCCCAAGTTCGTCCAGGCGGGGACCGACTTCCATCTCCAGGCCACTTCGCCGGCGGTCGACGCCGGAACGAACGACTTCGGCCTTGGAGCCAAGGACCTCGACGGCCAGACCCGAGCCAACGGCACCGTCGATATCGGGGCGGATGAGCTGTCGGGAACGTCGGCCCCGAGCCCGTCTGCAAACGATGCGCCCCACAGCATCGTCCTGCAAGGCACGACCGTCTCCGAGACAGCTGCCGCCGGCACGGTGATCGGGCAGATTTCGGCCACCGACCCCGATGGCGACCGGATCGTTTTCAACGTGAGCGGCGATGCGCGCTTTGCCGTGAACAGCAGCAACCAGCTCGTGGTGGCCTCGGGGGCAAACCTGGCCGTCACCAGCGACCAGCGGGTTTCACTGACCCTTACGGCCAACGATGGCCATGGGGGCACGGCCTCGGCCGGGATCGCGGTCACCATCCAGGATGCCGCCACGACCGGACAGACGCTGGAAGGCGATGCGGGGAACAACAAGATCTACGGCGGCAACGGGAGCGATCGCCTGTTCGGTTACGCGGGCTGGGACACTCTGTCCGCAGGCGCAGGCAATGACATGCTGCAGGGCGGGACCGGCAAGGATGCCCTGACCGGCGGCGAAGGTGCCGACACGTTCGTCTTCCTGTCTCGCGGCGAGGCGGGCCGCGGCTCCGTGCGCGACGTGATCACGGACTTCAGCCATGACCAGGGCGACGTCATCGATCTCCACGTGATCGATGCGGACTCGGGCAAGGCCGGCGATCAGGCGTTCACGTTCGTCGCCGCGACTGCGTTCTCGGGACATGCTGGCGAGCTTCGGTACAGCAACGGTCTCCTTTCGGCCGATCTCGACGGCGACAAGCGGGCCGATCTCCAGATCGAGATCGCCAACTCGGCTCATCTCGGCGCCACGGACTTCATGCTCTAGGTCGTCCCGGCAAGTCGGACTGACGCGACAGACCGTCCGACCATGACTGCTGACGCCCACCGGCCCCTTCGGCCGGTGGGCGTATGCGCGTTGGAACCATGTCCGCGCCCCGCGGGTCAGCAGGCTGCGGGGTGGGGTGTTCCTGATCGTTGGAGTCGGAGCAAGACCAGCCACAGCATGTCAGGACCTGCGAACCCACCCCCAAGAGGCAGGAGGTCGTGCCGGGACACGCTTCCGCCAAGTTGTGCCGCGTTCATGGCGATCCTGGGTCTCGGCGAGCGGTCGGCGGGGCCTTTGCGGGAGGTCAGGATGACGCAGACGGCAGCCGAGATGTCTCCAGAGGCCGAGGACGGGGGACAGGTCATCTCGCCCGAGGAGATGTCCCAGATGGACAGCATGGTCATCGTGGACATGCTCAATGTTCCCGAGGTCGCGGCCAATGGTCGGTCGGGTGCCAGAGGCGGCCCACATGCCCCGGGGCATGCTTGAATTCCTCCCCGATCCTGCAGCCACTCCCTTGGCAAGAGCCTCGATCCCGCGAAGGCGATGATGCTTCGCTGCGTCCCGGGAGGGCGTCCGGCGTTGGCCAGGGCCATGCTGCCGGAGGTGGGCTGCTGGGATCCGCGCAACGGGGGCCCAAGGATCGGACCGGGATGGGCCGGCCCGACGAGTGATGGCATGCCACCCCCTGTCAACCTGCCGGCGGCTGGCTACACTCCAGCCGAGGTCGAGCGGCGTTCCCCACATCATGGAGTTCTCGGCTGGAGCTACGTCCAACGATATTCCTTCGATTCACCTAAAGTTGTAACAGTCCCGTCCTTCTATTCTCGCCCATGAATCGACGACCACTTTGAACGTAACTCGACCATTCTCATGGTCAGGTAGTCCGCTCAGCCCGACCGGTTCATCTTGCGACCCGGAGCCTCCTGCTTGCTGTTCCCTGAACCGGATTGCAGGACGAGGCGCGCAAGGCCGCAGATCAAGACCAACTCTGCTGCTCCGGGGCCCCGCACTCCTGCTCGCGATGACGGGCTGATTGGGATCGCCTTGGATGCGCAGTCATGAATTCTGGGAGACCTCTCCGAAGAAGCCGCAATGGACGGGATGGAATGCATGATGGACCCTGACCTAACCGCGCAAATCGCCGTCATGTCGAGGGCAGAGTTGAAGCAGCTCAAGCAGCAGGTCGAGCATGCCTTGGACAGGAACGAGCTGCGCCATATGCAGGACGCAATTGCCGCGGTCACCCAGGCGGTCCATGAGTTCGGCTTCAGCCTACAGGAGATTCTGGATTTCCAGGAGGAAGCGGAGCGCAAGAGGCTCGCCCTTTCCCGGCAGTCGTTGGGATCGAGGCTCTACAATCCTGAAGATCCCCTGAAGTCCTGGTCAGGGCGAGGACGACGGCCGGCATGGCTCGTCAGGCACCTCAAGGCCGGCAAGAGCCTCGACGACCTCCGGGCCTGGCAGGCCCATTCCGGGCGTGAGGACCATCCCCAACCACGCTAGTAGACGGCCCCAGGGCGAACTCGAGCGTATGGGTGAGCTGGCTCGGCCCGTCCGAACGGTGCCTGGGCTGCGGCCAGGGAAGTCCTGCCTTGGACGGCCCGCCCGGCTGGACGTTGGCGGGGTCCGAGGTCATCGGCCGCCTCGGCTACGTCCAATGGATAAGACGCCCCCCGAAGGGGCATGCATCGCCGGAGAACGAGTTGTCTTAGCAGGTAAGGCCTAGTGCGTTGGGAGCTCAACAATGATTCGGACCAGACTGGCCCTGGCGGTCGCATCGCTTGCAGCTGCGGCGCCCGCCTATGCTCACCACCGGCCATGGCATGCCGGCGGGCCACCCCGCGCCGTCGTCGTGCCCGAGATCGATGCCTCGGCCGGCCTGCTCGCGATCGGGGCGCTGGCGACGGTTGTGCTGTTCATGTGGGAACGCCAGCGCCGGAAAGGTTGAGCTGGCCGCCTCGTCAGCCTCCGGCGGTCTGACCACCACGGTCGGCCCGGCCCGGCGCCGGGCGGACATCACAGGCCCGACCAATCGCCGCGGGATGCGGCCCAAAGCGCGATCATGCCGTTCGCGACCGCGTGGGCAACGATCGCGTCCGCCAAGTTGTTGCGCCGAAGCATGACCCAGGCGAAGGCCACGCCGGCCAGCCAAGCCTCAAGCCATCGCCCGTGCAGGACGGCGAACAGAACGCTGGACGCACCGATGGCAAAGGCCTGCCCGAACCTGCCACCCAGGTCGAACCGGGCCACGAGATACCCCCGGAAGAAGAGCTCCTCGACCATCGGCACCAGCACTGCCGTGCCAAGGATGCGCAGCCCCACCCAGATCGCCAGAGCCACGCCTCCGAGTCCGGACAGGGCCTCTCCAAGCACAAGATCCGTCTCGCTGGCCTCGGGCTCGGTCAGGATCCACAGCACGGCCACGAGGCCGCCGGCCATCACGACGACCGGATCGCGACTCCAGCGGAGATGCCGATAGCTTGGCCAGAAGAAGCCCAGGACCAAGGCCATGCCCAAGGCCCGGAACGGAAAGGCCAGGTCCGGGTGCATCGTCAGGGCGGAGCCCACCGTCCCCGTGAGGAGGAACACCGAAAGCGGCAGGATGCGGGCTGCGAGCCAGTCCTTTCGGAGGGAGGGTGCCACAATCGACGGCAGGGGTCGTTCCGGCCGCGCTTGCAGGGCGGGCGTCGCGTGCGCCAAGCCTATCAGCGCCAGCGCAAGCAGGGTGAAGAACATCCAGCCCGCGTAGCTGTGGAACCCGTTGACAGCCAGTTCGGGCGAGGCCCAGGCCCCGATCAGTATCAGCGCGGTGATCCGGAGCACGTTGAAGGTCCAGCTCAGCATCAGCCCCAGCGGCAGCATGACAAGCCAGTAATGAGGAAAGCGAAGGCTGTTCCGGAACAAGCCACCGTAGAGCACGACAAAGGCGGTGATCAGGAGAAGACCTTCAAGGCCAGAGCAGGCCTGTCCGATGTTCACGTAGAAGCCGTCCAAGCCGATGATATAGTCTTGGCGGCTCAGGTAGATGCCCGACCCGAACACCGACAGGCAAAGTTGCACGGCAGCAAAGGTGAGCGAACTCAACGGCATCCAGGCCCAGAGGGGCAGGACCAGATTGGTCAGGTCCAGAAGGAGGGCGGCGGCGGCGCCGACCAGCGCCGCGTGGCGTCCCTCCCTTCGGAGCCAATCTCCCCAGGCCCGACGGGGCGCGGCCCAGAACATGGCGCCAACCGCCGCGAGCGACGCCCCCGTCACCCAAGGCAGGGCAAAGGCCCAGAGGAATGACACCGATGCGGCGCCGGGCGGGCCAATCAATGGAAGAACCAGCAGGGCCAGGCCGACGAAATGCAGAAGCATCCACCGCCACGCCGGTCCCACGGCATCGGATGGTCCGGAAAGGGCTGGAACAGCGTGAAAGGCGCCTGCGACCCACCTGGGAGCAGGGGCCGGCACCTGAGGAGCGCCGGGCGCGAGTTCCACTTGCCGCCACGCCGGCGGGCGGGACCAGACGAACAGGCTGAGAGCCAGCAGGACGGCCGTGGCTCGGCCCAGCAGGCTGCGCAGCACCCCGCAGGCCAACTCGGCACTGACCTGCGTGCAGTCCAGGTCGATCAGGAACTGGTAGGCCAGAACCAGGCCACCGAGTTCGCAGGCCAGAAGTCCAGCCAGGACGTTGACGCGCGGAACCAATGCGGCATCCCTCCCCTACAGGCGGTCGGCCGGTTCGCAGATCCCCTGACTCGACCGCGAGCAGCGGGAGTGTAGTCGCAGGCGATCGCGCCTGCGGATCCCCCATTTGGGCGTCGCCTCGCTCATTGGTGGTAGCGGAGTGTCATGAGGGATGAAGGGTCGGCCCCATGAATGGTCGAGCGCATGTCCGACCCGGCCGCCCACCCGCACCGGATCGGCCGCATCCATCCGGCGGGCCGCACCGACAGCCATGGCGACGCCGCCCCCTTGGGCTGCGCCCTCCCTGCCTCAACCGGATCGGGGGACCCGGCTACATGCTCTTAGGTGGATCCGGTTGCTGGCGACCACCCGCTTTGGTCGAGTGACCAGCATCCGTTTGGCCAAGAGAGCGGTTGTTGCCGACGAACTGATAACACTACGGGGTGAGTCCCCGGGGCAGATACTCTTGGCATATGGCCACTCGTCATAGGGCCATGACATGCAACAGACGTTCGCGCCTGCCAATCCGGACGGGAGGATCGTACCATGCCACTGAACATGATCATCGGGACCAACGCCGGGAACTCGCTCTTTGGAACGCGGGGCGGCGACGTCATCCTTGGCCTGCCGGGCGACGACTGGGTCTTCGGAGATGGACGGCCGGTCCAGGCCGATGATCCCACGGTCTTCACGCTGATCGGGGCCTCCGACATGCTCTTCGGCGGTGACGGCAACGACACGCTGTTCGGAGAGGGCGATGTAAGCTCCCCGGAATCCGGCCTGACCTATGTTCTCATCGGAGCCGCCGACAGCATCACGGGCGGAGCCGGGGACGACGTCATTCGTGGCGAGGGGACAGCCGGGGCAGCGTTCTCAACGGGCCGGCTGACCGGGGCCGACGATATCCTGGACGGTGGGACCGGCAACGACAGCGTGTGGGGTGATGGCTGGGCCGCGTTCGGGCGCGGGCGCGGGACGCTGGACGGCGGAGATGATCGCATCGGAGGTGGCGCAGGGGACGACGAACTCTTTGGCGACGGCGAGGCAGAGCGGCTGAACGGCGGCGATGACACCCTTGTTGCCATGGACGGCAACGACGTCCTGATGGGCGACGGCAAGGCGCACCCGACCATGCAGGGAGGTGACGACCTTCTTTATGCCGGCTCAGGCAACGACCAGCTCTTTGGCGACGGCCAGGTCTCGGTCTTCTACTTCGGCCCCGCGACGCTGGTTGGGGGTGACGACACCATGTTCGGAGGGAGCGGTCGCGACACCCTCTGGGGCGATGGGACGACCGACGGAGCGGGCTATCGGGGTCTCCTCACCGGCGGCAACGACATCCTGAACGGAGGCAGCGGCGCGGACCTGATCTATGGAGACGGCTCCGCAACGGGGGCCCCCGACTCCGTCGTGGCCGGGGGCGACGACACGCTGATTGGAGCCAAGGGCGACGACACCCTCTGGGGCGACGCGGCCCCGCCGAGCCCCGGATACGTCGTCAGTCTCACCGGTGGGGCCGACACCTTCGTGTTCGGGGCCAAGGACGGCAAGGATACGGTCAAGGACTTTCGTGCGGCCGATGGCGACCTACTGGACCTGACCGCGACCGGCCTTGGTTTCGGCGATCTCGACACCGACGGTTCTGGCGTTCTCGATGCCGCTGATCTCTTCATCCTGAGCGATGGCAGCTCGATGGTCATCGACCTCGGCGCCGCCGCCCAGGCCAGTCCTGCCGGTCAGAACATGCTGACCCTGACGGGCGTTACGGGGCTGACCGCGAGCAATCTTCTGATCTCCTGAAGTTGCATGGCCCTCGGTCATCTCGCCACGGTCGGGGCGATCAAGTCACGGACTGACAGGGACGCATCTACACGCTCCCCCTGCTCAGGCCATGCAGCCGCGGTTGCCGCCCGGCATGGTCCGAGACTCCAGCAGCGCGAGAAGGACTCCCGGGATCGGACGCCCCCACCTCTCGGCTGCAAAGTCACATAAGGCCGGACCCGATGTGAGAGGATCAGCCAAGCCCCGATCCGGGCGATCGCTCGACCTCTCAGGACACGAAGGCCGCCGAGACGGTGCCTCGGCGGGCAGACACGCCGAGAGGCGGCCCACGTCTCGAGCGCGACGTTCCAGATGAAGCCCCGCCCCCAAGACCAACCCCGCCCCTGCTCCCGACACGGCGATCGCCAAGTCCAAGGACAGCGGTCTGGCGTAGCGCGCTACAGCTCCTTCATGGCTGGCGACGTGGAGCCCCGATACGTGGCTTCACCGTCCGCACCCAGCCCAGAAGGAGGTGGCCCGCGATGGTCGCCTTGGCTCCACGCTCATGCAGGACAGCTCGGTCGGCCCTCAAGAGGCGCCGCGGCCCGCCATGGCACACCCCTCCCGCGGCCCAGCACCACAAGGAAAGACGTCTCCGACCCCGGACAGGCATGCGCCTGAATCTGAACGTCGAAGTCCTTCAGGAATTTAACTGGCAGCGGAGGAGGCTACCTGATTACTGTATCTACCGGCCTCTATCCGCCTCAACGCAGTCCACATTTTCTCAATATTTCATCATCTTATTTGTCATCATGGTGGATAATTCCCCATACAATTCTTTGCTAAATAATGGAAAAGATGATGGAGAAAATTCTTGCCGAAGTTAACCGCGATAAGAGTAAAAACCTTAAAAGGTAGTGCTAAGCCGCATAACGTAAATTCTGGCAGCGTTGCATCAGGCAGTCCACTTCAGGATCCGTCAACGGTTCCAAACCTCTGCTCGACCGACCCGGTTCGAGCGGCAGGAGGGGGCACCCCATCTGCACACCTTACTTAGGAGGCTTCCCATCGCCAGACCCGTCCGACCTCGTCGTCGATGGCGTCCCCGACATGCCGGAAGCCGATGCGGTCGAGCACGGACGCGGACGCGTTGCGCTCGGGAAGCGTGTGAGCGAACACCTTCGGGAAAGGAGCGTGCGACTGCGTGAGCGAGACCAGTCCCGCCGCCATGGACCGTGCGAAGCCCCGACCCTCGGCGTGGGGAAAGGTGAAGTAGGCGATCTCGACGAAGCCGTCGCGGGGAGGACCAACGAAGCTGCAAGATCCGATGACTTCTCCGGTCTCCGCGCTGCTCCCAAAATAGCCGATCCAGGGCTCCACCGTCCTGGTGCGGTCGTACAGCGCCAGCTGCGCACGGGCGACGTCGCGAACCAGCGTGGCTACGTCACTGCCGGGCAGGATCAATCCCGCCTTGCAGGGGTCCTCGCCGGTCCGCAGCGCCAGGTCACGTGTCAGCGGAATGAGGTTGATGTCGGAGGTCATGATGGGTCCTGTCAGGTGGCCGGTTGTACGGCAGGGTTGGCGTCGCGCATCCGGTCCCGAGGAGCGTTTGGCCTGACATCTACCCGGTGGCGGGCCACTAGAGCACGAAGTCGGCCTCGGTCAGGGTGATCGCGTGCGCGGCGTCGGTGAGCTCGATTGCGAAGTCTGCGGCGCCATCGCCGTTTACATCGCCCTGCACCCTTTGGCCTGTCGCGGTCCAAACGGACCTCAGCTCCCCCGCCCGACCACTGAAGCCCACGTTGGTGCCGATAAAGGTGAACGTGTCGTTTGCGGTCGTGCCCGCCTTGGCGTCGATGCGGTCGAGGGCGATCACGTCCTGGCCGCCACCCGCGAAGTCGGTGACGAGGTCGCGGGTGGTGGAGGTGGTCCCGCTGTCGCCCGTGCCAATGAAGTGGAAGTAGTCGGCCCCCGCGCCGCCGGTCAGCACGTCGCGGCCCGTGCCGCCGGTTAGGTTGTCAAGCCCGGCCCCGCCGGCGAGCCGGTCGTTGCCCCCATAACCGAGCAGGTGGTCGGCGCCGTCATTGCCTTCGAGGACGTTGGCCCCGCCTGAGCCGTAGAGGATGTCGGCGCCGCTGCCGCCCTTGGCGTTTTCGAAGCCGCTGATCCTGTCGGCGCCCGCTCCAGCCAAGGTGCTGCCCTTGGCCGAGCCGGCATCCATACGACTCGATCCGGGGAAGTAGGGCGACAGGTCATGGACCACGGTGTCGAGGTTCACGGTGGCGGAGTAGAACGCGGAGCTTGCATCATAGGTGTCGATGCCGGTGCCGCCCGAGATGGCGTCAAGGCCGTCGCCGCCGATGGCAGCACCTTGGCCAACATAGATGTCGTTGCCGCCCCCGAGCGCCACGCTGTCGGCGCCGTTGCCATCCTGGACCGTCTCGGCAGTGGCGCCGCCCAGGAACCGGTCGTTGCCGCCGCCCAGGATGATCCGGCCCACGACCGTGCCGCTCACCACGACGCCGTCCACGGTGGCGTAGTTGGTGAACACGTCGGCGCCGCCGTTGAGGGAGACATGATCGGTGACTCGGCTCCCGATCTGGCCAGTGTTGATGATCGTGTCGCCGCCATCGGCCAGATAGATGGAGCCGTCCATCAGGCCGCTGTTCTCGATCCGATCGGCGCCGCCGCCGTGGTCGGACACATTGATTTCGATGGTTCCGGTGTTCACCAGCTTATCGGTGCCGGCGCCCAGGTCGATGGCGTGGGTCCCGTCGTGATCGCCGATCAGCCCGGAGTTGGTGATCGTATCGTCGCCACCCGCGAGGTGCATGGCGCCCAGGAGGGTGCCCGAGTTGGTCACCTGCTCGTGGCTGAGCTCACCGCTGTCCCTGATCGAGATTGTGGCGTCAATAGTCCCGGTGTTCGTGATCCTGTGGGTGCCCGGCCCCAGGATGCTGATGCCGAAGCCGACCAGGCTCGTGGCCGCGATCAAGCCGTGGTTCGTGACCGTCGAGGCGCTTTCAAGACGTAGGCCTTCCCAGTTGCCGGTGACCTCGCCTTCGGTGCCAACGGTGATCGTCGAAACCGCAGCGTTGCCAGCCGCGAGCACAAGCCCGCTGCTCCGGTCGGAGGCGACCGCGCCATTCACGACAACAGTCCAGGCGCCGGTGGGACCCAGGCGCGTCCCGTCGGCATTCGCGCCGGCGGCGATCAGGAAAGCGCCGGCATCGACGGTGAGCGAGTCATCGCCCGGGGTGTCCAGGTCGAAGGCGTGGTCGCCGTCGGCGCCGGTGAAGATGCTTCTGGCAGGGGTAATGCGGAAAGCCGTCATGAGAATGTCCTATGCGCGAAGAAAACCTGGAAAGGTCAGGCGGCGAGGAGCGCAGGCCCGCCGGTTCGGCCGGCCCGCCGGGTCGCAGCAAGTGACGAAAGCCCCAGCGGGCCCGTGGTGCCGATCGTGCCATGCCCGTCATCCAGGCCGAGGTCACGTAGAGGGGTGCTGGCCTGCATGGCTGGGCTGGGCCGTCGGCGCCGACGACGAGGTCGCTGCGGACGTTTGGGCCATCCCGCCGGCGGAACCGTCGGGTCCCTGGCCGGCAGGAGAGCCTTCGGTTCGGGAGTGTTACTGATCGTGCTCAACAGGCTCGCCGGCCGCAGCCCAGTCTTTGAAGCCGCCGAGGTTGAAGACCTGGGCGTAACCCATGTCTTTGAGTGTCTTGCCGGCGAGGGCGGACCTTCCGCCTGAAGCGCAGTACAGAACCACGGCTCGCCCCTTGTCGAAGCGGCCGTCGAAGTAGGCGCTCTCAGGATCGGCGCGAAACTCGAGCATGCCGCGCGAGACGTGGATGGACCCGGGAACACTGCCCGAGGCCGCGCGCTCGGGGGCGTCGCGAACGTCGAGCAGCAGGGCGCCTTCGGCCTGTAGCCGGCGCGCCTCGGTAGCGTCGATCCGGGGCACAGCGGCAGCCGCGTCGGCGAGAAGGGTGGCAACGGAGTGGGTCATGATTTGATCTTTCGAGGATGAAGGTTGGTTCGGGCCGCCCTTTAGGGGCCCTGTCTGCTGGTGGTGTGGTTTCGTGTGGCCGGCCTCGTCGACCAGGCAGAGGCGTGGCAGGCTGTGAGCGGTCGGGGTCATGGTGGATCTCCGGGAGAGGGGAGTGGTCAGGATGGCCAGCGGGCTCTCTCGCGACGGCCACTCGGCGGAGCGCCGGACGTCGCCCAGCCGCTCAGACGATAAGGACGTCGGCTGCCGTAATCACCGCGCCGCCCGAGAAGACGGCGAGCTCCGTAACTCCGCCCGCGGCCGAGCCGTTGGCATCAAAGCGCAGGACCCCAGTGTCGGTCTCGTAGACGAAGCGCTGGTTCGAAGTGGTCGCCAGCCCGCTGGTGTTGGCGACGAAGCGGCCTGCAGCGAGCGCCCCCTCCGCGAGCCCGCCAAAGGCGTCGCCCTCGAAGACAAGCCGGTCGTCGTTGCCGACGAGGCGGTTGAAGTCGACCACTGTGTCTCGGCCCTCGTTGCGGGCGGTGAAGACAAAGATGTCGTTGCCCTCCCCGCCCAGGAGGGTGTCGGCCCCGCCGCCGCCGATCAGCGTGTCGGCGCCGCCGTAGCCATAAAGGTTGTCCTGCTCCAACCCCCCGGCGAGCGTGTTGGCTCCGTTGTCGCCGTGGAGGTTGTCCCGGAAGTCGGAGCCGGTGAGGTTCTCGACACCCACGTAGACATCCCCCAGGGCGTCGCCGCCGAAGTAGATCGAGTTCCCGGTCAGGCGGGCGTCGACCCCTCCGGTGGTGGCCGAGGCGTAGGACACGGTGTCGATCCCCGCTCCGCCGGCCAAGAGGTCCGCGCCGGCGCCGCCCAAGAGCGTATCGTTGCCGCCCTCGCCATGGAGCCGGTCGGCCAAAGCACCTCCCGAGATGGTGTTGCCAAGGCTGTTGCCGACGCCGGTGAAGCCGCCCAAGCCGTAGAAGATCAGATCCTCGACATTGCCACCGAGCGTGTAGCCGGACATGGCCGACCACACGGTGTCGGTGCCGGCGTTCGCGCCTTCCATCACCTTGTCGCCGAAGTCGTCGACGAGGTAGGTGTCGTCGCCGGCTCCCCCCCTCATGTCATCGGCCCCGGCTCCGCCGTCGAGCATGTCGTTGCCGGATCCGGCGTAGAGGTAGTCGCTCTGCGTCCCGGCGTAGAGGACGTCGTCGCCCTCGTCGCCGACAAGCCCATCAAGCCCCGAGCCTCCGTAGAGGACGTCGTTGCCGGCGTCGCCGTCGAGTCGGTCGTTGCCGTTGCCACCGGTGAGCCGGTCGTCGCCACCGACGTTGCCGTTGCCGCCGTTGCCGTAGTCACCATGGACCTCGTCGTCGCCCGAGCCGGCATCAATGACATCGTGGCCGCCGGTGATCGTGCTGTAGCCATCCGCAAAGTAGCTGTCGCCGTATATGGTGTCGTTGCCGCCGTTACCCTCAATGGCGTCGTTGCCACCGATCAGCCTTCCGCTGGCCAAGCGGTACACGTCGCCGATGATGACCTCGCCCAGCTCGCCGCCCCGGATCGTGTCGGCGCCGCCCCGCACGAGACTGTCGGCGTATTGATCATGTACGTCGCCGACCAGCTTGCCGTTGAAGTTGAGGCCGGCCGTGATCTGGTCGTTGCCGCCGACCACCTGCGTCAGGGTGCCGCCAGCGCCTCCGACGCTGAGGGCATCGCCCACGGCGTAGGACGGCAGCGTGGCCCGGATCAGGATGGTGTCGTGGCCGCCGGTGAGCTTGCTTCCCGCGTGAACGCTGCCCGCGTCGCCTGTCAGGTGCCTGAACTTTGCGGTCTCCAGGCTCAGGATCTCATCATTGCCGCCGCGGTAGTCCGATGTCCGCGTGCCAGCGACAGGGCTGCCGACGGTTTCCACGTCACCATAAGCGACGACGCGGCCGTCGCCGGTGTGGATCACGTCACTGCCGCCGGCTTGGCGACCGGGCCGCGCCGCCCCGCCGTCCCCGACCATGTAGATGGTCGCGTCCAAGGCGCCCTGCGCTACGGCAGGACCAAGAAGTACGTCGTTGCCCTCCAAGAAGCGCCAGAAGTCAGTTGGCCCGTTGTCGAGAAGCGCCGCCGGGGCGCTGATGCCGGTGATCGTGACATCAGGCGAGCCGTTGTTGCCCAGGTCGAAGGAGATGGAGGTCACAGTCCCGGTCTTCGCCCGCCCGGACGCGTCGTAGGTGAGACCGCTGCCGTGGAGCGTGACGGTGTGACCGCCAGGCGTGATGAACTGCCAAAGGTCGGGCTGGATCGTGAGAGCGGTCCTGAAGCCGACGAACTGGGGGTCGGTCATCGAGAACCAGTGTTTCGATTGGGAAAAGTCGAGGGTTGCCATGAAAGGTCTCAACCAATTGGTCAAAAGGGAAAGTGCTGCGGCAGCCGAGCGAGGCCGCCGGGCGTGGTTGGCTGGGTAGTCCGAGGCGGGTCGCGGCCGGCCTTACGGGCGGCGGACAACGCCGCGCAGGACGTCGTCGATCTGATCGCGCAGGAACCCCATGTCGTTCAGCATATGGTCGGACAACGCATGGAGATGGACGCGATCCTCGTGAGCCCTGAGCGCTCGGGAGATCCGGCCAATGCGGGCCCAAGTCCCATAGGTTCGGGGCTGGGCGGGGGTAGAGAGGATAATGCTCATGGTATCAGCTCTGGTCAAAACACCACGCGTGCCGCATGGCCCGTCCTCCATACCTGCACGCGGCGCTTACCGTCCTTACCGGAACCTTACCGTTCGTGTATCATAGGGCCGCAGGTGCTTATCCTTCAGGTGAAGCTCATGGCAGCTTTCGTGTTCGGAGACTTCGAGCTGGATGAGGCGGCCCACAGCCTGCGGCTGAAGGGCGAGGAGCTTCCCATCCAGCCATTGGTGCTCAGTCTCCTCGCCTACCTCGTGCGACATGCTGGGCGTGTGGTGCCCAAAGATGAGCTGATGGATGCGCTCTGGCCGGGCCTGCACGTTACCGAAGCCTCGGTTCAGCGGGCGGTGAGCCTGGCGCGAACGGCCCTGAAGGCCGGCGGGCTGGAGGGTGCCCTGCGCAACGTCCCACGACTGGGCTACCGCTTTGCGCTGGATCGTGCGACGCTGGCAGAGATCGGCCCCACCCAGAGCGCCGGGATGTCCCTGGCCTTGGACCGCGCCCGGCAGGCAGCCGAGGCGCGCCGCTGGACCGAAGCCTCGTCTCGCTTCGCCGAGGCCGACCAGGTCAACCGCCTCGGCCCAGAGGACCTCGACCTTTGGGCCTATACCCTCGAATGCCAGGGCCGCCTCAACGCCTCCCGGCCGCTTCATGCCCGCGCGGTTGAAGGTCATCTGGGTCAGGGGGCACCTTACAAGGCGGCCCGCTCGGCCGTCAGGCTTGGCACGGTCAACTTCGAACTGGGCCACGCCGAGGCGAGCAGGGCTTGGATCGCCCGGGCCGAGGAGCTCTTGGGCTCGGATGGACCAACGGAGGTCGAGGCGTTCCTGCTTTGGATGAAGTCGCGCCAAGCCGCGTTCGACGGGGAGCCGGATGCAGCCCTGGACCTGATCCGAAGGGCGGTGCAACTGGCGGAGACGTCGTCCTCGATCGCCATGCGCGCCCTCGCGATCGCCTACGAGGGCTTCTACCGCATGACCCTGGGGGATGTGGAGACGGGGCGGGCGCGGCAGGATCTGGCCGCCGCCACGGCGCTGTCGAGCGAGATAGACCCGCACACGGGCAGCGTGATCTACTGCTCAATCCTGTGGAGCTGCCGCATGTTCGCCGACTGGTCGCGCGCGGCGCAGTGGAGCCCCGGCTTCGAGTTCTGGTGCAGCATGGCCTACGCGGGGATCACGGGCGCGTGCCGCCTCCATGGCGCGGACGTCTTAGCCTCGGTTGGCCGCTTGGCGGAGGCCTTGCGCGAGATCGACATCGCCATCCCCGCGCTGATCGAGGAAGGCACTTGGGAACTGGGTGACGCCTACCGGGTCCGGGGTGACATCCGGGCAATGATGGGCGAGCCCGAGGCGGCCCGCGGCGACTACCAGCTGTGCATGAGTCTCGGCTGGGACGGCGAGCCCGGTCTGGCCCGGCTCGTGGCGGAGGCGGGGGATGTGCCGAGCGCCCTGGCCGCGCTCGACCGTTCCTTGGAGGGGGGGTCCTGGCACGCGCGCCAGCGCCGGGGCTGGCTCCTGGCCAACAAGGCACAAATCGCGGCCGGCGCGGGTCTCGTCGAGGAGGCGGCTGCGGCGCTGGCCGAGCTGGGCGGCCGCCGCGACGCAACGCCCATCCCCGCCATCCAGGCCATGGCCCTCGAGGCCCAGGCCGAACTCATGGTCCACGACGGCCAGGTCGCCGCCGCGATTACCACGTGCCAGCTGGCTCGCCAGCTTTGGCTCGGCGTGCGGCACGAGTTCCATGCCGCTCGCCTGCACCTCCGGGTTGCGGAACTGATGGAGCAGACCGGCGACGGCGCGCGCGCACATATGGAGCGCGCGGCCGCGCGCATGGTGGCTGAGCGGGTCGGAGCGAGACGGCTCTTGGCGCGGCTGGACGCGATGGAGGAAGCCCAAAGCAGTGTGGACGCCCAAGGCGCGTTGCCAGGATGGGAGCCTGAAGGCACGATCGTGTTTGACAAGTCTCGCAGAGGCGTGCGTTCGTCGGCAGCCTAAGACCAAGTTGTCGGCCGAACAGTCCTGAACTCGCTTTGGTCGCCTCAACGCTCGAAGCGAAGCGCGATGTTGTCCAAGAAGGTGCAGTGATTTTGACCGCGGATCCATCTTGAAGCGCAGATTGCCTCGTGGCTGGAAGGCAACCACGCCACCGACGAGTTCGCGCTAGCTGAGGCAGGCCTCAGACAGGACCATGGGACCGACGCGACCGACTGCGAGCGGCTTGAGCACCTTGTCGACCTTCCCGAGGCCAGTGCCACTCCACTGCTCAGAGTGCCCGTCGCCGATGCATCGCCAGTGTTGGAGGAACCGAGGCAAGACAGGCATGAGACGCAGCGGCAGAGCGTCGGGCGCCTCGGCAGCCTAACAGGCCTGCGCCGAGCTGAGTTCCCTCGATTCGAGGAGCCACCGCCTTCGTTGAGAGGCTGTTCGCTACCACTCGCTGCGTCACAGCCAATGCATTCTGTAGCCCGGGCGTACCCCAGACCAGTGAACGAGAGTCTCCATAGCATGATGGAGCCAGCGTTCTAACTACTTTATTCCCTACAAATCAAGGTTTGGGGTGGTAGCGGAGGAGGGATTTGAACCCCCGACACACGGATTATGATTCCGCCGCTCTAACCAACTGAGCTACTCCGCCACGGGGGTTGCACTTAAGCCCTGGGAGAGGCGGCGTCAACCGCCAAAGTGGATGCGCCCCCCTTCCGGGCGCTGCCGAAGTCGTTCATCAAGGCGGACGCGTGACGGGAGGACCCCATGGACATCATCGACCCCATCGCCCGGATCGTGGGCGCCGCCAATGTGCTCGCCGGGGACGCGATGGCCCCCTGGGGGCGGGACTGGACCGGCGCCTACAAGGGCACGCCCCTGGCCGTGGTGCGTCCCGGCTCGACCGCCGAGGTGTCTCAGGTCATGAAGCTGGTGCATGCAGCCGGGATCCCGGTGGTGCCGGCCTCCGGGCGGACCGGCCTGACCGGAGCCACCCAGGCCGAAGGACGGCTCGTTCTCTCGCTCGATCGCCTGAACCGGATCCGCGCGGTCAAGCCGGGTCCCCGCCTCATCGTGGCCGAGGCCGGGGTCATCCTCGACCGGCTCCACGCCGCGGCCGAGGAGGTGGGGCTCCTGTTCCCCCTTACCTTCGGGGCGCGCGGCTCGGCCATGGTGGGAGGCGCGCTGTCGACCAACGCCGGGGGCTCCAACGTGCTGCGCTACGGCTCCGCGCGGGAGCAATGCCTCGGCCTCGAGGTCGTGCTGGCCGACGGGCGGGTGCTCGACCTCATGACCGAGCTGCACAAGGACAACTCGGGCTATGCCCTGCGCCACCTGTTCATCGGCGGCGAAGGCACGCTCGGCATCATCACGGCGGCGGTGCTCAAGCTCGTCCCGCGGCCAAGGGCCTATGCCACGGCGATGGTCGCGGTGCCATCCATCACGGCGGCGCTCGATCTTCTCGCCCGCCTGCGCGAGGCCACGGGGGGCGCGGTCGAGGCCTTCGAGTACATGCCGAGGAGCTACATCGAAGCCCACCTCGCCCACATCCCCGGCGCCCGCGAACCCTTTGCCGACCCGCACGAGCACAACATCATGGTCGAGGTCGGCGCCACCGCGGCGCGCGACGCGGAACCCGGACCGGACGGGACCGTTCCGCTGGTGGGGCTGGTGGAGCAGGTGCTGGCGGATCACATGGAAAGCGGACAGGTCCTGGACGCGGTCGTCGCGCGGTCCGAAGCGCAGCGGCGCGAGATGTGGGCGCGGCGCGAATCCGCCGCCGAGATCACCTTTACCCAGCCCTTCTGGGTGGACACCGACATCGCGGTGCCTCTCGACCGGCTCGAGGATTTCCTGGGCACGATCCGGCGGCGGCTGGCCGAGGTGGACCCCGAGGCCACCGATTTCGTGGTCTCCCATCTCGGGGATGGCAACATCCACTACACCGCCTATCCGACCCGGGGCGACAAGGACCACCTCGCGACCATCCGGGCCCTGGTGGACGACACGGCCGTCTCCCTGGGCGGCAGCTTCTCGGCCGAGCACGGCATCGGCCTGTCCAAGCTGCCGGCCATGAGGACCCACAAGGACCCCGTTGCCCTTGAGGTGATGCGCAGCCTCAAGGCCGCGCTCGACCCCCAGGGCCTCCTGAACCCCGGCAAGACGGTCCCCGCCCCCTGATGAGAGCCGTCCCCGGCCTGATCCTCCGCGACCCCAGCCTCCGGATGGTGGCGGGGGGCGTGTTCCTCTTCGGCACGTTCTCCGCCTCCCTGGGGATCCACCAGTCGCTGATCGCCGTGCGGGTCTTCGGCCTGACGGACCCGGAATATGCGGTGGTCCTGTTCCTGGCCATGGCGGTCTCGGTCACGGCCTCGGTGGGGATCGGCATCGTCTCGGACCAGCAGCCCCGGCGCAAGGCCATGGCCGTCCTGTCGGCCGCCGCCGGGGTGCTGGGCCCGCTCCTGGTCTGGGCGACGGACCGGCCGCTGGCCTTCGTCCTGGCGCACATCCTCCTGATGCCCGTCGCAGGCACGCTGTTCGGGCAGTTCTTCGCCCTGGCCCGGCTGGCGTCCAGCCGTTACGCGCCCGCAGAGCGGGACGGCATCCTGGCCGTCCTGCGCGCGCTGTTCGCGGTGCCCTTCACGCTCGTCCTGCCGCTCTGGGGCCTGGCCTTCCGGGACGAGGTGCCGCTCATCACCATCTACCCGGCCATCGGCCTGGTCGCGGCCGCGCTCCTGGCCCTGATCCTGCGCGACTGGCCTCATGATTCCCGTGCGCCCTGGCGGGAGGACCGCTCCGGCCTGAGCCTCCGCGCCGCGCTGGGCGAGATCGCCTCGGGCCCGGTGATGCTCCGCACGGTGCTCATGGGCGCCGTGCAGGCGGGCGGCGCCATCTCGGGCATCGTCCTGGGCCTTCTTTTCGCCCGCGCCGGGCGCGGGGCGGGCGATCTGGGCCTGTTCTTCGGGCTCTTCGTGGTCGTGGAGATCGCGGGCACCCTCCTGGCGGGGATGCTGGCGCGCCACGTGCCCCGGCTCTGGCTGATCGCGTCGGGGGTCGCGACCTACGCGCTGTTCCTGGCGCTCCTGCCGTTCCTGGCCGGGACGCGGTGGCTTTGGCTCCTGATCCTTCCCGCCGGGGCGGGCGGAGCGCTGATCTACACGCTGGCGATCGCCTACCTGCAGGACCTCCTGCACGCGCGGCCCGGCGCCGGGGCCTCGCTCATCGCGATCCAGCGGGTCTCGGCCGAAGGGCTGTCCACGGCGATCTACGGCTTCGGCGCCTGGGCGCAGGGCTACGCGACGGTCTCGCTCCTGGGCGCGGTCGCCACGCTGACCGCCATGGGCATGATCCTGCGGCTCGACCGCGGCGGGCTCAGACCTGGAAGAAGTTCGGTCCCACCTCGTGCCGCATCTGGCACGCCATGATCCCGCCGATCTCGGCCCCTTCCTCCAGGGGTCCGGTGGTGTCGTCGGACAGCACCCGGCTCCCGTCGGGCTTCAGGATCTCGCCACGCATCCGCAGGCGGTCGCCCTCGATCTCGGCCAGGCCGGCGATGGGGGTCTGGCAGGACCCGTCGAGCCCCGCGAGGAACGCCCGCTCCGCCGCGAGGCGCAGCCCCGTGTCCCGGTCGTGAATGAGCCGGAGCATCTCGTGGACGCGCCCGTCGTCGCGCCGCCGCTCCACGCCGATGGCGCCCTGGGCGATGGCGGGCAGCATGGCGTCGGGCGGGATCGGGCGTGCCGGCACCTCGGTCAGGCCCAGCCGGTTCATCCCCGCCATGGCCAGGAACGTCGCCTGCGCCACGCCCTGGGCCAGCTTGGAAAGCCGGGTCTGCACGTTGCCCCGGAACTCCACCACGGTCAGGTCCGGCCGCCGCGCCAGCAGCTGCGCCCGGCGGCGCAGCGACGAGGTTCCGACCGTGGCCCCCTCGGGCAGGTCGGCCAGGCCCGCATGTTCGTCCAGGGTGACGAAGGCGTCGCGCGGATCCTCCCGCGGGAGGAAGCAGTCCAGCGCCAGCCCCTCGGGCTGGAGGACCGGCATGTCCTTCATCGAATGGACCGCGATGTCGACGTCCCCCGCCAGGAGCGCCTCCTCGATCTCCTTGGTGAAAAGGCCCTTGCCGCCGATCTGGCTCAGCGGGCGGTCCTGCACCGCGTCGCCGGTGACGCGGATCACGACGATCTCGAAGGCTTCCAGCGGCAGGCCCGTGGCGGCCATGAGGCGATCGCGGGTTTCGTGGGCCTGGGCCAGCGCCAGGGGCGAGCCGCGGGTGCCGATGCGAAGGGAGGCTTGGGTCATGCGCCGCTTCTAGGCCGCAGGCCCGCGCGGGGCAATCGTCCCCTGCGCCGACTTGACATTCCCGTCAACGAATGGGCACCGGAACAGACATGAGCACGCCCCAGAAGACGATCCTGCGCGCCCTCGCCGGCGAAACGCTGCCCACGCCGCCCATCTGGATGATGCGGCAGGCCGGGCGCTACCTGCCCGAGTACCGCGCCACGCGCGAGCAGGCGGGCGACTTCCTGTCGCTCTGCTACAACCCGGACCTCGCCGCCGAGGTGACGCTCCAGCCGATCCGGCGCTTCGGCTTCGACGCGGCGATCCTGTTCGCCGACATCCTGCTGGTGCCGCAGGCCCTGGGCCTCGACCTCGCCTTCGAGGCGGGCGAGGGGCCGCGCCTGTCCACCATCACCACCCGGGACGACCTGGCCCGCCTGAAGCCCGTGGAGGCCATCCACGACACGCTGTCCCCGGTCTACGAGACCGTGCGCATCCTGTCCGGCGCGCTTCCGCCCGAAACCACGCTGATCGGCTTCGCGGGCGCGCCCTGGACGGTGGCGACCTACATGATCGCCGGGCGCGGCACGCCCGACCAGGGCCCGGCCCATGCGCTCAAGGCCGCAGACCGCCCGCTGTTCGATGCGATCCTGGACCGGCTGACCCTCGCCACGATCGATTACCTGTCCCGCCAGGTCCAGGCCGGGGCCGAGGTCGTCAAGATCTTCGATTCCTGGGCGGGCTCGCTCCGGGGCGACGATTTCCACGCCTATGCGCTGGAGCCCGCGCGCCGGATCACCGCCGCGCTGAAGGCGCGCCATCCCGGCCTGCCCGTCATCGCCTTTCCGCGCGGCGCGGGGGAACGCTTCGCCGGCACCCACGCCGCCACCGGGGCCGACTGCATCGCCCTCGACGACGGGGTCGCGCCGGAATGGGCGGCCGCGCAGGTCCAGACCGGCGGCTGCGTGCAGGGCAACCTCGCCTCGGCCCATCTCGTCAGCGGCGGCCCCGCCCTGGTCGAGGACACGCGCCGCGTGGTCCGCGCCTTTGCCCACGGCCCGCACATCTTCAACCTCGGCCACGGCATCACCCCGGACGCGAGCATCGACAACGTCCACCGGATGATCGACACGGTGCGCGGCGCCTAGCTGCGCCAGAGCAGCCAGAGCGCCACGCCGGCCAGGGCCGCCGACAGGACGCGACGCAACCGCCGCTCCTGCCGGGCGTCGGTCAGGATGCGCTTGGCCTGTCCGGCCAGGGCGACGATCGCGGCATGAACCGTCGTCGCCACGGCGACATAGCCGAAGGTATGCGCCAGGGTCTGCGGCAGCACGGAGATGGACGGGTCCAGGAACGTGGGCAGCACGGCAACGTAGAAGATGCCGGCCTTGGGGTTGAGGAGATTGGTGACCAGGCCCCGCCGGAAGGCCCGCAGCCCCGCGCGGCCCGGCACCAGCGACGCCTCCTCGCGGCTGCCCCGCCAGCCGTCCCAGGCCAGCCAGAGCAGGTAGGCCGCGCCGCCCCAGCGCAGGAGCTGATACAGCGTGGGCGAGGCCGCCACGATCGCCGCGAGGCCCAGGGCCGCCGCAAGCCCGACGGCCCCGAGGCCGAGCGCCACGCCCGCGACCGCGGCCAGGCCGACCCGGCTCCCCTCGCCCGCCGCCACGATGGCGAGCCAGGCCATGTTCGGCCCGGGCGTCAGCTCGATCAGCAGCGCGGTGAGCAGGTACGCGCCCCAGCCCGTCATCTCGGCCTCCTTTCCCGGTCCGATTCGCGACCCAGGCTAGGGAACTTCGGCGGCCGTGCCTTGATCTGGCTCCAGTCCGAAGGCGCGGAAGGATGCCGTCTCAGACCCACTTCGCCAGGGGCGGCAGGCTCATCAGCACGGCCTCGGCGTCGTGGCCCGAGGCGAGCCCGAACTTGGTCCCGCGGTCATAGACCAGGTTGAACTCCGCATAGAGCCCCCGATGGATGAGCTGCCGGTCCTTGTCGGCCTCGGTCCAGGGCTGCGCCACGCGCCGCTCCGCGATGGGGAGCCAGGACGGCAGGAAGGCCCGCCCGATGTCCTGGATCATGGCGAAGTCCCGCTCCCAGTCGCCCGAGCACTGGTCATCGAGGAAGATGCCCCCCACGCCCCGCGCCCGTCCCCGGTGCGGCACGAAGAAGTACTCGTCGGCCCAGGCCTTCTGGCGGGGATACTCCTCCGCCCCGTGGGGATCGAGATGGGCCCTGAGGACCTGATGGAACGCGGCGGTATCCTCGTCGTACTCGATCGCGGGGTTGAGGTCGGTGCCTCCGCCGAACCACCATGCGCCCGGCGTCCAGAACATCCGCGTGTTGAGGTGGACCGCCGGGACATGCGGGTTGCGCGGATGCGCGACGAGGCTGATCCCCGAGGCCCAGAACCGGGGATCCTCGGCCACGCCCGGCACGCCGCGCGCCGCCATGGCCTTTTGCGCCTCGGGGCCGAGGATGCCGTGCACCGTCGACACTCCGACCCCCATCTTCTCGAAGACCCGCCCGCCCTTGAGCGTCGCCATCAGCCCGCCGCCCGCGTCGCCGCCGTCCGGCGCGCTGCGCCGGGTCTCGCGGAAGGCGAATCGGCCGGGGGCGATGCCGTCGGCCCCCGCGGCGGGACCGTTCTCCAGGCCCTCGAAAGCCGCGACGATGCGGTCCCTCAGCTCTCCGAACCAGGCCGAGGCGCGGGCCTTCTCGTCGGTCATCCCCATCCGGTCCATCAACCCCTCCGTGCTATCGAATAGCAGAGCTAGCACCCTTCCCGGGGCGTCTCCACGGGGTTACGACAGGGCAAGAATGGAGTTCGCCATGCGCCCTGTGCCCGCCGCCGCCCTGCTGTCCGTCCTCGCCCTCGCCGCCTGCCAGACGCCGAGGGAAAGCTGCATCTCGAACGCCTCGCGCGAGTTGCGGGTGATCGACTCGCTGATCGCGGAAACGCAGGGCAACCTGTCCCGCGGCTACGCCATCGAGCAGGATCAGGAGGTGCGGGTGGACCGCGACTTCTGCCATGTGGAGTTCGAGAACGGCGAGGACGCCCTCGTGCCCTGCCAGGACACCGACGTCGTCAACGTGGAGCGCCCGGTCGCCATCGACCTTGGGGCGGAGCAGACCAAGCTCGAGGGCCTCCTGGACCGCCGCTCCCGCCTCGGGCGCGAGCAGCAGGCCCAGGTCCGGGCCTGCATCGCCGCCTATCCGGAGTGAGCCCGACGGGTCCGCGTCACGGCGCGGGCCACGCCGCCCGGCTTGGCCTTGAGCGGCTGCGCCGCATGGAGGAGCTTGAAGCCGGGCGTTCCGCCGATCTCGGTGACGTTGCGGAACGTCTCGGCCAGCACCGCCTCGTAGGGCAGGTGGCGGTTCGCCACGACCCAGAGCTGCCCCTGGGGGGTGAGCGCCCTGGCCGCCGCCTGGAGAAAGGCCGAGCCCAGCCGGGGGTCGGCCTGCCGGGTCGTATGGAACGGCGGGTTCATGACGATGCCGTCATACGGCCCGCGGGCGCCCTTGGTCGCGTCCTCCCACAGGAACCGCGCCCGAGGGTCGTTGACGTTGAGCCGCGCGCAGTCGAGGGCGAGCTGCTCGGCCTCGATCAGGTCGATCGACTTGACGCCCTCGCGCGACAGCGCGGCCAGCGTCAGCACCCCGGCCCCGGCCCCGAAATCGGCCATCCGCGCCGGCAGCTTCGGCGGCAGCGCCTCGGCCAGGAGGAGCGACCCCCGGTCCGGCCCGTCCGCGCTGAACACGCCGGGCTGGCTGAAGAGGCCGTCCTCCCCCTTTTCGGGCGCGCCCAGCGCCCAGTCCTCGAAGCCCGCGCCTCCGGCGAACCAGAACAGCCGGCCGTGGCCCTGGGTCAACCCCTGGACCTCGTCGCGCCGCGTCCGCACCTCGCGCCAGACCGCGTCCACGCCGTCGGTGCGCTGCCCGTCCACGACCACAAGGGGCGCGAGCCGCGCCGCCTGGGCGATCAGCGCCCGTGCCAGAGCCTTGGAGCGGGGCACGCAGACCAGCGCGGCCTGCGCCGCGGGAACGTCCTCGGCAATTCGGTAGCCCGCCCCGGCCCAGGCGTCCCGGTCGGGCCGGAAGCCGTGGAGGATCGTCACCCCCTCGCGCGGCAGGGCGGACAGGTCCATGGCCGCGGGCGGACGCAGGACCAGGAGGCCGTCGGACGGCAGGTCGAGCCCTTCATCGAGGGCGGTGGCGAGTCTTGAACGTGACATGAGGCCGGGCGAGGGGCGCCCTTATTCCTTTTCCATGGTGCATTGCAGCGGATGCTGATGGCGCTGCGCGAAGTCCATCACAAGGGCGACCTTGGTTTCCGCGATCTCGTAGGAGTAGACGCCCACGACCGCCAGCCCCTTCTTGTGGACCGTCAGCATGAGGTCGAAGGCCTGCGCATGGCTCATGCCGAAAAAGCGTTCGAGCACATGGACCACGAACTCCATGGGCGTGTAGTCGTCATTGAGGATCAGGACCTTGTACAGCGGCGGCCGCTGCGTCCTGGTGCGCGTCTCGAGCTTGACGCCCGTGCCGCCGTCCTGGTCCCGGCCGGGCCCGCCGGCCATGATATGAGCTTGACCCGTCATCATGGGGCGCTGCCGATCTGCCAAAGATGGATTTCCGTATCCTGTGTATATAAGGCCACGAGCGGCACAAGAAAAGACGCGAGGGCAAGCGCATGGGCTCCTGGACCATCGGTTTCGACGCGGACGATACCCTTTGGCACAATGAGCGCTTCTTCCGCGTGACCGAGGACCGCTTTGCGGAGCTCCTCGCAAGCCATGCGGAAGGCGAGGGCCTGCGTGCGCGCCTGCTCGAGGCCGAGAGGCGCAACCTGGGCATCTATGGCTTCGGGATCAAGGGCTTCGTGCTGTCGATGATCGAGACCGCGATCGACGCCACCCAGGGGCGCGTGCCCGCCACCACCCTGGGCGAGATCCTGGCCATGGGCCGCGAGATGCTGGCTCATCCCATCGATCTCCTGCCCCAAGCCCGCGAGGCCGTCGAGGCCGCCGCCCGCGAGGGCGAGGTGGTGCTCATCACCAAGGGCGACCTCCTGGACCAGGAGCGGAAGCTGGCGCAGTCGGGGCTGGGCGACCTGTTCGACGCCGTGGAGATCGTGAGCGACAAGACGCCTGCGACCTATCTCCGCATCTTCGCGCGCCATGGCGGGCGGCACGCGATGATGGTGGGCAACTCGCTCAAGTCCGACGTGATCCCCGCCCTCGCCGCCGGGGCCTGGGGCATCCATGTACCCCATGGGCCCATCTGGGCGCTCGAGGCGGCTGAGCCCCCTCACGACCATCCCCGGTTCCGGGAGATTCCCTCGCTGGGCGCCCTTCCCGGACTCATCGCGGAACTGGGCGTGGAGCCCTGAGGCAGCAGAGCCACAGCCCATATTTCCTTGTATTTGAAGGGATCCAGCTCAGGGCCCTGGACCCCCTCCCTATAGTGGGACTCTGCGCGGCAGGCCGCAAATTCTAGAGGAAACCTTCCGTTAAGGATCGCGCCGCAAGCTCCCAAGACGCTTTCTGCCCGCAAAGGCCCATGCTATCCTTCACGAACACAAGAGGCGGACGGGCATGCATCCGTCCCCCGGGGCTGAAAAGGGGCAGTGTCATGGGCAGTCGTATCGGGCGGTCAGCCTGGCTGGCGGTCATCATCCTCACGAGCGTTCTGAGCGCGGCTGCGGCACGGGCCGTGCCCTATGCGGCGTTCGTCATGGACGCGCGCACCGGCCAGATCTTCTACGAAGAGAACGCCGAGACGCCGCTCGCGCCGGCGTCGCTGACCAAGATGATGACGCTCTACCTGGCCTTCCAGGCGATCCAGCAGGGCGAAATCTCCCTCGACACCGTCGTGCGCATTCCTGCGGATGCGGCCGACGAGCCTCCGTCCCGCCTCGGCCTCCGCACCGGCCAGGAGATCAAGCTCCGCTACCTGCTGCGGGCCGCCGCCGTGAAGTCGGCCAACGATGCCGCGATGGCCATCGGCTATGCGCTCGGCGGCTCCAAGGAAGGGTTCGCCGCCCGCATGAACGCGATGGCGCAGGCGATGGGCATGACCCACACCCACTTCATCAACCCGAACGGGCTGACGGCCGACGGGCACTACTCCTCGGCCCGCGACATGAGCATCCTGGGGCGGCACCTGATCTATGACTTCCCCCAGTACTACAACCTGTTCTCGCGTCGGACCGCCGATGCGGGCATGGCGCAGGTGAGCAACACGAACCGCCGCTTCCTCGACGCCTACGAAGGGGCTGACGGCATCAAGACCGGCTTCACCAACGCGGCGGGCTACAACCTCGTGGCCTCGGCCCAGCGCGGCGACGTCCGGATCATCGCGACCGTGTTCGGCGGGACCTCGACGGCCGACCGCAACGCCCGCGTCTCCAAGCTGCTGGACCTGGGCTTCGCCCATGCGCCCGCCCATGCGCAGGTGGTGATGACCAACCCGCCCGTGGCTCGGCCGCAGGACGCGGCAACGACGCAGGTGGCCGCCAACATCGACGCGCCGCCGTCGGACGCGCCCGCCCGGGTCAGCGGCCCCATCGAGACCTCGCTCCGGCCGCAGCCCCGTCCCGGCTCCACGGTCGTGACCTTCGCCGCCGCCGTCCCGGCCAAGGAGATCGAGGATGCGCTGACCGCCGCCCTGGCCGCCCCCGCCAAGGAGGCGCCGACCGAGATCATCATGACCGCAACCGCCATCGCGCCCGGCTCCGCACCCCTGGTCGAGCCCGAACCCGAGGTCGTGACCCGGCTCTCGACCTCCGGGGGCTCGCTCTGGGGGATCAACCTGGGCAGCTTTCCGTCCCGCGATTCGGCGGAACGGGCGCTGATCACGGTGGCGCTGTCCGAATCCACGACCCTGAACGGCGGGCTCCGCCGGGTAATCCAACGGTCGGGCGGGTTCGACGCCAACGTCATGGGCCTGACCCGGGACGAGGCGGACCTGGCCTGCCGGCGTCTCCAGGCCCGCGGCACCACCTGCTTCATGGTCGGCACCGACGAATGACCCGGTCCGGCCGGTTGGTCGGGCTGACAGGGGGGCCTTCGGGCCCCCTTTCCTATTCCGCCGCCGCGGCCGCCGGGAACGCCGCCGCCATGAGGGTCCGGGTGTAGGCGGTCCTTGGACTCCCGAAGACCTCCGCCGCCGGCCCGGCCTCGACCACGTCCCCGTCCTTCATCACCATGACCCGGTGCGCCATCGCCCGGATCACCTTGAGGTCGTGGCTGATGAACAGGAAGGCCAGCCCGTGCTTCTGCTGCAGCCCCCGCAGCAACTGCACGATCTGCACCTGCACCGTCATGTCGAGCGCGCTCGTCGGCTCATCCAGGACCATCAGCCGCGGCTTCAGCACCAGCGCCCGGGCGATGGCGATCCGCTGCCGCTGCCCGCCCGAGAACTCGTGCGGGTAGCGGTCCATCGTCGCCGGATCGAGGCCCACCTCGGCCATCACCTCGGCCACCATGGAGCGGCGGTCCCGCCCGGGCTCCACGCCATGCACGCCCAGACCCTCGGCGATGATCTCGCCCACCGTCATCCGGGGGCTCAGGGATCCGAAGGGATCCTGGAACACCACCTGCATCTCGCGGCGAAGGGGCCGCATCTCGCGCTGGGCCAGGTCGCCGATGTCGCGCCCCATGAACACGATCCGCCCATCGGTCTTGGGCAGCAGCCGCATGATCGCAAGGGCGAGCGTCGTCTTGCCCGAGCCGGACTCCCCCACCACTCCCAGAGTCTCGCCCGCGCGGACCTGCAGCGTCGCGTCATTCACGGCCTTCACATGGCCGACCGTGCGGCGGAGCAGGCCGCGCTGGATCGGGAACCAGACCCGCAGGTTCCGGGTCTCGGCCACCAGCTGGGCGGTCGGGGGCACCGGCGCGGGCAGGCCCGTCTGCTCGGCCGCGAGGAGCTTGCGGGTGTAGGGATGCTGCGGGTTCGCGAAGATCTGCGCCGCCGGCCCCTGCTCCACGATCAGGCCGCCCTGCATGACGCAGACCCGGTCCGCGATCTTGCGGACGATGCCGAGGTCATGGGTGATGAAGAGCATCGAGAGCCCCTCGTCCCGCTTGAGATCGGCCAGGAGGTCGAGGATCTGCGCCTGGATCGTCACGTCGAGCGCGGTCGTCGGCTCGTCGGCGATCAGCAGCTCCGGCCCGTTCGCCAGGGCCATGGCGATCATCACCCGCTGCCGCTGCCCGCCCGAAAGCTGATGCGGATAGGCCCCGAGCCGCGTCTCGGGGTCGCGGATGCCCACCCGGGTCAGCAGGTCGATGATGCGCGCCTGCACCGCCTCGCCCCGCAGGCCCTGATGGAGCTCGATGGATTCACGCAGTTGCCGCTCGATCGTGTGCAGCGGGTTGAGCGAGGTCATCGGCTCCTGGAAGATGAAGCTGATGTCGTTGCCACGAACGCGGCGCAGGTCGCGTTCGGAGGCGCCGACCATCTCGCGGCCCTCGTAGCGGATCGAGCCGGTCACCCTGGCGTTGTCGCCCAGGAGCTGGACGGTCGACAGGGCGGTGACGGACTTGCCCGACCCCGATTCGCCCACCAGCGCGACGGTCTCGCCCCGCTCGACGGCAAAGCTCACGCCCCTGACGGCATGGACCTGCCCGCCGTCCTGGGCGAAGTGGACATGGAGGTCGGTGACCGTCAGGACAGGTTCGCTCACCGGAAGGTCTTTCTGGGGTCGAAGGCGTCACGCACGCCTTCGAAGATGAAGACGAGCAGCGCCAGCATGATGGCGAAGGTGAAGAAGGCCGTGAAGCCGAGCCAGGGCGCCTGGAGGTTCTGCTTGGCCTGGAGCGACAGCTCGCCCAGCGACGGCGCCGAGGACGGCAGGCCATAGCCCAGGAAGTCGAGCCCCGCGAGGGTGCCGATCGCCCCCGTCACGAGGAAGGGCAGCATCGTCACCGTCGCCACCATGGCGTTGGGCAGGAGGTGGCGGAGCATGATGGTGCCGTTCGACACGCCCAGGGCGCGGGCCGCCCGCACATATTCGAAGTTCCGCGCCCGCAGGAACTCGGCCCGGACCACGCCGACCAGCGCCGGCCAGCCGAATAGGATCGTCAGCCCCACAAGGAGCCAGAAACTTCGCCCCAGGATCGCGAAGACGATGATGATGACATAAAGCGAGGGCGTGCCCGACCAGATCTCGATGATGCGCTGGAAGATCAGGTCCACCCAGCCGCCGAAGTAGCCCTGCAGCGCCCCCGCCAGGATCCCGACCACGGAGGACGCGGCCGTCACGATCAGGGCAAAGACGACCGACAGGCGGAAGCCGTAGATGACCCGGGCCAGGACGTCGCGCTTGGTATCGTCCGTCCCCAGCCAGTTGTGCCGGTCGGGGGGCGAGGGGGCCACGCCCCGCACGTCCACGATGGTGTCGTAGCTGTAGGGGATCAGCGGCCAGAGCATCCAGCCCTTCTGGAACTCCGGATCGTCGATGGTGCCGGCCTTGGCCGCCGCGATCAGCCCGTCGGGATCATCGAAGCAATCGACGAGTCCCCCCGTCTCGATCAGGCATTTCACCTCGGGATCGGTATAGGCCGCCTCGGAGGGGAAGTCGCCGCCGAAGGCCCGCTCGGAGTAGAACGAGAAGATCGGCATCCGCAGCTCGCCCCGATAGCTGACCAGGATGGGCCGGTCGTTGGCGATGAACTCGGCGAAGAGGGAGGCCACGAACAGGACCGAGAAGATCACGAGCGACCAGAACGCCCGGCCGTTGCGGCGGAAGTTGCGCCAGCGCCGCTGGTTCAGGGGCGACAGCCAGGGCCGGCGCCCGGCCCGCACCGGGACCGGGGCGTCCAGGGGCTCGCGCAGCGGCTCGACCGGGGCCGGGACGGCGCCCGGCATGGGCTCGGGGATGGCGGGGGGTTGGGTGCGGGCGTCGGTCATCCGCGGCTTTCGAAGTCGATGCGGGGATCCACGAGGACATAGGTGATGTCCGAGATGATCCCGATGATGAGGCCCATGAGCGAGAAGGCGAAGAGCGTGCCGAACACGATCGGGTAATCCCGCGCCACGGCCGCCTCGAAGCCGAGCCGCCCGAGCCCGTCCAGCGAGAACAGGGTCTCAATGATGAGCGACCCGCCGAAGAACACGCCGATGAAGAGCCCCGGGAACCCGGCGATCACGATCAGCATGGCGTTGCGGAAGACATGGCCGTAGAGGACCTGCCGCTCGGTGAGGCCCTTGGCGCGGGCGGTCATCACGTACTGCTTCTTGATTTCCTCGAGGAAGCTGTTCTTCGTCAGCAGCGTGAGCGTCGCGAAGGCCGAGATGGTCGAGGCGATCACCGGCAGCGCGATGTGCCAGAAGTAGTCCAGCACCTTGCCCACGAGGCTCAGGTCCTCCCAGTTGTCGGAGGTGAGCCCCCGCAGGGGGAAGACGCGCCAGTAGCTGCCGCCCGCAAAGAGCACGATGAGCAGGATCGCGAACAGGAAGCCCGGGATCGCGTAGCCCACGATGATCGCGCCCGAGGTCCAGGTGTCGAAGCTCGACCCGTCCCTGACCGCCTTCCGTATGCCCAGCGGGATGGACACCAGGTAGGCGATCAGCGTGGACCAGAGCCCCAGCGTGATCGACACCGGCATCTTCTCGAGCACGAGGTCCACGACGGATTCGGACCGGAACCACGATTCGCCAAAGTCGAACCGCGCGTAGTTCCACATCATCAGCAGGAACCGCTCGAGCGGCGGCTTGTCGAAGCCGAACTCCTTCTCGAGCTGGGCGATGAACTCGGGCGGGAGGCCGCGGGCGCCCACATAGCGCGTGTCCATCGCCTGCGCCTCGGTCGCGCCGCCGGCGTCCCCTCCCCCGCCGGCGATGGTCTGGAACACGTCGCCGCGTCCCTCGATGTCGGCGATGATCTGCTCGATGGGGCCGCCGGGCACGAACTGCACCAGCACGAAGTTGATGATCATGATCCCGAGCAGGGTCGGAATCACCAGGAGAAGCCGGCGGAGGATGTAGGCGCCCAAGGTCCCGGCCTACTTGAACGCGCCGGCGGACCGGAGCTCGGCCGCCTTGTCGGCGTCGAACCACCAGAAGTCGAGGCTGCCCAGCGCATATGGCGGCAGCGGGTCCGGGTGCCGGTACATGTCGTAATAGGCGACCCAGTAGTTCGGGTTGTACCAGGTCGGCACGACGATCATCTCGCGCCGGATGATCCGGTCGATGGCGCGCACGGCGGCCGCCATGTCGTCGTAGCTTTGCGCCGCCACGACCTCTCCGATCAGCTTGTCCACCGCCGGGCTGGAGTAGCCGGCCGGGTTGAACACGTCGCCCACCCCCTGCGAGCCGTAGCGCTGCTGGAGTCCCAGGCTTTCCTCGAGCGAGTTGTCGTAGCCGTCGTAGATCATCTCCCAGTCGAAGTTCCGCTCCCGGTCCGTGTACTGGGCGGGGTCCACCACCTCGATGCTGACCGTGCCGTCGCCCAGCAGGCGCCGGAGGTTGTCGGCATAGGGCGTCAGCACCCGCTCGAGCGAGGGGGCGTTGAGCATGATCTCCAGCGAGAAGCGCTGCCCGTCCTTCACGAGGTGGCCGGTGTCGTCGGGCGTCCAGCCCGCCTCCTCCATGAGGCGCAGCGCCTGCCGCAGGTTGCCGCGGTCGAACTGGCTTTCGGCCGAGGATTCGTGCGGCACGGTCACCGGCTCGGTCAGGATGGCGGGGTCCACGAGGTCGGCCACCGATTGGAGGTAGTCCAGCTCCTTGCCCTCGGGGACGCCCCGGGCCTGCAGCTCGCTGTTCTGCCAGAAGCTCTCGCGCTGCTGGAAGAGGCCGTATTGCAGCGTTTCGTTGGTCCAGGCGAAGTTGAACATCAGGGCCAGGGCCTGCCGGACCCGAAGGTCCTGGAACTTGGCGTCGCGCAGGTTGAACACGACGCCCACCGCCGGGGGCAGGTTGCCGTTGGGCAACTCCTCCTTGAGGACCCAGCCCTTCGACAGCGACGGAAAGTCGTAGCGCGTCGCCCAGACGAGCGAGCTGTTCTCCTGACGGAAGGTGTATTCGCCCGCCTTGAACGCCTCGAAGGCCACGTCGGTGTCGGCGAAGTACTCGACCCGGATGCGGTCGAAGTTGTAGCGGCCCACGTTGATGGGCAGATCCTGGCCCCAGTAGTTGGGGTCGCGCCGGTACACGACGCGGCGGTTCACGTCATAGCTGTCTAGGACATAGGGGCCCGACCCGGGGCTGATGTCGTAGCTCGTCTTGTCGAGCCGCGACCCGGTCTTGTCGAACCACGCCTTGGACCAGACGGGCGTCCCCCCGGCCAGGCTGAAGGCGTCGCGCGGCTCGGCCCCTTCGGCGAGGGTCCATTTCACCGTGTGCTCGTCGAGCGCCTCGACCTTGGCGATCAGCGTCTTGGCGATCGCGGCGTAGGACGGGAGCCCCTGCTCGACCAGCAGGTTGTGCGAAAACACCACGTCCTCGGCCGTGATCGGCGTTCCGTCCGAGAAATGCGCCTCGGGCCGCATGTGGAAGGTGATCCAGGAGCGGTCCTCGGGGTATTCCAGCGTCTCGCAGAGCAGGCAGTAGAGCGAGCTCACCTCGTCGGCGGTCCCGGTGAGCAGGCTCTCGTAGCCGATGTTCGACAGCGCGGCGGCCCGACCCTCCCGGGAATAGGGGTTGAAGGTGTCGAAGGTGCCCTGCGCCCAGATCGAGATCTCGCCGCCCTTGGGCGCCTCGGGATTGACGTAGTCGAGATGCTGGAAGTCGGCGGGATACTTGAGGTCGCCGAAGGTCGAGTAGCCGTGGGACACGGTGACGCCCTGCGCCTCCACGCCGGCCGCAGCCGTCACGTCCCCCGCGACGTCCTGCGAGAGCGCGGGCCAGGCCGCAAGCGTGGCCGCCAGCGCCAGGGCGCCAAGGCCGGCCCATCGCATATCGAGGGCGGGCGCGAGCGCGAGCGCCGTGGCGCGGCGGCGGGGTCCGGGCATTCTGAGCCTCCTGTCGGCCTTGGTCGAAGCCAACTATCGGCCCGTCCCTCCGGGATTCAAGCCGAGATTGCGTGAGGTTCCGTGAGCCGGACGCGAAAAGGCCGCGCCCTTTGCGGGGGCACGGCCCATGTCTCTGCCGGTCGGGGGAACGGATCAGCCGCCGGGGTTCGTCGCCAGGTAGGCGATCAGGTTGGCGCGGTCCTGCACGTCGCGGATGCCGTTGAAGTTCATCTTGGTGCCCGGGGCGTACTGCTTGGGGTTGGTGATGAACAGGTTCAGGTGCTCGGGCGTCCAGACGTCGTTCACCTTCTCGATGGCGCCCGAATAGTCGAAGCCTTCGATCGAGTCGACCGGACGGTCCACGACGCCATACAGCGACGGGCCGGTGCGGTTCTCGCCCTGGGCGAGGCTGTGGCAGGCGGAGCAGGGGCGGAACTCGCCTTCGCCGGCGGCCGGATCGGCGGCGGCGAACGCTTCCTGGAACTGGGCGGTCAGTTCCTCGGGCGTGGGTCCCTCTTCGGCGGCGGCGCCCCCGGTCGCGTCCTCGACGGGGATCACGTAGGCCTGTTCCTCGCCTTCGCCATGGCCCCCTTCGCCCCCGCTGTAGATCGCTTCGGCCGCCCAGCCCCCGAGCAGGAAGACGAGGAAGGTCCCGCAGAAGCCTCCGACGATCTTGGTGAGGGTCATCGTGTCGAACATGTCGCGTTCCGTCCCAGGGTGCCGTGTCGCGCGCCATGTATCCGCTTCCGCCGGGGCTCCGCAAGGTGTAGGCGCCGTGGGACACGCAGGAGGGGTGCGGCATGACCGCGCTGCACCGCCCGTCACCGAAAGGGGTTTCCATGCCGCGCATCGCATTCCAGGGCGAGGTGGGCGCCTATGGCCACCAGGCCTGCCTGGAGGCTCGCCCCGATTTCGACCCCCTTCCCTGCCCCACCTTCGAGGATGCGCTCGAGGCCGTGCGCTCGGGCGCGGCCGACCTGGGCATGATCGCGATCGAGAACTCGACCTACGGACGTGTGGCCGACGTGCACCAGCTCCTCCCCGAGAGCGGGCTCCACATCGTCGACGAGGCCTTCCTGCGCGTGCGCATCAGCGTGCTGGGCGTGAAGGGCGCCCGGATCGAGGATCTTCGCCGCGTGCGCGGCATGGCGATCCTGCTGGGCCAGGCCCGCGGCTTCGTCCGCGCCCACGGGCTCCAGACCCTGGCCTGGTCCGACAACGCCGCCGGCGCGCGCGAGGTGGCCCGCCTGGGCGACCCGTCCGAGGGCTCGCTCGCCCCCGAGATCGCGGCCCGGGTCTACGGGCTCGACATCCTGGCCTCCGGGGTGGAGGACCACGAGGGCAACACCACCCGCTTCCTCATCATGTCGCGCGAGGCGGACCAGTCGCGGCGTGGCGACCTTGGCATGATGACGAGCTTCGTGTTCCGCGTCCGCAACATCCCCGCCGCGCTCTACAAGGCGCTGGGGGGCTTCGCGACCAACGGCGTGAACATGACCAAGCTCGAATCCTACATGGTCGAGGGCCGCTTCTCCGCGACCCAGTTCTACGCCGAGGTCGAGGGGCACCCCGAGGACGCCCCCGTCGCCCGCGCCCTCGAGGAGCTCCACTACTTCTCGGACCGGCTGCACCTGATGGGGGTCTTTCCGGCCGCGCGGCTGCGCCACGAGGGCTGACCCGGGCGCTGACACGGGCGCTGACCCCGGTCAGTCGAGCCGGTCGGCCAGCCACCCCTGCATCAGGAACGCCGCGATCGAGCCGTGGCGCGGCGCCCGGATCGCTTCGTCCTGCCCCATGAAGGCGCGCGCCAGCCGCTCCCGCGAGACCCAGAGCGCGGATTCCAGCTCCTTCGGATCGACCGAGATCTCGTGGGACAGCGCCTCGCCCCGGCACCCCAGCATCAGCGAGGCCGGAAAGGGCCAGGGCTGGCTGGCGAGGTAGCCGACCCGCCCCACGCGCACGCCGGCCTCCTCCCAGACCTCGCGGCGGACGGCGGCCTCGACCGTCTCTCCGGGCTCGATGAAGCCCGCGAGGAGCGAGTGCATTCCTTCGGGCCAGCCGGGCGACCGGCCCAGGAGCAGGTCGTTGCCGCGCGTGATCAGCATGATGACCACCGGGTCGGTCCGCGGGAAATGCTGCGTCCCGCAGGCGGGGCAGTCCCGGCGCCAGCCGGACTGGGTGATCCCGCTCGCCGCCCCGCAGGCCGCGCAGAAGCCGTGGCTCCGGTGCCAGCCCAGCACCGCCTTGGCCGTCGCCGCCAGCTCGGCGTCGCGCGGCGACAGGCGCGCCATGACGGACCTCAGCTCGGTCCAGGTGCCCTGCTCCGGCTCCATCCCCTCGGGGGCCGCCGCCGCCCAGATCCCCTCCTCGCCCTCGCGGCCCAGGAACACCGGCGCAGCCCCCGCCTTGGGCGCGCCGGACAGGGGCAGCCGTGTCAGGCGGGGCGCCTCCTCCGGGCCTTCGATGAGGGGCTCACCCCCGCGCAGGAGCACGAGCCGCGCCCCGGGCCGCGCCGCCAGCGGGCCAAGGGCCGCCTCGTCGCCGCGCAGCTCCGCCGCCCGGTCAAGCCCCGATCCGCCAAAGGTCACAAGTTCCGCTGTTTCCATGTCTCTGCTCGTTCTTTTCACAATTGCGCCTTGAAAAAGGGCGCGTCCCGCAGGATTCAACCAAAGATTGCGCTTTGCGCCAGAACAGGAGTCGTGGGACTGTGAAGGAGATGCGGCCGGGGACCGGCGGTCCTGTCACGGCACGGCTGCGCCTGCTGGCCACCACGGATCTCCATGCCCACTTGCTGCCCTATGACTACTATGCCGATCGGCCAAGGCCCGCCACCGGTCTCGCCCAGGCGGCGCGGCTGATCCGGCAGCTCCGGGCCGAGATGCCGGAGGGCGCCTGCCTCCTGCTCGACAACGGCGACTTCCTGACCGGCGGGCTCCTGTCCGACCTGCTCGCGGCGCGGTTCAAGGTCCTCGCCCCCGATGCGGCCGAGGGGCGGCGCCCGGCGCATCCCATGGTCATGGCCATGAACGTCCTGGGCTACGATGCGGCAGCCCTGGGCAACCACGAGTTCGACCACGGCCTGGCCTTTCTGCGGGCGGCCCTGGCGGAGGCCGGGTTTCCGGTCCTGTCCGCCAACCTGAAGCCCGCCGACGGGCTTCCCCTCGCCCAGCCCTCCACCCTGATCGCGCGCAGGGTTCCGGGATCGGACGGGACGTGGCACGACATCACGGTCGGGGTCCTGGGCCTCACGCCGCCCCAGGTCGCGGCCTGGAACGCCCTCGTGATGGGCGGAGGCATGGCGACCCGCGACATCCTCGACGCCGCGC
This sequence comes from Rubellimicrobium arenae, assembly GCF_017916275.1. Lineage (GTDB taxonomy): Bacteria > Pseudomonadota > Alphaproteobacteria > Rhodobacterales > Rhodobacteraceae > Rubellimicrobium > Rubellimicrobium arenae. The sequence continues at coordinate 62,436 of NZ_JAFMST010000009.1, forward strand.
GCGACGAGATCCCGCGGCTGCGCGCCGCCGGAGCCGACCTGGTCGTGGCGCTCTGCCATTCCGGCATCGGCTGCGCCATCCCCGAGCCCGGGATGGAGAACGCCGCCCTGCCCGTGGCCGCCCTGCCCGGCCTCGACGCCCTGGTGGTGGGGCATACCCATCGCACCTTCCCGGACCGGGGCTGGCCCCGCTCGGAGGGCGTCGACCCCATCGCGGGCACGCTGCATGGCCGGCCCGCCGTCCAGCCCGGCTTCTTCGGCAGCCATGTCGGCGTCATGGACCTCGATCTGACCCGGGACGCGGACGGCTGGCGCATCGGCCGCCATGCCGTCCGCCTCGTCCCCGTCCCGCCCGAGACGCCGCCCGACGACGGGGTGGCCGCCTCCTCCGCCGAGGCGCACCGGATCCTTCACGCCTTTGCGCAATGGCCGGTCGGCGCCTCCGAGGTCCCGCTCCAGAGCTACTTCTCGCTGGTGGCCGCGGACGCCACCCTCGACGTGGTGGCCGACGCCAAGCGGTCCGAGGCCCGGCGGCTCCTCCGCGGCCGGCCCGAAGCCGACCTGCCGATCCTGTGCGCGGTGGCGCCCTTCAAGTCGGGCGGGCGGGGCGGCCCGACGAACTACATCGACATCCCTGCCGGCCCCCTGGCGCTCCGGCAGGCGGCGGACCTTTACATCCACCCCAACACGCTCTGCCTCATCGAGGTCACGGGCGCGCAGGTCCGCGACTGGCTGGAGCGCAGCCTGTCCCAGTTCAGCACCCTGCGCCCCGGGGTGATGGACCAGCCGCTGCTCGACCCCGCCTTTCCGTCCTACAACTTCGACGTGATCGACGGGGCCTCCTGGGCGGTCGATGCCAGCCAGCCGCCCCGCACCGACGCCGAGGGGCGCATCCTGGACCGCAGCGCCTCGCGCGTCCGGGACCTGCGGCACGACGGGCGGCCCGTCGCCGACAGCGACCGCTTCCTCCTGGCGACCAACAGCTACCGCCTGGGCGCCGGGGGCGGCTTCGGCGCGGTCGAGGGCGCGCGCGTCGTGCTGCGCAGCGCCATCCTCATGCGCGACATCGTGCTGGCCCACCTGCGAACGGTGTCGCTCGCGCCCCAGCCGCGGCCGCGCTGGCGCTTCGCCCCCCTGCCCGGCACCGCCGCCTGGTTCGACAGCGGGCCCGGCGCGGCCCGTCACATCGAAGCGGCCCAGGACAGGGCCATCGAGCCCATCGGCCCCGGCGAGCCCGGCTTCCACCGGTATCGCCTGCACCTCTGACCCTCGACAGCGGGGGACAGGGCCGGTATCACCACCGCCGTCCGCCCTCCGGAGGCCCGATGTCCCCCCGCTTTGACGCCGTCGTCTTCGATCTCGACGGCACCCTGATCGATACCGAACACCTGTGCAACCTTGCCGGAGTCGAGGCCTGCGCGAACCTCGGCTTCCCCGTCTCCCAGGCCTTCTTCGAAAGCCTGGCCGGGATCGACGACCGCACGCGCGCCCGGATGATCGAGGAGCATGTGGGCTCCACCGTCGAGTTGGGGGCCTTCCTGGCCGAATGGGACCGCCTCTGCTCCGAACGGTTCGCGCAGGGCATCCCGATCAAGCCCGGCGCGGTCGAGCTGCTCGAGCGCCTTGGCGCGGCCGGGGTGCCCGTGGCGCTCGCCACCTCGTCGCGGCGCGGCCCCGCCGAGGAGAAGGTCGCGGCGGCCGACCTGGGGCGGCACTTCCGCACGCTCGTGACCTTTGACGACGTGGCCGCGCCCAAGCCCGCGCCGGACCCGTATCTCCTTGCCGCCGAGCGGCTGGGCGTCCCGCCCTCCCGCTGCCTGGCCTTCGAGGACAGCGAGACGGGCGCCCGCTCCGCCCATGCGGCCGGGCTGACGGTGGTGCAGGTGCCCGACCTCCACCCGACCAAGGGCGCCCATGCCCACCACGTCGCGGCGACGCTTCTCGAGGGCGCGACGGCGGCGGGCCTCCTCGACGGCTAGGCCTCCGGCGGCTGTTCCATCGGCCGCCAGTCATGGATCAGCGTGGCGGGGCCCAGGGCGAACCCGATGTGGTGCCCGCCCCCGGGGGGCTGATCCTCGCGCCGGGCGATGGGACGGCCGGCCAGCGCGCATTTGAGCAGCGTCCCCACGGCGCCATGACCCACGAACAGGGCGGGACGGTCCGGAGCCTGGGCGACCGCCGCCCGCACCGCCCCGAGGATTCGCGCCTGGGCGGCGCGGGCCGTCTCCCAGCCGCGCACCGACCGGTCGGGATCGGCGAAGAACTGGTCCGCGACGGCCTCGAAGGCCTCCGGCGGCAGATAGCCGGTCGCGCTCCGGTCGTTCTCGTGGAGCCCGGGGCGAACCTCGACCACGAGGCCCAGAGCCTCGCCCAGGAGGGCGGCGGCCTCGCGGGCCTTTGTTTCCTCGCTGGACAGGATGCGCCGGACGCGGCGGACCCAGGGCTCGGCGCAAAGGCGGCCCATGCGCGCGCGTCCGACATCGGACAGGCTCCAGAGGGGAACCGGCCGGGCGGGATCGATCCGCACCTGGGGATGCGTCAGGTAGAGATGGATGTCAGCCCCCACGGGCCCGGACGGCCCTGCCGCAGGCGTTTCACGGATCGTCTGCCGTCCGGACAAACGAAAACCCCCGGAGCGCAGGGCTCACGGGGGTTGAATCGCTCGTCAGGCGACGCGCAAGGGGCTCAGAGGAGCCCTTCACGCTGAAGCTTCTTGCGGGCGAGCTTGCGCTGGCGACGAATCGCCTCGGCCTTCTCGCGCGCCTTCTTTTCGGAGGGCTTCTCGAAATGCTGCTTGAGCTTCATTTCGCGGAACACGCCCTCGCGCTGCAACTTCTTCTTGAGCGCACGGAGCGCTTGGTCGACGTTGTTATCGCGGACGGAAACCTGCATCGGTTGTCACCACCTTTCCGGGTTTGAGTTTCGCATGGCAATGCAGGAGGTCCGGCCTATAGCAAGAGGGAAGCGGCCTGTCCAGCGCCGCCGCCAGGGGGACAAGAATGACCGACATCGATCCGGCCACCGATTTTGGCACCGACCCGACGCGGACGGCACTCCTTCGCGCGATCCTACCGCATGTGCCGTTCGATGGCTGGTCCGACAAGGCCTTTGCCACGGCGGCGCGGGAGGCCGAGGTCACCCTGGCCGAGGCGCGGGGCGTGGCGCCGCGCGGCGCGCTCGACCTTGCGGTCGAGTGGCATCGCGAAGGGGACCGGCTGATGCTGCGCACCCTGCGGACGTCCGACCTGTCCCAGATGCGGATGCGCGACCGGATCGCCTTTGCCATCAAGGCCCGCATGGCCGCCCTGCCCGAGCGCGAGGCCCTGCGCCGCTCGGCCGCGCTGTTCGCGATGCCCCAGAACGCGGCCCTCGCGGCCAGCCTGCTCTGGGAAACCGCGGACGCCATATGGACCGCCCTGGGCGACACCTCGCGCGATGGGAACTGGTATTCCAAGCGGGCGACGCTCTCGGCGGTGCTGGCCTCGGTGGCGCTGTACCGCCTCGGGGACGAATCACCCCGGCTCGACCGGACGGGCGAGTTCATCGACCGCCGCATCGACGGGGTCATGGCCTTCGAGAAGTGGAAGGCCGGCGCCCGGGACAACCCGGTGCTCCGCCCGATCGCCCGCCCGCTGGGCTGGATCATGCGCCAGATCCGGGCCCCGATCCGTCCGCCTGACCTCCCAGGAGGATGGAGACCCGAGGAATGACCCCCCTGATGCGCGCGGTCGAGATCTCGCGGCCCGGCGGGCCGGAGGTGCTCGTCCCGGTCCAGCGCCCCCGGCCCGAGCCCGGCCCCGGCGAGGTGCGGATCAGGCTGGCCTATGCCGGGGTGAACCGCCCGGACGCGCTCCAGCGTGCCGGGGCCTACGCGCCGCCGCCCGGCGCCTCGGACCTGCCGGGGCTCGAAGGCTCGGGGACGGTGGACGCCCTTGGCCCGGGGGTGACCGGCCTCGTGCCGGGGGACGAGGTCTGCGCGCTCCTGCCGGGCGGCGGCTACGCCGAATACGCCATCGCGCCGGCGGCCCACTGCCTTCCCGTCCCGCCGGGCCTGCCGCTGCGCGAAGCGGCGGCGCTGCCGGAAACCGCCTTCACCGTCTGGTCGAACGTCGTCATGCGCGGGGGCCTGCGCGCCGGAGAACGGTTCCTCGTGCACGGCGGCGCCTCCGGCATCGGGACGACCGCGATCCAGATCGCCGCCGCCCTGGGCGCGCGGGTCTGGGCCACGGCCGGCGGGCCCGATCGCGCCCGCGCCTGCGAGGCGCTGGGGGCCGAACGCGGCATCGACCGTCACGCCGAGGACTTCGTGGAGATCCTGCAGGCCCAGGGCGGCGCGGACGTCATCCTCGACATGGTGGGCGGCCCCTACCTGCCCCGCAACCTCCAGGCGCTGGCCGAGGATGGCCGGCTCGTGCAGATCGCCTTCCTCCAGGGCCCCAGATCCGAGATCGACCTCAATGCGGTGATGCGGCGGCGGCTGACCATCACCGGCTCGACGCTCCGCCCGCAATCCGTGGCCGCCAAGGCCCGCATCGCCGAGGAGCTTCGCCGCGAGGCCTGGCCCCTGATCGCGGCCGGGCGCGTCCGCCCCGTGATGGACGCCGAGTTCCCGCTGGACCAGGCCGGGGAGGCGCACCGGCGGCTCGAAGCGAACGGGGTGGTGGGCAAGGTCGTGCTCCGCATCGCGTGATCCGGCCTTGGCGGGGGCGGCGGGGGCTCTAGCTCCCGCCTTCCACCCCCTGAAGGAGGGCGCATCATGGCAGGCACGACCGACGATGAGGGCGACGCCGAACTCACCGCCAACCCGGGCGGGATGTTCGCCGGACAGGGCGACCCCGAGAACGGCAAGAGCAAGGACTGGATCCAGGGCGCGGGCATGGGCGGCACCGCCGCCCAGGACCATGCGGACCGGCGCGGCAAGGCCGGCAAGGGCATGGTGGACAAGGGCGGCCCGCTCGAAGGCAGCACCGACACCCCCAGCCAGTGACGACCCCGGCCAACGGCTGCCCCAGCCAGTGACGGAAGGAGATACCCCATGACCAAGACCGGCGTGACGCACACCAACACCTCGACGGGCGACGGCCACGGCCAGTTGTCCGAGAACCCGAACCCGCCCTCGCCCGAAGGCGGCTCCCAACCCCAGACCCAGGCCCCCGCGCCGTCGTCGGGCTCCTACTACGAGGCCGAGGACGACACCCGGCACGAATCCGGCAAGTCGGACAAGGGCCAGGGCCAGCAGGGCTGACCCCGGCGGCAGGGACGCCGCTCTTCGACCCGCGCGGCGTCCCTGCGACCCATCCTGTCGGTTTTGCCCTGTCCCTCGGGGCGCGGGCGGGCTAACACCTGCCGCAAAGGTCACCCCCAGGGAGAGCGCAGATGAAGGTCCTCGTGCCGGTCAAGCGCGTGATCGACTACAACGTGAAGGTCCGCGTCCGCGCGGACGGCTCGGGCGTCGATCTCGCCAACGTCAAGATGTCGATGAACCCCTTCGACGAGATCGCCGTCGAAGAGGCCATCCGCCTCAAGGAGGCCGGAACGGCGACCGAGGTCGTCGCCGTCTCCATCGGGGTGAAACAGGCGCAGGAAACGCTGCGCACCGCGCTCGCCATGGGCGCGGACCGCGCGATCCTGGTGGTGGCCTCCGAGGACGTCCACCAGGACATCGAGCCGCTGGCCGTCGCCAAGATCCTCGCGGGCGTCGTCAAGGACGAGGCTCCGGGGCTCGTGCTGTGCGGCAAGCAGGCCATCGACAACGACATGAACGCCACGGGCCAGATGCTGGCCGCGCTCCTGGGCTGGGGCCAGGCGACCTTCGCCTCCGAGCTCAAGGTCGAGGGCGAGACCGCGACCGTCACCCGCGAGGTCGATGGCGGCCTCCAGGCGATCAGCGTCAGGATGCCCGCGGTGGTCACCGTGGACCTCCGCATGAACGAGCCGCGCTACGCGTCGCTGCCCAACATCATGAAGGCCAAGAAGAAGCCGCTCGAGGAAAAGACCCCCGCCGACTACGGCGTGGACGTCGCGCCCCGGCTGACGGTGATCAAGACGACCGAGCCCGCCAGCCGCAAGGCCGGCGTGGTGGCCAAGTCGGTCGATGAACTCGTGGACATGATCAAGGGCGCGGGGCTGGTCTGATGGCTGTTCTTCTTCTGGCGGACGTGAGCGAAGGCAAGCTCGTGCGTGACGCGGTGGCCAAGGCGCTCAGCGCGGTGGCCCCCCTGGGCGAGGTGCATGTCCTGGTCGCGGGCCAGGGCGGCGACGCCGCGGCGGCCGAGGCCGCCACGCTGCAGGGCGTGTCCAAGGTGCTTTTCGCGGGCGACCACGCCTACTGCCACGGCATGGCCGAGCCGACGGCGGCGCTCGTCGTGGGCCTGGCGTCGGGCTACAGCCACGTGGCCGCCCCGGCGACGGCGGATGCCAAGAACATCCTGCCCCGCGTGGCCGCCCTTCTCGACGTGATGGTCATCACCGACGTGACCGCGATCCAGGGCGCCGACACCTTCGAGCGGCCGATCTACGCCGGCAACGCCATCCAGACGGTCAAGTCCTCCGATCCGGTCAAGGTGCTGACCATCCGCACCGCGGGCTTCGAGGCGGCGCCGGCCGGCGGATCGGCCCCGGTCGAGGCCGTGCCGGGCGCGCAGGACCCGGGCCTGTCCCAATGGATCGAGGACCGCGTGGCGCATTCGGGTCGCCCCGAGCTCACCTCGGCCCCGGTCGTGGTCTCGGGCGGGCGCGGCATCGGCTCCAAGGAAGGCTTCGAGATCGTCGAGAAGCTGGCCGACAAGCTGGGCGCGGCCGTGGGCGCGTCCCGCGCCGCCGTGGACGCGGGCTATGCCCCGAACGACTGGCAGGTGGGCCAGACCGGCAAGGTGGTCGCGCCCAACCTTTACGTCGCGCTGGGCATCTCGGGCGCCATCCAGCACCTCGCGGGGATGAAGGACTCCAAGTTCATCGTCGCCATCAACAAGGACGCCGAGGCGCCGATCTTCCAGGTCGCCGACTTCGGCCTCGTGGCCGACCTGTTCACCGCCGTCCCGGAACTCACCGAGAAGCTCTGAGCGCCTCGGCCAAGGCGGCCGCGACGGGACCTTCCAGGGCGGCCGCCACCTCCCGGTGCGCGGCCGCCTTGCGATTGCCGCCACGCCACGCCACGGTCACCACGTCGCGCACCAGCGGGCGCAGCGCCTCCACCATCCGGTCCGTCACGAACAACGGCGCCGGGCCGAAGGGACCCGCCACCTCGTCGCCCTCGATCCGGAGGAGGATGACGCGCGATCCGATGCGGTCCAGGAACGCCTGCATCCGCGCCAACCAGGCCAGCCGCAACTCCTCTTCCACGATGTCGAAGCGGTCCGGGGCCACCTCGTACAGATGCCGCAGCAGGTGCCGGGTGAAACAGACCTCGGCCGTGTCGGCCTCGGGGAAGATCGCCCGCAGGGCCGGGGACACGCGCAGGAAGCGGTCGTTCCGGCGGGGATGCACCGTGTAGAGCCGGTTGGACAGGTTGGCCGCGCCCATGACCTCCAGCACGGTCACGTCCGCCGCCCGGCAGGCCGCCGGCACCACCGGATCGGCCAGGAAGGCCTCGACCGAGGCGTTGGCCTGCCCGAAGTTGACGCAGACCCCGCCCACGGCCTCTTCGACCAGCGCCGGGAACGGCCGGACGACCCCTTGGCCAAGCGTCGTGCTCCCCCCGACGAAGGCCGTGAACCGGCCCCGGAGCGGTCGCCCCGGCCCCCGGAACACGGCGCGCGAGGGCTCGTAGCGGCATGTCTCGTAACCCAACTCCGGACTGGCCAGCATCCCGCGCCCCATCGCCCTGCCATGAAACGATCACCCATGTGACAGGATGTCGGCCGATGCTTGCGAAATGGCTAAAGATCGGATTGTCGCGATTTCCCCGGCCTTGCACGGTCGCAGTCCCTCCCCCATGCTGCGGGGCGGCATGAGGGAGAGGGCGCAATGACAAGGGCCGAGGGCATTGAACGCGTGGGCGTCGTGGGCGCGGGCCAGATGGGCAACGGCATCGCCCATGTCTTCGCGCTGGCCGGCTACGAGGTGCTGGTCACGGACACCAACCCCGAGGCCCTGGCCGCCATCCCCGTGATCGTCAGCCGGAACCTCGACCGGCAGGTGAACAAGGGCGCGATCACCGCCGAGGCCAAGGCGGATGCCCTGGGCCGGATCCGCGCCACGCCCGACATGCCGGACCTCGGCCCGCTCGACCTCATCATCGAGGCCGCGACCGAACGCGAGCCGGTCAAGACCGCGATCTTCGAAGCCCTGGTCCCCCATCTCGCGCCGCACACGATCCTGGCGACGAACACCTCGTCCATCTCGATCACGCGGCTGGCCTCGCGCACCGACCGGCCGGGCAAGTTCCTGGGCGTGCACTTCATGAACCCCGTCCCGGTCATGCAACTCGTGGAGCTGATCCGGGGCATCGCCACCGACGAGCCGACCTTCGAACGCGCCCTGTCGGTGGTGCAGAGCCTGGGCAAGACCGCCGCCGTGGCCCAGGACTTTCCGGCCTTCATCGTCAACCGCGTCCTGATCCCCATGATCAACGAAGCGGTCTACACGCTCTATGAAGGCGTGGGCACGGTGTCCTCGATCGACCTGGCGATGAAGCTGGGGGCGAATCACCCCATGGGACCGCTGGAGCTGGCGGATTTCATCGGGCTCGACACCTGCCTGGCCATCATGAACGTGCTTCACGACGGCTTTGCCGACACCAAGTACCGGCCCTGCCCCCTGCTCACCAAGTATGTCGAGGCCGGCTGGCTGGGGCGCAAGACCAAGCGGGGCTTCTACGACTACCACGGGGACGCGCCTGTCCCGACCCGCTAGGTCCGGCGCCCAGCGGCGCCAGGGGCCCGGTCAGTCGCCTTCGCCGAACTTGTCGGCGACCAGGGCCTCGATCGCGTCGGCGAGCCGGTCCGCCTCGGGGCCATCGGTCTCGACCTCGATCTCGCTGCCCTTGCCGGCGGCAAGCATCAGGAGGCCCATGATGCTGTCGCCCGAGGTGGACATGCCGTCCTTGCTCACGGTGGCGCTGGCGTCATGCGCCTCCACCACCTCGACCAGACGGGCCGAGGCGCGCGCGTGCAGGCCCTTGATGTTCATGATCCGCAGGCGGCGTTGCGCCATCAGGTGCCCACCGCGCGGTCCAGATCCTCGCCCACCACCTGGCTGTCGATGTATTTCCGGCCCGCATCCATGGCGGCCGCCACCGCGTCCGGCACGGACTTGCGCCGCGACTTGGCCAGCTTGATCAGCATGGGCAGGTTCGCGCCGTACAGGATCCGGCGGTTCGAGGGGCCGCAGGCCCGCAGGCTCAGGTTCGACGGCGAGCCCCCGAACATGTCGGTGACGACGACCACGCCGTCGCCTTCGTCCACCGCATCCGCGGCGTCGCAGATCTCGCTCTGCTTCTGGGCCCGGTCATCCTCGGGCTGGATGGTGATGGCCTTCACGCCGGCCTGATGGCCCACCACATGCTCGACGGCGGCGAGGTATTCCTTCGCCAGGCCGCCATGCGCCACGATCACGATTCCGATCATCGGCGACACCCCGCAGGGGTCATGGTCCCGATACCGTTCATGCTGGCAGTCCCTTGCGGGCCAAGCTCACGTCCGACCACGTCATTGCCCTCGGGCCATTCCAACCCCGACCTCGGCCCGCCGTTCCAGTTCCCGATGCCGTTTAGACACCCGCCAACCCTCCTTCGCAAGGGCCTCGGCCAGCCTTTCGGCGACAGTGACGGAACGGTGTTGCCCGCCCGTGCAGCCCAGGCCCACCGCCAGATGCGATTTCCCCTCGTCCCGGTAGGCCGGCAGGAGCAGGCCCAGCAGGTCCATGAGCCTTTGGAAGAAGGCCTCGTAGCGTGGGTCCGCCTCCACATAGGTGGCCACCGCCGCGTCCCGCCCGTCATGGGGGCGCAGGGCCGCCTCCCAGTGCGGATTGCGCAGGAAACGGCAGTCCATCACCAGGTCGAGCCCCGGCGGGAGCCCCCGCTTGTAGGAAAAGCTTTCGATCGACACCGTCAGGGGCCGTCCGCCGGGCGGCGCGAACCAGCGGGCCACCTCCGCCCGCAGCTCGTGGGGGCTGAGGGCCGTGGTGTCGACCAGGATGTCGGCGCGCTCCCGCACCGGGGCGAGCAGCGCCCGCTCGGCCGCGATCCCGGTGGCCGGCGCGTCGTCGGGCGCCAGGGGATGCGGCCGGCGCGTTTCCGAATAGCGGCGCAGCAGCACCTCGTCCGAGCATTCAAGGAACAGGATCTCGACCGGCGCGCCGAAGGCCGTGGCGAGCTGCTCCTGGGCGCGGATCAGCGCGCCGGCGGAAAAGTCGCGGTTGCGGACATCGAAGCCGAGCGCCAGCGGCCGCTCGAGCGGCGGTCCCTTCGCCAGGCGCGGCAGGAAGGACAGCGGCAGGTTGTCGATGACCTCGTAGCCCAGGTCCTCCAGGGCCCGGACCGCCGTGGAGCGGCCGGCGCCGGAGGGTCCGGTGACAAGGGCGATGCGATGGCCCCCGTCCGGCGCGGCGGAACGGGGCAAGTGCGCGAGGGGGCGCGTCATGTTGGCCTCTGGGTGGCCGGAACGCTCCGGCCGGACTTCAGATATTGAAGGATTCCGGCGGCGAAATGCCCACTCTCGGGCTTGTGAACGCAAGGCAGCGGAACCCCGAGGATGACCTCCTCGCGCCAGGGCGGCAGGCGTTCCGGTTCGATCCGGTCGAGGTCCACCACAAGCGCCACCACGGCCTCCTCCACTGCGCGTGCCTCCAATAGGCCAAGCCCGCGCGCTTCGATCAAGCCCCGGATTGCCGCAGGGCAGCGAGCGATCACCTGACCGTGCCCTCCGGCCCTCAGCTCCGTGCGATCGTCCGCCACCAAGCGGGCGCCCCAGGCCATCAGCTCCAGCCCGAGCGAGGATTTGCCCGATCCCGACGCCCCGCGGATCAGCACGGCCCGGCCGCGCCAGGCGACGGTGGTCGCATGAAGGATCAGGGGGGCGGCCATGGGCGGCCTGTCAGACCGGCAGGCCCACGACGAAGCGGGCCCCCAGCGGCTCCGACGTGGGGTCGGCGTCGGTCGGGCGGATGTTCTCGGCCCAGATCACCCCGCCATGCGCTTCGACGATCTGCTTGGAAATGGCGAGCCCCAGCCCCGAGTTGTTGCCGAACTGCCCCGCCGGCCGCTCCGAATAGAAGCGCTGGAAGATCTTGGACAGGGACTCCTCGGGGATTCCGGGGCCGGTGTCCTCGACGACGACCAGGACGCGGTTCTCGCGCTGGCGGGCCCAGACGCGGATGGCGTCGCCTTCCTCGCAGAAGGACACCGCGTTGGTGATCAGGTTCACGAAGACCTGCGCCAGCCGACCTTCCAGCCCCTGGATCACGATCGGCTGCGACGGCAGGTCGGTGATGAAGTCGATCCCCTTGGCGCGCGCTTCCTCGCCCAGGAAATCCTCGAGCGAGCGCAGCATCTTGAGGAGGTCGAAGGGTTTCTCCTCCTCCTTGACCAGCTCGCTGTCCAGCCGCGACGCGTTCGAGATGTCCGACACCAGCCGGTCGAGCCGCCGGACATCGTGCTCGATGATCTCGAGCAGCTTCTCGCGCTGGTCGTCCCGCCGGGCGAACGGAAAGCTGCCGACCGCCGACCGCAGCGAGGCGAGCGGGTTCTTGATCTCGTGCGCCACGTCGGCCGCGAACTGCTCGTTGGCCTCGATCCGTTCGTAAAGCGCCGTGACCATGCCGCGCATCGCCGCCGACAGGCGCCCGATCTCGTCGGGGCGCGCGGTGAGGTCGGGGATGCGCACGCGGCGGGGCGCCATGCTGCGGGCGTTGGGCTCGCGCCCGGACTCGGCGGCGGCGGCCAGGTCGGACAGGGGGTTCGCGATGGTCGAGGCCAGAACCAGGCTGAGGCCGATGGACACCAGCGCCACGACCGAGAACATCCGCAGGACCTGCTCGCGTTCGCGGCGCGCCAGGGCATCCACCTCGCCCGCGGGGTTGCGGACCACCACGACGCCAACCGGCTGGCCGTCCCGGACCACCGGAACGGCGACGGTCAGGATCGTGTGCCCGTCCGCGTCGGTCAGGGTCTCGATCCGGGTGCCATGGGCCAGCGCGTGCTCCAGGAGCGCGCTCGGGGTGCCGCGCCCGGGGTCCTGCCCGCCGCCGCCCCACTGGGCCGCGTCGCCGGCCGGCAGCAGGTCCGCCAGCCCGTCCCAGAAGCCGTTGAGCAGGTCGGTGAGCAGCGTCTGCCCTGCCTCCTCGTCGAGATCCGGCACCGCCTCGCCCCGCTTCGGCGCGGCGACGGCCACGAGCTGGCGCTCGGCGTCGAACAGGAAGCCCTGCACCCCGCCGCTCAGACCGAGTCCCGCGAAGGCGGCGCCGACCTCGCGGGCCGCCTCGGTGCCGCGCCGCATCGGCCCTTCCCCCGGCAGGCGGGCGGCGACGAGCTGCGCCACCAGCTCCGCCTCGCTCACGAGGCCGCGGGCGCGCTGCACCGTGAGGCTGCTGCGGGACGGAGAGATCCAGAGCATCCCCGCCACCAGCAGCACCAGCGCGATCAGGTTGAAGAGGATGATCTTCCGCGCGAGCGGCGAGTGATGCAGCGTGATCAGGCTGTGCAGGCGCGACCGTGGCCCTGCGCCCTCCGCCGAGGAGGTCCAGTCGTCGCCCAGGATGACCTCGCTGGCCGACTCCGCACCCGTCTCGTGCTCCGGCGCCTCCGACCTGTGGGTCAGGGCCCGGAGCGCGTGGCGCACCGACTTCAGGTCCCGGACATCGACCGTCTGATGCGCCTCGTCGGGCCCGGAGGCCATCGCGTCACTCTTCGTTGTAGCGGTATCCGATGCCGTACAACGTCTCGATGGCGGAGAAGTCGTCGTCAACCATGCGCATCTTCTTCCGCAGCCGCTTGATGTGGCTGTCGATCGTGCGGTCGTCCACATAGACCTGGTCGTCGTAGGCCACGTCCATGAGCTGGTCGCGCGACTTCACGAAGCCGGGCCGCTGGGCCAGCGCCTGCAGCAGCAGGAACTCGGTCACCGTGAGCGAGACGTCCTTGCCCTTCCACTTCACCGCATGGCGCAGCGGGTCCATGACGAGGTTGCCGCGCACCAGGGTCCGGGTCTCGGCCTCGGGCTCGGCGGATTCGGGGATGGCGCGGGCCTCCTGGCGGCGCAGCAGGGCGCGGATGCGCTCGACCAGCAGGCGCTGCGAGAACGGCTTCTTGACGTAGTCGTCCGCCCCCATGCGCAGGCCCAGGACCTCGTCGATCTCGTCGTCCTTCGAGGTCAGGAAGATGACGGGGATCGACGACTTCTGCCGCAGGCGCTGCAGCAGGTCCATGCCGTCCATCCGGGGCATCTTGATATCGAGCACCGCCATGTCGGGCATGCGCTTGCTGAAGGCCTCGAAAGCCGACTGCCCGTCATTGTAGGTCTCGACCTCGAAGCCTTCGGCTTCCAGGGTCATGGATACGGACGTCAGGATATTCCTGTCGTCATCCACGAGAGCGATCTTCGACATCCGCGTCTCCCTCGACTGCGTGGGTGATTTCTTGTCGGTGTGGCCTCAGCCGGCTGTGTCACTTCTGCCCGAACGAATCAACCCTTGGATGTATGGGGCGACATTGTGTCCTGTCTCATCCTCTTGAACCCATCATTCTGGCTGAATCCAGTCCTTGACGCCCTAAACGTAAACAAGATCCTAACGCTGGTTGCGCTAACATGACAAGTGCTTGCGCTAACAGACTTTTTCCATTTTTCAGCTCTGCTATGTCGGTTGGACAGGCGCCGGTGGGGCGCCTTTGCAACAGGAGCGAGGACGATGGATCACGGACGCGTCAACCCGGCCATGCCGATCGAGGCGCAGGGATTTTCGGGGCTCGCGTCGGTCTATTACAACCTGCTCGAGCCCGATCTGGTCGAAGCCGCGCTCTGCGCGGGCGAAGGACGGCTGGGCCGCGGCGGGGTTCTCCTGGTCGAAACGGGCAAGTTCACCGGCCGTTCGCCCAAGGACAAGCACGTCGTCCGCCGCCCCGCCTCCGAGGACCAGGTCTGGTGGGACTGCAACGCGAGCATGGAGCCCGGGGCCTTCGAGCGCCTCAAGGCCGACATGCTGGCGCATCTCGAGGACCGCTCGGTCCATGTCCAGGACCTGTGGGCCGGCGCGGACGAGACGCTCCGCCTGAACATGCGGATGGTCACGGAACGCGCCTGGCACGCGCTCTTCGTGCGCCATCTGCTGCGCCGCCCCCCGCGCGAGGCGCTGGACAGCTTCGCCCCCGACTGGACGCTGCTCAACTGCCCGTCCTTCACCGCCGATCCGGAACGCCACGGCTGCCGCAGCGGCACGGTGATCGCCCTCGACCTCGAACAGCGGTGGGTCCTGATCGCCGGGACCGACTACGCGGGCGAGAACAAGAAGGCCGTCTTCACCATCCTGAACTGGCTCCTGCCCGACCAGGGCGTGCTGCCCATGCACTGCTCGGCCAACCACGCGCCCGGCGACCCGGATGACGCGGCGGTGTTCTTCGGCCTGTCGGGGACCGGCAAGACCACGCTGTCCGCGGACCCCTCGCGCGTGCTGCTGGGCGACGACGAGCATGGCTGGTCCGACCGCGGCCTCTTCAACATGGAGGGGGGCTGCTACGCCAAGACGCTGAACCTGTCGGCCGAGGCCGAGCCCGCGATCTTCGCCACCACCTCGCGCTTCGGCACCGTGATCGAGAACATGGGCTACGACGCCGAGACCTGCGAGCTCGACTTCGCGGACGCCTCGCGCACGGCGAACACCCGCTGCGCCTACCCGCTGGACGCGATCCCGAACGCTTCGGCGACCGGGCTGTCGGGCCATCCCCGGCACGTGGTCATGCTGACCTGCGACGCCTTCGGGGTGCTGCCGCCCATCGCGCGCCTCACCCCCGCGCAGGCGATGTACCACTTCCTGTCCGGCTTCACCGCCAAGGTCGCGGGCACCGAGCGCGGCGTCACCGAGCCCGAGCCCACCTTCTCGGCCTGCTTCGGCGCGCCGTTCCTGCCGCGCCGCCCCGAGGCCTACGGCAAGCTCCTGGCCGCCAAGATGGCCCGGCACGGCGCGGAGTGCTGGCTCGTGAACACCGGCTGGACCGGCGGCGCCTACGGGACGGGCCGGCGGATGCCCATCGCGGCGACGCGGGCGCTCCTGGCTTCGGCGCTGGACGGACGCCTGTCCCGGGGGCGGTTCCGCCGCGACCCGTTCTTCGGCTTCGAGGTGCCGGTCGCCGTGGAGGGGGTGGACCCCGCCCTCCTCGACCCGCGCGGCACCTGGGCCGATCCGCTGGCCTACGACGCGCAGGCCAGGAAGCTGGTGGGGATGTTCGCCCAGAACTTCGAACGGTTCGAGCGGCTCATCGACGAGGACACCCGCGCCGTGGCCCTGGGCTGAGGCGCGGGGGCGGCCCGCCCGGTGTCGGAGCCGGGCGGGTCAGGCCCCTGACAGCCGCGACAGGTCGTAGCCGTTGAAGTCCAGCATCTCCCGCGCCGCGACGGCCCGGTCGGGAGAGGCCTCGCCCGGCCGGTCCATGACCCAGCCGAACCGCCCATCCGGGGTGCCGACGACCGCCGTCCGGAAGTCGTCATCGACCCAAAGCACCCAAAGCTCCAGCCCGCCCTCTTCCCGGGGGACGAAGCGGCCCTGCCCGGCGGCCGTCGTCGAGACCCGCTCGGTCCCGCCCGGCCCAGCAAAGCTCCAGCCCGCGCTCGCGTCCGACCCCACCGCGATCGAGACCCGCGTCCCGGGGCTCGCGAAGGGCAGGCCGGGATAGGACTGCGCGATCACCCAGTCCCCCGCGAGATCCGAGGCCGTCCCGCGCAGCGTCGAGGCGATGGGCTGCCCCCGGTCGCGGAACGACGGCGCCGCGGCGGGCGGCGTCGCGGCCTCCCGCCCGCAGGCGGCAAGGAGGAGGAGCAGGGCAAGGGCACGGCGCATGGGGATCTCCGAATGGCGTCCGGCCAGCATAGCGGCTGCGGCGACGCGCTCCACCCCCGGGCCGGGCCCGCTCCGCAAAGGAAACGGGACCGGACCGGCGGCCCCGCCCCGGCCTCAGCGCCGGCGGCCGCCGCCCCTCGGGCGCAAGGCCGGCCGACCCTAGTAGGGCAGCGGATGGGCGCGGTTGACCTCGTCGATCCGCTTGGCGAGATCCGGCCCCACGCTCGTCTCAAGTCCGGCCAGGATGCGGGACAACTGGTTGGCGCTGGTCGCCCCGAAGATGGGGATGCTCGGAAAGGGCCGCGTCCGGTGCCAGGCCAGCGCCATGTGGACCGGGTCCATCCCCGCCTCGCGCGCGACGCCATGGTAGGCCGCCACCGCGCCGTCCACGCGGGGGCTGGCGCGTCCGCCCAGGTCGCCGTTCAGCGCCTTCCTCGACGCCGGGGGCAACGCGCCGTCCAGGTACTTGCCGGTCAACAGCCCCGCCCCCAGCGGCGAAAAGGCGAGCAGCGTCACGCCTTCGTTCACCGCCACCTCGGCCAGGTCGGTGTCGTACAGCCGCGCAAGCAGCGAATATTCGTTCTGCACCGTGCGGACCACCGGCGCGCCCAGCGCCTCGGCCCGGTCGATCCAGCGCACCGTCCCCCAGGCGGTCTCGTTCGACAGCCCGAACTCCCGGATCTTGCCCTCGGCCCGCAGATCCGACAGCTGCCCCAGCACGTCGTCCATGACCGACAGGTTCGCGGCCTTGTCCTGGCTCGACGGGTCGTAGCTCCAGTTGCGCCGGAAATGGTAATGGGACCGCGCCGGCCAGTGCAGCTGGTACAGGTCGATCACATCCGTCCGCAGCCGCTTCAGCGACGCCTCGCACGCGGCCTTGACGGTGCCGTCCCCGAACCCCTGCGCGCCCCGGATGGCGTTGTTCGGCCCGCAGACCTTGGTCGCCAGCACCACCTCGGCCCGGCGGCCGCGGGCGGCGAACCAGCGGCCCAGGAACTCCTCGCTCCGGCCCGCCGTTTCCTTGGTGACCGGGTTCACCGGATACATCTCGGCGCAATCCCAAAGCGTGACGCCCGCCTCCAGCGCCATGTCCATCTGGCGGTGCGCGTCGTCCTCGGGCGTCTGGTTGCCAAAGGTCATCGTCCCCAGCGCCCATTCCGACACCCGGACGCCCGACCGCCCCAGTTCCACTTGCCGCATTCCCGTCCCTTTCGCCTGGTCGCGCGGACCTTAAGGCGCCGCGCCAAAGGGGCAAGCGCCGGACAGGCAGGCGCCGGGCCGCCGCCTTGACCCGGATCAAGGTGCGCGGCCGATCCGGCAGGCTAACTTCGCCCCGACGCAACACGGAGGCTTCCATGCCGAACGACTTCACTGGACAGACCGCCATCGTCACCGGGGCCGCCTCGGGCATCGGCCTCGCCATCGCGCGGGAGCTGGCGCAGTCCGGCGCCCGCGTCATCCTGAGCGACCTCCACGAGGAGGCGCTGGCCCGCGCCACGGACGGCCACCCGGATGCCCTCACCAAGGCCTGCGACGTGGCCGACGCCGCCCAGGTCGAGGCGCTGGTGAACTTTGCCGTCGAACGGACCGGCGGCCTCCACCTCCTCGTCAACAACGCCGGGATCGGCGGCCCCTCGGCGCCCACCGGCGAATATCCCCTCGACGGCTGGCACAAGGTCATCGACATCAACCTGCACGGCGTCTTCTACGGGATGCGCTACGGGCTGCCCGCCATCGAACGGTCCGGCGGCGGCGCCATCGTCAACATCACCTCGATCCTGGGATCGGTGGGCTTCGCGGGCGCCCCGGCCTATGTCGCGGCCAAGCACGCCGTGGTGGGCCTGACCAAGAACGCCGCCATCGAGTATGCGACCCGGGGCGTCCGCATCAATGCGGTCGGCCCCGCCTTCATCCGCACCCCCCTCCTCGACGCCCTGGGCGAGGAGGCCCTGACCGCCATCGCCCAGCGCCATCCGGTCCAGCGGCTCGGCACGCCCGAGGAGGTCGCGGCCCTGACCTGCTTCCTCCTGTCCAAGGAAGCGAGCTTCATCACCGGCAGCTACCACCTCGTGGACGGGGCCTACACCGCCCAGTAGCGCAAGGCAGCGTTGCTCTAGCGGTCGCCGGAATCGGCCGCTACATGGGGGGCGCATCGAAAGGGCCCCCCATGGCGCGTCACCTCATCACTTCGGCCATCCCCTACATCAACGGCATCAAGCACCTGGGCAACCTCGTGGGGTCCCAGCTGCCCGCCGACCTTTACGCCCGCTACCTGCGCGGGCGCGGCCATGAGGTACTGTTCCTGTGCGCCACCGACGAACACGGCACCCCCGCCGAGCTGGCCGCCGCCAAGACCGGCGAGCCCGTAGCCGAGTACTGCGCCCGGATGCACAAGGTGCAAAGCGAGATCGCCGAAGGGTTCCGCCTGTCCTTCGACCATTTCGGCCGCTCGTCCTCGCCCCAGAACCACCGCCTGACCCAGCATTTCGCGGGCCAGCTCGACGCCGCCGGCCTGATCGCCGAGGTGCCCGAGCGTCAGGTCTATTCCGTGGCCGACGGCCGCTTCCTCCCCGACCGCTACGTCGAGGGGACCTGCCCCAATTGCGGCTACCCCAAGGCGCGCGGCGACCAGTGCGAGAACTGCACCAAGCAGCTCGACCCCACCGACCTGATCGAGCCCCGCTCGGCCATCTCCGGCTCGACGGACCTGGAGATCCGCGAGACCAAGCACCTCCACCTCCGCCAGTCCGCGATGAAGGACCGGCTGCTGGAATGGATCGACTCCAAGACCGACTGGCCCGTCCTCACCACCTCCATCGCGAAGAAGTGGCTCCTCGACGGCGAGGGGCTGCAGGACCGGGGCATCACCCGCGACCTCGACTGGGGCGTGCCCGTCCAGAAGGGCGACCAGCCCTGGCCCGGCATGGAGGGCAAGGTCTTCTACGTCTGGTTCGACGCCCCCATCGAATACATCGCCTGCGCCAAGGAATGGACCGACGCGGCAGGGCGCCCCGACGCCGACTGGGAGCGCTGGTGGCGGACCGAGCGTGGCGCAAGCGACGTCCGCTACACGCAGTTCATGGGCAAGGACAACGTCCCCTTCCACACCCTGTCCTTCCCCGTGACCATCATGGGCGCCAACACGCAAGCAGGGCAGGACTGGAAGCTCGTCGACTACATCAAGTCGTTCAACTACCTGAACTACGACGGCGGCCAGTTCTCCACCTCCCAGGGCCGCGGCGTCTTCATGGACCAGGCCCTCTCCATCCTGCCCGCCGACTACTGGCGCTGGTGGCTGCTCTCCCACGCCCCCGAATCCTCCGACTCCGAATTCACCTGGGAGAATTTCCAGGCCTCGGTGAACAAGGACCTCGCGGACGTGCTGGGCAACTTCGTTTCCCGCATCACCAAGTTCTGCCGGAGCAAGTTCGGCGAAACGGTGCCCGAGGGCGGCCGATGGGACGAACGCGAGGGGATGCTGCTGGCCGACCTCGCCACCCGTCTCCAGGCCTATGAATCCGCCATGGACGCCATCGAGGTCCGCAAGGCCGCGCAGGAGCTTCGGGCCATCTGGGTGCTCGGCAACGAATACCTCCAGGCCGCCGCGCCCTGGACCAGCTTCAAGACCGACCCCGACCGCGCGGCGATGCAGACGCGGCTCGGCCTCAACCTGATCCGGCTCTATGCGGTGCTGTCGCGGCCCTTCATCCCCGACGCGGCGCAGCAGATGATGGACGCCCTGGGCTCGGACGACTGGTCCTGGCCCGGCGACCTCGAGGAGGCCCTCCGCGCCCTCGCCCCCGGCCAGGCCTTCACGGTGCCCGAGGTGACCTTCCGCAAGATCACCGACGAGGAGCGGGCCGACTGGCAGACCCGCTTCGCGGGGGTCCGGACCTGACGCCGCCGCCCGTTCAGGGATGCGGCGCGGCCTGACCGCTGGGCCGCGTCGCCTCGTCGAGCCCCGCCCACTCGGTCTTGTTCGACAGGAGCAGCGCCCAGGGCCGCAGCACGGGCACATGCGCGCCCAGCACCACCAGCGCCACCGTCACCGGCACCGCCAGCAGGGCCCCGGCGATGCCCCAGGTCCAGCCCCAGAAGGCCAGCGCGACCAGCACGACCAGAGGGGACAGCGCCACGTTCTGGCCCTGGATGCGCGGCCCCACGAGGTTCCCCATCACGTTCTCGATGGCCAGGATGCCCGCCCCCACCGCCACCGCCGTTCCCACGTCGCGGGTCAGCAGCGTATAGGCCACGGGCAGCGTTCCCCCGACCAGCGACCCGATCGTCGGGATGAAGTTCAGCACGAAGATCAGCAGCGGCCAGACCAGCAGCAGCCCGATCCCCCAGAAGCCGAGCCAGACCGCATACAGCACGGCCGAGATGAACCCCAGCCCCGCCTGGATCATCAGGTAGGCCCGCACCTTGCTCGCGATCACCTCGGCCGACTCGGTCAGGCGCCAGTCCTCCGGCCAGGGCAGCGCGGCGGCGACCTTGCGCCGCCAGTCGCCGCTCTCGCCCAGGATCAGGAGCGTCAGGAACAGCACGAGCACGAGGCCCCCCAGCACCGCGAAGGCCGAGTTCAGGATCGCCGCCGCGGCCCCGCCCGCCGCGCCCAGCGCGCGCTCGCCCAGGCCGCGCAGGGACTCGAGGGTGGACCCCGACAGCAGATCGCCGCCATCCTCCCCGGCCTCCGGAGCGCCGCCCTGCGGCCCGCCCGCCCCCGCCTGGAGGTCGCTCGACGCGCCGGCCTGCGCGCCCTCGGCCACGCCGGCCCGCTCCGACCCGCCCCCCGCGCCCTGGATCATCTCGACCACCTGCCCGGGCTCGACGGGGATCTCGGCCACGATCTGGCGCGCGGCCAGCACCAGCACCCCGGCAAAGATGGCCAGGACCACCAGGACCGTCCCCATGGCCGCGACCAGCCCGGCCCAGGACAGCCAGCCGGGCAGCCAGGACGCGACCCGGTCGCGGATCGGCATCACCGCCAGGGCGATCAGGATGGCGGCCGTCAGGGGCATCAGCACCGTCGCCAGCCCCTTCACCGCCCAGCCCACGAGGATCAGGGTCACCACCGCCAGCATCACGAGCCGCAGGTCCGACCGGCTCCGCGTGGGTGCGGGGCCGTCCTGCGTTGCGGCGCGGGTGCCATCCTGGTCGGCCATGCATCGTCCTCCGTTCGTGGGTCCGGTCCGAACGGGGGGCGGCGCGCCGCGGTTCCCCTTGGCCTCAGGGCACCGGCGCCATCAGGGCGTGCCGCAGGCGGCAGTCGCGGATCGCGTCCGCCCCGCAGCGGCGCGGCTCCAGGTCCCGCGTCAGGCAGAGGCGGACCTCCTGGATGCGGCCCTCGCGGCAGGTCACCGTGACCTCGTCGCGGGCCAGGCCGGGGTCCGCGCGCAGGAACGCCTCCTCGACCACCGAGGCGGGCAGCTCGACCGCCCGGGGCAGCCGCGCGAAGACGTCGGGGATCGCGACCGCCTCGTAGGCCTCGCGCGCGAGGGCGAAGTACCCCTCGGGCGACAGGCCCGAGCACGAGCCGTGCTTGCGCCATTCGTGCCGGGCCAGGTCGCCGGTGCCCATGATGTCCGCCATCGCCGCCGTCTCGCGCCGGGACGGGTCGGGGTGCCCGCTGTCGCAATATTGCGGCCAGCCTTCCTCGAACTGCGGCCAGAGCCCATGGAGCACCCAGCCGAAGTCCGCGTCGGGGTCGCATTGCGGCGACCCCTCGGCCGCGCCCTCCAGCGCGCACCAGTTGGGCGACCAGGACAGCGACAGGACGTAGTAATCGAACCCCTGCGCCCGCAGGGGCGCAGCCACCAGCAGGCCAAGGGCCAGGAGGGCACGTCGCATGGCGCTTTCCTTCCGCGTCAGGCGCGACTATATAGCGCCCCGAGTTCCCCGACAGCGTGAACCGGCCCCGCAAGGGGCGCCTCCTGGCGGGGCCCCGGGGAGGATTTGACCAACGAGGTGTCACGATGACCGACAAACCGCTCATGGCCCGCGCCACCGCCGTCTGGCTCGTGGACAACACGACGCTGAACTTCAAGCAGATCGGCGACTTCTGCGGGATGCACGAGCTCGAGGTCCAGGGCATCGCCGACGGCGAGGTGGCGCAGGGGGTCAAGGGCTTCGACCCCGTGGCCAACAACCAGCTCACCCTCGAAGAGATCAAGAAGGCCGAGGCCAACCCGCTCCACCGGCTGAAGCTCAAGTTCAACCCCGCCGCCGTGGGCGAGGAAAAGCGCCGCGGCCCGCGCTACACCCCGCTCTCCAAGCGGCAGGACCGCCCGGCGGCGATCTACTGGCTCGTGAAGTTTCACCCCGAGCTGTCGGACGGCCAGATCTCCAAGCTCGTCGGCACCACCAAGCCCACGATCCAGGCCATCCGCGAGCGGACCCACTGGAACATCCAGAACATCGAGGCCATCGACCCCGTCGCGCTCGGCCTCTGCCGGCAGAGCGAGCTTGACGCCGCCATCCAGAAGGCGATCGCCGCCAAGGCCCACGAGGGCGGCGTGATGAGCGACGACGAGCGGCGCAAGCTCGTCTCGACCCAGCTTTCGCTGTCCATGCCGACCGATCCCCGGATGTCCTCCGGCACCTCCGGCCTCGAGACCTTCGGCCTGAACGACCGCAAGGACGCGCGCGAGGACACCGAGGAGGAGGAGGGCCTGCCCGACATCCGCGACGCCGACGCGTTCTTCAACCTGCCCGGCGGCGACGAGGACGAGGACGACGAGCCCCAGCGCCGCTGAGGCCCGCAAAGCCCTTCGTCAGAAGGGCTTCCATTCCGCCATCAGCACCGCGCCGAAGACCAGGACCAGCACGATCCAGGGAAGCGCGCGAAGGAGGCCCGGGATCTCTCCGCCGGGCTCCAGCCGCCGCAGCCGGCCCAGCGCGATCCCGTGCAGGGCCGACAGCGCCAGCACGAAGACCAGCTTCACGTGCAGCCAGCCGTCGTCGAACCAGCCGCCCTGCACGGCGTTGGCGATGCCCAGCACCCAGGTCAGCACCAGCCCCGGCGTGGCGAGCCCGCGGAACGCCCCGCGCAGGCGGTCCAGCGTTTCCGGCTTGGGCACATGCGGCCCATAGCGCCCCAGGATCACGGGGACGGCGATCATCGGCGCCATCCAGAGCACCATCGCCACGAGGTGCAGGGTCACGGTCAGGATATACAGCATGCGGACGCTCCTTTGCTGCCCGCCACTTAGCGGGCCTTCGCGTCCGGCGCGAGGGGATCAGAGCGCGCGCCGCGCGCGCAGCGCCGCGCCGATCGTCCCCTCGTCGAGGTAATCGAGCTCGCCCCCGACCGGCACGCCCTGCGCCAGCGTGGTCACCTCCACCCCGTTCAGGCGGTCGGCGATGTAATGGGCGGTTGTCTGCCCGTCCACGGTCGCGCCCAGGGCCAGGATCACCTCGGACACGCCCTCGTCCTTGACGCGCTCGGCCAGCTTGGGGATGCGCAGCTCCTCGGGCCCGACCGAATCCAGCGCCGACAGCGTGCCGCCCAGCACATGGTAGCGGCCCCGGAAGGCGCCGGTCCGCTCCATGGCCCACAGGTCCTCGACATCCTCGACCACGCAGATCTGGCCGTTCTGCCGGCGCTCGTCCTCGCAGATGCCGCACAGGTCGTGGTGGCCGATGTTGCCGCAGTTGACGCATTCCCGCGCCGTCGTCCCCACCTCGCGCATGGCATCGGCCAGCGGCAGGAGCAGCGTCCCCCGCTTCTTGACCAGATGCAGCACCGCTCGCCGCGCCGACCGGGGGCCCAGCCCCGGCAGCCGCGCCATCAGCGCGATCAGGCTCTCGATGTCGGCGGGGGCGTCGGCCATCGTCAGAACGGCATCTTCATGCCCGGCGGCAGGCCCAGTTCCTCGGAGATGCGGCTCATCTCCTCGTTCACCCGCTCGCCCGCCCTGGCCTGCGCGTCCTTGACGGCGGCCAGGATCAGGTCCTCGACCATCTCGCGGTCCTCCTCGCGGAAGATCGACGGATCGATGGACAGCGACTTCAGCTCGCCCTTGGCGGTGGCCGTCGCCTTGACGAGGCCCGCGCCGGCCGAGCCCTCGACCATGATGGTGTCCAGGCTCGCCTGCATCTCGGCCATCTTGCCCTGCATCTCCTGGGCGGCCTTCATCATCTTGGCCATGTCGCCCAGGCCCCCAAGGCCCAATCCCTTCAGCATCGCGCGCCCTTTCGCTTGGTTCAGGTGGAGATATTCACGCGCGCGAGCCCGGGCAAGCCCTTCACTCCTCGAAGGGGTCCCACTCGTCGGGGACCTCGGGCAGCGCCTCGGCCTCGGCCGCCTGCGCCTTCTCCTCGCGCGACTGGACCTTGAGCTTCGCGCCCGGGAACGCCTTGAGCGCCGCCTGCACCAGCGGATGCGCCAGCGCCTCCGCCTCCAGCGCCGAGGCTTCGGCCATCTGCGCTTCGCGGATCGTGGGCTGCCCGCCCTCGTTCACCACCGACACGCCCCAGCGCGTCCCGGTCCAGGCCTGGAGCTTCTGCCCCAGCCGCTGCGCCAGGTCCGCCGAGGCCATGGGTCCCGGCTCGAACTCGATCCGCCCCGGCTGGTAGCGCACGAGCCGCACGCCGGTTTCGACCTCCATCAACAGCCCGATGTCCCGCTGGTCGCGGACAAGCTGCACCACGTCCTCGAAGCGCGCGAACCGGTCGAGGGGGTGCGGCGCCCGAGCCGCCATCGCCACCGGCCCGCCCCCTGGCATCCCCCCCGCCATGCCGCCCGACAGGCTCCGGGACGCCTGCGGCACCGGGGCGCGCGGCGCGGGCCCCGGAACCCCCTGCCCCATGGCCGGCGTCCCCCTGGCGTTCTGCAACTGGCGCACCAGCTCGTCCGGGCTGGGCAGGTCGGCCACATGCGTCAGCCGGATCACCGCCATCTCGGCCGCCATCATGGCGTTCGGCGCGATGGCCACCTCCTCCAGCGCCTTGAGCAGCATCTGCCAGAACCGCGCGAGCACCCGCATCGGAAGGGCCTGCGCCATCGCCTGCCCGCGGGCGCGCTCGTCGGGCGCGACGGTCGGGTCCTCCGAGGCCGAGGGCGAGACCTTGAGGACCGACACCCAATGCGCGATCTCCGCGAGGTCGCGCAGCACCATCACCGGGTCGGCCCCGTCGGCGTATTGCGCACCCAGCTCCTCGAGCGCCGCCGCCGCCTCGCCCTTCAGGATCAGGTCGAACAGGTCCAGCACCCGCCCCCGGTCCGCCAGGCCCAGCATCGCGCGCACCTGCTCGGCGGTGGCGGCGCCGCCCCCGGCGATCGCCTGATCCAGAAGCGAGGTCGCATCCCGCGCCGAGCCTTCCGCCGCCCGCGCGATCAGCGCCAGCGCCCCGTCCTCGATCCCCGCGCCCTCGGCGGTCGCGATCCGGCGCAAAAGGTCCATCATCACCTCGGGCTCGATCCGCCGCAGGTCGAAGCGCTGGCAGCGCGACAGCACCGTGACCGGCACCTTGCGGATCTCGGTGGTGGCAAAGATGAACTTCACATGCTCGGGCGGCTCCTCCAGCGTCTTCAACAGGGCGTTGAAGGCGTTGGTGGACAGCATGTGCACTTCGTCGATGATGTAGACCTTGTAGCGCGCCTCGGCGGCCCGGTAGCGCACGCTCTCGATGATCTCGCGGATGTCGCCCACGCCCGTCCGGCTGGCCGCGTCCATCTCCAGGACGTCGACATGCCGCCCTTCGCTGATCGCGCGGCAATGCACGCAGAGGCCGCAGGGCTCGGTGGTGGGGCCGCCGGTGCCGTCCGGCCCGATGCAGTTCAGCCCCTTGGCGATGATGCGCGCCGTGGTGGTCTTTCCGGTGCCCCGGATGCCGGTCAGGATGAAGGCCTGCGCGATCCGCCCCGCCTTGAAGGCGTTCCGCAGCGTGCGCACCATCGCCTCCTGCCCCACGAGGTCGGCAAAGGTCTCGGGCCGGTACTTGCGCGCCAGCACGCGATAGGAGGTCTCGGGGGCGGCAGGCTCGGGGATCAGGTCTTGCAACGGAGGGGCTCCTGGGCGGACCGGCCCAACCTAAGCCCTGCCCCCGCCCCCGGCAACGTCACTTGTTCCGCGCGACCGGAAGGCCCCCGCTCATGTCGGCGTAATGCCCCGCCCGGTGCGCCGCGACGCCCGCCAGCAGCGTCCGCGCCGCATTCCGCACCTCCTCCTGAAGCGCCGTGTCCTGATCAAGGGCGTCGTGGCTCGTGGCATAGGGCTCCCAGTAGCCGATATAGCGGTCCAGCTCCGCCAGCCGCCCCGCCGGGCGCAGCTCCATGAACGACAGCCAGTCCGAGATCGACCGACGCACGTTCTCCGCCCCCTCCACGTCGCCATGCACCACCACGGAAAACAGCCGGTCCTTCAGGTGCCGCGGATAGGGCCAGCCTTCCAGTTCCAGCCGCTTGGCCCGGGCGGCGTCCTTGCCATGCGTCGACGACGGGTCCGGGTTGCCCCCGTCCGCGCAGACCAGCCGGTCGATCATCGCCTTCAGCGGCGTGCTGGCCTGATACCAGTGCACCGGCGTCACGATCATGATCCCGTGCGCCTCGACCCACATGGGATAGATCTCGTTCATCCAGTCCTGCGCCTGCCCCAGGCTGTAGTTCGGATAGCACGAGCACGGCCAATGGCAGAGCGCCGCCGCCGTGGAGAAGCACGCCTTGCACGGATGGATGTTCCGCCCGTACTCCGAGGCGGTGCGCGACAGGTCCAGCACCTCGACCTCGGCCTTCCCCGCCTCCAGCACCTCGCGCGCCATCTCCACCAGCCGCCAGGTCTTGGACATCTCGCCCGGGCAGGTGTGCTCGCTCCGGGTCGATCCGTTGACGAGGAGGATGCGCGAGGGCCGCGACCGGTCCTCGTGCCGCGCCTGCGCCGCCTCGATGGCGGCCCGGGCGGCGATCCAGTCCACGGCCAGGTCATAGTCCGGGTCGGCATGGCCCGGCCCGGCCTTGCGGGTGTGCGGGCTCTTGCGGCTGGCCTCGTATTCTTCCCAGGCGGCGTCGGTGATCCGGCCCAGCTCGCTCCCCAGCGCGTCGAAGGCGGGGCCCTTGAACTGCGCCCGGAACCGCGCCTCGAACTCCGCACGGTCGAGCTTCACGGGCGGCATCCCCTTGCGGGGTCGGGGGGCGAACATGGGCACACTCCTCGGGATGGGGCCGGATCGGGGCCGGATCGGGGCGCCAGGCAGAGGCCGGGTCGGCGGCCCGATCCCACAAGCCGGCAGCGCAGCGAACGGTTCCTCACCGCGCAACCCTGCCATGCGCCCAGCGGGACGCCACGACCCTGTTACCGCCCTCCTGCCGCCCGTATCTCCCCTTGATACCCAAGACCTGACACCCAAGACCCCAGGGAGGCCCTCATGGCCCTGAAACTCAAGATCGTCGTCGGCTCGACCCGACCCGGCCGCGTGGGCCCCACCATCGGCCAGTGGCTCGCCCAGGCCGCCTCGGCGCACGGGCTCTTCGACGTGGAGCTGGTGGACCTCGCCGAGATCGGCCTTCCCCTCCTCGACGAGCCCGCGCATCCCCGCGCCCAGCAGTACCAGCACGACCACACCAAGCGCTGGGCCCGCATCGTCGATTCCGCCGACGCCTTCCTGTTCGTGACGCCGGAATACGACTACTTCCCGCCCGCCGCGCTGATCAACGCGGTGCAGGTGCTGGCCCGCGAATGGGCGCACAAGCCCGCGGGCGTGCTCAGCTACGGCGGCGTCTCGGGGGGGCTGCGCGCGGCGCAGGTGCTCCGCACGCTGCTGTCCAACGTCAATATGCACACGCTGCCGAACGTGGTCCCGGTGCCGATGTTCGCCCAGCACCTCAAGGACGGGGTCTTCCACCCGACCGAGCCGGTCTCGTCCGGCACCGAGGCCCTGCTCGGCGACCTGCACGGCTGGGCCACCGCCCTCAAGACCCTGCGCGACGATCAGGCCAAGGCCGCCAAGGCCAAGGCCGCCTGACCGCGACCTGGCCCGCGCCCTCCCGCGCGGGCCGTCCGCCCCCGTCTCCGGGGGCGCTCAGTCCTCCTCGGGGCCGCGCCGCTTCCACCTGGCGCGGGCCGACCCCTGAGAAGTCGCCTTGGCCCAGCTGCGGGTACGGGCGTGCTTCTCGTGCAGCGCCTCGGTATGCAGCCGGTCCTCCCGCTCCAGCTTGCGCCAGCGCCGCAGCCGGCCCTCCTCGATGATGCCCGCCACGATGGCCGCCTGCACCGCGCAGCCCGGCTCCCCCTCGTGGGCGCAGTCGCGGAACCGGCACTGCGTCGCCAGCTCCTCGATGTCGGCGAACAGCTGCGCGATCCCCTCCGAGGCTTCCAGCATCCCCAGTTCCCGCATCCCGGGCGTGTCGATCAGGCAGCCCCCGGCCCGCGTGCGCCGGAGCGCCCGGGCCGTGGTCGTATGCCGCCCCCGGGCGTCGTCCTCGCGGATGTCCTGCGTCGCGGCCTCGGTGCCGGTCAGGGCGTTCTGGATGGTGGTCTTGCCCACGCCCGACGAGCCCACCAGCGCCAGAGTCCGCCCCGGCCCCACCCAGGGGTGCATCCGCGCCACCTCCTCCGGGTCCTTGGCGTTCAGCGCCAGCGCCGTCACCAGCGGCGACAGCCGCCGCGCCTCGCTCAGGTAGGTCTCGGGGTCCTCGGCCTGGTCGGCCTTGGTCAGGACGACCAGCGGCAGGCAGCCCGCGCTCATGGCGATGGCGACGTAGCGCTCGAGCCGCGCCACCGAGAAGTCGGCGTTGCACGAGGTGACGATGCCCAGCGTGTCCACGTTGGACACGATGAGCTGCCGCTCCGACCCTTCGCCCGCGCCCTTGCGCGTGATCTCGGTGGACGGGTCGAGGCGGCGGAGGACGCGGGCGCCGTCGTGCAGCACCCAGTCGCCCACGGCCAGGCGTCCCGTGCCTTCGGGCGCGACAAGGCGTGTCGGGCCGGGCAGGACGGTGAGGTGGCTTCGCTGCACCTCGGACACGCGGGCCGGCAGCAGGTGGTCGTCGTCAGGCGTGACCTGACGGGAAAAGAACGGAGTCCAGCCCAGGCTGGACAGATCGGTGATGATCAAGATGAGGGTCCCGGAACGAAGGAAGGATCACGCCGGGCGCAGGCCCAGGCGCAGCTTCGCATCGGGCGACGGAGGCCTGTTACCGGCGTCCGGCCCGGAGGGTGACGGCAATGTCCATCTTCGCCCTCCCTGTTCCAGGGTTGATCGGTGAGAGGCTGAACACGACCCAAGCGGGACTCGTTGCGGCTGCTTCCTTCCGGACCTGACCGGGTTGGCGAGGCGCCTGCCCGCGCCAACCTCTCGCCGCCGCATATAGGCCCAAGGCCCCCCTCACGCAAGGTCGTGAATGACCTCAGACCGGCAGAGCCGTCGTCTGCCGCACGGTGCGGAGCGCAAAGCTCGACTGGATGCCCTGAACGCCGGGAATGGTCGCGAGGCTCCGGCGATGGATGCGGGCGAAATCCTCGGTGTCGAGCGCCGCCACCTTGAGCAGGTAGTCCGCCGATCCCGACATCAGGTGGCATTCCAGCACCTCGGGGATGCGCGCCACCGCCTTCTCGAAGGAATCGAGCACCTCGTCGGCCTGCCCGGACAGGGTCACCTCCACGAAGACCGTGGTCGTCCGGCCAAGCTTGCGCGGGTCGAGCAGCGCGACATAGCCCTTGATGTAGCCCTCCTCCTCGAGCCGCTGGACGCGCCGGTGGCTGGCCGAGGGGGACAGGCCGACCCGTTCGGACAGGTCCTGATTCGACAGCCGCCCCTGCTTCTGGAGCGTCTCCAGGATGCGGCGGTCGATGGCATCGAGCGGCATGGCGCAAGCTTCTCCGGCAAACTCGGAACCCAAAGGAAGTTTCTGCGTCAAACGACCGATTGGCAAGGCGATGTTGCCAAGCTTTTGCGTCGACCCGGCGCGAGGATTCCCCAAAACAGGAGGTTCCCCCATGCGCATCGGCTGTCCCAAGGAGATCAAGCCGCAGGAGTTCCGTGTCGGCCTGACGCCCCACGCGGCGCGCGAGGTGATCGCGCATGGCCACGAGGTGGTGGTCGAGGCCGGCGCGGGCCTGGGCGCGGGCTTTGCCGACCAGGATTACGCGGCGCAGGGCGCGCGCATCGCCGACGCCGCCGAGGAGGTCTGGAGCGCCTCGGACCTCGTGATCAAGGTCAAGGAGCCGCAGGCGGTGGAGCGCCAGCGCCTGCGCGAGGGGCAGGTGCTGTTCACCTACCTCCACCTCGCCCCCGATCCGGAGCAGACGCGCGACCTCATGGCCTCGGGCGCGACCTGCATCGCCTACGAGACGGTGACGGATGCGCAGGGCGGGCTGCCGCTGCTGGCGCCGATGTCCGAGGTGGCGGGCAAGCTCGCCCCGCAGGTGGGCGCCTGGACGCTGCAGAAGGCCAATGGCGGGCGCGGCGTGCTGCTGGGCGGCATCCCGGGGGTGCAGCCGGGCAAGGTGGTGGTGATCGGCGGCGGCGTCGTCGGCACGCAGGCGGCGCGCGTCGCGGCGGGCATGGGGGCGGAGGTGCTGGTGCTCGACCGCTCGCTGCCGCGGCTGCGGCATCTGGACGAGGTCTTCGGGCGCGAGTTCCGCACCGCCCATGCGAGCGCCGGCGTCCTGGCCGATGCGGTGGCGGAGGCGGACCTTGTCATCGGGGCGGTGCTGATCCCGGGGGCGGCGGCGCCGAAGCTCGTCAGCCGCGCGCAACTGTCCACCATGAAGCCGGGCGCGGCGATCGTGGACGTCGCCATCGACCAGGGCGGCTGCTTCGAGACCTCGCGCCCCACCACCCACGAGGACCCGATCTACGAGGTGGACGGCGTCATGCACTACTGCGTCGCCAACATGCCGGGCGCGGTCGCCCGCACCTCGACGCTGGGCCTGGGCAACGCCACCCTGCCCTTCCTCCTCGCGCTGGCCGACAAGGGCTGGCAGGCGGCGCTCGCCGCCGATCCGCACCTGCGGGCCGGGCTCAACGTCCATGCCGGGCGGATCGCCCATCCGGCGGTCGCCGAGGCCCTGGGCCTGCCCCTGGCGGAGGTGCCCGTCGCCGCCTGACGGCAGGGCATAGGCCGCCGCGAGGAAGGCGGCGAGGAGGTCGTCCTCGGCGGTGGCGCGGGCGGCCTCCTCGCCCTCGGGACCGACGCAGAGCGCGCTCATCCGGGCGATGCGCCCCCGGACGGCCCGGTCGCGGGCCGCGATCAGAGACGGATCGGACGGGGGCGCCGTGGGGGGCCAGGCCGCCTGGAGCCGGTCGAGGAACTCCTGCGCGCCCCGCTGCGGGTCCGGGCGCGGCGGCGCGGGCCGCGGGACCGGCCAGCCCATGGCGCGCAGGCAGGCCAGGCGGGGCGGGTCGCGGCGGAGGGCGTCAAGGATCCGGGTCATGGCAGGCCTTTGCTCTGGGGTCGCCAAAGCCTGCCATCCGAGCGTTAACGCCCCTCGAGGGCACCGCGCGTTGCGCGGGTTCCCCCTGTCATTCCGCCGGTCCCATGGTCGTGGGCGAGGCGGCGTTGGCCGGAGGCACGCTGGCGTTCCCCGTGGCGAGGATGTTGCGGATGTCGGTCAGCAGTTCCTCCTGGGTCGGCCCCGTGGCCGAGCCGGGGACCTCCTCGCCCTTCCGCAGGGCGGCGTCCTTGATGCGGTTCACCGCCTTGACCAGCAGGAAGACCACGAAGGCGATGATGAGGAAGTTGATCACCGCCGTGATGAAGGACCCGTAGGCGAAGACCGCCGCGCCGGAGTCCTTGGCGGTCTGCAGGCCCGCGCCCTCGGGCACGGTGCCGGACATGACCCAGTACAGGTTGGTGAAGTCGAGCCCGCCGATGATGACCCCGATGATCGGGTTGATGATGTCCTGCACGAGGCTGTTGACGATGGCCGTGAACGCCGCGCCGATGATGATCCCCACGGCGAGGTCCATCACGTTGCCCTTGGCGATGAAGTCGCGGAATTCCTTGATCATGGTGCTCCCCTTGTCGACCTGGCCCCATGGACGCAGCGGGCCGTTCCTCTCCTAATGTGCGAGTTGCTGTTCGCTTTTCCACGGTTTTCTTGCCGTAGCGGCAAGGTTACGTCTGTCCTGTTTCATCTGCCAAGGAGCGCCCCATCGTGGCCGATCTGTCCGCCTTCCCGATCACCCAGAAGTGGCCCGTCCAGGACCCGACGAAGCTGCAGCTGTTCTCGTATCCCACGCCCAACGGGCAGAAGGTGTCCTGCTTCCTCGAGGAGTCGGGGCTGCCCTACGAGGCGCACCGCGTGACGCTGGAGGACGCCAACGTGCGGTCCCCCGAGTTCCTGTCGCTGAACCCGAACAACAAGATCCCGGCGATCATCGACCCCGACGGGCCGGGCGGCCAGCCGCTGGGCCTGTTCGAAAGCGGCGCGATCCTGATCTACCTCGCCGAGAAGACGGGCATGTTCCTGGGCGCCACGCCCGCCGACCGGATCCGCGTGATCCAGTGGGTGATGTGGCAGATGGGCGGCCTGGGGCCGATGCTGGGGCAGATGGGCTTCTTCGTGAAGTTCGCGGGCGCCCAGATCGAGGACCCCCGCCCGCGCGAGCGCTTCGTGAACGAGGCCAAGCGGCTCCTGAACGTCCTGGAAAAGGAGCTGGAGGGCAAGGTGTGGATCGCGGGCGAGTATTCCATCGCCGACATGGCGATCGGGCCCTGGCTCGGCACGCTCGACTTCTATGGGGCCAAGCCGCATGTCGGCTGGGACGAGCTGGTGAACGTCCCGGCCTATGTGGACCGGTTCTTTGCCCGGCCCGCGGCGCAGGCGGCGCGGAACATCCCGCCGCGCTGAGACCGGATCGGGGGCGGTCCCGGCCGCCCCCGTTCGTCGTCAGGTCCGCAGCGTGGCGCCGGTGGCCTTGGACACCTTGTCGACGATCCGGGCGCTGACCTGCTCGATCTCGGCGTCGGTCAGGGTCGCGGTCCGGGGTTGCAGGCGGACGGTGAGGGCGAGGGACTTCTTGCCCTCGGGCAGGGTGCCGCCCTGGAAGGCGTCGAAGACCCGCACCTCGGCGATCAGCGCCTTGTCGGCGCCTTGGGCCGCCTGGACGAGCGCCTGCGATTCGACGCGGGCGTCCACGACGAAGGCGAAGTCCCGCTCGACGGCCTGGAAGTCGCTCGCCTCCAGGCGCGGCCGGGCGCGGGTGGCGGCGCGGGGCAGCGGCACGGCGTCGGGCCAGAGCGTGAAGGCCACGGCGGGGCCCTTCACGTCGAGCGCCTTGAGCACGCGGGGGTGAAGCTCCCCGAACTCGCCCAGCACGGTCTTGGGGCCGAGCGTGATGACGCCGTGGCGGCCGGGGTGCCACCAGCCGCTGCCGTCGCGGCGGATCTGGAGCTTGGCGGGCGCGCCGAGGGCGGAGAGCACCGCCTCAAGATCGGCCTTGGCGTCGAACACGTCATAGGCGCGGGCCGGGCCGTGGACGCCCTTGGCCTGCGCGCGGCCGACCAGAAGGCCCGCCACCTCGGCCCGCTGCTCGCCGGGTTCGCCGCCGGTGAAGCTTTCGGAGGCTTCGAAGAGGGCGAGGTCCCCCTGCCCGCGCGCCTGGTTGCGCTGGGCGGCCTTGAGGAGGCCGGGGAGGAGCGAGGGGCGCAGGTCGCTCAGGTCCGAGGCGATGGGGTTGCCGATGCGCCGCGCCTCGTCGCCGCCGCCGAACAGCGCGGCGGCAGCGCGGTCGATGAAGGCGTAGGTCACGCATTCGTTGTAGCCGAGCGTCGCCATGGTCCGCTTGGCGCGGCCGAGGCGGGCCTGGGCGGGGGTCAGCACCGGCTTGGGGATCGCCGGGCCCCGGGCGGCGAGCGGCGCGCCCTGGAGCCGGGTCAGGGAGGCGACGCGGGCCACCTCCTCCACGATGTCGGCGTCGCCCAGCACGTCGGGGCGCCAGGAGGGCACATGGGCGCGGTCGCCCTCGGTGCGGAAGCCCAGCGCGTCGAGGATGCGGCGCTGCTCGCCCTCGGGGAGGTCGAGGCCCACGAGGGTCCGCAGGCGGTCGGGGTCGAAGCGGTAGGCGCGCGCGGTGTCGGGAACGGCCCCGGCGGTGGTGCGGTGCGAGGCCTCTCCGCCCGCGACGGACAGGATCATCGCCACGGCGCGGTCGAGCCCTTCCTCGGCGAAGGCGGGGTCGACGCCGCGTTCGAAGCGGTAGCGGGCGTCGGAGACGATCTTCTGCGCGCGCCCCGTCGCGGCGATGCGGATCGGGTCCCAGAGCGCGGACTCGACAAGGACGTTCGTCGTGGTGTCGGTGACGCCCGACTCCTCGCCGCCCATGATGCCGGCAAGGCTTTGGGGGCCGTGGTCGTCGGCGATGACCATCTGCCCCGCGGTCAGGGTGTAGGTCTTGCCGTCGAGCGCGAGCAGCGTCTCACCCTCCCGGGCGGGGCGCACGGTCAGGCCGCCCGCCAGCTTGTCGGCGTCGAAGACGTGGAGCGGGCGGTTCAGGTCGAAGGTGAAGAAGTTGGTGACGTCCACCAGGAAGCTGATCGGACGCAGGCCGATGGCGCGGAGGCGGGCCTGCAGCCATTCGGGCGAGGGGCCGTTGCGGACGCTCCGGATCAGGCGCGCGGCAAAGAGCGGACAGCCGCCGTCGAGGCCTTCGTCGAGGGTGATCGCGACCGGGTTGTCGAAGGCCCCCTCCACCGCGACGGGCGGCCGCGGTTTCAGCGTGCCGAGGCCCCGGGCGGCGAGGTCGCGGGCCACGCCGCGGATGCCCAGCGCGTCGGGGCGGTTGGGGGTGATCTTGATCTCGATGACCGGGTCGACGCGGGCCGGATCATGGGCTTGCAGCCAGTCGGCGAAGCTTTGGCCGACCTCGCCCGAGGGCAGTTCGATGATGCCGTTGTGTTCGTCCGACAACTCCAGCTCTCGCTCGGACGCCATCATGCCGAAGCTTTCGACGCCCCGGATCTTGCCCACGCCGATGGTCGTGTCGATGCCGGGGACGTAGGTGCCGGGGCTGGCGAGCACGACCGTGATGCCCGCCCGCGCGTTGGGAGCGCCGCAGACGATCTGCTGGAGGCCGTCCTTGGTCTCGACCTGGCAGACGCGCAGCTTGTCGGCGTTCGGATGCTGTTGCGCGTCGCGGACCTTGGCGATCGTGAACGGGCGAAGGGCGGCGGCCGGGTCGTGGATGCCCTCGACCTCGAGCCCGAGGTCGGTCAGCGCCTCGGCGATCTCCGGGACGGAGGCCGTCGTGTCGAGGTGGTCGCGGAGCCAGGACAGGGTGAGTTTCATGCGGCGTGCCTTCCGGTCGGGTCGGCGGTTCCTAGCGCGGGGGGCGCGGGACGTCCAGTTGGCCGCATCCGAGCCGCGCCGCGAGGTCCGCCGGGTCGCCGTCGACGTGCAGCGTCTTGAGCCGGGCGGTGTCGCCCGCGACGAGGGTGATGGCGGATTTCGGAACGCCGAGGTGCCGGGCCAGCAGCACGATCACGGCGGCGTTGGCGCGGCCGTTCTCGGGGACGGCGCGGGTGCGGAGGCGCAGGACGCAGGTGCCGTCCGCCAGCGTCTCGGGGCCGTCGATGCGGTCGGCGCTGGCATTCGGAGTGACGCGGACCCGCAGGCGCAGGCCGGTGGGGGTCGGGGTGAAGGGAGGCATGGGTGGCGCCGCCTCGGGGTCAGGACCAGGGAGCCCGGCGCCGCATGTCCGGCCAGACCCCCTTGAAGCGTTCCGGGTCAGCCATCGGCGTCGCCATCGAGCGGAAAGATCCCGGCCAGCTGGGTCCGGGCCGTCTGCAAGGGGATGCCGAAGGCATCGGCCCTCGCCTCGGCCAGGGACCTGATCCGGGCGTCGCGGCAGAAGGTGAACGCCTCGCGCAGGGATTCGGCCTGACGCGCCGGAACGGACAGCTGGCCCAGGCCCATCTTGGCCCGGATGTGGGACCGAAGGATGTCGAGACAGGCGACATACCGGAAGCATTGGTCGATGACGGGCTTCTCGCCGTAATAGGCGAGGCTTTCCTGGCTGCGCAGGAGAGCGAAGTGGTAGCGGCTCCCGTTCTCCAGCACCTCGGCCGCGTGATCGCTGTCGCGCAGGGCGATGCGCAGCGCGAGATAGTAGTCCGTGGTCGCCGCGAAGAAGCCGTCATAGACCTTGCGGCGTTCGGATTGGAGCTGGAGCCTGCGGTCCTGCTCCTTCTGGTAGCGGTAGGCCAGGAAGGCCACGAGCAGGGTGGTCGCAGACGCCACCAGCGCCGCGGCGAGCGTCCACCACATCGCCGTCCTACAATCCGCCCGCCAGCGTCGGCACCTCCAGCGCGCCGAAACCGTAATGGCGCAGCCAGCGCAGGTCGCTTTCGAAGAAGGCGCGCAGGTCGGGGATGCCGTATTTCAGCATGGCGATCCGGTCGATGCCCATGCCGAAGGCGAAGCCCTGCCATTCATTCGGGTCGATGCCGCCCGCCTGGAGGACCTTGGGGTGGACCATGCCGCTGCCCAGGATCTCGAGCCAGGAGTCGCCTTCGCCGAGCTTGAGGGTGCCGTTCTCCCAGGAGCAGCGGACGTCCACTTCGGCCGAGGGCTCGGTGAAGGGGAAGTGGCTGGCGCGGAAGCGGAGATCGACCGAGGGCACCTCGAAGAAGGCCTTGAGGAACTCCTCCAGCGTCCATTTCAGGTTCGCCATGGTGATGTCGCGGTCGATGGCGAGCCCCTCGACCTGGTGGAACATCGGCGAGTGGGTCTGGTCGTAGTCGGCGCGGAAGACTCGGCCCGGGCAGATGACGCGGAGCGGCGCGCCCTGCCCCTGCATGGCGCGGATCTGCACGGGGCTCGTGTGGGTCCGCAGGACGTGGGGGGCGCGGTTGTCGCCCTGGGCCCGCGCCATGTAGAAGGTGTCGTGCTCCTGCCGGGCGGGATGTTCGGGCGCGATGTTGAGCGCGTCGAAGTTGTGCCAATCGTCCTCGACCTGCGGGCCTTCGGCGACGGCGTAACCCATGGCGGCGAAGATCTGCGTCACCTCCTCGGTCACCTGGGTGATCGGGTGGATGCTGCCCTGGCGGCGCGGGCGGACCGGGAGCGTGACGTCCAGCCATTCCGCGCGCAGCCGTTCGTCCAGCGCGGCGTCCTGGAAGGCCTGCTTCTTGGCGATGATGGCGGCCGCGACCTCGTCCCGAAGGGCGTTGAGGGCGGGGGCCACGGTCATCCGCTCCTCCGGGCTCATCTGGCCCAGCTCGCGCATGCGGAGGGCGATCTCGCCCTTCTTGCCCAAGGCCTGGAGGCGAACCTCCTCGAGCGCGGCCTCGCTGTCCGCCGCCGCCACGAGGTCCAGCCATTTGCCGCGAAAATCGTCCATGGATCCCATCCTTGCCGGTCGGGCCTGCGGTTACCGCTGCCCGCCCCATGAAGCAAGCGGGATGGGGCGCTGAAACGATCCGACCGATCTGGCCGTTGACTTGTCAGGCGGAGGACATAATCTCGACTAAGTGAATCGAGATTTAATCGAGAGCCGAGCCACTGGGCGCCGAAGGCAGGAGGACAGGATGTCGCTGAGTCACCTGATGATCGGAGTGCTGGGAGGATTGGCGGCCGTGGTGGCCTGGGTGGTCCTGGGTCATTCGTGGTGGCTGGTTCCCTTCGTCTATCCCTTGGCCGGGAACCTGTGCCTGGCCCTGAGCTTCGTTCTGCGTCTGGGCTGGGACCATGTGCGGCGGACGGCCCACCGCGCGCCGTCGTCGGCCTGGCGCACGGCACCGGCCCACGGGACGCGCCTCGCGCACTGAGGCCGGGCCTCCGTCACATCATCGGACAACAGCCCCTTCGGGCGCTGATCCACGGTCCTGCGGGCCGGATTGTGTCCTGCTTGCAAGCCCGGTGACCGGGCGCAGGCCTGCAACCGACGCTTAGGGAACTTAACCATCTTCTCAACCTTTGATTTATAAAGGTTGAGATTTAAGTCCCCTTTAACCCTTTGGGGCTCAATCGGTGGCTGCGGGCAACAACCCGACAGCCGAGGAGGACCGATGATGATACTGGGTCATCTGCTTGTCGCCGTGACGGGCGGGGTGGGCGCTGCAGTCGCCTCGCTGGCGGCCGGGCAATCGCCTTGGATGGCGGCGCTGCTTTATGTGGCGGGCGGGAACGCGGGACTGGGGCTGAGCGTGGCCGCCCAGCTCCTGCGGCACCAGATGGCCCATGAGGAGGCCGCGTCGCGCGCCACGGCCGCGGTCCGCTGATCGGCCTGGCCCCCGGGCGCCCGTCCCTGCCCTGTTCCCGGATCTCGGACCCCGGGTCCCCGACATGACAACGGGCGCCGGATGATCCGACGCCCGTTTTCGATGCGATGATCGCGCGGCTCAGGCCGGCAGAGCGGCGCGGGCCTTGTCGGCGATGGCGTTGAACGCCTCGGGCTCATGCACGGCGAGATCGGCGAGGACCTTGCGGTCGACCTCGATGCCGGCGAGCGACAGGCCGTTGATGAAGCGCGAGTAGGTCAGCGACGCGTCGAACGCGCGCACGGCGGCATTGATGCGCTGGATCCAGAGGGCGCGGAACTCCCGCTTGCGGACGCGGCGGTCGCGGGTGGCGTACTGGTTCGCCTTGTCGACGGCCTGCTTGGCGACCTTGAAGGTGCGGCGGCGGTGATCGTAGTAGCCCTTGGCGGCCTCGAGGACCTTCTTGTGGCGGCGGTGGGTGACGGGACCGGTCTTGGTACGGGACATCTATCCGATTCCTCTCAGCGGGCGTAGGGCATGTAGGACTTGATGATCTTCGTGTCCTGTTCGGACAGGACCGTGGTTCCCCGCGCCTGGCGGATGAACTTGGTGGTCCGCTTGATCATGCCGTGACGCTTGCCGGTCTGGCCGGCCTTGATCAGGCCGGAGGCGGTCACCTTGAAGCGCTTCTTGGCGCTCGACTTGGTCTTCATCTTGGGCATTTTAGGCTCCTTGCATGAGCGTGGCGCACGGGGAGGCAATGCCACTTGGCCATCCGTGCGAGAGTCGGAGCGCGCCCTATAGGGGCGCGCGCGGCGAAGGGCAAGCCCTCACTCGGGCTCGCCTTCGTAGACGAGGCGTTCCTGGCAGGGCGCGACCCGCAGGATGTTGGTCGAGCCCGGCGTGTTGAAGGGCACGCCCGCGGTGACCACGATGCGGTCGGTCGGATCGGCGAAGCCCTGCCCCACGGCGGCGTGGATCGCGGCGAGCACCGCCTTCTTGAAGCGGTCCACCGGGTCGGCGATCACGCAGTTGATGCCCCAGCTCAGGCACAGCCGGCGGGCCGTCTTCTCGATGGAGGTCAGCGCGATGATCGGCACGCGGGGCCGTTCGCGCGCCACGAGGAGCGCGGTGGTCCCGGATTCGGAGAAGCAGGCGATGGCCTTGACGTCCGTCGCCTCGGCGATCTCGCGCGCCGCCGCCACGATGCCGTCGGCCACGGTCTTGCGGGACACGGTGCGCGAGGCTTCGATGATCTGCGTGTAGGTCGGGTCGGATTCGACCTCGCGGGCGACGGCGTCCATGGTGGACACGGCCTCGCGCGGGTACTGGCCGGCGGCCGATTCGGCGGACAGCATGATGGCGTCCGCGCCCTCGTAGATGGCGGTGGCGACGTCCGACACCTCGGCCCGGGTGGGCACGGGCGATTCGATCATGGATTCGAGCATCTGCGTCGCGACGATCACCGGCTTGGCGGCGGCGCGGCACTTGCGGACGAGCCGCTTCTGGATCGGCGGGACGTTCTGGACGGGCAGTTCGACGCCCAGGTCGCCGCGCGCCACCATGATGCCGTCCGACACCGCGAGGATGCCGTCGAAGTCATTCACGGCGGCCGGCTTCTCGATCTTGGACAGGATGCTGGCGCGGCCGCGGGCGAGGGCGCGCGCCTCCTCCACGTCGGCGGCGCGCTGCACGAAGGACAGCGCGAGCCAGTCCACGCCCAGCTCGCAGACGAATTCGAGGTCGCGGCGGTCCTTTTCGGACAGCGCGGCCAGCGGCAGCACCACGTCGGGGACGTTCACGCCCTTGCGGTTCGAGATGGTGCCGCCGACCACGACGACGCAGTTGGCGAAGTCGGGACCGCATTCCTGCACGCGCAGGCGGATCTTGCCGTCGTTGACGAGAAGCGAGGAGCCGGGCTCCAGCGCCTCGAAGATCTCCTTGTGGGGAAGCTGCACGCGGGTCGCGTCGCCCGGCGCGGCGTCGAGGTCGAGCCGGAAGGGCGCGCCCACCTGGAGGTCGAAGGCCCCTTCGCCGCCAAAGACGCCGACGCGGAGCTTGGGCCCCTGCAGGTCGGCCAGGATGCCGATGGGCGAGCCCAGCTCGGCCTCGACCTCGCGGATGGCGCGATGGCGCGCGGCCACGTCCTCATGGCCCCCATGGCTCATGTTGAGGCGGAAGACGTCGGCGCCGGCCTCGTGGAGAGTCCGGATCATCTCCTTGGACGAGGAAGCGGGGCCAAGGGTGGCCACGATCTTGACGTTGCGGTGGCGTCTCATGCCGATCTCCCGATGCGTCCTGGCGGTGCGTTAGCGCTAACGGAGCGCTTCCGTGCGCGGGGGCTTATGGCGCGATTTCCTTCGCGCCACAACTGGCCTATGGGTGGGTCATGACCCTGC
Organism: Rubellimicrobium arenae; assembly: GCF_017916275.1. Taxonomy (GTDB): domain Bacteria; phylum Pseudomonadota; class Alphaproteobacteria; order Rhodobacterales; family Rhodobacteraceae; genus Rubellimicrobium; species Rubellimicrobium arenae. The sequence goes on from NZ_JAFMST010000009.1 coordinate 102,956, forward strand.
GCGCCGACCCGTTCGTCACCGACCCCGCCTACGACATCGTCGACCTCGAGGCTCCCGGTCCCTGGGTGGTGACCTGCGACCATGCCTCGAATGCGGTGCCGGACTGGGTGGCGGGCGGCGACCTGGGGCTGCCGGCCTGGGACATGGCACGCCACATCGCCTACGACGTGGGGGCGGCGGGCCTTGCGCGGGCGCTGGCGCGGCGGCTGGACAGCCCCGCGATCCTGGCCCGGTTCTCGCGGCTCGTGATCGACCCCAACCGGGGCGAGGACGATCCGACGCTGGTCATGCGCCTTTACGACGGATCGATCATCCCGGCGAACCGCCGGCTGGGCCCGGACGACATCGAGGCGCGGCTCGACCGGCTCCACCGGCCCTATCACGCCGCCCTGGAGGCGCTGATCGGCGCGCGGGAGGATGCCGCGGTGCTGGCGATCCACAGCTTCACGCCCCAGCTTCAGGGCCGCCCGCCCCGGCCCTGGCAGGTCGCGGTGCTCCATTCGCATCTGGATGGGCGGCTGGCCCTGCCGCTGCTGGCCCGCCTGGGCGCCGAGGCAGACCTTTGCGTGGGCGACAACGAACCGTATTCGGGCCACCTTCCCGGCGATTCGATCGACCGTCATGCGCTGGCGCCGGGGCGGCTCAACGTGCTGATCGAGGTCAGGAACGACCTGATCGCCACGCCCGAGGACCAGGAGGTCTGGGCCGCCCGGCTCGCGCCCCTGTTGCAGGATTCCCTTTCCGAGGCCCGGAGGACCCGCCATGGATGACGCCACCCGCACCGAGATCGAGGCCGCCGCCTTCCGCGCCCTGCGGGCGCATCTGCTGGAAGCCCGGCCCGACGTGCAGAACATCGACCTGATGAACCTCGCGGGCTTCTGCCGGAACTGCCTGAGCCGCTGGATGCAGGAGGCCGCCGCCGAGCGGGGGGTCGCGCTCAGCAAGGAGGAAGGGCGCGAACTGTTCTACGGAATGCCCTATCCGGACTGGGTCGCCGCCCATCAGACCGAGGCGGACGAGGCCAAGACGGCGGCGTTCCAGGTCGCCTTCGCGGAGAACGTGAAGCCCCGAAAAGACTGACAAATCAAGGTTGAGCAGTCCGCTGAAACGCACAGGTGTGTCGGCGAAAACCCGCCGAACTGCGAAAAAGATAGGTGCCGCGGCGGAAACGACAGGAAACTATTCCTTAACCTTCGCGTTGAGTCGCAGGTCGGCGCGCAGGGCGTGTGGACTGTTCTTGGTTTCGGAGACGACATGTTCCTTACCTCCTTCGTTGCGAGCTTCACCTCGGTGCAGAAGCGTCGCGCCGTCGCATCGACGGACGGGGGCCACCCCGATCTCGATGGGGCCCTGGAGGAACTGTTCGCCGTCTGGCCGCTCGACCCGGAGGAGGAGCGGGAGGTGAGGGCGCGCTACGCCGCGCCCCGCTGACGCCCGGCCTCAGATCGCCGACTTGCGGCTTTCCTCGATGTAGATCTCGCGCAGGCGCGCGGCGATGGCGCCGGGCTTGCCGCGTCCGATGTCCCGTCCGTCGATCCGCACCACCGGCATGACGAAGGTCGTGGCCGAGGTGATGAAGGCCTCGTCGGCGGCCAGCGCCTCGTCGAGGGTGAAGGGACGCTCCTCCACCTTCATCTGCGCCTCGCGGGCGAAGCGGAGGACGGCGGCGCGGGTGATGCCCGACAGGATCTGCGGCCCGAGGTCGCGGGTGACGATGGTGTCGCCCTTGACGATGTAGGCGTTGTTCGAGGTGCCTTCGGTGATGACGCCGTCCTCGATCATCCAGGCGTCGTCGGCGCCCTGCGCCTTGGCCATCATCTTGCCCATGGACGGATAAAGGAGCTGAACCGTCTTGATGTCCCGCCGCGCCCAGCGCTGGTCGGGGATGGACACGACGGTCATGCCGGTCCGGGCCAGGGGGCTGTCGGCGAGGCCGGGCTTGGACTGGGTGAAGAGCACCAGCGTCGGCGGCACCGAGGCGTCGGGGTAGACGAAATCGCGGTCGGCGGGCGCGCCGCGCGTGACCTGGAGGTAGATCATCCCGTCGGAGAGGTCGTTGCGGGCGACCAGCTCGCGGTGGATGGCGAGCAGCTCCTCGTCGGTGGCGGGCGAGGGCATGTCCAGTTCGGACAGCGAGCGGCGCAGGCGCGCGGTGTGGCCGTCGAAGTCCACGAGCTTGCCGCCGAGGACCGAGGTCACCTCGTAGACGGCGTCGGCCATCAGGAAGCCGCGGTCGAAGACGGACACCTTGGCCTCCCCCTCGGGCAGGTATTGGCCATTGACGTAGACGATGCGGCTCATGCTCACCCCCAGAGTTCCGCCGACGGCGGATGGACCCCCGCCTCGGAATAGTCGAGCGGACGGGGGCGGTCCTGAGCGAGAAGCAGCGGCCCGTCAAGGTCGGCCACGTCGCAGCCCTGCGCCACCAGCACGGCGGGCGCCATGGCGAGCGAGGTGCCCACCATGCAGCCGACCATCAGGCGGAAGCCCATGGCCTGCGCCGCCTCCCGCAGGGCCATCGCCTCGGTCAGGCCGCCGGTCTTGTCGAGCTTGATGTTGACGGCGTCGTAGCGGCCGCGCAGCGCGGGGAGCGAGGCGCGGTCGTGGCAGCTTTCGTCGGCGCAGACCGGCAGGGGGCGGGCCATGTGGGCCAGCGCCTCGTCCTGCCCGGCGGGGAGGGGCTGTTCCACCAGTTCGACGCCGAGGCGGAGGAGATGGGGCGCGAGGGCCGCGTAAAGCTCGGGCGTCCAGCCTTCGTTGGCGTCCACGATCAGGCGGGAGCGGGGCGCGCCGCGACGCACGGCCTCGAGGCGCGGCATGTCGGATTCGGTGCCGAGCTTGATCTTGAGGAGGGGCCGGTGGGCATGGAGGCGGGCCTGCGCCTCCATGGCCTCGGGGGCGTCGAGGGACAGGGTGAAGGCGGTGACGACCGGCTGCGGCGCGGGCAGGCCCCAAAGGTCCCAGACCCGCACGCCCGCCTGCTTGGCCGCGAGGTCCCAGAGCGCGCAGTCGGCGGCGTTGCGGGCGGCGCCGGGCGGCAGGAGATCGGAGAGGGTGGCAAGGCTCGCGTCCGGGGGCAGCGCGGCGATGGCCTGGGCCACGCCCTCCACCGTTTCGCCGTAGCGGGCGTAGGGGACGCATTCGCCCCGGCCCGTCGCGCCGTCGCGGGCCACGGTGGCCGTGACCACCCGCGCCTCGGTCTTGGAGCCCCGGCTGATGGTGAAGGCCTGGGCGAGGCGGAAGCTCTCGATGGCGGCGGCGAAGGACATGGGACCGGCTCCTCGGATGGCTGGTCCCTGTTATCCGGCGCAGGACGCGCGGACCAGCCGGGCGGCTCGGGATCGCGACCGGCCCCCTGCCCTTCCGGCGCGCGGTCGGCTAGATTGGGTCCATGGACCCCGCCCTCCTCCATGCGCGCGCCGCGCTCGACTGGCTTCTGGAGCTCGGCGCCGACGAGGCGATCGGGGAGGACCCGGTCAACCGCTACGACCTGGCGGCCCGCGCGCCGGCCCCGGCCCCCGCGGCGCCCGCCGCCCCGCCGATGTCCGCGCCGGCCGTGGCGACCGGCCCGGCCGACCCGGTGGCGACCGCGCGGGCGCTGGCGCGCGAGGCGCGGGACCTGGCCGCCCTGGCCGCCGCGATGGAGGGGTTCGACTGCGAGCTCAGGCCCGGGGCGCGGAGCTTCGTCTTCGCGGATGGCACGGCGGGGGCGCCGCTGATGGTCGTGGGCGAGGCGCCGGGGCGGGACGAGGACATCCAGGGCAAGCCCTTCGTGGGCGCGGCGGGGCAGCTTCTCGACAAGATGCTCGCGGCCATCGGGCGGGACCGGACGGACCCGGATCCGGCCCGCGCCGTCTACATCTCGAACGTGCTGCCCTGGCGCCCGCCGGGAAACCGACGCCCCGAAACGCCCGAGATCGACCGCTGGCGGCCCTTCCTGCAACGGCACATCGAACTGGCCGCGCCCAGGGTCGTGCTGATCATGGGCAATTCGCCCGCGATCGCGCTGCTGAACCGGGGCGGGATCACGCAGATCCGGGGCCAGTGGACCGAGGCCGTGGGCCGTCCGGCGCTGCCGTCCTTCCACCCGAGTTATCTCCTGCGGAACCCGCCCGCCAAGCGCGAGGCCTGGGCGGACCTCCTGTCGCTTCATGCGCGGCTGCGCGCCCTGCCCTAAGGATCCCGGATGTCCCGCATCGACGAATCACGTCCCTTCCACCCCGTGCGGATCGCCCTGCTCACCGTGTCGGACACCCGGACGCCCGGCACCGATCGGTCCGGCGACACCCTGGCCGAGCGGATCGCCGGGGCCGGGCACGTCCTGGCCGCCCGCGCGATCCTGCCCGACGAGCGGGGGCAGATCGCGGGGCAGCTGCGCCACTGGATCGAGGACCCGGACATCGACGTGGTGATCTCGACGGGGGGCACCGGGCTCACCGGGCGGGACGTGACCGTCGAGGCCCACCGGGATGTCTACGAGAAGGAGATCGAGGCCTTCGGGACGATCTTCGCGCTGGTCAGCTACGAGACCATCGGCACCAGCGCGGTGCAAAGCCGCGCCACCGGGGGCGTGGCGAACGGGACCTACCTGTTCGCGCTGCCCGGCAGCCCGGGCGCCTGCCGCGACGCCTGGGACCGCATCCTGAAGCTCCAGCTCGACAGCCGGCACATGCCCTGCAACTTCGTGGAGATCATGCCCCGGCTGGGCGAGGGCCGCCCCGGCTGAGCCCTAGCCCGCCTGGCAGCCCCGGATGTCCACCGCCTGCCCGTCGCCCAGGACGGTGATCCGCAGGGCGGACCGGTCGATGGCGAGCGGCCCGCCATTGCGCGCCAGCGCCTCGGCGGTGGCCACGAGGGTCCCGCCCTGCCGTTCGGCGGCGGCTTCGGAGACCCAGAGCCCGGGATCGCTCGATTCGATGACCACGGCCTCGTCGGGGCCGAGCGGCGGCAGGGCCAGATGCACCGTGAGCCCCAGGCCGTCACTTTCGGGCGCGACGGCGCAGGTGGCCTGCGCGCCCGCCTCCTCGGAGGTCAGCGGCTGGTCCACGAGAGCCGCCGCGATGGCCGGGTCGCGCCGTCCGCCGTCGGGCAGGTCGGCGGCGAAGCTGAGGCGGACGGGGACGCAGATCTCGTCGCAGACGCCGATCTCGATCTCTCCGGCGAGGTGGACCGGCCCCTTGGCGGGATCGAGCGCGAGGTCGATGGGGATGGTCACGGAGTCGTGGTAGCCGATGGACCGCATTCCGTTGAAATGGAACACCTCGGGAATGGGCCAGCGTGGCTCGGCGGCGGCGATCCCGGTGGACTGGCCGAAGTCGAGGATCGGGGCGAGCCCCGCCGCGCCGGGCGCGCGCCAGTAGGTCTTCCAGCCGGGCGCGAGGGTGAGGCGCAGCGCGGCCATGTGGTGCCCCGACTCGGTGCGCCAGCCCGGCAGCACCTGGAGCTGCACGAGATCGGCGGGGAGCTCCTCCGCCAGGGCGGGGGAGGCGGACAGGAGGGCCAGGGCGGGAAGGATCAGGGAAAGGCGCATGACCCTGTCATCACCGACGGGCGCGCCGGAACAAAGTCACCTTCGCGCGAACGCGGGCCCCGGGCCCGGGTCCATCGCGCGGGCGTGCCCGGTCCGCGACAGGTCCGTGATCGGCGCCGCCCTTGATCCCCCCTCCCCCGCGCCCCATCATGGATCCCATGGACACATCCAATTTCCTGGCCGGGAAGCTCCTGATCGCCATGCCCGCCATGGGCGACCCCCGCTTCGAGCGGAGCGTCGTCTACCTTTGCGCGCACGGCGAGGACGGGGCCATGGGCATCATCGTCAACAAGCCGGTGACCGAGCTGCGCTTTGCCGACCTGCTGGAGCAGCTGGGCATCCCCCGGCCCGAGAAGGGCGTCCGCGACACCCGCGTGCATTTCGGCGGCCCGGTCGAGGGCGGGCGCGGCTTCGTGCTGCATTCCTCGGACTACGAATCCGAAGGCGGCACGATGCGGATCGACGACGAGGTGTCCATGACCGCCACGCTCGACATCCTCCGCAAGATCGCGGCGGGGGACGGGCCCAAGTCGTCCATGCTGGCGCTGGGCTATGCGGGCTGGGGTCCGGGGCAACTGGAGCAGGAGATCGCGCAGAACGCCTGGCTGACCGGCCCCGCGCGGAGCGAGATCCTGTTCGGCCGCGCCAACGAGCACAAGTGGAACGCCGCGCTCAAGGCCATCGGCGTGGACCCGCAGGGACTGTCGTCCAGCGCCGGGCACGCCTGAGGCGCATCCGGCCCCCCCGGGCATCCCGCGGCAGGAGGCTAGGCCCCCTGCGCGACGATGGCCCGCAGGATCGCCAGCGCGCTTTCGCTCGACCAGTCGGCCTCGCCCTGGAGGCGGGCGATCTCCTGCCCCTCGCGGTCGAGGATCACGGTGATGGGCAGGCCCAGGACGCCCATCTCGCGGGCGAGGCTCTGGTTCGGGTCGCGCCAGAGCGGCAGGTTCGCGGCGCCCGCCTCCTCCATGAACGTCTGCTGCTCCAGGGGGTCGTTGCGCCCGGTCGCGATGGTGGCCACGCGCACGCCTTCGTCGCCCAGCTCCTCCTGCAGCTTGGCCAGGGTCGGCATCTCCTCGCGGCAGGGGGCGCACCAGGTGGCCCAGAAGTTCACCACCACGACCTCTCCCTTGAGGTCCTGGAGCGTCATCTCGGCCCCGCCATCCCCTTCGAAGGGCGCGGAGGACACCTCGGCCGGCACCTCGAGGAGGGCGAGCTTGCGCATGTCCCCGTCCTGCAGGGCGGCGAGGTCCTGGGCCGGCGCGGCGTTTGCGGCGAGCAGCGCCCCCGTGTAGAGAACCGCGACAAGCTTACGCATGGATACCTCCAGAGGACGCATGGCCGAGAAAACCGCAAACGCGATGTGGGGCGGGCGCTTCGCCTCCGGACCGGACGCCATCATGGAGGCGATCAACGCCTCCATCGGCTTCGACCAGCGGCTCGCCGCCCAGGACATCGCGGGCTCGCGGGCCCATGCGGCGATGCTCGCTGCGGTGGGCATCCTGACTGATAGTGACGCGCAGGCGATCCGGGAAGGGCTCCTCACCGTTCTGTCAGAGATCGAGGCGGGACGGTTCCAGTTCTCGACCGCGCTGGAGGACATCCACATGAACGTGGAGTCCCGCCTGGGCGAGCTGATCGGCGAGCCCGCCAAGCGGCTCCACACGGCGCGGAGCCGGAACGACCAGGTGGCGGTGGACTTCCGGCTCTGGGTCCGCGACCAGTGCGACGCGGCGGACGGGGCGCTGGCGGCGCTCCAGCGCGCGCTGCTGGGACAGGCGGAGGCGGGCGCGGACTGGGTGATGCCGGGCTTCACGCACCTGCAATCCGCCCAGCCGGTGACCTGGGGCCACCACATGATGGCCTATGTGGAGATGCTGAACCGCGACCGGGGCCGCTTTGCCGACGCGCGCCGGCGGATGAACGAAAGCCCGCTGGGCGCGGCGGCGCTCGCGGGGACGTCCTTCCCCATCGACCGCGCGATGACCGCGCGGGAGTTGGGCTTCGACCGGCCCATGGCGAACAGCCTGGACGCGGTGTCGGACCGCGACTTCGCGCTCGAGTTCCTGGGCGCGGCCAGCATCTGCGCCATGCACCTGAGCCGCCTCGCCGAGGAGCTGGTGATCTGGTCCACGGCGCAGTTCCGCTTCGTCCGGCTGTCGGACCGCTTCTCGACCGGGTCCTCGATCATGCCGCAGAAGCGCAACCCGGATGCCGCGGAGCTGGTGCGCGCCAAGACGGGGCGCGTCTTCGGGGCCTCGGTGGCGCTGCTGACGATCATGAAGGGGCTGCCGCTGGCCTATTCCAAGGACATGCAGGAGGACAAGGAGCAGGTCTTCGACGCGGCGGATTCGCTGATGCTGGCGCTGGCCGCGACCACCGGCATGATGGAGGACCTGCAGGCCAGCCCCGAGCGGATGCGCGCGGCGGCGGGCGCGGGCTTCGCCACGGCGACGGACCTCGCCGACTGGCTGGTGCGCGCCAAGGGAATGCCCTTCCGCGAGGCGCATCACGTCACCGGCGCGCTGGTCGCCAAGGCCGAAGCGAAGGGCGGCGATCTGCCCGATCTGTCCCTGCCGGAGATGCAGGAGATCCACGGCGGCATCACCGAGGATGTCTTCGCCGTTCTGGGCGTGGACAACTCTGTCCGCAGCCGCATCTCCTATGGTGGCACCTCGCCCGTCCGGGTGAGGGAGCAGATCGCCCGCTGGACGGAGCTTCTGGGATGAAACTCGCGGTCTTCCTGGCCTTGATGACCCTGCTGGCCCTGACCGCCTGCGGAGCCGACGGGCCGCCCGCCCGGCCCAGCGCGGGGGTGGGCGTCGGCATCGGCACGGGCGGCGTGTCGGCCGGGGGCGGCGTCGGGCTTTCGAACGGGACGGTGTCGGTCGGGATCGGCCTCTGACGACCCTGCGACCGGGGCCTCGCGGCGCTTTCGCCGGGGCCTCGTCCGGTCTAAGAGGGCGCCCCAAAGGAGACGCCCCATGGATCATTTCATCAGCCGCGACGGAGAGCTCTGGGCCGAGGACGTGCCGCTGTCCGAGATCGCGGCGGCCGTGGGCACGCCGGTCTATGTCTATTCCTCGGCCACGCTGCTGCGGCACCTCAGGCTCTTCGACGAGGCCCTGGCGGGGATGCCGCACCTCGTGTGCTTTGCGGTGAAGGCGCTGTCCAACGTCGCCGTCCTCAAGCTTCTGGGCGAGGAAGGGGCGGGCATGGACGTGGTCTCCGAGGGCGAGTACCGCCGCGCCCGGGCGGCGGGCGTGCCGGGCGAGCGGATCGTGTTCTCGGGCGTGGGCAAGACGCGGGGCGAGATGCGGACGGCGCTGATCGGCGGCATCCGGCAGTTCAACCTGGAATCCGAGCCCGAGATGCGGGCCCTGAGCGAGGTCGCGACCGCGCTGGGCGTCGTCGCGCCGGTCACGATCCGGGTGAACCCCGACGTGGACGCCCGGACCCATGCCAAGATCGCCACCGGCAAGAGCGAGAACAAGTTCGGCATCCCGCTAGCCAAGGCCCGCGAGGCCTACCGGGAGGCCGCCTCCCTGCCCGGCCTGCGCGTGGTCGGCATCGACGTCCACATCGGCTCGCAGCTCACCGACCTCGCGCCGTTCGAGGCGGCCTACCGCAAGGTCGCGGACCTGACCGCCGTTCTGCGGGCGGACGGGCACGCCATCGAGCGGCTGGACCTGGGCGGCGGGCTGGGCATCCCCTACACCCGGTCGAACGAGGTGCCGCCCCTGCCCTCGGACTACGGCGAGGTGATCCGGCGGACCCTGGGCCACCTGGGCTGCGAGATCGAGATCGAGCCCGGGCGGCTGATCGCCGGGAACGCCGGTGTTCTTCTGTCCCGCGTGGTCTATGTGAAGGAAGGCGAAGGACGCGACTTCCTGATCGTGGATGCGGCGATGAACGACCTCGTGCGGCCAGCCATGTACGACGCGCACCACGACATCGTCCCGGTGCGCGACCCGGCCCCGGGCGTGGACGGGCACCGCTTCGACGTGGTGGGCCCCGTCTGCGAGACCGGCGACACCTTTGCGCGCGGGCGGGACCTGCCCGGCCTGAAGGAGGGCGACCTCGTGGCCTTCCGGTCGGCCGGGGCCTACGGCGCCGTGATGTCGAGCGAATACAACTCGCGGCCCCTCGTGCCCGAGGTGCTGGTCCAGAACGATCAATTCGCGGTTATCCGCCCGCGGCCCAGCTATGAAGAGATGATCGGCAAGGATAGCATTCCCGCATGGCTGTGACGCCCCAGGCAGGCCCACCGAGCACTCGACCTGACCGGGGTTCCGCCCCGGACCTGCCGCCGCATCTCCGGCGGCCCGTGCGGCTGGCCCGCTTCGGGCTCACGGCCGAGCGGCTGGCGCGGGCCTTCTGGCCGCTGTGGACCGTGCTGGCGCTGGTCGCGGCGCTGCTCACCACCGGCTGGCAGGACGAACTCCCTCTCGAGGTGGTCTGGGGCGCATCGGTGGTCCTGGCGCTGGGCGCGGGCGCGGCCCTGGCCTGGGGGCTCTGGAAGTTCCGGGTGCCCTCGCGGGCCGAGGCGGTGGAACGGCTCGATGCGACCATGCCGGGGCGTCCGCTGTCGGCCCTGCGCGACGCGCAGGCGGTGGGCGCCGACGACCCCGCCTCCCGCGCGGTCTGGGAGGCGCATCTGGCCCGGATGGCCCGGCGGGCGCGCGACGCCAGGGCGCCCTCGCCCGATCTCAGGCTGGCCGCGCGCGACCCCTATGGGCTGCGCTACGTCGCGGCGATCCTGCTGGCGGCGGGGCTTCTCTTCGGGTCGGCCTGGCGCGCGACCGAGGTGCCGGGCCTGGGAACCGGCGGCGTCGGGCAGGACCTGGCGCAGGGCCCCGTCTGGGAGGGCTGGATCGCCCCGCCGGCCTACACCGGCAAGCCGCAGCTTTATCTGGCGGACCTGCCGCCCGGCCCGCTCGAGGTGCCCAAGGGGAGCCGCGTGACCATCCGCCTTTACGGCGAGGTCGGGGCCCTGGCCCTCAACGAGACGGTCTCGGGGCGCACGGGCGAGGTGGAAAGCGCCACCGCCGCCGAGCATGCCTTCGAGGTGGTCCAGCCGGGCCGCCTCCAGATCGAGGGCAACGGCGGGGCGGAGTGGGATGTCCGGCTGCTGCCCGATGCCCTCCCCACGGTCGAGCTGTCCGGCCCCGTGGAGGCCGACGCCATGGGCGAGATGGCCCAGCCCTTCCATGCGGCGGACGACTACGGCGTGACCGCAGGCACGGCGACGGTGACCGTGGACCTCGCCTCGGTCGAGCGGCGGCACGGGCTTGCCACCGATCCCGACCCGCGCGAGCCGCTGGTGCTGGACCTGCCGATGCCCTTTGCCGGCGACCGCGCCGACTTCGAGGAACGGCTGGTCGAGAACCTGTCCGAGCATCCCTTCGCCAACCTGCCCGTGACCCTGACCATGACCGTCACCGACGCCGCGGGCCAGCAGGCCAGCACCGAGCCGCAGGCGATGACCCTGCCGGGCCGGCGCTTCTTCCAGCCGGTGGCCCGCGCCGTCATCGAGCAGCGGCGCGACCTGCTGTGGTCCAGGGACAACGCGCGCCGGGTGGTCCAGCTTCTCCGCGCCATCGCCAACCATCCCGAGGCGCTGTTTCCGGACCGCGCCATCTACCTGCGCCTGAGCTACACGATCCGCCGGCTCGATGCGCTGGCCGATGCCGGGACCATGACCGCCGAGGACCAGGACGAGGTCGCCAAGGCGCTCTGGGACCTGGCGGTGCAGCTCGAGGACGGCACGCTCCGCGACGCGCGCGAGCGGCTGGAGCGGGCGCAGGAGCGGCTGGCCGAGGCCATGCGCAACGGCGCCTCGCAGGAGGAGATCGCCGAGCTGATGCAGGAGCTGCGCGAGGCGACGCAGGACTACCTCGACATGCTGGCGCAGAACGCGCAGCCGCAGGAGGGTCAGGGCACGGACGAGCCCCAGACCTCGGAGAACCAGAACCAGGAGGTCACGCAGGACCAGATCCAGGCGCTCATGGACCGCATCCAGGAGCTGATGGAGCAGGGCCGCATGGCCGAGGCCCAGCAGCTCATGGAGCAGCTCAACCAGCTCATGCAGAACCTCCAGGTCACGCAGGGCGAGGGGCAGGGCAACGGACCGCGTTCGCCGGGGCAGCAGTCGATGCAGGATCTCCAGGAGTCGCTGCGCGACCAGCAGGACCTGTCCGACGAGGCGTTCCGCGACCTTCAGGACCAGTTCAACCAGGGCCAGCAAGGCCAGCAGGAGGAACAGGGGCAGCAGGGGCAGCAGGGCCAACAAGGCCAGCAAGGTCGGCAGGGCCAGCAGCCGGGCCAAGGCCAGGGCGGGCAAGGCCAGCCGGGCCAGGAGTCCCAACAGGGCCAGGGCCAGGGCAGCGATGGCCAGAGCCTGGCCGATCGGCAGCAGGCCCTGCGCGACGAGATCGGCCGCCAGCGCGGCAACCTCCCGGGCCTGACCGGCGACGCCGCCGAGGCGGCCCGGCGGGCGCTGGAGCGGGCCGAGGGCGCCATGGACGGGGCCGAGGACGCGCTGCGCGACGGCGACCTGGGCGAGGCGCTCGACCAGCAGGCCGAGGCGATGGACGCGCTGCGCGAGGGGATGCGGAACCTTGGACAGGCACTGGCCGAGAATGGCCGGACCGACCAGGACCCGAACCAGCTGGCCGGCCAGGGCGAGGAGCAGGGCGGCCGCCCGGTGCCGGGCCGCCGCGATCCCCTGGGCCGCCAGCTCGGCGAGGGGGGCGACTATGGAACGGACGACCAGATGACCGACGGCGAGGACGTGTATCGCCGCGCCGAGGAGCTTCTGGCCGAGATCCGCCGCCGCGCCGCCGAGCAGGAGCGCCCGAAGGTCGAGCTCGACTACCTCAAGCGCCTGCTGGAACGGTTCTGACGCGGGCCCGTGCCCCTCAGGGGGCGGGGGATTCCGCCGCGCGGGACGGCATCGCGCGTCCGGCCTGCCGGTCCAGCCAGTCGCGTCCGCGATCCACCGCGGCGACATAGGACCCAAGCGCCTGGGCCATCGCCGGCATCGCCGCGGAAAGGCCGGGCGCCGCCGCATAGACGCCGGCCAGGATCGCCAGCGCCAGGAGGCTCACGGCGAAGCCCGCGGCAAAGCCCGACCGACGCGCCGGGCCTGCGCCGCCACGGGCGTCGGGCCGATCGAGCGTCGACCGCAGGGTGAAGTTGATCTTATCCGGGTCGACCTCGGATTCGCTGCGGCGGAGCGGCCGGGCCGGCACCTCCCGGATGAGGGTCGGACGGGGTGGCCCCGGATCCGCGGGCGACGCCGCCTGCGACACCGGGAGCGAGGGCGGGACCGGAGGGGGCGCCTGAAGGGCCGCGGTCGGATCGGGAACGGGGATTGCCTGGCGCGCGGCCTCCTCGGCCCGGGCCTTGGCTTCGGCGGCCGCCTCGGCGCGGAGGATCTGGGCGACGTCCGAGCTCACGCTGGAATGCGGCAGCCCCCCGGGCTGGGGCAGCGGCGTGGCCTCGAGCTCGGCCAGGTCGTCCGCCTCCTCGTCGTCGTCCTCGACCTGCGGCACGAGATCGAGCGGGTCGGGGTCGGCGGCGGCCGTGTCCGGCCGCTGGAACCAGGTGTGGCCGCAGGCGGAGCAGAGGACGTCGCGGCCCACCGCGGGGATCGCGTCCGCCGGCACCTCGTATTCCGCGCCGCAATTGGGACAGGTGATCCGCATGGTGGGGTTCCTCAGGTGACGCCCACCAGACTAGCGGGACCGCCCGGCCGCGCCAAGGCGCGCGGGAGCGTGCATTGAAACCCCCGGCAAGCTGCGGCAGAAGGGCCCGCGGGGCGTGGACGGGCCCCGGCAGGGGGCGCCCGGTGATCGAGTTTGACGGCGTGGGGTACGGATACGACGGGCGGACGCTGTTCTCGGGCCTGTCGATGTCGCTCGCGCCCGGGGCGTTCCATTTCCTGACAGGGCCTTCGGGGGCCGGCAAGACGACGCTGCTGAAGCTCTGCTACGCCGAGCTGACCGCCACGCAGGGGCGCGTGTCGCTGTGGGGACGGGACGCGTCCGCGATGGACCGGGATGCCGTGGCCCTGGCTCGGCGGCGCATCGGGGTCGTGCACCAGGACTGCCAGTTCCTCGACCACCTTCCCGTGGCCGAGAACATACTGTTGCCGCTCACGGTGGCCGGCCGGCAGGCCGAGGGCGAGGGCAACCTCCGCGAGCTCCTCGCCTGGGTCGGGCTCAGCCGGCAGGCCGTCCAGCGCCCGCCCGAGCTGTCCGGCGGCGAGCGGCAGCGGGCCGCCCTCGCCCGCGCGGTCATCACGTCGCCCGACGTGATCCTGGCCGACGAGCCGACGGGAAACCTCGACTGGGAGATGTCGCAGCGCCTTCTCACCCTGCTGGTGGAGCTGAACCGGATGGGCAAGGCGGTGCTGATCGCGACCCACGACCTGAACCTCATCCGCGCCTCGAAGTCGATGGTCCCGGCGCGGATCCTCCGCCTGCGCGACGGCCGCCTCCAGCAGGCGGGGGCCGACCTGTGAGGCCGCAGATCACCCCGGTCCTGGCGCAGGCCCTGGCCCTCCTCGCCCACGCGCCGGCGCAGGTGACCTGGCAGGTGCGCCGGTTCCTGGCCTTCCTGGCGGGCGACCCGCAGGCGGACCGGGCGGTGCCCCCCACCGGGTTCACCGCCTGGCTCACGCTGTTCACCGCCGGTGCGATGGCCTTCCTGGCGGTCTTTGCCGTGGCCCTGTCGCTGGCCACCGACCGGCTTGCGGACCGCTGGGGGGCCGAGCTGGCCCGGACGGCGACGCTGCGCCTGTCGGCGCCCGAAGGGCAGATGCAGGCCCAGACCCAGGCGGCGCTGCGCATCCTGGAGCAAACCCCGGGCGTCAGCGAGGCCCGCGCCCTGACCCCCGACGAGAACCGCCAGCTGCTCGAGCCCTGGCTTGGCCCGGACCTGCCGCTCGAGACGCTGCCGATCCCGCAGCTCATCGCCCTGACCCTGGACGACAGCGGCGGCTTCGACGCCGCCGGGCTGCGGGCCCGGCTCCAGGCCGAGGTGCCGGGCGCCGTGCTCGACGACCACACCCGCTGGCGCGCGCCGCTGATCCAGGCCGCGGGGCGGCTGCGGACGCTGGGGATCGTGGCCCTGCTGCTGATCGCGGCCTCGACGGCGGCGATGATCACGCTGGCGGCCCAGGCGGCGCTGGCGGCCAACGCGCAGGTGATCCGGGTGCTGCGGCTGGTAGGCGCGCGGGACATCTACATCGCGCGCGCCTTCGTGCGCCGCTTCACGCTGCGGGCGGCCTGGGGCGCGGCGGCCGGAACGGTCGCGGGGGTGATCGCCGTGCTTCTGCTGCCGTCGGCCGACACGGCGGGCGGGTTCCTGACCGGGCTGGGCTTCCAGGGCTTGGGCTGGCTCGTACCGCCCTTCATCCCGCTGCTGGCCGCGGTCACCGCCTTTGCCGCCACGCGATCCGCGGCGCTGCGCACCCTGAGGGCTCAGTCATGATCGGTCCCACCCGCCCCGTGCAGGGCGTCCTGTTCAAGACCCTGATCTACGGGGCGATGCCGTTCTACGGGCTGGCCTACCTGCCCTGGGCCCTGGCCAGCCGGAACGGCGCCGTCGCCGCCTGCCACGCCTGGTGCCGGTTCGTCCGCCACGCGGCCCGCCTCGTCCTGGGCCTGGAGACCGAGGTGCGGGGGACGCCCCCCACGGGCGAGGTGCTCGTCGCGGCCAAGCACCAGAGCTTCCTCGACATCATCCTGATCTACGGCGCGATCCCGCGCGGCAAGTTCATCATGAAGAAGGAACTGGTCTGGATGCCGATCCTGGGCCAGTTCGCGCTCCGCATCGGCTGCGTCCCGGTGGATCGGGGCCGGCGCGGGCAGGCGATCCGCAAGATGCTGGCCGATGTCTCGGCCGGGCGGGCCGATCCGGGGCAGCTCATCATCTATCCGCAGGGCACGCGCGTCGCGCCGGGCGTGGCCGCGCCCTACAAGACGGGCACCGCGGCGCTCTATTCCGAGCTGGGGCAGCCCTGCGTGCCGGTGGCCTGCAATGTCGGGCTGTTCTGGCCGCGCGAGGGGTTCGGCCTTCGTCCGGGCCGCGCCGTCGTCGAGTTCCTGGAGCCGATCCCGCCGGGCCTGCCCTCGTCCGAGTTCATGGCCCGCCTCCAGGCCGCGGTGGAGCCGGCCTCGGACCGCCTGATGGCCGAGGCCGGGTTCCGGGGCTGACCGTCAGGCCGCGAGGCCCTTGGACCCCATGCCGAGGAACTTGCGCCGGCGGCTGTCGCGCAGCTCGCGCCCGGCCTTGCCGACGAGATCGGCCAGCGAGGCCTGGACCGCCTCGCCCACGGCCTGGATGGTGGCGTGCCGGTCCCGATGGGCGCCGCCCAGCGGTTCGCGGATGATGCGGTCGATCACGCCCAGACGGTCGAGGTCCTGCGCGGTGAGCCGCAGCGCCTCGGCCGCCTCGCGCATCTTGTCGCTGTCCTTCCAAAGGATCGACGCGCAGCCTTCGGGCGAGATCACCGAATAGATCGAATGCTCCAGCATCAGGACGCGGTTGGCGGTGGCGAAGGCCACGGCTCCGCCCGATCCCCCCTCGCCGATGACGATGCTGACCACGGGCACCTCGACCTCAAGGCAGGTCTCGGTCGAGCGGGCGATGGCCTCGGCCTGCCCGCGCTCCTCGGCGCCCTTGCCGGGATAGGCGCCGGGGGTGTCGACGATCGTCACGATGGGAAGCTGGAAGCGGTGGGCCAGCTCCATGAGGCGGATCGCCTTGCGGTAGCCCTCGGGCCGGGCCATGCCGAAGTTGTGCTCGATCCGGCTCTTGGTGTCGTGGCCCTTCTCGTGGCCGATCACGACGATGGGCTGCGCGCCGAGCCGGGCCAGGCCGCCCATCACCGCATGGTCGTCCGCGAAGTTGCGGTCGCCGGCCAGGGGCATGTAGTCGGTCAGCAGCCCCTCGATGTAGTCCTTGCAATGCGGGCGGTCGGGATGGCGCGCGACCTGGCATTTCTGCCAGGGGGTCAGGCCGCCGTAGAGCTGGCCCAGCATGTCCTGGGCCTTGCGGTCGAGGGCCTGCGCTTCCTTTTCCACGTCCATGCCGGAATTGGACCGGGCCAGCGCCCGCAACTCCTCGGCCTTGCCCTCGATCTCGGCAAGGGGTTTCTCGAACTCGAGGTAGTTCATTCGGCGCACTCCCGATAGGTCGATGGCACGATATGGCGAAGCGCTGCGCGGGATGCAACCGAGCACGGTCCCGGGCCGCCGGTCGGGGCCGGAGGGAACCTGACGGCCCATGGCGGACAGGCGCCACGGACCGGCCGGGCCAGGTTCCGCCGTTGCGGGGCGGCCCCCGCTGGGGCACTCTTCCCGCCACGAGCCCCCTGCCGGAGAACGCCATGATCCGCCGCCCAGCCGCCCTGCTGGCCTTGTCCATCGCCCTGAACGCGGCAGGCTTGCCCGCGATCGCCCAGACGCCCGAATTCGGGGACGATTCCAGCGCCTGGGCCCGCGACGGCGAATGCGACGACCCACGGTTCGCAGGACCGGGCATGTCCTCGGTCACGGTGCAGGTCGACCGGATGGCCGATGCCACCGATTGCCGCACCGCCTTCGAGGCCGGCCAGGTCCGGCTCGTGGAGGACCAGGGCGGGCCGCCGGCCACGGCCGACGCGGCAGAGCCCGGCGCGAGCCCCCCCGCCCTTCCCGCGGGGCCAGCGCCGGCCCCGACAGGCTCCGCTCCGGGCGGCAAGGGGTCGGCGGCCACGCCTGCCGCGACGGCCGGCGTCAACTTCGGCAACGACTCCTCGGAATGGGCCAATGACGGGGAGTGCGACGATCGCCGCTTCGTGGGCCAGGGGATGGCGGCCTCGATCAGTTGGGCCAGCGTCGGCCGGGACGCCTCGGACTGCCGCACGCTTCATGACGCCGGGGCCCTCCGGCTTTGGGACTGGGCCGAGGCGCGGGCCGCCACGCAATGCGCCGCCCTCGATTTCGGGGATGACGCAGGCGAATACGCCCATGACGGCGAATGCGACGACCTGAGGTTCGAGGGGCCGGGCGCCGCAGGGGCCCTGGGCGAGGCCACCGTCGGCCATGATGCGAGCGACTGCTCGCAGCTTTGCGCCTTCGGTGTGGTCGCCCTCCGCGATTACTGAGCCGTTGCCGCCCCCGGGCGGGACAACCGGAGCCGCGCGGCAGGCCAGGGTGGCGTTTCCGGGCATGGGACCGGCCATCCCGGGGGCGGACGGAGGAGCGCCGCCCCGGGGCCGCCGGTCAGGCCGCTTCGCTGGGCAGGAAATGGTCGAGCCGTTCGACCTGGACGTCGCGTTCGGAGTCGCAAAGGCAGGTCAGGCGCAGGACGCAGTCGGCGCAGGCTGATTCGGTCGCCGCCGGGATGCTGGCCAGCGGACCCGGCCGATCGCTCGCGAAGCGGCAGCGGTCACGGCCTGCGTGCTTGGCCGCATAAAGCGCCGCATCGGCGCGCGCGATCAACCGGTCGAGCGAGGCCGGCCGTCCCCAGGCGCCGCCCACGCTGACGGTGATCGGCGCGGTCCCGCCAGCCGGCAGGGCGAAGGGCCTGGCCCGGACAACCTCGCAAAGACGGCGGGCCACGACGCGGGCGGCGGCGGCGGGCTGCCCGGGCAGGAAGACGGCCAGTTCCTCGCCCCCGAGACGGGCCACGAGGTCGCCCTTCCGCAGGACGCTGGCCATCCGGTCGCCCATGGCGCGCAACACGGCATCCCCGGCGGGATGGCCATGGTCGTCGTTGATGCGCTTGAAGTGGTCGACATCCAGAAGGAGCAGCGCCCCGCCCTGGCTCTGGTCGCAGCGCGCGACGCCCCGTTCAAAGCCGCGCCGGTTGAGCAGCCCGGTCAGGGGATCATGCTCGGCGGCGCGGCGCAGCGCCCGCTCCCTCGCGTGGGAGGCGCGCTCCCGTTCGATCAGGCACCCGATCATCAAGATGCCCAGAATATGGATGGGCAGGAGAATCGGGATCATCGCGGCGACCGTCCGCATGGCAACGGGAAGCGGCAGCAGGAAGGCGCCCAAGGGGTGGGCCGAGGTGGCGAGCGCCAGCCCCAGGAGCGTCGGAGTGCCCCGCCGGGCCGGCGACCGCGTCCGCCGGTCCCAGGCCAGACCGGCCGCGGCGGCGATGAAGGACGACGCGATTCCGG
This sequence comes from Rubellimicrobium arenae, assembly GCF_017916275.1. GTDB lineage: Bacteria > Pseudomonadota > Alphaproteobacteria > Rhodobacterales > Rhodobacteraceae > Rubellimicrobium > Rubellimicrobium arenae. The sequence continues at coordinate 121,663 of NZ_JAFMST010000009.1, forward strand.
CCATGGCGCCCGAGCCGCCGATCCCGAGCCGTCCCGCCACGGCCATCGCCAGCGCGACGGATGCGCCGGGCAGGCCCAGGAATGCACCGGCCAGCGCCACCGGCAGGTTGCGCAGGTCGACGAAGACCCCTTCGGTCACGGGGATGCGGTCGCCCATGGCCAGGATCGCCGCCGCCCCGAACACCACGCCCAGGGCGACGCGGGCGCCGCGGGCGGGCCCGAACCGCCGCAAGGTGACGCCATAGACCACGGCCAGCAACGCCAGCAGGGCCATGGTGCCCGAGAGATCCTTGAGGGTGTCCATTGCCGAAGTCATCCGCACGCCGCCTGCATTCGTATTTTCCGCGAATTACAACGGACGTGCTTACCGAAGGATTAACTCGCGCGGGGCCTTAGGGCAGACGGGTCACGATCCGCCCCGTCTCGAGGCCGCGCCAGTTGCGCTGGACCCCGGACATGAGCCGCTGGGCGACGGGATGGGCGGCCTCGAGCACGCCAAGCCGAACAAGGATGGCCGCGATGAGAGCCTCGGAGGCGCGGGTGGCGCCGTCGGCCACCTTGAGCGCGACCCCCAGGCCCTGTTCGGGCAGGATCGCCACGAAGACGCCTTCGGCCCCGGTCTTGATGGCGGCCCGCGTCCCGCAGGCGCGCATCAGCTCGGTGCAGGCGCGGCCTTCGCCGGCCACGAGGTCCGGGTGGGCGATCATCGCGGCCGTGAGCCGCCGCTGCGCCTCGGCCCGCGCGCCGCTTCGGGATCCGGCCACGGCGAAGGAGGCCATGGACCGCGCCAGCCCCGCCAGGCTGCCCGCGAAGTTCGGGGCCGAGCAGCCGTCCACGCCCCAGCCCGCGACCGTCTCGCCCGAGGTGTCCTCGACGGCGGCGCGGACGGCCTGCTGCACGGGATGGTCGATCTCGACGTATTCGGGGCCGGCGCCCAGATGGCGGGTCAGGGTCAGGAAGCCCGCGTGCTTGCCCGAGCAGTTGTTGTGGATCTGGCAGGGCCTCTCCCCCGCCCGCACGAGGGCTTCGGCGGTTGGCCGGTCGGACGGCATGTGCGGGCCGCAGCGCAGGTCCGCCTCGCCCAGGCCCAGCTCCGACAGCCAGGCTTCCACGCGCGCGGTATGGATCGCGGCCCCCTGGTGCGAGGCGCAGGCCAGCGCCAGGCGATCCTCGGACAGCCCGGCCGCGTCGGCCGCGCCGGATTCGAGCAGCGGCAGCGCCTGGATCATCTTGGAGGAGGAGCGGGGATAGACGATCGCCTCGGGATCGCCCCAGGCCTCGACCACCTGGCCGGCGCCATCGCAGACCACCGCATGGGCCCGATGCACCGACTCCAGCAGGTCCCCCCGCCATACCTCGACCAGCTCGACTGCCGCCATGTCGCCCTCCGCCCAGCGAATGCCCCGCAAGGACGTGACCCGACAGGGGTTTGCCCCTTGGGTCACGCGGTGCTATGGGGGCTCCTATCGGGTTGGATGAGCCCCCGCCAGCCGCAAACGGCGCCAGGAGCGTGCCGGGCGGCGACGGTGGACGGCGGGCTTGGAACTGGAGGCTGACGAACGATGACCAAGACCCTGTCGCGGATCGGGGCAATCGCCCTCGCTGCCCTGGCTGCCGGCGGCGCCTGGGCCCAGCAGACGACGAACCGCGTGGCGGCCAGCACCGACTGGTCCGTGTTTCAGGAAACCGACCCGACCGAGTGTTTCTCGGTCTCGGCGCCCAAGTCGCAGGAAAACACCCGCGACGGGCAGCGGGTCGACGTGCAACGGGGCGAGACGCTGCTGTTCGTCTTCTATCGCCCGTCCGAAGGCGTGAACGGTCAGGTCACCTTCACGGGCGGCTACCCCTTCGCGGACAACTCGACGGTCACGCTCGACGTCGGCGGCACCCAGTTCCAGCTCTTCACCGAAGGCGAGTGGGCCTGGCCCGCCGGTCCCGATGACGACGCCAAGATCGTCGCCGCGATGAAGGGCGGCTCCGAGGCCGTCCTGACGGGCCAGTCGGGCCGGGGCACGGTCACGCGCGACACGTTCTCGCTCCTGGGCTTCACCTCGGCGGTCGAGGAAGCCCAGAGCCGCTGCGCCTCCTGACGCGCGGCCAGCGGTCGCAAGGAATGCAGGCCGGTTTCCCTTGGAAGCCGGCCTTTTCGTTGCTATGTGCGGGACCTCCCCGATCGAGGCCGCCATGACGCTTTCCGCCCCCATCACGCAGGACGTCCACACCATTCCGCGCAAGCTGCCGGACGGGCCGGCGAACCTTGTCGGCCTGACGCGCGACCAGATGCGCGAGGCGTTCGTCGCCGCCGGCACGCCCGAGAAGCAGGCCAGGATGCGGGTCAACCAGGTCTGGCAGTGGATCTACCATTGGGGCGTGCGGGATTTCGCGGCGATGACCAACCTCGCCAAGGACTACCGCGCGCTGCTGGCGGCCCATTTCAGCGTGCAACTGCCCGAGATCGTGTCCCGGCAGGTGTCCTCGGACGGGACGCGCAAGTATCTCGTCCGCATCGCGGGCGGCCATGAGGTGGAAACGGTCTATATCCCGGAAGAGGATCGGGGGACCCTTTGCGTGTCCTCGCAGGTGGGCTGCACGCTGACCTGCTCCTTCTGCCACACCGGGACGCAGAAGCTGGTGCGGAACCTCACCGCCGGAGAGATCGTGGGGCAGGTCCTGCTCGTCCGCGACGACCTGGGCGAATGGCCGGTGCCCGGCGCGCCCAAGGACGAGACGCGGCTCCTGTCGAACATCGTGCTGATGGGCATGGGCGAGCCGCTCTACAACTTCGAGTCCGTGCGCGACGCCATGAAGATCGCCATGGACCCCGAGGGGCTGTCGCTCTCGCGCCGGCGGATCACCCTGTCCACCTCGGGCGTGGTGCCCGAGATCGCGCGCACGGCGGTCGAGATCGGCTGTCAGCTTGCCGTGTCGTTCCATGCGACGACCGACGAGGTGCGCGACGTTCTGGTGCCCATCAACAAGAAGTGGAACATCGCCACGCTTCTGGACGCGCTGCGCGAGTATCCCGGCCTTTCCAACTCCGAGCGGATCACCTTCGAATACGTGATGCTGGATGGGGTGAACGACACGGACGAGGACGCGCGGCGGCTGGTCCGGCTCATCGAGGGCATCCCGGCCAAGATCAACCTGATCCCCTTCAACGAATGGCCGGGCGCGCCCTACCGGCGCAGCTCGAACAACCGCATCCGGGCCTTTGCGGACATCATCTACAAGGCGGGCTACGCCTCGCCCATCCGGACGCCGCGCGGCGAGGATATCATGGCCGCCTGCGGGCAGCTCAAGTCCGCGACGGAACGGGCCCGCAAGTCCCGCGCCCAGATCGCCGCCGAGACCGGGACCGCCTCCGCCTGAGGGCTGGAAGGACCGCCCGCCCTCCGCTAGAAGCGGCACGGACCAGCGGAGGACGGGGCATGCAGATCACGATCAACAAGGTTGCGTTCGACGTGAAGCCGGTGGACGGCGCGCTCTTCGCCGCCCTCATGGCCGAGCCGGCGATCCGGCGGGCCGCCCTGCGTCCGGTCTGGGCCTGGAACAAGGCCGAGGGCAAGGGCCGCTTCCTTGTGAACCCGCTGCCCGACCAGGCCCTGCCCATGCCCACCGGGGTGAGCGTCTACGTCCCCAAGGCGGGAACGGCCGGCACGGAATTGCAGAAGGCCGAAGGCCCCAGCAGCAAGATGGGCGAGCGTTTCCTGGCCGCCGTCGGGGCCAAGAACTTCGGCCAGGTGATGCAGGCGATCGCGCGCATCACGGGCGTGCCCAAGAAGAAGCTGCCCTTCGCGGAGTTCGCGGGCCTGAACGACAAGGCGAGCTACAGCATCCTCATGCAGACCGACTTTTCGGTGCTGGAGCTGACGAACGCCGCGCGGAACCTGTCGGCCTTCGTGTTCCTCCCCGGGCTGGTGACCTTCCTCCACACCCTGGACGAACCGTCCGAGGACGCGCCGCGGGCCGGCTCGATCCGGCCCGGCTTCGTGATCCCGGCGGGCAACCAGGCCGCGCTGACCATGCGCCGGCTGGCCGTGGCGCGCCGCCTGACCGAGCTTCAGGCCGAACTGGGCGAGACCAGGCCCGCGGATCTGGCCCAGGGCGATCCGCGCCGCGTGACGATCGCGAAGCTCGGCGCCGAGTGGAAGGTGCTCCAGTCCAAGCCCGCCAAGGCGGCCTGAGCCGGCCTGCCGCTCTCAGTCCCGGCGGGGCGGCCATTCGGCCGTGTCATGGTCGGGATGCTGATGGTTAGTGGCATGGATCCGGGGGATCAGCCCCTCCGGATCGTCGGTGTCCGTGGCCTTGCCGGGAAGGCCGGGCAGGCGCGCGGCCCAGGGCACCTGCGTCTCGACCCCGTACTGGACGACCGGGGTCACGAGGTCGGGCCGGTCCAGGGAGCCCGCCATGACGCCGATCCCGGGATCGTGGGGATAGTCGAAGATCAGCGGCGTCCCACAGTCCCGGCAGAAGCCACGCCGCGCAAAATCGGAGCTGTGGAACCACGCGATCTCGCCCCGGGTGACGCGGAAGTCCGACTTCGCGACCGGGCAGATGACCGCGAAGGGGCCGCCGACCGCCTTCTGGCACATGCGGCAATGGCAGGCGTGCACCTTCTCGGGCGGGCCGTCGAAGGCGTAGCGGACGGCGCCGCACTGGCATCCGCCGGTCATCATGGGTCCGACTCCCTGGCTCATGACGGGCTCCGAAGCTGGGTCCGGGCCAGGGGCGGCTTGGCCCCGGCCCGGACGGTGCGTCAGGCGAGAAGGGCGCGGGCCTCCTCGGCCGAAAGGGCGGCGGGACGCTCGCAGGTGGTGGTCATGTCCACGAAGCGACGCTCCTGCCCCGACCGCAGGATGCCGGTCATCACGTCCACGACGTGCACGGCGAGGTCGATGTCGCAGCGGTGCTTGCGCCTCTGCTCGACCGCCTGCGCCATGTCGGCAAGGCCCGCGCCGCGATAGTTGGCGAGGTGCCGGCCGTCGCCGGTGGTGAAGTTGGCCCGCCCGAAGGGATGCTCGCTGACCGGCAAGGCTTCGATGTCGCCCTCGCCGCCGACCTCGACGGTGCCGCCGAAGAAGTTCGGGTCCGGCACGAAGAGCGAGGCCTCCTCGCCATACAGCTCCATGTTGGCGTGGCGGTTCTTCCACACGTCCCAGGAGGCGCCGAGCGTGACCGTGGCCCCGTTCTGGAACTCGAGGATCGCGTGGATGTCGGTGGGCGTGGTGACCTGCAGCACCTCGCCGTTGCGGGGGCCGTTCTGGATGGTCCGGGTCGGAAGGCCGGCCTTGGCCATGGCCGTCACCGACTTCACCGGCCCGATGAGCTGGACGAGGTTGGTGATGTAGTAGGGTCCCATGTCGAGGACCGGCCCGCCGCCCGGCGCGAAGAAGAAGTCCGGGTTCGGGTGCCACTTTTCCATGCCGTGGCCCATGACGTGCGCCGTGCCGCCGAGGATGCGGCCCACGCGGCCTTGGTCGATCGCCGCCCGCGCCTGCTGGTGGGAGCCGCCGAGGAAGGTATCCGGGGCCGATCCCACGCGGAGGTTCCGGGACGCCGCCAGTTCCTGCAGCCGCTCGCCTTCCTCAAGGGAGAGGACGAGGGGCTTTTCGGAGTAGGCGTGCTTGCCCGCCTCGAGGATGCGGCGGGACACGTCGTAGTGGGCGGCCGGGACCGTGAGGTTCACGATCACGTCCACCTCGGGGTCCGCGAGGATCTCGTCCACCGTCTCGGCGCGGACATTGAACTCGGAGGCGCGCAGGCGCGCGTTGTCCATGTTCATGTCCGCGACCGCCCGGATCTCGAGGTTCCGGAAGGACGGCGCGATCTTGAGATAGGCCGAGGAGATGTTGCCGCAGCCGATGATGCCGACGCCAAGCTTTGCCATTCTGTCAGTTCCTTACCAGGCTTGGACGCTTTCGAGCGAACGACGCGCGAAGCGGGCGTGATCCGAGGGGTTGTCGTGCTCGATCACGAAGTGGTCGATGCCCTGGGCTTCCAACTCGTCCATGATGGTGGCCCAGTCCTGGATGCCGTGGCCCACGTCGGCCCAGCCATCCTCCTCGGTCGCCTCGCCCTGGGGGGCGATGTCCTTGACATGGACGGCGGCGACCTTGCCCTGGAACCGGCGCAGCGTCTGCACCGGATCGAGGCCGGCGCGCTTGACCCAGCCCAGGTCGAGCTCGAGGTTCAGGCCCGCCTCGGCCAGGAGGTCCATGGGCGTGGTCCCGCCCAGGTCGGCGAGATCCCAGTCGTGGTTGTGCCAGCCGACGATGTGCCCGGCGTCCCTGATCGGGGCGAGCGCCGAGGCCACGCGCTGCGCGAAGGCGCGCCAGGAGTCGAGGTCGGTGCCCCGCTGCTCGGGCGAGATCCAGGGCACGAAGACCTTCTGGATGCCGAGGGTGCGGGCGACCTCCAGCGTGCGGGTCGGATCGCCCTCGACCATGTCGAGCGCGAAGTGGCCGGACGGCATGGACAGGCCGTTGCGGTCCAAGCCGGCCTTGAGCGCGTCGAGGTCGCCGTAAAGGCCGCCGTAGCCCTCTACGGCCTTGTAGCCCGCCTGCGCCAGCATGGAGAGCGTGTCGTCGATGGGGGGGAAGTTGCGGGAGCAGTAAAGCTGGTAAGCGATGGTCGGCATCATGTCCTCTGGTCGGCGCGGCCGTAGGTCGCCGCATGAAGGTCGCGGAGGGTGAAGCGCGGGCTCGCGCCCGGCTCCCCGGGGGTGAAGGTCAGGCGCGTGACGGCGCCCGGGCCGAGGTGGACGGCGTTGCGGTCCCAGCGGCCCGGCACGTCCGCCTCGGCGGTGACGAAGAAGGCCATGGCCTGCGCGGTGACGGACAGCGTCCAGCGGTCACCGTCGCGCGCGACCTCGTGCGACAGGCGCGCGTCGGGCAGGTCGTAGGCCTTCCAGGGCTGGGGCGCGAAGATGTCGCCCGCATGCGTGCCGTCCGAGCCCTCCCAGCCGAAGGTCAGCACTTCCTGCGGGGCGAGGGTGCCGGCCGGGATCAGGAGGAGGCGCTCCGCGCTCTCGCCCAGGGTCCCCTGCCCTTGCCCGATCTCGCGCGCGGTGCCGTCCATCGCCGTCGCATAGGCGGTCACGCGCAGGTCCACGGGGTCGAGCCGGTCGTTGACGCCGATCAGCGCGATCCCTTCCGGGGTGGGGACGGCCGAGACGGTGACGGGCGCGAAGAAGGCCCGGGCCATGTGGTGCAGCACCTTCCAGCCGCCGCCGTAGTCGAGCGAGGACCAGGAGGCCACGGGCCAGGTGTCGTTGAGCTGCCAGTAGAGCGCGCCCTGGCAGTGGGGCTTCTTGGCCCGCCAGTCGGTCACCGCCGTCTTGATGGCGAGGCCCTGCTGCACCTGGGAGAGCCAGACGAAGTCCTCGAACCGTTCGGGCCAGCGGAAGTAGCGGAAGAGCGTCGAGGCGATGCGGGGATTGCCCCCCGGCCCGCCATCTGGGGAGTTGTTCCGCTGGTGGGATTCGAGGACTGGCGAGGCGATGTTCCAGTCCTCCGGGCCCGCGAAGGTGCGGATCACCTCCATCGAGGGATAGGACTGGAAGCCGAACTCGGAGCAGAAGCGCGGGGCCACGTCGCGGTAGTGCTCGAAAGGCTTGCCTTCGTGCCAGACGGACCAGAAGTGCATGTCGCCCGAGCCGTCCTCGTGCCAGGCGTCACGGAAGTTCAGCGGCCCTGGCGAGGGCGAGGAGGGCCACCAGTTGGCATGGGGATCGGTCTCGCGCAGCGCCGTCTCGATGGTGCGGTTCAGGCGGTCGTAGCTCACGAGGTAACGGTCGCGGTCGTTGCGCGATTCCGGGAACCAGGTAAGCGCGCCGATCAGTTCGTTGTCGCCGCACCAGAGCGCGAGGCAGGCGTGGTGGTGCATCCGGGCGACGTTCTCGCGCACCTCGGCGTCCACCTCGGCCAGGAAGTCGGGGGTGGAGGGGTAGAGGTTGCAGGAGAACATGAAGTCCTGCCAGACCATCAGGCCCAGCTCGTCGCAGGCGTCGTAGAAGCTGTCGGGCTCGTAGCGCCCGCCGCCCCAGACGCGGATCATGTTCATGTTGGCCGCGACGGCGGACTGCAGGAGGTCGCGGGTGGCAGCCTCGGTGATCCGGCCCGCGAGGGCGTCGGCCGGAATCCAGTTCGCGCCCTTGGCAAAGACCATGCGGCCGTTGACGCGGACCCCGAAGGAGCGTCCGGCCGCGTCGGGTTCGCTCACCAGTTCCATCCGGCGCAGGCCGATGCGGCGGCGCTGGACGTCCTCGCCCACCTGCACCTCGAGGTCGTGCAGGGTCTGCGGGCCGAGGCCCGCGGGCCACCAGAGGTCGGGGTCGTCGATGTCGAAGGTGACGGAGACGCCGTCCTCCTCCACGGTGCCTTCGGCGGTATGGCCCGCGAAGGTGATGCGGAAGGGCGCGCCCTCGGCGGCTTCGGTCCAGGCGGTCACGGTGAGGGCCACCTGCCCCTCGCCATGCTCCTGCGCGATGGACAGGCGCCCGATCCGCGGCGCGCCCGCCCGTTCGAGCCAGGCGCCCCCGGTGATGCCGAAGGGGACCAGCGCGATGTTCCAGTCCCAGCCCCAGTCGCAGGCCACCTTGCGGAGCATGTTGCCGTGCGGAATCGGGTTGTTCTGGTGGATGTAGGGCACCGGGAAGGGCTGGGCGGCGGCACGGGCCGCGGCCTCGGCGGGGGCGGGGTGAAGGGTGACGTCGATCCGGTTCCGGCCGTGACGCGCGATCCCGGTCAGGTCCACGCGCCAGGTGCGGAACTGGTTGGCGGCGCGCAGCACCTCGGTGCCGTTGACGCGCACGGTCGCCACGGTGTCCAGCCCATCGAGCACGAGGACCACAGCGGGGTCGGTCAGGTCCAGCTCGCGCGTCAGGGTCCATTCCCGGTCGGCGATCCAGCGCAGGTCGTATTCGTTGCGCCCCCAGTAGGGATCGGGGATCAGCCCGGCCTCCTGGAGGGCGGTGATGCCGTCGCCGGGCACGCGCATCGGGCAGGCGGTGTCGCCCGCGGCGTCGGAGAGCGCCCAAGACCCCGACAGGTCCTGGAGCGCCGAAAGAGGACGTGTCACAGGCGTTCTTCCGTCTTTGCGTCGAAGAGGGAGGCCTTGGAAGGATCGAGCCCGACCGGAATGCGGTCGCCGGGGGCCACGCGGGCCTGCCCGTCCATGCGGATGCGGAAGGGCTTGCCCGCGACCTGCGCCCAGACCAGCGTGTCCGAGCCCATGGGCTCCACGAGGTCCACCACCACCTCGCCCTGGATGGGGGCGGCGCTGACCAGCGCGCCGGTCGCCACATGCTCGGGCCGGATGCCCAGGATCGCGGGCCGGTCGGCGATCTGCGGCGCCCCGAGCTTGTAGCCCTGCATCGAGATGTTGAGGTCGCCCGACCGGAACATGCCCTGCTCGTAGTGCCCGTCCAGGAAGTTCATCGACGGCGAGCCGATGAAGTCGGCCACGTACTTGCTCTGCGGGCGGTTGTAGATCTCGTCCGGGGTGCCGAGCTGCATGACCTTGCCGCTCCGCATGATGGCGATGCGGTCGGCCAGCGTCATCGCCTCGACCTGATCGTGGGTGACGTAGATCATGGTGTTGTCGAGGTTCTGGTGGAGGCGCTTGATCTCGACCCGCAGATCGGCGCGCAGCTTGGCGTCGAGGTTCGACAGCGGCTCGTCGAAGAGGAACACGTCCACGTCGCGCACCAGCGCGCGCCCGATCGCCACCCGCTGGCGCTGCCCGCCCGAAAGCTGGCCCGGCTTCCGGTCGAGCAAGGGCTCGATCTGCAGGATCCTGGCCGCGCGGGCGACGCGGCTCTCGATCTCGGCGGCGGGGATGCGGGCGTTCCGGAGGCCGAAGCTCAGGTTCCCGCGCACGGTCATCTGGGGGTAGAGCGCATAGCTCTGGAACACCATGCCGATGCCCCGCTCGCTGGGCTCGAGCCAGGTGACGTTCCGGCCCTTGATGAAGATCTGGCCGTCGGTCGGCTCGAGGAGGCCCGCGATGCAGTTGAGCAGCGTCGACTTCCCGCAGCCCGACGAGCCGAGGAGGACCAGGAACTCCCCCTCGTGGATGTCGAGGTTGAGGTTCTGTAGCACGGTGACCGCGCCGAAGGTGAGCGTCAGGTCCCGGATGCGGACCGAATGGTTGGGAACGAGCATGGGGATCAGCCTTTCACGGCGCCCGCGGCGATGCCGCGCACGAAGAGCTTGCCGGATGCGAAGTAGACGACGAGGGGCACGAGGCCGGTCAGCAGCGTCGCCGCCATGTTGACGTTGTATTCCTTCACGCCCTGCACCGAGTTGACGATGTTGTTGAGCTGCACCGTCATCGGGTAGTTCTCGGGGCGGGTGTAGATCACGCCGAACAGGAAGTCGTTCCAGATGCCGGTGACCTGGAGGATGATCGCGACCACGAAGATGGGCAGCGACATCGGCAGCATGATCTGCAGGAAGATCCGCCAGAACCCGGCCCCGTCCACGCGGGCGGCCTTGAACAGTTCCTCGGGGACGCTGGCGAAGTAGTTGCGGAACAGCAGCGTCAGGATCGGCATCCCGAAGATCGTGTGCACCAGCACGAGACCCCAGAGCGACCCGAACAGGCCCAGTTCGCGCAGGACGATCACGATGGGGTAGATCATCACCTGGTAGGGGATGAAGGCGCCGATCATGAGGATGGTGAAGAAGACCTCGGATCCCTTGAACTTCCAGTTGGCCAGCGCGTAGCCGTTCACGCTCGCCACGGCGATGGACAGCACCACCGAGGGGACGAGGATGCGGACCGAGTTCCAGAAGCCGCGGCTCAGCCCGTCGCAGTTGATGCCGGTGCAGGCCTCGGCCCAGGCCTTGACCCAGGGCTGGAAGGTGATCTCGACCGGGGGGCTGAAGATGTTGCCCATCCGGATCTCGGGCATGCCCTTGAGCGAGGTCATCACCATGACCCAGAGCGGCAGCAGGTAGTACAGGGACACGACCAGAAGCGTCCCGTAGAGGAAGATGTTGGCGCGGGACACGGTCCGGCGGGGGCGTCGGCCCCGCGGGCCGTCCATGTGGCCCACGGCTCCGGTGCGGTCGCCGACCGGGTCGATCGCGGCCAGCGTGTTCAGGCTTGCGGGATCAGCCACGCTTCTTGCCTCCGAACTCGAGATAGGCCCAGGGGATCAGGATGATGACGACGGACAGCAGCATCATGGTCGAGGCGGCGAAGCCCTGCCCGAGGTTCTGGGCCGAGAACATCGATTCCATCACGTACATCGCGGGCACCGCCGAGGCGCCGCCGGGGCCGCCGCCCGTCTGGGCGATGACGAGGTCGTAGACCTTCACGATCCCCGACGCGATCAGCACCAGCGAGGTCACGAAGACGGGCCGCATCATCGGGATGATGACATGGGTGTAGGTCTTCCAGGTCGGGATGCCGTCCACCCGGGCGGCCTTCCAGATCTCCTCGTCGATGCCGCGCAGCCCGGCCAGCATGATGCACATCACGAGCCCCGTGCCCTGCCACAGCGCGGCGATCAGCAGCCCGTAGATCACGATCCTGGCGTTGTAGAGCGGATCGAAGGTGAAGCTGTCCCAGCCCCAGGAGCGGATCACGGACTGGAGCCCGAGCTCGGGGTTCAGGATCCACTGCCAGGCCAGGCCCGTCACGATGAAGGACAGCGCGAAGGGGTAAAGGAAGATGGTGCGGAACACGTCCTCGCCGCGCACCTTGCGGTCGAGAAGGGCCGCCAGCACGAAGCCGATGACCAGCGTGAAGATCAGCGACAGCGCGCCGAAGACCGCCAGGTTCTCGATCGACACGTACCATTTCGGCGTGGACCAGAGGCGGCGGTACTGATCGAGCCCCGCCCAGTTCAGCTTGGGCAGCAGCTTGGAGTTGGTGAACGAATGGATCACCGTCCAGCCGGTGCAGCCCACGAAGATCACCAGGGCCGTCGCGATCATCGGCACCGTGGCGAGCTTGGCGCTCCAGTTGCGGAGGAACCGGACGGGCCGGCGCGCTGGGACGGACGGGCCGTCGGCGAGGCTGGACACCTCGTCGTGGGTTGTGCTCATGGGCGGTCCTCCCTGGGGGATGAACGGGGCGCAGGAGCGCGCCCCGTCCGGCCGGGTCGTCAGTCGGCGTTGGCGATGATCTCGGCGTAGCGGGCCTGCGCGTCCGCCGCGCTCATGGAGTCGGAGGCCCAGAACTCGGTCATCAGGTCGTTGATCTGCTGCGTCGTGTCGGGCGACAGCAGGGTCGTGCCGGCCGGCATGACGTTGCCGGCGGCCAGGAGGTCGAGACCCTTCTTGGTGCATTCATTCACGGATTCGAGGTTCACGTCGCCCCGCACGGGCAGCGAGCCCTTGGCGGCGTTGAAGGCCACCTGCACCTCGGGCGACAGGAGCATCGCGGCGAACTGCTTCTGCGCCGCCGTCACCTCGGGGTCGTCCTGCACCGGGAAGAAGAACGCGTCGCCCCCGGCGTCGAGGACGGCCTGCTCGCCCAGACCGGGAAGGCAGTCGTAATCCGTGCCCGCGGTCTGGCCGGCCAGCGCGAACTCGCCCTGCGCCCAGTCGCCCATGATCTGCGCCCCGGCCTGGCCGGTGATGACCATGTTGGTCGCCTGGTTCCAGTCCTGCACGTTCGAGCCCATGGCGAAGTCCCGCGCCACGGCCGCGGCCTCGAAGACCTTGGCGTAGTCGGGACCGCCCGCCACTTCGGCGTCCTTGTCGCGGTTGACCGCGAGATAGGCGTCCTCGCCGGCCAGGGCCGTCGCCATCACGTTGAACGCGCCCGTCGCCTGCCAGGGCTGGCCGCCCAGGGCGAGCGGGACCTTGCCTGCGGCCCGCAGCTCGTCGGCGGAATCGATGAAGCTGTCCCAGTCGGTGGGCACGGGCAGGCCCGCATCCTCGTAGGCCTTGCGGCTCAGCCACATCCATTGCCACGAGTGGATGTTGATCGGCGCGCAGTAGATCCGGCCCTCGTAGGTGCAGGCGTCGAGCAGCGACGGCGGATTGATCTTTTCCTTCCAGCCCTGCTCCTCGGCGACGTCGGTGAGGTCGAGAAGGAGGCCCGCCTCGATCAGCTCCTCGGCCTGGCGCCCGTGGTTGAACTGGAAGGCGTCCATGGGGTCGCCGCCCAGGATGCGGCTGATCATGATCGGCCGGGCCGTGTCGCCGCCGCCGGCGATAGCGCCATCCACCCAGGTGTTGCCGGTGGCGTTCCAGGCTTCGGCGATCTTGGAAACGGCGTTGGCCTCGCCGCCCGAGGTCCACCAGTGGGTGACCTCGAAGTCGAGCGCGGAGGCGCTCGTGGCGGCGCAAAGGGCGGTGGCCCCCAGCAGGCTGGTGGTCAGTCTCACGATTTTTTCCTCCCGTACGGAAATCATCTCGTTTCCTATAACGATTTAGGAGTATGACCATCCTGACGCGTCTGGCAAGCGGGTTTCGCGTGACGCGTGTGGGAGGACGAAAACGTGAGCGATATGGCGGCAAAGGGGACCCCGGCTCCCGTGCAGGAAAAGCCGACGCTCAAGACCATCGCGCGGATCACCGGACTGGCGGTGGCGACGGTGTCGCGGGCCCTGGCGGACGCCCCGGACCTGCGGGCCGACACCAAGGCGCTGGTGCGTCGCGTGGCCGACGAGCTGGGCTATGTTCCCAACCGGGCAGGGCTTCGCCTGCGCACGGGGCGCACCCAGGTCATCAGCCTGGTGATGTCCACCGAGCACGACATGATGAACAACACCGCGCGCCTCATCTCCTCGCTGGCGGGGGCGATGCGGGGCACGACCTTCCACCTGAACGTCAGCTACTACTTTCCCGGCGAAGATCCGCTCAAGCCCATTCGGCACATCGTGGAGATGGGGCTCGCCGATGCGGTGATCTTCAACCAGACCCAGCCTGCCGACCCGCGCGTGGCCTGGCTCATGGAGCGGCGCTTTCCCTTTGCCACGCATGGGCGGACGCTCTGGGCCAGCCGCCACGCCTGGGCCGATTTCGACAACATGGCCTTTGGCGCGATCGCCGTGCGGCGGCTCGCCCGGTTCGGGCGGCGAAGGGTGGCGGTGGTGGCGCCGCCCTTGAACCAGAACTACGCGCAGGACATCGTGGCGGGCGTGAGCCAGGCGGCGGCGGAAACCGGGATCGAGGTGCGCGTGCTTTCCGACACCTCCAGCGACCGGCCCAGCGGCGAGGTCCAGGCCACGGTCGCGCGCGCCCTGCCCGACGGGGTCGACGGGCTCGTCTGCGCCTCGACCTCCTCGGCGATGGCCTCCGTGGCCGCGCTCGAGGCGCATGGGATGCGGCTGGGCCAGGGGATCGACCTCGTGGCCAAGGAAGCGATCCCCTTCCTTTCGCTCTTCCGGCGGGAGATCATCGCGATCGAGGAGGACGTGGGGCGGGCGGGCGCCGTTCTGGCGCGCGCGGCGATCCGCGCCATCCGCGAACCGGAGGCTCCGCCGCTTCAGGACCTCGAGACACCGCAGGACGACCAAGACCTAACGAAAGGACCGACATGACCAGCCAGATCAAGGGCCCGGCCATCTTTCTTGCCCAGTTCGCGGGCGACGCGGCGCCGTTCAACTCGCTCAAGGACATCGCGGGCTGGGCCGCGGGGCTCGGCTACAAGGGGGTTCAGATCCCCACCTTCGACGGCCGCCTTTTCGACCTCGACCGCGCGGCGGAGAGCCAGGACTACTGCGACGAGTTGAAGGGCATCTGCGCCGAGGCGGGCGTGGAGATCACCGAACTGTCCACCCACCTCCAGGGCCAGCTCGTGGCGGTGAACCCGGCCTATGACCTCGCCTTCGACGCCTTTGCGCCCGCGCGGCTGCACAAGAATCCCAAGGCGCGGCAGGAATGGGCCGTGGACCAGGTCAAGAAGGGGGCCATCGCCTCGCGGCGGATGGGCCTCGACCGGCACGTGGGCTTCTCGGGCTCGCTGGCCTTCCCGTTCCTTTATCCCTGGCCGCAGCGGCCCGAGGGGCTGATCGAGGAAGCCTTCGCCGAGCTGGGGCGCCGCTGGCGGCCGATCCTCGACGTCTATGCCGAGAATGGCGTCTCCTACGGCTACGAGATCCATCCCGGCGAGGACATCTTCGACGGCGCGACCTTCGAGATGTTCCTGGACGCCGTGGGCGGGCACGTCGCGGCGACGATCAACTACGACCCGTCGCACTTCCTGCTGCAGCAGCTCGACTACCTCGCCTTCATCGACATCTACCAGGAGCGGATCAGCTCGTTCCACGTCAAGGACGCGGAGTTCAATCCGGACGGGCGGCAGGGCGTCTATTCGGGCTACCAGTCCTGGATCAACCGCGCGGGCCGATTCCGGTCCCTGGGCGACGGGCAGGTGGACTTCGGCGGCATCTTCTCCAAGCTGACGCAGTACGGCTACGACGGCTGGGCGGTGCTGGAATGGGAATGCGCCATCAAGTCGCCCGAGCAGGGGGCGGCCGAGGGCGCGCCCTTCATCGCGTCGCACCTGATCGACCGGGCCGAGAAGGCCTTCGACGACTTCGCCGGAGGCGAGCGCGACGAGGCCGCCATCAAGGCGATGCTGGGACTGTAAGGGGAGGGACGGACACATGGCGCAACGACGCCTGAGACTGGGCATGGTGGGCGGGGGCCGCGGGGCCTTCATCGGGGCCGTCCACCGCATCGCGAGCCGCATCGACGACCGCTGGGAGCTGGTCGCCGGGGCGCTGTCCTCGGACCCCGAGCGCGCGCGCGCCTCGGCCGAGGACCTGAACATCGCCGCCGACCGCGCCTATTCCGACTTCCGGGAGATGGCGCGGGCCGAGGCCGCGCGGCCGGACGGCATCGACGCGGTCAGCATCGTGACGCCGAACCACATGCACGCGGCCCCCGCCATTGCCTTCCTGGAGGCGGGGATCAACGTCATCTGCGACAAGCCGCTGGCCGCCACGCCCGATCAGGCGCGGCAGATCGCCGAGGCGGTGAAGGGGTCCAAGGCCCGGTTCATCCTGACGCACAACTACACGGGCTACCCGCTGATCCGTCAGGCCCGCGAGATGATCGAACGGGGCGACCTGGGCGAGATCCGGCTCGTGCAGGCCGAATACGCGCAGGACTGGCTGACCGAGACGGTCGAGACGTCGGGCGACAACAAGCAGGCCGCCTGGCGCACCAACCCCGAGATGGCGGGCGCGGGCGCGCTGGGCGACATCGGCACCCACGCCTTCAACCTCCTGTCCTTCGTGACGGGCCTTCGGACCGAGGCGCTGCTCGCCGACCTGCAGAGCTTTGGCGCAGGGCGGCAGGTGGACGACAACGGCCATGTGCTGCTGCGCTTCGCGAACGGCGCGCGGGGGATGCTCTGGGCCAGCCAGGTGGCGCCGGGCAACGAGAACGGGCTCCGGCTGCGCGTCTACGGGACCAAGGCCGGGATCGAATGGGGGCAGGAGAACCCCAACGTCATGACCTTCGCGCCCCTGGGCCAGCCCAAGCAGATCATCACGCGCGGCGGCGCGGGGCTCGGCACCGGCGGCAACCGCTGGACCCGCATCCCGCCCGGCCACCCGGAGGGCTATCTGGAGGGCTTCGCCACCATCTACACCGACGCCGCCGACCTGATCCTGGGCACGGGCGACGGGTCGCTCCTCCCCAACATCGATTCGGGGCTGGAGGGGATGTGGTTCATCGGCGCGTGCCAAAGGTCGTCGCAGGGCGGGGGCCAGTGGGTGTCGCGCTGACCTGAGGCGACCCCCGAACGCCGCCCGTCCGACGGCGGGCGGCGAGGGTCCCGAGCGGCTGCGGCGCGGCCCCCGGGGCCCCGGGCCTCAGCTTCCGTCGCCAAGCTGCCCGGGCGCGCCCGGGCGCGGCACCGGGGCAGAGGACCGGCCGGGCAGCGCGTCGCGCTTTTCCGTGCGGCAGGCCCAGGTCCGCATGGCGTCCAGTGCCTCCTCGGCCGTCTCCACGTAGCGGAAGAGATCGAGGTCCTCGGCGGCGATCGTGCCGGCCTCGGCCAGGACGTCCCAGTTGATGATCCGCTCCCAGTAGTCCTTGCCGAAGAGCAGGAACGGCACCTTGGCCATGCGGCCGGTCTGGATCAGGGTCAGCGCCTCGAACATCTCGTCCAGGGTGCCGAAGCCGCCCGGAAAGACGCAGATCGCCTCGGCCCGCATCAGGAAGTGCATCTTGCGGATCGCGAAGTAGTGGAAGTTGAAGCACAGCTCGGGCGTGACATAGGCGTTGGGCGCCTGCTCGTGCGGGAGGACGATGTTGAGCCCGACGCTGCGGCCCCCCGCCTCGGCCGCGCCGCGGTTCCCGGCCTCCATGACCCCCGGGCCGCCGCCGGTGACCACCACCGCCCGCCGGCCGCGGCTTTCGACCAGCGAGGATTCGGTCACGAGGAAGGCGAAGCGCCGCGCCTCCTCGTAGTATTTCGACAGGGCGGCCAGCATCGGCGTCCGCGCGTGGCCGGCATGGTCCGCGTCGGGGATGCGCGCGCCGCCGAACAGGACGACCGTGGTCTCCACGCCGGCCTCGTCCAGCATCAGCTGCGGCTTGAGCAGCTCGAGTTGGAGACGGACGGGGCGCAGCTCCTCGCGCAGGAGGAAGTCGTCGTCGCCGAAGGCCAGGCGATAGGAGGGCGACTGCGTCTGCGGCGTGACCGGGACATGCGCCACGGTCACCTTGTCCTCGACGCTGTCGCGCATCGGATTGCGCAGCGGGGGCTCGGCCGAGAGCGGCGCGTCGGGGACGGAATCGTGGAGGCTGTCGTCGTTCATCGCAAAACGTCCTTGAGTGATTCCGGGGAAATGGCACGGATCGCCGGAAAACCAAACCCGCCGCGGGGTCTCCGGCCCCGATTGCGCGACCGGACCCCCGGCCCTATGAGGCCCCCGACATCACGCCGGAGGTTCAGCCCATGTCCCACGCCGCCCTCGAAGCCGCCATCGACGCCGCCTGGGAGGATCGCGCCTCCCTGACCCCCGACACCACGGGCGAGGCGCGGGACGCCGTGGAGGCCACGCTCGAGGCGCTCGACACCGGCGCCCTCCGGGTGGCCGAGCGGGGCGCGGACGGCCAGTGGACCGTCAACCAGTGGGCCAAGAAGGCCGTGCTGCTGAGCTTCCGGCTCAACGACATGGTCCTGCAGGACGGCGCGCCGCAGGGGGCCTCCTGGTGGGACAAGGTGGACAGCAAGTTCAAGGGCTGGGACGAGGCGCGCTGGCGCGAGGCGGGCTTCCGCGGCGTGCCCGGCGCGATCGTCCGCCGCTCGGCCTTCATCGGCAAGGGCGCGATCCTGATGCCGTCCTTCGTGAACCTCGGCGCCCATGTCGGCGAGGGCACCATGGTCGACACCTGGGCCACCGTCGGCTCCTGCGCGCAGATCGGCGCGAACGTCCACCTGTCGGGCGGCGTCGGCATCGGCGGCGTGCTGGAACCCATGCAGGCGGGCCCGACCATCATCGAGGACAACTGCTTCATCGGCGCCCGCTCCGAGGTGGTCGAGGGCTGCATCGTGCGCGAAGGGTCCGTCCTCGGCATGGGCGTGTTCATCGGCAGGTCCACCAAGATCGTGGACCGCGCCACAGGCGAGGTGAGCTACGGCGAGGTGCCGCCCTATTCCGTCGTCGTGGCGGGGTCGATGCCGTCCTCGAACGGCATCAACCTGTATTGCGCGGTGATCGTGAAGCGGGTGGACGCGCAGACGCGCGCCAAGACCGGCATCAACGACCTCCTGCGGGACTGATCCCGCTCAGGCCAGGACCTGGGCCATGACCTGGCCCAGGTCGCGTTCCTGGAACGGCTTCTGGAGAAGCGGCTGGTCCGCGAACCCGGGCGGCACGCCCGCCGCGCCATATCCGGTCGCAAAGGCAAAGGGGATGCCACGGCGACGGAGCTCCTCGGCCACAGGGGTGGTGACCTCGCCCGCGAGGTTCACGTCGAGGAGCGCCGCGTCCACGGGCTCGGCGCTCAGAAGCTCGATCGCGCGGTTCACCCGCGCCGCCGGCCCCACCACAGTCGCCCCCAGGTCGGTCAGGATGTCCTCGATCAGCATGGCGACGATCATCTCGTCCTCCACGACCAGGATCCGCTTGCCCGCGATTCCCGCAGGCCCCGTCTCCGTCATTCGTTCCCCTCCGTTGGCAATGGCGCATCCAGGCGGCAGATAACGCCTGATGCGCAATAGTCTATCTCGACCTCGCCCCCAAGCTCATTGGCGAGGCCATGCTCGATGAGCCGCGATCCGAAGCCCTGACGCGTGGGCGGCTCGACGGAAGGCCCCCGGGACTCGGCCCAGACAAGGCGGAGGCGCCGTTCCCCCGCCATGCGGGTGGCCTCCCAGCTCAGGTCCACATGTCCGTCCGGGCCGGACAGGGCGCCGTACTTGGCGGCGTTGGTGGCCAGTTCGTGAAAGGCCATCGCCAGCGCCAGGACGATGCGCGGCGGCAGCCAGAGCGCTGGACCCCGCAGGGACAGCCGGGCGGGATCGGTGCTGAACGGCGTCAGGGCGCGGCGCGCGAGGTCGTCCAGGCGGGCCCCCTCCCAGCTCTGCTGCGTGAGCACGTCATGCGCCCGGGCCAGCGACATGAGCCGCGCCTCGAAGGCCTTGCGGACGGCCCGGTCCACCTGCCCCAGCCGGAACGACTGGGCCGCGAGGGACTGCACCGTCGCCAGGGTGTTCTTCACCCGGTGGTTCAGCTCGTTGACGAGCAGGGCCCGCCGCTCTTCGGCGAGCTTGCGGTCGGTGATGTCCGCCACCGAGCCGATGTAGCCCATGAACGCCCCCTCGGGCGAATGGCGCGCCGTGGCCGCATCGAGCACCCAGGCCCAGCTCCCGTCGGCGCGGCGCAGGCGATATTCGGCCCGCTCGGGCCTTTGGCCGGTCCGGATCATGTCCCGGGCGGGGGGAACGTCGTCGGGATGCATGGCCGACAGGTAGCCCAGGCCCAGCGCCTCGGCGGGCGGGCGCCCCGTGAACTCGCGCCAGCGGCGGTTCACATAGGTGCAGCGCCCCTGCGCGTCGGTGGTCCAGATCATGACGGGCGCGCTGTCGGCCATGTTGCGGAAGCGGGCCTCGCTTTCGCGCAGGGCGGCTTCGGCATGGCGCTGGGTCGTGATATCGCGCGAGATCGCGAGCAGCCGGGCGGATCGGCCCTGCGGGTCCATGATCGGAGAGATGACGACGTCCCAGAAGCGCGGGCTGCCGGTTTCGGTCGGGGCCTGGGCGCGGAACGACCCCACGCCGCCGCTCCGGGCCGTCGCCAGGGCGGCCTCGGCCAGGCGGCGGGCCGCGGGGGGCCAGAGCCGGACCCAGGATTCCCCAGCCAGCCGGCCGAAGTCCCCGATCTCCTTCACGCGCTGCCCCCCCTCGCTCATGAAGCGGAGCTGGCCGTCGAGGTCGAGCACCTCGATGCAGTCGTTCGACGCCTGGAGGATGTCCCGGATGAAGGCTTCGCTGTCCCGCAGGGCGCGGGTGGCGCGCGCGGCCTCGATGGCGGCGCAGGTCCGCTCCGCCACCTCCCGCAGGAGGTCCGCCTCGTCCTCCGACCAGTTCCGGGGGCTTGCGGAGTGAACGAACAGGACCGCCGCGAGGCCCCGGGGGCGCAGGACCGGGGTGGCCACGTGCGCGCGGACTCCGAGGGCGCCATAGGCGGAGCGATGCGCGGGATCGAGCCGTGGGTCGGTGGCGACATCGCGGACCACGGCGGGCCGCCCCGACCGCAGGGCGCCCGCAACGAAGGCGCCGAAGCTGTCGAGCCGATGCACGCCCGTGACGGAGGAACTGCCATCCGTCCAGTCGCCGCCCACCACGACGGCCTCGCCCGGGGAGTCGGCTTCGGCGAAGCCGCACCGTGCGAGGTTCAGATGGGGTCCAAGGCGGCTCGAGGCGGCGCAGGCGATCGCGGCCGGATCGTCCAGGTCGCGCAGGGCGTCGCTCAGATCCGCGAGGAAGGCCTTCCGGGCGGCCGCGGCGCGAAGCACCGCATCCGCCTCCTCCCCCGGGAGCCGGACGGCTTCCGCCCCGAGGGTCGCCACGCAAAGGAAGCCGCAGGCCGTGCCGTCCGCTTGGAGGACGGGACCCAGGGCGAAGGTCACGGCGACCTTCTCCGGCCCCTGCCCGCGGTCGATGGGCAGGACGCGGGTTTCCGTCCGGGCCTCGCCGCGCCGGGCCGCGGCCAGCAGGTCGCGCAGGTCACCCGCCGCGGCCCAGACCTCTCCGGCGGGACGGCCCGGCTCGGGATGGTGGCCCAGGATGGTGCGGCAGGCCGGGTTGCACAGGCAGGCGGCCTCGTCGCCCCAGCCGAGCCACATGGGCTGGGGGGACGCCATCGCCAGGGCCGCCGCGGCGCGCAGCGGCGGCGGCCACGGCCCGGTGATCGAGGACAGGTCCCGGTCAGGCCAAGGGGGCGCGGCGCCTTGGGCGGACTCCGCCTCCGTCCGGTGCATGGCGTCCGCGTCTGTCATGCCTTGGGTCGCCCCCGTCCCCTTGACGCAGGGATATAGCCCGCGCGCCTGCGGCGACAAACCCGCTCAGCGCCGCCCGATTCGCGGCTCGGTCCCCGCGAGCAGGCGGGCGATGTTGGGGCGGTGTCGGATCAGGATCAGCGCCGCGAGGCCAAGGGCCAGGAGCGCCACCTCCCCCCATCCGAGGAGAACGGCCCAGAGCGGGGCGAGCACCGCAGCGACCAGCGCGGCCAGCGATGAGATGCGGACAAGGACGGCGGTCGCGAGCCAGGTCAGGCAGGCCGCGATCCCGATCGGCCAGGCGATCGCGAGGAGCACGCCCAGGAAGGTGGCCACGCCCTTGCCGCCCCGGAACCCCAGCCAGACCGGGAAGCAATGGCCCAGGAAGGCCGCGAACCCGGCCAGTTGCGCCGCATCCTCGCCCGCGAGCGCCCGGGCCAGGAGCACCGCGACCGCCCCCTTTCCCCCATCGAGCAGCAGGGTCGCGAGGGCCGCGCCCTTCCGGCCCGTCCTGAGGACGTTCGTGGCGCCGATGTTGCCGGAGCCGATGGCCCGGATGTCCCCCAGGCCGGCCGCGCGGGTGATCAGCACGCCGAAGGGGATGGAGCCCAGCAGGTAGCCGAACAGCGCCCACAGGAGGAGGACCCCGAAGGGCGAAAGGACCTCAGGCATCATTGTTCCTTCGCGAGGGGCCAGACCCGTTGGCCGGCCACCCATGTGCCCCGGACGCGGCCCTGCAGGCGGGCGCCGTCGAAGGGCGTGTTCTTGGACTTGGAGCGCATCGTCCAGCGATCGAGCACGAAGGGCGCGTTCATGTCGAACAGGACCAGGTCCGCGGGCGCCCCCCGGGCGAGTCGTCCGGTCGGCAGGCCCAGGCGGGTCGAGGGGTTGAGCGAGAGCGCCCGGAACAGCTGCGGCAGGCCGATGCGCCCGCCGTGGACCAGCCGGAGCGCGGCGGGAAGCAGCGTTTCCAGCCCGACGGCCCCCGGGGCCGCGGCCTCGAAGGGAAGGCGCTTGGATTCCTCGTCCTGCGGGGTGTGCATCGAGCCGAGGACGTCGATGAGGCCCGAGGCCAGGGCCTCGACCGCGGCTTCCCGGTCCTCTTCCTGCCGAAGGGGCGGCACGAGCTTGAAGAAGGTGCGGTAGTCGCCCACGTCGAAGTCGTTGAGCGTCAGGTGGTGGACCGAGATCCCGGCCGTGACGTCGAGGCCCATGGCCTTGGCCCGCTGCAAGGACGGCAGCGCGGCCGCCGTCGTCACCTGGTCGGCGTGGAGCCGCGCGCCCGTCATTTCGACAAGGGCGAGGTCGCGCTCGAGGCCGATCCGCTCGGCCATGGGGCTCGCGGCGGGCAGCCCGCGCAGCGAGGCGAACTTGCCCGAGGTCATGACGGCGCCACGCGACAGGCCGGGGTCCTGCACATGGGTCACCACCAGGGCCCCCAGGCTCCGGGCGTAGGTCAGGGCGCGGGACAGCACGCGCGTATCCTCGACCACGCGGTCGCCGTCGGTGAAGGCCACAGCGCCGGCGTCGCGGAGGAAGCCGATCTCGGTCATCTCGCGCCCCTCCCGGCCCTTGGTCAGGGCGGCCATGGGAAGGACCCGGACAGGCGAGTCCTGCGCCGCGCGGCGGGCGACGAACTCGAGGATCTCGGGCGTGTCGATGGCGGGCAGGGTGTCCGGGCGGGTCACCAGGGTCGTCACCCCGCCCGCCGCCGCGGCAAGACCGGCGGTGCGGAAGCTTTCCTTGTGACGCTCCCCGGGTTCGGAGACCTTGACGCCCCAGTCCACGATGCCGGGGGCGAGATGGCGGCCGTCGCCGTCGATCACCTCGGCAAAGCGGTCGAGGCTGTCGGGCGCGGCAGGCAGGATCTCGGCGATGGCGCCATCCCTGAGCACGAGCGCGCCGGGTGATTCGGTGCCCGCCCCGGGGTCGACGAGGATCACGTTCCGGATCAGCGTCGTCATGCCAGGGACCCGCCTGCCGGTGTCATCATCGCCCGAACCCCCGTTCCGTCGCGCCGCACCTCCCCTATACCGCGCAGGCCCGCCGTCGCAAGGCGGCGGTCACCGTGGCGGCAGGGCGCGCGTGACCGCCAGCGCGGCGTCGAGGAACCGGCGGCGCAGGAGATCGTCGCCGCACAGGTCGGGCGGGACGCGGACCCAGCCGGGCATCGGACGCGCCCCGGCCCGGAGCGGCGTGACCCCGGGCAGGTCCAGCGCCCAGCCGTCGCCCCCGCGCCCCAGGCGGACCATCAGCCCGTCGTGCCGGATGCCGCAAAGGAGATGCCCCCGGTGCAGGATCGCCAGGCCGCCGAACATCGGCGCCTCGGTCAGGTCGTCCTGTTCGCCCAGGTCGTCGCGCAGGACCTCTTCCAAGCCTTGGTCGCGGGCCATCGTTCCCTCCGTCGTGACGGGCGGAACCCGATCCACCCCCGGAACATTATAGGAACACAACCGGCATCGGAGAACGGAAAAATGGCCGACGCGAACACCAAGACGCATCCCGAGGGCAACGCCGAGAAGGATCCGCAGGACTGGGTCACCGGCGACGAGCCGATGACGGGAGCGCAGGCCTCGTACCTGAAGACGCTGTGCGAGGAGACCGGCGAGGACTTCGACGAGACGCTCACCAAGGCCCACGCCTCCGAGATGATCGACCGGCTCAAGGAGAAATCGCCCCGGCTCGGGCATGACGGGGGCACCGGCAAGGGCCGCTGAGGCGCCGGGCCCCGGCCACGAACCCGGCCCGGGGCTCGGATGAGGCAGGACACGGCGCGGATCTTCTGGCAGGGTGCGGGTCATGCCGCCCTTGCCGCCGAGGTGACCTCATGGACCCCCGGATGACGCGCCGCACTGCCCTGTCCACCGGAGCCGGCCTTTTGGCCGCGCCCGCCCTGGGCCAGCCGGCCTGGGAGCCGGGCCTGTCGGGGCACGTCAAGGGCCCGCCCGTCTGGCGCGACTACGATCAGGCGGAACTCGATGCCGCCTACGACCAGGAGGCCTACCAACCCCATACGGACGTGGTGAACGGGCGGCTGTCCTCGCTCAGCTTCGACGTCCGGATCCGGCGCGGCTGGCCCGAGCGGATCGCCTATGGCGACCATCCCGACGAGGGGCTCGACCTGTACCGGGCCACCCGCCCGGGCGGGCCTGTCTTCGTGTTCATCCATGGCGGGATCTGGCGCTTTCTCGATGCGGCCATGTCGGGCTTTGCCGCCGAGATGTTCCTGGACCGCGGCGCGCATTTCGTCGCCCTCGACTTTTCCGACGTGGCCGAGCGGGACGGCGACCTTGGCGTCCTGGCGGACCAGGTGCAGCGCGGCATCGCCTGGGTGGCGCGCAACGCCCCGGCCTTCGGGGGCGATCCGACGCGCATCCATGTCGGCGGACATTCCTCGGGCGGGCATCTCTGCGCCGTGGCGCTGGCCACCGATTGGCCGGGCCGGTTCGGGCTGCCCCCGGACGTCATCAAGGGCGGTCTCTGCATGAGCGGGATGTACGACCTGGAGCCCGTGCGGCTGTCCTGGCGCAGCCGCTACATCGCCTTTACCGACGCCCTCGAGGCGGCGCTGAGCCCGCAGCGCCACGTGGGCCGGATCACCGCCCCGGTGGTGGTGAGCTACGGCACCCGCGAGACGCCCGAGTTCCAGCGGCAGGCGCGCGACTTTGCTGCCGCGCTGGAAGGGGCCGGCAAGCCCGTGCGGGTCGTCATCGGGCAGGACTACTTCCACCAGGACATGTGGGAAACGCTGGGCAACCCTTATGGCCCGAACGGGCGCGCCGCGCTGGAGTTGATGGGACTCGGGGGCTAGGCCTCGCCCACCGCCTCGCGGCCGCGGGCCTGACGCAGGTTGCGGGCCAGGAGGTCCATGGCCGCCATGCGCACGGCCACCCCCATCTCCACCTGCGTCTGGATCACCGACCGGTTGATGTCGTCGGCGATGGTGCCGTCGATCTCCACGCCCCGGTTCATCGGGCCGGGATGCATGACGATGGCGTCGGGGGCCGCGTGGCCCAGCTTTTCCGCGTCGAGCCCGTAGCGGTGGAAGTATTCGCGCTCGGAGGGCACGAAGCCTCCGTCCATCCGTTCCTTCTGGAGACGGAGCATCATCACCACGTCGACGCCCTGCAGCCCGTCCTCCATGTCGTGGAACACCTCGCAGCCGAAGGCGTCGATGCCCGGGGGCATCAGCGTCGGGGGACCGACGAGACGGATGCGGTTCTCCATCTTGTGGAGCAGCAGGATGTTGGAACGCGCGACACGGCTGTGGGCGATGTCGCCGCAGATGGCGACCGACAGGCGGTGGAGCCGTCCCTTGGCGCGCCGGATGGTGAGCGCGTCGAGGAGCGCCTGGGTGGGATGCTCGTGCCGGCCGTCACCCGCGTTCAGGACCGCGCAGTTCTGGACCTTCTGGGACAGGAGATCCACCGCGCCCGACATCGGATGGCGCACCACGAGGAGGTCGGGCCGCATCGCGTTGAGCGTCAGGGCCGTGTCGATCAGAGTCTCGCCCTTCTTCACCGACGAGGCGGCCACGCCCATGTTCATCACCTCGGCCCCGAGCTTCTTGCCCGCGAGCTCGAAGCTCGACTGCGTGCGGGTCGAGGGCTCGAAGAACATGTTGACCTGCGTGAGCCCCGCGAGCGCGTCGCCCCCCGGCAGGCCCTTCCGGTTCCGTTCGGCGTAGGTGTCCGCCAGATCGAGGAGGGTCGTGATCTCGATCGGGTGCAGCGGTTCGATGCCGAGGAGGTGGGGCTGGCGGAACGGCATGGGGACCTCCTCGGGGCTGCGCTGGGATGTGCTTTACGTCAGCCGGACCACGCCTGCCAGAGGAGGCGCAGCGCCAGCGCCACGGAGACGACCACCAGGAGCGGGCGGATCATCCGCGCGCCCACCCGCACCGCGAGCCGCGCGCCGACCTGTGCGCCCGCGAATTGCGCCGCCCCCATGCAAAGGCCCACCAGCCACCAGGGCTGCGCCACCAGGGCGAAGACCAGCATGGAGCCGACGTTGGAGGCGAAGTTCAGGAGCTTGGTATGGGCCGTGGCCTTGAGGAGGCCATGGCCGCGCAGGGCCACGAAGGCCAGCATGTAGAAGCTGCCCGTCCCCGGCCCCAGCACGCCGTCGTAGAAGGCGAGGCCCGGAACGGCGGTGGCATTGAAGGCGGCGGGCGTCATCCGCTCGTGCCGGTCCTCGTCGTCGAGCCCCTTGCGGAAGCCGAAATAGAGCGCGACCGCGATGAGGAGCACGGGCAGCACGGCGCGGATCGCCTCGGCCGGCAGGTGCGAGGCCACGAGCGCCCCGCCGCCCGCGGACAGCGCCGCCACAAGGGCGGGGCCGATCTGGCGCCGCGGCTCCACCTGTCCGGCGCGGGCGTAGTGGATGACCGCCGAGGCGGTCCCGAACATGCCCTGCAATTTGTTGGTGGCGAGAGCCGTCACGGGCGGCGCCCCGGCGAGCAGGATCGCGGGAAGCGCGAGCAGCCCGCCCCCGCCCGCGATGGAGTCGATGACGCCCGCGACGAAGGCGGCGAGGACGAGGAGGAGCAGGATCTCGGGGCTGATGGGGAGCAGGTCGACGGGGAGCAGGCCGGGGGGGAGCATCAGGCGAAGTCCTCGCGGGCGTAGCCCTGGAGGTAGAGGAGCGCCGTCAGGTCCCCGTGGTTGACGCGCAGGCGGCATTCGGCCTGCACGGCGGGTTTCGCGTGGAGCGCCACGCCCGCGCCGGCGAGGCGCAGCATCCCGAGGTCGTTCGCCCCGTCGCCGACCGCGAGGACGTCCTGGGGACCGAGCCCGATGCGCGCTGTCACCTCCTCCAGCGCGGCGACCTTGGCCTCGCGGCCGAGGATGGGCTCCGCGACCTCGCCGGTGAGCCTGCCGTTCGCCGACAGGAGGGTGTTGGCGCGGGCCTCGTCGAAGCCCAGATGGGCGGCGACGGGACGGGCGAAGCTCAGGAAGCCGCCCGAGACAAGCACGGCGTGCGCGCCATGGGCCTTCATGGTGGCGAGAAGCGTGGCGCCGCCGGGCATGTAGGTGATGCGGTCGCGCAGGACCTCGGCGACGACGGTCTCGGGGAGGTCCTTGAGGAGGGCGACCCTCTCCCGCAAGGCCCCCTCGAAGCCGATCTCGCCGTTCATGGCGCGGGCGGTGATGGCGGCAACATGCTCGCCCACGCCGGCGACGACGGCCAGTTCGTCGATGCATTCCTGCTGGATCATGGTGGAGTCCATGTCGGCCAGCAGCATGCGCTTGCGCCGGTTCACGGCGGGCTGGAGAAGGAGGTCGATGCCCTGGCCTTGGCAAGCCTCCCACGCAGTCCAGAGATCGGCGGGCTCGGATTCGACCTCGAACTCGGCGGCCTCCTGGGGGGCGAGCCAACGGAGGGGACCGCCAGTCCAGCGGGCGCGGAGGTCCGCGACGAACGAGTCCGGGAGGCCGCCTGCGGGGGCGATCAGGGTAACGACTTGCATACGAAGTTTCCGATCGTAGTCGCGGGCCCTGGGGCGAGGGCGCGTTTGCGGCGCCTTAGCCCCATTTCGCGGCTTGCGGAACCCCGGAGCGCGGGCTTACCCCTTGCGGTGGGACACCCCTCCCCAACGAGGGGCCATATACCTGGAAGGGTAGCCATGACGCATGAGCAGCCGCAGGCCACGCCTGCGAACCCCCGTTTCTCCTCGGGCCCCTGCGCGAAACCCCCCACCTGGAGCCTTGATGCGCTGGCGAACGCCAGCCTGGGCCGGTCGCACCGCGCCGCCGAGGGCAAGGCGCGGCTGAAGCGCGCCATCGACCTCACCCGCGAGGTGCTGCAGGTTCCTGACACGCACCGCATCGGCATCGTGCCCGCGTCCGACACGGGCGCGGTGGAGATGGCGATGTGGACCATGCTGGGCGAACGCCCCGTGGAGATGGTCGCCTGGGAATCGTTCGGCGAGGGCTGGGTCACCGACGCCGTGAAGCAGCTCAGGCTCGATGCGCGAGTGCACCGGGCGGATTACGGGCGGATCGTGGACATGGCGTCGCTCGATTACGACCGGGACGTGGTGTTCACCTGGAACGGCACGACCTCGGGCGTGCGGGTGCCGTCGGGGGACGCGATCCCGGCCGACCGCAAGGGCCTGACGATCTGCGACGCGACCTCGGCGGCCTTTGCGCAGGAGCTGCCGTTCGACAAGCTCGATGTGGTTACCTTCTCTTGGCAGAAGGTGATGGGCGGAGAGGCGGCGCATGGGGTGCTGATCCTGAGCCCCCGCGCGGTGGAGCGGCTGGAGTCGTTCACCCCCGACCGGCCGCTGCCCAAGATCTTCCGGCTGACCTCCAAGGGGAAGCTGATCGAAGGCATCTTCCAGGGCGAGACGATCAACACGCCCTCGATGCTCTGCGTCGAGGATTGGATCGTGGCGCTGGAGTGGGGGACGTCGATCGGTGGCCTTCCTGCGCTGATCGCGCGAGCGGATGCGAACGCGCAGGCGGTCTGGGACTTCTGCGACGCGCGGCCGTGGATCGCCAACCTTGCCGAGGACCCGGCGACGCGGTCGAATACCTCGGCCTGCCTCAAGTTCACCGACCCGCGCATCACGGATGGCGCGGGTTTCGCCAAGGCGGTCGCCAAGCGGCTTGAGACGGCGGGCGCGGCGCTGGACGTCGGCGCCTACCGTGACGCCCCCCCCGGCCTGCGGATCTGGTGCGGCGCGACGGTGGAGCTGGCCGACGTGCAGGCAATGCTGCCCTGGCTCGACTGGGCGTTCCACCAGGAAATCGCGAAGCTGGCCGCCGCGGCCTGACGCCCCGGGGCCACGGCCCCTTTCCCGCGGCGGGCGTCCGGCCCGCCCCTTCCCCGACATTCCCTTTCAGGAGCCCCTCATGGCCCCCCGCGTGCTCATCTCGGACGAACTCTCGACCGCTGCCGTGCAGATCTTCAAGGATCGCGGCGTCGAGGTGGATTACCAACCCAAGCTCGGCAAGGACAAGGACGCCCTGCTGGCGATCATCGGCAACTACGACGGCCTTGCCATCCGGTCGGCCACCAAGGCGACCGAGAAGCTGATCGCCGCTGCCGCCAACCTCAAGGTCATCGGGCGGGCGGGGATCGGCGTGGACAACGTCGATATTCCGGCGGCGTCCAAGAAGGGCATCATCGTGATGAACACGCCCTTCGGGAACAGCATCACCACGGCCGAGCACGCCATCGCCATGATGATGGCCGTCGCGCGCCAGATCCCCGAGGCCAACGCCAGCACGCACGCCGGCAAGTGGGAGAAGTCCCGCTTCATGGGCGTGGAGCTGACCGGCAAGACCCTGGGCGTCATCGGCGCGGGCAACATCGGCGGCATCGTCTGCGACCGGGCGCGCGGCCTGAAGATGAAGGTCATCGCCTACGACCCCTTCCTGGGCGAGGAGCGGGCGAACCAGCTCGGGGTCGAGAAGGTCGAGCTTGACGACCTGCTGCGCCGCGCCGACTTCATCACGCTGCACGTGCCGCTGACCGACCAGACCCGCAACATCCTATCGCGCGAGGCCATCGCCAAGCTGAAGCCCGGCGTGCGGATCGTGAACTGCGCGAGGGGCGGGCTCGTGGACGAGGAGGCGCTGGCCGAGGCGCTCAAGTCCGGCCATGTCGCAGGCGCGGCCTTCGACGTCTTCGCCGTGGAGCCCGCGACGGATTCGCCGCTGTTTGGCCTCCCCAACGTGGTGGTGACACCGCACCTCGGCGCCTCGACCACCGAGGCGCAGGAGAACGTGGCGCTGCAGGTGGCCGAGCAGATGTCGGATTATCTGCTGACGGGCGCGGTGACGAACGCGCTCAACATGCCGTCCGTGACCGCCGAGGAAGCGCGGGTCATGGGTCCGTGGATCCGACTGGCCGGGCATCTGGGCAACTTCGTGGGCCAGATGACGGACGAGCCGGTCAAGGCGATCAACGTGCTTTATGACGGGATCACCTCCACGATGAACCTCGCCGCGCTGAACTGCGCGGTGATCGCAGGGATCATGCGGCGGGCGAACCCGGACGTGAACCTTGTGTCGGCGCCGGTGATCGCGCGGGAGCGGGGCATCCAGATCTCGACCACCCGGCAGGACCAGTCGGGGATGTTCGAGGGCTACATCAAGGTCACCGTGGTGACCGAGGTGCGCGAGCGGAGCGTGGCCGGGACGGTATTCTCGGACGGCAAGCCCCGGTTCATCCAGATCAAGGGCATCACCGTGGATGCCGAGATCGGGGCCAACATGGTCTACACCACCAACGAGGACGTGCCCGGCATCATCGGCGCGCTGGGCCAGACCATGGGCGAGAACGGCGTCAACATCGCCAACTTCACCCTGGGCCGGTCGCACCGCGGCGGCGAGGCCATCGCGATCCTCTACGTGGACGACCCGGTGCCCGAGCCGATCCTCGACAAGCTGCGGCGGACGGGGATGTTCAGCCAGGTCAAGGCGCTTCAGTTCGACATGGCCTGACAGCCGCCCTCCCCTGGCGCGGCCTAGCCGCGGGCCAGGGGCGAGTCCGCATAGGCCTCGAGGAGGTGGGCAGGGTCGCGATAGACCGCGACGCAGCCCGCCGCCCGGAGCGCCCTCTCCGGGAAACCCCCGCACAGCACGCCGAGCGAGGCGAGGTCCGCCCCCCGCGCGGCCTCGGCGTCGTAGGGGGTGTCGCCGACCACCATCGCAAGCCGCCGGTCGGGCAAGCCCAGCTTGCGGAAGGCGGCGTCGAAGATGTCCGGGAACGGCTTGGAGCGGTCGCCGTCGTCCGCCGTCGTTTCCACATCCAGAAGATCGGCGATGCCCAGGACCTCCTTGTAGTGCGCCACCTCGTCGGCCTTGCCCGAGGAGGCGAGCGCGATCCTCTGCCCCTCGGACCTGATCCGCTCGAAGAGCCCGCGAACCCCGGGAAAGGGCTTGGCGCGGTCAAGGTAGTCGCGGGTGAAGAGTTCGGCCCGGGCGTCCTCCATCTCCTGCTGCTTCTGGGCCAGAAGGTCCGGCGGCACGAGCCCGGGAAGGAGCTGGTCGCCGCCCTTGCCGATCTGGCGGCGGATCTCGTCGAAGGTGGCGTCCACGCCAAAGCGGCGCAGGATCTCGACCCAGGCCTCCGCATGAAGGTCGACGGTGTCCACCAGGGTGCCGTCGACGTCGAAGATCACGGCCTCGGGTCGGGTCATGGGAGCCTCTCGGGATGCGGGTTCTCCCAACCCGCGGCATCGCCGGACGTTCCCCGTCAGTAGCCGGTCATCTCCAGGTAGCCGACGCCATCGTGCGATCCGGTGACGGCCACGGGTCCCTCCCAGTAGGGAACCGAGGTCGCCATCCAGGCCTGCGGGTTCAAAGCCTGCACCGTCACGTCGAGACCCCGGTCGGGGAGCGTCACGTGCCAGGTCGTCGGCACCTCGCGGTCCGCAACCTCGCTCCGGTCGCCGGGCTCGGCGGCGAAGGCGCCGTTCGGGAAGGGGGTCGGCGTGCCGTCGGCGGCGATCCAGGTGGCAGCGGTGAAGGGCTCGCCCTGGTCGGCGCGCAGGCGAAAGCCCATGAGCTTGTCGCCACTTTCGAACGAGAGGGAGAACCAGTCCCAGCCCACCTGCCGGTCGGCCAGCGGCTGGGACGACCATTCGCGGTCGAGCCAGGCGGTCCCGCTGACCTCGACCTCGGCCTCGGGCAGGTGCAGCGTGCCCCGGATCGCGAAGAAGGGCTGGGAGTAGT
Organism: Rubellimicrobium arenae; assembly: GCF_017916275.1. Taxonomy (GTDB): domain Bacteria; phylum Pseudomonadota; class Alphaproteobacteria; order Rhodobacterales; family Rhodobacteraceae; genus Rubellimicrobium; species Rubellimicrobium arenae. Next base: position 153,776 of record NZ_JAFMST010000009.1, read on the forward strand.
AGTTGGAGGCCTGGCCGTCCTCGGACTTGACCGAATAGCCGCGGTCGCCCTGCAGGACGATGGGCCCCTGCGCCGTCAGCTGCATGTCGTAGCCGAAATCGGGGCCTTGGGCGGTCAGGGTGGCGGCCTGGAGGTTCGGCCCGGCCATCCGCCATTCGTCGATCCAGGCCTCGAAGGGATCGGCGACGACGCCCGCCTGCCCGGTGCCGCCGCGGGCGAGGCGTTCGGTGACGAAGTGCCGGTCGGGGGTGGTGACGGCGGCGTGCGCCATCCAGACCTGCGCGTCGGGTGCGCCACCCGGGGCGAGTGCGCTGCGGAACAGCGTCCATTGCAGGCCGTAGGGGGTGCCGTCCTCGGCCGACAGGTTGGCGGTGACGTACCACCATTCGATCCGGTAGTCGGGATGCGCGCCATGGTCGCGGGGAAAGGCGAAGGCCGTGCCCGGTTGCGGAACGGCGTAGCCCTCCGTGTCGGCGCCCAGGCCTGCGAAGCCCTGCGCGCCCGCCGCGAACGGCCAAAGCCCCAGGAGAAGGAGCGCCCTAGCGTTCATCCGAAAAGACCTTGAGCAGGACCGAGGGCGGGACGCGGGCCAGGCGCAGCGCGGGCCAGGCCGCCGCCAGGGCTGCCGCGACCAGCGCAAGCGCCAGGAGGCGCAGCCAGTCCAGCGGAAACAGGAACATGGGAAGCTTCCAGCCGAACGCCTCCACGTTCACGACGGCGAGCAGGACCCAGGCCAGGGCAAGGCCGAGCGGCAGGGCCGCCAGCGCGGTCAGCGCCGCGAGGCCCACGGCCCGCAGGAGCTCCAGCTGGCCCAGCGTCGCGCGGCGGGTGCCCAGCGCCCAGACCGGAGCCAGTTGCGGCAGCCGGATGCTGGCGAGCGTGAGGAGCGACATCAGCAACGCAAAGCCCGCCACGGCCAGCGTCAGCACGTTCAGGGCACCGGTCACGGTGAAGGTCCTCTCGAAGATCCCGAGGGAGATGGCCTTGAGGTTCGCCTGGTTCACCACCCGCTCGGGATCGAGGCCGGCCTCCCGCACCAGACGCTCGGACAGGGCGGGCACGTCCCCGGGCGGGACACGCAGGCCAAAGCTCAGCGGGGTCACCTCGGGGAAGGTCGCGCGGAACAGACGCTCGGTCAGGATCGCCTGTCCGACCGGGTTCCCGTAATCGCCATAGATCCCGAGGATGGGAAGGGCGAGGCCATCCGCCACGTCGAGTCGGTCGCCGACCGCCAACCCCGCGCGCCGCGCGAGCTGCTCGTTGACGAGCACTCCCTCGCCCGCGGCAAGGCGGTCCCAGGGATCGGCCGTGGCGGACAGGAAGCGCCAGTTCTCGCGGTAGGTGGGATCGTCGCGCAGGATCTGCACCTCGGACGGCAGGCCGGCGAGGGTCCGTTCCACGGAGGCGATGGGCAGGACGCGGACGCCGTCGGGAAGGATGGCGAGGAACCGCTCCGCCTGCTCGGGGTCCGAGACCCCGACATAGAGCTCGGGCGCGAGCCGCTGATCGAGGAAGGCCACGAAGGTCTGGCGGAAGGACGAAACCATCGTGGACACGCCGACATTGGCCGCCATGGCCAGGAGCAGCGCCATGAGGGCCAGCGACAGGCCCGGCAGCTCGGCCCGGCTGTCGGCCCAGATCCATTGCGGCAAGGGACGCCGGGCGAGGCGGGCGCCCAGCGCGAGGACCCGGTCCAGCAGCAGCGGCAGCAGCAGCGCCCCCCCGATCATCAGGCAGCCCAGGCAGGCGAAGCCCCCCACGAGTCCCCCGCCCCATGCTCCGATGGCCAGGGCGGCCAGCAGGAGAGAAAGCCCCGCGATCCCCTGGCGGCGCGCGCGCCGCGCGGCCCAGCTTGCGCCCGCCCGGCGCTGCCCGCCGGCCAGGATGGGCATGGTCGCAAGCCGGTGGAAGGCGCTGGCCGCCGCGACGGCGGTCCCGGCCAAGGCGATCGCCATCCCGGAAAGCGCCCAGAACGGCCGGAAGGTCAGGGTGCCCGCGACCTCGGCCCCATAAAGGCCCCGCAGGGTGCCGGCCACGTCGGGCAGCAGCGCCGCGGCGATCAGGTAGCCCAGGAGCAGGCCGAGCCCCCCCGCCACCACGGCGAGGAGCGCCAGTTCCAGAGCCATGAGGCCGATCAGCACCGCCAGCGGCATTCCCATGGCGCGCAGGGTGCGGACGGTGGCCCGGCGCTGCTCGAAGGCGAGCCCGACCGCCCCGTGGACGATGAAAAGGCCCACCGCGAACGAAAGAAGGCCAAAGGCCGTCAGGTTCAGGTGGAAGGAGTCGGTCAAGGCTCCGACATCCGTTTCCTCCGCAGGCTCTTGGAGGCGCAGGCCCGGGGCGACCTCGGCCAAGGGCGCTTGCCGGCGTGGCTGCGCGGGCGCGAGAATGAGGCTGGTGAAGCCCTGGACGCCCAGGAGGCGCTGCGCCGTGCGGATGTCGGTCAGGACCGTCCCGGGGGCGGCGTCCTCGGAGGCGATGGGGGTCGCGCCGGTCCCGGGCAGGTCGGCCAGGACCTCCTCGCGGGCCAGGAGGGCGCCGTTCTCGGACAGGAAGGCCTGGAGGTCCCCGGTGCTTGCCGCACCGATGGAGCCCAGGTCCCCCGGCGCGGTCAGCGGGTCGACGCCGAGCAGGCGGGCGGGGCCGAGCCGCCCCTCGACCACTGGGCTCGCCAGCCATCCGGCGCGCCGCAGGGCCACCCAGGTGTCCTGCGTGATCGAACCGCCCTCCGGCGGCAGGAGCCGGGCCAGGCGCCCTTCCCCCAGGGTGTCGGCGGCCTCGGCATAGGAGGCGCGGGCCTCGGTGTTGATGGCCTGAACGCCGGACCAGAGCGCCGTGGCCAGCGCCAGGCCCGCGATCAGGGTAAAGAGCTGGAGAAGGTGGCGCCGCCAATGGGACAGGAGCGCCTGCAGCCCGGCGGCGATCATGCGACCCGGCCGCCCCTCAGGTGGACCCGGCCGTCCATGCGCTCGGCCACCCGTTCGGAGTGCGTGACGGTGAGGAGCGAGGCCCCCGTCTCGGCCACCAGGTCGAGCATCAGCGCGAGGACGGCCTCGGCGGAGGCCTCGTCGAGGTTGCCCGTGGGCTCGTCGGCCAACACGAGCCGCGGCCGGGCGGCAAGGGTCCGGGCGATGGCCACGCGCTGCTGCTGGCCGCCCGAAAGCTCCTCGGGATACTTGCGGAGCTGGGGGGCCAGGCCGAGCCGGTCGGCCAGCTCCCGCTCCCACTGGGGATCGCGGCGGCCCTTGAGGCGGGCCTGGAAGGCGATGTTCGCCCCCACGTCGAGCGAGGGAACGAGGTTGAACTGCTGGAACACCACGCCCACCGCGTCGCGGCGGAGCGCCGCCCGCCCCCGGTCGTCCAGCGTGGTCACCTCGATGTCGCCCAGACGGATGCTCCCGGCGTCGGGCCGATCGAGCCCCCCGATGAGATGGAGGAGCGTGCTCTTGCCGCTGCCGGACTCGCCGGTCAGGGCGAGCGTGCGCCCCGGCCCGAGGTCGAGGTCGGCGCCACGCAGGACGGGGATGGGGCCATCCGGGCCTGGAAAGCTCTTTCGGACGTCCCGGACGGACAGGAGCGCGGGCGCCGTCACCGGGGCGGTAGCCTCCGGAGGCGCGGCAGCAGCGCCGACAGGACGATCGTCAGCACGGCCCCGAAGACTGACAGGATCCAGAACAGGCCCTCCTCTCCGACCGCTCCGAGGATAGGACGCAGCGCGATGGGGCCAAGGGTCCCGCCCAGAAGGCCCGCGCAGAGCACGGCGGCCCCCATGCGCGGGTCCGGGCCAAGCAGGCGCATCGACCAGACGAAGAAGGCGGGGAAGCCGATGGCCGCGAAGGCGCCCGACAGGACGAAGCCCCAGGCGGGGGAGACGAAGGCCGCCAGCGCCGTGCAGGCGGTGACGCCGGCCACCGCGCCCAGGAAGGTCAGGTCGGGCGGCAGGCGGTGGCTCACGGCCGCAAGGCCGAGCCGGCCCGCCACGAAGGCCACGAAGAAGACGGACACGAGCCGCGCGGCGTTCGGCTCGGAGAAGCCCAGATCCACGAGGGCGGAGGCCCCGTAGCCGATCAGGTCGGCCTCGAGCACGATCGCGCCGAACAGGAACAGCAGGATCAGCAGGCGCGGCCCGAGGGGCGGCAGGCCCAGCGGCGCCCCCCGGAAGGGCTCGGGCCGGGTCAGGGCCATGGCCAGGGCCGCGAGCCCGGCCACGGCCCAGAAGACGGCGGGCGGCGCGCTGCCGGCCCAGAGGAAGATCAGGGGCGACAGGATCGAGCCCAGGCCGTAGACGCCGTTGACCAGGGCCACCATGCCGGGCCCCCGCGCCCCGAACTCCTGCAGGAAGCGGCGGTTCACGGACACCGACAGGACGCCGTAGCCCAGGCCGGCCACGAAGCCGCCCAGCAGCAGGAGCCCCCAGGTCGCCCCGAGCGCCAGCCCCACGGCGCCGAGCGTCACGGAAGCCAGCGATGGCCGCATCGACAGCCCGGGCACGCCCAGGATGCCTGCCACGACCGCCAGCACCGCCCCCGCGTTGTAGGTGGCGAGCAGGGTGCCGCCCTGGCCGTCGGCCAGCCCGAAGCTGTCGGACCAGACGGGCAGCGCCACCCCATACAGCGCGGGCAACATGCCGAGCAGGAAGAAGGACAACGCCCCGGAGGCGAACAGGCGTGAGGCAAGGCCCGCGGGGGCGGTCCCGCCGGACGGGGCGGTGGGCGCGGAGGTCACGGTTCGGGGATCCTTGAGGGAGGACGCGGGGCTGTTCTGTGGCATCCGCGCGGGGAGGTCCAGAGAGGCCGCGCGCCCGCCGCGATGTTTCCGCCGGAACGGTCCCCCGCGGCCCCGCGTTCGGTCAGAGCCCCCCACGGGGAGGCCAAGCCATCGCGCGACCGGCCCCACGGCCCCGACATCGCGGACCCGGGACCTCCGGTCGTGGCCCCACAAGCATCCAAGGAGGATATGGGATGGTAGGCTCGAACAACTCCGACACGCGGCAGGGCAACCTGCCCGGCCGTCAGACCGAACAGCCCAACGCCGGCCCCGAGTTCGACGCGCGGCATGATCTCGACCGCCAGAAGCATATGCCCGACAGCGTGCGCGACCGCATCCAGGAGGTGAACCGCGGGGGCGAGGCCCGGGGCCTCCATGACACGGGCGACCTGAGCGCGCCCATGGGCGACAACCAGGAGGCCCGCCGGAGAGGGACGCACCAGGAGAAGTGACGGCCCGCAGGGCGTGGCGTCAGCGCCCGCCGGTGCCCAGGCCCTGGCCGTCGCCCAACGCCGCGAACCACTCCGCGTAAGGGGTGGTTCGCGCCATGTGGCGGTTGAGGTCGGGGGCGCCGTCCGTCCACCAGACCGGGCCGCGTTCGCCCAGGGCGCGCTTGGCGGCATCCACGCGGGCGCGGGCCTGCCGCATCGCTTCCGCATCGTCCCCAGCGTCGCGCACGGCGCGGCGGGCGGCCATCAGGTCGCGGACCAGCCCTTCGCGCCGGGCAGGGTCGAGCGACGGGTCCGACATCCGCCAGAGCCGCCCCCGGACCACGAAGTAGCGGCCGTCCGGGGTGACGGGATGCCTCACGTCCAGTCGAGCACGACCTTGCCGCTCTGGCCCGATCGCATCGTCTCGAAGGCCTCGCGGTATTGCGAGACCGGAAAGCGGTGGGTGATGACGCGGCGGACGTCGAGCCCGTTCTCCAGCATGGCGATCATCTTGTACCAGGTCTCGAAGATCTCGCGGCCATAGACGCCCTTGATGGTGATGGCCTTGAAGACGATGCGGCTCCAGTCCACCGGGCTCTTGCCGGGCGGGATGCCCAGGAGCGCGATGCGCCCGCCCATCACCAGCGACTCGACCATCTGGTCGAGGGCGCGCTGGTTGCCCGACATCTCCAGGCCGACATCGAAGCCCTGCACCATATGGAGCCGGTGCATGACGTCCCTGAGGTCCTCCTGCGCGACGTTGACCGGGGTCACGTCCGCGACCTGCGCCGCGAGGTCCAGCCGCAGGGGGTTCACGTCGGTGATGACGACATGGCGCGCGCCCACGTGCCGGGCCACCGCCGCCGCCATGATGCCGATGGGCCCTGCCCCGGTGATCAGCACGTCCTCTCCGATCAGGTCGAAGCTCAGCGCGGTGTGCACGGCGTTGCCGAGCGGATCGAGGATGGCCCCGATCTCGTCGTCGATGGCGTCGGGCAGCGGCACGGCGTTGAAGGCGGGCAGCCGCAGGTAGTCGGCGAAGGCGCCGGGCTCGTTGACGCCGATGCCCCGCGTCTCGGGGTCGAGATGGAAGCGGCCGGAGCGGCTCTGGCGCGAGGTCTTGCCGATCAGGTGGCCCTCGCCCGAGACGCGCTGGCCGACCTTGAGGTCGGTCACGTCGCGCCCGACCTCCACGATCTCGCCCGCGAACTCGTGGCCGGTGACCAGCGGCGTGGGCACGGTGCGGGCGGCCCAGTCGTCCCAGGCCCAGATATGGATGTCGGTGCCGCAGATGCCGGTCTTGCGGACCCGGATCAGCACGTCGTCCGGGCCGATCTCCGGGGTGGGCACCTCTTCCAGCTCCAGCCCCTCGCCGGGGCGTTCCTTGACCAGCGCCTTCATCCGATCACTCCCGTCTCGCGCCCCGCCTTCGCGAAGGCATTGAGGGCCCGGTCGAGGTCCTGGATGGTCAAGGCCGCGTTCATCTGCGTGCGGATGCGCGCGCGGCCCTGCGGCACGACCGGGTAGAAGAAGCCCGTCGCCAGCACCCCGTGGTCGAGGAGGCGCCGCGCCATCTCCTGGGCGAGGCGGGCGTCATGGAGCATGACGGGCACGATGGGGTGTTCGCCCGGCAGCAGCTCGAAGCCCAGAGCCTGGAGGCCCTGCCGCCAGCGCCGCGTGCTGGTGTCCAGTCCGGCGCGGCGGTCGTCGCCCTCCGGCCCTTCCACGAGGTCGAGGGCCGCCAGCGCCGCGCCGGTGATGGCCGGCGGCAGCGCGTTCGAGAACAGGTAGGGCCGCGCCCGCTGGCGCAGGAGGTCGATCACCGGCTGCGGCCCGGCGACGAAGCCGCCCAGCGCCCCGCCCAGCGCCTTGCCCAGCGTGCTGGTCACGATGTCGGCCCTGATGCCCGCCCGCGACGGCGTGCCCCGTCCCGCCTCGCCCACGAAGCCGGTCGCGTGGCAGTCGTCCACCATGAGCAGCGCGCCATAGCGGTCCGCCAGCCCGCGCATGGCCGCGAGGTCGGCAAAGGTGCCGTCCATGCTGAACACGCCATCCGTCGCGATCAGGATGTGCCGGGCCCCGCCCTCGCGCGCGGCCTTCAGCTGGCGTTCGAGATCGTCCATGTCGTTGTTGGCAAACCGGAAGCGCCGCGCCCTGGAGAGCCGGATGCCGTCGATGATCGAGGCGTGGTTGAGCGCGTCCGACACCACCGCGTCCTGATCCGTGAGCAAGGGCTCGAACAGCGCGCCGTTCGCGTCGAAGGCGGCGGCGAACAGGATGCTGTCGTCGAGGCCCAGATAGGTGGCGATCCGCGCCTCCAGCGCCTTGTGGAGGTCCTGCGTGCCGCAGATGAAGCGGACGGAGGCAAGGCCGTAGCCCCTGTCCTCCATGGCCTGCGACGCCGCGGCCTTGAGGATGGGGTGATCCGCCAGCCCGAGATAGTTGTTGGCGCACAGGTTCAGCACCTCGCGCCCGTCCACCGTCACCCGGGGCCCCTGCGGCGAGGCGATCACCGCCTCGGCCTTCCAGAGCCCCTCGGCGCGGATGCCGTCGAGACGGGACCGGATTTCGTCCAGAAAGTCGCTCATGGGTCGCTCCTTCGTGCCCTCAGCTAGGGTGTCCCCGCCCCCGGACCAAGGGCCTTGCGGAATGCGACGAATCTGGTCGCAACTCTGCCCTTTCAATCGAGAGGATTTGCCCCTATGTGCCCCCAATCCCCCGGGGTCCTCCGGCGGGACGGGCCTTGCTGGACGACATCCCGGCTTGCGCCGTCACACGAATCCACAGGAGATCCTCCGATGTCGATCACTGCCGAAGACAAGGCCCGCATCCTCACCGACTTCGCCACCAAGCCCGGCGACACCGGTTCCCCCGAGGTGCAGGTCGCGATCCTGAGCTCGCGCATCGCCACGCTGACCGAGCATTTCAAGACGCACAAGAAGGACAACCACGGCCGTCGCGGCCTGCTCATGATGGTGGCGCAGCGCCGCAAGCTGCTCGACTACCTCAAGGGCAAGGACGAGGCCCGCTACCAGTCGCTGATCGAGCGTCTGGGCCTGCGTCGCTAAGATTTTTCCGAACCGCGCCCTCCGGGGCGCGGTTCTTCTTTCCAAGGGCGCCGGCCGGGCTCGACCGGCGCTTCGCACAGACAGAGCCAGGGGCAATGCGGCCCCTCCGAAAACCCGCCCCCTCGGACGAGAGAATGAACGGGGGCAAGAGGCGCGAAGGCGCGCCGGAAGGACATCCGATGTTCAACGAGCACAAGAAATCGATCCAGTGGGGCGGCGAGACGCTGACGCTGGAAACGGGCAAGATCGCCCGTCAGGCGGACGCCTCGGTCGTCGCTACGCTGGGCGAGACCTCGGTCATGGCCAACGTGACCTTCGCCAAGGAGCCGAAGCCGGGCCAGGACTTCTTTCCCCTGACCGTCCATTACCAGGAAAAATACTACGCGGCCGGCAAGATCCCCGGCGGCTACTTCAAGCGCGAGGCGCGTCCGACCGAGAAGGAGACGCTGACCTCCCGCCTCATCGACCGCCCGGTCCGCCCTCTGTTCGTCGACGGCTTCCGCAACGAAGTGCTCGTGATGTGCACCGTGCTGAGCCATGACCTGACCAACGAGCCCGACATCGTGGCGATGATCGCCGCGTCCGCGGCCCTGACGCTGTCCGGCGTGCCCTTCCGCGGCCCGATCGGCGCGGCGCGCGTGGGCTTCGTCAACGGCCAGTATGTCCTGAACCCCGCCGTGGACGACATCCAGGGCCTGCGCAACAAGCCCGAGCAGCGGCTCGACCTCGTGGTCGCCGGGACCAAGGACGCCGTGATGATGGTGGAGTCCGAGGCCTATGAGCTCTCCGAGGAGGAGATGCTGGGCGCGGTCACCTTCGCGCACGCCCAGATGCAGCCGGTGATCGACCTGATCATCGACCTCGCCGAAGAGGCCGCCAACGAGCCCTTCGACTTCCAGCCGGTGGACTACTCCGCCCTGTCGGCCCGCGTCCGCGAGCTCGGCGCCAAGCTGATGCAGGATGCCTTCGCGATCCGCGTCAAGCAGGAGCGCTATGCCGCCAAGGACGCCGCCGAGGAGGCGATCCTCGCGCAGTTGACCGAGGAGGAGCGCGCGAACCCGAACCTCAAGGCCGCCCTCAAGGACCTGGAATCCTCCGTCCTGCGTGGCGATATCGTGCGCGGCGGGCGCCGGATCGACGGCCGCCGCCTCGACGAGGTGCGTCCGATCGTCTCCGAAACCGGCATCCTGCCCCGGACCCACGGCTCGGCGCTCTTCACCCGCGGCGAGACGCAGGCGCTGGTCGTGACCACGCTGGGCACCGGCGACGATGAGCAGTTCATCGACGCGCTGCACGGCAACTTCAAGGAATCGTTCCTGCTGCACTACAACTTCCCGCCCTACTCGGTCGGTGAAGTGGGCCGCGTGGGTTCGCCCGGCCGCCGCGAGATCGGCCACGGCAAGCTCGCCTGGCGGGCGCTGCAGGCCGTCCTGCCGCCGCAGACCGAGTTCCCCTACACGATCCGTGTCGTGTCCGAGATCACCGAGTCGAACGGCTCCTCCTCGATGGCCTCCGTCTGCGGCGGGTCGCTGTCGATGATGGATGCGGGCGTGCCGCTCAAGGCCCCCGTGGCCGGCGTGGCCATGGGCCTGGTGCTCGAGGACGACGGCCAGTGGGCCGTGCTGACCGACATCCTGGGCGACGAGGACCACCTCGGCGACATGGACTTCAAGGTGGCGGGCACCGAGGCCGGGATCACCTCGCTCCAGATGGACATCAAGGTCGCGGGCATCACGCCCGAGATCATGGGGAAGGCGCTCGAGCAGGCCAAGGCCGGCCGGATGCACATCCTGGGCGAGATGGCCAAGGCGCTGACCAGTGCCAACAGCTTCTCGGAATACGCGCCGCGCATCGAGACGATGACCATCCCGACCGACAAGATCCGGGAAGTGATCGGCTCGGGCGGCAAGGTCATCCGCGAGATCGTGGAAACCTCGGGCGCCAAGGTCGACATCAACGACGACGGCACGATCAAGATCGCGTCCTCGAACGGCGATGCGATCAAGAAGGCCTATGACATGATCTACTCGATCGTGGCCGAGCCGGAAGAGGGCGGCGTCTACAAGGGCACGGTCGTCAAGATCGTGGACTTCGGCGCCTTCGTGAACTTCTTCGGCAAGCGCGACGGCCTCGTGCACGTCAGCCAGATCGAGAACCGCCGCCTGAACCATCCGTCGGATGCGCTGAAGGAAGGCCAGGAGGTCTGGGTCAAGCTGCTGGGCTTCGACGACCGCGGCAAGGTCCGCCTGTCCATGAAGGTCGTGGACCAGGAGACCGGCAAGGAAGTCACCAAGGAAGAAGCTCCGGCCGACCAGGCCTGAGGCGGCAAAGAGGGCCCGGGTTGATCCCCGGGCCTTTCGTCCATAGGACATGGACGCATGACCACTCTGGCCACCCTCTGGGTCGGTCGGCTCGGGCCGATCGAAATGGCGAGCCTGGCTTCGTTCGCGAGGCAGGGCCAAACGGTTTTGATCTACAGCTACCAGCCGCTCGAGGGCGTTCCACCAGGATTCGAGAACCGCGACGCCAACGAGGTGCTGCCCACGCGCGAGGTCGCGACCTACCGCAAGGAGGGGAGCCCGTCACTCCACTCCAACTTCTTCCGCTACGCGCTGATGCGGACCACGGACCATGTCTGGGTGGACCTCGACGTCATCGCTCTGCAGCCGTTCCGGTTCGAGGCCGCTCACGTCTACGCCTACGAAAGCGCCGAGCGCGTCAACTGCGCGGTGCTGCGGATGCCCAAGGACTCCCCGGCCCTGGCGGAGTTGTCCAAGCTCGGCCCGGGCACACGGGGGGTGGCACCGCACATCACGGGCCTCAGGCGGGCGAAGTACTGGATCAAGACGTTCGGGCGCGGCGTTCCGATCGAAGGGTGGCCCTGGGGCAGCACCGGGCCGCGCGCCCTCTCAACCTGCCTCAAGCAGACCGGCGAGATCCGCTTCGCGATGCCGATGGAGACGTTCTACCCGATCCCGTCCCAAGCCTGCGAGCGGTTCCTGATCCCAGGGGAAGTGACCGAGGACAGCTTCGGACCCGCGACCTTGGGCGTGCACCTGGCCGCCAGCGTGGTGCACCGGATCGCCCGTGAACGCCATGGCGGCACCTTTCCCGAGGGGTCCTTCGTCGCCCGGCAGGTCGCGCGGGCGCAGGCCGAGGGCTTCCGGGCGTGAGTGCCCCGATCAGCATCCTTTGCATGAAATGGGGGCGGCTCTACGGCCCGGACTACGTCAACAATCTCCGCCGTGGCGTGGCGCGCCACCTGTCGCGTCCGCACCGCTTCATCTGCTTCACGGACGATGCCGGAGGACTTGACCCGGAGGTCGAGGCGCTGCCCCTGCCAGAGCTTGGGCTCCCCGCCGGTCATGGCGACACGCGCTGGCGCAAGCTGGGCGTGTTCCGGCGCGACCTGTTCGGGCTGACCGGGACGGCGCTGTTCCTGGACTTGGATCTCGTCATCATGGATCGGCTCGAACCCTTCCTCGACCTGTCCGGTCCGTTTCGCATCATCCGCGACGACGACCTGTTCCGCCCCAAGCCCCTGCGGCGGCTCAACCCGGGGCGCGACCGGTTCCTGCACGCGGTCGGCAACTCCTCGGTCTTCCGGTACGAGATCGGGGCCCACGCCTATATCCTCGACGACTACCTCGCCGACCCGGAAGGGGCGACACGGCGCTTCGAGATCTCCCAGCAGTTCCAGAGCGACCGGCTCGCCGCGCATGGACATCTGGCCTACTGGCCGCGCGGCTGGTGCGTGAGCTTCAAGAACGACTGCGTGCCCCAGGGCGTCCCAAGCTACTGGCGCGACCCGGCCTGCCCGCCCGGGGCGCGGATCGTGGTCTTTGCAGGCAGCCCGAAGATGTCCGAGGTCCTGGACGGCGGCGGCCATCGGCTCCATCGCCGGATCGGGCGGGTGGACTGGCTGCGGGCGGCGTGGGAAGGCTGATGCTGCGGGACTGGAAGCACCGCTGGCGGACGGCCCGCGCCCGCGCCGACGTGACTGCCCGCCTGCGCGAGCCGCCCGCCGCCCGGGCGCATGGGCTGCCCTCGCCGCTTGTCGTGTCGCTGACAAGCTATCCCCGCCGGTTCGGCACCCTGGCCCTGACCCTGGGAGGGCTCCTGACCCAGACGGTCCAAGCGGACGCGACCATCCTCTGGCTGGGCGACGGGCAGGCCTCGATGCTCCCCCCGGACGTGCTGTCCCTGCGCTCGAGGAGCCTCACCATCGCGGAAACGCGGGACCTCCGCTCCTACACCAAGATCGTCCCGGCCCTGCTCGCCCATCCCGAAGCGGCGATCGTCACCGCCGACGACGACGTGCATTACGAGGCCAGCTGGCTTGGCGGCCTCGTGGCGGCCATGGACGGCCCCCGGACCATCCCCTGCCATCGCGCCCATCGGGTCCGGATGTCCGCCGGCGCGATCGCCTCCTACGAGGACTGGGACCGCAACATCCGCGCGCCCGAGCGCGGGCCTCTGGTGTTCCCCACCGGGGTCATGGGGGTGCTCTACCCGCCCGGCGGCCTGCACGAGGAGGCGACCCGCGCCGACCTGTTCCAGGAGCTCAGCCCCACGGCGGACGATGTCTGGCTCTGGTGGATGCACAGGATGGCAGGCTCGACGGCCCGCAAGGTCGGGGGCCGGTCACGGGTGCTGGAATGGCCCGCCTCCCAAGAGGTCAACCTCCGGGCCGGCAACATGGCCGGGGCCGGGAACGACCGCGCCGTGGCGGCCATGACGGCGCGCTATGGACTTCCTCCGACCTTCGGCTGAACGCCGTTGTGCCGGTCGCGCAGACCGATACAAACGGGGCGAAGGTTTGTTCTCCCCTGATTCGCACGATCAAGGACCTCACGCATGTTGACCCGTCGCCATTTCATCGCCGGCTCGGCGCTGGCTCTCGCAGCCGGCCAGGCCGCTGCGCAGCAGCTTGTTTCCGCCCAGGCCCCCCTGATCGAGGATCCGGGCCCGCTCCGGCTCGATATCGGGCCGCAGGCCGTGCAGGCCTCGCTGACGCTGCCCCCCGACTTCGACGGCGACTACGAGATCCCCGAGCGGTTCCGGGCCCGGGTGGTCCAGGTCGCGCCGGGTCTGGTGCCCAACGACATCCACATCGTCACCCAGAGCTATCAGCTTTATTTCATCCTGCCCGGCGACTACGCGATCCGCTACGGCGTTGCCGTGGGCCAGGAAGGGCTGGGCTGGCGCGGCCAGGCCGTGATCGGCCGGAAGGTAGAGTGGCCGTCCTGGCGTCCCACCAACGACATGATCGCCCGCCATCCGGAGCGTTACGCCAAGTACGCCGACGGGATGCCCGGCGGCCCGGACAATCCGCTGGGCGCGCGGGCGCTGTACTTCTTCCAGGGCGACCTTGACACGGCGATCCGCATCCATGGCACGACCGACCCCACCTCGATCGGCCATCAGGCGTCGAACGGCTGCTTCCGGATGTACAACAGCCATGTGATCGACCTCTACAACCGGGTCCCGCTCGGCGCGCGCGCCTACGCCTACTGATCGCGCGATTCGGACACGGTCCCGGAAAACTTGAGGGCCGCGGAGGCGACTCTGCGGCCCTTGGCATGACGTCGTGGTAAACTCGGAGTCGAGCAGAAAAACCGAGGAACAGCCTCATGACGACTCGCAGAAGCTTCATCGCCGCCGCGGCGGCGAGCCTGCTGGCCGCGCCCGCACTGGCCCAGCAGGTGGTGAGAATTCCGCGCAACTGGGTGCCCAGGGACGTGAAGATCCAGTCCGGCGTGCCCGCCGGGCAGATCTACGTCGACGTGGCCGACACCTGGCTTTACCTCACGCTCGGGGACGGGATGGCGCGACGCTACAAGATCGCGGTCGGCGCGGCCGGGCGGCAGTTCATGGGGCAGGCCTACATCGCCCGCAAGGCCGAATGGCCCTCGTGGCGCCCCACGGCCGAGATGATCGCCTACGAGCCCCACGTCTATGGCCCCTACCGGGAGGGTCTGCCCGGCGGGCACGCGATGAACCCGCTCGGCGCGCGGGCCCTTTACCTTTACCAGGACAGCCGCGACACGCTGTTCCGCATCCATGGCACCCCGCAGCCCTGGACCATGGGGCAGAGCTTCTCCTCGGGCTGCGTGCGGCTCATCAACGAGCACATGATCGATCTCTACGACCGGGTTCCGGTGGGAACCTGGGTCACGGCCACCTGAAGGTCGCGGCGGTCCGTCACCGCGTGGATGGTGGGCACCCGCCCCGGGCAGCCCGACCGGCAGGTGCGGCGCCCCGGCGACGCCAGGTCGATCAGGGCGCCTGACGCAGGCCGGTCTTCAGCCAAGGTGTCCCGACCAGGGCCACAGGACGTCAGCGATGCCGGACGCAGGGTGTCCCGACCTTGATGACGCCCCCGTGCGGCAGGTCCTGGTCTTGCAGGCCGGGCGAACCAGGTCGCCCGACCGCCCCCGTCGTCCACGGGTCAGGCCGGAAGCTTGGCCTTGCGCAGATAGGGCAGGACCGTCTCGAAGTCGCCGAACCTGGCCTTGGCGTCGTCGTTCGACACGGCGACCGGGATGATGACGTCGTCGCCGGGCTTCCAGTCGGCCGGGGTCGCGACCCCATTCTTCACCGAGGCCTGCAGCGCATCGACCGCGCGCAGGATCTCCGAGAAGTTGCGCCCCACCGTCATCGGATAGGTCATGGACAGCTTCAGCTTCTTGTCCGGCCCGATGATGAACACCGAACGCACCGTCGCGGTGTCGTTCGGGGTGCGGCCGTCCGGCAGGTAGGCTTCGGCCGGGAGCATGTCGAAGGCCTTGGAGACCTGCAGGTCCTTGTCGGCCGCGATGGGGAAGGTCGGCTCGGCGCTGCCGGCGATCCTGATGTCTTCCTTCCAGCGGACGTGATCCTCCACGCCGTCGACCGAGATGCCCAGCACCTTCACGCCACGCTTCTTCCATTCGTCATCGAGCCGGGCCACGGCCCCGAACTCGGTGGTGCAGACCGGGGTGAAATCCTTGGGATGGCTGAAGATCACCGCCCAGGAGTCGCCGACCCAGTCGTGCAGGTGGATCGTGCCCTGATCGGTTTCGACCGTCAGGTTCGGGATGGTGTCGTTGATGCGCAGGCCCATGTCGTGGCTCCCCAGAGTCATGTCGCCGCCCGGACTTGGCCCGGCGCGGGCCGGGTCAATATAGTCACCGCACCAGAGACGCGCCACAGGGCCCGGGAGAACGAAATGATCGAAACGAAGCGCTTCTACATCGATGGGTCCTGGGTCGATTCGCAGGATGGGCGCGAGCACGTCGTCATCGACCCCTCGACCGAGGAGGAGGCGGTCGCGATCATGCTGGCCGGCCCCAGGGACGTGGACGCGGCAGTGGCCGCCGCCAAGGCCGCCCTGCCCGGCTGGTCCGCCACCGACCCCAAGGAGCGCAGGGCCGTCGTCGAGCGCATCCTGGCCCAGTACCGCCGGCGCGAGCGCGACTTCGCCCAAGCGATCTCGCTCGAGATGGGCGCGCCCATCGACTTCGCCCTGTCCGAGCAGGCGCCCGCCTTCTCGTGGCATCTGGAGAACTTCCTGACCGCCTTCGACGGCATCGAATGGCTGCGTCCGCTTGGGCCGCAGGCGCCGCGGACGCGGATCTCGCAGGAGCCCATCGGCGTCGTCGGCCTCATCACGCCGTGGAACTGGCCCGGGAACCAGATCGCGCTCAAGGTCATCCCGGCGCTGCTGGCGGGCTGCACCTCGGTGCTCAAGCCATCCGAGCAGGCGCCGCTGTCCGCCGTGGTCGTGGCCGAGATGCTGGAGGCGGCGGGCGTGCCCCCGGGCGTGTTCAACATGATCCAGGGCGACGGCGCAGGCGCGGGAACGCGGCTGTCGACGCATCCGGACGTGGAGATGATCTCCTTCACGGGCTCGACCCGCGCCGGGCGGGCCATCACGGTCGCGGCCGCCGACAGCTTCAAGCGCGTCACGCTCGAATTGGGCGGCAAGGGCGCGAACCTCGTTTTCGCCGACGCGGACGCCAAGGCGGTGGAACGCGGCGTGCGCGATGTGATGGACAATACGGGCCAAAGCTGCAACGCGCCCTCGCGGATGCTGGTGGAGCGGCCGCTCTATGAGCAGGCCGTCGAGATCGCCCGCGGGGTGGCCGAGGCGACCAGGGTGGGGCCGGCCTCAGAGCGCGGGCCTCACATCGGCCCCGTCGTGAACGCCCGCCAATGGGAGCACGTGCAGGGCCTGATCCAGAAGGGGATCGAGGAGGGCGCGCGTCTGGTCGCGGGCGGCCCGGGGCGGCCCGAGCACCTGAACCGCGGCTTCTTCGTCCGGCCCACGGTCTTTGCCGACGTGCAGCCTGGCATGAGCATCGAGAGGATCGAGGTCTTCGGACCCGTCCTGGCGATGATGCCCTTCGACACCGAGGAGGAGGCGCTGCGGATCGCCAACGACACCGATTACGGCCTGACCAACTATGTCCAGACCCAGGACGAGGCGCGGCGGCACCGCCTCGCGCGGCAGCTCAAGTCGGGCATGGTGGAGATGAACGGCGTGTCGCGCGGACGGGGCGCGCCCTTCGGCGGCACCAAGGCCTCGGGCCGCGCACGCGAGGGCGGCACCTGGGGCATCGAGGAGTTCCTGGAGGTGAAGGCCATCTCGGGCTGGTGACGATCCGGCCGAGGGAACCAGGCGCGCAGCTTCGCATTCCCGCACAGATCGCGTTCGGGGGGAGGGAATTGGGTTGCCTCGCCCCGTGCGCCATGTCTGCGCCGGGCAATCGCGGAGGATGCGATGACGGACAAGATCAACGGCCTGCACCACGTGACCATGCTGGCGTCGCGGGCATCGGCCAACAACGCCTTCTACACCCAGGCCCTGGGCCTGCGCCGGGTCAAGACCACGGTGAATTTCGACGCTCCGGACGTGTATCACCTGTATTTCGGTGACGAGCTGGGACGGCCGGGGTCGGTCATGACCTCCTTCCCATTCCCCAATGCGGCGCGGGGCCGCCGTGGCACCGGCGAGGCGTCGCTGACCGCCTTCGCCGTGCCGGTCGGAAGCCTGGGCGCCTGGGAGGACCGCCTGGCCCCCCTGGGCCCCACCACCCGGGAGACGTTCCTCGGAGAGGAGCGCCTCCTGGTGGAGGGACCGGATGGAGAGAGCCTCGCCCTGGTCGAGGCTCCGGGCGATGCGCGGCTGCCCTGGACGGGGAACGGTGTCGCCGAGGACATCGCGGTGCGCGGCTTCCACTCCGTCACGCTCACCCTGCGGGAGGCGCGGTCCACGGCCGAGCTGCTGGAGCTGATGGGCTACGAGGAGGCCGGGCGCGAAGGCGGCGTGACGCGGATGCGACTGGCCGCCGGCAACGGGGCGCAGGTCGTGGACCTCCATGAGGATCCGGCCGCCCGGCCCGCCGTCCAGAGCGCCGGATCGGTGCACCACGTCGCCTTCTCCGTCGCCGACAGAGCCACGCAGGCGGAGGTCCGGCGCGAGCTGGCGCAGGCCGGGTTCCAGGCGACGCCCTCCATCGACCGGGACTATTTCTGGGCGATCTACTTCCGCAGCCCTGGCGGCGTCCTGTTCGAGGTGGCGACCGACGAGCCCGGCTTCACGCGCGACGAATCCGCCGAGACGCTGGGCACCAGCCTCAAGCTACCCCGCCAGCACGCGCATCTGCGCGACCAGCTGGTCCGCCACCTCGAGCCCATCGAGGGCGTGGCATGATCGCGGCGCGGACGGAGGGCGGACACGGCGCTCCGCTCCTCCTGACCTTCCATGGCACCGGGGGGAACGAGCAGCAGTTCCACGGGATCGGCCCGCAGCTTCTGCCCGGGGCGCATGTCGTGTCGCCCCGGGGCGAGGTGAACGAGCACGGGATGCTCCGTTACTTCCGCCGCACGCGCGAGGGCGTCTACGACATGGAGGACCTGGAGCGGCGCACGGTGGACATGGCCGGGTTCGTCGCCACCGAGATCGCCCGGACGGGCGCGAGCCGGGTCGTGGGCCTGGGCTATTCGAACGGCGCGAACATCCTCGCTTCGGTGGTGGCGGCGCGGCCCGACCTGTTCACGGAGGCCGTGCTCCTTCATCCGCTGATCCCCTTCACGCCTCCGGACGCGTCGGGCCTGGAAGGGCGTCGCGTGCTGATCACGGCCGGGCAGCGCGACCCGATCTGCCCGCCGCAGCTGACCATGCGCCTGTCGGACTGGCTGGAAAGCCAAGGGGCGCAGGTCACATTGCACTGGCATGGCGGGGGGCACGAGATCGCGCCGTCCGAATGGCAGGCCGTGCAGGGATTCCTGGCCTAGATACGCCAGCCGGCCCCTGGCGGGCCGGCGGCAGGCCCGCGATCAGCGGGGAACGCGCGACAGGGTGGGACGGGCGGGATCGGACGCTTCACCGCCCCGGCCCCCGAGGAGGCAGCCCGAGGCGCCTGGATCACAGCACGACCTTCGGCTCGGGCACGCCCCGGAATCCCGTCTCCACGGCAAAGGTGCGGCCCGTCTCGGGCGTGACGGCAAGCTCCTCCTGCGGGATGCCAGCCGCGGCCGAGGTCACGAAGAGCGTGGACAGCCCCTCGCCGCCGAACGCGGGACAGGTGCTCTGTCGGGCAGGGATGGAGAACTCGTCCACGGGCTGGCCGTCACGGCCGTATCCGATGACCTTGCCCGCCCCCCAGAACGCGATCCACAGGTGGCCATCGGCGTCGAAGACCGCTCCGTCGGGGAAAAGGTCCGTCCCCCGCAGGTCGAGGACCTGCTCCCGTTCGCCGGTCGGGAAGCCATCCGCGTCAGACAGGGCCTGCCGCCAGACGATCTGGGTCTCCGTGTCGGTGTAGACGACATGAGTGCCTTCGGGATCGAAGCAGATGGCATTCGGAATCTGCACCTTGGGCACGATCTGCCGGACCTCGCCCTTCCAGTAGCGCCAGATGGCGCCGGCCTCCGGCTCGGCCTTCAGTCCCATGGTGCTGATCCAGAAACCGCCCCAGGGGTCCGCGCGCCCGTCGTTGGACCGGACGGCGGGGTTCGACTCCTCCAAGCCCGCGATCGTCTCGCCGGTTCCGCGGGCCAGGTCGAAGCGGACGAGCGCCCCCTTCTGCGCCATCAGCACCGTGTCGCGGTCGATCCAGCCCGCGGCGGAGCTGAGTTCGGTCAGGCGGTGGCGCCGGTCGCCCACGAAGAGCGTCCGCCCCAGGATGTCGAACCAAAGCAGCTCCTGCCGCTCGGGGTGCCAGAGCGCCCCCTCGCCCAGAAGGCAGACCGTCTGGTCGTGAACCCGTGCCGTCGTCATGCTCCCTCCCTGGCGGCGTCGAAGGCCGCAACGATCCTGCGCGCCCTCTCGCCCACCTCGGCCGCCGACAGGCCGGGGGTGTAGAGCGCGGTGCCGATGCCGAAGCCGTCGGCGCTGGCCTTGATCCAGGCCGCGAAGTTGTCGGCGCTGGCCCCGCCGACGCCATAGACCAGCGTCCCCTTGGGCAGCACCGCCCGGATCGCCCTGAGCCCCTCGGGGCCGAGCAGGCTGCCCGGGAAGATCTTCAGGCCCGTGGCCCCGGCCTTGAGCGCGGCGAAGCATTCGGTGGGCGTCATCACGCCCGGCCAGCTTTCCATCCCGGCGGCGCGGGTGGCGCGGATGACCTCCGGGTCGCAGTTGGGCGACACGATGATCTGGCCGCCGACCTCGCGCACGAAGCCCACGTCCTCGGTGGTCAGCACCGTCCCGGCCCCGACGGTGGCGCGGTCGCCCAGCACCCGGACCATGTTCCCGATCGACACGAAGGGCTCGGGCGAGTTCAGCGGCACCTCGATGGTGGTGATCCCGGCCTCCACGAGGGCCTCGCCGACGGGGACGGCCTCGGGCGGGGTGATCCCGCGCAGGATGGCGATGATGGGACGGCTCATTGGCTTCTCCTCCAGGCTTCGGTGAGGCCCGCGAGCGTGGCCTGCGTGGCGTCGGCCTCCTCGGGCGCGACGCCCTGGGCTTGCAGCGCAGCGCGCCAGGTGTCCATGAGCTCTCCCGCGCCCATCAGCGCGACGCGGGCCCCCAGCCACCAGCCCCGCGCGCCGGCCAGATCCGTCCCGATCAGCAGCCCCGACAGCCGAGCTTTGGCAGCGGGTGGCTGGAGGCCGCTGAGCAGCGACTCGGCGCGGAGGGCGAACAGGCGGTTCATCAGCGCCTCGGGCCGGGCAAGCCCTTCGGCCACGCCGGACAGGAACGCCGCCTGATCCCAGTCGTCGCTGGTGACGCTGTGGCGCAGGACCGTGTGGCCCGACAGGGCCGCGAAGACCTCCCCCGTGAGCGAGGTGCGAAAGGCCACGATCTCGCCCGCGCTGACGCTGATCCACTTGGGATGCGTGCCGGGCAGCAGCAGCGTGCCGTCCCAGCCGGGATTGAGGGCAAGGAAGCCCGCGACCTTGGTTTCCTCGCCGCGCATGACGTCGGCGGGATCGGACTGGGCGAGGCCGGGGATGATGCCGAAGGACAGGCCGGGCGTGGTGGTCGGGGCGAGGGTCAGCCCGGCAGGCAGCGGGTGGCCGGGGACGCGGGCGTAGGGCGCCTCGACCCAGCCCTGCCTGGCCCCCACCATGCCGCAGGCCACGACACGGGTCGGGCCGCGGTCCAGCCAGCCGCCGATCATGTCCAGAAGCGCGGGCTCGTAGTCCGGGGGCGAAAGCTTGCCCATGCCCTTGTCCGAGGTCGCCTCGGCCCGCACGGCGCCTTCGGCCGTCATGGCCCAGGCCCGGACGTTCGATGTGCCCCAGTCGACCGCGATCCAGTCGGGCCTTTCCGTCATGAGCCCCCGCCTTTCCACTGCTCTTGCGCCAGGGGGCGGTTCGCGGGAGGCACGCGCCCCCGGTCCTCGCCCCGGTCGGGCGCACAGTTGGGCGGCGGACATGGAAAGGCAAGGGCGGGGGATCGCGAACCGTGATGGCCCGCCGCACGAGATCGGTGATTGACAGGGCAGCCCCGGCGCGCCCAGGGATTCACATGACCCAGCGTTCGTCCCTTCTCACGCCCGTTCTCATTGCCGGATGCCTCGTCACCCTGGTGAGCTTCGCGCTCCGCTCCGCCTTCGGGGTCTTCCAGCTCCCCATCGCGGAGGAGTTCGGGTGGCCGCGGGCCGAGTTCTCGCTCGCCATCGCGATCCAGAACCTGGCCTGGGGCTTCGGGCAGCCGCTCTTCGGCGCGGTGGCCGAGAAGATCGGCGACCGCAAGGCGATCATCATCGGGGCGCTGGTCTATGCGGCGGGCCTCGTGCTGTCGGCGGGCGCGACGCTGCCGATCCAGCACCAGATCTACGAGGTGCTGGTGGGCCTGGGCATCGCCGGGACCGGCTTCGGCGTCGTGCTGGCCGTCGTGGGCCGGGCGTCCTCGACCGAGAACCGCTCCATGTCGCTGGCCATCGTCACCGCTGCCGGGTCCGCCGGGCAGGTGCTGGGGCCGCCGCTGGCCGAGGGGCTTCTGGCGCTGATGCCCTGGCAGGGCGTGTTCCTGGTGTTCGCGGCGATCATCCTGGCCGTGCTGGTGGTGCTGCCCTGGATGCGGACGCCCGCCCCGGCCTCCCGGGCCGAGTTGCAGGACAGCATGGGCGCCGCCGTGCTGGGCGCGCTGCGCGACCCGAGCTTTGCGCTCATCTTCCTGGGCTTCTTCTCCTGCGGCTACCAGCTCGCCTTCATCACCGCGCATTTTCCGGCCTTCATCGCCGAAAGCTGCGGCCCGATCATGGCCGGAGGCCTGCTGGCCAGCCTCGGGATCACCACGACGAGCGCGCTGGGGGCGGTCGCCATCTCGATCATCGGGCTGGGCAACATCGCGGGGACGCTGGTCGCGGGCTGGCTCGGCAAGCGCTACACCAAGAAGTACCTGCTGGCCGGGGTCTATACCGGGCGCACCCTCGCGGCGGCCTGGTTCATCCTGACGCCGATGACGCCGACCACGGTGCTGGTGTTCTCGGCGGTGATGGGGTCGCTGTGGCTCGCCACCGTGCCGCTGACCTCGGGCCTCGTCGCGCACCTGTATGGCCTGCGCTACATGGGCACGCTTTACGGCATCGTGTTCCTGAGCCACCAGATCGGCGCCTTCGTCGGCGTCTGGCTGGGTGGGCGGCTGTATGACGCCTTCGGCAGCTACGACGCGGTCTGGTGGATCGGCGTCGGCGTGGGCGCCTTCAGCGCGGTCGTTCACCTGCCGATCCGAGAGGTCGCGCGCCCCGTGGCGGCAGTCCCGGCCGAATAGGGCTCAGGCGCGGGCGGCCCGCCAAGCGTTCAGGATGTGGCGGCTTACCATCAGGTCGAGGTGGGCCCCGCCGGCGTTCTTGAACAGCGTGATCTCGTCATCCGAACCACGGCGCATCGCGTCGGCCTCATAAAGGTCGGCGACGATGCTGTTTGGCCCGATGACGCCGGCGGCGGTGGGAATCAGGAACTCTCCCGTCTCCCCCGCCGTCCTGCGCGAGTCGCAGAAGAGCCGCGCGCGGCCCAGCGCCGCGTCGTCGGCTTCGCGCATGTCGGGCCGATAGGCGCCGATCAGGTCAAGGTGCTGGCCCGGCCGCAGCCAGTCGCCGCGCAGGACCGGCGCGGTGGACATCGTGGCGCTGGCGATGATGTCGGCCTCGCGCACAGCCGCCGAAAGATCCGTGGCGACGCTGAGGCCCGGACGCACGGCGGCCAGCGCTTCGGCCTTGGCGGGGCTGCGGTTCCAGACGGTGACGCGCGCCTCCGGAAATCCGGCCCGGTAGGCGTCGACCAGCGTGCCCCCCACGGTTCCGGCCCCGACGATCAGGATGTTCCGCGACTCCGGACGCGCCAGCCTCAGCGCCCCAAGGAGCGAGTCGCCCGCCGTCTTCCACTTGGTCACGAGCGCGAAGTCGAGGACGGCCTCGAGCGTGCCGTCCTCGTCGGACATGAGGTTGACCGCTCCGTCGATGGTGGGCCGGCCGGCCGTGGCATTGCCCGGGAACACGGTGGCCACCTTGACGGCGATCCCCAGCCCGTCGATCCAGGCCGACCGGTTGAGCAGCGTGTCCGCCCCGCGCCGCAGGATCACGTCCTCCAGGACCGGGCGGCCCCGCCGATGCCCCTCGGCGATGGCCCGCGTCACGCCCATCCAGTCCAGCGCGGCCTCGCCCTCCACGAAGGAGATCAGGTCGACGCTCATGCCGCTTCGGCGGCGGTCAGCAGGCCCTCGGCCACAAGGCGTTCGGCAAAGGCCTGGGGGCCGTCGAACAGATGGGTGCCCCAGCCGCGGCCGGCGGCGGTGGCGATGTTGTCGGCCCGGTCGTCCGTGAACAGGAGCGCGGCGGGCGCGACCCCGGTCTCCCGCTCGAGGGTCTCATAGATGGCGGGCTCGGGCTTGGCTTGCCGCAGGTGGCCCGACACGAAGGCCCGATCGAACTCGGTCAGGAACGGGTAATGGCGCAGGGCCTCGGCAAAGGTCTCGCGCCCGAAATTGCTCAGCGCGAAGACAGGGACGCCCTTGGCCCGGAGCGCGCGCAGCAGGCGGACGGACTGCGGGATCTCGGGGCTCGCCATCTCGATCCAGCGGTGATGCCAGTGGTTGATCTCCCCGGCCCATTCGGGATGCTCGCGGGCCAGCGCGGACACTTCGTCCTCCCAGACCGAGCCCAGGTCCACCCGCTCGTTCATGGCATGAAGCGCCACGGCCTCGAACAGGGCACGGCGGCGCGGCTCGCCCACCACGCGGTCATAGAACCGTTCGGGATTCCACTCGATCAGCACGTTGCCGATGTCGAACACGACCGCCTGAACCGTCACCGGCTTTCCTCCATTGCTCCGCCCGAGGGCTCGGCCGCGATGGCGCGGCCCAGGCGCATCTCGCGCCAGAGCACATAGAGCCCCGCCCCCATGATGAGCGCAATCCCCGTCCAGGCGGTCGCGTCCGGCCATTGCCCGAAGATCAGCACGCCCCAGAGCACCGCCATGGGGATGCCCACGTATTCGAAGGGGGCGACCAGCCCCGCCTCGCACAGCCGGTACGCCTGGGCGATCATGATCCCGCCGGTCGACACGGCAAGCCCCGTGGCCAGGAACAGCGGCCAGTCCGCCAGCGCAGGCCAGGTCCAGCCCCGCAGCAGGAACGCGAGCGAGGCGTTGCCGCTCCCGCCCAGGTGGCCGTCCCCGACCGTGAGGCCCATGAGGCAGGACAGGGCGATGAAGCCCACCTGCGTCCAGAAGCTCATGGCGAGCGCCCCCTCGGTGGCGGCCATGCGCCGCGTCTGGATGTGCATCAGGGCATAGGC
Organism: Rubellimicrobium arenae; assembly: GCF_017916275.1. Taxonomy (GTDB): domain Bacteria; phylum Pseudomonadota; class Alphaproteobacteria; order Rhodobacterales; family Rhodobacteraceae; genus Rubellimicrobium; species Rubellimicrobium arenae. The sequence continues at coordinate 178,274 of NZ_JAFMST010000009.1, forward strand.
CAGGGCCGACCCGAGCACGAGCAGCGCCGCGGGCTGGATCGCCCCGGCCCCGGGCCGCATCATCACGATCACCCCCAGGAGGCCGGCGCCGACCGCCGCCCAGCGGCGTGGGCCGACCCGTTCCCCGAGGAGCGGGACGGATAGGGCGGTGAGGATCAGGGGCGCGACGAAGAAGATGGCCACGCCGTCGGCCAGGGGCAGCGCCGCCAGTCCGAGGAAGTAGAAGATGTTGCTGCTCAGGACGCAAAGGACCCGCAGGGCATGGAGCCCGGGGCGGCGCGTGCGGATGCCGGTCCAGACAGACCGAGGGCCATGCGCATAGGCCAGCAGCGCCAGCACGACCCCGATCCCGATGATGGACCGGGTCAGCACGACCTCATGGAGCGGATACCCGTCGGAAAGCGCCTTCACCGCCATGTCGTTCACCGACAGGACAAGGCTGCCCCCAAGGGCGAAGAGGAGGCCCCAAAGGGCCGTGCGCTGGCTGGACATGGGCGCGACCCTTGGGCCGCCCAACCGCTTCGGTCTGTTCCGTCACCGACACGGGCCTGCGGCTCCGCGCCTTCCCCCAGCGTCAACGGCTCCGCAGTGCCCGGTCCAGGGCGTCGAGGAATCGGCTCCGGTCGGCGTTCGAGAAGGCCCGCCCTCCACCCTGCCGGAACGGGTCCGCCGCGCGAAGGTCGGCGGCAAGATCGCGGGCGGCGAGCGCGGGGCCGATGTTGCGCGCCGTCAGCGCTTCGCCGTTGGGCTTGACCACCGTGCCCCCGGCCTCGATCACACGGGCGGCCAGCGGAAGGTCCGAGGTGACGGTCACGTCGCCGGGCTGCACCCGCTCCGCGATCCACATGTCGGCAACATCGGCGCCTTCGGAGACCACGACCACCTCGGCCCCCGGATAGGCCGAGGGGCGGATGCCGCCGTTTGACACCATCACCACCCGGGCGCCGTGGCGCAGGCCCACGCGCAAGGCCTCGGCCTTTACCGGGCAGGCATCGGCATCAATGAACAGCGCCGCCATCAGCCGCCCCCGATCAGGGCGCCCGCCGCGAAGACGAGCGCGCCGCCCAGCACCACCTGGAAGGTCGCCCGCAGGAAGGGGGTTTCCATGAAGCGGTTCTGGATCCATGCGATGGCCCAAAGCTCCACGAAGACGACGATCATGGCGACGGTCGTCGCGGTCCAGAAATGCGGGATCAGGTACGGGAGCGCGTGCCCCAGGCCCCCCAGCGCCGTCATCACGCCGGACGCCAGCCCCCGCTTCCATGGCGAGCCGCGCCCCGAGATCACGCCGTCATCGTGCGCGGCCTCGGTGAAGCCCATGGAGATGCCCGCGCCGACCGAGGCCGCGAGGCCGACCTGGAAGGTGGTCATCGTGTTCTCGGTGGCGAAGGCGGTGGCGAAGATCGGCGCCAGCGTGGACACCGACCCGTCCATGAGGCCTGCAAGGCCCGGCTGCACCCAGGTCAGGATGAACTGCCGCCGCGCGCCCGCGTCCTCGGCCTCGCGCACGTCGTCGGTCAGGTGCTGCGCTTCCAGCGCATCGGCCCGCTTCTCGTGCCCGGCCTCGGCCTGCGCGAGCGCGCCCAGGAGGTCGCGGGTCCGCGCGTCGGTCGTCCGCTGCGCGGCGGCAAGGTAGAACTTGCCCGCGGCCTCCTCCATCTGGTGCGCCACGGCCCGGATGCGGTCGAGGCCCAGGTCGGGCTCCAGCCAGACGGGCTGCCGCGCGTAGTAGCCCGCGACGTGCTCCCTCCGGATCAGGGGGATCACCTCGCCGAAGCGGGACCGGAACATCTCGATCAGGCGGGAGCGGTGACCGTCCTCCTCCTCGGCCATGCCATCGAAGACGGCGGCGGAGGCGGGGAACTCCTCGCGCAGCTTGGCCGCGAACATCCGGTAGATGCGGGCGTCGTCCTCCTCGGACGAGATGGCGAGAGCGAGGATTTCCTGCTCGGACAGGTCGTCGAAATGGCGGCGGGAGGAGAAGCGGCTCAGCATGGGCGAATTCTTAGAACCATTCTAAGAACTGGCAACCCCTCAGTCGAGCCGCCGGATCAGGAGCTGGTTCGCTGCCCCGCGCTTCGTTTCGAAGATCTTGAGGTCCTGCACGAGGTCCGACAGCTTCTTGCGCCCGTAGGTCCGGGTGTCGAAGTCCGGATTGGCTGCCGTGATGTACTGGCCCAGGGGGCCCAAGGCGTACCACTCCTCCTCTTGGTCGATGGCGTCCATGGCCCGCAGGATGATGTCCCGCGCCTCGGTCAGCGGAGCCTTGGGCGGTGCAGCCGGCGGCGGAGGCGCCACCTCCGCAGGGGCGGGCTTCTCGCCGGGAGGCGTGGGCTTGGGCGAGCTGCCGCCCAGGTTCTCGATGAAGATGAACCGCTTGCAGACGCGCCGGAAGGCCTCGGGCGTCTTCTGCTGGCCGATGCCATAGACATCGAGCCCCTGCTCCCGGATGCGGGAGGCCAGCCGCGTGAAGTCGCTGTCGGACGACACCAGCACGAAGCCGTCGAAGCGCCCCGTGTGCATCAGGTCCATCGCGTCGATGACGAGGGAGATGTCCGAGGAGTTCTTGCCGACCGTGTAGGCCGGCGAATGGAGCGGCACGAGCCCATGCTCGGCCTGGACCTTGTTCCACCCCGCCATCTGCTGCGAGGAGAAGTCGCCGTAGCAGCGGCGGACGCTGGCCTCCCCGATGGCCGCGATCTCCTCGAAGATGGCGCCGGCGTAACGGGGCGAGGTGTTGTCCGCGTCGATCAGCACGGCAAGGAGCGGACGGTCGTGTTCGGGCATGTGTGCCTCCTCGGGTCGGGCGCGACACTGCCCCAACCGGGCGGCGGGGGAAAGGGCACCTCCCCTCGCCGGGACGGGCGGTCACGCTAGCCTTGGCATGAAACACCCAAGCGGAGGGTTCGTTGCAGGGCTTCGATACGCTGCAGGCGTCGCTGAACCGGGCGGTGGCGCTGAACCGGCCCGGGCAGACCTGGCCGCATGTGGTGGTGGTCCTGCCCTCGCTGAGCCTGGGGGAGGCCGTGCTGGCCCATTACGGCCCCCGCCTGCCCGCGCTGGAGCACCGCTACCTGGCCTCCTTCTTCTTCCTTCACCGCATCCCGAACGCCGAGGTCATCTATGTCAGCACGCTGGCGCCCTCGGAGGAGGTGCTGGATTACTGCGCATCCCTCCTGCCCCCGGGCGGCGACGCCCGCGCGCGGTTCCATGTCGTCGCCCTGGGCGATACCTCGACCCGAGGCGTGGCCGAGAAGCTGCTCGACCGCCCCGACCTGATCGCCGCCATCCGCGACCGGATCGGCGGCCGTCCGGCCTTTCTCGAGCCCTGGAACGTCACCGAGGCCGAGGCCCGGCTCGCGCTGGAACTGGGCGTGCCGGTCAACGGCTCGGACCCCGCGCTATGGTCGCTGGGGTTCAAGGGGGCGGGGCGGCGGCTCATGCGCGGGGCGGGCGTGCCGCTGCCCGCGGGCCGGGAGGACCTGCAGGGCGTCGAGGATGCGGTGGACGCGATCCAGGCCATGCAGGCCGAGGACCCCGGGCTGGCCCGCGTCATCGTCAAGCATGACGACAGCGCCGCCGGGGACGGCAATCGCGTGGTGGACCTGTCGGACAGCCCCGACGAGGGCACGCTGCGCGAGCGGCTGGAGGCCTTCGGCCCGGCCTACTGGGAGGAGATGGCCAAGGGTGGCATCGTCGAGGAGATGGTCACGGGCGACCGCTTCACCTCGCCGTCCGTGCAAGTGGACCTCCTGCCCGACGGCACCGTTGAGGTGCTGGCCACCCATGAGCAGGTCCTGGGCGGCGATGACGGGCAGGTCTATGTCGGCTGCCGCTTCCCGGCCGATCCGGCCTATGCGCCCGAACTGGCCGAGCATGGACGCCGCGTGGGCGAGGCGCTGGCCCGCGCCGGGGCGATCGGCCGCTTTGCGCTGGATTTCGCGGCAGTGCAGAACAAAGGCGGCTGGCAGGTCGTCGCGCTGGAGATCAATCTCCGGAAGGGTGGCACCACCCATCCCTATGCCTGCCTCCGGAACCTCGTGCCCGGCCGCTACGACGCCGCGACCGGAAGCTGGCAGGCCGATTCGGGCGGCACGCGGGCCTATGTGGGCAACGACAACGTCATGGACCCGGCCTGGGTCGGCCTGCCTCCGGCCCAAGTCATCGGGCGGGTGCGCGAGGCCGGGCTGCAGTTCGACCCGGAGTCGGGGATCGGGGTGGTGCTGCTGATGCTGTCGGGCCTCGCCATCGACGGTCGCTTTGCGGCTGTGGCCATCGGACATGACGCCGCCGAGGCCGAGGCGCTGATGAGCGGGATCGCGGCGGCGGTGGGCGGATGACGCCCAACCGCCCGTCATGATCGCGACATCATGAAGGCCGGACGGCTGGGCGCCTCCGGCCTGCCCGGAGCAGGGCAGCTCTCCGGAGAGGCTGGCCCTCCAGGCTTCCGCCTCGGCGCGCGTCGCGGCGCCCGGGATCATGAGGCGGCCGTCGACAATGGGATCCCACATGATGGGCTGCGAGGCGACCATCCCACAGATCCGGATCTGGGTCGTGCCGCCCTGGCCCGAGGTCGTCACCGCATGGAGCCCCAGCGCGGCCCGGGGTGCCAGTTGCACTTCCACGCCGAAGGCGCCCTGATCCGCCTCCACCAGCCGTGCTGAAAGCTCGACCGACGAAGCCTGCACCTTCCAGCCGCCGCCATCGACGCGGAGGACCGCCGGACCACCTTGGGGCTCTGGGTCGGGATGCGCGACCGTCACCCCCCTGGACCAATGCGGCCTGGGGGGGGGCAGCGGACGGCTCCCAGGCCAGGCTGCCAAGCAGGAGGGCGGCGAGGCCGAGAGCAGAGATCAATACACCACGACGCCGCGGACGCTTTCGCCGCGGCGCATGAGGTCGAAGCCGTGGTTGATCTCTTCGAGCGGCATGGTGTGGGTGATCAT